>OZ223259.1:0-3632899 GCA_965140555.1 Vallitaleaceae bacterium | reverse complement strand
GTGATGTAAACACTTCCCCAACCGGTACATTTACATCAGCTGTACAATTGTTGAAATTTGTTCCTTTTGTTACATCTTGAAGCGGAGCAAGAGCCACGGTCAAATCTGTACGATTTGTGCCTCTGCCTTTTATTATTACCTTTTCCCCTTGATCTAATGCATCAATAATACATTCGTGAATTTTACGGTACATCTCTTCATCCAAGGTATTCACTTCTATCGTTTTATTAAATATTGCTTCAAAATCTTCACCAATATCAGGCACCGGATAGGCATTAATGGTAAAGCTATATTTGCTCTTAGGTAGATATTTTTGCATTTCTAGCAATCCTTCATTATTGAATTGTGTATAGCGTTTTTGGCTATCTCCTACAATCTTAATGGTGTTGTTCTTTTTCACTGGTGCAAAAGGTTCCATTCCAAAGACTTCAACCAGTGCAGGCCCTGCATGCGCCTCAATCAATTGTTTATAATCCTTTAATACTTGACGATTCACCGCCATATAAGCTTCAATATAGGCATCATCTAGAATAAGGGATATATCAAATTGGTGGTCATATTCAAACTGTTTATTCGGATGACTGCTAATTAGCCTTGGTCGCATACTTCCTTTAAGTATATAGCATACTACCGGTTCTAAATCATACTCTCTAAGATTCGCCACTGCTTTTTGCATCATTGGCTCAAATCCAACCATATATCCTGTGTTCACAGAACGTTTCCCTGATAAATCCACCTGATTCTTCTCGAACCCACGAATAAACGCTTCGGTATAGGTATCTGCCATAAGTTGTAATTTTTCATCGTCCAACTCCGATAAAAACGTATACATACGTACTTCATTATCACCAACATAGATTCCGTATTTTACGAGATTCTTCACATCCAACTCTGTCTCCGGTTTTATATAACGACTATAGACATCAAACCTCGTATCAAATTTACGTTGCAACTCAAGTGTCAATTTATCCTCTAAATCATTTAAGCGCTGATCCCTGATTTGAGATAAGAGTTGCTGATATACGGTTTCTTCTTTGGACCATTCCATCCAGCTGTCCTTTGTCTCCTTCGGAAGTTGATGCAATGTATGATATACTGATAAAAATTCTTCCGCCACCCACATAATCGATACCGGACGATGCTCATAGGCATACCCGACAGCTTCTCGACAAAATGCATAAACCATAGATAACACTTGCCCCAAGGTTTCTCCAAATAACGTTGCCGCATAATCGGGATTTGCATAACTTGTACCATATACATCCGGTGTAATATCCCGATAATGGTAGTGATTTAATACCAACAATTCTTGAAATGTTTTATTCTCAAAATAATCGTCATCCAATTCTTTTTCCAACTCAAACATTTCCAAAAGAAAGTTGCTTACTTGATAACCATATTTTTCTAAAGGTGTAACAACGTCTCTAACACTTTCTTGTAGTTGTAACAGTTCCTTTTCTACAAAAGTTATTCGTGACGCATAATTCTGTGTATATGTTTCAAACATAGTATCTCCTCAATTCTTTGTTTTTTGCAATAATTCAATATCCTCATGACGTAAATAATATCGTTTGTAGGAAGCATACGTTAATATAAAGGCAAGACTACAACCTGCCGCCAGAATAATCCCCAAGGCCAATTCTGTAAAAGCACTCTGAGTGACATTATTCGAATTAAATCCGATAGCATCTAATAAAATACCTATGATAAAAATAGCAATCGCCTGGCTACATTTATAACTGAAGGTTAATCCCCCATAGTAGAGACCTTCTGAACGCTTACCTGTATGACTCTCTTCAATGTCAATCGTGTCACCTACCATAGATAACGGCAATGTTAACAATCCACCGACAGAAAAACCTCCAACAAGGCTAAATGGCATCATCAAATATGGATTCATACGTACACCATCTTTGAATATCACCAATAGAACAAACAAAAGGCAAGCAATCATTCCGATTCGTGTCGCCAAAAGCGCCGCTTCTCTTTTCTCATGTTGTTTCGTATAGTATATCCAAAAGGGTTGGGATACAATATTACTAATAAATAACGCCCCAAGTATAATTCCGATATGGGTTGTTGACATTCTAAATGTATACGTGAACACATGCAATCCAATGCTCCCTATAATAGCTGTTGCTGTATTTGCCGAAAGATAGGCAAGGGCAACATATCGATAATTCACATTGTGATAGAGTTCATTAAGGTCACCTTTTAACCCTTGCATGATACTTCCTGAACGTTTGTTAGCAAACGCGCTGCCAATTCTACTCTTCAACAACGGAATCAGGTTATAGGTCGCTACAAAGGTTATGAATCCACATAATAGCATAAATCCCGATGTGCTAACACCAAGATAACGATAGCCTGCTCCATTCATTTGCCCATTTGGAAAAGCTTCAGTCGGGCGTAAGAATACAAGCATTCCACCAACAACAGTGAATCCCATCCCCAAAACAAAAGCAATGGTTCGTACGGATTGGACAGTTGTCCGTTTATGATAATCTGTTGTCAATTCACCGCCCAATGCCATATAAGGGGTAACGAAAACAGTCGCCATTGTTTTCAATCCAAACACGCAAAGGATAACTAATACTGTTTTTATTCCCAAGGACCACTCCGGTCGAATATTCCACAAGAGAACATTAAAAAAAGCAATACCAATGGTTCCGATTGCTATATAGAGATGCCGTCGTCCAAGACGTTTTAAATTGGTATAATCCGATAGTGTTCCCATAATCGGATCACTAACGGCATCCCAAACGACACTCAAACTAACAACAAGTCCTAACAATGTGCCGGGTAAATGTAAAATACTCGTTCCAAAGAACACCAAATACGTTGTAACGGCTTGCAGAATCATCCCATAACCTAAATTACCAATACCATAACCATAGAGCTCTTTATTACCCAGTGGACCATTATTATTCATTGTTATACCTCTATCTATCATAGTCTGAATGGATATATAAGAGTATCTTATCATACTCGCTGTGAATAATCTATAAAGGAACCATTAAAATTCTACGTATACCCTCGGCCACTATCATACATTCTCCTGAAGCAACAGCAGGATCATATTGATATCGCAATTGCTTTCCATGTTTTTTGATACTCAACATTAATGACTCCTTTATGGATTTTTTATGACCGATACATTGTTGATAGGTCTTGCCCGATGCCTTCAAATAAATAATCTCTTCTTCTGTCTCATTCAGGCAATGATAAAGAGCCTCCAGCAACATCTTCTCTACAATCCGATTCGCCACCAATTCTCCAAAAGCCGGATGGAAAGGACCTGCCACACGGCCATCCACATCAAATCCGTCATTGGCCTGTAATCCTATGCGAATAATTTTAATTCCTGCTTCTCTTATACGAGGAACAATATCCGCCGCCAAACGCACTGCCTCATCCACCGTTAACGGCGTATATCGTCCGTCGAAAAATTGTTCTGCTAACTCTGTGTCTTCAATAACAATCGTCGGATATATACGTAGCGTATCCGGTTTTAATGCTATAATTCGTGAAACCGTACTGTGCAACGTTTCCAAAGAATCTCCCGGTAATCCGAGCATCATCTGCAAACCACACTCAATTCCCGCATTCTTAATGCGCATGACTGCCTCATCCACTTTATGAATAGGATAAAACCGCTTTGACTCTCGAAGTACCGATTCATCCATGGATTGAACGCCTAATTCAATCGCTGTAATAGGATAGTCCGCCAGCAGTTCAAATACAGCTGCACCCATATAATCCGGTCGTGTAGAAAAACGAATGCCTTTCAATCCATAGTGTTTTACCAGCTCTTTAGCCATATCTAAATAATCCCGTTGCACCTGACTACTCAACCCTGTAAAGCTACCTCCAAAAAAAGCTATTTCCACATCATCTCGTTGCCCTATCGTATGAATCGCTGCTATAATATCCTCTTTCACCTTGTTCAAATCCGGATAAGCATGTTGTCCGCTAATTCGATTCTGGTTACAGAACACACAATCATTTGGACATCCCAAGTGGGGGATAAAAACCGGTATATTCATCGTTTGTGTCATTTATTATTTCCTTTCCAGTACTCCCAAAACAGCATACTACCTATATCCTTTAAAGGCTCACCTTTCAACGTTTCAATTCTATAGCCTGCATCCATAATATAACGTCGTATAACATCACCATCCGGATGAAACTCCAAAGAACCATGAACAAATACACGGTCTTCATAAACACCACAGCAACCACCAATAAATCCATAAGGCAACCCCTCAAGTTCAATAAACCCGGGCTGAATCAATAACATGTCTGCACCTTCCGCCTGAAGAACCTTATACATATGTGGATCGGCTGTTATTCCTTTCCCTCTACCTAAGTAGAGCAATGAGCACCCACTATATCCCTGCCGCGTATGAATCCGTCGTATTCCCTCTTGCTTCAATGCCGCTATGATTTCAGGATGTGTATACTCCTTATGATGAAGATAGCCAAACTCCGTCATTTTACCATTCATCCAAACCGTTTTAGGATACTTCTGTGCAAGAAGCGATTTCAATCGATGCACGTTACCGAGCTTTTGTAGATATTGTACCACTTCTAACGCTAACGCATCATATATGTACCCGTCAATATACAGCTCATTATTAATAATCTGCATCACAATATCCGGATGATTTTGAATAGCTTCATAAACAGACAAATGAGGAGGAAGTGTGAACACACTTCCTCCTTCATTTAACACCTCAATCATCCGTGGATGTGTATCTTGCGATACAAAGATTAGTGGTCTAAGCTTCTTCTGTTTCATCTTCTTCATCTTTAACATGATTTTCTTTTGTTTTTCCCAGATATTCCGGCAAATCCATACCGGCCATATCAAACATTTCATTCATCGGTGGGATGGATTTCATCATACCCGAAAGAAAGTTAGCTGTTGCCGGTTTCCCGTTTTCACCTTGATTGGAATCCCAAACCGTCACTTTATCAATCTTAATATTCTTGATTGCTTCCACTTGAATTTTAACCAATTCTTCCATCTTATCGGCTAACAATAGGCGCACTGCTTCATTTGAACCACCGGCAGCATCCACCATAGTTTTGAAACCTTCTGCTTGTTTACTAAGAATCTCCCATGAACCACGGGCTTGCGCTTCCATCTTAGCATAAATCGCATCCGCATCACCTTTGGCACGTCGTCTTGTTTGTTCTGCATCTGCTTCTGCTTCAATTTCAAGTCGTCGTTTACCGATTTCAGCTTGTACGATAATATCTGCTTCTTTTGTTGCTTGTTCTTTCGCCGCACGAGCAACTTCGGCTTGTCGTTCCGATTCATACGCTTCTTTTAACGCTAATGCTGATTGTACTTTCTCAGATGCTGTTGCTGTACGTAATGCCTCAGCTTCACGTTGGCGTTTTTCAGATTCAGACTGAGCAATTTTGACCTTCGCCTGGTTTTCACCTTCAACGGCAACAGAGTTTGCTGCTGACACGCGGATACGTTCATCTTTCTTCGCTTCCGCTTCACCGATTGAACCGTCTCTGTCTTTTTCAGCAACAGATTTTTTGGCGTCATTAATTGCTTTTGCCGCCGCTTCTTTACCTAGCGCTTCGATATAACCGGATTCATCTTTGATATCTGTTACGTTAACGTTAATCAAACGTAAACCGATTTTTTTCAATTCAGATTCCACATTACGAGCAACCGCTTCAAGGAATTTATCACGGTCTGTATTGATTTCTTCAATATCCATTGTTGCAACAACTAAACGTAACTGACCGAAGATAATATCTTTTGCTAATTCTTCAATTTCGTTTAATTTTAATCCAAGCAAACGTTCTGCCGCATTTTGCATAACGCCACCTTCTGTTGAAATACCGACGGTAAAGCGAGACGGTACATCGACACGAATGTTTTGTTTGGATAATGCATTGCGTAAATCTACGTTAATCGATAGTGGTGTCAAATCCAAGTACTCATATTGTTGAATAACCGGCCAAATAAACGCCGCGCCACCATGAATACATTTGGAACTTATTTGTCCGTTTTCTCCCTTGCCAACTTTACCATAGATGACTAAGATTTGATCCGACGGACATCTTTTGTAGCGTGTTAATAATGCAATCAACGTTGTAAATACCAACACAACTATAACAACTATTAAAATCAGAAAATCCATGTTCAAGCTACCTGCTGTTAAAAAACCCATATTAACCTCCTATTGTCTCTCGACTATTAATGTGTGATCACTCATAACACCAACAACAACCACTGCGTCACCATATTTAATAGGCTCCGTCTGTTTTGTCATGGCATTTACCTCAATCAAACGCTCTTGAACAGTTACCATAATCTTACCTTTGCCCTGCATCGTAGGAGGCACCGTCAAATACACTTCACCTGTTTTGCCGATGGCATTTATAAATTCGATGTTACCACTCGACTGCAGTTTGTTCATCATATAAAAAAGATATCCGATGATGCCCATTGCTGCCAAACCGGCCAACAAAGCAACGATGATGGACACAACTTCCGTTGAACTGTTTAACATTGCAGCTCCTGTCCAGCCAAAAATAGTAAAAAAAGCAACGAGGCCTCTTACTGTTAAAAACTTAAAATCGCCTGTGAATCCGTCATTGGATAAGTCATGACCATCCGAAAGATCAAGTTCAACCGGTTCATCGATATCCGTAAACAGATCTAAATTATCTGCTCCGTCAAAATCGCCGCCATCTAAATCACTTCCACCATCCGTCAATCCAATGATAGACAATATCGCTTGAATAACTAATATGACTGTTGCAGGCACTGCAATAAAATAAAATAGTTGCTTTAACAACGTTAATGATTCCCACCACTGAGACATGTGCTCCTCCTTTCTTCAATCATCGTTTGATTCCTGTGATTAAGTATTAAAAAGAACTAACCTTAATCTTCCTATTGAATTATACCCAAAGGGTAGACATCTATCAAGGTTTATTGCCTAAGTTATACAATTTAATGTTTTAAAAGACGAGGAACCTTTATTCAGCAACCTTTGCCGCAACCTGAATAGCATCCCATGTATTATTGAATGGAGGGCTGTACGCTAAATCTGCAAGGGCTAGTTCTCGTACCGTCATATGACTATGGATAGCTAATCCAAGCGCATTCACACGATGGACAACATCCTTTTTACCAATAGCTTCCACACCCAATACTTGCGTCGTCTCTTCATCATATATTAAGGTCATCACAATCTGATCTTGTCCCATATAACTCGGTTTATTCACTGTTTTGACATCAACAGATGTTGCCTTATATCCATTCTCCAACGCTTGTCGAACATTCAAACCGGTTTTAGCCACTTCATAATCCAAGATTTTAACCGCTGCGGCTCCAATAACTCCCGGATATTCTTCATGGCCTCCTGTCACGTTAATACCGACCATTCGTCCGCAACGATTGGCCACTGTTGCCAAAGGCTGATATACATTTTTCTTAAGCAAGGCGTGATACACCTGAGCACAATCTCCGACAGCATATATATCAGCAACGGATGTTCGCATTTGACGATCTACAATAATGGCACCCTTATCATCACATTTAATCGATGTATCTTTAATGAAGTCTGTGTTAGGACGTATTCCCACACAGACGACTATAGCATCTGTTTCATAGTCATTTTGATCGGTTGTTAATGTATATTTTCCCTCTTCTATTTTATGCATCCCTTTGACGGTTTCACCTATGTGTATTTTCACCTTTTTCTGTATCATTGCATTGTGAATAATATTGGAAATCGAGGTATCAAAATGTGGCAATATATGGTCTTGGGATTCAATCAGATGTATTTTTTTGCCGTAAAGCAGAGCATTTTCAACCAATTCCATCCCGATATATCCGGCTCCTATGATTGCTAGATTCTCAACCGTCGGATCATCAAACATTTCCTTTATATGTATACCATCTTCCATGGATTTGAGTGTATATATCGGCACGTCATCAATGCCCTCAATAGGCGGAATAATAGGATTAGCACCTGTTGCAATAATAAGTCGATCGTAGGTATCTTCAAAGGAACGATTATGATGCTTGTCAGCAACTGTCACTGTATGATTCGTGGTGTCAATATGTGTGACCTCATGATCTAATTCCACTTGAATACCTTCTTGTTCAAATTCTTCAACGGTTCGTATCATGAGATCTTGATAATCTTTTACCACATCTCCTGCAAAATATGGTAAACCACACGCTGCATAGGATACAAAATGTCCCTTTTCATACACTATAATTGTCGCATCTTTATCTTCACGTCGTGCCTTAGCTGCCGCACTCATACCTGCTGCGACACCACCAATTATAATTATTTTCATCTGAGCACCTCCTATTTTATAAAAACGGGTTCTACCTCTATCATACCTCATTCAGATACACTGTCAAGGGAACGAAAAAAGGAACAGCCCTATTAAGACTGTTCCTTTTCTATACACGATTTACATATCCCTTTAAGGTATATACTCCGTTCTTCAATAATATAATCTTTCACTTGTTCTGCAAAAGAAAGGTTCTTATCAATTGGAAAATTGTATAATTTCCGACAGCGTCGACATTGAAAATGTCCATGCTCTTCAAGAATAGGGTCATAATGCATTTCATTTCCGTCAATCGTCACAACGCGAATGATACCCTTCTCTACAAAGGTTTTCAAAGAATTGTACACCGTTGTTTTGGACAACGTTGGAATGACCTTCACCAATTCACGATAAATCATTTCCGCAGTCGGATGATCTTTGCACTGATGCAAATGCTCATAAACCTTAATTCTTTGATAAGAGGGTTTAATTCCATGTGCATTCAAAAAATCTGTAATATTCGTTACATCCATTTGATGCACCCCTTTTTGTAGATTAGTCTTCTAATAATTCGAAGTCTTCTTTACTTACTCCACAAAGTGGGCATACCCAATCATCAGGAATATCTTCAAATGCTGTACCAGGCTCAATTCCACCATCAGGATCGCCTACTTCAGGATCATACACATATTGACATACTGTACATACATATTTTTTCATAATCGTTACCTCCTAATAATAATAAACTTGAGTTATTCATTACGAGCTATTATAACTTTGTAATGAGTACAACTTAAATATACAGGATGTTCAAGAAATTGTCAACTCTTTATCTATTTTTATGTTACAATGAAATTAGAGATAGGTAAACTATGAGGAAGGAGACGTTTATGCCAAACAATACAATCACATTACGTTTAGCTACGCAGGAAGATATTACAACTATTTTCAAACTATTAGAAGCCTTTGCAAAACACCAAGGTGTCTATAATACTTTTCATTTAACCCTTTCCAGACTCGAGCATCTTATGACACGCCACGGTCTAAGAGTACTACTTGCATGTGACTCAAACGCTGTTATAGGAGCCATTACGTTCTATGAAACCATATCTACTTTTTCTGGAGAAATGGGGCTTTATATAGAAGATATGTATATCCATCAAGACTATCAACGTCAAGGCGTTGGGAAAGTTCTTCTTGACGGTATGATTGAACAAACAAGAGAACTTGGCTATACAAAGCTAGAATGGCAGTGTTTAAATGATAATCACGGCGCTATCGCATTCTATGAAAAAATGGGTGCTATCAAAGATGAGCATTGGAAAACATTTCGCTACACTATATAAAAGGAGCCGAACGGCTCCTTTTATATAGTACCAAAGTTTATATTCTATTGTAAATCTCTGATTGTATCAAAGACTTCCTTGGCACTATTGACTTTGTCCGATCCACCAAGAACACAAACATGTTCATCTAAAAAGATTTTTTGATACAATTCGCGATATTTTTTCAATGAGTCGACGGTTGTATCCAAAACTTCGTGGCGACTTTTCATAATATCTTCCTGCGTAATTTCAGAATGATAAATCGACAACATCTTATCATTTTCCATGGATGGTGTTAACGGCTGATCCATTGGGCTAATTGTCCCTATAATATATTTGGTCAATTCCCGTTCATCCACCTCTAAGGATTCTACGAATGTATGAATGGATTGATAAGCATTCAGCGTTTCTGTCAAGTTTGGATCTCTATATGAGGCAAAATACATGATACCGTTGCGATTCACCCCTGCAAAAGCTCCATAAGCACCACCTTTAATACGGATACTGTTCCATAAATAATCTAAGTTTATCATGGTATTTAGGACCTTTAACGATCCATGATACTCAAATCCTTTATCCTTAAAATTATTAACCGCTCCTACATATTGAACATCAGACGTCATACGAATTCCTTCATTACCGAAGTCTATTAAAGACACTTCAACGGAATCACGATTTTTATCTAAATTTGGCAATCCATATACAAACTGTTTCGTTGATTCTATTGTTTCTGCCTTATAATCTGAACGTGTCGTAATACCAACCGTTAATCCGTCTGCTGTTACGATATCTTCTAGCAATTTCTTCATTAAACCGCCTAAATCTCTTAATTCGTCATCCGATCGTGATTGCCATAATACAAGTTCATCATAGAAATACAAACCTCGTATACGCTCTTTGAAACTTCCTACACGAGATATCGAACCCTGGCCTCTTGCAATCGCCGTATTGTGACCGGCTGATTTCAAACTCATCTGCATACGTGATTTGGATTCATTGAGTAAATCGCGCATTCTTGATGCATCCGAAAAATCCGTTTCTAATAGAATTTCACGAATCAAACGATAAAGATCATCTAAATGTCCGACAAAGCTTTTTCCTTTAACTTCCAGCTTTGGTACATAATAGCGTGCCGACTCTTTGTGATCATATACATGAAGTCCCACCTGGATACCACCTGTAAGTATATTGATTTCATCATTTAATGCACTATAATGTCGCTTTTGGGTACTCATCTTCATAAGTACACGGCTCATAAATGCAAGGATTCCCAATTGATCTTCCGGTATAAATCCAATATCAAACCCAACCGTTACATAAGCAATATCCATAGCATCCGACTCGTGATATAATACTTTTGTATCCTTAATCATGGACTTCTCAAATTGGAAAGCCTCTTTATCTCGCGGAATATCCTCAATAGTCAATAGAGGGAGCTTATTCAAATTCTCTTTCGAATCCGGCGCTTCTTGATAGGTAATTAACGCCTGATTGTGTTGAATCAACTGCTCTTTCTCTACATCCGTCAGATTTTGCGTATAGGTTTCCAATTCTTTACGCACCTTTTCCTGTTTATTTAACTGCGACGTTACATCCGGCACCAATTGCATATGTACTGTATGCGGATTGTTCAATAGATAAGTCTCAATTAAACGTTGTAAAAATCCTTCTTGAACGACTTCTCGAATTTCAACAAACAAATGGGAATAATCAAAGTTCAAGAAAGGATCTTCATCATACAACCATGTATCAAGGGTTTTTATCGCATACATAACCCCTTTGGGGAAATGTCCGAAATCTGCTTCTTTTGTTCTGAATTCTAATTTATTAATAGCCGCTTCTACTTTTTTAGCATCAAAGCCTTCTGCAATTACTTTATGCAGTTCTTCTTCAATAATAGCCTCAAAGGTTTCTTGATGTTTCGGATCACTATTTTTGGCTACAATTGTAAACGTACCTTCCTTCTTACCACCATCATAAGAAGAGAAGACATCATCGCATATACCGGAACGTAAAAGCGCCTCTTTAATGGGTGCTCCTTGGCTGTCAATCAATAAAAATTCTAATATATCAAAACCTATTGTATCCAAAATCTCTTTAGATTCATTCAATAATACATTATAGCTCAAATAGCTCTTGCTTTCTGTTTCTTCATCTTGAGCAACAGGGTATGTATTGATGACACGTCGTTCTTCCTCGTATCGAGGCATTAACGGTATATCCGAATGCACTTCTTTATAATCATAGGAACCCAAATACGTCTCTTGAAGCCACGTCAACTCACCTTCTATATCTATATTCCCATAGTAAAAGATATAGCTATTAGAAGGATGATAGTAGGTTCTATGAAACTCCAGAAAATCTTCATAGGTCAATGTCGGTATCGCCATTGGATCTCCTCCGGATTCTTGACCGTATGGATGTCCTTGGAATAATTCTTTTTCAATAGAACGAAATAGAATCTGCTCGGGAGACGAAAATACACCTTTCATCTCATTATATACGACCCCTTTATAAGACGCCGTTTCCTGTCCTTCAAGGAGTTCATAATGCCATCCCTCCTGTTCGAATATCATAGGATTTTCATAGATATTCGGATTAAAAACAGCATCTAAATACACATCTTTCAGATTTTGGAAGTCCTGATCATTGACACTGGCTACAGGATACATCGTTTTATCACCATAAGTCATCGCATTTAGGAATGTATTCAAGGATCCCTTTGCTAATTCAATGAAGGGGTCTTTTACAGGGTACTTTTGGGAACCACAAAGAACGGAATGCTCTAATATATGAGCAACTCCCGTATCATCTGTCGGAGGGGTTCTAAAAGCTATTGAAAAGGTTTTATTGGTATCCTCATTTTGAACAAAACAAATCTTTGCTTTTGTTACTTGATGTTCATAAATATATCCAACAGCCTTAATATCGTTAAGATTTTGTTTCTTTAGTAATTTATAGGACATGTCTATACCTCCCATTGGCAAGATTTTTCTATATGTTTAACCAAGGCTTCCAACGCCACTTGGTCGGTTTCGCTAAATCGCTTTAATTTCGGACTATCAATATCCAGAACACCCATTATTTTGCCTTCATAACAAATCGGAATTACTATTTCTGACTGTGTTGTCGCATCACATGCAATATGACCCTCAAAGGCATGAACATCTTCAACACACACGGTTTTCCCTGTCCTTGCGGCTTTTCCACAAACACCACTCTCCAATTTTATACGAATACATGCCGGTTTTCCATGAAAAGGGCCTAATACAAGTTCTTCACCCTTAAGCAGATAAAACCCTGCCCAATTTATATCTTCCATCGTATGATATAATAGCGATGCAATATTAGACAAATTAGCAATACAATCCGTCTCCTCTGTTGTCAAGCCTTGAGCAAAGAGCAACAGAGATTCATAAAAATCCTCTTCACTTAATTGCCTTAACGGTTCGATGTCAAACATAATGATCTCCTTTATCCAATTATTCTAGAATCGGTAGTCACCAATTCTTATATAAGCTCCATTATAACATAAGTTAAGCCATGTTGACATGTCAAGCCTACTTTTGTACGTAAAAAAAGACCATTGCGGTCTTTTTTTACTTTGATGAGGGGAGTATAAATAATTAATAAGGGTTATAGTCTAGTCACTAACGTGCTGGCGCACTAGAAGGGATGACTAGCTATATTTATAATTTACCATATTCATCTTCATTTAACAAGTGTTTTTTTTAAATTTTATTTATTTTTTTTGAACTATTGTCACAAAAATACATTGACCAATTTGGTCAAAACACCCTATAGGCTTGTGTAGACTATAGTTTTCATCTTTTTCTAATGTTTAAAGTGACGCATTCCGGTAAATACCATAGCAATGCCATATTTATCACAAGCATCAATAGATTCTTGGTCGCGCATGGACCCCCCCGGCTGAATGATACAGGTAATTCCTGCTTTTGCCGCCTCTTCTACAACATCCGAAAATGGGAAGAAAGCATCTGAAGCAAGGGCAGCTCCATGTAAGGATTCCTCTCCAAGGGCTTCCACTGCATGCTCCATTGCTTGCTGTGCCGCCCATATGCGATTTACTTGACCGGGGCCCACACCAACGGATTGCTTTGCCTTACCAATAGCAATACCATTCGATTTTGCGTATTTCACGATTTTCCAAGTGAATAATAAATCTTCCATCTCCTCTTCACTTGGTGCTCGTTTTGTTACAACATCAAGAGATTCTCCCAACAATTTAGAATCTACCGTTTGCACCAATAATCCTCCACTGACTTTCTTCAAATCATATGCTGTCTCCGGTTGTTTTACTCCCAAGTTATCTAATCGCAAAACGCGAATATTCTTTTTTTGACCTAGTATATCAAGGGCTTCCGGTGTATAATCCGGCGCAACTACAATTTCAATAAAAATCTTATGTATTTCCGTTGCTGTAGCTGCATCAATTGTCCGATTTGCGACAATGATTCCACCAAATATTGACTTAGGATCCGAACTATAGGCTCTCATATAAGCCTCATAAATAGAGTCTGCCGATCCCACACCACATGGATTCGCATGTTTACAAGCGACAACTGTCGGTTCTTCAAATTCCTTGCACAACTCTAGAGCACCATTTGTATCATTAATATTATTAAAGCTGAGCTGTTTCCCATGTAATTGTACAGCATCGACTAAAGAACCTTTTTCAGGCATAATTTCTTTATAAAAAGCTGCTTGCTGATGTGGGTTTTCACCATAACGCATGTCTTCAACCTTTTCAAAGGTCATCGTTAATGTCTCAGGCAAAACCTCAGCATGGCGTTGTTTGCGCATATAATCGCTAATCATAGCATCATACGCCGCTGTATGTTCAAAAACTTTACTACTCAGATAAAAATTCGTATCTATAGATACCTTACCTTCGGTTTTCAGTGCTTCAACAACTATTGAATAATCTGCCGGGTCTATAATAACCGATACATCTTGATAGTTCTTCGCTGCTGACCGGAGCATTGTCGGCCCGCCGATATCAATATTTTCTATAGCCTCTTCCAAAGTTGTACCTTCTTTGCGAATCGTCTCCTTAAAGGGATATAAGTTAACAACCACTAAATCAATGGGCGTAACGCCAAGTTCATCAAGGCTTTGCATATGCTCCTTATTATGACGCATAGCAAGTATTCCTGCATGGATATGAGGATCTAGTGTTTTCACGCGTCCGTTCAAACATTCAGGAAATCCTGTCACCTCACTAATACCGATGACATCAAGTCCCGCCTCTTCCATAACGCGTTTTGTTCCTCCGGTAGAAACGATTTCAACACCTAGGTCCACAAGCTCTTTTGCAAATTCAACAATACCGGTTTTGTCTGATACACTAATTAATGCACGCATAATTTTACTCCTTCGACTTAATAATCTATTTTTCTAGTTACTTCATGAATACCCTATATTACTGATGATAGGTCCTCATTAAAACTTCTTCTTGTTGCTTACGACTTAATTGAATAAATCGAACGGCATAACCGGAAACACGAATGGTCAAATACTTATACGCTTCCGGTTTATCCATTGCCTCTTTCAAAACAGCGGGATCTATGACATTCACATTCATATGATGCCCGCCTTCAGCAAAATAGGCATCTAAATATCCAACTAAATTATCACATCGTGCTGCTGATGTCTTTCCCAGTGCTTGCGGTAAAATAGAAAAGGTATAGCTAATGCCGTCTTGACAACTTTCATAGGGTATATGTGCTACTGATAATCCGGCTGCCAAAGGTCCTTCTTTTTCCCTTTGATGCATTGGATTTGCGCCCGGCGCAAAAGGAGCTCCCGCTTTTCTACCATCAGGGGTCGCCCCTGTTTTCTTGCCATAGACAACATTCGATGTAATCGTCAGTATACTCAATGTATGCTTAGCATCCCTATAAGTAGGATAACGCTTCAATGCATTTATAAAATCTTCTGCTACACGATTTGCCATTTGATCCACTATATGTAATCCGTTACCAAAGGTCGGGTAATCTTTATGTACAGAATAATCAACAACATAGCCTTGTTCATTATAAATCGGCCTCACCGCCTGATGATAAATAGCACTAAACGAGTCTGCCATAACAGAGAAACCGGCAATACCAAAGGCCATAAACCGTTCCACCCGGCTATCATGCAATGCCATCTGTATTTTTTCATAGGCATACTTATCATGCATCCGATGAATGATATTCATTGTATTCACATATAATTCAGCCATCCATTCCACATAATAGATGTACCTCTCATACACGGTGTCATAGGTGAAATCATCCGGTCCTAAGGGTTTTAACTGTGGTTCGATGGTAGCCTCTGTCATCGGGTCATAACCACCGTTAATAGCCAACAACAGAAGTTTCGGTAGGTTGCAACGGGCTCCAAAAAACTGCATCTGCTTACCAATTGCCATAGCCGATACACAGCAAGCAATACCATAATCGTCCCCATAAATAGGACGCATCAAATCATCGTTTTCATATTGAAGCGCATCTGTTTCCATACTCATAGCTGCACAATAATTTTTGAATGCTTTAGGCAATGCTTCCGACCATAAAACGGTCAAATTAGGCTCCGGCGAAGGGGATAGATTCGTAAGGGTATGAATGAATCGATAGGATGTTTTTGTCACTAGTGTTCTACCATCTTCCCCCATACCTCCAATCGCTTCTGTTATCCAATTCGGGTCCCCGGCAAAAAGTTCATTATAGTCCGGCGTTCGCAACTGGCGGACCAGACGAAGTTTCATAACAAAGTGATCGACCAATTCTTGAGCCGTTGCTTCTGTTAAACGACCTTCCTGTATGTCACGTTCAATATAAATATCAAAAAAGGTACTTACCCTCCCCAAACTCATAGCTGCTCCATTTTGCTCTTTGACAGCTGCTAAGTAGGCATAGTAAGTCCACTGAATGGCCTCTCGTGCCGTTTTCGCCGGTCGAGTAATATCATCTCCATAGGCTTTTGCCATCAAGATTAACTTTGACATAAAATCCAGCTGTCTGTGTAGCTCTTCAATAAAGCGAATATTCTCTTCATCCATAGGCTTTTGCCATGCAGCTTTGCGCTCCGATTGTTTACTGCTTATCAGTTTGTCCATACCATACAGTGCAACACGACGATAATCTCCGATAATTCGACCTCGACCATACGCATCAGGTAATCCGGTAATTAATCCCATACGTCGTGCTGCTCGCATCTCGTCACTGTAAACACGAAATACACCGTCATTATGCGTCGTCTTTACTTCAAATGCCTTTTCAATCGTTTGACTCAACGTATAACCATAAGCCTCACAAGCCTGACGCGCCATACGAATACCGCCAAAGGGGTTGACCGCTCGTTTTAACGGAACATCTGTTTGGAGACCTACAATTCGCTCCAAGGGTTGATTCAAATACCCCGGTTCAAAGGTTAATAAGGAAGCAATGCGCTCTACATCTACTTCATACACACCACCGCGACATCGTTCTTCTTCCAGCAGCGCTTCATAACACGCTTTCAATTGTCTCGTATCTTCTGTCATACCACATAAGAAGGATTCGTCCCCATCATATGGTGTTACATGGTCCTGAATAAATTGTCTTACTTGAATATCTTCCATAACGATTCACCTTTCTTCAGGCGCCTATCTTTCTATATAAGGATTCCAATGAACATATCCATATATAGAAAAACCGCCTGAGCTTAAGATATATTACATTTCTCTTTGCCCAGGCGGTCGACATATTCCTATCTAACTGCTCCCTGTGGGTTCACCCACTGATCCGCCAGTTGCAGTTAAGGATTATTTAATTCTAGAATACCATTATTATTTTACAAATACAAATTTTAGAATGAAAGCAATAGTTAAGAAATACATTAAAGGATATACATCTTTTTTCTTGCCCGCAAATACATTTAAGATAGTATAGCTAATCACACCAAAAGCAATACCTTCTGAAATACTGTAACTAATCGGCATTACAAGGATTGTCAAAAATGCCGGTAACCCTTTGGTGACATCTGTAAAATTAATCTTGGTTACTGATTCTAACATTAAGAAACCAACATAAATTAATGCCGGAGCTGTCGCAAATGTAGGAATCGAAGAGAATAACGGTGCAAAAGGAAGGGCTAATAAGAACAAGCCTGCTGTCATAATCGCAGTTAATCCTGTACGACCGCCATCGGCAACACCGGCTGCACTTTCGACATATGTTGTGGTGGTGGATGTACCTATACAAGCACCTACCGTTGTTGCAACTGCATCTGCAAATAAGGCTTGCTTAGCACGCGGTAATTTGCCTTCTTTATCTAACAACCCTGCCTTAGACGATACACCGATCAACGTACCCAATGTATCAAATAAATCTACAAATAAGAAAGAGAACATAACCACCCAGAAATCCAAGTTGCCAAGAGCACCGAAGTCAAAGCGGAACCAAAGCATTTCATCAAAATGTACCGGTGCCACGATGCCACCAGGAATAACAGAAAATGTATCTTGCATATCCGGAACATACCAACCCGTAAGTTCTGCAATAATGCCTAATGCCCAAGTAATGACAATACCGATTAAGATGGAGCCACGGACTTTTTTATGGGCAAGAACAGCGATAATAATCACACCGACAATTGCCAAGACAATCGGCGCTGATGTCATTTGCTTAGAGATTGTTACCAATGTTGCTCCCCCATCGACAATAATTCCGGCATCTTGAAAACCGATAAAAGCAATAAATAAACCGATTCCGGCACTTACTGAATATTTTAATGTTACAGGAATCGCATTGAAAATCGCTTCCCGTACATTCACGAAGGTTAATAGAAGAAAGATAAAACCTTCAATTAATATTGCTGTAAGAGCCTGTTCCATGGTTAATCGACCGGCAGATACAACGGTAACTGCAAAAAATGCATTAAGACCCATTCCCGGAGCTAATGCATAGGGGTAATTGGCGAACAATCCCATACATGCCGAACCGATGGCTGCTGCAATAGCCGTTGCTAGGAAAACGGCATTAAACGTCATATCTCCACCAACACTGCTTAGTATATTTGGGTTAACGACCAGGATATAAGCCATAGTCATAAAGGTGGTAACACCAGCCAATAATTCTGTTTTTACATTTGTGTTATGTTCTTTAAGTTGAAACATCATGAATCCCCTTTCTTCGTTAGCACTCATGCCTCATTCATGTAAGGTCAGAGCCATATTCATCTCATATACCCGTATTCTAACATGGTGCGAATGTATTTTCAATACTTTTTTCGAATATTCGGAAGTTTTTAAGGTTTAATGTTCGGATTTTGTAATAACATATACTTTCCTCCTATTTTCATAACCTTATCTATACACGTTTTAAACCATATGCTATAATTTAAGAATAATTAAAATTAACCATAAGAAGGACGTGAACATTATAATGAAAGAAATCGTTTTTGCCGGTGGCTGTTTTTGGGGCGTTGAAGAGTACTTTTCTCGTATTCCAGGCGTTCTTTCTACAAAAGTTGGCTATGCAAACGGTAATGTAGATAATCCCTCATACGAATTGGTATGTAGCGGTACAACCAATCATGCAGAAGCCGTCTATATAGAATATGACCCTTATACACTACCGCTATCCGATTTATTGGATGCCTATTGGCAGATTATAGACCCGACTGTTATGAACCGTCAGGGTCCGGATACCGGAACGCAATACCGGACAGGAATCTATCATATAGATGAAGACGATGTTCCTGTCATTCAAGAGAGTTTAGCAAAAGAACAAAATAACTATTTAGATCCTATAGTTACCGAAACGACTGTCTTGAAAAATTTCTTCGATGCTGAAGCGTATCACCAACGCTACTTGAAGAAAAACCCTACGGGATATTGTCATATCCCACTCGATCGCAAGTGATGGGCTATTCACTTGTGATATATTATTACTAATACAGTGATTAGAGTGTTAAAAGCATATAGTTGAACTTTCGCATACAATATAGTGTTACGAACGCTTCTACGTCATCTATATATTGTATGCGAATTTAGGAAAACTTGCTTTTGACGCCCTAATCATACAGTGATTCCAGGGAGAGGATTATTTTTTGTTATGCAAAAAATATCCTCTTTTGTTTAATATAATGATACGATTTGATTATATAGAGAAAGAGAGTATATGATAATGCAGGAGAACAATTATTATGTGGCTATCGGTGCGTCTGCCGGAGGATTGGAGGCCATAGAAAACTTTTTTAAATCAACCTCTGATGATACAGGATTAATTTATATCGTTATTCAACACCTGTCTCCTGACTACCGTAGTTTAATGAATGAAATTTTAGCTCGCCATACAAACATGCCCATTTACATCATCGAAAATGGCATGAAACCCCAGCCAAATTCTATCTATTTAATACCACCACGCAAAAATCTGTTTATACGTAAGGCTATTTTATATTTAGAAGATCAAGTTCCTTCTTTACCCATTAACTTACCTATTGATAATTTTTATAAATCTCTGGCAAAATTTGCAAAGGACAAGGCCATTGCGGTGATTCTTTCCGGAAGTGGCAAAGACGGTTCATCCGGCATCTATGAAATCAAAGAAAACGGTGGGATGATTATAGTTCAAGATGAAGAATCTGCCCGCTTTTCTAGTATGCCTACCAGTGCAGTGCGTACCGGTTTAGTTGATTTTATTCTTACCCCCGAATTAATGCCTAATGAGATTAATCATTATATACAGTTTACCTCCAATGAACTGGAGCAACTGAATACAGATTCCACCTTGCCGGAAGTCGAAAAGAAACTAACCGATATTTGTAAGGTATTGCATCAACAATGTGGTATTAATTTCGGACATTATAAAGAAAGCACCATTCGACGACGCATTGAACGCCGACTAAAAGTGAACCGTATTGATAGTATTGACAAATATTATCATTTTTTATCCCAATCAAAAAAAGAAGTCAATCTTTTATCTCGAGAATTGCTTATCGGAGTAACCAGCTTCTTCCGTGATACTGAAGCCTTTAATTCATTGGAAGAAAATGTCCTTCCCAAACTTGATTTCACCAAGGAAACACTTCGTATCTGGTCCTGCGGCTGTTCAAGTGGTGAAGAAGTCTATTCTCTAGCCATCCTCGTTTCTGAAGAGATTCAACGCCGAGGTTTAACTATTGAATACAAAATTTTTGCCACTGATATCGATGAAAAGGCTCTTGAATATGCCGGTATCGGGATTTACCCTGAAAATATGACACTTGACATCTCCCCAGAGTTATTAAGCAAATATTTCAATAAAGTTGAGCAAGGCTATCAGATTAAAGACTTTATTCGTAAAAAAATTGTTTTTGCACATCATAACATACTAAAGGATCCTCCCTTTTCACGCTTGGATTTACTCATATGCCGTAATTTGTTTATTTACATAAAAACGGATAAACAACAAGACATCTTGCATAATTTCTATTTGTCCCTACGACCCGGAGGGTATCTCTTCCTTGGTAGTAGTGAAACGCTTGGTGATATGGCTGACGCCTTTACTGTCATTGACTCCAAATGGAAAATATTTCGTTATAAAGAAGGCTACCGACAATTTCTACGACAGCCGCTAACCAACTATGCTTCCCGGCAACACACCCATGACTATGCCGTTCGTAACGGAAATTACGGCATGTCACCTCATTCTTCTGTTGATAAGTTAACAGAAGGTATTCTCTCTGCTACCTTGCCGTCTTCGATTGTGATTGATAGTCACGATAACATTATTCAAATCATCAATGACTTATCAGGATATCTCTCCTTACAACCGGGGCATTTTACATCAAATTTCAACAATAATATGACTAAAGAGCTTAGTCTTTTTATCAATAACATTCTACGCCGACTCAAGTTGACTAAAGATGTGGTTGTGTTCAGGAATGTATCCATCAACGGGGTGGATAATTTAACCATAAAAGGGACACCTATAACCCTTGGCGATCACTCTTTATTTCTGATTAGTTTTATCGTTGAAAAAGAAGTTAAGCACGGCAATAGTCATATTATGGTTGATATGTCCGAAGAAGCCAAAGAACGTGTTCTGGAATTAGAGTCAGAACTTCAATTGGCCAGAGAAGGTCTACAAGCAACTATTGAAGAATTAGAAACTTCCAATGAAGAACTCCAATCTTCTAACGAAGAGCTTATCGCTTCTAACGAAGAACTTCAAAGTACTAACGAAGAACTTCAGTCTGTCAACGAGGAGTTGTACACGGTTAATAATGAACACGAGTCCAAAATTGATGAGCTGCTTAACATGACCAACGACTTAAATAACTTATTAAAAAATACTGAAGTTGGTGCCATATATTTGGATTCTCAACTTAATATTCGTAAGATAACACCAATCATCCATCAAATCACCAATATCCGCGATGAAGATATTAACCGCCCGATTCATCATTTATCTGTTATAGAGACCTATCCGGAAATTGTAAGTGATGCGACTTCGGTCATGGATCATCTCATTAACATTGAACGTAATATTACCGATAGCGAGAATAATCATTGGCTCGTTCGAATTCGACCTTATCGAACAGAATACAATGCTGTGAATGGTATTATCATTACCTTTATTGATATTAATGCGTTGAAAAGTAAGGAAAGTGATTACGCTATTATCAATCAACACCTAGAATACGCCATGCAATTAGGACATATGGCTTGGTGGGATTATAATGTAAAGGCCGATGAGATTATGTTCTCACCTGAATTAAGCAGGTACTTGGATTTTGATCATAAGATTTTTCCCTCATCGCTGCAAAAAATATATAACCTTATGCATAACGATGATTATAAAAAAGTATTTCCTAAAATAGAGCGGATATTAAGGGGTGAACCGCTTGACTGGGATTTTATCTTCCGTATGAAGCACAAAGGCGGAAACTATATAACCTTTAAAGACAGCGGACAAGTTCTAGATAGAGATGATAATAATGTCCCAAAACGTATTTCCGGAATTCTTACAGATATAACAGCACTTAAAAACGAGCTTGCTACTCATTAATATACATGATTCCCCTTGAGGAAGGAGATATTAATTGATATGAAAGAATCATCCGATAATCATGAGCAAGTAAAACTATCCATTTACAAAGAAGAATTGAAAATGCAAAACGAC
This sequence comes from Vallitaleaceae bacterium, assembly GCA_965140555.1. Taxonomy (GTDB): domain Bacteria; phylum Bacillota; class Clostridia; order Lachnospirales; family Vallitaleaceae; genus UBA1351. The sequence continues at coordinate 3,610,092 of OZ223259.1, read as the reverse complement.
GAACTTCGTCGTATTAATAGTAAATTAAAATCCCTACAGGATGAGTACGCCCTATTTTTCATCCAATCTCCTATTGCCTATTTAGTTGTAGATAAAAACCTGCTTATCATAAAGCATAATAAAAAAGCTGCTGAACTTTTTCAAGAAGTAGCTTTTCATAAGTTGCACCTACCTAAATTGATTGCAAGAGAATCTCAGGATTCCTTTTATTTCTTTATACGTAATCTTATAAACAAAAAAAGCACCTGTGATGTTGAAATCCACCTTAACAATCAATATAATACACCTGTTCGACTCATCGGTCAGGTGCTTAATCCAGACGGCAATTTGTGGTTGCAAATTGCTGTACTGGACATCACAAAAGAAACTCAATATTATGACGCCTTCAAAAAACTAAGTTATACCGATGCCTTGACGGGACTGTATAACCGCCGTTTTTTTGATTTACGTATTCATGAATTAAGTAATGATATTAGTGCGCATCCTCTCGGCCTGATTATTATTGATGTAAACGGCCTCAAGCTCTTTAATGATGCTTTTGGTCACTTTCACGGTGACCAACTCATTCAAGAAACAGCACGTCTACTTAACCATCTCTTTGTAAAAGAGTCCGTCATAACATGTCGTACCGGTGGCGATGAATTTTCCATTATCTATCCTAACGCTACTCAAGCTCATTTGGACTATTATAAAAAGGCTCTACTCGATGCTTGTAAACATGTGATTATCTGTGACTTAACCCTGTCCTTTGCCATAGGCCATGCCATTAAAAATGACATACAAGAGTCTATGGATTCGATTATCCAGACTGCCGAAGATAATATGTACAGCCATAAATTACATGGACATGCCTTAAGACAACAGCATATACTCCAGGGTATGCTTAAAAATTTCCATACCAAACATCCTATAGAAAAGCAACATTCCCGTCATGTTAGTATGTTAGCCTCACTCTATGGCAAAACAACTCATATGACGCCTGAAGCCATTCAAACACTTAAGATATCCGGCTTACTTCATGACATCGGAAAAATTGCCTTAGACTATCAAGTCCTCGATTATGAACGTGAACTGACAAGTCTAGAATACGATCAAATCATACGCCATCCGGAAATCGGTTATCGTATTCTAAGTAGTACAGGAACTTTCGGGGATATCGCAGATATTATTCTAATGCATCACGAACGAATCGATGGAAAAGGCTATCCACAGGGGCTTCATAATCAAGACATTCATCCTTATGCAAAAATTATTAGTATCTGTGATGCCTTTGATTCCATGCTATATCCGCGACCCTATCACAAACCTTTATCTATCATAGAGGCAACGAAAGAATTGCAAAAAAATAAAGGCACACAATTTGATAGTCAGATTGTTGATACCTTTACTCAAACGGTTCTCCCTATTATCAAAGAAGAAAAGCAGTTGGTTTGGTAGCCAATGCTTTTCTGTAACTTTTTCCGGAATGTTTTCCTTGTACAATAGCATGCTGTCTTCCGAAAACTTCCGGATTCAAAAATTCATAAATCGAGCGGTCTTTCAATAACCCGTCCACATGTATTCCCGCCTCATGAGAGAATACCATTGTCCCTACAATCGGCTTGCTCGCTTGAACCATACGACCTGAATATTCTTCTACGAGAGAAGAGACCTCCATAATCTTCTTAATATCGACTGTAGAGTCTATGCCTTCCATCACCATTAGCGTTGATACAATTTCTTCCAATGGGGTATTCCCCGCACGTTCTCCAAGGCCATTGATACTACAACTAATTCCATAAGCGCCTCCCATAAAGGCACCAAGGGCATTGGCTGTACCCATTCCCAAGTCATTATGACCATGAAAATCTATAAGCACTTGTTGGTGAAATCGCTCCTTGGTCCAATCCAATCGTTTGCATAATCCTTGAATTAATGACTCAATCCTACCTTTTGCTGTAAAGGGCGATAGTACACTCAATGTATCCGCGTAACGAATACGCCTTACCCCTCGTTCAATGGCCCTGCCAAACACTTCTACTAAAAAGTCTTCATCTGCTCGTGAAGCATCCTCTGCCCCAATTGATAGCATACATTTCTCTGCAAACACGTGGTCTATGCACATTTCTAATTGATGCATTACCCATTTTCGGTTTTTCCCAAGTTTTTTTTGAATATGAATATCCGATACAGGAACAGACATATGCAAATGCCTCGATCCACACTGTAATGATGCTTCAATATCATCCGGTCGCATGCGGTTCCATGTAAGTATCTCACTTTTCAATCCCATTGACAGCAAGGTGTAGATGACTTCCTGTTCTTCCTTCCCCATTGCCGGTATCCCAGCTTCAATAACATTAGCACCTAGATGATCCAAATACCTAGCAAGGGTTATTTTTTGCTGCCGCGTAAAACTAACACCCGCAGATTGTTCGCCATCTCTCAATGTTGTATCAATAATCGTTAAAAATCGATCCATTCAACCACCCTTTCTATGAAAGTCTAGCGTACCGGCACGTTTGTAGACAAACATGCCGGTACGCTAGACTATATAACTAATCGATCAACAACCTCGCCTTCTTCAAGTGCATCCATAATCTCTTCCACATCATCCGGTGTCACTTTTCCATACCAAATCTGTTCCGGATAAATCATAACCACCGGGCCCATGGAACATAATCCTAAACACCCGGTATTGGTAACCATAACATCGCTATCAATCATTCTATCTTGAACCTCTTCTACAATGCTTTCGAGTATTTGCAATCCCTCATTTTGGGCACAAAACCCCTTTATTTCTCCCGTTAATCTTGAACTTGAACATACAAATATATGATGTTTCGGTTTTTCCATTGTATAACCTCCTAGCTTATTTTTTGACATCCTTTTAGTTTTCCCACAGCATCAGCACGACATTGATTACAATGCATCATTTGTGGCAATATATCATTATTCATTAGTCGAGCTTTCAAAACTTCTTCTTTTGTTGGCTTTTCCAAGATTTCAAAAGGTGTTTTTTCAACTGGGATATGTCCCATGATATTCGTTACTGAGACGCCTAAATCTCTGGCTTTTGTCACAATATCTCGAATATGGTCATCATTGACACCTTTCATATAAACGATATTTACTTTTACGATGACATCTTTATCTTTCAAATAGTCAACCGCTTCCCACTGTTTTTGCAACAATAACTTTCCTGCTTCCGTTCCGAAATATTTTTTGCCTTCATAGCGGACATGACGATAAATTCGAGCGGCAACATCTTCATAAACAGTGTTGATTGTAACGGTAATGTGGCTAACACCTAACGCAATAAGTTCATCTGCATATTTTGTCAACTTCAATCCATTCGTTGAAAGGCAAAACGTAACTTCCGGATCAAAGGCTTTAATCTTTGATAACGTTTCATGGGTTGCCTCCCAATTGGCTAATGCATCTCCCGGTCCTGCAATTCCAACAACAGATAAGGTCGGATATTCTTTTTTCATCGCCTTATACTTCATTAATGCTTGTTGCGGATTCAAAACATCTGACGTAACTCCGGGACGGGATTCATTGGTACAATCATATTTTCGATAACAATAGTTACATTGAATATTGCACTTGGGTGCTACCGCGAGATGCATACGCGCATAATCATGCGCGTTTGGGTTAAAACAAGGGTGGGTCTCATTTTTCTTCAATACCTTATCACTATGCTCATCTTTTACACGAATCACTTCTTTTGCTTTCACCATATGCTCCTCCTTCTACGGTTGCTCTACCGTTTTTATAGCGTTGTAATAGGTGTTATACATGCGTTCCCTATATGTCCTATGCTTCTGATCCAAAAGATGATTTACTATTTCATCCAATAATCGTACAGCTCCTTTATATCCCATACGTTTTTTCCGTTGAGCACCCATATGATCGTGAATGGGAAAGCCGACCCGAACAAAATCAATGCCGTCTTTTTCCCAAATAAATCTTCCATTGGAATTACCTACCATAATATTGGCATTTTCTTCTCGTATCACTTCTCGAATGGTATCAAAATCTGAATCTTGCATAATAACAGCTTCTTGATTATAGGACTCCATACGATTTTCTAATGCCTCTCGAAAGCTTTTTGATTCCGTTCCCGTTGCTGCACAGACAAGTTCCATTCCATTTTCCAAAAGTAATCCGCTAATTCCATAAACAAGATCCATATCACCGAACAAAGCAACTCGACCCAAAGCACTATGCTTATGGGAATCAATCATAGCATCTAGCAACCGTCCACGTTCAAGAACAATTTCTTGAGGAATTTCTTTCCCTGTTATTCCACATAAGGCTTCAATAAATGTATCTGTTTGGCCTATTCCGATAGGTAGCGGAAGGCGATATAGAGGTATATCATGTTGTTCAAAGAGATATGCCCCCGGGGAATAGCGCATCGCTACGCAATTACCTAATTCAATACTTGCTTTTGCACTTAACATCCGTTTTATATCTTCCCTTGATGTCCCATCAACATTTAATTTCTCATAATCTTTTTTATAGGGCGCATCCAGTACATCCGATATATCCGGATAAAAAATAGCATCTATTTCAAACAAACGGGTAATTTTTTTGAGTTCACGAATATCTTCACAGGTAGCATTCGAAACAATAATGTTCACCGGTTGGCTTTCCTCATGCGTGTCACCATCACTATTCAATGTCTCATCATAATACTGTAATATGGCACGTAAAGCACCAAAATATCCTTCGGACTGGCTACCACCATATCCCGGTGTCGGTATAGGAATAATATCCACACCATCAAACACGGAATCTTTTCGAACTTCTTTGACAATACGTGTAATATCATCTCCAATAGTCTCTGCCAAACACGACGTTAATACACCCACAACTTCCGGTTCGTACATATCCACCATATTCTTAATACCAATTTTCAGATTAGAGGCACCTCCATATACCGTGCCCTCTTCTGAGAGGGACGATGAGGCAATATCTACCGGCTCATGATAGTGAGCGGCCATATGACGACGAATATATGTAGAACATCCTTGGGAACCATGAATAATAGTCATCGTTTTTCGAATACCTTTTAGCGCCATGGAACCTCCCATAGGCATACACATTTTACATGGATTGACTTGCATATTCACATAATGACGTTGTTCTTGTTTCATCTCGCCACCTCCTATCGTATGAATGTCCAAATGGGCGAATTGACTGTTGTATCTACTTCCTTAGCAAAATTATAGGCACCTTCAAACCCACATAACGGATGTTTTCGTTCATGGTTATGATCAATGAATGCAACACCTAATTTATAAGCTAGCGGGCGTTCTTTCACACCACCTACAAGAATATCTGCACCGGTCTCCTTGATAAAATATTCCAATTCTGTTGGATTCGTATCATCAAGGATTACGGTGCCGTCAGGAGTTATCTCCCTAAACGTCTCATATTCTTCTTTGGATCCTGTTTGTGTTCCGACTAGAACCGTTTCTATACCCAAATCAGCAAATTGTTCAATGAGGGATATGGCTTTGAACCCTCCACCGACATAGAGAGCCACCTTTTTCCCTGCCAAACGCTTCTTATAGCCTTCTACTAAAGGACCGTATTCACGTTCTTTTTCATCAATCAGCTTTTCAAAGCGAGCCATATGTTCTTCATTTCCTATTGTAAAAACAATTTTTCTTAAGGATCGTATGGTGTCGTTAATTCCAAAAAAGCGAATATGCTCAAAAGGTATGTCATATTGTTTTTTCATATGTTTTGCCAAATAGGTCATGGACCCTGCACATTGAACAACATTGAGTACTGATGTTTTTGCTTTCACTAAGGAGTCACATGTAGCATCTCCTGTAATGACAGTATTTAAAGTCAATCCGATAGTTTCCAAATAATTTCTGATAATCCAGGCTTCTGCAGCCAGATTAAAATCTCCAAGGAAATTCAAACTATGGGGTACCGTTTCTGTTGCTCTATCCGGACCCATCAATTCCAGTATTGCATGACAAGCGGCCTTATAGCCGTCTTTCTTGCTCCCTGCAAATCCTGATGAATTTACCGGTATAACACGAATACCATGTTTGGCCTCTGCCTGTCTGGCAACCGCTTTAACGTCATCCCCTATAACCCCGACAACGCAGGTGGAATAGATAAAAACAACCTTCGGCGCTTCATTCATCACAATCTCATCAATAGCCGCTATGAGCTTCTTTTCACCACCGAAGATGATGTCCTTCTCTCTCAAATCCGTCGAGAAGCTTGTACGATAACGCTCACTTCCTGAGGAAAGACTTCCTCGGATATCCCAAGTATAAGAGGCACATCCGATGGGTCCATGTACTATATGAGCAGCATCCGTAATGGGATTCAATACAACCCGTGCACCGCAATAGACACAGGCTCTTTGACTGACCACACCGGAAACTGAATGGGTATCACACTGTATTGTCTGTTCTTGCTGCCGCTGATTAACGACCACTTGATTTTCTCTTGCTTTTGTTATAACTGTCTTTGTACCCATGGACGTACCTCCTTATTACTTGCTATATCTATGAGATGATTAGGTCGACAAAAGCCTATAGTTGTCTATGAATTTAGGAAAACTTGCTTTTGACGCCCTAATCATGAAACGCTTACATAACTAATTCGAAATCTTCTTCTGCACATGTTCGATCATAGTGATCCAACAATGCTGTTGTGATTTTTTCAATAATACGTAGTGCACCTTTGTAGCCAACGACAGGGAAGTAACTATGACCAACACGGTCAAGAATCGGCCATCCCATACGTACTAACGGAACATTCTCTGCTCTGGCTATATACTTACCGTAGGTATTACCGATAATTAAATCTACGGGATTTTCTTTGATGATTTGATGGAAGGCAAATAAATCTTCTTCCGCCATCACTTGGCTTTCAGACAAACCGGCAGCATCAAACATTTCTTGTATTTCTTTCACAAAAGCTTTTCCCGGAGTTCCTGTAAGAACAAGTGTCGGTATCATCCCTAAATCAATAACAAATTCTGTCATTGCTATTAAAATATCCGGATCACCAAACAAAGCCACCTTTTTACCATGATAATGGTTATGGACATCGACCATAACATCAACCAATTGTCCTCTTTCATACTCTAATTCTTTCGGAATAATACCACCATTAATTTCCAGCAAACTCATGATAAAGGCATCTGTTGCCTTAATCCCAATGGGCTCTTTTAGCACATGGGCTGTTACATCACACTTTTTCTCCAACTCATAAGCAGCATCTTTAGAAGAAAAACTACCTAGTGCAATGGATGCTATACTATTACCGGACTTCTTAATATCCGCAACAGTTGTTCCGCCTTCAGGATACATCTCATAATGACCTGTATTAGGCGTAGCAACCACTTTAGATGTGTCCGGATACATTGTATAAGGAACTTTTAACAATTCCGTCATACGCTTGATTTCCATCATATCACTTGGCTCTACATATCCTGGGAAAAGCGTAATGCCTTTTGCTTTTTTCCCTTCCTTTTTTTCTGCCAAATGGGTAACCATAGCTTTACACATATTGGAAAACCCGGTAACATGAGAACCTACATAGCTCGGCGTATTGGCGTATAATACAGTCTTTCCTTCCGGAACATTGGTAGAACGCACAATTTCACCTAAATCATCACCAATTGTTTCTGATAAGCAGGTTGTGTTAACAGCAACCACATCCGGATTATAGATATGGAAAACATTTTCAAGACCTTTTTTCAAGTTGGATTTACCCCCGAAAACACATGCGCCTTCTGTAAAAGAGCTTGTCGATGCTACAATCGGGTCACGGTAGTGACGTGTTAAATGCATTCTATGATAAGAGCAACACCCTTGAGAACCATGACTATGAGGTAGGCAGTTATGAATACCTAGAGCCGCATACATAGCACCAATCGGTTGACATGTTTTGGCCGGATTAATTTTCAACCCTTTTCTTTTTTCGTATGTGCCTTGTGTTTGATCTAGCATACCTTTTCAACTCCTTCCACTTTACCGTTAAGTAACGGTTCTTTGTTCCACGGCGCTGTAATATAGGACCATGCCGGGGTTAATATACCTGCTGCTACGTCTCTGGCAAAGTTTAATGCACCTTTATAGCCGGCATAAGGACCTGAGTAATCATAGGAATGTAATTGCTTGGAGTAGACACCCATTTTTTGAATAATATATTTATCTTTGACACCTGAACCAAAAAACTCAGGCTTTAATACATCAATAATCTTTTCTGTTTCCAAGTGGTTCAAATCATCAATGATGAGACTTCCGTCCTTCATTTCCTTAATTAAACCGGCATAATGTGAAAATTGTAGCTTTTCTTTAAGTATTTCCCGGCGTGTTTCAGGAATTCTTAAGGAATAATTTTTTTCATCCTTTTCCACATGAATCTCTTCAATATTACGACTATCTGCATCGACTTTAATGTAAGGAATAACATCACGCCCTTCATAGTCATCTCTATGTCCGAATTCATAGCCGGCAACAACGGTTTCAATACCGATTTCTCGTAGTAATCCTTGATAGTGATGGGCTCTTGATCCACCAACAAAAAGAACTGCTGTTTTGCCGTCTAGCTTTTCTTTGTAGCCTGCAATTTCATCTTCAATTTCTGCAACTTCTTCTGCTATAACCTCTTCTGTACGCTTAATGAGTGCTTCATCACCAAAGTACAAGGCCATATCTCTTAAGGATTTAGTAAAGGATTCCACCCCGATAAAGTTCACCTTGATCCATGGGGCACCATACTTTGTTTCAATCATCTCAGCGATGTAGTTAATGGAACGATGACATTGTATAACATTCAAATCCGCTTTATGTGCGTTTGCAATCTCTTCAATCGAACCGTTACCGGTCATCGTGGATACGATATTGTAACCAATTTTGTGGAGAACACGTGAAATTTCCCACTCGTCACCACCAATATTGTACTCTCCTAGTAGATTGATCGAGAATTCTTTTACCGGTGCATCGTTATTTCCAATGACATCTGTCATAAATTTATTGTTGGCAATATGATGACCTGCGGATTGGGAGACACCTTTATAACCTTCACAGTTAAAGGCTAGAATTTGCACATCATGTTTTTCCGACATTTCTCTTGCTATCGCGTTAATATCATCTCCAATAAGCCCAACAGGACAGGTAGCACTTATGGAGATTGCTTTTGGGTGGAATAATTCAACCGCTTCATCGATGGCAGCTCTTAGTTTTTTCTCACCACCAAAAACAATATCACTCTCTTGCATATCTGTTGTGAATGCATATTCCAAGAAATTTTGTCCGCCTTCCCGGGCTTTTCCTTTATTACGTCGTGTTTGCCATGCATAATAGGAGCATCCTACAGGACCATGTACTATATGAACCATGTCAACAATCGGCCCGACTACAACACCTTTACAACCGGCATAACAACAGCCTCGATTGGTAATAATCCCCGGAACGGTTCTTGAATTGGCCATGATTTCTTGAGTTTCTTCGCTATTCTTAATCAACATATGACTTTTTCGATTCTTCATGACTTTCGCCGGATAAGCATCCAATATCTCGTCAACAACTTTTATCGTATCTGACATGTTCTTCACCTCTTTCTAAATGGCTGCTACACCTGTTTCGTCTGTACGTACACGTATAGCATCGTCTATGGTAGAAACAAAAATACGTCCGTCTCCCATATTTCCTGTCTTATTGGCCTTGATAATAAGATCAACAACCTCTTTATAATCCTTATCATCAACAATTAAGGTTACTAATCGTTTTGCAATTAGTCGATGATTTTCAGATATAGACTCTAATACTTGGGGCTCTGCAACCGGTTGACCGTCAATCAACTCTTCAATGAGCTCAAAATCAACCTTCTTCTTTCCTCTACCGTGAACTTTTCGACATGTGATTGATGGATAGCCTGCTTCTGATAAGGCTTTTTTGGTATCACCAATCTTATTCATTCGTATAATGGCTAATACTTCCTTCACCTAAACACCTCCTACAGACCGACCGAGCCACTACTAATGGTATAGGCCTCATCAATGGTTCCCACAAAAATTTTACCGTCTCCAAAGGTCCCATCACCTGTTTTTGCATTTTTGGAAATAATTTTAACGATTTCATCAACGGATGTATCTTCAACAACCATCATCAACATTTCTTTCGGAATTTCATCATAATGTACATTACCCACCTTGACACCACGTTGCTTTCCGCGTCCTACAACATCAATCTTGGTTACAGCCGGATATCCGGCATCCTTCAATTCATCCATAATAAACGATGCTTTTTCAGGTCTTACTATTGCACGTATGATCTTCATTCTACGACCTCCTAATAAGGGGAATCTCTATGTAATTGTCTTGTTACCGTCTATTGAATCTATGATTAGCCCGACAAAAGAAAGTTTCACTAAATTCACATACACTATATAGATGACGTAGTTACATTCGTAACACTATAATGTATATGAAAGTTCAACTATATGCTTTTGTCGACCTAATCAACCTATGAGAGAATTCGTAAAAGGACAGGTTCTAATTGCCCTTTTACGTTTCATTTGATATAATTATAAATGAGCTCTGCTCATAAAGGTATAGACCTATAAATGAAAGAGAAATAAATTCTTTGCTTGCCGGCTTGGTTTATTTCTCTTTTGTTATACACCCAAAAGTCCATGATCCATGAGGATTTCTTCTAGGCGATCTTGTGTCATCGGTTTAGGAACAACAAACATATCGTTGTTATCAATGTTACTTGCCAATGTTCTGTACTCATCTGCTTGTTCACATGTGGGATCATAGTCAATAACCGTTTTTTTGTTGATTTCCGCATGTTGTACAATATTGTTACGTGGTACAAAATGAATCAGTTGTGTGCCCAATTCTTTTGCAAAGGCTGTCAACATTTCAAACTCATTGTCAACTTTCCGTGAGTTACAGATAATACCACCAAGTCGTGTTCCGCCTGTATCGGCAAACTTCAAGATACCTTTGGCAATATTATTGGCTGCGTACATGGCCATCATTTCACCAGATGCTACTATATAGATTTCTTCGGCTTTACCTTCGCGAATCGGCATAGCAAAACCTCCACACACAACATCACCAAGGACATCATAAAATACATAATCCAAATCTTCCGTATAGGCACCTAGTTGTTCCAACATATTGATTGAAGTAATAATACCACGTCCGGCACATCCGACACCCGGTTCAGGTCCACCGGACTCAACACATCGAATACCGCCATAACCGGTTTTCAAAATATTATCCAATTCAATATCTTCGCCTTCTTCACGTAGTGTGTCAAGAACTGTTTGTTGTGCCAATCCATTAAGAATCAATCGTGTTGAATCCGCTTTGGGATCGCATCCGACGATCATAATCTCTTTGCCTGCTTCCGCTAATGCTACTGTTAAGTTTTGTGTTGTAGTGGATTTTCCAATACCACCTTTTCCATAAATAGCAACTTGTCTCATACATTTCACCCTTTCAAAAAAGATAATAACTTGAAACCGTTAAGCCAACACCTACGTTGGTTAACATCTCATGATTTTCGATTTACATTTGTCAGCTTTATCATTGAGGTAGACTCTTGTGAGTAATCACAAAGGAGCCTTACAAGATAGCCATGTTGTGACCAGCTTGTAAGACTCCTTTGTCTAAAATACCGCCCTCGGTATGTTGAAACTAATGTATCATAGTTTTCTGACTATGACAACACTTTTTATTTATTGCAAGAAATCTTCCGTCAATCAGTCTTGAATAAGTGATATCTTTTCATGCATTTTGTCAGTTTTATTTTATATACAGGGATGTAATGATAATCCTTCTCAATATACATTGTGCATTTTGTACAATTTATCCCTTCAGTCTATGGTACATATGATATTTTTAACTTTTTTTGTTGCTTTTATTTTTTCTTATCCCATTTGCCGACTTTTGCTCGAATAGCTGTCTCTTATGAGAAGTCATGCAAGAAATCTTCCGTCATTTTTGCCTATATTTTGCAGTATTCTATGCTTCAACAGGAATAAATTTGAATGTCGTTACATCAAAAAGGCCTTGATCGGTCACTTTAAGTTCCGGAATAACCGGCAATGCCAAGAATGCAAGGGTCAAAAATGGATCAACACCATCAGATACTCCCATCGTTTTAGCCATGTGTTCCAGCTTCCTCAATGTATCAACGACTTCCATATAAGGTGCATTCGTCATCAATCCGCCTACTTCTAGAGGTAGAATACCAAGTACTTCTTCTTTCGATGCTATGGCAATCCCTCCTTGATTATCGCGAAGGGCATTGACTGCAATAGCCATGGCATCGTCTGAATCGCCAATGACAATGATGTTGTGTGAATCGTGGGCGATGGATAGCGCAATAGCTCCATTTTTCAAACCAAATCCTTCTACAAGCCCTTTTCCAATCTGCTTTGTATCCGAATGACGCTCAATAACTGCTAGTTTTAGTATATCCAATTTGCTGTTATGCTTATAGATACCACCCTCTACATCCACCTTTCTTGTGACCTTTCTTGTAAGGATTTGATTTGTGATTAATTGAATGACATGGACAACATCACTCTCCAAAGGCATGACAAACGCATCTGCTGTCACCGCTTCTACATGGATGGTCTGTTCCACCTTTTTGTCTATATACGGCTGAATCGGATTCATGATTGCCCCATTTTTTACAACCTGTTTTCCATTTTTATATACATCTTCTACTGTCCAGTCCTCGATACTCGACAGAATAACAAGATCCGCATCATAACCGGGCGCTATCGCTCCTTTTCTAGACAATCCATAGCAGGTTGCACTATTAATCGTCGCCATTTGTAAGGCTGTCATAACAGGAATTTTTTCTTCAGTTAGTATTTTCATATTATAATTAATGTGCCCTTCATCCAAAATGTCCGTAGGATGTTTATCATCTGTACATAACATTAGCCATCTATTATTACTCGCCGTAATTCCTTTGGATAGTTCCCGAACATTCCGAGTAGCAGACCCTTCTCGCAAGTGTATATACATTCCTTTTCCGACTTTTTCCATAAGTTCTTCCGGTGTGACACACTCATGGTCTGTTGTGACACCTGAATATATGTATGCATTCAAGGATTTTCCGGACAAACCGGGTGCATGTCCGTCTATACGCCTCGTTTCAAAAGCCTTCAATTTATCATGAACCGTCTTATCCTCGGCTAAGACCCCGGGGTAATTCATCATCTCTCCTAATCCAATCACCTGTTCGTCATCTATAAGCGTTAACAAGTCCTCAGCTAATAAACAGGCTCCCGCATGTTCAAATTCTGTACTCGGAACACAGGACGGCAACATCACATAGACATCGATGGGCGCTTTTTTTGCGGATTCCAGCATGTATCGTATACCATCAAGGCCACATACATTGGCTATTTCATGGGGATCTGCAATAACCGTTGTTGTTCCATGTGCCAATACTGCCTCCGCAAATCCTGTAGGCGTCATCATAGACGATTCAATGTGCACATGTCCGTCTATGAAACCGGGAGCTACATACTGACCTTCCAAATCGATAACACAGTCTCCTTTATAACCACTCCCAAGCCCTACAATACGCCCACTGTCAATGGCTATATCTGTCTTCTCAATCGCACCATTGTAGACATTTAATAGCTTTCCATTCGTAAGAACCAACTCTACCGATTGACGACCCAATACTTTATCTAATTTCAATTGTTGTTCCATATAGGTCTCCTTTCAATACTTTCTATGTAACATTATAATAGGAAGAAACATTAATATAATGATTAGCTCGACAAAAGCATATAGTTGAACTTTCATAGACAATATAGTGTTACGAACGCCTCTACGTCATCTATATATTGTCTATGAATTTAGTGAAACTTGCTTTTGTCGGGCTAATCATACGGTGATTAGTGTGTCAAAAGCATATAGTTGAACTTTCGCATACAATATATTGTTACGAATGCTTCTACGTAATCTATATATTGTCTATGAATTTAGTGAAACTTGCTTTTGACGCCCTAATCATATTATTTCTATTATATCGCGAATCGTGTTCCTTGCCTATGGTTTCTTCCATACAATTGTCATCTATTGACAAATGACGCATTTCATTATAACCTATAGTAGACTTTGCAAAAAAATCAAATGATTTATAGAAGGATAAAACTATGTCAGATAATATGCGTTATAAAAACCAAATAGAAAAAAGACGAACGTTTGCGATCATCTCCCATCCCGATGCAGGTAAAACAACATTAACCGAAAAATTTCTCTTGTATGGGGGCGCTATTCGGGAAGCAGGATCAGTTAAATCCCGTCGTTCCAATAAACATGCTGTCAGTGACTGGATGGAAATCGAAAAGCAACGTGGAATCTCTGTGACCTCCTCTGTTCTACAATTCAACTATGATGACCATTGTATCAATATTCTTGATACTCCCGGTCACCAGGACTTTAGTGAAGATACTTATCGTACCCTTGTTGCTGCGGATAACGCTGTTATGGTTATTGACTGCGCCAAAGGTGTTGAAGCACAAACAAAGAAACTCTTCCAAGTATGTAAACTCCGTAGTATCCCTATCTTTACATTTATCAACAAATTGGACCGTCAAGGTATGGATCCCTATGAGTTATTAGAGGACTTGGAAAACGTTCTCGGTATCCGTTCTTGCCCAATGAACTGGCCAATAGGCATGGGTAAAGATTTTAAAGGTATCTATGATCGTCAAAAAGGTACCATTCAACTTTTCGGCGAAGGTAATCATGGCCAATCTAAAACAAAAGATACTGTCCTAAGTATTGATGATCCATCCATCCAATCTATTATAGGACCTGCACTCTATGAACAACTTCAAGAAGATATTGAACTTCTAGATGAAGCCGGTGACCCTTTTGATATCGATAAAATACTTAATGGTGATTTAACCCCTGTGTTCTTTGGCAGTGCCTTGACAAACTTCGGGGTCCAACCTTTCCTTGAGGATTTCTTAGATATCTCCACACATCCGATGGGTCGTAAAAGCAACCTTGGTGTGGTTGATCCTATGGGAAATACATTCAGTGGCTTTATTTTCAAAATACAAGCCAATATGAATCCGGCTCACCGTGACCGTATCGCCTTTCTTCGTATCTGCTCCGGCCGCTTTGAAAAAGGTATGAGCGTCAATCATGTACAAAACAAACGGAAGGTTAAGCTTGCACAGCCACAACAATTCATGGCCGATGACCGCTCTATTGTCGATGAAGCCTATTCCGGCGATATTATCGGTATCCACGATCCGGGGATTTATAAAATAGGTGATACCCTTTCTGAAGATTCTACGGAACTTATGTTTGCTGATATCCCTCAATTTGCACCGGAACATTTTATGCGTATTTCAACAGTGAATGCGTTAAAACGCAAGCAATTCCTTAAGGGCATCCAACAGTTATCCGAAGAAGGCTCTATTCAAGTCTTCAAACGTCCCTTTACCGGTTCAGAAGAGATTATTATCGGTGTTGTCGGTGCGCTTCAGTTTGAAGTTTTAGAGTATCGCTTGAATAATGAATACAACGTCGAGATTAATAAACAGCTCTTGCCTTTCAAATATGTACGCTGGATTGAAATGGATAACTTTAATGCGAAAACCTTTAAAGGGACAATGGATTCTCAAATTGTATATAGCGAAAAAGATCAACCGGTTATTCTTTTCCAATACGAATGGTCTATACGCCAAACGTTAGAAAAGAATGACGGTCTTATCTTAAAAGAAACTTCCAGCTCTTTTGAATAAGCAGATAGGCACTTTCCTAATATGGTATAAGTGCCTATACATCCTATAGGACTAAAATAGTTTTGCATTTTTATATAATATTTGTTATTATATAATTAGATTTATTAAATAAAGCTATAAAAGGATGGAGGAATTACTATGTCAGACCCAAATTATAATAATCAAGGTGGTAGTAATCAGGATGTGGAAAAGTATAAAGGTTATGCCATAATTGCATATATTTTATTCTTTATCCCCTTGCTTATAGACGGTGCAAAAGATTCGCCTTTTGTTCGTTTCCATGTCAATCAAGGATGTCTCTTATTTATTGCTTATGCTATAACAATCATCATCGGTTGGATTCCGATTATCGGTTGGATTATAGCCCCTATTCTTGGTCTTGCTACTTTTATCTTTTTCTTAATTGGCGTTATTCGTGCCGCTCAAGGAAAAACCGAACCATTACCAATTATCGGTAATACAACGATTATCAACTAATCGTACCAATGCAAACATACAAGCGACGTTGTCGCGCTTTACATGGAAAAGCCCTTTTAGACCTGAGATTATTGTCTAAAAGGGCTTTTCTTTATTGATTCTTACGCATAATTTCCGTATAGCACATGAGAAAAGGTGCAACACCTTTAGCTTCGCTTTCTACAATAGGTTCTGATAAATAATACTCAACAGTCCCATCACGCATGTTTTTACCACCAAGTCCTGCCACCAGACAGATACCACCAAGCTTCAATTTACCGTCTTCTTCTTCTAAGTAGCGATCACAGATATCATCAAAGGCTTTAATGCCATAAGCTTTATACCGTTTTGGTAATGCCTCAAGACGTACCCCTTTTAATATTGCATAGGCAATAATTGCACTGGCACTCGTCTCAAGATAATTACCTTCCACATCTGCTCGATCAAGTACTTGGTACCACATGCCGGATTCACTTTGAACACGAATTAGTGCGTCAATAGCATCTTTGAACATGTTTTGTAAATATCGATACTCATAAAACAACTGGTTATCCATCTGTTCAACGACATCAATAATTGCCATAACAAACCATCCCATTGCACGTCCCCAGAAGTTCTTCGATAATCCTGTTTCCTTATCACACCAAAAAATAGATTTTGACGTATCATAGGCATGGTAATACAAGCCTGTTTTTTCATCCTTCATATGCTTCTCAACTTCTATAAATTGAGTAAAGATATCCTTGTAATGTTCCATATTATTGAATGTTGTCTCATAAGCCATATAAAAGGGCTGTGCCATATATAGACCATCTAGCCATATTTGATAAGGATAGATATCTTTATGCCAAAAATTACCGGACTCCGTTCTTGGATGGGTCTTTAATTGATTGTAAATCGTATCAATAGCCCTTCTGTATTTTTCTTTTCCTGTCAAGTCATACAAATCGAATAAGACTTTTCCTTCGTTTATATTATCAATATTATAGTCTTCTACTTTAAATGTTTTGATACTCCCGTCTTCATTCACATAATAATCAATAAATTCATCTGCAAATGTCAAGTACCTTTTTTCACCGGTAATATCATATAGGTCCAATGTCGCCTTAATCATACAGCCATCAATATAATTCCATTTATTCTTAGAACCACTGAGAATTTTTTCCATATTCCATGCGGGAGCTTCTGCTGTCGAATCATTTAATAGTTGATCCATATAGGTTCTGATTGTTGTCATCATGCCTTGATTCATCTTTAACCTCTTTTCTACGAACTCGATACGTTATTTCCCTATCTCTATTGTTTAAGGTCCTTTACTTCTCCTACACCATTCAACGTAAGGCGTTCTCCTTCATACCCATTTAATACAACGTTATGCATTTCAAGATAGTTCACATATTCAGCTACGATACCGGCTTTTTTTACAGGATCTGCAAAACTCATCATGGCCGGTCGACCTGCCACGGCCTCTTCTTTATAATCAATAGAAACATTATTCATCAAAATTCCTGCAATCGGTTGTTCCGGGAGACCATAAAAATAGGCTCCGGCTACTTCTGCATTCACACATTGAATATCGGTAAATGTAAAGTGTCCTAGATATGGCGTCCATTCATCGACAGGCAATTTCTCTTTCGTCCATACATAGTTTGTCTTTCCGTCCGGATCACAAAAGTAAAACATATTAATGACAAAAGGCGTTAATACATCCTTCATATAAATTTTCTCAAAGGTAATGCTGTCAATAATAGCATCTTCACCTCGCCCCCGTCGCGTCTTTATACGTAGACCGCGATCTGTTTCTTCAAAAATACATTGAGAAACTTCAATCTCACGTATACCTCCTGACATCTCAGAGCCTAAAACAACCGCACCATGTCCGTGGCGCATGCGACAGTTACGAATGCTAAATTGTTGGGAAGGCTGCTTGAGGCGTCGTCCCATGTATAGCTTACCTGCCTTTATAGCAATACAATCATCTCCCACAGAAAAATTAACGCCAATAATACGTACATTCGAACAGGATTCCGGGTCAAGTCCATCTGTATTGGGTGAATGTTTATCATTTTTAACAGACATATCAATGAACGATAGATTTCTTGAGAAATACGGATGGATGGTCCATGACGGTGAATTTGTAACCGTCACACCTTGGAATAAAATATTTTCACATTGATTCAAGAAGATTGTCCGAGGTCGCCATGCACCTCTTTTGGTCTTAGGATTCTCCCACCAATCACTATGATCTGCATTTCCGTTAATGGTCCCTTGTCCTACAAAGGATACATTATTCACATGAATTCCGGTAATTAAACTCGCATATGAATCTAGGGGGTTTCCTTCCCATGTGCCTAAGTAATATTCGTCCTTCTCATCTGTTGTTACGGTGTACCCCGGCAATATAGGGTATAAATGACGATCTGTATGTCCTAACACAACAGCATCCTTTTCAAGATAAATGGTTATATCATCCTTCAAAAATAATGGCTTTGTGTAATAGATGCCCTTCGGAATATAAACGGTTCCATCTTTAGGACAGGAATAAATAGCTGCTTGAAGGGCCTGTGAATCATCATGAACACCATCTCCCACAGCTCCGAATTTCGTCACATACAAACAAACGCTTTCATACAATGTCCGAATAACAGCTTCCTCTACCTTCGTTTTTTCATGAGAATCATTGGTGACAACAGCAATTGTATATTCGGTATCCGGCAATAAATCATAGATGCTGATAACATTGGTACGTTGTTGTTCATAAAGTATTTCTCCATTCACGAGCACGTCATAGGATTGTGCACTGTAATAGATATCATCATTTATCATCTCTATGGTCAAACTTCTTGAACTCTTTGCAACACTTTTGAACTTCATAGGGTTTATACCTTCACTTTCTCGTAATTGTCACCATTATAACAAGTTATATAGGACAATATCAATACTCATATTGCCAATAACCCCCTATAACGATACAATATTGCTATAAACACCTATTTTTTCTCATAATAAAGTAACTCCCGATTTCCAACCCTTACCTGTAGGGCATCGGAAACCGAGAGTTATGTTAAAACAGGATATGGTCATGCAATAGGCCTCGCCACAACACTTCCTTTTCCTTTTTATATTCTCATTTAATCATCCAAATTTTCAGGATCTAACAACAGATTACCATAAATTCCACCAAGCCTCTTAAGTCCTTGAGCTACTAAACCTGCAAATGCAACGGCTCCATCATACTGTAAATGTGTATTATCTTCCAATCCATCCGGATAATTCTTATAATCCCCCGGTTTTAAATTCATAAAATAACTTTTACTCTTCTCTTGACCAATCGACTCAATAAGCTCGCGACTCATCGTATACAGGTCAATAAGAGGCACATCCAAACGTTTTGCCACTTGTGACATTGCTTCCGGATAGGATTCATGAATGGCATCTTTCAAATGATTATCGTCTGCGAACAAACGTCGTGTCAAAGGTGTAATAAAAACCGGATATGCCTTACGATTTCGTGCTGCATTGACAAACCGCTCCAAATTTTCTTGATATTCACCGAAAGCCTCTGTAAAGCGATTGGGATCTTCACGTTTTTCATCGTTATGCCCAAATTGAATAAAGAGAAAGTCTCCTTCTCGGATATCCTTTTCGATTGCTGCCAATCTTAATTCGTCTATAAAACTCTTCGTACTTCGCCCATTTTCAGCATGATTACATATGCTTATATCTTGTTTCAAATATAGTCGTAACCCTTGTCCGATACCTGTTTGTGGAAACGTCGTATAATTATTCTCTTTAACCGTTGAATCAGCAGCCCAATATATTTTACACATTTATTTCATCCTCAACTTTCAATCTACTATCCTAATGTTACAGTGCCCATGTTAACACCTCTTATTGTCCAATAATGCCATCCTGATTACTATCCCGCATATAAGAATATAACCAATGTTCGGATGTAATCGGCATAGAGTATCCGGCAGCTTCAGCCTCTTTAATTGTAATAATACCATTATTATTGGTATCAATCGCATTAACAAGAGCTGTTTCATCTCCAAGCATTTCCTCACTAGCATCCCCATCTTCCTTCTTTTCTTCAGGGTCTTTGTTTGGAAAAGTATCCACAACTGCATTCCCGTTAACTGTATATTCATAGGAATAAGAACTTGGTATCTGAGTTTGGTTATTCGGATAGCTAATCGTTGCTATAAAATACTTGCAACCTCCTGCCTTTCGTATAACCTCCTCCATATACGCTTGATCCCCGTGTCGATTCAACACACTATCTTGGGGTGTAATATTATAGGCATTGGAGACCCCGCCTAATGAGTCCGCTATAACATGTCCCTCATCCAAATCTTTAGCTTCTGTTCCCGGAACCTTTGCTTCATCATGATAATAGCGTCCACTCTCAAGAACATCTTCGGTCTCTTCATTTTGCAGAACAACATATTCGGCCACTACCGCAACTAACTGACCATAATCATTGGTAAAAGCCCAATACTCACGATCTCCAAAACCGACATTAACGGCTACATTATTCTCTCTCTCCCCACTCAAATCACCTCCATCAACTTCGAGGACGGGATTTGTCTCATAACCTAGTGCATGAATCGTGTCGGTCAACCACGAGGACTCTTCATTCTGGCTTGGTACCGCGGAATTTACGCGACCGGTTAAATCCTCTGTTGGACTATTACTTACGGGCTCTCCTGAACAAGCTACAAAAAACAAGCTTAATGTTACCAGCATACCTATCCTTTGAAACGATTTCTTTAAATACATGGTGTTTCCTCCTGTCAGTCATTCTAGACTAACTATTATGCCACAACAACTTCTGAATGGAAAGTACTAATTCCAATAATAAACAAAGAAGAAGCCTAGGCTTCTTCTTTGTTCGTCTTATCCTTTTATATAGGACATTACATCTTTATAAAACGCATCTTTTTCATCACCAAGGGTGGCATCGGTAAGAATAAATCCATGCCCGCCTTCTGCGATTATCACAAGCATTCCGGGTTTTTTTACAATGCCTTTTATTTGTTTCCACGTTAGGTGCGACATTTTATTTCCAGTCTCTATATCCATCCCTAACTTTGTAACATGCATCTCTACTTCATCCGGAATATTGCTCACTTGGCGGGTTGCTTTAGCATAGACAACCATCGGTTGAATAATGGTGAATATGGACAATCCAAATAAAATAAACAGTCGATATAGAATTCCCACTTCTGACCAAAAACGGACAGTTAACGCAATCATGGCTGCGGTAAAAATCGCATTAACCAGTCCCGGCAACGAGCTGTATATTCCATACATAGATAATTTCCATAAATCAAAAGCACGTGTTTGATATCTAAACGTATAAGTCATTATCTAAACACTGAGGGCAACCAAAGACTCACTTGAGGGATAAAGGTTACTAACATAAGGGTAATCACCATACAAACATAGAACGGCAACGTAGCCTTTACAACACGCTCCATGGGTACCTTACCTACTGCTGAACCGATAAACAATACCGCTCCCACAGGAGGTGTTAATAGGCCAATACCTGCATTCAAGATAACCATAATACCAAATTGAATCGGTGAAATACCAATAGACTGAGCAATAGGTAGTAAAATCGGAGTGGCAATCAAGATAATTGGCGCCATATCCATGATACAACCTAATACAAGAAGAATCAGGTTCAATAACAATGCCAATAGAATCGGATTGTCTGTCAATCGAACAATTCCTTGAGCAGCTAAATCCGGTACATGAAGTCTTGTCAACAAGAAACCGAAAACGCTTGACGTTGAGATCAAGATAAGAACAATCGCTAGTGTATCGACACAGTTTTCTAATACACGCCATACACCTTTCCAATCAAGACCCCGGTAGATAAATACACTGACAAACAAACTATATATAACTGCAATCGCCGCAGATTCTGTTGCTGTAAAATAACCACCGACAACACCGAACACAACAATAAGCACAGCAGCCAATGCCCAAAAAGATACTGCAAATTGCTTCAGCAAATTTATAAAACTAAAAGCTGCACCTTTAGGATAATTACGACGCTTGGATATAATATAAGAACCAATCATAAGGGTTACTGCAAGTAATGCACCGGGCATATATCCGGCAAGGAATAGACTCCCTACTGAAATACCACCGGCTGTTGTGGCATAGATCACCATGTTGTGGCTTGGTGGAACGAGCAATCCTTCACAAGAGGATGTAATGGTAACAGCTGTTGAGAAGTCATCATCATACCCTTGATCTACCATCATCGGAATCAAAATACTTCCAAGGGATGCTGTATCTGCAGCTGCTGAACCGGAAATACCACCAAAGAAATAAGAGGCAACAATATTAACCATAGCCATACCACCGGTCATCCAACCGACACAGGCATTGGCTAATGCTATCAGTTTCTCAGAAATACCACCGGAACCCATAAGTACACCCATGGTAATAAAGAACGGTACTGCCATCAAACTAAAGGAACTGATTCCTTTAACCATTTGTTGACCAATGGTCGTTAATGGTAATCCTTGATAGAGCAGTGTTAATAATGATGACAGTGCAACTGCGTAAGCAATAGGAAATCTTAAGAAGACCATAACAAAGAAGCTGCCTAATAATATAATAATCGCTATAGTTTCAGGACTCATAGGTTTTCCTCCTTAATGAACAGACCACGAATATGGTTATAGATTGACTCCATTTCAAAAATCAGCATGGCAACTCCTGCTAATGGAATCGGAAAGTACATCCAAAATTTTGAAAGACTAGGAATACTCACATAAGATGCTCGTCCTCCTAAGCGCACTGCATAATTCCATCCCACTACAATCATGACAAGGGCCAATACGACAATGGATATATCCGCTAATAAGTCTAAACCAAGAATCAATTTTTTGGGTAAATAGCGGTCAAAGGCCATCATGCGAATATGGGAACCTTTACGTATTGCCAATGCAGCAGAAAGCACTGCCATATAAGCCATACAAGTTAGAACAATTTCCTCACTCCATGCAGGGTCAGGAATAAATGAAACAAAACGACCGATAACTGCCATTGTCGTTATTAAAATATCAACAACTAATAAAAGTTTACAGATAAATAATACAACCTTATATGTCATATCATAAGCCGGTTTGATTTTATCAATTTTGTTAAAAATCTGTGGCATAACTTACCTCCTTAGATAGCATCAGACACAAAGGAACAACTGCTCCTTTGTGTCTTTGTAGAAATCGTTATAATAATTTCTATTGTTGTAAATTTAAGATTTCTTGATAAAGAGCTACATTATCTTTTGTCGCTTCAGCAATAACATCTTTACATGCTTCTTGCCATGGTTTGATATCATTTACCTCAACTACATTAACACCTTCATCAATCAAAGATTGAAGCACTTCATTTTCAGCTTGTTCTGAAATCTCACGATTGTATTGTGATGCATACTCTCCGGCTTCCATTAAGATACCTTGTTGTTCTTCTGTTAATGAATCCCAAGCTTCATCTGTAATAACCACTTGGATTGCACCTAGTGTATGACCGTCAAGAATTAAATTTGGTGCCACTTCTTGGAATGCATTGGATTTGTAGTTAGCAATCGGTTGTTCCGCACCAACGACAACGCCAGTTTGAAGAGCTGAGTACAATTCACCAAATGCTACAACAGTTGATGAAGCACCTAAAGCTTCAACCATACCTTTCATAACCGGGTCATTGGATACACGTAATTTCATACCGGCTAAATCTTCCATCGTTTCCACTGGTTCCGTTGTAAAGAAATGACGGAAACCTTCTTCACCATAAAACAAACCTCTTACACCACTTCCATTTTCATGTGGCTCAAGTAAGAATTCAGGTGCAAGGTCTGATGTTGCAAACTTCCAAAAATGTTCACGATTTGCAAATGTATAAGGTACAGATAATAATTTTGATTTATCGCCGCCGTAACTTGTTAATGCAAAGGCAGAAATACGTGACATTTGAATCGTACCGCCACCACCTAGCATTGCATCAAGCACGTCGTTTTCAGATCCTAATACACCACTTGCTTGTAAATCAATGTTGATTGAACCCCCGGATAATTCTTCAACTTTTTCAACAAAAGCTGTATCCGTACGTCCAACAATGGTATCTAATGGATTCACTTCTGCATAAACTAATGTAATCGCATCTGCTGATGTTGAATCATCATCAGAATTACTGTCTGTAGAAGCATCCGTATCCGGTGTGTTTGTGTCTTCATTTTCAGTTGGTGATTGAAGGCCACAGCCTGCCAATGCAACAACCATAACAAGTGTCAATAGGATTGCAAAAAATTTCTTTTTCATAGTTCCCTCCAAATGAATTATAAGATATTTTTGTTTTGTTACGAAATATATCTTACCATACTATTTAGACAACAAAGTAGCATTTAGAAGCTCAATACTAGTACATTTTGGACACAATGCTACTAACTTCTATACTTAATCACCAAAATTTACTACTGTAGATCTCTAACTCTCTGCCTATAGCAAAAAAAGAGCTTCCAATTAAACGGAAACTCTTTTTGTTATGCGCCTTATACGTTTCAGAATTGATTCCTATATTCTGTAGGTGTCACGCCTTCATGTTTCTTAAACACACGAGTAAAGTAATTCGGGTCCATATAACCCACCTCATACGTAATATCCTTTACCGTTATTCCGGGGTTTCTCAACAATTCTTTAGCTTTTCTTATTCGCACGTCTGTTAAATAATCTGTAAAGCTTGTTTTATAAGTCTTCTTAAACATTTTACCAAAATAATAGGTGCTAAAGCCAATTTCAAAGGCGACATCTTCAAGGGTTATCCCCTGCTGATAATTTGATTCAATATACTCTATGGCATGGTCTAAAACATTTGTCGTCTTTGAATCTTTTTGCTCATCTATTTCCTCGAGTATTCCGACCAAATAACGATGAATATAATTTCTTGCTTCTCCTCGAGACTCAATATCCTTTAGATCGTCAAAAATATAGTTTGGTACTGCATGTTTTTGTTGACTTTCTTTGTTCAGATAGCGATTCAAAAGAATAACAAATTCATACAACTTTAAACGAATGGCATTAATATCATTGTTGGCATAAACAATATTATCTAGGATTTCATCAGCAATACGCTTCATCTCAGCTTCTTCGCCTTTGAAAATACTAATGCACAGTTCATGTTCCTTATAATCCATACCGGATAAAGGCGTTGTGAGTTCCTCATCGTTTTCGGCCTTTTCCATCATCATGTCCCTTGACGCTGCTTTTGCTCTGGCAAAGGATTTCCACATAGACGAGATTTGACTACATGGTTTTCCGAAACCATAAAAAATCGGTATCGCCAATTGTTCATTTATCTCTTCTGTCACTAAATCAATCTCATCTTCAATTGTACGAACAATGGTCTTTTTTTTATCAGAATCATAACCAAACACGAGAATATAAATTGTGTTTTTTACTTGATTCATTAAAAATTTAACATTTTCCTTAAGCAAGATTGTGAGCTTTTCCACAAAACGTTTCTTAACCATATTTCTATGAAGGAGACTCCCATGGCTATAATCATCACCAATTTCAATGACAACACCAAACCCTTCTTTAAACTCACTCAACATAAAATTAAGATAGTCACCGGCTTGTTGCTCATCAATTTCACCGTTTACAACAGAGTTTACAAATTCACTTTCCAAATATCCCGAAATTTGAATGAGCTTTACCTCTAAATTTTCTTGTTGACGCTTAAGTCGCTCATCTTCATCTAGTTTCTGTATGCAGGTTGCCAAGATTTCAATCGTCTTATCAATAGGTGCCGGCTTAACAATAAATTCTTCTACCCCAATTTTAATCGCTTCTTTCGCATAATCAAAGCTGTCAAAGGCCGTCATATAGATAATCTTAATCGTCGGTTTCTGTTTTCTTAGAATACGCCCCACTTCGAGTCCATCTAAACCGGGCATACGTATATCCAACAAAACTATATCCGGGTCAACGTCAGCAGCTTGGGACAGTGCATGATAACCGTCTTTGGCTTCTTCCACTGTATCAATAGCCAAATCGCTTTTTGACACAATATAGCGAATGGCTTCACGTTCTATCGACTCATCATCGACAATTAGTAATTTATACATCGAATTACCTCATTTCTAATTCTTATACAAGAAAGTATCCCTAACCCTCTTGTGTTCAATCCACTACATGCCAAAAATCAATGGATCTACCTATCTCTGGCTCGTTGTCTGTACATGGATGTATCTGCAAGTTCAACGAATGAATCTGCATCGTCTTCTCCATTATACGATGTAATCCCATAACTAAAACTCATCGTATATTCCGCCTCTAATTCTGCTTCTCTCCTATTGAGCATTCGACGGCTTTCTTCCATTATTGCTGTGGCTCTATCTGAGGTAATCTCCTGAAAGATGACCATAAATTCATCGCCTCCCATTCGCACCATAGTTCCCTTATCTCCTAAAGATTCCATGATACAATGGGCAACTGTCTTAATAAGGGTATCCCCTTCAACATGGCCGTAACTATCATTGATAACCTTCAAACCGTCAATATCCATATAGGCAATCGTCAATACTTGATTTGATTTTCGTGACTGACTAATTCCCTTTTCAAGCATATTCAGTCCTGTCCTTCGAGTCAGTGCTCCTGTCAATTCATCATGCTCTGCAAGGTACTTAATCTCATTGTGTACTGATTCCAGTTCATCTAACATAGTGTTAATGCTTCGTGATATACGACCCAACTCATCATTGTGACGTTCCACAATGCGTTCGTCCACACTACCTTTTGCCGTTATTCCATACATCTGAGCTTCTAGATTGACAATGCGACTGATAAGCATATAACGAACAACCCAAGTCAATACACCACCTAATAGCACCATTGCTAAGGTAATCAAAATTGTTTTTTCCATAATATGCTTCTTACCCAAAGCCTGTATACTGTTATTCATAACAAAGGACATTTCAAGCTCCTCATTTTTATTCAAAACAGGATAATAAATATAGGCCTTACTCACTGCATCATCTGTATGAGCAAACCCTGACTCTATATCATAGGCTGAATCTTCCTTACTCGTTACTACGATATATCCGTCATCTCGGTGGTCCTTTCCTACAATAGCACGCTCTAGTTCCGGATTAATAATACGCCCTGTACGCCGTAATATATCAGCTGTTAAATCATAGGCAAATACAAGCAAGCCTTCCGGCTTATTGTTGCCCTTCGTTGTATTAATAGGAGACCCTGAATATACAATCCATTGACCGTCAATGTCCATAACACCGGTGGCATATCCGACATCTCTGAAAATATTTAATATTTTGGGCTGAATAGCGTCTAATCGCCCCTCCTGCCGGTTAAATTTGGCATCATAAACCACCTGCATCGTCTCATCATAAACGGCAAAATAGTCCATTCCATAGTTTAAATAAGATTCCTCGGTCATATTCTCGTCAATAAAGGAATCATTTTCACCATTAATATAGGCATAGATATAATCCCAATATGCCCAATCATGAACAAACAATTCCATATCAAGGAGAGAATTTTCCAAAAATATTGCCTTTTCTTGTATACGTTTTTCAAAAACATGCTCTTCAACGGTTCTATACTCCCGTGTATTATTACTATTAAAAATGAGAACGACAACAAGTGCTGTTATTAGTGTTATCCCAAGTGATATGAGTGTCATTCTTGTACTTAACTTCATCGTATACTCCTTCAATTATTCTCTGTCATGTATTCTAATCATAACAAACAAATATGTCAAAGGTTTAATCATCTTATGAACAAATAACTATGTCATTTTCTCAATCACAATTAGACAGGTACTGTCCGGTAGACTACATATTCTTTCACTCGCATCATATATCTGAATCTTTGGTTCAAGTGCTGTCGTATAGCCTTCTTGCAAATAATGCCTACTTACCAAAATCTGTACGGAATCACCGAGTGATTCTTTAATAAATGCTTCATAGGCACTTGGCGTAAAGTATCCAAACTGCTCATTAATCTCATGCGCATAAGATTCTTCCCCCCACGTATAGGTATATAAAAATTCCATTGCATCATTAACCGGCATCTTGACTTTCCGATAACCGATTTTTTCATAATGAATCCGTCGCCCTTTGAAGTCTTTTGCATAGCGCTCTAGAAAATTCATTCCCTCTACGGTATTGAATTCAATAATACGCGATTGATCCATCGGTTCCGTCATGATTCCATCTCGAATAATAATCCGTCCACCTACAGGTAACATGTCATACGCACTAACTAGAGCTTTTCTAATGGTCTCCCTATTGAAGACTTTTCCATCCATTTCTATGTAAGAATAGAGTTCATGAATTATCGAACAGAAAATGATTGTATCAATACTTCCCTTTGCAAAATCATTGCTCAAGTTCAATGCATCCCCATAACGTACATTCCATTGACGATTTTCTTGATGTTTTTTACGATTAAGGGCTTCGATGACATTCATAGAAATATCCACACCCAAGACACTTATCGTCGGATGATTCTCTTCTATCAGATCCATTAACGCTCCGCCTCCGGGACCAATATCCATAACCGTCTCGCCAACGATATACTCCAGAATAACTTGCTTATAATCAATCGACTGATTCATCGTCGCTAGATAACTGGCTTCATTATGAAAACGATCGTACTTATCTTTTCGTAATCCAAAATAATCATAAACAAGAACAATAGCACGTTCATATCCCAGTTGCGCCCGCTCTGCCTCAACACAAAAATTGATAAGATTAATTGCAGGTTTCGTAAAATCAAACATAATAAATGCTATCTCTTGAATATTAGGATGCGTGGTAACGGTTAGGGATAGATGGGTACTGTCCCCTTGCTTTCCTTCCATAATCTCTCCATAAGTTACCTCACCTAAATACTTTTCAATCATTCGCTTTTTATAGAGATTAATTTTTTTCTCACCTTGATAATCATAATACATGTCCTTCATGACTTCTTCAAAGCTGATATGCTTAATTTTATGAAGTAATGGGGATTTCTGACTCAATAGTATTATTTTTATAACTTCTTCAAAGGTAAACTCATGCAAGGCTGCTTCAAAATACCAAATTTCTCGATTCGTCATCCAATCATCGAGTATTGACTGAAGACAATACCCAACACTTGCCATCTCATCGGATACTTTTCGAAACGATTGTTCAAAATCTTCACCTTGCAATGCCGATTGCCTACGCAGCTGTTTCAATCGTTCTCTCGTCGTACAGTCTCCTTGGTTTTCTTCTATCAAATCTAAAATTGCTTTCTGAATATCTTGTTTGACCGACAACCATAAGTCTTGGCTTACACCGGCAATGATACAGTGATTCAAAACCAAAAGCACTGATTCGAAATCCATGTCACCATAATCAACATCTCTAAGAGAAAGAAGACGTTGACTATGGGATAGCGGGACCTCTCCACGAATATATTGACCTAAAAGCCCATGGGTCTCTATTAACGTTTCTACGATTTCATTCCCATTATTTCCATATTCTTTCATATAGATAGCTGCTGAACCTTCATTATGGGCATAAAGATTGATCCCTTCTTTTTCCCACTGACATTGATGATACTCGGTCCCACCCTTTGCTACCTCGGACCAAACCAAAACCGATTCAATCCATGACCTAACCTGGGGGTTCAACGCATAGGTACCCAAGACATCCAGCGTTTTCTTCACATATGAAATCAAACGATTTTCCTGAAGCTGCTGCATCGAATCTATATACTCATAGTTTACCCGTTGTTCTTTGGCCATGGCCAGATACATTAACCAACGATGTTGTTTCATCGGTTTCCAATTACCGGCTTCATAAGCATTTATCGCCTCTATTACTGAACATTTCTGCATAAAAAGTCTGCATCCCTTCTCTTGTCTACTATAGGAATATTTTTCTTCTGCACCAATTATAACATGCTTTATACCCACTCGTGTGCTGACATGTTCCTATTTGAACAAATAATTTGTCTCTTTATGGGCGCGCCAGTACACGACACTCGTATTAAGATTGCAATATTAACTGATGAGTTCTTCAGACTTAACGTCTCTAACATGACGGTATGCGAGAATCATTTGAAAAAGAGCAAGAATTGTAATCCCTATAAAAGCTACATCGATACCTCTTGCACTAATCGACTCTGTTACTGATGTGTCCCCTGTTGATGCCATACTCATAATCGCAACAAATATGGCTGCACTTATGGCTCCGGCTATGGTTCGAAGGGTCGTAAGTAGTGCCGACCCATGGGAGGTATGGTGCTGTTCTAGTGTGCCCAATCCCCAAGTCACCAGTGGCATCAATACACAACTAATAGCAAGTACACGAAGGGCATACACAACAACAATATAGGCTATCGGTGTTGTTTCGGTGACAAAAGACAATCCGATACATCCAATGAACATCGCCACACTTCCGGCTATAGACAGTATTCGAATCCCAAACCTATCATATACTTTTCCTGCTATGGGACTAATAATTGCCATTAATAAAGACCCTGGTAACATAACAATCCCGGCTCTTGTTGCCGTCATTTTCTTGACTTCTTGTAAATAAAGAGGCATTAATGTCGATGTTGCAATCATAACCATATAGAGCAGAATACTCATGATCACCGCCAGACGAAATTTTTTATTTTTAAATGTCCGCATTTCTAAAAAGGGCATATCACTCTTTAATTGTCGTTGTACAAAAAGCATCAGTGCTACAATCCCTATGCCTATTGGCAGTAAAACAGTCGTTGTCAATGTATCCGTTTGACTGATATTTCCTAATCCCACTAATAATGCTGAAAACCCAATTGCACTCATGAGAAAAGAAACAAGGTCAAAAGAAACCATTTCATTCGGTAATACATTCTCCATAGAACGAAATGCTACGATAAAATTAGTAATCATTAGTATCAATCCGATAATAAAGATCAAACGCCACGTGTAGACATCAACGATAATCCCACTTAATATAGGCGCAATAACAGGTGCGACACCAATCGCTAATCCATAAATACCCATTGCAGACCCCCGCTTATTCAGTGGGAATATAGCGATAATTACAACCTGAGTCAACGATACTGTCAATCCGGCTCCTAGTGCCTGGATAATGCGGCCTATCAGCAGAAGAGTGAAGGTGTTGGCTAACGCCGCGCAGGATAATCCAATCAAATAAAAAACAATTCCTGCTAACAGCAATTGTCTTGTCTTAAATCGTTTCATTAAAAAAGCTGTTGCCGGAATCATAATTCCCATGGCTAAAGAATATGCACTCGTTAACCATTGCACCGTCGTTGCCGGGACCTGAAATTCACTCATAATCTTAGGAATAGCTACAACAAGAGCGGTTTGAAGAAATGTTCCTACAACTGAGCAGGACATAACGATTGCAAATATCAAATGGACTGATTTTTTATTGTTATTCATATATAACCTTTCTTACATGTCTTTCTGTTGGCGTACAATATCAAGTATTCGATTCTGTATACGAATATATTCTAGAGAATCCTTTTCCCCCAATTCCCTAAGAACACGTTCATATCCATAATAATAGGCCTCTTTTGTTTTCAAATAATGCTCCCTTCCCTTGGGAAGAATATCCACAATAATTTGACGCCGATCTTGATCTCCCGTTCGTCGTCGTATCATCTGCTTGTCTTCTAATTGAGATAAGAGCTTTGATACACGTGCTGTACTTATATTCATATCCTGAGAAATCATTTTGGGATGTACAGCATAATCAGCCCCGTTCAAATAAGATAAAACGTAGGTTTCACCATTCTCCGGATCAAACATGGGATTGCTGCCTTTCAGTTTTTCTATAGCATTTCGAATCATCGCTGCCTTCATAGCCATCTCTTTAAATGTCATAAGCGACTCCTTTCTATTTAGCTAACAGTGTTAGCTATTGAAATAGAATAACACTTTTTGTTCTATCAGTCAATATGAATCCTACTCGTTAAAGTAGGATTCAATATAGTCATATGTTCCACGGGCTAATTTTTCTAAGTTGTCGCTATCTGTTAAAAAGGCAACATCCGATGGATTTGTCAAAAATCCATATTCAATTAAGACCGACGGCATTAATGTATGCTTTAAGACATATAGTTCGTTTGATACCTTGATTTTATATTCATGATGATACCCAACATCATTACGAATGCGTTCCACTATGCCTTCTGCAATCAATTCTTCCGTATCACTTTGTTCTGTATTATCTGTAATATGTACTTCAAAACCATTGATAGCTGATAGGCTTGGATTCTTATCGACATCCATTGCATTAATATGCATACTGACAAACAAATCGGCTTGTAGATCATTGGCAATCTCACATCGATCTTCCAAGCTAACATGCTCATCCTTAATTCTTGTAAAATAATACTTTATTGAACTTTCTTTCGATTCTTCGTAAAAATCTAACCCTAAGTCTAAATTTATAGTTTTCTCTACAAGACCTGCATGTCCTGTTCCGGGCTTATAACCACCATGTCCTGGATCAATAACAACAATTTTATCATAAAGATATCTCGGACGGATGCCCATAAGCTTCATTTGACCCTCTTCTATAATCATACGTATTTCATAGATATGATTCATCTTCAATGTAATGAGATGCCCAACACGTGTTAACTCTTCAATAGCTTCTCTATTTATATCAAGATCATCCACAAAAGACATGTCCATTGCATCAGGAAAGTTGAGAATGACATCTTTCGTCTTGTAATCATAGGAAATATCAGGTTCATAGTAATCTTCTTCTGACATAGGAACCGTCATAAACGCCTCATAATCGGATACATCCACCTCTTTAGTACCATCTGTGTCTGATCCTGAATCTCCGTCTAAGTCTGTATCTGCGTCTGGGTCTGTGTCTGTGGCTCCGTCCGTTTCCGGTTGAACCGTGTCCTCACTCTCACCATCTACGGCTATTGCTGACAATGTAATCTTCGTGGATTCTGTTTCCGTCTTTGGTGTCAGTTCATAAGCAACTTTCCCTATTGTTTCAAGAACAATACGCGTCGTTGTGTCATCAAATTTGGCAATACGGTATGTTTGCACGAATGAACCATTTTCTAGCGTTTCTTCCAAATTTTTATAGGGACTGATTGCATTTTCCAAGTCAATGACAATACGCTCCGGATTCTGTAATCTTGAAATATGTATATCTGAATAGTCTCCATCGATAAGCACAGCATCCGTATCGCCTTCATTCACCACTTGAATGCCTTCTAAGGCATCACTACCAAAGACAACACTTATCTCTGTGCGATCTTCATTAATCTTTACATAAGTAGGCTCAACGCCCGGTTTCAGGTCAAAAACAACCCTTGCTACTAGCGGATCATTCGTAAATTGACTGGAACGCACATTATTCACATAAGTATTTTTATAGACATCAATAACTTGATCCACTTGGCCAATATCCGCATTGGCAATATCAATAATTAATTTGTCATTCCATATAAAATAGTCAATAGACGACATAGCCTCCATTGACGTTATAAGGTATTGATCTTTATATTTGTAGTACGATACTGAAGACAAGGTTGTCGTATCATTGTCAGCTTCGTCCGTATAATCTTCATACTCACGCTTTACCATCTCGACGGTTTGATTTTCCTGATTCCAATTCACATTATAGTCAAATGCTTCTGCTATGAAACGTAAAGGAACCATAGTTTTAGGGGCTTTTTCTCCCTCGAGTCGAATAAGTTTTGGAGGAACATCTAGAAGCATTTCATCCCCATTAATAGTGGCCACACCACGATCAATGAAAAGTTCAATCGTATCGGCTCCTTTTTGTACCGTCACCTTTTGTGTATCATTATCCCATGATACTACTGCGTCGATATTGGAACTTTCTAGTACTTCACGCACAGGCACCAACGTTCTTCCATCGATGACAACCGGAAACATACCTGTATTATCCACAACATCACCTTCTACAGATATATGAATATCCGTGTTGACATAGTTATGACTGCCTCCGTCATAGTAGAGTGTTGTATTATCTTCCTGCCCTTGAATGGATCCCTGACCAATGATATATATTCCGATTAAAACTATAAATAATTGTGTTAGTCGCTTCATGATTTCTCCCCCTAAATATGCACTACTTTACACATATTATAGGCTCTCTCCTCTTTACTTGTCAATCAAAAAAAGGAAGCAAAGCTTCCTCTTTCTGATTATAATAAAATAAAAATGTCCTCTCCATTAACTACTTGGGTTCCACAGGAATCCATATTTCAAAATAATAGTTAGGATCTTTGGTTCCCATTTCATATTGGCTTGCATCATCATACAATTCAACATTATAGCCCGCTGCAACCTTATAGTCTTTACATGTCGGTAGCCATTGGGAATAAATTTCTTCATTAAGGCTTTGTAAACTTTGTGGCATTGGCCCACGTTTAGGAAAAACCACCCATGTTAGTGCCGGAATACGACGAACCTCAAATCCTTCCGGAACCGGGCTTCCTTCTTTGTAAAAATCTGCAATAGCATAATCAAAGGCGTTGTCCTTTGTCTCTTCTTCAAAAGATATGCCCAGCATACCACACACTTTTTCGTCTTTACCCTCTTCATAAAACGTATCCCAAAATTTCGGAATCTCCCTTTTGGCCTCATCATAACCAAATCGTTTGACTGCTCCCATTACTTTAAATGACTCTTTATCCACTACTTTGTACTCCATTAGATAACCACCTTTCAACGTAAGATAAATGTGTAGAGGCGGGTATGCTTTTATGACAGCATCGCCTCTTCGCGCCCGAGAAGGTGTTATCCCATGAAATCGAGAGAAAGCTTTCGTAAAGGCATCCGGAGAATCGTATCCATACTTCATGCCTATATCAATGATACGCTGATTGGTTGATACCACTTCAGAACCGGCAAGTGTCAACCGTCGATTCCGAATATATTCCCCCAATGTGATGCCACATAACATACTGAATCCTTTTTGAAAATAGAACGTCGACATGGCTGCTTCATTGGCAATCTGCTCCATCGTCAACTCTTCCGTTATGTGGCTCTCCATATATTCCAGTGCACATTCAATACTCTCTATCCAATCCATTTGCTCACCTTCCTGAATCTAGTATAGTGGAAATTGATACGCTCTACCCGACAATTCTTGTGAAAATATGTCAATATCAACTACTAAGTTATTCTTCGAGATACATCTGACTTGCCCATATACTCTCGCCATTGTCTGCACCTAAGGTCATTGTCATTGTATCCATTTGATTGTATTCATCATATTGATACAAAACCACACCTGAATAATTGATAGCATCAAAAGTCATCTTCACAGAAGCAGACTCTTCATCTAGAGACCAGTTCCCCTCTATGTCGCCTGTTATTCGACCGTCATCTAATAAGGCTACCACCTGAGAATGTTTCACCTCTGGAGAGATGTCACGTCCATGATTTACCAACTTATACGCACCTAGAACATTCTCTCGTCTAACCGATTCCCTCGTTTCTCCTGTATACCGATAGGGCGCCATCACCGGCCATCCGTCATCATTGAAGAAGAGTTGATGGACACGAACATAATGGGTTTCACCTTTTCTCGGAAATCTTGAATGAAAGATAATATAGTACTTATCTTCTTCCTCATCATAATAAGCAGAGTTATGTCCAGGTGAAATATACCCGCCTGATTGGCTACCAACTTCGCCTTCCACATGATCAAACTCAAAATTCCCAACTAACTTATGACCATAAGGCGCATATGCAGGATCATAAAAAATCTGGCCTTCCACACCCTTCGCTTCTATCATCTCCTGCCCAAGACTATCCACATAAGGTCCGTCAGGTGATTTGGATCTAGCCACTCGAATATTATAACCTCCATTAGCATCTAATCCACCGAAAGACAAAAAGAGATAATAATAGTCCGTATCGGGATTGTAGAGTATATAAGGACCTTCTATGCGTGCATGATACCCTCCAAGCAACTTTTTCCCATAGCCTTGCCCTTCAATTGGAAATCCTGTATCTGGGTTCATCTCTAAGATAAATATTCCACCGGAATAAGAGCCATATACCATCCACAGTTTGCCTGTATTATCATGAAAGGTATGAGGATCAACAACATTCGGATGTATATTGGCATTATAAATCGTACCATCGTTACTCTCTCCTGACATTCCTGATTTGAGGAAAATCCCCATATCTTCATAAGGCCCTTCAATATCAGAAGCCTTTGCTACCCCCATTGCTGATAAAGGCGAATCGCCACGACACGCATTATAATAAAAATAGAAATTGCCATCAGACAATTGCTCTACATCAGGAGCCCAAAATGTATCTGTTTGCGCCCATGTCAATGCCTCACTTAGGGTATTTTTCACATCCGGAAAAAGAGGATTTCCGTATACCGATCGTGATATCTGCTTAAAATTAATCAAATCCGTGGATTTAGCCGACGCCAAATGGGATCCGAAGACATAGTACGTCCCATCTGTTTTCACAATCGACGGATCATGTACAGATACTTCATCAAAGGTTATCTTATGCTGTTGCCTTACCTCTTGATTCTTCGCCAATTCAAGAACATCCTCTCGACTCAGTGGCTTCTTTGATGCACACGATACCATCAAGGCACCTGCTGACAAAAGACTCATTATTACAAAAAACTTTTTATTCATATCCTTCTCCTTTTGATATTTACTTTAGTTTATTGTAAATTATTTTATTACCCAATAAACAAAGTATATCACCAGAGAACCTCCCTGTCAATTTACACCTTCTCCTGATACTGACTCAAATATTGTTCATATTTTTTCTTATAATAGGCTTGTGTTTCTATAGATATATCCGGAGTTACCACTTCCCCCTCATCATTTGAAGGCACCTCCAAGCCATTCATTCGAAGCCCGTAATATAATCCTCCGAATACAGAGGCATGAATCTGATCATCCTTATATACGTCTTCCTGAAAAACATCTGCAAACATTTGAACCCATATGTTTGAGCGGAGAATACCACCTGACAAACGTATTTTCTTAACAGGTATATCTGCTTTTAGTAGATAACGATAACATTGATATAGGTTAAAAAGTATTCCTTCCAATAAAGCAATGGCTAATTCAAGTCGGCCTTCTAATGGCATGACTTCATACATTTCCCGGGGAATTTTTCGCCCGTTACTGTCAAAGAAACCATAGCTATGATCTTGTCTGAATCCCGGGTTCCTCTCGCCCAATTCAAAAGGCATAAAAAGATAAGGACTCCGTGGTTTCCTCATCGTTGTTCTAATGGCTTGCTCCAAATCTTTTAATTCAATCTCCGGAAAAAGTTTCTCCCTATAGCTATTGAGCAAATTACCTGCACCTGCAATAGCCGCTCCTAGTATATATCCCTTACCCAATCGATAGCACCATAGATGTTTTTCACTCAACATCGGTTGGTTCACATAGCACCGAAGGGCTCCGCTCGTTCCAATGGATGCAGAAATAATTCCATTGGCATCATTACCATAATAATACTGATTCATCCCACCATCACTCACCGGTGTATAGACCTTCGCGGTTTGTGAAATCCCCAGATCTTCTGCTATATCCGGCAGAATCAGTCGGTACCCGTCACGAACTGTCGGTAACTGTTCTCTCTTAATTCCGGCTGTCCTTTGTATATCTTTGTCATAATCCTCTTCAATCAGATTATAAAAACCGCTTCCTGAGGCCATGGTGCTCGAGGTTTCAAAATACCCGGTCAACTGATAATAGACATAACTTGCCTGATCCCCTAACCATATCTGATTCGATGAGGCAATAGCAGCAAGTTCACGCCCTTCTTGTGTCAAATAAAGCCACTTATTAACCGGATAAATCATGGTTGCGTGACATCCCGTTCGTTCATAGGCTTGAATAGGCTGGATCTTCTCATGTTCTAATGACTCGTCCAGCAATCCGGACCATAACCACGTTCGAGTTAGTGGCTCACCATTCCTTGTCATCACTGCAAGAGAATGCCATGTTGTCACGATGACTATTGTATCAATATGCACTCTATCTGTTTTCCATCGTTCTTTTTCTTTGCGGATTATCGTTTTCGCCAAACCTAAGGCTATCTTATAGACCCCTTGAGTATCATGACTTCTACCATCATTAACCGTATAAGGTAAAGGCTCTTGAGCAATCTGTTGTTCGCCTGTAGCTAGATTATATAACAGCACCTTAGCAGAAGAAGAGCTTATTTCTATAATCACATAATATTGCATCTATATCACCTGAATTCTTGTACCAGATGATTAGCCCGGCAAAACGAAGGTTCACTAAATTCGTATAGACGCTATCGTTTTAGCGGACGAATCATCACCTGTTAATAGTTGCCCTATTTTTTCTTAATAAAAACTACTTTCAAATAATTACCCTCCGGATAATACTCAGACACTGCAAAATCCTCCGGAAGTGAATATGACTCAAGAATCTCATACGTACCACCTGTTTCTTTAAAGGCGGCTCTTATAAATTTTTGAAATTTATTCATATCAAAATTACTATAGTTCGTTGACGCAACAATCACACCGTTCTTGACTGTAATTCCGATAGCATCCACCAACAATTCCACATAATCTTTTGATACATTAAAGGTTCTTTTCTTGGAACGCGCAAAACTTGGTGGATCCAGAATAACAACATCAAAGATATGTTGTTTGCGATTGGCATACTTGAAGTAATTAAACACATCTTCCACAATAATTGTTTGAGTTTCCGAATCAATACCGTTGAGGGTGAACTGCTCCTTCGTTTTGTCCCGACTTCGGTTCGCCAAATCAACACTTGTTGTCTGAGCCCCTCCCAGTGCAGCACTGACAGAAAAGGCTCCTGTATAGGAAAATGTATTAAGCACCTGTTTTCCTTGTGCATAGTTCTCACGAATTGACTTTCTTACCTCACGTTGATCCAAAAAGATTCCCACCATAGGTCCGTCGTTCAAATAAACAGCGTATTTGACCGAATTCTCCATAATAACTAAAGGTTCAGGTGCCTCTTCACCCTTGACAAAATCGTCAGCTTCCACATACTTACCGTCTTTTGCAAAACGTTTCTTTTCATAAATACCCTTACACGTACAACAGGCTTCAAGGGCTTCTATAATCCCTTCTTTGAAAGAATAGACGCCTTTGTTATACCACGTCATCATGTAGAATCCGTCAAAATAGTCAATCGTCACACCACCAAAATCGTCCCCTTCACCATTGAAAACTCTAAATGCAGTCGTTTCCGGATCATTATATAATGTTTGTCGCTTCTCAACCGCTTTCTTTATCTTCTCTTCAAAAAAAGCAGACGTTATACATTCCTCTTTATTCTTCGAAATCATCCATCCTAATCCTTTATTTTGCTTACCATAATAAGCTTTTCCGATATAACGTTTTTTTGCATCATAAATATCCAGCAAATCGCCTTCTTCTATTGTCGAAGGGAAAGTTTCAAACATTTCCTTCAGCATCGGATTATTTATAGTAAAAGTGTTCGACCACTTATCTTTTATTCTCACATCTATTGTTTTATTCATCTTCACGCTCTAAACTCCTATATTCTTCCTATTTATTCTGTTATAACTATCCTCTTTACTATATCATCCAAGAGGACTACAAACAAGTTATTGTGGACACGGAAATAAACAATCGTTTTCCTTACAAAACAACTTACCTAAAATTAGGCATTGCCTATAGTGAAAAATTTATACTATAATAAGTAAGATTAGTAAGAATAAAACTGTAATGAAGTGAGGTCCTATGAATAGAAAAGATATGCTTGAACTGAAACGTCGGTTCAAAAAAGACGAATGTACCTTTACCAAGCTCTGTGGTTGTTATGTGAACGGAGACAAGAAAAAACTATTGGAATTCAGAGAAACCTTCTTGAATTTACCGGATGAAGATTACTATAAATACCTAGAAATAAGTAAGAAAGTACTCTCCGGCACCGTTGGAAATAACCTTCTTGAATTGAATTTCAATGCAGATTCTTCTGAAGAGGAATCCACTCAGACCTCGTTACTAGCCCTTAAAAAAAGTGCTTTGAAAAACGATGCCATGCTAAGCGCCTTTTATGATTCCATTATTGAGAGTTATGACCATGCCGGTAACTTCTTGATTCTCCTGTTCCATGATGCCTATGATGTCATTACCCGAACGAGTGATAACTTGAAACTAGATGAGTCCGAAGAAGTCTATGAATATATTCTTTGCGCCATTTGCCCTGTTTCTTTATCAAAACCAGGTCTTGGCTACTACGATGATGAACATAAAATCAAAGCTCGTATCAGGGACTGGGTTGTGGAAACACCTGCTAACGGCTTCCTCTATCCAGGCTTTATCGACCGGAGTTCTGATGTTAACACGGTCATCTACTACACGAAGAATGCGAAAGAGCCCCATCCTGAATTGATGGAAAAAGGTCTTGGCTGTTCCATTAAAACAACAGCAACCCTACAAAAAGAGAGTTTTCAATCCATTATCAAAAGCACTGTCAGTCCTGATGACGAGGTTTCTTCCAAGGTATACTTAGACATTCAAGAAAATCTGAGTGCTATGGTGGAAGAATACAACGACTTGTACGAGGATACAACTGTCGCTCCCCTTCCTCTATCTACAGAAAAGGTTCGTAGCCTCTTAGTCGAAAGTGGTGTACCGGAAGAATCTGTGGAAAAAATCGAGGCGTCTTTCAAAGAAACTTTTGAAGACGATGAGCCTATTGCTGAAAATCTTGTAGACACAAAGCTACTCCGCGCTAATGCACACAAGAAAAAAGAAGCGCAACTACAAGAGCAAGTAGAACAATTAGAAAGTAAGTTAGAAGTGATGCAAAGCCGTATACCCGCTGATGAGGATGATGATGGAAATGAATCAGCTATGGACACTGAATTATCGGACGATCAAGATAAGGACGACTATGATGTAGTTCTTCATGTCAATCCGAATAAACTTCCGACCGTTAAAACAGAGATGATTAACGGCAGACGTTGCCTTGTTATACCTATGGAAGATAATGAGAAATTTACCATTAACGGCAAAGACGATTTAATCTAAAGTCAAAAGGCTATCGGAATATGACTGTATTCCGATAGCCTTTTGCTCTAATCCACCAAGAAACTTAGTTGCTCATGCTCTTCAAATCGCAACAGTGTATCCGGTGATTCAGCTTTAAAATAAGCCGTATTTAAGCTTTTGTTGACTTCCATAATCTGCTTATCCGGATCATTAGAAGCCCTTAACTTACCACTATATACTACAGGGAAATAATCCGTTACAAACTGGCCTTCAGCATGGGCCGTCACCGTAATCATCTGAAACCCTAGATTCTCTGCCACAAAGAATACCGGGTCCAGAACATGCTTACTGGATGCCTTTCCGAAAGGATTATCCAGAATGACTGTACG
Organism: Vallitaleaceae bacterium; assembly: GCA_965140555.1. Lineage (GTDB taxonomy): Bacteria > Bacillota > Clostridia > Lachnospirales > Vallitaleaceae > UBA1351. Next base: position 3,568,416 of record OZ223259.1, on the reverse strand, counting down.
ATGACGCTTTTCAGATGTTCCCATATATTTCTTCTTTTCTGCCATATAGTTAAGGATACTTAAAAACAGGGTCATGTTCTTACTCCATTTTTCACCACCGGACCATTTGTTAGAACTTTCCCAAGTCATCGGTGCATGGCGAACTTTTAAATCATTGGTCACTTTGCGGCACTTGATCTTAATGGTCTTATCCCCTAGAATTCGGAGCATCAAATTACTCACACTTAATTTACTCTCAATATATTCCCTTGCCGATTCTCTATCTTCTAAGGCTTTGTCATACTCAAGATCATAATCTTCAACTAATTGATTAATATACCGTCTAAGTTCTTCCTTCGCTGCCAATTCATCCCAATGAGGAATATGGAACATAAAGATTTGCTTCTGTTGATCTTCCACCTTAATCTTTGTCTTATACTGAATTGCATCAATTTCTCGAATCACATTCTTAGTATAGGTCATCAAATGGGCTAGGAAGGTTTGTAATTCCGCATCACTTTCTCGACGGTCATCTTCTGCAATTTTAATGTTTTTTTGCAAAATCTCTTCCATCATCGTTCCATAGTCCAGTAGCTCTGCATAATTCTGCTTCTTATCAATGCCTTTAATGGCTGTATCTTTAAGCTTTGGTTCCGTAATCATCGTCCGGCAAAAGGTTAGGTAATCACTCTTCTTCTTGTCCATATGCAGTCTCATTTGCTCAAATCGCTTGGCTTCTAACACCAAGCCTTCTTGGATATGCCCTAAAACTTTCCCTTGCTCATAATAAAAATTAATAAAGGTATTCCGATCATAATAGGTTAATGCAACTTTAGAAAAACCATGTTCAACAGACAAAATATCTAGCTCATGTTTGGTTGTTTCCAATACGATACGTTTTTCCTCATTTGATGCCATTGCCTTTTTCAAGGTTTTTTCTTGCCCTTCAAGTGCCTTCTTCTCTTCTGCCAGACGGTCCTTAACATAATTCAAGGGTTCTTTGAAGATAATAACCGCTCCATAACGCTCAATAATAGGTTCTGCCTTTGTATCTCTACGTGACCTTGTATTTCCCAATTCTAGTTTGGCTGCTTCTACCTTTGGAAGCCATTCCTCCCATTGGCTTTCTAGATTTCTAGCTCGTTCTTCAAGGCGATCCCACTCTCCTTGTTCATAATCCGCCGCTTTTGCTATAGGATATTTGGCATTATCCTTGATTCTCTTTAATCGTTGTTGAATATCGATAAGACTTTCCTTAGCACTCTCAATTTTTATCACATATTCTTGGGATAATCCTGTTACTTTTTTGAACTTCAATTCTAAAGCCATCAACCGTTCTTTAAGTACTTGATAGACCTCATTTCCGTACTCCGGAGCTGTTTCTTTTACTTTGATGTACAATTCCTCTGTCTCTATACTTTGTTGGGTATAACGAAGTCTAGAGACATCTTTCTTAAGTTCATCCAGTAACGCTTCTTGTCTTACTAGAGCATCTTGTAATCGATGTTGCTCCTGCTCTAATTGACGTTCATGCTTTATTGCCTCTTGTTCCTCGCTTTCGAACCTTCTTTTTCTATAAAGGGATTTGATATATTCATCAATGAGCTCAATCCAGCGACTTACCGTTGGCTTTTCTTGGTTTAAAGCTTCAATAGCATGGTCAATGGTCTGCCTGTCTTGATCAGCCGCTTGTACGGACTCGTTTATTTGATTTAACTCCATTTCGGCAGATTTCATCAACTCTTTCATGTCTTCAATGGATTCATTTAATTCCATATATAGGTCATAGGGGTAGCTTCTGAAGTATGTTTCAACTTTCTCTTGTAACCGTTGTATTTCAGCTAATTTCCTCCCTATCTCTTCACGCTCAACTGTCGTATTTTTAGCTTTTTGAATAACCTCATTCTTCCATCCTTCAAAGTTCTCTTGCTCTAAGTTCTCAAGCCACACTTCGGGAAAAACCGTAGCATCTGATTTCACCACTTCTGCCCCTTCATGAAGAATTTGTTGCACCTCTCCCGTCGTGAGAATAAAGACGGGATTGGTTAAGTTATGCTTTATACCCCTGATGTATTCCATAATCTTAGGCTTATCGCTCTCTGTTGTGACAATCGTATTCGCCCAAAAAGGAAACACATGGTATAGCTCTTCCATACTTTTCCCAAGAATGGTCCGATTATTCTGTAGATAGAGGGTTCCATGTTCCGCATAAGAGACTTGATTCATTATAGTAAACAGTTTCTTCGCCATCACTGTATCTGCTGAGAAAAAAGGCATATCCCCATATAAATCCGCATACCTGCCGTTGACTCTTTCACGTATTAATAACTCTTCAAATTCCAATGCCAACTTACTCAACCGATCATTAACCGACTGAACAATAGTATCTTCTTTACTGTATACCGTGTTATATATACCAAGATGAGCAAAATAACCTTCTAGTACATGAATTAATTCTCCTTGATGCTTATCAATCTCTCTTTTCTTGGCTTCATTTCCCTCTAAGGCTGATTTGGCATCTTGACGCTTAAGTAGACAGTCATCTTTTTGTTTGGCAAGCTGACAACGTACTTCTTCATTGTCTCTCTTTCTTTTCTGCAAATCCCGCAACTGTTCCTCAATATCTGTAATACGATCTTTGTAACGTTTAAGAAGTGCCTCCGCATTCTCATCCGTTAAAGGATCAAATAGTTGAGATTTAATCCGCCCCATTCGCTCATCCATATTTTTTATGGATGTTCTCAATGAACTGATTTGCCCTTTTGCGTCACTTCGCTCACCATACTTTTTGTTCATTCCCTCTTTCATATCGCTAAGGGTATCTTGTTCCCTTAAAAGCTGTCCTTCAAGCACTTGCTGTTCTTTCTCTAGCGTTTCTTTTTGGTTCACATAGTAACCATGGATATAGGCCATGGTTTTCTCGATCTGTTCCCTTAAGTCACTTTCTTCCTCCGTCTTTTGACTCATTTCCAATTGCTCATTCAAACTTACAATCATCTGACGCTTCAGCGTTTCTTGATTCTCCAAATCCGTTATTTGGATATTCTGAATCCGCCTCTTCACATCATCAAGTTGTTGCCGCATTTCGAATTCTATCCGAATATATTCCTGTCGCTTGCTTTCTTGTTGTTCAATCTTTTGATCTAAATTGGCAATGTCCAGGGATTGTTTTTGATGCTCATAAGTTGACTTTGAAGCATCCAAATCTTCCCGTTCCTGTTTCAAGCTCAAGGCCTCTTTGCTATTGGCGTCAATCTCTTCTAGTATAAACTTTGTTAGCGCTTTAGCCTCGCGTTTTTTCTCATTATAGACTTCCTCGCTATCGTGTAATCGTTTATATTCATGGATATAGTCATCCACTCTTTCCTTAATTTGCTTAAATTGCTCAATATCTTCCGATAAACGCTTATTTTGCTTAAAATGCTCCCGTTGCTTTTCAAAGGTTTGAACAAAGTCAATTTTTTCATTTCCGGACAACGCTTCTTCAACGGTTGGAATCAACAGGTTATTAATGAGCTGTTGGGTTGTTCGACAATGTTTGAAGAACTCTTCTATACCACCTTCACTGCCGTTAATCATGGCAATCTTATACCATTCTCCCGGCACAATCTTGAAGTTTTCCTCAATATAGTGGTGATAGTCCTTCATGGTTGTGAATGTATCCGCATTAATGAATTGTTGCTTCATACGTGAGTAATATTCACTAATTTCACCTTTACTCGCCGGTCGTGCTTTGGATTGACTGTTATGAACGACAAAGGGGAGGGTTTCAATATTGTACTTATCCTCCGGTCCATAACTATACACATATTTATAAGACATCAGTGTATTATTCTCCGTATACAGAGACACAGCCGTCAATGCGTATCGTCTCGGTTTATCTTGAGTAATCCATTCAATAGCAATATGAGCCGGGCTATTGTCTAGAACCAGAGTATCCTTTATTTTACGTTCAGCCATTGTCGCATGAGGAATAATGGCTTGTAAGACAGTTTGTAAGAATACCGTTTTACCGCCCCCATTTTCAAGCAGAAAAATCCCATTCTCACCATCAAATCGAAAGATCTGATCGTTATACCGTTTCGCATTGTTTTCATAGATTACATTGGTCAATCGGATTCTAGAGATTGTCGGCATCTTGATTGCCCTCCTTAAATTCATCATAGTCAACGAATTGATACATGACTTCCATTATTCCACGGTTGTATTCATAGTCCATAAAGAAGGATTGAACGATGACCTTCGCCTTGTCACTTAAGGCTAATTCTTCCGGCCCTATTTCAATGGCCAATCCCTCTTCCATAAGAAACTTCGTTACAATATTCATAAAGCTCTTTCTTGAAACCGTTCGTGCGGTTTGTTTTTGAACATTCTCATTAATGGTGTCGATAGAATCCCATTGACCGATGATACCGATCCAGTTATACTCGTATTCTTGTTCTAACATCGTAAGCGACTCTTCATCCATCTGCTTCAACGCTTGAATTCGCTGATCAAGGCTCTCCATCCAACCGTCGATAGTAATAAAATCTCTTGTCACTTGATTGGTTTGATAGCTATCATAGAATTCGCCAATAAATACAATAACAGCAATGTAGAGTAGATAGATATCCATATTCGTTGCTCGCTTTGGCAAGTATTTATCCTTTATTTCCTGATTCGTAATATGATACTCCGAATGTACCGTTAGTGGAATGAGGTAGATCCATTCGCCTGCCGATATAATGGTTGTACTCATGGATGCTGCAAAATCCGACAGAATACTTCGTACACCTTCATCCATATATCCTACCGCTTCATCTCTACTTATGACGCCCTTCGTACTTAATTCCTGAAAAATCATAAAGGCTTCCATCATTTTGGCTTCATTCATTCGTCGTTACCTCCCATCTGCATGTCCACTGTCCTTGGATGCTCTTGCTTCTTATCGATTAACCGGAAGGACATATTAGAAATTTTGATTGTCTCTGTCTGTATCCGCTCCTTGTAACCTAAGGCCTCATTATCTTCTTTCATTTCCTCCACGTATAGCATCTGGTTCGTCCGATCTATAAGTTCCATCGCTTCTGAAAAAATATGTTCCGGATTCTTTTTTATCTGATCCACATCCATAGGCGATAGTTGATGCATAATGACAGCCACTTCATAAACTTCCTTCATCGATGCCAAATCCGGATGGATGTGTTCAATAAATTCACTGAGTATGAGTTCTTTAGACCCTTTCATTGCTTCCCAATAGTTGGAAAAAATAATGCGGTACATTTTTTTACGAACTTTAAACTCTTCTTTTTCCTGCTTCATGGAAAAGTCCAAAAATTCCTCCTCTTTCGTCTCCATATTTTTTCGAAGGACTTGCTGACGCGCAAAAAGAGCCATAGGCGTCCATATGGTTGCTCGACTCATTTTCATAAAGGGTTTGGCAAATAGACGCCCTTCCATAAAAGGCAGTGGCTGACTCATAATCTTTCCTACGATTTCTTGGTTAAAATTAAAGGATGATAACCCGACAAAATACATGGACTCTCGCGCTGCCTCTAGTGCTTTTGTTTTCAATTCAATACTATCTTCTAGCAAATGGGAATGTGCATTATGGACATCATTTAATTCATTGTCAATTCTTATAATCGCTTGATACGCTTTGAGTTCACGTTCATGATGATTCAAGTCATGTTCATAGTGACGCTTGGTCGCTTGCACAAATTGGGCCAGTTCTTCAAATTCTTCATGCTCTCTGTTCAATCGACTATTAATGTCGTTAATCAACGTCTTGTATCGGTCATAAACATCATCGGAGACAATATTACTTTGAATATCATGCTTAATCGTCACGATTTTATCCCGCATGGTATTCACGCTGATGCGCATTTCATCAATTTGGCGAAGAGCACTTCCGAATTCCCCCTTTTCCAGTTGTTTACGCAAAATAAGCTGGCTAATGGAGATTTGAAACTCATTGTAATATTCTTTTGAGGCAAAAATAAGTTCCAATCCTTGTTCGTCTAACATATAGTATTGATGATTCTTCTCTTTATCCCAATCACTGACTTTCAGATAACTTAATTCTATCGTATCCATTTGTCCTGTTTCAAAATTCATAAACGCTTTATAATTACGCTTCCCACCGGACGGTCTCAAGATACCCACCATCTGTTTGGCCAAATCATAGTAGTCTTCATCGGATAGGACATAGAATGCACCGGTTGTATCTTTCAAGTAACCGGCTAATTCATTGGTCCCTGATTCTTTCGTTCGAGTCAGCATACACTCGAAAAAGAATAACAAGGTCAATAACATGAGCCCATAATAATCAATGTCGTTACCTGCTCCATCCTTTTTCTTTTTATTAGCTGCCTGTTGAAAGACGTCAAACAAGGCCAATCGTCCCATTCGCTCATGATATCCGCCAAGAGATTCTCTATAGTTTATCATCCTTATGCTCCTTTTCCAGCAACTGCACTAACCCCTCAATACTAAGAACTTCTTGAGGTTGATAGTAACCGCTACTTAACCTCTCTAATAGCTCCTCTGTCTTTACTCCTAGTCCATCACCATCAGAAAAGCAGGCGCAAAAATCTTGAATCTGTTGTGGATCATGACGTTGCGTTTCTTTCCCCTTTGACCAGGGAGCTTGTATTAATGCATTATAGAAAATCTCTGCCGGCTGAATAGGAAAGTCTTCTCGTAAATGAAGAAAAATGGCAATCCCTTCATTATCCAAGTCACCGAAATAATCAAAGCTATGTTGATCTCCAAATGGGTATTGCCGTGTAAACATATGCAATCCTGATGTGATCTTCCATCCTTGTCCATAGATAATCGTATTATACTCTGATTTATCAACATACTGTAAGAGGTGTAGAAAGGTTGTTTTGTTCTCAATAATTAAGTGTCGCTGTACCGACTCTTGGGTCCTATGTTTATTCACACCAAAAGCAAGAGGATCTGCTTCTGTCACGACCTCCAGTTGGTCCCAAAGACGAATATGCTTTAGCAAACGTTTCCCTACTCCGTTTTCAATCCATTTCTCATCCTGAACCAATATATAAGACAATTCCGGTGCATGATACCGAATAGGTAATCCATTAGCCTTAACATAATCGTTAACTTTATCAATATAGACTTCATCCCTTTGGAATTCTTCAAGACCTTTGGCATAATAATAATCCAAAGATATGGACGGATGTAGCTGTAGTTGTTTATGATTTATAACTGTCGATTTATCTTTATGAATCGCTATTTTATTCACCCTAAATTTGTTCGGTAAAGGTTTGGCTAGTCCATTGGAGCCAGCAGCCTTTATTCCAATGAGTATACCCTCTTCCATTAATGACATAACCTTTTCATAGAATGCGTCATATGTGGTAATCTGATTAACGCTTCCTATCAGATGCGTAAGCTGATCCAATGTCATTGTCTTTTTATTGTATTGATATAGGTGCGATTTAATCATTGACAAAACCTTCCTCATTTCATTATATTCCGTGGGCTTTCATACCATTTTATACTATTTCTTTTGTAACATCAACGTCTATGCGGTAATATCAGACTTCCTTCTTTATATATAGGCATCTGTTATCGATTACCTCTTGGATTAGAAGAGAAAAAAAGCCCTACACAATGTTGTATTGTGTAGGGCTTTTTTCGGCTTAGTACAGTCATCCACTAGATACCCTAGTGCAAGTTTCTCTAACTTTCACTCATTTTAGCGATAGGTTTGACTCGCCCGTCGGTCTGTAGAATAGAAGAATAAGTCGCCACGCGTTAATCCGTTTAAGGCATTATTGTTGTAACCTTCAGCTTCCCACATAGATCCATATTCCATATAGTCGTGACCGTTCTTTTGACCGAAAACTTTAACATGGGCCACAAGATAACCGTCATGAAGAAAAGGCGCTTGGTTCACATCCACCTGAGATAGCGTCGCGACAGGCGTTCCTTGAGGCACGGCATAGGTCATATTAGAAAGAAGAAATTGTCCATCCCACTGTTGCCTAGATGTGGATGCCATTGACGTACTCATTCCTGAGGGGAGACGAACCGGAGAACCATCAGGGTTTTGAATACCGATAAAGCTGCGATTGGAAGCTCCTAAATTAAGGCGTTCCTTTGGAATAGGAGCAAGGGCACTTGCCGTCATGCGATACAAGTCAACGGGGATTTGCTTTGACAAATCCGGCTTCCCATTTTTATCCGGTGCATAGTTCCATGTCACCGCAAGTGACACGGAATCCGAATCATGGTATAAATCCCCATTGGTGATTACTGAAAAATCGAGGGGATAGCCTAGCATAATACCTTCAAGACTGACAGATTTTCCTTGAATTGACACCGACTCACCGGGAGATAGAGGCAGTTGACTTCCGTTTCTAGGAATAGGCCGAGTAGGCGCTGTGGGATTACTAAAGGCATACTTCCAATAATCATCCGGACATCGGGTAATAGAGAAATCCTCGAGTTTCCCATTAATCCGATAGGGAATGGTCTCCACCGCCTTATAGTTGGTTAAGTCAAGATTGGCGTTGTACTCATAGTGGCTATCATCAAGGGATGGTAAGTTGATAGGAAGGGTTCTAAAGTGTATCTCGCCCACAGATTCGTTGACCCAAGCAGGAATGAAGAAATCCCGATGGTCGCTGCTAAAGGTTGCCCATGTATTCTTGGGTACAAAAATGCCGTCATATCCTGTCCCCACATAGACATCAAAGGGGAAAGCAACCTGTTTATGATCAATATAGTCGGCATAATCCCGATCGCCATAACCTTGGATTGAACGATGCTCTCCGGATGTAGGATAGTCCAGTCGGAACGTTTCTTCAATGACGAGTTGATGGCGGTCCGATTCAGGGGTTACGTATTGCGTCAATAAGGATATATCCGAGAGCCATGGATAGCAAACCACCGGTGTATGCACCACTACGTTATTTAAATCGCTAATTGGCATTGTAACTGTTGTTTCTGTATCAGTATTGGCTACAACATTATATGTCAATGTGCCCGTTGATGGCTTTATTCCATTTGCTACTGTATTTGGAATCGTTAAATCTGCCCTATACATATCATTTGAATCATTTAATGGTGCATCCGGAATTGCTGACGGCGTAGGTGCCTCTCTTTCATACCAGCCTCCATCCATTAATGTTGTTCCGTTAAATACAAGTTGATCATTTTTAACTTTGATTTGCCCTATTGCACTCTCCGCAACCGCTCTAAAATTTTCCTTTGGTACCGAATCATAACTTCTATTGCTTCTACTCTTACCAATAGTTTCGGACGGTAATATTAATCTATATGTGGTTCCCGATATAGGTGTTTGATAATGATTTTCAACGGTAGTATCTCTTGTCATGCTTACTGTTGGAGCAACCACAGAACTGTTTAAGGTCAGGGTTCCACTTGGTAATGCAGCATTGTTTAATAATGCTGATGATAAGGAATATACAGACAACTTATCGATCATATGAAACCTGTAATTCCTTATCACATCATATGTATTTGAAGCCGTCTCTGTTTTTGAGTCCCATCCGCCTTTCCAATCATCTTTTACACCATCCCCATCTGTATCCACATGTTTGTCATGAGAATCCCATTTGTATAGTTTATATGTTTTACTAACCGTCACCTTATACGTGATTGAACCGCTTACATTTCTATAATCTTCATTATGCACATATTCACTTGCTATGACAGTCGCATAAAGATCCTCAGATGTAGGAATTCCTTTGGTTACATCAAACTTTTCGGCTCCACGCTCATCAGCTGCAATACATGTGTCTCCTAATGTAGCTGTTCCACTTGTCCCCGTTGATGTTGATGTTTCCGTTGTTGTTCCTTCTTCCGGAATAACTTCATCTTTCGCTCTTAAATTTACAGTAATATACCAGTTTTCTTTAATTCCATCATGGTTTGAATCCCATTTGTGCATATACTTAATGACACCATCACCTGTTGATGAAACCGGTACAATAACAATGGCATTGGAAAGCCAGCGACTAGGATCTTCTGTATCATCAAAACGTGCTCCATATTCTTTTTCAAGAAAATAGAATATTTCATTTTCGTAAAAGGCCTGATCTTCCATAGTCGTTATATATGGCGTTATTTGCGTCTGTTTATCTGAATTATTCTGCCAATCATAGGTATTGATAGTCGCTGACCCACTATGATCATCCGGATACTTTGGATTATTCACTAAATATCCATCTGGATTCTTACCTATATAACGATATTCACCTGCGTTACTATTATAATCATTGGCAGAGCCATCCGGCTCTTTCAACGTGGATAAATTTGATGGGTAAGTCCCTGGTATATCCATAACTAATACGTCATAATCATTCCAAATATCTATATCAAAGTCTTCTATTGGATTTATTATTCCCCATGCTGGTCTCTGATCCATTATCTCATCGTAAGCTGTCTGCATAGAAGGGGGTATTTCAGCTGCTGTTACTTTTATAGTAGACATCACATTAATAACTAATGAGATTATCAATAGAATTAAAACACTCTTTTTTTTCATTACGGCCTCCTATCGATAAATGACTACGTCGGTATAAGGCATAATTTGAGTAATATCTTCTTCATGCTCATTGATGAAATTTGCATCTCGATACCAAATATTAAAGTTTACTTCAACAGCTCCCTTTACATGATCATAAGTATCATATAACTTTACTTCATCAATACGTACTAAATATCTATCATTATCTAAGTAGAAGAAAGCTTGGTCATGTTCAAGATATGTATGATAATCTTTTTTCTTCTCCAAATAATTCATAACAATATCGACTTGATTTTGTGGCATACGACGTTGTAGCAAACGCTCAAAATCATCTAGATGCCCCGCATATGGACCATTTTCATCATACATAAAAGCCCCATCTACATGATCAGTACTTAACTCTGAGAATATATCCAATTCAATCATACTTTTTGTTGGCGAATAACCCATGTCACTGGTAATCAATCCCCAATCCTCTTCGGCATTTTCTTTATCACTGGCCGCAACCGGATCAACCCAATTTGCGCCTCCGAGCAAGTGAGATTCTAACCCTGTATACATAGCGTTATATAAAGATTCAAAATCAAATTCAATACGTTCCTCCGGATCAATTAACCTTACAACAACAGCAGTGGCTTCTGATCTGGTAAGCACGCCTTGAGGTTTGAAGGTATGATCTGTATACCCTGTAATAATTCCCAGTTTATATGTTTTCATAATGTAGTTGTTATATTTATAGGTAAAATCTTCTGAATCGTTTACGACTTGAAGAACTTCCGTCAACTTGGTAAATGTTTGTTCTCCCTCGAGATAGTCAACTGCTCTCACAATAATCATGGACATTTCTTCCCTCGTTATTTGCCCTGTGTAGCTGCTGAAATCATCCGCCTCAATATAACCCAAATCAATCGCTTTATCGATATAGTTTTGCGCCCAATAGCCACTTGCATTTCCAGGATTAAAACCTGCCGCTCTTACAACCATCGTGATAAATTGATCTCGGGTAAGTTTTGTATTTGGTTTAAATGTACCATCAGGATAGCCTTGAATAATTTGACGCTCATCGGTAGTCAAAATTTGAACATAATCCTCATACCACGCATTATTCGGAATATCCGAATAGTCAGCAGACGATTGTGCATTGACAATCAAGGGATTCATAAGAAAAATTGTGGTAGTAACTGTTATGATGAGTGTTATAGTGATGATGTAATATAGGTGTTCGTGGTTTGATTGCTTCTTAGTAAACATAGAATACTCCTTTTCCTTATTAATATAGTTTATGCATCCTCATGCGTTAGCTATGACTGTAAAGACAAGGTCATCTAACGCTACCTATTTAGAGTACATGTGCAAGACGGCGCATGGCAATCAGACTTTAGCACTATATACTTTTTACCGTACTTTTCGCCCAAAATGAGTTATACTATTCTTAAGAAACATATCCAACTTTGGAAAAAAAGTCGGGTCATCCCTTTCAGTTCTCGATATAATGATTTTATAACTTGCAAGTTAAAGGAACAGGAGAAAAGAGCTATGAATTATTATCAACGAATAGAAAAAGCCATCGATTTTATTGAAGAAAACTTAGACCAGCCTATTGACCTTGAAGCCTGTGCCAAGGAAGCCTATATGAGCCTCTCCAGCTTCTACCGGTTTTTTATATCCATTGTAGGCTACACCGTCAAAGAATATATACGCATGCGAAGGTTAACCGCTGCCTATGACGACTTGCTCCATACTGAGGATTCCATTCTTACCATTGCCGTCAAGTATGAATACACGTCTGCGGACAGCTTCACCCGTGCTTTCAAAAAACAATTTAATCGATTGCCCTCTAGTGTTAAATCGCTTTCTCCATCACCTAGTTTGAAAGGATTTGCGAGGTTAAATATTATGGAGCACTATTTTGAGCATGGTAACAAAGAATTAGAAGAAAACTATCCGGATATCAAAGTCATCAAAAAACTTGAAGATATGAAAGTGGCTTGCTTTACCTACTTTGGAGAGGACCCTGAAGACAATGCTTTTGCGGTTATGAAGGCATGGGCAAATGACCATGGTGTCTATTTTCACGACAGCTCTTATCGGATTTTTGGCTACAATCATCCTGATCCATCCAATGTGGATGATCCGGATGAACTCTATGGTTATGAAGTCTGTGTCACCATCTCAGACAGCTTGTACGATCAACTTCATGATGTCCCTGAGACCTTTACCAAGGGAACCTATGATGGCGTAAAACGCCGTATTCTAAGTGGCGGTAGATATGCGGTCATGTCTGTTAAGCGCGTCGATTCCGATGAGGAGCTTGGCAATGCCATTATGAATGCTTGGAAGCGGCTTAGCTCATGGTTCCAAGAGAGTAAATATGAATGGGGCGGCAAACAGTATCTTGAAGAACATATGGGTTTTTCAGAAGAAGACTATCACGTTGGTGGTATCGATTTATATGTATCCGTGAGTGATTAACGATATTTTCCCCATAAAAATGATGAAGCGACAGAGCTATTATTCGAGCTGTCGCTTCATCATTTTTTATTCTTTCAATATTTCAAGTAGAAAGAACCCCTATAGTGTTCCTTTTGCCTCTTGCCAATCAATAAAAAGGCTGTAAGAATCAGCTATAAACTTCAAAACTACATAGCCCGGATCCTCAGGACCGCTAAAATGATTAGCTAAACCACCATACCACATTTCTTCTTTGACCAATGGATCTGTCACAATTTCCATCGTACCTTTTAATGAAATATGATGGGATGGTGAATTGAAGCACACGCAGGCATCGGGACGAAATTCAATCCGCTCTGTCCGCGTCCCGTAACCGGTGCAAAATGTAATCTCACTGATGCACTTATACGCCTCACACTAGCATATGGCTTGCAAAGCAGTTGCAAGTCTTGTGACCTTGGCAAAGACATCCTGCCATGTATTCACACGACTAATAAGGGGATGCAGTAAATCTGACCGATTGTAATTTGTATCCATCAGCAGTACAATATATCCCGCTTGAGCAAGAAGTGTTGCATTATACAAACTATCTTCAATAAATAGATCACAATCTAGTGCTTCTGCCTGCACAATTTTATTGGGACTTCCTGTCACATGAAGCGAATCATAGGGAATCCTTTTTTGAGAGAGATAGGCTAAGGTTATCACTTCAAGTGCTTGCTCTCTTGCCGTTACAAAATGAACTTGATGGTTCTCGTATATTTTTTCCACATAATAGCGGGCATCTTGTCTTAGATTTGGGCTTCCGTGCATGTTATAACGATTTTTCATATAAAAATCTGCATACTCTACATCGGAAACTTGCATAACCTCTGCAATACTATATACAGTTATCTCATCTTCTGTCATCTGTTTTCTAAAAAAGCCATTGGCATAAGGCAACCAGTAATAGGGGTCTGTTAATGTTCCGTCAATATCAATGCATATGTTTAGTTCTCTCATGTTACACCTCTTTTCATACCTACAGTATAACGACTGAATAATAAGAACAGGTTATGATTATGTAAAATTCTGTTAATAATCAGTACTTCCTCCAATTATACGAGTTATAAGGACTGCCTTTCATATAGGCCTCATACTGTCGATCACTCATGCTAATATTCAAACGCCCTTGAAGGTGGAACTTTGCCGATAATCGTTTTGCTTGATTCAAATCGGTTATGTGACATACACCCTCTAGGGTGTTTTTCATCATACTTGCCCGTTCGTTTTCATCTGCCACATTCCCTAAAAACTTCATCATTCTATCCGTTAATAGCCGTGATTTCTCGCGGTTGTGTTGCTGAATATGACCCGTATCGTCAATATATCCAAGGCCCTTAATATAATTTTCCGACGGATCATCCGGCATCTCTACCGATTTTGTCTCTATAATCGTTGCTGTTTCCCTATCCACTCTATCACGAATCTGACTATAAGATAATGCCTTTATGTCATGGATACTATCCACCACTTCCCCGGATTCAAGATGAATCATAAAGGCTCGTTTTCTCTTCTCATCCAACGCCCCAATCTCTCGAAGCATCTCCGACCCCATATTCATGACCGTATGAACACCATGCTCTAAGCGTTTGTTTTTCAAATACTTTAATTGCCTGTCTAGTAGGGGCAGTCCCATGGCTAACTGTTCCTGATAAAGCTTTGGAAGGGATTCCATTTGACCGAGAATATCCAGTTGCTTCCTATCAAGTGTTTGTATCTTCTCTTCAAATTCCTTCTTTACTTTGGAAAATTCTTCTTGATCTTCCACGATGTGCTTTATATCACTTACCTTGATATCACAGTACTCTTTATAATGGGTGACGCCTATGCTCAGTTCGATTGCCTTATACTTATGCCGAAGCAAGTAGCGATTCTTCAGAGCTTTCCCACATATACACCGGTAACGGTAATCCTCAGCATGATCGAAGGAGACATCCCACATGGCTACAAAGCAATCCTCTTCCTCTAGCATTTTCGCCTGTTCAAAAAGGACCTTTGGCATAAAACTCTTCAGTTTTGCCATATTCTCAATCAGTTTATCTGTCTTCGTTTTCTTAAAATGCGTCTCTATAAATTGCAATTGTAGGTCATTTAACATAACGGTCACTCCTACATTCTTTGTCGTAAACTTTATCAAACCTTACTATATTTCCCTGTTGCCGCCTACTCCAATGGTACATCTTCTCCGCAATGGGGACACTTTACCGTCTCGTCTTTTTTTATGGCATCCATAAAACCGGAACTCAGTATCCCTGTGGGTAGTGCAACCAATCCGATTCCTGTTACTGCAATCACTGAAGCCAACAGCTTTCCCAACGCCGTTACCGGATAGACATCACCATAACCGACAGTTGTCAGGGTTGCAATGGCCCACCAAAAAGAAGCTACAATATTCGGAAAAGCTTCCGGTTGAATATCCGTTTCCATATAATAGATAAGAGTGGCTGATACAACAATGAGCATTAACATAATAGAAATGGTGGCTACCAGCTCTTCTTTTTTCTTTTTCATAACCGTCACAATAAGGTTTAAGGCGATAAAATAACGGTTGAGCTTGAAAACACGAAACAGTCGAAACATTCGCAACAACCGTAGAACCCTCAAATCCACCGGTAAGAGCATAGGAATGTAGAAGGGCAAAATAGCAATCAAATCCACGATCGCCATGAACGACACCATATATCGAAGTCTGGCACCTAATTTTGACTTCTCCGGATATTGAATATCTGCGGTCCATACCCTTAAAACATATTCAACACTAAAAATCGATACGGATACGGCTTCAAACACCTTAAAGACCATGCTATAGTCTTTGGCAATGGAATCAAAGGATTCTAGTACAATCGCTACAACGGTTAAAAGGATCAGTACAAGTATGACATTATCAAACCACTTACTTGCTCGATCTCCCTCATCTGCTTTTTCAATGACATTATAAATTCTTTCTTTCATCAAATCCCCTTTCTTAAATCTATAAATAATTATACATTAAATTGTCACTTTATGGTATAGTGGGTTAAGATACCAAAATTATATCGTTTTGGTACCTTAACCATCGTTAGATATTGAAAGGGGTGAGAACATATCTATGAACAATCTCAAACATTTACATATTCAAGATGAAATCCGTATAAGTCTCACACGCTATACTGTTGTGGGAATGATACAATTTAGTGAAGGTGGCTACAGCTGGACGGAATACAAACTCCGTAGCGAATCCGGCGACATCGAATGGCTTTCCGTTGATGAAGACGGCTCTCAGGCGTCCTTATTCAAATCGGTTACTCCGAAGGTGAAAACCAGTGCCGATTCTGTTTCTTATGAAACCAGAAACTATGACTTACAAGAACAAGGCAGCGCTACCGTTAGTCAGTGTGAAGGAAATGTCGACGTTGACCTTCATGAAACCGTTCACTACTATGAATACGCCGATAACTTCGGTCGCAACCTATTTAGTCTAGAAGACTGGGATGGTGACATTGAAAACAGCGTTGGCCATACCGTCCCCATTGATGACATTCGACTCTCCGAATCATCCTCTTCTCGATCCGGTGTCGCAGGTGGTCATTCTACGAATAGAAGAAATGACTATGATTCCCGTCATCACAAGGAAAGCAACACCAACTGGATGAAGTGGGTCTTCGGAGGTACGGTTGTTTTTATCCTTTTACTCTTTGTCTTTAACATCTTGGCCAAAGCCAAAGATGTGGACAAATTTATGGATGAAGACCCAAACTTTTCGTATGTTACTTCTATCACTGCTGATAGTACGAGTATTGGCCCTGCCAAGGTCTATAAATCCGAACTGAGCGTTCGTAAAACGGCAGATTACCTTATAGCCAAGGTCAGACCAAGAGAACACAGCGATTTAAACAACAGTGAAACGGCGTCTCTTTTATACAAGAATTCCTATGTCTTCATCTACCAAGGTGAAGACGAGGAGACCTTGGTCCAATATTCAACACGGGAATATACGTACCGAAGCAATAATAGTCTCTATCGAAGTCGCCGTATGGGCTATGGTTCCATTTATCGGGATTACTACTTTTACAGAGCATGGCGCCATGACAGCAGTCGCTATAGCCGCAGTTCCTTTAATAATTACAAACCAGCCAACACCGCATCAAGCCTTGGAACCGTTGATGGAAGTGTCCGACAAAGTTCTTCAGGAAGTCGAAACAGCATTGGTGGCGGAACCAGTTTTGGTAAATAAAAAACAAGGAGGAGAAAGCACATGGATTTATACATCCTATTAGAAACAGCACTCTATGGTTTACTCGGTATCTTTCTTATGATTGTCGGTTATAAAATTTTTGATTTATTAACCCCCTTCAAATTCAGTGATGAAATCGAAGAAAAAAATCCTGCAGTGGGAGCCATGATCGGTGGCATTTTCATTGCCGTTGCCATCATTGTTACAGCAGCTATTCGCTAATCGAATCAGAAAGGAGTTCTACTACTATGTTTAATGAAATTCTATCTATCATTGTCTATTTTGCATTAGGTATGTGCCTATGCTTTATCGGTTATAAAGCCTTTGACATTATCACCCCCTTCAATCTGAAGGATGAACTTGACAACCATAATCTAGGTGCGGGTTTTGCCGTTGCCGGAATCTTTATTGGCGTTGCCATTATTGTCGGAGGGGTAATTTTACCGGCTTAATATGAAAAAGACAGACACAACATTCAAACTCAAGCCGATTATCGGCTCTATTTTTATCATCAGTATATGCAGCATTGTTTACGAACTGATTATAGCCGCTACTAGTACCTACCTCCTTGGCAACAGTATCAAACAATTCTCTATTACCATCGGATTGTATATGAGCGCCATGGGTTTAGGGTCCTACCTTTCCAAGTTTATCCATCATAATAAGTTCAACGTCTTCATGACCATTGAACTTCTCATTGGATTCATCGGAGGCTTTAGTGCTATTACCCTGTTCTACGCTTACGCCAGAACGGATCTATATGTTTTTGTTATGTATATCATCATCATTATTATCGGGATTCTTGTCGGACTGGAAATTCCACTTCTGACACGAATTATCGAAGAACGTAACAGTGATTTGCGGGTGACCCTTGCCAACGTATTAAGCTTTGACTACATCGGTGGATTAATCGGCTCCTTGGCCTTTCCCCTTCTGTTGTACCCAAGCTTAGGGCTCATACGAACCAGTTTTCTCATTGGTGCGTTGAACATTATTGTCGCAGGACTCATCTTAACCGTCTATAAATCCTATATTTCCAAGAGTCGATTTTTTACGGGATTATTCCTCGTCTTCATCCTCCTGTCTATTATAGGATTTATCACCGGAGAAGCCAGCGCCCATTATATTGATCAGAAACTCTATCGAGATCAGATTATCTACGAAACGCAAACACCTTACCAAAAACTCGTTATGACGCGACATCGAGATGATGTTCGGGTCTTTCTTAACGGGAATATTCAATTCAGCACCACGGATGAGTATCGCTACCACGAAGCTCTTGTCTATCCTGTTATGACTGCCACGGATCAGCCTGAACGAGTGCTCATCCTTGGCGGTGGTGACGGCATGGCCTTGCGGGAAGTTCTCAAGTTCCCCTCTGTAAAGCACGTCGACTTAGTCGATATTGATAAGGACATGGTCGATTTTTGCCGAACCAATCCACTCATCAAAGGGATTAACAAGGGCTCCCTTGAGAGTGAGAAGCTTTCGCTTCACTACAAAGATGCCTTCAAGTTTCTAGAAAAGGAAGAAAGCCTTTATGATGTTGTCATTGTGGATCTACCTGACCCTAATGACGAGAGCTTGAACAAGCTCTATACCAATATCTTCTATCGCTTAATCGGCAATCACCTTACTGAATCCGGTGTTTTTGTGGCTCAATCGACAAGTCCCTATTACGCCGGCAAGGCTTACTGGTGTATTAACAAAACCATGGCCTCTGAAGGCTTTCATGTCATCCCTTATCATCTGGAAGTGCCGTCCTTTGGGGATTGGGGATTCCAAATTGCTTCAAACACTGCACCCTCTCCGGACCCATACAAAATACCTGACGGTGCCCGATATTATACACCAGAAACCTTTGGGATTATGCAGTTTTTTGCTAAAGATGAAACGGTGGATATGACAACCTTAGAATTAAATACGGTCTTCAAGCCCGTTCTTCTTGGTTATTATGAAGAGGCAGTCCAAAACTTTTAGTTTGAACTGCCTCTTTTTATGGTCTTAATCTGAAACGCTTCTATCTCAAAGCTCTCAATCAACTGTTCATGAATCACTCTTGGATTGCGAATGCCACAGGTGAATATATCGACAAACATGGCCGCATGTTCCGGATAGGTATGGATGGATACGTGGGATTCTGCCAACATGGCAACAATGGTATAACCGCCACCGGGAAATTCATGGCCTATCATCTGTATCAGATGGACTTCGGATAACTTTATCGCCTCTTCTAAGGCTTCCATCGCCCGATTGTAAGATGCCTTTTCCTCAAAATCCACTTCATAATATTCAGCAAGTATGTGGGTGCCTTGAAAAGCATACTCGGATATGTTCTTTTTCTCTGCCCTATCTTCTTTCGTACTCATGGTTCCCTCTCCCTACAAATTTGCCTCTGTCAATAATTGCTTATAATATTATATCATAGAGTCCCTTGAATAGCTAATAGGCTCCGATATGTCTGTATAGAAAAGGGATATGAATTTCTAACAACTCCGGTTCTGATTATACTGTATAACCAATTCACTGAATAATGAATTCGCCCAAGCAAACCATGAACGTGTATATATACTCGGGTCATCCATATGAATGCTTTCATGAATATAGCCGGTTCCATTATCACTGTTTAATAACATTTCAATCTTTTCCCATTGTATTTGGGAATCCGATGTCGTTAAAGCCTCTATAATAATTGCTAAAGGCCAAACATGATTGGGCTTGCTATGGGGACTACCTATACCATTAAGATAATTTCCGTTAAAATAATATGGATTATCTTCACTTAGTAACATTTTACGTGTATTGGTATAAATGGCGTTATGTTCATCACAATATCCTATATACGGCATGGATAATAAACTAGGTATATTCGCATCATCCATAAGTAAATAATTCCCTTTTCCGTCAACCTCATACGCATATACCAATCCATATCTATCATGATGTATCATTCCATACTTTTCTATACCTGTATCTATTTCCTTTTTTAATCCCTTCGCTTCATAAAACAGATCCATATCACAATATACATCTTTTGCCATAATCTGAATCTGATTTAAGACAACGGAAGCAAACATATTTGCCGGAACAAGATATCCATATGTGCAAGCATCATCACTCGGCCTAAATCCAGCCCATGTCATACCTGTATAGCTAACTGCTGCTCCAAGCCCATCATTCGATAATGTTTCTGTCATTTTGTCTGTGTCCCTCTGAAAACGGTACTTTGATTGATTCATGTGATGCTGCTCAATTTTCCATATCTCTACAATTTTCCTAAGGCCGGTGTGTATCTTCTCATCCAAATGCCTATCCTCATTCGATCGCATATATAATTCATATGCCAAATTCACCGGATAACATAATGAATCAATTTCATACTTTCTTTCCCATTCCCAATCATTCTGTTCCGATTCATCTACAGCATAATGATTGCCATTAGCCTCTGCATTAAAAGCATTGGCATAAGGGTCCATATTAATGTAGAAAAACTGTTTATCTATAACTTTTTTTATTAATTCATAAATCACAGGGTCTTCTTCTACAAACTCCAAATAGTGATGTACTTGAGCCGCTGAATCCCTAAGCCACATTGCAGCAATGTCCCCAGTTATGATGAATGTTGATTGATCTGATAAGAATTCAACCGTTGTATCTATCGTATTCATAAAACATGCTTCAAACATCTTTGCCAACTTAGGATATTCCTTGAAATTTTCTTTAATCTTAAGCATATGTGCTTCAAGTCGCTCTCTGTATAGTTCTATCATTCTATTCATCCAATCTAATAGGTCGTGTCAATTTAATAGGTTCACGTCCGACTAACATTACGCTTCTGGAATCCGGCTGTGATCCTCCGGCAAAAAGTTCGACTGATGCGCCGTCCCACTTTCTCTTTCCTTCATTATCTACAACCATTAACCATTTTGTCTCAATTAACAATTCAACGGTCTTTGTTTCACCTGGTAATAGATGTATATTCTTAAATTGAACTAAACTGTAATTTCTAATAGCATACTCTGATCCAATTATCTTCGCATATATTTGAACAACTTCATTGCAGGAAATAGTCGAAATGTTTGTAACCTCTACACTAAGATGTATGGTATCCTTTCCTATTAGCTCTTTTTCTTTCATCTCAAACTTTTGATACGAAAATTTTCCATAGCTTAGACCATAACCAAATGGATATAACGCTTGATTTTTCATATATCTATATGTTCTGTTCTCCATACTATAGTCTAGAAAATCCGGCAATTCTTCTGTCGTCTTATAAAAAGTTATAGGTAATCTGGCAGAAGGCACTGATTCTCCAAATAACACTGAAGCTATGGCCAATCCCCCCATCTGTCCGGGATACCATACTTGTATAATAGCTTGGCAGGAACTATCGGCCTTATTTAAGGAGACAGCACTTCCTGTACTATTTAAGAGAATTACCGGTTTCCCCACTTGAAGAACAGCCTCCAAAAGTATGCGTTGGGACTTTGGAAGAAGCAAATCCGGTTTATCCGCCCCCGCATAACTATTATTGGCATCCCCTTCTTCTCCTTCAAGCTTTGTATCCAAGCCAAGACATAAGAAGATGACATCACTGCGTTGTGCCATGGAGACGGCCTCAGATATACGATCATTCGCTTCTGCTAACGGTTCAACATTCTCACGATACAAATGGGCACCTTCCGAATAATATAACCTCGTATCATCACTTATATATGCTCTTATTCCATCTAGTATTGTATAGGATTCTGTCGGAGTTCCATTATAGTTGCCTTTTAGAATATCCCTACTATCTGCATTCGGACCAATAACAGACACCGCTTTTAAATTATTTTTGTCTAGAGGTAGAATTCCATCATTTTTAAGCAAGACTATTGACTTAACAGCAGCATCAAATGCCAATTGATGATGTTCCGGGGTATCATTGGATTCATATGGTATCGAATCATAATCACATTTTTCATCAAACATCCCTAATCGCATTCGTGTCATCATCAATCGTTTTACCGATCTGTCAATGACGTCTTCCGTTATAAGACCATTTTTATAACTTTGCATAACGTGCAGGTACACATTCCCACAGTTTAAATCACACCCACTATTTACTGCCAATGCAGCTGATTCTACTGGTGTACTCGTTAAACCATGATGCATATTAAAATCTTTAATGGCACCACAGTCTGACACATAATAACCATCAAATCCCCATTTATCACGAATCAAATGTTCTATCAACTTTTCGCTTCCACATACTGCCTCTCCATTTAATCGATTATATCCACCCATAACTCCTTCAACGTTTCCTTCTTTAATGCATGTTTCAAAAGCAGGATAATATGTTTCCCATAAGTCTTTTTCACTCACCTTTGCATCAAACGAATGACGACCTAGTTCAGGCCCGGAATGTGCTGCAAAATGTTTCACACATGCTGCCGCTTTTAGCCGAGACCCATTACCTTGAATACCTCGGATATATGAAACACCCATACGCCCGGTCAAGTATGGATCTTCTCCATATGTTTCGTGACCGCGTCCCCAACGTGGATCTCTGAATATGTTAATATTGGGGGACCAAAATGTTAACCCTTTATATAATCCTCGATCCTCTTTTGCTGACTGCTCATTATATTTTGCCCGGCCTTCTATAGCAACGATATCGCCAATTTCATTGACTAATGCATCATCAAAAGAAGCACTTAGTGCTATGGGCTGTGGAAAAACCGTTGCTGCTCCGGCTCTGGCTACTCCATGTAAAGCCTCGTTCCACCAATTATAAAAAGGAATTTTAAAACGACGTATAGATGGAGCAAGGTACCGCAATTGCGATACCTTTTCTTCTATTGTCATTTGACTGACAAGATTATCCACCCGTTCCTCATCACTATAAGCACTATTTCTAAAAATTGATTCCATACATCTCTCTCCTATTAAACAGCCTTTATTTCAAAAATCGCTTCAGTTTCTACAGGAATATTGCCGGGTAATACCGGTACACCAATAGCAGATCGGCTTGGAGCACCTTTTTCTTTGCCAAATAAATCAATAAGTAATTGAGTTCCGCCATTAGCCACATAAGGTTGATCATAAAATTCAGCATCACTCGCTACAAGCGTTAATACTTTAATAGGTTGGCTAACTTTATTCAAATCACCAACATATGCCTCTACTAAAGCAAGAATATTCAGCATAGCATCTCTTGAAAACAGATAGCCTTCTTCCTTGCTAAATTCTTTCCCAAGTTTTCCTTTGATAGAGATATCAATCACAGGACCACATCCTGAAACATAAATCAGATTCTCACCAAAAGGTTTAACCGGCGCATATGCCCCTCCTTTTTCAGGTGCTTTTGGTAATTTCAATCCCATTTCTTCTAGTTTTTCATATACATTATTCATTTTATGTCTTCCTTTCTTTCCTTTTGTTAACTATTTATAATCATCTCCTGATTAGCCTATAAGTATAAAACTCGTCCCTGTGCTCCCGATATAATATGATCCTTTTCAATTACCCGTTGACCATTTACCATCGTATAATACATCCCTGTCGATAATTGTTTAGGTTGATTAAAGGTTGCATGATCTTTTATATTATCAGGTGAGAATATGTTAATATCCGCATAATACCCCGGCTTCAAGTAGCCACGCTTATTTAACATTAAACGCTCTGCCGGCATTGACGTCATTTTTTTTATAGCTTCTTCCATGGATAGGATATGACGTTCATTAACAAACTCTCTGATAATCTTAGGAAATGCACCGTACAAGCGAGGATGTGGTGACTCGCTCGCACCATACAGTCCATCTGAAATAACCATTGAATAGGGTAAGCGTGCCACCGTATCGACATCAGCCTGTGACATACTCATCAGAATAATAGTCACCTTACCTTTTTCCTCAATCACCAACTGATGGAGTAACTGGGCCGGGTCACTATATTTATAATTCTTGGTCACTTCCTCCATACTTTTACCAACCATATCCATTTGGGTTGCTGAACTAATGATAATTCGGTCCCATCCTATTGATGTAACCATATTGTCCCAACCATCATGTTCTTTATATATTTCAGACTTGATACGCTCCAACCCTTTTGCTCCATCTAATGCGCGAAGTGTTGTTTCTAAGGAATCTTCTAACAACGTCGGCGGTAATAGACTAAGCAACGTTGTAGAGCCACCCAAATATGGATAAAAATCAACGGTGATATCCTGTCCTTTATTTCTAGCCATTTCAATCTTCTCAATCGCTTTATATATTGTCGAACCCCAGTTTTTTATTCCTGTTGCTTTAAAATGACTTATATTTAAAGGCAACTTAGTAATTTGAGCTAATTCTATCATCTCTTCTACTGATTCAACTAAACTATCTCCTTCTCCTCGAATATGACTAACGATAGTTCTTCCAAAAGGTGTTCCTGCCGATAGCAACTGAATCATTTCCTTTTTTTCATTAAAACATTCCGGTTGATACATAATCCCTGTTGAGATCCCTACTGCTCCGGCTCTTAGTCCCTC
Source organism: Vallitaleaceae bacterium (assembly GCA_965140555.1). GTDB lineage: Bacteria > Bacillota > Clostridia > Lachnospirales > Vallitaleaceae > UBA1351. Next base: position 3,543,717 of record OZ223259.1, on the reverse strand, counting down.
CTCAATGATTTTTTGGCATTGATCCATTTCCCTATCTGTAAAGGGTGCTCTAGAATATCCTTTGATTGCTGTCTTAACAGCACCCAATGCAACAAAATTCCCGACATTCAGAATTTTATCCCTCTGCTCGAGTGTGTGAAAATACTCTTCTAAACTTTCTTCTTTCATCACTCCAGGTGCTCTTCCAAGTGTTGGCTCGATAAAATCAAAAAGTTCGTTTTTATATCTTGCTGAAGACGGAACCGGTGATAAACCACAATTACCACCTATTATTGTACTTAATCCTTGTGCAACCTCTAGTTTACCGAAATTAGGATCATATAATGCGGCTATATCACTATGTCTATGTGTATCAATAAAACCAGGTGTTACGACTAAGCCATCGGCATCTATTCTTTGATCAACCTCTTCACATTTTTCATTCGTGATATCAAGAATTTTGTCATCTTCAACTATAATATTCTTCTTATAAGGTGTCTGCCCACTTCCATCATAGATTCGTCCATTTTCTATTATTGTTCGCATTAAACCAACATCCCTCTTCCTTCTACAACCTCCTGTTTTACTTTTTCGCCATCATATACGTACACAAAGTTTTGCATATTTATCGCTGTACATACATGAATTGGTATCAGTTCCAAAACTTGTCCCACTTGAAGACCATGTTTCCCTTCTGTCGAAATTAAAATTCCATGTTCTTCATTCATACGTGTTAATCGAAGATCTTCTCTGCCTACTACAATTGCATATCCAGGATAATAGTACGGCGGTTTATCCAACTCTATATCCATAGGAAAAGTCTTCGTTCCTCCGTCAATTACAGCATATTCTTCAGATGGTGTACTGACTACAGTTGCATACAATCGAACGGCTATATCTTCAATCCTTGCTGCTTTTTCCATACATACCATATAATCATTAAATATATATGTACCCGGTCTAATTTCATTCACTTTCCCAGTATTAGCAACAGCAATCCCTGTTGGTGTTGAACCTGCACTAATATCCTTCAACTCAATCCCCTTTGCACTAATATCCTTGGCAATCGCTTCCATAAGCTCGCCTTCTTCACGCCCTGCAATCATAGGGTCTGTCGTTGGCTGCCCTTGATAAATAAGACTCTTGAACGTATATATCCCTGTCAGTCTAAGACCAGGCATCCTTGCAATTTCACTTGCCAATTCCGTAGCTTTTTCTTTAAGAACTCCGGTTCTTTTTGCACCGGTATCTACCTCAAGTCGAACTTCTACGATTGTATTTGCTCCGACTGCTGCGTCATTAAGCATCTGTGCTGTTTCTATACTATCCACAGCGAGGATTAGACGTTCAATTTTACGATGAAGTTCTAGAACACGTTTCAATCGAAATTTACCAACCATAGGATATGCAATAAAAATATCTCGTATACCGCTGTTAGCCATAACCTCTGCCTCTGATACCTTTGCACATGTTATCCCTTTGGCTCCCGCAGCCAATTGCATTTTGGCAAATAACGGCATCTTATGTGTTTTTATATGCGGTCTTAACGTACATCCAGCATCTCCTGCCAATTTTTGCATACGCGCTATATTCTTTTTTGTCTGTTCCATATCAATAACAATACAAGGTGTTTCTAACATATCAACTATATCTTTTTTCATATCATCACCTAAAAACTTTCTGCAACACTTCGCAACTGAAGCTGCTTATGTAATTCTTCTACTGTATAGCTACCCTCGACATCTTCTTTCTGAATGATAATTTCAATGCCTTTTTCTGAAGTAATATCCACATAGTTGTCACTCAAGATTACATCCGTGTCACTAAAATCCAACTCGACAAAATTAGCATATACATCGCTTTGTACCCATACCTTATAGAATGTCCCTTCATCGCTCATTTCAGTTGTGTAGTTAGGCGACTGATATTCAAAATGTTTAGGTTTAACAAAGAGTGTAGTTCCTGTGCTAATTTTCTCGCCATCCTTAATCAGCTCAAATACTGCAACGGTTTTTTTAAGCATGTTCTGATCAATCATATTTGAAAAATCAACTTGTAATGCATTGATTACCTGAAATGGTTCAACTATTACGGTTTTTTCTGTACTCCATAATTCATTCAGATTATGATCAATTAGTTTTACCTTTAGTCCCATCGATTGAGCTTCAAAACTTTCATTGTGGATATAATAATCAATCTCTGTACTTAGTTCCTCTTTTTCACAAGCTGTCGCCATAATACGTTGATAGAAACGCTTAGCACCGTAATGTAAGGCTTTCCATCTACCGTAATAATCTAGGCTTGACCACGATGCAACAGGCCAACAGTCATTAAGTTGCCAATATATTGCTCCCATACATCTTCCGAAATTTCTGCGCCAGTGATCGACACCGTACTGAATGGCTTTCAATTGCAGAACCTGAGAAATATAAGCAATACTATCCATATCCTTTGGATATTTATAGTACTCTGCTATATAGGAAAAAATTTTAGTATTAGCCATCCCATTTTTTTGATGTGATTCCATCACTTCACTAAAAATATTCATATCCTCTGCATCACAAAAACTGGCTAATGTCTTTTTACCCGGAAATGACTGAAAACCAAATTCCGAGCAAAAGCGAAAATAAAAATCTCTATATTCCGTAAAGGGTTTATTGGAATGCCAGACTTCCCAATAGTGATTATCTCCTCTTTCAAAATCATTAGGATTGTCAAAGGATCCTCCGGATGACGGTGACGATAGCCAGTAGTATGTTTGATCATCATACTTAGCTACAGTACGTGGCAACAACATTTCAAAAATTTTGATGTAATCCGCCTTATATTTGGGCCTGTGCCCTTCAAGGCGTCCCCAATCTCTCCATCCCCATTCCATTTCATTATTTCCACACCATAATCCAAGAGAAGCATGGTTACGGAGACGTCGCACATTATCCACTGTTTCAGCCAAAATATCTTCCTCAAATGTATCATTAAGATCATAGACATTACATGCAAACATCAAGTCTTGCCAAATGATAATTCCATACTTGTCACATAAATCATAGAAGAAATCATCCGGGTAATATCCCCCTCCCCATACACGTAAACAATTAAAATTTGCCTTAACACATGATTGTATAAGTTTCTCTGTACGTTGGACATTAACTTTACCAAGAATATTATCCTCCGGAATATAATTGGCACCCATTGCAAAGATCTTATGTCCATTGACAACAAGCGCAAATTGATTCCCCCATTCATCCGCATCTGTACAAACTGTTATAGTACGAAGACCAATAGTACAATTGTATTGATCTATTTTTTTATTATCTGATAACAAGGTCACGCTAACATTATATAATGGCTGTTTTCCATAGCCATTTGGCCACCATAGTTTGGGGGCATCAATATCCACAACGGCTTTTTTACAATCAATGGATGTATTCTTTTGAATCTCATCTGAGTCTTCAGGACCTTCAATGCTCAACTCAATATAATAATCATCCCTGCTATCTCCCGCCAGGTCAACGGTTGCCTCAACTCTTACCTGACCCTCTTGATGATATTGACGTATTCTGACGTCCTCCATTATAACTGAAGATCCATACTCCAAATACACATCCCTAAAAATACCTGCATCCGGAATCTGTGGACCCCAATCCCAGCCAAACATATAGTGAGCCTTGCGTAGCTTACCATTTCCTTTTTGACACCCCGTCGATGAATAAAAAATATCACTTCTCTCATGAGCATCTTCTATATAGCGTAACGGAGACTCTAACTTAACTACAATTGTATTCATTTCTTGCAAATACTCTTTAATCTCTATTCGATAGGTCCGATGCATATCTTTGGCGCTGAGTACTAATTGTCCATTTATCTTTACTTCCGCTAATGTATCCAATCCCTCAAAAACCAAATTAACTACATCAGAACTAAGCATTTCATTTGTAGCATTAAACGTATGGCAATAAACATAGTCTTTATAGAAAAGATTTTTTGTTGCATATTCATTCATTCTCCAGTAAGGATCCTCTATCATATTCCCATCTAACATGTCTGTTAGCACAGTGCCCGGAACATGACCTTCATGATAGAATTCTTCTTCAGCACTTTTCCACTTCCATATTCCATTTAAGCTCCTTTTTTGTCTCATTTCTTTTACCTCTTTCACTATTTACACCTTATGTTATTAATATTTATCCTTTTATTCCTGATGTAGAAATACCTTCTACAAAATTACGCTGAAATATTAGAAAGAAGATTATAACCGGAATAACAAACATTGTTGCCGCAGCCATTAAATGTGTCCAGTCAACGGAAAACTCATTCAAGAATCCTTGTAATCCTAATGACAATGTTAATTTTTCTGTCTTATTAATGTAGATTAATGGATTCAAGTAATCCGACCATGCATTAATAAATGCAAATATCCCAACAGTTGTCAACGCCGGCTTTGAAAGTGGCAATGCAATGGAAATATAACGTCTCAGTTCTCCTGCTCCGTCTATTTCTGCGGCTTCCATGAGTGAATCCGGCAGACCCGAGAAAAACTGACGCATAATAATAATATAAAATGGACTTCCAAAAAAAGTAGGCAAAATTAACGGTATATATGTATTGGTTAATCCCAATGATGCCCATATTCTATATAGAGGAATCATTGTAACTGTAATCGGAATCATCATCGTTCCCATAATGAGACTCGAAATAACAATAGATCCTTTCCACTTGATTTTTGCTAAAGAGTATGCAACAAGAGGTGTTGATACGAATTGTCCCAGAACCGACAATAGTGTTATGAAGATTGTGTTTAACATGTATCGTATGTATGGAATTTGCGCAAGAGCTTCCGGAAAATTACTCCATATCAGTTTTCTTGGCAATAATCGTACCGGTAATTGAAATGCATCTGAGTTTGTTTTTAACGCTGTCGTTACCATGATTAAGAACGGAGAGAAAAAAATGACACAAATGAAGAGTGTAAGTATGTTAACCGGTAATTTTCTGATAAATTTTTTATTGAAATATTTTTTTAATAAGTTCATACTATTCCCCTCCAATTCCGTTTCGAGACATTCTGCTTGTCACCTTAATCATAATAAATGTAATGATACTTACAATAACGAAAAGAAGCCACGCCATTGCTGAAGCACGTCCCATTTGCATATAGGAAAAAGCTGTATTAAAGAGATAGAGCGGATACATAAGTATTGAATTGGCGGGTCCGCCTCCTGCATTGCTAGTACCTCCACCGCTGCTTGCGTTAATGATGACATATACCTGTGTAAAATATTGAAAAGCATTAATGATGTTCAATATTCCCTGATATACAAGTACATGGGCAACGCTAGGCAATGTAATCTTGAAAAAAATCGAAAAAGCATTGGCCCCATCAATTTCAGCAGATTCATAATAACTTTTCGGTACATCCTGCAACGCTGCCAAACATATTAACATTGTTGTTCCGACACACCATGTTCCCATCATAACCAGAGCCCATTTAGTATAGGATGGATCCACCAACCAGGATGGACCATCTATACCAATAAAGTCTAAAGCTCGATTTATATAACCGTATGTAGGATCAAACATCCATATCCAGACCATTGTAGCTGCTATCATAGGAATGATTGAAGGCATGAAGAATATCGTTCTGGCAGCACCTCTTCCCCTAAATGTACGGTTCAGAAGTGATGCCAAAAAGAGTGCAATAAATAAATTAATCGGAGTTGATACAAATGCCATGAAAAGTGTATTTCCCAAGCTTTTAATTACAAGTGGATCTCGAAATATATATTTGAAATTATCGAGCCCAACCCACACCGGTGGACGCACCGGATTAAAAGTAGTAAAACTATAATATAACGAAGTAGCTAGTGGCAATACACTAAATGCTAGAAACCCCACAATCCATGGCAATGCAAACAGAAATCCGTTCCTTGTATCGCGATGTCTTCTTTTCTTATTTCTATATGTTTCTGTTGTCATGTGGATACCCCTTTCATTTTTTTACTTTCTATTTTCACTAAATTCATTATCTACCTATTGAACACCACTTACAAGAAGTATCAACTATAAAACGGTTACTGTAACAACTCCGCTTCAACAGCTAAATTTTCCATAGCTTCTTCCGGCGTTGCTAAACCATTATAGACATAATCCAAATAACTTTCTATCAATGAATTATACTTTGCTAAATCTGTAATTTTAGGATATTGGATTCCTTTTTCTAATTTTAATGCTTCGACAAAAATATCAAAGTTTGGTTGTGTAAGAATATCTTCATCATCATATAAAGAAAGTAATGCCGGCAAATTACCATTACCTAATAGAAGTTTTTTAGTCTCTTCACTGTTCGATAAGAATTTAATGAATTCCCATGCACCTTGTTTCTCAGTGGCAACTACAGGAATAGCTAGAGATGTTGTTTCATATCGACTTGCCCCCAAGTCATCCGGATGCGCTTCTGTTCCAGGTATAAGGGCTACACCATAATTCAAATCAGAGTTATAATTGTCAATCATCGTCGCAAGCCATGTTCCGTCAAATCTGAATAGTTGTTTTCCTGCAAAAAACATGTCATTTTCAGTGTAACGGTTTGTGTTTGCCGTAGCAACAAACTCTTGAACTTTTTGTATACCATACTGCTCTCTATATTCTACATTCATTGCTAAACTGTCTAATATCTGAGGATCGTTTGGTGTTACTGTTAATCCGTCTTCGGACCACCATCTACCGCCAAAGGCATAGATAAGTTCTTGTCGTGCTGATGCTAATGGAAATAAGGGATATCCCAAACGTGTGATTGTCCCGCTTTCATCTGTTTGTGTTGCTTCAATAGCCATTTTATATAATTCTTCCATAGTTGTCGGTGGCGCATCATATCCTAATTCATCTAGTATATCTTTGTTGTAAAACATTTGTATGATAACCGAACTTAAAGGAACGCCATACAATGTTTCGTCAAGTGTATTGGCTATCATTGCTTGTTCTGCATAAACCCCCTCCATTTTATAGTTATCCTTTTGTGCATATTCTGAAAGAGGTTCAATTAAACCCTGTCCGGCATACGTAATGATATTCTGATTAGATACTTCAACAATATCAGGAGCTTCATTACCTGCCATAGCAACAATATATTTTTGTTGGTCTGTAACACTAAGTGGTTCCACTTCGTAAACATCTTGACTTGCATTGAATGCATTTACTGCATCTACATAATATTGTCCTTCTTCTCCTGTATGCGAATACCAAAATACTAATTTCTGTTTTTCGACACTATTGGTCGAAGTGTCAGCTGACGAATCACTGTTATTGTTTGTTGAATCTGATCCATTACCACATGCAGTTACAAGACTAAGCATTAAAGCGAGACATAAAACTAAAAATTTTTTTGATACCATTTTGGTTCCTCCCTTTGTGTAATCGATTTTTTTTAGAATTGAAACATTTTTTCTAACTTTTTTTCATTTTTCTTAGTTACAAGATTATATTATCACACTTTTTTTTAGTTATCAACTCAATTTTTGCTTTTTCACCCTATTTTTTTCTTAAATTTAATTATATTTATTGCTTATTATTCGTATTTTTTCTTATTTTTTTTTAGATTTAATTGTTTGTTCTTTTTTTTTATGCTATAATATCCACTAAGTTGACTTATTCATTTAACGACTAATAAGCTATACTATTACCATTCTATATGAGACTTTTTACACTACTAGATACTCAATCAACTCGTCGTAACATAATAAAGGGCAACCGTGGGTATATTATGTTACATTAAATCGAGATACATTCGATATTAGGAACATAGAATCGGTAACTTTTAATGAATAATTTAGGACTATATTACTGTAATTTTAAGGAGATAAATTATGCAATCGCTTTATGATGAACTTGGTACTTTGCAACAAATACTAACCTTAATCAGCAAACATTTCGGAACCAAATGTGAAGTTGTTTTACATGACTTAACAAAAGATTATAATGAAACAATTATCGATATCCGAAATGGACATGTAACCAATCGTGCAACCGGAGGATGCGGGAGCAATCTAGGGTTGGAAATATTACGTGGCTCTGTTATCGATGGCGATCGTTATAACTACATCACAACCACACAAGACGGTCGTATATTACGTTCCTCTTCTATTTATATCAAAGATGATGAGGAAAAGGTCATCGGTTCTCTTTGTGTCAATTACGACATCACGGAGTCTCTACAGTTTGAAGGCTTTTTGAAACAGTTGAATAACTTTGACCCTAATGAGGATACTGAAGAAGAAATCTTTACTTCTGATGTCAATAACCTTCTAAATCATCTTATAAAAAAAGGGCAGGAACTTATTGGTAAGCCTGCTAGTGAAATGAATAAAAAGGAACGTATTTCTTTCTTACGTTATCTCGATGATAAAGGTGCTTTTCTTATTACAAAATCCAGTGAGCAAATATGTGAACTTCTCGGTATAAGTAAATTCACATTTTATAACTATCTTGAATCAAGCAAAACTAATACGGATAATCTTGATACAACAAAGATATAACTTATACTTTTGTTGTTGATATCCTATGGCAGAAAGGACAAATCTATGGACTTACTTTTTCCAACACCAAAATTATTCCTAGACTACGACGGAGCGCTCTCTCTTGGATCTGCTATTGTTCTTACTATCGATTCAGTTCTTAGCAGTGAATGCGATATGTATGGATGGGACCCTCACTCCACTTTCAAGAGTCTTCTATACTCTGAATTATCTACAGACACATTATCACTTGATATTTATCGCACACCGCTTCATTGCGAAGGGTTTATTCTCACTATAAATGAAAAAGGTCTTTCTATCGGCTGCAGCCATGCAGCCGGTTTATATTATGCCTCCAAATGTATTCAGCAGTTATCTATGCTTCATTCTGTTTCCCTTCCATTTTGTTATGTTGAAGATGAGCCGGCTCTTCCAACCCGTGGGGTTCTTATTGATATCGGTCGTAACAAGATTCCAACCATGGAAACCTTATATTCCATGATTGATCATTTATCTGACATGCGAATAAATCATTTACAGCTCTATATGGAAGGTTTCTGCTTTGATTACCCCACTTATCGTTATCTGTTTTCAGATGATACCCCTTTAACTGCTGAAGAATTATCTGATTTGAGCAACTATGCCAAGGCTCATTTTATTGATTTTGTTCCTAATCAAAATATTCTGGGACATATGAACGAGTGGCTTGCTAAAGCTCCGTTAAAGCATTTAGCTGAGTGCGAAGAAGGTTTTACCTTCGCCGGTTTGTATTGGCGTCCTCCTATGACTCTCAATCCAACAGATTCCGAGTCCTATTCTTTTGCTACTTCTTTATTATCACCTTTGATTAAATCCACCTCCTCAGCTTTCATAAACGTAAACCTTGACGAGCCTTTTGAACTTGGTATGGGTAAAAGCAAAAACGTCGTAGCAAAAATAGGTAAAGATCAACTTTACTTTGATTTTATTTTCAAATTAAACAATTATTGTAAAGCAAATGATAGAATTATGATGATATGGGGTGATCAAATACTTCATCAGCCTGATCTACTCCAAAAAATCCCGGAGAATATTATCCTTCTAGATTGGATATACGAAGGGGATGCAACTTTTAATGACCACGCAAAAAAACTTGAAGAATCCAATATCGATTACTTCCTTTGTCCCGGTACAAGCGCATGGGGCTCCTTCACGGGTCGAACAGATAATATGAAAAAAAACATTTTAGATGCCGTCTCCTGTGCTATTTGTTATCATGCAAAAGGTATTATTACAACTGACTGGGGTGACCTTGGTCATTGGCAATACTTACCCTTTAGTTATCCCGGATTTGCCTACTCTGCTTACTATTCATGGACGGGAATAAACGATAGCTCTATAGCCGATCCATGTATAGAAAATTTTTGTAATCATTCTATCTTTCCAGATGAAGGATTTTATCCAATTATCCATGATTTGGGAAATTATTATCATTACGAACATGCACCTTTATATAATACAACACTCTCTTTTGCAGTCATTTCAAGCAAGTACCCCTATGATTCTATCGAAAGCTTTGATGCATGTATAAATCGGCTCCTCACCCTATCCGCTAACATTGCTGCTGAGAATAACATTACTCAAGAAAATTCATCCATCGATTTTGATTATTCCGGTTTAATGGATTTCCTTAATCTACAACATTCGCGTCTTTTGGACATCGATACACATTCTTCTGAAAACCATCAACTACTTAGTTCAGAAATTGCTAATGCCATCCGTTTTATTAAGCACGGCGCTACCGTCTACCATACATTGACTGCCTTACGCTCTGATGAGAAACTCTTCAAGCAATCTATGCGCAATCTGTATGATGATTTGAATGATATCCTACAAACACATTATCAACTTTGGACAAGCCGTAATCGAAGGGGTGGTTTTTCAAAAAGCTCCGCTCATATGCTACATCTATTAGATTTCTATAGAGCAATGTCTATGTAATTTTTACAGAATTTGCACTTATTCATTAAACAAAAAAACTTCAAACATAAGCCTTTAATAGCGGCGTAATATATGGATAGACTAACCATATATTACGCCGCTATTAACTCATCCTGCAACAAGTTCATAATATTCTTGCCAAAAAGCTTTTTTGACTTTTTCAAAACCAAGTCGATCAATCTCTGATGCGCCTTCTAATTTATGCCACAAACTATAATTATCTCCCATTCGATGTTCTGCACGTGTCATCACCGCCAAGGTTGAATCTGCTTTTTGACCGATGTGATGCAATTCATAAGGTATACCCGTGCTATCTAAAGGAGGAAGACCATTTTTTATGCGCTCCAGATTGGACACACCTTTGGAACCCACATATTCTAAGTTTATGTTTTGCTTGACCAACGCTGTTTTGCCATTAACCATTCGTGGCACTAGTTTTACTTTTTTTATCTGATTATATTGCTTCATGTTATTCAGATATTTAATCACATCAAGAGGATACTTGGATTCTTTCTGAATGCGTGCTGCTTCATTCATAGTCAATCCATTTGATGCGACTCCTTTAAGCATTGATACAGATTGGACGCCTCCTGTCAACACACCTGTTATTGCACCCCACTTGAACTCATTTGCTGCATTTCTTGCACCGGAACTCACAGCCTCTTTAAAGTTACCTGTTTGTATCCCTGTTATAATTCCGGACGATACCCCGCCAACTATACCTGATGAACCCGCCATGATGGCGCCTGTTTTTGCTGATGTCGCAAAAATCATGCTAATAGCCGGCGCACCTGCTCCTGCCGATATTACCGACACTGTCACACATATAAGAATAACGCCTGAGCCGATAACAACATCTCGCATAATCTCTTCATAGCTTTCCGTCGAATCTTCTAGCTCATAGACTATCGTTGTTCCGTCCTCGCCTAATCCAAAGGCATATTGCACTCCTTCAAATTGCTCATCGAGATCTTCTAATGTATAACCAAAAAACACATTTGACTGTGAGTTAAACGCTACTTCTTCTAGATACTCTTTGGAAACATATACCGTCTCCACATTCTCGACATAGTAAGCATCACTATCCAACGTATCAACGACTTCCTTATACACATTGTCTTTCACATAGCGTAACAATGCAGGATCTTCCAAACCCACGAAATCGGGAATAAGTACCTTGTCTTCATCAATGAATCCTATATCTGATGCCTCACTTGACTCTATAACATCTATGGACTTTTGCTCTTCAAGATTCGACTCTCCATCTGTTGCTACATTGCCGCATCCTGAAATAATCAATACTACAATTAATAGATAAGCTATTATAGTCTTATAACGCATTATGTTTCCTCCCCCCTATATATCTCTTTGCTTACGCAGCACAACAACAAGAATCACACATACGATAATCGAACAACCGATTACGATAGGTACAACCGCTATTCCCTCTTGGTCACCATCAGTTGCCTCATTCTTGATAACGTTACTATCCTCATTCTCCACTGTTTGGACCTGTGCCTCATCTATAACGTCTTCTACCTCTGAACTTTCAACAGCTTCAATAATCTTTCCGTCATCTCCTATTTGAGCACCTGCAGCAATTTTCTCATTCAATTCTGCAACGGTGTAACCCGATCGGGAGATCGCATGAATATACTTATTACTTCCTACATAGATTGTCTTTGTCGTAGGCTCCCCCTCCGTATAGAGATTCTTCACTGTAAACGTATAAATACCTTCGTCTGTATAGCCTTCACCGTCTTTAGCAGGACGATTGAATCGAATATCTTCTACAAGAGAACCATCCTCCATTGTACGTATAGATGATTTTTTGACATCAATCGTCAAATATCTCGACTTTGCCATATCTAATCGGAATCCATTATCTGTAATCGCTTGATCTGACAATTCCGCTCCCGTTACTGCATCAAAGGGATATACCATATTGTTACCGTTTCTTATGGCAAACTCAAAGCTTATCTTATAATTCGTATAGGACGGGAGAACGGATATAGCTCCTAATTTCCTAGGATTCTTTATTATTTCATAATCCAGTGTTACTTTATAGTCTCCTTCTTCAAAAAGTTGTACTCTGGTATCTGCTCCTGTCCTTGCATTCGCTTCCAAATAGTTGGTATATATAACCGGTTCGTGAACAACTCCTTCATAATCCGTATAACTTATTATAAGAGCACCACGTCCAAAGTTTGTCTGCTTGACCTCAAATTCCTTGTCATAGCCGTTCACATCTTCTGCTATGGACAAATCTGCTTCCCCGTTCAACTGATCAAGGACCTCTTCTAGCCGGAACCAAAGCGTTACCCGATCACCCACATTTTTAAGAAATATGGATGTATTCTGCTCATCAATAACTTCTCTTGTATATCCATTCACATAAAAGGTTCCTAAATCCCAACCATAATGAGGATCTTCTATATCGACAACATCATTGTTTGCATATCCGGTATCCTTCCCTGTATTAACCTTTTTACCTAATTCTTTTCTAGGGGTATCTTCCGGCCGTGTTGTCTCTTCAATCTCTTCATCAATAGCATAAAAACGATATACTTCGGCTATCTTCTTCTGTTCCGTTTCATCTAATGTAACAGGACCAATTTTCTTCTCTCCTGTCTTACGTCCTATCGTATATGCAATGATTAAGCGGTAATAACAACCATTTTGTTGTTGAACACTTTTCGTTTCATAAAGAATCCCATCCAATGATGGATATTTATCACTATTAAAAATATCAGTAAGAACAACTTCTTCCTGCCATTTTTTGCCATCAAGAGAGCTTTGTAAGATTAATGCTCCCATCTTGATATCAGACTCTAGTTCCACGCCATCTACCGTATCTGATTTATCCTCAACCATATGCCACGCTTTTTTATCGGTATTTTCATCTTCCTTAACGAACTCCTTTTGAATAGAACGTGCACTGTAAGCCAATTCCAGTGTTCCTTTCTTAACTTTTAATACCGGAACCTCTATTCCATCCTTGGTTTCTTCACTATAATCTCCTGACACCACAAAATCCCCCTGTACATGGGGACTTGGTGTTGGCTGACCATTCACATCCTTTGCTGATATGTCATAGTCACTGTCCGAATCAAGTTCGTAATAGACACCATCAACACTTACAGTTGCTTCCTTGGCCACACTATCCAGCTGTATTGTCTGTATGAATAACATTATAAGTATCACGTATCCTAATACTTTCAATATTTTTTTGCGCATCATATATATACCCCATTCTATTGAAAACTTATTCATAATAATTGCTTACTACTCCATAAAATATGCCTGTATTTTTTCTTTTGAATCCAGTATTTCCGAGTGCGGAATTCCAACCCTCTTAGCTAACTCGACCGAACCATCCAAAGCACTAGCTACATCGATTGAAAAGGCTTGCTCTAATAGTATCAAATAGTCCTCTAACTCGTCCATCAATTTAGCAATTATTTTTTCATACTTTACTTTCAGATTAGCATCTAGATTTCGTTGAGCCTCTTGATACGCTTTCAAAAATGCTTGTTCTGTTGCCTTGAATTTATCTTTACCTATTTGATACATAATGGTTCCAATCGTATTGCCTATAACGGCTCCTATAACAGGGATCGGAATTACTACCTGTCCCATAAATGAAGACAAAGCGCTTATAGATGCTTCCAGGCATATAACCTCGGAATTTTCAATAAGTTCTATTTCTGTAAGGTTCCCACTACGAAACAAATGTATTTGATCTGCAACTCCAAAGGATGCCGTTGATATAGCACTCGCAACTGCCGCAGGCGTAGAGGTGGCATTGGTAAGTCCATAAATTGTAACGCCACGAATGCTTCCCTTTAAGGTACTTTTCTGAGTGCCTTTTATTATATCTTTCCAATCTTCGTTGCTAAAGTTTGAAATACGTTTGCCCGATTTTATTTTACAAGCAACTAACATACAAAAGGTTGTCCCACCTTCAATTATTCCTGAAGCAACTGTTACTTTAATTCCTTCGTCAAAAGATGGCAAACTCTCTTCATACGCATGTTTATTATTACGATCATTTGTTTGTCTTAATTTTTGTTTTTCCGCCTCTACTGTCTCCCCAATTTTATTAACTTGAACGGAATCATATGTAAGTTTTGACGCTTCAATTTTGTCTAATGGAATCGTATTTTCTTCGAAAAAACTATGTACAAATTTCCATTGTTTTAGGGAAAACTCGCCATCCTGTGTCGATCGTTTATTCGCTATATCTGCAGGCATTTCTAAAATCTGCTTGATTTTCAAATAATGATCTTCAGGAATTTGATACATTCCTCCATTCTTTATATACTCAGGATATTTGTTCAAATGTTCGCTTATAGCCTTTAATGATAAGTAATTAACCGAATTCACAAATTTCTGTTGAATAGCTACTCCATCTCTCACTAAATCGGTGGGACCGTTATCATTAATCCAGCTATAATTTCCTGCTTTCCCCTTGACTTGCTGCCTTGCATTTCCGATTCCCCATTCTGCAATTTCAGCAATAAACCCATGCATCCCATTCTTGCCGCCTCTGTTTTTTATAATAATATTATCTCTAATGGATTCCATTGCAAGATCAATAGAATTTATAGCCTCTACCAAATTAGTATTCTGCTTTGCTAATAGTTCTGTAAGTCTATTGATTCTTACTTGATTTAGATAATTAATCCATGAACCAATCGCCTGTTCTTGATTACTTTTCAGGGTTTTCTCTCTATCCATAAACACTTTCCTCATATTACAGAGTTTCACCTAGGGTCATTGCAAGGGACTTGGTATTATTAACTAACGCACCTAATTCATTCTGACTCTCGTCGTTCAAATCAATAAATGATTTATTATAGTAAGGCATACACCGACTATACATGTCGCTCAAACTGTCTCGAAATGTTATTGTTTTTAAAAGCATGGTCTCAATTTTTACGTCAGATTCTTTAACTGCTTCTGTGTTGATTTTGATTTTTTCTATTTCCTTCTGCTTTTCTTTATTCGACTTCATTGTATTCTTTGCAAACAAAGTAACTGAAGCAAAAATACTAAATCCTGCTATCCCCCAACCTACCGGTCCGGCCAAAGCAAGAAATGCTGTTCCCGCTGACATACCTCCTCCACCAGCCGCTAATGCTCCACCACCAATCCATGCAAGTGCTGCATTCGTCGCAGCCGCTCCCGAAAGGCCAGATATGGCAGCACCTGTTGAGGCCGTCCCAAATGTCGTTGCAATCCACATCACAGCTGTTGGTGCTACGCTTGCTACTGCAACACCTGAAGCGACCCCTGTACTAGCACCCACAGCGGTTTTCTTCGCTATATTAAGCTGCTCCTTAGCCAGCTCATTGATTGATTCAAAATTTTCTCTAGACATTTTTATTTCGTTGATAGCAACATCAAAGGATTTAGGATGATTTGCTAGACTATTAATCAGTTGCTCAATGTAATACATTAAGTCCTTCGACCGCATCCTCTCCAGATAGAGACTCATCCCTTTATCATTCATCGCATTAAAAGCTGTATTATATTCATCTACAGCGTTTTGCAATTCTATGTCCATTGCTTTCATTTTTGATTGAAGGTCCTCTGCTGACTCTTGTATTTTTCCTTTGGAGTCCTTCAACGTACCGGCAATCTTTCCGGCTTCATCCCTTACTCTACCTGTAGCATTTTGAACCGTATTGGTTGCTTTGTTTGAAAATTCTTTCATTCTCTTTGCCACAACTTCTTTATCCACCTTAAGACCTCCCGTAATGAAAACTACTAATACTATCTACTCCGATTAACTGCTTAGATTGATGATTTTCTCGATGCTTGCTCAATATTCCAGGCAAATCTATCCATTACGGATTTAATCGTTTATCCAAAAATTCAATACGTCTAAACTCTATACAATCCTTAACCTGGCTGATAAAGAACGGGTCATTTAACCATTGTTCTATATTCAACTTAATTCTCATCACAGATTCATCTTTATTAAAGGCAAAAATATCACGATGCGTTTTACATAAAAACTTGATGGGATTTTCATAGGCTAATGACCAAAAATCTTTTGGCTCCCACTCTTTAAAACTCTTTCTTGTCTTAAACCGATCCATATCCGGCCAGTTTCTTCTGTTTTGATAGAAATTGTAAAAGCTGTTTTCTATAGCTTCTCGATTAACTTCTTTATTCATTATATCATTAATGAGTACACCGACCACTTAGTGCATGCGAATCGGTAATTTTGAGCACTCCATCCGGTTAACCAGTGCACGTTATTCGGACAGAGTGCAATTGATTAATTAGTCCTCAGCTTTCTTTGACTTATGAATTCCATGTCTCTCACGCATTGAAATATTACCTTCAATCATGACTTCATATGAGTTAGGAATAATTCTATCTACAATAGCGTCAGAAAGCATAGTGTCTTCTTGATCTCCTATTCGAGAGTACCAACCTTCGGAATGAAACTGCGTACAAAAAATCATTGAACCCCGAATCGTACGTACTTCGATTATTTCAAGAAGTTCTTTAGCTTGATCACCATCCAATGGCGTTAATAAGAATTCATCAAGAATCAATAAATCGACCTTCTGGATGTTTTTCTTATACTTAGCAAAGGTTCCTTCCATTCGTGCAATAGCTAATTCATTTAGTAAATCAGGAATCCTTATGTATTTTACTGACATAAAGTTCTTACATGCAGCAATTCCAAGTGCATTTGAGATATATGTTTTCCCGTTACCTGAGGCACCTTTTAATATTATGTGATGTTTCTCGCTTATATAGTTACATGAAGCAAAATTTAATATTTGACTTCGATCCAGCTTGCGATCTTGATGATATTCAATATCTTCAATGCAGGCACCTGGGAACCTAAAACCAGCGGAACGAATTAGCCGATGCTTTTTATTAGATCTACGCTTGTCCCATTCTTTATCAACTAACATTCCGAAACGGTCTTCAAATGTAAGATCATTGAAGTCACAACTATTGCACTGTTCTTCGAAAGCACTTGCCATACAGGACATTCGCATGTCATGGAGTTTATCTAACGTTGATTGTTTGATCATTATTGTTCACCTCCGCGACAGTAAGACGAATTTCTAGAAATACCATATTCTGCTGAGGAAGAAGGCTTTTTCGGTGTAGGTTTACGTTTATCCTGTCCGTTCT
Source organism: Vallitaleaceae bacterium (assembly GCA_965140555.1). Lineage (GTDB taxonomy): Bacteria > Bacillota > Clostridia > Lachnospirales > Vallitaleaceae > UBA1351. The sequence goes on along the minus strand of OZ223259.1, from coordinate 3,526,081 downwards.
TAAGTATGGTTCTAATATTTTTAAGGCTGGGACTTGGAGTATAGGATAATGCCTTCTCGCAAGCAGCTTCTAAACGCGAAGTCGAATAGTTGTCAGCTAGTTTCATTAACGAAGCACAGGCCTTGTACCCTTGTTGTTCTACTCGGTGAGAGTAGAGGAAATGCTTAATTACGGTTTGGGTAGAATTTCCAATATCAGTAGCCCATCCGATAAACGAATCTGTATTATAGTTCAAATATTTACGGTGGTTCTCAGGCATATGTTCCGGTATATAAATCGGTTCAGGCGAATAACTGACACGCACATGAGAAGCAATTCTAAGATGCTTATAAAAGGCTTCAATACATTTTTCAGTCGTACGTATCTCGACTTCTTTACCAATATATTCATGAGGTACTGAATACTTGCAATTCCCATCAGTTATGAGATAATCAGGTTGTATGGTGGCATCTGACCAGATGGCTGTTTCATACTGGGAAGCAGGTAAAGGCATTAGGAAGGATTTTTCTTCTTCTTCAAATGCAGTTCGTCTGCTTCCTTCTTTCTTTTGGAAAGATTTGTTATTGTATTCTTCGAGCTTTTCTCTCACTGCTTCATTGAGTTCAGCATATGAGAAGAATTTTCGATTACGAAGTGCGGCAATAATCCATGTGGACATAACCCCTACAGAACCTTCAGCAGAGGGTTTGTCCTTAGGCTTTATTGGTCTGGCTGGTATAATTGCTGTTCCGTAGAACTCAGCCATTTCGTGATAGGAACGATTAAGTTTTAGTTCGTTTCTTGTATTCTTAATAACTCCAGTTTTTAAGTTATCAGGAATTAAGATACGCGTAGTACCACCAAAATATTGGTATGCATGGATATGAGCCTCTATCCAATGATTGGACTTCATATCAGGGAAAGCTTCAGCATATCCATAAAGGCTACATGGTAAACTAGCAACAAAAACATAAGCTTTCATCTGTTCCCCTGTGATGTTGTTAGTTACATAAAGTGTCTTGCCGGCCCAATCAACTTCCATTTTTTCACCAGGTTTATGATGAATTCTAAGCGTTGCTTTTTTTGAAGCAACGAAGGCATGGTACTTATCATTAAACTGTGTGCTTTGATAAGGTATAACATGTTCAGCCTCACAGTTGGCACAATACTCCGCCCATAGTAGTGAGAGAGTTACTCCAGGCTTGGCTAATTCTTTGTAAACATACTCGTAGTCTGGAAGTTTTCGCCCGTCACGAGATTTACGTTCAGGATATAGCAGTGTTTGTAAATCCTTATTAGTAAGGTTATCAGGAATTGGCCAGCTAATATCGAGTGCTTCTGCACGTCGATGAACATCAGCAATAGTGTTACGCGAACTACCAACACTGGCAGCTACATGAGAGTTGCTGTGATCTAGACTTTTAAGTCTAATAATTTCGCGATAATCAATCATAATTATCGACCTCCTATACATTAGTCACGTATAACACGTGCTAATCTTAGTATAGGATAACTAAAAATGAACTGCACTACTTAGCGGAAGGCATGCACTCGATGAGCGGTTATGCTGCTCTATTTTACCGATTCACGTGCACTTTTTAGACGGCGTACTCACATTAACTATAAAAGCTTGTATAACAGGAATTTTATACAAGGCTTGCATTCCCGTCGTCTCTAACATCCGAATAAATACCATTGCATCCGAACCTATAAATTCAGGTGGTATAACCGTGGCATCATATTGATTAATAAAGGCAAGATAATCTTTGAACGGATTTAGGGCATTTGATTTCTTGATATTAGTGTACTCGATATCATTCAAATGGTCAAAAAATTCAATGCGTGACGGTACATGCCCTATAGTATTTTGGCATTCCTTATAAAGGTCTTCAATCATCTCTTTCACCTTACGTTTTGCTCGGAACATTCTCTCGAACAAATCTATGACCTGCAAATCAAAGTCGATATAACATCCTTGAGGAATTGATTCTTGTTCTATAAGGGACTCTACTATTTTTCGCTTATCCTTCTCGGTATTTCCTATTTGACCCGATATCCACAAAGGTAGCATCTCAACATTTTTGTAATTCCCAATAAAATCTAAAACTTTTACAAACATTTTATCTTTTGCATGTCGCAATCCGCGGCCTAGTTGCTGGAGAAATATTGTTGGAGATTCAGTTGGTCTTAGAAAAAGAATTAAATCTATCTCGGGAATATCGACACCTTCTGATTATGTCGAGTTCGGACTAAAAATATTTTAGTATAAAATCTATTTTTGCAAGGATTTATAAGTACAATGTAATGATACAATTTAATAACTCAACTTTCCCAGCAAAAATCAGCGAATAAAGCCTTAATAAATGTGGATTGTTGCTCAATCCATTGCTGAAGTTGACTTTTTACAGTTTCTTTTGTAGCTGATGTAACTTCACCAGTAAGTTCTACAAATAAGCTCATCAAACTTTGAAGAGCAGTTGTTAAATCCATGTCCTGAATATCATCGCTTAAGCGAAAGAATAGCTCACCAAGTGTTTTCTGATTTTTCTCTTCACGACGTATCCATTCAGTCATGATATAACGCGTCATAACAATGGTCGTATGGCTAATCATCATATCATAGCTACGACCTTGAAACTCATTACCGAGTTTCATCAACGATTTTGTGGACGTGAAGAAAACCTCAATGCTCCAACGGTTGCCATATATTCGAACGATTTCCTCATTAGACAGAGAGCAATCGGTGCTTAAGATAACAAGCCAATCATGCTTTTTGTTACGGTTTTTTACATAAACCAGTTTTACTGGAATTCCTGTTTTAGTGGTAGCCAAAACAGAACCGATAATGTTGCCATTCCGACACTTGGGAAGTATTGTACGGAGTTCTTTCAACTCATAATTCTTCCCATGATAAGTATATTTTTGCTTCATTTGTTTAACCATGCCTATGACATCAATGCCTTCTTCTAGACAGGAATTGATGAGTGGCTCATGAGTAAACCAAGTATCCATCAATATACATAACTGGCTTCAACACCTTGATTTAAAGTGTTTTTAATGAGTTGTACTGCAACATCGCTTTTCTTATGCATAGATTCGACTCGTCGTTTATAACCGCTAGTTCGCTTATCAATAGAGTCATTGACTTCTTGATAGCGATTAGATTTCTTGCCAGATGAGAGCATTGCAAAGTCTGTAGGAACAAAGCTGTAACCGTCTGACCAACCTAAGGTCAGCATTGTGAAGCCTTTTTTAAAACGGTTGGATGTATGATCATGTACTCGGGCAAGAAGTTCGACGTTTTTACTTCGTTCTCTTGGAATAATGGTGTCATCAAGAATCAATACATTCACACGTTCAGGGCGAGTCAGTTGATTCATAGAAGCAATCACTTTATTGGCTAAGGTCAAAAGAAAACGACGCCAATTATATGTAGAACGATTCAGTAAACGGTACGTTGTATTTTTTGAATAGGTTGTATCACCACGGTCAGAATCCAAGAACCTATATAGGTTCTTACCTTGAAAAACCAATAAAACAAGGAACTTAAACACGTCCATAACAGGGATACCTTTTGACTTGCGAATTCCCGATTGCCTGAGAGTTTTTGATAGTTCCAAAGATGAAAAAGCACGTAAAAATGTATTTCTAGTCTGTTCAGATGAGTAAATGTCGTGTATCATGTATGTATGCACCTTTCTTGTCTGATATTAATGTTACTTCGCAATTACATTTTACCAGATATAAGGTGCATTTTTACGTCAAGAAATGTATTTTTTATAACTTTTCCTTAGAAAAAAACTGGATTTACAGATTGTTTTCATGTGGGAATGTTGAGTTAATAATAAACACCCAATTGATTAAGAGAATATTTCTAGTATTCATTCAACATTAGATTAATTTCTTATAACTTATAAACGAATATGTTCTCCCAGCCTACATGGCTTGAATAGACAAAAAAGATGTCGTGATGTCCCATTGGTCCAATGGTAAAGGGGTATTTTTCTCGAAAACTTTGTGACTTTTAGCGTTCTTATTTAAAAACTTACGTTCATATCCAATAAACACATTATGTAATTTCAATTATCACATTCTCATAGCATGAATCAAGTATTGTCTTAGGATTTTGGTCCCAATTATATTCACTCTTAGCATATTTTGATACCATAAAAGATAAATAATCACCCAACTTTCTATCCGTAATATATTGATCGTTAAGAATCACTTCTTCTGATGATTCAGTTATTGATTTAGTCAAATAATAAGTCCATATTCCATTTTTTAATCTGTCGCATGAATAAGAACTTTCTCCATCTTGACATGATAAAAATAATGAATAATAAGGAAATTCATTTGAAAAAATAATTAATTCTGCATCATCAAAATTTGAAATAGTATTTCTAGAGTATTTATCTATAAACTTTTGAGCACAAGCATCAATAAAAATTAGTGCATTTTTACATTTAGATTTTTTTAAAGGATCTAGTAATAATTTTCTCAATGAAATTGCAGTGTTTGATATATCAGTTCTGCTCATATCATAAGTTGAAATATAATTAGTCATTCCATCATGAAATCCATGTCCTACATAGTAAAATATCAGTCTATCTTCTTCAGTTATTGAAAACATTTGATATTTAATGACATCTTCAATTTCAGTTTTTATAGCTTTATCATTTTCTAAAAGTATGATATCTTTTTCATCTATACTTAGTTTGTTCAAAAGCATTTCCTTGAATTTTTCTGCATCGTTATTCGCATACTTTACTGGTGGAATTTGATTTCTTTGCTTTGGAAAATAATTTTCTATAGATATAATGATAGCTATCGTTCTTTTGAATTTTGATTTGTTTATAATAGAAGTAGCTCTTTTTACTTCGTCATTATCTAACACTGTAAGAGATGATTTTCGAATAAATTTTTGACTATTCAAAAATATATCCTCACTTGCTTTCTCTGTTTCAATAACGAATACTAATTCATCACCCTTCTTTAGCCAATCAAAACTTACATTTGGAGTGGGACTAAGCATTGCTATAGCTTTATTAGTTATATCAACCACATTGAAATCTGTACTTAATCCAACAATCTCATTTTCATAAAAAGATATTTCCTTTAAACCAAATAGAATAACACCTCCATTAGTGTTGGCAAATGATGCGATTGTTTGTGCAGTTTTTTCAGGCGAAAATGGCACTGCATCGAAATCCAATATTTCAGATTTTGGGTTGTTCAATTCAATATCTTTAATTCTAATCTGTTTAATTGGTATTTTATTTATTTTCTTCATTTTCAACAGCTGTCCAAGTGTAAATTGCTTAGGTGGTGTAACTCCGTCTTCATACCATAGCTCTGCGTCTACATATTCAAGGACATCAAATTCAGAATCATAAAAAAGTCTAACTTTATCATTATCAGATGGTCTAGCAACTACCTTTATATCATTGCCATTTTTCGTAATGCCCCCAATAACACTTTCCGAAATCACATAAGCTGAAGAACAATTATATTCAGTTAATGTATTGAGGTGATTAAGTACATTATCTACTGCTCTTGGTATAAGTGATTTGATATATGATTTTTTTCTTATATCAGGTATGGAATCCTCAAAAAAGTCATCGACTCCACTATTTCGGGTGATGTCATATAATTGCGTGGTAGTTGTGTTGATATCTACTATTAAATAATCTGCTGGAATTTCTATATCTTCTTGAACAAAATATTGTTGAATTTCTTCTCTACTAGATCTAAGTAAAAAATCCAATTTTCTTTCATGTCCAGTAAGTTGAAAATATTTACACAAAACATCAGATAAATTTAACAATACACTATTAGAATTCCAAGGTTCTGTAACATAAAGACTCTTTTCATCAAAGTGAATATTAACATTTTTAATAAAATCCAAACCACTATAAGCTATTTTAAGTTCTTCAGCCTGAAATACCTCTAATGCATCAAGATTGCTTTCATTGTTTTTCAGGCTATCTATTGTATCAATGTCGCTATTTTCATTTTCAACCCATAATTTCAAAAATGGAAGTATAAAACTTAGCTTATTAACCATAGCTGTACATTTTTCAACTTGATCAAAAATCAAATCAAATTCATTTTGTCTCAATACTTGTACCGAAAGATGTTCTAAAAAAATCTCAAGATTCGGACTATTTCTATTTTCAGCGCTAAGCCAAATAAAGCAATACTGATCTTGGAATATTGATTCGTTTCCATCTATAAAGTATTTGACTGTGCTACATTTTGAAAATTGGTTCTTGGTATTCAAAATACGTCCAGTAATAGCCCATTTTTTGACTTTTTCAATCTCTGAGCTACTCCAATTAACACATTGAGCTAATAGTGCAGAGTATATAGATTTTATTCTCTTGAAATTATCATTCTTTATATTTCCATTTTTATCAACATCTATAGAAATCTTTCTTAGTAATTCCAAATAATCTAGTAAATCAAAACTAGTTCTAAAGCTAAAGAATGCTCGCCAATCTGCGTTTAATTCAGGGCCATTGAAGACAGGTAAGTACTTTCCTGAAATAGATTTAATCTCTGGCGTATTTATAAATACAGATGTGGCTGTTTCGCATTTTTCTGTTATAGTAGGTATACATTTTATATTAATGATAAACCACGGAACATAGTTTATTACTTGATCTCCACTAATTCGTCCAGGTCTTCCCTCATAACCCCAATAACCGATTGCTGGCATCTTTATATCACTCGGCAAATAATTTCCAATAAAGTCAGTCCAAAATTTTAGAGCAAACTTATAATTATTTTCCGTAAGTTGAATAAAGTCCATCGTTGCTATATTACTAAAGCAATCAGCTTTAAACGTATTAAATGCAGGAACAAATACCTTGTCTTCAGTTTCAAAATATTTATTATTTATACCTCTATCAACTAATGATATTCGATTTTGTTTATTTTCAAATTGTAATACTCCAATCCCCTCATGAACACCAAGAATTTTAAAAAAACGTTTCCATTCATCCTTTTCAAGAATATCTTGACAATAGGTTTCAGCGACAAAAATATCATTATCAATTATTTTTTCAACCTCTAACCTGGGTTTGAAATAATCTGATAAATAACAATCTTTCGCAGCGTATATGGAACCATTTTGAGTAATAAGCCTTATTCTAGAAAGTTGCCTTATCAAATCTTCTCTCAAATTTCCTTTTCTATAAAGGCCAAACAGGTCACGCATGGTTTGTATCGCATTCTTATGTGTTATATAGCTATCAATTTTCGGTAAAATTGTCTGTGTAATATAGGTAATATCAGTTTTTTCTTGTACTCCCAAGCTCTCTAACCAATATCTAGTTTCAGAATCCTTTACCAGCCAAATCTGAAGGTGTTTGTGCAAAAATGATAATTCACTATTTTTATTATCCCAGTTCTGATCATCTGCAGTAGGAAAACATATTTGTGATGGGCAGTTGATATGGCCTTTGTGATCAAAAATAAATGGTAATTTCACAAGAGTTTCTTTTGTAATTTCTTTAATTTTGTCTAATTCACAAATTCTCTTTAAATGCTTAATCAACTCGATATTTTTGTCTAATGTATGCCCACTAAGAAAACATCTAGATATAAGGAATGTCGGAAGATGCCTCCATTCAAAATAAGAAGAACCAAGCCTTTTAAATTCAAATGAAAACGGTGTATTTTCAACAAATTCTTTTGCAAAACTTTGCCTACTTTTCATTTCATCATGGATATACTGCCTTATTGGTTCTTCGCCTATAAATTTTTTCTCAGATAGATACGTGAAATCAACTATTGTATCTTTAACTTTAGCCAAATTTCCACTTCTAGTAATTATGAATGGAATACTTTCAATAGCCTCTTTAATTCCTTCGTTAAATTTATTGCCAAGTTCATCATATCGAATTTCTTTGGGTATTAAATGATAAGCCTGAAAACTATATTCTGAAGATACAAGTATAGAAATCCAGCGGAAAATTTCAATAGAGATAGTTTTAAATAGCCACTGATTCCATTTCGAATCAGTATGAAGTGATTCCCTGTTCGCCGTTGTTAAAAAACTTGTATTAGCAAGTACAGGCAATGAATACTTGTGTTCATCCGTTGGCAAATATGAATACAACAGTGACTCTTGTTCAGAAAGTTTACTAATTCCGTCATTTCCAACTTTGGCTGCTAAAGTTAATTCAATTGAATCCGTATTCAATATTTTCTCCGGTATATTACGTTCATCTTGTAATGCACTTTTAACTTCTTCAGGTACTGTTAAATTAATAGTCTTTGTTAACCAATCAGATTTTGATGAATTACAATTCTTCAATGTAATTCGATCTTTCTGATCTCGATTTATTTCAATCTTGACTAATTCAATAACATCAAAATTAATTTCAGAAATATTTTTAAGAAATAAAAACATGTTCAAGTTTTGAGACAGATCTAGAACCGACTGTGTTGTCTCTTTTTCATTTTTCATTTGAATAATTGTGGCAACATTAACATCAATACTTTCTAAAAAATGGTTGATTGTCACATCAATTTCTTCTGTTTCAGTATATATAGGTATTATTTGCCACGGAAACTGGAATTCTCTGTCATTTTCCTTTTCCCATTCACACTTTTCATCTTCCCATTTCCATTCGAATGAATATGATGAATCAAATCTAAAGTACTCTTTATTTGAAAAAATAGTAACATTTTCGGATTGTCCAAAGACCGATTTGAAACCAATACCTTTATATCCTGTTTTTGTTGAATCAGATTTCTTTGTACCATTATTAACGCTACAAATGCCCTGTACATCACGTGAAGAAAATGGTTTTCCAGAGTGCGCAACTACTAAAAACTTTTCAAAAATCTTTATCCATACTTTAACACCTCTATTATTAAAAGATGAATCGTCTGCATTTTGCAAAAGTTCATATATAAAACGCTTCGAATCCGTGTATAAATCTGCCGATAATGCGTTCAGCGAACTGGCTTGATTTACTGCCTGACTAGGATATGAATAATTTGTATTATCTAAATAAATTTTTTCTATATTAGACCTTAAACTCATATATTCTCCCTTCCTCCAATGTCTTCATAAATATTCAACATCGAAATACTCCTATACTTTAAATTCATCGATTCAATCTATTTGCTTTCAGGAGGAATAAGTGCATTAGTTAAACCATCAAACATTTCAACTAAGTGTACATTACTACATCCTTCCCATGCATCCATTGATACATGTTCAAGTAAAATAATTTGGAAATGTTGTTCCTCTTCAATTATATTATTAAAAAAAGTATCCATCAATCTGAATATTTCTTTTACTTTATTCCAATCATCCTTTATTGATAGACTTTCTAAGCTCATTTTGAAGTCAAAAGTACTATTATTAAAATATGGTCTGCTTGGTTGATCAATTATGAGGAATGGTAAAACATAAGGAACGTCATTATTCATTATTAGCTGGTGCATTCCTAAGAACAGGCATATATGCATAAATAGATGATCAGAACTACTCGTTATATTGGCAGTAGTCCTCGATTTACTCTTTCGTAATTTTAGTACTTTTTTATTGTAGTCAAATGTAGCTAAATAAGTACCATATTCGTCTAAAGCATTCTTTGCGGTTTGGATATATGTTTGAATATAATCATTTAGTGCCTCTATCGTTGTTTCCTTATTTTCTTCAAACGAAATATAAACATCTCTCAGATTTACAAGTTCCTTTTTCTTACTTTTAATTCTTTCGTCAAATAAATCAGGCGATACCTCTGCGTTAATCAAATTATAAAATTCAGATTTTAATTCACCAATTGATATTAGTCGAGCTCTATCATTTTTTATAGAATCATCCATAATAGGTATTAAACTAAGTTTATTATTACAAGATGCTAGATTTTTTTCTAGCTGAACAATTTTATCATCAATTCCATATTCAAAAGGCATTTTATTCTTAATAGCTTTTTTGATATTTATTAATTCATTCTCTAGAACATTTAGAAACTGAGCATATTCATCATTTTTTATTTCCTTTGAAAATGTAGAATTTATGTAACTAATCGGCTTTAAAGCATCTTCCTCTATTTTTAAACTCTTCTTATATACAGCATATCTACTTTTAAATCTCTTCAATTTCCTGATTTGTATTTCAATTTTTTGTTTTTCTTCCTTAAGTTTTTCACTTTCACTCTTCACTTCAACATCAACAAGCTCAAGATTGCCCGTTTTAAATATTTCATCAATGGCAGCTATGCAATCATTCAAATCAACTAGTTTAGAAGAAAGTACTTTTGCTTCTTTTGCTTTTTTAATTACTAATTGAAGGTTCGCTTTTCGAATTTCAGTGTCTTTTTCAGAAGAAAGTTTCTCTTTATCTAACTTTTGCAATTCTCGCTCAACATTTTCAATTCTATCCTTAATCATTAAATTCTCTATTGTAGTAATCCCCAATGCTAAATCAAAAATTCTAGGTAAAGCTTCTCTATATCTTGCAATCTCCATTTTATCAAAGTAATTTTTGCTATGGTCGACCACATCGCCCGATAATGTATTAAAAACCAAAAAATATCTATATGAAATTTTAGAATTTTGTTTTATTGTTTTTCCACCATAACCAAAAGTAACTTTACTGTTAATTGAAAATTCTTGTTCGATAATTTCCTTCACTTCAGATTCCCCAATTGATGGTTCTGGTAAGTTAGGAATCTCTCCAGTCGAAGAAAAATAATAATCCGACGATAATGTAGTTTCATTTTTAAATTCACCACGTGCTATAGTATATTCTTTTCCATTTATATGAAAATTTAACCCGAACCATAATACATTTTCACCAATATGTTCAAAAGAGATATTACTTTCACTACCACATAAGCAATAATCAATAATCTCAAGTACAGCAGTTTTCCCTGTCTTACTATTCCCAGTTATTACATTAACTTTGTCATTACGAAATTCCAATACCCTTTGATTTCCAGTCTTTAGCCATAATATGATTTTGTTTATATAAAAGGTCATTTTCATAATTCAATTCGCAAACTTAAATAGAGATCGCTCGCTTCCCCCTTTACCAAAATTTTTGATAAATTAGCACTTGCAGCTATAATGTCTTGAGCTCTTTTACCTAATGATTTTTCATCGAAATCAAATTTATCACCAGTGAAGACCACATAATTGTCTTCAACTCGAAGTAGGCTTAATTGAGACATTAAAAGAATGGAATTAATTGATAATGTCAGCTTTTCTTGATATCTTTGATTAAAATTTGCAAAAACAATATTTTGCTTAACAATTAACTCTTCTATACTTCTAGCCTTACTATTCCTCTTCTTTATATAGGTATTTATTCTTTTATAACTCAATAACGGGTCAATTAGCAAACATTTTGACACTTCCAATTTTCCTGTATGTTTTATTACGGCTAAAATAGCCAGACCCGTTAACAATTCATTACTTTTAAATGAACAAAGTTCCTCCATTAGTACATTTCCTCCCATGCTAATTTCCACCCGATTTTTTTATCATTAGACAAATAATAAAACTCACCATTGCTCAAATCAATTCCAATTTCTGTTGTGGCCATTTTCAATTCCTTTGTCCTTATCTCATCTAAGCAACTCAAAGAATTAGTGAAATCTAAACTTGAATTTTTCTTTGTTGCTCTATGCATTTTTTTATGAGTATTTTTCCAAATTAAAACAGCAATATCATGAAACTTATCAACTTCATCCAAGGTTATTTCTCCATCTTCGTACCACTGATTGAGATTCAGTTGTATAGTTAACATAAATTCGGATAATTCAGCTACTTGTGGTAAGTCATCTTTTTGAATTTCTCCAATTTCAATTAATTCTCGAACAAATGGTTGATCAAATAAATCAGGGGGAAATGGTAGCTTAAAGTTTCGCAATGGCAACCTAGTTGTTCGATTATTTTCGAATATACATGTATATTTATGTATCCATTCATTATAAGTAATCAATTGCTTTTGACCTACTTTTACCTTAGTAAAAAAATCTTGTTTCATTTCAGAAAACAAGCTATTAAATACATCATTAACTCTATCCTTAGAAATCATTTTTCCTTGAATACTTAACTTAATGCTATCAATAATATCATCACCAGTATCCAAGAAAAGTAATTTATTAAAAAATTTTTTCTGGATCGTAATTTTCATATTTAAAACATCTTGAATGTAAGACTTCAAAACCACATCTTTTGAATTTTTTTCCAATTCCCTTATGTAATTAATAATTTGCGAGAATTTTTTCGAATCAACATTGTACTCTCTAAATTTGGTAATAACATTATTCTGTGCTATATTCTTATTTGTTGCCAAAATGAATTCTGCATTTTCAAGAAAACTCAACTGGTCACGCTGATTTATTCTTCCTTCTGCTTTGTCACATATAACCTTGCTCCAGTTAGACAATGATTTCCAAAGATCCAAATCAGAATTTGATAAATTTTTGGATTCTCCTTTGGTATTTTTTTGTGTAGTATGCTTCAATTGAAACAATCGGATATTTCGCTTATCAGGTAATTCTATATGGACATCATCTTTAACTTCAAAACCGATTGATTGTCCGTCCTCTAGTTTTAGAAGTTCATTGATGAAAAAAAAGTATTGAAAATCAAATCCAATTATTTTCGTATCTGCCGAAGTCAAATCAACTCTAGATTTATCACTTGCCATTCTTGTCCCTCCCACATCTATATCTCTGTTGCCCTGACGATATCTTTTCAATCGGAACAACCTCTATATCATGAGTCTTTGTATAATTGAGAAATAAGGTGTCAATGATCAATCGATCATTGCATGAACTCCAGTTCCATTCATAACCCTTAAACAAATCGCTCACCATGAATATTTCATCTGAATTCAAATTAGACACTTCGGTTTTTGCTGCTTCTAATAAATCATTCATAGTTGGCATTTTCTTACCTCTCACAGGATAACAATATCAACAACATTGTTATTACCATTGTACCTTTATGAGAAGTTTTTCACAAGAAAATAATGTATAATTTTACTAATTTCATAAAATAACAACATCCAAGTTCTCTGGCCAACTAGCATGGCAATCAACTTTTAGATGATCAATTTCAGCTCTAATAGCTAAAACACTTTCTTTTCGCTTAATCTTCGATTGAAGAAATGTATCTCTACTCAATCTCCTTAAAAAAACTTTTCATACGTCTCAGTATTATCTTTCTCAAATATCTTAATGGGTTTCTCTAAACCTAGAAGTATATCTTCTTGATTCAAATTCATGTTGATATTATGACAAAACTCAGATTTTAGGGCTTATCCTATTAATTGAAAAATACTGAAACAATATTGTGTATAACAGCGACACCTTTAAAACATATTATGATCCAATAAAGTTGTATACTATGACCATTATAAAGCTTCAGTTCACTCTATCGACACAAGATTTTACTCTAGAAAATAAATTTCGCTTCGATCAATTAGTCTTACAATATCATTAATTTTGACATGCTTTATAGGGAATATTATAATTATCACCGTTACTTTTATTATAATATCAACAAAACGGCAACCTCTGCTAATTTATGCTTGATAATTCATATATAATCTATTATCTCAATCCACTTCCTCAAACAACACCCACTTCAAATACCCAACAATAAGCCATTCTTCCTCAAACTTATCATCAACATACTCTCTTGCCTCTTCCTTACTTCCTTTTCCACCTAACACAGCTGCCAGACAAAACTCCAATTCTTCGGCTTTTTCCAGTAAGGCCTTCCCATGATTATATGCTACCCTATAGTCTCCGAATTCCTCTTCGTAGAATTCAGGAAACATGCTAATCATATAACCGGCAAAAAAACAATATTCACTCTCATCATAATAGTTGGATTTAATGAGTCTGTGTATTTCCAGTAAGTTAGTGTTGACTTCATCAAGAATATCTTCAATCTCTGGCGCGAATCTGCCCCATTCATCAAGGATGTACCATAAGCAATACGCCAAATTATACAGTTCATATTTGCTATGTCTTTGCATCTTGTTCCGATCGAGTTCCTTGACGTAAATTATCAGTTCGTCCCACTTCTCCTGATTGATATAATCATCTATAATCATTGTTATTCCCCATACTGATTAATTTTTAACTATATGCTTTTGACGCTCTAATCTTCTTATAGTATTATTTTACCATAGCTTTTTACGAATAAAAAGCTTAATAAGCGCTAATTCATATTTTTACCTTTTATCCATACAAAAGAAGAAGCAGGCGGGAAAGTAATTATTCCCCACCTGCTTCTCTATTCTAGACACTCGGTATATGTCCTATAACTGTCATTGTATCTTTATCAATCACCAGTCTTACCATATTATTCTGGTCCTTTGAGCTCATGGTTACAAGGTAATCATCATCATCCAAGATTCTTTCTTCTTCCGGGACTTCCCAATATATGGCACCGATATAATCATCTTCTGCTTCTAGAATTGGTTCCACCGTTAATGTACTCTCATCCAGTGATTCTCTATAGGCATCACTAATATTTTTCATTACATAGTCTTCAAATACCGCCTTAATTTCTGCATAGTTCTCGATATCGGACTGATTGTCATGACGTTCCCCATTATTTTGATACAGTACAACACCAGCAATAATTATACCAATAATAACAACTGCAGCAATACTCCCTTGCTTAAGTCTCATCCTTCTTCTCCCTTCTATCCATCACCATTACATACACAGTATCAGAGCCACTTACTGGTTCAACCATTCCTACTTCAATAGGACTTGATCTTCGAAAGTCACATTTATAAATCTTTTATGACTGACTAACGATTCATCGCTTCCGCCATCTCCATAGCCAGCGCCGCTATTCTGTCTTTCTCCTCTAGATTGGCATCATTACTCAAGCTCCGACTATCCCATTCTTCGTGATCCAGATTATCCGCAGCATAGAAAAAATGAAAGACTTCTTTTCCTCGGAAATTGGCTAATGCTGTCACTGATGAGCATTCCATATCTACCGCTATACATCCTGCTTCTTTTCTTCGAGTCACTTTATCCCGTGTTTCCCGATAACAGGCATCCGTTGTCCACACCTTCCCTGTTACATAGGACACATGATGCTGATTCAAAATATCAATAAATAGGGATGTATTCGTCTCATTCACAGTAATTGTATCTCCGGCGGGTGCATAGTGATAACTGGTGCCTTCATCTCGAACAGCTTCATCCGGGATAATAATGGAGCAATCGTCTATGCTCGCATCCAGAACCCCACATGTCCCGAACACGACCATTTTTTCCACACCCATGGCGTAGATATCTTCATGTATGGCTATACAACTCGGTGCACCTACCGGTGAGTTAAAAAGGGCTACTTCCATATCCTTATACCTTGCTTTATAAATCGGAACGGTAATATTGGCCATCCCTGTTGTTGCAATTTCTTCGCCCTGTAACTCATCCACTAAACGTTGAAAAGTCACTTGGGAAAAGCAGGTCACAGCCACCTTCGGCATTCCTTCCACAACAGGAACTAAATCTTGGGGGTTTATCACTGCTCGTTTGTTCGCATCAAATTCTTCCAGTATCATACTAATCCTCCGCGTATGTATTATTGTCTACATCTGTTTTCGATAATGATTGCCATCGTTTATTCTCTTTCATATAACCATAAATTTCAGGACCTGTAAAGGCTTGGATAAGGTCTTCCTTCATCTGTGCTAAGAATTCAGGTCGAATATCACGGAACGTCATATGTTCATAGATCCATGATTTACTAAAATCCGCCACCGTATCAAGTTCTGCAAGCATCTCTTCCATAATGTCAATGGTCCGCTCTACATCCTTGGCCTCTACAACAAAATCCAGTTCGTTAGCAATTTCATGATAACGACCCATCTCAAAATCATGGGCTAAAACCTGCTGCTTACCCAGAATATACTGCCCTTTTTCTCGATTACCCTGTTTCATGTTCAACACATATATCCCATTAAGAGCCTTATGTATTTCCTGATATCCTTTGAATATAATCTCTTCATATTCCTTGTAGGCTTCATCCATACGCCCTGTCTTACTATAGATAAGTCCTTGTTTATATTTTCTCTCAGGACTGTCTGTTGAAAAGTAAGCCAAATAATTTTCTGCCTCTTCATAATCTTCTTCTCGTATGTACCAATCAAAAAGGGATTGGGCCGCACCACTTCGAATAGCTTCATTCTTGCTTAATAAGGCACGATGGTAATAGTCGATAATTTTCTTGTCTATCCCCTGTTCTTGTGGTATATCTTTTTTCAAGCGCCAAGAATCCATAAGAACTGCCATCTGCCATATTAGAGCATCACAGTTCGGGTATTGATTCATTTGAGATTCACACCAACCAAAGGCATCTTCGTAGGCATCTCGTCTAAACCGCTCATCCCCTTCTCTAATTCGTTGATCCACCTCTTCTGTCGTCATCTCTGACTCAAAAGCTAAGAGTGTATCTAGACTTATATCCAATGCTCTTGCAAGAGGTGCCAAGAGCATTATATCCGGTAGGGAATGACCTCTTTCCCACTTATTGACCGCCGGTGCCGTTACACCCAAACGATTCGCCAACTCTTCTTGAGTTAGCCGCTTACTTTTCCTATATTCCGTTATAATTGCTCCCATTTCCATATGCTCATTCCTCCGATCCCTATTCGTGTATGTTCGCCTTGTTACCCTTATCATACCAAGACGAAGACGCTTCGGCAATTGAAGGGTTGTCATGAATTCGGTTAAAAAAATTAACGGTCGTTCATGTTTTAACCGGAATATAGCTTTCTGCTGGCAAGCTCGGATGGAGGGATTTAATTTTAACATCAATAACTATTCCCTAGTACTAAACGATTGACTTTACAGATGATTTTTTCTTTTAACGAAAAACATTATATGCTATTATTAGATGATTGAATAGAAATGAGGAGGGAAATATTATCAGAAAAGTGTCTATGTTAGGAAAACAGTGTATATATACTTTAGTTGTTTTTTTTGTATTTTATCTTGTAGTTGAACCTGATTTTCAAATATTAAAGGGAGTTACAAGTGCTTTAATGATAATAGGATTCAGTTTTTTTTTAATATTGGGAAAAATTTCTAAATTATACAAAGAGTCAATAAGTGATAATAACAAACCAAAATATGACAAATTAAAGTTGGCAGAATTAAATATTTTGAACACAGCTATGCGTATTCTGTTTTTTCTATCTATATTATTATCCGTATTTTCGATATTAGGTATGTTTGTATCTGATGTGCCAGTTTTTACATGTTATATATTTCTATTAATTATACCTTTGTGGTTAACTTTGCGTGAAGGATTGAAGGAGATTATAATACAAGTGAACTGATGTATCCAGTTCCTGACAAAACCAAACCATTACTGCCACAAAGTTAACCCTTGAGGTACCTACATCTAAATTTCATGAAATTTCTTAATGATAAATTTACGCAGGCTTTTGGAATTTAGTTGTTGTAGCAGATGCTGGATGATGGATTATGGAGAATATTAAGGTCTGTAGCAAAAACACAATCTTCTCTTGTTCAGCTTATTTCAGGAGAAGACCCTGTATGGACTGATGCGTACGATAATACGGTTAATGACTATGTAAACGCAAGAAGTCTACATGAAAATGTATTTGATCCAATATAGCAAAAAATCACTAATTAATATAGAGAGGTAAATTAAATGTTAAAGACATTGTATGGAAACCTGCGGTACAGAAAAAAGATAGATATAATTATTCTACCAATAAAATACTTGTATATTGTTTTTACCTTCCCTTTTTTGATTTTTGTTTTGTTACTCACAATAAGGAGTGTAGGTGTATTGGGTAATCCATTAACTGAAGAAAGTGGTATAGTAAAATCAATTCTTTTACATATTGCAACTATTTTCATTTCATTTGTGATGTGGGGAATTTTGTGGGCGATATTTGTAGATATTAGTTAACAAGGAGAGTATCTATGAATCAAACATTGGACAAAGAGGAACTATTGGCGGTCATTTTATTGCCTGAGCAGATTTAACACATGGAATCAAATAACTAAAAGGGAGAAAAATGAAAAAGATATATTTATTACTTATATTACCTATTTCACCAATATTTATTATAATTGCACGAGTTCTTCAGTATATCAAATCTGGGAATCTAAGGAAATTAATCAAACCCTTAAGTTTAACTATTAGCGCTATTTTTATTTTTATTTTACTCATACCCTCTGTTTTGTCTGAGAATGGTATTAGAAATAGCGAGGTTTTAGAAAACCTATATTTATATACTTCATCAACAATCATTAGTGTATTGTTTATAATTGCTTCAGATAAGAATTTATAATATTGTTATGTAGTGTGCAGTACAGTCGCCTTCATAAGAATAAACAGAATTTTTGTCAAATGGTGTATCAGATTATCGCTGGATACTTTGAAGATGACGATCCTGATGAGCTTATAAATGAACCTATATTTACGACTATTCTCGGCAAAACGGCACTTGCTTCACAACCGACCCTGTCAAGATTCTAAGAGAACGTGTTAAAGATATATTGTGATGTGAGGTTACTGGAGTAGGACAGGTAATAGACTGGATTATAGATAAAAGGTTCAACTAGGAGGTCTATTGTTATTGAAATCAATCAATGAAATAATTCACAGTTTAGATACTTTACATGAAAGACCTATAGAAGTGAAAAAAAGAATGGAGCTCCTAATTAATATTGGGATTATTGCTTTGGCATTACTCATTTTCATTCTAGGTGGAGAGTTGATAATGTCCCTAGTTATCTTAGTTGTTAGTATGTAAAGCTTCAAACGAGCTATTTAGAAACGACTTACCTTTCCATCAATAAAAACAATTTTACATTTTAGTCTGTAACGACAAGCTATTATCGGAAAAATATCGGCATAAGTGGACAATCAAGCCCCCAACACCTTCTTTATTACCCGAGGATGTGTATATTGGTTATGGAGTGACCTTTGAAACAGATATGGCAATGTATGGACAAACGTATTGGCAGATGAAAATGAATTCAATATATGGATATTAATACATAGGAAGGAAACTCAAATGAAAAAATCTAAATTTAATTCTCACATTAGCTTGGTCTTAAGCTTATGGTTAATATTAATGGCTATATTTAGTCTGTATATTGTATGTGATAACAATATAAGAGTCTTAATAATTATATCTAATCCTTTTAGCGTAGCTCTTGTACTTGCTATTTTTATGGGTATTGAAAACAAAAGATATAGTTCTTACTTAAGAAGGCAATATAAAGATGTGTGGGAAGATAATATGGTAGGTATGATGAAAAATAGACTTTCATGGACTTGGAAACTCAGAGAAAATGAGAACTTCAATAATATCACTTCTACCGACTCCTCTCCTCTGCCAAAGACGACCTTTTTCCGACACCCATGGCATATAATCTTCATGTATCGCAATGCAACTTGAGGCACCCACGGCTGAGTTAAAAAGTGTTCCCTCAATATCTTTAAATCTTCCGGGGTAATCACTGCACGTGTATTTGAATCAAATTGGTCTAATATCATCATAATCCTCCACTTGTCTATATCTGTCTAATACGCATGCCAATTCAAGTTTAGCTTCTTACCTTCCAATATACACCGAAGTTCCTCCATTGCAAGTTTTTCCGGAATAAGATGGTACTTCGTAAAGGAAAACTTACCTTTGGCTTTATCGTTAATCTTCACATAATCGCCATCCGGATTCATTTCTTTATTATAGGTGATGATTGAATCCTCGCGGCTATCCTCGGGTGTAACAAGAAGACTACACTGATTCCCCTCTATAAAAGCAACAGATATGCACTGCGTCTTCATACTTATGGTCAAGAAAACCTGTTCTTGATGCTGCCTCTTCCTAATCGTATTCACTGCATTTATTACATCCTCAACACGTTCAAAAACCATCACCTCTTCATTATAATGTATGTTATAGGTATTGTCTTTTATAGATTTCATACTTAGGTACCTCTCATTTTCTTGCATTTCTTCACCATCTATTTTGCGATACAAATTGGGTAGTTTCAACTTAAACCTTCTATTCTTCATTAACAATCCAAGATATTCCTTTTGCTAGGCGCATGGCCGTGTTACTAAAATGACCGCCTTCATTTTCTTCATAGATTGTCTCTATTCTTCTATCCAAATAATGTGTATAAATATGTCTCGTACGCTCTTCGACCGTTTGCATAACAAGATTTTTTGTTTTTGATTCTTTGCTTCCTAAGGATAGATAGATTTTGTTGACATTGTTTGAAATATTATTCCTTAGAACAAAATCTAGAAATCCAGGATACCACATGGAGCTAGAAGCTGATACAACACCACAAAACACATCTGTTTTATAGGTACTATAAAGAGCAAATAACCCTGCAAGGGAATATCCGACGATATATATTTTTGTAGGTTTTTGCTCAAGTTTCTTAATAATACTCGGTAATAGTATATCGACTAACTCTTCTATATATACATCTGCCCCTCCGCTAAACTCCGGCGATTTCTTAAACACAGGAGGAGCATTCCACGGTGATAACTCCCTCTCCCAATTAAGATTAGAAATCGCTGCCAACGTAAAAGGATTGCTACCAAGTATTGATTGACAGGCTTGCCATACTTTTTCACCTTCATCATGACCTGCATGCATCACACATAAAACGTCACTATTTGTTCCAAACAATTCTATTTTCTTTTCATTATAATGCATCTCTTGCTCCTTCTACTAATCCCTTGTTTTTCAACTTTTCTCCCTTTTGCCTCTTGATCTACTATCTCAATGAGTCCTTCTGCCAACATCTTTTTTAACGTTGGATAGATATGCCCAAATTTCTCATGCTAGAATCTGGATAAGACCTCTTGTCCTTCTCTCACAAGGCTCACCTGAATCTTACTTTCTTGATTTGAATACTTGATGGCGTTATCCAGCAGATTCATCCAAACCTGTTGCAGCATATTTTTATTCCCATAAATAGTAACAGCTTCATCGAGCTCAATATCCAATAACAGCGATTTAAGACTCCGCTTAGGTTCCAATACGATAATAGCCAACCGGATTTGCTCACTCAAATCAAAACGCGACTGTTCACTGACAATCTCCGTATGTTCGATCTTAGATAGGGTCAGTATATTCGTAGCTAACTCTTCTAAACGCTCCGACTCTTCGATGATAATCTTCAGATATTCTTCCTTTTCCTCTTCATTAACGTTACCTTCTCGTAACAACTTGGCAAATCCGCGAATGGGTTTTACCGATCTTTGACTAAAAAGTGCCACTATTACAACGCCCATAAAAAGGCTAATATAAACCAGCACATAAAGGCCTCGACTAGGTTCCGCCATCCTTTGAAGGTCCCATACGCTTTACCTCTTGAGTCATCGATACAAATCTACCCGATATCTCATTATAGCATGATAACATCAACTAAATATCAACAACACTATTTAGCCATCGTTGATATTACAACCTATACTTTTATTATGCAACCGTTATCGACCATGACACACATGACAAAGGAGTGCTATAATGAACAACAATATCTTAGAACCGACACCGGCCCGGATTTATGGGAACGGTTCTTTGGTGGCATTTTACAGAGCAATCATAGTGTGATATGGCTACTTTCCCATAACAAAGAGGCAGTCAGAAAACATATTTCCTGACTGCCTCTTTGTGTCTATTCCTAAACAAGGTATAACCACTTCCTATGAGGGTATACCTCGCTCATTCTTTATTCTATAATGGTTAATAATTCTGTGAATCTATGAATGCTATAATCCGCGGTATGCGACTGAGATGCTGCTCCTATACCAACCATTTTCATGCCACCAGCTTTTCCTGCTATTATACCGGCTTCGGCATCTTCCACAACGATACAAGCAGACGGTTCTATTCCCAAATATTGGGCGGCCTTTATAAACACTTCCGGATCTGGTTTTGATCGTTCGATATTCGTGCCATCCGATATAGCATCAAAAATGTCAATCATAGCGACTTTTTCCAGAATATATTTCGCATTCTTACTTGAGGATCCAATGGCTATTTTATAGCCTCTCTCTTTTATCTTGTGTAAGACATCTCTAACATCATCCTGCACATCCGCAGGGGTCATTTCCTGAAGATATTCTTTATAGTATTTATTTTTTTTAGCGGCTAGGTTAAGTTTCTCATCTTCGGATAGTGTCTCGCCTGTGTATCCTTCAAGGATAATATCAAGACTATCCATTCTACTAACACCTCTCAAGCGGTCATTGACAGACATGTCAAAAGGTATATGCATAGCATCTGCTATCCTCTTCCATGCCTTATAATGGTATTGATCCGTAAAAATCAATACACCATCAAGGTCAAATATAATTGCCTTTGTATTCATAATTACCCCTTTATTGTTTCAGCCATTCGATACATAATTGTGTCCATTGGTTCATACTAAGACCTTCTAGTTCCTCTTTACTCTTCACTGACTCATCACAAAGACTCACCCCATGAGGTCCATGTCCGAACATATGTAGCTCACATGGGACATTCAGTTCATATAGATGATGGGCTATATCTGTATAGTCAGTTGCCCGGATAACTGTGTCTTCATAGCTTCCCCAAATAAAAACCGGAGGTAATTGGTTATGCAGCTTCTTCATTAAGTTTAATGATTCCATTTCTTCCTCATTAGGATTCTCATGTCCCAAAAGAATTTCACGAATATTAGGACCACGAAAGTCCGGCATAAGCCCTGCATCCATAAGGTGAATGATTTCATCCGGCAGGCTACCGCCTTCAGACATAGGATGGAGCGTAATGGCCGGGTATCCCAATATGAGACGATCCGGCATAATATCATCTCTCGTTAATCCCAAATCCGAAGTTAGATAGGCTTCCTCTGCATAGACCCCTAGACTTAGAGCCAGATTCCCTCCAGCTGAGAATCCAATGACTGAAATCGTGTCTGCGATGTGCCAAGCCTCCTGATTGTTCCTAACAATCCCCATTGCTGTCGCTAGTTCTTGCAAGGCTGTCGGGAATGGGTTCTCCATTTTTACACTATAGTTAACAACAAAGGCATGATAGCCATGCCTGTTAAAAAAAAGTGCAACGGGCTCTCCTTCATCTTTGGATACTGTTGTATATCCACCCCCCGGACAGATAACAACTGCCGGGCGTTTGATCCCCTTTCTTGCATATTCACCATCATCCAAAATATAGGATGTCATATACGCATTGGTTCTATCTGATAATTTAAAAATCTCATGAATCATATTGTCTCCTTACTCTTATGAAATAGCATGTGTTTGTAATTACTAAGCATGTGTTTTATTTTTTCTCCATTAATGGTGATTCCCATGAACAATATAATAAATGAACCCATAATAATGTTTTTCAAGGAATTCGGTGTTCCAAGAACAACCAATCCTTTTGCGAAGACTTCCATAGCTATGGTTCCTGATAAGATTCCCATTGCCATATTGGAATACTTTGCTAGAAATAACCCGACAAGTACAGCCCCCATAGAACTGAACATGATACTTGTTGAACTCAAATTCATGGCAGGTACAACAACTGCCTTTGATGCATTCAGTATGGAAGCTATCCCAAGCAAAAACCCGACAACCACATAGGTGAGAAGAATATTTTTCTTTTCCTTCACCCCATTATTAACGGACAATAAGGCATGACTTCCTAAACTTCTTGAATCATATCCAAATTTTGTATATTTCATAATGAACCAGAACATGATGAGTACAAAGAGCATAATGAAATAACAGTATGGCCTTCTAGCTAGAATGGAAAAATCTTCGTACATATACAATCGTATACCGCTACCATCATAGACAATACCGCTTAAGGCTTCGTAGAGCATCACAATGCCAAGGGATATAATCATCGTCGGAACTTTGAATGCGATGTACAAGATGCCTTCAAATAAGGCAAGCACCATAGCAATCCCTAGAGAGAGCAGTATAAGTCCCATGAGTCCCATGTCATTATTAACGGCTATATTTCCCGCAAGAATTCCGGACAAGACAATAATTGTACCCGGGGCAAAATCCCAACGCCCTCCAGAAAGGGGTAACGCAACTGCTACGGCAACGATAAAACTCATTACAGACGTTTGCATGATGTCTTCAAAAGATGTGAGAGAGATAAAAATATTATCTCCCTTCACTCCTTGAATGAGTATTGCGAAGAAACACCACATGACTATCGGAAACACAAATGTACAAATGATTTTGTATGCATTTTTTCTTATTTCAACTATTAATTTCATTGTCAATGTTTGTCCTCACTTACTTTCTTGCGGCTTTAATCTCTTCAACACTTCTTGATACGTCATTTGATAGATCACTCCATGATCCGCTTCCATCATATGCCTTTAGTACACTCTTGATTTCATCCGATGTCACGGAACATGTGCTAAAGTCATTTGCCGTCGTTGTTAACATATATGTTTTGAAATCTTGTAATTCTTCACTTGTTGAGAATGTCGCATAATCTACAGCCGTATTGTATTGGTACCCACTTTCCTCAACTGTTTTCATGTTGTAGCCATTGGCTGCATCAAACATCATTGTGAATAAATAAGCTACGGATTCAACATAATTATTGGTACCACCTATCATTAAGGAACCGTCTTCAAAATATTTGTCCGATGATTCGTTATATCCTAATGAGGCCATTTTCATTGCACCTGTACCATTATTGGTCTCGCTCCATAATCTACCTACTTCGTTAACTGCGGGTAACACCATATCCATTCCTGAACTCAATCCAAATATAGCATCCATATCCGGATATTGAGCTATATATGCCTTGGTATCTTCTCCCACCGTTAGAAATCCGGCTTCCACAGGAAAAGCATCCGTTTCCTGATCTTTATAAATAGAGACACCGGCATCTTCTAATACTTCTGTAAATCCTTGACAAATCGTTATAGCATCTGCAAATGCGTAGGATGGGAATGAAATAGCACCGACCTTTTGAACATCTGAAGTCACGACTGCTTCACCATAAGTTTTACCTAATGCATAACCATGGTCTTCTCCAAATTGATATGTTCCACCTAAAAAGTAGTCACTATAATACAAATTAGATTGTGCAGTGGTTCCCCAGTTGCCATATTCATTGTAGTTACCATCTTGGTCTGCTTCATTGATCGCTTCCCCAAAGAGAATGCCATAATATACTTTTGCCGAGTCACATTTCTCCATGGATTCCCCAATGACCGTATCATAGCCACTCATAATGGCATCACATCCTGTAGAAATAAGGGCATCCACTGCTTGAAGGTGGGCTTCATTATCTCCAGCCGCTGCCGTTTGATATTCAAAGGTGACGGGGAATTCTTTTGCTAAGTAATTGTCACAATAATTTTTGATTTCTTTTCCTTGAATATCGGTATAGTTATATAGAATAACACCGATTTTCGCACTTAACTTATCCTCTGAACCGCTGTTTGATGTTCCACACCCTACCATCACAACCATGATCATACATACACTTAATAGAATTGCTCCTACTCTTTTCATCTTATTTCCTCCTGAATATTATCTAGGCATTATATTTAAATTACTCTTTTTGGCCGTAATAAAAATCACGCATATAAATATGATGGCTTTTATTAAAACGACGTAGCTTGGATCCAAGCCAATTATCGTTAAGCCTTTAATTAATAGGACGTAGGTTATTGAACCAATGACGGCTGAGCTGACCTTTGTATCCGCTCCTCCTGATAAGGACATCCCGCCTAGAATCAAGACAACCAAAACATCCATTTCAAATCCATTACCTGTCGTTGATTGTACCACCCCTGTATAACTCATTTTGAATATAGAGGCTAATCCAACACAGAATCCGGCAATGGTGTAATCTAAAATTTTTATTAAGTTCACTTTCACACCATTTTGTTGAGCCGAAACCACATTATCGCTAATTGCCTTTGACGCCTTTCCAATCTTTGTATAGTTAAATACAACAGTTAGAATCAGAACGACGACGAATGTTACGACAATCATAAATATATGATTCTTTTTGAACAGTGTTACATCCACGTTGGCAATGGATATGCTTTCATTCGGTGTTAACTGACAGACATATGTGACAATACCTCGTGCGATAAACATGATGGACAAGGATGTGATCGTGGACATTAAGCCAAACTGGTTGGTTACCACTGCATTGATGATATAACAAATCACCGATACAAGCATTGCCACTAAGATACCCAAGATGATGGAACCTGTAGCATTCATTGTCAGGACCGCCAGAAGTGCTGATAAGGCTATCACTGCTCCTGATGATATATCCATGCCACCATGGGCAAATATGAATGTCAAGCCTATACATGCAATGATCAATGGTGTCGCTGTCTCTATCATGCCGTTGATGTTATATTCACTCAATAGATTCCATTCCGACCATATCCCAAATATAAGGGTGACTGCAATTAACCCCACCCACCTTACAATTGTAGGTGTATACTTTTTTATTGTTATGCTCATCTTTCTACCTCAAATCATATAATTAATAACATCAATGTCTCTTAAGCTAGTATCTCTATCAAACGTTTTGGTCAATTTCCCATGTTTCATAATATGGATTCTGTCACACATTCCCAGTAATTCCGGTAACTCTTCGGAAATAATCAGTATGGCGTACCCTTCATGCTTCAGACGATGAATTAAATCGTACATAGTTGTTTTGACGCCTATATCCACACCACGAGTGGGGCTGTCTAGAACTAGAATCTTCGATTGATTACCAATAATCTTGCCGAATGATATCTTCTGCTTGTTCCCTCCGGATAGTTCCCGTACCAACTGATTCTCATCCGTACACTTAATATTCAACTCTTCAATCTGCTCTTGCGCAAACTTCTTTTCATCCTTTGGAAAAATGAAAAATTTCCATCGTTTGATCAAATCCCACGCTGATATCGTTAAGTTATCTTTAATACTTTCATTCAAAATCAGGGTTTCATTATCTCGATCCTTTGATATATAACCAATCTTCAATGTCATGGCATGACTAATCCCTTGAAGTTCTTCAGATAGAATGCTAACTGAACCGGATGTCTTCTTTCGAATACCCGCAATCACTCTACCGATTTCATGCATGCCTGATCCGGAGAGCCCGCCTATTCCAAGGATTTCTCCTTTATGCAGATTGAATGATACATCCTGTAACAAATCGTCAGACACATGATCGAGTTGAACAATAACTTCATCTGTAAGTCTTCCTTCATAATCGGAACGATACAGATTCTTATCTATGGTTCTTCCAACCATCGTCTTCTTAATCAGATCTTCACTGAACTCCTCTTTGTCAATCGTTCTCATGAATTGTCCGTCACGTAATACCGTCAGGCTATCGCATATATCCATCATTTCCGGTAAGTCATGGGAAATAAACAAGACAGCCTTTCCCTCATTTCTGAGTTTCTTCATTATATGATAGATGCGTAGACGTCCCTCCTGCGAGAGTGCTGTTGTCGTTTCATCTACAATAATCAATTGAGGATTATAATATAGTGCCTTAGCTATTTCTATTAATTTCCTATTCTCAAAATTGAGCTTATAGATTGGCATAGAGACATCTAATTCTTGCATACCGACAAGCTCCAGTGCCTTCTTAGCCTCTCTACTCATCCTTGCTCTATCAATAATGAATCCCTTTGCAAATTGTTGTTCTTCGCCAAGAAATATATTTTCAGCAATAGACAAACTATCAATGGTATCTTTTTCCTGTACGATCATGGATATGTTATTCTCTCTTGCATCTACAGGGCTCTTGGGAGTATATGGCTTACCAAGATATTGCATATGCCCCCCCGATGGCTCCTGAATGCCATATATAATCGATGAAAGGGTTGATTTGCCTGACCCATTTTCACCAATCAATCCTTGAATCTCACCTGAACGCACCTGTATGGATACTTGATCAAGAGCCTTTACTGTTCCAAAGGATTTCGATATATTTATCGTCTCTAATATCACATTTTGATTCTTCATAATTCTCCTAACCCAAGCGTGTATCCCATTTCCCGCAAAACGGATCAACAGGGCTGACGCCTTTAAAATCAGATTCACCGACTAGCTTTTTGAATAGCTCCTCAAGAACCCTATCATTCGCACTGTATGTATTGATATAAGTTCTAACTCTAGGAACATCCAAAAGGTGATAGGGATTCTCCAGTGAAATAAATATAGTCGGGATGTCATTCAAATAATGCATGCAGTTAGCACCCATAGGTTGTGCCCATTCTATACGAACAACTGTCTGGTTGCTTTTGGTTGCAAGATTGGCAATATAGATGATTAAGTCATAAGTCTCAATCACATCTTCTATCCGGGTCGTCTGGCCCTCTTTACCGCCATCCGCCTGGAATGTATCGACACTATAGCCTTGTTCTCGAAATAGGTCCATGACTTTATCGCCTATACCTTTTTCTGACTTGTATATTGAGAATCCACCTTCTTCTTCGATGGGATAGAACAGGATTCTTTTATACTTATCCGGTGTGATTGGTAACACCCCTAACTCTTCTTTGACAAGAGTGATTGCTTGATCGGCACATTCTCTTGACATATTCCTAAAGGTCTCACAACCTACAACGTCCTTTGCTTTTGCAACAGATACTGGCTTATACCCATCATCAAGATTCAACGCCGCCTTTGTTGCCAGAATACGTATTACCGCTTCATCAAGACGCTCTTGTGATATAATGCCATCCTTAACACCATCCAACATAAATCCATAATCTTCTTCCATATTTCGGGCAAACAGGAACATATCTGCACCATGAGCAATGCTTGTAGGTACAGCTATCCTTCTTGGCATAGCTAGTGTATACCCTGCCATTGTCGTTGCATCCGTAATAATCAAACCGTTAAACTGAAGTTGACCTCTTAGCAAATCCATCATAATCTCTTTGGATAAGCTGGCCGGCATGATGTCTTCATCTTTGATTATTGGATTATACTTTCGACTGTAGGACGGTAAAGCAATGTGACCAATCATACACGTTAGTGCACCTGATTGAATGCATGTGTCATAGATTCTACCATACTTGTCATCCCATGCGTCACATGACAGATCATTAATGCTGGTCACCAGATGTTGGTCACGTTCATCCTGTCCATCTCCGGGGAAATGCTTGATAGATGCTGCTAAACCTTTCTTTTGAAGGGTTTCAACATACGCTTTCCCCATTTGTTCCACTCTCGACACATCAGAGCCAAAGGTTCTTGTATTGGTGATAGGATTTCTATAATTAGAATCCACATCAATAATTGGTGCAAAGGCCCAATTGGCACCTACTGCCTTGCCTTCCTCCGCACATACGTATGCCAAATTCTCAGCCATCTTCTTATTATGCGTTGCTGCCACTTCCATAGGTGATGCAAAGAGAGTACCTTCTTTAACAATTCCTTGACCGCCTTTTTCCAAATTAGCTGCAATCAATAAGGGAATGTCACTTTGTTGTTGAAGTTTATTGGTCAATTTTACCGCATCTTCCAGCGGTAAGGGTCGATACATACATCCACCCGGATTCAAAATCTTCTTCATTTTACTGATTTCTTCATCGGAACCCTCTCTATATATAACGCAAAACAATTGGCCAACTTTATCTTCTAACGTCATACCAGATAGGGTTTGTTTAATCCATCCTATCTGTTTGTCCTGTAGATGAAAGGGGTTCATTTTCAATTTTTCATATAGTTGCTTATTCATCGTTCATTCCTCCAGCAACTTCAGTATAGCAAAGCAAATTCTTGCTTTATATGCTATTTTTGTTGACTTTCATGGTCATATTTTGCTATATTAGATATATCATTCATTCTAAGGAGGGCCTATGAAGAGCGATCATAATATTCTAGCGTTTGATTCTATATATCCTTATAAAATATTGCAAAATAATGCTGTAGACCATGGACTACACTGGCATAACTATATTGAATTGTTCTATGTTAAAAAGGGAACGTTGCGCTTAACAACTGGTGATTTTAGCTTTCATTTAGATGAAGGCCATATTTGTTTTATTAATTCCGGAACCATTCATAGTACTAACCAAATGAATGTGGACAGTAAGGTCATCGTATTACAAGTATCTACAGAAAAAGACTCCCCTTTCCATTCGTTAAAAAACTATAAGTTTAATTTTTCCACTTACCTCTCAGACCTTTCTAGTGCAACCCTGCCTCTTAACCAGTTACAATATATGATTGATCAGATTTACGAGGAAAGCCTCATTAATATGGTCGGCTTTGAGAATGTTATTCTCGGCTATATAAATACAATGTTTGGTCTACTCAAGCGTAATTATTATCTCATACCAAAAGATGCCAATGATTATAATAAAGAAGATAATCTGACACGTCTATCCACGATTATTGAGTACATTGATGCCCATTATAGTGAACGAATCACCCTCAAAAAATTAGCGGATGATCTTCATATGAACTATTACTATCTGTCCCACTTCTTTAAAGATACAGCGGGTATTTCATTCCAAGACTACTTAAGCAACTTACGTGTCGGCAAGTCCCTTGCCTTACTTTCAGACCATAATAATACTATTACACATGTCTCCTATGCATCAGGATTCCCTAATGTAAAGGCCTATTCGAAGGCTTTCAAAAGTAAGTTTTCTGTCTTACCCTCTGAATATCGCAAGACCGTTATGTCTAATGGCCTTTCGCATCCTGAGCCTGAACCTACCCTTAATATTAGTGATTCACCCAGCCCCCTTGAACCGAATAAGCAAGCAAAAGACGGTATCGAAAACTTTACAAAGCTTTCAGAAAAATTAAGGCTTCGACACAGCAATAAACATGCTTTATCCCAAGCAATAAACATCACAAACGCTTCGCCTATTTTCGAACTACCTGATTCTACACCCATGATCTTGAGTTCTGACATCCTTTCTTATTATGATCAAAAGGAATTGAAAGATATTTTTGAGAAGATGACCTGTAAATCCGTAGATTTATTTATATCCGATTCTGCCACATATACAGAGCCGTATGCGATTCAAAAATTATCTGAATATAACATCACCCTATCTTCGCTATACCACCAAACCTTTACCCCTACTCTGCTCTATCAAGATTATGATGTTTTTTCCCTTGTGTCCGGAATCGACTTAATTCAGACCTTCTTATCCGATCCGGCCCAGAAGCCACCGCTTGAATTCTACCTATTGCACAATGCAAATTTCGTCTCACCCTTCATTCTAAGTTCTTCCTTGCTGACAAGCTTTCAAGTACGGACGCCGCTTTATTATGCCCATCAGTACATTCAACAACTGACAGGAACCGTCATTCATGCATCTGAAAACTGTATCGTTGCCAAACATGACAAAACCTACAAAATCCTATGTTGCCATAGCAAAAGTTTGAACTCATATTATTCGATGCGCCATGAACACACCTTTAAAATGGATGACTATCTGTTCTTTGTACAATCCTTTCCTGAACTCAAACTTTCCATATCCATTAGCGAAATCAAGACACATGTGCAACAGAACACTTATCTTGTGGATAATAATAATGGGTGTATTTTGAACAACTGGGTAGAGCTCGGATCCCCCCAAACGTTAACCTCCGAATATAGAGATTATCTGGCTCACATCACTCAACCTAAATTTATGGTGAACAACCTACCCTTTCGGGAATCCCCTATTATTACGATTCAACTACCTGCCTTGGGTTTTGCTTATACCGAGATTAATCTCCTATAACTCTATCACTATAGGAATGGCAACAATTAACCATATTTTCTTTTATTGTCCTGGAATCCGCCCTCTCTCGAATGCAACAAAGTCAGCACTTTGGAAACCTCGTCTTTACCATTGATGGTTAACGACTTCCTTCCTTATTAAATTGAATCAACTCTTTCACCTTCATACTGGGGTTGGTATATCGTCCTCTATCTTGGGTCTTGTTCTTATAGTTGATGGCCTCTGTCGGGCACCACTGGATACAGGCCATACATTGCTCACAGTTGTGATGAAAAACAGGTTTACCGGATTCCATACTTATATTATTAACCGGACAGACCTTTTGACATACGGCGCACTCAATACATGCATCCGATACATGAAAGCCTTTATCCTTTTTTGGAAAAATACATTGTTGCATTAAAACGGTTGCTTGATTCATAAAGCCTTTCGCTTTTTTGGGTGGCCGTTGCGTTTTTTCTACGATCCTGTTCACCAATGCCGGAATTTTGGCTGTTGCCTCTTTACACTTCTTAGGATTTTCATCGCTCATTTTATAAAGCCCCACATAATTGGCCGGCATAGAGATTTTTTCAGCAAAGGCTAGGGTTACGCCTTTTTTTGCCAGTATACTTGCAGGTGCTGACAAGGCCGCTCCCGGTTCATTCCCACATGTAGTCACCGCAAAATAATAGGCATTCTTACTTTTTTCTAAGGACATGTCGGTCATAAATTCTTTCACACGTAAGGGCATATTAAAGGCATAGGTCGGATAGACAAACCCAATATAATCATACGTCTCTTGACGGTCATGACTCCCTTTTCCCATAGATATAAGCCGGCAATTCGGCAATCCCTTCGCAATTTCTTTCGCAACCTGTAAGCTATTACCTGTTCCTGTAAAAACATAGACAACACTTTTCATTCGTCATTCCTCCTAATCTAAGTTACATCTATTCTATTCTATTATATAATGATTAGCTCGATAAAACGATTTAGTGAAACTTGGTTGTATCGGGCTAATTATATCATGATTAACCCGACAAATGCATTTAGTTGAACTTTTGTATAAAAAAACAAGGTGAGCCGGCATGCTCACCTGTTTATCTATCCTTTATCTTTTATTGAAAACGGTACAGTAATTACCTTCAGGTGTTCTACATCTTGAACATCGAACGCATTTTACAGGTTTGTCATCCCCATCTTTCCATCGTTTTACTAGGAAAGGTTCTGTAAGTAATGGCCTTGATAGACCAAAAAAGTCGATCCTTGTCTCATTCAATATTTCTTCCATACTCGACATGTTCTTAAAGCCACCAACTGTAATCATGGGAATGGAAATCTCTTCACTGATGATTTTAGCATATTCAAGAAAATACCCTTCCGGCTGTAGTTTGTGACCATCAAATTCTTCGCCAACCATGGATTTTGCTTTTCCATGAATATTCCCTGAAAGCTCAATGGCGTCAACGCCGATTTCCTCAAGTTTTTTGCTAATGTGTCGTGTCTCATCGAAGGTTAATCCCCCATCAAAGAACTCTGTTGCTGTAAGTTTAACGATGATTGGAAAGTCGTCCCCTACTTTTTCTCTCATTTTATAATAGATTTCCAGTAAGAAGCGCATTCTGTTTTCTAAGCTTCCACCATACTCATCCGTTCTTTGATTATAATAAGGGCTCAAGAATTGATTAATTAAGTATGTATGCGCACCGTGTATTTCCACACCGTCAAAACCGGAGTCCTTCACTCTTTTTCCTGCATCGGCAAAGGCATTAACGATGTATTGAATCTCATCTTTTGTCATTGCCTTACCCACAACATTGGTACTACGTTCCGGAACTTCACTGGGTGCATAGATTACTCGTTCGCCAACATTATAAGTAGTCTTCGTTCCACCATAGGCTAGCTGCATAACAATCTTTGAGCCATAACCATGGACTAACTCTGTTAACGTCTTATACTCCTCCACAAAAGAGTCCTCATAGATACCCATCATGCCGTGATTCGGTTGCTCCTCTTTCACCACATTGGCATAGCCGGTAATCATTAATCCAACTTCTCCGACTGCCAACTCCTCATATATTTTATAAAGTTCCTCTGTCATATGGGAATCTTCTGTCGTCATGTTCTCCCATGTTGCACTTCTTACAAAACGGTTTTTAACGGTCATTGTTCCTAACTTAGCTTCTTCAAATAATCTTTTCATCTCATGCTCCGTTCTTGTTTCAAATAAATAGTTTTCCATCAAACTAATTGTATAGTATAATTAGTTTTGTGTCAAACTAATTTATGTATTGACTTATATAATTCAATGGTACTATAATTTGAATGGATATTCGAAGGATACAGTCACAGGAAAAGTTGAGGTTTTTGTATGAACGATAAATATATTGTATTTTTTATTAGCCGAACAAAAAAGAAAATGATAAGCTTTCTAGAAAAAAAATTATCAGAAAATGCGCTAGACGAACTCATTCCTTCCCATGGAAACGTTCTTACTGCTCTCTATGAAAACAATGGAAAATTAACCATGAAGCGTATTGCTGAAATCACCGGCAAAGACAAATCCACCATAACACCATTGGTCAAAAAATTACTGGCCCTTGGCTATATCACCAAAATAAAGGATGAGAAAGATAAACGAATCACTTATATTATCCTGACACCTGAGGGTAATCGAATAAAGGATAAGTATGAGCGTATTTCTCATGAGTTGAATAAAACTGCCTATAAGGGTTTTTCTCAAGAAGAAAAAGAGGTATTTTTGAGATTACTGAAAAAAATGAATATGAATTTTAGTGCGTCTTCTTCCGCCGAAAAAAAAGAATGATCCGACGACAGTTATAACACATTTAATAGAAATTTTAATAATTCATTCAGTATTTTTTAAGATTTATCTGGTACAATAGTTTCATAGTAAGTAAAAGCAACCAAAGCATAATAAAATAGGAGGCTGATTATATGAAACATATACCAATTATGTTAGCACTAGCACTTAGTATTAGCTTAACTTCTTTTGATGGAAGTACAGCAACAAGTTCTAATAATATAAATGTAAGTGAAGCAACATCCATACCAATGACGACTATCGATTCTGATGATTTGAGTGATCTTTCCTCTATCGACATAGATGAACAATTATAAAGCATTACATAAACCACTTATAAGAAAGGCAAAATCATGGAATTTGATAGACTAAACATTGCGAAACAAATTGTTAACGACAGTATTACCGACCCCTCAATGAGTGAAATCGAAAAATATAATGCCATCGGTCAACAACTCTTACCGATTCAGGAGTTAATGTCTTACTATCGATGCGCCCTTATGGAAGTTGAAACTAAATTCAATGTATTAAACGAAGAGATGTCCATTCTCTATGACCGGAATCCTATTGAATCCATAAAAAGCAGAGAGAAATCCTTCGAAAGTATTTTTGCCAAGTTGCAAAGAAAAGGATTACCTTTGACCGAAGCTTCAATCGCGAACCATATTAATGACATTGCCGGAATCCGGGTTATTTGTTCCTTTCAGGAAGATGTTTATAAACTCACCGAAGCTTTGATCCAACAAGATGATGTGACCTTAATTACCAAAAAAGATTATATTAGCAATCCAAAAGACAATGGCTATCGGAGCATGCATTTGATTATTGAAATTCCCATTTTTCTTGCTGAAACCAAAAAAATGATGCGCGTTGAAATTCAGCTAAGAACCATTGCAATGGATTTTTGGGCTAGCCTTGAGCACAAGCTCAAATACAAACAAGAGGTTGAGAACGCAACTTATGTTGTTCAAGAGTTAAAAGAATGTGCCGATATTATTGCCCTTGTGGATCGTCGTATGGAGCTTTTGCGACAAAAAAAATCTGAAAGCAACGCATCGTCTTTTCAATGAGCTCACATCCAATAGCGTCTTTAGTGCTTCGTTCTTCAACCGAACGAAGCACTTTTTTTCTTTTCTTAAAATTGGAGGGGATTCATTCTATCCTCTTCTGTAATGTCACGTAAGACACGGCAAGGATTTCCTACGGCAATGACACCGGAAGGAATATCACGATTAACAACGCTCCCCGCTCCAATAATGCTGCCTTTTCCAATAGTAACGCCACCACAAATCGTTGCATTCGCTCCAATCCATACATCCTCTTCAATGGTAATCGGCTTGGAATGCCCTATTCCCTCAGCCCTCTGTTTCGGAAGAAATGCATGTCCGGAACAAGCAATACAAACCCCCGGTGCAATAAATACATTGGCACCGATCCAAACAGGTGATGTATCCAGAATTACACAATTATAATTGATAACCGTCAATCCATGAGTATGTATATTAAACCCATAGTCGCAACGAAAGGACGGTTCAATGAAGGTTAAGGGATGATAGGTTCCTAATAATTCTTGCAAAAGTGTGCTTCGCTTTTCTTCTTCATCCGGTCGCGTCTGATTATACTCCCAACACAGCTTCTTTGCCTTATGTTGTAGGTCTTTAGGCATATCATCATGATAATTACAGTATGCTGCATTCTTTTTCATCATATCTAACATCGTCATTTTTCTATCTCCATTTATCTTTCATACTTTCCAGGTACAAATTTCTTCCAGCTCTGCATCTCTATATGCGTCTGCCGATAGATCCGTACACGAATCATTCCTTATATCATCTCTTATAAAAAGATTGAGACCATTATACTATATTCTCATGGATAACGTAATGATTATTAGTACACAAGAGCTGTATATTGCAAAATAAATGATAAATGATATACTTAATATACGTACTTATCTAACCTATTGGAGGTGACTATGTTGAACCTACAACCTGTTTCAATTTTTAAATCACTGACATCCATCATTAAATCCATTGACTTGTACAATTACATTTTAAAGGACCATCACAGACGCTGTTCGATTATTGCATACTATATCGGTAACTCCTATGCTGATAAGACTGTTCATCTTTCCGAGTTAGTATTGGCTGCCTCCCTTCATGACATTGGTGCCCTTAATATAGAAGAACAGGATCAGCTTCTTAAACTTGATGTTGAAAACCCCTCACATCATGAAGAACTCAGGATGTGTTTAATCAATGTATTGAAAATCGCTCTTTTTGGACAAATATCAATAATCAATCCTATCAAGAACTCGTCTATGGTTCTATAAAAAGCAAAACACACGATTTGAATTATGTCGATGCTGAAAAACTTGCTTTGATTTTTGCTAAGATTGTTGACTATAAAAGTCCATGGACAAGCACGCATAGCCAATCCGTGAGTGCCATTGCTTACCGATTAGGTAAATTTGTCGGTTTAGACTCTGACACATGTTTTCAGCTACGCCTTGCCGGTTATCTCCACGATATAGGAAAGATAGCCACGCCAACTGAAATCCTTGAAAAACCCGGCAAATTAAATAGTGATGAATTTGAAACCATTAAGGAACATGCCATGTATACTTCCTTGATTCTCAAAGATATAGAAGGCTTAGATGATATTGTTGCTTGGGCTTCTTCACATCATGAAAAACACGATCATTCCGGATATCCCCTGCATCTTTCCAAAGACCATTTTTCATTGCCAATGGAGGTGTTAGCCTTTGCTGATATCTTCACAGCACTATCTGAAGATCGACCTTATCGACCCAAAATGTCTAAAGAAGAGATCAAGAAAGTGCTCAGTACCTTCGTTCCTGAGAAGTTAGATATACATGTTTATGACGTTCTTTTGGAGCATTTTGACGAACTATATGACCTTCATTCTAAAATTTTCAAAAGTGTCGTTTCCAGTCGAACAGATTTTTAAAAGAAGGGCTGTCGTATTCTTACGACAGCCCTTCTTTATATAAGATTGCTAAATTGGTTTACATCCTGAGAAATGCATCTATTGTCGGTATATCTGTAATATTTTTCCCATACTTACCAAACAAAATTAATCCTTTATTATCCATGACAAATGCTGCCGGCAGTTGTGTTTCAACACCTTCATAGTCACCATGTGTAATCCCTAATTTTTTAGCCTGTATTGCTTTTTGAAACAAACCGAGCGACATGAGTTTTAATGTGCTTTTTGCCGGGCTTATCTCAAACTTATTATACAATTTCATATCAGGATCACATGCAATATCAAAAGGTAATTCTATAGGCTCCTTGGTTATATTCTCCGGAGTACTTTGCAGTACAATGAGAACTTGCATGTTCTTATTCTGAAATTCTTTGTATCGTTCACGATATTGTCGTATGTCTAGTTGACACACCGGACAACCATAATATCGCAGGAATAACAAAACAGTTTTCTCGCTTTTCTTTATAAATTGAGAAAATGCAAGGGTCTCACTTTTATGATTCATGAATTCAAAATCCGGTATTTGCTGTCCTTTAATGAGTTTCATAAGTCTCCTATAATCTCCTTAATTGGTATGCATCAATTATTGTTTTATAGATTTTCAAATTGTTTTGCAATTCTTCTAAACGCTTCTTGAACCATAGATCTTGGTGAGGACAGACATATGCGCTCAAAACCTTCCCCATGATCCGGATCAAACATGGATCCTTCTTCTAATATAACGTTAGCGTCACCATAGATTTTTTTACGAATTTCATCGCGGCTTAATCCATAATCACGGAAATCCATCCAGAATATATACGTTCCTTCCGGTCGAACACATCTCATTTTAGGAAGGTGTTCTTTGCAATATGCCATAACCCAATCGATAGTGCCGTCAAAATAATCTTTCAACTCTTCTAACCACTCTTCACCTTCGTTATACGCAGCTTTTACCGCTTCAATTGTGAAAGGCGTCGGTAACATCATCCCTAATTCTTCTTTAAACTTCTCACGAAGCTCAGGATTTTTGATAACGACATTTGTGGCATGTAATCCTGCTACATTAAAGGTTTTATTTATTGCTGTACATGTAACAATATGATTGGCATCGTCTGCAATTTTAGCTATTGGTGTAAATACTGCATCTTTTCGTATCAAGTCACCATGAATTTCATCGGCTACAATAATGACATCATTGTCTTTACATATTTGAGCCATTGCCTTCAAGTCTTCATTGCTAAAAATTCTACCTGAAGGATTGTGTGGATTACAAAGAATAAACATTTTGTTTTCCGGTTTCTTAGCCAGTTCTTCAAAGCCTTTTATGTCTGCAACATAATAACCTTCATCATTAACTAACATCTGAGAATTTGCTACCACACGTTTATTTTCTTCAATTGTACTTGTAAAAGGTGTATAAACCGGTCGTTGTATAATAACGCCATCACCTGGGTTTGTATATGCTCGAATAGCTATACCCAAAGCATATACAGTCCCTGGACAATAGGTAATTTCTTCTTCTTTGATGGTCCAATCATGACGGCGTTTAAACCAACCAATAATCGCTTCATAGTAATCACTTTTTGGATAGGAGTAACCATATATTCTTCGGTCCGCTACCCTATGCATTGCCTCAACAACACATGGTGGGGAAGCTATATCCATGTCCGCTGTAAAAAGCGGTAATGACTCATCATTAAATTGTTCCGTAAGACCAATCTCAATAAGAAAATCTCCTAAATCCCATTTAAGGGAACTTGTTCCTTTTCGGTCAATGAGTTCATCAAAATTATATTTCATTTTCATTCTCCTTTTTCTCTTTATAAGCAACAACTTCTATTTCTACCAATGCATTTTTAGGTAATGTTTTAACTGCAAAGGCTGCTCTAGCAGGATAAGGTTCGCTAAAAAAGGTACCGTATACTTCATTCATCATAGTAAAATCATCGATATCATCTAAATAGACCGTTGATTTTATTACATCACCCATTGAATAACCCGCTTCTTCTAAAATAGCTTTGACATTTAATAGTGATTGTTTGCTTTGTTCCTTAATTCCGGTCCCTGCAAATTCACCTGTTGTTGCATCTATAGGAAGCTGCCCTGATACATATAGAAAACCGCCAGCTTTAATAGCTTGTGAATAAGGACCAATAGCTCCAGGTGCTTTTTTTGAGTCAATTACATTAAACATTCTCTTCTCCTTAATTTTTTTATTTAGTTCATTTTATTGCGAGAAATAGATTATGCAACAGCACCGTCTATTTCTTTTAATACTTCTTCTAAGTCT
Organism: Vallitaleaceae bacterium; assembly: GCA_965140555.1. GTDB lineage: Bacteria > Bacillota > Clostridia > Lachnospirales > Vallitaleaceae > UBA1351. Next base: position 3,486,261 of record OZ223259.1, on the reverse strand, counting down.
CTGTCCATTTTCTCCATATCAACGGCATCGGTTTTAAGTCTAACAAGAGCAACGATGACGCAAACGGCTAAGATGACACCAATGGTTATCATACTTTTTAAATCTAACGATTTAAACAAATTATATGCTACAACCATATCTGCAGCTACACTAAGTAGTAATATACCCTTCATAACCGGAATCGGGAAAATAGAAAAAATACTTGTTTTCCATTGAGCCGGATACTTCTCAGGTAATTTCGTACATCTATAATTAGCTACTGCTGATATAATCATTAATGGAATCATGATAAATGAAATAAGTGCATCAAAGCTAAAATCAAACAAAATAGGTACTGTTGAGACTAAGTAGAAAGTAAGTTGAATCATCCAAGGAAAGCCACTTTTGGTTTTACTATTAAATACCTTTGGTAACCATCCATCCTCAGCAATTTGCTCTATAGGATATCTTAACATTGCAATACCACTAAGTAAAGATGTTGCTAGAGCAAATACTGCTCCTCCTAAAATAAATAGGACATAAACTGGATGTGGAAAAATACTTAATGCAACAACACTTAGGTTCTGTCCTGCAATCTCTTCAAAGGGTAATACACCTGATGCAACTACGGACATTAATGCATAGAGCAAACCTAATGCAATGGTTATAAGAAAAATAGCTTTTGGAATCGTTTTTCTTGGGTTCTTGGTTACAGATGACATGGCAACCGGCGCCATTGTTGTTCCCATACACGCAAATGCCATAATTGAAATTGCTTGGAAAAATCCTGAAGCACCATTATTGAAAAAACCTTCTGATGTAAAGAATCCGGGCTGTACTTTCGGTATACCGACAACAATGAATGTCAGAATGGCAAGAGCCAAAATTATTGTCATAAGGTTTTGTATTCTAGCTAAAAACTTACTACCATAAATTGTACTTGCAAAAAACAGAGTCATAATCAATATAGCAATAATTGTTTTAGATCCCTCTATAGCTGGGAAAACAGATGCCAAATAATCAACAATACCCTTTGCATATACTGCAAAACCAAATCCTGAGATCATTGTAAAGATACCGCTAACCCCTGTCATTATAGGACCAAATAATAATTTCTTTTGACTATAATCGCCACCACTTAAAGTAAACATACTCGACATAACAATATTATACATGTATGCAAACATCATGAGCACTGCTCCACAGATGAGTGCGAAGAAAACTGATCTACCTGTAAACATAATACCTAATCCCATCATGACAAATATACCTGAGCCTATTGCGCCTCCTAAACCTAATGAGAAAATATCAAATGTATTTAATAATTTTTTTTCCTTAGCCATTTTTTCCATTTTCATTCTCCTTCTAATCTGTTTAATTTCTAATCCTCTTTTTAAACATCCTACTATTAAATTGAAGTTCCCACTAATATAACCGGCTTTCTAATGATTCACCTCCATTATTTTTTGTACATTTTGTATAGTATGTATGATATTATGTATTTGATTTCGTAATAATTTATTATCATTGTAATACTTTTTTATCACTCCGTCAATACATATTTACTATTTTTTCCTTATTTTTTTAACCTTATACTAACAATTTAACAAATAATTATTACAAGAATTTTTTTTTATTATAACAAGATAGACCACTAGTGTGCTGACACGTTTGCATATGAACTTATTCTGGGTGTGTCAGTGCACTAGGTTTTATCCTAATCCTATTTACTATTGAAAACTTTCCTAATTATAACAAAAAAGACAGAGTAATCGATTGTTAAATCGACCACTCTGTCGTATTGTTTAATAATATCTTAAGCTTCTCTCTTAAGTTTACCCAAATATCTATAAACCGTTGCCACTGATACACTAAGTGCTTCAGCAACATGAATTACAGACCCTTTGATTAAAAAGACACCTTTGTCATTTAGTTCACTTACAATTGCTATTTTTTCATCTTGATCCAGTCGATCAGGAGGGACACCAAAGTCATTAACAACATTGTTAATTGTATGCAATGTCAAATCCTGTGAGGAATGGCTCAATTTTTCTGAGATAACTTCATCCGTTGGATTGTTGAAACTCATCAGCTTATCCAAATAATTTTTCATCATTTGCATTTTGCTTACATCCATATTAATACATAATGTGCCAACTATCTTGTTCTTCTCATTTCGAATAATATAGGTTGCTGATTTCAGCATTTTACCATTATTCGAGGTTCCACTATAATTTGTCAGATATTTATATTCATCATATTTTGCATTTTTTAAAATTCGTAATACCAAATCTGTTGCCGGTGCACCAATACCCCTGCCACTAATATGACCATTTCTAATGGCTACTACAGAATTTTCCAAGTTTGTCATGTCGTGTAAAACAACCTCAACATCTTCACCTAAAAAATCTGCCAGAAAATCAACAAATCCGATATAGTTATTTAGACTCTTATTCAAAATATACCTCCACTCAATTATCACATAAGCACGAAAACATTTTTTTATGTTAATAATTATTTATTATTATATCATCAAAAACCATTTTGTCAATCTTTTTTTTTAACTATCCTTTAAAATTTACTTCGTTCTGTGAACGCCTTCGTTTACTATACGTCATTACAGGAATACCGTCGCTAACGGAGTAGCTATCCAAATGTAATTCGAGTGTTGAATAATCTCCTTTGAACAATCGTCTTCCATTGCCCAATATAACCGGAATTATTGCTAAATTCAGAATAATCGTTCGCATCCAATTGACCTCCTTCTCTCTTTTTTGTACCTTCGATATATAGTGCTGATTATATGTTATCATTTTTATAGGATAAAAACAATCGATTCATCTTCCACCTAATCATATCATTGGCCTGAAGTCTGATTCATAGGTTTTCAGTATCTCTTTAACAATCTGTAGTCCTTTTTCTAGCTGATCCATGGATTTTGGTGAGCTAATGGATAAACGGATTCCTTTTTCATTCACATCTACTCCTGCTGCAAAACGATTAATACCAAAAATCTGAACCCCTTTCTCCAAGGCCATGTTCTCGATTTCTTGCTCGGAATAATGGCTAGGAATACGGATACACCGATACATGGATGTATTACACTCCCGATCCTCATCACCAATAAATATTTGATCAAAAAGATTATTTCGCTTCGTTAACGCCTTCATTTTCAGCTTTACAAATTCGTCATACTGGCCTGTCGATTGTAATAGAGACAATATTTCTCCAGTATAAGGTGATGCCATCCAAGTCAAATTATTAATGCCTTGCTTCAACTTATGAATATAAACCATCGGTGCTATGATATATGAAATCCTAAAGGTTGGACTTATCGCCTTTGATGTTCCGTGAATATAGAAACTAGATTCAGGCACCATCGATCGAATAGACTTGAAACTGGGGTCCTTGGTAAAGCCGTAAGTACCATCTTCAATCAATAAGAGTTTTTCTTTTCGGACAATGTCAGCAATCGCTTTTCTTATATCTGCTTTCATCACTCGTGCGCTTGGGTTATGGCAATCAGGCATTAAGTATATCCCCTTAACTTTTTCCCTTTTGCAGGTTTGCTTTAACTCGTCTACATCCATAATAAAGTCATTCCCTTTAACAGGAACCAAAATAATACCTAAATACTTAGCTAGAGCCTTGAGACCTGTATAGGTGAAGTCATCCACAATAATACGGTCTCCCTTTTCAAAAAGGGTGGTAAGAATGACCGCCAGAGCATTTTGGGTTCCCGAGGAGATAATGATTTGTTCCGGTTTTGCATCGGATCCATGGCGTTTTAACCAATTTGCAGCAATATAGCGATGTTTGATATGCCCCTCTGGCGGGCAATATTTCAAAGCTATATTATAGTCAATCGATGAAGCCATTTCCTTGATATATAGTTTCAGCGTATCATTAAGCTCATAAAGAGGCAACGTCATGCCTAGACTAATAATATGACTTTCCTCATAATCCGTCAATAAATCCACCGGCAAACCGGCACTACCGCTGACATATGTTCCTTTGCCGATAATTCCCTTAAGAAGCCCCTTCTCTTCACACAATTTATAAGCTCTGGTTACGGTACCATGATTCACATTCAAATAATCCGCAATAACTCTTTGTGGCGGCAGCTTCATACCATGAAGGAGTTTTCCTGACTGGATGTCGTCTTCAATAGAGGATGCAATCTGTTTATAAACAGAGCCCTCCTTGTCTGACAATTGCGGAACCCAATGAATTTCATTACCATAGTGATTAATCATAATTCCCTCCTTTTGTCACTCATACAATTAGGTGATTGTACCATTATAATCTTACGCCTATAATAGCATAAAACGTATAACTATTAAAGGAGGTTCAATATGCTATCAATTATTCTCTATGGTATTTCAATTCTGTTTTCACCCGGACCTGTAACATTAGTTGCTGTCAACAAAGGTATTCACAAAGAACTCAAGTCAAGTTGGGGGTATTTCTTCAGTATTGGTCTGGCTACTTACATACTCCTTTTAATCTACGGTTACACCGGTAATCAGTTCATAAAAAAAGAACACCTCACCTTCATAGGTATTCTTGGCTTTATCTTTATGATGTACTTAAGCTTACAGCTGTTCAAAAAATCTTCAACCAAAAGTTTGTCCAATAAGGATATGAATTCCCACCAATCTATGGGCTTTAGAGAAGGCTTTGCTCTCCAGCTTTTTAACCCAAAAGCTAGCCTTGCAACTTTGCCTATCGCACTTATCCAATATCCTGCTGCAAATATTTCCGGCATCAAGATAGCCCTTATTTCTCTCATTTTCTTAGGTTTTGGAATACTCTCCCCCCTACTTTATTGCCTACTTGGACAATTTGCCGCTTCCTTCATCAAAAGCCCCAAGTGGCTAGGCCTTTTTAACAAAGGCATGGCTATATTATTAGCCCTTGTTGCCCTAACTATGTTAGGCGATCTCTTCTAATGATTAGGGTAACAAAACGATTTAGTTGAACCTTCGTTTTCTTGGGCTAATCATCTAATGATTAGGTCGACAAAAGCATATAGTTGAACTTTCATATACAATATATTGTTACGAATGCTTCTACGTAATCTATATATTGTGTGTAAATTTAGTGAAACTTGCTTTTGTTGGGCTAATCATCTAATGATTAGCCCTTCTTATCTTTAATGAACAACGGAATAATGAGAACGGTCATAAGGAACGCATAGCCAACACCAAGAATCAACACACTCCCAAGGGAGGCAATTCCTCGATAACTTGAGAAGATTAGTGACCCAAATCCAATCATAGTCGTTAAGGTGGTTAAAAGGATTGCCCTTCCCACGGATGCAAATATAACTTCGATCTTTCTATCTTCTTCCAGATAATGATGGAGAATATGAACGCCGTCATCGACACCGATTCCTATAATCAGAAGCAACCCAAGGAAATTCAATATATTAAAATCCAAGTTAATCAATGTCATCGTTCCTATTGTCATAATGAGAGCAGCAATTAAAGGTATAAAGCCAATAGCAGCATATTTTACAGACCTGAATGTAACGAATAGGATAACAAAGAGTACACACATAATGACAACACCAATCAACATGGCTTCTGAAGCCGCTGTATCATACATTATTTTCATAAAGAGTGGTGTCCCTGTAACACTCGGTGCTTCTTCTGTCAACTTGTTTATAAACTCTATTCCTTTGTCACTTTTCAAATTGTCCCAAATGTTAAAGGAAGGATAAAAACTAACCAGATAGGAGTCTTCATCTTTACTGACAAACTGGGCTTTGTAAGACTCCGGCAGTTCATTGACCGTCAAATATGAACCGGATGCCATTCGCTTCCCAATGGATGCCATAGCATCATAAAAACTGGCATTGATTTGATCTATATTCTGGTTCGAAGCATCTTTCATCCCATCTTGGCTTTCTTCATCCAAGTAATCGGCCATGCCCCTTAAAAGCAACGCCCCATCAGGGGAATGTTTGGGAACCTGTTTTTCCATCCACTGATGCATCGTATTCGACTTCTCTTCAAACCTATCTTTATCCCGATCTTCAGGTAAAACATCTGCAATAGAGGAAATATCATGAATATCCTCATCCTCTCCCAACGCATCTTCCAATCGATAGACTTCTTCAAGAGAATCCACGGAAACATTAAAGGTATCTGTGGACATATCATATTCGTCCACCATATAATCCATCCAAGCGACAGACTCCAATCCCTCCGGTTCAAGATTCATTATGTCCAAATCAAATTGAATACCGCGTCCAATAAGTCCCATCGTACCAATGAGAACAAGAAGAACTATCCCAACGATTACCTTATGATTATGTACACCTTTAGCAATGGAACCGATTAATGGATACTGTCCCTTGATTTTTTGAATACTGCCTTCTTTTTCCTTTTTAAGAATAATGAGTGCAGGCAAGACCCAGAATACGGCAACTAATGTTGTACCAATTCCGATAGCCATAACGGTTCCAAGCTCTCCTAACATGTCCAATTGACTCATGTTCAGAGCCAAAAAGGCACAGGCTGTTGTCAATGCACCTACAATGATACTTGGTCCGGTCGTTATCATACTCTTTGATAGAGCAGTCTTTTTCTCTATACCAAGAGACCGTTGTTCCGTATAGGCACTGTATAAATGGATGGAAAAGTCAATACCAAGACCGATGATCATAGCTGCCGAAAAAGCCGTCAACATATTAAGTCTTCCTATAATCAGTCGAATAAGTCCCACATCCCAAATAATTCCGAAAACAAGGGGTATAAAGGTGAAAATCGGAGCCGCAATACCTCTAAATGCGATATAGAGTAATGCAAAGATTAAACCTACTGCTAAGAGTGTGGTTAACTTTGAGTCCGATTCAATACTTGCTGTTTCGTCTCTTCCAACAATTTGCATACCGGTTATCCCAATCTTCGCATCGGGGTATTCATCTCTTAGATTGAAGATAATGTCTTCCATGGCTGCTACACCAGGTTCCAGCTTCTGTAGATCCATGATATCAAATGAAGGTTGAATCATCACGGTCGTCATTTTACCATTCGGTGATGTTATAAGGGTATCGCCTGCAAACATCCGTTTTAATGCTTCCTCATAGCCAGCTTTTAGGTCTTCATTGTCTACCTGACCTTCCATAGCTTTTAGGGTTAACTCTGATATATCTACTAAAGCCATTTTGGTACTTTCTATCTGTTTTCTATCGTCATCCCTTAAGTCTGCCTTTTCAAGTTCCTTATCAAGCAGGTTCATATACGTGGAGATTCCCGAATAGAAAGAATCCAGATTAGGATCTGCAAAAAGATATCCCATCATCTCTGTCTCTTCCATTGTCATATAGTTAAGCCCATAGTCAATGGCAAAGTCCTGATCAAGACCTGCCGTTACTGACACGACATAGTCTGACAGGTCATTCATACCACGTTCAACTTTTGACACAATCTCCTGCATTTCTTCATGGTCATCCGTCTCAACGATAACCATAACATTATCAATGGTCGGAAAATCTTCCAGTATCTGGTTGTATTCCTGCACTGCAGGATTCCCTTTCGGCGCCAAAGCAAACCATGAAAGCTCCAGATTAAGTCCCATTGCTAACCATACTGCAAAGACGGACGCTATAAGTGCTGCTGCTATAATCCATTTCGGCTTCTCTGAAACTAGCTCTATATTCTTTTCAATTATTTTTTTCATATCTACCTCTATCTAGGATAGGTAGCCTTTACAAATGAAATCTATTTTTTTCTTGATTTTATCGATCAATTCTTCTTTTGTCGCCTTTTCATAATAGACAAACATGGAGAATTCATAGAATATTGCACTGTATATTGATTCTGACAGCAACTTAGCATCTGTATCAGGCAAGATGAGTCCTTCCTGAATAAGACGTTCAATATAGTCCTCTGTCATGGCCATATACTTGAAGTCTATAGAAGCCAATCGCTCAATTCTTGCAAAGTTCTTTTTACCCATGCTGAAAAAAACCTGAATCATCTCTTTCATTATAAATTTCGGGATTTTAAGAACCGGTGAATAGAGTTTCTGAACATAATCAGCAATTAATTCATTCGCATAGTTACTGATGAGCTCAGGTTGCATTAATTGGTCTTCATTTCTTTGAAATTCACTTGTAAAAGCTTCCATATACAGGTCTGCCTTCGTACTGAAATAGTTAAATAACGTACCTTCAGCAATACCCACTTGCTTGGCAATTTCCTTCGTGGAAGTTTTTTCATATCCTTTCTTAAAAAAACTATTTGATGCCACAGCAAGTATATCCTTACGTATTTGCTCTTTCTTTTCTTTACTAATTCTTGCCATATCGTATATTTTCCCGGCAAGGGACAAGCCCCTGCCCTCCTTTCATATTGGTGATCAATCAATATGAGTGCATTCATATGAGTACACTCATATTATAATCCTATACATAGTTAAAAGTCAACTCATAATTTGAGTTGACTCATATAAATTATTTATTAACTTCTATACTCGTAAAATACTCCATGAGAAAAACAATCTTAGCATCTTATCTTTCAAAAATACTTAGATACATATTTTCACCCAAAACATGATAATCCACGTGACTAAAACCACTTGGTACAAACAACGCTTCAAGCTCACTTGGGGATAGTCTATGGCCTGCCGGTGGTCCCATAGGTGACTCTCCCTTATGAAACTCAACTAACGCTACTCTACCGCCTCTTTTTAAGACCCGTTTGATTTCTGAAATAAAGGTCGTCGTATCTTGTATATGATGAAAAACAGTTATTAGCACAAACAGATCAATCGATTCATTATCAAGAGGTACCTGATCTGTCTCAACCCGTTTTACCAGAAGATTATCGAGTCCGTTTATCTGAACTTTTTCCTTGATTGATTCCACCATATCGTCGCTACTATCGAGGGCATAAACCTTATTCTTCGTCCTTTTTGCCATTTCAATAGTAAATATGCCTGTACCCGCACCATAATCGCATATACTTGATTCTTCATGAACACCTACACGATCCAATAAACGATTTATGGCAACTTCTTCTACTCTGCTTTTGTTTTCTAATTTGGGATATTCTTTCATCTCTAAGCTCCTTATTCTCACTTTATTTATAAGCATCAAGGATTACTCTTTAAGACGGAAGTTTTGTTACATACTTGAACCGATACATTCGTATATAAACAAATGATGCAACACATATTCCGATAAAAAAAGTTGTAACCTCTATCTATTATAGCATTCAAGAACCCAAACATATACAAAGCAATAAAAAATCTTCGTAACGATTACATCTTGCCATATTATATCAAACACGCTATAATATAGTTATTAATACTACATCATGTAGTTTCGACATTATACGTTTAGGAGATGAATCATGGATCTTAGAGTTGTTCGTAAAGATTTTACTACAAAAGAAGAAATTGCCAACTCAGTAACACACGGTATCGGTACCTTACTTGGAATAGCCGGGCTGATTTTATTGGGAATCAAAAGTGCACATATGGATAGCCCCGTCTATACGTTTAGCGTTTTGACCTACGGCATAACGCTGGTTATCCTGTATATAAATTCAACCTTATATCATGGCTTTCCACCGGGGAAAACCAAAAATATATTTGAGAAACTGGATCATTCGTCTGTCTATTTACTCATTGCAGGTACTTACACCCCTTTTACACTGATTGCTATCGGTGGTTCAACAGGCATTACAATCTGCATGATTCAATGGGCTCTGGCCATTACAGGCATCACCCTAAAATTCATATGGATTGATCGCTTCGTTCTTCTACATGTCCTGATTTATTTAGGCATGGGATGGACCATCATCTTTTTTGGTCCGACAATTATCCAGAGTCTGAACTCACTCGGGTTCATCTTCCTCCTTATTGGTGGGTTGTCTTATTCAATCGGTGTTCTTTTCTATGTCTTTGACTGGTTTAAATACCACCATCTTGTTTGGCATATATTTGTTGTGGTTGCTAGTATTTTTCTTTTTTTCTCAATCTATATGTTTCTTGACTAATGACAAACGAACCTATTGGTCTAAGCTGTCTTCTATTTTAACTAGCAATTCTTCAAATGTTGATGGGTTACTACTTCCATCCCATAAGGCTACTCCAACAAGATTTTCTGCCCAATCTCTCGTATAGACATAAGGTTGGGGGTTGCCGGTATTGCTCTCTAGGCTAAAGGTGACCTCATCGAGGTTTTGAACTAAAGAAAACAGAATACACGCATTTTTTTCAAACAGCAAATCCGCCCTTTCCTGACTCATCCCCTCTTTACTTGATTCATGAACTTGAAGATTAACGGTCAGCCCATATGGCTGACTTTTCGTCTGCAATGCTATACCGTCATAATCCATGTTATCTGGATATTCCAAGTATCCGGATATCGTTGCGACACTTGAATTATCTCCTACATATTCCGTTCGATAGTTCCAAAGATCTGCTAATGCTATAAATGGTTCTAAAGATTCATTAGCCTCCACTTCAAATATCCATCGCGTATGCATTTCATTATCCACATCATAGCCATAAAAAATCAATAGGTGATTTTCTTTAGTTTCCACCACTAAATAACTGATACTGTTATTATCATTTGTATCTACTTTATAAACTATTTTAGCATCTTCAATTAAACGGGATGTTCTCTCATCAAGAAACTCTTTAAATAGGATACTGTCCATTAACTCTTCCGATTTTATGTTAGGTTTATATAAACTACCTATAGCTTTCCATTCTTTGTCATCTTCTTTTGAATAAAACCCATAATCTGAAGAAATTGTAAATGCCGGAGCCTTATCCATCGTATATGTATAAGAATATGCCGGTGACGTATACAGAATATCAACGACTTCATATGTATGACCGTTAATAGCAGGTTCATCCTCTTTAATTTCAGGATTCATCAATAGTCCTACGGAAATAATGATAAGCACAATAGCCATCACAATGACTACATATGTTCTTGGTTTCTGAAATCCTAGAATATGCTTAATTCTCCCTTTCGTATTCCCTTCTCCAAAAGCAAGAGGTGTCATCCTTAATCTATTTTTATTCGTTGTAAAATTTAATAAAAGCTGTGAATATTCTTTTTTTCCCTTACCACCCAATTGATGAATAACAGCCTCATCACAGGACATTTCCATATCATTGCCACTTAGGTGAAAGGCTATCCACACCATGGGATTAAACCAATGAATACATAAAGCTAGATAGGCAATACCTCTAAAAACATGGTCGAATCGCTTAATATGTGTTCGTTCATGAAGAAGTATATACTTGCGTTCCGATTCACTCACTGTATCCGGTAGATATATCCGCGGTTTAATAATACCCATGACAAAAGGTGTTTCCACCTTGCTTGACCAGTAGTCCCCTTTCTCACTCAAAACTGCATCTGTCAATCGTTTACGAAGTTTATAGTAAGTATAACATCCATAGATAATCATTCCGACCGTTCCAATAAGCCACATTACCCCTAAGATTGCAAGGATGATTTGCAAAGGGTTAATACTTGTTACTAATTCCGGTGACGGTAGGATACGATTCATTGAATAATCTATATTATTTACCCCCGTCTCTATGCGGGGTGAAAGGCTATATCCGATATCTGCCGGAATAGGTTTCGGGTTTATCGGAACCAAACTAAAGACACTTTCAATAGAAAAAGGCAATAGGAGTCTTAACAAGGGCACAATCCACAGAATATATGAAAATTTCCTAGGTACTTTCTTCAGAAAAATTCTTACTATAACTATTGCCAAAATAACGATTGAGCCTACATAGCTCATATTTAACACTTCAAGAAATAGCTTATCCAACATGCGATCACTCCCTAAACTCATCAATCAGCTTTTGTATGTCATCGATTTCTTTATGACTCAGTTTTCTTTTCCTTGTAAATGCCGTTAAAAATCTTGGTATAGAGCCTTCAAAGGATTCATCTAAAAATTCTTCTCCCTTTTTTGCCAGAAAATCTTCCCGACTCATTAAAATTTTAACTTCACCTTCTGAGTTTTCAAACAATTCTCTATCGCATAAACGTTTCAACATGGTATATGTTGTCGTTCTTTTCCATTGAAAACTTGATGCACATCGTGCTATTAACTCTCGTGTTTTTATGGGTGCCTCTTCCCAAATCATATCAGCAAATTTCTGTTCCATTTCACCCAACTTATATTGTTCCATCGTCTACCTCCTTTTGACTAATAGTATTAGACAATAACAGTCTAACACCATTAGACACTTTTGTCAATAAGGAGGCGATTAGATCGTATAATCCTTTAGTGATTAGTGCGTTCGTTCAATAGAACCATCCGGCATTCCTTCATACTCCTTTCCCACTCTTAAAATCTTGATGTCCTTACATCTCAATAGGTGGAATCAAATCAACTACCGTATCCGGTTTTACTTCTACACAGTCATTTGTAAACATACCGCTAAGCCAAACAGATGTACAACTGGGATTATACACTTTAGCACTGTCCACTGAAAATACCAGCCTTTTATAGGCTTCAACATATGCATATATTTCTCCATTTGTTGCATACCACACATCTGCTTTTTCTGATATTTTTCTGATGAAAGTTTCCATCTGCTCCCAATTCTCATTCTGATCAAATTCATAGCTGTGTCCCCATACATAAAACAATTTAGCCGGGCTAAATAAAGAAAAATACCATTCATCCGATAAAAAGATATCTGCCAATTCCATTAATTGACCATCCTCATGATGGCAGGTTGGATTCCATCTCAGAAAATCTGAAGGAATATCAAAGGTATGGCTTGCTTCTATGGTACGTGCATAAGATATCCCACACGTTTTAAGTGCTTGTATAATCGTCTCGTCACAAGCTCCGAAGGCATAAGCATATCCCGTTAATGGCCGTGCCGTGATTTTTTCCAAAGCCTTTCGACAGGTCAATACTTCTTCTACACATCTAGCTGAATCCATGGCAACCATGGACTCGTGATATTGCCCATGGGCTGCAATTTCATGGCCCTTATAAAGGGGCATAATTCTTGCTTCCTCAATTTTATTATGGGCTACTTCTTTCTTCCCGGCTGCAACTCTTCCTTTTAGACCTAGTAATCCTGCATTTAGATTAAAGGTTGCTTTCACATGATACTGATCCAATACGTTCATTAATCTGATATCCTGTTCGATTCCATCATCATAACTTAAGGTAAAGGCTTTTCTCTTACCCCCGGGCCAAACTAATCGATCGTTTATCTGCAAACTCATAGCTTCCTCCTTGTTTCACTGTTCCTATTAACACGCTTTCAAATCTACTTAACTCATAACCCTTGTCCCAAAATATCCTGAAAGAGATATGCCATGTATGTAGATAGAGAAGCAGGATGGTCTGTAATATAAAGAACATTTTCACACGAAGAGGTATGCATCTGATAAAATCTTTTTGCAAACCATTCCAAAGAGATAAATAACCTGTGATTTCTTTCTACTGCTTCACAGCTCATTGATTCTATTCTGTTATTAACAAGGCACGCAATATTCCCTCTAGCAAATTGAAGCTCTGTTCCATCTTCTAGTCGTAAATCTACCACCAACCCGTCTTGTGCATCGTCAATATCAGCAGAAAACACTTCTGCCACAAGGCTTACCGGTACATAAAAATAGTCGCCTCTAATGATGGCCTCTCCATGTAATCCATGATACTTTAACTTCTGCCATTTAAATACAGGTGCTTGTGTTTCAATAATACGATTATTGAACCAGACCTTACTAGACCCTTCTACTACGGCAATGCTAAATGCATCCCCCTTTCTTTCTCTATCCGGAGTGGTATGTCTTAAGACTCCCAACTCATCCTTATAGCATCCTGAGAAAAGATAGTCCCATATATATTCAGCATCATCAAAGGTCTGACCATGATCTCTATTCTTCACATCCATCAAGACATTATGTCCCTTTTCTCCCTCAAAAAAGGCGACGTTATAATCTCCCCTGATGCTGATTTTTGGAAGTGCACAACAGGCGTTTATCTTGTTCCAATAGTCGCAATTTCTTAGAATCGTAATTCTATTTCCTTCTCTATAATGAGGGGGCACCTGATCTAACTCGAGTCTAGACTGCCAAATATCTAGAGGTCCTCCACTATTAATCACTTCGTCATTCTCATCAAAAAGTAATTTTGTATTAATAGGACAACCTGAACCCGCCGCTCCTGCCAGAATGTGTCCCATATATCTTGCGAACTGATTCGTCATAGCCTCCCCCATTGACATTCCTTGCATATAAATTCTGCCTGAATCTATATTGTAGCGTTCCTTCATATATTCGATTAATGCTGCCGTCATTTTCACATCACGATACGCTTCTACGCGATCCTCCGGTTCATGAAGTAACGGCACATCAGGTGGCATATCTCCTGCCGTCTCCTTCACTTTTTCCCAATCACATTCAAACATCCAAATTCTGTCTTTTCCTGCATTTGGAAAAACAACGATAAAACCTTCTCTATCAGCGACATGGGTCCATGATGTATAAACAGCCTGTCCCCAGCCTGTCATAAGTCCACCATGCATGGAACATACTAACGGTGTCTTCTTGGAAGGATCATAAGTATTCGGTACATATTCATACCACACATCTTCATGATCATCTATCAATTTTTCTTTCATTTCTTTTAGATTTTTGGGATATACTTGAGAGTTGTTTCCATTTTCATTGACTACAATGTTACTTTCCTTTAATTTTTCCGGTAAATAGTCTCGATTAGCATCATCGGCAATTCCGGCTAAAAGATGTATTTTATTCATTATACTTTCCTTTCTGGGTTCACATATATATTGGTGACCTTTTTAGTGGCAGCCATTCTTCAATAGCCTTCTTAAGATATAAATCCCAAAAATTCCAATCATGTCCGTAATTCGGAACTTCTTCATAATAGAAATCAATACCAAGCTTCTTTAACGCATCTCTATCATGTCGTACAACATCCCTAATAAAATCCTTTTCTCCTACGGAAATAAATATTTCCGGTAATGTTACACCCTCTTTAATGTGTCTTCTTACATACCCTCCTAAGTCATACTGACCCTCTCGAATCTTATCCGGATTTCCAAACGTCGTTTGCAATCTCTCTAGCTTCAAAGTACGAACTTGTTCTATAAAACAATCCGTATCAACACTACATCCGATACCTCCTGACAAATCAACGATTGCCTGATAGAGGTCCGGACGTTTTAACCCAAGAGCAAGGGCACCATTGCCACCCATTGCAAGGCCTGCTACAAAATTATCTTCTCTTTTGGCCGACGAGGGAAACATGGTCTGTATGACCTTCGGAAGTTCTTCTGTCATAAAAGTAAAGTACTTAAAACCATATTGCGTATCCATAAAAAAGCTGTCATTCACTTGGGCCGTCACGGTCATAAGGCAATGATCTTCTGCATATCTTTCTATATTGGATTTTCTAATGACACACGTATCATCATCGCCCCCACCATGTAATACATATAGGGTCTGAAGCTTCATCCCTTCCCGATATTCCCACAGACGTCTAGGCGCAACGCCTTCTTCTCTTTTTGGTTCTGTCAGGGGATAGTAGGTCATTTGTTCGCTAGGTAAAGTGACAGTAACATTTGTATGTAGACTTAATATTTCTGATCTAAAGCTAAATCTTAATAATCCCATTATTTTTCTCCTCTACACTTATTTGACAGTCTCCATTTTCCCATTTCTTGTAATCAGAAAGAAAAATACTAAAGCACAAAGCATCAAAATCCCACACAGATCAAACAACGTCCGATACCCGGATAAGCCTGCAAGACTACCTATTATCGCTCCCCCTATCATGGGCCCGGTTCCTTGAAAAACATCGCCCCCTAGATAATAAGTACTTGTAGCAACACCGCTTTTATCACGTCCTACCCTGTTGATGCACCCCGCTTGCAAAGAAGGTTGCGCCGCTCCCTGACCTATTGATCTTATAACACCAGTAACCAAAATCATAAGGAGGGTTGTACTTCGTCCAATTATAAACATGGACGATGCCGTCAGTATAAGCCCGGGTAATACCGTTACTCTAATTCCTTTTTTGTCCATTAACTTCCCGGACAACGGTCTGATTGCAAACAATACAATGGCACAGACCGTGAAGTATATGCTGATCCCCGTAATTCCAAGAGCATCTGCATAAAGCACGAGATAAGAAGCAATAATTCCATTGATAAAAGAGTATGAACCTGCAACCAGTGTAAAAGGCAATGCTTTTACTGCAATAACGTCGCTAAAACCTATTTTTTTCTTAACCTTTGGCGGTGTTTTCTTTGGCTCATGAAAGAAATTAAGAACTATAAATGCCACAACCGTCAATGATGCCGAAAACAAAAAAGTCGCTTTCATGCCTAAATTCTCAGCTATGATAAGTCCTATTCCGGGGGCTACTGCTGAACTTATAACCATTCCGAGTCCAAGATATCCGATTCCTTCTCCCATCTTCGTTTTCGGAATATATTTTGTAGCAAGTACAATCTGAGATGTTCCTCCTAAGGCAAATCCAATACCATTTAAAATTCTAAAAAAGAAGATCAGGGCAACATTCGTCGTCAATGCGAATCCCAAAAGGCCGACTCCCATAAATATATTGCTCAATTTTAATAATTTAACATTGTTTAGTCTATCTGACAGTAATCCACTAAGCGGTCGTACACACAAAGAAGTAATAGAAAACAATCCGACGATAACACCTGCCAAAGTAATATCAATCCCAATCTCAACCAGATATTTTGACAAAATAGTAACTACCATAAAAAAAGAGAATGCATTCAAAGCATTCACTAGTAACACAAACATGTAATGCTTGTTCCAAAGCTTTGGTTGCTCCATACTTATATTTTCACTCATAATTTCCTTCCTTATTGTAGAGAGAGAGGATTCAAACACAACCTCTCTCTCTACTAAAGTTTATTTTTTTCTCAATAACAACACTATCTATTTGCTAACCATGCATCTAACTGTTCTTGCTTTGCATCAATAATATCTTGGAGACCACTCGCATAAAGTTGCTTATTAAACTCTTTTAACGAGGAATCCATATCAACTTCACCATACATAATTGGTATATAGTATTGGGCAACGACATTTGCACAAGCTGTCATTTGATCTGCCACTTCTGTCGAATCAAACTGGAAACCAAGGGCAAGGGATTTTCCTGCTGACGCATTCTTCTCAAACATTTTCTCATAAATGTTCTCTGGTTCAAAACTCCATGTCTTACAAAGCGTTACATTGGGCCAATATGCCATACTTGCTGCTGCCCAACCAATTTCTCCCATCGTTTTGCCATCCGGGTAATTCATTTGACCGTTCTCATCCAAAACATATTCTCGGCCTTCAAGACCATTGGCTGCAAGCTGAGCTGCTTCCGGATCTGTAAATAGGACATTCAACACTCGCATCGCTGCTTCCGGGTTTTTAGAAAACGGACTTATATGCCACATATATGTTGTGACATCCCCTGTTGTTGCAAGGGGTTCGCTAATCGATGTGCCTTGTAAATCCACACCGTTCTGTACGGATGTACTCTTAACGGCAATTGTCGAATCCCATGAATACCCTAATGTTCCGTTAGCAATGCCAAGTAATAAACTCATTAATGTCGGTTGATTATTACTTAATGGATCCGGACTGAACAAATTATTCTCCTTCCATGTTTTAATATGATTTGTAAGATCAATAAAGTAGTCCGATTCATAATAGTTTTCAATTGTCGTACTGTTCATAGGATCAGTAAGTACTCCAAGGTAATTCGTATCACCTAAGTAGTCAATACTCTTTGGAATCCAATAAGGGTCCGTTGAACCCGGAATATAATATTTATCCGGATTGGCTTTTTTCATGGAAATCATCGCCTCTGTAATTCCATCAAGATCATCAATCTTACTCCAATCAATATTGGCAGATTCTGCATCTTCAGCGCGAACAAAATAGAGATTTTCTGAGCTCCATGCATAAATAGACGGAATACCATAAATATGCCCATTAATTTTTCCGCAATCAAGATAATCTTCCAGGCCATCATATAAATCTAGAATTCCTTGTCCATCTGATTCAAGCAAGTCATCAAGGGCTATTGCCTGTCCGTTAGCTGCAAGATTATTGACAGACGTGTACCAGAAGGAGCTAAACAGGTCTAATGAATTTTCACCACCTGTCAGCATAAGATTAAGTTGTGTTGACCAGTTACCAAATTCAATACCTACAAACTCAATTTCTGCACCTGCTTTTTCTCTCATAATTACATTTAATGCATCCTGAATTGCATCCGCATCGTATGAATCAAACACGATAGAGTATGGAACTCTAACTACCGGATACGACTCAGTTTCTCCGCTATCTCCGTCTGTTTTATCCCCTTCAGCTGTGTCCACTTTGGTCGAAGTATCCTCTTCACTTGTCTTAGGTGCATCTTTTCCGCATCCAGCGAATAAAGATACCAATATGACTGTTGCAAGCAGTAGTGACATAAATTTCTTTCTCATAATATCCTCCTTTTTCATACAAATGCTTCGCTTAGAATATGTAATGGACCTCTTCCACACATATTTTCTTTATCGCCTCTTCATCATATCAAATATCGATTTCTTCTCACTATCATTTTTCTGTCACAAATCATCATTTTTCTAACTTTATTCACCACAAATTATACACGAAAGCATGAATTAATTGTTAAAAAATACATATTTCCATGTTTTTTACAAATTGTAATTAGAATTTCGACAGTTTATGTCAGAAAAGTGATAGTTAAATTGTGCACATTGATGATAAATTAGTATATAGAGTTCATCACGAATCCATATACAGCAAAAATAAGGAGAGCATATTATGAAGAAGAAGAAAAGTCGGCAAAGAATGAAGCGATACCTGCCATTATATCTGATGCTTATACCGGGTACTATCTATTTAATTATCAATAATTACTTGCCCATGGCCGGACTCGTACTTGCTTTTAAAAAAATCAATTATTCAGTTGGTATGTTTAAGAGTCCATGGGTTGGCCTATCAAATTTTACTTATCTATTTAGTACCAGTGATGCCTTTATTTTTTTCAGAAATACGATCTTATATAATTTGGCATTTATTTTTCTAGGAAATTTAATGGGAATTTTTACCGCCATCGCTCTTGATAGTATTCAAAGAAAATTTTTCAAGCGATTTAGTCAGGTAATTATTCTAATTCCATTCCTCCTTTCCACTGTAATCATCAGTTATATTGTCTATGCCTTTTTAAGTGGTAGCACCGGTTTATTAAACACATCCATTCTTCCGGCCCTTGGCATTGACAGTATTAGCTGGTATAACGAAGCAAAATACTGGCCTGTTATTTTGGTCCTGGTATATCTTTGGATGTCCTTTGGATATAGTTCCATCATATATTACGCTACATTAATCGGTGTTGACAAATCCTATTATGAATCCGCCGTTGTTGACGGCGCCGGTATTTGGAGCCAAATTCGCTTCATTACTATCCCGGCACTTAAAACCACCATTATTACATTAATTTTATTAGCCGTAGGACGAATCTGTTATTCTGATTTTGGTTTGTTTTATCAAATACCTATGAATAGCGGTCTTCTCTATTCCACGACACAGACAATTGATACCTATGTATATCGTGGTTTACTGGAGTTAAACGATATCGGCCGTTCTACCGCCGCCGGATTCTTACAATCCATCCTTGGATTTATCTTCATCTTTACAGCAAACTTCTTTGTTTCCAAAATCGATAGAGACAGTTCTTTATTCTAATATAAAATCAGGAGGTGATTATTATGATTCACAAAAATAAACTTTTTCGAATAGCTATGGCTCTCATTATGATTTTTTTGACATTATGTTGTATTTTCCCATTTATACTATTAATTTCCAGCTCCTTTAGTTCTGAAGCTGCTTTGGCAAAATCAGGGTATTCCTTTATCCCTCGAGGCTTTTCACTGGCTGCCTATGAGTATATCTGGGGTATCAAATCCGATATACTACACGCTTATTTTATGAGCTTCGTTATCACAATTATCGGAACGCTTGCCAATGTAACCATGACCTTGTTATTTGCTTACCCTCTCTCTAGAAAAGATCTCCCGGGAAGAGGCCTTATTTCTTTTTTCTTATTCTTTACGATGCTATTTAGTGGTGGATTCGTTCCTACCTATTTAATTTATTCCAACGTATTTCATATAACTGATACACTCGCTGCTATGATTGTCCCTTATCTACTCATGAATGCCTTCTTTATTATCATGGTACGTACCTATATCTCCTCGAATATTCCAATGGAGGTCATAGAGGCTGCCATGATTAACGGTGCGAACGAATTCCAAATTTTGAGTAAAATTATATTTCCGATGTCAAAGCCGATTATTGGAACAATTTCCTTAATGTCATCTATTGCGTACTGGAATAACTGGACCAATGGTATTTACTTCATTCAAGAAAGAAGAGAGTTATTTGGTATTCAAAATTATCTCAACTCTGTCATCAGTAATATTGCTTTTCTACAAACGCATTCGAATTCTAGAATAAACACAGCCCAACTCCCAAGCATAAGTATTCGAATGGCTCTTGCTGTTATTGCCATCCTTCCTGTATTAATGGCTTATCCATTTTTCCAAAAATCATTTGTTGCCGGTATTACAATCGGTTCTGTAAAAGGTTAATTATTCCAATAGAAAGAGGATACTATGATGAAAAAAATCGAAAACAAGATTATGTTAATTACCTATGCTAATTCTATGGGTAACAATTTAAAAGAACTCCATCAAACTCTGGACGAAAATTTTAAAGACATCATTGGGGGACTTCATATTTTACCTTTTTTCCCATCATCTGGTGATCGAGGGTTTGCTGTTATCAATTATGACAAGGTAGATCCTGACTTTGGAAGCTGGGAAGACATTGACCGCCTTGGGGAAAAATATTATCTTATGGCTGACTTCATGTTAAACCATGTTTCAATCCGTTGTGATGAATTTAAAGACTATATGCGCTATGGTGATGCTTCCGCATACCGGGATATGTTCATTCACTGGGATGAATTTTGGCCTAATGGAGAACCTACAGAAGCTGAAATGGATGCCTTATACCGTAGAAAAGCGAATGGTCCCTATATCGAATTCACACGAGAAGATAATAAAAAGGTTCGTCTCTGGAACACTTTTTTTGAAGAACAAATTGATATCGACCCTTATACAAAACCCACTCAAGATTATTACCAAAGAAACCTCGGAAGAATTGCTAAACACGTACCGCTTATTCGTTTTGATGCTTTTGCTTATGCATCGAAGCGTCCGGGAACTAGCTGTTTCTTTGTAGAACCGGAAATATGGGAAGTTTTAGATATCGGAATGAAACCATTACATGAATATGGAACAGAAATGCTCCCTGAGATACACGAAAACTATAAAATCCAATTAAAAATGGCCGAAAAAGGATACTGGGTCTATGATTTTGCCCTTCCTATGCTTCTTCTCCACGGGTTAAAAACAGGTAGAACAGACCGGCTAATTCATTGGCTTAATATCTGCCCTCACAAGCAGTTCACCACCTTAGATACCCATGATGGCATCGGTGTTGTTGATGTGGTGGATCTTCTTACAGATGATGAGATTGACTATGTAAGAGAAGACATCGATGACATCACAAAAGAAGCCCAACAATATATTAAGTTACCTAGTATGATTAAAACTTCCGGTAAAAAAGCTCAACGCTACCAGCTTGGATCCACCTATTACTCTGCTCTTCGATGTGATGATCCTGCCTATCTTCTTGCCCGAATCGTACAATTCTATACGCCCGGCATTCCTCAGGTTTATTATGTTGGTCTTCTAGCAGGAGAAAATGATATTGAAGGCCTGAAAAAGGATAGTGATCCTAGAAGTATCAACCGACATTCCTATTCCCTTGAAGAAATCGATCAAGCTATAAAAAATCCTATGCTCCAACGTATGTATGATATTATGCGTTTCCGTAACAATTATCCGGCTTTTAATGGTATTATTACAGTAGGAGAAGACAGGAAAGACTCTACACTTTCCATTACATGGAAAAAGGATGACTATAAGACAACCTTAACTGCTGATTTTAATTCCAAAGACTATACCATAACCTATTTTGATAAACGTTCCAACAAAGAATGTCACTTATAAATTGATAAACATATAAAGGAGTCCTAATTATGTCAGTCTTAACTTATAATTTTGAAAGTCAATATCTCAATAACAACCATGAAATCACTGTTATCCTACCTGACAAAAAAAGAGAAGTCTCACCGGAAGACTTCTATAGAAGCGGTAAAAAGTATAAAGTACTCTGGTTATTACATGGTACCTTTGGCGATCACAGTGACTGGTTGCGCAAAACCAACATCGAACTTTATGCCTGTGAAAAAGATCTTGTCGTCGTCATGCCTTCCGCTTTAAATTCTAATTATTCCAACTGGGATGAATGTATGATGGGCTTCAATATGTACGATTATCTAACACAAGAATTGATGCCACTTATTTATGGCTGGTTACCTGTTTCCGATAAAAGAGAAGATAATTTCATTGCAGGTCTTTCAATGGGTGGCCGAGGGACGATCAAGTTCGCTGTTAATCATCCCGAAAAATTTGCTGCCGCTGCTATTCTTTCTGCTGTCCCTGTCGAATTTAAAGGTTTTAGAGAAGGTCATGAAAGTTTCTTTTTGGACCTAACTAATCCACGTCTTAAATCTACCATTGCAAATGCCGGTGGTCTTGACGCTTATATCAACTCTGAAGAAAATGTATGGGCAATTATCGATAAACTGGCTCCTACAGATACGCTCCCTCGTCTTATGTTCGCCTGTGGGGAAGAGGACACCTTGCTTTACAAAAATTACCTTATATTCAAAAAACACTGCGAAGAAATTAATTTGGATGCGACGTGGTTCTCTCTTCCTAACTACAAACACGAGTGGCGATTCTGGGACATCGCCATTCAAGAAGCACTTACCTTCTTTGGTTTAGATGATATAACTGCCGGAAATCCGTTTTAAAATTTTAAAAAAGGGACTTCATCGTCCCTTTTTTTTCTATTTAAATCGCATTGTACTTTTTCGTTCAATCAAACTTACCGGCAATATCGAACGTTCCGGTGCCACTTTCCCTTCAATTTTTTTAACTAATAACTCCACCGCACATTGTCCAACCTCTCGTATAGGTTGAACGACCGTACTTAACTGCATCCACTCTGATATTTCAAATCCATCAAAACTGACAATGGGAAGCTTATATCTTAAATTCATCTTGTATGCTCGTTCCGAAGAAAGAATTTGCGCTGCCATCATATCACCCATAATGAATAATCCATCTACCTCTTGATGCTTATCCATATAATCATAAAAAATCTCTTCTAGACCCTTCTTCCCAAGAGCTTCTTTATTCACTAGACATTCTCCGACTTCCACACCAATTTTAGCATATTCATCTTTGAATCCCTGAATTCTTTTGGTTCCGGGAAAATAATCAGGGACTTCGGCACCAAAAATAGCAGGGGACGTCGAGCCGGCTGCCATTAACTCTTGAGCAGCAAGAAGACCTCCTTGATAATTATCCGAAGTCACTGAGGGCACTTTTTCAATTTCACGCTCTATACTTACCACCGGAAAATCATATGTTGAAAAGAATGAAGGATCTCCCAATCGACTACAGACCAAAATTCCATCCACTTTATTTGCTTGTAAAATGGAAAACATCTCCCTTTCACGCTCTTCATGCTCCCCTGATTTACAAAGCATCAATTTATATCCATAAGAATGACATTCCTCTTCAATGGCATCTGCTAGTTTACTAAAGAACGCATAATCTATTATAGGCAATACAAGCCCAATGATATTGCTCTTTTTCTGCTGCAATGCTCGTGCCATAGCATTGGGCTGATAATTCAATTCTTCCATCGCCTTGTAGACTTTTTCCCGGGTCTTTTCACTTACAACACCAGGTTTATTCATAATTCTTGATACCGTAGCAATTGAAACACCTGCATGTTCTGCAACGTCCTTTATTGTGAACATAAACATCTCCGATCTAATATTCTTCCTATATTATAAAGAATCGAACAATGATTTGTCCAGCTCTTTTCCTTTATACAACGATAACCTACATACCCATCGCTTCGTATGCAAGATCTCTAATTGTGGGATGAATCTCCGAATAAACCTTTGGATAACCCACGATATGTTGGGCATAAAAAATACTAATATGATTAAACGGATCAACAACGACATAGGCACCTGCTGCTCCATCCCATCCAAACTCACCAATGGGCGTTCTTGATGCTGTTTTATCTCTAAGCACACGAACACCTAGCCCATATCCATATCCGACTTTACCTGTATTTTCAAAATCTCTAAGCATCTGCCCCTGTGTATATTCATGGGTAAAAAGCTCAATCATCTCAGCACCTAGAATTCTCGCTCCATTGGCACCTACCCCATTATTACACAGAGCATCTGCAAAAACACTATAGGCATCTACCGAACCTGCAAGTCCGGCACCTCCGCTTTCATAATTCTCTGTAATCTTGAATCCATTACTCATAAGCCCATCATCTTGTTTTATTTCATCCGTTCCCCAAACACCTACATATAGTGCGCAGATTCTCTTTTCTAGGGTGTTATCCCAATGAAAATAAAAATCTTCTATCTCAAGGGGGGCAAATATATTCTTCTTAAGATACTCTGAGAACCTTACGCCTGAGACAACTTCTACTACGACTGCCAGCACATCATGAGCCAGACTATAAGACCATCGAGTTGTCGGTTCATACACCAATGGCATTTTTGCCATTTCTCTTATAACGTCTCTCGTAGATGCCTTGTTGTTGCTTTTTTCTTTGATATCCATGAGTTCCTTAGCCTCTGTATCATAGGATAAGCCTGCTGTCATCGTCATTAAATCAATAATTCTAATAGTATGATGTGAAAGATGGCATTTATCATCTTTTGTTGGCCACTGTAATGGAAATTCAAACACAAATTCGTCCGCCACAAGCAAGCGATCAAATTCAGGAAGATATTGGCGAATATCATCATAAAGTTTTAACTTCCCAGCTTCTACTAATTGTAAAACAGCTGTCATCGTCACAAGTTTTGTCGCAGAAAAAAGGCGAAACAAATTATGTTCTGTAAGGGGTGTTTTATTTTCATAATCAGAATGTCCTGCCATATGACGATAAACGACTTGATGGTCTTTTGTAATCTTACAATCCACAGCCGGTATTCCATATTTTTCTTCTAGTGAATCCATATAGGTCGTTAATTTATCAAAATTCATATCGGTCTCCTTTTGCCGTCCTAATCATTATTTTTTCTCATGGGATATCATCCAATCCAAAATTCCATGTTCATTATGTAAAGCTAAGATCCAACTGTTGTGATTTTCTTCATATAGTTCTTTTGTAGAAAGCCCCTCTGTACTACCGATGCCATAAGCTTTTAATTCTTCCGGATTGTAGAGGGTATATTTAACATCTTTTCTTCCTTCTTGCCAAAGCTTATTACACGCTTCCAAAATATAAGCATGTCTTCCCGCCTGATGGTCAATATAGGCTGAAGTAATCCAAACAGGTACTTGTGGAAGATGTAATAATTCTGCATAAGTCTCCCCATTCATACTAGGACAAATCGGAACAGCTGCTGCAAAAAGAGATGGTGCAACTGAAACGGCATTTAAAACGCCGCCACCGCCCATACTCATTCCAATGACATAGACTCTTTTTTCATCAACCTTCCCCTCAGCAATCATCTTACGAATAATGCTAGTGACTTTTCCAAGATAGTCTCTATTCCATCCTCTTTCACCCTTTAAGGAAAATGGAGTAATTCCCATATCCACAGTAAAGGGATTGCCACGTTGTTTCATAATTTCAAACATCTCAAACATATCCACATTTCCTGAAGGGGCTTGAGGCGCCATAATGTACATGTCCGACCAACGCTCGGCAAGACGCAAGGCCCCAAGTGTACCGGTAAGTTGGATAATATTATCCTCTCCACATTCTCCTCCACCATGAAGGAATAGTACTAAGGGTCTAGCATCTATAGCTTCCGGCTCATGTAGTCTATAATGCACACCATTTTCTGTATATGGATTAAACTGATCCACATCCTTGATTTTTAGGTCCACTATATCTTTTTTGGTAAACAAAATATCTTCTGTTCCTATTTTTCCTTTTACCACAAAATCATATCTATAAACAAAGGGATCTACTATAAGTTTAACTTGTATCTCATCATTAACTTCATCCATATCTACCGAAACAATACCTTTCGATAAGATTTTTCCTGTCAAGTCCTTAAAATTCTTTTCTAGTGTAAAATTATTTACATTTAATCCTTTGAGTTGGTCATCTGTAAACCCCTCTACTGTAAACTGAAAAGACTCTACAATCTGGCCGTAATCACCAATATATACACTCGCCTTTATTTCTTTGACTGTTCCCATTATGTAACCTCCTATACACTTACTAAAAATCAACAGGTACTGGTTCTTCTTTAAAGATATCTTCAAGCAAATCCACCGTATTGGCAGATAGATCTGCAAAATGATCCGTAACATAGACCATTCCATTACATTCTGACAGATGCAAATTACAAATATACTGGGCAAACCATTCAACGGAAACCAATAGTTCACTTCCACGATGAAGTGCTTCACAGTACATAGAACGAAGGGTATTATCCATGATGCATCCTATACTCCCCCTAGCAAATTGAAGCCTTCTGCCATCCTCTAATATGAGTATAACACTTGCTCCGTCATCCTGCGACTGATAATCCGCACCAACAGCTTGTGCAAGAAATGAAAGTGGAGCACATATATAACTTCCTCTTACTTTTTGGGATCCATTTAGTCCATGATACTTAAGTTTTTCCCAAACAATTGCTTTTTCTTTCATCTGAACTACCTTATTCCCAAACCAAGCTTTATCATATCCATCTGCGACTGCAAAAGCATATGCATCGCCCTTCCTAGGCATTATAGTCTTCGTATGGGTAATCCTTCCGTCCTCTTCTCTTCTGACGCCTGAGAAAAGATAATCCCAATATAAGAAAGCTTCATCTAAAGTCTGGCCATGGTCTCTGTTTTTAATATCAAGATATACCAAGTCAGCTTTTTTTCCCTTGTAAAAGGAAAAATTATTCTCACCGACGATGCTGATTTCCGGAATTGGATTACATTCGTTTACTTTCATCCAATAGAAACGATTCACTTTATTCACTTCAAATTCATTATAGGATTTTCCTGGTGGAAGACCGTTTTTTTCCGGTCTTGATTGCCAAATGGCCATGTGTCCTGCCTTATTCTTTATTTTTCCATTTTCATCATAGAGAAGAAAGGGTTCACAAGGACCTCCCGAACCTGCTGCACCAGCCAGAATCTGTCCATAATTACGGGCAAACTGCCCTGTCATTAGATTTCCCATAGACATACCTTGCATAAAAATACGGCCCTCATCAATATTATATTTTTCTCTCATGCGGTCAATTAAGGTCTGAATCATTTTTATATCATGGTTATCCTCCATATTAGCCGGTGGCATAATAATGGGAAGGTCAATAGCATCTTCTTGTTTAAAGTTCTCGAAGACCCCTTCAACTGCCCATATTCGTTTTTCATGGGCATTGGGAAAGAGGCAAATGAACCCTTCTCTTTCTGCTAAAAGTGTCCATGACGTATAGATGGCATGCCCCCACCCTGTCATAAGACCGCCATGCAAACCAATGATTAACGGAACTTTTTTAGATGGATCGTAGCTTTTCGGCACATATTCATACCATTCATCTTCTAGGTCATCAACTATGATTTCATGAAATTCCTGTAATTCCTTTGGATACACAATTGAGTTGTTTCCATTTTCGTTTACTACAATATCGGATGTCTTTATCTTCTCCGGAAGATACTCTCGATTATCATCGTCTGGAGTACCCGGAAGAAGTTCTATATTAGTCGTCATAGTACACCTCTTTCCATTCATACGAATTTATTATTTCTGTCTCCAAGTAAGGCTTAATCCAATACTAATCCCTAATCTAAAGGAACAATTCCTAAGTTGTCACTTAAAAGATCACGTATTAAGTCAGCCATAAAACGTCCCAATTCAGCAAAATGATCTGTTACATATGTCACCCCTTGGCAAGAGGTTACTGTAAGGTTCATAAGATATCTTGCAAACCACTCAATGGATACACATAACTCACCTTCCATGTATAGTGCTTCACAATACATGGAACGAAAGTCATCATTGATAACACAGCCAATACTTCCACAAGCAAATTGCGTTTTTCTTCCGTCCTTAAGTGTTAGATATACCGTCTTTCCTTCATCCTCACTGGTATACTCTGCTTCAAATACCTCTGCAAGAAAAGAAAGTGGAAGGCACGTATATTCTCCACGGACAATTTGTCCACCATTTTGACCATGATATTTAAGCTTCTGCCACTTTGTAGCAGGTGCTTTCATCCGGACTATTTTATTATTAAACCAAGCTTTATCGCATCCATCTGCAACAGCGATGGCAAATGCATCACCTTTTCTTGGAAGTCTTGAACCCGTATCCACTAGTGTTCCATCTTTTTTTCTATGCAATCCTGAGAAAAGGTAGTCCCAGACAACAACGGCTTCATCGAGTGCCTGTCCATGATCTCGATTTTTAATATCTGTAAAAACCATATCCGCTCCTTGGCCTTTATAGAAAGCCATATTATATTCTCCATCAATACGAATCTCAGGATTGTCCTTGCATCCATTCACCTCCTGCCAGTACATACGACTATATTTATATATAACCGGCTCTTCAAATTCACACCATGGTGGTACGCCATTGAGCTCAGGTTTTGTCTCCCACACAGGAACAGGACCTGCTTTGTTAATAACCTTCCAATCTTTGTCATAAAATAATCGCAGGTTAAGAATAGACCCTCCTGCTCCGGCTCCTCCTGCTAGAAGATTGCCATAATATTTTTCAAACTGTGTTGTAAACATACTTCCATTGGACATACCTTGCATAAAAATACGCTCTTCATCTATGCTATACTTATCCTTCATTTTTTCTATTAAGCTAAATACAAAGTTAAGATCATGATTATCTTCTCTTGTCGGCTTAGCATAGTTCATCAATAGGGCTGTCGGACCTTCCAGATTAGCTTTTTCTTCCTCCTCCGTACACTCAATCGTCCACATTCTACCACTATGGGCATTTGGAAAAACGACAATGACATTATCTCTGTCTGCTACCATGGTCCATGACGAATATATAGCCTGTCCCCATCCTGTCATTAATCCGCCATGAAATGAGATGATTAAAGGAACTTTTTCCGATGGGTCATAGCCTTTGGGAACATATTCATACCAAATGTCCTCTTTTCCGTCAGCTAATACCTCCTTATATTCCTTTAAGCCTTTCGGATATGGCTGAGAATTATTACCGTTTTCATTAACAACAATATCAGATCCTTTGATTTTCTCAGGGAGGTAGTCGCGATTATTGTCGTCTGGTGTTCCTGGTCTAATCTTAATCCTCTTATTCTCCTTCTCTTATCATCTCTTGAAAATTTTCCGGTACAGGTCTTCCACTTAACAAATCTTTAATTAAGTCTGCCATATTAATGGAAAGTTCATTAAAATGATCTGTAATATAGATGACCTCATCACATGCAGATACATGCAGATTAAATACATATTTACAAAACCATTCAGCAGAAACGTAAAGTTCATCTCCTTGATGTAATGCCTGACAATACATCGATACCAGCTCACTATCGACTATGCATCCGATACTCCCTCTTGCAAATTGGAGTATACGACCATCCTTTAGGCTAAGAACAGCAGTTAATGTATCTTCCGCATAGGAGCATTTCATATCAAAGGCCTTTGCTAAAAAAGACAAAGGTACACAGGTATAGGTACCTCTTACCTTCTGGCTACCGTCCAAGCCATGATACTTTAACTTTTCCCACTTCATAGCCTTTCCTGACATTTCTACAATCGTGTTATTGAACCAGGCATTTTTCTTCCCCGGTGTCAGTGCAATAGAAAACTCATCACCCTTTCTATTCTTTACTGAACCTATATTAAGGATACTACCATCAGGCTCTCGCCTAACACCTGAAAATAAATAGTCCCATACTAAGGCTGCATCATTAAATGACTGTCCATGGTCTCTGTTCTTAATGTCTAGGTATACCACGTCCGCTTTTTTGCCTTTGTAGAAAGCCATATTATCTTCGCCTTTTATACTTATTTCCGGGATTGGATCACATGCATTAATTCTCATCCAGTAGAGCCTATTGTACTTGTTGACTTTTAAGGCCTCTTCTTTTTCAGGAGGAATATCATTAAGTTCCGGTCTAGACTGCCAAATAGCCAAATGACCTGATTTGTTTTTGATTCTTCCCTCGTAATCATAAAGAAGGGAAAGGAAAGATGCACAACCTGAACCTGCTGCACCTGCTAATACTTCTCCAAAGTTCCTTGCAAATAAGGAGGTCATCATGTCTCCCATAGACATTCCTTGCATGAAGATTCTACCTTCATCTATATTGTACCTCTTCTTCATTCGCTCGATTAACCCAAGGGCAAGCTTGGCATCATGATTCTCATTAACATCCTCCGGAGACTGAATAATCCCTTCCGGTGGTTCTGTATTCGTGTCAACTCCCGGTTGATTTGGGTCCGATTCCCACTTTCCCCATTCTACCTGCCATACTCTATTGGCACTTGCATTCGGAAATACAAGGATAAATCCATCCCTGTCTGCGGCCATCGTCCATGACGTGTAAATAGCCTGCCCCCATCCCGTCATAAGACCACCATGCATCGATAAAACGAGCGGCGTTTTTTTTGAAGGGTCATAGCTCTTTGGCACATATTCATACCATTCATCCTCTATACCATCTGCTATGATGCCATGAAATTCTTCTAATCGTTCAGGATATGGCTGAGAATTATTGCCATTCTCGTTAACCACAATATCAGCCCCCTTTATTTTTTCCGGTAGATAGTCCCTGTTATCATTATCTGGTGTCCCTGGTCTTAAAAACATTTTTCCCACTCGAATACCTCCTATTCTAACGCTCTTTGATATGTACCTTTTATATCTAACCAATCTAAAAATTTCTTCACATGTTTATCGCAATACTCCCAGTTATGCCTACCATGGTCTATGACTCTTTCAAACTCTAAGCCCATGGATTCATAAATGTCCATAAATTCCACATTATCTTTATAATGTGTGTCTTCCTGCCCTGTTGCTATATATCCTTTCGGAAATTTCTTACCGGCAGCTTTTTGCTTTTTAATCATATAGCACACATCATCTTCAGTATTAAGAACATTGGCCCTATCACCAAAACCTGCTGCAAACATATAAAAACTGTCTGTATTATCTTCAACCTCGGGAATGACATCCACAACATTCTTTACCCCTGAAAACAAACCAAAGGCTGCAAATTTTTCCGGATCACGAAGCATCCATTTTAGGCTTCCATAACCACCCATTGAAAAACCTGCGATATAGTTAAATTTGGGGTCATCGGACAAAGGGAATAGATGCCGTACAACCTTTGGTGTTTCAATCGATAATTGTGTAAAATATTTGAAATCTCCATGTTTGGTGTCCATATAACCCGATGCATATGTTCCACTGCAAACCACTGCAACCCCGGCCTCAGCTGCATAAAGCTCCAAGGCAGTATACCTTTGCCAATCCGTATAATCAAATCCTCCTCCGGATTGTAACCATAAAACAGGATACTGATAGCCTTTGGGTCTATCTGCGAGAGAATGTCCCCAGGTATTTTCCGGAATGATAACATTCACTCCTACTTTCATCCGAAGGGCTTCTGAATAATAATACAACCTAAAATTTGCCATTAAGATTTCCTCCTATTTGTCACAAAGCCATAAGACTGCTTTTTTCATCGTTGTCATGCACGTAAAATCAATTGCTTTTTCTTCTGTTTCCACATAAGTCGCATTTCCCTTTAATGCTGACACCAACTTAATCGCCTCTTGACTATGGCCAGAATGTTTCCCCCCTGCGATATAAAATCTGCCTGTGTCACACCTATCTGCCAAGGCATATAGGTCATGTTCACTTCCGCTAAACTGAGCAATATCTCCAAAAACAGCTTTCAAAGACTCTTCATCATGATGTATTCCGGTAGGCTCATTATTCATAGCTTTCTTACAGATCTTATCTATATCAAAGATTCCATCCATTCCTATACATGCAGAAAATACAGTTGGATATTTTATGGCCGCTTTTACAGCTCCATATGCGCCGGTTCCAACCCCACCAATCCAATTTTCCTCAAGTTCTTCTGATATTGGAAAATTGTTCCTACAAATGCCTAGAAATTCCTTTGATAAAAAAGACGCATACTTTGGTCCATATTCCATATTGCTTCCCATGGTATGCTGCACATCCGGTGCTATAATAAATATTCCATTCTCTGCTGCACATTTTTCTGCAGGAGTGGTCAACCAATCTAAGGCCGTTCCTCCTTCGCTGTGCAAAAGCCATAGTACCGGATATTTCTTTTCATGTCCGTCATCCTCTAAATGTAACTTATCCATTTCCGGTAAAAACACCTTCGCACTAAAGGAACCGCACAATATTGTAGATAGTGCATTCATTTCTATAAAAGCCATTCTTTCACCTACCCTTTCTTTTTAAAAAAAGTATAACAACACTTTTCATAAATGTCAAACGTTTACATTTTGTTTTTTTTGGTATTTTATTGACTTTTATTGTTATTTCATATAGTATATACATATATAAATACCATATTTTAGATATATTTACCAACATCATTCATAATACAATGTCAAACGTTTACAGAGGTTGCATATGGGAAAAAAACGTTATTCAATACATAAGATTTTTACTAGGAACTTACTTATACTACTTGTTATTTCTCTTTTTAGTCTGATTCTTTTTGGGATTTTTTCATATTGGACCGGTTTACGCCAGATAGAATATAGTAACCGACTTTCTAGTAATATCTATACTTATACACTCCAAACCGAAATGTCAGAAATCACTAATTTCAATCTGAATATGTGTTATAATGATAAAACTTTTCAGCTTTTAAGTACCGGCTACTATAACGACACTCAAAAAATAGTCTATGAATATAACCTACATAATATTATTAAAAGCGAAGTTGCTCCATATGGTGCTATTCTCATTTTCGATGAAAAAAGCAATATTTCTATGTACCATTATGGTTCTCTTTTCCCTTCTAGATATGCCAAATATTGCTATGACTTCAAGGAAGAACTAAGAGCATATATTCTTGCTTCCGATATCAATTCTTTGGGCAAATGGGAAACTTACTCGAATGACCATTTTTCTGTTTTAATGAATGCATCCCAATATAATGGATTATATATTTGTTCCTTTATCGATTTGAATTTTTTCTCTCCTCAAAATTATGACACTTCTTCTTCTGAAAACGATCAAGTGCAAATCTGCTTTTTTAATAATGACAAGCTTCTCTCCAATCAAGAAGAAATGGAAGACATGTCGATTTCTGTCGAATCCCTTAACAATAAAAAATCTTTTTTTAAAAAGCACTTTATCTACATAGCACCAATTCAGAATACGGATATCTCCCTTGCTAGTATCATGCCAATAACTTACCTTTGGTTCTATTTTCGAATATCTATTTTTTCTATTTTGTTGATGTTTATTGTTTTCTCCACTTTATTTATCATGATGTTCCTTTCCTCTAGAAATATTTTGAGCTATCCTATAAATCAGATCAGTTCTGCCGCAGAATCCCTAGAACAAAATGATATTGATCTGTTTTTGGCAAACAATAGCAGTAACATTATAGAGTTCCAGAAAATTAACGATGCATTAAGTAACTTAGTGCACCAAAAAATCATGCTTGAAAAAGAAAATCATATCGAAAAAGATGCCAAAAAACATGCTATGCTACAATACTTTCAACTCCAAACAAAGTCCCATTTTTTTATCAATTGTCTCAAAAGTCTCTATAGCATGTTGGAAAGCAAAGAATACGAAAAAATGCAATTTATGATTATGGCTTTTTCCAACCATTTACGCTATATTTTTCATGACAACCTCAACCTTGTTTCTTTAAAATCCGAATTAAAAGAAGTCAACGATTATTATAATATTATTTTGCTCGATCGTTCTAAACCGATTATCTTAATCCAAAATGTTCCGGAAGATATGATGACTGTTCAAGTTCCACCACTGCTTATTCAGACCTTCTTAGAGAATTCCATCAAATACAATGTCCAAACAAATAAGTTGTTATGTTTTACTATTCATATCGAAAAAACTGTTTTAGAGGGACATCCTGTTTTAAAGATTCGACTCAGCGATAACGGAATCGGATACGAGCAGCACATGCTTGATAAACTTAATTGCGAAGAAAGTGATTTATACGAAGATTACCATGTAGGAATAACAAATCTGAAGAAAAGAATCCAGTTAATCTATAAAACGGGATTCCACTTTGCTTTTTATAACGAACCTGCTGGAGGAGCCTGCACACTGATATATTTACCAATGGAGGATATATGATTGTATTAATTGTTGATGACCAAATGACCGTATTAAATGGCTTATTAAATGGTATTCATTTTTCAGAACTTGGCGTTGACGATGTCATGACAGCAACGAGTGCCATGGAAGCCAAAGAAATCATTAATCTTAATGATGTAGATATTATATTATCTGACATAGAAATGCCCGGGGAAAATGGTCTTGACCTCATTAAATGGGTTGCTGACTATCATCCGGACATTCTACGTATTCTCTTAACCTCTCACGCCAAGTTTACCTATGCCAAAGAAAGTATTAAAAGTGGTTGTTTCGATTACATTGTTCAGCCCGCACCTTACCATGAAATCGAAGAATCTTTAGAAAGAGCTATCGCTAAGTACTATCAGAATCAAAGAAAAGAACAATATTATCTTGACGGTGTATTTTACAATGCGCATAAGCCCGAATTAAGCGATCGGACTGTTTTGAACCTTTATTCACATAATCCCGAAACCAAACAACAGTCGGTTAATCTCTTAAATCAAATGGGCTATCCTCTCAACGAAGAAACCACCATTTTGTTGATAAATTTAGATATTTACCCTCTGGCAACGTCAACGGATCCTGCTTTTTTTGATTTGACAATCCGAAAACACATTCATACAAGTCTTAAAGCTTGTCAATTCAACCCTCCTGTTTACTTTCTAATGACCCTTAACCCTTACAAACAATTTGTCATTTTACTGTTTTGTAACGATAGTACCCTTGCCAATTACAATAAAATGATTTTCAAAACCTTTTATCAAGACATTACCCATCGTATTTGTCCTGAAATTTCATGCTATATTGATGTTCCATGTCAATTTCAGGAGATCAGGAATGAAGTTCATCAACTGGATCTGTACATCAAAAACAACGTTAACAAAAAACCCGGATTATATTTCTTAGACCAAAGAAAGTCTTCCGAGGAACACCTAACTATTGCAGATAACCTTTCTCATTGGGAACGACTATTAAATTCCGAGCAGTTTGAACCTTTGCAAAACAGTATTTTGTCTTATATTGATTTTATTTCTACGGTCAATAAAACAAATTTGAAAACCCTTTGTGACCTGCACCAACAGTTAACCCAGCTCTTTTTTACCTATGCGTATCAACACGATATTGAGGTTGCAGAAATGCTTAGTGGCGACTATTCATATAACGATTATATGGACGGATTCAAAAGTATTCAAGCTCTAAGAGATTCCGTAAATTTCATTATCCCTGTTATTTCATCTTATGTGCAGGCCGATAGCAAAAATACGGCTGTTCAACGTGCCGAAAAATATATTCTAAACAATATTTCTCAGAATCTTTCTGTAAAAGATGTTGCTAACTATGTTCATTTAAGTCCGGAATATTTGACAAAACTTTTCAAAAAAGAAATAGGTCAGAATATTAAAACCTATATTCTGCAATTCAAAGTGAACGTGGCAAAAGATTTACTACGTAATCAAAATATCCCCATTAGTGTCATTGCTCTTGACCTAGGATTTAGCAACTTTTCTCATTTTACACATATGTTCAAGAAATTTGAACAGGTTACACCAACGGAATACCGAAACAACTTATCTTCAAAAAATGAGTCTTAGGTCAGACCTCATGTCAAGAAAAAAAAGCCTAGTAAGACTAGACTTTTTTATCGTTTATTATTGACTATTGAACCAAACTCAACCAACTCTCTAATGCCCAACTCGGCATTTCTTCTTCCAATTTCCATACAAATCGAACGGGACGTTCCCCTTCATGTCTGACGTACTGGGCTTTACCAAGAAAAACAAAGGGGCTCGTATATCCATCACGTTTTTTATGATTTCTCACAAAGAGTAAAATATCATGTTCTTTTTCTCTATGTTTCAAATAACGTTTAAATGTCGGTGAATCTTTAGTTAATCTACTCTGGCTTTCCCAGTGAAATAACCTTTCACTAATAGCATAATCATGGTACATCGTTGTTTCCGAAAATTCCTTCTCACTTTTGTTCAATGTAATTAAGAAAATATCTGCCCTATCTTCTTTTAGATGCAAAACTCCCTCTCTGAACTCAGGCTTTTTTTATCATTATAATACCCTAATCCTGCAAGGAGTTGATTCCTCGTATAACTACAATGTACTTCAAGTGGCGTGTCTATATTAAACGCTTGCTTTTTGCCTACATATTTAATCTGCTTATAACGATAGCCCAATATATCTAACAGTTCATCACAATATCTCTCATCGGAACGAATCTGCTCCAATCCCTGTAATATATCTTTAAACCCATTCTTATACGGCACTTTGTTATACAAGGAATAGTATAATATAGCAGCTTCTTTTTCATCAAGTTCATCACTTGTCCCATTAAAAAACTCAATCCACTTGCTCAATACGACTCTACTATCTATATAGAAAAAATTCTTATACCGTTTCATAATAGCATTTTTATAAGATACATCCTCTTCTTTCCCCAAAACAATATTGGATAACGTATAGAAACTACGGTCACATTTTTTCCCATAAAATGCTTGTAAATCCATATTATAGTAGTCTAAAAATTCGCTTAATCTAAATTCCCTATGCGTTTCATCTCTATAACTCTTCATTCGTCTTATAATATAAGGTTTATCCACAATAGCTTTCTTAATATTATCTAGAATATAGGTTTTTGCTTGTTTCTCCATTTTTATGTGACAACCTCTTGGCAAAGGCATCAAGTCTTCAATTATACAATCTCGGACCGATAAGTTAGAACGATGTTTGAGGGCTCGAAATCTAACTTCATAGTCATAATTTTCATGTGCTTGTCCTACATAATCAAGAACTGTTAAACATTCTTTGTCCGAACTTTCGTCATGTCGAAGACCTCTACCCAATTGCTGTAAAAATACTGTTAAACTCTCCGTCGGTCTTAGAAAAAGAACTGTATTTATACAAGGTATATCTACACCTTCATTATATACATCTCTTGTGAATATTATTTTAACCTCCCCAGCTTCCAACCATTTTTTGGCATTCACTCTTGTTTCTTTCGGTGTGTTCGCCGTCACCGATATTGCTTTAATTCCAACATCATTAAATGATTTTTCCATAGCTTCAGCATGTTTTATACTTGCGCAGAATCCAATAGCCTTCATCTTTTCAATTGAGCTTAAATATCTCTTCATACTGTCTAATATTATACGAACACGTTTTTCATGGTGCAAATTGTATAAATTTTCTAACTCTGTAACCTGATATCTGTTTCCTTGCCATTTAAGTCCTGACAAATCAATAGGATCAGATACACAAAAATAGTGAAAGGGCACTAATAGTTTATGATCAATTGCTTCCGGCAGTCGCATTTCACTAGCAATGCGATCTTCAAAGTACTCAACTATATTTTTCCCATCCATTCGTTCAGGGGTTGCTGTCAGCCCTAGCAAAATTTTTGGCTCATAATAATCCAGTAATTGTTTATATGAATCTGCCGCAGCATGATGAAACTCATCCACGATAATAAAGTCATAGAAATCCTTACTCGTTCCACTTGTAATCTTTTTACTACTAAAGGATTGAATCGAGGCAAATAAATGATCAATTTTTTCCGGTATCATACCTCCATACAAAGACTCCCCAAAATTAGCATCCTTTAAGACGCCTCTAAATTTATAAATACTTTGCGTTAAAATTTCTTCTCGATGCGCGATAAATAATAAACGGGCATTGGGGTTTTGTTTTAAAAAAGCCTTAAAGTCAAAAGCAGCAATAATAGTTTTACCTATGCCTGTTGCTGCAACCAAAAGATTCTTATAATGGCCAAACAATACTCTTTCCGCTTGTAATTCATCTAAAATTGCTTTTTGATATGCATAAGGTTGAATATCAAAAATGGCCGCCATCTTTTCGTTGTCTTGTATTGAATACTTTTCACCACGCAACGCCGTTATCAATTTGCTTTTTGAATTTTCGTTCGATGGGTTATAAAACTCAAAATCATAACTATTCCAGTAACTTTCATACGTTGCAGAAAATTTCTTTATCACATCAAAAGATTCTTTTTCTGTAATTTTCATATTCCATTCCAAACCACTCGTCATTGCTGCCTTAGACATATTAGAAGACCCTATATATGCTGTAGAAAAACCTGTATCTCGATGAAACAAATATGATTTGGCATGAAGCCTTGTCCTTTTAGTATCATATGAGATTTTAACTTCAACATTTCCTAGCATTGCCAACTTCTCAATCGCCTCTGCATCCGTTGCCCCCATATAGCATGTTGTAATAATCCGTACTTTATGTCCCTCTTTACTTACAAATTCCTTCAATTCATCATAAATCAGTCTTAAACCAGTCCAACGAATAAACGATATCAACATATCGATTCGATCACAAGATGCAATTTCCTTCCGAAGTTCAGATACAAGGTCGGGTTCACTTTTTGAACCTGTGAATAAGGAGCTACTTGCAATTGATGTCACCGGTCTTATTAGGTCCTCTTTTTCATTAATAAAGGTGGATGTATTTATTTTTGATTGTATCGCTAATAGTAGCTCTGATGTATCCACTAGTTTAAACTCTTCAAAAATCTGATCTTCTAAATTTTCTTCTAAGAGCTTAATTATTCTATTACATAATTGAATTTGATACTGAACATTAGCCTCTTTTTTATAGTCCTTTTGCTTCCCATCACGAATATACTCTAGAGCCTTCCTAACCACTTCTCCAACATATTTGGATAATATTATATGGGCCTCTTCTTTATCGATCTTTTCTTTTGTGATTTTATATTTTTTTGTCTCAAGCTCCTGTATTGCTTCATGTAGTTTTTTATTTAGTGGTTGTTCATAAATACCTTGAATCATAGCTTCTCCCATTCTTCCATAGTAATTTACACGCTCTGCTAATTCGATGGCGAGATTTCTGTATGTCGTCGTTTTCCTACTCCTATGTTACATTCTACAGCAAATTTCAAGTTATTGCATATACTATTATCAAAGGCGATGAAGAGAAAGGTAAGTAATTCGATATGTTACAGAGAATCTGATTAGGTGAGAACAGGCACAGGCAAAATCAGGGTGGTAACACGAAGCAACAGCTCTCGTCCCTGAAAAAGAAATTTTTCACTTTTTTGTTTTTTAATCTAAAAATAATTGTATAATATAATTTGTTGCTGGTCATCAAATCATTTTAGTATATAACCAATACAATCTTCAGATAAACTTTTTACAAAGGACATTTATAATACGGAGGCTATCATGGACATTACAACTACACATAACAAAGAAGCATTACAAACTTATCTTATTGATTTAAAAAATGATACTAGATTATCTAATCATACCATCTCAGCATATCGATGTGATATCTCATCATTCTTTAAATGGCTAACTACAAATGACTATACTTATATCACTCCCCTAGTCATAAAAGAATATTTCAAACAATTACATAACACACATAAACCTAGTAGTATTAAAAGAAAACATATTTCACTCAAGAAATTCTTTACCGAGTATTCACGTATTTCATTACCTAACAAAAATCCCTTTATCGAAATTGATTTAAAGCTTCCGCGTCAAAAAACACTCCCAAAAACTCTTGCAATCGAAGAAATTACTGCATTACTAAAATCTGCCTCACTAGAACTTGAAAATGCAAATACAGATTTCAGAAAAAATCAAGCAACAAGAAACCTTGCAATCCTTGTACTACTTGTATCCTCTGGTTCACGAATAAGTGAAATTAGTAGTTTAAATCTTAGTAGCCTTGATTTGAACGACAGAATTATGCTTATAAGAGGTAAAGGTAGTAAGGAACGATTAATGTATATTTCTTCCGATGCCGTTATCCAATGTCTTGTTAACTGGTTATCTATACGAAACTCATTTAATCCAAAAACAGACTCTCTTTTCCTTAATAAATATGGAACAAGGTTAACCATTTATTCTATCGAAAATATCTTTAAAAGATATCAGTACCTTTCCAATATTAACCAAGAATCAACGCCTCACTATCTTCGCCATACATTTGCTACAAAACTACTAGATAATGGTGCAGACCTAAGATCTGTTCAAGAATTATTAGGACATTCTAATATTACAACAACACAGATATATACTGAGGTATCAATAAGTCGAAAAAAATATGTATTATCAAAGTATAACGCTATTAATACCATTGTATTTTAGCCCTCTTAATTATTTTTCCATCAAACTCACACTTCATTTCGAATTGTCTTATTATACTTGGTATATCTATTCCAAATTAAACTTACACGCGTGAAATAATTTGTTAATCTGACATTCGTAGATTATTTATACGTTTAATGAGCACAACATAGAGCACCTACAAATAAATTCTTTACTATCTATATTTTCTGTAGGTTTTACCCTCAAATCCGTATATGGTGAATAGTCAGTACCAGCCTTTATATAAGCCGCCAATATGGCGGCAAATTTACGATGTTACTTTAACCATCATCAAACGTTTTTATAAATTTTTTATAAATGCCCCTACTTCTTCTTGGTTGTCATAATAATAGGACATAAACACTTTATGATTAACATCACTCATGTATATCATTCTTCTCTCTGCTCAATTTACTCAATCCTTTTATAATTAGAGTCACTGCCTCAATAATATTAGTTGTCACAAACAATTTTTCATTTTCCTCATTGCTGAGCCCATTATTTAGACCTACTATGCCTTTATCCTTAATTTCATTAAAAATCTTTTTGTAATCTATAAGTTCAAGCCCATTGTTTTCAGCGAAAAAATTATATTTGGTCTTAAAGTCTACATACTTTTGGTCACTACTGAATTTCTCAAGAAACTCCTCTTCAGATATATGATCGGTTAGTAAATCAGATAACAATCTAGATACTCCTCCAAAAGAACCAACAATGAATACCGGGGTCTCTGATCTATACGCCAACATAGCTTCTTCTAAAATACCAGGATATATACCTTTAAAGTCTCTTACTTTACCGCCTATTATTATACGGACATCTATATACTTATTCATTTCAACTCTCATTTTTGAAAGATTTAAGGCGAAACTTATCCGAGAGTCATCGACACTACAGCCATTTATTTCCATTATAGGTGGAATCTCATTAAATCTAGCCACATCTGCTAACTTAGCTCTTTCAGATATACTAATATTCTCATAAATTGGATAGGCAACAAAGTTTGTTATCCTTTGTGTAGTTTTTTTATTTTCCTTATTATGAGTTCTTGCCAAGTCAAACAGTGAACTAACAAAATTATATTCATGTTTATAATTAATATCCCCGCCATAAACTAATTCACAACCTGTTACAAGTAAATATCGAGCTATTTCATTCATTGAGTCTTGTAAGTGTATATACTCAAATCCATGTCGTTCTATATCCTCATTATCAGATATAGATATGCCAATTTTTTGACACATTAGAATTTTTTCATCATTTAATGCCTCTCCATTGATTAATAGTGATGGAATGAGCGCTGGCGTTATGAACTTCTTCTTCCCAACAAAACCTGCGAGCAACTCAATTTCCTCATCACTCAGTGGAGGATCTGGATATATAACATCAATTTGTTCTTCTTTACTAATATGTGCCAGTGATAATAACTCAGGTGGGTATGAAAGGATTGTTTTGTGAGTCAAGTCCAAATTAAACAATGCTGCTATATGCTGTATATACATACCTTGATAAACAAACCGTAAAGTTTCAAGTAATGTTTTTGTTATAACCTCTTCATAATTCACATTTTCAGATATCCTAATCGTCCTGACATTTGCCATGTATGGGAAACTTCTGTCTTCTCCTGTTTTAAGTGTGTTTAGAATAACAATCGGTCGATTATATTTCTTAGCAGCAAGAATCTCTTTTCTACACCATTCTCTCGAAGAATACTTATCCGAATGAATTACAAGCAGAACACTATTACCAATATTTTCTTTAATTTCATTCTCAAAATCATATCCTACTGTAATATCATTTGCATCAAAGAACGTATCTAATGGCGTATCATTTTGAATATACTGATTAATTTCTTTTGCGATATCTAGACCATCAATCTTAGCAT
Organism: Vallitaleaceae bacterium; assembly: GCA_965140555.1. Classification (GTDB taxonomy): domain Bacteria; phylum Bacillota; class Clostridia; order Lachnospirales; family Vallitaleaceae; genus UBA1351. Next base: position 3,443,645 of record OZ223259.1, on the reverse strand, counting down.
GACTTATAAAGAGCTTAACAGGTGCCGAGCTTACATGCTCACTAGTTGCCTCAGATGCTCTTGTTACACCATACATGTATCTACATAATTCATGTGTGATTGAGAAAATCAACCTGTCTTCCTTTTTCTTGTATGTTTCCAAATCATATAACCTAATGAAATTGATTTTTGCAATTTCTTTGCATAGATTGTATGCAGATGAAGTCAATGCGACAGGTAATAATAAGCAAGTACCTTTGTTCTTATCACAATACTCTGACAAATACCCTATATCTTTCTTCCATGCTTCATTAACAACCATATAATTATCGACTAATACTATAAACACATTTTTTTGTGATACTGAAACTTCACTCACTTTAAAAATATAGTTACTTTTTGTTATAAAATAAACCGGTATTCCTAACCCCCTACTTAATGGGTCCTCAATATTTCGTGTCAACTGCTTATATAGTTCATTTGATATCTTAGATCCTTCATGAAATTTTTCATCCCAAAGAACATAAACACTCAACGGGGAAATATTATGCAACATACACTCACCTCCATTATTTCTATTCTCGTGTTAATATTGTATCATAAACATTTTTATTATACATCTTTCTTTCAGTAGTTAATCCACATTGGTGAAGAACTCTATTACAAATGACTAACTAGAATAATCTTAGTTAAAGCCTAACAGAACCTCCAAATAATTTGAGATTATTTGGAGGTTCTTTATCAATTAATTTGATTCTCCATTCAAAATAACTAATAGGTGGTAACACATGAACAACAAGAAAAATAATTTACTTCGCAAATATCTTTGGGACAAAAGTATTCAATCTGATGTTGATGGGTTTTCAGAGCAATTCGAACCACACTTTTCAGAAAAGCTACTTTCTTCTTTGGTCTATTATAGCTATTATGATTTTGTTCAGTTGCTATATTCTCTAGTCCATAGAATAAAATTGAAATTGTATTCTGAGGAGTTTTTAAAAAATAATGACTTAACAGATTCTCAATTCGAAAATATATGGAAAAACCATTTAAAAGAATCATGCTTTGTAGCAATAACTGACGAAGTTGGTGCATCATCACATATTATGCTAAGTATACTAAAAAATAGAATATATGATTTATCATTGACTAAAGACGAATTATGCACATTAGAAGAAATAAAGGAAAAAGCTGAAACAGGAAAAAAATATTTTTATGTATTAGACGATTTTATCGGACGTGGCGATCAAATATATTCTATTCTTATTCATACACAACGTTTATCATCTCTACAAAGGTCTAATCCAAATATAACCATTACACTTGTTTTTGCTATTGTTTTAAGAGATGGGCTTAGAAGAATTATAGATAATCTTAATATTAACATCATCTATGTTGTTGTTTTTAACAATGAAATGTATGACATAACAAACAGACATAGTATATTCTGGAATGATGATAATAGTCTATACGAGCATTTCGTATCAGAATATCAAATACATGATAGAAACTTTTATGAAATTGATATTAAAAACAATGAAAAAAGAAGATCCGAGTATTCTCAGAATATTCCTTTTCTTTTTTTTCATTGTTCTCCACCTAGCTCGGTTAGATTGTTTTGGGATGACGATACCATCGGAGATATAAAAGCTCTAAAAAAAAGAATAACTAGAGGAGGTAAAAATTAAATGATATACAAGGAATTAGATAGAAATCATTTCACTCAAAAGTCTAAAGACAAAATTCTACTAACAACAGATCCATATGAGAATGATGTTTTTTTTCAAGAAATTCTCAAATTAACTGATAATATGGGCATTGAGAAAATAGTGAAAAAGATAAGCTCCGACAGCTTCCTATTTATTGATATAATGAATATCAACTTAAATATATTATTTACGCTCTTAGAAAATATAAAAAAAATATCATTATCCAAAATTTTTTTTATATTTGATCAGCCATTAGTTCCATTAATGAATTTATGCCATTATAACGATTCAATATCACAGCCACATAATTTAGGGAAAAATGAGAAACTCATCGTAATACTAAATTCGAATTATTCATGTTTAGCTGAAGTAATAGATAAATATAATTATAAGGATATTACATTGTTCCTTCCTTTCCCAAGTTATTTTCCTTATGAACGTGAATATCTACTGCAAACTACACTAAAGGGTATAGACTCACTAGAAGCAACCATAGAAATCAACTATTTTGATGGTACTGTACCTTACGATATTTATTATAAGCTACTTGAAACATTAGGCAAACATCAAGATTATTTAATATGTGCAGATAAACTTATAGCTTCTTCTTTAGTGTGTCTTTTCACTAAAAACAAAACATACTATTCATATGTTAGTATGGATGGTAACGATAATCTTACGAATGGAAGTTCCAAAATTTACGAGATATCGGACTTGATATAATTTAACATACCCTTAATAATAAGTCTAAAAGCTTCTTTTGGGTCTTTACATTTAAATAATCTGATATTCTCTTCTTCATTTAAACCGTTGTTAAATACATCAAGTTTACAATGATAAGCACTTAATATATCAATATAATCTTTCGAATAACCCTCTATATCTTCATACATTTTTTTGACTTCACTATCACCTATAAATGTAATAGACTGCAACTCTTTTGGGGAGATAAAACCAAATATTAGATCACCAATAATTTTTGACATCCCACCAAAAGTCCCTATTAAATAAATGGGTAGTTTACTTTCTCTTGCTAATAAAAACTCTTCAAGAAGACCACTAAATGCTTTCTTCGATTTAATTCTGCCACCAATTATTATTCTAGCACCAATTAATTCATTCATATGTATTCGCATATTTGACTGTGCCTTTGATACATAGATCATTTCATTTTTTTTATATTTATCCTGCATATATATCTTTGGTTCTATAAAATCAATGTACTCCTCGTACTTTGTTTTTTCTTCTAAACTAATTCTTCCTTTGGTTCTTTCTGTCAAAAAATTGGTAACCTTATAATTTTTATTTTCTCTATAGTACTCTGTCATAATAGCAAATGCTTTCATGTAGGACATATTTGAACTATATTTTATATCACCGCCATATGCCATCTTTAAATTACTATAGATAAAACATCTTCCAATTTCAATTAGATAACTATACAGATGGTTTTCTATATAACCATACTTTTGTATATCACATGGTGTTGCGATGCTTATCCCAAATAGAAGCGATTCTAAATGAGTAACAAGAGACTTCTCTTGTTGCTGTATATAATTCACTACTGAGAAAGAATTAGTTATTAAATCAAACTTATTACTTATTAATCCCTTAATCTCTATTTCTTCTTTTTTAGAAATTGGTGGGTCAGGGTAAATAAATGTAGTTTTTTGCTCTGAAATCAAATCTATATTTTTAAAGCTGTATAATAAGTTAAATAAATCTGGTTGAGAATTCAATGTTTTTATACTTTTGAAATCAAGGGTCTTTTTAATATGGTTTTGATTTAATATATTAATTCTTACTCGCAATAATTCTACTACTGCTTCACAAATTATGTAGTCAATATTTTTTATTTCATTTATATTACACTTATCATTTGATGTTTCAATATCAGCTCTAATCGTTTTACAATTTGCCAAATAAGGAAATGTTCTTTTTTCTTCCAACATAACAGAATCTACAACAAGGATGGGAATTTCTATTTTCCGTGCACTAAGTATTTCGTGTATACACCACATTCTTGTTGTATAATTATCAGTTTTTATTGCTAAAAACAAATTATGATCTTTTTCCAAATTTTTAGAAATATGGTCTTCAAACATCTCTCCAGTTGGTAAATTATAAAAGTCCAAAAAACTATCTAACATTGTGTTTTTATTTATCCATTCTGTAATTTTCCAAGCAAAATCTAATCCAAAATCTTTTTGTGTATAACTAATGAAAATTGAAGCCTTTGTCATTAGATTCTCTGTTGTTTTTGAAATTAATATATCTAGAATTTTTTTTGCAATATGTAATTTGAGCATTATATTAACATTATCATGTTTAAATATTTGTAAGCATTGGTATTTAGTAATGCTTGCCATACGAGTGAAATACTTAGTTAAAGCTATAGGATAAATATAATTCTGATGTTGTTTCAAACACTCGTTAATATATTGATTCCAAAATTCTTGGTAAGAAACCATATGTAAATCTATCATAATTAAATAAAGAATCACACTAAATTCATCTGATAATTGCTTTAGTAAGTCAATGTTTTTATTACATATATAGCGAATATTTATTTCAAAATCATTTGAAAATTGATTGGATAGATTACTCGAAAAACTATTGAAAATTTCTTCAATATAATTTTTAGCCAAAATTTCATTTGCATCTGTAGCATATTCGCTATCCCTAGTTTCATAAAGAACAACAATACAAAAACTATCTAATATATTAGCTTCCATTATCTATTTGTATGATAGTTATAGAAGTATAATATCACACTTTCCTTTCATTTTAATCGTACCTAACAGAACCTCCAAATAATCTCAAATTATTTTAAGCTCTTGATATTATAACATAAATGTCTATATTATACAGCTTATGATCACTTTAAAACTTGAAGTAACAAAAACTTTCTAAAGCTACTATTAAAATTATGGATGGAAATCAATCTTCTGATTTTAAAGGATATCCAGCTAGGTATATGAAATGCACATTCTACACCTAATTGGATTATGAACGTCAATAACTTTTCTGTTTCTTGCTTGTCAGTGTGTTCACAGGACATATGCTACACCATGTTCTAGGTTTATAAATAATGCCCAATAACGTACCGATGATGACTGACGTAAACATCATCGAATAGACTCTATAACCTAAATGTACTAATGGTGGGATAACATCTAGATCCAGTAATTGAGGTAACCGAATAGGTAAAGTAAACACAATTAGAAAACGAATTTGTTCGATTGCATTTATCCTTCCAATAGAAACCATAATCGTCGACATCGTCATAAAAAAAAGATTGATTCCAAAATACATAACTACAGCCTTCTTAAATCCTATATCCGCAAACAGTTTTGGTGTTTTTAGACCCAAATTAACTTTTGAAACCACCTTATTAAAATATCCTGCTCTCGGACATATATTCTTACACCATAGCTTTTTCCTATATTTAAAATATAAGACAAAGGGTATGATAAAGCACAATAATCCAATGATTGAAAATGTAATATGTACCATACCTATAGCAAAAAATATAATGGTTATCCATAATAGTTCATTTTGAATATTCTTCATCGTTATCTCCTAAATTTTGAAAACCCCTTTTCAGGGGTTATAACTAGTGTGCTGACATGTTCATATTTGAATGAATTGTGCAGAATGTTTTTCATAGGCAAGGTACTAGTTCTTCTTAAGTTTTCTTGTGCTGATACCAAACGGCAAATATAGCGGACAAAAATTGATGACTCCTGTAAGGATAAGAACGATACCTAGTAAGGATATAAATCTTAACCCTCCATCAAGGATAAAAAATAATGACAATACTGCCAACCCTAAAACTATTCTAATAATTCGGTCAAGTTGACCTACATTTTTCTTCATATAATACACCTCCTACTCTTATAATAACTTATATAGGAGGATGATTTAAGTGACTAAGTCACATAACCTATAAATTTAAAATTTCTATCCTGCCTCGGAAAAGTTTTACCTTTCCTTCTTTTTCCCATTTCTTTAACTGTCGAGAGATAACCTCTCTCGCTGATCCAAGATAACCCGCCAACTCTTCATGGGTTGTATAAACAACTGGATGCCCCTTGTCCAGTAACCATTGTTTTAACCGATTTTCTAATGTGTCAAATACAATGCCTTCAACTTTGGCCGTTATTTGAATAAGTCTTGTAGAAATAAGTCTAAAAACATAATTTCTCAAACTTTCTTCTTCGTTAAATATTCTTAGAAACTCTTCTTGCGGAACTAGAACACACTTAATATCTGTTGTCGCTTTTGCAAATGCCAAGTACGTATTGTCTGATAAAACACAACTTAGGTTTAGGACACATGATTCACCTGCTTCTATGGTATAAAGTCTAAAGTGTTTACCATTAACACTTAACTTATATACTTCAATCTCACCCGCTACTAAAAAAAGAACATGTTGACATTGATCATTTTCATTAAGAATTTCAGATTCTCTGTCTAAGGTGATCACATTTTGAAACCATTTTTTATTGTTGTCTGATAGATCATGATAAAATTCTAAATCCATAAATACTCCTTTACTTCGAATTCTAATAGACACCATTTTAGTATAAAGTAATTATATCACTACTTCGTATTATTTTCTAAAATCAAAACCACTCCGATAAAATCCGTTTGCTGTATTATCTCAGGTATTGTCGAAATTTGACTTAACGAATGAAAAAAGGGCCTAGAACCACCTGTTACAAATGGGTAAGATTAAAAATCTACTAACTCCAAGTTTTTTCATTCATATAATCTTGTAGGGTCTACTCCAGGTTTTTCCGGTAATTTAACACATTCGTTCTCATAGTCATTTCTAGCAACATCTTGAGTTGAATTATACTTCTGTTTACTTACATTTACGTTAGCTCTAGTATTTGTATACGCAATAATAGTTCCTGGATCAATTTTCGTTGACATTTTTAAAACTCCTAATTTTATCCTCTAAATGTCATTACATTGGTGGATATGTCCTAAACTATTGCCCTATTGTTGCATAGATATAACCCGTATGTTTACATTTCTAATGCCTTTTCATAACAATAAAATGGTGATTTTCTAAACGGAAAAAATACCTGTCCTAATCTTTGATATCCCATTCTATCATATAATTTTAGTGCTATTGTATTATCACTATAGGCATCTAATCTGATACAAGAATATTGATTTTTTATAGCAAAATCTTCCATGAAATTCATAAACCTTCTTGCAATACCTTTCCCTTGAAAGGCCGGATGTACACATAGCCTATGTATAACCAAAACCTTACTTCCATCAGTAGACCAATCAATTTGTCCATATTCTGGGGACTGTACTTCATTTATTGCAGCATAGGCGACACACTGGTTATTATCTCTAAATATATATCCAAATCCATTTTTTATGTCATTTTCAATTATTTCAAAGTTTGGGTAATCTTTATTCCACTGATATATCTCTTGTGTCTCCATGAATTTTATACATTCAGAAATCATATTCATGATACTAATTAAATCATGCTCTGTTGCCTTAACTATAGCCATAGTAACTCCTCCTATTATTCAAAATAAAAATGATAGAATAGTATATCCTTCAAGTCTTTGAATCGTAACATAATAAATGTTACATCGTTTATGAAACATTTCGTTGAGTGAAACGTGATTTAAGTGAGCACATTGTGTTAAATTTTCTAAAGTGACTTTATTAACATCCTTTTCAGGTTCTGTTAGCGCTTCGACTTTTCTGAATATAGCTATACACTTTCAATGCAACCACGGTGCCTAATGGGGTATCAAATATGGCTCCCAATGCAGCTCCTATGTATAATACCAACTCATACCCTTCAATGCTCATGTTTTCATATATATCAAATCCCCCAAGTAGGGTTCCACCAATAACCAACCCCAAAAAACCACCGCCAAATGCACCAACTATAAAACCTAAAACGCCACCAATGATACCAACTAATAATTTCTTTTTCACCTGAACCAACTCCCTTACTTTTTACTTAAGAATCATCATATGCCCAATAGCGCATACTTTAAAGAGTCATAACGACTTCCCTAAGAAAAATTTCTAAAATCTCTGCATCCAATTGTATTCCTTTAAGCCGATTCAACTTCACAATTGCTTCTTCTAACTCCATGCCACAATTGTGAGCACCATCATGAGTCATTACATCAAATACGTTTGCTATGGCAATGATTCTGGCAGGTATAGAAATTTCTTCTCCCTTAAGCCCCTTAGGATACCCTTTCCCGTTCCACTTCTCATGGTGTGCCAACACAATCGATGCAATCTCTGCAAATTCGTTAGAGGAACTTAATATGTGGTATCCGATTTCAGGGTGGCGTTTCAACTCTTTCCACTCATCGACAGATACCTTCCCCTTCTTATCAAGTATTTTATTTGAAATGCCTATCTTTCCTATATCATGCATCAATCCAGCCAAACGAATAATTTCGACTTGTGCAGGTTTATAGTCCATGGATGTGGCTATTTTTTTACTAATGTCACTGACACGATTGGCGTGAAGCGCCTCTTGAGGGTTCCTGTGAAAAAAAATTTTAATAATCGCGTCAATAATCTGCCGTTTGACTCCAGGGCTTTCCTTTAGTTTATGATTGTACATAGATTCCTCTGCTTTTTTTAATATATCAGCTATATCCTCATCCTCTAACTTTTTAGTAGCACACCCAAAGGAAATAGAAGGCTTGATATTTTCAATAGTTTGATCATCTAGCAATGACTTAATACGCTCTAATACTTTTAAGGTTCCCTCCCTATTAGATTGGGGTAAGATAAGCACAAATTCATCTCCGCTTAAGCGTGCACTGATGTCATCTGATCGACAACCCATCTTGATTATATCAGCTACCTTTTTTATTAACAGATCGCCTGTGGCATGTCCAAATGAATCATTCAGTAACTTAAGACCATTTATATCTCCCATAGCTATACTTAGGGGCAGGTTCCTCTTCGTATCCAATCTTAATAATTCTTCTTCAAAAAAACGTCGGTTATACAAACCAGTTAATTTGTCATGATAACTCATATGAGATATCTCATTCTGCTTGTTAACACGATCGGTAATATCTGAAACCAATAAAGCCACCTGATTCTTCTGTGGACTATGAACATATGTAAGAATGCTTTTGTCCATTGATGTGCAGGAACTTTCAAACATCGCTGGTTTTTTAGTCTTACCCACATTCTCAAGAATTGGCATCCATTTTTCATCATTTATTGGCATGAAGTCATGTAGGCTATTCCCTATGCATTCTTTTTTGGTCATATCAAATAATTTCAAATAACTATCATTTACATCTAGATATATAAACTCTACAGTATTACCTTCGTGATGACGCATATCAAATAAGGCAAGACCTTGCTCCATCGTTGTGCAGATAAGTCTGTATTTAAGTTCACTTTCAATCAACGTCTGTTGTATTTTTTTCTTCTCAGTAATATCACTAATAGTTAAGCAACAAGTCTTGGTACCATTTATAGTGAACATATTGGCTTTCAAGTGACCCCAATAAGTGGTTCCATCACTTCGCTCCATTCTCATTTCCCAATCTTGAGACCTATGGGTCTTAAGTAGTGCTAAGTTATGGAACTGAAACAATATTTTGTCTTCTTCATGTATAAAATCAATAATGTTGTTGTTTCTTATCTCCTTTGTTTCTACCATCAGATCTTTCATAACCGTCAGATTAGCTTCGATAATATCTCCAAATTCTGAAATAATCATATAGCCAATTGGTGCTATATTGAATAAATTGAAGTACCTATCTCCTGACTCACCTAATTCCTCATGACTCACTTTATGTTTTTCTGTTTGCATTGTTTCACCTCATTCCTTCAAGACACAATTTAATCCTTATCTTCATAATGTATCAAAAAGTATCAAAAAAACTACATCAAAATTAATTAATGCAGTCGAGCGATCATAATATATAATTGTACATATATACCTTAGATTCTGGCTTTGCGTCCCTATTTTTTAACAGGTTTGCTATTAAAATCATCTTTAATATTATTTATATTATAACACTTAGCCATATGAATAGTCAAAATATTCAAAAAAGGGACCGCTCTGAAAGGTAAATTAAGTTACCGTTGCCAATATTTCAGCATATTTATTGCTTTCTCTCTATAATCTATGCCATTTATATATTCTGCGTGCCCTATTTGTTCTTTTCGAAGATTGTCATAAACTTTTCGCCCAATGGCCCAATGCAATTTTTCCTCTAGTACACCATGAGCCAAAGGTCAATTTAATCCCAATCAAAACCAACCATAAATAAGCGTCATTCCAATGACGTATACACTAAGAACATAAACCCATTTCCCGGAAAACTTATATGTAGGAATTGATGCTAAATTAAAAATCGGCAAAAGCATCAAGACTAAGTATAAGATAATTGAAAAGGATGTATAAGGAATCCATCTCTCAAACACGAATAAAAGGGCAAGAATAAGTACGTTATTATCTAGGGCTAATCCCTTGTATGTTTTTGGATTAATCAAGCCGTACACATTAAAGTAACTTAATCGGATACCGCTTGCTGCAATAAGAATAAAGGCTCCTGGTAAAAATATAGGGTTAAACTTGCCATAACTAAGTAAAAATATAGCAGGGAACACACCAAAACTCACCATATCAATAAGGGAATCAAGTTGACTACCGATGTTGCCTTGAATCGCTGTACGCCCTTTAAGTTTCCGGGCAATAATCCCATCACCCCAATCAAACAACGTTGCCCATAACACTCCAACTAAAGCAAGCTTAAAATTACCTAATACAGCATAATAGATTCCAAGCAAGGCACAGGCAAGGCCTGCAAGAGAACAAATATTGGGTAAATCTTTAAGAAAACTGACCATAGAAGGTTGGACAGTCCCTTTTATCTCTTCTTTTATCATTTTTGATACCCCCTTTATCGTTTTTCACTTAGCAGGTGATTAAATGCCTCTACAAATTTTTCATTTTCCTTTTTTCGTTTCACTGCAATTCTAATATATTGTCCTTTAATACCTTCTTTTGTAGACAAATCCTTGATAAGAATATTGTAATCGTTTAACAAAGCTTCAGTTATATGGGTTGCCGTAGCTTCACCGAGAATTTCACACATAACATAATTTGCCTGAGTCGGTATGACTCTTAAGTACTCACTTTGACTTAGTTGTTCTATAAATATTTCTCTAGCTTCTTTAATTAATTCCAAGGAATACTTATAGTCATCATTATATTTTTCACTTATTTGCATATAAAATTCTGCTATAGAATTAATATTCCAAATGGAAATATCATTTTTAATAAACTCGATTATGTCAGTATCTGCGCTGCATATAATCCCTAAACGCAGTCCCGGGATTCCATAGGACTTGGATATACTTTTAATAACGATTAATTCCTTGTAATCATGGAGAATTTTCTCAGATAACAGTGTTGTGGAACATTCCGAATTAGCAAAATCTACAAACGATTCATCAACAATCAATCGTATCCCTTTTTTCATCGCCCATTTTGCCAACATCAACACATCAACAAGTTCAATAAAGTTACCTGACGGATTATCCGGATTAATGAGTAAAAGAGTGGAGATATCCTTGTCTTCATAAAACGCCATCAAGTCATCAATTGTGTATGAAAAGTCTGGATTTTCCGGATAAAAAGCTACAACACTCTCTTTATCCAGTCGATTAGGATATTCTTCAAACGTAGGACGTATAACGCCCGTTTTGCCTTTTATGGTTTTCATTAACACATTAATTAGTTCTGCTGCTCCATTTCCTATACATAAATGTTCTTTTTGTAATCCAAAACATTTTGCCGCTAATAGACTATTGACACCTATTCCTGACGGATAATTATAGATTAGACTTTCAATATTGTATTTTATTTCATTTACCATCTTAATTGGGGGATAAAAGGGATTAACCAAATAACAAAAATCAATCAGATTCGAGTATCTCCAGTATCCACCATATCTATTTTGGATTTTTTCCAGTCTCTTTTTAGGGCAAGAGGCAAATAATGATTCAGCAATATCCAAATCCTGTTCATCATCTATTTCATACCATACTACATTCTCTATTAAGGTTGCTTTGATCTCCGGTCGATCCAGTAATCCAATGACTTTCAATACTTGTTCATAATATGCATTTGTACCTTGTGATTTAATATAAGCGCCTAGAAATGGCACATAGTGATTATTAGAGAATTCTTTGCTAAATTTGTATATGTTTACTGTTTTATAGTATTCATGTGCATCCTGATAATCATATTCTGTTTTCCCAACAAAACTGACAATATTGTTATCATCATCTAACGTTATAGCTGTACCGTCCATCCAACTTTCATGTTTGGCGACTAAAGCCAGATTGGGATAAGAATCATTCATAATATTCTCTAATGCTACATCCTCAAATATTAAGTCCGATTCCAATAATAATGTATCCTCTTTCAACAAATATTCTTTTGCTAAATACAGAGAATATATATTATTCGTTTTATAATAAATCTCATTGTTAACAAATGTTATTGGTGTTCTCACTTCTAACGTTAATATAAAGGACATCAATTTTTCTGATTTATAACCCACAATAATAATAATCTCCGACAGGTTCAATTGATCGAGTTGCATGAGCATTCTCTCAATCAAAGTAACACCATCCACTTTAATCATACATTTTGCAGAACCTTTCGTTAAATCTTTAAGTCTTTTTCCCATTCCCGCTGCTAATATAATTGCTTGCATTCCTTTTACCCTTATCAACTTTCTCTTTAAAAGCGCATTAAAAAAAATAGGTACCTTTATCCTTAATTGCTTACGCAAGACATAAAGTGTTTCCTCTTTTGTTTTCATGACATTAGCGACTTCATAAAACAACCTCGGAACGCTTTTCTAAAATTTTAATTACTCTCAGTGAGTGAAAAGTTTAAGTAATCGAAAACACGATAACTATATAGAGTGTCGTACCCTATGAGTACTACCACGAATAGTTTAAGTTTAATAGATGTTGAAATTCGTAAGATGTGACTCTTTAATCATACACCTTATAGACAATATAAGCAAATCCCCAACTATAAAGGGTCGCATTCATTTAGAATCTAAAAAGAACAGTATGCCATTTTCTGGAGTTACTGTTCCTTGAATTGCTATGCTATAGATTTTTTGTTTGTTTTTTTAAGTCTACTCTATTTCCATCGTTATCCATAAGATGATTAGGATGTCAAAAGCATATAGTTGAACTTTCACATACAATATATTGTTACGAATGCATCTACGTAATCTATATATTGTATGTGAATTTAGTGAAACTTGCTTTTGACGCCCTAATCATAATTTAAATATATAAAGGTGGGGACTCTAAACTGCTACCGCTTAGGTACAAAAAAGGAGCCCTCTGATAACTCATACTGATAAATATAATTACCACTTCCTACATCCTTGTGTGGGTATTTTTCAAAATCACTCCATGAAACACTTTGAATACCCTTTGATGAAATCAGACTATCCACATCATTCCTCGATAAATCCGTGGAATTTTGCAAACCGATCATCACCATTCCTATTACAAAAATCGCAACCACAAAAAATATACTTTTTTCTTCATCGCTTATTTGCCTCCTTCACAAATATCTTTTAGGCTTTCACTAGAAGCTAACTCTCTATAACTACGCCCTATTTGTTCATCTAAAAACTCCACATCACTATTGTCACTGACAACAGCAATGCCTTCAATCCCGCCAGCTATACCATATGTATAATCATCGAGAGCCGATGCAACAAGAAATAGTACATATTCTTTATTTTCTTCTAAAAGATCATCATCATTCATTTGTAAAATTCTTATTTCTTTTTCATTTTCCCCTTTTAGATACTCCTGTACATCCATTACAGAATATGTTGATATTTCTTTTTCATGCAAATAATGCTCTTTCACTGTTCCTCGCACTACAACATCAGAATGTTCCACCATATCTTTGTAGTTACCATAAGAATAGTACAGTGCAGAGGCATTCGCTCCTTTTTTTACTTCTGGTACCACCGGTTCTTCAACTTTTTGATCCGTATTTTTTTGCTCATGCTGTCCCCAGATCATACCTACTCCAATTACAAATGCTAAAACTACTATTGCAGAAATTATTTTTTTTATACGCATCCTTTTTCTCCTTATTTGTATACTTGGCTTATATAACGTTTATTATTTTACTTCCACCTTTTAGTAACATTTTTTACACTTACACATCTATTTAAGAAAGATAGCATTATAATTCCTCATTTGACCTGACTTAGGATTATATCCATAATAACCGATTACGTGCCCAAACTCATGACAAGCCACTCCTTCCTCCAGCTCATTGTCTCTAAAGCTACTTCATTATCTTTTATTACATCGGATTCTCAATGACACATTTTTTGAGTAAGCCACTTGCACTATAAGGACTATCATTCAAACAATTAATGTCTCCAAAAATAAAAAAGTTATCCTTAGAACGTGAAACTGCAACATTCATTAGACTCTTATTTGCATCAACAAAGAAACACCCATCCTGGTAGCCATACACAGTTGAAAGAATAATAATTCTTCTTTCAGCACCTTGAAATGTATGAACAGTTCCAACACTAATGTTTCTACAATAGTTTGGCATTTTATTTTTAATCTCATTCTTTATAAATTCAATTTGAGCTTTAAATGGTGTAATTACACCCACTAAATTTTTTAATTCCTCATCGGGATAAGCACTTATGATTAAGTCCATATTATTTTCTAGCCACACTGCAATCTCTTTGGCTTCCACAGCATTTGCACGACTACTCCCTATTCTCATTGAGTGTGCCGAATCAATTTGCTTATAACCCATTTGTGGAAATTGTCTAACGGCCAAATTCTTATCCATCTGTCCCATTCCTCTCATAGGCTGAAGATTTCCCTTATATACAAGTTGATTACAGTAATCAATAATTTCATCATAACAGCGCCTGTGCTCGCTCAAAAAAAGGCCTCTATCTCCATATTTTTCATATTGACAGCACTTTGCTGCAACCTTCATAACACTTGATTGCGAACTATTTAAACCACTATTCTCTAATTCAGAAAACTCATCTATCGAATTAATAACCCCATTAGATATTGCTAATGCCTTATCAAGTGCACCTGTTACAGACCAAACGGGTTCAATCTGATGAATATCACCAACTACTATAGCCTTTTTAGCGAGTGAAAATGCCCCCGCACCAATTTCTGGTGAAACTTGACCTGCTTCATCTACAATTAATAAATCTATATAATTATAAAGGAAAAACTTTTTTTGTTCACCATATGCCATGAACTGCTTGGGCAACATATAAAACGTCATCACCAAACAAGGCGTAATCATACTCAATCTGTTGTAAAACTTCTCCAACACATTCTTAAAAGTTTTACCTTTTTGCTTATCTGTAAGTTGATCTTCACCACTCACCCATCTACATTCATAATAATGAACAGACAACCAAAAAGCTACATATCGATGATTTTTATCAAGTAAGTCATTAATATAATCAATATCCAGATTATATCTCTCATCTTTCTCACTATGCATCACAATATGATGTTCTTCTAACAAGCCAAGCTCTTCATCATATTGACACTTTAATTTTTCAATCATCATTTTATTCTTTTTAATAGCCGTCATTTTTTTTTGACACTCTGAATACTTCTTACTATATATATTCTTGATTTCATCAAGTGTCATATACTCCTTTAGAAAATCTTGTTCTTCTTCATTCATAAAAAGTCTGAATTCTGTTTCTATTTTAGCTTTAAAAGGTTTTATAAACTTAAACCACTTAACATAAAAAGGAAATTCTTTATAACAATTCTCCCACTCAATAATACGTTCCTTGATACTTGTTATTTCATTTTGTCGCTCTTCAAGTTTTGTCACAACCACATCAAGGTATTGATCGATTAACATATCTTCTAAATCATATTGAGACACTTCTTGAGCCAGTAACAGTAATCTTTTCTTACTCTCTTCAATCCATAAAAGCTCATCATGTAATTTCTGCTGACAAGCAGTGATATACTTATAATCTTGACCAAAATATTGGTTACAAGCTTTTATACATTTTACCTTTGATTGGCTTATATTAACTTGCTCTTCAACGTCAGAAACAAAAAATTCGCCTTTTTGATTCGTATAATGATAGTGATTTCTTTTGGCATCTTTTATCTTTGAAGTGGAAGGAAAATAAGTCGCGAAACTTCTAACGCCCTCAATCCATCTTTCTTCCAAGTTACCCATTCCTATCTTTTTTATATTACCAAAAGAGGCAATAATATTGGTAACAGCTTGATTATTGGTTGAAGACGCAACAATAAGTGGCGGCTTTTCCTTTTTTAAAGCTTTCTTGACATACATATCTGCCACAATTGTCTGCAGTAACGTTGTTTTCCCTGTACCTGGTGGCCCATTTACAGCTAGTACGTCTCCGTTTCCTGTTGTATTAAAATGATTTATAGCTTCTCTTTGAGAAGATGACAAGGCATATTCCCCATTCATTTGACCACAATGTTCCATCATTTTTTCAAGACTATTTTCTATAAGTTCTCTAGAACTCCCACGTTTTATATCCGTAAAATTATCATAAAGGGGTTTAGCTTGATTATCCTTAATCAAATAATTATAAAGTGTCATAATATGGAAAGTCGAGTTAACCGTTTTATCTAGAAAAATAAACATGTTATTCTCTAACTCAAAAAAAGGTTCTTTATTATCCAAATTACGGATGGTGTTTGTATCAAATAGTGATTCGGTGACCTCTTCATAAAAGTTTTTAAAAAAACGAACATAATCATTCCAATCATTTATTTTTTCAACTTGGTCCACATGATTACTTATGAACTGATCAACAACTTGTGTTTTTCCAATAGCCAATTGAGGTTCAACCATTGGCATTAAATATTCTCTTGGAAACCATGGTAGCTTTTTCTCAGCTTTATCAAATTGCAGCTGACCTTGTTTATTGAGTCTAGCAGGTACATAATACACTCCTGTTAAAGGATCAATCTCATCTTGTACCCTTTCATTTGCTTTAAAAATGGTCTTTATGGTTTTGACACAAATAATTACCTTAATTGTTTCTATTCTATCATCGGAACGATCCTTATTATTTTTCTGAGCTTCACTAAACAATTGTTTATAGGTTGATGTGTTGACACCACCTTGTAATACCTCTCTAGAAGAAAGAATATAAAACTGATCTGATCTAAAATCAATCCCTTCATTCACTTGAGCAGCCACTGCACTTCTAAAATAGTCTGTCATGCAATTCACTTGATTATCCATTCGTCTCCCCTTCGCGTTGATGTCGTAATTGTTCTAAAATTATAAAAATGTATTATTCATATTAACTTAAGTGTTCTTTTATAATTGGTAAACATCTCATATATCCTCTAATCACGCCTGCATAAGTACTTGCATCCGCTCACCCTTTTTTGTAATAAATGAATGTTTTAAGGTAATTAACGTTATTTTTGAGGCTTCGTGCATAGTTCTGTGTAACTTTTCTACTTTTCCGATTGATTCATACTAAGTCTCATTCTTTTATTCAGCAATAGTAAAGGGCGAGCGGTTGTCGATCCGTTCCATATTGTCGAATGGACCCTGTCTTTATCCCCAACTTTTTAATACCCCTACAACCTTTCCTGCTATAAAAACTTCTTCCGCTTTTTTCATTATCGGTTCATATTTATTATTCTCAGGCATCAACATTACATGCTCACCCATTTTCACAATTTTCTTCATCGTGGCTTCCTCGTCAACGATTGCTATTGCAATATCATAATTATTAATGTCTTTTTGCATTCTTACAACAACATGGTCTCTAGGCTCAATACCTGCTTGAATCATACTGTCCCCATCCACTGTAAGCATCATATATTCATAGCTTTTTGAAAACCATTCTTCCGGAAGGGGGATACATCTTGAAACCCGATCAACTGAGTTGTCAATATTCTTAAACTGCCCTGCCGAAATTTTTCCTAAGATGCCAATATCCCGATAATCACCTATCGGAAGGGCTCCATCTTCATCTACATGCATAACCGATATATTTTTGTTGTCATAGCCATTAACAATATACTTAAATTCTCTATTATTATTTAAGTTTTTATATATAAAGACTTTATCAATGGTATTAACAAGGTTATCATAGGAAGGAAGCATTGCTCTATCAAGCATATTCGCTCCGTTTTTTTCATAAAAATAATGTTTTATCCCATTACTAATCATTCCAAATCGAACACTTGGCAATGACCGCATATAATCAAACAGCTGATCTTTAAAGCTTTCTACAGCCACATCAGATGCCTTACACTCAATTACAGCCAAGGGCTTATCTTTTGACTTTGATTTATAAAGAACAATATCTGCATAACCTGTTCTGGAATATTGTTTAATAGGAACTTCAATATCAATACAATCTAGGGGATAACCTAGAACCTGTATCAAGCTTTGAATAATTCCTTGACGTACAATCTCTTCTTTGCTATGAATCTCTACCAGTTTATCCTTGAATAAATATTTTGCTTCTGGCAACTTTGACATATATTCAAACGGTTCTTCATCATTTCTAATCAAAAACTCTTTGTTAATATCTTTAATAAATATTGATTCTTTACCACTCGATGTCATATATAGCTTTTCTTCTGCTCTTGTCATGCCGACATACAGTAATTTTCTATCTTGACTTTCTCTGCTATAGTCATCATCTGCTTCACATTTACTTCTATATGGTATGATTTCATCATTTAATCCAATGATGAATATAACCTTAAACTCTAAGCCTTTTATTGAATGCATCGTAAATAGTTTAATAATTTCTTGATCAAAAGTTACCTTATCATTATAGATTTTTGAATCTATACCATGATTCACCAAATATTCTTCTGCTACTTCCAACTGTTTTTTATTTCTTGCTATAATAACCATATCTTTTAGGTCATATTTTAAACTTTGCTTTTTAATCTTTTCAGCTATATATTTCAGCTCTTCTTCATCATTGTTAAAATTCTGATATACAGGAAAGCTTCCTTCTCTTTCTACAACCAAAGGTTTAACATAGAGTTCATTTGATGTAATTGACAAGTCATTCTCTGTAAGGCTATATGCCGCCATCGCAACCTGCTTTGTTGTACGATAATTCTTACTAAGAACTCTTGAACGACCTGCCATATTAAATCCTATTGTGGTAAACGGATGATAACTAAGCCATGACTTTTCATAAATACTTTGTGATGTATCCGTAATAAACGTTGCCGAACTATATGGTTTTTCATCATATAACAGCTTTATAACATCTAATTGTAATTTGGACATATCTTGGGCTTCATCTACAAGTATATGAACGTATTGCTTTGCATTCATTCTTTCAAAGTTTTCTTTAACCGCTTTTGCCATATCATTAAAATCATAACGGCCTTTTTTTCTCATGATATTATTATAAAACTGATAGCATTCATAAATTGCTTCTCGCTGTCTACTGTTTTTCTTAATCCGCTGTACACCTTGTTTATCTTTTTGATCTTTTATATGAATACCTCTACCTGATCTATCCGCTTCTTGATATGCTTTTACACTGTCATAATCACACGCCTTTATCCAATCGAGTTCATTCAAGAGAAATCTTGAGTTTTTTTCATTAAACCAAGGAATATCCTTATATTTATTTTTAAGTTTCTGAATAACATAATTTATCGTATTATAACGTTCTTCATTACTTGGAACAGGATTCTTTTTATGTTCGATTTTCAGCTCGCTAAAAAGACTTTTTATTACTGAATCAATGGTTTTAATTTGAAGTTTATCTTTACTTTTTGACAGATTAAGTAGTGTCGTTTGACGATCCATTTTTGAATACAAGTAATTCACATATTGAATCAATGCACGATTATAGGTAATTAAAAGTACTTGATCGTCCTCCTTTGTATGATAATCCAGAAGAATCGGTATTCGATGAACGGCAACAGTTGTCTTTCCGCTTCCCGCTACCCCACGAATTAGCATATCTCCTGTTACGTCACTGTCCACAATCTTCCTTTGATCTATATTTAGAATCATTCTTCATACCCTCCTAAAATTCAAAAACTACTCCATATTTGACCAATATATCATATTTATATTATCTCATACTTTTATATAAAAAAAACGATAATTTATGTTTTTTATTTAAACACCTATCATTTCTAAATCTCTTCTGGTTAAGATAGCTGTCTTTGCACTTTCAGGATTTATCACATTCATGTCTTACACTTATTCGATTACCGTTCACTTCATCAAATAAGAAGCTTATTACCATACTAAATGCCTCTGTTGTTATTCCCTTATTCCAATAATCGTAGCCTATACAATAGCCAATTTCCGTAGCTTCAATACTTTCATCAATTCCTACTACCGAAATACTACCGATTACTTGATTATTCTCTTTATAAACGATTGCCCATTGATAATAATCTGAAATCTCTTCAGGCTGTTTATCTTCTTGCCTAGCTCGAATGGTTACAGGCGTACCATGGTAATCACTTCCGGATACATAATAAACAGGATCGCCTTTTTCCCTATAGTAGCGGGCAATAATATCACCTGGTAATAAAGCTGCAATATGACCAATATGCAATGAATCATTTGCATAAGGCCATGCTCCTCCAATTAATACATTTTTCATTATTACACCTCATTTCAATTTGTTGTGATAACAACGTCATATTGTCTGTTTCATTTAAAAAAGAAAATAAAAAAGCCTAGTTCTCTAGGCCTTTATTTTATACAATCTCCATTATTCTGTTTTCAATCAACTCACATATATTGTTCAATGTCATAGACCCATTTACAACTAAATCTGCATCTTGTATTCCCTCTTCAACACTATGCGTAAATGCTTCTCTCCCCATATTGTGATACCATTCCATATGTTTGATTATGTCACTTGCATCTGACTCTTGATAATCTCTCAAAATACGTCTACACACACACATATCAAGTGGTGTATCAATAAACACAGACAATGATATATAAGGTGAAATCTGTTTCTGATTATACCCAAAAGAATAATCTACAAATATATAATCAAGATTTTCATCTAATAGAGTCCTTAACTCTTCCTCAAATAACGATAAATCCCATTTGTTATAATCTGCTCCCTCTAGTTCCCACTTGAGTAAATCCGTAATCCCACTTATTGATCTATAGTCACGATCATCAAAGTGTATTGCCTTAGAATTTGGCATTCTTCTCAGAAGTTCATCTATTGTAGTGGATTTCCCTCCCCCTGACACAGCATTGATTGCTATCACTTTAGTTTTTTTCTCTTTCATATTTTTCCTTGTATGATATATATAGAAGCTAATATCACACTTTCCTTTCTTTTTATTGTTTACTACGACTATAATGAAATCAGACCTGTGGACTTTTGATTTTTTTCTGTAGCTTTGACTACTCGAAGGAGTGTATTGCCACTGTTTTATCTGAATCATTTATAGCAGGATGAGCCATTGAGTTCTCATATCTATCAAGTTTATGATGATAAGACTAGGTGTACCGTCACAGTGTCAATAAAATGAAAGGAGATCCATGATGATTTACGTTGGCGTTGATATCGCTAAACTTAACCATTTCGCCTCTGTCTTATCTTCGGATGGTGAAATACTCGTAGAGCCTTTTGAATTCTCCAATGACGATGATGGCTTCTCCAGATTGATCTCAAATATCGTTTCTTTCGATAAAGACAATCTCATCATCGGCCTTGAATCGACGGCTCATTATGGCAACAACCTTGTTCATTATCTCTATTCTCTAGGTTACAAGGTTTGTGTCATCAATCCTATCCAAGTATCTTCTCTGCGAAAAAACAATATTCGCAAAACCAAGACGGATAAGGTTGATACTTACTTAATTGCTAAAACTCTTATGCATAACCAACTTCGCTTTGTGACTCAATACGACATTGATATTATGAGACTTCGTGATTTCTGCCGCTTTAGGCTTAAAACCATTAAGTCCCGTACTAGACTGAAAATTCAGCTGACCGCCTATATGGATCAGCTCTTTCCGGAACTTCAATACTTCTTTAAATCCGGTATTCATGGGAAAGCTTGTTACTCTCTTCTTAAGGAAGCTGCTTCTCCTGAGGAGATTGCTTCTATGCACTTGACTCATTTGTCACATCTTCTCGAAAGTGCTTCCCACGGCCATTTTAAGAAGGATACTGCAACAAAACTTAGAATTCTGGCACAGAAGTCTGTCGGCGTCTTTGACACCTCTATTTCTATTCAAGTAGCCCAAGCGATCGAACAAATCGAACTACTTAATAGACAACTTAATGAGGTTGAGAAGAACATTGTTTCTATTATGACTTCTCTTAACTCAGTGATCATGACGGTTCCTGGCATCGGTTATTTCGATGGCGCCATGATCCTTGGTGAAATAGGTAACATCCAACGTTTCAGTGATTCTTCGAAACTGCTTGCTTTCGCTGGACTTGATCCTTCCGTTCATGAATCCGGTCAGTTCAAAGCCAGAAGAACAAGAATGTCAAAACGTGGTTCTAGAATGCTTCGTTTTGCTCTTGTCAATGCTGCTCACAACTGTGTAATTAACAATCAGACTTTCAAAAACTACTACGATTCCAAAATGGCAGAAGGCCGTTCCCATTATAATGCGTTAGGCCATTGTGCCGGGAAATTGGTTCGGGTACTTCATAAAATCTTGACTGATGATGTGACCTTTAATCTTGACTAATCTATTGTTAAACTTCAAATTTTTAAAGGCATCTTCATAGATGTCCTATTAAGGTTAACCTTTTTTAAAATCCTATAACAATGCAATTATTCACTATTTTTCTCTTGACTTTTCATAGCAGGTCTCCTTATTTGGTTATGACCACATTATACCTCATGAAAAATATAATACTAAACTTATAATCGAGTCAATGTTATCATGTAGATGGAAGTGCTTAATCCTTTAATCGGACTAGGCACTTTATTTTTGATTTCCTCAAAATTTCGGTCTATATCCTGCCTCCACCTTCAACAGCCAGTGAATAGTCCATCAGATACTTGGTAATATAACCCCTTTCCTGTCTTGTTACATAAAAAAAACACGATTAGAACTTCTCGTTCTAATCGTGTACATTATTATTGTTACTTATTTCATTATTTTTTATCACATTCCTTGCGTTCAACAGTGCTGCTCACATCTAATAAACCTTTAATGTACATACTCCTCATTAAATATTAGGAGATCGTTTTGTTATATCAACTATACTTCTACTCATTGCATTTAAATTTTAGTTACATTTTTCGTAATTTGTCAACTTCCTCTTCTACAATTGATATATCTAACCTATCAAAAAGGATACTAATATCCGGAAGCAAGAGATTCTCATGGGTTGTTTGCCTATTCCAACAATTATCTATTCCTAGCCATTTACGAACCTGCTCAGAAGAGAACGGTAAAAAAGGATTTAAAACGATGGATAGATTCGCAATAATCTGCACACAATTATAAATTGTATTCTTGCATTTTTCACCATCCGTATTTCGAGTAATCCAGGGTTGCTCCAAATCAAAAAACTTATTTGCATTTCTAATGGTCTTAAAAATCCCCTCTAGTGCATCTTTGAAATGTCCGGATTGTATGAAGATTCCTGTTTTTTCAAACAATTCCTCTATTTCATTTTTGATGGATTCATTTAACTTTCCACAGGGAACAGCTCCATTATAATACTTTTTAACAAAGACCAAGGTACGATTCACAAAATTACCATATGCCCCGAGGAGTTCTCCATTGTGGCATTTAACATACTCATGCCAAGAAAAATCTGAATCCTTCTTCTCTGGGCCATTCGAAATCAAAAAGTATCTTAAAGAATCGGGATGATACCGATCCACAATATCTTTTACCCATATGGCATAATTTTGACTCGTTGATATTTTTTTGCCTTCTAATGTCAGGTACTCACTTGATATAATTTCATCCGGCAAATGCCACCCTTCACCATTGGCAATCAATAACGCCGGTAAAATAATCGTATGAAATGGGATGTTGTCTTTACCATGCACGTAATAATGCAACCCATCTTCCCCCCACAGCTGTTGAAAATCAGTTCCTCTTTTTTCTGCAACAATTTTACTCGCTGATAAATAACCTAAAACATTTTCAGCCCAAATGTAAATCTTCTTCCCGGCATAACCCTCCATTGGAACATCAATTCCCCAAGACAAATCCCTGGTTAGAGAACGATCTCTTAATCCCTCATCAATATATCTATTTGTAAAAGAGATTGCATTTTTTCTCCACTGAGGATGGTCATTAACAAACCTTTTTATATTTTCTTCCAGTTTTGTTATCTCAATATAAAGATGCTTTGTATAGCGGAAGGATATTGGATTCCTACACACTGCACATACCGGTTGAATAATATGCTCTTGTTCTAATATTGTACCGCAAATATCACACTGATCGCCTCTCGTATCATGACCACATTCCGGACATTTTCCAATAACAAACCGATCCGATAAAAAGGTCCTACAGCTTTCACAATAAGCTTGCTCCGTTTCTTTTTCAAGTACGTAAGGACTTTCATATAATTTCTTATGAAACGAACTTACAAAATTTTTGTGTTCTATAGATGATGTTTTTGTATAGCAATCATAACTAAATCCTAGTCTTTGAAAGCAATTAACAAATTCATCATGATAATAATCTGAAATCTCTTCAGGCTGTTTATCTTCTTGCCTAGCTCGAATGCTTACAGGCGTACCATGGCAATCACTTCCTGATACATAATAAACATGATCTCCTTTTGCCCTATAGTAGCGGGCGATAATATCACCTGGTAATAAAGCTGCAATATGACCAATATGCAATGAACCATTTGCATAAGGCCATGCTCCTCCAATTAATACATTTTTCATTATTACACCTCATTTCAATTTGTTGTGATAACAACGTCATATTGTCTGTTTCATTTAAAAAAGAAAATAAAAAAGCCCTCCTCTCCGAAAAATTTCTTTTTCGGGGACGAAAGCATGACTTCGTGTTACCACCCCAAATTCATCTATATCTCACGATACAGACCTTATCAACTACGGATGAGAAATGATTCATCGATAGTCTATCACTATAACGGGTGCACCCGTCGTAGCCTAAACAAATCCTGTTTCGGTACGCAGCTCCGAGACCATTTTCAATTAATGTAACTTCATCCACTCTCAGCAATATGGACTCTCTGTAAAAGCACTTATAATTTACTTTTCTCTTCATAGCCTTTGAATATATATTTAAGATATTATATCGCTTTGAACTATGCTAGTCAAGTATACTATTTGAGTTTTTGAGAGAGCGGGACACCTCCCGCTCTCTCAAAGACTAGTTATTATTTACTTTGAAGCTTTACGAGCCACAATCATAAAACGATGCTCAACAGTCACGTACTTACCCTTTTGTGCGATATGTTTTTCAATTTCTAAGAGTTTATCAATATGACTATCTACACTGAATCCAGGAAACTCCCATTCAATAACTTTAGCAAAAAAAACGATTGCACCCACATCATAAAACTCTAAGTTAGGAAATTCTTCTGCTTGAAACATAATATCAAACGAATCTTTATTTAAATCATCAATAAAATTATTTAAGGTGATATCGGCATATTGTGGCTTAAAATCATCAATCAAGTATTTTGACAAAGCATTATTGTTCATTCCGCCAACTTGCTGTGTTATGAATAAACCATTAGGCTTTAACACACGCTCTACTTCAGATGGATTATATGACTCATGTCTATTAATAATAACATCAAAAAAATTGTCTTCAAATGGCAACTTAGTTGTAACAGGAAAATCATCACTATCATCAGTTTCTTTAACCGTAATCCCTAAAGGCTTCAACTTCTTCTTGCACAACTTTACATTTGGCTCCCAGCTTTCTGTAACATATGTATTGTGATAAGGATGGTTTAATGAAAGTAAATATTCACCCCCACCTGTTCCCATATCCAATAATCGATGTTCTGGTTTTAAATGTCTGCGTACAATATTATCATATTCCCACGTAAGTTCCTCTTCTCTCCAGCGCCCTTTAAGGTATGAAAAATCCCATCCTTCAAAACTTTTTTCCTCGTCTTGGTACCATTTTTTTAGTGTTTCTTTTATCATAACTTTCTCCTTTTCTATGTTTTATTAGCAAGAAAAGTAGTACAGTTAACTGATAACATATTATTATATCTCGCTGCAATCTGCTATCAGATTATATTAACTGCACCGAGTAGTTAATTCGTTTTATTTTTGTCATCGTATACCTTCTTTCATTACATTTGTTCTAGTATAACATATATTCTTTGAAGTAAAAATAAGGTGTTTATCTAAATGAAGCCATATACTTTTTAGCCATTATTTTCCTCTAATCCTTTTAGTTAACAAATTAAAAATCACTTCTCTCTCTTCGAATGGTACAATATCCACAAGAAAAGATTCATAAGTTTGATTTTTACTTTTTCTAGAGTATATACATGATGTTAACCTTCGCCCATTCCAACGTTCTCCTATACCAATATCTTACACGCCCTGAATGTTATCATGTAGATGGAAGTGCTTAATCCTTTAATGGGACTAGGCACTTCATTTTTGATTTCCTCAAATAACATTTTAGAATTTCGGGAAAGAAAAAGGAGAACAATATGTTTCGATAGTAAGTGCCGCAGCTAAAAGTTTACGCTCATCCGCACCATAAAGAATAATGCCTCGTGGAATTTCATCTTCTCCCATACATAATTTCAACGCAAGCGATGGTAATCCTACAAAATGCATCATATTTGTCGGCCCGGTCATGATGCATGCATCATACTTTTCAAGCTCTTTTATAACCTGACTACGCATCCGACCCCGTTCTGCCATGGCCTCTTTATACAACCGGTCATTAACACTTTTTTGGGAAGATTCTTTTAAAGCAGATATTCCATATTTCATCATTGTTTCCGGATTAGCCTCATAAAAGGCAATAAGCTCATCTAACGTTTTCTTTTTTGCCGACGAATTTAACAAATAATTTTCTAGGTCGCGTCTAAATTCACATCGCATAATAGTACCTAGATAAGGAGA
Organism: Vallitaleaceae bacterium; assembly: GCA_965140555.1. Classification (GTDB taxonomy): domain Bacteria; phylum Bacillota; class Clostridia; order Lachnospirales; family Vallitaleaceae; genus UBA1351. Next base: position 3,416,802 of record OZ223259.1, on the reverse strand, counting down.
ATAGGGTTGCATCATTTCAAAGAATTGAGTCCCTTCGCTTCGCATCAACTCAAATAATTGCTCATATCTTCTCCATTGTGCCGTTGATACCCTTTCCTTGTTATATAGATTAACACCAATTTTCAAGTTTTTTACAGGGATCGGTTGAATTGGCGCAAAGGGGGTATCTGCCATTCCTTTATATAGCAATATCGCATCAGATAAATTCTTACTTAGCGCTCCTGCCATATCTAATGTCTTTGATATTGGAATAATCCCGTTTGAAGACAAGGAAGTAGCTCCAGGCTTTAAGCCTGCTATTCCATTTTCTGTTGCACATGCTACAATTGAAAATGATGTGTCAGTTCCTACCGCTACCGAACAAAATCCGGCTGAAACAGCTACCGCTGAACCGGTACTTGATCCTCCCGGATCTTTATTAAAGTCATATGCATTTTTTACAATACCGCCTTTTGAACTATATCCGTTTGGCATATCTTGTGTTGTAAAATTGGCAAATTCTGTCATATTAGTTTTACCCAAAATGATTCCGCCGTTCTGTATAATATTTTCAACAACGGTCGCATGGGTCACTGCTTCATTATCCGACAAAGCCATACTACCGGCAGTCGTATGAAGTCCTGCAACATCAACATTGTCCTTTACTAACACGGGTAGCCCAAATAATATAGCGTCTCGTCCCGATTTTTGTGCATCTAATTCTCTTGCTTGTTTTAATGCCAATTCGTTAATTTCTGAAATTGTATTCAGTTTTTTATCATATTTTTCGATACGCTTAAGGTATGAACGTGTTAATTCTTCAATCCCGATATTTCTTTTTTGAATTTCCATTTTAAGCTCAATGGCAGTCATCGCACATAATTCATCCATATTAATCTCCCTATCCGACTTTGTTCTTCTTATAGTATCTTCCATAAATTTTCATATTGCAACAACAATCCATCCTTTTTTATTCTTTCTACGCTCCTTTAGGTCAGTTAAATTAATAGGTAGTGACCAACTAAGGCGTACAAAAAACTCCTATCCCTAAAAGGAATAGAAGTCATCTTATTTCTGATTTAAACCACGTGGATATTCTACTGATATATCCATTCCATCCAAGTAGCTCCTTGGCTGGTTTTCTTTCCTTCGTTTAATTAACTTCAATATCCTCAATCTTTGTATTCGAATAAAGTTGATTATATTCCCTGCAATCTGCCAATAATTTATCATGTGTTCCCATATCTAAGATTCTCCCCTTATCAATAACATAGATAATATCTGCATTCTTAATTGTTGAAAGTCTATGAGCGATAATGATTGTTGTTTTTCCCTCTCGTAAATGATCAATATTCTTCTGAACTTGAAATTCAGTTTCCATATCGAGTGCGGATGTCGATTCATCTAATATAAGCAACTCTGGCTCTCTTAGCAAGACGCGGCATAATGCCAATCTTTGCTTTTGACCTCCCGATAGTGTTACGCCTCTTTCACCCACTATCGTTTCATAACCTTCAGACATATTATTTATAAATTTTTCACATACCATTTTCTCGCAAATACTGTCTAGTTGATCCATACTAAATTTGTTACCAAATAATACATTTTCTTTTATCGTCTCCGGCATAAAATATGGTTGCTGTAGTACAATAGATACCTTTTCTTTATATCCGCTATTGTATTCATCAATCGGAATTGAATTGATATAAATATTTCCTTTGTCTGGTTTATAATTTCTGACTAGCAATTGTGCAATGGTTGATTTTCCACTTCCACTCTTTCCAACAAAAGCCACCTTTTTGCCAATAGGAATAGATAGATTAATCCCCTCTAAGACAGGTTCTTTGTTTTCAGGATAGCTAAACGTAACATCTTTAAAAATCAGTGACTTTACGGAACTCTCAATCTCTACATCACCAAACACGTCATCATCAATATCCATTATTTTTCGAATACTATCCACTGCAGCATCTAATTTCTTTCCAGTTAACGACAATTTAAAAAGCGCACCTATTTCTGTAACCAGCGCATCAACTAATGCATAGCTTGCAACAAATTCTCCTATTGAAATAGTATTATTTATTGCCGAAAAGCCACCAATAAGGATTGTCAAAATTTTTGTACCATAAAGAAAAGGCTCACCAATGAAAATGAGTTTTACTGATAATATACCTTCTTGAATAATTGACCTGTAGTAATTGTTATATTTTTTTTGATAATTCTTCAGTTGCCACTCTTCTCGATTAAAGGCTACGATTTCTCTTATGGACGAAATACATTCTTCTATTGCCATTGACACACTACCTTTATCCTTACGTACAACTTTGGCAAACTCTTTTATTTTTTCTCCATATTTTCTCAATATATAGGAATAGATAATCGACAGCACCACAATAATAACTAACACTCTGATGTTTATCATGATCATTGTATATGTTAATATTATTATGGAAACGATACTTTTCATCATTTCAGACATGATCTGATTGACTGATAAATCACTTGCATCCGATATATCGTTCCTAACATGGTTTAGCAATATCCCTACATGTTGATCATTTGTATTTTTAAAAGGGATAGAATGAAGCTTATGAAGGAAATCTCTAGTCAACATTTCTTGAACTTGATAACTTAATTCAAAAAATGCTACTCTACGACATGTAAAAAAAAGTTTTTGCCCAAAAAAGAAAATTGCATACAGGATAATCAATCTTGTAAAGTTATCAAAGGCTTTCTCTATAAACACATGATCGATTATTTCTTGTTGAAATTTAATTGCAATAACAGGAGCTAAGCATTCAATAATCAATACTAGATAACTAACGGCGATAAGTGGCATATTTTTAATTCTAGCAAGTATATATCTTAACCCCTTCACTATTCAACGCCTCCTTTTACTGCAAGGTTATAGAAACCTCTTTTAAGCTTCATCAACTCATTATAATTACCAACTTCTTCTATTCGACCATTTTCCATGTAAATAATAGTGTCGTAGTTTTGTATGGTGGACAATCGATGCGCTATTGTTATAAGTGTGTACTCCTGCTTATCTGTCTCAAATGTTTTGGTAACAAAGGATTCTGTCATATTATCCAATGCCGATGTTGCTTCATCGAGCAAAATGACAGACGGCTTTTTTAAAAACATACGTGCAATTGCTATCCGTTGTTTTTGCCCGCCTGAAAGCTTTGTTCCTCTTTCGCCAACAATGGTATCATATTTTACATCCAATTCTGTTATAAAACTATGGGCACCGGCTTTTTTAGCTGCTGTAATTACATCTTCGTCGGTTGCCTTTGGATTGCCAAATCTAATATTATCCATAATTGACATATTGAATAGATATGTTTCTTGAAATACATAACCCAGCATTTTTCTTAAGTCGTTTAGGTCATAATTTTTAATATCTATTCCATCAAATAGTATCTCGCCTTCATCAACATCATAAAATCGACCTATAAGCTTGAATAACGTCGACTTACCACAGCCACTTTCGCCTACAATTGCTGTTTTCTTGCCTTTTTTAATGTCAATTGTAAACTCCTTTATATTTTTGACTTTTTTATCGTAAGAAAAGGAAACATTATCAAATTTAATCTCAAATAAAGAATTTTCTACTAATTTTTGTTTGCCATTATTTTTAACATCAGGTTCTATTTGTAAGAACTCAAATAGCTCTCTCGCATAATTTAAAGCATGTGATTGTGCTGGTAAAATATAGAAAAAAATTGAAAACCCTCGTGAAATCAAGCCCATTAGAAAGCTATACCCAATAAACTCTCCTAATGTTACACTTCCCTCCATAATGTAGTTTTTTCCCAGAAAATAAAAAATAACAACAGAAATTGTTAATGTTAATCCAACAATTGTAAATCTAAGATGACGCCAAAGAATAGACTTCATTCTAATTGTCTTAAAATCATTAAACTTTAGCAAAGTTCTATCAATTGACCAATCTTCTCTTCCCATTATCTTAACTTCGCTCATGGAAGTTATTGAATCATATAGCGCTTGTTGAGAGATCTGCGCCCTTTTTGACTCTAAACCTTGGTAATATAATATTTTGTTATTAGCATACTTGTTTAAAAATATAAAGGCTACATTTCCAATCATAATTGCAACGAAAAATAATGGTTTTTTCATAATAAGCACCAATGAAGGCACCAAAAATTGACATAGCGCATAGATAAACTGAGGAAACAGGAACGTATATGTCTGTTGCGTCTCCTTAACCGAATTTTCAAACAACGACACGGTTTGCCCTGTAGGAATTTTCTCATAATATGAGTATCCTAATGTTTGTAGCTTCTTCATTAAATCTGTTTGCTGATCTCGTGTTATCCTAAATCCGATGATTTGTTGCAGAAAGTTAAATCCTGCTTTAGCGCATAATATTATTAGAATAATGCCAGAAAGATAAACACTTTGGGTTAGCAATAATGTTGAATCGCTAAGCGGTATAACCTCATCTACAATGTTCCCCATTTGTCGTGGTATTGCAATTTCTCCAAGGATCATAATTCCGCCACTTAAAATATAGACAGCTGTTAGCATAATGTAAGGCTTAAAATAGCTTAATGTCCAAAAATATACATCGTGTATATTCTTAAATTTTTTAATCATTATTACGTCCACCCCTTCTAGTGTAATCGTCGTGTATTTTGAATAATGAAAATAGTATTTATGCACAATTTTTCTATCCGTTGTCTTATGACTCCAACCTATAACACCCCAAGTGTTACTCATTCTACATTCATAATATTCTCCTCATCTAAGGCTCTCTTGTGGGTTTAAAACCCTCTGTATTTTCTCGTCTGTCAACTGCATTATTATAACATATCTGCAAATGCATCACATTAATATGTTGCATATTGGGCAGTGTTAATCCCTTGTCCAGATTCTTAGATTAATTGGTTTCTGAACACTTGGATGTTATCTTACTATTGCTCTTCTTCATGTCAAAAAGCTCCTCCACCTCCAAAAAACCAAACATGTCCGGAAGCCCACATTCATTCTCCATTGGTGAACAAACTAATTCGGTCTTGATCCCTTTGTAATTTAGATATTTATCAGGTTTTCTCGACTTGCATGTTGAAGAACTTGATTTCTAACATTATTTTATTTACCTTCCAAACCATTAACCATTTTTTATTTAAAATGGATATCCAATATTGATTCGTTGTCATGAATAATAAAGGTTTCACTAAACTCCCCCGTTTTATGTAGCAATGGAGATAATGCATAAATATCCGGCTCTGAGGAAAACTTATCAGTAGGTAATTGATGCAATTCTTCAGTATTCATCCAAAAGTTATCACCCTCACGATTATTTTCAATTAGATCACAACTATAAGACGTAGTTTTATACATAAAACACATGTATCTTCTGTCTGTTTCTTTATGGCTCCAATGTACAACTCCACAAGAAATCAAACCTTCAACATCAAGTCCTGTTTCTTCTTTTACTTCTCTAATAGCACAATCTAAAATTGATTCACCTTGTTCAACATGTCCGCCCGGAAAACTTATTCCCGGATATTTCAGCTTACGCTTTTGCACTAAAACATATCCATCTTCTCTTTCAATCATCACAAGTGTTACCATTTCTACATTCATGTTTTCATTTCCTTATCTCTGTTATTTGTGTGATAATAATCTCTCAAAAATGAACCAACCTCAAAATCGTTAGCATGTCTAAATTTTTTTTTGGGGGGCGGTTCATTTCGATTGCTTATTTATTCATTTAATTTAAAGTGCCCACTCAATTTTCTTAGCAATTCATCTCGCTCATCCAAACTCGGATTATTTCTAGTGATTATATCCTGGATTCCCGAAAACTATAACGAGGGTGGTTCCACGCCAAGAGATTTGTAAAGTCCTTTTTGTTTTTCAGTAATCTCACCAAGTATGCGACCTTTGTTGGGTGCCTCAAATAGCTCAATGACATTAAGTTCGTCCATTAATCCTTGAAGTGTCCATTTCTCAAACAATCGAGCTTCTTGCATTTTTTCTTAATATAAGAAAGATAGATTAATGCAATAAATTCAACAAATAGCTTCCCGTCAAGTGATAATTCAGAGGATACTTGCATTCTTCTGAAATTCAGGCGGTCTTTTAGGTTACCAAAGCCTTTTTCAACAATATCCTTGCTTCGATATATTGACAATCCTTGAATCGGTGTCATAGGTTCATTCGTTAATAATGCGAAATAGCCACAGTTTTTTGTGGATTCCGACATAGCTTCTTCTTTTGGTTCAACCTTACGCCCACGTTTTGGTGTTTCAGTAACGGTAAAGTATTTGGTGTAATCCTTCATACGATATTCTTTTTTTTCATTGTTCATTAGATCATTATATAAGCTCGTGAAATAGTCATTCATATGAACCTGATCAATGGCTGCTTTTTCAGGGTTATAGTAAAGTAATAGATAAGCTCGTCGCTTCTCTTTTAAGGTATCTCCCTTATAAGGACGTTCTTGCTCATAGTTCCATTCGATCGTTTTACATATACCATAGGTACCAAATTGTTTATCCAAATTTGTCCACTGTTGTAAATTAGCACGTTCTTCTTCTAGAATCTCTTTAACATAATTCAGACCAAGTTTCACGCCAACCAAAAACTTCTGATGATTCTTAAAGAGATGATTGACATTGTTCTTACTATAAAATCTTCGATCTAGGACAATCTTGACCTTTTTATATCCCATGACGTCAAATTCGGTCATCAGCTGTTTTACTATTTTAACATCGGCGATGTTGCCCGGAAGTTTCCGGTAGTAAAAAGGTAACCCTGACCCCTCACCAAACAGTAATGCGAGATTGATTTGAGGCAGACGGTCATATTCTTTGTTACGGCCTTTCTTTACCTGCGTTAATGTTTCAGAATAGCTCGATATAGAAGTGGTATCAAATGCCCAGTATTCTTTTTCAATCCGACGTTTACCTTGTTTCTCAAAAAAACTCATTCTACTTTCTTCATCTATCGACTGAAAAAGCTCCGAGCTACGTTGTGAAACGATGCCTCTTCCATAAGGATGTATGTGAAGTCTATTCCAATGAGGGAATCGACTTAATGGATTATTCTCTTCAAGAATCAGATAATAAGCGATGGATATAATGTTTCAGGCAGAAAAAGAGCTGCACACAACTTCGTGTAACAGCTCTTTAAATCAGTCTACATGTTTTATTGTAATGACTCTATCAAAAGGCACATAATCCGTGAAGTACAATGTTGCACAGCCGGGGTGCTTTAAATCCGAATCTTCTTTACCGCTAATAAAGCGATGGTTTCCAAAGGAAGGACCAATTAATAGCCCATCATCCATACTTTCCACCTTTACATAACCTTCTTTAACCACAATTTCTTCATCACCTTTTACTTCCATACAAAAAGCATCCGATTCAATGCGCTCAATTCCCCTAAATGCCATTTCAACTCGAAAAGGCGCATCCGTAATCCCCTCCGTTTTCATTCTTATTTCAACTCTATCCGGATAAGGTTTTACATCAACAGCCACTGTTAAATTTGGGGCTTCTTTAATCTTTCGTTTACTATGATCCATCTCCCACCAATCGGATGTATCTTGAGATTCCTCAAAAGGTAAATAATACCAGCCTTTTTGTATCTGCTTCATAGAAAACAATCCTTGCTTAAATGTCATCTCTTCTGCTTTAAAACCACGATGTTCAAAAAAACTTCCACCTAATTTCATTTCCATCTGAATTGAACCGCTATTCACATACAAAAAATTGTGTTTTCCTTTTAATACAGAACAACTGAACTGTTGAGAGATATATCTACCAATACCTGATTCAGAAAAATAGCGTGCCTTTTCTTCAAGTTCGTAAGCTGGTTGTATATCCATATCTATTAATTCAGGGTGATTCATAAAATGAATCAAACAATCAGGTCCTCTAAGATTTTTCATTGTAACTACATTCATAATATGGTCCGCAATACACAAAAAATCTTTTCTTTGATATTTATATCCCAAGGAAAGATACAACCAATAATAATCTTTTGGATATACTAATAAATCTTTGTCAAAGCGCGTTGAATTGGCTGTGAACACGCTAAAGTCAGGTTCAAAATACATTTCCATCATTGTCAAATTTCGGATAGCATATTCTTCGTATTCCGGTTCATCAAGCCCTTCACTCAGCATGATCATTGCATCATCGTTAATCCGATTATAATTTCCTGCAGAACGTTCTGCAAATTCTCCATCTTCGTTGCAATCAATACCTTCCTTTAAGTAGCTTAATGCACTTTCTTTATAGCCCCTGTTCTTAAACAGCTTATAACACAATGCCAGTACAGAGGCAATCGCCCATCGATGATTAGGCGTATGAAAGCCTCCTGTAAGAAGACCATTCGCACCACTTGTAATCAATGATTTTAAGGACAGGTATATTTTCTCTTGATCCGTATCCCTATCTTTGTTATCAAGATATATATACACCGGCAACATCTTCTTAATAATAAAAGCCGTATCCGGAGCCGCTTCAAAATTGCAGGTTTCATAATCAAACAAACCACTGTCATACTGTTTATTCTCAATGTAGTTAAGTCCATTAATAATCGCCTTTAAAACGTTTTTTTCTTGAAAAAACGCAGACTCACTATGGCAATATGCTGTTATTAGTGCCATGACCCGATATGCTGTATGTTTAACCATAACGACACCGTAATCATTCATGAACCCACCATAAAACCGATTATTTTCATCCCTTATCTGCTGTTTCATAGCTCTACTTACTCTTAAGTCATTATCATATAATATTTTTAAGTAATGCTTTTTCATCTATTTTTTTATTCCTTTTCGCATATTTCCAACTTTTGTTCCCTACTATAAATGTTTATCGCCTTGTTGATGAACAAGCAAGTCATAAAGGTTAATCAACTCCTTCGGTTGATGGATTGTATAATCCGGATCCCACTCCGGCTGATCAATTTCATGAAAATACCTCGGTGACCAATCTAACCATACCGAAGAAATACCATAAAGATTGGCTCCCGCAATATCTTTTTTCAAGTTATTGCCAACCATAATTATACGGTCCTTATCCTCCGACGTGAGTTTCATTTCTTTCATGGCTTCATCAAACATTTGTCGATTCGGTTTTTGCACGCCTACCCTCTCAGAAATCACCCATCCTTCAAAGACATGGCGCATCTTGTTATCTTGATAAATATTTTCAAAAGACTCCCATTCACCATCTGCAACTAAGCATACACGTACATGTTCATGTAAAAAGTACTCAAGAAGTTCTTTCGCTCCTTCGATAAATTCTGCTCTTTGAACAATTCCTCTATCATCATAAACCTGCGAACTCTCGTCAATTAATGTATCACCACTATCAATAAATACAACGATATCTTTCATGAATCTTTCGTTTCCCTTCAATGTAAAACTATTGTATAAAGTCAACAATACTTCTTAGTTTCAGTTCTTTTGCATAATGACAGGCTACCCAATGTTCTTTTTCAACTTCACGAAGCTCCGGTGTCTCTTTCCGGCACTTTTCCTGACAATATTTACAACGTGTATGAAAATAGCATCCTGAAGGCGGATTAGCCGGATTTGGAATTTCACCTTCCAGCTGAATACGTTCACCCACTAGGTCAGGGTCAGCAATTGGCACCGCAGACAAGAGGGCTTCCGTATAGGGATGGCAGACTTGTTCAAACAACTGTTTTGTCGGTGCCAGTTCTACCATTTTCCCTAAATACATTACACCTACACGATCAGCGATATACTCTACAACTGACAGATCATGACTGATAAATAAATAGGTTAAATTCATTTCTCTTTGAAGATCTTTAAGTAAATTAATAACCTGTGCCTGTATGGACACATCAAGTGCCGATACGGCTTCATCGCAAACAATAACATCCGGATTTAATATGAGTGTTCTGGCAATTCCGACTCTTTGTCGTTGTCCCCCTGAAAAGGCATGAGGATAACGCTTCAAATAACTGACATTCAACCCAACTTTAGCAGCAATTTCTTTTACTTTATTTTCCATTTCAGCTTTTGGCATATTGGGAAAGCTCGCTTCAATCGGCTCTTTAATAATATCAAATACCGACATTCTAGGATCCAAAGACGAATAAGGATTTTGAAAAATCATTTGAATTTCTTTTCGTATTTTTTTCATCGTTTTCTTGTCTGTATTTAAAAAATCATATGTTTCACCGTCATTACTGTGATAAACAACTTCACCTTTTGTCGCTTGAATAGCACGAACAATACACCGTCCAAGTGTTGTCTTTCCGCACCCGGATTCTCCTACTATTCCAATTGTTTCTCCTTCATATACATCAAAACTAACATCATCCAATGCATGAACCGTTACTTTTTTTGATTTGAAATCTTTAGTCAGATGACGAATTTCCAACACTTTTCTAGCTTTATTATTTGCCATGTTTTGCCACCTCCTGCTCAATATAAAAACAAGCAACCTGATGTCCGTTATCATAGGTTTTCAGTTCCGGTTGGACTTTATTGCATACACCATTAATCCGCCGATCACAACGCTCATAAAAGCCGCATCCAACGGGTAAGTTCAATGCTAAAGGCACCGTTCCTTTAATAGCAAAAAGATGTTCTTTTTTACTACTGCCAATTTTATGTACAGATCCTAATAATCCCTTTGTATAAGGATGTAAAGGGTTTTTATACAATTCCCTAACCGGTGCAACTTCAACAATTTTTCCTAAATACATAACCGCAACACGGTCACACATTTTAGCAACAGTACCCAAATCATGGGTAATGAATAAAATCGACATGGCCATATCTTTTTTTAACTGATTCATTAATTCTAAAATTTGTGCTTGAATAGTAACATCAAGCGCTGTCGTCGGTTCATCTGCAATGAGCAGTTTAGGACCGCTAACCAATGCCATAGCAATCAATGCCCTTTGCAGCATTCCTCCTGAAAACTCATGCGGATACTGGTCGTATCGTTTTTCAGCATTGGCAATTCCGACTTTTTTCATCATTTCAATTGACAAACGCCTGGATTCTTTTTTATCTTTCGTTATATGAAGTCTTGTACATTCATTTATCTGGTTTCCTATCGTATATAAGGGAGAAAAAGCAACCAATGGCTCTTGAAAAATCATTGAAATCTCTTTCCCTCGTATGCTTCGAACCTTCTTCCCCTTTTTTGAAAGGCCATTCATGTCAACAACTTCTCCGCCTTTTGTTTCAAACTCAATAGTACCGGATGTTTGACATTTCTTTACATTAATGCCCAGTATTGCCTTACTTGTAAGACTTTTTCCGCATCCGGATTCGCCAACTAGACCTAATGTCTCATTACGCCCTATTTCAATATTGACACCACGTACAACTTTTAATACACCTTCATCTATGGGAATATCAATATTCAAATCTTTTATTTCAAGTATATTATTATTATCTATCATGAGAATAGTCTCCTAACACATCTTATTTATACGGGTCTGCTGCATCTCTTAAACCGTCTCCTAGAAAATTAAAGGCCAATACCGTAATAACAACGGCAAGTAAGGGAATTAATCTCCATGGATATTGAGCAACACTGGTAATATCTTGGGTTTCTTTAAGTAAAACTCCCCAGCTAGTTGCCGGTGATCGCATTCCCAGTCCAAGAAAACTCATTGATGTTTCACCAATGATCATCCCCGGTATTCCCAAAGTAATACTGACAATCAGATAACTCATAAATCCCGGAACCATATGACGGGCAATGATCTTTGCATTGCTAACCCCTGCTAATCGAGCAGCAACAATATAATCTTCATTCTTCATCGAATAAAACTGTCCTCGAACAATTCTAGCAAGTCCTGTCCAAGAAATCAATGAAAGGATAACGGTAATATAGAGATACATATTCGCAACAGGAATATTGGGTGGTATAGCAGCAGAAAGAGCCATCCACAGAGGAATGGTCGGCAAGGCAGATAATACTTCAATCAAACGTTGAATGGCATTATCCACAACACCTCCGAAATATCCGGATATCCCTCCTATTATAATACCTAAAACAAAGCTGATTAATGTCCCGGCAAAGGGGATTGTTAAGCTAATCTGACTTCCAATGACAACTCTTGAAAACAAATCATTTCCCAGGTTATCACCGCCAAACAACAATATTCGTGGCGGTTCTTCACCCTCTATCGATTCAGTTCCAAAAAGATGCCGATCACTCTTTATCAGTCCAAAGAGTTTATACTCTGTTCCTTTAACAAACAACTTAATGGGATATGGATTTTCTTTATCTATTGCCCATTCTCGTTTAAAGGTCTTCTTGTTCATGACATAGGATGATTTATATATATGAGGACCTGTAAATTTACCCTCATGCGTCCAATATACCTTGGTCGGACTTGCATTTTTATAATCACTGCTATAATCTTCAAGTCCATACGGAGCTATAAAATTTCCAAATAAAGCTGATAAGTAGAGTATAATAAGAACCGCCATACTGAATTTAGCTAGCTGGTGGGCCATCAGTTTCTTTCGCATTAATGTCCATTGGGAAGCCATATAGTAAGCTTCATCATTTTGTTTTTTTTGTTTAAATAGTCCCATGACTTACCCCCTGTTTTCGAATCTAATTCTAGGATCTAACCAAGCCAACAGTAGATCGGAAAGCAGCGTACCGATAACAACCAATACCGCCTGTACCAAAAGAATCGTTCCGGCTAAATACATATCTTGACTTTTCAAGGCTTCATAAAGGACAGGTCCTTGTATTGCTAAGTTCATAACAATTGCTGATATGGTTGACCCGGAAAAAATCCCCGAGAGGGCTTTTGCAAGTCCACTGGCAACAGGATTTAAAACTGCGCGTAAGCAATATTTATAAACAATAACCCACTCCGGAACACCCTTCGCCTTTGCTGTTAGTACATATTGCTTGGAAAGTTCATCCAACATCTGTCCTCGAACTGTACGAATAATTCCACATGTTCCGGCAGTTCCAATAACAATGGTTGGAATAATCATTCTCTGAAGAAATTCTCCAAAGTTATAAAGATGGACACCTTCTCTTAACATCTCATTTGAAAAAAGACCAAGCAATGGATCGCCCGTCCACTTAAAAGAGAAATACATTAAAATAATCGCTAATAAAAAGTTAGGTGTTGCCATTCCTAAAAAACCGATTCCCGTAAAAATATAATCTCCTGCAGAATACTGATGCAAGGCACTATATATCCCTATTGGAATTGATACCAGATACGTAAATAGCAAGATAACCACTGAAACGATTATGGTTAAGACCAAACGGTCCATAATAACACTCCAAACCGGTCTTGCATAGGAAAAGCTGTATCCGAAATCCCCTTTTGTAATAATTTTTCCCATCCAACGGGAAAACTGCAAATACCAAGGCTGATTAATACCATACTGATCTCTCAAATTATCAATATCTTCAGATGAAAAAATTTCCCCTTCTGCCTGCATACGGGCAACATAGCTACTGACAAAGTCGCCTTCCGGCAATTGGATAATAAAAAATATAACAAAAGCAATAATCAAAACCGTCGGGATAAACAATAAAATTCTTTTAAACGTATAATTAAGCATTACATAAGCACTCCTTAATAATTGAGGACGGATATGCTGTAAATCTGACATATCCGTCCCTGTATTTTTCCAATATCGTTCTAGGCTATTTTGGGAACTATTGTGCGAAGAAACACGTATCAATATGGGCGATACCAATTCCTCTAAATTCATCACAAAATACTGATGTCTCTTTAAAGTTGTGTATATTAGAATCAACTGCAATCAGCGTGGTTGAAGCACCCATATACCCAATTGTCCACATATTATCTTCATGAAGTTTAAGCATTTCTAGTGCAATGCTGTCACGTTCAGCAGGCGTTTTAGCTGCTTTTAACTCATCATAGAGTTCACAAAGTTTAAGTAGGTCACCTTCAGGTTCATATCCTTCTTCGCCTCTAGAAGCATACCAGTTACCAACTTGACTGTACCAAGCAGCATAATTTCTAACCGGTACAAGAGTATCCGGACGAAGTGCAATACTTACTGTTTCAAAAGGTGCAACCGGACCCAATACAGCATCAAAATCATTTGTTGTCAAACGGTTATTCAATAGATCAATTTCAACCGGCTGATACGTTGTTTCGATACCTATTTCATCAAAGTATTTTTTTAATACGACATAAGTATCATCAGCACCTGATGTCGTAAAGCTTGTTATATTCAATACCAAGTCATTTCCGTCTGCAAAATCATAATATCCATCTGAACCTTTAACAAGTCCAATTTCTGTCAGTAATTTTTCTGCACCTTCCGGATCATACTCCGTCCATTTGCTTGCCCATTCTTCACTGTATCCTTGAGTTCCTTTTGGAGGTGAAACCTGAGTTGCAGAATTCCATCCGTTTGATAGGAGCATAGAATATTCTTCTCTGTCAACAGCAATAGATAAAGCGTGTCTAAATCTTACATCCTGAAAAAGACCTCTTAATGTATCATCTTCAACCGTCTGATTCAACTGAAGTTGTGATGGTGTGTCAGCCCATAAAGAGTTCGGCCATTGATTAATTGTATAACCGACGGATTCTGCATTTTCACTGACTGTTTCAATATCTTTCCATGCTGGGAAAGAAAAGGACAAATCACCTGCAAGAAGTTTTAAAAGTTCCTGACTTGCTTCAGCAATCTTTGTATATTCGATTTTATCAACATAGGGCAACTGATTTCCAGCTTGATCTGTTTTAAAGTAATAAGGATTTCTCACAAATTCATAATAATCGCCATTTGTATCATTCTTACCCTCTTCAGTTGAAAGTACATATGGATTCAATGTAGGAATACCAGAAACATTCCAAAAATAATAACCTGTATTCTTTCCAAGTGCTTTAACATCAGAAAATCCCATTTCTTCAGCAATTTCAGCTGCTTTATCTTCTCCTACAAATTCCGGTAGGATATTAATATGATAGTGCTTCGGTGCCCAACACCATTTAGCATAATCGCTAAGTTTTCAATAAATGTCGGTTTCGGAAATTCAAATGTTACTGTAAAAGTCGTTTCATCAACATATTCAAAATCAGCAATGGTTTCTTCACCTGTATCCGGATTATTAACTTTGAAACAATCCCAAAGAGATTTACCAAAAGTTTCCGGTACACACATATGGTCATAAAAGAAGACACAATCTTCAGCAGTAAAAGGCACACCATCCGACCATTTCATACCTTCTCTTAAATGAATAGTGAATACCGTTGCATCATCATTCACATCATAACTTTTTGCAACATTTGGTTCAACCGATCCATCTTCTTTAAATCGGAATAATCCTTGTTCAATTGGTTTGCCTGTTCCCCAGCTTGCTTTAGTTAATGCAAAAGAAAACGCACCACCATAATTACCAACTTCCGGAACGTTTTCAACCATAATGTCCGATTCAGTCGGAACTCTGTCTTCCAATTGGCTAATTTCACCTGATGCTACCATTTCTTGAAGCATGGGTGCTTCACTTAAAGTAAATGTGTCAACTTCCTCAGCTTCAACATCTTGGGTTTGAAGAATTGTCTCATCGTCTCCAGTCTGATCATTCTTGTCTTTTGCTTCATTCTTGTCTTTTGCTTCATTCTCTTCATTTCCCGCATTTGATGTATTCGCTGGATCTTCATTTGCTGTCTTGCTGCCACTACATCCGGCCAATAACATAACCGCTACCAGTAGGTATACCAAGATTCGTTTCATTTGTATCCTCCTCTTTTGCGTTTCAATAGATTAAATTCATCATAAAAATAGTCATTACACTTAATACATTACCAAGTAATAAAAACAGAAACCACTCTTTTCTTGTTTTTTTTTCAAAATCTCTTGCATTTCATGCTTTTATTGTGATATTTTAACATAAGAGAGTATTACTTGATATCATTTTTTACGCATATTTAACAATTAATGTACATTTTCTTAACAAAAAAAGCAGGAGGATCATGATGCTGATTGATAATTTAATCCACTATCGCCCTCACCACTTGTACAACATTAATGAAGCCAAAGACCCTTTTTACTATTTTCTAGATTACGATGAACGTACCTATGATATTAATATGGAGTTTCAGCACTATCACCGTTTTTATGAACTTTGTATTTTTTTGGATCATGCTGCTAATCATATTATAGAAGGAGATTTTTATGATATTGAGTGTGGAGATATTGTCTTTTTACGACCCCTTCTTCTTCATAAAACTCAATATCCTGAAGGCAAACCAAGTAAACGCCTTATCATCAACTTTAATTTTCCTCTCAATGTTACGGGTATTGAGGGATGTTATGACGATCTTTTTTCTCTTTTTTACAATTCTGTACCGATTTACCGTTTTGAAGGAATTGAAAAGAAAAAGATTTTTGACAGCTTGAATAAGCTAAAAGATTTAACAGAACACCCTCATCGACTCAGTAATTTATTGATTCATCAACAGTTTATTCATTTCCTTACACAAATATATTTAGCAAAAGATAAAAATATTTACAAAAAAAAATCTTCTCTTGATTCTTTATCAGAGAAAATTTACAATATTACCTCCTATATTCATAATAATTACAGCGATGATCTTTCGTTAAGCGCTTTATCTAAACTATTTTATATTAGTGAATGCTATCTTTCCCACCAATTTAAAAAAATTACGGGATTTACTGTTACTGATTATATTCAAATAACTCGTGTCAGAATGGTTCAAAATCTTTTAATAACAACAAATTCGGATATATCTGACATTGCATTTTCCTGTGGTTTTAATAGTTTTTCACAATTTAACCGCGTTTTTAGAAAACACACGTCCATGTCACCTTCTGCTTTTAGAAAAAAGCAATAACCCCGTATTTTTGTCACTTATGTTCTGTTCACAGCTATAATTAGGAAAATCAAAAAGCATTTTTTATGCATTGTAGATAGTTTTTTCTTCCCTATTTGATCACTATTTTAGCTTTTATGATTTTATCACTTTTTTTGGCTTAAGCCTAATATGTCAACCGATTGACATATTTTTTTACTATGCTAATCTTACATTAGTGTTAATCTTTTATATAACCTGGATTCTCGGCCTCTCATGACGAGGCCGGGACAGGGATGTTAAGTGCCTTATAGATCTCTTGCTGTTTTGTAAGGATTTCGCCTATTCTTAGCGAATATCCAGGGTCCTCGAAGCATTCAATAACGTCCAGTTTATCCAGTAACTGAGACATTGTGTAATCCTCATAAAGTTTTGCTTTTTTCATCCTTTGATCAAGATGAGAGATTAATATAAGAGCTGCAAATTCTGTGAAGATCTTGCCTTCAAGACTTCGTTCTGAAGACACAAGCAATCTTCTCATGTTAAGACGCTCTTTGATGTTGCTGAAGCCTTTTTCCACGATATCTTTCATTCTATAGAGGTGCAATGCCGTGAAAGCGTCCATCTTCTCATTGGTGATCAGAGCAAAGTAACCTAAATACCGCCTTCCCTTACGGATTGCGTCTTCCTTATAGGTTACAGTTATGCCACGTTTTGGCGTTTTCTTGACCTCGAAGTACTCTGCATAAGACTTCTCATGAGCTTCAATACGCTTATCTTCCTTAAGTTCTTTGTACAGAGTGGCAATGCGTTTGTCGAATGCAGTCTCTTCGTCGGCACCCTTGTCAATACTGTAGTAATAATGGATATATATCCTGCGTTTCTCTTGGATGACATCGCCTTTATAGGGCCGTTCCTGAGTATAATCCCAATTAGCACTCACGGTGTAGCCATAGGTGTTGATTGCTTCATCGAAGTTCATGAACATTCTGATATCATCATACACCTTGTCAAGGTTCTTCCTGATAAACGCCAATGAAAGCTTTACACCAACTAGGAACTTGATGTGATCCTGATATAAACTATTGATGTTTTTCTCCGAGTAAAAGCCCCGGTCCATGACAAACTTTGTTTTGCCAAAGCCAAGGATATCGAGGTCTTCAAGAAGATGTTTGACCGTTTTCGAATCGGGTATGTTACCAGCGAGTTTTCGGTAGTAAAAAGGCAGACCGGATTTTTCGCCGAAAACTAGGAGAAGGTTCAGTTGTGGAAGTCTGTCATCTTCTTTATTCTTGCCGTACTGCACTTGAGCAAGGGTCTCCGAATAACTGGAAATGCTTGTACTGTCATAAGCCCAATACTCATCCTCAATACGGCGCTTGCCTTGCAGACGGAAGAACTTAGTGATCTGGTCATCGGAGATTCCGGAGAACAGCTCACTGCTTCTTGGCGATGTGATATCTTCACCATAAGGATGTTTATGGGTATGATGCCATTTTTCAAAGCGGTAAAGGGGTGTGTTGTCCTCAAGTATGAGATAAAAGGCAATGGACAACAGCTGTTTGTAGGTATCCGGAAAGCAGGCACGTAAATCAGCGGTAAGGCCCAACTCTTCGGAAAGGGTTTCCAACAAGTAAGTGGCACCAAAGTACAAGTGCCTGGAAACGGTAGATGGAATCGGACCGCGTTTCGCAGGCGTTGCCGATTTAGCAGGTTTATCTTTTCTGCAACGTCCATCGGTTGGAACTATTTCACCGGTTTCCGGATCAACTCTGCCGATCAGCTTACGCTTGCAACGGGATTGTTGTTTTTCTTTATCCCAGTGGTAAGTGGCCTCGTATGCATAGGTTATTCCAGAGCGTTTGTCATACTGTCTTACTATTGCCATCGATCATCACCTCGTCATGTGTCGTATATAACAATCATAACACATGACGATTTGATAATCAAGCAAAATGTGCTCAAAAGTCAGTAAAATCAATAGTCCCAGGTATTTTTAAAGTGTGATTCTCGTTATGAGTTCCGAGAATCTAGGATATAAGGAAAGGACTCTATAGCTGTGGGTATAATACTATATAGGACCCCTCACGGTCATAATGACAATATGTATGAAAATGAATAAGAATGAAACAAACACTATTGAATCTATTTGTAGTTTTTTAGATAATTCTTCTTTATCTTGGAAACCACCTGTTATTGAAGATGTCGCCGCAATTCCAAAAGGTGATATGCCTGGTGACAAGATCCAAATCCATGACGATTATATAAAGAAAGCAACTGTATTATTTCCTGAACTGGAGAGTGTAACTATTTTTGTGTAAACCCTCTAGTTCAATGAAAAAATCGTAGGGTTGTTGGGTTACACATTTGAATTAAATGTTATACCTATTTTTGCACATTAGAAATAGGCTGTCAACTGATGTTGGCAGCCATTATTTTTAGTCTAGATCTGCCGTTGATATTCTATCTTCAAAATAAATGAAGAGCTGTTCCATGATTTTGGACCATTCTCGTGGCTTTCCCTTCCACTTTTCAGTGATATCTATCATGGCTAAATAAAGGGACTTAAACAGGGAATCATCCGTTGGGAAAATGGATTTTGTCTTTGTTACTTTTCGTAGTTGCCTGTTGAAATTTTCGATTGCGTTGGTGGTATATATCATTTTCCTAAGTTCTGGTGGATACTTAAAATAGGTGGATAATGAAGCCCAATTGTTTCTCCATGAGCTGAGAGAACTCGAGTATTTCTTGCCCCATTTATCTTCTAACGCATCTAATTGTTGTAAGGCAATATCTTCTGTAGGTGCTTGGTAGACAAGTTTCAAATCTTTCATATATGGCTTTATATCCTTATATGAAATAAACTTTGTGGAGTAACGAATCTGGTGTACAATACAGCGTTGCACCTCTGTTTGTGGGTAAACTGCATGAATGGCATCACCGAATCCACTGAGTCCATCCACAGATATGATGAGAATATCCTTAACACCACGGTTCTTGATTTCATTGAGTACTCCAAGCCAGTATTTAGCACTTTCATTACCGCCAATCCACATGCCGAGAACTTCCTTTTTACCGTCGAGCTTGATACCAATAGCGATGTAAACAGCCTTTTTGACAAGGGCATTATTCTCGCGAACATTGTAATGAATTGCATCCATAAATACAATGGCATATTTCTCTGTAAGGGGTCTGTTTTGCCATTCTTTGGCAATTGGTAGTACTTTATCGGTCATACGTGAAATCATTTCAGCTGAGGCGTCGACACCATATACAGTTTTCAGATGTGATGAAATATCTCTTGTAGTCATGCCTTTTGCATACATAGAAAGTACCTGGTCTTCGATGTTTGATACATCGCGTTGATGTTTCTTTACTACCTGTGGCTCAAACTCTCCGTTACGGTCTCTTGGAATATCAAGATCAATATTTCCCGATGAAGACCGAACAGTTTTCTTGCTAAAACCATTACGGCTGTTATCCGTTTCTTTGTCATGATAATCATATTTGCTGTACCCCAGTTCTTCCTCGAGTTCTCCTTCAAGCAGACCTTGAATCATATCTCCTAAAAGATCTTTGACAGTTTCATGAGCATCTTGAGCGGTCTTCGGGTGGTATTGTGCAATAAGTTGTTTGATTAATGCTTCTCGTTCTGGTGATCTTTTTTTTCTTGCCATAGAAAAATCCTCCTAGATTAAGTTAATTTTATCATTAATCTAGAAGGATTGGTATTTACACAAAATTATTTACAGACTCCAAGGTAGTATTATTAACATATACTCCACCTCTTTTTCTAATACACCTTGACTCGCTCAATGTACTAAGTCCATATTGCCCACTTCAACTAGTTCATCAAAGCCCTTATTTATCCAACTTTATATTATTTTTTTCATATTTGACGAAAAAAAACAATCAATTAGTTTCTATCAACAATTTTCGAATTTTATCAGAATAGAAATCAACTACATAATTTTTCGCATCATATTTCAACTCTTTTTGAGATGTGTTATAATTTATTGTTGCGTCTATTAGCGTTCTTTCTATACTTGTCAACTTTTGATGTTCTTTATTAACTTGATTTAGTACATCTTCAGTACTTATATTTAGTTCTCGATATAACTCATCTTTTTTTAGCTTTTCATTAATTCGTGCTACAATATCATTATGATTAGCAGTAATATTAAAATAGTAAACGTCAACTTTCAATTTTTTAAACAACGAAAAAAACTTATCCCGTTGTTTGTTCTTCAAAAAATTCCCATCTATTATGATCCGCCTTTCCCCTCTGTATAACGATTCCGATACCTGATTTAATATAATATCGTAAACAGACATTTTTTGATCTTCCGAAAAAATATCCTTTAAACCAGTCTCCATCCTGATTTGCTTCGATGATATCAACTTTGAATTAGAAATTTTTAATGCAAGTTCTTTTGCTGTATGTGTCTTACCTACGCCAGGTAGTCCTTCAAATAAAATCACAAAATTATCTAATTCATTAATAGAAACTGAATCCTCCCATATTTTATTGAACTGCTCCTTCAATTTATCTTGAATATGCTTATTGTGTCTACTATTATGCAACAAATACCATAACGATTTTGAAGAGCGTGTTTCATACAGATAATAAGTATAGGCAATCTTTTTATCTGTAATGAACATAGATGATGAAGGCATATTGGAATATTTTTTCACCTCAATCTGATTACCATATTCTGAGGGTACTTCTTGCAAAAATTTCAACAAATACTCCATACTAAGGTAAATATCTGAATATATTGTATCTGGCCTCCCCTCCTCATAAGACCTAACATAACTTCCCTGTGACGCTGGGTTCTGAATTAATATTTTACAACAACTATTCTTGTTCTTTAAAAATTCTAAGATATAACCTAAATGCTCATCATTAATGAACTCTCTTAAAGTCCCTCCTAATATACACAATCGAATGCTATCTTCTAATACTATTTTATTATACGGCCACTCGTGTAAAAGGTCATCTCTGTTGTGAAATGTTTTTATACGGAATGCATCCTCTGAATTAACCTTTGCTAAGCAGTGCATACCAAAGAAAGCTACAGAAACTGCTACTATACTTGTAACTATATACCCAATATATGCATGTTCTGGAGGTAATACCAGTAATGCTAGTACAAAACTACCGACAGTTATTACAAATCCAATTAATGTTATACCTATTAAATTCTTTTTCATATGTCCCCCTATCTTTATATTCTATTGTCTCTAATCTAATAAACGCATCCAGTTTATTCTTCCAATTAAATTATACATTACACTAAAACAATAAACTATTCTTTTAAACTGTTAATATTATAACAGAAACATATCTATTATACATCTTTCTTCACAACATAAATTCAATTCGTTGAAAATTGTCACTTAAATTGTTGAACTCAGATCACACTAAAAAGCTACATCGTTTTCTGGTTTTAAACTTGCTTATAACATCTTCAAATAATCAACGATTATTATATGTTCCACTTAATCACCAGCATATCATAAAATTCCGTTTTCTGCCACAATATATGAATCAAATAGAAATATGTGTGATGAATATTGAATATGACTATTAAAGCGAATGCTAGATTAGTAACACCTCCAAATAATTGCAGATTATTTGGAGGTGTTATATGAAACTAAATACTGAGAAGGTTAAAGAGTTTTATGAAAAAGTACCAGATGTATGGCCTGTAAAAGATGAATGGCATAAGTATTCAAAGAAAAGAATTGAGAGCTATTTATCTAGAAGAGTAATAGATAATTCATTATATATATTGAATGCAGGTTCTGGCGGAAATACGTATGGCTTACAAAACTCAATGCATCATTTTGACATTGCAAAGAATAAAATTGAGCACTTCAAAGAATTCACTGTAGGTACTATTGAAGCATTACCTTTTGAAAATGAAACTTTTGATATTGTAATTTGTGTTGGAAGTGTAATTAATTACACTGACGCATTTCTATCAATTCAAGAAATATCCAGAGTGCTTAAGTATCAAGGGATGTTAATACTTGAATTTGAAAGTAGCTGGGGTCTTGAATATCTTAATACTGATAACTTCAAAAAAAATGCTACAATTGTTGAAGTTAATTATTACAATGAGAAACATAAGCAATGGATTTATAGTCCAAATTACCTCTTAAAGATACTGAAAAACAACGACTTAAAAATATGCAGAAAAGAGAGATTTCATATCTTAAGTTCTTATATATATTCTAAATGTAGAGATGAGAATCATTCTGCGAAATACACTAAGTATGACAATTTACTTAAACGAATCCCATATATAAACTTACATTCGAATAATGTCATATACGAATGTCGGAAACTATAATTTTTTTCTTGATAGGATTAATGTTATAAATGATACTATTATTGAACTTACAACAGCACCGAGTATGGAACTCACTGAGTTAATTTGTATGTTCATTGTATTTAGGAACATATTATATACCCAAACTAAAAATAATGGTATTACAATTATTGCAACAAGAAGTAATGGAAATAGACCTAAATCTCTTCGTCGGAATGAACTTGGTAGCTGCCCTGATGTATTTTGCGATTTTAGAGTATTTCCATTCAGTGAGCATGCTGAATAGCTTACTTGTAGATTTTCGCTTTTGTGTAAACCTTTAACAACATTTTCATATATATTGTCGATTAACTCCTTATATTCTGTAATCACAGTATCTTGATAGATAAATGGTCTATACCATTCTAAATAATAATCATAATATATTGCTGAAACAATTTCTAAATATGTGCCTTTGGATATATTGCTTATTGCATCATTGGATGCAATATAAATAAATGCTTCAAAGTTACCTTCATGATCATCTAAACCTAACGGAAGTGTTTGGTAATATGAATTAATTTTACCGAACTCTTCTAAACATATTAGTTTTTTAAAGAACTCACTTTCTTTATCTATATTAAGTCCATCATCCTTATTACTAATTTCTACAATATAGTAATCTATATCATAGTTTAACTCAATTACATACTGCTTCATGAGATTAATAAATGAAAAAAAAGCAGTGTTTTTTCTATATTCGTCAATCAATGCGATATAATCATATACAACTATTTTCTGGTCCTTAAGATATGACATCATTGAAAAACCAACAACGTCTCCATTAATGAAAAGTGCAAAAACCAACAATTCAAACTTAACATTATTTTTTTCTTTCTCAAGCCAATATGTTATTTCATTACTATCTGTTTTTATACTAATTGGAGTTGTTTTTAGATATATCTTAAGTGCTTTATGGTAATCATCATCGGTTGTATCCTTAATTCGTTTCAACTCAAAAAGATAACTTAATTTTTTCACATCGACCTCCAAATAATCTGCAATTATTTTAACTTTATACAATTGTAACATAAATCGTTTAATTATACATTTTATATTTGCGAAAAAAATCGAAATATTGAAAGGGGATGCGGACGTTTTCTTGGACAATTATGCTGCCAATCCAAGACTTCGTCGATACTCTAATGGGCTCTTATTTCCTAGTGATGTTTTAATTCGTGTTTCATTGTACCACACAAGATATTCATTAAGGGTTTTCGTGATAACAATTTTATTGCTTAGTTCAACATATTTATCCGAAAAGCTCAATCGGTGTTGTTGATAATAGTAGCTAATTCTGGAAATGCGGAGTTTATTTAATAATAATGACAGTGAATATTTGGCCTTCATGGCGTCGACAATCACTGCTTTTTCACGGTTTGTAAGAACCGTCATGTCGGCGCCGGGGTCTTTTTTTAAGACGTTTAGTGTTTCCTTAAGAATATCTAGTTCCAGTTGCATATCTTTCATCTGAGCTTTCAGTTGTTCGACAGCCTCAGAGGAAACAGGCTCTCCTTGAGGGAGTTTACGACGAGGAACATCTTTGTATTCATAAGCGCTATAGCTCCTTTATGAATGTACTTTTTTCGCCACATGTAAATGGACGTTCGGCTATATCCAATTTCTTCTGATACCAATTCTACACTCTCTCCGAGTTCAAAGCAATGGTGTAGAACTTCAAGTTTAAGGTAAACGCATAATTGCGAATACCTTTACAAATAATGGGCCATAGATTGTTTCCTTCCTTTTTCCGGGTTCACCTTTTCAGCTTCATCAAAACGCCGTCTCGCGTGTACCCAGCAACCGGCTATGGTCAAATCTTCCAGTTCCTTTTCAACGGTGTGATAGACTTGGTAGCCATCCGTTACACAGATGCCGGAATAATCCTTAAGGAAGATTCTTGGATGGGAAGCCTTTCTCGTTTTCTGGTATTCATACAGGACAATTTCTTTATCCTTATACATAAATCCTGAACGATAGACCCACATGTAGCTTTTGCTTCCTGCCGGACGGCCATCCCGATTCACCAGAACCGGTGTTTCATCAGCCTGGATGACATGATAATCATAGAGCAACTTATGTAGATGATCGTACATGACACCAAGATAGCTTTCACCTAGACGAATCATCCAGTTTGCCATATTCGTACGGTTAAATGGCAAGACCATAACGTTCAAACTCTTTTTCCAGACGATAGAGTGGCACGGCATTGACATATTTTCCGTTCATGATAGCAGCCGTTAGCGACGGTGACACCGGACTTCCGTGAAGCAATCCTTTAGGATAGTCAGCCTTAACCATTTGGCAATGACATCCGGAAGTTGTTTCCAGTTTTTTTCGCCGAATTCAACAACGAGTTCTTCATTACTCATATAATGGTCAATGCGGTTTGTTGGAAGCCCTGAAAGATCTTTTTCTTTCTTGCCGGATTTCTTTTTTCCCTTTTCCGGTTTTGGTTCCAAATCTTCCGGTTCAGCCAGTTCAAGATTACAGACAGCTTCTGCTTCATTAAAGAAGACGATGGTGCCATCGACCTCTAGAAACCTGATTTGCGTCACATCATTCATTTTCTCTGATGAACGTCCAAAACGTTTATTATTACCAAGAATGATTTGTTCCATCATAAGCTCCATCTTTTCATTGAGGGCGCGGGTTTCCCCAGTAAGAGAATCCAGTTGATCCTGAAGCCCAAGAAATATGGAGATAAGGAGCGACTTATCCATTTTATTCAGTTGTTCTTCTGTATATTTAAATGCCATAATCAAACACTCCTTCTATTTGTCTTGATTATAGCAGATACAGCGTATTTACGCTAATCGGCTGCTTTGCAATGACTTCCAGTCCTTGCATCAACATACGATACTGGTCCATTGAAATTTCAACAGCTTCATCTGCTGAAACTGGAACCGAACGATAGCTGCCAATCCGTCAATACCTCGACGGAGATCGGTATAGCCTGTTGCAATATAGATCTTTTTGAAACCATAAGCATCATTGAGCATAAGAAAAACCTTTGAGGATAGTACCAATAAGTTCAGGGGTTGCACCGGAAAATATTTCTACTGAAATATCATGAGGTCCGCGCAATATAGCCACAGGATTTGGCAATGATTTTTGCAAATCGGATGTTACCGATGGTGAGCCGACGTTTTCAGGAACGGGTAATTCAATAAACTGGCTATTATCGACTTGTTCCAATAAAGTCTCGCGAACTTTACGCAATCGATAATAGTAATTTGCCTTCGTAATGTTATTTTGTCTGCACCAATCTTTGACGCTCATATCACTTGGGCGTGACTTGACAATCGTTAATCATCATTGACCATCTTTGCAGACGAACTTGCTTTGCTACTATACTTGTTTGAGTTTTCATGCTTATCTCCTTTACTTTAGTCAAAAAAGTTTAGTACTAAACTTTTTTGACCAGATAGTTTATAGGAGTATTATCTCAAATATGGTTAAGCATTAATAGGTACCAGCATTTATGCGTTTACGATTAATCAATCCTATTAGCAGTATTGCAAGGTAGACTCGTAAGCGCTCAATAACCGGACGGCTACAATACACTTCACATTTATGAGATAATTCACTTAAAAGATAGAGTGAATAACTCCAAGTTTCATTGTTTCTCATTGCAACTGGTAGCTTTTTACTCTAAATCTCATTTGAAGGAGTAGAAATATGGCTCAAATAAGACGTAGTGAAACAGAATGAATTAACATCATTCAATCCTGTAAGTCCAGTGGCTTCTCAGATAGTGAATGGTGTCACTTGAACAACATCCCTATAAGCACTTTTTATAGAAAGTTAAGTATTCTTCGCGGCAAAGCCTGCGCTGATGATAGGACTAAACCTGTTGTTCGAGATGAACAAGAAGTTGTTGAAGTTAATCTACATCAGGAACAACCACTACCTGAAGTTACACCTCAGGTCAACAATGACGTTGCTCTTCGTTTGACTATTAACGGTGTTACTATTGACATTCTTAATACGGCAACAAAAACGACGATTGAAAGTACCCTGCAGTCCTTGAGCTTCCTTTGTTAGGCGATCTTTCTCGTGTCCAGAAAATCTACATTGTCACAGGAAGAACAGACATGAGAAAAAGTATTGATGGCCTAATGGCTATCATTCGTGACACTTTTGAAATGGACCCTTTTGCCAATGCCGTGTTCTTATTTTGTGGTCGAAGCCGTGACCGTATCAAAGCTCTTCATTTCGAAAAAACAGGCTTCGTTTTGCTTTATAAAAGACTTGATAATAGTGGTAAGTTTCAATGGCCTCGTAACGAAGCTGAAGTTAGAACTTTATCACGACAAGAGTTTCGTTGGCTTATGGAGGGGTTATCCATCGATCAACCTAAAGCGATTAAAGCGAACACACAGAAACGTGACTTCTAATGTTTTTGTGCAAAATAGAGAAAATATTTGAAAATATTTTTCTGTTTTACAGAGATTTCATTAGAGAAAGTTCTTTATCCACAGTTGTCATCCTATCGACACCTAATCATCATAGGATGAAGTTTTAACTGTGAACAACTACGCTAAAAACCTTAGTTATATAAGATTTTCACTGGAGTTATCCACGGTTTCACCTTAGTAAAAATGCCAGTATCGTCATGGCTTGATGTTCGCTTTTTTCTTTGTTTTTCGCTATAATAGTAGCAATGAAAGAAAAGGCGGAATCCATCATGGACAAAGAACAAAAGGAACTCATTCAGCTTCTCAAAGAGTCTTTAGAACAATCTAAAGAGATGAATGCGTATCTTGAGCAGCAGAATGATGACAAACAAATACAAGAGTTGACTCAGAACCATCGCTAATCTTAACGAAACAGTGGAATACCTTAAGAATAAAATCTTCGGCGCATCCAGTGAAAAGAGTAAGGTTGTCGATGACGTATCACCCAATCAGCAAAGTCTTTTTAATGAGGTCGAAGCTGTCGCGGATTCTTCCCTCCCTGAGCCAACCGTGGAAACTGTTCTTGGTGGACCTTCTAAATCTTGCATCGCCATCAACAGTTGCTTATGTGATGTATCAAAAATATGTCAATAGCATGCCATTATACCGTCAGTCAAAAGACTTGGAACAAATGGGAGTAAAACTTTCAAGAGCGACACTTGGAAACTGGGTGAATACATGTGGCATGGACTACCTGAGCCCGGTTTATGATCATCTTCATAAGCTATTGCTTGAAAGAACATTTATTAATGCTGACGAGACGACCTGTCAAGTCTTAAAAGAAGATGGTCGAACTGCAACGAGTAAGTCCTATATGTGGCTATACGTATCCGGTAATGATGGATTACCACCGATTCGGTTGTACGATTATCAACCAGGTCGCAAAGGCGAATATGCCGTGGCATTCCTAAATAACTTTTCAGGATATTTAACCTGTGATGGGTACTCGGGTTATAATAAGCTAGAAAATGTCATACGGTGTGGATGCCTAGCCCATATGCGACGCTACTGGCATGAAGCGATTCCGGCAGCACGGCGGAAGAAACAACCTAAAAACCAACCTGCTATACCAGCAGAGATTGGTCAGGCGTATTGTAATCAGCTCTTTGAGCTTGAAAAGCAATACGTGGACTTAGAACCGAACAAACGAAAACAATTACGCCTTAAGACAGAAGTGCCTGTCTGGAAGGCTTATTGGACTTGGCTACAAACAGTGAACCCAACAAGTGGTAGCCGATTAGCCAAAGCAGTCACCTATGCAAGAAATCAAAAACCATATATGGAAAACTATTTATTAGATGGAAGATGTTCAATCTCAAACAACTTGGCCGAAAATATAGCACGCCCTTATGCAGTTGGACGAAAGAACTTCTTATTTCATGATACGGTAAAAGGCGCAAAAGCCAGCTCTATTATATATAGTCTCGTTGAGACGGCAAAAGCAAACGACTTAAATATCTTAAAGTATCTGGAAACTGTATTAACATTTATGACGAATTTCAAAGGTCAATCCGAAGTATTGGATATGTTAATGCCATGGTCAGATCATATGAAGTCAAGATGTAAAATATAAGTCGTTGGTTTATTTTAGAGTTGGAGTATTTCGCTATCAATTAATTGTAGCAAAATACTCTCTATTTCTATATACGGGTTTTTATTGAGCGCTTACGTAGACTCAGTCAGGTATTTACCGTATACTATACAGAAAAATAGCGTAGTAGATATGCTACTACGCTATAAAATCTAATCTTCGAAACTTTGTATTATGTTCACTCATTCATTTTTATTTTGTAAAAAATCTTTTTTAGTCTATTAATCCTGATTTCTTAAGTATTTTCTCTATAACAATAGCTGCTTCTGCCTTTGTTATATTTGCTTTAGGATCAAGAATTGTCTCTGACTTACCTACTACCATAGAACAATTTACATTCCATGTTACTGCAAGTTTTGCATAATCTGAAACATCGGCATAATCCTCATATTTATTCAAATCAATATTATACTCGTTACCAGCATAATCCATTATACTTGATATTCTATATAAAATTACCATTGCATCCTGTCTTGTGATTCTAGCATCAGGTGCAAAACGTTCACCTCCAATACCGTTGATTATGCCATATTCGCTTGCTGTTTGGATATACCCTGCATATTCTTCATTAGTATCCACATCTATGTATTCTACATAATCTACAGGTGCTAGGCCTAATGCCTTAACAACAGCTTCTGTAAATTCTGCTCTTGTTATATCTCTATAAGGATTGAATGTAATATCTGTATCCCCATCCATAACAAGTCTATTGGCCATATTTTCTATCGATGACTTTGCCCACATATCTATATCCACAAAATTTTTCTCGTTATAAATCAGCGTATATGTTGAGTTTGTAAGTGAATTCACCACTGCATAATATATTCCATCAATTTCCTCGATATAAGTCGGTACATGATATATCGTTCCATCTTCTTTTGTTATCGTAGCAGTTGTTACTTTAGATAAATTTATATCCTCTGGTAGTGCTATCTTTCTTGTTACATAGCTATTAAAACTTTTGATAGCTACGGATTTACCACCATAACTTGCAATTAATTCAAAGTCTATAGAAGGCATTAATATTTCTATTTCATTATCCTCTGCAATATCATTAATTACTTTTTCCATTAATAAAGAAGTTTCTTTTTGTGTTACTTTGAACGCTATTTCAGTTGTATCTACCTCTTCTCCAAAAACGTCTTTAACAACGTCAATATTTATATCATTTGTTGGTAGTGCATAGATAGCTTTTTCCGTTTCGACAGAAATCACAAGGCCTTTAGCTGCCATTTTTTCTATATCATTTACAGTAAAGGTTACGTTCGTTTCTTCCGTATCACTCATAGTATCTATGTTTAGCACTGCACCTTCATCAGACTCATCAATAGCGTCATCTAAAGAATCCTTATCAACGATTACATCCAAACGCTCATCTTTTTTTTCTATATCACCTTTAACATTATCCCCTTCTACATCACCAATAATGATCTCTGTAGGAGATGAAGGCTGATCACTACTACTACTACTACTACTAGAACGCTTATTCCATTTAGCGTAAAGTGTCATATCTTCTGTTACTTCACTATTAAAGTCCCATAACTTCGTTAAGCCACTATCTCTGTACCATCCTTTAAAAGTATACCCACTCTTTGTTGGATTTGTTGGTGCAGTAATTGCACTTCCTGAAGTCACTGTTATTTCAGCTATTTCACTATCACTATTTGTAACAAACATTATTGTGTTAGTTTTAAGTTGCTTTATCTCAAATGTAATAGTAACAGTTGTATCATCATATTTGTCACTACTTATTACTATTTCTTGTGTTGCCGTTTGTCCCTCCGTAGTACTCGACTTTATATTAAATGAAAGTTCACTACCATTTATAGAAGGAATTGTTGTAAAAATACTATCTACATCTGTCAACGCTCCAAGCGAATATGATAATGTACCTGCATCTGCTTTATTTAATCCTATAGTGTCCAAATCAAATGTATCTGAACCACCTATACCTTCAACAAATTCAAGTGTACTTGGATCTGTTGCTATCAGAGTGCCTGCTTTTACTATATTACCTGTTGTCGATATATCACCACTACTTAAGACATAATTATCTGCTTTTGGTGTTGAACTAAGTGATAAAGTACCCGTAACGGCCTTATTATTTTCTACATTAGCATCGACAAAGTTTAGTGTATCTATTGTAAAATCAGTATCAAGTACTAGTGTCTCACTATTCTCTAGCCCAGTGAACGTAACACCCTTAGCGGTAGCTGTCGTCGTCCCATCATAAGCTTTATCATTTACTGTTACAGTGTTTGTAGATATAACCTTTTGAATAATATTCGCTGTTGATGAAAAAGTACCATCGCTTAAAGTATAATTGTCTGAAAGCGACGTGGCTACTAATGTCACCGTACCAGTTACACTCTTAGCAGTTCCCGCATTCTTATTAGTAAAATCTGCACTACTAACTGTATAGTCAGTATCAAGAACAAGACTTTCACCACTTGCTAATCCTGTAAATGTAACACTTGTTACATTGGCATCTGTATCTGCATCGTAAGTTTTGTTATCTACTAATACACTTTCTACAGAAATATCCTTTTTCATTATACTAACATTGTGTGTAATTTCACCAGAATAAAGTGAATTACTATCTGGTATTTTTATTGTAAGCGTATAATCACCGACATCGGTTGGTGCACTCCCTAAACTGCTTCCACCTTGCACTGACCAATTATATTCTAATCCAGTACCATCATAACCTACCGGACTATATGAAGGTACACCTGAATATGTAAGTACATTTCCATCGTAGACCTTATCCGATACTGTTATCCCTGAAATAGTCACTGGTGTTTTATTAATGATGTCAAATGTAATAGTAACAGTTATATCATCATATTTGTCACTACTTATTACTATTTCTTGTGTTGCCGTTTGTCCCTCCGTAGCACTCGACTTTATATTAAATGAAAGTTCACTACCATTTATAGAAGGAATTGTTGTAAAAATACTATCTATATCTGTCAACGTTCCAAGCGAATATGATAATGTACCTGCATCTGCTTTATTTAATCCTATAGTGTCCAAATCAAATGTATCTGAACCACCTATACCTTCAACAAATTCAAGTGTACTTGGATCTGTTGCTATCAGAGTGCCTGCTTTTACTATATTACCTGTTGTCGATATATCACCACTACTTAAGACATAATTATCTGCTTTTGGTGTTGAACTAAGTGATAAAGTACCCGTAACGGTCTTATTATTTTCTACATTAGCATCAACAAAGTTTAATGTATCTATTGTAAAATCAGTATCAAGTACTAGTGTCTCACTATTCTCTAGCCCAGTGAACGTAACACCCTTAGCGGTAGCTGTCGTCGTCCCATCATAAGCTTTATCATTTACTGTTACAGTGTTTGTAGATATAACCTTTTGAATAATATTCGCTGTTGATGAAAAAGTACCATCGCTTAAAGTATAATTGTCTGAAAGCGATGTGGGTACTAATGTCACCGTACCAGTTACACTCTTAGCAGCTCCCGCATTCTTATTAGTAAAATCTGCACTACTAACTGTATAGTCAGTATCAAGAACAAGACTTTCACCACTTGCTAATCCTGTAAATGTAACACTTGTTACATTGGCATCTGTATCTGCATCATAAGTTTTATTATCTACTAATACACTTTCTACAGAAATATCTTTTTTCATTATACTAACATTGTGTGTGATTTCACCAGAATAAAGTGAATTACTATCTGGTATTTTTATTGTAAGCGTATAATCACCGACATCGGTTGGTGCACTCCCTAAACTGCTTCCACCTTGCACTGACCAATTATATTCTAATCCAATACCATCATAACCTGCCGGACTATATGAAGGTACACCTGAATATGTAAGTACATTTCCATCGTAGACCTTATCCGATACTGTTATCCCCGAAATAGTTACTTGTGTTTTATTAATGATGTCAAATGTAATAGTAACAGTTATATCATCATATTTGTCACTACTTATTACTATTTCTTGTGTTGCCGTTTGTCCCTCCGTAGCACTCGACTTTATATTAAATGAAAGTTCACTACCATTTATAGAAGGAATTGTTGTAAAAATACTATCTACATCTGTCAACGTTCCAAGCGAATATGATAATGTACCTGCATCTGCTTTATTTAATCCTATAGTGTCCAAATCAAATGTATCTGAACCACCTATACCTTCAACAAATTCAAGTGTACTTGGATCTGTTGCTATCAGAGTGTCTGCTTTTACTATATTACCTGTTGTCAATATATCACCACTACTTAAGACATAATTATCTGCTTTTGGTGTTGAACTAAGTGATAAAGTACCCGTAACGGTCTTATTATTTTCTACATTAGCATCGACAAAGTTTAATGTATCTATTGTAAAATCAGTATCAAGTACTAATATTTCACTATTCTCTAGCCCAGTGAACGTAACACCGTTAGCGGTAGCTGTCGTCGTCCCATCATAAGCTTTATCATTTACTGTTACAGTGTTTATAGAAAGGAGCTTCTTGCCAATACTTACTGTTACATCTATTGGTTGTATAAGTGTGTAAGCACCTGCATCAGCACCACCCAAAGTAATATTTGTTGTTACTGCTTTATCCGTACCAACACTTGCACTAGATACTGTACCTGTTCCTAGAGTAAATGTTACTGTATCACTACCTATATCTTGCAGCGCTCCATTACTAAGCGCAACTTCTGTCGTGCCATCATATTGTCTGTTCGTTGCTGTTACATCTTTTATTGTAATTGATTTTTTTTCTACCGCTGATGTACTAGTTGTTAATTCACCTGTTTGGTCTGCATAAGAAACACCAAATTTTAGAACTTTACCAACATCATCTTTTTTTACATTGTATGTAGCGGAAGTAGCACCATCAATTACACTATTATCTCTATACCACACATAAGTGGCTGCACCAGTGCCATTATGTCCATCTGCTATACTACCTGTAAGTATATCGCCATATGTTGGTGAAGAATTATCTATTATTGCTGTTCCTGTTAAAGGATCAGCTGACGTACCTGTTGTAAATTTTAAAGTTGTATTATCTTTTATCCACATCGACATACCATCTATATCTAAAACTGCTTTAGGTTCAATAAGAATGTAAAAAGAAGTACTATCTGCCAATGTTATCTCTGGATCAATCGTTATACTTGATGATCCGCTACCTGTTACTTTCGTACTATTTCCTGGTATTGTTTCAACTACTGAGTCATCAGAAGCTTTATAAATAATAATATTTCCATCGCCAGACGTTGTAACACTTTCATCAAAGTTAAGAACTATATTTGTGTCGCCCGATATACCTGTAGCATTATTTGCTGGTGTCGTTGTAGTAATTTTTGGTGGTTTATTGTCCGTGCCTGCAGCTGAACCGCCTTGAGTAAAATAGCCAGTAGGTGCAAAAACGTCATCATCACCATCATTATCAAAATCAGTACAGAGATATTCTGATCCATTTTTTAAAGGTAAGCTGACACTTGGCACACTTTTACTAAACCCACCACTGCCATCATTATAAAAGAAGCAATAAGCAGATCCATCATACGATAAAAAATCCACATCACCATCTGTATCAAGATCACCATCTAAAATAAATCTTTTGTTACTACCATCAGTCGTCGCACCGGCTGATATTAATGGATTGGTTGCTGATGTGAAATTTCCGTCACCATCATTTTTAAAATAGCTTCCAGGTGCAAATATATCTTCATCACCATCATTATCAAAATCAGCACAGAGATATTCTGATCCATTTATTAAAGGCAAGCTAACATTTGGAACACTTCTACTGAATCCACCATTACCATCATTTATAAAAAATATAAAGTTGCCTCCATAGGTATTAGTTGCTAATTCATCATCGTATCCATCCGCATCATAGTATGCAATGAAATCTCTATCACCATCACCTTCTAAATCAATGTCAATTATATATCGATGGCTTACCGCATCCGTCAACGAACCAGCTGATATTAATGGATTGGTTGCTGATGTGAAATTTCCGTCACCATCATTTTTAAAATAGCTTCCAGGTGCAAATATATCTTCATCACCATCATTATCAAAATCAGCACAGAGATATTCTGATCCATTTATTAAAGGCAAGCTAACGTTTGGAACACTTCTACTGAATCCACCATTACCATCATTTACAAAAAATTCATATTCGCCATCATATTTATTAGATGCTAATTCATCATCGTATCCATCCTCATCATAGTATGCAATGAAATCTCTATCACCATCACCTTCTAAATCAATGTCAATTATATATCGATAATCTTCATCATCCGTAAGTGCACCTGCATTAGTAAGAGGATTTGGAATTAATACAAATTTGGATGTTTCTGCTGCATATGCCGCTATATTTGTAAAAATTAATGTAATACATAAAACAATAGCTATTCTTTTTTTCATTTTTTCTCCCTTCGATCTTTTTCTTGAATTATAACAAGAATTCTGCGTCTCTGCAATAGCTTGAAAATTTCATTAAGACACTATATCTAGTACAATTAAAACATATAAAATATATGGTGAACAGTCATGAAAAACTAATCGTCGAATTCTCAAATGAACGTCTTATCACTCCAAGTGGACTTTCCCTTGTTGGTTCCATGTTAGGGGAAAAGCGATCTTATAAAACGATGCAACCGAATGTCTATTACGGATAAACGATCACAACCTCAAATTAAGAACGTAGACATCCTTCTCACTTATATCGGTCTTCTCTGCCAAGGAAAGACGGAATACGATGCCATCCGAGAAATATTTGATAATCCCGTATATTATAAATTCGCCCTTGGTATTACTCGAGAAATACCATCTGCTGAAACACTTCGTCAAAGAATGAACACCCTCGGGTCCTCTCTTAGGAAACAAGTCTTACAAGCAAATGTTGCCATATTTCAAAACTATTGTATCAAACCCAGTCCATTACCCAATGGTTATGTTCCTGTTGATATCGATGTGACACCCTTTGATAATCGAACCTTATCAATCAACAAAAATTATGCTCGTGAAAGTGGTCAAGATTTAATTCTAACCCCTAAAACGAAAAAATCTATGCGTATTATCACTTTGCCGAATTTTATTTGCAATCTAATACAAGAATATACATCACATTTATATGACTATCATAATGAAGAGCGACTTTTTACAGTTACAAAACATTATCTCTATCACGAAATGAATAGAGGCTGTAAAAATGCAAACGTTAAAAAGATAAGAATTCATGATCTTCGTCACTCTCACTCATCTTTGTTAATTGAGACAATTTCATATTTCTAGAACGTTGATATAAAAGGATTTGCTGAACATATAAAAAGCAGCTTACCCCGATCCGATATATATTCTGCGAAAAATATCCACACCGAAACGGAGGAAACTGCCGAATATGTATCGACAACATTCATTGTTTACATTAGATGATTATATGGAAATTCGCCCATTAAATCATCTGGAAGCTATTCTTAGCTTCATGGATTTTACTCTTTTACATCAGTATTACCCATATAATCCTCATAAACGAGGTCCAAAGGGTTACGAAAAAGAACATTTGCTTCGCAGCCTTATAGGGATGCAAGTGCAACAACTACCGGAAATCAAGGCTCTTGTAAGTAGAATTAAAGATGACCCTGTTTTCAAAAGAACCTGTGGCTTCGAGTATACTGACAATCCAAGTGAATCAACTTTTTCCAGATTTATTACCGATCTTTCGGAAACTAACATTCTTGAAAGAACTTATCGTCGTATGCTTTCAAAAGCTCGAGATCTTGGTCTCATTGGACTTGATCATGTTGCTATCGATGCCTCAAAGATTGATGCATACGAACATGCTATCCCCAAAAAGAAAATTCCTGAAAATAATCCGGAACACCCTCACTGGGGAGGTAAGCTTGACACGAATGGAAACTTCATCAAATGATACGGTTGGAAGATGCATGCGTTGGTTGATACCAAAAGTGGCCTTCCCATCTGCTATATTATTACACCAGCCAACATCTCAGATATGGATATTACACAACCTTTAATCCAAAAGATGATGGATGACTACGATGAAACCATCAGGCCTAAACACTACATGATGGACGCCGGTTATGATGTACCACGTATTTATGAAAGTATCCATTCAGACTATAAGGCTCAAGCGGTTATTTCATTAAATTGGCGAGCTACAAAATTCCACCAGAAGGTATTAACTGGGATGGACAGCTTGTTTGTCCAATGAATCATCCCTATACATATGGCGGCAATGACAAAGGAACCATTCGCTTACTTTGTCCGGCGGCAACAGGGAAATGTGAATGCATCATGGGCCATTCATGGTGTACATCCTCTGAAAGTGGTTATGTTGGAAAAGTAAGAATCCAAGATGATCCAAGGTTCAATACCGTTCCCTTTCGTGGAACTGAAAAGTTCCAGAAACTATATAATCAACGAACTTCTGTTGAAAGAACGTTCGGAGATTTAAAAGATAATTATGCATTAGACAATCTGCGTGTTTCGACAAGAAAGAGAGCAACAGTATTTATTGATATTTCATGTCTTGCATTGTTGGCAGATCGTTTATATAAAGCAAACGAAGCTAAAAAAGCTGCGTAAGCAAGTCAAAACAAGCAAAGGAGATATTTCTAAGAAAAGCAACTTATCCACAGAAAAAGCTGTTTTCAACTCATTAGGGACACTTTTAACCCTTTTTAGACTTGAATTCAACTACTTTATCCACCGATGAGCTGTTTAGAATTATGAAATATCCTCACTTAAATAAATACTTACATTAAGTTAGATAATACCTTACTTATCTGTCTCCAACTTCATCCTTTGCTTTTTACCTTTTAACATCTCTAACTCCTTAACCAGAGCTTCTTTACCTTTCCAATTCCTGTTCTTCTTCTTCAAATGTGATATATAATCCAAGAATTCTTTTTCTCTTTCATCGTCAAAGAAATACATAGATGTTAATCTCATGTATATATTATCAATAATAAAATGTTCATTCTCATTTTTTATGAATTCTTTAAAATCATTAGCTGCAATACAGTCATTTTCTAACATCATAAACCATAATAGAAATTCTTTCGTTCTACTTTCCATATCTGGATGATTCCCGTAGTAATCTGTTAAAATACCTTTTATTTTTACAGACCCCATGTTATTTTGAATAAACATTTGCATTACAGCTGGTGAAAAGAGTATTGACATTATAATAAATGGCAATCTCGAATCTTCTTCACCTTCTAAATTATTTTCTAATAATTGAAGAATATTACTTCTGTTATAAATGAACATAAAATAGACGGCTGCTGAAAATACATTGTCCAATTGTTCTACAATATCTTCTCTTCTTCGAAATGAGTTAGAATTCCGAATAATATTAGAAACTAGAATAATTATTCTTTCCAACTTTTCAAACCTACTTATCTCAGTATGTTTTTGCTCAAGCGATTCTTTTTGGTATGATTCAACTTCAATTAATTGTTTATTTGTGATATTTTTTTCATTCTCTTTAACAACCTTCTTTTGCTCTTCTTCAAATCCTTCCGTGTTAAACAGTGGTGAAATAGCAAATTCTCTATGATAAAATTTATCTATCGACTTCAAGTCGAGACCAATTTCATTTTGTACATAAGTCAATTCTTCCAATAAAAGTTCTACTAATTTGTCATCAACTTTAGTTGTATTCTTTTTTAAGGTTGTATATATATCCAGAACATCTACATACTTAAATAACTTATCAGAGCTTAATAATTCTTCAAGTTTTTCGTCATCTTCCATTAATCCTTGTGCAAGAAAGTAGTTGTAGATACAATCATATCTAAAACAAATCGAATTTTCACAATACAAAGTAAAAACACCTGATTTGAGCAAGTAATCCGTTATTTCTGGTTCATTAAACGATTTATCTAGATTATTATCCATTAAAAATGTAGCTACTCTATTATGTAGGGCTGTTTCAGTGATACTAACAAATTCATTTTCTTCAAAGTATTCAGCAATATTAACGAGCAATTCCACATAATCAAGATAACTAAATTGTTCATATATATTCTGCGCATGGTTGTGTTTTTGCAACAACTTTTCTGTAAAGTTTTGTATTAACAAGGCGTTACTAAAAGTATCCATATTTTTTTTAGTTTCACTTAACCACAGTAACATACTCAAGTAAATAGGATATGTTGGAATATGTTTCTCCTTTGCAAAATTGATAATTTTATTAATTGACTCATCTTTTGTATCAAACACATTCCCCCATTTATTGGAATATGCTTCGATATTTTCTATTGTCATTGGTTTTATAGAAACTGCACAATACTCAAACACTTTACTTCGAAAATAGCTCAAAGGAATCTCTCCCGAAAGCATCAATGAAGCTGTAAATATTATTTTAACCACATTATTATTCTCTCTAAACTCATTAATCCCATTAATAATATTGTCGTCATTATAATCTAAATTATCAATTAGTAATACAATTTCCTTATTTGATAAAAAACTAAGCAAGTTTTTCATCTTGATATTATCGAACTCCATGCTCATTAGTTTATTAAAATCATGTTTTCCCTTATTCCCATTGATATTTACGTACAACGGATATACTGATGTTTCTAAAGAGTTTGATAATATATCCGAATAAATCTTGTAGAGTATTGTGCTTTTTCCTGATTCTTGTGTTCCAAATATTGCACATTCATCATTAGTAAATAGATAATCTGTTAGTGAAATTCTTTTTGTATTTACAATTCGTTTGTCTTCATATCCATCTGTAGATTCAAGAATCAAAGTCGGTTCTGCAAAAATACTATCAATACTAGATGGAACATCTGGGTCTATAACAGATGAAATCAATGTATCATTAAATTTTCTTTTTTTCATATGGAATACATCACGAATTTTTAAAGTTCCATTCTGTTTATCTCTATCTATATCATAATATGATTCACCTGTTTCAGTTATACTTGTATCATTAATAAATGAACCATCTCTATTCTTAAGTATTTTGTGGACAATTTTTACATCCCTGAATTCATCAATATCAATAATGTTAAATCCAACTATATACTTATTTGAATCGTCATAATAATTTTCTACATTAAATGAAGGACTCGATGTAAATAAACATTCCACAAATTTTGCACCTTCAGATTTACTTTGCAAAAGAGTGTCATTATAATGTGTATGCCCTGTCATAAACATGTCGAATTTCGAAATAATCATATCTTCCACTTTGCTTCTTTCCACTTCATGTATATGATTTATTGAAGAATGTGCGTTACCTATCTTAAAATAACAATCATTCATCTGTTCTAAAGCTTTTCGAATTTGATCTATACCAAATACTAGGTTTCCATACAAAGGATCTCGATCAAATAGCCCACAAGACCAAACATTATTAAAAGATGCAACACCAACTCTTTTACCATCAATCCTATATTTATATATTGTTACTAAGGGTGAATAATATGTTATATTTTTACTATCAAAGGTTGATTTCACATAATCTAGATACTGCTCTACGGGCTTGAATACATCGCTAATAATATTATTATGTTCATATTCATAAAAGCACTCGGTTATACTACGGCTTATATCACCTATTTGACTATGATATTTCGCTTTTAATCCGTTATGTGTCTCCATAGTAAATAACTTTTTGTTAACTTCATGATTTCCAATACACATTACAAAATTGTCTATAGAAATTCTTGTTTTTTTACAAAAGTCATAAATATATCTACTTGCCTTATTCATTTCCTCATTAAATTCGCCTGATCCATATTGATTAACTAAATCTCCTGAAAAAACAATTAAATCAATTTTTTCATCTAAGCTATTTACTGTTCGATAAAGTTCATCAAATACTTTATTAAATAAGTCTTCTCTTTTATGATCGTAATGTATGTCCGAAATATGTAAAATTTTCATCTGCTCTCCTCCTTGCTCTTTTATCTACCTTTAAAGTTTTATCTTTATACACAATATTAATTTCTTTTAACTTAACTCCAGCATCAATCATATATTATACACTAAATTGATAATTCTGCATATTATTCATAGCACTATTATTTTCTTTTAACATAGTTTACATATATCATATTTTCTTGTTTAATCAGCTTATAATTTAATTGCCCTCAGTCATGTCTTTTGATTTAGTCCGATAAGTATTATTTTTTTGACTTCTTCACGGGCTTGTTAAGGAATCTTTGTAAAGTTGTTTCCTTGTATCGAATGTGGTTTGTAATTCTATTCTCGAAAATCGATACCATTTGATTTAATACTTTAGCCCAATTTTGAACTGGTCTATGCCATTTTGCTGTCACTTCCATAGTTCTTACTTAAACAATGCCTGTTCATTTGGAAAGGCTCCTTTTCGATTGGTTACCTTTCGAAGCTGATTGTGAAAGCTTTCAATTGTCTTGGTTGTATACATGATTTTTCGTATATCATTTGGGTACGTGAATAGGTTTTCGACTGAAGTCCAGTTTCTCTCCCATAGTGCTACAGCTGATGTATATTTGCCTCATTTTTCTTTAAAACCATCGAATAGGCTTCAGGATTCATCAAGGCTAACCGCTTTGTATACATTTTTTATATCTTTAGCAAAAGTAGCCCATTCCTTACGAGGGATATATCTTGTTGCATTTCTCATCAAATAGACAATACAGCGCTGCAGGATTACTTTTGGATACACGACATAAATGGCTACTTCAAGTCCCGTTAATCCGTCAAGTGAGATGACTATGATGTCTTCGACACCACATTTCTTGATCTCTTCAAAAATCTGAAGCCAATATCCCTAGGTGTTAGACTAGTTGTCATGTAGTTGAAAAAATAGTATAGTGTCAGGAGATGACACGGATGGAGGTCCAACACATGGCAAGTTACAGTAAAGGATTCATGATCTAAGGCATTCCCATGCGTCACTTTTGATTGAAATGGGATTTTCACCTTTACTGATCAGTGAAAGACTTGGACACGAAAACATTGAAACAACATTACAAACATATTCACATCTTTACCCTAACAAACATGGTGAAGTAGCTGACAAATTAGATAGCATAAATGATAATATTGACACTGATGACACATCGTATAATAAATAATAGTACGTTTTTAGTACGGTAAGCAAAACATAAACCCTACAAACTCTTCAAAAATCAAGACTCCTTCCCGACCTGCCCGTGTATGCTCGCTCTGCTCACATCCACTACGCAGGCTTCGCCCTATATAAAGACAAACAAAAAACCGCTCTTACAAGCAAGCTTGACGAACGGTCTTTCATTTATCTTTATGCAGTTCTCATTGTAATCGCGATTATTCCCACTCAATCGTTGCTGGTGGCTTACTCGTTATATCATAGCAGATCCGATTCACATGATCTACTTCATTAACAATACGATTGGATACTCTTGCCAAAATCTCATGAGGAATCCTAGACCAATCGGCTGTCATAAAGTCACTAGTATCTACAGAACGAAGAGCGACTGTGTAGTCATAGGTTCTC
This sequence comes from Vallitaleaceae bacterium, assembly GCA_965140555.1. GTDB lineage: Bacteria > Bacillota > Clostridia > Lachnospirales > Vallitaleaceae > UBA1351. The sequence goes on along the minus strand of OZ223259.1, from coordinate 3,374,079 downwards.
TCATCACCCATAACACCAACAGACTTCAAGTTTGTCAATACAGCGAAGTATTGACCAAGACCGTCTGCAATGCCGGCTTTTTTCACTTCTTCACGGAAGATAAAATCTGCTTCACGCAAGATATCAAGCTTATCTTTCGTAATGTCGCCGATGACGCGGATAGCAAGACCCGGACCTGGGAATGGCTGACGTGATACCAAGAATTCAGGAATACCGACAGCACGACCGACGTTACGCACTTCGTCTTTGAACAAGTCACGAAGAGGTTCGATAATCTCTTTGAAGTCCACGTGGTCAGGTAATCCACCGACGTTGTGATGGGATTTGATAACGGCTGCGTTTTTCGTACCGCTCTCGATTACATCCGGGTAGATCGTTCCTTGTACTAAGAAATCAACCGTTCCGATTTTTTTAGCTTCTGCTTCAAAGACACGGATGAATTCTTCACCGATAATCTTACGCTTTGTCTCAGGATCATCAACGCCTGCTAATTTGCCTAAGAATTGGTCTTCACAGTTGACTCGGATAATGTTCATGTCGAATTCTTCACCAAAGACACGTTCTACATCATCCCCTTCATTCTTACGAAGAAGACCGTGATCCACAAAGATACAGGTTAATTGTTTGCCGACTGCTTTATGAATCAGTACAGCAGCAACGGAAGAATCCACACCACCGGATAGCGCAAGAAGAACCTTCTTGTCTCCGATTTTCTTTCTGAGTGCTGTAATTTGTTCCTCAGCAAAGTCGCTCATAACCCAGTCTTGACTACAGCCACAGACATTAATCAAGAAGTTGACCAGCATCTTCTGACCTTCCGGTGTATGATTCACTTCCGGATGGAATTGAACACCATAGATTTTCTTCTCTTCATTGGCCATAGCAGCTACAGGGCATGTCTCTGTTGTTGCCGTAATATCAAAACCTTTTGGAGGTTCACTGACAAAATACGTATGACTCATCCATGAGATGGTTTCTTTGTTAACGTTTTGGAACAAGACATGGTTCGTATTCACTGTCATGTCTGTCTTGCCGTATTCACGATTCGATGCACGGTCAACTTTACCACCTAAGGTGTACCCAATCAATTGGGAACCATAACAGATACCGAGAATCGGGATACCGAGTTCAAAAATTTTAGGATCGACCTTAGGCGCATCCTCTTCATAAACAACACTTGGACCGCCGGTAAAAATAATACCTTTTGGATTCTTTTTCGCAATCTCTTCAACGGGGGTGTCATAGTGCAACACTTCAGCATAAACATTGGCTTCACGGACACGACGTGCAATCAATTGATTGTACTGACCGCCAAAGTCCAATACGATGACTAACTCATGGTTCATAGTCAACCTCCTATATAAAATCATTATTTACCTACTATAACGTAGGGCTATATAAAAGTCAAACATTTTCACACTATGTATTGAATCTGTTCAACTAAGCACGCATGTTTCATTAAAAATTCTACATACTGCCGAATAAAAAGGCATTCATAACAGTAAGATAGGGAATCGAGATGGCAATGAGTAAGGTACTGATAAAGACAGCTTCCGATGCTTCTAGTACATGGCTGTCGTATTCTTGACAGAGAATCACCGTGTTAGCGGCAATAGGCATGCCGGATATAATGACAGAAACTTGTGCCACCGTACTATCGACGCCCAATGCATACAGTACAAGGGCTACTACTGTGGGTACCAAAATCAGCTTCATAAAACTATAGACAAATATAAGTTTTTTCTTCAATACAGCAGCTATTTTGACACCATAGAGAGAAGCACCGATAACGATAAGTGATAGGGGGGTTGTCATAGATCCTAATTCACTCGTAATACCGAGTATAAAGGGTGGCAGCTGTATATTTCCAAAGAAAGAAATAAGCCCTAAGGCTGTCGCTATAAGCCCCGGTGTTACCAGCTTATTCAACTGAACGCGTCCGTCATGTTCCGTATCCATCGTAATAAAATAAACACCAATCGTGTATACCAATAAATTATATGGAATATTAAAAACCGCCGCAAGAAATAAGGCTTCCTTGCCCATTACAACAGCAATTATGGGGTAACCTACATTCCCTACATTACCAAAGGCAGTCATAAACCGATAGAGTCCAATATAATTTTTATCCACTTTTAACAGTTGTGGTAGTACAAAGGCAGTCCCTATAAGAAAACCATGAACTGCAAAAGAGATCAAGAGAACTTTAAACACGTCCACGGCCTGAATCCCCACACTTGAGGCCATAGAATTAAGAATGAGCGCCGGCATTGTCAGGTAGAAGAGTAGATTCGAAAAATGCTTAGACGCATCCGGTTTTAGCGCCTTCCAATAAACCAAAAAGAAGCCCATAAAGAGATATACAAACAATGGGGCAATTTGTATCAAGATGTCAATCAAATACATAGTATGTCCTTTCCGTTTTAGCCAATACATATGACTATATGTTGTATCATATCATGATTAGGTCGACAAAAGCATATAGTTGAACTTTCATATACACTATATTGTTACGAACGCATCTACGTAATCTATATAGTGTATGTGAATTTAGTGAAACTTGCTTTTGTCGGGCTAATCATATCATGACTATCATACTTCATCATTCCCCAAAAATCAAGTCATTAGCACCTTTGAAATGAATTCTGAACTTTCCTGTTTTCTTTATCTTCCGAACATTTTCTAAGCCAGTGTTACCAATAGATGACCTTTCGGGCATCACTCTCTATCAAGTGTACCTTCGTCTTGTAAACGGCCTCAATACGCTCCGGTGTAATAACCTCATCTGCTTGTCCTGAGATAACGGTGCCTTCATGGACAAGAAATACACCCTCGCAATAATTCAAGGCTACATTCATGTCATGCAAGACGCTAATGATTATTTTACCCTTTTCTCTACCGATGGTAGACAGAAGATTTACAATCTCCTTCTGATAATGAATGTCAAGATGACTAATCGGTTCATCTAGTAGAATTACCGGTGTATCCTGAACCAAAGCTCTTCCGATCAATAAACGTTGCATTTCCCCACCGCTTAACGTGGTCACTGAATGGCCCGTCAGATGAGAAAGCCCGGTCGCTTCTATCGCCTCATCAATAAGATCTCGTTCTTTTCGCGTCATCGTGTCAAACTGTCCGTGATAGGGATGGCGTCCCATTTCCAGAATATCCATTACCGTAAAATCATAATCCAACGTAATATGTTGAGGAACATAAGCAATCTCCTTGGCAAGGTCCCGTCGCTTCATATGGGATACGGATTGCCCATTAATACAAATATCACCATCATCGGGTTTCAAAAACCCTAAAATTAATTTAAGCAAAGTGGATTTACCGGCGCCATTGGGTCCGATAATCCCAAAAAGCCCCGCCTTTTCAAAGCCAAAACTAACCTGGTCAAAAATAACCCGCTCATCAAAGGCAAAACATAACGCTTTAACGTCAATCACAGACTTTTCCCCCTTCCTCTTACAAGAAGTGTAATAAAGACAGGTACCCCGACAATCGCTGTAATCACACCAACAGATAATTCCATATTCGGCACTACACTTCGAGCAATGGTATCAGCTAATAGCAAGAAGATGCCCCCTAAAAGCATAGAATAACCCAATAGACCTTTGTGTTTGGGACCTTGTAGAATACGTACCAAATGGGGAATAATGAGCCCTACAAAACCGATAATGCCGCACGCCGATACAATGACTGCCGTCATAAGAGAGGCTGCTATTAGAAGTGTTTTTTTGACACGCTCCGAATCAATACCAAGAGACATAGCCTGCTCATCACCTAGAAGAAGCAAATCCAGCTGTTTGTGCATGGGGTAGGTGATAAGAATAACGACAAACACGACAATACCTACAACTATAACCTTCGACCAACCGGCACCACGAAAACTTCCCATCGTCCAATAGTACACATCCGCTACCTTATCTTTATTGAACATCATTAATAGAGAAATCGTCGATGACATAAAGTAATTAATGGCTAATCCACTCAACAGCAGTACAGAGATTCGTGCGCCACCCTTCCTTTTACCGATACGAAAAATGAGAACAAGAACGAGCATGGAACCAAAAAAGGCACAGATTCCGGTATAACTAAACCCTAGAAACCATATGGACACAGGAAATAAGCTTGCCAGTGTGGCTCCTAAAGCAGCTCCTGATGACACACCAAGAAGATAGGGCTCTGCCATCGGGTTCCTAAATACACCTTGATAAATAACACCGGAATAGGCAAACCCAAATCCCGATAGGATACTAAGGACAATACGCGGCATCCGTAGACCCATAACAATAGTAACATGGGTATCAATAATACCTTCTGTCGGCATGTGTTTTCCGACAAAGGGCAACTGACTCAAAAGGATTTGAATAAACTCCTTGGGTGGAACGTTAACATTACCGATTCCAGCTATAATCACAACAAAAAGGAGAAGAATCCCCAATGCGCCTACCACATAACCAACATGTTTGATTCGCATAAAATTCTCCTCCTTTCGATCTCTTCCTTTATTATCTATTACGCTACATCCTTATGACGTGACGAAGGCTATAGCCTATGTTTTATTTCCTTATTCATCACCGTAGACGATGCGTTCTACTTCTTTAATCGCATCCACCACACGTGGCCCTTGACGATTGAACATATCATCATTCACATTATACACACGGCCTTCTTTAACCGCCGTTAAATCTTTATAGCCATCTAGTTCCGACAAAGAATCCAACAGGCCATATGCATTGGAACCAATAATGATATCCGGGTTCTTTTCAACCACTTGTTCCACATTATACATCCAATTTGAACCGTCTGCCGCCGCATTGGTCGCTCCGGTCACTTCAATGATTTGACCGATAAATGTGTCCCCTGTTGCAGCAAAGTCACCGCTTTCACCTGCTCCCAATATATAATATACGGATTTTGGCTTACGATTAGCTGCACGCTCTTTGGCGCCATTAATAGCTTCGTCAATGGATGTTATGACACTTTCTGCTTCTACTTCATACCCTGTAATTTCAGCAACTTGTTTCACATAATCCATCGTTCCGGCTAATGTGTTCCCATAGGATAATGCTACCGGTGTGAGTCCTGCATCCACAAGCTGTTGGTAATTTTCTTCTGAAGCCAAGGAAGAAATAAAAACAACATCCGGGTTCAGTTCCACAACACGTTCCATATTAAAATCTGAAAGCGTTCCAACTTCTTCTACCTCAAGGGCCGCTTCCGGATAGTTACCATATGTACTACGACCAATAAGACCGTCTCCGGCACCAATGGCATATAAAATCTCTGTAATTTCCGGTGCAAAAGAGATATAGCTTGTCGGCAAAGTCTCAAGAGCAATGGTATTGTCAAAAACATCCACAAAGGAATAGCCTTCTGCCTCTTCTGTCCCACTGTCAGTGGCTTGATCTTGATCAGATTGTACCTCTTCATCATCCTGAATATCTTGATCGGATTGTTCCTCTTCATCATCCTGGATATCTTGATCGGATTGTGCCTCTTTCCCATCTTGTGTCTCTTGATTCTCTTGTACCCCTTGTGTCACTTCTGTCCCTGACGTCTTGTCGCCGTCCGTCGTTCCATTCCCCTGACATCCTGCTACTAAGACAATCAATGTCAGCAATAGGGCCATATGTTTAAATTTCTTTATTCCGTTCATCTGTATCCATCCTTTCATTTATTGTTTATCATCCATAGACATTCAAATGGTTTCGTTACTTATCATCGCTCCTACATATCGAAAGCATTGTTCTCTTTCTCTTATTCCAAGCAAAAAAAATAACCGCACTAACGGTTACTATCGCTTACATAAAAGCCCTAAACCGTACTTTCCCACCGAAAGCCAATGTACACATATAAGGCAGGTTTCCTGGCTCGCATATCATTCTACTAGTCACCTTCTCGGTTTCCCAATGGTCCTGACGTTCGTCTTGCTTACAGTAGCGGGGGCTGCATCAGCATTGTACTGATTTCCCTTTTAATTCTATCCTAGCACGCTAGAATAAAAACCTTATACTTAATCATTAAATTATTCTATTTTGCGTCATCATCTTGGCGCTTTCCTACTATACCTTAACTTTTCTTTAAAGTCAAGATTACTTCACCTTCTCCAGTATCTTGACAGTTCTATAATTCCCTTTGTATACTTATGTAGAGATTTGTTTCTTGAACAGTTTTACTTGTCACCTTCGATGTCAAACCATCATATGATAATAATGGAGAATCCAATGAATATAGCACATGTAGTAGGTAATCGATATGGATGGAAAAGCAACTCCCATCACCGAATGCTCAACAATAAACCGGCAGACGGAACCATCGCCTCGGGATACATACGTAAACAACCGGGAACTAGTATTAGTCCCCACACCTTTAATACGAAAGAATACCATGGCGTGCTCGTTCTATCCGGTCAGGGTATCTATACCGATGAAAAAAAAGAAGTTCCCTTATCGGCCGGAGATTTCATTCAACGTAAACCCGGAATGCCGCACACTACCCAACCTCTTGATGATGCGTGGGCAGAGCTCTATGTCGTCATCGGTCTTTCCCTTTATAATAGTCTCGTCGATTTGAATGTCCTATCACAAAGTTGTTCCGTTTTACATCCGGGCATTGACTTTGAAACCATCCAATTTTTCCTTTCCTTTCACGAGCAATTGGGTTCTGTCGATCCGGTTAAACTTCCCTTGTTGGTCCCTCAAATTGTCACGTACCTTAGTCGCATTCACTATCTCGACAAAATGAACCAACATTCTTCTGATGAGACCAATATACTAGAATTAGCAACCACCTATATGAAAGATAATCTGGACAAACGCCCCGCCGTTGAAGAGGTTGCCCTCTATGTGAATATGGGCTATGAAAAATTCAGAAAACTTTTCACAACCAGATATGGTATTTCCCCAGGTAACTATATGATTCGAAACCGTATCTACAAGGCCCAAAAAATGTTATCGAATACAGAACTTTCTGTCAAAGAAGTCTCCATTCAACTTGGCTATGTCGACACCTATACTTTTTCCAAACAATTCAAAAAAATCACCGGGCGTACACCCAGTGATTTCAAGCGACTATTCTTCATGTGAGGCGGTGACATCCGCCTTTTTGTTTTCTTTCAAGCCTTCTTTATTCACCAAAACAGTAAGTCCTTTATGCAATACCTCTATGGTAAGGGGATAGGCCGGTCCTTCTTCACCATCAATATCTGTCGGCAATTCATCTCTCTCTTTACAGTCTATCTTGATGCTAGAGCTTTGAAAATATAGGATATTCTTATCATTTAGGTGCTCGCCTCGCATGAGCTTAGCAAATACAATAGCTAAATCATTCACATTACATTCCTTAAACCCTACAAAGTCCAGTTTCCCGTCTGAGACCGATGCATATTCGCCGATACGATTAAACCCACCGGCACTGGAACCGTTTAATACCAAGTAAAGATATAGGTTCTCATCATACACTTGTTCCGGTGTTTCTATATGAAAATGAAAACTTTTGAATTTCGGTAATTGCTGAACGCCTTTGATATAATAGGCAAGCTTGCCTAATGTATTCTTCATATCTTGCTCAATCGTGTGACTGATATTAGACAGAAGACCTCCTGCACATACATTGATAAAATATTGGTCATTGACTTTACCCAAGTCAATAGGCAGTACTTCAAGCTTGGCCAAGACGTCAATTGCCTCTGCATAGGTATCCGGTATAGCTAAATGGTGAGCAAAATCATTCGCTGTCCCAGCCGGTATTGTGCCCAATGGAAGATGAATATCTTCTGCCATCATAGCATTCACCGTTCGACTGATAGAACCGTCACCTCCGGCAACTATAACTGCTTCGCATCCTGTGAAATCTCTGTTGACAAAGAAATTTTCAAAATCATCTTCGTCCAGTGTTCGTCTTATGTGTACATCGTATCCGGCTTTTTCAAAGACCTCCAAAAAATAATCTAACCTGCTTTTAAAAACTTTTGAACCTGCCATAGGATTGTAAATCAACTGAATATATCCCATCCTTATACCTCCTTCGTGGTCTTTATAAAGGCCATCCGCTTCCCTCTTTATTCAGGGGTGCTTTCTTCACTCGTTTGTTTTTGTGTCATAAATATATCATATGCTTCTGTTGGTGTATGGTATTTACCATCCACATAGTCTACAAACAACTCTTCAATCTCTTGATTTTCGTGTCTGTCTTTTTGTATATCAATAGCAGTTTCTAACACCTTATTATCCACTGCTTCTTGAGCCATTCTTACACGATCCATAAACGATTGCCCATTAAGAAAGGCATCAACATCATTGTTTTCTATCATTTGCCGCGCTTGTTTTGTTGAAGGAATATGTCCATTGGCTATAGCAAAGGCAACCGATGTGGTAGGCTCGAACAAGGTATCTTCTATCCATTGCACCGCCAATCCTTTATGTTGACTGTCCTTTGTCACGACCAAATAAAAACCGTTGTCCCATTCCCGACCTAAATTTGCATTAGCAATCGCCCAATCTCCTGACGTAGGATTCTTACTTACCCCATCAACGGATGCCATCATCATCACTTGCTGAATCGCCCATGCAGGTACCGGATAAGCAAAGGTCATTGGTGAATCGATGCTCCCGTTTGTCTTTGTCATCCCGGTAAGCCACAAATCCGTCCAATTGACAGTTGTCCCTAGCTGTCGGTCCAATTTCATCTGACTGGTTGCTTCTAAAACATCTATAAGATTCGTCTCTGTTGCAAAATAATGCATGACATAAGGATTGTCAAAGAGTACTTGCCCTTCCTTTAATCGACTTCCCATTTCCCTTATCTGTTCTATTGTACCAAAGGCATCGCCAACAACTTGAGGATCATCCGACCCTAACACATTCCGTGCAATAGAACGACGGTATGCCAAAAGTATAGGATTGACATTATAGGCAAGTCCCTTTACTTGTTTGTCTGTATTGCATAATAGTGCTTCTTGATACGAGCTGTATCCGGCTTCTTTATGCCGGAAAATGATAGGCCTCAAATCCATGGCAATATCTTGTACGGACATCTCCATCATCTGTTCTTGTGTCAATACAAGAATATCCGGTGATTTTTCTCCTGCTTTTGTCAATACCTCCGCTATGTTGTCTAACGACTCATCTCCTTCAAGTTTTTCAAAAGTTATCGTACTATTATATTTTTTTTCAAAACTTTCGAATGTATATTTGATACTATCTGTCATAGACCATATAGTAAGGTTTTCCGGTTCTTTTGGCCGATTGTTGTCTGCTGTTGATTCAGACTTTTTATCATTACCTAATAATATGTCGATGGGTCCATTAGTGCAGCCTACTACCAACATAATACATATACTACATAAAGCGATTAGCCGGCTGCATCTATTGATTTTATTCATAAGTAACTCCTTCTGCTGTTCTTTGGTAATGATAACAATTACCTTAGTATTATAATAGCAACTTTTTATATAAATGGAAAGTAAATCATAAAAAAAGAAAAACCTTTCGTTGTCATGGTACCAACGAAAGGCCTTTTGCTATATATAACTTGCTTATTACAAACGATACCAATCTTTAAGGGATTGATATAAATTTCTATAGAGTGGGTATTTTTTATTGTAACGCTCAACTTCATCGGCTTGTGGTTTTACGCTATTGGTTACGCGAATCAAGGCTTCACAGCCTTCTTCTACGTTCTCAAAGTGACCGGCTGCCACAGCACCCAAAATAGCTGCACCTAAGGCACCACCTTGGTTTGTGTTAATTTCATCAATCGTTACATCAAAGATATTGGCGAGAATTTGCTTCCACAGTGCACTCTTAGCACCTCCGCCAATTACGCGAACTTCATGAATCGGCACACCGATATCTTTCAAAATCTCAAACGAATCTCTTAGACCGAAGGAAACACCTTCAAGTACGGCTTTTGTCATATGTCCTCTACTTGTCATCATACCCATACCTACAAAAGCACCTTTGGCATACGTATCCGAATAAGGTGTACGCTCGCCTAATAAATACGGTAAGAAAATTAAGCGATCTTCTTCCTTTGTAATAGCAGCTGCTTCTTCCAATAGGGTTTCGAAATCCATGCCTTTTTGCATATCATCAACCCACCACTTCAAGCAACTTGCTGCGGATAGCATAACGCCCATCGTATGATATCTGCCGTTCGCATGACAGAAAGCATGAAGACGTTTTTCAGCGTCCATAGCGAAGTCATGATGTGCAGCAAATACAACACCGGATGTTCCTAATGTTACCGATACAATACCCTCTTTGACTGTACCTGTTCCAATAGCTCCGGCTGCTTGGTCTCCTGCTCCGGCTGCAACAACAACCGTTCCTTCAAGACCTAATTCTTCCATTACGGATGGCTGAACCACACCTACATTTTCATAGGATTCATATAATGTCGGTAGCATTTCCTCTGTAATGTCAAGGAAGGACAACATCTCTTTTGACCATGTGCGATTTTTCACATCCAATAACAACATACCTGATGCATCTGACATATCCGTCGCATAGTTACCTGTTAGTCGGAAGCTAATATAGTCTTTCGGTAGCATAATATGACGGATATTTTTGAAAACATCGGGCAAGTATTTTTTGACCCAAAGAATTTTAGGCGCAGTAAACCCGGTTAATGCCTTGTTTGCTGTAAGTTCGCCTAATCCGTCAAATCCAAAGTGCTCTGTAATCTCATCACATTCTTGTTCTGTTCGTTGATCACACCACAAAATTGCAGGTGTCAGGACTTCGTTTTTCCCATCCAATGCAACCAAACCGTGCATCTGACCACTGAAACTCATGGACGCGATTCCATCTTTCGGAATATCATAGGTTTTAACAATGTCTTTAATCGCTTCTTTTGTTTGTTCCCACCAATCCGTCGGATTTTGCTCCGCCCATAACTCATGAGGATAGTAAACCGGATACTCCCTAGTGACATCTCCGATAATATTATGCTTCTCATCCACTGCCAAAACTTTGACTGAGGATGTTCCTAAATCAATACCCAAATATACCATAACCGTCTCCATTCTTTAATCAAATGACATTTTTACGATAATGAAAGATATCCTGTTGCGGCAACAATGCCGCTCCTATAATAGACCCTTGATCCTTTAAATCTGAAAAAATAATACGTGTACCTTCATATTCAATATACTGACTGTGAAGCAGTTCTGTCCGTAAAAACTGAATCAGTTGATCTTTGTAACGCCCAAGTTCACCACCAATAATCACATATTCCGGATTCAAACCGAGTATTATATTCTCAACACCTATAAACAACTGCTTGAAGTATTGACTCAAAAGGCTTTGGACCTGCTCTCTTGAAAGGAGTGATCCATTAAATATGTCATCTAGACGCACCACCGTCTCTCCAAGGATTTGAGATGCCAATTCCAATAAGGCTCGCTTTGATGCGTAGAGCTCCCAACAGCCTGTTCGTCCGCAATTGCATTGCTTACCACTGTCTGATATGCGCATATGTCCAAATTCACCGGCCTTCTTATGGGTACTCTTATAAATCTGGTTATCGATAATAATACCGGTACCCACACCTTCTGTAATCGAAATATAAACCACATGATTCATATTCTCATGTCGTCCTTCAATGGTTTCTGCAAAGGCAGCAACATTGGCCTCATTTTCAATAAATACCGGATAGGTAAAACGATTGGCGAATATACCAAAATCATAATCCTTCACACCTAAATTCGGCGCATGATTTAAAATCATACGGTCTTCATCAACCAGTCCCGGCAGTGCTATGCCAATGCCTAAAATTTGTTCATCTGTCACTTCTTCATCTAGAATCATGGTGATAATAAGATCATGAACAACATCGAGATTTCCTTGAAAACCGATCTGTTCATCATAGGGAATATCTTTCTTAATAATACAATCACAATTTAAGTTCATCAACATGACAGAAACCCTTTCAGGGGAAATATTCACCCCGAAAGAGTATCTGGCATTGGGATTAAAACGGAGTATAACCGGCTTACGCCCGCCTGTAGACTCGGCTACACCGGCCTCTTCCACAATGCCTTCTGCCATCAATAGATTGACATTGGACGTTATGGTCGGAATACTCAGTTTTAATTCATGTGATAGTTGATGCTTTGTCGTTTCTTTATGTTGTTTCATCATTCGGATGACTTGCACCCGATTTCTCTCTCTAATTTGTTCTTGACTCAAACTTCCGATTTTTGCCATAATAAAACTCCTTAAGATTCATTGGCTTTCTTTATTACCACTTATTATATCAAGGCTGTCAATATTCGACAAGGTCTTATGACGCCGACCGGTAAGCTCACATCAGCAACCTATAAAGGTTACATCCTGTTCCTCTTAGTTGGATGAATAGATGTAACGGTTAACAATATCTTCCAACATTTCTTGACGACCGGATTTGTTCTCAATATGATCATGATCAATTGCATAAGCTGCTAATTCTTCAAGATCTGTTGTTCCTTCAACGATTTTCTTACCGATACCTTCAGTATATGATTCATAACGATCCGCTACGAAATCTTCCAATACTTTGTCACTGTATAATTTATCAGCAACAAGAAGACCTTTAGCAAATGTATCCATACCTGCAATGTAAGCTAAGAATAAGTCATCAGATTGGAAAGAACCACGACGTACTTTAGCATCAAAGTTCAAACCACCTGGCTCAAGACCGCCATTCTTTAATACTTCATACATACACATTGTTGCATCATAGATGTTTGTTGGGAATTGGTCTGTATCCCATCCAAGTAACATATCACCTTGGTTTGCATCAATAGAACCTAATACACCATTGATACGTGATACATAGAGTTCATGTTGGAATGTATGACCTGCAAGTGTTGCATGATTTGCTTCAATGTTTAATTTGAAGTCATCAATCAAGTCATATTTACGTAAGAAACCAAGAACTGTTGTTGCGTCAAAATCATATTGATGTTTTGTTGGCTCTTTTGGTTTTGGTTCAATCAAGAATTGACCTTCAAAACCGATTTTACGTGCATAGTCTTTTGCCATTTTTAAGAAACGAGCTAAGTTGTCGTTTTCAAGACCCATGTCTGTATTAAGTAATGTTTCATAACCTTCACGACCACCCCAGAATACATAGTTTGTACCACCAAGACGATGTGTAATTTCTAATGCTTTTTTTACTTGTGCTGCTGCGAATGCAAAAACGTCAGCATTTGGTGATGTTGAAGCACCATGCATAAAACGAGGATGGGAGAATGCGTTTGTTGTTCCCCATAAACATTTGATGCCTGTTTCTTTCATTTTTTCTTCTATTTTTACAACGATTTTATCTAAGTTGTCTAACTTTTCTTGTAATGTATTGCCTTCCGGTGCAATATCCAAGTCATGGAAACAGAAATATTCGATGCCAAGTTTTGTCATGAATTCAAAAGCTGCTTCAACACGAGCATAAGCCAATTCAATACCGTCTAACTTATCATAATCACGTTCCATTGTACCTTGACCAAAAGGATCTGTACCTTCACCTGTCATTGTATGCCAGTAACTCATAGCGAATCTCAAGTGTTCTTTCATTGGCTTACCTGCTACGATACGATCTGCATCATAGAATTTGAATGCCAATGGGTTTGTTGAATCTGCCCCTTCATAAGGGATTTTGCCGATACCTTCGAAATATTCCTTCATAAAACGCCTCCTGAATTCCTTGATTATTAATTTCATTGATTGTATTGATTTCTATCAACTGACATCATTATAACCTATCTTCAAATCTTTTTCAACCCATTTTAATAAGTATTATTAAAATGGGTTGAAAAAGTTATTTTAAAACAAAGAAATAGGAAGATAACTCGATGTTTACCCTCCTATTGCTAATTATCTAATGATTAGGTCGACAAAACTTTTTAGTTGAACTTTCATATACAATATAGTGTTACGAATGCTTCTACGTCATCTATATATTGTATGTGAATTTAGTGAAACTTGCTTTTGTCGGGCTAATCATCTTATACTGCTATAAACTGCTCTCGATGGATGTACCCCACCAGCTCTTCCTCTTTTGTAATCTTAACTTTTCCTTGAGTCATTTCATTCAACGCTTCTCGAACAGTTTCCAAACGATCTGCTTCAAAGACGATGGTCAAATGTACGACCTGCTCAAATTGTTGTTCTACAATCACAATCGATTCTTGTCCTGCATAATAGGTGATTTTACCGGAATCCGAATAATCTACAGTAAGTACCATGCGAATCATCACATCCACATGTGTAGGGCCGGATGCTTTCACTGCATCTCTAGCTGCATCAGAATAAGCTCTGGAAAGTCCGCCTGTTCCAAGCAATGTTCCCCCAAAATATCTTACAACGACAACACCGACTTCTTCTAGCTCTTGACCTTTTAGCACTTCTAAAATAGGAAGTCCTGCTGTCCCTTGAGGTTCTTTATCATCCTGATATTTTTCCAATAGAATTTGCTCATGCAGACGGTAGGCATAACAATGATGCCTGGCCTGAGGATGTTCTTTCTTAATGCCGGCAAGTTTTTCTTCAAAAGCATGAACACTATCTACATGAAAGGCATAACCGATGAATTTGGATTTCTTAACTTCTATATCCGCCTGTCCGTCAGCGACTAGTGTATTAAACGCCTTCATTGCCCTTACCTCCGTTAATAAATCCTTGCTTGCTATTAAATATCTCATATAATTTGGCATGTTTTAATCCACGATCAATTTCCTTACGTCGGATAACGAAAGGGTATTCATTGACGCTACTATTGTTTGCAATAGACCCCATCAGTTTCATCGTTTTTTCAAAAGAATAATCCCGTTTGACACCAATGGACAAACCACCTAGAATCATACTCTTAATAATCGGATAAATCGAGTCTTTCGCATGATAATGTACCTTGCAAACCTTATTTTTGCTAAATCCAACGATTTCATATTGTCCTTTGACAACAAGATAATGAATACTTTGCGCTCTAGCAAAGGCATGTAATCGTTCAATACTTTCTTCATCTTCCGGAAAGGCATAGCCCATGGCCTCTAGGTTATCTGTATCTAAAATTACAGCATAGGCACGTTCATCTAAACATTTAAAGAGAGCATCCCCTTCGACAGCCACGATTACTTTATGATTCCCATGGGAAATATTCTCAATATCACTCATCAACGATGCTGACCAATGGTCGTTTCCTGAAATCGTAATAACATCACAATCATCCAGGTGATGATGCAGCTTATGCTTAATATTTGTATAATCTCTCGGACTCACATCATCATTATGACTTATTATAACGGACCGCGTATCATTGACTGTATCATTAAGAATCAATTGGGTTTTGGTTTCATGATCGACTTGTAAAAAATCTGTTTTGATACGATTTTTATCCAAATAATTCTTAATATACCGACCGCCTATACCGCCGGATATCCCCATAACGTATGGTTCTCCTTGCATGACCTTTATAACATATGCGCTGTATATACCACAGTCCCCCACACTAAGCTTATCTGTTACTGCATAGTTGGTACTGTCTAATTGTAGGCCGTCCATATAAATCTGTCGAACAACGATAGGGTTTAATGCAATTGTTAGTATCACTTGTGTACGCTCCTTACTCACCATTGAGTTGTCGTCTATTTTGTTATTAGTGCTATGTCCTAGTATAGCGTAATTTGACTTTTTGTGCAATATGGGCTATAATGTAACGAAATATAGATTTTGCCAAAGGAGGTATGTATTATGTTAAGCATTGTTATAATATCCACGACACACGAGGTTACAAATTCATAAGCAAGATTAACATAAGAATAGGGATTTCTTTGGAAGTACACCGTTCATCTTATGGTGTTTTTTTTATGCCCTTTTTTAATCTTCCTATTCTTAAGCGAAAGGAATACTATGTTATTACAATACGGATTTCAATTAACAGATTACCCGGACTTTCAACCGGAAACATTACCTCCTCATCAATTAGGACGCATTATCATTGACTACGGCAACGGATTTGTTGTCGGTACAGATGATGGAGAAATTCGCTGTACACCAAGTACACGCTATTATCAATCCCATAGTGCACCCCCTGTAATCGGTGACTATGTTATCTATCGCTCCACTAATCCTCAAGAAGGTATTATTGATGATTTATTGACACGAAAAAGCGCCTTCACCCGAAAGGTAGCCGGCGCAAAATCAGATATTCAAGTACAAGGGGCGAATTTTGATACAATTTTTATCGTAAGTTCTCTTAATGCTGATTTGAACCCACGAAAGCTTGAGCGTTTTGTTACTGTTGCCTGGGAGTCAGGTGCCAATCCTGTTCTCATTCTTACGAAAGCCGATCTCATGGATGATGCGGCTTCTGTTGCAGAAGATTACAGCCTTCTTTTCCCCGGTATTGATGTGTTGGCTGTTAGTTCACAAACCGGAGAAGGTATGGACGGCTTATCCCCTTATCTTCTGGATGGCAATACCGTTGCTCTTTTTGGCGCAAGTGGTGTAGGAAAATCGACACTTATCAACGCCTTATGCAACGACACCGTTATGGATGCCGGTAGCATTCGTGATTCAGATAGTCGGGGCCGTCATACAACCACACACCGACAACTCGTCAAACTTCCTAACGGTACATGGCTCATGGATACACCGGGTATGCGTGAATTAGCTCTTGCCGGCGATCAAGAAGGTATTGACCAGACCTTTGATGATATTATCCAATTAGCTGCTTCTTGTCGTTTTTCCGATTGTCTCCACGATAGTGAACCGGGTTGCGCAGTCAAAGAAGCCATTCATTCAGGTCATTTAGATGCTAAACGTTTAACATCCTATAATAAACTGAAGCGTGAAGCTGCTTACAATGAACGTAAACGTGCTATGAAAGAACGTAAGCAACGTTAAGTTACTTCACTAGATGAGTTTATACTCTTCTAATAATTCTTCAATTACAGTTCCCTTTATTTTCTTAATCCCTTGTTTTTCAAGGATTTTGGTAATAATGGGAACTTTTATTTCTTCCAATTTCTTACCATCCATCATTTTGGAGGTTGCATCTAACAGATAGCGTGCATCAAATTCCGATGCAAATACTTCCGGTATACCACGATCTACACCAAGAAGTGTATAAACGCCCTCCATCGCTGTACGAACAGAGTACTCTGTTGTAAAGACTGTGTCTCTTACAGTATCTGCAAATTGGCCGATAAAGGCAAAGTTTACTGCTTTTTCCGGTACGACTTTCGGACGGTCACCTGCTGTTCTTGGCATAAAGAAGGCAGTAATATATGGCATCATTGACGGAATACAGTAAGCAGAATTCTTCGCCATATCCGGAATCTCTTCAACCGGTACACCGAGATGATATAACCACTCTTGGACGATTTCTTCTCCCGTACACTCTTTCATAGGCTTTTTCACATAGTCTCCGGGTACATCGGTAAATAAACCATAGAACCATACGACCAGTTGATCATCCGGTTGGGCTTTGAAATGAGGTTGACGATTTAATGTATAACTAAGTAACCACTTTGAATCCGTTACTGTAACAATACCACCGGTTACTACTTTGCCGCTAAATGGATCCCGTTTACATACCTTTTCAATATATGGTGGAATACGATCATCTAAAGTCGTTATTGTTGCCGACTCCCAATTTGTTTCATCGATATTTGTACAGAATTTTTCCGGATGACCAAAGGCTTCATCTTGAGCCGCAATATTTTTCCATAATCGCCAGCATCCACCTTCCGATTCATTCATAACCGGAGCTTTGTTGTGATCCCCATTTGTTGAATTCTCTGTACAACTACCATTTGTAACAAATACCAAGTCATTTTCTGTCAATGTAATGATTTCTTCCACACCTTTGTGTAGACAATGCATTTCTTTTGCTACTTTTTTATTCGGACGAATATCAAAGATAACATTGGTCACTGTTGTTGCATATTCGAATTGAACACCATGACTTTTAAGGTATTCGACTAAGGGCATAACCAAGGATTCATATTGATTATATTTTGTGAATTTGAGGGCACTGAAGTCCGGCAGACCACCGATATGATGGATAAAACGTTGTATATATAACTTCATTTCCAATGCACTATGCCATTCTTCAAAGGCGAACATTGTACGCCAATACATCCAGAAATAGGAGTCAAAAAATTCCTCTGTGAATACATCATTTATTTTCACATCATAAAGATCCTCGTCTTTTGTGAAAAAAAGTTGTACAATTTCCATCGCTGCCTTATCGGATAATCCAAATTTACCGTCTGTATGGGCATCTTCGCCACGATTCTTTGTAGCACGCATCAATGAATAATTGGGATCTTCTTTATTTAACCAATAGAATTCATCTAAAACCGATGCATCTTCCACTTCCAAGGACGGAATAGAACGATAAAGATCCCATAGGCATTCAAAATGGTTTTCCATTTCTCGCCCACCACGTATAATAAAGCCTTGTTCCTGTGCCGGTATGCCATCAAGTGCGCCACCTGCAATATCTAACTCTTCTATAATATGAATGTGATCCCCTTTCATACGGCCATCTCGAATGAGAAAAGCGGCTGCTGATAAGGATGCCAGTCCTGAACCGACGAGATACGCTGATTTATTATCTACACCTACCGGTTTTTTTGGTCGTGCAAATGCTTCATAATTTCCGCTACTATAATACATACACAAGTTCCTCCTTTGTCAAATCATACTCTTATTAATTGATTAGAGTGTCAAAAGCATATAGTTGAACCATCTGCCTTACCCTCTGGTCTTAATAAAAGCATACCACTTTGACCTATACTTACAATAGACATCCTCCTTCATCTGCTATAAAATTACACAAAACCATAATTATGTGTTAAAATATTAACCTTTTCTTTTTCTCAAAAAAAGATGGCACCTTCCACTAGGGATTGTACCATCTTCTTCCATCTATATTTTTATAAGGAGATACTCAATGTCCTGTCATCCACACTTGCACAGGTTTTCTTATTACACTCTGAATAATAAATCCGTATATGTTGGAATTGGCCAGTAGTCTTCTGCTACCAATGTCTCTAACATGTCGATAGGACGACGAACTTCTTGCATTGCTTCAAAAACAACGAACTTGAAGTGTGATGCTTGTTCATCCACATCATCCATCCCATTGGCTTCATCAATTTTTGCTGATAGATCTGCAACATTCTTTGTTGCTTCGCCTAACAAGCCGGATAATGTTTTAACCAATTCTGTTTGTACAGAAACATCTGCCTCAGGAACTGCTGCTTTAATAGCGTTGATGTTGTCTGCTAATGAACCAATGTATTCCATAACAGCAGGTAAAATTTCTTTCTTAGCCATCTCAACTGTTGTTAACGCTTCTATGTTCAATGTCTTTGCGTACTCTTCAAACATAATCTCTTGACGAGCCAATACTTCACCACGTGTGAATACCTTGTGTTTTTCGAACAATTCAATATTTTTATCTTCGCTATATACACGAATCGCTTCTGCTGTTGTTCGAATGTTCGGAAGACCACGTTTTTCAGCTTCTTCTACCCAATCGTCAGAATATCCGTCACCATTAAAGATAATATTGTAATGTTCTTTGACCAAACGTTCTAAGATTTTGCTTAAGGCACCTTCTAAATCCTCAACACCTTCAAGTTCATCTGCAATACGAGACAAGTGCTCTGCTAAGATTGTATTAAGAACAATGCTTGGGCCTGAGATAGATTGTGAAGACCCTACCATACGGAACTCAAAACGATTACCGGTAAATGCAAATGGTGATGTACGGTTACGGTCAGTAACATCTTTTGGCAACTCAGGTAATGTTGTAACACCTAGTTTCATTGTTCCTGCTTCTTTACTGCCTGTAAGAGCCCCTGCTTTAATTTGCTCAATAATATCATTGAGTTGCTCACCTAAGAAGATAGAGATAATAGCCGGAGGTGCTTCGTTAGCACCAAGACGGTGATCATTACCTGCATTGGCTGCTGCTAGTCGAAGCATTGGTGCATACTCATCAACAGCTGCAATAATAGCAACGAGGAATGTTAAAAACTGTGCATTGGCATGAGGCGTTTTACCCGGTGATAGAAGGTTCGCATGATCTGTACCGATAGACCAGTTATTGTGTTTACCTGAGCCATTAACACCTGCAAATGGTTTTTCATGAAGAAGACACGCCAATCCGTGATGTTGAGCTACTTTTACCAATGTATCCATTACCAATTGGTTATGGTCTGTTGCAATATTCGCTGTTGCAAATACCGGTGCCATTTCATGTTGGCCAGGTGCCACTTCATTATGTTTTGTCTTGGATGTAATACCAAGCTTCCATAGTTCTTGATCAATTTCTTTCATAAACGCTGACACACGTTCTTTGATGCTACCAAAATAGTGATCATCAAGTTCTTGACCTTTTGGAGGTAAAGCACCGAACAACGTACGTCCTGTAAAGATTAAGTCCTTACGTGCTTGAAAATACTCTTTGTCCACTAAGAAATACTCTTGTTCCGGGCCTAATGTTGATGTGACACGTTTTGTTTCTGTATCACCGAATAAACGAAGAATTCTCAATGCTTGTTTATTAACCGCTTCCATCGATCGAAGTAATGGTGTCTTTTTATCTAAAGCTTCACCGCTATATGAGCAAAATGCTGTTGGTATGCATAATGTATCATCCTTCAAGAAAGCAGGAGATGTTGCATCCCAAGCCGTATAACCTCTCGCTTCAAAAGTAGCACGAAGACCACCATTAGGGAAGGATGACGCATCCGGTTCACCCTGAATCAACTGTGCACCTGAAAATTCCATAATAACTGTTCCATCACCTTTAGGTTCGATAAAAGAGTCATGTTTTTCAGCCGTTTTACTTGTCATGGGTTGGAACCAATGTGTGTAATGTGTTGCACCTTTTTCAATCGCCCAGTCTTTCATCGCGTTAGCAACAACA
The DNA here is from genome assembly GCA_965140555.1 of Vallitaleaceae bacterium. Lineage (GTDB taxonomy): Bacteria > Bacillota > Clostridia > Lachnospirales > Vallitaleaceae > UBA1351. Next base: position 3,353,148 of record OZ223259.1, on the reverse strand, counting down.
TCAGCGACTTCTTCACTCAATGATTCACCTAGATCAATGGTCCGTTTCAATGCTTTGTAAGTATCTTTTGGTAATCGCTCTTTCATTACAACGTCATTGAATACGCTACTTCCAAAAATATCCGTTACTTTCATAATGTTCCTCCTTATGATCCTATTTTCTTCTCTTTATTGAAGGACGGTTCCGTAAAGAATCCATTCCCTATAGCCTCACTCAAACTTCATTATCGTGGATGATAAAAAGATTGAACGTTTATATAAAAGTTGCTATGGAACGCTACCTTTGTGTAACAAAAAAGACGTGCCCAAGAAAGCCTTGAGAACGCCATTGTTCCAAAACATCAATATACATTATGCAGGGCATATAACCCTTTCATTGAATAAAATATACCATACCGACTATCAAAATGCAAGATTAAATACATGCAAATTATTATTCGGAATTTTCTGAAACAATGGATTATCGTCGATACATCCTTATGATGGTCTCTGCTATCTTCACTTTTGGAAGTCCTTTGTCCATACTTTGTTTCTGAATACGCCTATGCGCCTCTTCTTCTGTCAAATTCATAAATTCCATTAACAGATGTTTCGCTTCATCAATTGTTTTCTTGCTATCTGCTTGCTTACGAATCTTACCCATTTCATTTTCTAAGGCAATAATACTTTTCGATGTTTTAACGATAAGGTTAATCGTATTAATCAACATATCCCTGCCGCAAGGCTTTACAATAGGTGCAAAAATCGGCTCCTGATTCAAGTTGACATAATTGCCCATCTCAGATGAACGAATGAGTGCAATTACCGGACACACTTTTTCTGCAATAAGTGTCTCTGATATTTCATGACCTTTCATTCCCTTCATCCGGTCATCTACAATAACAAGATCCGGGTACATGGTATGCACTTTACGCAACAAGTCATAGCCATCAACGGTTTCGCCGACGACAAGAATCCCGTTTTCACTTAAGAATCGCGCTAGCTGTTTTGTAATTTTCTCATTATTTGAGCCGATCATGACTCGTATGCCCATATGTCACCTACCACCTGTTCTTCACGTCTGTCAGCAATCATTATGGTCGGTCATGTCGATTATGCATGACCGCCTAATCAGTAACTAATAGCGAGAGATATACTTTCGCACTTCCCAATCATGAACAGTGGATATATATTCCGTCCATTCATCAATCTTGGCGCGACGGTAGTTGGCATATACATCTTGCAATGCTCCTCTTACAACATCGTCTTCTTCTAACTCAAGCAATGCATCTTTTAATGTCTTAGGTAGTATTTTCTCAAATTCAAAGGGAGCTACATGTGCCTTTAAATCATTTTCTGTCATCGGTTCTCCGGCCTTTCTGTCTTGACGGATTCCGTCTATTCCTGAGCGCAACAGAGCCGCAATCGCCAAATATGGATTACAGGATGGGTCCGGACTTCGATATTCTAAATATGTTTGCTCACGTCTCGCTGACGGTATTCGAATGAGAGGACTCATATTGGACTTGGACCATCCTATACGAATGGGAGCCTCAAACCCTTGAACTAAACGTTTATATGAGTTAACCGTTGGATTCGTAATTGCAGTAAGGGCCGGTGCATGATCTAATAGCCCTCCCATAAATTGGTAAGCTAATGGACTCAATGCAAAGGCATCTTTATTGTCATAGAACAGATTCTGTCCATGCTCATCAAAAACAGTTATATGTGTGTGCATACCTGAACCATGAATATTCTCCAATGGTTTAGGCATAAAAGTCGCATGCAAGCCATGCTTTTGAGCAATCACTTTGACGACCAGTTTAAAGGTAACAATATTATCCACCGTACGTAGTACGTCCTCCGGCTCAAAATCAATCTCATGTTGTCCGGGTGCCACTTCATGATGGGACGCTGCAATTTCATACCCCATCTCTTGAAGCGTCAATACGATGTCACGACGAACATTTTCACCTAAATCAATAGGTCCTAAATCAAAATATCCGGCTTTATCATGGGTTGTTGTCGTAGGGTCTCCATTCTCATCTGTGTGGAATAGAAAGAACTCAAATTCCGGTGCAATCTTGGCACGATAACCCATACTTTCCATATCGGCGATGGCTTCCTTGAGAACACGTCTCGGATCTCCTTTGAACGGTTCTCCATCCGCTTTAACAATATCACATATCAGTCGAGCCACTTTCCCTTGGTGCGGACGCCAAGGGAAGATTTCAAAGGTAGACAAATCCGGCATAAGATACATATCCGATTCTTCTACCCGATACATACCTTCAATGGATGAACCATCGAACATAATCTCTCCTGCCAGTGCTTTTTCCAGTTGCTCCACCGTAATGGCTACATTTTTTAATGTGCCGAAAATATCAACAAACTGAAGGCGTAAAAATTTAACGTCTTCATCAAAGACAATTCGACGTATATCTTCTTTTGTCATGGATTGTCTACCCATAGAAATTCCTCCTTTTAATAGCCTCATTCTGTAAACTCTGAATTATAATAGAAAAACAAATTAGAATACAAATTCTACATCCGATAATCGATTATAGATTTCATCCATGACAGCTTGTTCTTCCTCTTCATTAATTGCTAAAAATGTCACAGAGAAACGAACGTAAGCTCCTACATCATCCCATGGTACTGTGGACACTAATTTTTCTTTAATCAAATATTGTGAAAAGTCTTCCGCTGTTTTAAATTTCGGTCCACCTTTAACACTTTTAGGAATAGCCACATATAAATAGAAACTTCCTTTTGGTTTTTTCACTTGAAAACCAAGACGTTTCAACGTATCGACTAACATATTATGACGCCTTGAGTATTTTTCCGAAGTTTCTTCTGTGATTTCAGGGTGATTTAATGCATAAATACATGCATGCTGAATCGCCTTAAATTGACCGGAATCATTGTTATCTTTAACCGCAGCAAAAGCAGCAACAACTTTAGGATTACCGGCAACAAATGCCATTCTCCACCCAGTCATATTAAAGGCCTTGGAAATTGAATGAATTTCAACACCGACTTTTTTTGCTCCCGGTACAGTTAGAAAACTTAAAGGTTTGTAATCATCAAACGTTAGTGCTGCATAAGCCGCATCATGAACAACAATCAAATTATGAGCTTTTGCAAATTTAACCACTTTTTTGAAAAAAGCTTTTGTTGCGACAGCACCTGTCGGGTTATTAGGATAATTCAAATATAATAATTTCGCCTTTTTCAATACATCCTCAGGAATAGCATCCAAATCCGGTAAAAATTTATTTTTTTCATGCAATGGCATGTTATATACTTCACCACCAAGCCATTGGGTCATGGTTCCCATGACGGGGTAGCCCGGTACAGTCATTAATGTGACATCGCCAGGATTAATAAATGCTTGTGCCATCATAGCAAGAGCCGGTTTGGATCCAATGGAATGATTAATCTCTGTTACCGGATCAATTCCTGACACACCGTATACGTTCTCTAGATATTGACTTGCTGCTTCTTTAAATTCAGGAATACCATTATCCGAATAGCCACGATTTTCCCATTTGTATGCGTTCTCTGTAAGTGTTTCAATCACACCATCATCCGCTCTTGCATCCGGCTCACCAACACCCATATCGATAATACTCATATCCGGATGTGCTGCAACAGCTGCTGCCTTCGCACGTTTAATTTTCTCAAACTTATAGATAACGGTACCTTTTCCGAATTTGTTACCCCCAATGCGTTCCGCAATGAGGTTTTGAATATAATTTTCTGCCATAATTGCCTCCTTCTTACAGGTTCTATAACCTTATACATATTGCCTTTTGATTGACTACATTACTCGTAACTCCACTCGCCTGAACTGTTATATGATTAGGGCATCAAAAGCAAATATGCTTTGGACACTCTAATCATTATATATAAGAATCCCAAATTATGATCGTAACCATACACCTTTAAATACTAATTCACAGGGTCCTGTCATAAACACATGGTTGCTCTCTTCATCCCATTCAATAATTAGGTTACCACCTAAGAGTTCCAACGTTGCTTTACGATTGGTTTTCCCTTGAAGCACAGCAGCAACCAATGTTGCACAAGCACCTGTACCACAAGCATAAGTTTCTCCACTTCCACGTTCCCATACACGCATTTTAATATGATCCTGGCTCATGACTTGCGCAAATTCGATATTGGCTTTCTTAGGAAAAGCTTTGTCTACTTCAAGTACAGGACCATATTTGTGAACATCAAAGTTACTCGTATCTTCAACAAATGTAATCGCATGAGGATTACCCATGGATACACAGGTAAAAGATAATGTTTTATCCAATGCCTCCAGTGATAATTCAAGAACCGGTTCTTCTTCAGAAACAACAGGAATCAATGTAGGGGATAAAATAGGCTCTCCCATATCCACTCGGACAGATTCAACATGATCGTCCACAAGATTCAATTGTAACACTTTGATACCGGCTAGCGTCTCAACAGTAACGACAGTCTTTTCTGTCATATGCTTATCATAAACATACTTACCGACACAACGAATGGCATTGCCACACATTTCTGCTTCGGAACCATCTGCATTAAACATACGCATTTTGAAGTCCGCAATCTTAGACGGAAGAATTAATACAATACCATCACCGCCGACACCAAAATGCCGATCGCTCATCTCTATGGCTACTTGACTTGGATTTGTTACTTCTTCTGAAAAACCATTAATATAGATGTAATCGTTTCCACAACCATGCATTTTCGTAAAATTCATTATTCACCTCGTCATCTTTTGACCTTCTTACGTTTCACAATAGTAGTTCTATTTAATAACACTATTTCATTATATCTAAAATCGCCCTTGAAATCAAGCAAAGCTTTCATGTATAACAGTATATCAAAAAAAAATGTATTTGAACATTAGCAAATAATAATCAGCTTACGTCCTCCGTATAATTAATATGACATTATATAGGAAGCTTTTTCGTCAGAAACCATGACAAAACTATTAATTTTTTCTTACAAGAACACTTAATGCTTTCCCCTTTCTGGAATGTTTGGTATAATGATGAAGATTAAAAAGGAGGATTCTTCATGAATTTTGGTAAATATTCTCGAAAGAAAAAAATACAACGCATCAATTCCAAGACGTCGAAGATTACAAATCTCGTTAGCTCGAGTGTCTTTAAGTTGATTATTTTCACAGTTGTCATCTTAGGCGTCGTTGGCGTAGCGGGTGGTATCGGTACACTGAATGCTTTAATAGATTCTGCTCCGGATATTGATGAATTATTGAATCAGATTGAACCCGAAGGTTATACAACCATTATCTATGATTTGGAGGATAATGAAATACAACAGTTGCACGGTGCAGATGCAAACCGTATCTATGTTGAATACGATCAAATACCAGAGTACCTTAGCAACTCTTTTATCGCTATTGAAGACGAACGTTTTCGTAAACATAACGGGATTGACTTAGAAGGTTTTATGCGTGCCATCGTGAAAAACCTTCAGACCATGAGTTTCTCTGAAGGTGCATCGACAATTACACAACAGATTATCAAGAACAATGTATTAGGTAATTCTGTCACTATTGAACGTAAAGTTCAAGAAATGTATCTAGCTGTTCAATTAGAAAAGCATCTTGATAAAGATCGTATTCTAGAATTATATATGAATACTGTTAATACAGGTGCCGGAACAAACGGTGTTCAAACAGCTTCTCACCTTTACTTCAATAAGGATGTATGGGATATAAACTTAGCTGAAGCAGCTGTTCTTGCTTCCATTACAAACAACCCTACTCGTTTTAACCCAATAACGCATCCCGAGGACAATCGTACACGTGCCGAACGTGTCCTTAACAAATTACTCGAACAAAATTTAATTACACAAGCAGAGTATGATGTAGCCTATAATCAAGATGTTTACTCTGAAATTCAGGTAAACAATCAAACAATCAACGCATCCTCTGACTATTCTTATTTTGTTGACGAGACGATTACACAAGTAGCCAAAGATTTATCCATTCAAAAAGGGTATACAGATGCTCAAGCCTATAATCTCATTTACCGTGGTGGATTATCCATCTACATAACACAAGATGCAAGAATGCAACAAATTATGGATGATGCCTTTATGAATGAGGAGAACTTTCCTCCCAAAAACGAAGACTATGCGGTGAAGCTAATGTACAGTCTTTCCATCCAAAAAGATGATTTGACCGATACATTTTATCATGAGGATCAATTTGATTCTCGTGAAGATGCTGACGCTTATATCCAATCCGTTAAAGATGAGTACGGTTTAACTGAATCTGACTTTACAAACAACTTAGCAACAGAAAACGCACTATATATTCCTCAACCACAGGCTGCCATGGTTGTTATGGACTATCATAACGGCTATATAAAAGCAATGGCTGGTGGACGTGGTCAAAAACGTGGTAACCAAACCTTTAACCGTGCCACACAAGCCAAACGTCAACCGGGTTCCACTTTCAAAATATTAGCAGCTTATGCCCCTGCTCTTGATGCTAGAGGCTATACACTAGCTACAGTCATTGATGACGTTCCATTCTTTACCAAATTACCGAACGGAAAAACTTACAGTCCAAAAAACTGGTATAGCGGTTATGAAGGGTTATCTACTGCACGTCGAGGAATCATTCGTTCTATGAATATTTTAGCTGTACGTACCGTTGCTGATATTGGGGTTGATTTAGCCTATGACTATTTGCTCAACTTTGGTTTTACGACTTTGGTTGAAAATGATGTTCGTAATGGCCAATCCTATACAGATAAGACATTATCCCTACCACTTGGTGGATTAACCGACGGTGTTACCCCCTTAGAGCTAACGGCTGCTTATGGCGCGGTTGCCAATGGTGGGGAATACCAAGAGCCTATATTCTATACAAAGATTTTGGATCACGACGGCAATGTACTTATGACAAAAGAATCAGCACATCACCAAGTCATTAACGAGTATACCTCTTTCTTACTTACCGATGCTATGGTGGATGTTGTTAGCGGAAGCGGCGGTACCGGTTGGGCTGCTAATTTCAAAAATGTCAGCATGCCTGTTGCCGGTAAAACAGGTACAACTACGTCTACAAAAGATTTATGGTTTGCCGGATATACGCCATACTATGCAGCCGCAATATGGATGGGATACGATAAACCTCAAAAAATGCGTTATGTACGTAGTTACCACAAATATATATGGCGCGATGTAATGGAAGCCATACACGAAGACTTACCGCGTAAAGAATTCGAAGTCCCTGAAGGGATAACGCGAGCTCTCGTCTGCTCCGAATCAGGTAAATTAGCCGTTCCCGGTCTATGCACTGATGACCCACGTGGCAGCACCGCATACTATGAATACTTTGCACCGGGAACTGTTCCCACAGAACAATGCGATGTTCATAAAGAAGTTCTTGTATGTACAGAATCCGGAATGTTCGCCAACGAATACTGTCCACCTGATACAGTGGTTCGACGTATTGTTATTGAACGCCCTGAACCTTTAACTGATCCTGCTTATACCCCAAGCATTCTTGCCGCCATTCCTGATCATAAATACGAACTTCCGTATTCAATGATTGGCGAATACTGTAATATCCACGGACCTAACAGTGTCACTCCAAGTACTCCCGATGGTACCGATCAAACAGATGCTGATAATGGAAATGTAGATAGTGGTAATGCTGGTAATGAAACACCTGTTCCAAACAATAGTAACAACGGCAACAGTAATAATGAAGCTCCTACTACACCTACGACACCATCCGAAACCGGAAGTACTGATCCTGATGGTGTACCTGAAGCTCCTAATTCAAACAACTAATTAACCACGATACGAACTCTCTCGTTTCAACAGAATAGACATAAAGGGCAGATACTAGAAATGTATCTGCCCTTTATCTATACTATACTCAACTACATCCTTCTGCTCAATACTGTTAACCATTTTGTCCCTACTGTGTCTAATCTAAAATTAATCCTAGAATAACATTATATTCATCGTAACTCATATACCACTTATAGGCTAAACTCGCTGTATCAAACAACTCTTTTTGTATTTCATCCGGACTAAGAAGATCTATATATTTTTGACTCAAATCAAAAATAGATGTGGAGTTACCTGCCACAATATTACAGGTTTCCTTAATAACTTCCCATGCTACTTCCCTATATTCCTCTTCTTGAAGTTCTTGGTTCTCTGTCAAATAACATGCAAGTTTCCACAAAACTTCATCATTACATGACATAAAAAAATATCCACTTTCAGGTCCTTCAAATCGTATCTTTACATTATACTCCAGAAGATCGATAATTTTTTCATTGCCACCGACATTAAGTGGTAGCTCAAAAATGTCATTTGACTTAATATATATCTTAAAAGCTTCTATATAAAGATCCATAAGTAATGGCAATGAAAAATAACTAATTAACGTTTCATTTTCTTTTGGCAATAGAATCTTAATCTCAGTTCCAAAATCCATAAATGAGTTTATACGAATTTCTCCACCCACCTTCTCAACTTCTGTCCTAACCGAAGCCAGTCCGACGCCACGCCCACTCATAATTGATGCTTCTTCTAAGGTAGACACATCACCTTCAAATACGTAATCAATCAATTCCTCTTCTGTCATCATCTGACACGCTTCTTCTGTTAAAATTTCTTTGTCCACCAATCGATTCACTAACTTTCGAATATCAATCCCTCGACCATCATCTTTTATTAAAATTTCAAAAAAATTACCGTAATCACTCACTCTGCACATGATTTCTCCGGCCTTAGGTTTTCCTAAGATAAGTCGGTCCTCCTCCTCTTCAATTCCATGATCAATACAATTGTTAAATATATGAACCAATGAACGCAATGCATACTTGTAGTAGTTATAATCAATAAAAACTTCATCGCCTATAACATCAATCGTTTTTATCTCCTTACCCATATCCATTGCTTTACGTCGAGCTTCTCTGGCATAGAATAATAGAATATCACGTAATGAACGGTTAAATATTTTTTTGATAATAAAAATAATTAACGAAGCCTCCGTATCATAGAAATACTTTTTAACTTCACTATAGACAGCTTCCAAGTTATTAACATTTGCCTTAAGGTATAACGTATCCTCAAAAAACGAACTTCCTGTTACTTCTGTTATTATCTCCAAATCTTTATACAACTCATCCAGAATAGGAGCCGTAGAAAGCTCATTCACGGATATTCCATTAATAAGTTCTGACTCGAAATCATGTAGCGCTTTCACTATATGTATGAAATTGAACACTCCAAAATTCCCTTTATAGGTATGAATGACATTCATGAGTTCTTCGTGACTCAATGCTTGTAATTGTGAATCTCTCATAAATTCCATAAACTCATTGACCAAAGGCAATAATTCTTCTCGATTCATTACACTTGTAATAGAAAGCGCCAATTTGTCCCTCTCAAAGGTGATTTGACTTTGCAACTCAATAGTCTGAGTAACTTCTGACAACTTGATAATAATCTCTCGAATACGATCCCCTTCGACTATTCTCTGGTAAGATACGGCAAAATATCGCTCATCAATCACTAACTGCTCCGGCAAAAGCAACATCCCTGCCTGCCAAGGAATTTTTTCCGAAAAAAGTTCTGAAAAGAGACGTTCTATAAGCTCCGGTGGCGTTTCTTTATCATTAATCAACGTTGCAATAGGTTGCCCCGATATATCTTGTTCAAATATTTGTTGACACACACGTGTATAGGTATCATTAACAACCAACTCGCTGTTAATTGAAAAAACCCCTTCCGAAACATATTCATAAATATTTGTATTAAGAGATTGTAGTTTTTCTCTTTCCTGACTGGATTTTGTCTGAATAATAAGTAGCTCTGACAGGACTAATGCTTCTATCATAACAAGGGCTACAGCAAGAGGTATAATAATATCAAAATCATCTTCTATATTTAGAGGCAGGATATAATATAGTTGATTGATTAGACCCATCAATCGGCCGATAAGAACAACTGAGATATAGCTCATAATAAGCCCTTCAATCGCCTTTACTCGCCTCTCTTTATCTATTCGACAATAAATAATGCCGCCTATTAATGTCATCAGCGCCATTATAAACTTAATTCCTTCTATCACCCAAGGATGCAACATATGAACAAACCCTAGACAAACATATAGAAAGAGAAGCCCCAAAATACTGCCATTTATAAATTTAATTTTCTTCTCATTTGTCTGAATGTAAAAAGCCCTAAGGAAGAATACTAATGACAAGGTAAAAAATAACGTACGAAGAAAACTAATACGCTCTACGGGCCAATCAATATTAAATGTCACAATAAGACTTAATGAATATACTGTAAATGCCAAAACACTAAGGGCTATATGTTGATAAACTTTTGATTGCACATGATCTTCATACTTTACTACCGTTAAACTAAATAGAATAAAACCAAATGATAGAATCACTGATGCATAGAAAATAAATCCCCGTACTAAATACTCTAATCCAAGTATCCACTCTAACCGCTTTATTGTATGCCCTTTGACAAATAAAATGTCCTCAAAGAAACCATCCTTTACCTTCCCACCAATTTCAAATTGTAAACCATTCATTATCTCGATATCATTGACGGATATAGGCACAACTAGAATGTAGTTAAAACTGGATGTCTGCAAATTAACCGCGCGACTATAATCTGTAATAACATCACCATTGAAAGATACTCGCGTTTCTTGGCTACGGTCTTGATAAAGTATCATATAGATAACATCTTCTTCTGTTAACAACTGATCCCCTCTAATCGTCACAGAATAGCTCTCTCTATAAGTCATAGTTTCCTCTTTATCATGAATATAGAGCGAGTCACCAGATTCACCGATTACATTATGAGGGTCTATTGTATGGATAGTATTATCGGCATACATACCCCGACTAATATAAATTTCAAGTATTAACAGTATAAGTATAAACAACGTTAACAAGCTTACAAAAATGCGGATTGGGATCTTTCTCATATCACATCTCCCACATCACTTGTTCGATAACTGTCTTAATTTTATTAGAAGAAAAGGGTTTAACAATAAAATGCTTGGCCCCTTTTTCTATCGCTTCTAATACAAGGGATTTTTGGTTAATAGCGGATATCATTACAATTTTAGCGCTTGGGTAATTTTCTATGATTTTATCGACGGCATCTAACCCGTTCATATTAGGCATGGAAATATCCATTGTCACAATATCCGGCAAAATAGACTCAAATTTCTTGACAGCCTCTTGACCGTCATTGGCTGTTCCTACAACATTGTAACCTAAACTTTCTAGTACCTTTATTAATTTATTCCTCATCAATAGTGAATCATCAACAACTAGAATTCTGATCCGAAAATCTTCCATGATACTCACATCCTTTGCTGTATTTGGAATCCACACTCATTCTTATTATATATGATATCCCTTACAATTTCAATTTAATATGAACGTTTACTTGATTTTTTGGATATACCACGATTTTCTATTTATTGAGGTAAAAAGGCACTTGCTTCTAATTGTAATCTAGCCATTTTTATATTATAATGAAGGATAATGTGCCGATTGATTCTTCTTATCAATCCACTACGAACGAATACTTATATTAAAGGAGTCGATTTCATGTTAACCTCACAACTTACCGCCTTATTACAGCAGGCATTTCAGCAAGCCGGTTTTGATTCTAAATATGGTGAAGTCGTTGTCTCTGCTCGACCTGACCTCTGTCAGTTCCAATGCAATGGAGCAATGCCCGCTGCTAAAGAATACAAAAAAGCACCGTTTATAATTAGCGATGCCGTTATCGAAGCACTACAAAGCATTCCCGAAGCTTCTAAAATAATAGAAGAAGCTATTACTGTAAAACCCGGTTTTATTAATATCAACATTAAAGATAGTGCACTTGCTAGTCATATGGATAATCTTATAGCAGATCCGCACTATGGTGTTACCCAAGCCGAAACACCTGAATGTTTTGTCATTGATTATGGTGGACCAAATATTGCCAAGCCCCTCCATGTCGGTCATCTTAGAACAGCCATTATCGGAGAGTCTATCAAACGAATTCTTCGCTATATCGGTCATGACGTCGTTGGTGACATTCACCTAGGTGATTGGGGTCTTCAAATGGGAATGATTATTTACGATATCCGCCGTAGTCAACCGGACTTAATTTATTTTGACGATAACTACAACGGTCCGTATCCTGAAGAAGCACCTTTTACCCTTGATGATTTAGAAGAAATCTATCCTCGTGTCAGCAAGGAGAGTAAAACCGATGAAGTCGTTTATGAAGGTGCCAAAAAAGCAACCTATGATTTACAACATGGTCATCCCGGTTATATGGCTTTGTGGAAGCATATTGTCAATGTATCTCTCGTTGCAATTAAGGAAAACTATCGTCGTCTGAATGTCGATTTTGATTTGTGGTATGGCGAAAGTACCGCACATCCTTTTATAGAACCCACTTTGGATGTTCTCAAAGATAAAGGCACACTCTATGAAAGTGATGGTGCACTCGTTGTTGATGTCACCAAAGAAGAGGATAAGAAAGAAATTCCTCCTCTTATTCTTGTTAAATCTGACGGTTCTGTTATCTATGGAACAACTGATTTGGCTACCATTTATCAACGTGTACAAGATATAAATCCGGATCATATATTATATGTCGTCGATTCTCGTCAAGCCAATCATTTTCTACAAGTATTCCGTTGTGCCTACGCCAATGACCTTGTCAATCCAGCCGTTACATTAGAACATATCGGATTCGGCACAATGAACGGTAAAGACGGTAAACCATTCAAAACCCGTGACGGCGGAACGCTTCAACTAGCTGAACTTATCAATATGGTTGAGAAGAACGCTGAAGATAAGATTATAAAAAATGCTCAATCGAAAGAAGAATCTGTGGATTTAGAGGTTGTTAAAGAGACAGCTTCAATGATCGGACTTGCTACCCTTAAATATGCAGACTTATCCAACTATCGTATGAAAGACTATGTCTTTGACCTGGATAAATTCTCTTCCTTTGAAGGTAAGACAGGACCTTATATATTATACTCGACTGTTCGTATTAAGAATATTATACGCCGTATTGGCGCCGATGTTGACACATCTCAACGCTTTATGGCACCTGCTAGCGATGTAGAACGTGCATTGATGCTGAAACTGGATCAGTTTGATCATACAATCACACTATCTGCTCGTGACCGCTCACCCAATATATTGGCAGAATATGTGTATGACTTGGCAACCCTTGTCAGCAGTTTCTATCATACACATCATATTCTTAGTGAAGTCGATACAGCTCGACAAGCGTCATGGTTACGTTTATTAACCCTCACCCATGATGTGCTCACACAAGGTCTATCTCTGCTAGGTATTCTTGTTCCTGAACGTATGTAAGACATGATACAATCAAAAAAGACTGTTGTGCAAACTCAAGTTTGTGCAACAGTCTTTTTGTTTCTTCTCCTATTTATTTAGATAGCCATAACGCCGCTTTTTCTTTGCACAATGCAAGTCCATCAGCATCCGGTTCTTCATTAACAATAAGACCCTCATCCACTAAGGTGGCACCGTATCCCTTCATACGTTCTTCCCAATCACGCATCCATTGTCCGTCGCCCCATCCATAAGAACCAAAGAGTAATAATTTCTTGCCTGCTACAAGGCCTTCTAGCGATGCTACAAAAGGTTCCATATCATCCTCTTCCAAGACCTCATCTCCCATTGAGGGACAGCCTAATGCAACATATTCTGCGTTTTTAACATGGTCCACAGATGCATCACTGACCTCCAACAACTCAACTTCAGTACCTACATTTTTGGCACTTTCTAACATTGCCTCTGCCATACTCTCTGTATTTCCGGTTCCACTCCAATATATAATGACTGCTTGACTCATAATAACCTCACTTTCTAAACGTTTACAACTTGATATTGATAATCATTTTCATTACCATACTATTATAGCATTGCTCCAATAAAAGTCAAGTATTTAACGATAAACCACAAAAAAAGATGTATCAACTTTAGTTGATACATCTTTTTGATATACTCATGTTAATGGGAACAATTTTTCCTTGTTTGTTCAGAACAACCGCCTGAACATCCAGGGCATGAATTATTCTTCATACTTTTATATGATTTAGCTGCAGCCAGTCCAATAATTCCAATGAACACTAATGCTACGATGATTGTTCCTAATCCCATTTGAATCACTCCTTAATGTTGAGCAACCGGTCGAGCTGTTGATACATCCTTATTGGATTTAATCAAATATGTTACAAGACCGATCATAAATATAGTAACGAAAATTGCAGGCACAAAACCTGTTGCTAATTTACCGTATACAACAATTGTTCCGATTTGACTGATTAACATAGCCACTGTATAACCAACAGATAGTTGGAAAGCAATCGAACGGAACAGCCATTTTCTATCATTCAATTCTGAATTCATAGCACCTATGGCCGCAAAACAAGGTGGTGTAAATAAGTTAAATGCCAAGAAAGCAAATCCTGTAACAGGGTTGAAGAATTCTGTCAATACACCACCCGGTGTCATGAGTGCATCTTCAGACGCTACTGCCAAAATAATAGCAAAGGTTGCTACGACATTTTCCTTCGCAATAAATCCCGTCAATGTAGCTGCCGCTACTTGCCATCCCAAGAAACCTAACGGAATCAAGAGCGGAGCAATAATAGAACCTACTGTTGCTAAAATACTATTTGCTTGTTCATCAACAACTTGTAATCTCCATCCATATGTTTGCATAAACCATACTAGAGTATTCATAACAAGAATAATCGTTGACGCTTTAACGATAAACGCTTTTGCCTGTTTAAACATTTGTCTGAAACCATGTTTCAAACTTGGAATCTTGTACTCCGGTAATTCAATAATAAACGATGATGTACTTTCCCATTTGAAAATGCGTTTGAGTAGCAAACCACCAATAATAATCATAAGACCTGCAAGTATATACATAGCAGGTAACATCCAAGCAACCCCTGGGAAAAAGACAGCTGAGAACAATGCAATAATTGGCAATTTAGCACCACATGGCACAAAAGGTGTCAACATTGTTGTAATTTTTTTCTCAGTATCATCTTCTATCGTACGCGTTGCCATAACACCGGGAATAGAACATCCCGAACCAACAATCATAGGAATAATGGATTTACCTGATAACCCGATTTTTTTGAAGTAGCGGTCCATGATAACAGCAACACGAGCCATATAACCACTATCTTCTAGCAAACCTAAGAAGAAGAATAAAATCATAATAAGCGGTAAGAAACCAATAACGGCACCTACACCTGCAATGGCTCCATCAACAATCAATGCTTGTAACAACGGATTTACGCCAATAGATTCAAAAAAACTGTTGGCAGCATTAGGTACCATCTCACCAAAAAATGTGTCATTCAAATATCCTGATAAGAATCCACCCGGTCCATTAATCGACATGGCATAGACAAACCACATAATGACAGCAAAAATCGGCAACCCTAACAAGGGATTTGCGACAACACGATCTATCTTATCACTCGCCGTTACTTCATTGGCTTTACGCTTTCTCTTAACCGCTCGATCAGTGATAGATTTTATATAAGCCTGGCGCGCTTTATCCTCGCCCTCTGTTTTCTTTCCTTCGAAGGACGGTGCTTTTTGTGTTTTTAATGCTGCCTGTGCCTTTACCGTTTCCATCAACTCATCTAACCCAATATCATCATGGGCAATAGTCGGAACAAACTTACACTTCAATTGTTCTTCCAGTTTCTTTAAATCAATGAGCGTTCCTTTTCGCTTAACAATATCTTGTTTATTCAACGCTACAACTACCGGAATCCCAAGCTCCAATAATTGCGATGTAAAGTATAACGAACGTTCTAAACTGTTTGCATCGATGATGTTCAAAATAACATCCGGTTTTTCACCAAGCACGAAATCTCTTGTAATTGCCTCTTCACTGGTATAAGGTGCAATCGAATAAGCTCCCGGCAAATCCACAACGCGTCCATGTTCAATAATCTTTTTATATCGGCGCTTTAGGTCTGCTTCTTTCTTATCCACTGTTACCCCGGGCCAGTTACCGACATATTCTGTCTTTCCCGTGATGGCATTAAACATGGTTGTTTTTCCCGAATTCGGGTTCCCTGCTAATGCAATTTTCATATCCTACCTCCTAAATATATGTGGCAAACGAATGTTATTGATAACCATTCTCATTCGTTTGCCTTAAAAAAGCGGCTATGCCGCAGTTTCTTACTTAAACTAACTCTATCGCTTTAGCCATCTTTTTATCAATTGCATATCGACTATCTTTCACACTAATAATGTAGTTCCCTGAAAGAACAGAAATCAAGGTAATCTCTTCCCCTTCAGTACAACCTAATGTGAAAAGAAAATCTTTAATTTTATTATGACCTGTCACTTCTTTGATTCGTGCTGTGTATCCTGCCTTAGCTTTTGATAATGGCATAAGTCTTCACTCCTTCTTGATAAGGATTATCATTTTCAAACTTATTATACAAAACGTATAAATCTTTGTCAAGTATTTGTCGAAAAAAAGTCAGTCATAAATTGTAAATATTTTATGACTGGCTTCATCGACTTGCTTAAACGTCTGTTTATACTATTCCTTTATGTACATTTTATTGCAATACTTCAACCTTTATCTACTGCGATCAAAACCATTTAAAGCACTCATGATAGCACGTATGGAGGCTTTATCAATATTTGTATCTTGTCCTACCCCAAAATGCTTGATTCCTTCGTTGTTTTGAATTTGGATATATGCAGCAGCTTCCGCATGGGCACTATCTGATAAAGCATGTTCATAGTAATTAACTAATTCATAGGTATGTTCCAACATAGGAGCAACGGCGTTAAAAAATGCCGATACAGGGCCATTTCCTTCCCCTTTAACTTCTTTTTCTACCCCGTTAATGACAACCTTCGCGTTTACCACCATCGCCTCTTTTTCTTCATCGTTGTAGGAATATGAGAATTGAATGATTTCATGTGGTTCTATGACATTAACAAAGTGTTCCTTAAAGTTGTCAAAAATTTCAACATTCGTCAGTTCTCTCGAAAGAACATCTGCTTGTTTTTGCACGTAATAACTGATTTCCTGATGCATCGCTTTCGGCGCCTTATAGCCATAGTCCGATTCAAGGACATAAGCAATACCACCCTTTCCTGACTGACTGTTAATACGAATAATCGGTTCATAGCGTCTGCCTATATCTTGAGGATCAAGAGGCAAATAAGGAATATCCCATACTTTGTTCTCTCGGGCTTCATAATGATGAAGACCTTTACGTATAGCATCTTGATGGGATCCTGAGAATGCTGTATAAACCAATTTACCGGCATAAGGATGTCGATCATGAATCGTCAATCCTGTACATCGCTCATAAACTTCGGTTACTCGGTTCATATCTTCTACATAGATCCCCGGATCAATTCCTTGAGAATAGTAATTCAATGCCAAGGTCATAATATCTAAATTCCCTGTTCGTTCACCGTTACCAAATAATGTTCCTTCCACACGATCTGCGCCTGCCATCAACGCCAATTCTGTTGCCGCTACCCCTGTTCCTCTATCATTATGCGTATGCAAGCTAATCAATACGCTGTCACGTCGTGTAATATGATCACAGAACCATTCAATTTGATCCGCAAATACATTCGGTGTCGTCATTTCAACCGTTGCCGGTAAGTTAATGATTGCCGGTTTAGCCGCCGTCGGTTCCCATACATCGAGTACCGCTTCAACAACTTCTAGTGCATAGTCCATTTCTGTACCTGTAAAACTCTCAGGCGAATATTGGAACTTAAACTCCGTCTCAGGATATTGTTTCGCATATTTTTTCAACAAACTTGCCCCTTCAATAGCAATTTCCTTGATTTCTTCTTTGGATTTCTTAAAGACCATTTCTCGTTGTGCTGTTGATGTTGAATTATACACATGTACAATCGCTTTTTTGGAACCTTTAAGTGCTTCAAAAGTTTTCGCTATCAAATGCTCTCGGGCCTGTACCAATACCTGAACTGTCACATCCTCAGGAATGCGATTTTCTTCGATTAATCGTCTCAAAAAATTATATTCGGTATCTGAGGCTGACGGAAATCCAATTTCAATTTCCTTAAATCCCATGTCCACAAGTAAGTCAAAGTAAGTCAATTTTACATCAATGCCCATGGGGTTCGGTAAGGCTTGATTCCCGTCTCTTAAGTCTACACTACAAAAAACTGGAGGTGTTGTTAGCTCTTTTGACGGCCAAGTTCGTTTGTCATATTTGAATACCGGGTACTTTTGATACTTCATTACATTCTTATTCATGATGCTTCCTCCATATCCTATTCTTCTTAATATTATATCCTTGTCATCCAAACAACATAGTCTTCTTGAAAACAAGAAAAAAGGTTCAAACACACTTTACGTCTCAAATTCCGATGGTGAAAGAAACGTTTCTGTAATATAAAAAAACCTTCCATCTCCATAATATATAGAGACGAAAGGTGACTTCCGCGTTACCACTCTGATTCATTCGTATAACGAACACACTTAACGGATACTAACATATCCTCTTGATATAACGGTCAATACCGGCAATGCCTACTTCAACTGTTCAGCATGCAACTCCTAGGCTAGTTCACATGTTATCCTCTGTTGCTTCACACCAACCAACAACTCTCTGAAAGATTCCAATATGCTACTGCTCCTATTCACAGTCTTTAATAACTTTTTATAAATCATACACTAGGTTTAAACGTTTGTCAAGTTAAAGAGGTGAAATAATGGTTACTGCTCTAGTGTACTGGCATGTTCATATTTGAACGAATGATGCAGAATGTTTTTTCATAGGCAAATAATTCGTCTATTTATGAACGTGTCAGTGCACTAGCCTATGACCATAAAGAGAACAATAATAATAAGGGCAGGCAACATATTCATCACCTTTACAACCTTAATCTCAAGAATATTAAGTGCCAGTGCCATCAATAGAATACCACCGACTGCACTTAATTCGGTCATCATTGCATCCGTCATATATGGTTGCAACATCCCCGCAAGTAATGTTAATCCACCTTGGTATATGAACAACGGAACAACACTGAATAAAACGCCTATACCTAGAGATGAAGCCAAGGCAAGGGCTGCAAACATATCCATCCCCGACTTCATGAAGAGTAACTCATGATTGTTGTAAATGCCTTCCTGAATAGCTCCCATAATTGTCATAGAGCCCATGCAAAAAAGCAAGAAAGCTGTCATAACCCCTTCTGTGAATCGATCATCTGCACTATGCGTTTTTGATTTTACCCACTCAGCAACACCTTGAAGGCGTTGTTCAAGGTTCAAGAATTCTCCGATGATTGACCCAATGAGTAAACTAAAGATAACATATAGTTGTTCATTGGTACTAAGTGCCATTTGTATACCCATGACCAGCGTAAACAAGCCTATACTTTGAAAAGCGATTTTTATAAATCGTTCCGGTACAAGTTTGTTAAACAACAGTCCTAAGGAACCCCCTACAAGGACTGCTATTCCATTAACGAAGGTTCCTACCATAGATTATCAGCCACTTCCAAAACCATCCTTTCTGTTTCTTCAAATGAAAGACAAGGGTCTGTAATGGATTGTCCGTAGACACCGTTACCAACTTTTTGCGAACCACCTATAAGATAACTTTCAATCATAAGGCCTTTAACGATTTTTTTGATGTCAGGATCATAATTTCTGTTACGAATAACCTCATTAGCAATACGCGGTTGTTCCTTATAACGCTTATTTGAGTTCGCATGGTTCGTGTCAATGATCAATGCAGGATGATTCAACCCTCGTTGTTCATAAAGTTCAATTAAGTGTTTGACATCTTCAAAATGATAATTGGGAAAGTTGCGTCCATAGGGATCAACATACCCTCTTGCTATAGCATGAGCGTATGGATTTCCTTTCGTTTCGATTTCATAAGAACGGAATATAAAGTTGTGACTGATCTGTGCCGCACGAATAGCATTCATCATAACTGTCACATCACCACCTGTAGGATTTTTCATACCTACAGGAATATCCAATCCACTCGCTGTCAAACGATGCTGCTGATTTTCCACACTTCTTGCACCAATTGCCACATAACTTAATACATCATGTAAATACGCATAATTTTCTGGATAGAGCATTTCATCGGCTGTTGTCATTCCCGAGATTTCCGCTACCTTAATATGTAACTGACGCATAGCACGAATTCCCGCAGCAATATCTGCTTTTTCCATCGGATCCGGTTGATGAACAATTCCCTTGTAACCTTCTCCCGTCGTCCTAGGTTTATTTGTATAAACACGCGGTATCATAAGTATCTTATCTTCAACACGTTCTTGCAATCTGGATAATCGTTCCATATATTCCAAAACAGATTTTTCATTATCTGCTGAACATGGTCCTATAATAAGAATAAACGTGTCATCATTTCCGCTAAATATATTCTTTATTTTTTCATCCCGTTTTGCTTTCATTAATCGCAATTCTTCTGATACCTTAATTTCATTAATAATCTCTTCAGGTCCCGGTAATTTCTTGACATATTTTAAGTTCATTTTTCTTCCTCCACAGTTATGTTGTTTCTACTTTATAGTAGATATATCTTTTTGTCAACCTTTTTTACTGCATAACTTTAAAGTCAGAAAAAACAAATTTTATATATACTATCGAATATGCACAAAAAAATCTGCACAGGCAGATTTTTTCTGTATCTATAGACCAATTAATGACGTATCGGCAAACGAATCTTCATCATCGTTCCTTTGTTTATTTCACTCGACACTTGAATACTTCCGTTATATAATTCTACGATATGCTTCACAATGGATAACCCAAGACCTGTACCTCCCATATTTCTAGAACGACCTTTATCCACCCGGTAAAAGCGCTCAAATAAGCGGTCCAAATGTTCTTGCTTTATTCCGATACCTGTATCTATAACCTTCACAACAATATATTCTTCATTGCGCGATAACTTCATGTCTACAGTGACAGATCCTTTTTCCGTATATTTGATAGCATTATCAATGAGATTAATGAATAATTGTTTCATACGGTCTCGATTACAAAAGTATAGAGGAATATCCGATGACACCTTACGATTTAGGGCAATACCTTTTTCCAATGCTTTATATTCCAACATGAGCAATACTTCATCCATGGCATCAATAAGATCTTCTTCTTTCTGATTACGATCCATTCGCATGGTTTCTATCTCAGATAAAGCAAGAATATCTTCAATGAGAAGTGTCAAGCGATCTGACTCAATATCTATGATATCCAAGAAACGGAGAGCCACTTCATGATCATCCATAGCTCCATTTTTGAGTGTATCCACAAATCCCTTTATTGAGGTAAGAGGCGTCTTCAATTCATGGGTAACATTCGAAACAAACTCTTGACGAACACGCTCCAACTTACGTAGATTGGTTATATCCTCTACCATTAGCAAAATTCCATGAAGGGTATTTTTGGATGTCCGACTCTTAATAGGAGAGGCCGATATCTTCATAATATGCTCATTCCCACGTTGATGATAAGTTGTCTCTTCTACAATGTGTTCATCTTCGTCTATCGCCTTTTCAATAACATCGAAAAGAGTAGAATGACGAGTCAATTCATAGAATAGCTTACCTACGACTTCTCCATTTAACTGAAACATCTCTTGAAAGGGTTCGTTACAGAGAATAATACGATAGTTTTCATCAATGGCAGCAAGACCTGTTTCCATACTCGTCAAAATAGATTCAAGCTCTGCATTCTTTTGTTCAATATCCCATAAATTTTTACGCATAGTATAGGTCATCGTATTGAATGCCTCAGCCAACTCACCTATTTGATCGTTACTGTCTATATAAACCTTGTTATCATAGTCACCGGAAGATATTAACTTTGCCGTTGATGTCAACTCATCAATGGGCTCCATAAATCGCCGTGTGAACATGAAGGCAACACCAATGGACAATCCAATACCGATAATCAATCCGATGATGACGGACTGCACCATATCCCATATCAGAGCCTGTATACTATCAACCGGAACGGATATGCGTATAGCTCCCTGAACTTTAGACAATTTCAACGGCATTGCATAGTAGAAAAAATACTGTCCGACAGTCTGACTATAACGCAAGCTGGATTCTCTACCACCACGTAATGCCACTTTAAATTCAGGTCTATACTTATGATTCTCCATCTCTTCCGGATCATGCATGGAATCAGCAAGAACCTGACCCTCACTATCAATAATCGTAATCCGAAACTCCGCCTCGTCACTATATTTATCCGCAAATTTCTGAAAATCTATCTCTTCATACTGATCTTTGTTTTCCAGCAAGCTATGTAACAGTTCAATCTGGATTGCAGATCGATCGCTTACCTGTTGCAAAAAGTAGTCGTTAATCCGTTGCCACGAAAAAAGCACTGTAACAATTATTGTAATGGCAATGATTAACAGATAGGTGAGTAATAGTTTTTTTCTCATAAACGTCCTCTATCTAAATTTGTAACCAACACCACGAACGGTCTTGATATAAGTTGGATTCTTATCATCGACTTCAATTTTTTTGCGTAAATTTCGAATATGAACATCAACGGTACGGGTTTCTCCATAATATTCATAACCCCAAATTTTCTCCAAAAGATACTCACGGTCAAAGACACGGCCTTTATTCTTTGCCAGCAAATAAAGCAGTTCAAACTCCTTCAAGGGCAGCTCCATACGTTCACCATGAACGGTTATCTCGTGTGTCGAACGATTAATCGTTATATCAGATACCTGTATAACCTCATCATCAACCCGCGCCTCATCTGTTTCTTTCATCTTAGCATCCGTGCGACGGATAACCGCTTTCATACGAGCCATGAGTTCATGAGATCCAAAAGGTTTTCCCACATAATCATCGGCTCCCATTTCAAGCCCTAAAACGGTATCGATTTCATCATTACGGGCTGTCAGCATGATGACCGGAATATCTTGAAAACGTGCATCATTGCGAATTCGACGCAACACTTCTAACCCATCAATTCCAGGCAACATCAAGTCTAGAAGAATCATGTCAACATGTTCTTCCTCCAACAAAGCAAACCCGTCTTCTCCTGTAAGTGCCTGAAGGACTCTATAGCCGTTTTTTTCTAAATTATATTTTAACAATTCTAGAATATGCTCTTCATCGTCAATTGTTAATACTGTTGAAACCGCCATTTACTACCTCCATGTTCCTGTGTTTATTGAATTTCTCCTGTTGCATAATATATGACCCATTCTGCGATATTCGTTGCATGATCTGCCATACGTTCCAAATATTTGTTAATGAACAAAAAATTCGTACAATCACGAACTTTAGAACTATCGTTCTCCATAATAACAACTAACTCCTCAACAAGATCATGAAAATGTTGATCAATAATATCATCCCGTTCAATAATATCCTTAGCAAGAACAATATCTTTACGAATATAGGCGTCAATCGTGTCACTAATCATATGATTTACGGCTTCTGCCATAGCCGGAATATGAACTAACTCTTTCAAATCCGGTTGTTCTGAGAGCTTTACGACATATTCACTGATATCTTCACAGTGATCGGCAATACGCTCAAGGTCTGTAACAATTTTTAAAATGGACATGACATCTCTCAAATCCGTAGCAATAGGTTGTTGTCTGGCAACAATAATCATACATTCCCGTTCGATTTTATGTTCCATTTCATCAATTAAATCATCCTTTTTGATGACATGGTAAGCAAGATCTTTATTATGGGTTTTCAATGCTTCAACCATATCACTAATTGACTCTTCAATAAACGCACCCATCTTAATAATATCTTTATGTAAACGATTTAATTCCTTTTCAAATTCATAGCGTACTGGCATATTAAAGCCTCCATTCTATATTCTATCATATATGAGCTATTTATAAATAGCAATCATTATCTTTCTATCTATCAACCAAAACGACCGGTGATATAATCCTCTGTCTTTTTATTTTGAGGATCACGGAATATTTTCTCTGTTTCATTGAATTCTAAGAGTTCCCCCAATAGGAAAAAAGCTGTTTTATCAGAAATTCTTGCTGCCTGTTGCATATTATGCGTCACCATAACAATGGTATACTTTTGCTTCAATTCTGAAGCCAAATCTTCGATTTTCAATGTACTAATAGGATCCAGTGCACTTGTCGGTTCATCCATCAATAGAACTTCCGGTTCCACAGCGAGTGCTCGTGCAATACAAATCCGCTGCTGTTGACCACCCGAAACACCTAAGGCGCTTTTTTTGATACGATCTTTTACTTCATCCCAAATAGCGGCTTGACGTAAACTTTGTTCAACAATTTCGTCTAATTGGGCTTTTCTTTTGATTCCATGCATCCTAGGGCCATAAGCTACATTATCATAGATACTCATAGGAAAAGGATTGGGCTTTTGAAAAACCATACCAACTCTTGAACGCAACTTAATAACATCCACATCGCCATAGACATCTTCATTGTCAAGCAAGACATTCCCGTCCACACGCACCCCTTCAATCAAGTCATTCATACGATTTAACGTTCGCAAAAACGTTGATTTCCCACATCCGGAAGGACCGATAAATGCTGTAATTTCATTGCTCTTTATCTCCATATTTATTTTCTTAAGGGCTTGAAAGTCCCCATAAAACAGATCCAAATCATTGATTTTAAATTTAGTTTGTTTGCTCATTTTTTCACCTCTTAGTTTTTATTCATGAAACGTGTCGATATGAATTTTGACGAAAAATTAATAACAATAACGAGAACAACAATGACTGTACCAATAGCACAAGCCATTTCTATATTGCCTTCTTCTTTAGCCACTGTATACGCTTTTACTGTTAATGTCGCACCGGATTCAAAGAAACTACCGGGGATACGAGCCGCCGTTCCTGCTGTTAAGAAAATAGCTGCTGATTCACCGACGATACGTCCGACAGATAGTATGACAGCAACAACGATACCCGGAACAGCTGACGGCAAAACAACCTTTCGAATGGTCTGTATCTTTGTAACCCCTAATCCTAAAGAACCTTCACGATAGGACATGGGAACAGCTTTTAACGATTCTTCTGTTTGACGAATGATGACAGGAAGCAAAATAATGCTGACTGTCATAGCCCCTGATAAGAGTGAATATCCAAAATGAAGAAAATTTACGAAAAAAAGCATACCAAACAACCCATATATAATAGAAGGAATTCCTGCCAAACTTTCTGTGCCAAACCGAATAAGGCGGACTAAGCGGCCGGGTTTGGCATACTCGACAAGATAAATTGCGGCAAATATGCCGATAGGTCCGGCTACTACCAAGGACAACATAATCATATATAGTGTTGTCACAAGCATCGGTATAATACCACCGCCAGGTTTAACAACCTTAACACGCATAATAGATGCTGAAGCATCATTGATAACATTATTAGCTTCTTCAACCGTTAAGCCCTCTAGCTTTGTGGTTCCGATAGATTCTACATAGAATCCTTTCTTAACATCAAAAGGTGTATCAATATAAGATTTCTTATCTTCCGAGACACCGCGAACAATTGCATTATTCATTCCTGATCCTGCTTCAATATCTTGAATGACAAAACGCTCTCGCCCATCATGTTCTTCTATATCCAGAGTAATACCTAACTGGTTCACCGTATAGTTTTCCATAGGTACTACTTGTACATATTCTGTATCATTGTCATAATCTGCTGTTAGAAAATGTAAATCTATATGAGGTATTCCTTTATAAAAGATAAATCCGATAATAAAGATAAGGATACCGACTGTAATCGATGTTGCAAGGCCGATGAGCCCATAGACGAATCGATCTTTAATAACTTGAGTACTACTTTTTTCATATAATGATTTCTCATTATGTATCATTGTTTGCGCTTGATCCATCTTCATCCTCCTAATCCTCGTCCATGCCGGCAGTTAATCGATTTAATATCAAGTTAATTACAAGAATAAAGACAAACAGAACAACACCTGTGGAAAAAAGCATTTGCTGATGAAGCTCTGCTGCATAAGACATTTCCAGGGCAATATTGGTTGTCAACGGACGAACCATCTGGAATAAACTTGTAGGAATACCTTCAACAGGATTTCCTGCAACAAGAATAACTGCCATCGTTTCACCAATGGCACGCCCGATACCCAGCACAACTCCGGCTAATATACCTGATCGTGCAGCAGGTATAACCACTTTGAATATCGTTTGTATACGTGATGCGCCCAGTCCGTAGGAACCTTCTCTATAGCTGTCCGGGACAGCATTAATGGCGCTTTCAGTTATTGTAATAACCGTTGGGAGTATCATGACCGCAAGTACTATAATAACGGCAAGTAAGGACTCTCCTTGGGCAAGTTTGGTATCAAGGGTTTTAATAAAAGGTACTATAATAGCTAATCCAAAAACACCATAGAGAACAGATGGAATACCGGCCAATAATTCTACCGCCGGTTTAACAATGCGTTTCAGGTTATCCGGAGCCAACTCTGCAATGAAAACAGCTGTTAGAATAGCAACGGGTACACCTATAAGAATAGCTCCTATTGTTGCCAATATAGAACCTATAATCATATAAAATATACCAAACATCTCTTTACCTGGTCGCCATTGAGATTTTGATATAAAATCAACAAATGAAGTGGTGCCATATTCATTACCGGGAAAAAATGGTTGTAATCCTTTATAGAACACAAAGAAAGCAATGGCCGCTACGCTAATAATGGCAATCATTGCGTTGATTAAGAACCAACGTTCTGCTACGTATTCCATAACTTCTCTCTTCTTGTTTGCTGCTAGTTGATTGTTATTAGCCATATTGTCACTCCTATTTTTCAAAGACATAGCACGAAGCAAACGCATCGATGATACGTTTGCCTTCTATGCTTATTTTTGGTACGTATTTCTTAACGTTCTAATTAGTTAACGCTAATACCGCCTTCTTGTTCAACAATTGCTTGTCCTTCATCACTCATAATGAAGTCAACATACGCATGAGCCGCCTCGTTCATATTGTCTTCATGATAAACCATCAAGAATGGTCTGGATAATTTGAAGCTTTCATTCAATACATTTTCTACAGTTGGGTCAACACCTTCAACCTTAATTCCTTTAATGCTATCATCTAAGTATGTAAAGGATACATAACCGATTGCATCTTCATTGGATGCTACCGTTGCTTGTACATTACCATTACCATCTTTAATAACAGCATCTGCTTTTAACTCATCTTCAAATCCTACTAATTCCTCAAAAGCACCACGAGTACCTGAACCATCTTCACGAGATACCACTGAGATTGTAGCATCTTTCCCACCAACTTCAGACCAATTTGTTATTTGTCCTGTGTATATACCGTGGATTTGTTCCATTGACAAATCTTCCACACCATTTGAAGGATGAACAACGACTGCAATTCCATCATATGCGATTGTTTTTACTGTTAATCCATATTCTTCTTCAGACTCTTTTAATCCTCTAGATGCTGTACCGATATTCGTCACACGATCGTTTGCATTTTGAATACCACCTGAAGAACCGATTCCTTCATATGTAAATTCAACACCAGGATTTAATGCCATGAATTCTTCTCCAGATGCTTGTCCTATTTTTTCAACCGATGTTGAACCGGAAACTGTAACTTGACCTGTTAAAATTGCTTCATCTGCATTTTCTTCCGGTTGTGTATCTGCATCTGTATTGGTATCTTCATCGGTACTTGAATCTGCACTTGAATCTGCACTCGTGTCTGCTTGTGTATCCTTTGATGTATCTGCCGCTGCCGGTTCGTCTGAACCGCAAGCTGCAAGAGCAAATGTCATTGTCATAAGCATCAATAATGCTACAATTTTCTTTAATTTCATGATGATATCCTCCCGTAATTCGATTGTTTTATTGTCATAATCATTTCCGCAGTTCATGACTTCTTGTTCATGACTACATACATAATTTAACACTTCATCGTAAATCCCATATAATCCTAATGTTAGTTTTATGTAAAGTTTTATCTTTATATATTTTTTCTTACAATATATTACAATAACTTTAGCATCCTATGCGTTGAATCTCATTTATCCTTACTTTGTAACCGCCTATAAAAAAAACCCCACAAACTGTGGGGTGATTCCTTAATATACTTATCATTTTCTTACAAATATTGATTAGGTCGACATAAGCATATAGTTGAACTTTCGCATACAATATAGTGTTACGAACGCTTCTACATAATCTATATATTGTATGTGATTTTAGTGAAACTTGCTTTTGTCGAGCTAATCAAATATTGCTTTCTTAAAAAGAACAACGAGAGAACATCTTAAGAACATGTTAATGACACATGGGGATTGTATTATAAGGGTGTAAAAATTATATATTAGAATCCCCTCTCATTATAGCCAGAAAAAAAGAGAAACCTTCGTTTCTCTTTTTTTCTGACCTTTTATATGTTATTAACGTTAACTTATTCTGCCATCTCCAATGCAATTTCCATCATTTTTGTAAATGCATTTTGACGTTCTTCACTTGTTGTTAATTCTCCGCTCACTATAGAGTCAGATACGGTTAATAAACATGCTGCTTTTTTGCCAAGAACTTTAGCATTAGCAAATAATGCAAAGGACTCCATTTCTACAGCTGTACAGCCTTTTTCATCACGAATAGCTATATGATCATCAGAGGATTCTCTATAGAAAACATCGGATGAATGAATACGTGTCTTTGTAATCGGAATGTTTAAAGTCTCAGCAGCCTTCTCAATGCGTGCATTTAATTCAGGTGATGCTTCAATAATATCCTTGTCATAACCACTTTGAGTTTTTGCATAGGTAGATTCAGACCATGCATCTTCTACCAACAAAACGTCATATAAATTCAACTCTTTGCTGTATGCCCCTGCCGAACCGATACGAATAATGTTTTCTACATCATAGAAAGCATAGAGTTCATATGAATAAATTCCGATACTTGGCATACCCATACCCGATCCAAATACACTGATACGTTTACCTTTATATGTTCCAGTATAACCAAATGCATTCCGTACATTATTAATCTTAACGACATCTTCCAAATAAGTTTCTGCAATAAATTTAGCTCTTAATGGATCTCCTGGCATCAATACAGTTTTTGCAATTTGATCTTTACTTGTCATTTCAATATGAGGTGTTGGAATTGACATAATATCGCTCCTTCTTCTTCATTATAATAGTTTTCATACTTCACCTTATTCTACTCTTTTTTCCGTAGTATTACAAGGTCACAAAAAAGCACTATGTTATAACATAGTGCTTTTCCTATATAAATCTATTTATTTATTGTCCTACAGAATAGTTTGGCGCTTCTTTTGTGATTTGAATATCATGAGGATGACTTTCCTTCAATGAAGCAGCCGTAATCTTGATGAACTGTCCATGAATACGCAAGTCTTCGATCGTTGGTGTTCCTGCGTAACCCATACCTGCTCTAAGACCACCAATCATTTGATAAATCGTATCCTCAACCAACCCTTTATAAGGAACACGACCCTCAACGCCTTCCGGCACAAGTTTCTTACCGTCTTCTTGGAAATAACGGTCCTTACTACCTTTTTCCATAGCTCCTAACGAACCCATTCCACGGTATACTTTATACTTACGACCTTGATACAATTCAGTTTCTCCCGGTGATTCTTCACATCCGGCAAACAAGCTACCCATCATACAGACATACCCTCCTGCTGCAATAGCTTTTACTACATCACCGGAGAATTTAATACCACCATCTGCAATAATCGGTACACCATACTTAGCAGCCGCCTCTGCACAATCATTTATAGCTGTTACTTGAGGTACGCCCACACCTGCCACAACACGTGTCGTACAGATTGATCCTGGTCCGATACCTACTTTTACAGCATCCGCTCCGGCCTCAATAAGTGCCGTTGTCGCTGAACCTGTTGCAACATTTCCTGCTATGACTTGTAAGTCCGGATACGTTTCTTTAATAGTAGCGACTGCTTTTAATACACCTTCTGAGTGGCCATGTGCTGTATCAAGTACTATAGCATCCACACGCTTTTCGTATAGCGCCTTAACTCGATCCATCATATCACCGGTAATTCCAACAGCTGCTGCTACACGTAACCGACCGTGCTCATCTTTGGCTGAGTCCGGATATAAAATAGCCTTTTCTATATCTTTAATTGTTATTAATCCCGATAGATTGTTATCGTCATCAACGAGAGGTAATTTCTCAATGCGATGTTTGGCCAGGATTTCTTTAGCTTCATCTAGTGTTGTACCGATAGAACCTGTTATCATATCTTCACTGGTCATGACTTCTTCAATTTTACGATTAAAATCTGTTTCAAATCTTAAGTCACGATTTGTCAGTATTCCGACTAATTGCTTTGTACCTTTCTTTACAATAGGTACACCGGAAATTCTAAACTTAGCCATCAATTCATTCGCTTCATATACGAAATGATCCGGATTAAGATAAAAGGGATCTGTAATAACACCGTTTTCTGAACGTTTTACTTTATCAACCTCTTCTGCTTGCTCGTTTATGGACATGTTCTTATGGATAACACCCATACCACCTTGTCTTGCCATAGCAATTGCCATGCGTGATTCAGTAACTGTATCCATACCTGCACTCATAAAAGGAATATTCAATTTAATCTTTTTAGTCAACCAAGTTGATAAATCAACTTCCTTAGGTAAAACTTTAGAATGAGCTGGTATCAATAGAACGTCGTCAAAGGTTATGCCTTCTTTAACAATCTTATTCATGGTGATCCTCACTTTCAATGAACTTTATAGAATTGTATCTCAGTATATTAAAAGTGAGTTTATCAAAAAAAACGCCACTTGTCAACAACTAACGTACATAACTTATATTGCATCAATATCAATCTCTTCCGTTATTAGAATGGACAAGTTTTTCGCCAAATCCAATTCACCAACTACCTCTTTGATACTATGGGAATTTAACAACCGAATAACCGGTCGTGTCGGCAAGTTTTCATTTAAGCCACTGACAATCCCTATACGTCCGTCATTCAACCGGACACCACTTCCTAAAGGATATGGTGACACTGTACTTCGAAAGACCCGAATAATCTCCGGATCAAAACAGGAATAAGCTTGAGAAACAATGCGTTCTATAACTTCATAATGAGGAAGTTTAAAGGCTTCTGACCGGTTATATACCAAATTATCATATTCATTGGCTACTGCAACAATACGAGAGAATTCATGTATGCTGTCATTTTTCTTACCTAAGGGAAAACCACTTCCGTCATAATATTCATGATGGGTCAGTGCCACATTTGCTGCAAGTAATGAGCTATTTGGTATCTTTTTAATCAATTCATATCCCAACCGAACATGATCTTTATACAGCAACATCTCAGATTCAGTAAGTTCCTCACGATAAACGGTAGGTTCTATAGAATCAATACGTGTCTTTCCTATATCATGAAGCAAAGCGCCCATAGCCAGATGCTTCATCTGTGTATCATTATAACCTTTACGTTTCGCAATCATTAACGATAAAACCGTTACGTTAACAGAGTGCATCAGTAAAAACTCATCCTTATTTCGAATTTCTTGCATGCTTACCATCACCTTTGGGTTAGATACCACCTCATTGATGACCTGTTCAACATTCTCCACGATTGCATCGTTTACATCAAAATAACCCTTTTTCATCATAGTTATACTCTCTGCCAGCGCTTGACTTGTATCTCTTTTGGTTTCATCGCTGATAATATCTTCGATTTCAATTCCTGTGGAAGCCTCATCTACAATATAGATATAAGGTAATTTGAGGAATTGAATTTTGTCAATATAATTCTGGGTCAAATGTGTCCCGTCACGTAGCAGGATGACGCCATTATTTGCATATATAGGTTTTGCCAGTTCCATGCCGGGCTTTAATCGCGTTACATTGATTTTTCGCATTCTATCGTCCTTAATTAGTTTTTGATTTTTCTTGGTATATACATTTTTATACTATCAAAAAGAGTCTCATTCGGCTCTATAATCATTTGCGTCTTTTTACCTTCATGTTCAAATACCGCATAATATGTGTTCTCGTTTACAGTTCCTGAACTAAAGTCCAAAACTTTTGCTGATTGACTAATCTCTCTTGGTGCATCCGCATGATCTGCCTTCACAAATACATTAAATTTACGTACATCAATACTAAACGCGCGTTTTCTTTTTGATCGGTTCATAATCTTATCAACATCTAATTCACCATTAGTAAAAATATACTCATACTCTATGTTATAGCGTCGAATAAGAATAACCATAACCCAAATAATCGCTGCACCTATAGGTAATAAAAAATTCTGCACCAACGGTAACATAGTTACAATAAAAATAAGTATTACACCTGCAACGCCAATACCCACCTTTTTCATTGTATCCTTGGAATTCTTTTGTTTTTCAACAAGTTGCTCCTTGAAAACGTCATTATAAGCCATTCTTTTCCTCCTAGTTTTAGGGAAATTCCCTATTAAAATCTGCTTGTCTATATTATAACCAATTTGAAGATGAATAACAAGGCATTGGTAGTATAATCGACATATCACCCAAAAAAAAGGTGCCCTGCTAGTTAATTTCACGAACAGGACACACTTTTATTCATATACACTCTATTTTATAGACAACTAAAGGTCGAATTAGAGCGATTTATTACATCATTCCCATGCCAGGTGCTCCACCCATCGGAGGCATTGCCGGCTCATCTTCTTTGATATCCGCTACAACAGATTCTGTTGTTAGAAGGGTTGATGCTACTGAGTTTGCATTTTGAAGGGCGCTACGTGTTACTTTGGATGGGTCAATAATTCCCGCTTCCACCATATCCACATACTCTTCTGTTAATGCATTGAAACCGACACCTGATTCGGAATCTTTAACTTTGCTGACAATGACAGATCCTTCTAGCCCTGCATTGGTAACGATTTGACGCAATGGTGCTTCCAATGCCTTAAGAATTAATTTAGCACCTGTTCGTTCATCACCTTCTAACGTATCAATAAGTGCATTGACTTTCTTAGAAGCATGTACATATGCTGTACCACCACCTGCTATAATTCCTTCTTCAACTGCTGCGCGTGTAGCCGCTAACGCATCTTCCATACGAAGTTTTTTCTCTTGCATTTCTGTTTCAGTAGCTGCACCGACTTTAATAACGGCAACACCACCGGCAAGTTTTGCCAAACGTTCTTGCAATTTTTCACGATCAAAATCCGATGTTGTATCTTCAATTTGAGCTTTGATTTGCTCAACACGTTGTACAATGTCTTCTTTCGTTCCGGCACCATCAACAATAATAGTATTTTCTTTTTGAACCTTAACGGTTTTTGCTCGACCTAGCATATCCATGGTTGTTTCTTTTAACTCAAGACCAAGCTCATCTGTGATTACTGTACCACCTGTTAAAATTGCAATATCTTGAAGCATTGCTTTACGACGGTCACCAAATCCCGGCGCTTTCACTGCTACACAGTTAAATGTACCACGTAGTTTATTTAAGATTAATGTTGTTAAAGCTTCCCCTTCAACATCTTCTGCAATAATCAATAATTTCGAACCGGATTGAACGATTTGTTCAAGTATTGGTAAAATTTCTTGAATATTAGAAATCTTTTTATCTGTAATCAAAATATAAGGATCATCTAAATCAGCAACCATTTTTTCCATGTCTGTTGACATATAAGCAGACAAATAGCCACGGTCAAATTGCATTCCTTCAACGACTTCAAGTTCTGTCATCATTGTCTTTGACTCTTCAATGGTGATAACACCGTCTGATGACGCCTTTTCCATAGCATCGGCAATTAATTGACCTACTTCTTCATCACCGGCTGAAATTGCTGCAACTTTAGCAATTTGATCCTTACCGTTAAGTTTTTGGCTCATTTCTTGAATCGATTCCACTGTCACTGCTGTCGCTTTTTGCATACCTCGTCTGAGGATAATCGGATTCGCACCCGCAGCAACATTTTTCATACCTTCTTGAACCATTGCTTGAGCAAGAACAGTCGCTGTTGTCGTTCCGTCACCGGCTACATCGTTGGTTTTCGTCGCAACTTCTTTAACCAATTGCGCTCCCATATTTTCAAACGCATCTTCTAGTTCGATGTCCTTTGCAATCGTTACACCATCATTTGTGATCAATGGTGCACCGAATTTTTTATCTAAAACAACATTACGTCCTTTTGGTCCTAATGTGACACGGACGGTATCTGCTAATTGATTGACGCCCTCTTCAAGTGCTCTACGTGCTTCTGCACCAAATAAAATTTGCTTTGCCATGTTTATTACCTCCTAGTATATGCTCACCATCTGTTTCGATTACTCTGGATATTATTCAACTACTGCAAGAATATCGCCTTGACGTACGATCATATATTCTTCGCCTTCTAATTTTACTTCTGTTCCGGCATATTTTGAATAGATAACTTTATCGCCGACTTTAACTTCCATTTTTGTTTCTTTACCGTCTACAACACCACCCGGTCCAACTGCAATTACTTGAGCTTCTTGTGGCTTTTCTTTTGCAGAACCAGGAAGTACGATACCTGATTTTGTTGTTTCTTCTGCTTCTAATTGTTTGAGAACCACTCTGTCTCCTAATGGTACTAATTTCATAATATACCTCCTTGAATTCATTTAATTACATTTTGTTAGCACTCATTAATATTGAGTGCTAATCTATATATATAATATACGTTTTTTTTTTATTTTGCAAGACCTAATCCTAAATTTTTCTCTTTAATTCTTCTTCTCTTGCTTCAAACAGATACTGCTGAGCAATACCGGCGTAATCTTCATACATTTCATGGGCAAATCGGCTAATGGTTATATCATTTATCTTCCCGTAGCATACCTCAATTTTTTTCCCGTAACGCTTGGTCATTAACTTGCGAATCCATGTATCTACCGGAAAGGCATCCATCTTCCCATATCCAAACAAAGCAACACAAGAGGCAACTTTAATTCCTACGCCTTTTATAGCCATAAGTGTCCGTACTAAGTCATCCGGATTTCCTATAAATGCTCCCTCGCTGTCAAACGGATCCTGTTTCGAAGCTTTCACGGCCGCTTCCAGATAAGGTGCACGGTAACCATAGCGCATTATTCGAAAGTCTTCTTCTGTAACTTGACTCAATTGTTCCGGCGACGGAAACGAATAGTATATATGTCCATCACGATGTTCTATTTGTGTCCCGTATTTCTCTGCAACCTCATTGACAAGACGTCGAATTTGTACCATAGACTTTGATTGGGACACAATAAAAGTAAAAAGCATCTCAAAAGGGTTTTGCCTAAGAATTCGAATCCCTTGCTGACGTTTTATAACCTCTTTAAGAGAGGGATCTTTCTTCACAAGGAATTGATTCATCCCATCATAGTCTCTGTCTAAATCCAGATATCGATGCCATATATGATGAAATTCATCTTCCGTACAATCAAACCAATAGCCCTCCTGTGATTTTGTCACCACCACAACATGCTGCTTATAAAAAAGAACAAACGAATCTTCTCTTTCCTCATATCGGAAAACCTGCCCGCTATCTATTATTTTTTTGATATCACACTGTTTTTTATCGATGTGTAGATGATACATGTTGCCTCCTATGCTATACTATATAATAAGAATTGATTCCAATATCATTGACATTATAAGGAGAAAATATGGCTATAGAAGAAATATATACCCTACCCCTCTGGGATGCTGTTCGTGAAGATAGCGAATGTCCCTTTTGTACTATCAAATACAAACTGGAACAAGATATTCTTGATTTTTGCCTTAGTGACGCCTATATGGATGATGATTTCCGTCAAATAACAAACGCCAAAGGCTTTTGCCGCGTACATTTTGACCAACTCTTTCATAGCAAAAACCGTTTAGGTCTTACACTCATTAATCAAACCTATATCAAAACCATGCGTGAACAGTTTAATAAATTTGCAATGTCTAAAGGCAGTAAGACGTCCTTCTTCAGCTCTAAAGAGGTCCATCCATTAAACCATTTACATCATACACTCACTGAAGAGTGTTATATCTGCGAACGGATCGACAATACGATGAGCCGCTACATTTCAACCTTTTTTTACTTATACAAAAAGGATAATGACTTTGTAGAAGCTATCAAACAGTCTAAAGGTTTCTGCATGCCACACATGACTCAGCTTATAGAAAGCTGTGACACTGCACTTAAAGGAAAGACGGCTGATACTTGTAAATCCGACCTTATTGCTCTTTTCAATCAAGAAATGGACAGAATTGAAGAAGAGATGCAGTGGTTTGTAAACAAATATGATTATCGATATGAAAATGAACCATGGAAAAATGCTAAAGATGCCCCAAAGCGCTCTTTACAAAAAATCAACGGCAATATCTTTAACGAATGACAGGGATGCATAAGCATCCCTGTTTTATTTTATTACTAACGATTAGGAGACGTTGTCCCCTTTCATTAACTCTTTGATTTCATAGATTTTATTCCCCATACGTTTGGATATATTCTTATGTGCCAACACACGACCAATCCATCGTTTTGCACTATTAATATCTCCAAGCCGACGGGATAACTCCGCCAATAAAAATTCATAACTCATGCTATCAATACCCATAATGGGAAATGTTTCTTTCTCATAAGCTTTAATGAGGCCTTGGTGGGCTTTCTCTGTAAACACTAATTCCTGCATCTGAAGCTGTTTCATTTTGAGTTCTACGCTTGAATCTTTATCTTGAACTTTTTCAAGTTCCTCATACCAACCACGATATAACCAGCTGATTTTAAGACAAAGGTAAGCCTTCATTCCTAATGAATCTAACCCTATAGTCGAACAATACAAGGCCAACTTATAACGTTCAACAGCATCCTCGTAGGTCAATACCATCGGATACTCTTTACCTCGATAATTTTTAGATACCTTTGCCTGTACAAGCTCTATCTTGGCAGAACTGGCTTTCATGAAATACTTATTCAAGGCAGCATAGCCACAATTAGGGCATACATTCACATCATAAGGAATCGGATCAAAGTTATTGTATCTTGGACGCAAGTCCAAATCCGAATCTTTAAATCGTATTCTACCGGTACGAATACTTGTAATCTTGAATGAATTTCCGCAACACGGGCATTCCGCTGACCGCAGATACAATATCTCATGGGCCAGGGACTTTTTCTTCTGTACTTTTTTGACCGGTACTTTTTCTTTATAGATATCTTGCTCTTCAATTTGATCGAGACCAAGACTCTCTAAATCCTTAAAAAGATTATCCATAACTGCACCTACTTATGACTATTTGTAAGAACTTTTCAATGATACGGCTAAATTCAACTCAAGATGTTCATCTGTCGTCGTTTTAGGGTCAATATTGAAATAACCTTGTCGGACAAATTGGAATTTATCCTCTTTGTTGTATTCCTTGATTATCGGTTCAATGATTGCTTCATGATACGCCGTCTTGGAATCCGGATTATAAACCGGTTCACTATCCTCTTCTTCTGTAAAAAGGTAATCATACATATTAATCGTTGCCTGTATTCCTTCTGTTGCCGAAACCCAATGTATAGTGCCCTTAGGCTTTCTGTCTTTAAAGCCGCTTCCACTTTTGGTAGCAGGATCATAGGTACAACGAAGTTCAATAACATTACCCGCCTCATCCTTAATAACTTCATTACACTTGATGAAGTATGCATGCATCAGACGTACTTCAACGCCGGGCGATAAACGCTTGTACTTTTTGTTTGGCGGCACTTCCATAAAGTCACTTTTCTCAATATATATCTCCTTAGTAAACGGAATCATATGACTACCTAATTCCGGATTTTCAGAGTTGTTGACTGCTTCTACATATTCCAAATGTCCGTCCTCTAGGTTTGTAATAGTCACCTTTAACGGATCAATAACAGCCATAATACGTGGTACCTTCATTTTCAAATCTTCTCTAAGAGCATGCTCTAACATGGCAATTTCAACTTGTGATTTACTTCTGGAGAGCCCTGCCATTTCAAAAAATTGGCGGATAGCTTCTTTGGTATAGCCACGTCGACGCATTCCGCGTATAGTCATAACACGAGGATCATCCCATCCGTCAATAAGTCCTTCTTCAACAAGGGGTCTAATCTTGCGTTTTCCTAATACCGCGTGCGTTAAACTAATCTCTGCAAACTCTACCTGACGCGGTGGATTTTCCCATTCTAGGGCTTCCAGTACCCAATCATAAAGAGGACGATGATTGTCAAATTCAATACCACATAATGAATGAGAAACACCTTCAATAGCATCTTCAATAGGATGTGCAAAATCATATAAAGGATAGACACACCACTTATCTCCCGCCAAATAATGATGTTGATGGGAAATACGATAAATTCCCGGATCTCTTAAATTCATATTCGATGAACTCATGTCAATCTTAGCACGTAAGATTCTAGACCCGTCTTCAAACTCACCGTTTTTCATTCGTTCAAACAAATCCAAATTTTCTTCAACACTACGGTCTCGATAAGGACTGTTCTTACCCGGCTCCGTTAATGTTCCTCTGTAATCACGCATTTCTTCAGGACTCAAATCACAAACATATGCTTTTCCTTTTTTTATGAGGTCAATCGCACAAGCATAGAGTTGATCAAAATAATCCGACGCAAAAAATACTCTATCTTCATAGTTGGCTCCCAACCACAATATATCTTCTTTCATTGACTCTACATATTCCATCTTCTCTTTTGATGGATCGGTGTCATCAAAACGAAGATTAAACTGACCATCATACTTTTCTGCAATTGAATAATTTGTTAAAACCGCTTTAGCATGCCCAAAATGCAGATATCCGTTCGGTTCCGGCGGAAAACGAGTGACAACTTTCTGTGTTCTGCCCTCTTTGATATCCTGGTCTATAATTTTTTCGATAAAACTCTTTGATACTGTTTCTTCCATGTGTGAAAGGCCTCCTCGACTTGTATGTATGGTTTGAATTATTGTATCACAGTCTTTATACCATATCAAGAGAGTGATACTCACTCTTGCAAGAAACTCCGGATGATAATCTGAACTTCACCAATAGATTCAGCCTCGATACTCATCGTCATTCCACGCTTGTCTATTTCCGGGCCTAACCAGGGAGGAATATGAGAAAATACCACATGAAGTTCTTCAAATGTCACTCGATCCAGAAAAGGAAACAAAAGTTTCTTTGATGTAACGTCTCCATTTGCCAAGAGTATGTCTTTGATGTTCACATAATAACGTTGACATCCAAGATCAACAAATGGATCTTTCTTATCGTCATTTAACTCTTGTTCCATATCCAATTCCTTACGCCATACAATATCTAGGAACTCTTCCGGTTTACCTTTGAATTCCCAAATATGAATACCACTTCGATCTAGAACATTATACGCCAAGCCTATAATTTTATCACCAACTAATACGTTGCAATCAGATAGTTGCTTCATAAACGTTTTTAGATTTTCACGCATTATAGCCGGACTTTGACTCTGACCTAAGTCAAAAGAAAAACTGTCCACAACGGACCAATGGTTTATATCTTTTTCATATACCCGAATTATTCCCCTTGAATTAAAATTCCCTGTGTTACCTTCTTGATTCACAAATACTGCAATTTTCATTTAAGCACCTCTTTCATTATGAATGTCTACTGCCTTCAAGATATCCTATGAATATGAGTGTGCCTAAGCTATAGTATACTTTATTATACCATGGTACTGAATATTAACAAAGATTTTTTTATTCTGTCATTCTATTAAATCTTCTTCTATGTTATAATAGGAGCAGAAACTGTTGTGCTAAAGAGAGGAAGCGGTCTACGCTTGTTCTCTTTTTTATATTTTCCTACAAGTTAAGAAAGCTTCCCTAGATTAACAATAGAGGAGGAATATTATGACAGTTAGAATGAAACTTTTCTTATCCATCGGTCTTATTGTACTATTCAGCTTATCCGGTATTATAATCACATTTCTAGTAAGCAATTTACAAAAGGATGATAGTCTACTTATCAATGTTGCCGGCAGACAACGAATGCTTTCACAACGTATAAGTAAAAATGCATTCATAATCGCCCACGAAGGCTTTTCGAACTCTGTTCGCGAAACAGCTACGGCTGAACTTGCAGATGCTATCTCATTATTCGATACCACTATTCACGGCTTCAATGAAGGTGGCACGATAACCAGTACCTCCGGTGAGCAAGTTTCTATAAAAGCTCTAGATGGCGAGCCGGCTGAGATTGCTGCTTCAATTCTGGGGACTTGGACGACTTTTAAACCATCCGCCGATTCCATTCTTACAAATGTATCTGAAGATGCTTTACAATCCATTGCTGCGTCCAATAATAACCTGTTGGCCCAGTCCAATGCTCTCGTCAATAGCATCCAGAATGAGGCTGACCGAGCTGTAGCAATAGAACACAGTATCCTTATTGTCAGTGGTTTACTTATTCTTCTCTTATTTCTAGGTATTATTTTCCTTATTAACAGGGACATCGTCAAGCCTATGAATCATTTAATCACCTATACTAAACGTGTTGCCGCAGGTGAGCTAAATGCTCCAATTCAAATGAATGCCAAGGGTGAATTCAGAACCTTAAGTAAACATTTCATTTATATGATTGATTCTCTTAAAAATTCCATGCAAGAAACCAATAGCATCATTCAAGAGCTCACCGTCCAAAACCAACATCTTAATACTGCCTCGAATGAAATCGAATCACAGACTCGTGAAATAACAAACGCTATTGATGAAATTGCTACTGGAGTAAACAGCCAATCCGATGAGGTAAATGGTGTCGTTGTCTCCACCGAAGAACTTTCTAAACTGATTGAAAAAATGTCCAATTATGTCACTTCTACCAAGGAAAGCGTTATGCTTATGAAACGTAGTTCCAATGAATGCCGGACATCGATTTCCAAACTCGACGATGCGTTTAAGTTAAACGAAAAAGAATATAATAAGATTGATAAAGATATTTATGAATTGAGTGAAAAGAGTAGCTCCATCGGCTCTATTCTCACAACCATTAATTCCATCGCTGAACAAACCAATCTATTAGCTTTAAATGCTGCTATTGAAGCTGCAAGAGCCGGTGAACATGGAAAAGGATTTGCCGTTGTCGCTGATGAAGTTCGTCAATTAGCAGAAGCTAGTCGCACTTCTACTGAACAGATTCAGCTTATTATCGATGATATTATCAGTGTCATACGTCATGCAAAAATGTCCATTGATGAGATGAGCTCAACTATGGATATTACAAATGCAACGATGTCGGATACTCAAAAAGCTTTAACAGATATCGAGAAAAGCACCTCTGAAGTTTCCGCTCATACAGGTACTGAGGAAAGTGCTATCTTTGAAATCAGTCAGAAAAAAGATAATGTATTAGAAAATATGGAACACATTTCAGCTATTACTGAAGAAAGTGCCGCAGCCGCTGAAGAAATCAGTGCTACAGCTGCCCAAGGTTTTAACAATGTCAAACAAATGGTTAATAGTTTGGATGTTCTTACAGAATTGATTAATATGTTTGATACATCCAAAGGGATATAATAGAAGCCTACTCTAATTAGGGCGAAAAGAGGGAGCAACGATCCAATCATTGATTCGTTGCTCCCTCTCTTATTTAATAATACCTATCTTACTTTGTTGCTTTAACAAATCGATCATATTGATTTTGTTTGATTTCAAGAATCTTACCGATATTCATTTTATCCAAAGTTTCGATATATGTATCAAATGTTGATAAATCTTCAGTACCGGTAATGTATTTGATATTCATTTCTTCAACATATGTCGTAATATCTGTCATATATTGGCTGATTATATCCGATTCATCTTGTGTAGAATAGATAAATGGCCATGGTGCTTTTATATACTTTTCTAACTCTTTATCAATGTCTACATGCCATTTCGGTAGCAATACATCCGTTGCTTCTACAGATTGTCTAGACGGCATACAACCCGCATTAATTCCGAGACTTTGTAGGTATTCGTTATCTTTAGCTTTTTCTGTATATACTTTTTTTCCGTCAATTACTTCGTATGTTTCTCCTTCAAATCCCCAATGATATAAATCTTGGGCTTCTTCGCTCATCGCTAAGTCTAAAAACTTGAGTGCTAAAGCAGGATTTGAGCTGTCTGAAGAAACGCCAAAGATACCGCTAACAGGATTTCGTCCTATATAATAGCCTTCTCCCATAGGACCACTTAATGGAGCTACACCTTTAACAATAGGCTCTTCTCCTGTATATGAGTCAAAGAGAGAACTGTATGCTTGAGACATTTGCCAACTGAAATCAAAGGTCACACCTGTTATGTCTTGTGAAAAACGGGAGATAATTTGATCGCGACTTAATGAAGCAAATTCTGTTTCTAATAAACCTTCTTCATATAAGTCATGTAATAAAACTAAATAATCATAGTAGTTATCCTCATAATAACCATAGTGAACCTTATTGTCCTCATCTGCGTAGAATCCGCTTACAAGATCAAGTCCGAATCCAGGTCCGAATAAGTATGGAACATACTTAGATTGAATGGACATAGGAATTTCATCTGCTTCACCATTTCCATTGACATCGCTATCTCTAAATGCTCGAAGCATCGTAATAAATTCGTCAATCGATGTCGG
Source organism: Vallitaleaceae bacterium (assembly GCA_965140555.1). Taxonomy (GTDB): domain Bacteria; phylum Bacillota; class Clostridia; order Lachnospirales; family Vallitaleaceae; genus UBA1351. The sequence continues at coordinate 3,310,406 of OZ223259.1, read as the reverse complement.
TTCTTCCATGCCTACTTTATCTAACCAATTCACATTAATCATCAGACATGGTTGATAGTTGCTCGTTAAAACACCTTGTGGAATATAGTAAACATGACCATCTTCCGCGGTTAAGCTTGCTTTTACATCCGGATTTTCTGCAAAATACTTCTTAATATTAACACCATATTGATCAATCAAATCATCTAACGGCACAAACAAACCTGATTTAATATAATTCATGTTCTCATCTAAATCCGGTAATTGTACGATATCCGGTAAATCTCGACCTGCTGCCAACATCGGACTTACAGAATCATTATAGTTTGTTGGGGATAGTAGTTGCCAATCCATCGTTACCCCTGCTCTTTTGATGATTTCATCCAAAATCGGTGCTTTTGCATAATCAACTGTTGTATACCATGAGTTTTGTGCCAACATAGATATCGTGGCATCTTCCTTATCCGTGATAGGACCTGTTCCCGTATAGTCGTAAGTAGATTCTTCTTTGCTTACGTCTTCTACTTTGCTATCCTTGCCACATCCTCCCAATGATATAACCATAACCAATAACATGAATAGAGCTACACTTTTTTTTCTCATAACTTCTCCTCTTTCTTTGATATAATTTATCGTTAACTATCCCTTAACCGCTCCTATCATTGTACCCTCTACCAAATATTTTTGCATAAACGGTGTAATGAGTAGGATAGGAATAGTTGCAATAACAATACATACATAGCGTATCTGTAATGTAGACATTGCAGCTGCACTAATTGCAGTCGTACTTCCTGCATTTTGCATAACTTCTGTTGATGCCATCAATAAGATTCGTCTCAAGAATAACTGAAGGGGCTGTAACTCGGACTTGCCCAAGTACAACAATGCACTAAAGAAATCATTGTATCTTGCGACGGCATAGTATAGTGTTAATACTGCCAATGTAGGCTTCACTAAAGGCACTGCTATCTTTACCAAAATCTGAAAATGATTCGCACCTTCAATAGATGCACTCTCAAAAATCTCCTCTGAAATTGCTTCAAAGGCTGACCGACAAATCATAATATTAAAAGCACTTACTAAAACCGGTAAAATCATTGCCAAACGTGAATTATAGAGCCCCAACCCAGTAACTACAATATAAACAGGAATTAGTCCTCCTGAAAAATACATCGTAAAGGCAATAAAGAAATTCAACTTCCTTCTCAAGAAAAATTCACGTCTCGAAAGTGGATAGGCTGCAATAACCGTTGCAATAATATTGAGAATCGTACCTGCTACAGTATAAAAAATAGTATTGGCATAGGCTCGCCATAATTCATCATACTGAAATACCATCTTATATGCACTAAAATTGATACCTACCGGCCATAATACAACGCTCCCTTTGTTAATTGCATCCGCTGATGAAAAGGATACACTTAGTACATATAAAAAGGGATAAAGTGTGACAACAACAGCAACGGCAATAATAAGATATATAATATAATCAACTAAAACATCCGATAGACTTCTTTCTACTCGCATCATGACCTCCTTTACCAAATCGATGTATCGCTAATATAGCGACTGAATCGATTTGCTGCTGCAACAATAACAAAACTGATAACCGAATTAAAAAGTCCGACTGCTGTCGCATAACTAAAATTCTGATTTTCGATACCTTGTCGGTATACATAGGTCGAAATAACATCTGCTGTCTCATACGTCGATGAATTATATAGAAGATATACTTGTTCAAATCCGACAGACATAATACTTCCTAAGGATAGAATAAGTAAGAGTACAATGGTCGGCCGAATACTCGGTAAGACAAGATGCCATATCTGACGTACTTTAGAGGCACCATCGACTCGCATCGCTTCATATAAATCCGGCGATATGCCCATGATGGCCGCTACAAAAATAATCGAATTAAAACCAAACGACTGCCATGAACGGGATATTACATAGATATCTCGAAACCATGATGGCTCCATTAAAAAGTTAATCGGCTCTCCTCCAAATGCTTCAATCATCTTATTCACAATTCCATCCGATGGAGACAAAAAGTTTGTAATCATCCCTGCAATAACGACGGTTGAAATAAAATATGGAAGATAGGTAATCACTTGTGCCGGTTTTTGTAAACGCTTACTCCTCATTTGTGTAATACATACTGCAAAAATAATCGGTATAGGAAATCCAAAAATAAGTGAGTAAAAAGCTAGCAAAAACGTATTGCGTATGAGTCTCCAGAAAAAGTTTGACTCAAAAAACTGCATAAACCATTTTAATCCGACAAAATCGCCGAAATATATAGAATGGCCAGGTAAAAACTGCTTGAACGCCATAATCAGTCCGGTCATCGGTACATAACAAAATACAATGTAATAGATGAATACCGGCAAAAACATTAGAATAAGATATTTATCCCTTTTTAACACTTTTTTCCATAAAAAAGGTTTCTTCTTCTTTCCAATTTTAGGGACGGCATTATGTAACATATCCGTCATATTGACACCTCCATTTAATTTGACACAACATCTATTGTGTTTTTTTCGTGCCTTTGCATTTCTTAAGGCAAAGCAATTGTAACATTTGCACAACAACAGAGGTAGTATCATTTTTTTCATCGTTCATTTTTTCCCTTTTGGCATCATAATATGCGGATGCATCAAAAAAAGAATACCTTAAGGTATTCTTTAATTGATGCATCAAGCACTTAGAACCCCTATGATTTACGAATATCGCTAGGGTTGATCCCCATGACTTGCTTGAAATTTCTACGGAAGGTCAGCAGATTTTGATAGCCACATTGCTCAGCAATTGTACTAAAAGGCTCCTTGGTTGTTTTGATACGTCGCACGGCTTCTTCAATTCTCAAATGATTCACATATTGGATATAGGTTTTGCCAAACCGTTTCTTGCAAACTAATGTGATGTACTTATTGCTTACACCAAACAAATCGCTCATCATTTGCAAAGACAGATTTGCATTCGTATAATTTTCATTCAAAAACCGTATAATCTCCAAATCAATATCTTCTGTCTTATTGGCGTCTTCTTCTCTAAGCGCTCGTTGATTAATTAACGTTCTAAATACAGCCTTATAGTAGTCAACCGCTTCCTTGAGGGTTCCACGCTGATCATACTTATCCACCTTAACATATGTCGGATCTAACCAATCCAACTCTTTAACACTGCGCAATGTCATAACATGTAGTTCATCTAACATATCTCGCATATTTCGTATATGTATCGAGTGATTTTGACTATTCTTTTTGTAAATTTTATCTAAAATCTCATTAACTTTTTCCAAGTCCTTTGCCTTCAGTGCCTGTACAACCTTCATACGCGTATCCTTCGGAAAGTAGTAATCGACATCCGGCTCCTTAACATCTTGCTCAAAAAAGTAGACTCCGCCCTTTCCCTCTACCAACATGAGATCTAGTGCTTCCATAGCCCGGGTACATGACATTTCCAACAAACTGATGTCATCTTGTACATCATCCACTCCAATTGTCGGGACAATCTTCGATATCGCCAATTCACTACGCAGGACATCTGAATAATCATAAATCATATCTTCCAGTCCTTCCTGCTCATCTCCATTAAAAATAATGTAATAGAGATTTGTCGTTCGCTTATATGTCACTACTAATCGTTCTTCATTGGAGAAGTGGCCACTGATTTTTTCCACCTGTTCAAAAACATCTTGTACACTATCCATAAAGTCTAAGTGCACAGCTGCCAACATAAAATACGGGCGTTTCAACTCCATAAACTCTTCTTCATATAATACATCGAGTCGATCTCTACTGAACTCACCTTGAATTAATCCATGCAACATACCTTCTTTCGCAAAAGGTGTGATTGTCAACATTTTCTCACGATACCCATTTCTCTCACCAATGAGTGAACCGATCCCTTCTACAATCTGCAGCATCTCTGTTTTATTCCCCGGAGCCTCAGGCGTAATCATATCTTCAATGCGTTTTATAGGTACATAATACTTACAAGAAAAATAATACGCCACAGCAAGAATAATAATACTCAAACATAGCCCGATAAAGAGGGCAACAAGAGCCATTGCATCTGTTGCTGCCCATCCCTTTACTTTTGGAATGCTCAATCGATAGGATAAGTGGGCATCCTTTTTGGAATCAACAACAAAGTCTTCTACATCTTCTGCCATATCCCCCACATCATATATCACTTGATTATCCCACATAAGCGCAATATAACTCGAGTCATCAACCAAAGCACTAAGATGCTTCTTCATACTCTCCATATCAAACAAAATATGAATGCCACCTCGCGTTGTTGTTCCATAAATTGAATTATAGGCATAAAACCTTGTTAAAATAAGTTGCTCTTTCTCCAACATAAGCGAACGAGATTCGTGAAAATCATATAACTCACTCAGCCGCCCAACTTTCAATCCTTCTTCCAATTCAAAGGTTTCGTGATAATCATGTTTCAAACTAATCACTCCGGAACCTGCATACGCCCGGTTATATCCTTCAATATAGATAATCATATCATTAATATCATCATAGTAGTTCCCATGAGTTGCTTGACTCAATTCATTGATCACTTGATAAAGAACATAGGCATCTACCGTTTTATTTCCTCGTGTTGTCATATACAAATTATTGAGTGCTGAGGATGTATTCATACGATTAATCATATGATTCGCCTCTGCCAATTCTTGATCAAAGAAACTTCGGATTTCTTCTAATTGAATACTATGGTAACGCTCTTCCTTCTCTTTGTAGACCATATGGCTCTCAACAAGCACAAATCCCGAATACAAACAAAAACATAATACAATAATCAAAAAATACGACAAAAATAATTTTACAAAAATTCGACTTTTAAAATTCATTCCTAACATAAAAATCCCCTTAATACATTAAAATATATCTTATTTTAACATAGTAAGGGAATAATATGTACGCTATTATTGCTCTTTTACATAAGAATATGTTCAATTTATTCAATTCACTTTGCCATCTTGTACAATCTACCGATTATATAGTCATGCAACTGAATTCTATACCCATTATTATCCTCGAACCAAATATTCAAGTAATAATGTAATATCATCCGGCTCCGATACCAACAATTCAATTTCATCAATATGCGGGTCTTGGAACATACCTGTTAACGAAACATATTGAGACAACTTAGACTTAAGGTTTAATCGGTCACCTTGAGTTGTTACTAATTCCACGCGTCCTTTACATTTATCCACTGTTTCAAAAAAACGTTCAACATTTTTAATATTTTTAATAATCATATCTATCACCTTCCTTTTTATTTAATCTTACACGCTAGTCTCCTTCTTGTCAACAAACTCTGATTCTATATGGAACATCTCTCTCTTTTACATCGTCATACAACTAGAGTAACAAAAAAGCATAATGACTCAAGGAGGTTTTATTTAATGAAAAAATTACTTAGTTTACTTTTATTATCAACAATGATTCTTGCTGCATGCCAAACAGCTAATGCTCCAAACGGTTCAGACGAACCTAATGACAATGCTGCAAGCGGTGGCGATTCTGAATTAGTAACTTATGGTGTTGCCGGTACTATTACTTCAAAAACGGTTGCTGAAGATAATACCGATGGTTTTCTCGGAACAATTATGGTTGAAGGTCCTGAAAATAACGGAGCTGACTATCAAACAGCCAGTGTAACAGTTACCGAAGATACCGTTATCTATCTCAGCGACAAAGTTAGTTTTGACGATTTAGAAGAAGGTCAATATGTGAACGTCTTCTTAAATGATGAAATTATGGAGTCTTACCCGATACAAGCAACTGCCACTCAAATCAACATCGTTCCTGATGAATCAACACCAACTGATTCAGAGGAGTAATATAAATCAGCCAAAGAGGTGTACCACATTGTGGTACACCTCTTTTTATCCGATAATAACGGTCCCTATTCCGTGTGCTCTCACAATCACACCAAAGGATTCACCTTTTAGATCAAACTGTACAGGTTTCTCCTCATCCCCTTCATTTTGAATGATGACAACAATACTTCCATCCGGATTAATGAACGCTACATGTAGTACACCGGAGTTCTCACTTTCTGAATAAATCCGTTTAGCACCTTTATGAACATATTTGCTAAATTGACCAATATAATAAAATGAACTATTGAAAATAATCTCGTCCCTTCGTGTATCTGCTATAATCGGTGCATCACATAGGTTATTCACATGGTTGGGTCCACCGGTTTCATCCAAAACAATATTCCAATCCAAATAGCCCTCACACCAATTGCTAAAATCTCCGATCATATTTCGTCCATAACGCTCTCCGGTATCCCATGACCCTAGATGAACACCACCTTCTTGACATCCTTCAGTAAATAAAATATGCTTGTCCGGATAGGCGTCATGAACCTTACCGACATTCTCAAACGCTTCTGATACATACCAATGAATTCCTGTCCCATACACATATTTACTAGCTTTTGGATCATCCAAGACAACACTGGCACGTTCAAATACAATATCTCTATTGTGGTCCCAAATAAATATCTTAACCTCCGAAAGACCTTCTTTTTCCATGATTGGGCCTAAATAGTCACGAACAAAATCCCGTTCTTCCTGGGCACTATATTCACACGAATCCCATATCTGGCACGCCGCCGGTTCATTTTGTACGGTTATTGCAACGATATCCAAGCCTTCCTGTTGCATCGCTTTAATATATTTCGTATAGTAACGTGCCCATGTTTCATAGTATTCCGGCAAAAGTTTGCCACCATGATTCATATCCTTATTATCTTTCATCCAAGCCGGTGGCGACCAGGGAGAGGCCAACAGCTCAATCGGCTCTCCACGCATGGCATAAGCTTCTTTAATAAACGGCACTGTCCATTGGTATTCATGAGAAATATCAAAACTTTTTAATTCAGTATCCATATCATCCACATACGTATAGTTGCCAAGCGCAAAGTCGCAACTATGAATATGTACACGCCCGATGGTATAGCCGATTCCTTCTGTCGGATGATAATAGCTAGTCAATACCTTTTCTCTATTTTCTTTGCTCATACGGGACATCGTATAGGTTGCTGCTTCTGTGAATGCCCCACCAAAACCCATCATCTCTTGGTAGGTTCTTTGCTCATCAATCACGATCTTATGTCCCTCTACATCCCGCACAAATGCATCGGTTTGTGTCAACCGTAGATTTGTATCTTTTGCAGTTTCAATATATTGCTTTTTCATAAACCCTCCTATGGTCAATAACTTTATACTTTTCAAACACGATTTCCTGTTTTATAATAGGATTATAAGTTGATTCAGACTTTCTCACCATCAAGAATATTGCGTGTTTCAAACACTATCTTGCTATAATCTAGTGTACTGACACGCTCATAAATAGACGAATATCAACATGCCGGTACACTAGAAAGGATTATTATGAATACCTTCGACCACTATCTCTCCCCACCTATTCGGGATGATGGCTTCCCTATCTATATTGAGCGTCAAGAATATCACCATAACGGCAGCCTCTTTCCCATACATTGGCACGAGGAGATAGAATTGCTCCTGATTCTCGAGGGTGATTTCTATATGCATTGCCAACAAGAACTCGTTCGAGCCCAAAAAGGTGATGTCGTTATCATCAATCCCAATGAAATTCACCATGTACAAAGTGATAGCCCTTATACCGCATATTATTGTATGGTCATTGATCCTCTATTTATACGAAGTGCCTTTATGGATACTATAGAATTGGAATATCTAACCCCTCTTTGGTCGTCTAAACTTCAATTCAATCACCATTGCACCACTCCCATAATCTCTAAAATAATGGAAGATCTTATTCCCTTTTACCAAAACAAACCCATCGGCTATGAGCTTTTTGTTAAAGGTTGTGTTTTACAGATTTTTTCTTATTTATTCCGATATGAAGTGATGCCAAATCAACGAGAAAGCGACATTCTCCTTCCAAGAAAACAAACCGATTATGTCAAGCAGTGCCTCCAATATATACATCGCCATTATATGGATTCACTCTCATTGGATGTCCTTAGTGAGCACCTTCATATTAGTCCCTTCTACTTAAGCCATCTATTCAAAGAAGCTACCGGTACGTCCATTAATCGATATTTAAATGAATTTCGTATAAAGCGAAGTGCTCATATGCTCCGTACAACGACATCCTCTATTGCTGACATTGCCGAACAATGCGGCTTTGAATATGCCCATTACTTCAGTCGTCAATTTAAGCAGATTATGGGTGTATCACCCAGCCTCTTTCGACAAGATTCCCCTAGGTAAGCACTCTTTTGACAGAAACAATTAATCCTAGTATAATCAAACACATTGCTGTGCTATAGCTACTTTAATTCAAAAAGCATTTTATGCAGAAAACAAATAAAACCAATAGTAAGGATAGTCCTATGAAATTAAAACAATCATTTATCTATATATGCTTCATATTATTATTACCATTTAATCACATCTCCCTCAATGCTCAAGAAGATACCTCATCTCCGCCGACTATATATGCTGAATCGGCTATTGTTATGGATGCTGATACCGGTGATATCTATTATAAAAAGAATATGAACCGCAGTATGTACCCTGCCAGTATTACAAAATTAATGACCGCACTTCTTACATTAGATGCCTTTCAGCCGGAAGATATCATTACTTTCTCTGACAATGCCATTAATAGCCTAGGGTATGGTAGCAGTATCGGCATACGTGTGGGCGAACAATTAACCTATGACCAAGCAGTGCACGGATTACTTTTGATGTCATCCAACGAAGCAGCTAATGCCTTAGCCGAAGCCAAAAGCGAAACAATTGAAACCTTTGTAGACGCCATGAATAAAAAGGCAGAAGCACTAGGCGCCAACCATACCCATTTCACCAACCCCCATGGATTGTACGATGTAAACCACACGACCACCGCTTATGATATGGCACTTATTACAAAAGCGCTCTTGCCGAATGCTTATTTCCTCTCTATTATGCAAGATTCCATGTATGAGATTCCTCCCACAAACAAGTGTGACGAATCACGTTACTTAGCCCAGCAACATAAAATGCTGAACACGAAAAAGGATTTATCTATCTACAGAGATGATGTCATTGCCGGTAAAGTAGGGTATACCTCTGAATCCGGCCACACACTAGTCACAGTTAGTGACAACGGTAATCGACGTTTAATTGTCGTCGTTATGAAGAGTAATTATACCCATGTGTATGATGATACGGCTCTTCTTATTGACTATGGATACACAGCTACTGCTCTGCCTATAACCGCACATAAGGGACTAACCAACACGGATACTTTTGATGCTTACTTAGCCGATGACACCTCAGCCGATACGACAGCTACAAATCCGGACATAGATAATAACACAAGGGATTTAGAAGAAACAAAGGACAAAAAAGGTGTATCGCCGTTATTTTTTATCCTTATAATTTTTCTCACTCTATTCGCCGGTTTTTATATTTACCGTCTTGAACAGAGGCGAAAACGGCGTCTTGAGCAAAAAAGAAGAAGATACCGCAATCTACGTTAGGTTGCGATATCTTCTTTTCTTTAATTACAGCTTTTCTATCCTATGATTCTTCATGGGTTTCTATCGTATTCTTCATCGTCTCTAACATCGACTCTGCCTCGTCTACAGTCAAATACTCACCTCTCGAAAACATGATCAAACTACGTAATGGCATGTCATTTAACATGGCTTCCATCATACGTTCAGATTTCGGATCATCATTGTCCTCCAACGACATGGATTTCCTATAACGCTCGACTAACGTCGTATAGATCTCATGACCCGCTTCAATATTCTTAAAATCTCCAATAGCCGTGTTCAGACTCCATTCTTTCATGGACTCTCGGATAGCTTCTATATCCTTATCGATAACGGCCTCAAAGGATGCACGACTTACGTGATGGAATCCTTCCCCTGACAGATAATATTCCGGCGCTTGTGCTCTGTCTTGATCAATATGCTCCCTATCCGACGCTGTAACCTCTCCTTTAATCTCTAATACATGAACTAAAGGCAAGTCCCTTGATGACCCTCCGATACAGAGCTTATATTCACCGGGTTCCACTTTCCACTGACCTCTTTTCACATCATAATAGGCAAAAGAACGTGCATTAAGATTTATTATAATTTCCTTCCTTTGTCCGGGTTCAAGCCATACTTTGTCAAACCCCTTTAATTCCTTTATCGGTCGGTGAATCTTGTCTTGGGGTGCTTTTACATAGAGTTGGACAACCTCATAACCGGCTATGTCACCTGTGTTTTTCACAACAATAGACACGTCCATAGGACTCTGCTTCAATTCCTCTACTGATATAGATTCATAGGTACACCTTATAGAATCATAGCTAAAGGTTGTATAGCTGAGTCCGTATCCGAAGGGATAACGTACGTTTTTGTTGGCTTTATCATAATAACGGTATCCCATATAAAGACCTTCTCGATACTCAACCACATAGGGATCTTTGGCAAACCAGGATGAGGATAAGTTGTCTGATACGCTATAGGGAATGCTCTCTGCCATTTTACCACTAGGATTCACATCACCATATAACAAATCAGCCGTTGCCAATCCACCTGCCTGTCCTGAAAGAAAGCACTCCAATATAGCTTCAACATCATCCGCCCAAGGCATAGCTACAGGAGAGCCATTTTGCAAAACGACAACAACCGGTTTTTCCGAGTCAGCCATCGCTTCAATAAGAGCTCGATGATATGTGGGCATTTCCATCGATTCCCTGTCATAACCTTCACTCTCGTAAGCGTCGGGCAATCCGGCTACTACAATGATACAATCGGCCTCTCGCACACCCTTTACAGCTTCCTTCAGTAACCATTCATTACTCGTATTATCTGTCTCATCATAACCTTGATAATAGGTATACTCAATTCCTTTTTCTTCTAAACCATCCAATAGGGAAGATAGCTTTGTCGGACAAATTTGGGAACTTCCGGCACCTTGATATCTCGGTCTTTCCGCAAATTCTCCCACCACGGCAACACGTAATCCTTTACTCAAGGGAAGAATCCCTTCGTTTTTCAAAAGGACTGCCGATTGGGCTGCTATATGTCGAGCCAATTCATGATGTTCTGCCTTGTCATATGCGAAGGATTCTCTTTCTTTTGCCTTCAAAATAAGATCTATTAATCGAGCAACGACTTTATCTAAGTCATCCATTCCCAACTCGCCTGACTCTACCGCTTCTATAATCTTACGGTCATTGATGCCGCCACTTCCGGGCATTTCCAAATCTAATCCTGCTTTGATTCCCTCAACACGATTATGGACAGCCCCCCAGTCTGACATAACAACCCCTTCGAATCCCCATTCATCACGCAAAACATCTGTAAGCAACCATTTGTTATCCGAACAATAGGTTCCGTTCAACTGATTATAGCCACACATCAAAGTCCACGGTTGAGCCTCTCTAACAATCATTTCAAAAGCAGTCAGATAAATCTCTCTTAATGTTCTCTCATCCACCTCAGAATCCGTAATGAATCGACGATATTCTTGATTATTGGCAGCAAAATGTTTCACCGATGTGCCGACACCCATTTTCTGAATGCCTTTTACCAACCCAACACCTATCGTTCCTGCCAAAAACGGGTCTTCTGAAAAATATTCAAAATTACGACCACATAGGGGCGAACGCTTCATATTCACTCCGGGACCTAGAAGTACAGCCACATCCTCTTGTTTACACTCCTTTCCAAGAGCTTCACCCATACCTTCAATCAGGTATGGGTCCCATGACGACGCTGTCATGGATGCCGTTGGAAAGCATGTAGCTTCAATACTATTCCCTAACCCGATTTTTTCTGCTTCCATATCTTGTTTACGCACACCATGGGGTCCATCCGTCAACATGATTGACGGTAATCCTAAACGCGCGATCCCTTTCATATTCCAAAAATCTAATCCGGAGCATAAGCTCGCTTTCTCTTCTAATGTCATCTGTTCAAGAATTTCTGCTACCTGTCGATCCATTGTTGTTCTCCTTTCGAATAGCTGATACAGTATATGCCAATTATCGATTTACCTCTTTATATACTTTCTATTTCTTCTTCGTTTTATCTTCCGGTAATTTTATTCGATTACTGACTGACTCGTCTCGCCTTACTTCTTCCTGAATACGCGTCAATGCATGGTTCACTTCAACTTCAAGTCCCGATGCAGACAACCGTCTTGCGCCTTTACCCATAATAATAACTTGTTCCACCGCATCCGATGTTGCAACGGTCACATCGTAACTAGGACGAATGTGGGTTACCAGTCGTTCGATATATTCATCGGCCGTCTCCGCTTCTTTTGTATAGACAACATGAATATTATGATACGTCTCCATCGAACCCGGATTCCCTTTTACTTTATATGCATCAAAAACAACGATAACCGTCGCATCCGTTTGCGATTTATAATGGCTCATAATATCCAAAAGTTTCATCCGCGCCGAATCCAAACTTGATTCCGCAGCTTTTTTTAACCTATCCCATGCAAAAATAATATTATAACCATCCACCAAAAGATAACTTTCTTTCTTCGGTTGTTTCTTTGAAAAGGACCAATCCGGCTCTTTATCTCGTGGTTTTCCACGAATAATTCTCTGTTCGGATTGACTCGTTTTTTCCTTCTTCGGGCCATAGGTTTTTAACATAATGTCTTCTATCTCGTCTTGCGAGATATGTTCTGAGCTTTTACGTTGCTGTATAGGTTGTACATAACGGCTCTCGTCTATGCTATTATCGGCATCAAATCGTAATCCACTTTCCACATGTTGATACTCATCAACCATATACCAAGGCACATGATACCCGACACCTTTACTACAAAAAACCGAATAGGCCGGATTCGTCGTATCTGCATCCGGGTCATATCCCAACGCTTCTATAATCTCTTCTTCATTGTGACACGGTCTATAGCCTCCCGGATTCAGTATTAGGCGACCTTCCCCTTTGGTATAAGCCATAAGTTCCGTTGTATAGGTCATCATTGTCTGCACCGGCGCTGTCCCTGTTAGAACAGCCGTCATCTCATTTATAATCGGGTCATCATGCTCCCCATAGAGGCGAATAACATCGGCCATGGCTCTACCCAAATACTCTCTAGGCAACTCCATACGAAATTGATACACCGGTTCAAGCAAACGGCTCTCCGTCTTCATCAATCCTTGTCGAATAGCACGATAGGTTGCTTCTCTAAAGTCGCCACCTTCTGTATGTTTCACATGAGCTTTTCCTGTAACAACAGTTATCTTCATATCTGTAATCGGTGACCCGGTAAGAACCCCCACATGTTCTCGTTCCTTCAAATGCGTCACAATCAAGCGTTGCCAGTTTCCTGCCAATCGATCCTCACTACAATCCGTATCATATACCATACCACTGCCTATTTCTCCCGGTTCCATTAACAGATGCACTTCTGCATAATGACGTAGAGGCTCAAAATGCCCAATGCCTTCTACCGGATATTTAATCGTTTCCTTATACACTAACTGAGCTGTTCCAAAGGATACATCTACACCATAGCGCTCCGAAATGATACTTTTGAGAATTTCCACTTCAATCTCACCCATTACTTGTGCATGAATTTCAGCTGCCGCTTCATTCCACACAATATTCAGATGCGGTTCTTCCTCTTCAAGCTCTCTTAAATTTTGCAACATCGGAACCACTTGGCATTCCGGCGGAAGTTCTACTTTATAATTAAGTACAGGGGTCAGTGCCGGTTTCATACTATCTGTCTCAAATCCAATGCCCTGCCCGGCCGATATGTGATCAAGACCTGTAACAGCACAAATACTCCCTGCATCAATTGCTTGAACCACATCATAGCCTTTGCCTGAATAGATACGTATCTGATTAACCTTTTGACGAACCCCTTCTTTTTCAATACTTTCCTTAACCTGCAGGGCCCCTCCGGTTACTTTCATATGCGTTAACCGTTGTCCCTGTTCATCCCTCGTAATTTTGAACACTTTCGCACCAAAGTTATCCGCATATAACGGAGACTCCATATAGCGATTCATATTATCGATAAGCATCTGAACCCCTTCATTTTTCAATGCTGAGCCAAAAAACACCGGGACGATTTGGCGATTTCCAATCCCTGTAGCGATTGTCTTCTCCTCTATCTTCCCTTGTTCCAAAAAGATATCCAAAAATTTCTCATGACAAAGTGCAATCTGCTCATAAAAAACGTCATCCCTTATTGCGGATGAAAAGTCAATACACCGCTCATCCAGTTGTTCCTTTATATTCTGTAACAACGCTTCTTTATCTACACCGATCTGATCCATCTTGTTCACAAAGATAAACACCGGAATCTCATAGCGCGCCAACAGACGCCATAACGTCAATGTATGTCCTTGCACGCCATCGGCTCCATTGACGACGAGTATGGCATAATCAAGGACCTGCAAGGTTCGCTCCATTTCTGCTGAAAAATCCACATGACCCGGTGTATCCAACAAAGTTACTTGAAAATCATCTATATCAAATATGGCTTGTTTTGAAAAAATAGTAATACCACGGGTCTTCTCTAATTCAAATGTATCTAAAAACGCGTCTTGATGATCGACACGTCCCATTTCTTTAATACTGCCGGTGTTGTATAACAACGTTTCCGACAAGGTTGTTTTCCCGGCATCCACATGTGCCAAAATACCAAGAGTGACTTTATTCTTTATCATAAATCGTTCCCATCTTATTTCTATATGTTTAGCCCTTCCGGCTATCTATAAAATTTTACCATGTATAGCGTAGGTTGCCAACCGAAACTCTAATAAATCCTAGCTTTCTCATTGTTATACATGATAGAATAAGAATGATTCATCTACATCGTATGACAGTTATTAGGAGGTATTTATGCAAATAGGAATTACAAGTAAAAGTGGCTATGACATAATTGATAGCCTTATTAAAGAACTCAAAATTAATAAAAACCAACCTGACCTTCATATAGAGTTGCTCTATGTCGATATGAATGAAAAAAAAAGCTACGATCATCTGACCTATTTAATTACGGGGTTTTTCTCTTCTGATCATCAGCCTCTATTTCCGAACTTGAGACATTTATTTGTTCCGTTTACCGGATTGAACGGTTTAGACTTACCCCTTCTAGAATCTATGAATGTAACGGTACACAATACATCCGCTCACGCTCCCTTTATTGCCGAACGAGCTTTTGCGTTTATACTAAGCCTACAGAGCCATATTATAATCTCCCATCAACGCCTTATAGAAGGAGATTGGTCCCGTAAATCGAACCAATATGAGCAATTTTGGCATAGTCTATTTCATAAAAAAGTAGCCATATATGGTTATGGACATATTGGCAAAGCCCTTCATCAAATGCTCGTCCCTTTCCACTGTCCTATAGGTATCCTCTCCTATAAAGGAAGGGATTACCCTGACACACAAAACTTTGAAACACTGAAGGATTTAGCTTCTTGGTGCGACATTTTTGTTGTAGCCGTCCCCTTATCCGATGCAACCTCGGGTATCATATCCGCAGATATTTTTCAGGCACTCATAGGAAAATCATTAATTAACATTGCACGAGGACCTATTATTGACGAAGAAGCCTTGTATCAATCACTTAGAAGAGGACAACTCTACGGATTCGCCTCTGATGTTTGGTATAACTACCCCGACGAGGAACACCCGTCTGTCTATCCTAGTCGTTATCCCCTACATTCTTTTGACAATGTCATTATGACACCTCATGATGGAGGTGCTGAATCCAGTTCCATAAACGTTCGCTATGAGGATACCTTGAATCAAATTATAACAATTCATGAAACCTCTTGATTCGATGTTTATACAGGTTAACCCTTTTGAACACTCCTAAAGCTAATTAAAAGAGCCATGGTACAACGGTGACGTATATACCATGGCTCTCAATAGTCATCTATCTTTTTATTATACCGTTCATTCATCATGAAATTCTTTTAAAATTCAAATGCCTCAAAATCTTTTTGTGTAAATCGATGATAGATTGTATGACAAGGCTCAAATTTCACCATATAGCGATAATCATCCGGATTCCCATCTTCAAAATATAGAACATAATCAAACTCTTCGTGATCCATGGCTTCTACCGCCACTTGATCGGAGTAGTCTTTAAAAAGAGCTGTCATAGCTTCAATGGATGAGTTCCCTTCATTGACATGCTCAATAAAGGCTTTGAGAAATTCCCGCTCATCGGTATGTTCATGAACATAGACCACTCCTTTTGGTGGTATACGCAAACAAAACCGCTCCTCTTTATTAGACACTTTCATTTGACCAAACCTCTCTGCTACGTCCTTTGAAAATTTCTTTAATTCGTCTAATACTTGAACATCCGTTGCGGTATCATCCATATCCAACATACGAATCAAAGAATCCATAGGATAATACAAGCGAACCGTCTCTTCCATAAACCCTAACTTTATTTGTTGTTCTTTAATAACATCTGTAATATTTTTTTCTAATTCTTGATATGACATAATATCTCCTTTGCTCAATCACTAGCAATATCTCGTTATCGCACTCCATACTGTCTGAGATAATCTTAAAGTAGCCTCTCTATTATGGGATTATACACGTTTCAATCTTTATTGTAAATACATCTCATTCTCATTGAGAACTTTCCTCCAAGACACAACAAAATGGCTTTCCGACAATTTATGTAAAAAAAGCGATTCTCAAAAATTCAAGAATCGCTTTTTTGTATGTTTCTTAACCTAAAGGTAAGATTGTTTTTCCGTATTTTTCATTAAGAACCAATGCTAGTCCTGTATAGATCGCAGAAAATCCACAGATAACACCTTCTACACCGGCAAGTGTTCCGATAGCCGATGACCCTGTATAATCACGAATAGCCAATAAAAAGAAGAGAACCGCCAAACTTCCAAAGATAATTTTATGTGCCAAATCACCTTTTAATGTTCCGACAAATAAACCTGTTGTAAAAATGCCCCACATTGCTAGATAAGCAACCATGGCACCTTCTTCCGGTTTTTGTCCGATTCCTAAATTTGGAAGGGCCCATATTGCTACAAGGGATAACCAAAAGAAACCATAAGATGTAAATGCAACCGTACCAAATGTATTGCCTTTTTTCCATTCCATGATGCCTGCAATAACTTGAGCCAAGCCACCGTAGAATATTCCCATAGCCATAATCATACTACCAAGACCAAATAATCCTGCATTATGAAAATTAAGTAATACCGTTGTCATCCCGAAAGCAAGAAGCCCCAACGGTGCCGGATTTGCAGTCGTATCTGCAAGTGTCGTATGTTGTGAATTTTGATTCATATAATCCTCCATAAGTGTTCCAATATAATTTTTCGCACAAGGTCTATTGTACAAAGATTTGGTAATAAAATCCAGTACTATTTTGTGAATTTTATATATTTTTGTTTGACGTCCTTTCCTATCAGTTATATGATGTAAAAAAGGAGCTGATTCTATGTCGTTATTACATGTCTCAACAACCCTCATGACCATTCATGATATTCCTATTATACATTTTCCAAGTCCATTAACGGATACATTCCCCTCACGGGGTATGTGCATGGGCACAGGTACTATTAACGCCACCCCCGTTACCACTTGGCTTGAACCCGACGGTATGGGTGGTCACTTCTTTATACCGGAATCTACACTCATCCAAGAATGGGCTCAAGGAAGTGAATTGAGTGCCCATCAAGATGACCTAAGCCTTGAAATCCATCTGGATGTCGTTGAGGATTGGTCTTATCCTGATTTACCTCCTGATTTCCGGGATGTCTTGGAACAAGAGTCTTTGCTTGATTTTTGGAAGGGGCTTACACCAAAAGCACAATGGGAATGGATTCGCTGGATTCGTTTCACCAAAAATCCTAGGACTAGAGAAAAACGTCTCCATGTCTCTTGCTCCAAAATGCATAGTGGGATGCGTCGTCCCTGCTGTTTTGATCAAACGCGCTGCACCCTTACGGATGTCTCAAAAACAGGTGTCCTTAAGATTGAATAATATCTGAACCACTTTCATTGAATCGAACAGAGCCTGTATGGGGCTCTGTTTTTATATGTTCGAGTCTGAATTGCTCTTCTAGTATATGGTATAAAGCCACATACTCTTTTGCCTCGTATCGATAGATGATGTAGAAGGCGTCCTCATTCTCATGAACCCGAATGGTCTCCACGACTGCTCCTATGGGCAATTTACCTTCATCACCCTTTTCTCGGAAGTAAGTATATCCCTTCTGGTGTGCGCCATATCGGTACACTTCCATTTGGCGATAAGGCGTCTCATTATCTAAGGACACGAGGGACGGATAAATCATGAATTGCCCTTGATGGTCCATGTACACTTCATTCTCCGATAGTGTCCCTTCCTGTATCATGGCTCCTATCTCTTGTCGAACCCGTTCTATCTGGTCATTAATAACGAAGACACTGTCCTCATGCGGTAAGGAATATAGTTGCCATTCAATGGCCTCACTGTCATCGGAACGCTCCATTTGACTGAGAGGATACGCACCGTAAAGAATGCCTTCTTCATTGACATGATACAGAAGGATCGTTAAAGATTCATCTATAAGCTGAAAACTTTGATCCCCCCAATCGTATATATACATGGAGCTCATATATTCATTCGTTCGTACAAAAAGCACATCATCATATCCCTGACTCTCCGGATACATGTCCCTCAGATAATCCGCATCCATATCAACCACAACAAAACTTCCCGGACCATCCACACCATTATAGATAGCTAACTTATTCTTGTTATCGTATAGTTGTAAGTGATAGCCGACATCCACTAAACGTGTTCCTTTAGACGTCGTTGTATATTCCAGAAGATATCCATTGATTGTATAGAATACACGACCATTTCGGGTCACATGCATTTCACGTATCGGAACACGATCATACAATTGCCCTGTCTCTCTATTTATAATAACCATTCTACTTGACGTCATGTCACCGGTAAGAACCTCACAGTGCATGTAAACATAATCACCGAGCACGTCAATAGATAAAACCTTATCCAAAGTCGCCTCCGACTTATCTATCGGAATTTCTACATCAAACAGTGGGGTAAGATGCTCATCCGATTGATTCATCCACTGATTCACATCATACTTTTTCACATGCAACTCGGGAGTAATCACAAAAAGTTCATCCTGATTTACCGCGAAAAGTCGTATGGGCATATCCTTTTCAATGCGACGTACATCCAAATTCAAACTATAGCTATGCATACTCATCTGAGGGCCTCTCGTTGTATAGAACAGCATCGTTCCATTATAGGAAACATCACGTACCGGTTTCTCACTGACTCGGGTAACACCCGTATAATCACCTAATACTCGATATAACCCGTGACTATTAGCTTCAATAAAAAAACATTCCCCATGAACGTCATAAGCTTGCTCGATGGCATAGGATTGATTTCCAATCATCGCTGTAAACGTTTCATAAGGAGAAAAATCAAACAAGTCTGTCGATACATCTTCCTCTGTGTATTCATCCGGAATATGCATCACATCTTTCCAATAGACAGCCCTACCTCTTGTCCACGCCCACTCCTGTTGATCATAAAATTGCTCCCATTGTTGATTCTTGGACACATAACGATAGACACGATCTTCATCCCCAAGATATATGTCGCTACCTACGGAGGTATATTGAATCTCATGATTCATCAACTCATCAAACGCTTTACTATATTTATTATTATAATAGTCTTGAAAGTCTTCCGGAATTTGAACATCTCCAATCTTTACGTCGGATTGTTCACCCTTATTCTCTTCATCCTCACTATCCTGTCCATCGACTAGGTGACTGTCATCATCCCCATGACTTTCTTCACGATAGTCTCCACCTTGAGACCCTTCCTCTTGTTCCTTCCCATCCCTTGTACAACCGATACCTAGGATTAGCAGAATACAAAAAACTCCAACTAAATAGACATGATAATATCTGAATTGCCTTCTATTTCCCCTCATTGCTCTCACCCTTTCATATAACAAAAATATCTCTGTATGCTCTATATATGAGTATAACGTTTTACATCCGATATATCAAGTATAACCAATCTCACACAAAGGGCTATTCCTATGCCCTATCTTTTTGCATTTTCCTAGGTGCGCCTCACATAATTCTCTTGAATTTGATATACAGAATGATATAATGGAACATAATAAAGAAATTATACAACAACCATTATTTTTGCACCAACTTTATTCTTGGTGCCTTTATATTGAATACGACTAATTATAAGGAGATTTCTAATGAATAACATCGTGTTATTTATCATTATTTATTTTTTAACGTCACTATCTATGCAGTTTCTCATTAAAGTTGCCAAAAAATACGATATACAAGAACACCCCAATCCCAATCTAGAACGTAAAATCCATAAGGAACCTAAGGCTTATACGGCATCAGTCGGAATTTTTTTCATTTTTTGGGGAAGTGTTGTCGCTTTTAGTTTTATAAAAGGTGAATGGGCTATACCACCTCTCGTTATTTTTGGTGCCTTTTTGCTCTTTTTTGTTAGTTTCTTAGATGATTATTTCAAAATCAAGGGGAAATCTTTTTCTATCACCATACGTTTTGCCGTTCATATCATTGCCGCTCTTATTGTATATTCTCAGGGCATCGAGTTTTCTGTTATTACGAATCCCTTTACGAGCCAAGTCCTTGTATTAAATGGGTGGTTAGGCTTCATGCTAACGGTTTTATGGGTTGTCGGCTTAATTAATGTCATCAACTTCATTGATGGTATTGACGGATTAGCCGGAGGTGTTTGTGCCATTGTAGCAAGCACATTGCTTATTGTGGCACTTAGCCAAGGTGCCTCCACTATGACTGTACTTACTATTATTTTGTTAGCCATCTGCATTGGTTACGTGCGCTATAACCGCTATCCTTCTAGAATCCTTATGGGTGACAGCGGTGCTACAGCCCTCGGCTATATTATAGCCATATTATCCCTTGTAGGTATTTTCAAACAGGCCACCTTTATATCGGTTATTGTTCCGGTTATGGCCTTAGGTGTACCGATCGTCGACAACATTGTTGTTGTCATTCGACGTATCCTTCGTAAGCAAGCACCTTATCAAGCGGATGATACCCAAATTCACTATCGCTTACGAAAAATGGGACTTCATGATCGCTTTGTCACAGCCTTTCTTTTACTCATAACCTCTGTTTTATCCTTGGCATCCTTAGTCCTGTACTTTGCTGTCAATTCATAAAACAACTCTATTATTCCGATTATATAAAAAGGAAGCTCAATTGAGATTCCTTTTTTTGTTATATGTAAAAACATCTTTGTCTGCTTTTTATAGCAAAATAAAAGAAGCTCCAAGAGCTTCTTTTGATGAGGGGAGTATAAATATTTAATAAGGGTTATAGTCTAATCATGATTGGCATTGCGCCTAGAAATGATGATTAGCTATATGCACATATTACTATATTTTCATCACAATTACAAGTATATTATTCTTTTTTAATAATTCTTATTCTTTTTACATTTTCTCATGCTGACATGTTCATATTTCTTTGTATTAACTTGATTATACCAAAACTATACAACAATAGAGTAGCTTTTACCGGAACAAAAAAAGGAATCTCAAACGAGATTCCTTTTCCTAAGCTAATGAGGGGATTCGAACCCCTGACCCCTTCCTTACCATGGAAGTGCTCTACCTACTGAGCTACATCAGCCTGTTGCTCTATTTATTATACACGATTTTCTCTATTTTGCAAGTATAAATTTTAGATTTATACATTTTTTTCAACTATTATCTTCTCGACTTTTTTCTTTATGCGTTGAAGGGCATTGTCAATGGATTTGACCGGTCGCTCCATATGCTCTGCAATTTCTATATAGGTCAATCCATCAATGTATAATTGCAACACTTTCTTCTCAAACTTACTTAACTTCTGAATCATTTCATGTTCAATAATATGCAAATTTTCCCGACCAATAAGCACATCTTCCGGATTTACCACACGTTCTCCCGAAACCGAATCAATCAAATCCGGCCGGTCTTCGTCATCTTGATACGAGGGTTTATTCAAGGATACATAACTATTGAGAGGCATATGTTTCTGCCTTGTAGATGCTTTGACAGCTGTAATTATCTGGCGTGTGATACATAAATCTGCAAACGAGAAAAAACTGGCTTCTTTGTTCGGATTATAATCCCGAATCGCTTTGAATAATCCAATCATTCCTTCTTGAATGATATCTTCCTTACTCGCCCCCATCAAAAAGTAGGATTTTGCCTTTTTCTCAACTAGGAGTTTATATTTATTCATTAAAAAGTCCAATGCATAGTTTTCTTTCTCATGAACCAATGTAATCAATTCTTCATCTGATAATGTCAAAAAGACATCTTGCTTCAATGATTGCTCCAATAGACCACCTCCACAGGGCTAATATGTAAAAAGTATAGCATCAATTTAACTTTATGTTAAGTCCTGTCAGAATATTTAACAGTTTTTTAAGATTTGTCATGCACTATGTCTATTAACGACGTTGACGATACGCTTCATACATCAAAACAGCTGATGCGACGGATGCATTGAGCGATGTAATATCTCCGTTCATAGGAATCTGAGCCACAAAGTCACAGTGTTCGCGTACCAATTTAGATAAGCCGCTACCTTCACCACCGATGACCAAGGCTATAGCACCTTTCATATCTACATCGTACATGCTTGTCCCCTCCATATCGGCACCTACAATCCATAGACCTTCATCTTTTAATGCTTTGATTGTTTGAGCAATATTAGTCACCTTGCTAATCGGAGTATATTCAATGGCACCCGCACTCGTCTTAACTACAGTTTCTGTAAGACCAACTGCTCGGCGCTTTGGAATAATAATACCATGGGCTCCTACAACGTTGGCTGTACGAATGATAGCTCCTAGATTATGCGGATCTTCAATGCCATCAAGAATAATAACAAAGGGATGCTCCTCTTTATCTCTTGCCTTTTGTAAAATATCCGAAACATCAACATAGTCATATGCGGCCACATAGGCGATAACGCCCTGATGTTTGTGAGCAACCGAACGTTGTTCCATTTTTTCCTTACTTTCAAAGTGAACGACAATCCCCTTCTTACGAGCTTTTGCAATTATCGTTTTAAGCGGTCCATCTTGACTGCTTTGCTCTTGAATAAACAATTTATCAATACTACGGTCTGCCTTTAATGCTTCTGTTACGGCATTACGTCCTTCGATAATCAGTGATGATGTTATTGTTTCATTTCCTTCTTGATTCTTCTTCTCCATAATAATACCTTACTTTCTGTCCCTGAGGGAATATTCTATTCAAATGTCTGTTTTTCAGACACTTCTTTCTTTCCTTTTTCTTTTTTGGAGCCCTTTTTTTGCCGTTCAATTATATGTCGACCAAATGGCACTGACATTAACTCATCTTCAGAAAAGGCCTTCATTTGAATCATGGAAATCCCATAAATAACAAGTCCACAGGTAACTGCTATGATAATACTCAGCACATTACTGTGTAATATATGGTGACTGCCTTCATAGACCAAATAGACAATACATCCCATAATCAGCGAACTAGCCAACGGTTTAATAAAGGAATGTAATGCATCTAGCGAAAATCGAGTTTCACGCTTAATTGCATAGTAACTGACACCTGTAATGATAACATAATAAACAAAGGTTCCAATAATAGCTCCATAAGCACCTAGAGGACTAATCATAAGCACGCCATTCGTTATGATTTTAGCAATCATTGCAATTCCCACAATGCCAACCGGCAACATATAGTGAGATAACCCTTGCAGCATTCCGGTTAAAGACTGTGCTAGAATCATAAAAATCAATGCAACGGCCATTCCTTGTAAATAGGTTGCTCCTTCCGGTGATTTCCATATAAGATTCATAATAGGTGTCGCAAGAACTGTTATTCCCACAGCTGCCGGTAACGCCAATTTCAAAGCAATCTCAATACCTTCACAAATTTTTTGACGTAACTCGTCTTTGCCGATTTTTGTGTTGGCCGCTGATATAGAAGGTACCACACTAATAATTAAGGAGACACTAATAACGAGGGGCACATTAATTATTGTTTGTACTTTACTAAAGATACCATTCACATAGGTGCCCATTGCAATCGTCTGATTATCCACATGAATCGTTTTACTTAGAAATACTGGGAGTGTCATGCTATCAACCATGAGCATAATCGATAATGCCGATGATGCTATAGTAATCGGTATGGCAATCTTTGCTATCTTAGGTGCTACCTCACGAAAACTATACGTAGCATCACTCTCTTTAATACGCTCTTTGATATCCTTTCGTTTCTTCAAATAAACGATTAACAAAAACAAGGCTGCCAAAATAAAACCTAATGATGTACCAAGGGCTGCCCCGCCAACCTGTTCTGGCAAAGACCTATTCAGATGTTGCAATAATACAACAAACCCAATCCCGATAACAACTTTGAATGTGTTCTCAATAATCTGCGAGATTGCTGTCGGCAACATAATTTGCATACCTTGAAGATAGCCACGAATGGCTCCTGCAACAGCTATAAACAAAGGTGCAACAGAAAATCCCATAAGGGTATAATACGCTCCCGGTTCCAATGCAGGAACCACTTTCACAATCAGTCGTCCTCCAAGGAGCAATACCATACTCACTACTATACCCACAATGCCTGTAAGTATGAACGCATACTTAAACGTTGCATGGGCCTTTTTGTATTCCCCCAGGGAAATATCCTCCGCAACCAATTTAGATATAGAGTTCGGAATACCGATTAAAGCCATCGCTGTTAGCAGTGCATACAGCGGATACACCGATTGATAATATCCTAATCCGATCGTTCCCGTTAAATTGTCGAGGGGTATTTTATAAAAAGCACTGACAATTTTGGCCAAAATACCAGCCAATGTCAGAATTAATGTTCCTTTAATCAATCGCTGTGTCTGTTTCGCCATACCTTATCCCCTCTACAATACATTCAAGCAATCGCTCATAATTATCGTCCATAAACAAATATCCCAGCAAGCATTCATAGGCTGTTGCCATTTGATAGTCAGCTTTCGTTGCATGCTTCGGTATGGTTTGACTTTTGGCATTTCTTCCCCACTTAACAATTTGCTGTTCTCGCTCCGTCAAATGAGGCATTAGGGCTTCCAAACGTCTTGCCTGCTCCGACGCCTTCACATAGGTCTTACTCTCTCGATGTAGTTGATTAACCGAACGATTACCACCTGATACGAGAAATAGCTTAACCATACAATCATAAATAGAATCTCCAATATACGCTAGTGTTAGTGGAGAGTATCGTTTTACATCGACTTTTTGAATATTCAGTTGATCCTTAAATGTTTCAAAAAAATGTTCCACATCTCACCTCTATATCCGCTTAAAGCGTACACCTTCCCTAGTATCTTCCAGTACAATACCTTGATCCGATAACTCATCACGAATCTTATCTGCAAGTGCAAAGTCTTTATCTTTACGTGCTTGTTGACGCTTCTCGATGAGTGTCTCTATCTCTTCATCAAGTAGAAGGGCTTCTCTTTCATAACTAATACCTAGTATATCACATAAACCAACAAATGCATTCTTAAAAGAGTCTAAAAACTCATGACTCATTGTCTCTGTCAGTTCTTTATTCCCATATTTAACCATGTCATACAACACCGCAACAGCATCCGCTGTATTATAATCATCCTCCATGGCTTTTTCAAAAGCTTCAATAAAGTCATCAATAATTGCCTGCTGTTCTATACTTATTTCTACATCACTACCCGCTTCAGCAAAGGTTGCCATCGTATCGTACCCAGTTTTAAGACGTTCTAGACTCCTTGCTGCCGCTTCCATTAACTCACGACTAAAATTTAACGGACTACGGTAATGGGCATTTAATATGAAAAATCGAATCACATCATAAGGAAAATCTTCTGCTATTTCCCGTACTGTAAAGAAGTTATTCTTAGATTTTGACATTTTCTCATTGTTCACATTGATAAAACCATTATGCATCCAGTAATTGGCAAAAGGTTCACCATTAGCCGCTTCACTTTGAGCAATTTCATTCTCATGATGTGGAAAAACCAAATCTGTTCCGCCACAATGAATATCAATGCGATTTCCCAAATACTTTTTAGCCATTACTGAACACTCAATATGCCATCCCGGACGACCTTGACTCCATGGTGATTCCCAGTAAGGTTCATTTTCCTTCTTCGGTTTCCATAAAACAAAATCTGTCGGATTTTTCTTTCCGTCTTCTACGGCAACACGTTTACCGGCTTCCAAATCTTCAATATTCTTTTTAGACAATTTTCCATAGCCCTCAAACTTGTTGGATTCAAAATAAACGCTTCCATCCACTTCATAGGCGTAACCCTTTTCAATAAGGGTTGAAATCATATCAATAATGCCCTCCATCTCCTCTGTTGCTTTCGGGTGATGGGTTGCTTCATGAACACCTAGGCATGAGGCATCATGGGCAACTTCACGAATATACTTGCCGGCCAATTCCTCCGTACTCAACGCTTCTTCAACCGCCCGTTTTATAATCTTATCATCAATATCTGTAAAATTTTGAACGAAGTTCACTTCATAACCTTTATATTCAAAATAACGTCGTACAATATCAAACATAATATATGGACGAGCATTTCCAATATGAATGTAGTTGTATACTGTCGGACCACAAACATACATTTTTACCTTACCCGGTTCAAGCGGAACAAATTCTTCTTTTTGTCGCGTTAATGTATTATATATCTTCATGTTATCTCCTTTATCTTAATTTCTTCGTAACTTGACTCATTTTTATTGAACAGTTTCTATCGTCTACTTTGTTGTATCAATATATGGATTATCCGGACAAAGGGCACAGCGTTCTTTTTCTCTTCGCTCCAGCTCCGTTGCCTCAATACCGCCACATTTGAATTCTAAAGAATCGATACGAATTATCATTTTACATATCTCTTGGCGAATCGGATCCGGTAAATGAATCTGATCCAGTTTATCACTCGGATGTAATTTCTCACCTTCACTCTTGACCACACGACCGGGAATTCCGACAACAGTGGAATACGGGGGAACCTCTCTTAAGACAACCGATCCTGCCCCAATCTTTGAGTCATTCCCAACAGTGAATGATCCAATGACTTTAGCTCCCGCACTAATCATAACATTATCTCCGATAGTCGGGTGTCGTTTACCATGTTCTTTACCTGTTCCACCTAATGTAACCCCTTGATAGATAGTCACATTATCCCCAATAATCGAGGTCTCACCAATAACAACACCTAGTCCGTGATCAATAAATAACCCTTTCCCTATGACCGCTCCGGGATGAATCTCAATTCCTGTTCTTCGAACTGCTCGTTGTGAAATCCAACGGGCAATAAAGTAACGATGATGTTCATAAAACCAATGTGCCAATCGATACCTTAACACCGCATGAAAACTAGGGTATATGAAGACTTCTAGTCTTGATTTAATGGCGGGGTCTCGATCTTTAATAACATTCATTTCTTCTTTTATAAACGATATAATATTCATAGGCCACTCCTTTTTCAAAAAAAGAACAGTTTCCGATAACATAAAAAAAGCTCTTATCTAGGATAAGAGACGACTTTGGCGCGGTTCCACTCTAATTAAAGATGATACTCATCTTTCACTTTGTCCACGATAACGGGTGGTAACGGTTTAGGCTACTTCCTTCACCTTCACTGCTCACGGAGGCACTTCAACAGTCGTCTGTTCAATGGCTTTCACCAACCGCCATCTCTCTGAGAATTTCTGACTCTCTACTCTATCCGGTCCATGCATTTATCTTCATAACGTATAGTATAAATAATTTTCATTCTTAAATATATAGTAATTCCCTTTTCCTGTCAAGTATTAGATCTACAGATGCCTTGCTCACCAAAATATTGACGACCGAATCGAAATGACTAGTCATCTTTAGCCTAAATTTTTGATATATTTAACAATATATGGTATAATTATTTGTGTAAAGTGTTCAAGGATGACGTAAAAGGAGATGATTTATTGAAAAAAATGGAACATCGAGTATACTATCAGCAAAACTCCCAAGAAGAATCCTCTAATTACAAACAAGAATCTACAAATCGTACAAATCAGGAGGCGTATTCTCAGGATACTACTTCTCTTGATAAAATTTCATTACTACATTATGTACGTTCCTAATAACCAGAATAAGACAGGCACTTGTGCCTGTCTTTATTAATGCCTAAGATATTGTTCCACATAATGTTTTTCCAAAAGATGTTTCACATCTTCTCCGCTTTTGGCTTGTATGACCTTCTTAAGCACCTTATCCCAATAAAATTTTGTTGTCGTATTTACTTCAAATCGAGCCCGTCCAAGAACCATCCTATCTACAATGAGTTTATCCATTCCTATACCTAACATTAAAGGTAGAAGTAATTCATTAGAGCACACTTGGCCATAAAAACCAACTGGCGTCCCTTCACGGTGAGCGGCTCGTGTAACCTTAGACATCAAGCGTATAAATCCGGGGTCAAAAAAATTGTATGCCACATCAACCATCTCATTCATAGGATCCGTTCCTGTCATAAGAATTAATAAATCATCTGTATCCACATATACAAAATCCACTTCTTGCGCCAATGTAGATGTCATAATAGCCGCTGCCGGTGTTTCAATAACAATACCAAATGGGATATTGCGATTGTACGACTTCCCCTCTTCTTCCAGTTGAAGGCTCGCATCCTCAATCATTAATCGTATATCCAATATTTCATTCACATTACTTACCATAGGAACAACGAAACTCACATCACCATACTGGGCTGCCTGCATTATGGCTTTTATCTGAGTAATTAATATATGACGATGTTGAAACATAATCCGAGTTGATCGATATCCTAATAAAGGATTCACCTGATGTGGAATATGCACATAGCCTATTGCGTTATTGGCTGACACATCAAAAGTTCTAAAACAAATTGGCTTCCCCTCTGATAACGCTACTGCCTCTTTATAAAGAGCCAAATGGTCACTCTCTGTAGGTCCTTCGTCTCTTCCTATAAATAAATGCTCTGTACGATATAATCCGACACCTTCCGCGCCAAAACGAATACTTTGCCCTATCTCTTCTGAATTAGAAGCAACACTACTAATGCAAACACTTTGATTATCCCGTGTCAGTGTACGTTGACTTCTATAGATTTCATGAAGTTTTTTGAATTCATCAGCTCGACGGATACGCTCATTATAAACAGCTTCCATACCTTGCGGAGGATTAATCATGACCTCACCAGTTCCGGCATCCATAATGAGCTTATCATTTTCCTTTATCATATCAAGAGCACGTTGCACTCCATATATAAAAGGAATATTCCACCGCTCTGCAACTGCTTTTGCAAAGTCAATCTGATGGACTTCTTCAATGATTAGACCTTTGATGCGTTCAAATTTTATCTCTCGAAGATCCAAGGGGTCTAAATTCCTTGCAACTATAATTATATCCGTCGCAACTATATCTGTACTCCTTCGATCATCTTCCAAAAGAATTTTTATGATTGCATCTGTAATATGATGGATGCAGTCCGCTTTTTTCTTCAAAAAATCATCCGTCATTTTCTTATAAATGGTAGCATATTTTGTTTTTATTTCTTCCAGTACAAAAGCAGCATTGACATGATAATCTTGTATCTGTTTCTTAACGCCTCCAATAATAATGGAGTCATGAAGCACCTTCAAATGCTGTTTGTAACACTCTGAAAATGAATCGCCAAAAAATTTCTCACTCATAGCAATTGTTTCATTCATTTGCTGCTCATAAACATTTACAGCCTTTTCAAATTGCTGTAATTCCATCTCTACATTCTCCACAATCACTTTATGAACAATGCCTTGATCCTCTGTTTTGGGAAATGCCCTTCCAACGGACATTCCCTCTATTGTACCAATTCCACGAATCATCTAAAGCTCCTTGCTATAATGATGTCAAAACAGCTTCAATGTTCTGCTTGTTAATTGGTTTTAACAAGTAGCCATTAAATAGCTGTTCCAATTCTTCGTTACCTGCAACATTTAGCACATCCGATGTTAAAACGATAATCGGACACGTCAGATACTGTTCCATTTTTCGTATTTCCTTCGTCGCTGTAATTCCATCTATAATCGGCATATGTATATCCATGAAAATCAAATCAATCGGTTCTCTTGAATCAATCAAAATTTGCAACGCTTCCTGACCGTCACTACATAAAATAACATTATGCCCCATCTCGCTTAATAATTCGTACATCAAAAAGCGATTCAATTCAACATCTTCTACTACAAGTACTTTCATCACACCATCCGCACCTACCTCACCAATCATAAACTATTCTAAGGAACCACCTAAAGATTCCATATATATCCGACCGTCAGAATATCGGTCACTATTCGGAAATCGTGTTAACAATTGCTTAAAGGTTTCAATTGCTTCTTGGGTCTGCTCAGAGCGTTGATAGCTACGCGCAAGGAAATAAAACACATCATCAGCATAATACTCATCGGTAACGTAGTGGGACGCTGCAGTCAAATCGGTAATGGCCTCTTCATAAGCACCACTGTTATAATAACTATATCCACTCAAGTAAGCTTGCCGACTTGCTTCCGGATAAATAACCTCAGCCAGTTGTTCATACAATGTATTCAAAAGTCCATCTGTACTTTCTCCTAAATCAAAAGCATAAAGATTCGCAGCCGCCTTCTCTAACTCTCCATCAAGATAATTACTTGTACTGGTCATAAGATGTTCCCCTTGAGAACGTAAATTCGCCAAGGATGTACTTTCATTCATGGCTTGTTCTAACTCGCTTTCTAATTGACGAATCGTTGCCTCATTCTCTGCTTTTTCTGCTGCAAGTTCCTCATTTTCATTATTCAGCGTAATGACATTATTCTCTGCCTCATCAATACGTTCATTTTTGCCGTTTAGCTGATTGGGTAGGATAAGGAAATAGAACAATGCCACTCCAACAACCAATCCAAATACAACACCTAAAAACTGCTGTACCGATTGATTAATTACGATTTGACGTCGAACTCTTGTCTTTTCCCGTTTTGCCTCTTCTTCCGGCGGAATGAGTTCACCTTCATCTTCCGTTTCTAAGAGAGAATCATAGTACTTTCTCGCAATGTAATTATTTTTATCGATCGATAGCACTTTAAGCAATACTTGTTTGGCTTTATCTAGCTCTTCTTCTTGAATGTAGATAAGGGCCAACAAATTATATGCCTTCAAAAATTTTGGATTAATCGTAATAATTTTTTTCAACTGAATCATCGCCAAATCGGACGAATTCTGATTTACGTAGACTAAGGATTGATTATATTTTTTAATCGCAGTATTTAATTTATCTAGATTGACTTGATTGTCCTGTACTTTTTTTAAATAGCGTGTTGCAACATTATCCTTTGGTCGCATATTTTGACTAATAACCCATTGTCGAATAGCTAATACCGGCTCTCCCAATTCAAAATATACAAGCCCCAGGAGATTTCTTGCATCTATATTATTCTTGTCATACTTAATACTACGCCCCAGTATCTCTGCTGCACCGCTTAAATCTCTTGCTTTTGCCTTTTGTAAGCCCTCATTATAGAATTGTTTCGATGCACGTCGAATCCGCTCATAAGTATAGACAGTTTTACGGCACACGGAACAATAATCTTTTTCATCTAATACATTCTTGCATGTCGGACATAAATTCGCCATAGTCTCCATCCTTTTCTATTGTCTATTTGTCTTCTTTAAGTTCCTTAATCATTTCGCCTAAAATATCGACAATATCCTTATTTTCATAGGAATAGATGGCCTCTTCCGCGTCTTCAATTTCTAAGGATGGTTTGAATTTCTTGATTTCTTCATCAAATTGAATCATTTTAATCCTCCTCTTTGATTATTTTTCTAATTTCACTCATTAAGAAAAGTGAACCCGTTATAAGTATTGCTCTGTCCCCTGAATATTTTATCCTTTTTATAATAAACTCTCGCAAATCATCAACTAAAGTTACAGGATGTGACATTTGTTGATGACGTTTATCTGTATGAATTTCTTGAATAGTACTGAAAAGTTCTTCTTTGGCAACCCCTTTTTGAATAGAAAGGTCCGCACAGTAAATATCCCTAATACAATGGGTATCCAATAATATTCGTATAACCTTCTTATAGTCCTTACCTTCTTTCATTGCAATGAGTATATCCAAAGAGTTCTCGTTATAGTGAGTTTTTAATATCTTGGCCAATTCCGTCGCACCAAGTATATTATGCGCTCCATCAAGTAATATCTGTGGTCTTATCCATTCGCAACGTCCCGGCCAGTAAAATTCTCTAAGCCCTGTCTGAACAGCTCTAAAGGGTACCGGTCGCTGATGCTCCAAGCTATGAATACATGCTAAAGCAACACTTGCATTTTCACATTGATACAGCGCAGGTGTCGATATATATAAGGACTCATACTTATAATACTTGTTAACTATAGAAAAATCAATCCCTTTGTCTGTCAAATTCGTGATTTTATAGGATTCTTTCTCAACTTTTTCACTTTTCACCGATAATTTGATACTCATTTCTTCTATAATAGCCGATACTTCATCCGATGTATCAAAATAGACCGCTCTACCGTAATGCCTTAATATTCCCGCCTTCTCACGAGCTATTTGCCCAATTGTATCCCCCAAAATTCCTTGGTGATCCATTCCAATAGGTGTAAAGACACTTAAATCTGTCTTCTTTAGTGCATTTGTTGTATCCAATCGCCCTCCGATACCGACTTCCACAATAATTATCTCCGGTTGCTGTTGTACGAAGACATAAAGACTCATTGCAAAAAGCCACTCGAAAAAAGTCGGCTCAAATGCAGAATCCGTATCTTGATTCCTTCCAATTTCTTCTATAATATTCTTTACTGCCTGATAGGCTTCTCGAAAAAGCTCGTCGCAAACAGGATCATTATTAATGCGTATTCTTTCTGTTATCGTATCCATATGGGGGGATGTAAACAATCCAACTTTATACCCAGCAGCCGTGTATATTCCTGATAACATTCGACTGACACTGCCTTTTCCGTTGGTCCCTGTCACATGAATAATGGTTGATTGATTCAAATAGTTCTGCAAACCATAGCGAAGGTTTAAAACTGTTTGAATACTTTCTATATTATGTAGTCCTGTTTTTTTCCCAAACAAGGGAATCCCCATAAGTGATTCTTCTATATTCCGGCCCATTTATTACTCCTTATCTAATGATTAGCCCGATAAACCTAAGTTTCTCTAAATTCGTATCCAATATATTGAATAGCAAAGTTCAACTATATACTTTTACCGCCCTAATCTGTCTAATAATTAATACTCTTATATTACATCCTTCGGCCTCTATTGGCAATTCTTTGTTTTGTTCACATTTTGTTAACATTTTCATACTACTTTTGACGAACAGATTTTATATTATAGAATCAAGTTAAGAAAGCAACTCAACGATTACAACATTCAAAAGAATATCATTAATATATGAAAGGAGTTTTGACACATGGATGAAAAATACATTGATATTGATCCTATCTATGAAAGAATGGAGGATGTGAACAATGAGCAACTCAGTCAACAACAACCATCAGAACCTACCCAACAACCCTCCCATACTCACGAAAGCAATACAGGGTATCGTACCTATCAGCCCGTTACTTCCGACTCCAATTACAGTGAGCCTCAATACAGACGATACGATGACGCACCACAATTTAGTACAGGAGGAGGAAACCAAACACCACCACCAAAGCAACCAAAGAAAAAACATCGCTTCCCTCGTTTTGTTGCTATGTTCGTTATTTTTGTATTCTTGGGTGGCGCAGTTTTCGGAGCAGGCTACAGCACAGCGCTTCACTTTGGAAATCAATTAACCCCTGAACTTGCCTCAACGACCTCTTCACTAAATTTTGATGTCAACCAAATCTCACCGGTTGTTTCTTCAAACACAAAAGAGGTTGAATCCGGAAGTACTGTTGCCGCTATTGCAAAAAATGTCGGCCCTTCCGTTGTTACTATATCCAGCAAATTCCAAGTAGCATCTAACAATTTCTTCAATCAACAAACCCAAGAAGTTGAAGGAACTGGTTCCGGTATTATCTATAAGTTACGCGACAAAGACCTTCTCATTATCACAAACCATCACGTTATTGCAGATGCCACAGATGTAGAAGTCACATTCCACGACGGAACCTCTCTAGCGGCTAACATCATCGGTTATGACTCTCGTATGGACCTTGCCGTACTAAGTATTCCGTTAAGCGCTATTAATGAATCCGGTATGGATGATATTACTGTCGCTACATTTGGTGATTCTTCTGCTCTAGAAGTTGGTGAACTAGCTGTTGCCATTGGTAATCCTCTAGGTAAAGAATTTAGCAGCACTGTAACTGCCGGTGTTATCAGCGCCGTTAACCGCGAATTAACTCTTGAAAACACTAAATTAACTGTACTTCAAACAGATGCAGCGATTAACCCTGGAAATAGTGGTGGTGCACTCGTCGATTCAAAAGGCGAAGTCATCGGTATCAATACTGCCAAGTATGTCGATGAAAAAGTCGAAGGTATGGGCTTCTCTATTCCTGTACATTTAGCACTTCCCGTCATTAAAACCATCATAGAATCCGGTAACGGCTCCGATGTTGCCTATGCTATGAATGACGACAAACCATTCCTTGGTGTTGGTATATCTGATATATCCAATGATGTCTACGCTCAAACGGGGATGCCTTTCGGTGTATATGTAACCAACGTCTATGCAGGTAGCGCAGCAGATAAAGCAGGTATTATGGAAGGTGATGTCATCTACTCCATTAATGGAGACCGTATTGCCAACACAAATGCACTCTTTGATACCCTTTCAACTAAATCCGTTGGTGATACCCTTGAAATCAGTGTATCTCGAGGCGAAAAACTTTTAACATTAAATGCAACGCTTACACGCTATGGTGACGTCGAAACAAACTAAAACATTCCATACTACAAGGGATAAGAAATCACATTGTTCAAACCCCCCATCAAATGTAAATTTGATGGGGGGTTCTTAATGCCCTTATTCATTTTTCTATTTTTGAAGACGAGACAGACGTTCAACAACTTGCTCTAAAAGCCCTTTATATGTGTCTTGTTTCTCCTTCTCACCGGCTACAACATGTTCCGGCGCCTTATTGACAAATCCAGGATTTCCTAATTTCTTATCAATCCGTTCGATTTCTTTTTCAAGTTTAGCTTGCTCACCCGTAAGGCGTTCAATTTCCTTATCAATATCCACAAGATCTGAAAACGGCATATAAAGATTGGCATCCGGTACTAATACCGATACAAAATCATCATCAATACCGGCTTTATCCTTTTGAATCACCATCTCATTGGCCGAAGCAAGGGTTTTGAAGAAGACTTCACCTTCTGCAAAGATATCTGCAACTTTATCATTCTCTGTTACAACAATCACTTTAACCAAACGTTTCGGTGACACATTCATCTCCGCACGTACATTACGAATACCTCGAATAGCCTCTTTTAACAAACTAATACTTTCTTCTTCTTTTTCAAAAACATAAGCGTCGTTAAATGTCGGCCAAGGCGATACCATAATCGATTCTTGTGTATCCAATAAGGTTTGATAGATTTCTTCTGTAACAAAGGGTATATATGGATGTAATAGACGTAACGATGTGATTAACACATGCTTTAACGTCCACAGTGCAGCGATTCGACTCTCATCTTCTTCATTGTAGAGTCTTGGCTTAACCATCTCAATATACCAATCACAAAATTCTTCCCATACAAAATCCGTCAATTTGCCAACAGCAATCCCTAAGTCATAGCGCTCCATAGCATCTGTTACTTCTTGTACTAATACATTGGACTTAGATAAAATCCAGCGATCCGCTTCCTGAAGTTTCGATACATCCATGGACTCCGGTACACCACTCAGATCATACATCATCATAAAACGGGATGCATTCCATACCTTATTCGCAAAATTACGGGCAGCTTCTACACGTTCTGTCGAAAAACGCATGTCGTTCCCCGGTGCATTCCCTGTTACAAGGCATAAACGAAGGGCATCCGCACCATATTCATTAATAACATCGAGAGGATCTACACCGTTCCCCAAAGATTTACTCATTTTAAGTCCATTGGCATCTCGAACAAGACCATGGAAGATAACCGTTTTGAACGGTAGCTCACCTGTAAATTCCATACCGGAAAAAATCATTCGAATAACCCAGAAGAAGATAATATCATAACCGGTCACAAGAACACTGGTCGGATAGAAATAATCTAACTCTGCGGTTTTGTGTGGCCAACCTAAAGTAGAAAATGGCCATAAGGCTGAACTAAACCATGTATCTAGGGAGTCTTCATCTTGGCTAAAGGATGTTGCCCCACAAACCGGACACACATCCGGTGCCTCATCCCCGATATGAATATGATGACAGCTATCGCAATAGTATGCAGGAATACGATGTCCCCACCATAGTTGTCTGGAAATACACCAATCACGAATATTCTCTAACCAATTCAAGTATACTTTTCCTAATCGTTCAGGAATAATCGTTAGTTCACCGGATGTATAGGCCTCAATAGCCGGTTTCACCAATTCATCCATTTTAAGGAACCATTGAGACTTAATCATCGGTTCAATAACACTCTTACATCGGTCATGTGTTCCGACATTATGTTGGTGATCTTCGATTTCAACCAAGAAGCCTTGTTCCTTAAGGTCTGCCACCATTTGCTTACGAGCAACATAACGGTCTAGCCCTTCGTACTGTCCACCTTCATGGTTAATCTTACCATCATCCGTCATAACATTAATTTGTGGCAAGTCATGACGCAATCCTACTTCAAAGTCATTCGGGTCATGAGCCGGTGTTATTTTTACAACGCCTGTACCAAATTCTTTATCTACATAGCTATCAGCGATAATCGGAATTTCTCTTCCTACCAATGGTAAAATCACCGTTTTACCAACTAAATCACTATAGCGTTCATCTTCAGGATGAACGGCAACTGCCGTATCTCCAAGTAATGTCTCCGGACGCGTTGTTGCTAGTCTTAAGACACGGTCCGTGCCTTTAATCGGGTAATTAATATGATAAAAATGTCCTTGATGCTCCTCATGAACAACCTCTGCATCCGATATCGTTGTCTCACATACAGGGCACCAGTTAATAATTCGGTTACCACGATAGATATATCCTTTATCATAATAGCGTTTGAATGTTTCAATAACGGCATCCGAACAGCCTTCATCTAAGGTAAATCGTTCTCTCTCCCAATCACAAGAAGCACCTAACTTCTTCAACTGATCAATGATTGTTCCGCCGTATTCCGCCTTCCATTCCCATGCTCGCTCCATAAAACCGTCACGACCGATATCTTCTTTCGTGATACCTTCTTCATGCATTTTCTGAACGATTTTGACTTCTGTTGCAATCGCGGCATGGTCCGTTCCCGGTTGCCATAATGCTTCAAACCCTTGCATACGTTTGAAGCGAATGAGAATATCTTGCAATGTATTGTCAAGCGCATGTCCCATATGTAATTTACCGGTAATGTTCGGTGGCGGAATCACAATGGTGAACGGCTCTTTCTCAGGATTTGGTTCTGCATGAAAATAGCCTTTATCCATCCACTCTTTATATAATCGATGTTCCATCGATTTGGGATTATAATTTTTTTCCAATTCTTTTGCCATATTAACCTCCAAAGATTATAAATAATATGCCTACTAAGATACAGGTGATACCGACAGCATGTAAAATACGCATGCCTTTTGTCACCATTAAGTGGTATTCTTCTTCTGTCCTTCGGTCTTCTTCCAGCTGTTTGTCATTTAGAA
Organism: Vallitaleaceae bacterium; assembly: GCA_965140555.1. Taxonomy (GTDB): domain Bacteria; phylum Bacillota; class Clostridia; order Lachnospirales; family Vallitaleaceae; genus UBA1351. The sequence continues at coordinate 3,272,472 of OZ223259.1, read as the reverse complement.
GCATGGATTCATAACGCGATTGACTGCGTGTCATCTTTTTTGCCGATCGGCGTATGGTAAAACCACTAAAGAAAACAAGAATGCCTGTTCCAATCAAAATGATACCTAATGTTCCCATCGGTCACCTCCAACTATAAAAAAACATAAAAAAGGCCTTTTCGAAAAGGACGAAAAGACCGTGGTACCACCTTTATTTCCCGACTAACATCAGGCTCAAATGTATAACGGCATGACCCGGACTTGCTTGTCATCATCTGATGGTTCTTGGCAAGTCAGCTCAAAAGCTACCTTCACTATCTTATCACATGGAATCTTCCAGCCGACGGATTCCTTCTCTAGCATGCTAAAGATAACTACTCTTCTTTCTCATTGCTTGTTTCTCTTTTCAACATCATAATAGATTTTCAAAAATTTGTCAACACATTCATCAGTACTTCTCGCTCTTGTTCCAGTTGTTGCAATTGGTGCTTCATCGTATCCCTGTCCTCTTTATATCGCTTTACCAACTGCTTACGTCCTTTGTCTGTCGCTAGATAATCTGCTTCCCGCAAGACAAATTCTGTCCCATCAATGCGTTGTTCGTTTAGAAACCGATCAATATCTATAATGATCGTTTTCGCTTCCTGACTCGTTCGATTGTAATCCCTCTCCTTCTCCATTCCTGCATTATACTGTTCATAACGCATCTTGATAACATGGGAGCTATTTACTTGGTACTTTTCATATTGATAATCCAACACTTGCTGATGCTGAACATATTTAATTTTTGTTTTGTTTATCAACTTAATTGCTCGGTCCAACATAATCTGGTTCTTTTTCAATTCATGATAACAATAGCGTCGAAAAATAAACATCCACATAAAAAAGAAAGCAACCACTAGAATATAAACCAAAGCGGGTGTGAAAATAGGTTGCTCATAAACCAGGGACATACTCGCCAATATAACGGCACCGATAAAGGCTGCTGCTATGAGAAAAATAAAGAAGCCTTTTAAAAACTTAATAGCCGTTACTAGGTTTCTTTGCTGGTATACTAAGTTCTCACGCTCACCTTCTAGTATACCCAAATCATGCTTAACCAAACTTAGGGCCTTTTCATTTTCTTCCATAATTTGTATGGCTTTCGGAATATCTCGATAGCGTTTCTCAATAATCGGATCTTTCTTACTTGTTGCTTCTTCTCTACTCTTAAGAGCTTCTTCTGTGTGCATAGACGCTTCTGAGTATTGACGACATAACATCTCTAGACGATGTTGCTCTCTAGAGGGCAAGTTCTGAATTTTCTCTAACGTCGAGTAATTGTACACCAAGCCCTCATAATCTTCTTTAATATGCCCATATCGATTTTCAAAAATTTCCAGTTGTTCTTTTGCTTTTTCCTTGCCGTTAGGATCCTTCAATAACGCTTCCACATCCACCCCGGAGAGCATTTCTTCATCATAAGATCGAAAGCGTTGCTTGAGTCCGGCAAGCCAATTTTTTAATTTTTTTAACATCTATCTATCTCCCTTGTCCTTCAAAACCATCCATGACATCATATAATAGTCGATAGGTATTTTTCCATTGTGTGTATAGCATCTCATAGCCATTGAGTTCATAAGCAGTCTCATACCCATATGCGGCAATCTTTGCTTGTTGATAAGCATACATGTTGTGTAAACTTTTGTCCAGTTCTTCTTTCTCAACCTGTCTAAAATGATGTATAGCCGGTATCACCTGCTCCTTCTCAATATAATAGACGGATATACATAGAAGTAAATTCGACTCCTTCGGATACCGTTCTTTTTGATTCAGAAACCATCGTCCGGCTATATCACCAATCACTTCTTTCTGAGATGCTACTGCCAGTGCTTGCATAAACGCAATGCGTTCCAATGTAATCAAATCGCCCAACTCTTTAAGAGCACGTTGTCCTTGCCCCTGTGCCAACATATACATCAAAAAGGACTCCATCCATCGCTTACGATATGTCCGACACGTCATTCTCATAAAACTGACTGCTGCATGCTCTTCTTCATGAATCTGATTATAATACCATACTAAAAATTCCCAACATCGATCGTCAGGACTTTCCATGATTTCATCAATAAACGGCGTCATATCATAGGGCCATTTCCCGGTAGCGAATCGATAAAGCTTAATATAAGACAATTCTAATTTTTGTGCTTTCTTTTTGCTCTTTTCGACTTGAATGAGTCCATGCGCCTTTTTTGCCCATTCTAGGCCATTTTCATAACGGCCCACTTCCATATAAATCAAACTAATATTCAAGGCTGCCTTTGGCGTATGATGTTGTTGATAACTTTTCATGTAAGCACAAAACGCTTCATTCTTATCTCCCATGTCATAACATTCATCCCCATAGATTAGCAGTTGCTCGTCTATGGTCTGTTGTTTGTAACTTCTGATATAACGTTGCATCTCCTCAATCGACCTATACCATTGTTGACAAACAGCATAAGATTCAAACGCATCCAACTGTTCACTGCCGATACAAGTCATTATGCGATAAGGTTGCTTTATAAAATGGAAAACATAGCTTTCCGGTTCGTCATACATCGGACGAACAACATGGTCTACAAAAGAAGCTTCCGTCCTGTTGTATATACTCATACCATAGACTCCTAAACTCGAACTAAATCAGCTAATCGATAGGCAATCCTATCTAATATTTCATGGAATGGTTCATCCATAGAATAATAATAGCCTCCGGTCGTAGCAAATGGCGTATATGCTTCCAAACTTTTCTTATCCTTCTTTGCTACAATATGGCAGATGACATCTGCTGCCTTAACTTCATCAATAATATCTTCCAAGGATTGACCATAATGTGTCGGAATATGAGGTGGTGCATCCGTTATTACTATAAAGGCCGTATATGGGTTTACTTTAGCGCGCTTCTTCAACGAAGCTATTCCCGTCTGAATGGCTTCAAGAGAAGACTCCGGTATATCCCCTCCATATGTCCGCTTAATTCGCATGACATTTTTTTGAAATTTAGCTACGTCTTCCGTCCATTTATATACTTTTGGCTTTTCACGTTCTCCCAAATCTCCGAATCCGATAAGTCCCAATTGATAATCGATACCTTTTTCTTTGAGAATCTCCGAAAATCGGATAGCTTTTTCTTTAACGCCATCTATATAAGTATCCATACTTCCTGTCGTATCAATGATAAAACAAATATCAATCCCCTTCACGGACCCTGTTACCTTCTGTTTCTCATCGACAAGAAGAGGAGCTGTTTTTTGTCGGTCAAAATGATTCGATACAGTTATCTGGGTGACTTCATCAACAACCGTTGCTTCAAAAAGATTATCCTTGTTAATCGAATATGTAATCGCCAAACGACTCTCCTTTGTCACTCCTTCCAAGGTCAATGATCCGATATACTTTCGATCCTCTTCAAAGCCTTCTTCCCACTGAAACACATCAATACGTACAGCATCTGCATTACCGGATACTTGAAAACCGTCATCTGTAATTTTTGCCGGAATCTCTGTTCCCATTTTAAGAATAGGAACCATGGCCTTTTCTCCCGTTTCTGCATTAATAATTGCTCGTGTTCCTATATGCTGACGCATAATTTGTCCGATTTCTACGCTACTATTTGGCAGATGAATGAGATAATTATAAATAGCCGCCCCCATTGCCACACTTTTTGCGGGATCTACTGCACGATAAGGCTCTTTTATTGCTCCTGCAATACGTCGCTTGACCATTGGCACCAAGGTTGAACCACCAACTAAAATCACTTTATCAATATCTGCCACACTAAGCTTACTTCGCTCAATGGCTGTATCTACGACCTCCAAGCTACGATCGATATACGATTGAATCATTCCTTCAAACTCGTCTCGGGTCACTTCCATTGTCAAATTACAAGGAACGGAGTCTACAATAGCAAGGGGATGAATCTGAATCGTTACTTTACCGGCTTCTGATAGCAATCGTTTTGCTTTCTCCGCTTCTTGACGCAGTCGCTGAATGACACGACGTTGGTCTTCTATCGGTAACGTATCAATCAGCATATCATGATTCGCTTCAAATTCTTTTGCCATACGACGTTCCAATTCTTTGTCAAAGTCATCTCCGCCAAGGAACATATCGCCAACATCAGCTAGTTCTTTGAATGAGTGATGCCCATATATATCTTTACTCACATCTAGGACACAGGCGTCAAACGTTCCCCCTCCTAAGTCATAGATGAGTATCTTCTGTACATAGTTTTGTTGATAACCGTATTCTATAGCCGCCGCCAAAGGCTCACTCAACAAATGCACTGTCTGAAAACCGGCAAGTTCTCCTGCCTGCTTGGTTGCGTAAATTTGTCTGTCATTAAAATATGCCGGATGCGTAATGACGACTTCATCAAAAGTTTCTCCTGCCTGTTTTTGGGCACTGTCTTTGATAACCTTCAATAAATCTGCACTGACTTCCTCCGGTAATTTCTGAGTTATTCCCAAGTCAAGTGGTTCTGTTTCACCCATTAACCGCTTCACTGAAAGTACCGTCTCATCCGGATAAATAATAGCACTATTCTTGGCTTCTATACCAATAAGTGTCTCGTCTTCAAGATAGGTTACAACTGACGGTAACACTTCATCAATGCCCTCAATGGTGACGGCTGTCGTCTTATCCGTCTTATCGTCATAAATCATACCTATGGAGTTTGTCGTTCCAAGATCAATTCCTAAAAAAGCCATACCTACCTACCTTTCTTCTAAAGAACCCTCTGTCTCTGTCACTGTCACCGGTTCAAATCGTTTAGGAATAAAGGATTCTTTAAACCCCGACGGTAAATGAATCCCCTTATACCCCATATCCTCCACATGGCCTTTGACTGTTCCGGACTGTTTTTCTATAGAAAGTTCAACCTTAACCTGCGTTTGCCCACTTGGTCGCTTAGGAAGCCCTTCAATTGCCACATCTCCAATGAGCGAACAGCCTTCCAAATCTTTTTCCTTATGGATACGCTCCATAATGCGTACATTAAGGGACGTCATGTCTTGTTCCGTATCTCCTGATAAGGTGAAAATTTGGGACCGTTTTGCCAAACGATAAGGTGTCCCTCGATGAATCATGGGATAAAACCGCTTCTTAGCATCCACATCAATTTCAAATCCGATATCATGAGGAACACAAACATCAAAGTCTACCACTGACAGTCCTGTAATAATATCTTTCTGTTCATGCACGTCCATCTCCATAGCTGCATAGATACATGCACCAAGGGAAATATCGAGAGCCGGTCGTTCGGACATATATATCTTAGATTCATCTTGGAAAAGCTCTACCATCATATCCTTTACCCAAGGCATTTGAGAGGATCCACCTTCTAATAAAATCCGATCCACTTGGGAAAACTGCACGGCTCCATCATAGGCTTCCTGTAATGTTCGATGAATCAGATGTCGGGTCTTAGCAACAAATCCGTCTATCAATTCCAAAAATGTCTCTCTCTTTAGATTCAAAACAAAAGGCGGAATACAATAAGTAAAAGGGACACGAACTTTCTGAGCCCCTGAAAGTCGTTCTTTTGTTTCCTTACTTCGCACCTTCATCTCCGCTAAACTTTCCTTTGATAGTGCCTCTGTATCAATACCCTTATCCTTCATAACATCAATAAAATACTCATAGAGCAATTGATCAATGAGATCACCTCCATGATGAGCTTCTCCCCCTTCACTTAATACGCGTAACACTTGCTCCTTTTCACTTAGATGCGCCACTTGGAACAAGGTGATATCCAGTGTTCCGCCACCAAAATCAAAAACCATCAGTGTCTCCCCTTCCTTAAAGGGATGTTTACGATTGTAGGCAAGAGCTGCTGCTTTGGGTTCTTCAATCAACCCAATCATTTGTTCGTGAAATCCGGCCAATCGACAGCTTCTTAGTACTGCCTTCTTACCCGCATCATCAAAATCATACGGTACGGATACAACAACACCAACACACACGCTTTTGGGATTCATTGTAGATACTTGATCCATTAATGTAGCCAGGATTTTAGCCGATAATTCTTCCGGCGAGAACTCTTGATGTTCTAATGTTATCACATCATTACTCCCCATTCGGCTCTTCACCGATAACACCGTTGATTCCGGATAGATTAGATAACTACTGAGAGCTTCTTCTCCCACAATCCATTCCTCTTCCAACTCTTCTTTACGCAATTGGACGACAGACGGCATAGGAACCTTTCCGAATCCATGGCTCATATCAATAGGTTCGGGTTCCTGTTTGGATGCATTCCAGTAACTAATCACTGAATGTGTCGTTCCTAAATCTATGCCAATAATATAGTCATTTTCTGATAAGCCTTCTTCTTGTATCCGTTGCTTATAACTTTCGAAATTCATATGTCACCTCACTGATTATGTGGTGGTTGTCTAGTGTTGCTTCCATGGTTACAAGATATCCATGAAGTGGCCTCGGCAATAAACCTGTAAAAATGCCATTGCCTTGTGTATCAACGACATCGATCCTATGTACCCCATCCATAGCAATCCATGTAATCGGTTGTGGAAGATTCCATTCTAACTCATACCCTTTATCCTGTATGGTGCAGCGTCGGGTTAAGCCCTTCTCAACTGTTGCCGAAATCGTTTTATCTTCGAAGTACCAGGCCAACCAATCCGTCGTTTTCATTTTGATTCCCATGAGATCGGACAGCTGCATTAACTCGTTATTCACCAAATTATTTAACGCTCTTTCTTTTGTCTGCCACTCCATTATCCCACGTCTCAATTCCCGACGTATGGAGACAATTGAATCGGCACTAAGTGCAAGAACTTTCATCTTGCCGTCATATACCATTGGTATCTTTAATCCCTTACCTGTTTTTAGCTGCTTTAACCACAGTGTCCGATGTTCATAAAACAGGCGCTGTACCCTTTTATCCTCTTTTTCGACCTCTAAAACTTCTGCAATTTTATTCTTATAAAAATTTTTGTAGTCCTCTATAGCATCCGGCATTTTCGTCGGCAACTCTATGACTTCATAAGACTGTTGACAATACTCCGGATATATTTCTTGGATTTTTTTCATACATTCTTCAAAATAGTATTCCATGAGTTGCTCATTTTGATGAAGGTCTTCGGCTGTATACAAGGTTCCCTCTTCTTCGATAAATAGATAGGCATCATCTCCTGCCATATACCCACCGGATTCAAGATGATACAATGCCAAAGGAACCTCTTTTGCTTTATATCCACCGCTTATATCCAGATACCTGGCTTCTTTATTTTCCTTATTAATTTCCACCATACTCATCTCGTTAATATCAATGAGGAAAACGATCGCTTCCATACCTTCCATTTTATAGCTCCTTCTACTTCGCTACAATAACACCTGCACGACGTAGAACATATCCCTCATAATGATAACCTATATTCTGACGTCGAATAATCTCTCCTTTGCTATACCCCTCTTGATTCTCAGCAACTATTACTTCATGATACTTAGGCTCAAATCGCTCCTTTACTTCCGGTCGAATCGTCGTTATTCCTTGACGTTCTATTTGCTTAATTAAGCGATTATATAGTCCTCGTATCTCCTCCATCATCGGGATAATCTCAGGATGATCGCACTTTGTCATTACATGTTTTACCGATTGATGAATGATATCTTCAAAGGTTGCCATTTCCGGCAACAATTCTTTACTTAAGAAATCCATATCTTCTTTTTCCACCTCTTTAGCAATCTCTTCTACAAGCTCCAAAAAGGCTTCTCCCGCTTCTGTGAAACGATGGCCATCACCATGTATGGCCTCTTGAAGAAAATTTTCCCCATCTTTCTCAAACTGGTTGGAAAATCCTATAAGTCGTCCCATCGCCGTCAAATAGGCTTCTTTTTTTGCCAAGTGATATCGGGTATCTTTCTCTTTCAGACAATCATATTTGAGTAGTAGCGTATCCATAATTCCTTTTAGAACTTTGATAATTTGTTCCTCAATTCCTTCTAAACTTGTTGGCATCCGTATCTGTCCCAAGCCAATTTCATAAGTATCCAATATAGCGAAACTCAACAACTCAAATCGATTACTCTTTTTCTTGATTTGAGCCATTTCCATACCGGATATTTTTCTCAACTCATCCGTAATATGTGTCAACATCTCATCCTTGGTTATACGATGGTCTTCTTCCACAAGTTCAATAACTTCTTTGATTCGAGGCATTCTATAAATCACATGCTCCACAAGACGATCTTTGTTCTTCAACTCAAAGGGTGTTCGTTGTATCTCCTTCTTATATAGGCGATCCATATCAGATAGCGCTGATGTAAGTTCCGTATAGATTTGACGAATGGGATAGATATAGGTTGCTGTCAATTCGCCGGAATCATAGTCATTTCTATAAGGTTCTTCCACATCAATGGTAATATATATATAGTTTTTTAACAGAGCTTGTTGTTCTCTCAATAAATTAACCATCCAAACCAAATCTTTCCGTCGCTCAATATCTGTAATTTCAATGGATGCTTGGTCAATCTGCTCATAGAATCTCTGAAACTTTTCTTCCAAAATAGCTCGAAGATAATCTTCCAACTGTTCAATTTTATCTTCTGTAAAATTGTGAGGCAATTTAAAACGTGTTATGAGCTCTTCTTTATTCTCATTTAACAACTCTTTGATTTTCAGCAAATTCGTACTGACAATTAACATACGCTCATACTCAATAGGATTTTCTTCTAATTGAGGCAAATCCATTAATAAATTTTCGATTCCATAGAACATAGCTGCAATCATTTTCTTATCTTCAATAGGAGGCAAATCCTCCGGACTCAATGTTTCGATATACGCCTCATACCGATGCTTGAATTCTTCAAATTGTCGATACAGTTGCTCTGCTGCTTTGTATGGATTCAAATTCTCAAGATAGAATTTTACTTGTAACAGCATACGGCTGATAACCGTATCATAAGAACTCCTTAATAGACCATGTGCTTGTTCTTCCAATTGTCCATGACGCATTCGATGTTCTAGTATTATTTTTTCAATTTCATTAGGCTTTATGAATTCGTACATGTCATCCTCACTTTTCATATAATTCATCCACACGTAATACTGTCTTACTTCCTTCCTCATTAAGAGCAAAGGCTTCTACAGTCAAAATATTGTCACGGTTGATGTTAAAGATTACTTTTATTTTCTCTTGACCCTTCTTACCCACTGGGATATGTCTTAGGGTCGTACCTCCCAAGCGTTTCATTGTACTATCATATACAAAACGCGTCTTGCTTTCTTCAGGTTCCACATCTTCATAAACAGCAATCGCCAAACTCGTCAAATCATCCATCCCTGTTTCGAATGTATACGGTGCTTCTACTGTTAATCCGTCTTCAGGAATTGCCAATCCCTTTGGAATAATTTCCATATAGCGGCGACCGGATATTTCCAATCCCAGTGAATGAATGGTTGTCTCGTGAACTTTCGGCCCACTTAATGAGGGCAACATGATTTGATTACAATAAAGGGCTGCCCCTTGTGAAATACTAAATGCAGGGCTCACTTTAGATTGATAAGGCTCTTGCCCAAAATGTGCTTCAAGACGTTCTTTGACTAATGGTATAGAGGACGATCCTCCTACCAAAAATACTTCATCAATATCTTCCTTGGCTAATTGACTATCTTCCAAACATTTATTCACACACTCAATCGTTCGATCAATCAGCTCTGTTGCCGTTTTGCCTTTTGTCCGCTCAAAAACCCATTCGGGATCATCCAATGGATATTTACGCGAATGATTGTAAAAAGATTCTCTTGTCAATTCTATTCGAATATTAACAGGAACCGGTAACTGAATAAATGGTGCCAACACTATCTGACAGGTATTTGCCGCAGACAGTTTTTCTTTCGCTTCTGTTGCTGCCTGTTTCATTCGATAGATTGCTGTCTTCTTGTCACGGTTCGTCATGGTGTCTGTCTCGCTATCATCATACAAATCAACAGCACCATCCACTTGCTTCAAAAATTCATCATATATCATATCGGCAATTATCTGATCTAAATCATCCCCACCGAGATAATTATCTCCATAAGTACTCATAATATTGATGCTCGGTTCTCCTTCATCCTCCTCAATCGACAAAAGGCATGCATCAAATGTTCCGCCCCCAAAATCATAGACAAGAACCTTACGTTCTCCCTCTATTTCATTAGCATAGGTAATTGCCGCCGCTGCCGGTTCTAAACGAAGGTGTACATGTTCTTCTAAAAACCCCGCCATGACGGCTGCTATTTTCATTTTTTTCTTGAATTTGTCGGTAGAATTTGCCGGCACTGTAATCACACATCCTGAAAAATTACCCATAATCGACAACACATCACGTATATACATATCGGCCTGTTCTTTCATATAGGCAAGCAACTGAGAGACAATCGTTTCATTATCAAAAGAGTACGTTGTTTCACCCAATTGAATCGTCACCGGTTCATCGGATTCCAATCGCCGCTTAATGGATATGACCGTAGACTCCGGATAGATAATGGCGCCTTCCTTTGCTTCAATCCCATAAATTTTCTGAAGGGTTCCATCCTCGTCCCCTTCTTCAAACTGGATTGCCGTTGGAAATAGTTTCGACCCGTCAATAGGCAATACCTGAACTTTCTGTTCATCATAATTGTATATACTGAGCACTGAATTGGTTGTTCCAAAATCTATTCCCAAATAGAGACCTTTTTGAATTTCAAGACTTAATACTCCCATTGTATCCTCCTTAAACCTATATACGATTTAGTTGTCGAACTTCTGCTTCAAACGACTTCTGTTCCTGTATCAATATACGTAACCCCTTTATGTCATCTACATCCATAGCAACGGCTAATTGATCTAAACGCTCCATCACTTCTTCTTTACCGTCACTATCTTGCTCAGATTCATAGAATTCTGTTTTGGCAAAACGATCGGAATAAACAATCTGCCGTTCTCCCTGCCGGTCTGTTTCTACCAAATAATATTCCATAACCTCATCATAGAAAAGGGTGACCTTTGCATAAAATATACCAAACTCACTGCGTTGCATCGGTTTTTGACGGAATGCCTTCATATCAGGATATCGATAAACAATGGTCATCTCATGCGTCGGATGTGTCATATAATACACATAATCACCGTTATATGGTACCATTATATCATGGTTTTGAGCATCCTTAATGAGATTTTGCAAAACCTTTTGATTTTCCTTCTGTCTACTCTGTTCATAATGAATTAATGCATACAATATCCCTGTATCCCATACGACAGCTGACTGATAAAATGTCAGCATGTCGTCCATGATAATATCCGGGAGTTGAACATCTTCAACGACAACCCATCTTGCCATTTCTCTAAAAAACACCCGCTGACTTTCTATTGAGCTTTCATCAATAAGCGTCTTTCTATATAGAGGATATTCCTTCTTTATTTCAGGAACAAAAGGCGCCGTTGCCATGTCGAACCATAATGTTTCAAGCGGTATGTCTGATACTGATTTGTAATAGGTAATAGGCATCGCCGGATGACTCCCATGTCCACATTCTATTAGACTTGCTATAATTGCTTGTTTATAAGCTTTTGGTAGATTCATCACTCTATTCACCGCACGTTCCACGTGAATATAATTTAGAAACTTCCTATAACGCTCTCGATGTGATTCCCACCAATATTCATAACAAAAAACTATAAAAGGTGCCAATTCAGCAGGATCACGTTTTCGTTCCATCCATTTTATCAATTTCTCTTCAATATGTCGGGACCAATGTCGCATAAGATGGGCCGTTTGTTCTCCTTCTTCTACAATTGCAGTAAAAATATAACACTGAATATCATCCGGTAAAATTTGAATTTTTGTTGCCGGTGACAGTAATGAGACATCCACTTCTTCCTTGCCTTCCCATACACTATAATAGTAATAATGCTCTAAATCTCGTATGAAAAGACGCCGTTTTATGCCCACCTTATAGACATAATTGGCTTGAGTATCATAGCGTTTTTCTCGGATACACAAATAACAAAGCATCTTCATCATATTATCGCCACCGATGCATTCATGCAATCCAAACCCTATATGGCTAGACATCCACGATTGTTTTTGAAGCACATAATAATGTCGTTCAATTTTAGACAGCCACTCCTTAGATACACATTGTCTGTTAAGAGCCATATGTAAGCAAACACCATAGAATGAATCTTCGTTCGTCGGTATATGAGGCGCCTGGTTCAATAAACCAATAGCTTCAGCAAAAAGAATCCATGAACGTTCTCCTGCATCATATAATTTCTTATAACCATCATAGCGCACTCGACGTATCCGTGACTCTTGACAGGCTACAATCTTCTGAAAGGAGCCGTTCATATCCGTATCTTTGTAGAGTCCCACCAAATCACAAACCCCATAACATGCCTCATAGTACTCAATATACTTCATCATCTTATTCAGTTCTTCATCCCGTTCCTTGATCATTCCGACAAGGCTCAGCATCAAGATCATCGTTCGTCTCAACGGGTAATCTTTTTGACAAAAATTCAGACAAGCATAGGCATATTGAATCCCTTCCTTGACAATAGAAGCGTTTCGTCGCATCCGGCCATTACGCATAATCTCAAACGCCGTCCTACGCATGGTTTCATAATCCTCTTCATTCTCTATATAATAAGGGGTTTTGTAGGTATCATATCGCGTTATATTAATAGCCAGTTCCTGTTGATATAACAGTTCTTCTTCCTGGAATACTTTCATAATCAGATGAACCGTTTCAAAGGGTGACTGTTGAAAACTCAGACGTCCAAATATTCTTGAAATAGTGTTTTTCTTCACGAACCATTCTTGATTCCATTCATTCGTAATAAACATCTCAATATAAGAAGGCGTAATAACTCCCTCGTCATGGTTTAATGTAATTCTGACTGATTCTTTAGTTTTGTTCACTAGGTGCATGGCGATTTGTTCTGTCATTGTATACGTTCTTTTTGAAAACACAGCTTCTATAGGGTCTTTGAATTCCGTCACCGTCAAGCGCATATTCGACGGAAAATCCCTCTCTGTTGTCTGTTCCTTAACGCAAGAAATACACACGTTAAGTTCACGACACGTTCCGGGAAAGACCATATACAACCGATCGTCGTATATACCACCGGCCATCATGTGTTCAGATGTTATACAAATAGGAATCCGAAAGGACCCCACTCCCTCATACCAAGACTGTTTCGGTATAATAATGCCTTTTACACTGTACACATAGCAAAAAAAGGCTTGATGTTGAGGCAAAGTAACCATCACTTCACTCTCATATTCACTGCCTTCTTCAACGTTTACCGTCAATGATGTTATCTCCAAACTAGGCGTCACATCCGTGATCGATTCTTTTAAACTAATAAGTCTTAATATATGTTTTTCTTCCATCGTACCACCAATGTACTCAATCGTCTTCTTTCTCAGAACAAGGCAACGGCTTAGAATATCATTAGTCTTTGACACCACATATGCAAATCGTTATAATATTACTAAACTTGTTCTGTTTCTATTATGATTATTATACCATATAAGCGAAAGGTGTCAAAACCTTATCGTCAGATAAATGACAGAATATTCCATCCATTAATAACTGTGCAAAGGGGAATACAAATGAAAGAATTACCTGATTTTCACGGAAGTGATATAGAAAAAGTAGCCCGATACTTCCATCTGAATGAAGCCGATATTATTAACTTCAGCGGGAATGTAAACCCTCTAGGCCTCTCCGAAACATTGGCTGATAAACTAAAAGCGAATATTGATCTAGTAACCAACTATCCGGACCCCGACTATGTCCGTCTCAAAGAAAGCATCGCCAGCTATGTTCAGTGTGATACCGAACATATTCTTCTCGGTAACGGAACGACGGAATTGATTGCCCACTATATGGATTATGTGAATCCGAAAAATGCTCTCATCATCGGCCCCACCTATTCTGAATATGAGAAGAAAATGACAACTATCGGAACGAATATTACCTATCTTCCTTTAGAAAAAGAAAAGGAATTCCAACTTGAGCCAGATAGCCTTTTGACCCAACTTACCGATGAGACAGACCTCCTCGTTTTATGCAATCCGAATAATCCGACGGCAACATTAATGGCTTCCCATCATCTGATTCCTATATTTGACCATTGCAAAGCCCATAATATCCATATTCTTATTGATGAGACCTATATGGATTTTGTTGAAGATGCAGATCAAATCAGCGCTATCAACCTTGTTCCTTGCTATTCCAACTGTATCGTTCTTCGAGGTTTTTCCAAGTTCTTCTCCGCTCCCGGCTTGCGTCTTGGCTACGGTATTACCAGCGACTTTATGTGCCATGAAATGATTGCCTTAAAACGTCACCATTGGTCCATCAATTCTTTGGCCGCCTTTGCCGGCAGTGAGCTCATGACCGATCAAGATTTTATTCGTAACAGTAAGTCCTTTATTACGAAAGAGCGGGAACGGGTACAGGCCGAACTCTTAACCTTTAAAGAGATTCATGTGTATCCCACAGCTTGTAACTTTTTCCTTATTGAATGTACGAATCCAAAGCATTCTGCCAAGGAACTTTTTGCTTATATGATACAGCATCACCTTATGATTCGTGATGCCTCCAGCTTTCCCTTTCTTCATGGCGAATTCTTCCGCTTCTGCCTTCTTACACCGGAACATAACGATCAGTTACTCGCCTGTCTGAAAGCATATTTAGCATAAACCACCTAACACAATAACAAAACAAGCATGGGTATAATCAATCCCATGCTTGTTTCTTTATGATAATTAAGCTACGCCTATTTGTAACTCTACCATTGCTTATACATATCTTTTTGAGAAAGACCGTTTTTCTTGGCATTTGCCTTCCAAAAGCTATGAGTAGCCATGAATTTCCAGATAAACCTTGGGAAATTAGGATTCATGAATACTCCTATTTCTTCATTCCCCTTTTCTATACTCTGAATGAGTCTATTTAGACCATTTCCCAAATTTTTCAACGGACCTTTTCCCACCGGTACCCCTTGTAGAGATCCAAGCATTTCACCGGCACCGTGAGCGATGCCGCCTCCAAAGTATAGACCGCAACGATTACACCAATTTTTCATAATATCAAAGACAACGGCATTTTGATTCCCTTCATAAAACCCATTGTTTATACAGACATATACTCTCGGTTTTTCACACTGGATATGTCGTCCATAAGACTCCAATACCTCCATTACATATAAAAAATGAGAAGGTACGGCATCTACATAGAGCGGAAAGGCAACAACCCATACATCCACTTGAAACAATTTCTCACACGCTTCTTCACTGATATGTCTCGTACGAAATAAATAATCGAACTGCTCTACACCCGATTCCATCTGCTCTTTAAGTTTTTCTAAGAGAAATCCTGAATTACTTGCTCCCTTTTTAGGGCTGGCATTTATAAAAGCGATTTTCATCAAACCACCTCCATCACATGAGTCGCATCTTCCGAAAAATGAATCGACGTCAGTTTCATATTCATATTGGTAATGTTTGCTTGAACCAATGCCTCTGCCGTATTCTTCTCAGCTTCTGTAATCTTCTCTCCATAAAATCGAACAGACAGAGCGGGTGTGTTGTTATAGCGCATCTGATGGTGAATCTCGTTATTTCTTTTGACAAAAAAAGGGAGTACATAAGAAATACTTCTATCTAGTATATTTTTCACAAAAGGACTGTAACTGCCGTAAACACATCGGCTAATGATAAGAACTTCCTCACAATGAGCCATGTCTCTCCCTATATTTTCATAGCCATCTTTTATAACACATCGCCCCGGGGTTTTTATCCAGCAACCAAAGCAACCGACACAAGACTTGATCGCACCTTTAACATTATGTCTGATAACAGGTGTTGGAATCGCCCATAGCATGATATACTGAATCTACTCCATAATGCGACCCCAAATACACGACTCTGTTCATTATCTACCCCATCGATTCTATATCTCATCCAGAAAGAAGGTTTTTCTATGCGCTTTACCAACGATCAATGCTACGCTATCATACAGGCAAAAGACCCTCGCTTTGACGGAGTTTTCTATACCGCTGTCAAAACTACAGGCATCTATTGTCGACCTATTTGTAAAGTTTTACCACCCCGCAAGGAAAACTGCACCTTTTACGACTCCTCGTATCTTGCTGAACAAGCGGGTTATCGTCCATGCCTTCGATGTCGACCTGAATTGGCTCCTGCTTATTCCGAATTTCAACAAACGGATGTGCTCCTTTCCCTTCTTGTTGATTACTTCAATGAAGAAAATTACAGCAAAGGACTCATCCAGAGAAGCGCCCAACATTTTGGCATTACACCTCGACATATTCACCGGCTCTTTATAAATCATCTGGGTGTCAGTCCTTCTGAGTATATCATGACAAAGCGCTTGCTCCATGCCAAACGCCTGCTTCGAGATACCACCTATTCTATAGGTAACATTGCGGAAGCTGTTGGCTTCCCCAGTACTGCAAGGCTTACCGAAGCTATCAAAAAACACTATGGTTTGCCACCAACAAAATTTCGAAGCTTAAGCCGAAATAAAGAAGATACCTCCGTCTCAGCAGTAACCACACGACTCTCCTATCGCCCACCTTATGATTGGGATACGATGCTAAGCTTTTTAAAACAACGAGCCATCCCCGGTGTCGAATGGGTCGATGACACCGGAATATATCGACGTACCTTGCAAATAACCCATCACCAAACTTGCTATAAGGGTTGGATTGAAGTTACTCCTAAGCCTTCCGCTAACTATGTTGAACTTTCCATAAGTCCTGATTTAGAGCCGGTTCTACTCCGGATTATTACCCTCGTTCGCAAAGTCTTTGATTTGGACGCATTTCCATGGGCTATGCCTGAAGGTATTGCCCATGATATTCGACTTCCAGGCTGTTTTGACCCTTTTGAAATGTCCGTACGTGCCATCCTCGGACAACAAATTTCCGTTAAAGCAGCTACGACACTTACCGGTCGTCTAGTTTCTCATATGGGTATGCCTACCATAACGCCTTGGCCACAACTTCATAGTTTTTTCCCAAAACCGGCTTTATTCATGGCCCATTCAAGTACTTCTGAATCAGAACCCATACCTCCTGCGTCTCTTGCCTCTAATTCTACGACTCTTGAAGATATCCTTGGCCCCCTCGGAATTATTCGTACTCGAAGCCGGACCATTCTATCCTTAGCCACATTATACCATCACGGCCATCTTCAATATAAAACGACTATGGATATCGACCTGTTTATTCAATCCCTTATGACGGTAAAAGGTATTGGCCATTGGACAGCCAACTACATTGCAATGCGTGCACTCAGCTGGCCGGATATTTTTCTGGAAACAGATTTGATTATACGCAAAAAGTTAACCCTTTATCCCGACCTTGACCCGAGTACCTTTGCTCCATGGCGAAGCTATCTGACATTGGCTCTTTGGCAAGACAAACTGGACGGATGCTTCCTCTAACCTGAAGAATCTCTAACCTATTCATGTGTTAAACCCAATACCACCTATACTATTTTTTAAAACTTATAGAAACAGTTGCCCCTTCTACTGTTGAGTTATTCTCAACAGTAAGGTTCCCATCGTGTAACTCAGCAATTTTTTTTGCAAAACTCAACCCCAATCCGTAATTCCCCTTCGTTCTAGACACATCGTCTGTGTAAAATTCTTTGGTCGCCATTTTCAAACCTTCATCCGAAAACCCTTTCCCATAATCAATAATTTCAAATCTCATCTTACGGTCTGTTTCTTGAATCCGTATATCTATCTGACCGTCCCTGGGCGAGAAACGTATAGAATTTTCTACGATATTCACTATTGCTCTTTTCAAACTTTCTTTATCCACATGGACGCACTTCATTTTTTCATAACTGTGAATATTTAGTTTTATATTCTTTCCCCTAGTCAAAGGTAGTATTTCTAATGTTACAGAATCCATAAAATCCTCTAATCGAATATCCTCGGGTGTAAACCGTAACATCTTTCTGTTAACGACCTCCATTAATAACTCCAAATACGTTTCAATTGTATCTGAACTTGTTTGAATATAAGAAAGCAACTCCACATTTTCTTCTGACTGTTCCTCCTCAAGCAAGAGTTCTACATTCCCTTTAATGACACTTAAAGGCGTTTTTATGTCATGTGTCAATGCTGAAAGTTGAGATTTTCTGTCTTGTTCATCATTCCATTGTTTATTTAAAGACACCGTTAATGCGTCTTTCAACTGATCAATGGCATCTAGTGACGCATTAAACTCTTTGATTTTCGAAGGCCCAATCTCAAAATCCAAATCACGATTTTTAATTTTTTCAGTGGCCATATTAATGGAAACTATACTTTTCTTTAGTTTTTTGCTAAATCTTAGCGATGTCATGATTGCTAATAAAACAATAACCAGCACCAGAATCATAATAGCAAGTAGCTCCGGATTCGGTAATATTTTATGAAGCATTGGATTGCTGAAATGTGGGGACATATCATATTTAAAGAAAAGGATCGTCCCATTCCTCTGTTCTATTTGCTTATAGACAACATTATATGGCCTTTTCCCCTTCATCAATGATTGTCTGACTTTCTCAATCTCCTCTTCACTCATGTTGCTATCTATAATCGTTCCATTCGTATCTACAACAATATAGGAGCAATATTTAGGTAATAATGTTTTATCAAAATTCTCACGCAATGTCTCTTCTATCTGAGCTAGTTTTACTTCCGTATAATTAGCCTGCAACAGGATTCCTGACTGCAACGCCATTGATGCGCCTACAGTCATTGCAAGGATTACTCCTATAACCACAGCGGAAAAACCTACTAAATGCTCGATAAACAATCGAAATATAGACGTTGTCTTTTTCTCTATATCCATTTATAACCCACTCCCCAAACGGTTTCAATCGGCAAGTTCTCAACACTATCCATTTTATGCCGTATATTTTTAATATGAACACGAATCGATGATATATCACTACCGGAGTTGAAACCAAATACTCTCTCTAAAATATTCTCTAGCGAAAAGACTTGACCTTTATTCCTTGCCAACAATTCACAGATCTCATACTCACTTTTTGTTAACGGTATAATCTGATCATTAATCCTCAATATCTTTTCCGTCAAATCGAAGCTACCATTGTCTATAACCAGTCGTTGATGCTTTTCCCTATGTTCTCTACGTATATGTGCATTCACTCGAGCTCTAAGCTCTGAAATTCCAAAAGGCTTTTTGATATAATCATCTCCGCCTACCGAAAAACCATCCACGACATCTTGTTCCATTGTTTTTGCTGTAAGAAAAATAATGGGACAATCTATACTCTGTCGATTCTCTTTACAAAAAGTGATTCCATCTTGTTGAGGCATCATAATATCCAGTAAGATAACCTCTGCATTTTTGAGTACTTCATTGGATACATCAGCCACCGAATTTTTTGTAGTGACAAGATGCCCATCTCTTTCCAATGCCGTTTTTATCATTTTGCAAATTGCACAATCATCATCAATAACAAGAATTCGAGCCATATTATACCACCTTTAATCTTCTGATTTTCTACCTTCCCATTTATTAAATATAACACCAAATAGTGTTGCAAAAAGCAACGTAAACATAGCAATATATAGATAACTTTTTATCATAGTATCATATTGCAGTCCGTTTGTCTTTGATACTTTATATAGCAAGACGCTTTCAGGAAATCGTGCCGCAATTCCCCAAGGAATATAGACCCATATTCTATCTCCAAGACCGGTTAAGAGAAGTGCGCTCATCAATCCTCCCACAATACCTAAGCCTATGCCAAATTCTTTTCCTAGACAAAAACTTACTATATAGTGTAGGAGATACAACGGTATGACACTGATGAACAGAAAAACCCCTTCCATCACGTAAAATGTAAGTGTCATTTCCGTATATCCCATTCCAATAAATCCTATACCAAACCCCACCAAGGCAAGCACCGATGCTATAAAACCAAACATCATAATTAATAGCAGTTGACTGATATGAGGGATATACTTTTCGTTTGGGGTCACTAGCATTGAATAGAACCCACCGGCTCGCTGTTCAATCTCTGTCAATACAGCCATTATTATCCCGATAAGTACAGGAAAAACAATCGATACACTCTGTATATATCCTGACAGCTTGCTTATTTCATCCCCTTCCGAAAAAGAATAATACCCTAAAAACAACCCTAGGCCTAATAGGGGGATACCTAGATGAATCAGCCATATGGGTGTATGAAACCATTTGTATACATCCGATTTAATCTGCCTACCCAAATGCACCTAATTGACCTCCCTTTTATTAAACCATACTGCTGTTATCAATGAAATACCCACGTATAATATACCTGTTATTAACATACCTGTTATAATAACATTACTATTCATAAGCCTATGTCCTTCTTCAAGAGGTAATCCGTTTGGCATAACTTTTATTATCGGACACATAAGTCTTGAAGGAATTGAAAAAGGAATATACCAAAGTTTGCTTGTTGCAAAGACTATACCAAATCCCATATTGCAAAACAAGCTGAGCATAATGGTATATACTGAACCTATTTTCTCACTCACAAACATAAACGTAGGAATCTGCCACGCAAACGTAAAGGCCAAGACACCACATGCTACAATACTATCTGTAACCGGTACAGGAAGCCCAAAAATGAATCCTGCCAACACTAAACAAATAAAAAAAACGCCATTCATTAACAGAAGCACTATTGTTTTCATAAGGATTTGCCCGATCCATAATTTTTTCTTGTCGATACATACTGCAAATAAACCATGACGATTATATCTCTTCTCATTTGACACAGTGAATGCTATGAGCATAGCAAGGGTTCCGGGGAGTATAAGGGTATACCACCAATTAAACGCACCTTCTATAAAGAATCTCCCATGCATAAGAACTAGAACCAATACAATGGGAATAAGTGGGCTAATCCAAACAAGTTTCAGATTAAACCGATGTCTTTGTTTTAGAAACTCAGCTTTCACTACATTAAACATTATAACCACCTGACTTTCTTACAACATCCATAAAAAGCTCTTCAAGATTATTGCTTTTATCTATTGCCTCCTCATACCAAAGCTTACCATTAGCAATAATACCAATATCATCGGCCACTTGTTCTACCTCTGATAACATGTGGCTCGATAACATGACTGTTATTCCTTTATTAGGAAATGACAAAATAAGTTCTCTTAACTCCTGAATTCCGATAGGGTCTAATCCATTTGTAGGCTCATCTAGAATGAGTAGTTTAGGACTATTCAAAAGCGCCATAGCTATACCTAATCTTTGTTTCATCCCCATTGAAAACTGTCTTGCCTTTTTCTTTCCTGTATCCGTAAGTTCAACAATCTCAAGGACCTCTTCTATTTTTGTATTCGATACATTATACAGTAGTGCTCGAACCTTTAAGTTTTCAAAGGCTGTTAAATTTTCGTAAAGAGGTGGGGCTTCAATCAGTGCGCCAATGTTTTTCAAATCCTTTCTTTCCCACGCTCGTCCGTCAATAAATATTTCCCCTGAGGATGGATCTATCATTCCTGTTATCATTTTTAGTAACGTTGATTTACCAGCCCCATTGGGTCCAAGTAAGCCATAAATACTATTTTTTTTGACTGTTATTGAGATTTGATCATTCACTTTTTGTTTTTTATAAACTTTGCATACCTGTTTTGTTTCTAATATAGTTTCCATCAAAAACACTCCTTTTTCTGTGATGTCCTTATACTATACGCTGTTTATAAAGAAACTATAAAGATTGGAAAATTACTTTTGTTGCAATTTCTTTCCTGTTGTACTATATTTGAGTGGAGAAACTATTATACATGAATCATCCCATAGGAGGCACCTATATGACACTTATCCCCAAAATACTCGTCGCACTTATCAGTCTTGAACATATCTACATTCTCTATGTTGAAATGTTCGCATGGACAACAATGGGACGAAAAATTTCGCCGCATCTTACAGAAGATTTTATTCACGAGTCCAAATCCTTAGCTGCCAATCAAGGTCTTTATAATGGCTTTATCGCCGCCGGCCTTATCTGGTCACTCATTATTTCAGACCCTACATGGAGTCACAATATCGGCTTATTTTTTACTAGCTGTGTGGTTATTGCCGGTGTATATGGCGGTGTGACTACTTCAAAAGGAATTCTTATGAAACAAGGATTGCCGGCAGTTGTGACCCTAATTGCTTTACTCGTGTTGTAAGGTAGGCGTTGATAATAGCGTCTAATAATCGGTATTTTCACTTTATTTTGCTTCATTGTTCTTACTATGGGGTATTTTGGTGATCCCCCGTTATTAAAAAAGTTCAAAAAGAAGGACCAGTTACTATGTTAGTAACTGGTCCTTCTTTTAGTTTTTACTGTGATTTTTCATGATGTGAATTTCATGAAATTTTGGTAAGGGTACTGCAAGGGTTATCTCTTGGAGTCGTTATGGTTTTGGTTTGTTAGGTACTAGGTGGCGGTTGCCCGTCACCATGATATAAATGCGTTTAGTGAAATAACTATTCCTTTGGTATATAAATTCCTGGAATTGTCATATCCTCGACGTAGCCAACTTCTGTCTCTTCGTCTTCTACTTTGATAACTCTTAATGTATATGCATCTTGTGTCCAAGAAACAAACTCTCCTTGAAAAAAATCAAATAAGGAAATTGCATCTTCCTCAAAATTATCATTGGCATCTGTGGCTTTTGTTGAAAACACTTTACTTAATGCCTCTACATCTTTATCTTGGAGTATATCTAATATTTGTTCTAATCTTGCATCTGCTTTTTCTGAATTACCACTTAAGCTTATTGCTCCACTTCCTTTAATAGAACACGCCCCTAATAAAATCGTAAACAATAAAAGTATTACTATAATATTATTTTTTTTCACATTAAACTCCTTTAAACTTCAAACGATACTTTATAATTATTAAAATGGAGAGTATCTAAACGTCCTCCCCATTTTTCCTTGAAAACATTATATAAACCTTTATTATCTTTAAAATCCATAGTATAATATGCTTTCAAATTATTTACATTTACATCTGGATAATATGGATTAAAACTCGTTATCCACCAATGTTTTTTTTCATAGCTTGCAATTTCCTTGCCTTCATATTCCAAATACATTGTCATATCCATAGAAAGCCTTGTATCTACAAGCAAATGATCTTTACTTGGACTTGATACATCAACCAAACCTAATATACCTGATTTACTGGAATACATTCCAAGTTCAGCTCCAGCTCCTAAATTTAAATAATCGCCTTTCCATGCCCAAACTGCATAATTCTCTCCATACTCTTTTGATAAGAAATTTCCAACATTATAACTGTTGTCATCTTCACTCGTACCCTCTTTTGCTAATGATTCTTTAATCATTCTCATGATTTTATCGTTATGCATTTTCCATAACATTGATTGGTTTAGCATTTTATCGAGCAACTTTCCTTTTTCACTGTCCCTCCTATCGGAGGACCTTCAGCTGATAACTTTGTTATATCTGGTTTACGAAAAGCTTTATTTTGTGCGGATGCTTCAAATCAAGATTTTAATAGAATGTAAAATAGTTTCTCATACTTTCTATTTATACTATTGAACGAATAATGAATGGAAAGATCAATAGATTGATTATCCCTATAAAAGGCATGATATTGACAATCACAGTTAAAATTTTAATTTTTTTTACTTCCTTTATATTTTTTTGAGCTGAATATAATAAGAACTTATGTTCCCATGTTTCAAACTGAAAAGAAATAAAAAAATCAATTTCCATTTGATTAATTATTTTAGCCAATTTAAATTTATAAATGAAGTAATGACCAAACAAAACTATGATCGGCAAAGCAAAATAAATATGTAAATTCAAAATGCTAAATTTCCACATCAAAATATACATTAAGTCACACATGCTAAAAATTATAATAATTTGTCGAAAATATTTCTTAAAATCTAACATTTTAACCTACCTTTTCCAAGTAAAAGAAATACCAATTATAGTAAAATCAACAGGAAATTTTCTGTATTCAACAGTCGGTTTCCAGTCAGTTTGTAAACCACCAGATATGCTGATATACGTGTTATATTCATCATAGTTATTATACCCAATTGTACAGTCCGGTAGCTTCATACGCATAAAAGAATATAAAAAATATCCAGTTACCAAAATAGTAACTGAATATTTTTATAAATTTTCCATGATATTTTTTACTGATAATATCTCATATTGACGCTCTATTTCTATTATCGGGCTATTCAAAACCAGGTTCTCATAGTTACTATACAAATTTTTTCTTATAATAATGATTTTTCTTTTAGCTATATGTGCTACTGATTTATATACTTTATACCTTTAACAATATACTAGTTCAGAATAAAGTACGATACTAGCCAAAACACGAATATTATCGGCATGAAAATTATGACTACCAATATATCCCTAGCTGCAATTGCTCCATTTAATAGCATTAAAACCATTGCCAGAGCAACAATATTGAAAAATAATTTTGTACCTTTAGTATTTTTCTTCTTATTATTAGATATCCTAACCTTATCATCTCTTGGAATTAAATCGGTTTCACTTGAACATTTTTGAGTATTATTAGCCAAGTCTTCGATGTGATAAATACTACCACACTTCTGACACTTGTAAAAAACTGATCCCCAATATGCATCTGGTTTATCTCCAAAATGTGTTATTAGAATACTTTTCCCTTCTCCCACAAAATCTTTTCTCACTATTTTTTTCATTTTAGAAGCATTACAGTTCGGGCATTTCTTTCTAAAAAATAATAAATATATAAAACTTTCTTTTGTGAATGAGAAATCAACTCTTTTACTTGCCATTTTCTTCTTCCTTTAATGAATTTATTCGCATACCAATGAACCATACCATAAAACCACCAACAAATAGTAAACCAAATGGTACATATATTGGTGCATCACTTATAATTGCTCCTAAAATAGTTATCATTATTCCTATAGCAAAATAAATCCTAAATCCTTTTATCATTCTAATGTTTTTTTTCATTAATTACAACTCCTTACGCTTTAATACTTATATTTACTTTACCAACAAATAGTATTGAACCACCTAATGCAGAAGCTTCTGCATGCATAGTTTTCTTTATAGTCTCTAGCTTTTCCCATTCATTTCTTGAATATGAAGTTTTTAGTATCCTTAAGGCATCTTCATATTTTTTTGTGTATTCCTTTAATTTTTCAATGTCTGTTTCACTCAAATGATCTACAATATAATGATTTATTTCTTCATAAATTAGTCTCCTCATATATTCGTAACCATTTTTTAACCTGCAGTCCAGTATTCACCTCTTCATATACCCCATCTAAAAATAAATAAGCTAGTAAACGTGCGCTGTATCAGATTTTAAAAGAAGTACCAATTATATGGTTATACACTAGTACTTCTTTTCAATTATTCTAAAATTTATATTAATTGTATTTGTACATCATGCTTAGGGTGTCAAATATATATAATTGAACTTAAGCATACAATATATTTTATGAACCTGTACACGTAGTCTATATATTGTATGTGAATATAGTTAATTTTGATTTTGACTCCCTAATCATATCATCTTTCCATAATATAGCTTTTTTTATAAAATTCAACTATATTTTCAGCTTCTTCTTTAGAAAGTGTACTTAATGCACTATAAAGCATATTCTTGTATTTCCATTGAACAGAACCTCTATGTTCTCCTCGCCAAAAATTTAAATTGTCTTGATTTTTAAATATAAAGATTTTTCCCCTTATATCGTTATATTTAAAAAACTCAATATCTTTTATAGAAAATTCATATGTTTTGGAAAGAAACATAACTTTATGTATTAATAATATTTTTGTTTCAGTAAATTTTAGTATTTCACTTCCACCTATAGAAAAACTTATGTATACTAATAATCTAGTAATTATAAATGCAAAAAACAAACAAAAAAGAATTAACATTATAAAGGTTTTCTTGTATGTTATGAGATAAATTGTAAATACAAACCCGACTATAACTAATAAGTTAATTGACAAAGCAACTCCCAATATATTAGAAGGGTAGTTGTCTATAAACAATATTTCTCCATATTCATTTACCTCTTTCTTCATTGAATAAATTCCTTTCTAGCGTACTCAAATAAAATCATTTCATCATCAAATCGTTTTATTTCATTATCTGCAATCTCCAATATTTTATCAATAAAAAGTGCTATCCCTATGTCAACATAAACAACTTTCCCATCCACAGATTTATACAATGGAGTTCCCAGCGAAAATCCAACACTGACATCAAAATCCACACCGTAACCAGTTCCTAAATGTCCTAGAACTATGTCAGAATTTTGATATGCAAATGATATACCTGATTCAATTGCAGGTATTGAAGCCATCATAACGGCTCATTCGTCTAGAGATAAGTTCACTGGTGGTTTGTCCCTCTCCGTTTACACCACTTTCCATCTGTTGGTTATCACCAAGCATATGTGGCTTCACGTAGGTAGCAAATTGGGAGATTTCGTTTCTTGGCTAGTTATTCAAATAGACGCCTATGGATAAATAAATCCAAAACATATCCGACTTTCTATGCTTAAGTTAATACCTTTGAGCACTGGGTGGGATTCCACCAATATTTTTCTATACCTTTATAAACCAATAATTATTTTAAGATTAAATCTCTTGTTTCAATTACTTTAGTCTTTGCTATGATATCACCAAGACGTCGTTGTTCTTTATCAAATGCTACAGTTATACTTCCAACGTATAGAAATACAT
The DNA here is from genome assembly GCA_965140555.1 of Vallitaleaceae bacterium. GTDB lineage: Bacteria > Bacillota > Clostridia > Lachnospirales > Vallitaleaceae > UBA1351. The sequence continues at coordinate 3,245,674 of OZ223259.1, read as the reverse complement.
CTGTTATTCTGAATATATTTCTTACTACTATTTGAGGTAACTTAGGTTTGAGTCTATTGAAACTTATTACCTTTAATCCCATAATTTTCTTTCCAATGGTAGTTGCAAAAATACCTTCTTGAACAACATAATAAATTAAAACACTACTTAAATACGCGAATGTGGAATACTTTGTCAAACCAAGAATTGGCTCAATTATCGCCTTAAAAGTTTCATTTATTATCAATAATCTTGCTAAAATCAAAACTACTGCAACACCAGTTATAAAAGATAAAAACATATCAATAACATATGCCATTATTCTTTTACTAAATTTTGATATTAACAGTTTTTTATTTGACATATCCATATTCACCATTTCCTAATTGTCCCATTAACGCAGCTTCTCCAAACGTTGCATAAGGCTGATTCTTTCCTTTATCCCACTTAATAGTTAGAATCTTGAATCCAGCTTTTCCCATTCATTTCTTGAATATGAAGTTTTTTGTGTCCTTAAGGCATCTTCATATTTTTTTGTGTATTCCTTTAATTTTTCAATGTCTGTTTCACTCAAATAATCATTATCCCACTTACTAACTACATATTCTGTCGGATCCCAATACCTAATAGGATTATTATAGGTATAGCGATTCAAGCTCAGTGGCTCGTTCACCTTACCATAATAATTATACTCTTGAGTAAATCGTACAATTTCCGGCTCATATAGACGACCGTTTAAGTTGTACAGTCCTGTAGATTCATCGTAGCGATACCCTTTATAACGGTATGGATTATCCACGCCCTCATTTTCCTGTATCTCTGATTCCGGCTCATTTCCTTCTCTTAGAAGGTTACCGAAGGCATCATAGGTATACTGTGCTATAGTAACACTACTTGCATTACTTAATTCTACCACATCTCCACGTCCGTTGTAGAGGTAAAATTGAGTTTCATCTACTGTGCTTCGAGATATTAGGCTATTTCCATAGATATTAGTAGACTGTACTTTCATACATCTCTTGAGCATGTTCTATATAAGCATCTTCTTCCTGTCCCGAGATAAAAAGACCAAAGTCCGCTTGTGGTTCTTCAACGATATCGTACTCTTCAATCCGCTCATTCATCTTGGAGATTAAGTTTCCGTTGTAATCGTAGTTATAGCGGGTGGTTTCTTTTCCTCGTTCCGTTTCCTTATCTGTATAGATTAGGAGATTATTGGCATCGTATGTGTAGTTGGTAATAGTTGCTCCATTACTGTCTACATATTTTTCATAGATACGATTACCTGCTCCGTCGTACTGATACAAGGTTGACGTTCCAAGGGATTCCGTTACACCGATTAAACGATTCAAACTATCATAAGTATAATAGGTCGATATCGGCTCTTTGCCACTTTTGTTTTGAATTTCCGAGATTTGGTTGCCGTCCCGGTCAAAGGTATATGTATAAGTATCTGTTGTTACATAAGCACCGGATTGATAGCGACGATTATCCACGCCAACCATTCTATCTTCTACGTTACATGTTGTTCTTATCCCCTAATCTATAAGTCGTAGTTATCTACTATATTATTGTAGTGATTTTAATGATTTTATTTCCGCCCGCCAACTTTAGGGATTTACAGGTGGAAACCTAGCTATATATAAATGAAGCAAAAAAATACCCAGTTAACGAGATAGTAACTGGATATTTCATGATATTTTTCTGTGATTTTTAGAAACCGTTAATACATGGTTTTCTCAAGCCCTGAACCTGTGGGCGGGAAATTTCATAAAAGTTCTCGCAGGTACTACAAGGGTTACCTCTTGTAGTAATAATGGTTTTGGTTTATTAGGCACTGGGTGGGTGTGTTCCACCACGTAACAATATTACAAATTCTTATCTGAAGAAATTATAAATAGTATACTAATTATTGTTGATGAAGTGTATAAATATAAGGTTTCTAAAAACTCACTATTTATAATATCATTCTCGGTCAAAGCAAAAGGTACTATTAAAATAAAAATAAAAATAGCGCTAATAGTTAAACTTACAGGTTTGACTAATTTCCTTAGTCTCCCATTTTTCATGAACTGAAGAACTCGTACCATTATTATAAATATGGGTGAAATTGGTAATAATAGTAATAAATATATCTTTTTCATTTTATCTCCTCTTTATTTATTTAATTCCAAGTGTTAAATCTGCTCCTGCAATAAAATGACCTCCAAGTTTTAATTGACTATCTTCAAAACTAATCCGCCCGCCAACTTTGGATATTTACAGGTAGAAACCTGTATATAAAGGAACGCAAAAAAATACCCAGTTGCCGAGATAGTAACTGGATATTTCAATATAATTTTCTGTGATTTTTAGGAACTCTTAATACATGGTTTTCTCAAGCCTTAAACCTGAACCTGTGGGCGGGAAATTTCAGAAAAATTTCTCACAGGTAATACAAGGGTTACCTCTTGTAGTAATAATGGTTTTGGTTTGTTAGGCACTGGGTAGCTTACACAATGTATAAACGTGGTTTCATCTTTTCTTATTCCAAACCTTTTCAACTATTTTATCAACACCTATAAATCGACATATTTGTTGAATTATTTTCAAAAATATCACTATAACTAGTGGCATTCCAATTAAAAATGAAAAGTATAATAAATATCCATTAGCTTCGTTAAATAAATATAAAAATTTAAATACCCCCATTATGTAAAATAGTACATATATTATAATGAACGGTAACAAATATTTATCAAACTTCAAAAACCTACTCAACTTCATTTAATCTTGATTCCTCCTAATATAATTATCAATAATTTGATTTAATCTCTATCTTTTAACGAGATATCCATATTAACATTTACTCCAATAAAATATTGAAGAATACCATCTAATGATATAATATGATATGTTCCATCAGCAGTCTTATTTAGCACTCCTGCTTCAACCATTGCCCCATAACCTGCCAAGTCTCCTCCTATATTAGCATCTATGTTAAGTTCATCAAATCGAATTCTCAAATGTAAATTTCCTTGTGCACCTGTTGCTTGTGCACCTATTCCTGCGCTTCCTAGTGCAAAGCCTTCATCATTTTCAATATAGCCTCCTCCAGTTACTACCCCTTGTTTCAAATCTGTACCAAAGGAAAAACCAAACCAATTATCTGTATTATCAAAAGGTAATAATTCTACACCTTCTTCTAATACAATACCATCAACTTTGTAACCACCTAATAGCCCATCATAGTCATTCAGACTATATTTCACTAAATTCAGTGTCACAAAATATGGTGCATCAATTAAGTTATCTGTACCTGCCAATGTTTCAGAAATGATTCTATCATCATTTACATCTCCAGTCGTACCCTCAACATCTGATGTGTTTTTCTGCTCAGTGGCTTCATTCACATTCGGTTTAGTATCTGCCGTTGTCTGCCCTGATGATGATTTTTTTATTTTTCTTTCAGATGTTACTTTACCCGATACATCTACTATAATTGAGGTATTATTCCTTTTCGCAACAGCTCGTCTAAGACCTACAGCATCCTTATGGGCACTGTTCATAATATCTTTTTGACCGCTTGCCTTCTCAGTCTCACCATTAGATATATACTTTTTGTACTGTTTTTCTGCTTGAGCATAATGTTCTTTTATGTGTTTTAAGGTATTTTCATCTTCACCTTTCATATTCTCTGCATCCCAGCCAGTGAGCTTAATTAAAGATCCTGCTTGCGGTGCACCTTCCGCTGCATGTCCTGTCGGATCCCAATACCTTATGGGATTATTATAGGTATAAGTATAGCGATTCAAGCTCAGTGGCTCGTTTGCATTACCATAATAATTATCCTCTTGAGTAAATCGTGCAATTTCCGGGTCATATAGACGTCCGTTTAAGTTGTACAGTCCTGTAGCTTCATCGTAGCGATACCCTTTATAACGGTATGGATTATCCACGCCCTCATTTTCCTGTGTATCTGAATCCGGCTCATTTCCTTCTCTTAGAAGGTTACCGAAGGCATCATAGGTATACTGTGCTATAGTAACACTACTTGCATTACTTAATTCTACCACATCTCCACGTCCATTATAGAGGTAAAATTGTGTTTCATCTACTGTGCTTCGAGATATTAGGCTATTTCCATAGATATTCTTAGCTGTAACATTCCCATAGGCATCTGTTTCTTGGGTAACTCGACTTCCTTCATAGAGGTAGTAGGCTGTTTTTGTCGGTGAGGATTCATAGGCTCTTAATCCCTCGGCATTGTAGCCATAGTCGGTGCTTGATGCCCCTTGTGTTGCCATCCTGGTCAAAGGTACATGTATAGGTATCTGTTGTTACATAAGCACCGGATTGATAGCGACGATTATCCACGCCAACCATTCTATCTTCTTCATCAAATGTATAGCGGGCCTGACGACCGTTCGGATAGGTAATTGAGGTTTCATTACCATTACCGTCCTACCATTGACTGCTGATAAGGATTTGTAAATCACCGACTTCACCTTGAAGAATGCTTTTTATCTAATTGCCGCTATTGTCATACTAATGCATTTGCATTTGATTATGACTATAAAAATAATTCCAATCTTATATTCTCAAATCACAAAAAAACAGTAGAACTCAATCACCATTGAATTCTACTGCCTCCTAATTTTTATACACTTGTAGTTGTTGTCCTAGCCGTTCATTCTATACGTGCATGATCAACAACTTAAGCTTCTTCAAATACCTAGTATGTACCTTCCTCAGCCGTTTCATGATTCACAATCTTAACACCTGAGCTTGCACCGATACGATCAGCACCGGCATTAATCACTGCCATAGCGCCATCATAGTCACGGACACCACCGGATGCTTTGACTTGTGCCTTGTCACCAACAGTTTTACGCATAAGGGCAACATCTTCTACCGTTGCACCACCGGTACTAAACCCTGTGGATGTTTTTACAAAGTCTGCACCGGCTTTTACGGATAATTCGCAAGCACGAACTTTTTCTTCTTCTGTAAGCAGGCATGTCTCGATAATGACCTTAACGGTATTGCCGGCTGCTGCCGCTACAACCGCTTTGATATCTTCTAATACAACGTCATCCATCTTATCCTTCAATGCACCGACATTGATAACCATATCAATTTCTTGTGATCCTGCCGCAACGGCTTGACCGGTTTCAAAAGCTTTAACTTCCTTTGTAGATGCTCCCAAAGGGAATCCTACAACGGTACACACCTTTACATCAGACCCTTGAAGTTTACTTGCCACCAAACCGGTATAGTATTCGTTGACACAAACCGAGGCAAAATTGTATTCTAATGCTTCGTCACAAATCGCCTCAACTTGCGCCTTTGTTGCATCCGGTTTTAAAAGGGTATGATCGATATACTTCGCTAAATTCATAATGAACCTCCATTGACTTCCTATTAACATCATCGTGTTTCCTTTATGATACGAAATATAGAGACCGGCGTCAATAAGGCATCCTGCCTTTATGTCATTACATTATTATATATTATCCCATTGTTACAACAACACGAACCGGACCGGCCTGTTGCACAGGAATCACTTGACCGTCTATGGAATCACCATTAACGGTCATAGCCACAACGCCTTTTTCCACATGGTTCGGGTTATTCACCTCAATGATATAATCCACGCCCCGATATTTACGGTTAACCGTAAATGTGTCCCATTCGTGAGGAATACATGGATCAATTTTGAGCCCTTCATAATCCGGAATAATCCCTAGAATATATTGACTAATCGTTACATAATTCCATGCTGCTGTACCGGTGAGCCATGAGTTTTTCGCTTCACCATGACGAACGGCATCTTTTCCTGCAATCATTTGAGAATACACATAAGGTTCTGTTCGATGAATCTCACTGATTGGTTCTAGATATGCCGGACAAATCTTCTTATAGATTTCAAAGGCACGATCACCTCGACCAATAACCGTCTCACCACAAGCAACCCATGGATTATTGTGGCAGAAAATACCGGCGTTTTCTTTGTATCCTGGTGGATAAGAGGTAATTTCTCCCAGTTCCTTATGATAGGTTGTGTAAGCCGGTTGATTCAAGACCATCCCATAATCGCTGTCCAACCACTCTTTAGCACTGTCGAGGGCTTTCTTAGCTTCGCCTGTCTCAACACCGACACGGCCCATGACACACATACCTTGAGGTTCGATAAAGATCTTACCTTCTTCACATTCATCCGAACCGACTTTATCGCCTTGCGCGTCATAGGCACGTAAGAACCAAGCTCCGTCATACCCATGTTCAAGGATTGTTTCTTTCATTTTATTAACCGCTGTAAACGCGCGTTCAGCCTCAGCATGATCTTCACGTTTTTCACACATTGCCACATATTCCGGTCCGATATAGGCAAACATCCCGCCGATAAAAATGGATTCTGCTACAAGACCGTCTGTTCCGTTATTCGCTGTTTGGAAGGATTCCCCCGGAGTTTCAGAATAACAGTTCAAGTTCAAACAATCATTCCAATCTGCACGACCGATGAGTGGTAAGCCATGAGGTCCCACATTATTCAACACATGGTTGAAAGAACGTTTCATATGTTCCATCATCGTTTCCGCTAAGCTTTCATCATTTTCAAAAGGAACGGATTCATCCAAGATCGACCAATCACCGGTTTCTTTAATATAGGCTGCTACCGATAGAATCATCCATAATGGGTCATCATTAAAACCACTACCCAAATCATGATTTCCTTTTTTGGTTAATGGTTGGTACTGATGATAGGCACCACCGTCACGTAATTGAGTTGCTGCCAAATCAATCAGACGTTCCCTTGCACGCTCCGGAATTTGATGAACAAAGCCTAAGATGTCTTGATTGGAATCTCTAAAGCCCATTCCGCGACCCACGCCGGATTCAAAGAAAGAAGCACTACGGCTTAAGTTGAAGGTCACCATACATTGATAGGTATTCCAAATATTGACCATGCGATCGACTTCATCTTCCGGTGTCTTCACTTGGTACATACCCAACAGTTCATTCCATCGTTCTTTTAATGCTGTTAAGGCATCATCCACTTGCTCATCTGTTGCAAAGGCATTCATCATCGCTTTTGCATTATCTTTGTTAATCACTCCCGGTGAGACGAATTTTTCTTCTTGTTTATTCTCAATATAACCCAGTTGGAAAATAAAACTCTCCGTCGCTCCCGGTTCTAATGTAACACTTAAGTGATGGGATGCAATAGGTGCCCAACCACTAGCAATGGAATTTTGTGATGCATTCTCTGCTATTACTTGAGGCATTTCATTAGAATTATATAAACCGACAAAAGTCTCTCGATCTGTGTCAAAACCGTCAATGGCTTTATTCACATGATAGAAGGAATAATGATTACGACGTTCTCTATATTCTGTTTTATGATAGATTGTACTACCTTCCACTTCGACTTCACCGATACTGAAGTTCCGTTGGAAATTCGTCATATCATCATAAGCATCCCATAGGGCAAACTCAATATAGGAATATAAATCAATCGACTTCGCTTCATCTGTTGTATTGTTTAACGTAATGCGATGTATTTCACAGGCTTGTTTGAGCGGCACAAAGGATAATTGTGTCACTTCTAAACCGTTTTTATTGGCTTTAATCGTTGAATAACCAAGGCCATGTCGACATTCATAATTATCCAACTCTGTTTTGACCGGTTTGTATCCCGGTGAGAAAACCGTGTCACCATCTTTGATGTAGAAATAACGCCCTTCTGAATCCACAGGGGTATTATTATAACGATAACGGGTTAATCGACGCATACGTGCATCCTTATAAAATGCATATCCGCCGGAAGTGTTTGAAAACAAACTAAAGAAATCATCCATCCCAAAGTAGTTAATCCAAGGATATGGTGTTTCAGGTGTTGTGATGACATATTCGCGTTTAGCGTCATCAAAAAATCCAAATTTCATCGTATACCTCCAACTTTTCTTGTAAAACCTCTATATATATTAGATGGATTCCCGACGATAAAAACGCATAGGATATACCGTATCGTTTTTCGTCTTATCTCCTTCTAACTGGTACCGTGTAATAATTGATGTCACTGCATCTTCAGCCATTTGAACATAATCCGGGGCAATGGAAGAAAGGGTCGGTCTGGAAAAACTACCTGTCTTTGTATTATCAAAGCCGATAACACCTAAATCTTTCGGAATCTGATAACCTGCCTCTTTTAACACGTTGATCGCTATGAGCGCCATATCATCATTGGCAGCTATTAGCACATCCGGCACATTGCCTGAATCAATCATAGCTCGTACAGCAGATTCTGTTGTCTCTCTATTGAATCGACCTTCCAATATAATCGACGTATCAATCTCTATTCCTTGCTTTGTTAGACTTTCCAAATACGCATTGTAGCGTTGTCTTGCAGAGCGTGTCTCTTCAACCCCACGGATAAATCCTATACGCCGCTTCCCTTGCTCAATAAGATAGTCCATGACTTTACTGACGCCATCATAATCATCTGTGTTCATACAAACAATATCGGCATCACCCAACTTATCGCTACCCATTGTTTCTGCAATCACGGCCTCTTCCATATCAAAAACCACAATGGGTTGATGGATAACATGTAATTGCAATGCTTCTAGGGTTGTATCACGTGTTCCGATCAATATTCCCCCATCAATCCGTTTTTCAACAAAAGCACGATTAACACGTTGTAAATCCTGCTTGGAATAAACGGTCTGAATCAAAACATAGTAACCTTTCTCATTGGCCGCATCAACAATGGCGTCCAGATATGCCGTAAAAAAGTCGTTGTTAAACAACTGACGGTCCCCACCACTATTCTCCTCGATGACAAAAAACACACCGATGGTTTCACTTCCCTTACCTGCCAACGTTCTGGCAAAGGCATTGGGACTATAGTTGTATTTCTCGATGGCATCCATCACTTTCTTCCGTGTTTCTTCCGTTACATTTGGATAATTATTGATGACACGAGAGACAGTACTGCGAGACATACCAACAATTTTGGCTATTTCTTCACTCTTCATGGGAACCTCCTACAAAGTCATATAAACAAGTATGAACACGCGTTTATTATAAAATAAAAAAACAGCTCTGTCAACATATGTTACAAAGCTGTCTCTTTATCGTTATCCCTTAATAGCCACGTTGTTGTTCTATGGCCCATATTTTGTTTACGCGATCTTGCATGATTGCAATCGATACGATTTCCAACTGAAAAATGGCCAAAATCAACGTAATAATACTGTCATCACGTACCACCGTTTCCGCTTTGATTTCACAGTCTGTTAATCGTTGACTATACTTGTAATACCAATAATAACGGTATGGAAAGCAGAAAAAACAGAGTAAAAGCTCCACACCACTGTCCATATCTACCAATTCCAAGTAATCGTTAATGTCGCGCATGGTCACATACAACCAATAGAAAAAATAGATTCCACACGTAATAAACGAGTAGATAATAACCGATACAACACTTCGCTGCTTGTACATAATTTCCCTCCAACTTCATCCTTCATATTTTTTGTAGCAACATCGATTATGGTAACTCAGGGCATAATCATTTGTAATACCTGTGGCCATAAACCTTTGTCATTAAAAACCATCGGTTCTGTATGAGGAAAGAAAACCAACATACGGTAGACGTAAACACCCACAAACAAGACAAGGCACAGAATAATACCACCTCGGATAACTCGTCTTAAAGGTCTTGATAACATATACCCCTTTTTTCGCACAAAATAATCGCTCCCTGCAAAAAAAACTAATATAGGAACCAGCCAAAATAACGGATGCATTCTGTAAGCCCCTCCTACATCCCCATGGAGCAGGTGAATATAGCTGCGCGTCATACCACATCCCGGGCAAGGAATACCGGTCGTATTTCGAATAATACAGGTAGACTGTTTCATTACAACACCCACTATAATATAATAGGCCGCAAATGCTCCTAAGGCAAGGAATACGGATTTGAATCTACGCATATGTCGTCACCCAATGAATAAAATCTTCACCGCGCTCTTCAAAATTCTTATATTGATTGTAGCTACTCGCCGCCGGTGATAGCAACACAGCACCGGATTCTGTCACCCGATGTACCGCCTCACGGACAGCTTCCTCAACTGTCGACACCTGTAACCAAGATGTGCGATCTCCATGACGCTTTACGAGCTGTTCATGAATCAAATGTCCGGTTTCCGGAAGAAACAGCACCGTCAATTCCTCACGGTCAATAAGATAATCCATTAAGCTTTCATAATGAATCCCTCGATTATAGCCACCTACAATGAGCACTTCTAGATTCTTAATCGATTCAGCACCTTGGATACACGATTCCGGCGTTGTACTAATCGAATCGTTATAATAAGAGCAACCGTGAAAGGTTCCAATATATTGTAATCGATGGCGAAGTCCATGAAAGGTTCCGATATGACCAATGACTTGAGCCGGCTCAACCGGATGATGATGGTAGGCATTAAATGTAGTCACTGCATCGATTACAACCAAGCTATTCAGCAGATTGTGACTCCCTAAGACATGTCGCTCAAAGTTCGTCGGTCCAATCAGGGTGCTACTTTTTCCTTCGCTAATAATCACTTGGTCATCTGCTACAAAAACACCGTCATGTCCCAATACATTATTCTTCTGATTACCAAAGGCATGTAAGCTATGTGTCTGCTTGGCCCTGTCTTGATTGTCCTGTGTCCAGTCTTTTACTCGAGCCTTTAGCAAGGCATTATCACAACCATAGATACTCAAACTTGGTGTGTCAAAGGCATAACGTCCTTTAAAGAGCTGAAGCTTCGCCTCTTGATACGCCTCATAGTTGACATAGTTATTCAAATGTTCTTCAAACAGATTCAGCACAACCCCAACTATGGGACGATGCTTCAAAAATTCTGTTTGAAAGGAAGACATCTCGTAAACATAATAGGTCTTACCATCATCATCAAACAGACATTCAAAGGCAGGGCGTCCAATATTTCCCACCAACTCAACCTTCCTATCCATCTGTTTCATAACATGAGCAATCATAGAACTGGTTGTACTCTTACCCTTTGTTCCTGTAACGGCAATCGTTCGATCTCCCAAAAATCGTAAGAACCAATCGCTTTGAGACCAAATTTTATCCGAAGAAATATGGCTTAATAAAAACCCCGGAATTCCCGGTGTTTTGAAAATTCCGTCATAGGTTTCTAACTCTTGTAAATAGAGTGATTCCTCCACTATATCTACCAATGAATCATCGCCTTCTATTGGGCCCATATCTGCCAGTGCTTGACGCACTGATTCCGGTGACTGATCCATAATGGTAAGCATCCCATTGGGAACAAGTCGCCTCAAAAAACGATAACTGCTCTGACCTTCTCTACCAAAACCCAATATAAGAATTTTCTTATTCGCAAGTTCCTTGGCAAAAGCATTCACTATTGGGTTTGATTGTTCTAAACCATCAGTTAAATGTACGTTGGATGTCATAACGCTCCATCTCCTTATGTAATACCTCTAAAAAGTGTGCCGGAACCAAGTCACCGCTTTCATAATCCTGAGGATGTCTAGGCAATTCCGGTCCATGTATGTCCACATAATGTTGTAACAATACCGGCAGTTCAGTCTCTTGTTTTTCTACTGCGTGGTTTAGGGCATAACGAACTTCCCATATTGTCCCTACACATTCAAAAGGCTTTGTCTCTCGCAACCCGGCTAGTTCATCCATTAATTCTATAAGATTCCCATCTTCGAACAAATTTTTACCGAAATAATCCGTCAATGCCTGCTGTTCCATAAATGGACTTAAGATAATATAGACAAAGAGGCACTTAGCACAGACGCCACACCAACTATTCGTTGACTTCCCTCGATTACAACTTCTAAATACGGGATGATAAGCTGTATAATTCGCAAAGAGCTGAGCAATTTGAATTTCATACAACGGTCGAAGTAAGCTAAAATAGTCAATGGATGTAACAACGTATTGTTTTATATAGGTATCAAAATCCAATTCAAATTCATAACTCTTGGAATACTGATGATTAAACGTTGTTCCGATTACACTTGGCTCATTGGCACTTCGTTCATTGGACAACGGAATATAACGTTGCCCCGTCATGAAGGCCCCAAATAAAGCAATATAGGCAAGAATTGCTGAAAAAGGCACATGACCGTTCATATACCCGTCGTTATTCATCTGTATCATCTGTTTATCAAAAATCCGCTTTGCCTCAAGGTAGTTGGTATAACCGGCAACCTTCATACAATCATATGCCGCAACGGGTGCACTCATTAAAAAGGGTAGATTCTTATCCTGGTCTGCCTTCAATAATTCTAACGTGACGACCGAATCCTTACCGCCTCCTATAGGAATCAAAGCACCTTCTCTCACCATGACACCCTTTGTCTCTTCTGTTATCGTCTGGTGAATTTTCCCCTCCCCATGGAAGGTTACAAAATTCTCTTCACGCATTGTATCTCCCATACCATTTAGATATATAAATTCTCCCAAACCATGAAAAAAGAGCTTTGACCACCATTCTTTTTGCTCATCGGTCAGTTGCCCACAATGTACAAATAAATCCTTCGGACAGGCAAGTTTATAATAATTAATGGTTTCCATAAGTCCGATATGAAAAACAAAGGTTTCTATCATTTTGGCATCCTTGGTTTCAAATACCGAACCATAATAGGTATAGTTTACTTTGTGGCAAAAAGAAATGCCTCCTCCTCTTTCTTCTAATCGATAGAAAAAGGTGAGGGCCATTGTATTCTCTTCAATGCTATAGGTATAATCATCATAATGAAAGGCTTGATACCTTTCTCGTAATGGATGTGTCTTCACTTTCATACTCCTTTATGTCCATGGACAATCTGTTGATATATAGACGATTCAGTATCTGTCCCATTGCGTCTTTCAATTAACGCATTAATATGATGCATTTGTTGTATAATCCGGTTCATATGACACGGTGCATCTTCATCTCGAATACTGATAATAACCTGATTGACTTCATCTGCAATCAGCTGATCCATTGTCATCAACTCTTCGTTTAATGTTGGTTGACAACAACTTAACGTTCTAAGCAAGTCTTGATACTTCTGATAAAGCAACTCATGTTCATAAACCCAATGGTTCTGTTTCAGTTCATCTTTGAGTGACTGAATAAGTGTACGCCATTGTTCCTGTAATAAAAAAAGCGCACGATCTGTTTGACGAATCTGCCAACGCTTGAGTAAGTTAACGATAATCATAGCCATCATATCCTCCTCCACTTGAACATTCCTTTACATTTTAGCACATATAGGGTTTAGGCGTCAAAACAACTCTTAAGAAACACAAAAAAGCCACCCGTGGGTAGCTTATTGGTTTCATCTTCATGTTAAATTCAGTTCATTTTCATAACGTCGTGATGTCTTAACGCTTTGCTCCATATTGCTCATAATAAGCATCAATGGCCGTTTTAGTCTCATCATCAATGTATACAGTGCCGTCAACCGGACGATTATGTAAATATTCTACCACTTCTTCCATCGTCACAATGGATTCAGTGCGAATACCATATTCATCTGCAAGTTCTGCAATAGCACTCACATCGCCTTTTCCTTTTTCCAGTCGATCAACGGAGATAATCAACCCTATGATCTCAACATCGGCTTGCGCTTTGAGCATAGGAATTGTCTCACGAATAGATGTACCGGCAGTGGTAACATCCTCAATAATTAATATCTTCTGACCGTCTTTTAACGGTCCCCCAAGCAAGATGCCGGTATCACCGTGATCTTTCACTTCTTTACGACTGGAACAATAACTTACGTTCGCACCATACGAGTTACTAAGGGAAATAGCCGTTGCGACGCTTAACGGAATACCTTTGTATGCCGGTCCGAACAGAACATCAAAATCTGTTCCGAAAGAATCTCGAATGGCTTTCGCATAATAATCGCCTAGTCTCGAAAGTTGTCGGCCTGTACTGTAGTTGCCTGTATTGATAAAAAACGGTGTTTTTCGGCCACTTTTTGTTGTAAAATCACCAAAAGTTAACACTCCGCAATCCACCATAAATTCAATAAAATCTAATTTATACGAATCCATCTAATCGTTCCCTTCTTATAAGAATCTTACTCTATTATACCAACAATTTCGTTTATGTCTAGCACATTTGAGGAATTCATATAATTTTCAATACCGTCAAGAACATCCATCGTTGCGCTAGGATTCAGCAAATTAGCTGTTCCGACAGCAATTGCAGAAGCTCCTGCCATCATAAACTCAACAGCATCCTCACCTGTCATAATGCCACCTAATCCGATAATCGGTATAGAGACAACCTTCGCCGTCTCATAAACCATTCGAAGGGCAACCGGTTTAATGGCCGGCCCTGAAAATCCACCTGTTTTTCTAGCTAGAACAGGCTGACGGCGGTAGATATCAATGGACATACCGATGAGTGTATTAATTAATGATAATCCATCTGCACCGGCACCTTCCACCGCCTTTGCTATGGCTGTTATATCCGTCACATTCGGACTTAGTTTAACAACAAGGGGCTGCTTGGCCACCTTCTTTACTGCTTCCGTCACCTTTGCCGCCATATAGGGGTCTACACCGAAGGCAACGCCCCCTTCTTTGACATTTGGACAGGAGATATTCAATTCCAGCATATCGACAGGCTGATCGCGTAATTTCTCAGCCACTTCACAATATTCTTCAATGGTTCTTCCTGCAAGGTTGACAATCACCCGTGTATCCAAAGATTCCAAAAAGGGAATATCATCTTTGATAAAGGCATCAATCCCCGGATTTTGAAGCCCTACTGCATTCAACATTCCTCCATAGGTTTCCGCAATCCGTGGTGCCGGATTCCCTTGCCAGGGTGTCGCTGAGACACCTTTGACAATAATTCCGCCTAACCGGTTCAAATCAACGACTTGCTCATATTCCATGCCTGAATTAAACGTACCTGAAGCTGTCAACACCGGATTCTTAAAGGTGATGCCACACATCTCTACTGCTGTTTTCATACCAATACCACCTTCTCATAAGGAAAGACAGGACCATCTTTACAGACTTTTTGATAGCCCTTGCCTTCAATCTCTACAACACATCCTACACAACCGCCAAAACCACAGCCCATCCGTTCTTCTAAGGAAAAAACACCTTCCATACCGGATTCTATGCCGTATGCCTGCAACGCTTTCAACATAGGTCTAGGACCACAAGCTGCTATAAAGGGCGGCTTATCTAGCCCCTCTATAAATCCCGGTTTCAGGATGGACATTACGGTTCCTTTTATCCCATGATTTCCGGTATCCGTAGCGATATGTACTGTCCCGTAGCGACTGAACTCTTCTATAAGATAAGGTTCATCGCGAAAACCTAGAACAATATCTATATGCGGCGCCTGGTCCAAGTCTGACAGTTGCTTGGCATATTCCAATAGAGGTGGCGTACCTACACCGCCACCGACAAGAAGTATGTGGTCTTTAACCTCTAGAGGAAACCCTTTACCTAGAGGCCCCATCATATCGATAGACGCTCCGGCCTCTAATTGGGCGAGTCGTCGCGTTCCCTCTCCAACCACCGCAAAGACTAACCGTACTTCCCCTGTTTCAGGCGTCACTTCACAGATACTAATCGGTCTCGGAAGAAGAAGGTCTCTATCTTTCAAATATAAATTCACAAATTGACCGGGTACAGCTGTCGTTGCACACCCTTTATCTTCAAGAATCATTTCAACAATACCACCGGCTAGCGTTTTCATCGAGCGAATTCTCGCCTGCCGTCGTTCATTATTTGGATAACACATGTCGATTCCTTTCTAAGTCGCCGTTAACGCCTAAGTCATAGATTTCAATGGTTGCCTCATTAAGATCCGCACTGATAATGTCCAACATTCCTTTAGCTGTATCTAAGGACGTAAGAACCGGTACGCTTGCTTCAATGGCAGCACGTCGCATCATAAAACCGTCCCGTGTTACATCATTGGCCTTCGTCGGTGTGTTAATCACCATTTGTATCAAACCACTGCGTATCATATCCAAAACATTAGGAACACCTTCACTGATCTTACGTGTCATTGTCACCGGAATATGATGTTCTGTCAGCACCCTTGCTGTTCCTTCCGTCGCCACAAATTGATAACCCAGCTCACTAAAGGCTTTTGCTATAGGGATAAACGCTTCTTGGTCATAGGGCTTAATCGTTGCAAGAATGGTTCCCTTGGTTTTCAAAACGCCCATACCACTTCCTACAAACCCTTTATATAGTGCTTCCTCAAAGGTTTTTCCTACGCCAAGTACTTCGCCTGTGGAACGCATTTCCGGACCTAGACTCACTTCCACATCCGGTAATTTCTGTGTTGAAAATACCGGTACTTTAATGGCAACATGACTGCTCTCCGGATAAAGTCCGTCAGGATAGCCCATACTCTGAAGTGTCTCTCCAAGCATAATTCGCGTTGCCAAGTCAATCATCGGCACGCCTGTCACCTTACTAATATAGGGAACTGTTCTTGAGGATCTAGGGTTCACCTCAATGATAAAAAGCTCATTGCCATACTCGATGTATTGGATGTTAATCATTCCGATAACCTTCAACGCTAAAGCAACCTTCGTTGTCTCTTCAATAATACTCTCAACAATGGCCGGTGTCAGATTTTGAGGTGGGTAGATGCTGATACTATCTCCGGAGTGAACCCCTGCCTTTTCCAGATGCTCCATAATTCCCGGAATTAATACCTGCTTACCGTCACAGATTGCATCCACCTCGATTTCACGACCGATTAGATAGCGGTCGATAAGGACCGGATTCTTGCGATCCCGTTCAAAGGCTTGTACTAGATACCGTTCTAGTTGATGAGGCTCATAAGTAATCTCCATTCCTTGTCCCCCAAGAACATAGCTAGGTCGTACAAGAACCGGATAGGAAAGAATTTCTGCTTCTTTCATGCCTTCTTCCAATGTCCATACTGCTTTTCCTTTCGGACGATTGATTTGAAGGGCTTCCATCAACGCATCGAACCGTTCACGGTCTTCTGCTTCATCAATCTGTTCCGGTTGGGTTCCCAGAATCGGTACGTTCATGTCTTTTAAGAAAGAGGCCAGTTTAATGGCTGTTTGACCGCCAAACTGTAGGATAACCCCTTCCGGTTGCTCTTTTTCTATAATGTTATAAACATCCTCTTCTGTTAACGGCTCAAAGTACAACTTATCGGCTGTATCAAAATCTGTACTGACTGTTTCAGGATTGTTGTTGGCTATAATCGTTTCAATACCGGCCTTTTTGAGTGCCAAAATACTGTGAACCGAACAATAATCAAACTCAATCCCTTGTCCGATGCGTATAGGACCGCTACCAATAACCAGTACTTTACGGCGATCGGATACTTCCACTTCATCAAACTGGTCATAGGTTGAGTAATAATACGGACTGACCGCTTCAAACTCACCACCACATGTGTCCACCATTTTATACACTGCTTCGATTTTATAGGCTTTACGCAGGTTCATGACATCCTTAGGAAGACATCCCACAAAATCTGCAATCGCCTTATCGGAGAATCCTTTTTGCTTTAACTGAAGCATTAAGTCCCGATCTAATTCTTCCACATGATTCTTATGGGCCTTAATAGCCTCTTCCAGTTCTACGATGTTGTTAATCTTGTTCAGGAAGAAGGGATCCATTCCCGTTATTTTACAGATTTTATCCATACGATAGCCTCGTCGTAAAAGCTCCGCCACATCAAAGAGTCGCTCATCATCAGGAACCTGAACCCGACGTTTCAATTCATCCATGGACCGCTTCGCTGCCTTTGGATGGTCAAGGCTATATTGACCGATTTCTAGAGACCGTACGGCTTTTAACAATGCTGCTTCAAAATTATTGGCAATGGCCATGACTTCTCCTGTTGCCATCATCTTGGTACCGAGTGTCTTTTTGGCACGTCTGAATTTATCAAAAGGCCATTTTGGTATTTTGATAACACAATAGTCTAAGGTCGGTTCAAAACAAGCTTGGGTTTTCTTCGTTACTGCATTGTTAATCTCATCCAAACGATACCCTAGAGCTAATTTTGCACTCACCTTGGCAATGGGATAACCTGTCGCCTTACTGGCAAGGGCCGATGAACGGCTCACTCGTGGGTTAATCTCAATAATTGCATACTCAAAACTATCCGGATGTAGGGCTAGTTGTACATTACATCCACCGATAATCCCTACTTCATTAATAATATCTAGGGATGCTTTTCGAAGCATTTGGTATTCTACATCCGATAGGGTTTGGGACGGTGCCACAACAATACTATCCCCTGTATGAACCCCAACCGGGTCAATGTTTTCCATATTACAAACAGTGATGGCATTGCCTGCGCTATCACGCATCACTTCATATTCGACTTCTTTCCATCCTTTGATGGATTTTTCCAACAACACTTGTCCCACACGGCTTAACTGAAGACCTGTTGCCAGAATCTCTTTGAGCTCTTCTTTGTCTTCTGCAATCCCTCCACCGGAACCACCCAGTGTATAGGCCGGTCGTACCACCACGGGATATCCTATCTCAGCTGCAAAGGCAACGCCTTCTTCCATTGTTGTTACAATACGGCTTTCAATAACCGGTTGTCCGATACGCTCCATCAAAGCTTTGAACCCTTCTCGGTCCTCTCCTTCTTTGATTGATTCAATAGGCGTTCCGATGACTCGTACATTATATTTTTCTAAAATCCCGGAATCATGAAGTTCTACAGCAAGGTTTAATCCAGTTTGTCCACCCATTCCTGCTATAACACTATCAGGACGTTCTTTCGCAATGACTTTTTCCAAAAATTCAAGATTCATGGGTTCAATATATACTTTATCTGCAACTTCCTTGTCCGTCATAATCGTTGCCGGATTCGAGTTTACCAAAATGGTTTCAATCCCCTCTTCACGAAGGGCTTGACAGGCTTGTGTTCCCGAGTAATCAAATTCTGCTGCTTGTCCGATAACAATAGGACCGCTTCCTATAACAAGCACACGTTTTATCAGCATATCTTTAGGCATGTTGTTCTCCTTTCATCCAAGCAACAAAGGTATCAAATAGTGGGTCCGTATCATGAGGACCGGGACAAGCTTCCGGGTGGAATTGGATAGAATAGATATTCATGGCATCATCCTTCATCCCTTCCACTGTCTGATCATTCAGATTGATATGAGTAATCTCCGTTGTCTTGGGTAGACCTTCTTTTTCCACCACATAACCATGGTTTTGGGAAGTAATCATCACCCGCCCACTTGCAATATCCTTTACCGGATGATTCGCACCGCGATGACCGAATTTGAGCTTACTGGTTGTTCCACCCATGGCAAGAGCCAACAGTTGATGTCCAAGGCAAATCCCTGTCATAGGTTTTACCCCAATCAGAGCTTTGATGGTCGCAATGGCATCTGTTAAATCCTCAGGATCTCCCGGTCCGTTGGATAAAAAGATACCGTCGGGTCGACAGGACATAATCTCATCCGCTGTTGCTGTTGCCGGGAATATGGTCATGGAACATCCTCTTGCTTGAAACGATCGGATGATATTATTCTTCATCCCAAAATCCATCATAGCAATGGAGAGTCCCTTGCCTTCTATATGTTCTACTTGCTGACGTGTTACCATAGCTACCGCTTGTTTGTTGGAAAAGCCTTGGAACTTACTTTCGATTTGACTAGGCGTCAACTCCCGAACAGCGATAATCCCTTTCATGGTTCCTTTATTACGAATACGCTTGGTTAAAGCACGGGTATCAATGCCACTCAGTCCGATAACTTTGTTTTGTTTCAAATAGGCATCTAATTCAAATTCACACCGCCAGTTACTTGGGCTCTCACTGTATTCACGTACGATAAAGCCTTTGACTTTAACACTGTCAGATTCAATATCATCTAAATTAATGCCGTAATTTCCTATAAGCGGATAGGTCATGGTGACAATCTGACCATAGTAAGAGGGGTCTGTCAGCACTTCTTGATAACCGGTCATGCCTGTATTAAAAACAACTTCACCAACTGTTTCTTTCATATATCCAAAGGCTTTTCCGTCAAAAACCGTTCCGTCTTCCAATATTAATTGTGCTTTCATCCTTATACCTCTTTCCCGATTCCTTTATTCAAATCCTTACGCATATGAAGGACCGCTTGTCTCGCTGCCTCTCCAAAATGTGTCTCGCCCATGTCCTTGTAGCGCTCTAATGTATAGGCTCCGATAATTCCACGGCTCGAGTTAACAATGGCACCTCGCCCATCCTTATCAAAGCAAGCCGCTAAATCCGACGCTGTTGCCCCTTGAGCACCGTAACCCGGAACAAGGAAGAAGGTATTTTTCAATTGCTTGCGCAAGGCTGCCCCTTGCTCTTTGTGTGTCGCTCCGACTACAGCACCGACTTTGGAATAGCCATATTCACCTACATGATCGGCTCCCCATTCCTGAACCAAGTCACCGACAATTTCATACAGAAAACGTCCGTCAACTTGTAAGTCCTGTAGTTGACCGCTATTCGGATTACTGGTCTTAACTAGAAGAAACAGACCTTTATCATAAGCTTTCACATCTTCTAGATAAGGCTCTATACTATCCACTCCAAGGAAGGGATTGAGTGTTATAAAATCTTCTTTGTATACCGATGTCGGCTCACCGAACACATCCACTTTCCCGATATGACCTGTGGAATAAGCAGCCGCTGTGGATGCAATATCACTTCGCTTGATATCACCGATAACAATCAGACCCTTTTCCTTGGCATAGTTAATCGTATCCATATAAGCTTTAACACCTACATGGCCAAGGGCTTCATACATCGCCACTTGAGGTTTGACGGCCGGAATCAAATCATAAGTCCAATCAATAATCGTTTTGTTAAAAGAAAGATAGGCCTGTGCTATTGCCTCCAGCGTTTCACCGTATTCTTCTTTGGCCGCGTCAAGAACGTGCCCCGGTATCAGGTTTTGTCTCGGATCCAATCCGACAACTGTTGGGTTATTCAGTTCATCAATGCGTTTTATTAATTGATCAATCATGTGCTTCCTCCGTTTCATCATACATCACTATTCCGTCTCTCAGTGTCATTATGACCTTACCTTCCAGCTCCATGCCGATGTAAGGGCTGTTCTTGCTCTTGGATACAATATCTGCTTCTTCATAAACGTAACGTCGTTTCGGGTCAAAGAGCGTCACATCTGCTGCTGCACCTACACTAAGATGTCCTCGATCCAAACCGATAATCTTGGCCGGATTCTCTGTCATGGCCTTAATCATCGTCATCGGCTCCATCTGATGTCGGCTCACCAAGTATGTGTAACTGACTGACAGGAGTGTTTCCAGTCCGATAATTCCATTGGCTATTCTGTCAAAATCACCTGCTTTTTCCTCTGAATGATGGGGTGCATGATCTGTCGCTATAGCATCAATGGTTCCGTCTCTTAGTCCTTCAATAAGGGCTTCAACGTCCTTTTCTTCTCTTAGAGGCGGGTTCATCTTATAATTCCCATCCCTTCCGTCAATGTCCTTATCGGTTAGGGAAAAATGATGGGGACACACTTCCGCCGTTACCTGTTTACCTTCTTTTTTGGCCGCTCGCAACAGGTCCACCGAAGAGTATGTTGATACATGACAGAGATGTAATCGACCACCCACCTCATCATTCAGTTGGATATCCCTGGCCGCGATATTATCTTCCATTGCTCTCGGTATCCCGGCAATTCCCAATTCCTTAGACCGTTCTCCTTCATGCATGTGTCCATGTTCCATGCTATGATCTTCACAATGGGACATTACCGGAATGTTAAAGACCTTCGCTTGAATCATCGCCTCTTTTAACAAGCCTTCATCCATGACCGACTTACCGTCTTCACTGATGGCACAAATGCCTGCCCTCACCATAGCTTCGATATCTGCCAGTTGTTTACCCTCTTGCCCTTTTGTAATGGCACCGATAGGAAATACGCGACTTTTAGCCTTTTGGGCCTTTTGTAGAATCTGTTCTACAATCCCTTGGGAATCTGTCGCCGGCTTCGTATTCGGCATGGCACATAGGGTTGTGACACCACCCTTTGCCGCACTTCTTGCTCCTGTTTCAATCGTCTCTTTATATTCAAATCCCGGTTCTCTTAAGTGTACATGTAGGTCAATAAGTCCCGGTAACACCCAAGCGCCTTTGGCATCGATGATTGTATCGTCATCTTGAAGAATATCCGCTTCTCTCGAATCACCCTCTTGAAGATGTATTGCCGAAATCTTTCCGTCTGTAATGACCACTTCTCCGATTCCGTCTGTTCCGTTTTTCGGATCCATGATCCGTCCGTTTATAATACGCATCGTCTTCTCCTTTCATTGCTCCTTGTAAGGGATTGAACCTCTCTCCTGACTATCGAAAAAAAAGACAATAGGCCAACTTCTGTTGGACCCATTGTCTTACCTATTGTATGAACGCCAAAACTAGACAGAGTATTATACATTGTCTTACTAAATTTGGTCGTTGTTATTATTCGATTATTGTTCTGGAATTGCTTTTTTGCATAATAAAAGCACGCACCGATGTCTCGCATCTTAATCTCTCCTTTGCTGGTCTCTCTGTACCAATTTAAAAGGTTGCTATGCATACTACTAGCTTTCTTTTATTGAGTTGAGATGATTCTATCATATCGCGGAATAAAAGTCAACTAGAACCGACGCATGTCCGTCCCATTATGAACCTATACATCGTCGTCGGAATTCAAATCTTAAACCTTATTAAGCCGGAAGCAGATGTGCTTTATTTAATTGCGGAATAATAACCTTTGCTAACCCTAATGCCACGATCATTAAGATTATATCTTTGACAAAAAATGTTGCCATGATTTGACTGATTTGAATTATACTCATAGGAGTTCCCATAACCGTTCTCGCAATCAACCAGAAATAGGCAACACCCAGTACATAATCTACCAAAACAGCGAATACGCCAATACATATTTTACCATAGAGGGGCATCGACAAGTAGCCTTTACTTCGATCGGCATAATAGCCAATAATCAAACTAACCAGTATAAAACCTAATAAAAACCCAAATGTCGCCTTGGCAAAATAAAAAATACCTCCGCCTTCACTAAACACCGGAACGCCGGTTAATCCTAATAAAATATAGATCAATTGGGATAATCCCCCTCGTTTTGCACCCAGAATCAACCCTGCCATAATGGCAAAAAATAATTGGAAGGTCACTTTGATACCAAAGGGTGTCGGTACGGAAATAAACGCTCCGACGACCATGAGCGCCGTAAATATACCTATAAGTATCATATCTTTCGTTTTTAATCCCATTATAAAAACACCTCCGTCTTTGATATTCTTATTATACGAAGATGCTTTTATATTGTCAACCCATTTTTAAAACTGGTTAACAATTATGATTTTTGTCCCAATAGCATTGACATGAACATATAATTCCGGTCCTTCTTTTTCATTAACCATGGTATAGTTATCCACCATAGCAACTGCCATACGTCCTTTTACCTTCACATACCAACCCTCAGGAACACGGATTACGACATGCGCCGCCAAGGTTTCCAAGCGAATATCCCTTGCCTCTTCCATTGCTTCAAGTGCGGTCAAGTCAAGTTCTACCTTACTTCCCACAAGTCCAATTTGAGGCTTAGATTCATTGTCAGTAATACGTATCCGTTCCTTTTTGCCGATTACCGTGACAGGAAATTCATGTTTAATGGTCATTATCCGCTTGCTTATCCATTGCCCAGACGCTACCAGTCCTCCAAGGATCGGAATCCATAACAGTGTTCTTTTTTTCATTGACGTTGTTCATCCTTTCTTTTCCCGGGCTTGTTTCCTTTAATTCCCGGTTTCTTCTTTCTTTTCTTCTTTGCAACACTATGCCCGAATCGACCATGCGCCTGACCGAGTCCAAAATACTGTCCATGATTGTATACCAAGGGATGCGCTTGATCCAAATGAAACTTTCCGGTTGCATCCATGAGCGACTCCTCGACATGGACCTTAACGACTTTGGCCAAAAACATATGATGGGATCCCAATTCTTGTATATCCACAGTCTCACATTCTATACACACAGGGCTGTCTTTCAAAAGGGGGGCCTTTATAATCTCACCAATATCATAGGCTAATCCCATTTTCTCTAATTTATCTTCTTTTGAACCGCTTCGAACCCCTACATAATCCGTTGCAAAAGCCATGGCTTCCGTCGTCAAATTAATGACAAATCCGCCTTGTCGTTTAATAATCCCATAAGAGTGTCGTGTCGGTCGCACTGAAATATAGGTCATCGGTGGATTCGTACACACCGTCCCTGTCCATGCAATTGTTATTCCATTGTATTCTTCTTCTGTCTCCCCGCATGTAACGATGACTGCAGGCAAGGGGTAAATCATATTCCCCGGCTTCCACTGTACTTTTCCCATATTGACTCGCTTTCTCATTGTTCATTTTCTGTTCTTTATCCTGCTTTTAAAATCCTTAATTGTATTCTAATCTTATTATAACGCATAAGCTGTATAATAGAAAGTAGCTCATCGACTGAGATGTTAACAACAATCATTCAAACGAATCGGAGGAGATTTTATGATTATAACAACAACCCCTCACATCGAAGGTAAAACCATTACAGAATACAAAGGCATTGTTTTTGGAGAGGTTATCAACGGTGTTGACTTTGTCAAAGACTTTGCTGCCGGATTAACCAATTTCTTCGGAGGCCGTTCCGGATCTTATGAAGGTGAACTCATCCAAGCTCGCCAAAATGCTCTACGTGAGATGGAAGATCGTGCTCGTTCTATGGGTGCAAACGCAGTTGTCGGTGTCGACATTGATTACGAAATTCTAGGTACATCCAACAACATGCTCATGGTTACCGCATCCGGTACGGCTGTTGTCTACGAATAAATAAAAAAAAGCTCTTGTGAAGGCGTGCATACATCACTCCACCATCGTGTTCACAAGAGAAACATCCTGCTTACATTTTATGGAGGTACATAATGGGTTTAGAACTTCTAACCGTTCCTAATAATGATTTAAAGGCATTTAAGAACGATGCACAAGAAGCCTTTCAAAAAGGCTACGAAAAAAAATACGGGAAAACACAAAAGACTGTTCTACCTGCAAAGGATATTGACCAATCCTTGAATGCAAAGGATTCCATCGCATACAAAGCAGTTTTAGATGGTGTCATGGTTGGCGGTGTTATTATAACCATTGACAAACAATCACAAAACAATCATCTAGACATTCTTTACGTCAAGCACGGCATCCAAAGCAAGGGGATTGGCAAGGCGATTTGGTTTGAAATCGAGAAATTATATCCTGAAACAAAGACATGGGAGACCTTTACGCCTTATTTTGAAAGCCGAAATCTTCACT
Source organism: Vallitaleaceae bacterium (assembly GCA_965140555.1). Taxonomy (GTDB): domain Bacteria; phylum Bacillota; class Clostridia; order Lachnospirales; family Vallitaleaceae; genus UBA1351. The sequence continues at coordinate 3,220,317 of OZ223259.1, read as the reverse complement.
TTTATATCAACGTCTGCGGATTCCACGTTGTTGAATTCTTTAACGAAAAGAATCCGATGCCTGATACTCCAGAAGATTTTATAGGTGACGGCGGGGAAGGCATGCTTAAATTTCTAAAGCAAATGAACCCCATCACCTAATCAATATTTAAAAGAATTAAACAGGTAAGATACAAAAAACACGGCTTTCGCCGTGTTTTTTCCATGCCTTTACAATAATGAGAGTCCTGTCGATTCCGCGCCTTCTTATTCCTATCTTAGCTCGACTTGACATCGCGTCTACTTTCAGGAGGTGTTGGCACATGGATGGGCCTACAGTCACTGCCGCCACGGATGGCGGCTTCAGTGACGTCTCCGTCCTACCACTCAATACACTTACCGCGATTTCTTAGTCGTTCTTGATTGGATTAACCTTAGCGCAATCGATGGGGCTCGATTCCCTTTTTACACACCATTTGCATCCTAGGAGCACCTATATCATTCGCTATTACATCACATTTTGTCATCAACATAAAATAAATATTTTTCTTCTCTTCACTTAAACATTCATAATTAGCTTGACCCTTGGCAATAATGATGTCCGCTTGTTCATAGTGTTTTCTAAATCCATCACTCGTACGATGCAAAACCGTCCCTAGCGATCCATCTCCATTATCTATAACCTCCGCAATTTCATCAATGCCCACATCATAAGCATCCTCAACTATAGAATCATTAACCACAGGTTTTCCTCTGACCGCAAACTGAATATGCATAGCCGGATTTAAAGCCTTAATCTTCTTCATCAATATTTTGTCCAGACAAATTTCCCCACAATTATCCCCTAGATATAGAAGATTCTTTCCTTTCAAGATATCCTTCATTAATTGCTGTGAGTCATCAAAGGCCATCGTCATCTCATTGATATGTTCAAAGTAGCCTTCTATATCTTCTATAACCGTAGCATGTATCGGATTAAAATCAATCATATTCCCCACCACCGCGTAACGTATTGCCTCAAGCAATGGGTTATTACTTCTATCGATTCGTTCCTCAAATATCGGAACATGTTCTAAAAACATGGCATTATAAAATTGTCTTGTCTCTTTATATGGATCTTGATTATTCGTATACCTTTTAATCTGTTCAAAAACATCCCCAATAATCTCCGGTGTCGTTGTATTAAAATCCATACAACTAAGATAAGCAAAAACCTCTCTCAATAGAGGTTCTTTATTCTCTATCCCTGTTAAATCAGCCACTTTAATTGCTTGATTAACAACACAAGGCAAACATTTATCGTGCATTTTCATCGTCAATCTCCTTATATCTATCCCATCAGAAAGTCAATATTCCTTGTCGGAATAAGTATATCCTATAACGCTTCGTTTGAAAACATTCAGATTATAGCCTACATTAAAACCACTTCTCCCCTTTTACTCAGTACCCACAACACAAAAAACACGGTCTTCGCCGTGTTTTCTCCTTGCCTCTACGATAACGAGAGCCCTGTCGATTTCGCGCCTTCTTATTCCTATCTTAGCTCGACTTGATATCGCGTCTACTTTCAGGAGGTGTTGGCACATGGATGGGCCCGCAGTCACTGCCGCCACGGATGGCGGCTTCAGTGACGTCTCCGTCTTACCACTCAATACACTTACCGCGATTTCTTAGTCGTTCTTGATCGGATTAATCCTAGCGCAATCGACGGGGCTCGATTCCCTTATAAAGAAAAACACGGCCTTCGCCGTGTTTTCTCCTTGCCTCTACGATAACGAGAGCCCTGTCGATTTCGCGCCTTCTTATTCCTATCTTAGCTCGACTTGACATCGCGTCTACTTTTAGGAGGTGTTGGCACATGGATGGGCCTACAGTCACTGCCGCCACGGATGGCGGCTTCAGTGACGTCTCCGTCCTACCACTCAATACACTTACCGCGATTTCTTAGTCGTTCTTGATCGGATTAACCTTAGCGTAATCGATGGGGCTCGATTCCCTTATAAAGAAAAACACGGCCTTCGCCGTGTTTTCTCCTTGCCTCTACGATAACGAGAGCCCTGTCGATTTCGCGCCTTCTTATTCCTATCTTAGTTCGACTTGACATCGCGTCCTCTTTCAGGAGGCGTTGGCACATGGATGGGCCTGCAGTCACTGCCGCCACGGATGGCGGCTTCAGTGACGTCTCCGTCCTACCACTCAATCCACTTACCGCGATTTCTTAGTCGTTCTTGATCGGATTAATCTTAGCGTAATCGATGGGGCTCGATTCCCTTAACTCCACAATCCAAGGTCCCATCGCTGTCTTTTTCTTAAATCCATAATCATAGGCATCAAAGCAATCCTCGTCAAGGGTGAGACGTATCACTTTGGTTTCGCCTTGCTTCACGTATACTTTTTGAAAGGCTTTCAATGCTTTTCGAGGTACAATGCCCGTATGTGCACCGGTCACATATACCTGAGGAACAGCATACCCATCCCTCGTTCCGTTATTTTTAAGGGTAAATTCTATGGTTTTCTCTTCTAAATTCCATTGTATGTCGCTATAGACAAAAGTTGTATAACTTAATCCATATCCAAAATAAAACCGCGGACCATCTTGAATATCTTTATAAGTCATCGCCTGATAGCTCGTATAGTGATTATAGGCTACGGGAAGCTGTCCCACGTGCTTAGGAATAGAAATAGGCAAACGCCCGGATGGTTCTTCATCCCCGAAAAGAATGGAAGCCACAGCTTTTCCTCCCTGTGCTCCGGGATAAAATGCTGTCAGTACCGCATCTGATTGGTCCAATATTTCTTCAATACAATAGGCTCTTCCTTGAATCAGTACTGTTATTATCGGTTTATGCAACAGTCTCAAATGAGCAAGTAATTCAAGTTGTTCCGATGGCAAAGATAGTGTAGCACTATCTACATTCTCGCCACAATCCATTCTTGTCTCTGCATTGGATGCATCCAGTGCTCCATTCGCTTTAAATGTAGCACCTGAGAATCGACTGCTACTTCCACCAAGGGCCAGAATAATGACATCTGAGTGGCGCGCTGTCTCCACCGCTTCCTTAATCAGTTCGCAATCGATACCACCATCATGACATCCCGGTGCATAGCGGACCTCACCATTAAATCGTTCATTGATACCACGAAAAATTGTTATGCCTTTATCCTCCATAAGATAAGGGCTATAATCACCTAATTGATCATAAATAGAATCCGCGCGTGGCCCGATGACAGCGATACTCTCCCAGTTCTCCAAGTGTAAAGGCAAACAACACTCATGATTTTGCAACAAAACAATACTTTCTGTTGCAAGGGCAAGGGTCTCTTCTACCCCCTGTTGAAATCGATCTGAATTCCCAAAACTTACTTCCATACTGTTCTTAGGGGCACATTCAAGATATGGCTGCTCAAAAAGGCCACGCTTGAATTTAACTTCCAATACAGCAATAACCGCTTTATCAATAGTATCTTCATCAACCCAGCCACCAAGAACTGCTTCTTCTAACTTAGAAAAGGCTTCATCCCATAAGCTGATTTGAACGCCGGATTCAATGGCCAATTTGGCCGACTCTAAAGGATTGTTTGTAACAACACCAAGTTGATCAATGGCTAATCCATCTGCCATAATCACCCCTTCAAAGTCAAATTCATCTCTTAAAACGGATTGAAGCAACCATGGATTGCCATGGCAGGGAATACCGTCAATATCATTATACGCTGCCATAATACCGGCAACTTTAGGAGCAATTCGACGCATGGGTGGGAAATGGATATCATACAGTTCACGTCTTCCGATTCGTGCACTACTGGCATTCACACCACCTGTTGTCTCTCCTTGACCGCAAAAATGTTTGGCAACGACATCGACATTCTCCTGTTGTACGGCTGTAACTACAGCGTCCGCCATCACCGATGTCAAATAAGGGTCTTCTGAGAAACACTCTTCACTTCTACCCCATCTCGGGTCTCTTGCAACATCCAACATAGAAATGAGGGCAAAATCCACACCTGATGCCTTCATTTCACATCCTGCATAGCTATAAGCCTTATGAACAAGCTCCGGATTAAAAGTCGCCCCCATATTCAGATTAACCGGTAAAACATAACCACCTAACGCTTGATGCCCATGAGGGCATTCTGTGGAAAGTAACATAGGTATACCAAAACGGCTACCCTCGATCACATGTTTTTGAAGCATATTATAGACTTTTTCACGATCTGACGGCAAGATGCCTGTCTTCTCATCTTTGCCAGACCATGGGTCACTACGGTACAGACCATAAAGTGTTCCTAGACCGCCCCACTTTTTGATTTCTTTCAAAAAATCGGACGACGGCATATAGCCGCCATCCGTCCTTTGATAAGCATCAAAACCATAGAGTCTTTGATTCAATTGTCCGACTTTTTCCCTTAACGTTAACCTCTGACATAAGTCTAAGGCACGCTCTTTAGGTGTTCGATTCTTATCCTTGTACAACATTAGCCATACACCACTTTGTATGTCTTCACTTCATAAGGTTTGATCCATTCTGTAATACCATCACCATCGAGAACTACTTCGCGTTCGATGTTTTCCATCAAGTCACATTCGTAGACGTTAACAATAGCTGATGGATTATAAAGGGTTACATGCATTTTCGTTTTACTATTATCGGTCTCAAAGAGGCGATAAACCACACCATCATCCGCTTCTGCTTTCTTGATTGTTTCTAACTGTACATTTGACACATCGACAGATGCATAACTCATGGATGCCATAGCTCCTTGACCTTGTTGCACGATAGCCGCTACATTCAAATCATAAGCTTCTTTAATGGTGCCACCTTGACGCCATCCACCAACATGAGGGTAAAGCGCATAGGTAAAGTAGTGCTCTTCTTGATCCGTCGTCGGGTTTGGCTCAATACCGGATTTAATCAATGTTAATGCCATGTTGCTATCGTTTACAGAATGACCGTACTTACAATCATTCAGCAAACTAACACCATAGTGACCTTCAGAAAGGTCCATCCATTTATGTCCGCAGCTTTCAAAGCGTGCTTCATCCCAACTTGTATTTTGATGCACTTTACGTGTTAAATTACCGAATTGAATATCAAAAGTCGCTTCATCTGTATGAATGTCCACAGGGAAATGGACCTTCAGCAAGTGTTGATGTTCTTTCCAATCCACATAGGTTTCAAAATCAATACGTTTTGAATCCGCATAGAATCGAATGGTTTGTTCAATGACGGATTGGCTGATATGACGCACAATCTTCACAGATGTTCGTTGTTCACCTTCTTCTATCCATTCCATGGATGTTAAGGCATCAGCATCCCAGAATTTTTCCGTATAGTACATATCAATATCCCAGTTGTCATAATAAATCGGTTTATCTTCGTACATACGTAGAAGGTTTGCCTTCTCTCCGGATTGAATCACTTCACGGTCAGCTTCTTTATCCACTAAGGATATAATATGTCCGTCAGCATCAAAGGTTACCACATAGTGCGGTGTTGTTAGCACATGTTCATCACGGCTAAATACAGGGGCACTCTCAACGGTTTCTGTAACAAGTTCTAGACTTCTATACCCTTTAGCAGGCAAGTTCTTCACATAAAGAACCGCTTCATTTCCTGATTTTTGAATAGCCGTCACACTACCGTCAGCTTCCTTAATCCCTGTTGCGTCCCCGACAAGTCCACTCTCTACAGTCACATAGGTATCACGTGCAAAGCCTAATGTGTTGTATACTGTCAGTCCTTCTTGACCTTCAACTAAAGATTGAGTCGCTTTACCGATTAACGTTTGGCTCTCTTGATCCACCCATTCATATTCTTCCTTGGTTACTTCATACACTTCTTTAATCGAAGATCCCGGAAGGATATCATGGAATTGATTAATCAACAATGTTTTCCACAAAGCATCCAATTGAGTAAACGGATACGCAACCCCTTCTTTTTCCGCCAATACGGATAAGAATTCTAGGTTCATCATAGCAAACTCGCCTTTACGGTTGGAACGCTTGTTTCGAGCCATACTCGTGTAGGTACCTCGATGGTATTCAAAGTAAAATTCACCTTCCCATACCGGTAGACGTTTATGGTTGCCCACACGTTCTTCCAACTCTTTGAAATATGTTAAGGAACCTTCTTGACGCACCTTCGGAATTCCTTTAATACCTTTTTCCATACGCTTGGAAGTTTCCAACATTTGTCGTGTCGGTCCGCCACCACCGTCGCCGTATCCGTAGGAAATTAAGATATCATTGTTAATGTCCTTGTTTTGATAGCGTTCCCATCCACCCATAATGGCATCCGGATGCAAATCACCGTTGTATGTTGTAAAGAAGTTTTCCGCACTTTGACCAACTCCAAGGGTTGTAATCAAATGAGTCAAGACTTCACTACCATCAATACCACGCCACATGAGTGTATCATAAGGCATTTTATTAATTTGATTCCATGCCAGTTTTGTTGTCATAAAATAGTCGATACCACTACGTTTCATGATTTGAGGCAAAGCACCTGAATATCCGAATACATCAGGTAGCCATAGAATCTTATTCTCAACTCCAAACTCGTCTTTGAAGAAACGTTTCCCGTGTAAAAATTGGCGAACTAAGGATTCACCGGACGTTAAATTACAGTCCGCTTCAACCCACATACCGCCTTCCGGCTCCCAGCGTCCTTCTGCTACGCGTTCCTTCACTTTAGCATAAAGATCCGGATAGCGTTCTTTCAAGAAGGCATACAGCTGAGGCTGACTTGACATAAAACGGTAATTGGGGAATTCATCCATAAGCTTCAATACTGTCGCAAAGCTACGACCCACTTTTTCACGTGTTTGTTCAACGGTCCACCACCATGCCACATCAATATGGGTATGGCCGATACAAGTAGCAATAATATCATCATAACCTGCGCGTTCTTCATAGAGATGTTTGTCAATATAACGAACGGCTTCTTCTAAAGAAGCATAGAATTCTTTAGAATATGGTGTCCGAAGATCCAACAGATTAATGGTATCATTCATAATATCTTCAAGAGCCATACGGTCTCGATCTGTTTCTTCCATACGATCAAAGGCATTCAACGGAATTCTTAAGTCATAGTATAACTTTTGAATCATTGGGTCGATTTCAATCACATCTGCCAAGAAATTAAACTCGGTATGTAGAATACCCGTGTAAGCTTGAAGATCAAGAACATACTCATCTCCGGCTTTCGCATTATCTGTAATAAAGACTTTACGGTGATTCATATCCACACCTTGAACCGGTTTTTTATTAATGTAAATTAAAAATTGAGGATTTTTGGCATCATCCCATTCATCAATTTGTGTTCGTATGTTTAACCATAAACTTTTACCTTCAAATGACTCAGGTACCGTTAATGTTGTTCTAAACCAATAATGACGATCCGGGCCGTACCAATGCATGTTTAAAGAATCAAAGTTTTTCCATGGTTCTTCAGATGCATCTGCATCTGTCGGATACACATAGTTCCCATCTTTAATTTGCCATGAGGTAAGGGCTTCTTTTTGGACAATCGCCAATTTTTCTAATTCGTTGCAAATCCCATTGATTCGCTTATCTAAATAACGCATGGTTGTCCTCCACTTTCTTTCTTATTCATTACTAAACTTCAAATTAAAGTTAAGGTATCGCTACTCTACCATTGCAACTACATCCAAGTCATCTCACGTTTGTATTCGAAATTAACAACACGTCGTTTTGATACCTCAACCAATTATACGTCTTCAGTTAAAGGAAAATCTTTCATCACTTGCATCAATTCATCGACTGTGGTAAAAGCCATCCCTACAACTGTATCTGCACACCCATAGTATATCGCAATTCGTCCTGTTTCGCTATCTGCAAGTGCAGCACAAGGGAATACAACATTAGGAACGTCGCCGACACACTCATAATATTCATGAGGTGCTAAGATATAGTTTTTTGAACGCATTTTCACTTTCCAAGGCTCATCAATATCAAGTAACGCTACTCCCATACGATAAACAAAACCGTTACACGTATTAATAACGCCATGATAGATAAGCAACCAGCCCTCATCAGTTTCAATAGGAATCGGACCGGGTCCGATTTTGGTGGATTGCCATGCCGATGCATCACCTTTTACAGTGCCCATCACATAGCGATGATGTCCCCAATATTCTAAGTCTTGACTTTGGCTGTAAAAAATATCACCAAACGGTGTATGACCGGCATCGCTCGGTCGACTTAACATCGCATATTTTCCGTTAATCTTACGTGGGAAAAGTACGCCATTGCGGTTAAATGGTAAAAAGGCATTCTCCAGTTGGTGGAATTTTTTAAAGTCAAAGGTATATGCCACACCAATTGTCGGTCCGTGATATCCGTTACACCATGTAATATAATAACGATCTTCAATAAAGCAAACACGTGGATCATAGCGATATTCTCGATGAAGTATCTCCGGATCATCTCCTTCAAAGGTCAACGGATTCGAGCTAATTTCCCAATTCACGCCATCTTTACTAAAACCCGGGAAAATATCCATACTAATCGATTCACTGTCGCAACGAAATATACCTGCATAGCCATCGCCATAGGGAACAACAGCACTATTAAAGACACTGTTTGACGTTGGAATTGCATCACGTCCGATAATTGGATTGTTACCATATCGCCACAACGGCTTTTTATGACCTTGCGGTTTGTTTTCCCAAGGCATCTGTGGTACCGGATTTCCGATAATTTTTGTCATGTGTGGGGCCTCCTTTAAAATGAATCGGGCGAGAGGTACCGCCCGATTCGTATATACTTATTATTTTTCTCTATCTATATTATTGATTGTATTGTGCATCAACTTGACTTTGAGCTTCTGCAATAACAGTTTCAAAACCGGCTGCATTTAACTCTTCAGTCATAATCGTTGTTAACTCTTGAGGATCTCTTGCCCCTGTCAATAATTCACTACGATATTTTTCATAAATAGCACGACAGTTTGCAAGTTCTGATTCAATATTCGATGTATCTAAATTAAATCCAAGAAGTACCGATGGTTTAGCACTATCATTCAACGCCTTAACTTCTTCCCATTCGTTCACTTCCGCAGATGCCAACGGTGTTACATTAAAGAATGTACCTTGAGTATAACCGGCCATAGACCACTCATCATTCAAACGAACAACTTTACCGTTTTCATCATATTCATAATTTTCACCTTCTAAACCATAATAGAAAGCATCACGTACTTTTGAATCGGTATTAATTAGTTGTAAGAATTCCAAGGCTTTTTCAGGATGCTTTGAGCTTGCACTCACTCCGTTTAGTGAACCACGTACCGTTGTATTAGATACAATCGTTTCTGATAATTGGTGAGCTACAGCTTCCACACCCATTTGTGGTCCCCATGTTGTTTGTGCCGCTGTAGACCAACCTTGTGCTGTAAAAGCAATACGATAGCCTGAACGTTCATCAAGTGTTGGAGCATCCGCGTTAATAATACCGGCGTCATACCACTCATGAAGCGTCGTTAAGGATTTCATAATATCCTCTTGTTGCAATACATTAACCACTTGACGACTTTCATCATCAAAACGTACGCCTAAAGCCGGAAGACCGACACCCATTTGATCATAGTTGAACATAACCGCTTCTGAACCATATTTGTATAACATAAATGGAGCAGTATTTTCACCTTCTTTGATCCGTGTTAATGGTTCCGTCATTGCTTCAAAGCTATCAATGTTTTTATAGTCAACATCATATTTGTCTACCATTGCTTTATCCCATACGACATATTGCGTTGCAGAACTATCTTTATATGTGGGCACACCATAAATTTTTCCGTCTATAGATACTGCATCCCAATAAGCTTCAGGAATATAATTATATAGATCACTTGCAGATGTTTGAATTAAATCGGTAATATCTGCATATAGACCTAAGTTAACTTCTGCATTATAACGATTTGAATCGGTGAACAGGATATCAAAGTCTTCTCCTGAGTTTGCAATAACGCTACGACGGTTATCCCAATCTCCCCATGATACAACTTGTACATCAATGTTCACACCAATTTTTTCAGCTAAATAAGCATTCATCGATTTTTGCCATGCATCATAGTTACTTGGCATGCCGTTACCGACTTGAATCCATTTCAATGTTACAACATCTTCTTGTGTTTGGTCGCCATCTGTTGTTCCTGTTGCTCCGTCTGTTTCAGGTGCTTCTTCTTCCTTACCACATGCTGCGAATAATGATACACATAGTGTTAAGATAAGAAATAGTGACATAAATTTCTTCATAATAAAAACCTCCTAGTTTTAATCTAGTCTAGACATCTGTCTATTCCCTTTTATTTATATAAACCCCATTTAGGATTGAAACCTATCAATCACTTATACTAAACGGGAGTTATAAACTTACCCTTTTACAGCTCCGATAGTCAACCCGGAAATAAAATATTTCTGGAAGAACGGATATACCATAGCAATCGGTATGATAATAACAATCGCAATCGCCATACGTGCCCCTTCTTGGGGCATTTGACTCTTATACTGTTGAATAGAAAGTCCCGCGGATGGGTTATTTGCTAAATATTCAATATTCTTCTGAATATTATTTAATAGCGCTTGTAAGGAAAACAAATTGGCATTATCAATATACAGAGATGATAAAAACCAATCATTCCAATAGGAAAAACTTAAGAACAAGGCAATCGTTGCAAGTACCGGCTTTGAAATCGGAAGAACGATACTTCGATAAATCCTAAACTGTGTCCCACCATCAATTTTAGCCGATTCAATAATAGATTCCGGAACCGTTGTTCTGAAGAATGTTTTACATATAATGACATTAAAGGAATTCACGGCTAAAGGTAAAATGAGCACCCATATAGAATCTTTCAAATGCAAAAAGTTTGTATTCACAACATAGGTTGCAATCATACCTCCATTGAAAATCATTGGAATGAAGACAACCCATGTCAAGAATCCTTTTAGTCGAAATTGAGGTCTTGATAATACATATCCCATTGTCGTTGTAAGGATAACACCAATAATCGTACCCGCTACTGTAACAAAAACAGAAACACCTAACGCTTTAAGAATGGTATCTGCTTCTCTATAAAGAAAAAGATAAGCATCTGCTGAAAACTCATGGGGAATAAATTGATAACCATACTGTGCCAAAGAGTTTTCCGAACTGATGGATATCATAAAAACAAAGATTACGGGGACAATACATACTAATGAAACAAGGATAAAAATCACATTAAAAATAGCATTCGTAGTTTTGGAGACGCGATTTAGGCGACTCACTGTTAATTGTTTGTTCTCTCTCATCATCGGGTCTCCTTTCTATATAATGGCGCTTTCTTCATCAATTTTACTCACGATCCAGTTTGTTAAAAGTATCGTTGCCGCACATGTTACTGATTGGAAAAATGTCGCAGCTGCGGTCATTCCGATAGGTGTACTTGATTGTAACGCTGCATATACATAGGTATCTAATGTTGCGGTCACATCATATAGCGATCCCGGAACACCACGCGTTACTTGATAGAACAGCCCGAAATCTGAATAGAAGATTCGTCCCACATTTAATATAAACATCATAATAATAACCGTCTTTATCGACGGAATGGTAATATACCTCACCTGTTGCCACTTACTGGCACCATCAATAACAGCGGCTTCATACAGTACACCGTCAATACCGGTAATACTTGCCAAGTAAACCACCATACTATAGCCGACAGTTTTCCACATTTGCATGAAGACAAGAATAAACGGCCAATAAGTTGGATCCAGATACCACTTCACGCCTTCCTTACCCAAATTCTCTAGGATACTATTAAACATCCCTTTATCCATACTTAAAAAGGCATAAACAAAGTAACTAACAACAACCCATGACATGAAATGAGGGAAAAACATAAAGGTTTGATATACTTTTGATTTTCGCTTGCTGTATAGAAGACTCATCATGACGGCTAATGTAACCGGGAAGATAATCCCCAAAATGATGAAAATCAAATTGTAACCGATGGTATTCCTTAACAAGATAAAAATACTATTGGATTTAACCAAATATTCAAAGTTATCAAATCCAACCCAATCACTATGCAGTAAATTGTAGATAAACCCGTGACCAGGATATGTTTTATAATTTTTAAAAGCAATGATAATACCAAACATCGGCATAAAGCTAAAGAGGAAATACCATATCGTTGTAGGAAGCGCCAACAATGTTAGTTCTGTATCATCTCGCGTCCATTTCTTCTTTAGGACATGCCGCTTTTTTTTCTGTTCACTTGATTTCACCATGATCATAACCACCGTCTCTTTCTTTCAAAATTATGGATTCCTTTGTTGAAACCTTCTTCATCAGGAAGATAATTGTATGTTAACATGAATTAACATATTAAGCAACATTTTCTTTTAAATTTTTAACAATTTTTATCTCATATTGTTGCAAATGATGTGCAACCTGTCGTTTTTTTCGATTTATTAAGGCAAATCTCGCCTCTTAAATCTAAACTTCTCTCTAAATACAGACTATAGTACTCTTTTTTTGTTCATCCTCTTATCTGCCTTATATTTCATTAACCCAACAATTTTAACAACAATTTTAACTTTTTGATAATTTTGTTAAATAGACTATTGTACTTCAATTTCACCCATGTTATAATGATAAAAAGAAAAAAATCCACTACAAAGGGGTATTTCATGAAAAAAATCACAATGCAAGACATCGCAGACGAATTGAATATTTCACGGGTAACTGTTTGGAAAGTTTTCAACGACTATCCTGGGGTATCTAAGAGTCTTCGGGATTTAATCATCGAAAAATCCGAAGAGATGGGCTACAACAAAACAAGCAAAATAACTCAAACCACAGACAGAAAACCAAGTAAAACAGTTACGATTTCAGTTGTTGTCTCTCGCCCTGAATCATCCTTATTCTGGATGAACATCATTCATCATATAGCAAAGACTGTTAATGATATGTCCGTCAACATGCTCTATACCTACGTGCCGAATGAAATGCCCGATGACTATGAGCTGCCTGATGTGTTAGTCAATGGTAGCGTCAGTGGCATCGTTATTCTTAATGTTTACGACACAAAAATGTTAAGCTTACTCAATAATTTATCTATCCCCAAGGTCTTTCTTGATATGACCTGTGACTTCCCCCTCGATTCATTAACCGGTGATCTCTTCTTATTAGAAGGCGAAACACGCGTCCAACAGATGACTCAATTTATTATCGACCACGGAAGAAAGCGAATTGGATTTATCGGTGACATTAATTACGCCATAACGAATAGAGATCGATATAGAGGTTTCCAAAAAGCTATGGCCCTCAACCAGCTTTCCATTAATTCGGCTTATATTCATACTGAGCCTATTGGGATTTTCTCTTATCAAGAAGAAATCCATCGTTTTCTATCATCCCTTGACGAAATGCCCGAAGCCTTTGTATGCGTCAGCGATTATGTCGCCAATTTCTTATTAGACTATTTGAAAAAGAACGAGTACGCCATTCCTCATGATGTAGCTGTGTCCGGGTATGATGGTAGTCGCGAGTATTCCAATCTCTCCGGTAATTTGACAACTGTTCCCGTTGATGTCGCTCAACTTGGTCTTCGCTTAGCTCATCAACTTCTGTATCGGCTGGATCATCCTGATATGCCCGGAGAAGTTACCTATATTTACACACCAGTTCGTTTTAATGAGACTACGAACTTTTAATCCATTTTCTTCTCAAAATAAACAAAAAGGTGGTTGCACATCACTGTGCAACCACCTTTTTGTTTATACATTATTCTTCCTTATGGCTCACCGTTTTACCGATTACCTTCATCATTTCAATACTTTCAATTAATTCGTCTTCTTCAATACCACCAAATAAATTTTCTAAAAAAGTCATATGTTTCATAATGACTTCATCCCAAAACGTTTGTCCTTCTGCTGTTAGTTCCACATAAATTTTACGCCTGTCTTTGACACACCGCCGTCTTTCGATCAACTTCTTTTTTTCTAATTTATCAATAGTATAAGTCATATTCCCTGACGTCATATAGATACGTTCACCTATATCTTGAATGGATAACGAGCCATTCGCAGCTAATGCGAATAAAATCAAAAATTCCGTTTCATTAACACCTAAATCTTTCACATGTTTATTAATCGGATCAAATATAGACTTATACATCTTATTGAGGACAATCAAAAATTTGATGGGTGGAAATTGATTAAAATCCCGAATATTCTTATCCATAGAATACTCCTTCCCAAGATGTCATCACATCTTATTATATTAAGTATCTCAAAATTAAGATACTAATATAATACCATTCTATACGTCATATGTCAAGTTAACTGCTATTGTCTAGCGTCCATTGCCCCAATAAACGCCAAAGCCCTATCTTCAAATAAGAAAAAAGCCAATCCATCCGGTGCTTCTGCATTAAATCCGCCTTCTTGAGCCATAATTTTACTTACTTCTAAGATTTCCAATCCCATATAGCTTGCAACTTCCATCAAAGATAAGCGTTTTCCTTCATTTAATGCGTAAACAATAAATCCTACCGTTTCTTTACTTACTTCAAATTGAACCATAACGCACCTCGCTTCACATTTACTTCCTTAATAAATCGACTTTTCATTTCATTAACAATAGCACGTAAATATGTCTTTTAAAAGAACGCGTTGTAAACCTATTGATAACTTGCCATCAATGCATCAAATGCAGGTAAGGAATTCATTATACGCTCATAGGAAATACAATAAGAGAGACGCACATATCCCGAACATCCAAATCCGCTACCCGGAACTAATAGAAGATTATGTTTCTTCGCTTCTTCACAAAAAGCTACCTCATCCTCAATTGGTGATTTAACAAACAGATAAAATGCTCCTTGGGGCTTCACTGCTTCCAATCCAAGGCCTGTTAAATGGTTATACAGTACATCTCTATTTTTCTTGTATATGTCAACATCCACTTCTGCACCTAATGTTTTTGCCACGACACGCTGAAACAAAGATGGTGCATTAACAAATCCTAGGATTCGATTGGCAACATTCAACGACGACAACACATCGTCAACATCGTCAATCTCCGGGTGAACCGTTAAGTATCCAATACGTTCTCCGGGTAGAGATAAAGACTTTGAATAGGAATAACCAACAATGGTATTTTTGTAAAAGTTCAACAAATATGGAACTTCGACTCCATCATATACAATTTCCCGATAGGGCTCATCGGATACGAGGAATATAGGATGCCCAAACTCTTCCGACTTATTCCTTAGGACCTTTGCCAATCCTTCAAGGGTTTCTTTCGAATAGATGACACCCGTCGGATTATTCGGAGAATTGACAATAACAATCTTTGTCTTCGGAGTGATTGTCGCTTCCAATGCTTGTAAATTTAATTGAAAGTCCGTACGATCTGCTTCCACTACAACAAGATTTGCATCAAAATTGGAGGCATAATTTCTATATTCTCCAAAAAAAGGAGCAAATACTAGGACATCGTCAGACGGATTTAACAATGTTTTGAATACGATATTCAACCCACCGGCTGCTCCCACGGTCATGATAATATGCTTTCCCGATACATTCGTATGATACTTTTTGTTTGTAAAGTCAGCAATTTGACCACGAACGTCCTCATATCCGGAATTATTCATATAGCCATGAACTAAGTTCGGAGATTCGTTTTCCAGGATTTCCAAAATAGCTTCCTTTACCTCTTCTGGCGGAACAACATTCGGATTCCCCAAACTGTAATCGAAGACATTTTCTTCACCATATATTGCTGCTAATCGTTTTCCTTCTTCAAACATAGCACGTATCATAGAGCTCGCTGCAACTAACTGCTTCATTTTGTTAGAAATCATTTTATTTCCTCCGTTTCATTTCTACAATTCCTTGCCAAATACCGTGGTGTCAGTAATTGTAACTAGTTTACCACAATTTTTTTAGCGGGACAATAAATTCTCTCTTGCAATCGGCTCATTTTTCTTGTATGATGATTTTGTAAACATTAGATTATTCATTAAACATTTGTTTATAAAGGAGTCTTTTATGACAGAACGCGAAAAGGAAATTGTTCTCCACATTCGAGAAAACCCCTTCATCAGTCAGCAAGCCCTTGCTGATATATTAGGGATTGAACGCTCAAGTGTAGCCGTTCACATTTCCAACTTAATAAAAAAGGGTGTTATTAAAGGTAAAGGATATATTATTGAAGACGATTCTTACGTTGTGGTCATTGGTGGTTCCAACATGGATATATTAGGAACACCTCACAAGCACTTACGTATCGAAGACTCTAATCCGGGCACAATCACTCACTCTCTCGGTGGCGTCGGACGCAATATTGCAGAAAATTTAGCCCATCTGAAGATTCCTGTAAAACTTCTTAGCGTTGTCGGACAGGACATCTACGGACAACAGATTTACGATCAAACACGCCAAAGTGGTGTTGATGTCCATTATATGAAGCAGTCCGGCAATTATCCTACGTCCACCTATCTCTCATTGTTAGATGCACAAGGCAATATGCATGTCGCACTTTCTGATATGACTATTACCGAAGAGATTGACATCCCTTACATTAAAGCCAATGATGCTCTCCTTAAAAGCGCGGCTTATATTGTACTGGATACCAATCTGAGCGAGAAAACAATTACCTATATCGTGACCCATTACAAACACATCCCCATTATTCTTGATACGGTCAGTACTGCCAAGGCTGTCAAAATCAAAAATGCTTACGCGCACTTACACTGCATCAAAACAAATCGCTACGAGGCTTCTGAGCTTCTGGATTTTGATATCCGAGATACAGATGATATTTATCGAGCCCTCGAACAATTTCAATTAGAAGGAATTAATTGCCCTATTATCACCCTCGGTTCTGAAGGGGTTGCCTATATGCACCACAACAAACCGGTTATTCTTCCTAATGATCCCGTTACCGTAGTCAATGCAAATGGTGCCGGGGATGCGTTTACTGCTGCTACTATATATGGCATGTACCATAAACTGTCCGTTGATAAGAGTATTCTTCTTGCCATGGACCTAGCACGTCAAACTATTGAATCCGAAGAAACGGTTCATCCGAACCCAACTCTTCATTTATAAATATAACGATTATATAAAGGAGTCTATTATGTTAAACGAACAATTTAAACCTTATGTTGATATTCACCCGGAAGTTGCCATTTCTCTTGCCAACAATCAACCGGTTGTTGCCTTAGAATCCACTATTATCTCTCACGGAATGCCTTATCCGCAAAATGTGGAAACCGCAAGAAAAGTAGAAGATATCATTCGCGAAAACGGCGCTACCCCCGCTACTATAGGTATTATAGACGGTCGAATCAAAATCGGGCTTACTGACGAAGAATTAGAATTCATGGGTAAAGCTTCCGATATTCTCAAAGTTTCACGACGGGATTTACCGATTGTCATTGCCAACAACTGGCATGGTGCTACAACCGTAGCAACAACAATGATTTGTGCGTCTCTTGCCGGTATCTCAGTCTTTGTAACCGGAGGAATCGGCGGCGTTCACAAAGGCGCTCAAGAAACTTTTGATATTTCTGCTGATTTAATGGAATTAGCCCATACAAACGTCGCTGTTATATGCGCCGGTGCCAAATCCATCCTTGATATTGGTTTAACCCTTGAATACTTGGAAACGCAAGGTGTTCCTGTTCTTGGATATCAAACTGAAGAATTTCCTGCCTTCTATACACGTCGTTCCGGATACAAAGCGGACTACGCAATGTCCGGTCCTGAATCTGTTGCTGCAGCCATGAAAGCCAAATGGGATTTAGGTCTTAACGGTGGCCTCATTATCGGTAACCCTATTCCCGAAGACATGGCAATGGACGAAGAGACGATTAATACGGCCATTGAAGATGCACTTAACGAAGCGAAGACTTTAGGCATTAAAGGTAAAGAAACAACACCTTTCTTACTTGCAAAAATCAAAGAAATCACAGGTGGCGATAGCCTAGATTCCAATATCCAATTGGTCTATAACAATGCAAGAGTCGGCACACAAATTGCCGTTGCCTTTGCTAACAAAAACTAATTCCTTTCTTAAACTTCTGTAATACGACTATAAAAAAAGAGCTGCATGCAGCTCTTTTTTCTTTATCACCATAAAGTTCCCCAAATCCCCAAAATATGTTAAAATAGACAAAGAAGCTATGCTTCGTTTTGCTTTACAAATTGTCAGCGACAGAAAAGCTTCATTACCATAAAACCTTGGCTTCAAAAGGTTTTATTTAATTAAATGCTTTTACAGAGCTAGACAAAGAAGCTCTGCTTCGTTTTGCTTTGCAAATTGTCAGCGACAGAAAAGCTTCACTACCATAAAACCTTGGCTTCAAAAGGTTTTATTTAATTAAAATGCTTTTACAGAGCTAGACAAAGAAGCTCTGCTTCGTTTTGCACCGTTGTGTTAGAAAGGTTGATTCATATGACAATCAAAGAAATCAAAGAAGTCCTTACCACTCACGAATTACGTTACACAAAACAACGAGAAGCCATTATCCAAGTACTCCTTCAGAATGACCCTGCCCTAATCAGCGCAGAAGATATATTAAACCAAGTAATCAAAGAATATCCAAACCTCAATCTGACGACGGTATATCGTACTTTGGATCTCCTCAAATCCCTTAATCTAGTGGATAAAATCACCAACGAAGACGGTTTGAGTCATTATAAAATCAGTTGTGCCATTCACCATCATCATCATATCATCTGCACGGAATGTGGCAAAACAGAGATGATTGACTTCTGTCCCATGAATACATTGGCACAATTATCTGAAGACAAAGGATTTGCTCTCACGAATCACCGATTGGAATTATACGGTATCTGTTCTTCCTGTCGATACAATAAATCCTAAGCATTCATTGTCATCCCCACTTGTTTATTGGGGATGTACAATAATGCGAATAGGAATTTTTACAGGAATAACACCGTCTGTTATTGTCAATTCATATTCTTGAACACGTTCACTTTCATCTCCATCTCCCACATCATTCAAAGCACGGAAAGATAAATAGCTTTCACCAGGTTCATTGTTTAAAACTCCTGAGCCATAACTTCCGGAAACCCTTTTGTACCGGGTTATTTTCAACATATCTCCATCCTCATCTGTCGCTAATTCTTCAGCACGAATAATTACCGCACTTCCTGCATCCACATTAAAATCCAATATTTCTACAGGTTTCGGTTCAAAATTTTTCACATCTTGAACACGTACAGTTAATCTTCCGTTAAGGGTTACACTGCCATCCGTTATTTGGAGATATATCACTTGACTTTCATCTTGATTAACCCCATCAGCTGTAATTGTTAACTGTTTTAAGTCTTGACTATACGTCAATGTCCCCAATTCAAAATCACTTCCTGCATCAATAAATGTCACCTTATCCATATTGGAATGTTGAACCAATTCTTTCAATGTAATGGATACAGATTCCGTTTCATTAACACCAATACTCTTATTCATAGACAGAAACTTGAACGGTACTGGGCCACTTTCTTCTTTTGGTAACACTCCGCTAAAGAACGGTCCTTCTGCTTCATCTTTCAACCGCTCTACAACACGCATAAGCATAACAATACCTTGTTCATTCGTAGTACTTCCAAGGGGCATCAAATGGTCGTTCCCATCACCCTTTATAATATCCATTTGATTCATTTGATTTAAAGCTGCCTTTGCCCACTCTGCAATATCCGCTTCATCTTTATAAGCCTTCAGTGCCTTATATGAATCACTGAGTTCGACCCCAATCATTGCTTCTGAATGTTTGTTCAAATAATCCAAAAACCGACTGACCATCACCGCCATTTCTTGTCTTGTTACAGAGGCCTCAGGATAAAAATGACCGACGCCATCACCTTTAACCCATCCCAATTGATAAGCTTTGGCAACGACATCACTCGCCGTATCTGTAAACGGACTATCCATAACCAGTTGCACAGGCTCATCTTGAATCACTTCCAATAATTCAACCAACCACGTAACCAATTGAAGGCGCGTTGCTTTTTGTTTATATGTACTCCCATCAATAATTAATCCTAATGATACAGCTTCATCTATTGCTTTTTCAGCCCATTCACTCGGTTCATTTTCTTCCCCATATACCGTTATGTCACTCAATAGTCCAAATGTCATAAACATCACGACTATCAGCGATGTCATTCTCCTAACCTTCTTCATAAAACCGCTCCTTTCTACGCCCCGTCTAATAATTTCATATTAACTTTATTATAGCATGACCATAGTCAGTTTCAAGAGAACACCCTCTTAATAAAAAAAATAAAGTTTTTTTCCAAAAAAGGTTGTTTTTTTCCAAAATTAGGTGTAGAATATATCTTGCGCTTGAGAAACAAAAAAGCTTTCGGAAAGCGATGGATATACATAATTATGCGCTATTAGCTCAGCTGGCTAGAGCACCGGACTCTTAATCCGGGTGTCCAGGGTTCGAATCCCTGATGGCGTACACAAAAGAGACGATACATTTTGTATCGTCTCTTTTTTATTGATGCGAAGATAGCCAGCTCATCTATATACGTTGCAACCGACGTTCCGTCATCCAAACAGCTACAACCATTCCAAACACAATCCCTAAAAGCAAGAGCGGAAATATACCAAAGCCAGTTTGCTGTGTAACCAGCCCAATAAATGGTGGAGCAAAAGTACTTCCCACATATGCTGTTGCCATTTGAATTCCCATAAGTGTTTGTGCATTAGTCTTGTCTACTTTTAATGGTGTATCATGAATTAACGTCGGAAAGATAGGTGCACATCCCAAGCCGATGAGCAAGAACCCTACAAGGCTGATACTATTTGCCCATGCAACAATTAGTGTTACAACACCAACCAACATCAGTATTGATCCTAATTGTAATATTTTTTTGTTGTTCATTACCAGTGTTAAAAGTCCATTGATAAATCGTCCGATTGTAATGCCCAAATAATACATAGCAATCCAGGATGCGGCTGTTGTCGGCTCCACACCTTTCACCTGTACAAGATAGGTACTTCCCCAAAGTCCCGTAGAAATCTCGATAGAACAGTAAAACAAAAATGCCAAAAGCGTCCAGATAACGACACTATTAAGTCCGTTCTTTTTCCTATCCGATTCTGCATGTTCAGACGCACCAGCACTTATCTTTGATTGCATTGTCATACGGTTAAACAAAGGAATGCTTGCTATTAATACTATAAATAGTGCAAGCTGGATCCCACCGATTACCAGATAACCTCGACTATAGCCAGCCTTTGATGCAAGGGATGCCGACATAATTAGGGGACCCGTTGTCGCTCCGACACCCCAGAAACAATGTAGCCAACTCATATGTATAGCTTTGTAGTGCGTAGCAACAAAGTGATTGAGTGCTGAATCGATAGAACCGGCTCCTAACCCTAACGGAATCGCTAATACGACCAACGCATAGAAAGAACCGGAATAGGAAAATCCAAGGAGAGAAACAGCTGTCATTAGAACACTTATAACCGTTGTCTTACCGGTTCCTAAACGACCAACCACCTTCCCACTTAAAAGGGAGGATATTATCGTTCCTCCACTCACTGTCATCGACAGAATCCCCGCATATGAAAGAGGAACACCCAGCGATTGATGCATGGATGGCCATGCCGCTCCCAACACAGAATCCGGTAGACCAAGACTAATAAATGCAATATAAATCATGATTAACAAAAATACTGTCATGGTTTTATCCTTTCTAGCGCTCCCAGCGCTTTTCTTCTAATTTGCTTCGAAGCATCATGGATAATCCCCGCTCAAAGTCAAGGTCAAAGTCTAGGGATATCCCCACCTTGGGTAGAAATGCCTTACGTTCCCATGTCTCCATAGCATATTCCAGATGGCTCAATAAGCCTTCATCCACTCCATTACCCGATAACACCAAAAAGTCCGGATTGATCCACACACTTATATCTTGTATTAACGCTTTTAACCGGCGTACTTTCAACTCCATACTACCTTCTTTAAAGCGCTCCCAGTCAAAAGAATGACTTAATCCGTTTACTTCCCCGACATAGCCGTCACGCCCTTTATAGAGTTCTCCACGTATAACAACACCTGCACCCGGAGGGTACTTTCCCGGAAAATACAAAAAGACACAATGGCTATGAGGAACCTCCTGCCTTGCATTATATCCAATCACAGCCAGATTCACATCATTTTCTACAAAGACAGGCAACTTGAATCGTTGCGTAAAATAGTCACGAATTGACATGCCTTTCAACCCTTCATAATCATTAATCTCCATCTTTCCTCTATACTCGACTCCCGGCAATCCAAAACCTATTCCTTTAATCAATGGATCCTCATCCATAGCACGTTCAATTGAACTTTCTATATGTTCTCTTGTGATAACAGCCTCTTCACCCATCCATTCTTTTACAACTGTACCGCATCGATCAATAATTCTATAGAAGATTCGGTCCTGTCCATGGCGCAGATAACCAAATACAATCATACCATGGAGATAATCCTGATTCACACGAAATGTTCTCGCCGGTCTACCTCCTTGCGATACGGTAAGTGATGTTTCTAGTACCTCTCCACTTACCATACATTCGTTTATAATCGTTCCCACTGTCACTGTACTCAATTCAGTTTTTTGCGAAATCTCTTGTATTGTAGCTGTTTCCGCCTGTAATAACACGTCTACAACTTTTCTTCTGTTCATTTCTTTAAGAACCATCGTGTTCATTCTTTTTGCCATCTCGTCAACTCCTCAGTTTAATAAACATCTTTTGTAAACTCTTTTTTTAAGTATATAAATAAAAAGCTGATTTGTCAATCAGCTTTTCTTTATTAAGGAATTCATACTACCATTATCTACTATACTGTAGGCTCTGTCGGGGGCAACTTACGTATACTCCTTTGATAGGCAATCGTAAGTGGTATCGCTGCCCCTAGCCAAGCTAAAGGATTCGCCATGGCTGCCCCTGCAAATCCTATGCTAGACGCAAGAACAATAGCAGCAAAAGCTCTCATAATAAGTTCCATGACACCGGCAACCGTCGGAATAAAACTATGCCCTAATCCCTGCAACGCAAAGCGATAAATAAACAACAATGCCAAAACCCAATACATGACACCATTAATAATCAAATAGGTACGCCCAAGACCAATTACCTCCGTAGCCTCTGCGCCTACAAATATACCCACTAAATGACGACCCAAGGTAATATTAATAATAGCAATAAATATGCTCACACCCACAGACATCATAATACATTGACGAACACCTGATTTGATACGATCATATTGTTTAGCCCCATAATTTTGAGCCGTATACGTAGCCATTGTTGCACCGAAAGAATTTAACGGCATCACCCCAAGACTGTCAATTTTACTTGCAGCAGAATAAGCAGCTACCGATGTTGTTCCCAATGTATTCAACGCAATTTGGAGGATAATAGCTCCAATGGCAATAATTGAGGCTTGAAATCCCATAGGTATCGCCACTTTAATATGCGCTGCAAACTCACGAGGGGCTGCTTGAAAATGCTCTTTCTTAAGTTGTAAAATCGGCAAACGACGCTTTATATAAATAATACATAAAATCATCGATACAAATTGGCTTATAACAGTTGCTATAGAAGCTCCTTGAACCCCCATATGCACATGAACAATCAATATGTAGTCCAATATAATATTCAGCACACAAACAATTCCTAAAAAGAATAAGGGTGTACGGCTATCACCTAATGCTCGGATAACATTGCTCAATAAATTGAAAGCCATAATACCTGCTAATCCCCAAAGCATAATAATCAAATAACTATACGAATCATCAATAATCTCTTCCGGCGTATTCATGAGCTCAAGGGCCGGTCTCGCAAAGATAACACTGACAATCGTCAGCACAACAATAACAAGCCCACTTAATAAAATTCCTGCCGCAAAACTCACACGAACACCTTCAAAGTCATTGGCTCCGAATCGTTGGGATAAAAGTATTGCCAATCCGGATGTAAAGCCAAAGGCAAAACCAATGATAAAAAATATCAAACTCCCTGTACTCCCTACTGCTGCAACGGCATTTACACCAATCGTTTGTCCGACGATAAACGTGTCTGCCATATTATAAATTTGTTGAAACAAATTTCCAAAAATCAAAGGAATCGCAAAAAGAATAATCATTTTCGCCGGATTCCCCTGAGTCATGCTCTTAACCATATTCAATCACCTTGCTTTCTAATACATCTGTCTCCATCAACGGGAGATTTGTCTCTTTACGAACATATCCATTACATTATATTCTTATCTTTATTCAATGCAAGGGTTTTTCCAAAAAAAGAAAAAGATGTTTCCATCTTTTTCTTGACTTAGTACTCCCTATTAGCATCAACAGTATTCTTATTCATCCATATTCTATTCAACTCAGCATCCATTTCCTCTTCTGTCAGATACTCCATATAAACACTGCAATCATTATCAAATAATGTGTAAATAAAATTCCCTTCGTAAAAAATGTCAACATTTAATACATCATACGCATACTCTACCCGCTCTCTCATATTACGAAATCTAGGCATTTTATCCGCTCCTCTTCCTATATCTAGACAATCTAGTACCTTACCAAACATCATATCATAGCCATTTAAATAACACAATGCATATCCGTCGAATTAACTAGGACTTTCTTCTCCTTTTATTGGTACGGGAATACCACTGACCATGAGCACGACCTTTTGTGCGTGCGCTGCCAGTCTTTGATTCAAACGTCCTTGTATATCCGTAAAAATACGTCCAAGGCGGTAATCAGATACAAGGGACCATCCTACTTCATTCGTAATCACGACATGATTATAAGCACTTTGACTTATGCTTTCCAAAATAGCATCCATTTCTTTTATAAGGGCTTCTTCCATAAGTGATACATCCTCTGAGGATAAGGAATCAAAATTATGATGCATATCAAACATACGATTCGTTAACCAAGTTCCAACACATTCGAATAATGTTGGACAGGTTGCTCGATCAATCACTTTTGCTAAATCCTTATATCCTTCATGCGTGGTATAGCGCTCGCCTCGCCTCGCCTGATGCAATTGAACACGATGTCTCATCTCCTCATCGGTAATACGTGCTGTAGCTATGTATAACACGCGCTCCTTATGTTCCATACATCGTTCGGCATAGAGACTTTTCCCACTACGTGTTCCTCCTGTAATGACTAACAATTGCCCCATATCAGCACCACCTTAATCTTTAATCTACATTTTTACACTAAATGCGTCGGTTAATCCAATAAAAGTTCTCAAATATTGCTTTTTTCTTGCCATTTTATTCTAACTTTTCCATCTCCTATAGACACTTGTCATTACAAATCATATTATATAAGAAGAGATAGATGATTGATTAGATAATACCACCATTGCAAACGAAATCCAATAAGAAATTCCCATCATAAAAGGAGGTTCTATGAAAACTTATGCAAAACTCCAAAACGGTTCTGATATCCGCGGCGTCGCCGTTGAAGGATATAACAATGAAGCCGTTACTTTAGATACTGAAGCAACCTATCGTCTGTCCATCGCTTTTACAAAATGGCTTGCAGACTATCATCACGTTTCCTGCGACGCACTGACCATTGCTGTCGGACACGACTCACGAATCAGTTCCGTTGATATAAAAATGAGCATCTTACAAGGTATTACCAGTACTGGTGCTAAGGGACTAGACTGTGGCTTAACCTCCACTCCCTCTATGTTTATGGCAACACAATTTGAATCTATTGCAAGCGACGGAGCTATTATGATTACAGCTAGTCATTTGCCTTATAATAAAAACGGAATGAAGTTTTTCACACCGGATGGCGGACTCGGACATGATGATATCCACAATATCATAGATTTTGTAGATATGAGCCTTATCTATACTGCAAATCCTTCATTCACCTATACATCCTGCCCTTTGCTTGATACCTATTGTCAACATTTAGTTGATATTATTCGCAAGGAAGTCAACAGTCCAAACCATGACCGGCCTCTTGACGGTATGCATATTATTGTAGATGCAGGTAATGGTGCCGGCGGTTTTTTTGCTCACAAGGTCCTCGAACCTCTTGGAGCCAAAACTCACGGCAGTCAATTTTTGGAACCTGACGGCACTTTTCCTAATCACATTCCAAATCCGGAGAATAAAGAAGCTATGGCCTCCGCCAAAAAAGCAACTATGGCCTCCGGTGCAGACCTAGGCATTATCTTCGATACAGATGTTGATCGAGCTGCTGTTATCGACCACGAGGGTCATTCCATTAATAGAAATCGCCTCATAGCCCTTATGAGCGCCATCACTCTAGAAAAATATCCTCAATCAACCATTGTAACCGATTCTGTAACTTCTGCAGGACTGACCCCATATATTGAATCACTAGGCGGTCACCACCATCGTTTTATGCGTGGTTATCGGAATGTTATTGATGAAGCCATCCGACTCAATGAAGAAGGAACTTCTAGCCATTTGGCCATTGAAACATCAGGACATGGTGCTTTCAAAGAAAATTATTTTCTAGATGATGGGGCTTATATTGTTACACAGGTGCTTATCAAATTAGCTCAACTTAATAAAGAAGGTAAAAAATTGAATTCCCTTATCGACCACTTGGAAGAACCTGCTGATGCCATGGAAATTCGCCTTTCTATTTTGGATGATGATTTCAAAAGCTATGGGAACCAGATTCTTAAGGATTTCAAAGAGTATGCAGAAAATAATCCGCAGTACACTCTTGTTAAACCGAATTACGAAGGTATACGCGTCAATTATACCATTGGCAGTGCCTCAGGTTGGCTTTTGATTCGATTATCACTACACGACCCGGTCATTCCCATTAATATCGAATCCGTTACACCTAATGGTTGTGCCACTGCCAAAGAGGATATTCTTAATTTCTTATCCTCTTATCAACACTTAGACCTGAAGGCTTAGAATTTTCAAGGACGCCTTCTTTACTTATAAGACCTTCATTGTCTTATGTTCGACTATCGAGCATAAAGTCAATGAAGGTTTTTGACGCTATAGAAAAATTTTCGCCACGCTTATGCAATAATCCAACACTTCTCTTTGGAAGAGACGGTTCAATTTTCCATTCGTATAAAGAGCCTTGCTTTAACTCATCATCAACAAACGTCCCGATTACAGCGGCAACTCCTAATCCTATCTTAGCAAATTCAATTAAAAATTCCATAGAGCTAATTTCTATATCTGCATTCAGCTGAACCTGCTGATTAAGAAAATAATCTTCCACATACTGTCTGGTTGCATTGTTTTTCTCTAACAGAAGAAGCGGATATTCCATTAAATCATTGGCCTTCATCGGACTTTTGGGAGGGCGGGTCTTTGCAACAAATGTATCTTGTATATTCATCAAATGATGATATCGATATTGCTTATCACTTCGTACTTCACTAATAATTGCAAAATCAATTTTTCCTGATTCTAGTAGCATTAATGTCTCAGGACTTGTACGATTAACAATCTGTATCTTGATTTTCGGATATTTCTCATGAAACTTTTCTAAATAGGGTATAAAGAAATACTTACACAAAATATTACTAATGCCGATTCGTACACTTCCTGCTTCTTTATCCATCAATTGGCGTACACGTTTTTCTCCTTCATCCAACTGGTCAAAAGCTTCCTTTACATATCCATAAAGCATTGTACCTTCTCTTGTTAAGTCCACACCCTTAGATGTTCGGATAAACAAAGGCACGCCTAATTCTTTTTCTAATAACTTAATCGATTTTGTTACAGCCGGTTGCGATACAAACAGCGCTCTTGCTGCCTTTGAAATGCTGCCATTTTCTGCTACTTGGTAGAAAACTCTATATTGTTCTGTCGTCATAACTCGCATCCTTTCTTATTATCGCCATGTATAACTATATATTATGTCTTTCATGAAATTTCGTTATTTTATTTATACCTATAAAAAGTATACAATATATGCAAGTATTAGTAAAGAAAGGAAGTATAGGATGGAAGCAAAAACGTTATATGAAAAAATATGGGAACAGCACCTAGTTGATGCCGAAGACGGTAAACCAAGCATTATCTATATTGATTTACATCTATTACATGAAGTAACATCACCACAAGCATTCGAAGGGCTCCGCCTCAGTCATCGACAAGTTCGTCGACCAAGTCGAACGTTTGCAACAATGGATCATAACGTACCGACAAAAGACCGCTATAACATTGCCGATCCAATTTCCAAAAAACAAATTGAAACATTACAGAAAAATTGCGCTGAATTCGACGTAACTTTATATGATTTAAATAGTCCTGAACAAGGAATTGTTCACGTTATCGGACCCGAACTCGGTTTAACACTTCCGGGAAAAACCATCGTTTGTGGTGATAGTCATACGGCTACACATGGTGCCTTTGGTGCATTAGCATTCGGTATCGGAACAAGCGAAGTTGAACATGTTCTAGCTACACAATGCCTGCAACAACGCAAGTCCAAAACCTTAAACATTGCCATTGAAGGAGATCTACCTGTCGGCGTGACCGCCAAAGATGTTATTCTTGGTATTATCAGCAAATACGGTACAGATTTTGGTACCGGTTATGTCATGGAATTTACAGGAAAAGCGATTCGTGCTATGAGCATGGAAGAACGTATGACCATTTGTAATATGGCCATTGAAGCAGGTGCTCGAGCCGGACTTATTGCACCTGACCAAACTACTTTCGATTATTTGAAAGGTCGTACCTACGCACCTCAAGGTACTGAATTTAATGAAAAAGTCGAACAATGGAAACAGCTCGTCACTGATGAAGGTGCTTCTTATGATAAAACCCTTCCCTTTGATTTGAACACCCTCGTCCCTCAAGTAACATGGGGAACGTCACCCTCTATGGGGGCTTCTATTGAAGATGTTGTGCCGTCACCAAGTGATTTTGAATCTCCTGACGATCAACGTTCTTGTCAAAAAGCTCTTGACTATATGGGATTAACACCGGGCACCCCTATGTCGGATATTACAATCGACGTTGCTTTTATCGGTTCCTGCACCAATGG
Source organism: Vallitaleaceae bacterium (assembly GCA_965140555.1). Taxonomy (GTDB): domain Bacteria; phylum Bacillota; class Clostridia; order Lachnospirales; family Vallitaleaceae; genus UBA1351. Next base: position 3,191,254 of record OZ223259.1, on the reverse strand, counting down.
CCGTATCGAAGATTTACGTGCAGCTGCCGCCGTCGCCAAAGGACGCAAAGTCAATCCGAATGTGACCGCTCTTGTCGTTCCCGGGTCACAAAAGGTCAAGCTTGCCGCTGAAGCTGAAGGCCTTGACCAAATCTTTATAGATGCAGGCTTCGAGTGGAGAGAATCTGGTTGCAGTATGTGCTTAGCCATGAACCCGGACTACTTACAGCCTCAAGAACGTTGTGCATCCACATCCAATCGTAACTTTGAAGGTCGCCAAGGTCGTGGTGGAAGAACACATCTCGTCTCACCAGCTATGGCTGCTGCCGCTGCTATCGCCGGTCACTTTGTGGATTCCCGTCACTTAGAGCAATTGGACCGTTAATAGGAGGAGGATTATTATGAAAGCTTTTACAACCACAACAGGCGTTGTTATGCCTATCGATCGAACGAACATAGATACAGATGCCATCATACCCAAACAATTTTTGAAACGTATTGAACGTACCGGGTTTGGTGAATTTCTCTTTTACGAATTTCGATATGACGAAAACGATCAACCTATTGAAGATTCCGTCTTCAATCAACCACGCTATGCGAATGCTTCGGTGCTTATATCGCGTGCAAACTTCGGATGCGGATCTTCAAGAGAACATGCTCCATGGGCTCTTGAAGATTATGGATTCAAGGTGATAATTGCACCTAGCTTTGCAGATATATTTTTTAACAACTGTTTTAACAATGGCATCTTACCGATCAAACTCGATGCCGACAACGTGGATCAGTTGTTCAAAAACACATATGCTCAATCTGGGTATACACTCACTGTTAATCTTGAAGAACAAACGATTACGGATAGTGATGGACTGTCTTACTCCTTTGACGTCGATCCATTCCACAAACACAAATTACTGGAAGGCCTTGATGATATCGGCCTCACCTTACTCAAAGAAGACAAGATTGCAGCCTATGAACAAGCACATCATATAGCATAACTTGTTCATCCAAAGATAAGAAAAAAGAACGGTTTCCCCGAAATCGTTCTTTTTTCTTATCTTTTTATCTTAAATTTAAAATAATTAAATTAGTGTTTGCATTTTTTCCATAGACATGATATCATGTAAATGAACTTGATAATCATTATCACTTGATTATCTGTATTGAGAGATTAATAGATTCTAAGGAGGTATTTCATAATGAAATTTCAATTACCAGAACTTAACTATAGCTATGATGCATTAGAACCACATATTGACGCAAGAACAATGGAAATTCATCACTCCAAACACCATGCGGGTTATACAAATAAATTAAACGCCGCATTAGAAGGTACAGGTGTTGATGCAAGTATTGAAGAGATATTGGCCGATTTAACAATCGTCCCTGAAGATAAACGTGTTGCTGTCATCAATAACGGTGGCGGTTTCTATAACCACTCTGTATTTTGGGAAGTCATGTCTCCTAACGGCGGTGGTGAACCTAGCGGAGAATTAAAAGATAAAATCGATGCAGCCTTCGGCTCTTTTGATGCCTTCAAAGAAAAATTTGAAACCGCAGCAAAAACTCGTTTCGGCTCCGGTTGGGCATGGCTTGTCCTTAATAATGGTGAATTAGAGGTCACAAGTACTCCAAACCAAGATTCTCCTTTATCTGAAGGCAAGCAAGTCCTATTAGGTCTTGATGTTTGGGAACATGCTTACTATCTCAAATATCAAAATTTGAGACCGGATTATGTATCTGCTTTTTGGAATGTTGTTGATTGGGATGCTGTTGCAAAACGCTATAACAGCTTCAAATAAAACTCTATAAACGTTTAACCGCTAAAAAGGCTGTACATCATTGTGTACAGCCTTTTTTATATTATGCCTTCTTTGACGTTGTTATCTCGAGCATTGTACTACAGTCGAATAAATCCTTCTACAACTTTTGGTCATCAATATTCTCTAACACTGACTCAACAACTTCCGAAATACGTTTCAAACTTTTCTCAACAAATGGAGATTCTAAACCTACCTCCTGCAACAATTGCAAGAAGGACTTTGAGCCACCTAAATGACATAAAGTCTTATAATCTTCCCATGCCTTGTCATGATCCTCTTGATCACGCAAGTAAAACTGTAAGGCCACTACTTGAGCCAATGTGTAGTCAATATAGTAAAACGGATCTTCATAAATATGCCCTTGACGTTGCCAGAAGCCGCCTTTCTCCAAAAATGCATTTCCTGTATTGACTTTATCCGGCAGATAAACAGATTCTAGGTCTGCCCATAATGCACAACGTTCTGCTGGTGACATACCTGGGTTTGCATATACTTCATGTTGGAATTCATCAACCATAACACCGTACGGGATAAAGTTAATCGCCGACGCTAAGTGATTATAGATGAATTTATCCTTATCTTCTTCAAAGAATAACCCCATCCAAGGATGTGTTAAAAATTCCATGCTCATGGAATGTATCTCTGCCGATTCCATCGTCGGAGATTTTAAATCCAAAAACGGAATCCAGTTCGAGGAATAACTTTGAAAAGCATGACCGATTTCATGGGTTAATACCTCCACATCATGTGCTGTTCTATTAAAGTTCGCAAAAACAAAAGGTGTTTGATATGTCGCTAAAGACTCGCAATAACCACCACCACTCTTTCCCTTTCTAGTATCAAGGTCCAGTAATTGTCGCTCTTGCATCATTCGGAAAAAATCCCCTATATCTTTACCTAGTTCATCATACATTTTCTGTCCGCGTTCCACAATCCATTCCCGATTCCCTTTCGGTGTCGGATTACCCGTTTCAAAAAAATATGTCCAATCATAATATGTCAGCTCTTTAACACCAAGGCGCTTTTGTTGACGTTGACGCAACTTCGATGATAGAGGAACAATGTAGGTTCTCACCAACTCACGATAAGTAGCTACTTGCTCCGGTGTATAATCAAATCGCTCCATACGTTTATATCCCAACTCAATAAAACTATCATACCCTAATCGACGGGCGATACGCGTTCTTACGGTAACCAATTCATCATAGATGCGATCCAACTCGTCATGGTTGTTCTCTAACGTATTATAGGCGGCATCATTGGCTGCATGGCGTTTCTCTCGCTCTTTATCATTCATAAACGGCGTCATTTGTGAGAGATTATATGTATTGCCTTCATATTCTATTTCCAGATTCGACATCAAATCCGCATATTCGTTCATTAACTTGCTTTCTTTAACCAGCTCATCCTTCACAGAGTCGCTGTATGTTCCCATCAAAAACTCTCCTTTAGCAAAAAGCAATGGTGGCAACTCCTTCTCGAGAGCTTCTCGATTATCTGCTTTGACCAGAGCACTGTACATGGCTGTCTTGAGCTTCAGTACTTCAGGCTCAATTTCTGCTAATGCATCAACCTCTTCTTTATAGAAAGCATCTTTTGTATTCATAGTAAAGCGCATATAGCATAAGGCATTCATTGTCTCAGCCTCTTCAAACCCGTCATTCATCACTTTTAAAGCTTCGACTTGACTTTCTACATCACCGGTTTTAAAACGCTCAATTTCTTTTTCAATCAACTGTGTCAGCTTTTCAACATCCACACGTACATAAGGTATCTCACTAAATTTTATTGTGTCTTTATTCAACATAATGTCTATTCCTTTCCATACAATCTTTCCAGTCATTCTTCTAATCTTCCAGGCGCTCCCAAGGGTAATTTGTATAGCATTGCTGCATAAAGGGCGAGTCAATAGATGTATACTCAAAGCAGGAACCATCATCAATTGTCATTATCTCTCCTGCTTCTATCCCTGAATAAACAGCTTCATAATCAGATAGACAGCCAATTCCGGCCATATAATCACAACCGGATAAAAGATGTCCAAAGAGTCCATTGTTCAACTCTCCTTTTGGGATAAGCACACCTAAAATAAAACGCGTTTTAATTTCTGTCTTTCCCATAGGAACACCAAAAAGCATCCCTTTTTCTTCATACTTCGGCGTTTTCCAAGCAACACGAAAACCCTCTTCTTCAAGATAGGCAATCACTTCTTGTTGCTCTTTTCTGTTTTCAAAAGGCTTTTCTTGATTTTCATGATGATCCACCAAGGCTAATGATGAATTAATGAGAACAAAAATATCATCCTGTCGATTCATCGCTTCAAGAATCGAGTATCTTGCTTTATTCTCATCCTTACATTTTCGATAGTCCAACACATATTTATCATCTTTGCGTTTTGTTTTACGGCGAATATGACGTTCCATCAGGCGTACACCTCCCTCTTTTTGCCTGCAATTAGGGAGACTCCAAATGGACGTCTCCCTTTATGGCTTCATTATACACCTTTTTACAGCTAATGACAACTCAGCCGTTAATCCGTCACAGCGCCTTTCGCTGCTGATTGAACCAGTCGTGCGTACTTATTTAAAACACCACGTTCATAGCGTAATGGCGGTGCAACCCAATCTGCCTTACGTTTATTTATCTCTTCCTCCGTCAATTGGACATCCAGTTGATTCTTTGTACTGTCGATGGTGATAATGTCACCCGTTTGAATATGTGCAATCGGTCCACCGACTTGAGCCTCAGGTGCTATATGCCCTATAACAAATCCATGACTTCCGCCGGAATAACGACCGTCTGTCAGCATAGCAATTTTTCCACCAAGCCCTTTTCCTATGACAATCGCACTTATAGACAACATCTCCGGCATTCCGGGTCCACCTTTCGGACCTTGATAGCGAATAACAATGATATCGCCTTCTACGATGCGATCTTCCAAAAGGGCAGCCGTTGCTTCTTCTTCTGAATTAAACACTTTTGCAGGCCCTTCCATCTGTTTCATCGATAGGCCGCTCATTTTACACACAGCCCCTTCAGGTGCTAGGTTACCTTTTAATACATAGAGAGGACCTTCCGGTTTCAACGGATCGTCAAATGCATGAATAATCGACTGGTGTGCTTCTAAATCCGGATATTGACTTAAATTCTCTGCCACCGTCTTACCTGTAACGGTCATACAATCTCCATGCAATAGACCCTTCCTTAATAAGATTTTCATAACACCAGGTAAACCGCCTATGTTACTAAGGTCTTCCATGACGTATTTACCACTGGGTTTTAAATCCGCCAAATGAGGAACGCGTTTACGAATACGTTCAAAATCATCATAATCAAGAGGAACATCCACACTATGGGCAATTGCCATTAAATGTAAAAAGGCATTTGTGGAACCTCCCAGTGCCATGACAACAGTAATAGCATTTTCAAATGCTTCTTTTGTCATAATATCCCGTGGTTTTAAGCCCCACTTCATAACTTGTATTAATTGTTCACCTGCACGACCTGCTTCTACATTCTTATCCACAGAATCTGCGGGTGTTGATGCATTTAAGGGCAACGACATACCAAGCGCTTCTATAGCCGAAGCCATGGTATTGGCTGTATACATACCTCCACAAGATCCCGGACCCGGACAGGCACTACACTCAATCTCATGAAGTTGTTCTTCATTAATGACCCCTTTATTATAAGCGCCAACGGCTTCAAAGGCAGAGACAATATCAATATCCTCGCCATTAAGATGACCGGGCTTAATCGTACCTCCATAAACAAATATAGCCGGTAAATTCATACGTCCGATGGCTATCATACAGCCGGGCATATTTTTATCACACCCTCCGATGGCCACTAATCCATCTAGCCGTTCTGCTCCCATTACCGTTTCAATAGAATCTGCAATAACCTCTCGACTCGGCAGGGAATAGCGCATGCCTTCATGGCCCATAGCGATTCCGTCAGCTACTGTAATCGTATTAAATATAAGAGGTGCTCCACCGCCTTGTCTTGCTCCTGATGAAGCACTTCTTGCCAATTCATCAATATGCATATTACAAGGGGTAACTTGGGACCATGTACTGGCAATTCCAATCATGGGCTTTTTGAAATCGTCGTCTTCAAATCCCACAGCACGTAACATTGCACGATTAGGCGTTCGATTAACCCCCTCACTAATAACGATACTTTGCGTTCTCAGATCTTGGCTTTCTCCTTGCTGGCAACATCCTCCTTGGTTTCCATTGTTATATTCTTTATTCTGATCATGACAACAACTCATATACTTGCTCCTTCCTTGTTCGAACTATCAAACCTCCATTTCTTACTATTATGCTCTAATTGATAATGATTGTCAACAACAACACTTTGAATCCTCTTTTATTTTCCTAAACATTAATTCTCCTCCTAATACATCATTACAATAGGTTAATGCAGATATCATTCTATTCATCTGCTTCAAACTCCATTTCCATCATAGCTTCCATATCGACTTCTTGAAAGTTAACATCCTCCGGCGCTAGGAAAAGGCTTTCATCTATGGATACATTATCCGTTATTTTGGTTGTATGCATACTTGCAACTACCGTTTCACCTATTATCACTTCATATTTTAGAGGTGTTGCATATTTTTCTGAATACCACATTTTGACTAAGGCTTCACCTGTATCTTCATCGGATTGTGTTGCTTCAATGTAGATGACTTCCTCACCATCAAGTGTATCTCGTTTAGCCGTCATATCCGGCGAACCCTGATCAAGAATCTCTGCAAATAATGAAGTATCCGTCATCAATCCCATTTCTGATGCGTAGTCTTGATTCGCCCCTGTCATCTTAACACCTTCTGCATCGCCATATACATATTGGTACATAACCCCCTCATCAGCAAGGTATATAAGAATACTTTTACCGAGATCCGGAATATCTGATTCTGTTCTAGAATTTTCTCCATCATAATAGGTTGTGGTTGTCATCGTCATACCAAAGGATGTCATCTCTGATTTAATCATCATTTTTTCGGGTCGATTATTCGTAAGAGACTGAATCAGTTCTTCTCCGTCTAGATCTATTATCGGCTGAACGCTTTTTGTCTCTTCATCCTTCCTCTCTTCAAGTTCTGTTTCTTCAGGTTCTTCCTTTGCTTTGGACATTTCCATTTCTTCACTAGTCTCATTCGTTTTGGATACAGTTGTTTCTTCCTTCTCGACATCTTCTGCCTGTGTACAAGCCGTCAATAGAAACGGAAGACATACCATTATCATTAATACTATAAACGTTTGTAATTTTTTCTTCATCTTTAATCTCTCCTTTATTCTCCATTATTTCGCATCAAAAACAATATTTTCTTTTGTCCCAAATGCATCCAGATCCGGTGTAACAGTCATATAAAAGGACCGTATTCCCTCTTCGACATAATAGGAAATAATCCCGGTATTCGTCATGCCACTTTCCACATTGTAGTTGGGGAATGTCCAATTATTCACTTCCGTATCCAACTTAACACCGTCAACTGTATAGACACCGTTTAAGTAGAATCCGCCAAAATTTAGAGGTTCAGTATCATTATTGGTTACATCTAACTCAATGAGAAGAATCTCTTTCCCTTCCTTCTCACTGTCAATAACTGTTGCGCTGTTCACTAAAATTGTCAGCTCTTCAGATTCTACAGGTACGCCAATCGTATAATCACCGACATCACCACTACTTTCAAATTTTTCTTCATTTTCGGTACCAATATCTTCTGATGTAATGTGAATGGCCGGATCATACTCGTACATTTCGCCAATATATAAATCATAGTCGTCCTTCTCGGAACCGGTTATATCAAAGGCAACTTCTCCCATAATCTTATTATCAGGCATAATCCTTCCCGATAACTTCGTATGCACTCGTGCCATTAGATTGACACCAAATTCTTCATCCTGGGCATTTTTAACCGTCAATCTGTCAAAGGGTGAAAAATCAATTTCTTCACTACTATGATTTAGAACTTCCAGATTAATAATCAGGTTTTTGCTGTCATCTGAAATATCTTCTGTTCTTATCCCTAAAATGTGATACCTTAGCTGTCCATCTTCAAAAACCTCATCACATTGTTTCAACGTTTGAGGGTTTGAATCTTTTATGTTTGAATCTTTTATGTTTGGCTCATTATCTTTATTGTCTTCTTGTACAGATACCTCCTGCACTTTTTCTTCCTGAGCGCCACCTTTTTCATCAAAGTTGTCCTCTTTTTGACATGCTGTAAATAGAGCTGTCATCAACAAGCATCCTACTATTATCAATTTCTTCATCCTTACCTCCTATATCTCCCAAATGGGTATGTGCTCTTTCCTTTTAAATCAACCGTTTTATTCCTGCATAAAGTGTATGCTACTCTTTTGAAAACAAATTGGTAATGCCTGAAAGCTCTTCTAAGGGATTGTTGACACCTTTTGACTCCCCTTTATTCTTACCTACTGCATGATAAATTTTATCCGCCATACGGCTAAAGGGCAACGATTGCATCCAAACCGTTCCAGGTCCTTTTAAGGTTGCAAAAAATAAGCCTTCTCCACCAAATAAGCCGGATTTAATATCACCGACAAACTGAACATCATAATCGACATCCGCCGTCATTGCAACTAGACATCCGGTATCTATTTTTAGAATTTCTTCAGCACTCAGCTGTTTTTTTATAATCGTTCCACCGGCATGCAAAAAGGCTAATCCATCACCTTCCAATTTTTGCATAATAAAGCCTTCTCCACCAAAAAAACCGGTCCCGATCTTTTTTTGAAGATGAATATCAATGGAAACACCTTTTGCCGCACATAGAAAGGCATCTTTTTGGCAGATCAACCGTCCTCCTGACTCTGTCAAGTCACAAGGAATAATCTTTCCCGGATAAGGTGCAGCAAAAGCAACTTTTGATTTCTGATTCTTCTGATTAGTAAAAGCTGTCATAAACACCCCTTCTCCGGTGATAGCTCTTTTTCCGGCTCCCATCAGTTTTCCCATCAGTCCTTTTCCCTGACTCTTTCCACTTCCGTCTCCAAAAATTGTTTCCATTTTTATACACGCATCCATATACATCATAGCTCCGGCTTCTGCCAATACACTTTCATTTTCATCGAGTTCGATTTCAACAAACTGCATATCATCACCATAGAGCCTAAAATCAATTTCATGGGCTTTAGACATACTTCTCCTCCTTTTTCTCTTAAACTTACTGTCATACTACCTTTTTATTGTAAGATGTTATCTGAAAGAAGAGTATATACTAGTGGTCACTTTCGGCGTGACTTTGGTCATATTTATTTTTATTTTTCATCTGAAAGTCATATCTAGAAATAAATACTTTATTGATGTTGCTACCGGGTTTGTTTCAATGGATATAAATTAATCCTTTACAACAAGGGGTATATCAATACCCGCCGAAAATCCCTCACCTTTATTCGTTGTATATTTTGCCTTTCCGCCTATTAATGAAAGTCTACCGTCAATGCCAATTAGTCCGTTTCCTTTAACTAAATTTTTAGCACCTTTACCATTATCCATCATCTGTAGCACAATTTTTTCTTTGCTGATTACAATAGATAAAAACAGCTGCGACGCACCGGAGTGTTTTAAGGTATTCGTTACCAATTCTGTTGATATTTTTTTGATAATATCAAAATATTTTTCTTCAATTATCTGTTTATTTCCCTTAAAATAAAAATTTGTTTTTACTCCGCTGACATCAACGGTCTTAAGCATCGTCCGTATTTCTTTTTCTAAAAGAGGTGTCGTATAGATGATATCCACTTCTTTATCCTTAATCATTTTTACTTCCCTAACCCCTCCTGTTACTGCCGTAACAGCTTTTTCAAGACTTTCTTTGGCATGTTGCTTATTATGCTCACAAGAAAGTTTACTAACCTCTAGTAGTTTCATCGTTACCACCAACGAGTGCCCGATTATATCATGCAATTCTCTTGCAACAAAGTTCTTCGCACCGATATAGGACGTTTCCTTTAACATTGTTATCTGATTTTCCAGCTTTTTCTTTGTCTCTTCAAGTACTTCATTTTCCACCATTAAGGCATTATTAATCATCTGATAATTCGTAATATCATTATAGGTAAAGATATATTTTGCTTTTCCCATTTTATCCGCATCATTCACGGTTTGTTTATAGAATTTACCTTGAAATTGAATAATTTCATCCGATTGCTCCTTCATGACTCCCTCTATCTGTTCGCCAAAAATCTGATAAAACTTCCTGTTAACATATAAAACCGTATAATTTTCATCTGTTATCATTATCGGTGTATCCAACCTACTGGTAATCTCATGCTTCATTATTGGGGATACACTAAAGAATTCATACCTGAATGTTGCATAAACAAATATTAATAACGACCACGTATAAACAATTGGTGTAATGTCAAAAATCTGAATGGAAAAATAATCAAAAGCAGCCTCCAACAAACGGGTGATATAGATAAAATTCATAATAATCGGTGCTACAATTGCTATAGAAATCAGATTTTTTTCAATCCGTGTTTCCTCTGTCAGTTGTTCTTTGAACTTCTTTGAACACCATATCATACCGACAAGGATAAATATGTAATTAATTAAAACATGAACATAAAAGAGGATACCAAACTCATCTCCCCAAAAACTATATCTAGAATAAAACAGGTAATGCATTGGATTCGTACATACGATAATAAATTCAACCAATCCTACCATATAAATGAATAGTCTGACCTTACCCTTTAATGCTTTTCCTTTGTAATAAATATAGGAAAAATCAAAGAAGCTCACTTCCAATAGACATATACCGAAATAATAGAACACGATAAAGAACCATCGAAGCTCCTCCGTTGGCGACACCGTTTTAAAAACTTTTCCAATCAACCATAAAAGCATCGACAGTTGAACTAAGAAAAATGCTTTAAGCGAGCGGTTTTTGTTAGCTTTCATATAAAGGATACCAAATGCTACTACATTAACGATAATAGCGAGATAGTTCCACAGGGTTATAACGGCTACCTTGACCTCCGTTGCATATTCCATGACATCACCTAAATCATTCCGTTTTCCATGGCAAAAATAGCAATTTGCATTCTGTCCGACATATCTAGTTTTTCTAAAATTTTACTTACGTTATTCTTTATGGTTCCTTCTGAATAATTCAAGGTTGCAGCAATTTCCTTATTACTGTTCCCCTTTGCAATTAAGCGAACAATCTCAATCTCTTTTTTAGATAGTATATCAATATAATTCATTTTATAGTCCACTATCCCTTTAAAACGATCAATCATAATATCTTTAACGCTCTTATGAATAACTGTTAATCCTGAATAAACACATTTAATGGTTAACACCAAGTCTTTGTGCGTGATGTTTTTCACAATATAACCATCTGCCTTAGCAACAAATGATTCCATAATATTATCCGGATTTTCAAACGTTGTTAATATAATCACTTTTATTTCCGGCCAACGATCTTTAATATACTTCGTTGCTTCAACGCCATCTGTTCCGGGCATTTCAATATCCATCAGAACAATATCCGGACGCTTATATTCACACTTTTGTATTGCTTCATCACCACTTTCTGCCATACCAACAACATGAATTTCTTCATCGTTGTTCAGAATATAGCCAATGGATTCTCTTAATAATACCTGGTCATCTGCTATAATAACTTGTATCATAATTACCCTCCATATTGTTGACGATATGTGCTTACCGTACTTCTAACCTCTTCCAATATGCTCTGATTGAAGTTGATTACTTGGTCTACTTCTTCTAAAAACATACTTGTGTCATCATCAATCAGTACATTCAATTCCTCAATCCTTTGAACCAATTCTTTCATGTCTTCTTCTCTTGACATAAGAATATCTTCAAGTAATGTATTAATTGCTTTTTCTTTCTCAACATGGTAAACCACTTGAGAATAGTTTTTAAGCTTTTCATTCCCTCGTTTTGATTTTTTCTTTCTCTCTTCCAACGAATACAGCAAGTTTATAATTTCGGATATATCAATCACTGTAATCATTTGACCGATAATCCTATCTTTATCCTTAATATACCTATTTTTATGCACAAAATAATAATAGTCCTCTTCATATAGAACTCGAATATATTCTCTTTCATTCGTATCTTTCCTTCTCTCCCCTTTGAATCGATACAATTGTTCAGGGTGTTCAAAATCGATATACTCATAATCATGAAAAATCTTTGACTGAATAACATTCGCATTTCTATAGATAAGTTTTCCCTTCATATCCGCTACAAATATGTAATCATCAATCAAATCACCAATTTTATCAAATGCTCTTATTGAAAGTCCCGAATCCGATTTGCTATAAATACAACGATTCAAAAGCAAACTAAACGCTGCAAAAACAAGCATTTCGCAAAAATCTATAAAGTCAACACTCTTGTATATACAAATAAAATAAAGTAATGAAGGTAAAAAGAAAAGGGTAAAAAGAATGAACAAGACTATCTTATCCGTGTATGTTTGATATAATTGCTTTTTTTTGAAAAACACAAGAAGCACATATCCCGCACAAATAAGACTGATTGTTAATGCCAGATACGTCATTAGAGGGCTCCACTCAACATAAAAAAAATGATAATTTTCAATAAAAAGCCTTCCTTTGCTGAAAACTCCACCTGTAACCACTGCAACTATGGCCAAATAAAGGATATAATTCAACTTTAGCCAAATGCCTTTCAAAAAATTATTATTAAGATAAACCATGCAAAGAAGATAAAAAATCAGGACAATAGCGGTTATGATCGATCGTATGCCATAAGCCACACTAATGCTTGGTATCACAAACTCAATTATTTTTAGAATAGGTAATATATTAAGCAAGAGAAACAAGGGTAGAATTTCTCCTACACTTATCGCTCTTCTACTTTTATAGTAGCCAATTACCGTACTTCCAATGACAAACATAGACAGTAAAACCAATATGACTACCCCAAAAAACTGATAGTATGTATAATACCTACCGTCACCCATAATCAACGCTCCCTATTGATTCGTCCGAAAAGGTCCGGATACTTCATACGCTCTATATTCATAATCAAAATGATACCCTAATTTTTCTGCTAATGCCACCGATGCTTTATTGGCCGCATCCCAACTGGGATATATGTGCCTATCAATGCAATCAAGAATCAATCTAGACGCACACACTAAGGCAAATCCTTTTCTTCTTTGATTCTTATGCGTATCAATTTCTATTTCAATCCCACCATGATAATAAGCATATGTCGATGCTCCAGAAACCACTTTTCCCTGATACACAATCACATAACCCACACCATGCTTTTTAAAGCTCTCATAATCAGAAAATGATGAACACAAATCCTTTGCCCATGGCGTTTTCATAATATGACAATATAAAGCTTCATCAATACATCTTAATTCATATTTCGGAGACAATTTTACCACATTGTCCATCAGCTGCTTTTGATCAAATACCTCCTTTTCCTTTTTAATTGCATAGCGTTTGATTTTCTTAACCCGACCTTTATGTACCGTTTCAATCGCCTGATTCCATCGTTCATCTCTTCCGACCATAATAATCACTTTAGAAGGGAAATCCTCGGGAATATGATGAATCAATTCTACATCCGGCTCTCCTGCAAAGAAACATATATCACCAACGATAATCTGACCGGCCGTGACCTTTTCGACCAATGGCCTATCCTCTGCTAATCTAGACCCATTAGCCCATGCACGTCCCATGCACCCCTGTAAACAAGACCATATCATGGTTTCTTCCCATCCGTCAAAAAGATATGCGATTCGATTCATTTCTGTTTTCTCCAACTCAACCATCTATACTCTCCATCCATAATCCACTGAGTTGTTTGGTTCCTTACTCAAAAGTATGCCCTATATATGATTAATTTTCAACTATTTTTATTCAAAAAAAAGACCTCCGTAGAGGTCTCATGATTCTAAATTAATGTAATACACGTTTTGCGCCAATAAATGGTTTATGCATCCATCCGAAAGCAGGCGTTACCATAACACCACCTGTGGTCGTTGCATGGATGGCTTGTCCGTTGCCTATAAAGATGGCAACATGAGATACGCTTCCGCTATAACCATAAAAAATCAAATCGCCCGGTTGCAAATCACTTTTTGCCACCGCTTGACCCACACCATACTGAGCACGGGATGAACGCGGTAAACTCACACCAAATGGTGCCATGACCTGTTGTGTAAACGATGAACAATCTGTTCCTGAAGTCAGGCTTGTTCCACCATATCGGTAAGGCGTACCTATAAATTTCTTCGCATATGCAATAACATCAGAAGCTTTTCCGGATGCTGATTTACTTGGTACATACTCAAGCACATATTCTTGATATACATACCCTGTAACTCCGCCTTGAGTAGTCACTTCATACCAATCACCTGTTTCCGATTTAATTGTTAGAATTGTATTCATCCGCAATTTCTTAATTATATTGCTATTATCATTCAAATCCGGTGTTGAACGCATATTCAAAATATCACATGTTACGTAACCCGTTTTGATGGTACCTTTTTCCACTGCAATGGTTTCTTCTTCACTCAACGTATTATCTTCTGTGTGAACAAAAGCATCGATATAGTCATTCAAATTATCATTATCTTCAAAACGTTCAAACAATCGGAAATTTAATAATACCGCTTGCTCTTTCGTACTTGTACCTTTAGGATTTACTGTTCCGTCACCGTCACCGGCTACCATACCATTGGCCACTGCCAAATAAACACTTTCTTTTGCCCAATCCGAAATATCTACATCATCCATAATGGATATGGCATCTTTCGTCTCTGGAAGTAAGGATACATCAGAACGTAGTTCAATAGCTTGACTGACACGGATAAATATGACAATCATTTCTTCTCGTGTCAAATTGGCCGTTGGATTGAAGTGTCCGTCTTGCCCATTGACAATATCTAATTTACTCGCTTTAATCACATTTAGATTGTCAGTATCGACAAAAGGATTATCTTCAATTGTAACTCCGTCAATCTCTCCCATCAACTTCTCATAAGACGTCATAATTAAATCAATAAAATCTTCCCGTGTAATCTCGCTTTGAAGATTTTCTAGCATTGCCTCCGTCGTATATCCCTTTTCTATGGCCTGATTAAATTCATGCAAAGCCCAAGGTGACGGTTTTGAAATTTCCGCACCATATACTGTTGTTGTTGCAAATGCTCCGACTGCCAACTGTAACGCTAAGAAACCTGGTACTAATATTTTGAATTTCAATTTTTGTGTTTTATGTCTAAAGTGTTGCATGCCTAGAATTCCTCCTATTGGTCCGAAAAACGCCCACAATAATAAAGTTTTCTCTGAAATGCGGTATTTACCATTGATAGCTCTCCGTTTATCGACCCCGTAAAGTGTATAACAAATGCTGTTTACGAGTATATAGGGAAGCACAAAATATATCATCTTGTTGCCACCTCTTTCTATTTCAGTTGCCTCAATCTTCTTTATTATAATCGAATCTTAATCTAAATGGAAGGAAAAAAGATAAATTCCGTATTTGTTCACAATTATTCCATAAAATGATTAGGTCGACAAATGCACATAGTTGACCTTTCATATACAATATATTGTTACGAATGCTTCTACGTAATCTATATATTGTATGTGATTTTAGGGAAACTTGCTTTTGTCGGGCTAATCATAAAATGATTAGGTCGACAAATGCACATAGTTGACCTTTCATATACAATATATTGTTACGAATGCTTCTACGTAATCTATATATTGTATGTGATTTTAGGGAAACTTGCTTTTGTCGGGCTAATCATAAAATGATTAGGTCGACAAATGCATATAGTTGACCTTTCACATACAATATATTGTTACGAACGCTTCTACGTAATCTATATATTGTATGTGATTTTAGGGAAACTTGCTTTTTCGGGCTAATCATAAAATATTGATAAAATCTTCCTCCTTTTTTTGCTTAGTCACCTTTTCTCTCTATAGTCATAACTGTGTTCCTATGGTATAATAACCTCTAGATTATTCGTATACAGTGTACGGACATACTCATATATGAACAAATGATTCGTCTTATTATAAGCGCGCCTGTACATTAGGTTAATGATGAATGAAGGAGAGAATAATGAAGCATAATAGCTGGAAAAAAACGAACGTCGCTCGTTATTTTAAACAGCGTCGATTTAATACACTTGATGCCATGACCGGACACCAACTAACCAATCCTACAAAACCAATACGTATTCTAGATGTCGGTTGCGCGGAAGGTAAAGATGTATTAAGCTTTATCCCTAACCATCCTAATATAGAATGCTATGGGCTAGATATTAAGTCCTATGATATGATCAATAAAAATGTTACCTTCATCCAAGGTGATGCTGCTCATATGGATTATCCTGATGACTATTTCGATATTGTTGTTTCTGTTGGTATGCTTGAGCATATTCAGCCTATCGAAACCATGTGTGAAGTCATTGAAGAAATCCATCGTGTATCCAAACAATTCTATATTATGGTACCTGCTATCACAACACCTTATGAACCCCATACCCATCAATTCCTTTGGCCTCTTCGACGTCATCGCAAACATCATCCTTGGTTGTTGTTCTTTGACGATCAAACTTGGCTCAAATTTGGCGGCTTCCGGGAAGCCTATGTCAAACGTTTTTGGTATATTCCATGTATGATTTCTAATCTAATTATTTACAAGAATAAGAAATCAAAATCAAAACGAAAGCGAGAGCTGAAACTCTGGGAACGTTACTCCTATTAGTCTTCTCTCCTATCTTTTTGCTTATGGTTAACATAGTACCACTTCCATACTACCAAAAAAAGGAACCGGCCCTTACTCAACCGGTTCCTTTCTTTATTGTCTTAACGTCCACTGTCTAGTCGAAGGCTTTCTACTTCTCAGCAATGCCCTCAAACCCCTCCAAAACTATGGTGTTTGACTTAATAGGGATAAATCTCTAATCATCAACTCTCCGCTAATGACATCCATCCGTAATGTATGGGTCCCCTTCGTTAACGTACCAATCTCCGTTTGCATCAATGTCCATTCCTTACGATAAGGTATATCTTCAATAACACGTCCGTCAACAGATATACGCACTACACCTTCACCACCGATTTGCATTGTAAGATGAACTTGTTGACGTTCCGGCACCGTTGAAAAGGTGTAACTTATCCATTCTCCTCCTTCAATTTGTGCATACACACTATCCATACCGGATCCCTCTGTTACATCACGATGGGAAAAGTCTATTTCTCCAATATGCTGATCATCAAAAAATAAAGATACCTGATCTTTTTTCCTAAATTGAGCCCCTTGAAGTCGCATACCATAAACCCCATATGCTTCATAAAAAATAGCCGGAATATGCACCGGTACTTCGCGCTTGATCCCATGGTAAACATCATCATTCTCATAGCCTGATTCAATATTTATCAATAGTTCATCAAATATACTCTGAGCCTCTGCTTCCTCAAAACTGACAATCTCTTCTTCCCAAAAAAATGGATCTACTGCTGAAAGTAACGCATCCCAACGCTTAGGTGCATAATAGCCTTTTGGCGAATTATCTGCGTCCATCTTCTTATAGCTCCAGAAATTCCATGATATATCAAGAGATTCCAGATGAGGGAAGAAACCTGTATACCAATCTAAGGTGTTCTCCCCACCTTCTCCCATGTAAATCGGAACATTTAACAGATGGCGATATTCCAAATATTCCTCTAAGGCCTCTTGATTCGGATTACTCCAATACTTATGGAACTGTAACATTATATTCTCATCAAACAACCCCGCTTTTAACGGCTCAAAGATTACCCAATTCGTCGCCCAGTGAACACCTTCCAATATAATAAGATGATTGGAGTCCACTCGGCGAATAGCTTCTGTTATACGTTTATAAAGGGGCAATACTTTTTCATTATATTCAGAAAACCATTCCGGTAACGGCTCATTTAATAAATCATACCCTGCTACAATCGATTCTTCGGCATAGCGACGTGCAATTTCTGTCCATAACGCAATCACTTGTTCCTCATATTCCGGATGCATAAAAAGCTCAGGCTGATTCTTCAAACTGTCATCAATATTTTCTCCTGTTTGTCCTCCGGGAGCTGCATGCATATCTATAACAACATATATACCGGAATCTTTACACCAGTCCAGCAGTTGATCTATACGGCCAAACAGCTCTTCATTCCATTCCATTCGCCCTTCTTTTAACGCATACATATGTCGCGCATTTAACGGTAAACGCACCGAATTTAATCCATGTTCAGCAATGGACTCAATATCTTCCCGGGTTATATAACACTCCATATAGCGCTTCCAAAATTTCTGAGCATAATCCTTGCCGCACATTCCCTCAATAAGAGCTTCAATACGACGCGGTCTATCACAGGACTTTGGTAATTTCCACATATATCCTTCCGGCAAAAACCAGCCATTTAATCCAACACCTTTTAATACAATCGGTGTATCTTCTATAACTAACTGTTGCTCTCGACGCTTTATAAACATACAAACACTCCTTACCCTACCTACTTGCTTATGCACTCATAGCACACCGGTACACATATTTTGTTCATCAACGAACATGTCCCGTATACTAGTTGCTGTTTCTTCTATCAAAGCCGATAAGTTTTGCAACGATTTCCTCTGCAATTTCATGAATACGTTTATTATCCGTTGCAACCACGATATCTGCTGCCGCTCTATATTTATCCTCGCGTTTGTGCATCAATGCTTCAATATGTTCTTCTGTCATCTGACCATTTAATAACGGACGCTCGGATGAATGTTTTACCCTCTCCAAAATTGTTGACGGTTGTGCTGTCAATAACACAATACGACCTGATTGTCTCATCATCGATACATTTTCATCCCGTAGCACAACACCACCGCCACAGGATACCATTTTACGCTCATGACTGCACAAGTCCACAAGGGTAGAACTTTCGCAATTTCTAAAGTACTCCTCGCCCTCTTTTTCAAAAATATCCGCTATCGCAGATCCTTCTTTTTCAACAATCATAGCGTCCGTATCCATTTCTTCCATTTCCAACACTTGGCTAAGATATTGAGAAACTGTACTTTTACCTGTCCCCATAAATCCAATGAGCATTATATTATACGTAAACAAATGACGCGTCAGGCATTGTTTAGACACCTTAACCAAAGCATCCAGCAATTCTTGGCATTCTAACTTATATGGCGACTCTTCTATTTGTTCTTCAATGTCCTTTATATGCTGATACTCTTGATTCGGCTGTAATATAGGAAGTCCTTCCTTTTTCTTATACTCCAATAACTCAATAGTCATTTCAAGGCGCTTCTCCATGAGTTTTATAATTTCACGATCACAGTCACTTAATATCTCTCGCATACGTTTTACATTTTCCATTTTCTTTCCTCCTATCCTTCTAATACTTCTCCTATTAATGCCATTTGTTCAATATGAATTTGCCCCGGTGCCGAGGCTTGTGTTACGCTAGCAAAACTCAAAACAGACCCTGTTAAATATCCAGTGATTCGACTACTTGCCCCTAAACGGCCCATAGACATGGCAATTACAGGAAGTTTCACATACTGAGTATTAATCAACTCAACCACCTGCATAAACCGAAGAACATC
This sequence comes from Vallitaleaceae bacterium, assembly GCA_965140555.1. Lineage (GTDB taxonomy): Bacteria > Bacillota > Clostridia > Lachnospirales > Vallitaleaceae > UBA1351. Next base: position 3,171,800 of record OZ223259.1, on the reverse strand, counting down.
TTTCGATTCCTTAGGCATTACAGCCATTTTTGCCACATCAACACCAGTTTCTTGCATCGTCATAAACCGTTCTATAATTTCATCGTTACTCGGTGTCTTATGAAAATCATGGTAACTTCCGATGACTTTAGTTCCGGCACGCTGAATTGAATTCACACACGCTTTTATGGAACTTATCGTATCGGAAAATACTTGAACATCCAGATAATGAATCTCCGGTACGGAAGCCAATGCAAGTAAATGGGATATATAGTCTTCTTTTGAACACTTGGCTTGCCCGCCTTCTTCTTGTGTTCTTATGGTAACAATCAGGCCTTTATCGATAAAAATCGAACTCAATTGTTCTACCACGCCCATCACATCATCGAGCTCTTTCCATGACTCATATATATCCAATCGCCATTCCACATAGTCAAAAAATGATGCATAATCATTCATTGCTTTTTTTGCAGATTCAAGTAATGCTTCTTTATTTTTTTCACATAATGGTATGCATAGTAGTGTTTTAGTTGCATATCCTTGTCTTTTTTCCATCCACTTCATTGTATGATCTCCTTGATTTTCTATGTTAAATTAAGGATACGTGTTTTCTAAATCTAATGCAAGAAAAAATCAACGAAAATCCAAATTAATTTTATAACTTCAATGTGATAAAGTATTTGTCATTGACAAACCGTCATCCTTCCGTTAGTATAGTCACAAAACAAAGCGTTTACATCTATGTATGTAAGAAATCAGTCTCAGAAAGAAGGTTTATTTTATGAAAGAAACGATCAGCGGTCATACCCAGTTAACCTGTCTCCTCGGAAGTCCTGTGGACCATAGCATCTCGCCTAAAATGCACAACCTTGCCTTTTCACACTTAAATCTTGATTATGCCTATCTCGCATTCGACGTTGACGAGGACCATATGAAAGAAGCTATTGACGCCCTCAAACTTCTCTCTGTAAGAGGTTTTAATGTCACCATGCCGGGAAAAAACAAAATGTATGCTTTAGCCGACGAACGATCAAAAGCTGCTGAACTTATTGGTGCATGCAACACTGTTGTCAACGAAGACGGACATCTCATTGCCCATAATACAGATGGTGTCGGATTTATGAAAGCTCTTGAAGATGAATCCATTCATATGGCAGGTAAGAAAATGACATTACTTGGCGCAGGTGGTGCTGCAACAGCTATACTGGTACAAGCCGCATTAGACGGTTTACAAGCTATTGATATCTTTAGTATTCGCGACCAGTTTTACGACCCGCGCTGCATCCATTGTAGAGCGACTCAATGCCGAAACTTCCTGTCATGTAACACTCTATGAACTACCGAATGATGACCAGTTACGTCAAAGTCTTTCAGAAAGCCAATTATTAACCAACGGTACCTCTGTGGGCATGGCTCCCAATATCGATGCATCGATCATTAACGACCCTTCTTTCTTCCATAAAGATTTGGCCGTTTTTGACATTATCTACAATCCTAAAGAAACCAAACTCTTAACCCTCGCGAAAGATGCCGGATGCCAAATTGCAAATGGAAACTACATGCTTCTCTATCAAGGTGCTGAAGCTTTTAAGCTCTGGACCGGCAAAGAGATGCCTGTTGATATCATTAAGAAAGAATGTTTTTAATATTATTTTCTATTATATCACTAACAATCAAAACCTACAATTTTTGTGTATTTTGCACTGCAATGCGCTAAATCGATTTGCAAGTTTGTGATATATGAATTTCATTTTTCTATTGTTTTTTGTATCATAACATGATAAAATTAGTACATATACAAAATGTATTGAATGAATAATTGGTCTGTAATTAGTCCAATGTAGGCATTTCAAGTCTTTTGCCCACGTTGTTTTTTTATGTAACGTACACTGAAACGTCTGACATCATAGAACAGTAGAATGAGGTATTACTATGCAAGAAACTCTTAAAAAACTTTCACTACCAAAAGACATTGCAACATTAATTCAAGCTGCTCCCAGCGTTATCATTCCTGAGAGCCGCGAACAGCTTCTATCACTATCCATGAATGGTAAGGAAGACATCTGTGATATATCTTTTGATGTCCCTGGTATGGGCACCGTCAGAGAAGCGACGGTTACCAAGGCTAAAAACGGTATCGTCGTCAATTATGATGATCCCTACTTACGACGCCGAGACCCTAACTGTATGCTTATTGCTGATGATAAACCAACAGATAAGGTACGCTACAGCGATCGTTTTGGACAGTCTTTCGATTCATTACGTCAAGAAACATTCGATTGGCTTTCTACACAAGATCTTATTGTTATGCCATTCATGTCAGGAGATTATGAGGTTGGTGTTCCTTCCTTATTGGTTACTCCTTTGAATACTGCCTTCTTTGCAGGCGGTTTAGCCGATCTTCAGTGCTTCATTGACAAAGCGGGTATTCCTGACGGATATAAGCCGGAAGCAATTATGTTTATTGCACCTCCATTTAGACATACACATTTTGACGGCAAACAAATGGTTATTCATAATCGTTTGGATGACATGTACGAAATGTATGCATACAACCTTTACCCAGGTCCAAGTGCCAAAAAAGGTGCCTATGGTGTTCTTATTAATAAAGGTGAGCAAGAAGATTGGGTAACTTTACACGGATCTAGCGTTAGTGTTATCACTCCCTATGACAATAGCTTGAACATACTTCATGAAGGGGCCAGTGGTGGTGGTAAAAGCGAGATGGCCGAACGTATTCATCGTGACGAAGAGGGTCAAATTCTTGTTGCCAAACATACTGTCGACAGTTCATCAGTGACGATGACACTTCGTGAATCCTGTGAAATTCGTCCTTTAACTGATGATATGGCATTGTGCCACCCTCAATATCAAAAAGGCAGCTCCAAACTCGTTGTAAGTGATGCCGAACATGGCTGGTTTTTACGTACTGACGGCATTACAGAATATGGTACCGATCCATATTTAGAGCGACTCACTATACATCCTAAAGAACCGTTGATTTTCCTTAACTACGAAACAACCCCAGGTTCCACTTGCTTGATATGGGAACATATTATGGATGCTCCGGGAAAACCTTGTCCAAATCCTCGTGTCATTATGCCACGTCGTTTTATTCCGAACATCATCAACGAACCTATGGAAATCGATGTGCGAAGCTTCGGTGTTCGTATGCCCGCTTGTACCAAAGAAAATCCAACTTATGGTATTATCGGTATGCTTCATGTTCTTCCACCGGCTCTTGCATGGCTATGGCGTCTCGTTTCTCCTAGAGGTTTCGCCAACCCTAGCATTACCGAGACTGACGGTATGGGTAGCGAAGGTGTTGGTTCTTATTGGCCATTTGCAACAGGTAAGCGTGTCCGTCAAGCAAATCTTTTACTTGACCAATTTATCAACGCTTCATCAACACGTTACATCTTGTTGCCAAATCAACATGTTGGTGCTTACAAAGTCGGTTTTATGCCACAATGGATTAGTCGTGAATACTTGGCCCGTCGTGGTAGCGCAAGCTTCAAGCCACATATGCTTGTTCCTTCAAGAGCAACCTTGCTAGGATATAGTGTTAACTCTATGAAAGTGGACGGTAACTATATTCCTCAAGATTTGCTTCAAGTTAATAAGCAACCGGATGTTGGCAATGACGCTTATGACAAAGGTGCAGAAATTTTAGGTGATTTCTTCAAATCACAACTTCAAACCTACTTAACCGAAGATCTTCATCCTCTTGGCCGTAAAATTATTGAAAACTTCATAAACGATGGCCCATTAAACGTTTATGAAGAACTCATCCCAATGCGATTCTAGAGAACAATTCATAAAAAAGGAGCTATAGTATCAGCAACCGTTTGTCGCTGACACTATAGCTCCTTTTAACATCGAAAGGTTTATTCTACACCTCTTAATTGCATACGAACTTTATCAATCCGTCGTTGATTAAGGCTTATAATTGTAAATACAAGATGTTCATTATCCATAATTAACTCCGTCCCCTCTTTGGGAAGGTGTCCCACTTTCTCTAAAATATATCCCCCTAGCGTATCCGAATGGGTTGCTACAATATTCCCATGAAACCGTTCATTAAAATCAACAATAGGCATGGATCCTTCAAGTTCATACGCATCACCACTTAACGGTATAACTTCAAAGACTTCATCATCATACTCATCTTCAATAGGTCCCATTATCTCCTCAATAATATCTTCCAAGGTAATAACTCCTGTCATATTCCCATGTTCATCTACAACAATTCCCAGATGCTGATGGGCACTTCTTAACTCATGATAAACAACATTAATCCGTCCTGTTTCCGGAACAATCGTCGCTTCTCGAACCAAAGAACGAATCTCATGGTTATCTAGTGTGTGTTTTTGAAAATAAACGAACAAATCCTTTAACAAAAGCATGCCGACTATAGCATTCTTATCGCCTTCATAGACAGGCACTCTGGAATATGTCATCGTTGTCAATTCATCAATAATCGACTGACTATCCATGGTTAAGTCAATCATAGACACCTTACTTCTTGGTGTCATTATTTCCTTAACCAATCGATCATTAAATTCAAAAACACCTGTCATCATTTCCTCTTCTTCACGACGTATCACTCCCAATTGTCGACCTTCATGCATCAATGCGCGTATTTCTTCTTCTGAAACGCCATTATCATCGCCATCTGAGGCTACTCGGAACAATGTTGCCAATCCCTTTGTACATCGCGTCAACACAAAGACAAAGGGTCTGGCTATCTTTGCTAAAAACTTAATCGGCTTCATTGAAAAATAAGCAACTGCTTCTGTTTTTGCTAAAGCAATCCTTTTCGGGAACAACTCTCCGAATAGCAACATAATAAATGATATAATAATCGTCATCAGGGCAATAGCCACTTGATGACTATAGGGGATATGGAGAACTTCCAAAAAGGTTTCAATATAAACGGATAGTCCTGTTGCCGCAAAGGCACTGGAAAAGAATCCCGCCAAGGTAATGCCAACTTGTATCGTCGCCAAAAAGCCTGATGGTTCTTCGATGAGTTCCAAAAGTTGCATCGCTTTTTTATTATTTTTTTGACGCTTAATTTTTTGCTTATCAACTGAAACCAATGCCATCTCCGCCGCTGCAAAAAAAGCATTGATCAAAGTAAGTATCACTACAATCAGCAGCTGTATTACAATAGAATCCCCCATATTTTTATCCAACCTTTCATTATTTTATTGCACATCCTGTGCATCCATTCGGTTACAATCGTCGAAAAATTATATAATCATAAGTTTCTTCTATTATACCTCAGCCACTCCTATGGGTCAAAAGGATAAAAATGGGCATTAAAAAAAGTGTTGTCTGACTAATGTCAGAACAACACTTTGATTATACTGTTCTTATAAAGAAGCGATGTTTTCAGCTTGAGGACCTTTAGGACCTTGAGCTAAATCAAAAGTTACTTCTTCGCCTTCAGCAAGTGTTTTGAATCCACTTTTTTGGATTTGTGAGAAATGAGCAAATACATCTTTGCCGTCTTCCCCTGTAATAAAACCAAATCCTTTTTCTGCGTTAAACCATTTTACTGTACCGTTCATGTTAGTACCTCCGAATTAATATTTCTTTAATACGAAAAAAAAGCTTTATAAAACGTTCGGCGATGCACTAACTCAGTACGAGTAATTCCAACAGCTTGCTATTTTATCAAATTCTTTTATTCTTATATTAAAGCTTAGGCTAATTATACCATGAGATTTCATAAAACACAAGCTTCATTTTATTTTTTTATTGTTCTGCTAACCTACGCTTATTCAATAGAATACAATTGTTCTAATACCACTTTTTCAATAAGTTTAACATTAGCTTCTGCTTGTTCTTCTGTTAATGCTTTCGTATAAACATAAATTTTTATTTTGGGCTCTGTCCCTGAAGGACGAACTGCATACCAACTTCCATTACTAAATCGATACTTCAACACATTAGACGCAGGAATATCTTCATATCCTTCCAGATAGTCAATAACCTCTTCCAACTCCATGTCGCCAATTGTTTTGGGATAAGACTGTCTATAGCCTTCCATCATTCGTTTAATACGATTAGCCCCTTCAATACCTTCCAAAACCAAAGAAATTTGTTTTTCTTTATAGTAACCGTATTCTTTAAAAAGTTCTTCCCTTACATCCAGCAACGTTTTACCTTCAGCTTTAAAATATGCTGCTGCTTCACAAAGCAACATGGATGAACTCACGCCATCTTTATCACGTACTTTTGTTCCTGTCGTATACCCGATGCTCTCTTCATATCCAAAAATATAATGATAGCCTTGCTCGTTAAGCATTGGAATACGACCGCAAATATTTTTGAATCCGGTAAGAGCTTCAAAGGTTGTAACCCCGTAATCTAAAGCAATGGCTTTTCCCATATCACCGGTTACAATCGATTTTACAATGGCCGGTTTTTGGGGTAACTTATCCATCTCCTGCATACTTTTCACAAGATAATAAATAAGTATAGCGCCTGTTTGATTTCCATTAAATGCCACATATTCCCCGTTACTATCTTTGACTTCAATTGCCAAGCGATCACAATCCGGGTCTGTAGCTATGAGTAAATCCGCATTCACTGACGCACCAAGACGTTCTGCATATGCAAAAGCTTTAGGATCTTCCGGATTCGGATAGCCAATCGTCGTAAAATCCGGATCCGGATCTTCCTGTTCCTTCACTACATGAATATTAGTAAAACCTCGTTCGCGAAGAACACGTTGTACAGGCTTGCTTCCTGTTCCGTTAAGAGGCGTGTACACAATAGAAATATCTTTATCGATAGATTCATCTCGAAGGCTTAAGTTTTTGACCATGTTAATATAATCATTATCCTCTTTTTCACCCATAAGCTCTAGCAATCCACTTGCCAGTGCCTCGTCTTTATCGAAGCATTTTGCACCACCGAACATAGGTACTTCTTGAATTTTAGCCGTCATACCGTCTGCGATATCCGATAAAACCTGTGCACCATCTTCCCAATATACTTTATAGCCGTTATAGTTTTTTGGATTGTGGCTAGCTGTTATGATGATACCGGCAATGGCTCCTTTTTGTCTCAATGTATAGGACAATTCAGGTGTCGGCCGAAGACTTTCAAACAAATATGCCTTAATGCCATTTGCAACAAGAACACCTGCAGCTAACCATGCAAATTCAGTAGAACGATGACGGCAATCATAAGCAATTGTCACACCTTTTTCTTTCGCTTCATTGCCCTTTTCAACAATATAATCTGCAATACCTTGTGTCACCTTCATAATATTATAAGCATTCATACGATTCGTTCCGGCACCTAATATACCACGCAAACCTGCAGTTCCGAATTCCAGGGTCTTATAAAACCGATCTTCTATTTCATCTTTATCATCAGCTATTGCCAAAAGTTCTCGGCGTGTCGCTTCATCTAAGTCAGGATTATCTAGCCATTGTTTATAAACGTGTTGAGCATCCATGTCATCACTCCTTATCTATTACATTTGGGTCTATGGGTTACATATAGTTCTTTAGACAATGGTGGCTTGAGTTTACGCATCCATACACTACTCAAACCTCATTTTATTATATCAGAAAATTTGATGTTTGAACATTTTCATAACAATACCTGTGTAGAAGCGATTTCCAAGAAATGCCTTTAGCCGAGGAAGCCATCGACTTGACCGGGTCGTCTTATAGCAATAACGTGGCCTTTCATTTAAGGCGGCATGTACCAAAGCCTTCACTGTCGATGAAGGCCCCGGTACTCGTCTGAAAAGTTTCTTTGAATAGCGCAGATAGCCTTCTATCAACGGCTGATAGTCCCTATAATGCTTTCTTTCAACAAAAGATTTTCGACTTATACGATCAAAACCGGTATTCACCGGTCCCGGTTCTATTTCTATCACGTCAATGCCAAGATCTTTAACTTCCATGCGTAGTGCTTGTGCCATAGCTCTTAATGCATGTTTACTGGCACTGTACCATCCGGATCCTAAGGTAGCAATATGAGATGCCATGGAAGACACCATAATCACACGTCCTTTTCGATGCTTTCGCATAATAGGCAGTACGGCCTGGTTGACTCTTGCCACTCCAAATAGATTAACATCAAACTGTCTCTTGGCATCATCTATAGAAACCTCTTCTATCATCCCATACTCTCCGTAGCCCGCATTATTAATAAGCACATCGATCGTCATAACCTTTGTCATAATCAAATCAATCCCTTGGCAAACAGAGGCATCCGATGTGATATCCATATAGACAGGCTCAATCCCATATTGTTCAAGTTCCTGCATGGCCTTTATATTTCTAGCACAGGCAAACACACGATGGCCCATTCGAGCCAATTGTATAGCCGTTTCTTTTCCGATTCCTGATGATGCACCTGTTATTACAATTGTTACTTTATTTACCATTCGTCAACATCCTTTTCCCGATTTATAACATAGTTTGATAAATATTTGGGGTATCATGTTCAATGACCATGGCCTGACACACCTTTTGATAAAAACCAATCGGTCCGGCTCCCCCAATAATACCATAAGCATAACCTAGTTCTTTCAATCCTAGAAGTGCATCACACAGTAAGACTTCGCCAATTCCTAGACCTCGCTGATTTTCATCAACCCCTGTAGGCCCGAAGAAACACTTATTGGTTGCTTCATAACAGGCAAAGCCAACCGGTTCTCCATCCTTAACGGCAACATAACACGTCACTGGCTTATTGTGATAAGCAATCTCAACTTCTGTTGCCCATTTTTCTCCAAAATGCTCCTCAACCCATCTCATGAGGGTTCGCTTCTCCGGTGCAATGCCCCGTCGAATCAAAATCCCTTTCTGTTTCAATGCATTCTTTTTCTCCAGCCGTTCTTCCACCAATAATAAATTAACCAACATATCTCCCATAAAGATTTCCTCCTTATAAAATTTCAGACAAAAAAACCGCATGTCTGTCTTCATCATTCCTGATGCTTTCAATCAGCGGATATTTATCTAATAATAAACTGTATCGTTTACAACCGTTGGTCTTAATTATACTATATGCCCTTTAGAAATACTATCACTTTAATCGATTCCGAAACTCAGTAGGGGTCATCTGTACATATTTTTTGAATAACTTAGAAAAATAGTGCGGGTCATTGATCCCTACCTTTTCAGCAATTTGATACGTTTTCAAACTTAGATCGCCCATCAGTTCTTTTGCCTTCTCCATGCGTACCTCATTAAGAAAATCAACAAAATTCTTACCAATTTCCTTTGTAAACATACGACTTAGATAATATGTACTCACATAGGTTTCTTCAGCCAAATCATTCAGGGTTAAGGATTGATCATAATTGGCATAGATATAATCCATCGCTTGCTGTAAAATAACATTAATGGATTGCTTATTATATTGATTAATCCTATTTACAATAGCTTTAGCCACCGTTTCCAGTAATTCCTGAACCTCCATGATATTGGAACTGTTATCAATCATTTGATAAAGAGACGTCATATCCGTTGCCTTTTCATCCGCTTGTTTCTCTGCAGATTTGATAGATAATCGAATATGATTGATTGCATAAATCATCTTCCAATAAAAATGTTTGACCTTTTCCGGATGCGCTGTATGCATCATAACATCCTGCTTCATATTTTCCAAAATATCATTAACGGTATCTTCATTCCCCGTTCTTATACCTTGTATAAGACGTTTTTCGTATTTATCCAAACTAGCTAAATCTTGACTTTTATAAAAAGTTTTGATATCACGGTACAGTACAATCGAAGAAGGCCCCATGTAGAAAATATAGTCAAGGGCTTCTTGACATTCTCTAGTCTTGTCCTTCAACTCTTTAGTTCCATGACCCATGTTACTTATCGACATGCTAACCGTGAAATCAAAACAACTTTGAATTAATTCCTGTACTGCACCTGCTAATTGTTCTATGCTATCTATAGCATTCAATGCGTCTTCTTTCGATGTGATAATAAACGCCACATTTTTCTGGTTTAGGACCACTTGTTCCACATTAAAACTTTCCTCAAAAAAATCTTGAATCGTATTTATCATACCAAACTGATACAGTTGTCGCTGATAGACTTCACTTATATTAGGATTGTCCTCATCAATACGCACCACCATGATTGCAAATCGATTCAGATGCAGTTGATAGAGATTCAAGTTCTCTTCTACTTCATGGGCACTCATTTGAACATCATGCATTAAATCATACAAAAATTTTTCTTTAAGAATTGGTACACTTTCATCAAACTTGTCTTTGAGCTTCTGGATTTCTACTTCCTTCTGCCGTTCATGCTTTAGTTCATACACGGCCCGTTTAAGGATTTCACTAATCTCTTCAATTTTGGACGGTTTCAGTATATAATCAAAAGCTCCCAGCTTAATCGCTTCTTGCATATAGGCAAAGTCTCTGTAACCCGTTAAAATAACAAATTTTGAAAAAGGAAGAAGTTCCTTCGCTATGCGTATCATCTCCAGACCATTTATTTCCGGCATGTTAATATCAACAAAAACAATATCCGGCTGTAGTGACTCCATTTTCTCTAAGCCTTCTACGCCATCTGATGCCTCACCACATACTTCACAGTCATAGGATTTCCAATTGACAATATGGACTAATCCTTTACGAATAAATGGTTCATCATCAACAATCATTACTTTGTACATTTTAATCTCCTTCTTCCTCTAGAGGCAATGTTAAAACTACTCGTGTAAACACATCATATTCACTGTAGATGATAACGCCGTAGTCTTTGCCATAGAACAACTTCAATCTTCTGTTAACATTTCTAAGTCCTATACTAATCGGTGCCGTCCCACTATCTTGAACCAAATAGGCATCATCATTCTCCCTTAATTGTTGATTCAACACGTCTAACTCATTATTAGCTATGCCCCGACCGTTATCTTCCACCATAATAATGACTTTGCCATTTTCTTCATGGATATTTAGCACAATCTTCCCTTTACGCCGTTGTTTATCAATACCGTGGTAGATGGCATTTTCTACAATCGGCTGTAAGATAAGTTTTGGAACACGTCGTTCCAATAAAGAGTCGTCCACATAAGTCTCTACTTCTAATCGATCACCATATCGATTTTTCATAATAAGAATATAGCTGTCCACAAATTGAATCTCTTCACTCAAACGTACTTGTGGAGCTCCTTTTCCTATACCTGCTTCCATCAGTGTCGATAATGCCGTCACCATCTCACTAATTTGAGGAATATCATTTAGCCTAGCCATCCAATTAATGGATTCTAATGTGTTAAACAAAAAGTGAGGATTAATTTGTGCCTGTAACGTTTTTAGTTCCGCTTCTTTCCTTGTTAACTGCTCCTTATAGACTTGATTTAGCAAGAAGTCAATTTCCTCGCTCATGTCATTAAAACAATGGCTGAGATAGCCTAATTCATCTTTTCTATCTACCTCAATAACATCATGGGTCTTATCTTGCTTCATGTGCCGCATAGCATCTACAAGTCGATTAATCGGATCAATAATATCTACTGCCAAAAACAGACTTAAAAGAGATAAAATAAACAACGTTGCTATCGTGATCACGATAAAAAAACGACGGAATCGATATAAATCTTCATTCAGCCGCTCAAGAGATATCTCCGTCACAATACTCCAATGAGGATCTATCACATTGGCATAGGAGACCAGCATACCTGCCTCATCATCAATCCAATGATCTCGATTTCTCTCTGTGACTCTTTGTGTTACGTCTTTTCTCAAAGAACTTTTCCCTTTACTCGTACCTGTTATCCAGTCTCCTGACTCCGATACAAAGGCTATACTTTCCATAAACTCTGTAGATAAATTACCATAGACGGCATTTAATTCATCTTTTTTTATTAGCATTGCCATGACGCCAATTTCTTCATAATTACTAATATTATAGACAATCCGAGTCGCATAGATATCTGTCACTTCGCCATTCTTATCATAATCCAGAAACCATTCCACTTCTCCCTTACCCTTTAAGGCAGTATCGTGTATGGCTTTATAAGGAATCAAGGTCTTAATGTGGGCACGGCCGGTATTGGAATCATAGGTATAATAGCGCTTATCATTAGATATCAATGCAATGGATTTTATCTCATCTCTAGAAAGACAAATCTTTCTTAAAATGTTATTCATATCATCTAATTGCTCTTCCGTAATTTCTGACAATTGACTTTCCGGACGTGTCAAAACTTCATAAATAATCGGATCATACAAGACATCCTGAGATGCCACCTTCACATTCTCCGTGAAATCATCCATACGCAACTCAATCATCTTCATAATATCTCCGGAATAGTCAATCGACTTATTTCGAATAATTGTAAGAGCGGACTGATATAGCAACATCCCCATGAATATAAGCGGAATCAAAATTTGTATAGAAAACATAAACAAAAGTTTTTGTCGAATGGACATTCGTTTATAAAAAGTTTTCATTATCTTGTTCCTTTCATGGCTTCTTTGACTTGATCTATAATATCTCTCTCACTGATTTTACCGGTCAAAAAATCCGGAAAACCATCCACAATAACATTTTCCCATATATTCCTATCAATAAAACTATCCGTCGGTCCAACGAGCTCATCGGAGGACTCAATAAGATCTTGTCCTAATTCATAAAGATAAGAATCATTCAACTGTCTACTGTTAAAAGGTATCTTGATATTACTAATAAAACCTCCTGCTTCCTTAAATCGGGTAGCAGCTTCTACAGATGTTAAGGATTGTAATAACTTAATACTATTTTCACGTTTTGTCTCATCATTCCATGCTTTACTACTCATATGAAAAATACCATTTCCCATTCCATAAATCACCGCATCATAACCCGCTTTTCCACCTTCAATACTCGGAAAAGGCACAATTGCGACAGATGTATCATCCGGTTCAACACCCTGTTCTCCAATGAACCACGTACCTTGAACAATCATGGCTGCCTCTTTATTCATAAATAAATCATTTCTGGATTTGTCATCTAATAGAAATGCATTATCAGGAAATGCTCCCATATCGTATAACTCTTTCATCAAATCCATACCTCTTGAAAATGCAGGCCTCAAATTTCCATGGCTATCAAAAGGTTGTTCTACATCTTCTTTTCCCCCTAATTTCATCACTATATTTTGATAGATAAAGCTCCCTTCCGGTGTCGTATTATAGGCAATCGGAATAATACCAACGGCATTAAAGGCATCGACCGCATCTTTTAACTCTTCATAGGTTTTAGGAATAGCAATATGGTACTTTGCAAAAAGATCAACATTCACAAATAACCCTTCGTAAATAATCTCGAAGGGCAATCCGTATATCTTATTATCCACAGTAACATATTTCCATGCATCTTCATGAAATCTATTATACCATTCTTTGTTTGACTCTAATATCGGTGTCAAATCAGCTACCTTACCTTGCTTGACCAACAAATCAAAATCCGAGCCCGGCCAAAGTCCAAACACATCCGGCTCATTCCCTGATGCAAAATCAGTCTTTAGTGTAAACAAGAAGTCTTCTCCTGCCATGGATTCATCCACCAACTCTATGTCCGGATTCGCCTCGCCAAAAGATGTTAAAACATCTTTTAGCGGCAAGGCATTTGTATCATATCCGGCCCAACTACTTGTAAACTGTAACGTATCTTTTTGCTCCAAATCACTGATTGTCTGAATATCCGACGGATGTGTCATTCCCCCTAAACTCAGTAATGAGATCAGTAGAATGAGGAGTAATCCACTTACTACAAGTACTAGTCTTTTTTTCAACATACCCCAATCCTTCTTCCGTTAGTCTTCATGATCCATTATAACATAATGTATTCAACGAAACTAACCCTTTACACTACCAACTGCAATTCCTGCAATAATAAACCTTGATAGGAATAAATAGACAACTGCAACCGGAACAATAGCTATCGTAATCAAGACATATACTTGTCCCATATCAAACTTAAGGAAATCCGCCGATCGTAATTGATAGATAAGAATCGGCAACGTCTTCTTATCCTTACTACTGATAATCAAAGCCGGAAGGAAGAAATTATTCCACGCCGTAACAAAACTAAAGATTCCTTGTACAGCCATAGCCGGTTTCATTATCGGTAATACAACCTTGTTGAATGTATTAAATTCATGAGAACCGTCTATTCTGGCAGCTTCAATAATCTGCACAGGCAGAATACTCTCCATATACTGTTTCATAAAGAAGAAAATCGCCGGTGCTGCAATCGTCGGTAGAATCAACGGAATATAGTTATCCATTAATCCGAAGTTGGTCATCAACTCAATAAAACCAAGGGTCGAAACCTGCAGTGGCACCATCATAATCATCAAAATAAAGGTAAATAACCCCTTTTTGAATTTGAAGTCATACGCATGAATACCAAATGCCGTTAATGTCGAAAAATATGTCGATACCAACGCCGTAATACCGGATATTAACAAACTATTCAACACGCCTCGAAGAACCGGTAAATTGTCATTACTCAATACATTCTTGATATTAACAAACAAAGAACCTCCCGGAAAGAAGGAAAATCCCTTTTGAATATCCGGATGCGCACGGGTTGAATTAATAATAAGTATATAAAAAGGAAACAGACAAATAAAAGTTAATAGTATCAGAACGCCGTAAGACAATGCTCGTCTTAATCTCAAACGTACAATAGATTCATCTTGTTGACGTGCCATTAGCGTTCACCTCCATTCGAATCACGTAATAAGAATCTGAATACACTTAGACTCAATACGGTTGTGATAATGAACAAGATCACAGATACCGCACCTGCTAAACCGAAGTTTCGACTATATAAATGTTTATTCAAATACATAATTAATGTCATCGTTGTTCTATTCGGGCTACCATTACCATTCGTTAAAATTTGAGGTACATCAAACATTTGAATACCACCAATCAAGGATGTAATAATAACATAAACAAGAATCGGCATAATCAATGGTAATGTCACACGTGTAAACATTTGCCACGGAGTAGCTCCGTCAATTTGTGCCGCTTCAAACAATGCTGTATCAATTCCCATGATAGCTGCCATAAGCAGAATTGTTGTATTACCGAACCACATCATGAAATTCATGAGTGCAATCAAGCCTCTTGTACTGCCTGTAAATGACAGAAAACGGTAAGGCGATTCTAATCCCATTGACATAAGAATGTCATTGATTGGTCCATTATCAGAAAAGAGTGTAAAAAACAACATGGAAAACGCAGCTGCCATAATCAAATTCGGCATATATATAATGGTTTTGAAAAAGCCTTGAAATTTAAGTCTTAAGCGTAAATCCGTAAACCATGACGCCAAAAGAAGGGACATAATAATTTGAGGAATAAACCCCAAAATCCATATAATCGCTGTATTCGATAAATACTTTAGCATATCACCTTCGGTTAGAATCTGTACATAATTATCAAATCCGACAAAAGTCGGACCCACTTGCTCTAATCCCACACGGTAGTTCTCAAAAAAACTGTGATAAAATGTTGTTATCAGTGGGTAGAGCTGAAAGATTGCAAATACGATAAAGAACGGAGAAATAAAGACGTAACCCCATTTCGCATAACTGATGGATTTTCTTTTACCCATTTTTTCACCTCACTATAATGTATAAAGATAAGTATAATAGCAAGATAAAGGGCGCATAAGCACCCTTTATCCCTCCCATATAAAAATCCCTCAATTGGTTAGTTAACGACTTAAGTTTGGATATTTTTCCAATACGGATGTATAGAAGTTTTCTAACGCTTCATCCTTAGTAACAACACCATCGAAGTAACCTTTGAATGCTTCTTGGAATTCTTCATTCATACCTTGATCGTATTTGGAAATATTACTCATATCAATTTTAGGAGCTGTTTCAGCAAATAACGCGATATGATTTTGTCCACCCAAGAAATCAGATTCAAAATCACTGTTTGCTAATTCATTCATTGCAACTTCATTATTAGTATAGTCTTGTGTATCTTCTGTAATTTGTTTCATTGTATCCGGATTAGTTGTCATTGTTCTCATGACATCTGCAACTAGGTCCATATTATCTGTACCTGCTGCGCCACAAATCCATGTACCACCCCAATAGTAGTTTTCAGGACCTTCTGTTACTGCCCAATCACCAAAGATACCATTGCCGGCTTCAAGTTTACCACCTTCAGCTTCTGGTGTAGCCAATGAGTTACCTACTAATGTGAAGTTAATACCCCATGTTGAGTAGAAGAAACCAAACACTTTACCATCAGGACCTTGGTCTGCTGACCAACCATCACTCCAAAGAGAGGTTTGATTGTTGTAACCTTTATCTGTATACTCTTTTGTTTGATCAACCCAACGCATTAGATTGTCATCAATAACGATTTTACCGTCTGCATCGACCCATGGTGCATCAACGTTGTTAGAGAATGGGCGGTATGCATCATCATAACCGGATAACATTTTGTAACCTTTGTCTGCTGCCATTTCAGCAACTTCATCAAATTTATCCCAATCACTTAAGTATTCTTGAACAGCTGTCGGATCATCTGTTCCTAGTACATCTTGTGCAATCGAACGACGATAAACGAAAAGACCAGGTGTTGCTTGCCATGATACACCTTTCAAATTTCCGTCTGAATCTTTTGCAATTTCTTGTGTATAATCATATTGATTTGCTATTTCATCTTCTGATAATCCAATATCATTGACTACATCAAGGGTATATGGACTATCTACATACTTCAATGCATAATCTGCTTCAATCAAGAAAATATCAATAGGTTCATCTGCATTTTCTTGGTTCAACAAATCTTGGTCCAACTTGTTTTGGTAAGCATTATCTGCATTTGGTGTGATAACCCATTCAACTTTTACGTCATCAGGAACACCACCATTTGCTGCAAAGTAATCATTAAAAAGACCTTGGAATTCTTCATTCCATGCATAGATTCTTAATACTTTACCTTGGTCTGATGATTCATCTGCTGTTCCCTCATCACTACCTGAATCTGTGTCGCCTGAGGAATCGTCACCTGATGAACTATCATCCGTTGACATATCATTGGCTCCGTCATTTGTGCTTGTGTCTGGATTGTTATCAGAATTAGAGCATGCTGCCATACCTAATACCATAACAAATACCATAAGTACCATAAGTAACTTGTTCATTTTTTTCATTTGAAACATGTTGCCCCTCCTTTTTGGATTCAACATTATTTTGTCTACCCTATTATTATAGAAAAAGGCACCCTCCATTTGAATAGATGAACTTGCTATATGGGTTATGATATTGACCAAACAAGAAAATCCTCCAACAAGAATCTACAACAGAATAATACAAAAGGACATGTCCCCCGTCAATCCGAAGACATATCCTTGTAATCAAAGTACAACTTATATTAGTGCCTAACTCTATTTCTACCACTTAATTTAGCATTATAGAGACTCACATCTGCATCATTGATAATGGAATCTACATTCCCGTCATGATATTCGCAAATCCCCATGCTTACGGTTATTTGAAAATCTTCTTCAAAAGTAAGGTTCTGAATTGTCTTGCGTATACTTTCTGCAACAACCTTCCCCTCTTCTTTTTCCGTCTCTACAAGCATGATGATAAACTCATCGCCTCCATAACGTCCGACTAGATCGGATTTTCTAACGTTTTCTTTAAGGGTTTGAGCAACCTTACGTAAAACCTTATCACCAACAAGATGCCCATACGTATCATTAATCGTTTTAAAATGATCGACATCCAGCATAATAAGAACGAAAGGAACTCGATAACGTTCAAAACGATTAATCTCTTCTTCAATTCGTCCAAAACAATAGCCATGATTATGAAGATGCGTCAGGCTATCATAATTAATCTCTTCGAGAAGTTCTTCATTTTGTTTGGCCAATTGCTTCTTCGTTTCATTCAATTCCTTAAAGATAAGATTATATGGATCACGTATACTTTTCTGAATCATCGTCTTGTAAATATAATAGAAGGAAACGACTTTGAAATAATGTCCCAAAATATTGGTCACACCATAATTATCTGTATATAGCGTAAATAACAATTCTGAAATTATAGTCATAATTACAGATATTTGCATCCACTTTATAACGTTCGGTTCAAAATAACGGGCATAGCTTCGCAACTGATAAATGAAAAGAAAAAGAATAAAGACAATAATATATTCACAAATAATCTTAAAGGTTGTCTGACCGTAACCTTCAATAAAAGCAGCAGGAAAATAATCGGTTCCGAAAATAACATAGATCATAATCACTGTTATCAATGCATTGACTATAATAACCGTTTCGGTTTTAACCCGATGCTTCAATTTCATTGAATACAAGGCTAGCAAAATAGTCACACTCTCCATAAACCTAGCAACAACCCACAATTGATTGGCATAAAAATCATAATCGGTAAAGACTCCCATCCCTTTATAACCAATCGTATGAAGGAAATCAAAAACTGCGACAAATCCATAACCCAAACCCATAACAATCATAAAATTACTTTTCAAATACTGATGAGAATTAATGGTAATAGCAAATACTGTCATGGCTATACATATACTAAATAACTCTACAATAGAATGAAAGAGGAGATAGTTCGCATAACTCATAACTCCTAACCCAATAGTTAGTACAAGCAGTAGCGCGACTATCCCCGTTCTCTTACTGATTGTAGGCATATAACCACCTCCAATCCCGTATAGTATAATTCTCTTCCATTATAGTATGTCTTACATTAAAGCACAATCTTTTTTATTCTTGATACACCACATCCAAAGCACCTGTTGTAGGATCCATAAGTAATCCATGTACTTTAACATGTTTCGGCATCAAGGGATGATGCTTTATCATATGAACGCTTTCTAAGACCCCTACTTCCGGTGATTCAAAACCTTGGAGCCATTCAGCCACATTTATTCCCGAATAGTTTAATGTCTCAACCACTTGAGGATCAATACCGGCCTTTATCGCCTTATCTAAAACTTTCAAACCATCCAAATTACTCATACCACACCCATGATGCCCGATAACCACGACATCTTCCACCTCAAACTCCAGTACGGCTACCAATATACTTCTGGCAATAGAACCAAAGGGATGCATCACCACTGCACCTGCATTTTTTATTAATTTAATATCGCCATTTTTGACATTGATTGCTTTTGGTAATAGCTCCGTCAGCCGGGTATCCATACAGGATAAAACCACCATTTTTTTGTCCGGCTTTTTTGATGTGACAAGGGATTCATACTCTTTATTCTCAACAAATTTTTGATTATATTCTAATAATTGCTTCATTCTCTCAGACATAAAAACCTCCGTCAAGTCATATTCGCATCAATTAGTTTGATTATCAAACCATTAATACTCCTATCATAACTTGAGGAGGTCTTTTCGTCAACTGAATTTCATTCAGCCCTTTTTATAATGCTATTAAATCTTTAACAACTTCCGAAGCAATAATCAATCCTGCTACAGAAGGAACAAAAGATACACTTCCCGGTATAGCCCGTCGTTGATCACATGTCCTATCTTTATTTGGACATATGCAATCGGTACGGCAATTTCCACCTACATTTTGGGGTGTAATCGGTTGTTCTTTCGAGTAGACAACTTTTAGCTTTTTAATACGACGCTTACGGAGTTCATGACGCATAACTTTTGCTAATGGGCACATACTCGTCTTATATATATCGGTCACTTCTAACATCGTCGGATTCAATTTATTTCCTGTTCCCATGGAGGACATAATAGGAATCTTTCTGTCCGTACAATACTCAATAACATGCAATTTTGCCGTTACCATATCTATTGCATCCACAACATAATCGACGTCTTCGGTAATAATCGTCTCTGCTGTTTCTGCTGTATAGAGATACGGATGAACCGTTACCTCTGCCTTCGGATTAATACTCAATATCCGTTCTTTCATGGCCTCAGCTTTCACTTTCCCAACGGTCTTGCGTGTTGCATGAATTTGACGATTTATATTGGTCAAACATACATCATCATCATCACATAGAATCAGATGACCGACACCTGAACGTGCCAACCCTTCTGCAACAAACGAACCGACTCCACCAATACCCAAGATAACAACGGTACTGCCTTTAAGGCGTTCTAATCCTTCTGTACCGATTAACATCTCTGTTCTTGAAAATGCATGTAACATAGCTTAACTCCTTTTGGTCAACAATTTCTCTCACTAATTTAACAGATGTTTCCTCATTTGTCGAGAGAAACCTGACGATTCATTTCCTTGCCGGCCATATAAAAGAGCTTTCTGTAAATCGGATAAATAGTCGGTTCATTGGCACGCGCTTCCACTTCTTCTAAAGGAACCCACTCAATGCCGGCTGTTTCTTCTTCATTCAACACGAATTTTTCTTCTTCCTTTGCCACAAAAACATAGGCCACATTCAGATGGAGATGTGCCGATACATAGTCACCTCGTTTTACATGCCCTTCAACGGTTAGTACATCGACGGAGGCAATGGCATTCGATATAGGACGGATGGCACGAAGACCTGTCTCTTCTTTTGCTTCCTTGAGTGCCACCTGCAAAAAATCCTTATCCCCATCCATATGTCCACCTGTCCATGTCCATGTATCATAGATCTTATGATAGATCATCAACATTTTTGTCAACGCTTCATTTACGATGACAGAAGATGCTGTCAGATGGGCAACACGATTGTCACGGGTTAATACTTGATCCCCGTAATCTTTTATATAATCGACCATAAGCTGTTTATCTTGTTCTTCTTGTCTTGTCGTTGGTGTATAGTTTAATAATGCTTCCAAATAGGACATAGAAACCTCATTTCTGCATTGTTTGAAGTTGCTCATAGACCCTTAACCATTCACTGACGCTCCATGCTTGAGCGTAACACCCTCGACTCTTACCCGGTGTAAGTCCGTCATAGATTTCTGCTATCTGACCGATGCATCCTTCCCGCATCATGGACTCAATCGCTGACAAGCCTTCTTCTACTTGAGCAATCGCCTGATTCAGATTCTCTGAATGCTTTAATACCGCTCTATAGTATGCACCTAAGGGAAATGGCCATACCGTTCCTTGATGATAAGCCATATCCCTACTAAAATGGGACCCTGTACACACCGGTTTAAATTCACGATCGAAAGGACTTAAGGTTCGAAGACCATAGGGTGTATAGAGATGCTCATAAAGGACACGAAGGACGGCTCTTGACTGGTGAGGATTTAGTAACGGATACGGTAGGCTCAATGCCCACACTTGGTTACAACGAATTTGATTCTCTGTATATTTGAATTGCTCATCCGACGTAATCACATCCTTCAAATAACCTAAATCTTCCATATAGAACACTTCAACAAAACGCTTTTTAACTTTATCTGCCAGTTGTTCGTAATCGTTACGTTCATCAGTGTAACATAGTCGACTAAATTCATCCATAATTTTTAGTGCATTATACCAGTATGCATTGATTTCAACCGGTTTACCATGTCTTGGTGTCGGCAAAATATCACCGTAGCGCACATCCATCCATGTCAGTTGCCACTCCTTTTCACCTGCCATCATCAGTCCGTCTTCATCCATTTTAATGCCGTAGTCCGTTCCATGCCTATATGCCTCTATAATCTGAACCAACTTAGGGTAGCATGCTTTTATAAAATCGATATCTTTCGTTGCGTTATAATAATCGTATATAGCAATCACTAACAAGAGACTGGCATCCACCGTATTATACATGGGCGAGTTATCCTCTTCCGGAAACATATTGGGTAAAAGTCCGTTCCGTTCATAAGCTAGAAAGGTTTCTATCATCTCTTTAGCCAGTTCATAACGGTTTGTTGACAGACAACAGCCGGATAACGCAATCATCGTATCACGTCCCCAATCACCAAAGAATGGATATCCGGCCACAATAGTATGTCCCTTCGTTGATTCACGCCAAACAATAAATTGGTCTGTTGCCTTAACTAATTGAGCCGCAACGGGATGAACGACCTTACTGTCTCCTACAAGTCTCTTCAATCGTTCTTTTTCTTCGTTAACAACCCGCTTCCATTCTTCCTTATAATCCATGGTGCCTATCGGTTCGCTATCATAGACCAGATATAACCTCGTCACACTATATGCTTCACTATCCATATACCACCGATGATTGACTGCCACTTGTCCTACTGATGGCCTACCGTCACAGGCATCTTGGGCATAATAGAGATCATCAATATAAACTGTTTCCATAGGCATATAGCTACCATTGCTCCCACTATATAGCTTCGTTTCGGCATGCTCTATTGTTAATCGATCCTTCGTATATGTATTCGTATAAGGTGCTTCCTTATGGATCGGATTCCCCTTATCTTCCAACATAAGTTGTGGATCAACGTCAAGTGTAACTTGCTTTCCTGTCCCATTCTCAACTTCATATAAACACAGTAACCGTTGTGTGCCGTGTTCCATGACAAGGGATTTTCGTATGGTTACACCAAACACGCGATAGACCCATGTCGGCCTATCTTCCCATCTAAAATGCTCCAAATAAATGTAACCTGTTCCGTTTTTAGTATATTGAACATAGTTCTGGGAGGATAAACGCATCTGCCTTCCTCCTATCGTGACTCGTTCTTCCATCCCTTTTACCATGACCGTTTTTAGCGTTGGGGATACTTTGGACGCCATATAAAAGGCATGCTCTTGTCGTCGAAGACTGCCCAAAATAGACATAGACGAATAACCTGCCCTATCATTTGTTAACAGATAGGACCGGTCTCCGTCATGCTCCGGGTACAGCCAATCGGACTTACTCAATTCAAACCTCATGGATTACCTCATTTCTATACGTTACACGTATCTATCGTAAAATAACAATGCTTCTTGGTGGTAAATTCATCCCCTTATCTTTCAAAACAATCGGCTCATTATCTAAGGTTAAATAACCATAAATATTTTTACCCGAACTTTCAACGGCTTCTAATAAGACGTGTTCTGAATGTATAGGATCCATATTAAAAACAATGGTAATACGCGTTCCGTCATAGATTTTATGAACAGCAGCCAGTGTCTTGCTTCCGAATTCAGGAACACTATGAACCTCACCACGCGCAATTTCAGGATTTTGGCGACGTAACAAAATACCACGACGGTAATATTCAAGCAAGGAAGTCTCCATGCCTAATTGCTGATCAACCGGAAGGAACTTCTGTTCCACGTCATCTGCATTGGCAACAGGCTTGGGAATCCCTTCAACGTCATCCTTTGACCAATGCATAGGCAGGCGTTTATTCTCATCCTTATCCCCCATACTATTCATCCCAATCTCCTCCCCATAGTAAACAAAAGGATTGCCATTCATCATGAATAATAGACCTGCCGCATACTTCATCGCTGCTTCATCATTGACACATTGTGCACTGATTCTTGTCGTATCATGATTACTTATAAACGGAGCATCAATAAACTCCGGATTTTGTGCTGCATACTCCTCTGTATAATGGACAAGCACCTGTGCATAATCCGTCGCTGTATGTCCCCCCAACTGACGTGCTGTCATGGAAATAATGCCATTGTAACGAGCCATGGGGAAGTCAAAAAGGCTTGTTATGCCACTGGCATAATACTGTGAAATAGCATTCTTTGAATCCCATACTTCGCCAACAATATAGGCCTCCGGCTTCTTTTTGGTTACATAATCTGAAAACCAGGAAAGTGTTTCAACATTCCGACTCGTCTCACCTGTATAAAATTCTTTGGCGGCATCAAGTCGAAATCCATCCACCCCTTTTTCCAACCAAAAATCTGTAATTCCTTCAATTTCATGACGTAACTGCTCATTATCTAAATTCAAATCCGGCATTTGATCCCAGAATACACCTTCATAATACCAATTCGTTCCGGCAACTTGATGATACCCCTCTTTTTTATCCTCTTCTCGCACAAAATGATAATAGGCAACCTCCGGACATTGAAACGGATCAGGCATATCTCCATCTCCTAATGTTTTTAGATACTTCGTTGCTTCAACAAACCATGGGTGCTTTGTTGATGTATGATTAAGAACCAAGTCTATAATGACAACCATCCCTTTATTATGGGCAGTCTCAAGAAGGGTTACCATATCTTCCAAGGTTCCGTAGTCCTTATCGATCTCTTGATAATCCATGACATCGTATTTATGATACGTTGGTGACGGCATAACCGGCATGAGCCATATGCCGTCAAACCCCAATGTATCATGTACATAGTCCAATTTACTTGTTACACCTTGTAAATCACCGATACCGTCATCATTGGTATCATAAAAAGCACCGACATATATTTCATAGAAATTATGATAGCCATCTTGCATATCCGGTATAGGTATATCACCGGTTTCGGCTGATTGACACCCTATAAGGAACAACAGGCAGAGTCCTAATATACCTAGTTTTTTCATTACCTATCCTTTCACGGCTCCTGTAACACCTTCCACATAGAATCGTTGAGTGAATAAAAATACAATGGCAATCGGTATGGATATAATGACACATCCTGCAAAGAATTGGGTGTAATAATAGAGGATAAATTCTTTTTCCAACATAGTCCATAAACCAATGGCAACCGTATAGAATTGTCGATCCTGCCCTAGTATGACTTTAGCAAAGATGTAATCAATCCACGGTGCCATAAAAGCTGTCAAGATGGTCGTTACGATAATTGGTTTAGATAACGGAATCGTAATACGGCGAAAAACATCCCATTTGGTGGCACCGTCAATATAGGCAGCTTCATCAATGGATTTGGGAATTGTATCGAAAAATCCTTTGGCCACATAGAACGTTAAACCCGAACCTCCCGAATATACAAGGATAAGTGCAACGAGTTTCATAGTTCCTGTATCCAGTAATCCCATTCCTTTCAAGATGTAATAGACGGCTATCATAGCCATAAATCCCGGGAACATCCCTAAGATAAGAGCTACATTCATCAATGGTTTACGCATTTTAAAACGTAAGCGAGACATAGTATATGCAATGGATAGTACAAAGAATGTGGATAGTATCGTCGAGAAAAAGGAAACAAATAGGGTGTTTGTAAACCAACGTGTGAAAACCAAACTTCCCGATTGTGAGAACAGGTTTTTATAATTATCCAGTGTATACGCTTTTGGAAAGACATAACTGGTATAAGACCCCGCTTCTGCTCGAAAGGATATTAAAACAACAAAAGCAATCGGAATTACCCATACAAAGGCTAAGATGGATAATGTGGTATGTGCCAATATATTGTTGATGAGTTTTTTTGTTTTATTCATTATTGAAATCCCTCCTCTTCCTTATAGGATCCGGTATGACGGTATGTCAATAGAGATAAGGTTGCCAAAATAACAAAAACAACAATACCGATAACGGCACCAATATTGTAGTCCTTATTCGTAATGGTTAATTTATAAAGCCAGGTTACCAATAAGTCCGTTTTTCCGGCATTGTAATAGTCAATCGACTCCGGTCCACCTCCGGTTAAGAGGAATATAATGTTGAAATTATTGATGTTCCCTACAAAAGCGGTAATGAGCATAGGGGTCATCACAAACAAGATATATGGCAAGGTGATTTTAAAGAAGGTAACCACTGCATTCGCCCCATCCACTTTAGCCGCTTCATAAAGTTCCCTTGGAATATTTTGCAAAATACCTGTAGCACTTAACATCGTAAACGGAACACCAATCCAAATATTAACACATATAATGGTAATCTTTGCCAATGTCGGATCCGTCAGAAACGGAATGGATGCTGTCGCACCTATTACCCCTAACTCACGTAATATAGCATTGACCGGGCCATTGGTATTAAATATTGTCCGCATGGTCAGTAACGTTACGAATTGAGGAACTGCAATGGATAAAACAAAGGTAAATCTCCAGAAACTTTTGAATCGCGTTCCGTCTCGATTAATAAGAATAGCCAGTAATAATCCCAAAATATAACATGAGAATGTTGCCACAATCGCCCATATAATTGTCCACACCAAAATTGGCCAAAAGGTTTGCGCCAGTATTCCTGAAGAATCAAACATGGCGACAAAATTATCAAATCCAACCCAGTCAAACAAATTTCCGGGCGGTTGATGGTTCTTATCATAGCTTGTAAACGCAATAAGAATCATATAAATCAGAGGAATTACTGTAAAGGTAATAATTCCCACTAATGGTAGAAACAGCAATGTTTTGTGCAGATTTTGATGTTTCAATGAAGCTAAATCTTCTTTGAACGTTGTCGGTTGCATACCATAAGCTTTCATTCGCTGAGCTTGATAGGCACTCTTAGCTGATGCCACCATCAACATAATAAAAAGAAGTGTAACACCGATGGTAATAACACCATATAACAAGCAGAGCATGGAATTGTCTCCGACTACATATTCGTATATTTGCTTTGTTTCATTAAAAACTTCTTCCTGAACTTTGGTACCTAATGTCATAAAGTCTCTCAAGGATGCAATACCAAATGTCACCATATACACAATATAGCCTACTTCCATACATAGAAACAGAAGACCTTTAATATATTGACCACGTATGAGATTACCGAGACCCATAATCAAGGTGGATGCTCGTGTGATAAGGTCACCGTGGGAGAACGTCTCTTTGATGGCAACATCTTGATATGGTACCGGTATTGATGCAACAACTTTCTTTTGACTGCCCATACCCTTAATCTCCTTTTTATAAACCGCCCTCTATATAGAGGGCGGTTTTCATTGCTTATTAGTTAACTTCTTATCTATTCATCCTTGGAGTGATTACTCTACTTCAAGGGTTTTCACAAAGGCATCCATTTTTTCTTGAACGTTATCTTTGTTCAAATCACCACTACGGATTTCCGTTGCTATACCACCGGCATTTGACCAATAGCGACTATTGAATTCAGCTGATGTAGGTTGCATTACAGACGCCTCATTTACTTCTTCCACAATAACAGCGGCCACTTCATTGGATTGGACTGCCTCCGATTCACCGGCTGTTAAGTTTGTAGGCACTTGGCCTGTTTCTTCAAAGCGTTGCATTTGCATCTCTTCGCCACCTAAATATGCTGCAAAAGCGACAGCTACAGCAGGATTTGCTGCTTGAGAACTCACACCTATTGCTTTAGAACCATAGAATCCTTTCAATTGATAATCTGTGCCATCCGGATTGAATGTCGGAATAACAGCTACACCGAGGTCGTCACCTAACGCCTCCTTATAAGCATCATAGTTCCATGAACCGTCAAACCAAGCACCTACCCGATGTTCTGCTGCTAATTCATTAATAGAAACATCTTCCGAATAGGCAACTTTGGGATTATTGATTAAGTCAATCAAGTAATTGGTAACAGCGATACCTTTTTCACTATTCCAATCACTACCTGCTGCGAAATCGGTTTGACTCTCACCATAAATATGTAATCCGGCACCATAATACCATGCACCTAACTTCCAGCCTCCGGCTGAATCAAACACAAAATTATAAACGCCTTCATCTGTTTCTTTAGCCACAATACCTTCTACGGATTGAATGTCGGATTCATCCAATAAAGATTTGTCATAATACATAAAAAATGTATTGTGTGTAAAAGGAATGGCATAAATAGCTTCGTCTACTTTAACTGTATCGACAACGGCGTCTGCCATGGTTGTTTTTACCATTTCTTCAGTAGACCCACCTAAACGTGCGATTGCTCCTGCATTTACCAATTCAGTTAATTGATCATTGGCAAAGAAGAATACATCCCCGGCTGCCGATACGTCTTTGAGAATTTCATCTTTCGCCGTATCTTCACCTTGAGCTTCTATAGTGAAGTCAATATCCCATTCGGGATGCAATGCTTGAAAACTTTCTGTCATTGAATCGATAACACCTGTTTGAATTTGATTTTCAGGTGCCCATACTTTCAAGCTGACGGTTTCGACTTCTGTACTGCCTGTGTCCGCTGTTGCATCCTCATCACCACTTGAATCATCCGATTGTCCTGCGTCGTCACCCGTCATGTTCCCATTGTCACTATCGGTTCCTGAATCATCACTACCACATGCTGCAAGAGTAAAAACCATTGTTAATACCATCATGATTGATAACATTTTTTTCCACATAATTCTATCTCCTTTTCTATATTGTCATATGGTGTTACATATCCCTATGGGATGTCTGCTACCTTTTATTAACCCCCACAAACCAAGATTCCTTTTGGACCTAATATGTGTTCTGATAAATTTTGTGCAAAAAGTATGTCCTTCTCTGTTTCAATACTTATCTGATGATCACCTCCATTGATATATACTTCTATTTTATTCGAATCCTCATCACCTTTTATTAAGTGAATGAGTCTCGGATTGTTCTTGCTATGAATAAATTCGATCCTTTGGCTTCTCATACTGCTATATTGATGCCTCAGTTGAATTATCTGCTTCATTTTGTCAATCTGCTTATCATATACACCTTGCTCTATTGCTTCCCATGGCATACATCTTCTACAATCCGGGTCATACCCGCCTTCCATTGCTATTTCTGTTCCGTAATAGATACAGGGACTTCCCGGCATGAGGAACAAGAGCATCAATTGCTGATAAAAAATGGCTTCATCGCCCACTTTGTCCATAAGGCGATTGGTATCATGAGAATCCAGTAAATTGAACAACACATCATTAGTCTGGCGCATATACATGGTAAAATTGCGATTTAATTTCATCTCAAAGCTTCGACTGTCTTGGTTTTGATCAATCCAAAAATCATTAATTGCTGTTGTCAACGGATAATTCATAACCCCGTCAAACTCGTCGCCTCTAAGCCACGGCATCGCATCATGCCATATTTCTCCCAACAGATAAAACTCTGCGTTCATTGATTTTGTATGTCGATGTAAGGCTTTGCTAAATTGATGTGAAAACTCATTGGCCACATCAAGACGTAGGCCATCAATTCCATAAACACGAATCCATTTTGAAACGACATCCAACAAATATGTTATTACGTCAGGATGATTTGTGTTCAGTTTAGGCATGTTCGGTGTATATGCAAAACTATAATATTCACCACCTCGGGTATGCTCTAAATCCTCAAAAGGCCAATCATTAACCATAAACCAATCATAATATGGAGATTCCGGCCCTTTTTCACACACATTCTGCCAAGGAGCAAATTGTTGCCCTGAATGATTAAACACGCCATCTAGCATAACTTTTATACCCCGCTGATGGGCTTCATCAACGAGTTGTTTCATCTGTTGGTCATCACCAAAGTGAGGGTCAATCATCAAATAATCTTCTGTATCATATTTGTGGGCTGTTTCCGCTAAAAAAACAGGCGTCAAGTAAAGTCCCGTAATACCTAAATCCTTCAAATAGTCCAATTGATTGATAATACCCTGTAAATCACCACCATAAAATTCTTCATTGGTCACCGGATGATAGCCCCATGGCTTTGTCCCTTCCGGATCATTTTCTACATTCCCGTTACAAAAACGCTCCGGGAAAATTTGATACCATACTGTTTCTCCTACCCAACCGGGTACATGATTAATATCAGAGCTATTCATCCACGGGAAGATAAAGTATGCCCATTTTCTCTTTAATGTATTTACCTCCTCTTCCGTATAGAAACCGTCTTCATAATAGCAAAGACATTCAGATTTCTTATCCTTTAATATAAAATAATATTTACACCGTTTATGTTCCGGTTCAAGATGAATATGCCACCACAAATGGTTGTCCAATTCATAATCGCATACCATAGAGGCATGTATTCCGGTCCAAGACCAATTTCCTCCCAGAATGCCACCATCAAAGGGATCCCCATATACGATTGTAACAGATTCAATATCCTGTCCGGTTTTAAGTTGTATTGCTAATCGTTGATCATCAAGAGCATAACAATAGTTATCTGATGTACGATGAAATACTGCACTTCGGTTCATAATGTTCTCTTCCTTTTCTATCAACTCCAGTTACGGAAAACGGTTTCTTTTATTCTATAAAATTATAGGATTGCTACACATCATTCAAATCCACTCTCACGTTTTGTTAATGATGAATAACATCCATATAATCAATCGTACATACTTCATATGGAAGAATCCGTTTTCGACCTTTTTTGCCGTCAATCAATCGTTTAAGTTCATCAAAGGCTTTCTGCGATTTCATATAAAAATTTTGACGAACCGTGTTCATCGCAATTTTGGTATACCCCATAAGGGTAATCCCATCAAATCCGCAAACCGGATGAAAAATGTCAATTTCCGTTAATGCAAAGACAGAACCTATAGCCATTAGATCTGATGCACATACGATAATATCCACATGCTCTGCATGTTCAAAAACAATGTCCCTTGCTTTCGCTTCATTAAACTCACCATATTCTACCGTCAATTCAAATGCCATTTCTTTATGCAAGTCCTTTATACCCTGCATGCGTGTTTCTGATATATAGCCCCGCTTGCCTCCTGCAATATACAGCACACGGTCGGCTATGACGTTTTCTGTAATAGTTTTCTTCGCCACTTCGTACTGCGCCTTAGCATGGTCTATTGTCACCGCCGATGTTTTATCATTTACATAAGGTGCATCAACGAGTACACAATAAAACTCTTCTTTATCAATAAGTTCCTTCAAATTCTTATCTTCTATGGAAAGATTGTATATAATCAAGCAATTGATTCGTTGCGACTTAAGGTAACCTTTAATATCTTTACTTGACATGCCTTCAAATTGAGAAGAAAAGAAAGTAACCACATCAATACCATATTCTTTCGATTTATCAAAGGCACCGGTTAAGTGTTGCATTCCGATTTCATCAACGAATTGACGCTGATGTTGAATGTCCACGATGAGTCCTACACGATTAAACGACTTCTTAGATAAAGAGACCGCAACGGAATTCGGCACATAACCCAACTCTTCCACCGCTTCTTCCACCTTACGTCTTGTTTTTTCACTAACCATCTGATAATTATTCAATACTTTTGATACTGTTGATTTTGCGACACCTGCCCGCTTAGCCACATCATTAATTGAAACCAAATATCATCTCTCCTTGGAAACCGTTTTCTTTGTAACTATTGTATAATATATTCAAAACTATGTCAATACTTTTGTTTGTGTTTCACAGTTTATGTTCTTCAAATTTATAGTAGTATCTAACCAATACGTCTATATTCCAATGGTTTTCCCCCTCAAACTTAGCAACATTATTATGTAAGAATCTGATATACTATGTATAAAGAAATACTTTAAGGAGGTCTACTATGAATTATTTAGATAACTATGCAAAACTGCTTGTCTTAAGCGGTGTCGCTATACAACCCAATCAATATCTTGTCATTAAAGCAGATATACAAGCCAAAGAATTAGTGCGAGCTTGTGCAAAACATGCCTATGAAGCAGGCGCTCGTGACGTTATCATATCCTGGAGTGATGAAATCAGCACAAAAACTCGCTTTGAACTCGCTCCTGACGACGTTTTTGATGCTCCCCAAGAGTGGACACTACATATCAATAATGATTATGTCTATAAAGATGCTGCTTTCCTTATCATTGACGGTTCAGATCCTGATTTACTTTCAGGCATTGACCCTGAACGCTTAAGTCGTAGTGCCAAAGGTTCTAAACAAGCCTTCAAACCTTATTATGATCACGCAATGAATAATAAGATTGCTTGGTGCGTAGCCAGCATAGCAACACCATCATGGGCAAGTAAAGTTTATCCCGACCTTCCCATAGATGAAGCTGTTGACAAACTATGGGCTGCCATCTATCATACAACACGCGCTGATTTAGAGGATCCTGTAAAAGCCTGGGATGATCATCAAAAACAATTGGATATCTACTTGGAATTTATGAATAGTCATCAATTCAGTGCGTTAGAATACAAGAACAGCATCGGAACCGATGTTACCGTTGAATTACCGGAAAATCATGTCTGGTTTGGCGGTGGTGACGACCATGAAATTAAACACTACAAATTTATCGCTAATATGCCCACAGAAGAAATCTTCTCCCTACCCAAAAAGACAGGTGTCAACGGTAAAATCGTTAGCTCCCTGCCTCTTAGTTACAACGGTGTACTCATTGAAGATTTTTGGTTTGAATTCAAAGACGGTAAAATTGTCGACTTCAACGCCGGCAAGAATCGAGAGACATTACAGACACTGGTTGATACCGATGAAGGATCCCATTTCCTTGGTGAAGTTGCCTTAGTTCCTTATGACTCACCTATTTCCAATCTAAAAACCATTTTCTACAATACGCTTTTCGATGAAAATGCTTCCTGTCACTTTGCTATCGGACGTGCATACCCTGTATGTATAGAAGGTGGACCTTCCATGGATGCTAATGAATTAGAAGCGCATGGTGTCAATGATTCTCTCGCACATGTGGACTTTATGGTGGGTACCAAGGATTTATCCGTTACCGGAGTTCTTCCAAACGGCAACAAAGTTCCCATCATGCGTGACGGAAACTTTGTTATTGAGTAATCTATAAGTGATTCAAACTCTTTATAAATGCTTGTAGCCGTACATCATCGATAGCGAAGATGCTATCACCTACTGATACTTCAAAGAAGCATTCATGCTCTCCTTTTTGTGTCAGATAACCGGTCATACCGATACCTGTCTTTTTATACAAATCGACAAGGAACGGTATGACCTTTTCTTTTGGCTCATCCAAGTATACATGAAACATATTGGACACAGGTGTATGTGGCCTCGTTGCAATCTTAGGGCAGGTATTCAATGCCTTGGCCAGTTCCTTGGCTTTTTCATAATATGTCGGCATCAATGGTCGGCGTTTATCCATATAATATTTGGCTGATATAATGTATGGATATAAACTAATCAAATCACCGCCATGACGACGTTTCCAGATTCGCGCTTCATCACACAGTGCCTGACTTCCCAATAATATTGCACCTGCAATACCACCAATGCCTTTATAAAATGAAAGGTAAACACTGTCAAAAAGACGGCAAATATCATCTATGGATTTGCCATAATAGGGCAGTACTTCAAATAGTCTAGCTCCATCTAGATGCAGATGTATATGATTGGTTCTACAGTAATCACTTATGGCTACAAGTTCATCATAAGAAGGTAGAAAGCCACCAAGTTCACGTTGTGGTAATTCCACAAGGAGTGCTGCAATGGGTGCTTCTAGATTTTTCACATCCTCTAAGGTAAACATCCGATCCCGGTCTCCCAACAAATGAGCTTTTATATGGTGTAACTCATGCAATCCATGTTGCTCATGAATCTCCAAATGACATAACGGATGATAAGCCACTGACATCTCTTGACGTTGATCACATGCAATACGTAAGCCTATTTGCTGGGCCATAGTACCGCTAGGAAAAAACACACCGTCTTCCATTCCCGCTTCACTTGCCAATTCTTTCTCAAAACTGCTTATCCATTGGCCTTTTCCGTACATGTCACTCTCTATACTAGGATCAACGTCCTTTAATGCTTCCATCAAAACAGAAACTGTTCTTGGACCGTTCCCACCTATAAAATCACTGCAATTCTTAAATGCTTCACGTAATGTGTCCATGTTTTCACTCCTTTAACCTTTTAATGAATTTAGCATAGCACATTTACAGAAAAAAAACACCCTCTCATTATCCCTTAGGGCATCATTGAGAGGGCAAGATTATAACCAACTATTATTGTTAACACGACAGTCATCATCACAACGACAACACGTGACCATCGAATATGTCTTAGTAATCGACGCATAAAAAAACAACTCCTTCATCCTTATTAAACCACAAATGAAGGCATTGTTTTTTAAAGACTTCTTATAAATTTCTTAAATCTTTCTTATTCTTGATAAGAACGGTAAAATTCTGCCAATTCATTGAACCGTTTGCGGTTAAGGCCCATATCGCCATACCCGGCCCTTGAGGCTGATCGAAATTCTACAACACCTTTCTTATCATCAACGTAAACCTCAATATCATCATGAAATTTCATCGTACCCGTTGTTGCGATTGCATAGATATAGTTTACATTTTCATCTTCAATAACAATATCACCGTATTGTTTGAAGGCATATTTCATGGCATCTTTTGATGCTTTTACTGATGACTTCATCGGTAGTGGATCAATCTTCTTGTCATCATATGCTGTTTGTGTTGATACAGCATTTTGTTTGTTCGGAATTTCTCTTAAACGTCCATTTTCAAGTCCTAACTTTATTTGCGGTTTCTGGTTTTGAATCATAATAACACCAAACATAATTGCAATTAATCCGACTATAACACCTAGTACAATATACATTATTTTCCTTCTTTCTCTTTTTTTTCTTTTCATCGTCAATCTTCTTTCTACACTTGAATCAACTTGTCCTTTGTTTTTAAGATGTAAACCAACGAACTACAGGTAATTGAAAAAGATTATCAACAGCTGCTTTCTTACCAATCTTATTAAGAATCTCACTATATGTTGGATATGGATGAATCACTCCGGACAACTTGGAGACATTCTTGCCAAGTGTCTTTATTACCTGCACCTCTGAAATCATCTCACCGGCACGGTCACCTAATATAGAGCATCCCAAGATTTTCCCTTTGCGATTACAGATTAATTTAACTTCACCTAACGAACCCGGTTTCGTTTTCGCACGATCAAGTTCATCATAACTTCGTCGGTATACACGAATGCTATCACCGTAGCGTTCTCTTGCTTGAGCTTCTGTCATACCTGCCGTAGCCAACTCCGGCGATGTAAATGTCGTCCAAGCAACATGATCATAGTTCACTTTTCGATTAATCACTGGGAGCACCGCATTTTGTACTGCCTGTATTCCCTGCACATTTGCCATATGAGAAAACAAGTATGGACCGGCCACATCACCAACTGCATATACACCTTTGGCTGACGTCCGCATATAATCATCGACTGTAATTCCTTTTTTGTTGTACGCAATGCCTGCCGCTTCAAGGTTCAGTGCTTCTATATTCGGACGACGTCCTAAGGCAAGTAAGATTTTGTCCCCAACAAGACTTTTCTTGGCACCATTCTTTTCAACGGTTAGATGTACTTGTCCATCTTCATACGTAACACCGACAGCTTTGGTTCCTACATGCATAACACATCCTTCAGCCTCGAGTTTTGTCTGAAGTTTGTCTGTAAGTTCCTTATCCTCTCTAGGAAGAATACTGTCTGCCATCTCAACCACTTGAACCTCTACACCAAGACGTGTCATTGCTTGGGCCATTTCCATGCCGATAGCTCCTGCGCCTAATACCAACATTGACTTTGGTAAGTCTTCTTGGCGGAAAAACGTATCATTCGTCAAGTAAGGAACATCCTTAAGTCCGTCAATAGGCGGAACCATTGGTGAAGACCCTGTACAAATGACTATCTTTTTCCCTTCATATATGGTGCCGTTAACCTCTACATGATGGGCATCTACAAACTTTGCTTCGCCCATAACAAAATCTATACCGTCTTTCTTAAGCACCTCAATACTTTCACCGGCATATACATGATCAATGACATCTCTTACTTGGCTCATCACCGATGCTGTATCTACCTTAACGGTGGCGTATTTGCCTGCTGTATGTATATCATTTGCTTGGTTAATGAGCGCCTTACTCGGAATACATCCGGACCACGTACACTCGCCGCCCGGCTTGTTTCTATCAATCATAAGCACTTTTTTACCAAAGCCTATGGCTGTGTAAGCAACAGTCATACCACCTGATCCGGACCCTATGACAATCATATCTATTGCTGCCATCTTTTTTCCTCCTTTTTGTATTGCGCACAATTTAATTGTGTTTAACTTTAAGATAATCTTAACATAGGATTTTCCAACTGTCAAGCAAATGATTGTAAATTTTTTATCGAACTCTACCCTATGACTTAGTCCTTCAAAAATGGAGAGTCCATCCGACTCTCCATTTAGCTTGCCACTATTTTTCATAATTTAATAGCGTAAAATAGCGCCCACTGCTTCCTGTTCATTTTGATTGCCTTCAATCAAATACACATGACCACCATTTAAAATTGTATAAACAGCGGCAAAATTATATAACTCTTCGTCATCTTTATTGTAGACATCATGTTGCTTGACATCCCCCGTCGTTGCATCAAAATTCCCCCAACAGTTCGCATGTTTAGGAATAAAGAGGGTATCTACCTTCTTATAGAAGGCTGAACTTACTATATCGTCAATGGATGTCAATGCCTTACGACTTTCCAACAAATCTTCATAGCGCTTATGGGCATCCTGACGATGGGTTTCATTGAGCGGCTCTATAATTTCCATAGCCCGTTGATGCAAGGCATGTTTATCGTATTCCTTCGGATTTCCCTCTATTGTCATTGGGATGAAATGAGGATAGGTTTGCACCTCTTTATAGATAGCTCCTAGATAATTTACACCGGCAAAAATCAAAGGAGCGGCTTCTTCTGTAATTAACTTTCTCACACCACTATCCACTTTCCTTAGATATTGAGCCAAATCAGCCTTTTCGTGTTCGCTGATACCTCCAAACCCATGATAGCCTCCTGCCCCTCCGTTACGTTGTAGATGTCGTTCAGGTGTATCGTACATAAGTGCATCCATAAGGTTTTTGGGCAACTCTGACGTTTCTATCGGTTCTATACCATATATATCATTCCGATACAGGGCAACATTTTTCTGGCTTACTGCTAATATATAGAAGGTCTCAATACCATTGTACAGCGGTAAGAGAGGTTTAATATAGTAATAACTGTTGACGATAACTTCTTCCTCTGTCTCTAAAGGCAGTGTATACCACTCGAAGCTATTTGGATTTATAAAGATAGCCAATGTATCCTGTTGATATTGCCAAAACATTGTATCCTCAAGCAAACGGTTTAGAGGACTTAATAACGACTCCCTATCAGGTTTGCGCATTTCTCTCGCTATCAATTGCTCTTCAATATGATCCATGGCATTCTTAAGTCGAATACGCCCTTGGTTACTCTCATTCCCTTTTCTGCTTGTGGGTATAAAAATTGAGATGCATGGGTCATCATGTGTTTGCATTAAGTTCATTAGTGCATCTTTGGTAAACATTTTCACTAAGCATTCCTCCTTGATATATACATATCTCATTTTCAAGTAGTAACTATTATTATAACACACCTACTATCTATTACCAAAAAGCACTTAGTCCTATAAATAAATTTATTTGATTTTTTATGGATACTATCCCCTCAATATATGGTATATTAAAACTAGGCTATATATGACTTCATAG
This sequence comes from Vallitaleaceae bacterium, assembly GCA_965140555.1. Taxonomy (GTDB): domain Bacteria; phylum Bacillota; class Clostridia; order Lachnospirales; family Vallitaleaceae; genus UBA1351. Next base: position 3,134,578 of record OZ223259.1, on the reverse strand, counting down.
CATTTAGACAGCATCTTTTTTTTTAGCGCAGGCATACATAATTATCAATGAAAAGGAGTGTACATTATATGACGAATCATCAGGACTATTTACAGCACATTGACACAGTTATTCAAAAAGGCCCCTACAAAGATAATTGGGATTCTCTATCAAACTATACCGTCCCTGCATGGTATCAATCTATCAAATTCGGTATCTTTATTCATTGGGGACTTTATAGCGTCCCGGCTTTTGATAGTGAATGGTACTCCCGTAACATGTATATTCCGGGACATGTTTGCTATGAACATCACATAGAAACCTATGGTCCCCATAAAGAGTTCGGCTATAAAGATTTCATCCCTATGTTTACGGCTGATGCCTTTGATGCTGAACAATGGGCAACGTTATTAAAGGCTTCAGGCGCTCAGTACGTATGCCCTGTCGCTGAACATCATGACGGTTTTCAAATGTATCGAAGTGATTTTTCACACTATAACGCTTATGAAATGGGACCTCAAAAGGATATTCTAGGTGACTTGTTCCATGCATTAAGAGACCAACAGCTTTATCCCGGAGCCTCTTCCCACCGCATTGAACATTGGTTTTTCATGGGACATGGCAAAGAATTCGACAGTGATATTAAGGACCCTTTATCTCCCGGAGATTTCTATTGGCCATCTATGCCTGAGCCTGACCACCATGATTTATATTCAACGCCTACGCCAAGTAAGGCCTTTCTTGAAGATTGGCTTGTTCGTACTTGCGAGATTGTAGATCGTTACCAGCCAAGAATCATGTATTTTGATTGGTGGATTCAACATGCAAGTGTTAAACCTTATCTCAAGAAATTTGCTGCCTACTACTATAATAGAGGTAAAGAATGGGGCTATGACCCTGTTATCAATTACAAACATGATGCTCTTATGTTCGGAACGGCTGTTATTGATATTGAACGAGGCCAATTTGCTGAAGCAAAGCCCTACCCATGGCAAACAGACACGAGTTTGGCTACAAATTCATGGTGTTACACGCCGAACAACAGCTATCGCAAAGCTAATTCCTATATTCAAGATTTAGTTGATATTGTTAGTAAAAACGGACGGTTGATGCTTAACATAGGACCAAAATCTGACGGTACTATTTCTCCTAAAGAAGTCGAACTGTTAAAAGAAATCGGTGCTTGGTTATCTGTCAACGGAGAAGCCATCTATGATACTTCTATATGGCGAGTGAGTGCTGAAGGACCCACCGTCATACAGGAAGGGCAATTTGCCGATCATGTGGAAAAACCTTATACCAGTGAAGATATTCGCTTTACAACAAAAGGCACCTATCTCTATGCCATTGTCATGGTAGCGCCTAAAGATGGCGTCATAAAAATTCAATCCCTTGGTGATAAAGACGCCAGTAAACTGCCTCTCTTCCATGGTATTATTGAATCTGTTGAACTCCTTGGTTATGAGGGTTCCCCGCTTCAAACGAATCGTCGTGAAGACTACTTAGAGGTTGTGTCTGATCCTATGGATACGCCACATCCTATTGTGTTAAAGATTACATTAGATTAATAATCATAGAAAACCCTATATATAATACGAAAAAGACCGTCGGAATCTCTTCCGACGGTCTTTTTCGTACTCTAGAAATGTTATTAGCATTCACTATTTCTTGCCATTAATAACCTAGTATATCTTTCGTATTATTAAAGATTTCATTTGCCATGTCTACATATCGGCTTTTTCCTAAGTTTTCACATTCAGCTACATAAGCATCCCATTCAGCATCGATGTCTGCTTGTCCTGTGATGAATTTCTTAGTCATTGTCGATACATAATCCATCAACGGCGTCTTAATCAAATTCATTTCTTCCGCCTCTTCTTCATTTGCCATAATTGGCGGATCCAAAGGACGCATTTCTCGTGTTTCTTGAAGACGGTTGTTGAAGTCAATCTCCGGAGCTGTCATTTTGGATGTTCTTAAATCATAAGAACCACCATAGGCGAATACACCCCCACCAAAACCATAATCAACATTCAACTTCTTCGTTGCTGTATCTTGGTTAATACCATTATAGGAAATATCTTCATTTAATACAATCTTGCCGTCTGCATCTCTTGTATAGGTTTCACCTTCAACACCCCATAGACATAAAGTTTGTCCTTCATCTGAATACCATAACCAATCAATAAAACGTAACATTTTGATGAATTCTTCTTCACCTAAATCATCTAATGCATTTTTAGAAATCATGATTCCGTTTTCCAAACGAGAGTTTTCAATTTGAAGCATTCCTGCCGGTCCACCTGGTTGAACAATTTCATATAATTCGCCGTCTACTTGCATATTCGGCAACATATTGGTTAAGTTTTGATAAGCACCATTGATAACGTATGTGTCACCTTTATAGAACTTAGCCATTGCTGTATCATCGTCTTGTGAAAAAGATTCCGGATCCATAAGCTTCTCATCCATTAACTTATTAAAATAAGTCACATATTCTTTGAAAGCATCCGTTGTATCTGCAAAGTAGAAGGATTCGCTCTCTGGATCAAACTTCATTCCATTTCCTAATCCCCATCCTCCGGTGACTCCATATACGACACCGGCAATACTCAAGGTTGAATCACCTTCAAAACGATCGCTGAATACATAATCTGAACCTGTATATTCCTTAACCTTCTTCATCGCTTCATAGAAATCTTCATATGTCCAATTCCCTTGTTGTCCTTCCACATCAACACCTGCTGCTTCAAAGACATCTTTACGGATAATATAGGAATATCCTGCCCCAGCTGTTTCCCACATACCCGGAAGTACATAGTATTTACCATTGGCTTGAAGTTTTGTCTTCAAATCCTTTGTCATTCCCCATTTTTCCACAGCATTTTGATAATTCGGCATGTATTGTACCCAATCGCTGATGGCAACAACTTGACCACCGTCTACATAAGCGGACTCATCATATGTCTTAGGGATGATATAAGGTGCATCTCCTGTATTGACTAGAATTGATTTTTTGTCTTCATAATCAGTTCGAGCAATTAGATTCATCTCTTTTGTCAAATCAACATTGGTTAACTCCTTAATAGCGGAAAAAATTCGCCATGACTCTTGATAAGGATAATTCTCATGATCACTAAACATCATTGAGTAAGAAACAGGCTCTTCTGAATGGAAAGTTTCACCCACCCCATATGTGTAGCCTTCTGCTTCTCCAGTATCCACCTCAGTTGTCATCAGTTCATCCGCACTCTGTACATCATCCATTGATTTGCCGTTATCTGCTTCTTTTTCTCCCCCGCCACTACAACCGACAGCACTTATAACAAGTAACATAGTCAGTAATAATGCCAATACCCTTTTGTTTTTCTTCATGTTGTTCCTCCTTAAATTATACTCTTTCCCAAGCGAATTAATCACTTAGATTATTTTATAAAGTACGCATCCCAATTATGATTAACCCTTAACAGAACCGATCATCATACCTTGAACGAAGTACTTTTGTACAAATGGATATACCATGATTATAGGTGCAGCCGTCAACACCATGGCACAAGATTTAACTGTTGCCGCAATTTGCGAGGATTCTTCTGAGCCTGCCCCCATTTCCTCTGCATTTACAGATGTATCAATAATTTGTCGTAAATATAAGGCGACGGGCCATTTTTTCTTGCTATCTAGGTAAAGGAACGGTCCAAACCAGTTGTTCCAAATACCGACCATGTAGAATAAAACCATCGTTGCCAGAATTGGTTTGGATAACGGTAAAATAATCCGAATAAAAATACCGTATGTATTCATACCATCCACCGACGCTGCCTCTTCTAATTCCTTGGGAAGACTTGCAAAAAATGACTTCATTAATAATACGTAGTAGGCACTAATACTTGTCGGGAGAATAACAGCCCAAATAGTATCTCGTAAATGTAACGTTTGTGCTACCAAAATATAGTTTGGAATTAATCCTCCGGCAAAAAACATTGTAAATACAACAAAAGGTGTGAAGAATTTATTCAGAACTAATTCCTTTTTGGATAATGGGTACGCAAGGATTGCTGTTCCTGCAACCGAGATAAAAGTACCCACAACTGCATATATTATGGTATTTGCATAATATCTAAAGAAATCCGGTTTCCCTAATATAACCTCATAGGTTCTTGTTGTGAATTCCACCGGAAGAATAGTTACTTGCCCTGCATATATAGCACCTTCCGAACTAAACGATTGTGCTACCAAATAAATAAACGGATATAAAGTCGCTACTGATATGAGAATCATAAAAACGGTATTCACTACAGTAAACACTTTATAAGATGTCGATGTTTTCATAATTTCTCCCCTCTACCACAAACTAGAATCCGTCACTTTACGTGAAATTAGATTCGCACTAACGACAAGTATCAAGCCAATAATTCCTTCAAATAAACCGACAGCCGTTGCATAACTGAAATTTCCTCCCGTTATACCCATTCGATAGACATATGTCGAAATAACATCTGCTGTTTCATAAGTCATTGGATTATAAAGCAATATAATTTTTTCAAAATTCGATCCCATGATACCACCGATATCAAGAATCAAAAGTGTCATTATCGTTGGCATAATACCAGGAATAGTTACATTCAGAGTTTGACGCCATCTGTTAGCGCCATCAATCTTAGCAGCCTCATAAAGTTCCGTATTAATACCTGTCATTGCTGCTAAATAGAGAATCGTTCCCCATCCTAACCCTTGCCAAATACCTGATGTAATGTAGATACTTGGAAACCATTTTGCCACTTGTATGAAGTTAATCTTATCCATCCCTAATGATGACAAAAGGATGTTAATGGGTCCGTTTAAGGATACAAATTCCTTTACCATACCTGCCACGATAACCATAGAAATAAAGTGAGGTAAGTAGGAAACCGTTTGAACCAGCTTTTTCCCTTTAAGGTTCTTCACCTCATTGAGCAATAAGGCAAATGCTAAGGTCATCGGAAATCGTAATGCCAAATACGATAAACTCAATGTTAAATTATTTTTAAAAGCACTCCAAAATGAAGCATCTTTAAAAAACTGTCTAAAATACCGAAGTCCAACAAACTTTTCCCCTAAAATATTAGGGCCCCCGCTATATTTACGAAAGGCAATAACATTACCAATCATAGGTAAATACTTGAATATAACGAAATAGGCAATCGGTATAATCAAAAAACTATAGATTCTCCACTCTTTACGTATGTGTCGAATAATTGATGGCTTATATGCTTTCTTGTCCATCTTTTCCCCTTCTTTCTTAAATTATTAATAAATCTTTCTTCCACCTTCATCGTCAATGCCTGACTTGCGATAAAAATATGTATTCACTTGGTCACGCCATTCCTTAGCATGTTCTAGCTGATGATCAAATCGTTTTAACGTTCTCACATAACGTTTCTCATCGACGGAGCCTGCCAGGTCTTCCCAACTCTTTCGCATTCTTTCAACCTCTTTGACACCTTCAAAATGTGTATCATATATATGCTGAATCAACGATTTGCCTGTTGATAACTGATGCGTATACGGCACATGATGGAAGAAAAGAAGGAGCGGTTCCGGACACGTTTCTATCGTGTTATACATACTTCGATTCGGCTCATGATATTGAAGGGCATAGCCGGTTCCTTGATCGCTACGATCAACACCCATACCAAGATGATCTGCATAATGATAGGTTCCCCATCTTGAATATTCATAACCGTCTACATTCGGTCCGTAATGATGATTTGGTTCTACCATCCATCCGATACCTAGTGGTACTGTATATTTTTCATATGCAGGCCATGAGGACATAAGAATATCGGTCACTGTATCAACAACCTTTTCATCAAGGCCAAAGGTTCTTATGGTCCAATCTTTTGCAATTTCTTCACTCGTAAGATCCAAGTTATAGCTTAATCGTCCGAATCCATAAAAATTAGCTGCGGCCAAATCATGTCCGGTCCAGTTCGCATCATTGCCTGTGTTCATTACTGTTGCCATTCCACACAACTGACGATTGAATGTTTTTCCGCGTACAATATCCGAAACTGTTGAATCTTCTTCTTTGCAGTGAGTATCAAAGGCTAATACCTCTTTGAACATCGGAATCAAGTAGCACACATGCCGTTGTTGCCCTGTATATTCCTGAGCAATTTGAACTTCAAGAATCTGATTGGTTTTACGCATACCACCAATAAGAGGTGATACAGGTTCTCTTACTTGGAAGTCCATAGGACCGTTTTTGATTTGCAAAATAACATTGTCATCAAAATCACCATCTAAAGAGCTGAAGTAATCATACCCTGCTCTCGCACGATCGGTTTTACGATCTCGCCAATCTTGTTGACAATTATAGACAAAGCATCGCCATATGATGGTTCCGTTATAGGGTTTAATCGCTTTTGCCAACATGTTGGCTCCCTCTGCTTGATTTCTTCCATAGGTAAATGGCCCAGGACGTCCTTCTGAGTCGGCTTTCACAAGGAAACCACCTAACTCAGGTACTTGTTTGTAGACTTGTTCCATACGTTTTTCCCACCACTCAATAACCGCTTCATCCAAAGGATCTGCAGAATCAAGACCACCTAGTTCAATAGGTGCCGCATAGTTAAGACTTAAGTACAACTTAACACCGTAACTTTCAAAAAGATCCACATAGGACTTTAACTTATCCAAAAAGTCCGGTTCAATCAAACGTGTTGCCGTCCCTTTAACATTCACATTGTTAATGACCGTCGCATTGATTCCGACAGATGCTAACAAACGTGCATAAATAACTAACCGTTCATTGATAATAAGATCTTCATTTTCAAAGAAAAAAGATTCCCCTGAATAGCCACGTTCTATACTTCCATCCATATTATCCCAATGGTTAGCAATTCTAAATGGACAATCCGGTGCTTGACTCTTCTCCATCCCTTGAACTGTCATTCCCACTTGCAGGCATCTAATCCATTCAAACACACCATATAAGACACCTACGGACGCTGAACTCTTAATGGTAACACTTCCGTTATTTTCTTTGATATGGAAACCTTCCGGATGAATAGATGATTGTCCATCAACAATAAGCTCTATTTTCTTTCCTTTTACCTCTTCACTGACCGTTTTTTTCTCGCCATCCGGATAAAACGATGCACATGCCGTCTCCAATTCTTTCTTCGCCTTTTGAAGAATTGGGTCGTCACCTTTAACACGAATATCCGCAAAATATCCTGCATTCCTTAGATCCGATAGTGGTTGGTAATCCAACCACGCTAATTCTACATTCATTTATAACGCTCCTAACTTAATAACACATTCATGTGGGGCTTTACCTGTCAATTCAATACTTCGTTCATCCGGTTGTGATGTGCCCACATACAGTTTAAACGCTCCTTCATGAATATAGGCTTTACCTTCTTCATCAAACAGTTGGAAGGCTTCGAGAGGAAGTTGAATATCAAAGTCATGCGTTTCTCCCGGTTTGAGAGTGACATTTATAATCTTCTTAAGTTGAGCATTCGGTGTTCCTTCTTTGTCTACCTTTACATAAAATTGAAGTGCCTGTCTACCTTCTCGGTCACCTGTATTTGTTATGCGCCCACGTACTTGAAGACCGTCTTTTGTTAGGGTTGCATCCCCTACATCAATGCCATCGATTTCAAATTGTGTATAGCTGAGTCCATAGCCGAAAGGATACAATGCCTTATTCTTCATATAGCGATATGTACGGTTTTCCATAGAATAGTCTGTAAATCGAGGAAGTTCCTCTGTTGTTCTGTAGAAGGTTACAGGTAACTTACCGGATGGGTTCACATCACCAAACAGGACTCTTGCAATTGCATGTCCCCCTTGAGCACCCGGATACCAACCTTGTAAGATTGCCGGAATATTCTCATCCGCAAAATTAATGGCAAGGGCACTTCCTGACAAAACAATAAGAATCGTCGGTTTTCCACTCTCGTAGATTGTCTTAAGAACCTCTTCTTGTAAGCCCGGTAAATTCAAATCCGCTTTATCGCCACTCGCATATTGATTTCCTTCGTCGCCTTCTTCACCTTCTAAGCCTGCGTCAAGTCCCATACATGCAATCACTACATCACTGGCTTCACACACACCTTTAACCTCAGAAATACGATCGTTGACAATACCTAACCCGCCAACTTTATCTTTGTAAAGATGACATCCTTCGGATACTAGAACACGTACATCATCGCCTACATAATCTTGTATACCTTCTGTAATCGTCACATAGCGAGAAGCTGTCCCTTCATAGTTACCGACGAGAGCTTTTCTGTTGTTCGCATTCGGACCGATAATACCGATTGTTTTGATACCTGATTTATCTAACGGTAGTAAATTACCTTCATTTTTGAGAAGAACAATACTCTTCTCAGCCGCTTGACGGTTTAACTCTTGATGTTCTTTCGTATCCACTTCCATATAACTAATGGCATTATATGCCGACTCTTCCTTCTTATCAAATAAACCTAATTTCATACGAGCCATAAATAGATTAGTTACGGCTTCATCCAATCGTTGTTCATCCACAATGCCTTCTTTTACTGCATCGAGTAAATAGAAGAATTGGTTACCACAGTTCAAGTCACAGCCATTATTCATCGCCATTGCCACAGATTCCGTTGCATTCTTTGTCACCCGATGATTCAAGTGAAAATCTCGAATCGCCCAACAGTCAGAAACAACATGACCTTCAAAACCCCAGTCATCCCGTAAAATATCTGTTAATAGTGTTTTTGAACCACAACATGGTTCCCCGTTGGTACGATTGTATGCCCCCATAACGGCTTCTACTTTAGCTTCCATAACACAAGCTTTAAAAGCCGGAAGATACGTTTCATACATATCTTGAGGTGATGCTTCTGCATCAAAGCTATGACGAATATCTTCCGGTCCGCTATGTACTGCAAAATGCTTAGCACAGGCGGCTGCTTTCAAGTGATTCGGATCATGGCCTTGAATACCTTGTATAAAACGAACACCTAATCGTCCGCTTAAGTAAGGATCTTCACCAAAAGTCTCATGTCCTCTACCCCAGCGTGGGTCACGGAAAATATTTACATTCGGTGACCAGAATGTTAAGCCTTTATAAATATCTGTATCATTATATGTTTGTTGCATATTAAATTTTCCACGACCTTCTGTGGAAATAACATCTGCTATTTCTTCAATAAAATCTTCATCAAATGTTGCTGCTAATCCGATTGCTTGTGGGAATACTGTTGCAACACCTGCTCGAGCAACTCCATGTAACGCTTCGTTCCACCAATTATAGGCTTTAATGTTTAAGCGCTCTATTGCCGGAGCATGATGAATGGTTTGTAATACTTTTTCTTCCAGTGTCATCTGACTCACTAAGTCGCGAGCACGCTCTCTATACTTTGCTATTTTTTGAGTATCCATCGTTAATTCCATAACGCCTCCGGTATTGGTCATTTTTTACAATTAGTTACAATTCATCTTTCATGTTTATATGAATTTTCATATAATACTTTCTCATTATATTAAATAGAGTTTGAAATTACTCCCTGAATCTTGCCAATAACTGCCCAACTTTTGCTACAATTATTCTTTTTTTGATTTTCAATGTAAAAATTTTACTTATGTTTTTGTTATAATCTACAAAAAAAAGAACATCAATCTATTAGAAATTGATGTTCTTAACACTTATAGTAGCAAAATTTGAATTATGTAAGGTCTATGACTTAAAAAATCGAAATCCTTTAAAATCAAAATCAGATCCGGGTAAAAAGATAAAGGACAACTCCCCTTGACCTTTTATTGTCTCTAGTGAAAAGACACGTTCTGCCCAGTGTTCGGCCTTTTCAAACTCAACTAATTGATTTATCTCGTCTCCATCTCCATCTCTTTTAAACCGTATATGGATAGTGTTAATATCAAGGTCGCTCCGGCCTTCAATCATTATGCTATCGGCACCTTCTTCACCAAAATCAATGTCTGTAAAGGTGAGGGATACATTATTCCCAATTCCTAGGACGGCATTGTCGACTTCCTCAAAGGCATCTCCATAAATCGCATCCCGTTGTGTTACCGGCAAGTATATATATGCTCGTTGACGCTTTTTGAACACCATCCCTTTAACATGTACTTTATCATAGAAGACAAACCATACGTCTGTAATACCGGTCAATACTTTATCCAATGCATAGCTCTCTTCTTGATAGACATTCCACTGACTTGGTTTTTGATAAACAGCATCCAATATACAGATACTCTCCGCTTCATTGGGTTTTCCTTCCCATATTTGGAAAGGATACGGATTACTGTCTAAAGCGAATATAGGAAGTGTAATGCAATCAGAACCGGCTTTTCCAAAGTCAATGCCCTCAAACCCTACTTCTGTCCTGTCGGCTCGTCCTGTTGCAAATCCTTTTTCATTGCCGTTTGTAATGTCGCCCACACCTGTGTCATATAAACCACCGACAATCAGTTCATATGGATTCTTGTACGCCACGCCAATACCTGTAGCCTCACATTCAATTTGCGAGATAAGTCGTACATGATTCCCACCATTTTTACTCATTGCTCTCAATCGAAAGCGACCGTCTCCCTTAGCTGATACACCAATCTTTTGTCCACTAATATGAACAATCTCAGCGAGTGGCGATTCAATACCTGCATCATTAACCAATTTCCATTCCAAGGAAGTGTAGGTTGTATTTTCCGGATATAACATTGCCTGAACTTCAATATATCGGCACTCCGAATTAAAGATAAGCGGTTTCTCCGGACAGAGCTCAATTTTTCTTAGCACAATCTCATTCTCTGAGCCTAGCTGTATCGGTGCTGGTTGATTTTGGCTATAAATGCGGTCGGCCTTATTGATCTCCTCAACAACGTCCAACTCACTTGCTATAGCCGTCAGGTTATACGTCACACCTTCTAATCCTTGCCCTGTAACGGTTAGTTCTATTGCTCCGACTTCATCTGTTGCTCCAATGATAGCCCTTAACTTCCCACTAAATAATCGTCGACTGGTCCCTACATATTGATCCGGATCCGAGCTATCGCCATTATCTAATCCAATCAACCGTCCCGCTCCGCTAACCGATACATGGACACGATCTACCGCATTTTCTACAGGATTCCCGTCAATGTCTACGGTGGAAATTTCAGCATAGATAACATCGTGGGTCGTCGCAATCAAACGCTCTTTATCTACACGTACCTGAATCCCATGGGAATCTTTAAAGGATTGTCTTTTTTCACGTGCAATCTCATGACCGTCTTCATCATAGGCTATAGCAATGAGTGTCCCCGGTTCATATGGAATCTGCCAAGTGCCTACAATTTCCAAGTCTTGACTATGGTCCACCTGCTTTTCACCAACACATGCCCCATTTAAAAATAAAGCCATTTTAGGCGCATTTGTACATACACGCACATCAATGCGTTGTCCCGGATTAAAATCCCAATAAGGAAAAATATGAATCATTGGCGCTTTTTTATAATCGGTCCACGCTGATTGATATATATAGAAGCTATCTTTTTCAAAACCGGCTGTATCAACTTGCCCAAAGTACGAATTCTTCGTATGATATGGCGTCGGTTCACCAATATAATCATACCCTGTCCATATGAATTGTCCCAAGGAAAAAGGCGCATCCCTATCCGCTGTTATACATGCTTCTGTTGACTTGGCTCCCCAACTCGTTTGACTGTTCCCTAAGGACGAACACTGCAAGTCATCATCCGACAAAATCGGTTGTGCATGGGGAAAATGATAAATCCCGCGACTTTGAACGGTTGAGGATGTTTCACTCCCATAAATAATCCAATCCGGATGTTCCTCATGATGCGCCTCATAATACCGTTCGGAATAGTTGTATCCGGCATATTTTACAATATCTGCACAGTGTTGCGCATTTTCCCATGGCATAAAGTTGGAACCAATGGTAATGGGTACATTTTCTCTTGGATCAAATTCACGGACATAGTCTACCAAATAGCGTGTAATATCTTGTCCGTGGGCATCCACATGGGTATCATAAATTTCATTACCGATGCTCCACATAATGAGGGAAGGGTGATTCCGATCGCGTCGGACCCAAGAGCGTACATCCCTGTGGGACCATTCTTCAAAATAATTCCCATAATCATACGTCGTCTTCGGTCTTTCCCACATATCAAAAGCTTCCGAAACAACGTACATACCCAGTTCATCGGCCAACTCCATCACTTCAACTGCCGGCATATTATGTGTCGTTCGAATCGCATTCACGCCCATTGTCTTAAGGTGAATCAAACGTTTACGAATAGCCACCGGATTAACTACAGCCCCTAAGGCACCCAAGTCATGATGCTCACATGTTCCGTTCAACTTTTTATTCACACCGTTAATCCAAAATCCTGTGTCTGTGTCCATACGCATATCTTTGAAGCCAATTGTATAAGACTCTTGGTCGATAACCCTTCCTTCATCCTTAAGCTCCACGATTAACCGATAGCAATTTGGGGATTCATCATCCCACTGTTTTACTCCTTCGATTTGAGTCTTTAAGGAGCTTCCCTCTTCTGTCATCTCCCCTTCATAGGTTGCCATGCACGCATCTGTTGTTGTATCAAGGATACGATATGTAACCGACAACTCTTTTTTCCTCACTTCAGATGCTACTTCTGTGGATATATCTAGAGACCATCGATCGCCATCCACATAGCGTATGGTAGAATAGGTCCCATCAGAAATCAAATAGGAGTCTTCGCGTTCCATAAGCCATACTTTCCGATAAATACCGGCACCTGAATACCATCGACTATTAGGCGATTGGTAAACGACGCGCATATCGATTTGATTTTCTCCTAATTCCAAAGCCTCTGTAATCTCAAATTCGAAGGTACTGTATCCATACTTCCAGTCCCCGATAATCTTGCCATTTACAAAGAGTGTACTATCCATATAAACGCCTTCAAAACGAATGAACACGCGTTTATTTCCAGCATAACGATAGCTGTTTCTATACCACCCAATACTATCTTCATATAAATTTTGTGTATCTTTAATCAACCAATCATGGGGAATATCTACCGCTTCATAGCCTTCGGACGTTGCGGGAATCTCCATGGCATCAATCTCTAACTTGCAAAATGTCCAACCGTTGTTGTAACCATACTTGATGTTCATATATCTCTCCTTTGCTTTTTTATTGATTATAGCGTGTATTTTGCTAAAACAAAAGCTGTGATTCATAGAAATTTATTTTCTTTCTCTCGGCATATGCGTTAACAGGCTAAATAGATTCCGAAAACAATGGGCCATGCTAATTTCTGCCAAAGACATTGCCTCCTCCAAAGATTGTGGCTTCGATGCAATCGATAAAACAGCCACTGCCCCTTCATCCAACAGTTTTTCGTAGCCCTCTTCCAAGGCTCCTGCAATAATAATAACCGGAATATCTTTCGTCTTAGCTTCTAGAAGGACTCGATAAGGAAGTTTGCCATGCAACGTCTGATAATCGCATCTCCCCTCTCCTGTAATAATCCAGTCTACTTTTTCTTGTTCCAGCAATTGATGTAGCCCGGAATAGGCCATTATAAAATCAGCACCTTGCTCCGGAATTGCTCCCAAAACACCCATAAGTGTTGCTCCTAATCCTCCTGCTGCTCCACCACCTACATAGTTATTCAAATCAACGCCGATTCTTTCTTTGATAAGGAAACAATAGTGTTCCATCCCCTTTTCCAGGTCATAAAGCATAGCATCCGTTGCACCTTTTTGGGGTCCATAGGTATATATGGCTCCCATAGAACCCAGTAACGGACTATCCACATCAACGGCAACATGAAAGGCAACCCCTTCTGTCAACTTATAGATTGCTGATACATCGATGGCATGAAGGGCTACTAACCCTTCCCCTGTTCCCTTCAATTCTTGTCCGTTCCTATTATATAATTTAGCACCCATAGCTACTAACATTCCTAATCCACCATCGCAAGTAGCACTACCGCCAAGGGTCACATAAATACTTCGGCATCCGTGACGAATTGCATCCATAATTAATTCACCGGTACCATAGGTACTCGTTTTCATAGGATTGTATTCATGACGCTCAAGACATGTCAATCCTGAAGCTTGGGCCATTTCTATCACGCCGATAGAGCCTTCATCCTCTTCTATCTCTGCCCACCTGGCTTCTATTCGTCTCCCTAATGGATCCTCTACTATACACCTATGGGCAACGCCACCATAGGCGAGTATACACTCCAACGTTCCTTCGCCTCCATCCGCCAGAGGAATCGTCGTTAGTTTTATGGTGTCTTCACAATACGCCTCTTTTACCTGTCTTCCTATTGTACAAATTTCTTCTGCACTCAAACTTCCTTTAAATGAATCCGGCGCTATAAGAATATGCATACACTTTCTCCTTTGTCATCCACTGCTTCTCGACTCAAAACCTTTATATATCAATTTGCTCGCGTAAAATCCAACCAAATTCATCCTTATATTTTACTAGAACACACTCTTCAAAAATCATACCGACTTCCACTTCTTCTCCAACAGGAAGATTAAAGAAGCGATTGATATAGTTCGTTTTAATACCGTAGCCATCCTCTTTTTTTTCCAACAAACTCGTAAACACAGAAAGAACTTTGTCCGTATTCACATGGCGACATAGGCTCATAAAGGGTCCATATTCCAGAACTTCCACATCAAAAAAAGGATAACTAACATATACAGGTTCCTCTTCATCAAATACCTTTTCAACAAGAATTTTACGTTTTTCAAAATGATTCTCTTGTTCAATATGATACTGATAATCGTCTCCGTTTTTTTCAATAATGAGAGCATTCAATTCTCCCGTATTTGTTACACCCATACCGCCATCGATGGACAAAATCTTCTTTTCTTTATTATAGAATGGCATATTTGTCATCTGGTCTTTTCGAATGTTTTTAACCGGCCAGTGGCCAACAATGGTCATCTTCTCTTGGGGCTTACCTAGACGGTTATAATCATCATACTTAAGAAATTGTACTTCATCTTGATCGATTTTAAAGTCACGCTCATAACCGCCATGCACCAATCGAAATTTATCGACTTCCATTATAATAGGCATGTCATTCAAAAAGTTTAACATATCCTGATAGTTCTCTCTGAAAAAACGAACCAATGCCTCACCGTCAGCAAAGGTATTGATATCAATGCCTTCATGGTCCAAAATAGCTTTTGGTAGCGTTTCAAAATGATTATCCTTTAAAAATCCCAGAAACCACTGAGCTAAATGCACATCCGTTAGATGTCTGTAAATAAACAATTCATGGTTTCCTTTCATAAAATACGTATTAGGGTGCTTTGCCATCTCACACATATATTGATAAGTTCTATAGCTGTCTATCCCTTTATTAATAAAATCCCCTAATAAAATGAGGATATCTGAGTCTTTTCTTCCGATTCTTTGTAACAACTGTTCCAACATCTCATGATGTCCATGAACGTCACTTACTACAATTAATCGATATGTATCAGGCACATCCAATGTCAAATGTTTCCTCATGTAGTTCACTCCTTGTTCTTAATACCATCATCATACCACGTTCTCCAATAGAGACACAAGACGGAAAAAGCCGTATACCGATTTATCGGCATACGGCTTTTATTTCCATTCTATTCTATCTCAAAGGTTTTAACCGGTTCTCCTGCAATTATATCTTCAACCTCCTCATAACCCTCAGGATACGCGAAGTTATATCGTGGCGGTAATGCAAACACATAGGTACTATTCCGATTCAACTCCGTCGGTGGAATAGGCGCAGCACTCACGTTGTATTTTTCCGCTTCAATATCTGACCATTGATCCATAGTAAAGACCAAAATCGGTATATCTTGTCGCGGTACCTCTTCTGTCCATTCCGGATGACGAATGGATAGTTGTGGACCACTCTCGTTATCTTCAGCTACATTGGATTGCCATGTATCTTCAATAACAGTATACCCTTCCCAACTATCCGGAAGGCTGATCGTAAACCCATAGGTATCATTGGTATAACTAACTCCTTCAGCAACTTCCGTATTATCTGCATCTGAATTCTCTTCGGATGTATTAGTATCTTCGTTATTCATATCTTCATCGGATGTATCGGCGTCTTCTGCATTCATATTCTCATCGGGTGTATCGGCATCTCCACTGTCCATGTTGTCGGTATCATCTGTTGAATTGTCTACTGTGCCACCGTCAGAAACCGTTGTATCCTCCTGTGATGAATAGGTATCATCCGTAGCATTGTTGCAACCTGCAATAACCAGTAGAAACGTGAGACACAACACCGGCAATAAGATATAGTTTCGTTTGTTTTTCATGTCATTACCTTCTTTCTAAAATGTACAATCTGTTGTCTGTGTCTTCTGTTATATTGTACCCATAATGCCCCTTTTTTGGCAACTTACAATTTTCTTACAAGTTTCATAAAATCCTTAGCTGGCATTTCTTTGACATCACTAATATCCTGGTATATGATGATTAGGAGGTAACAACTTATACCATCAACGTATTCTTGGGATTTACCCACGGACACTATAAGAAAGGATGAGTTACAATGAAACGAAACTTTAAAAAACTATTAAGCTTATTATTGTGTATTCCATTGCTCCTTCCCTTTAATACATCTATACATGCTATGATTGATCCAAATCATTCATTAATAAACTTTCTACCGCAAAATCCCGGTTATAGTTGGCGTTATAACGGCTCCGTTGAATATGGCCATCTCATGACTCTAACCTCTGTTGTAGAGGATGGCGCTACCACATATCTTACCGTTCACGGTGAGGTTGACGATCTCTCGGATGGTGAATCTAATGGGGACTACAGCTTACAAATTGTCTATGAGCTCACGGACAGCTCTTTTGTCCAAGTCAAAGATGAAACCATGATGCTCGATTCCAGATATGATCGAATTGAACTATTGAGAGCCCCTCTTAATGAAGGTGCTATGTGGCAACAAACCGTTTATGATGAGGCCGGTGAACTCAATACCCTTGAATGTACCATTGAATCCGTAACTACAAATAATGCCGGACATACTGTCTATACGGTGTATTATGATGACATTGGTTCTGAGTATTATGAACGTCGGGAATTAGAGCAAGGTGTTGGGGTAACACGTGTCATACACCTATATGAATTTGAAGATAGTTCCTATGAAATGGGCTACTCATTGACTCAGTTTTCAAACTTTGAGGATGTACCTGCAACCTCATGGTATAATCCATATCTTATTCCCCTTACTCAAACCTCGGCTATCGGCGGTTATCCCGATGGACTCTTTCATCCTAACGATACAATGACCGTCGCTCAATTTCTCAAGGTTATTCTTGTGACTCAAGATATGAATGTTGATGAAGGTGGTACCCCTTGGTACATGCCTTATGTAAATGAACTCCTTCGAGATGACATTATAACAGAGGATACGTTTACTGATTACAATGCGCCTATTTCCCGAGAAGATATGGCCATGCTTATCGTTCGCGTTCTTAATCTTTCATTGGATAGTCAAACATCCTTGAATTTTAATGATACTGCTGCTATTGACGCTGAACATTTGCCTTATATTAAGGCCGCTGTAGATGCCAACATAATGGAAGGTTATCCCGATAATACATTCCGCCCCAAAGCTACCGCTACAAGGGCAGAAGTAACCAAATTAATTGCCTATCTTTACGCCAAATCAACTTACTAACATCCGATACATTATTATCTATTTTCCTCACGAAACCCATCGGGTTATGCGTTAGCAATTTTTGCTGACACATAACCCTTTTTTCTTATATCCTCTTGACTTCTATTCGTTTGTTTGATATTATCATCCTAGATTAACATACTTAACATATATATTTAATATGTTTTATATTATAGGAGGAATTGCTCATGAATGACACACTATTTGTTCTATTGAATATCATTGCCATGATAGCCTTTATCGCATTACTTGTATATTTACAAAAAAAACACGTCTCATTTTCCAAACGTGTTCTACTCGGTCTTGCCATCGGTATTATCTATGGATGGGTTTTACAAGTTGCCTATGGCAACGGATCCGATGTTATTACTCAATCCAATGTATGGTTCAGCATTGTCGGTAACAGTTATGTACGCTTATTAAAACTTATTGTTATCCCACTTGTATTTGTTTCCATCACGCATGCCATTATTCAACAGGATTCCAAAAATCTTGGTAAAATGGCCGGCTTAATCATTGCCGTCTTATTGACAACAACTGCTATTTCCGCATTTGTCGGAGCACAATCTGCTCACTTGTTCAATCTAAGTTCAGAAGGCCTTCAATTTGGTGATGCAGAAACGGCAGCATCCGAACGATTGGAAACACGCTTGGATTCCTTTCAGGATACACCTTTCCAAGAACAATTGGTGAACATTATTCCAACCAACTTGGTCTATGCATTAACCGGTCAAGAGCGCTCTTCAACATTATCCACGGTTATTATTGCGGTATTGTTCGCCGTAGCGATTATCGGATTAAAACGTAAAAAACCGGATTCCGCCAAAACCATGTCCGATTTCATTGTCGGCTTACATGATTTGGTGATGCGTGTTGTCACCTTAATCCTTCGATTAACGCCCTTTGGAGTGCTGGCATTAATGACTCGTGTTGTATCCACCAGTAATTTTGACGAAATCTACCGTCTTATTCGCTTTGTCCTCGCATCCTATACGGCCCTGATTGTTGTCTTTATCATACACTTAGTCATTCTAGCCCTCTTCAAACTCAACCCATTCACGTATGTACGTAAAATATTACCGGTTCTTACGTTTGCCTTTACATCACGTACAAGTGCCGGTACATTACCTTTTAACGTGGAGACACAGATTAATGAATTAGGTGTATCTGAAGGTCATGCCAATCTCTCCGCTTCTCTTGGTACCAGCATCGGTCAAAATGGATGTGCCGGAATCTACCCGGCTATGTTAGCTGTCATGATTGCACCGACTGTAGGGATTAATCCTATGGAACCCGGGTTCCTCATCCGATTAATTCTCATAACAACCTTTGCTTCTTTTGGTATCGCCGGTGTCGGTGGTGGTGCAACCTTTGCCGCTTTAACCGTCCTATCTGCCCTAGGCTTACCTGTCGGACTCGTCGGTTTATTAATCGCCATTGAGCCATTAATCGACATGGGTCGTACAGCCCTTAATGTAAGTGGTTCTGTTATCTCCGGACTTGTTTCCGGTAAGCTTATGAATGAGGTTGACGTGGATCGCTATCACGCCAAAGCACATCAAGAAGTTTTAGATTAAGTAAACGTTTCCTAAACCTATATACCTATATCAATCAAAAGGACGGATAAATTAGCCGGTACGCTAGTTCATTCGTCCTTTTATGCTCTATAAGCCTGTACTTATTTTTCTATAGCTTGTTGTATACGTTTTATCAGTTCCGTTGGTTCTTCCATTGTTTCATAGCCATAACAGTCACCGCATACTAAACTTATTAATTGGTGGGTTCCCGGTTCCAACGATGCCTTAAGGGTCGGAATAATAGTCTTCGGATTCATCAAATTCGTATTGGATATTGCCGGTAGTAACAGCCCATCCATAAACCCTTTTACACTTCGAATCCCTGAATAGTCTTCATCTGAATAGACAACACCTTCATAGTCTGCATGATTTTTTTCTTCAGTATATATCCTTTTCAGCTCACCATCCCCTTCTATACCAAGGGCAAATCCGCCTTCCGCCACCTGTAATTTTCGGGATGTCACAATATCATGAATCCGTGCATGCCATGGATGATCAATAAGTAATCGTGTTCGAATTGTCACATCGTCATAGGGTTTCCATATGGTAATAATTTCATTCTCCAAGAGTTCAATAGCTATCGCTTTTTCTTTATGTCGATAGTATTTACCGTCCTCAGATACGGCCAGTGTATTATCAAATGCTCCAAATCTTAGCTCTCTATGACTACGGGGGTACTGAGAAACCAAAGTACGTTGAATAGACAAACTTCTCATACTTACATTCCACATGGGTATGCCCGTTTGTGTGATAGTTCCCACCATTGTATGCCAAAACGTGCTTGCCCGCATCATCACGAGTCAGAATAAAACGGGGAACATCTTGTTTGTGTCTCTTGTCTAATGACGGCATGTCTTCTTCCTCTGCCTGCCAGAAAGGATGTTCCGCATCTAGGGCCAGTATAACCATAGATTTGAGTGACCAATACACGGAACCCGGTGCGTTATATTCTTCCGTCATAAAGGGATTCGGATAGGCATAGCCCATTGTCATTCGTCCTTCCGGATCCAAATAAGGCTGCTGTTTCCACCATCTGAAATGTCGCATAATCAAGCCCTTTATCTGACCCAAACTCCACTGACACTCTACACCTGCAACAACCATCATACTCCAAAATCCAACTTGAGCAAAACGATAGGTTAGGCTACGTCCATATGGAAGAGCTGCCCCGTCACTACTAAACCAGTAGATAAAGTCATCTGCAAATTCTCTCGCTCGCTGCTTATAAATTGCTGCTCTTTCAGGGTCCACATCTTCCATGGTCATGGCATAAAAAAGCCCGTAATAATGCATGGCAAAAGGAATATAATACTCTGCATGGGAACCTTCAAGTTCTCCGTCTCTATACCATCCATTCCCCACATAATAAGCTTCAATATCCTCTAGATGTGCTTCCATTGCTTCTTTGTTGTAGGAAAGACCCAATGCTTTGAATCCGATATTTACCATGACTCTGAAAAATTTCCAATTGCAAGGATGCGCTTCTTTGTGATTCACTCCATCGAGCCATGCAATTAATCGTTTTTGCTCTTCTTCGGATAGAGGGTCATAGATGCAATCCGGTCTTAAAACAAAGGCATAGCCTATAGCTGCCGTTTCAACGATACGTTGTTCCTTATCGCCTAAATCCCCAAAATAATTCGGATCCTCCGGATTGGTTCCATGAATCAGTCCTTGTCTGACTTTTACCCATAAAGGATCGTCAGCTTTTAATTCCTTCATCGCCGCCATCGCCCATAATATTCTGGAAAAGCCTTCTATCTCACTGACAGAATCCGGTGCACCTGAACTCATATTCCCCAGATGTATCCGTGTATCTCCTCTCGAAAAAAGTGGAAGCAATGGCCGTAACAGCCTGTCCGTTTCTTGTAATAAATCATTGCGTGTAACTAATGGTGCATCATACCCCGGTACTTCAAAACGTTTCATAAATCCTCCCATTCTTTGCCATATAATATGTTCTCCAACGATTAGCCCCACAAAAGTATATAATGAAATTTCCCTTTGTCGAGCTAATCATTATAGGATTCGTTGCGCTACCCTTAGTCTATCCGTCTCCTACTATGATTTCCATGTCATTTTTTCTTCATTTCTTGTAGAAATCTTTGATTCTCTTTCCTATACTATGCTATACTAAGTTCAAGATTTTGTAAATATCATCAGGAGGTCCTTTATGCTTATTATTGTCGCCATTGCTCCCGCAATTCTATTATTATTAATTTTATATACGATTGACCATCATAATCGGGAACCACTGCGTCTCCTTCTTCGACTCTACCTTTTTGGTATGATTGCCACATTGCCCATTCTTTTTCTTGAGTTAACGCTACAGCGATTGAATATTTTTGTTTATTTTGACACGGATCTTACCAATGCCTATGAGGCCTTCGTTGTTGCCGGCTTTTCAGAAGAGCTTTTCAAATGGTTGATTGTTCTTTTCTTTGCCTATCGCCATATTGCATACGATGAGCATCTTGACGGCATTATCTATTGTGTCTTTATCGGTTTAGGCTTTGCTACTGTCGAAAATATTCTTTACGTAAAAGGTGGCGACTATACCCTCGCGCTTACACGAGGTTTGTTAAGCGTTCCTATGCACATGCTTTTTGCCGTGACGATGGGCTACTACCTTTCTCTATGTAAGTTCGAAAACAACCTAGCAAAAAAAGGATATAATCTCATCATATCCCTTTTCTTACCTGTTTTACTACATGGCGTCTATGATTATCTTTTATTAAGTCGTTATCGCCTTCTATTACTTCTTTTCATCCCCTTTGTCCTGTGGATGTGGATTAGTAATATTCGTCATCTCTACCATTATTACAAAGAGTCGGCTGCTGCCAATATGGCGACACCCTCTTCATCCTTTTCTGACGAGAAATAACGATCCCTTTTACTCCATCATTGGTGGTGTATTCGTCACGTTAATATCCAAGGATTGAGGCGTTCCATGTCCTGACAATGTCAGGACTGTACGTCCTACTTGCTTGCCTTCAAGGATAATTATATGGGCGTCTTCTGTTTCATTTTCTGACACAATCGAAGAATCATACTTTATCCCTACATCTGTTTTTTCTCCGTTCATGAGAAGACCTAAACGTTGACCCACCTGAATGGATACTGATGTTGCATTACTGTATATACCTCTTTTATTGATTAAAATAGGGACGATGGTCATGTCTAAATTGTCACTTTCAAAACGATTCTCTTCCATCATTCTGACATAACCTTCCAGTTCCATTAAAGGTTCCATACGACCGTCATCAAATATAAAAACGACATGCTGATAGGTCACATCCTCTGACATCGGATGTACGGACTGATAGGTGGATAGAAGAAGATAACGGCTCTCTTCTATAGGCATCTGTTCCATGGTCATCACGGCATCTGCATGTTGGACAAACTGACTATGGATGACTTCCGGTTGGCGATTTTGTTCTTCACGCATGAACAATGCCAGAATATTACTGTCTGCACCTTTATTATCCGGATAATAATTCACATAATACATTCCTTGATCATTGTCTAGAATCGTATCGGTTGCAATCGGCTGATTGGTTGACTTAACGCCTTCGGGACGTATCCATGTGAAGACCACATTCCCCAGTAACAAAAGTGTCACTACAGCTGCCACACTCATATACCACGTCCTCCCGGACCGTCTATTGCGTTTTTCTTTCAGCCTTACAGCATGTTTAACACGTTCAACATCAACAGATGGTAGGGATGCGTCTAGGCGTTTACTCGATTCATGAAGCATACGCTCCAATTGTTCTGTTTTGTCATCCATATGTTCATCCATTTTGCAACCTCCTTTCATGCAACATGTCTTTCAGTAGGCCTCGGGCTCGTGTCAGTCGGGTTCGTACCGTACTCTCCTTCGCCTTCGTAATTGCACTAATTTCTACCGTTGTCATGTCATTGTAATAGTATAAGATAATCACTTGCTTTAACATAGGGCTTAATCGGTCGATGCACTCTAATAGCCACGCATGCTCCCAGTGATTCATCGCAATATCTAGTGGATCTTTGGCATCCATAATAGGTGTCTCCATCAACGGAACCGTCCTTTGATAGCCTGCCGACTTTAGGTAATCCTTACATTGATTAACGGCAATACGATAAATCCATGTATAATAGCCACTTCGACGTTTGAATTTTTTGAGATTTTTGTAGACCTTCAAAAATACATCTTGGGCGATGTCTTCAGCCATATCTTTATCTTTCACATACATCAAGGCTAACTTCACTATTTGATTGTAGTGTTTTTCTATCAATGACTCAAAGAGTTCATCGGATGACTCTTGTGTCGCCAAAATCCCTTCCACCATGTTTTATCTCCTAACCTGTTATTCATTCGATCGAATTTCACGACGCATAAAGCGAATGTAGGTTACAGCAAAGACTATCATAATCAACCCAAACAATGCTACAATGTGAGGCCATATGAGCATAATACTCTCTCCAAGGGGTAGCACACCTTGTATTGCGCCCTCCATCTGTTCATAGAACACAATGCCCAAGCTTCGAACATCCGGGTGTAAAATCGTCGTAATTGACTCTGAGTAGATGTTCATAGGCGATATCCTCGACAAATACAGGAGCATCTGTTGATGGTGAACCACTTGATTCACATCGGTTGAATTTTCTACAGGAAAAACAGCGTTAGCCAAAACCCCGGATAAAATAGATACAAAAATGGTAAAAAACAACCACAATCCTATTCCTGCAAGGGCTGATGCCGTTGTTTGTTTGAACAACATGGACAGCATGACCGAAAGCGCATACCAAAAGCTCACATAAATAATGGTCAAAAGATAATAAATGATGAGCCTTGCTACCTCTTCATGACTAGGACCGACGCCAATAGCCAGAATACCGACACCTGTCACCCCACCAAAAAGAATGGTAACCATTAAGGTTAGAATACAAGAGCCTCCTATAAATTTACCGACAATAATGGAATCTCTATAAATGGGTTGAGCCATCAAACGACTGAGTGTTCCTCGTGAGGATTCCCCATTGATTACATCAAATCCTAGTGTCAAACCAATAAGCGGTAGAAAGAACGATATAAAGGTTGCAAAGGAAGGCAGCCCTCCACCACTACTGCTAAAGAGACTCAAAAATATAAATTGTGTTGTACTGTCTTGATCAAGGGTTGCCCGAATACCACTAGCCGCACTGTAGATACTTGCTAAGCCGATAAGTAGAATCAACCCTAGAACCAAGTAAAAGCGTTTGCTTCTTAATTGCTCTGTAAATTCTTTCTCAATGAGTACGTTTAAACCGACGTAATGTGTCATGTTGATGGTTCACCTCCTGCTGTTTAAAGAATGTACGATAGATATCTTCCAAGTTATGCCCTCTAGGCTCCAATGTTTGAAGGGTTATCCCCAATTCATACAGTCGTTTCTGCAATGCACTGCGAATATCCTGATCGGCTTCAAGAATAATCGCCTCTTCTTCTTGGGACACACCTTTTACACCTTCAAGTGTTTGAATCCACGGTTTCACTTTATCCATAGGCACATCCAACTCTACACGGTAGATAAACTTCGTGTCATCAAACACATCCTTTGCCAACGTCTCAATAGGTCCGACAGCAAGAAGTTCTCCATGTACAAAAATTCCGACACGGTCACAAATTTTCTGCATCTGGTAGAGGAGATGGGAAGAGATTATAACGGTTCGACCGTCTTTTTTGGCTAAATCCATAATTAAGGCCAAAATCTCATCAATCCCCTCCGGATCTAATCCTAAGGTCGGTTCATCCATGATAACAATGTCCGGATCTTTTATTAAAATATCAGCAATCCCTAAACGTTGACGCATTCCTCTGGAAAAAGCCGCCACTTTCTTGTCTTTCACTTCCAATAGTCCAACCCGCTCAAGAATCTTTTCCAGACTATGAACGGACTGATTTTTGACACCATTTAATTTGGCAATCAATTGCAGGTTTTCATAAGCCGTCATCTCGGTATAAAATCCTACATTATCTTGAAGATAGCCTACACTTTTCTTCACTTGAATAGGCTCCGTTGTAGCATTATGCCCATTAACATGTACGTGTCCCTCTGTCGGTTCCGACAGACCCATCATCATCAAAATGGTAGTTGTTTTGCCCGCACCATTTGGACCAAGAAGTCCGAAAATTTCGCCTTGATAGATATCTAAGGACAACTGATTAACGGCAACAAACTGTTCATATTTCTTCGTCAGTCCCTCGCATCGTATCATCACTTGTTTCTCTTCCATAGCCATCACCGTCTTCCGTATTTTTTCATAATACCGCCAAGGAGCAATGCAACAAGTAGAATAATGATAATGCCTACAGCCCCCCATGCTGTCGAGGTTCGAACCGTCATACGAAATTCTGCCTTATCTGATACTTGAGCTGATTTTGCCGTCATTGTCACCACATAATCTCCGGATATTGCTTTACTATCGGCTTTGACATAGGCTGTTATCTCTTTACTCTCTCCGGCTTTGATGAGGTCAATGGTAGGCGTCTCAAAGCGTACCTCCCAATCCGTCGGCGCCCATGAGGTTAAGTCTACATCTTTCAAATCGGATCCACCTTTATTGGTAACTGTCAATTTTACCATTTTCTCCTTACCGGCAGTGACATCTTCACTTAACTTACCCGTCGGTGTGGATACTGCTATGTCATAACTTCCCTGAACCGTCACTGTCAATGTCTTATCTAGGGCTTCTTCTGACGATCTGGCAACAATTGGAATGTCATAGGTTCCTTCCGGCGTAAATTCCGGTGCTTTAACATGCACATCGACCCCTTGATTCGTGTTGGCCGGAACATTGACACTGGCAACTGTATCCGAACCACTTGCCGGAGTGAAGGTCACCGTCCATCCTGTCGGTGGGTTACCTTCAAGACTATAGGACATATCTGTCATATGATTATTACTTATATTGACACGAAAATCGAAATTGGTTGTCGCCGTTCCGGTCAAATCCGG
Organism: Vallitaleaceae bacterium; assembly: GCA_965140555.1. GTDB lineage: Bacteria > Bacillota > Clostridia > Lachnospirales > Vallitaleaceae > UBA1351. Next base: position 3,108,342 of record OZ223259.1, on the reverse strand, counting down.
ATAATCTGCCGTAAAACTGCTGGCACCATCGGATAATTCACTAACATCCACTTTTAATCGCAATGTTTTGGTCGCCTCTTCATCCTTCGCTTCCGTCACAATAGTATAGGTTCCCTCTTTCGCTGTTTTTGGAATATCAATAGCCAAGCTCAAATTTTTGGATTCACCGGGGTTGACATAGATTTGTTTAATCACATAGGATGATGCTTTTAATGTACTATCCCAACCTTCCGGAATCTCTGTTACCGCCACATCAATATAGTGTCCTGTTGAACCTGAATTGGCTACTGTAATGGGATAATTTATCTTCTCCCCTGCCTTCGATCCGATATAGGTATAATCGGTATTCATTTGGATATCATTTGTTGCTGCATAGGTTCCTACTGTGTTCATCATAAGGGTGATAACAACCACCATCAATGTTGCCATACTTTGTTTCACTTTCAACGTGAATCGCCTCCTAAGAATAGTTTATCGAATGTCCATTCACTTAGTTAGACGACTCAGCGTAAAAAGTGCTACATCAATTTTTATTTTTTTATATTTCTTGAATCCAGTGCCAGACTTGGCATAAAACCGAGGAATATCCCTGATAGGAATCCACTCATTATCTTTAATACCGTCGTATCAAGAATAAAATACAGGTCTTAACATAATTCAATAGGTGTCCAGCCTTCTTGCCATGTCAACTCTGTATCTTTCATAAACAGATTGGTCCATTCAGAACCTTCTGACTTCCATTCTTTAAAGGCCACAATCAAATCAAAAAATTTATCAATAGAAGCCTTATCCCGATGTTGCAATACATCATCGATTGCCTCTATCATACCCTCCGGTTTATTATCCACTGATCCCAATACACGAAGCATCCACTTATGATAGGGGAAGAGTACTTCATTCTCAGCTAAAATCAATCGTGTACCAAAAAGAACCAACTTGGAACACGCAACCGTCAGCAAGTAATCATTCTCATGTTTAAACGCCTCATCACTATACCATTTCCATGCATCGAATTGAGAATAAAAAGACTGTAATTTGGCTTCCTTTTGTTCTACGGGATAACGAACAATCTGTTCTACAAGTTCCTCAATACCATCAATTTTACTGTAGATCACTTGGCACCCTTCAAAAGCAAATCGAGCCGGTTCACTTCCTCGTATAGCAACATCTTTCATAAAGTCGATGCTAATATACTTACCGTCAATATAGCCGTCTGTATAATCGCAAATATCCGTATTCCAGTAATTCATTTCGCCTCGCTTCACATACGCTTTATAGTCCTCGTCCGATAAAATAATCATTAAATCAACATCGGAATTCTCTTTGGCAAAACCATGGGCTACAGAACCACTTAATAATACTGCTAATACATCTTCCTTTTGCGACAATAAATCCGCAATTTTTTTAGCTGTTTCTTTGTGATGTGGATACATTCGCTTCACTCCTTCTCTGTTGTCATCGTTTTCTATTATTTTTTTATAAAAACAAGGCAATTTGCCCTTGATTCCTTCTCACTATAGTGATAATCCAATCCATCAAACTTCTTCAATTGTTCTAAGTCGTTACATTGATGGGTTGCCATAAAGCGAACCATTTCGCCACGAGCCATCTTAGCCCAGGTTGCTTTAACTTTTACCTCGCCATTTTTATCATAAACTCCAAAGATACAATCTATAAACTTCCGCTTATCCGATGTCTTCGGTCGGATACACTTCGCATATTCCTCTGAAGCCAAATTCAATACCACATCCGTCTCTTGGTAGATAGCTTCTTGCAATCGTTCTCCCCAGAAGGCATACAGGTCTTTAGCGCTATCCAACTTCAGTTTAGCTTGCATCTCCAAACGGTAAGGAACGATACCGTCCATAGGCCGCAACACCCCATACATTCCGCTTAGTATTCTTAGGTGTCTGTTCACATAATCCCATTGCTCATTTGTGAAAGCTCCCGGTATCATATACTGATATTGAATGCCCTTATAGGCAAGTAATGCAGGCTGCAAATTCTTTTTAACATTGGTTGTCTTCATCCGATCAAGCGCTTCACCTGTAATTTTATCATTTGTTTTCCAAAGCTTTTGGAGTTCCTGATCGTCTTTCTCTTTCATGGTTTGTAAGATACGTTCTGCCTCATCAATAAACATCGGAAGCGTCTCATGGGGTAAATCGCTCTCATTATTCATTTGTTTTGCCGGTGAAATAATAATCTGCATCGTAATTCCTCTCATTACTGTAAGTCATAGTATAATTCATCATAATGGGTTGTTCTGTGAAAACCACCTTGATAATAGGTCTCTATGTTGAAATAACTTGGCTCAGAAGGGCTTAATACCTGTCCGTCACAGCTTAGTACAATGTGAATATTTTTATAAGTAATCGACTGTTGGGTATTATATATATTCTTCGGCATAAGCACATGCCCTTCTATACCCTGCCAATTGCCTACCGAGGTCTTTTCAAGTCGTTCTATTGGTAACTCAATCCGAACATGCTCCTCTTCTAAGGATTCTTTTCCGCTATCCGTCACCAAGGAATAGGCTTCATTCTCATTATTATAATATCGCGTTGTTGCATCCGCTTCATACCACACTTGAGCGTTTGCCAACTCTACTTGACTATTCATGACACGTATACCGACTGTGTTCACTTCAGAATTCATTGATGGCTCTGGCAACATAGCTTCTACCTTATAGGTATAAGCACCTTCATCCATTTGTTCATAGGAATAAGTGAGACTGACGCCACTCTCCGATAAACCAGCCTCGCTTCTTATGTTCCTTGTTATAAAAGACATGCCTATGATTATAACAATGCCTACTAGAAGCATCATCCGTTTTCCTCTTATTGTTTTCATTATCCTGTGTTATCCTTTCTGTCCCTTTTTGTTTCGGTCATTTTTATGTCCATACACGCCTATGATTTTTTTTAACCACTTTCTATAATACCTCAAATCCTATTGTTCTTAAACCCCTTTTTATCTGTCTTAATGACTCCTTTTAATAAACAATTTGAAAACTCCAGAAAAAAACTCAATTAAGGTATTGTAATATTTTTCCATCGATGTTATAATACCGATGTGGCTCTTTAGTCACAACCCTTATTAATTATTTATACTCCCCTCATCAAAGAAGGACTGGCTCTTTAGCCGGTCTTTCTTACATTTACCTCGTCGTTTTTTATCCTATCGTTGTAGCATTACAACGGCAGGCATATGATTACCTTCGAACCATTACTTATACACAACTTCAAATTCTTCACAGACTACAAGCATATCTTCTTGAAAGGTTTCTCCTATTTCCTCTAACTCTTTGGAAAAGAAATCTCTATGCACCCGTTGCCAATAGTCTAAAGATAAATCGCCTTCACCTTCTTTGCGTGCAAAGTCAGCAGTCACATCGCAAAATCTCTTTTGAACGACATCTATATTGCGTATTATACATTGTGCTTCGTCTTCCCAATCCGTAATAATGCTGAATGAACCAACTTGCGGCAGCTCTTCATCTTCTAGTTCATAGAAACGATATAGGGACGAGGTCCCTGTCTTTCGTCCAGTTTTCACAAGCTCTGCTAAAGCATTTGCACTTTCTTTATCATTGCAAAAGTGGTATACATCATAGATTTCATCTTCTTGGACCGGTTGCTGTGCTTGTTGGCAATATGCCTGCCACATCTTTTCTACTGATTTTTTCTGATTTTCCATGTATTTGCCTCCTTATTTATCCCAATTCGCAAAAAAAGCCACTATTAACCTCACATAAATCGACCATAATATTGCATTCATTATGATTAGTGTATTACCGATGATTTCTAAACTCGCCAATACAACATACAGTGTTATAGTAACACAAGTATATACAACAAGACCAATAATTTCGTACTTTATTTTCCACTTTTTAAACTGACGAACTATAGCTATAAGTGGTGTAAACTCAATTATTGCTAATACTATAACCGACACTACCAGAAATAACACGTAGGAACATCCATCTGTTAGAAAAACTCTAAACATTCCTTTTCTCCTTATACAACTTTTTATCTTCAAAATACGCTCTTACTTCAAGGGGTAAGCCTTTAATGAACTTCTTTTTCTCTTTTTTATTTAAATATAATCGCATGCCTTTTACCACTTCATCCACCAATTCTTTTACAAAACTTTCCCTATTCCATAGCGTATGCTTCTTTTTCCCACTGATTTCTTCGATCATCATTAATGTTCTTTCCTTTGTATAAGTATATCTCATTTTTGCTATCTGCTTTTTTCCATCAATCTCGTCATGAAAGTAAAGATCTGCAATAATTCCATTCTTAGTTTTTTTAATGGTTATTGATTGGTAATGCCCCTCATACAAATTATCAGCAAGCTCAGAAATTTGAATCCCTTTTGTCTCAACTATCATAGCCAACTTTTTAATATCTTGCTCCAACTCCCTTAAATGTTTCATCTAGCCATCGTCCCCTATTCTTTTATGATTTCTTCAATATTGTTACATTATAATACTTTAAAAAAGGCGGAATCTCTTATTATCTAACTGATTATAAATTTCTTTAAATTTATTCACTACTAGCTTTCTCTTATTGTTGTACTCTGCATCTTTCATTAAAGTATATTCCAACTCATCAAATGTCATTGTGTAGCCCACCTCTCAAAGCCTCTATTTTCTATAATCACTGATTCTAATCTATGACTAATAGCTTCTAGGTACTCAATTGCGTGGGATATGTTTCTCTTAACACATCCAAATGATTCTCCTTTACTTTCTGTAAGATGTCTTAGTCAGCATAAAGAATCTTGCTGCTCTTTGTATATCTGTGAAGCCACTTGATTTGTATTGTGACTTCATATCCTCAAAAAGCTCTCTTGAATTAAGAGAATATTTCAATTGTTTGATTAATTCCTCTTCATGAAATTTAACGCATCGAAATAAATTGACAAGTTCCCCATTGTAATCATTATAAACATCCACCTCTGCGTGCTTGTGTTTGTCAAATAGCACCCATCCTGCACCACAAAATACTTCTACATACTTTTTGATGCCAGATTGAGGGAACTTATTGACGATGGTGCTCTTCAATAAGTTTTTACCACCAACCCAGCTGATAAAAATATTCATAAAGTTATCTCTTTTAATCGAACTTATGTTTGTTTTTAATGATACTACCGTTCATAACCCTTATTAATTATTTATACTCCCCTCATCAAAGAAGGACCAGCTCTTTAGCCGTTCCTTCTTAATATATATTAGGATTCATTTTTTTGTATTAAGAGACTAGTGTACTATCATCTTAATGCCGCTTCAATTTTATCTGATATTATTTCTAGTTCTTGCCTGCTTCTGTAAGGTTCTTTCTTTTCTATTCCAATCACTTCCAGTAAATAGTACTCAATCATACGCTCCAAAACCTCATTAACATATTCTAGCTCTTTCTTTGTGAAAGATTCCTCCTTATTTTTTTCGAAATAATGTGTATGATAATTTCTAGTTTTTACTATCTTTTCAATAAATTTTATTTTGCTACTAAATGAGTTTTTTATAAAATCTATTTCTATATTGTTAAATAATAGTTCAATCATTCTGCTTCTGAAAAATATATCCCCTTTTTTTTCTTGATCCTTAGTAAAAATAGCCTCCACAATTTGTTTACCATTTTTCACCTTACTGTATTGCCTTGTTAAGTGCTTCTTATACTTGTTCTTCTTGTTACAAACAAACCTTCTATGATATGCCTCTAACGCTTGTGTCAAATTCAAAAAAGTTCTCTCAGCCGATATGTTTTTATAACTTTTAACCCAAAGATACAACTCAATTATAGGCTCAACAATCTCATAGGATTCAAACCACTTTTGGAGCAAGTCTTTTTCACTAATATATAAATCCCCCAGCTTGAACGTTAGTTCAGATTCTTTAGGTTCCTCTGTTCTGGATAGTTTTATTGTATCATTATATACACTGATTGGAATTTCGATTTTTTTTTCACCAAACAGTGTATAATAATTCGAAGAAAAAACCTTTAGGCAATTAATTTGGGGAATCCTTTTTATTCCAATGCTTATGAGCCCAATTATCTTTTTTATATCAGCAATACTTTTATCTAAAGATGTTGGAGACTTATAAGCTAACTCTATTTGTACTCTTTGATTTAGTACATATTCTGGTATTGATGATTCAAAATTATGTGTACCTAATTCTGGTATAAAAGACACTGTGTCACATCCAATTTGAGAAACAATCCAATCATTTTTCTTATATGCAACTGTATGTGTATACTGTGTATTTTTTGGAAATTCAAATCCTCCTAACCCGCTCCATTCAATAGTTCCAGATAGCTCATATCGAAATCTATCAAACAAAATATCATTTTTCTTTGTGAATTTTCTTCCATCAATCATATATTGACAAGATATGAAGACATTATAATTGATGAAATTGGGACTATGTGTACCCAGTATTTCACAATCTACAAGTGTCACGCTTGCGGAATTTGTTAACTTTCCGTAGATACAATCTATTTGATTTGGAATTTTCGAATAAGTTTCCTCATCACAAAATAAAATCAATTGAATTGTTCCAGTTTCCTTATTATATATATATTCTCCTTCCACAAACTCTCCAAAACACATTACCTCAATCATAAATACCTTTAAGTAATTAATCTCACTGCTGTTTCATACAAATCTCCGAACTCTATATTCCATATTGATTCTTTCTCTTCACTTTCCAGTATTCTACCAATTCTTTCTATCACTCGATTATCAAGCTTTTCTAATCGAGTAATAATATATGATTTAAACTCTGGACGAAACCTTCCTTCAGCACTAACTTCGGAAATGATATCCCAATAATGTAAGAACATCATATTATCATAATCTTCTTTCTCAATATTTGACACAATTACATCCTTTATCTCTGAAGAATTAGTAAAGTCATTAATTCTTGTTGCACTAAAAGTCGCTAAACTATGGAAGTCCTCAAACCAATCTGCATCAGTGGAATACTCTATACACTCAAGAATAATTCCTTCTATTCTTATCCTAGATCTTAAACTAATTTCTGCCCAATCATTTGAAGATATAATCATTAGCAATTTTTCGACATAACTTTTCTTTGTTGTTACTTGAAGATCTTTTGATACAATTGATAAAAAATCTTTTCTTTGTTCACTCACTATAGAATTAATAAGTTTCTGAAACAGTGATTTATGTTTAGCTTTAAGAAAACTGTCTAGTCCATAATACATTGCTAATAACGAGTCATATCTTTTCTCTTCCGGGATCTCATTAAATAGTAATTCTGCGTATTCATCAGAATCTACAAAATGCTTATCTTTTACATCCTCAATAAAATCATCAATGCTAAAATTTGTATCAGCTTCAATTATTAAACCTAATAGATAATCTATATACTTAATAATTGCGTCGGCATCCTTTTTTGAGTCTTTTTCAATGTTATGACTACGAGGATTTCTAATAAGACTATAGAGTCCACTAATAGATTCCATTGCACCCTTTTGAATACTTTTTTCCGATTTGCTTTGTAGTTTATTTAACTTTATTTTAGGATTATTTAAAGAAAAAACATACTTTGCCATTTCATCCCCATCTAATGTAGTATTTGCCTTTTCTCTTATTACACCCCCAAGATAATTTATACTGTCTAAAATGGCATTTGTATAATGCTCATCAGCATATTTTTTTTCAATAACATCCCACAAATCATTATTAACATTCAAAATATTATCCATTATGTCTCCTTTATCATTCAGTTTATATATAATCTATGTGCACCCACATTGGATTAACACATAACTATCTTGTTATTTTGGACCCTTTCGTAACTTTTAGTTGGAAACAATCTGTCAGAGGTAGTTACCCAGATATCAATTATCCTCTTCATCTCTTTTCTTCTCAACAGAACAGATATAGGTTATAATCGATGCCATTGCCCTATATATCAACATAGACTCATCGTAGTTAAGTATTTCATTATCATGTGCATAACTTTTGTTGTTTCGTACATAATTGAATGCATCAAAGATAGATATAGAATATTTAAGAATTTTCTTAGTCATTCCAGTTTCAATTATCTCTTTTCTCTCTAATTCTTTGACATATTCACCATACATACTATGTAACGGTTTATTATTATCATAGTTAATCTCATGTTTAGTACATAATCCTCTTATGAATTTTACTGAGAGTGTGTGGAGTCTGTCTAATGCAAATTCTGGCTGGTCATTTTTAATCTGCGATCTGATCTCACTTAACAATTCATTTATATTATCTAAATTCGGGGATATTTCTTCTATTTCAGTCATATCTGTTGAAATATTATCTGTACGTAATTTACCTACTATCTTTCTACATGTCTCTACAAGTTCTTTTGTCTCATTATTTTTTTTGGAGTCATTTAAACATATTAATTGTTGGTACTCAATCAATGCTTCAATCACCTTAGCCACATCATTATTATCTAAAATTCGCCAAATATATCTTAATCGATTTGCTTTTGATTCGCCAATTTTTGCATAATAAAAATTATAAATATCTATGTTTAAAATGTCTGATATAAAACCAGAAAATGTTTTATTAGTAAAATTGAGTACATATCCATCTTCCATCTCAAATAACTTTTCAAGTTTTATTCTATCTATAGCTTCCAAGTTTGACATAATCCTATTTTCCTTTCTTATATTGATTTTTGATGCAAACTAGCGTACTACCTTCACTACTAACAGTAGTCTGTTAAACGATGGAATCAATGACTATACAGACTTAAATAACTTGTTAAATTCATCAGCAAATTTACATACGAAATCTTTATCTAGGGCTGTTGCAAGCGTTTCTTTATTATACTGAGCATTTTTACTCCAATTGTAAGAACCATGCATGACATATTCTAAATCAATTATACAAAACTTATCATGCATAGAGTTATTTCCCCAATATCCTGATTTCGGAATCTTTTTAGTATCAAAAGATTTTATTAGCTCTGATTCCAAAGTGCTATTCCCCTTATCATCCGAAATAACAATCCTTATATTTAGTCCTTCTTCCTTTTTCTTTATCAACTCATCATAAATAACCTTATCTGTAAACCATGCCACAGCAATCCATATCAAATATTTGGCATTTCTTATACCTTGTATAATCATATCCTGAATTTCGTCAAATACTACATCATGTTCAACAATTTCAAAATCTTCATCCTCAATAACCCGAGGCTTTATCAGCAATTTCCCAAAATCATATTCATCTGTTTCGACATAAATTGATGATGCAATTTGTTCTAATATCGTTTCTAATTCCTTAGCTCTTTTTAGCATGGGAACAGGTACTCTTAAATCTACATTTTCATATCTTTGATAACTTCTAGTTGCAAATCCTGTACCCGCAGAACTATACGTAATCTCTGAATTTCTTAGTATAGATAATAATTCACTCTTGTTGTCGTAATCTCCATATTTTACTACTTCAATCATGGTTTTCAAATATTTTTGTTCACCCATATTCTCTCCTTTTCCAAGTTGACTCTATAACTTAAATATTATAACTATTCATCCTTCATTCTATCATATCATAATCACCCTAAATCGCAACAAAAAAGACCTGCCGAAGCAGATCCTATTTCTTCTTTATAGCAATCTAAAGTATTCCATTTACTTCCTAGCTTTTAAAGCAATTTCCTCTCTTTCTCTATCATATAAATTTAAAATTAAATGGTAAATATTCATTGATACATTATCGTCTTCTGGGACTTTATGTTTACTCCGAATCACATATGAATTACCTCTTATAGGCTCATCAATATTTACTATCGAAAAATCATCTCTATTTATTCTGAATGTGTCTAATTTTTTCATAATATATTTCTTGGCCGCTATTGGTTTTTTATTACGATTTATTGAAATTGTCATTCCAAATTTGAAGTTACAATTTAAATAACCTAGTAATTGTCTATATTGATTAACAAAACCCTCAATATCTTTGTTTTCAATAATAGCAATATCACTAAACTTTCCTTTATCATCCCGATATAGATATAAATCCGTCTCTCCCAATGCTTTCTTAGCTCTTCCAATTGTTGCCTCCCTCTCAACTATTATATCATAGTTTCTCCTCAGCAATGTCTTAGTTGCTGTATAAATATCGTCGCTAATCTCAACTTCCGACCTTTTAGAAACATGAACAATACGTTGTTCAAGTAATCTTATAACTTCTAAAAATACACTCACTAACTGTATTTCATATTCCTCTTGTGAAGTCTCAATCAACTCATCCCTATTTTTTCTAAGCTCTTTAATTGAAATGAATTGCTCACGAATATCATTAGGCATCAAATCTTCATAGTCATCGATATATATATCAGAATAGCAAAAATAGAACAGCCAAGGTTTCTTTATATACATCAATGTCATTAGTTCAACATCATGAATCATGAAATCATAGTCTACAAAACAGAAATCTCGATATCTTTCCACAGATGTAAGAGCATCCAAAATATAATAAGCGGATTCCATCTCCTCTGTATCATTCTCAAATTGCGATAAATATGATTCTCTTAAACTACTTTCGATATGTTGTATTGGAAGACAAACTCCTTCATCCTCATTAAAATCTTCCCACGTTAATATAACTGAGTATAAAAAAAACTCATACTTTGGTTTCAAGTATTCTCTAACTTGATTAGATTTCAAAATTTCTAACATATCATTCATAATTCTCTTGCATTCATCAGGCTTTCTTTCAAGCATATACCATGGGAAAAATGTTTTCAATGAAAATCCATCATCTACAAGATCAATAATATATTCTAGAAAAGAAGCTAAATTATCATTTGCAAACTTTATAAGTTTATCCTCAACGCTAGTTGTTTCCCCATACCTAAAAAGATTTATATGTACCATAACAATACTAAATTTTATTTTTTTACGATAACCCGCCATATACTTTATAATATCATAAGCTCTTTAAATCACAATGAAAATACCTTCTGAAGGTATGGATTTTAATGGAATCAAAAACACGAAAGATAGTGAACTTCTTAATATAGATTACGATTTACACGAAGATGATTGTGCTAACAAAAGACTTTGAGGATGGATTGGCATACCACATAGCACACCATTCATGTCTGCATTTTTGAAGTGTGTCCTTAAAATAGATCTGTTGGAATATAGTACCGGTGGTTGTCCTACATTTTTATTTCCTTTAGGAAAGCATTGTCCAAGATCTCTCCGTTAATCGTATCTGTTCCAAAGATGATGGGTTCTCCTTTGGATTCCGATCGCTCTGAAGGAATTGAGAACTTTTATTGATCCAATTGATAAATCAAACACCGTAGAAAATTATAATAAAGATAGCAAATTTGACAGTAAATTTGACAGTAAAACGACTGTTAATGACACTAAAAAATTATCGTAAACGCAACAATATTGTTACATCATAATATTTAACAAAAAAGGCGGAATCCCTTATTATCAAAGGATTCCGCCAGTGCGGATAACAGGAGTCGAACCTGCACGGGGTTGCCCCCACAAGAACCTGAATCTTGCGCGTCTGCCTATTCCGCCATATCCGCATTCTAACATTATCAGAATACTTATAAATTCTATCACAAAGCAGTCCACTAGACAAGTATAATTTTGGTCGTTTTATTTCTTATTGACGTTTATATGCATAATAGGAGGCTGCCACCAAATCACTTCTTAGAAATGGATGCTCCTGCATCCAAGCATACATATTCGGGGTAATAAAAGCTTCTTCTAAAGCTTCTTCCAAGGATGTTTCCCATCTAAAGTCAACCCCCTCTTCATAATCAGACGCCCGTAGAATCAATGTCTGGTAATCTTTAGCGGTCATTGCTTGCAAACTCCCAAACTGATTATTGCCAATACCTTTTACAAACCCTGAGCGGTATGCATAATCCACATAAGGCTTTCCCCATGTCGGCACATCCCTAAAGGGAGCCTCTCGCCCTGAACTGTTCAGTGCTTCTTCTTCCAATCCCAGGAGTCGAAGAAACATAACCAATCCTTCAATACGCGTCGGAGCTCTGTTAAGTTCAAATCCTTTATCACTTCCCCGGAACAAACCTGCCTCTTTTAATGCAACCGCATAGACCTCGTTAGAACCATCTATCATATTCGTCATCGTCCACGTCGCCGGGTCAAAAAACTCAACCTGATAACGAATAGAAGCTTCTCCTCCATTAATATATTTGACACCACTTATATCCACTTGATAACGTCCACCCTCAATATTCGTCCCTTCACTTGGGCGAAAAATAACACAAAAGGGTATACCATATCCATTTGTTTCGATGTTAAAATACGCACCGGATTCCATTCGGTCTGCATCCCATGAAAAAGATTCAACATCTCCGGTATTAAGATTTGTCATAACAACTTCAATATCCTCCGTATCGATATTATTAAAACGCTTCTCATTCAAACTAATGGACCATGGATGATTCATCCCGAATGCTTGCTTGGGAAATGCCCCTTCTGACGGCCATGTAATATAATTGAAATCTGTATCATCATGCCAAATCGTATTCACACCATCATCAAACACCTTATTCACCGAATAATATCCATCTTCTATCATTCCGAATCCAACCGTCGTCATGGCAGGATTCAACAGCCAACGTCGATGGCCTAATCGATCAATATTATACGCATCACCGTCATTCATATAGCCCCAAAGCGTGCCTGAAAGTGTACGATATCCCCAAGCAATATTTCCTGTAGACGTCGCACTATAGCCCAATTGATACATGGCATCTGACACTCCCGCCGGCTTTACCGGAGAGTGGGTGAGGTTACCGTTTAATGCATTGACGAATGCCCCTGCTTGAGCCGCTTCATTCCATTTGTCATTCAGTCTCACAGGTGTTTCTAATCCGGCAAGAAAGCGAATATATCGCAAGGTTTCTAAGGCTTCATTTAATACTTCCGGCTTTAAAACGCCGGGGTTGTAAGGAACCTCTAACCGAGGTTTTTCACTATAGATGGATGTGGGTGATTCAATCGATTGCAAGGCCTTGTATTGCCTGGTGATTGCATCTTTTCGCTCTCTGCTCTCTTCCTTTTCTGCAAGAATATCCTTTTCAATTGTATCGCCATATTTATCAATCATAGCCTGACTCGGAACTGTCATCATGATACAATTGAGTACTACAACAAGTACGACTACACCTATAGATTTACGGCTTCTATACATGAGATTTCCCTCCCTTTTCGTTCAAACAAGGTACATTCTATTACCTATCAATGCCTTAGCGAGTCCTTAGCTCATCCTCAACACATATCCTGTTGCGACCCTCATCCTTGGCTCGATATAACAGTCTATCAATCCGTTCAATATGATTCATAATATCACGTGACGTATGTTCAACACGTCCGCCACCTATACTTACTGTCACAACCTCCCCGGTCTTGTCATTGGATACAATCCGGAGGTCTTCAATCGCATAGCGTATCCTTTCTGCTATTCCTTGAACAGCTTCGTCTTCACCTACAGGAAAGCACACAATGAATTCCTCACCCCCAAAACGACCGACAAATCCATTATCCGGTTTATGACTGTTCAAAACACGTGCAATGCTGTTTAAGCATACATCCCCTTTAATATGTCCCCAACGGTCATTATATTGCTTAAAATAATCAATATCCACCATCAACAAACCAATGTCCCACCCCGGATAATTCTTAAGAAGTAATTTATACATGGACTGAATACCACGACGATTGTAAGTTTTCGTCAACGGATCTGTACCATTTTCCTTTTGCAAATGATTATTACGTTCCTTCAAACGATTGACTTCACTCCTTGCCAATTCAATATCCTTTTTTAGGGTCTGTGATATAGCACTTAATCGTTGAAGCTCATTCTTTTCCTTATTATTCTCCAATTCCACCATAAGAATCTCCATACGATCAGAAAGGTATGAAGCCTCAATTTCCTTTTCTTTAAGGTGAAAAAGTTTATGATATTCCAAGGCATGCGCATAATCTTGAATACGTTCATAATAGGATGAAAAAGACGCATACAAAGCACTCATCTTTTTATCCAAATTCAAACGCTGACATATAGACAACGCTTCTTGAAGCGGTACAAGAGGGTCTCCATCCGTATCCTCTTCTAAATCCGCTTTGTTTTGTAAGAGTTCTATATAGTAATATTTATTCTCAATTTGTGAAAAGCACGTATTTGCCTCATTAAAATAATAGCGCGCTTGTTCAAAATTTTGCTTTATACGGTAGCTCCGCCCTAATTTTGTTGCCAACTCCCCTTGCAACAATATATTATCCGAATTCATGACCGTTGCATAGGCCTGTTCAAATTCATTGAAAGCATCTATTTCTCTTCCTTGACGATAATAAACTTCTCCAAGGTTGGTTGCAATCGTTGCCCATTCATTATCCATACCCTTCTTAGACGCTAAGTTTTTCCCTTTCAAAAACCACGTGATGGCCTCATTAAGTTGGTCCGATTCTCTATAAACTTCACCGATGTTGTTCATTATAGATACTTCAAGCACGGGATTTTTATTCTGATTCAGTCCTTCCATTGCCTCTAAAAAATGGCGTAGACTTCGTGTCAAATCGCCATAATAAAAATAGATAATACCGACTATATTCGATGCTTTTATGATTCCTAGGGGATTTTTCATACCCTGAAACATTTTTAACGATGCTAATGCATGGGTAAGACCTTCATTATATTCAGACATAACACGACAGGCATATGCCATGTGAAATCTTGCATAAGCCTGCTCTTCCTCCAGTGATTTTTGTAGCGACAGCTTATAGGCATCTTTCGCTAACTGGTACGAATACTTGGGATGCTTTAATGCCTGCATTTTTGATTCTGTTAATTTTGTTTCAATAGCCAAATCCATAATGGTGACCTCTCATAAATAAATCAATCATTGACATTATTGTACCATACATACCCAATCAATCTATGAATATTTCTTTAATTTTATCCTTTTCTATCTCTACTTATACTCTTATTCATTGATAACATACTGATTTTTACCTCTGGATTTTGCTTCATACAAACCGGCATCCGCTTTTTTGAAAACTTCTTCGTAGTAATTACCTGCGTTAGCTACTATTATTGTTATCCCAAAGCTCGCCGTCACTTGTATCCATTTATCCTCCCACGGAATGCGCATGCTCTCAATATCAATTCGCATGCTTTCGACAATGTCTTCACAGTCTGACAGGCTCCTATCCTTTAAAAGCAAGATAAATTCTTCTCCGCCCCAACGTGCAGCTAAGTCCTTTTCTTGAACAGAACGCGACAACAGACTTCCCACATATTCTAATACTTTATCACCGGCTCCATGTCCATACTTGTCGTTTACCTTCTTAAAATCATCAATGTCCAATATAACCAAACAAGACATGTTACTATCTGATATCATATTCTGAGTTAAAGATTGTTCAAAAAAACGCCGATTTATTAGTCCTGTCAAACTATCATAATTCGATAAATAGGTGAGTTGCAAATTTTGTCGTATGTAATTCGTTTGATTCACATAATGAATCGTTGTTATAATAGCAACGCATATAAAAAACATTGTGGCATTCATAAGCGTCACTACCAATATATCGGATTGCCGGCCGACAAGGACTAACCCTGCCGTAAGAATCAACTGAGGAATGCCGTATACTATATAATTATAAGGTGGTCGAACCAACAACGTGATTCCACAAGCCATAAGAATGGTTGTATATGACGTCAATTGTCCGAGTGTAATAAAATCAAGTATTCCGATACCGGACATTGCCGACATCCCAAAAACTATCGTTGTATAGACCATATTCTCATAGATCTTAGCGTCCCCATTGTCTCCGGAAAATTTTATTCGTATAAGATTGGATATGGCAATAACGAACATCGATCCATGCAAAAACAGATATAGGTAACTTAATCTATGTTCGCCCATATCTGTCATTAATTGCGGTATATCATAAAATACTATAAGTCCACATTCAAATAGTGTCGTCACAATGCTAAATATAATAAGTCGTCGTTTATTCATACGACGGATTGTTCTAAGAATTTCCTTCTCGTACTCTTTTGATTGAAAATTCGAGAGTATTTGTTCTATCCAGGTGCTTAATCTATCCACATTACAAATCCTTTGTCCTAGTCAGTTCCCTCTCTCTGACATTATACCACACCCATAGCTTCTTGTCTTTTTTGTTATTGTCTCTCTTCAATTGCTTTATGGACTCTTTCAGCAATCAAATCTTTATTCCATGGATGCAAGTCATTCCAGTCTCCAAGCCCCATAGTCGATACTAAAGTAGCTCCTGCCTTTATACAAGCACGGCGTTGAGCCAATCGTATAATTTCCCAGCCTTGTTCCTGCGGCTCCAGGTCGATGGTGAATTCAGGCAGTTGTATACAGTAACATGGCAAGTCCTTATTATCCTGAAGCTCTCTAAATTGCTCTATAAGTTGTATGAGTTTCTCTTCATAGGCTTCATATCGCGTTGTATTCGACTCTCCTTGATACCATAGAACCCCTTCGGTCTGTATGCCTTCTAATGGTGCCAACATGGATGCATACAAAGCTCGTGAATATCTATCGAGTGTTTTGAGTTCTTGCATAGGTTTTTCCATTCTAGAAACAACTTGATAAAACCATTCTCCTTCAAGGCGACATTTCCATTCTCCTATTTGTAAGAAAAACGGCTTATCCGGTGTGACACGGCCTTTACCTCCTGTTATACATAATTCAATATCAATATGCACATCCGTTGAGCTTATACAACTTCTAGGCACCGTATAAAAACGTGGCGGATATTGATACCCTGTCTCGCCTACAAGCTCACCATTCACATAGGTTTTATCCGAGTCTACCATCGTTCCAAGGCTCAAATATATAGGTGTATCTTCTGTCAAAGAATCTAACACCGCATCCGGGATTTGAATCTTTTTCTGCAACTGAACAACACCACACATCGTTCCAATCTCAGTTTGCGCAAAAAATCCGGGTAAATAGATAGGGTTCCAACTCGCCTCATCTATTTCCTTCTTCCTGTTATGGCATTCTGTCTGCCATGCTTCCTGTGCCTTGCATTCTTTGTCATATTGTTCAAGGATATATTGAGCTTCTGATACCTCCCTATGATTCAACCAAGCATCTATAGGCGTTCCACCTTGGGCCGCAATAATAATCCCAACTTTTCCGTTAATTATTTTGGTCCGTTTTTTTGCCAAATAAAAGGCTAAGGCTGAACATTCACCTAATACTTCTGCCGTTGCTTGTTGCCAACAACCACCCGGAAGATCCTCTCTAATATGATTCAGTTCCGGCTCAATGGGTACCGTATAAAAATGAATCTGCTCAGTAGCAAGCTCCTTATATGTTTTCGCTTGGTCCAAAGGGTGAATTTGACGGCTCATCAATAGTTGCATATTCGACTGACCGCTACATAGCCAAACTTCACCCACCCAAACATCTTCCACCTGATAGGTCCCCGATTGTTCACTTTCAATGGTGATGCTATTGGGCCCGCCTATCGGTTGCCCCGGCAGAAGTATTTCAAATCGTCCCTTTTCATCGGACTTCGTTTTTCCTTCGTATGTATCAAAAAAAAGGGTAAGCTCATCCAGCGGTTCACACCAGCCTCGTATATAAACCGGCTTGTCGTGCTGAATAATCATACCCTTTTGAAATAATTTCATTAATGTAATCGGCATGTTATAACCTCCTGATTTCAATTCATTGTTTTACCTTTAACTGTATACAATGATTTGAAAAAAGTCTGCCGAATTCTTGCCAATACTTGGTCAATAATTGCTATTATGCTAAAGCATCGTCTGCAACATGATAATTTGGATCTTCCATTGGATTGACTTCAATAATCGCCTCTGCATTTTTTAGTAATTGATAACATTCATCACTTAAATGGCGCAGATGTAGCGTAATTCCCTTTTCTCTATAGATATGCGTGATTCGGTTAATCGCTTCAATACCGGAATGGTCCATAACTTTGGCATTCCCAAAGTCAAAGATGACATGTTCTGTCCCTTCCTGTAGTATATCCGTAAAATCCGCTTTCTCCATAAATGCTTTCGCTGAAGCGAAGAAAAGAGAACCGATTATTCTATATTCATAGATTCCTAGCTCTGTGCGATAGGCTACAATATCAATTTCTTTTCCCTTCTTCCAAGCAAATACTATGGCTGAAAGAATAACACCGAGTCCAACAGCAACGGCTAAATCCGTAAATACTGTAACGATCGATACTGCGGCAATTACAATGGCATCACCTACCGGGATACTTTTCATAATTTTGAAGCTTGACCATTCAAAGGTTTCGATAACAACCATGAACATAACACCTGTTAAGGCTGCAATCGGAATTCTCTCAATCAAGGTTGAGCCAAACAGTATAAAAAGAATCAAAAAGATTGCTGCCGATATACCGGACAGACGTTTTCTGGCACCTGATGAGATGTTAATCATACTCTGTCCAATCATGGCACAACCACCCATACCACCGATAAATCCGGTGACAACGTTAGCCAGCCCTTGACCGACACATTCTTTGTTAGCCCGTCCTCTTGTTCCGGTTATTTCATCAATACGCGTTAGGGTCATCAAGGATTCAATCAATCCTACCGCTGCCATAGTTAAGGCATAGGGAAAGATCACCACTAATGTGTCCAAATTATAAGGGATATTCGGCATCTTAAAGGATGGCAGGCCACCACCAATTTTTGCAATATCCCCAACCATCTTTGTATCAACACCTGTTATGGTTACAAGTGCATATATGGCCACAATAGCTACCAAAGGAGCCGGTACTGCTTTTGTCCATTTTCCGAAAAAATAGATAATGGCCATCGTCAACAGAACCAAACCAATCATGACAATAAGTTGACTGCCTTGCATCCATTCTTTTATTCCGTCAGCATTTTCTGTTTTGAACTGATTCAATTGAGCCAATCCGATAACAATGGCTAGGCCGTTAACAAAACCTACCATGACTGTATGGGGCATAAATCGGATAAACTTACCCAAGCGAAGTAACCCGATAATCATTTGAATGATACCCATTAAAATGACTGTTGCAAAAAGATACTCAACACCATGAGTCCCAACTAATTCAAAGATAACCACTGCTAACGCACCTGTAGCACCGGATATCATTCCCGGTCGTCCGCCTGTAATCGATGTCAATAATCCAATGGCAAATGCAGAATATAAGCCAATCATAGGATCAATGCCTGCTACCATAGCAAATGCAATAGCTTCAGGTATTAACGCAAGGGCAACCGTAAGGCCACATAGTAATTCTGTCCGTAATTGTTGTGGATTTTCTAACCACTTTTTAAACATATGTAATTCCTCTAACTTTCTATGGGGTCTTTATACGTACAAGTTCAAAATTATATCCTATATACGCTTCTACGTCAATACTTTTTTACCATAGCCAGTTACTCTGCTAACCTTTCTTGGAACACAAAAAAAACGCTGACTCACAGTCAACGTTTAAATAGCATCGGGATAACAGGATTCGAACCTGCGGCCTCATGCTCCCGAAGCATGCGCTCTAGCCAAGCTGAGCTATATCCCGTAAAGCAATTTTCATTCGGGTTTGTATCAAAAAATTGCTTACGAATTATAGTATAATACACTTTTTTGAATTTTACTAGTGCTTTTTTAGAATTTTAATCTATTTTTTATGAACTTTTTATAAGTCTATGTTAGAATGGAACCAAACATCTAAAGGAGGAACTTTATGAAAAAGTCAATGATCGTACTTATCGGTGTCCTAGCTGTTCTAGCCATCGGTGTCATTAGTTTTATAGGTAGTTACAACAGTTTGGTTACAATGGATGAAGACGTTAACAGCGCTTCAAGTTCTATAGATACTCAACTCCAACGACGAGCAGACTTGATTCCAAACTTGGTAGCGACTGTACAACAATACGCAGATCATGAAGAAGAAATTTTTACAGCTGTTGCTGATGCCCGCAGTCGCCTAATCGGTGCAAATAATATGGGTGACAAAGCCGAAGCAAACCAAGAGTTAGATTCTGCTCTTGGCCGTTTGTTAGCAATTTCAGAAAACTACCCTGAACTACAAGCCAATGAAAATTTTATTAATCTTCAAGACGAATTAGCAGGAACTGAAAACCGTATTGCCACTGCACGTCGTGATTACAACACAACAGTTAAAACCTTCAACAGTCGAATCCGTAAATTCCCGACCGTTCTTCTTGCTAATATAGCAGGTTTTAATGCTTACGATTACTTCGAAGCAGCTGAAGGTGCTGAAGAAAATCCGGATGTAGGTGATTTATTTGACAAGTAGACGCCTCCCTTCATCTCTCATCTATGGGCTTTCACTGATTTTTATACTATTGAGTGTTACCCCTGTACTTGGAGCTGATTTAATTACCCCTTCCCGGGACTTCTATGTGAATGATTACGCCAATTTAATAAGCGCAGACACAGAATCACGGATTTTATCAATGGGTATGGCGTTAAACAAAGCAACGGATGCTCAAATCGTTGTCGTCACCATGAACGATGCAGCTGTCACGGATATGAACCAATATGCTACGGACCTCTTTCGAGAATGGGGTATTGGTGGCAAGGAGAAAAACAATGGAGTATTACTTCTCCTGAATATGGCAACTCGAGATGTTCGTGTCGAAGTCGGCTACGGTTTAGAAGGTGCACTTCCTGATGGTAAGACCGGACGTATTCAGGACGACTATATGATTCCATCCTTTAGCGAGGGTGACTTTGACAACGGATTCCTGAATGGCTATGCGGCATTTACTGAAGCTGTTTATGAAGAATATGGTCTTGACATGCCGGACTCTTTCGCTTCTTATGTGCCATCCGGTTCAACAACGGACACCCAAGAAGTTAATCCTATTGTTGCTGCTCTCGGTATTATTGTCGTTATTATTTTGGTTATTCTTGATTTCCGTTTTACCGGCGGCCTACTTACCTTTACCATTATTCGCATGTTGATGCGTGGTGGTGGCGGAGGCGGTCGTGGCGGTGGAGGAAACTCCGGAGGCGGCGGTAGTTCCGGTGGTGGCGGTAGCTCAAGAGGTTTTTAATGCCCCCTATATCTCCTTTACATAGGAACCTAACACCTACAGGTTATATTATAATAAAAGGTCGATACATGCATAAATCCATGCACGTATCGGCCTTTTCTATTGTTCTACGTATTTCATTCTATGATTCGCCTATAGCCACTTGATTGCAACAATAGCTGTTAAAGCACTGACACTTCCACCTAAAACCGTCCCCCATACCAAATCAATGATGGTCATCTTAATAGGCCATCCTTCAAGGGTTGCAAGATTCGTTAAGTCATAGGTCGCATAGGTTATAAATCCGAAAAGCATCCCTGTCCCCAACGCCTTCAATACGCTATGGTTATTAACGGAAGGATAGATAACAAAAAATACCAATCCTCCTATAAAAATCAAATAGAAAATAACAGCTGCAATCCAATTCGGTTTTGGACTCATGATAAATCCGATAGCATTCTGATATAAATCTTTGGCTACAAGACCAAGCCAAATCAAGTCAATTATAAAAAACAAGACAAATGCTACACCATAAAGTTTTAAACCTTGTATAAACATATATGAACCTCCTAATCTGTAAGTTTAGGAATAACCTCCATATCCAATGTTTCCGGATAGGTTGCATCCGGGTTCGGAATATTACCTAGTCGCCATGTTGATAGCCTCGTTATTCCAAATAGCTGTGCCAGTTCCACTTTCTTACGAATACTTGTCGCATTCTCATACCAGATGACATAAGAATTTCCATTGTCTGAATCTTGATACATTGCTTTGGGGTTCATACTTGATTCATCAAAGACAACGGTCGTCTCTTCTTGTTTTAGGCGATTCATCAATTTGATATAATCCGGTGTATAAGGCCGTTCATTGATTACCGTTCCGTTTTGATCCAATTCCCATTGCGCCGTAGCAAAAGAAAGTTGTAATCCTATTTTCGAAAGATCTTCAACACCCGTCTCCTTGTCTGTAAGTGCTACAAGCCCCTCATAGACTTGCTTAATCGGAGTAACCGGTGTATAGGTATAGCCATTTGCTCTATCGGCCTCTGTTAGACTTTTGGCATTATAATCATGGGCCATAAGAATAATTGAATCGGCCACATCTCCGATGCCCCGGTAGTCATAACCACTATAATGTGCTTTGGGTTGAACCATCACTGTCAGAGACTTATTGCCCAATTGATCCTTTAACTGAGCTAAAAAGCTATTAAAGGGCTCTTGTAAAGAGACTTCCCGCATCCCTTCAAAATCAATAACAACACCGTCAAAAGAATACGCCTCCAACACCTTCATCAGATCATCGATAAATGTACGTTGCATCCCTTTGTCGGATAGAAAAAGGGTTACATCATCCGTCACTTCATCTGCATAGACAGATAAGGCTATCTCTTTACCCATGTCGACCGTTTCCTGTAGGGGTGTATCAAAACTTGTAGGAAAGTCCGTATCCAAAACAACGGCATCCTCATTATTACGACTTAAACTTGCCCATCCAAAACTTATCTGATCAAATTCCTTTGCCAACTCCATCTGCGAGTAACTACTTACTGCATAGAAGGCATTAGAATGAGTCGTTTCAGTTGTCATACCCTCATACATACGTATCAATATAGCTGCCGCTTCTTCGCGTAGTGCTGTACTTGAAGGCTTATATGTTTGGTCTCCGGTACCGGTAACGATTCCTAGATTTTTGAGCAACTCTATAGCTCCGGCATGGGTTATCACATCATCAAAACTACTCCCATCCCGATCCAGTCCATCCGCTAGTGCTCCGTATCCAATGGCATTGGCTATCATGACTGCCATTTCTTCTCTCGTAATGGCCTCTAGAGGGCGAAAGGTCTCCTGATTCCTATCTAGAACACCTTCTTTGGCCGCTACTTCGATATAATCATGATACCATGTTCCGGTATCTGTATTGTCTGTATAGCTCGCTGTCGATGTAGCCACAGGGTTCCAGCCGACAAGACGTACCAAAAATGTGACAAACTCAGCGCGTGTCATCGTCTGTCCTAATCCAAATTCATGGTTCCCAATCCCTGTTGTAATATCCTTTTGCCTAAGGCTTTCAATATACTCATAGGCCCAATGTTCTTGAGGCACATCTGTAAATCTTTCATCATCGGCAAGCACTTCCGTTCGTGTTTGAAACATAGCCGTAAGGGTAAAAATGACTACGAATATCAATGAAAGAATCGGTATCATTACGGCTACTACCTTAAATTTGTTATTGTTCCATCCCATATTTATTACTCCCTTCTATACGATCAACTTATGATTAGAGTGTCAAAAGCATATAGTTGAACTTTCGCATACAATATAGTGTTACGAACGCTTCTACGTAATCTATATAGTGTATGCGAATTTAGGAAAACTTGCTTTTGACGCCCTAATCAACTTATTAAATTCATCTTAGAATATAATGAAAAAAATAACAAGTCTATAAACCGTACAGTATTCTTACAATTTTAGCAAAACTCTCTATTTACCAAGGTAGCGATTCTCCCTTATACGTCACATAATCAGGCTGATCTTCCACCTTCCCCAACAATTGTTCCTGTATCACTTTCAAGACCATCGTTGCTGATTCTTCTGCTGTAAGTGTCGCTTCCTCATTGTAGTGACCATGCATATACGTTTTGACATAACCCGGATGTAATTGAATCACTCGACCACCTTTTTTTCTTAACGTTTGATGGATAATCGACCCACTCATATTCAATGCCGCCTTTGACATACAATAACCAAACCACGCATCCCGCTTATTCTCTCCTATAGATCCGGCTTCTGAACTTATATTGACAATTACTTTCAAGTCTCCTTCTAACACAAGATCTATGAGAGCGTTACTCACACGCAATGCACCTAATGCATTGACATTGAATGTATGAAGAATATCTTCTGTGTCAATGGTACCCTCTATGGTTTCTTCAAATTCACCCAAAATACCTGCATTATTAATCAGCATGTCCACATGTGTAAATTCATTTTTTATCATCTTCTCAAAGGCTTTTACAGATGCATCCTCTCCGATTTCAACTTGGCACGTATAGAATCGTAAAGGATAACTTGCTTTTAATGCTTCTAAATTTTCATTGATTGCAGAATGATGCCCGGCAAAAACCGCCCATCCATCTTCTAACAACTGACGTACAATCGCTAATCCTAATCCTCTATCTGCTCCGGTAATTACAACATATTTATCCATGTGTATTCATCCTTTCTAGCTCTGTGTCTTAGTTACACTATAGAAGAACATCCCTTGGTATGATTCCTTTACCTCCTTCTACTATACATCATATATTGTTATTTTCAAAGGACATATTTGATGCTCATTCCAGCGCTTAAGCATATGTACATATTTTTCGTCTTGTATCAATTTTTGTTCAGTTTTCATGATTACCAAACCGCAGTCTCCCCCACCCGCTCCTGAGGGTTTTGCACCACTGCCTATCCTTGTATCTTTAACCAGTCTCTCTAATGCCTCATTCATATAGGGGATATGATAAGCCCTCGTCATATCCGATAATGCCTTAAAGGAAGCTGTGACGCCTTCTATCACCTTATCTTCTTCCTTCATAATCAATCCTTGCCACAATAAGTCAACGGCATTTTGACTCTCCGCAAGAAATTGACGTTGCACCCTTTCTTGTTGTCCCTTTTTGTGGTTATAAGTCTGTATCATACCATGGGTCTTACACGTCTGTCCTGTCCAGCCTATAATTAGACTCAGCGTTTTAGACCATTGTGTTGTCTCCACTCTAAAAAGCGGCCATGACTCAACAATATGACGGTTTATTTCCTTATTATCGTTCATTTTCCGAACAATAGATGTCATCGTTTCTTGTTTAGGTGCTACATAACGAAGACAAGACTTGTAGACGGATGCTGCAATATCGGCTCCTGAACCACTCTGCTGTTCCATATAGTGGGCTATATAAGCTAATTTGAACACCTCTTCACGAGACACCTCATTACCATAATAGTGGCATAATCCTTCAACAACTGCAACTGTTACTGCTGCTGATGAGCCAAGTCCCAGTTTTTTCCCGGATACTACATCATTCATATCAGTTGTTATCCGCACCGATACAGGAGGTATCTCTCGCCCTTTTTCAAGGGTATACACCGTCGTCACTGTAATTGCATGACGAATAAAAGGTAGAGAAGTTACGTCACCTTTTAGCACATTTTCACTCCGATTATAGTGCCATGAAAAACTTTTCCCGGGGAATACATCACTGACAATTTGATTCGTCTCCCCTTTCTCCAATGTAATCTGTATCCCACGAGACACAGGAAGGACAACACAAGGTTGTCCTTCCTCCAAAACAGCATATTCTCCTGCTAGAAACAATTTTCCCGGAACAAAGAGATTCATCATCACACAATCCTTTCTATAATCCGGCCAGTACTTGAACAAACCACGGGGCTGCATATAAGGTCATAAAAAGCACACCATAATTCACACCCTTACGATGAAGAAATCCTGATACAATGCCTAATAACAGGACCCCCATGACATTCATGAACCCGCCATCCATAAATGCTAGCAATACAACTAGACTTACAAAAAGGCCGAGTAGCGCTTCATGAGGAATTTTGCCAAACACAAAGCGACAAATTTGAGGTGCGAAACGTACCGTCAGGTAAAAACTGATACAAGCACTTATTCCCACTCCGATTACTGTAGCTATAACGATATCCCCTTGACTCAAAATATGGTGCATATTATGCTCTAGCGTGAATACCGGCGGAGCATTAAATAACGGATTCGCAGGTCCGATGGCCATAGGCGATAAAGGAATACCTAAAGCAATAAGGGGGATTAATGTTCCTGATATATAGGTTGCCTGTGCCAACCCTTCCATAGAAGCCAAGGCTAAAGATGCCTTCTCTTCCTCAGTTTTCCCCTTTTTAGATACCAACTCTCCCAAGAAAATCGTTAATCCTACAGGACTAAGCAAGAAGGCAAAGGAACCGATGAGGGCAGTTATGGATGTATAACCGATTTCCTGCTTTGTCAAGATTTTGAATGGGTTTGGAAAGCGTACTTGCTGTTTTGAGGGTGCCATGTATATCGTTTTCAGTCCATAGCGTGGCATATTCTTTCGCTTTTCCTGATCCAAAAGCTCAAATAATTGTAGAATAACCGGACCGATGGTAATCCCCAAGAAGAAGGAAATAAACACCGTTGTTCCTTCCGGAACTGTTCCAAGACCATGGTAGAGAGCTCTTAAGCCTTGAATAAGTAAAGCAAAGGGAACAATTGCTACAAGGGAAATCCATCGTTTCTTGCTCATCAGCGCCAATGCAACAGCGCCAAAGAAGAAGATTATATTCCCATAATCCTTCAGCCAAGTAGCAAAGGGAACCAATGCCCCTGCCAATAACAAACTCACCGGCAAAGATACTAATGTACCTATAATAGCACCTGATGCTATCTTTCCTATCGAGAGTTCTGCTTTCCCCTGTTTCTTTAGTATCATGGCATGTTCTACCAATGGTGTCGACATGACACCTGCCGGAATCCCGGCCAAAGACACAGGCACTGCATCAATGAGCTTACACGCAACGATCGCAGCCATAAAAAAGGCTAAAACAATTGCCGGATGCAAGCCTGCCAATACTAGAACCAACGTAACCGGAGCTATTGTTGCTGTTTCATCCGCACCCGGCATCGCTCCAATAATTGTATATATAAACGTAGCCATAAAAGCGGCTACAACCATCTGTATAATAAGTGATATATCCATTCTCTACTCCTCTTGTACAGGTGTACTTTTTTCCACCAGCTTTCTTTTTGGCTTAATAAGAACTGTCCCAATCAAAAATCCCAAAAAAGCTCCTCCAAGACCCATAAATAATGGCCCGGGTGCCTCCATCCATGCAAAATTATAGCCGCACATGGCTAGTGTTACACATAAGGCTATAGAGCCTACAAGAGACTTTATCTGTACCCGATCTTCCCAAAGATCAATATAGTTTTCATCCATTTTCTATTGTCACTCCTTTTCTGTTCTTCAGTCCTTGAATTCTGTAGGAACTTTAACCCACAGCTTTGACTCCCCCAACACCTCTATAATTGAACCAGTCCATCACCTTGATGACATGTAATACAGTCCAATCTTTTATCATATACTTTCAACGCGTCGATGACTCTAGGAACATCCGACTCCTGACAGATAATCTTCACATTAGGTCCTGCATCCGTCGTCGCATAAGCTTCCACGCCTGCACCTCGCATCTTTTGTACGCACTCTATAACCTCTAGTGTTTTTCCCTTCCAGTAGATAATCGGTGGATTAGCTCCCAGCATCGTTGCGTGCATCTTCATCCCATTATGTTCCAGAACTTCACCTAGTTCTGTAAAGTCCCGTCTCATAATTGCCTCACGCACGCGATACAAATCGTCTTGTACCGTTGATAACCACCCCTCATAAAAAGGGGATGTTTCAACGGTTCGTTCCATACCTTCCCGACTTGATATATTCTTTTTATCTCTATTTACGCTTACTGAAACAACAGCCAAAGGCCATTTATCTTTTTCCAGCAAAGGAACCGCATAGCTGTCTAAGCCATCCTCACGGTTTCCCACCTGCCATTCAACAAAACCACCATACACTGAACGACAAGCCGATCCCGATCCTTGTCTGGCAATTTGAGACACCCATTGCCTATCCAATTCCTGTATAGACGTATCAAGAGCTGCTGAAAGAGCGGCACCGGCAAGGGCGGCATAGGCTGACGCAGACGACGCATATCCAGAAGCTATAGGCACATGGTTTGTGGAACGTACGTAGGCTTTTTCCTGAATTCCGGTTTCACGACGCACTAAGGAGAGAAAACGACTCACTTTGTCTAGCTCCCTACCCTCTAATATTTGACCGTTCAACTCCATTGCATCCTCTTCTCTTTGCGAATCAAAGGCAACATAAGTCTCTGTATAAAAAGCGTCCAAGGTCATAGATATACTACCATTCATAGGAAGAAAAAGGCTTTTATTTCGTTTTCCCCAATATTTAATCAGTGCAATATTCGTATAGCCACGTACACCACTTTCTTTTATGCCCATTGTACATCCATTCCTCCTGAGTTAATTTCTATAGCCGTATCTTGATTTGTAACAAAATACCAAGCTCTTGTAGCGCCTTTTTCTATAAGACGCTGACCAACCTCTACACTATGCGCTTCATCCATGCAGAGTGCAATCATACAACCACCAAGTCCTCCGCCTGTCATTTTGGCCCCTAAAGCCTCATATGCCATGGCTTCTTCTACCAAATGATTCAGGGCCAAATCACTCACTTGTAATTGGCATAATAGGTTATGATTCGTATACATATGCTGTCCAAGAGCTATCCTGTCGCCCTGCTTAATAGCTTCTTGACAGTTTTTTACACATTGGGCAATGCGCTCTAGAATCCTACCGATTTGCATCGGATTTTTTTGATAGTTACGTGCAACCTCTGCCACCGCTTCCTTTGTCTCTCCCCGCTTCCCTGTATCTGCCACACAAAAATAGAGTGGTTGAGGCATCATGAAGGGTTTAGGCGGCAAGTTTTTTTGAAAAAAGATGGGATGGTAAGACGATTGCGTCACCATATCAATGCCACTGGCGTTCCCATGGGCATAACTTTCTGCCATATCCACAAATTGATAAAGCACTGAATCTTCCAAGGCCTCCCCTGCATAGGCATAAAGCCCTCTTACTAAGGCAATAGCTATCGCAGCACTTGAACCTAACCCTCTGCCGATTGGAATCTTTGAATCCATTTGAATATATAAATTCGTTGAAGACAATCCAAGTCGTTCAATTATCGAACGCATCATATCTCGAATGCCCCAAAGCCAAGAGGGCACCGCCTCCATATCCCCGTCATAAAGTTCTGACTTCAGATAGATTCCACGTTTTTTTTGTTGTCTTACACGTACTCGAACATTTAAAGGAAAAGGAATGGCAATAGCCGGTATCCCATAGACAACCGCATGTTCCCCAGCTAAAATAATTTTGCTCTTCGCTTCACCAACACCAATCCAACTCTTTTCCCCCTGTGTGCTATTCATGGCCCGCCTCCAGTAAATCTCGCAGTCTACCGGTTACACGATAAGGCACTTGGGATAAGGCACTTATCTGAGCTTTCCCTAGCAACAACATCATAATTTTAGACTTGTACATGAGGTTTTCAATAAATGCATCCGCCGCTTCGTAGCCGCCATGCAATAAAGGTTTTAATATCGTTCCGCTCATCCCAACCATATCTGCACCTACACAAAGGGCTTTAATCACATCATTGGCATCACGCATGCCACCACTGGCTATCAACGTTGTCTCTTCCAGTGCACGACGGCATTCTATGAGTGCAAGAGCTGTCGGAATGCCCCAGTTTGCTAATTCTTCAAAGTGAAAATCCTCCCGTCGCCCACTTTCAATTTCAATAAAATTGGTTCCTCCAAATCCGGCAATATCAATATGCTTCACACCGATGTCCGCCAGTTGTTTGGCTGCTTCTTTGGATATACCAAAACCAACTTCTTTGACAATCACAGGGACGTTAAGGGCGTTAACCAATGTTTCAATGTGCGAAACACGTCCGGTAAAGTCCCTATCTCCTTCCGGCATAACAATCTCCTGTGCCGGATTCAAGTGAATCTGTAATGCATCCGCTTCTAACATATCAACTGCCCGTTTGGCTTCGTCAAGACTCACAAAAGCATTCAGATTACCGATGACCACTCCCTTAGGATTTGTCTTACGAACTATAGTAAAAGATTCTTTATAATCCGCATCTTTAACCGCAATGGACTGAGAGCCCACCGCCATAGGAATACTATATTTCTTAGCCAATGTTGCAAGCTGTTCATTAATCTTATAAGCCCCTTCAAAGCCACCGGTCATGGCATTAATCATGAAAGGGAACGCCACTGTTTTCCCTAAAAACTTCTTGGATGTATCTATTTGTTCAAAATCAATCTCCGGTAGTGCCTGATGGGATAAAAAGATATCGCCAAAGCCAGTATCCCCTCCCCAATCTTTCTTCATAAATTCGTCTATATGATCGCGTTTTCGTTGACTACGCATTTGACTTGCTGTCATTTGTTCTTTCATACTATCCTCCTTGGTGCGCCTATCTATCCACTAACTTTCTACTTATTCTACTCATGTACCGGCTCTCTCATAAATCGACACATTATTTGCACAACTATGAACGGGCCAAGACACGAGGGGATTAGCTATCAAGACTAAGTTTCCCTAAATTCATATACATTACATTGATAATAATAAAGCTCTTATAACATAATATTGTATACGAAAGGTCAACGATATAGTGTTGTTGCCCTAACCACTAAATAATAGCATAATAATGCTTATTTTGTAAATGAGAATTGTTATCAATAAATAAATCAAATTTTTCACAAAAAAAAGGACCCATAGGGTCCCTGTTCTTTATAATACCTTTGATAAAAATTCCTTGGCACGAGGATGCTGAGGATTCGAAAAAAATTCATCCGGAGGGGCTTGCTCTAAGATTTGTCCTTGATCCATAAACAGAACCTTTGTCGCTACCTCTTTAGCAAATCCCATCTCATGGGTGACGATAACCATGGTCATGCCTGTATCAGCAACTTTACGAATCAGTTCCAATACTTCTCCAACCATTTCCGGGTCAAGGGCTGATGTGGGTTCATCGAATAAAATAACCTTTGGATTCATTGCCAATGCACGTACAATGGCAATCCGCTGCTTTTGACCACCGGATAAAGTCGACGGATAAACCTTCGCCTTATCTTCCAATCCAATTGTCCTCAACAGTTCTATTGCCCGTTCATTAATATCCGCCAACTCTTTTTTTAAAGGCTGATTCAATGCTTTTTTCTTATTCTTCTGTTTTGCCACATACGTCGGTGCCAATGTAATATTCTCTAAAACCGTTTTATTATTGAACAAATTAAACTGTTGGAACACCATACCCATATCTCGACGATGGATGTTAATATCCACACTCATATCCGCAATATCCACACCGCCAAAGATAATTGAACCGCTTGTTGGATCTTCCATACAATTAAGACATCTCAAAAAGGTACTCTTTCCACTTCCTGAAGGTCCGACGATGGCAATCTTCTCACCTTCCTTAATGGACATACTAATATTATTGAGTACATGTAGATCTCCAAAATTCTTCTGTAAATTAATGACGTCGATCACTTCTAGCCAATCTCCTTTCCATTATCTTAATGAGGTATGTAATAATCATAACCAATACAATATAAATAGCCGCCATCACTGTATAAGGCACCATATATTCATAAGCATTGGTTCCGATATAACTAAAAGCAACATATAAATCCGCCGCACCGATAAAACTTACGACAGATGTCTCTTTGATTAATGCAATAAACTCATTCCCTAATGTCGGCAATATATTCTTAATCGCCTGAGGAATGACAATAAGACGCATCGTCGTTGTGTAACTCAAACCGACGGCACGCCCCGCTTCCATTTGACCGGAATCAACAGATTGAATACCACCACGCATAATCTCTGATACATAGGCACCACTATTAAATCCAAAAACCAAAATACACTCTTGAACAGCCGGCATATTAAATCCCAATAAGGGCATAATAACGAAATGTCCCATCAATAGTTGTACAACCACAGGGGTTCCTCGAAACAAGCCAATATAGAACCGGCAAAGCTTTTTAAAAACTTTGACGGTTCTATGATAACCGGGTGCTACTTCAATGGTTGCCAATATCGTTCCGATGAGAATACCAATCATCAAACCGAATACAGCAATAATCAATGTGTTTTGTAACCCTTCGAGGACTTTCGTATAGCCGTTATTATAAATAAAAACATCCCAAAATTTTTCCCAACGTTTTCCGAAATCCATCTATAATCCTTCCCTAATTGAATTGATTAATTGCTTCTGCAATGTGTTGTGCAGGTGCTTCGTCAATAATCACATAGCTGACATTCCCATTCACCAAATCTTGTACTGCTAATGCTCCTGATTTGTAAGCAACGGTTTCCACATCATATCCGCTAAAGCCCCAGCTTTCATCGCCTTCTACATAGTATTGACCGGTTGTTCCTTGTTGAACACCAATTTTAGTATCTGAACTAAGCCCATGCAATAAGCTTTCGACATCTTCAACTGTGGTTGCGTCTTTAAATGTTTCATCGGATTCCAAAACAATTAATTTTTGAGCGGCATCATAATAAGCATCTGTGAAGTTAACAAATTCTTTACGTTCTTCTTTGATTGTAAGTCCCGCCATAGCAATATCTGCTTTCCCTTGGCCTACTGATAAACAAACCGCATCAAAGTCCATATTACTGATAACAAGTTCTTTACCTAAGTATTCTGCAAGTGCTGCGGCAATTTCCATATCAACACCATAGTAACTATCACCGTTCATGTATTCAAAAGGTTCAAATGCTGCGTTCGTTGCAACAACCAATTGGTCTTTGGAACTATCCGGTTGAGCTGATGCCACTGCTTCAGGTGTACCGTCGCCAAAATACTTGTTCGTAATCTCATCAAAGGTTCCGTTTTCTTTGATTTCTCCAATGAATGTATTTACTTGCTCTAACAATTCCGGTTGATTTTTGTCTATACCAAATGCATATTCTTCTTGAGTCAACGGAATATCCAACACTTTCACTTTCTTACTTGCTTCGTCTTTGGCACCACATCCTGCTACCATCACCATCAGGGCTACTACCGTCGTTACTGCTACTGCTTTTTTCATCATTTTCTTCATAACCATTCTCCTCATATTATGTATTTTTATGAATAATTATTCATAAATATATATATTCTTACATTGTAGACAATCATAAAGCATAAATGGTTGTTTGTCAATATCTTTCATGCATTTTATTTCAAAACTATGTATTTTATTACAGAGCGTCCTATATAAGTTTTTCCTTAATAAGCGATTGTAGATGTCCGTTACTGCTTACATAAAGGTGATGATTTTCTTCTTCAATCACTTCAAAAATGCCGGCTGCTTCTTCTAAAATCAAACGCCCGGCACAATAATCCCATTCATTGATATCATATTCCCAGTAGCCGTCTAACGCTCCACAGGCTACATAACATAGGTCAAGGGCGGCGCTTCCCGTTCGTCTGATTCCGGCAAGCTCATTTACAATGCGATTAAATGGAAGGAGATTAACGTTTTCTTCCCTTCGATTATAAGGAAAACCTGTTGCAATGACCGCTTTCCCTAAGGATTTCGTAGCCGACACCTGAATAGGCAACCCATCCATATAAGCACCTTCTCCCCGAATCGACCAAAATAATCGATCCATCATCGGTTGATATACCACACCTATCACCGTCTTATTTTTGTATTTTAATGCAACGGATATACAAAAAAAAGGAAATCCATGTATAAAATTAGTAGTCCCGTCAATGGGATCGAGCACCCATTCATAATCAACCCGATCTGCCTCAGTTGCTTTTTTGCCTTCCTGAATCCAACGGCCGCCTTCTTCCCCTAACACAGCATGATTGGGATACTCTGCCCATATATGTTCCTTCAGAAACGCCTCGGATTCAATGTCCATATCTGTTACCCAATTAATGTCCGTATCTTTTTCATGAATACCGAAGGATTTTTCTTTAGCAACGGTTACTTGTCGCTTTCCTAGCTCTCTTACCCATGTCACCACTTCATCTTTCACTTTCTTATAGTCCATGTACTACCTCCATCTGGGTCTATACCAAAAATATCCCCCATTGTTGCTCATAACGTGTCCATTTTTATACTACACCGTTTTATATGAGACATCAATGGGGGATTGGTTTATAAGGCTGTTAAATCTTTGGATTCAAAGTGCCAAATCGCTAGAATAGATAATACAATCGATATGAGAAGGCAGCTGATAACAGCTATTCCATTCAACTGACCCGCTATAACTTCTGTGGGGAGAAAATAGCGAAATGGAGCTAAGGGTCTCAAAAAAGATGCTTTTTCTAAACTGTCATAAACGATCCCCATCAAAAAGGTAATCAGGAAGATCATATTCCCAACAAAAGCCCCTTTTTCTGCTTGCTTTATATAGGAAGCAACAACCATACCCATCGCAGCGAATAAGAAACCGATTATAACTATACCGACACTATACAACACCATTGTCCGGTTGATATTATTTTCCATACCAAGGGACATGACCGCAAGAACAGAGAATATATAGTTCATCAGCCCAAACAACATAAGCTTTAATCCTGCCACACTCATTTTAACGAGAAGTATAAACCGTCGTGTGCGGGGTCTTGTATATAAGAATTCATAGGTTTTGTTCATTGTTTCTCCATTGACCACCTTCAGTCCAAGGGACAAACCGTACAAGGCAACACAAATCATAACGTAGAAAATCAATAGGGCATAGTATCCTTCGATACTTGTTAAATCCACATCAACCATACCTAAGACAGCCAAAAGAACTTTAGGAAAACTATCAAAAATCTTCATCACATCTGCACCACCGGTCTCAATCCCGGTATACTTCGTCATCCCTGCAAAAACGAGAAAGAACAATCCCAATATCCAAAAAATAAAGGGCTTTAAACTTCGACGCCATTCCTGTTTAAATAAATGCATACAATCACCTCCTATATACTACGGGTATCCATGGTACAGTACCGATAAAAGGATACCCCTATACCACCGATAATAATGACAAGTGCCGCTAGAAGAAATCGACCTTCATAAAAAGAATGCTCGACAATATACGCCGGATCAAAATATTTCATAGGCGCTAACAACATTAATGGGTCTTCATCAATAATATTAAGAACTGCCGTCATAACAAAGGCAATAAATCCTACTGATGTAGCAATACCGGCAACGGTCCTTATTCTTCTGGAAAAAGTGGCTATGACCACGCCTACAGATATAAATAACAATTGGGTAAAGAATAAGGATAGTGCCATTACGATATAACGCCCTAAATCAAGCTGGGCATGATCTCTATCCCGTAACAATACAGTGACCACTACAAAAATAAGATTATTGGCAATTACAAGGGACATCAAGGCTGCAAATTTATATCCAAAAATCTTAGAACGATTAAGGGGCTTTGCTAACAAAAAATCCTGACAATGATTCTTCTTCTCTCGACCAAAGATACCGACCGTTAATGCCGTGGACATAATAGCCGCCATCAACCCCAAGTAGATATAACTAAAGCCGAAAAAACCTTCATAACTGAATATTTTGTCCAGTTGAAACCCAAAAGCCGCCATAAATTCCGGTGGATACCCTTCTAGCATCTTCGTTAAATCGTCACGACTGTCCAAAAAAGCCGTATAAATGCCGGACATGAAGAGATAGAAGGTTAAAAGAATGGCAACCGTCCATATAATGGCTGTCTTCAAACTGGCTTTTACTTCAAATGTAACCATATTCATCTTACAACCTCCTATTTGGCATCCTCTGTATAATAGTGCATGAAAATTTCTTCCAGTGTCGGTTCTACAATTTCAACATTCACTAAGTCCTGGGTTGCCAACAATCCGATTAAGTCGTTGCAATCCCCTCGATAGACAAAGCTTCCACTCTCTTCTTGAATATGAAGATTTTGAATTCCATCCATACCAAAACTGGATGCTTGTAGAGATCCCTTCCCTTTAACCGTCACTTTCTTAATGGCGTCTTGTTGTAATTCCGCAATGCGACTGGTTTGTACAATCTTCCCTTCTTTGATGATAGCAACCCGATCACAGATTTTTTGAACTTCACTAAGGATATGGGAGGAAAATAAAATCGTAGCACCTTTGTCATTCTCTTCTTGTATAAGTTCAAAAAACGTCTTCTGCATGAGTGGGTCCAAACCACTGGTCGGTTCGTCGAGGATAATGAGTTTGGGTGAATGTAACAGCCCTTGAACAATACCGACTTTCTTCTTGTTTCCAAGGCTCATATCTTCTATCTTCTTATTCAAATCCAAATCCAGTCGCTTTGCCAAAGATCGGATACGTTCTTTACAGTCTTTACCGTAGAAGCTTGCCGAATAATTCAGAAGATCTATGGCCTTCATCGTGTCATAATAGAAAATTTCACTGGGAAGGTAACCGACCTCTCGTAGAATATCTTCTTTATACGTTACACAATCTTTACCGAATAGTTTAGCCTCACCACTGGTTTTATGAATAAGACCTAGTAACGTTCGAATCGTCGTTGATTTTCCGGCACCATTAGGCCCTATAAACCCAAAGATTTCACCCTCTTGAACCGCCAAATTCACATCGATAATACCCCTTGCCTTGCCATACATTTTCGTCAAATTCTTTGTTTCAATCACATAATTCATTGATACGCCTCCTTATAAGCGATTATTTTCAACATCCTTATCCATCGGTGATACTGAACCATCATGGCATCCAAATCTAATGGGAT
The DNA here is from genome assembly GCA_965140555.1 of Vallitaleaceae bacterium. Lineage (GTDB taxonomy): Bacteria > Bacillota > Clostridia > Lachnospirales > Vallitaleaceae > UBA1351. The sequence continues at coordinate 3,071,836 of OZ223259.1, read as the reverse complement.
ACCGGCACGTTGAAAGTCGTGCATATAGCCATCCGCTAACCATGTTAACATTTGAAAAATCTCTTGTATGGATACATCCTCTTTAAACTTAGCCCTGTCGACATGTTGGAAATATAGGGTATTAGCATTTTGAGTGAGTGTCAAAATCTCTTCATTCATATCTTTCGATATAATCTCGTTTTTTGTATAATAGCACCTAACAACAAAATCCAATATATAAGGATTTTCTCTCAACATTCTAATCTTCTTTTCCACAGCACGGTCGCATATGTCAAAAAAATCCGTCACTGTTTCAAAGTTATCATCAATGACATATTCTGTTATAATGTCTTTCGCCTGTTCAAAAAGAAAACGATATAAACTTTTTTTATTGTGAAAGTAGTAAAAAAGAGAGCCTTTGGATATGCCTGCTTTAGCAGCAATATCATCTGTCGATGCATTCTTGTAGTCATTTTGTCCGAATACCTCAAACCCTGCATTGATTATAGTTTTTTGTTTCTCCTCACTTATAGCAAAAAACTGTTCATTCATATCATCCACTCCTTCACTTTGACTGATGCCGATTAACCGCTCCGGTTCGACTCCACGAGTCAAGTTACTTTCAGTCTACACCGTTGACTCAAATTTACAACCCCCTATTGGTGAATAAATTGTTAATTAATAGTCGCGAAGATTCGATTGCGCTGGTTTATCTGCGCTTACTTTCTCTACAAAATCGTATAGGGGCTTTTGTGGAGTCGGTCGGAGTCGCTACCGAATCCGCCATCCCTGGCGGCGGTAGCTTTTGGCGCTTCCTTGCACCAATCCTCCTCTATATTGAACGATTTCTAGACAAAGTAGGCGGCGGATAAAAGACGCTTAATCGAACCTTCCCTCCCACCCTTCCTTTTGGGGTTATTTCTTTAAAATATCATTTGTTGTAAAACAGATTGGATTGTATAAGCGCTCTGATAAGATTCGATTGCACTGGTTTATCTCCGCTTACTTTCTCTACGAAATCGTATAGGGGCTTCTGGGTGGTCGGTCGGAGTCGCTACCGAATCCGCCATCCCTGGCGGCGGTAGCTTTTGGCGCTTCCTTGCGCCAATCCTCCTCTTTGTTGCACGATTTCTAGACAAAGTAGGCGGTAGATAAAAGACGCACAAAAAAAGCAGTCGGGAAATTCTTATTTCCGACTGCTTTTCTGTCTATCTTGAGGTTTATAAACCGAAGTATTGTTTGGCTACATCGATTATAACGGATGCACTGCCTTCTACACCAAACTTACTACTATCTAGCATTAGATCGTAATCTGCATAGGGATTATCGGCATCACTATAGCGAAGGCGGTAGTTTTCTCTGGCTTTATCTACTTCCTTAATCATGCGCTTGGCATTCTTCTCTTGCATCCCCAATACTTCCGTACAGTTTTTCAACCGTTCTTTATAAGGCGCATAGACAAATACATTCAACACCTTGGGATAGTCGGACAGCACGCTACCCGCACAACGGCCTACGATAATACACGATTCTTTATCTGCAAAGTCCCGAATGATTTCCGTTTGTACATTAAATATTTCATCTTGCATATTCGCAACACCCATACCAAGGGGGTACTTACGTCTGAAGAATTTGATATTGGCATTTTCTTCTTCTTGACTAATGACCGATATCGGTTGCCCCATACGCTTTGCCGTAGATTCAACGATATCCCGATCATAAAATTCAATCTGCATTTCTTTAGACACTTGCTGAGCAATAGATCGTCCCAAACTTGCAAACTGTCTGGAAATCGTAATAACATATTTCTCCATATCCTCAACCTCCTTGTTCACTTTGATATCATCATACCTTACCGGTCAACAAATTGGAATACCCAAATCTATTTTCTAGGAAGGATTTTGACCGGCTACCTCAATAGCCGTCGTTTTGGGTATACGAGGATTTTTCTGAATATAACGTACCACATTGGATAAGGTGAAGTTAATAATAAAGTAGATGATCATTGCAAAACCAAAGAGTACAAAGACATCCGACGTATTCACATTACCGGTACCATTATAATTTTGAGCTGCACTTAACAATGTTTTTGTCTTAGCCATTAACTCAATTGTTGCAACGTTTGCCAAGTAACTAGAGTCTTTGATTGTCGTAATAACCTGACTTAATAAGGTCGGTATAATATTACGATAAGCTTGTGGCAAAACGATATATAGCATCACTTGAACGGTATTAAATCCTTGAGAATAACCGGCTTCAAATTGTCCTTCGGCTACGGAATTCAATCCACCACGTACAATTTCTGCAATAACAGATGATGTGAACAGAATAAGAGCTCCGGCTGCTTTGTATAATAACTTCACTTCAACGGTGGATAATCCAAACATCTTGTGGGCGAATACTTCCGGAAAAGGTAGGAAGACAACGCTGACAAAAATCCATAGAAGTAAGGGGGTATTACGAAAAATTTCTATATAAGCAATAGATAAAAATCGGAAAATCCGCGGTACAATCCCTTTTGTTGCATAGTTACGCACTAAGGCTAATATCGAACCTAAAACCAAACCGATTGCAACGGCGAGTACAGAGATAATGAGCGTGAAGACAACACCTTGTAATAAGAACAAAAGGGTATCCGGATTCGTTAATAATGATAAACTTCCTTTTAATGTTGACATTACTTAATCACCGTCCCTTCTGTCACTTCATCTTTAACATCAATTGTTCTACGGTCACGTTTTTTCAAGGCATTTTCCCACATGCTGGCTAATGTTGATAATGGGAAACATATAACGAAGAAAATGATTCCTGTCAACAAGTATGCCGGTGCATAGGCACCACCTGTTGATGCACCTGTAACGAAACTATACGTTAGGGAAATCAAATCTGCCCCACCGATAATATATAAACAAGAGGTGTTTTTGATAAGGTTAACGACTTGGTTTACCATGGGGGGAAGTATAATCTTAATACTTTGGGGCAGAATAATATAGTACATACTATTAAAGTAATTAAACCCTTGAGACGCTGCAGCCTCAAATTGCCCCTTAGGTATAGCCATAATCCCGGCACGTACAACTTCTGCAATATAGGCACCATGATAGACACCAAGGGTAAGAATCCCTGTCATTAGAATACCTAATCCATGCCCTGAATAAATCAACGCATAGTATAAAAAGCACAATTGTAGAATTAACGGTGTATTTTGTATCAACTCCACATATACGCGACTCATGCCTTCTAGTATTTTTTTGCCACTGGTTGCCATTAATCCGAAGATAATACCAAGAACCATTGCCAGAATCAATGCAAAAAAAGCCATTCGCACTGTATTAAAAACTCCCAGAATGAATGTATCTCGGAAAATCCATACCTTTTCCCATGCTTCTATCGAAAATAATTCAGTCATTATTTTCCCTCCTGTCACCTATTTAGACCCTACCATAGTAAATAAGGCTCCGCATATGCGAAGCCTTATTTACTTAAGACATGCGTCTATTGTAAATTATTCTCTTCAATCAATGCATCGATGGTTCCATCTTCTAACCATTTAGTAATTAACGCATCCACATATGCTGATAGACCGGAATCTTTCTTTGTAGCTACTCCATAATCTTGAGGTGCAAAACGATTTTCAATATATGATCGACCCTCTGTATTATAAACAGCCAATATCGATTTATCCACACAGAATGCTTGTACTTCATCGGCATCAAGCGCTAATGATATAGATGGATAATCATCATACTGTTGAAAACTAACGCCTTCCGTCCACGTTGACGCATCAAAAGTTTCTTCATCAAAATTATCGCCACTAATCACACCGGCTTCTACCATTGCTTTTACTAATGCTTTTGCTGATGTTGACCCTGAAGATACACCAACCTTTTGATCCACAAGACCTGCAAGATCTGTAATACCGGAAGCATCTTCAACCAATACCGTTACATAATCTGTAAAATAAGGTGTTGAGAAATCCCAGCTTTTTTTACGTTCATCAGTAATGGTGAACGTTGCAAGCACAGCATCAATATCACCGGAGTCTAACAACTCAGTTCTTGTTGCCGCTGTAACTGCTGTAAATTCAGGTTCTACGCCTAATTCTTCTGCAATCTTCTCTGCCAAAGAAATTTCAAGACCTGAGTATTCTTTCGTTAATAAATCTTGATATCCAAAACCAACAACCGCATTTTTCACACCTACTCGTAATTCTCCACGGTCAATAATAGCTTGTACATCAGGATCATTACTTGTTGCTGAGTCACCACCACTAGTTGCTTCACTCTCTTCATTCCCACTAGCGGCTTTACCCTCTTCATTCCCACATGCAGCTAATAATGCAACCATCATCAACACACTCAACATGAGTGCAACATACTTTTTCATTGTTTTCATAAAAAAATCCTCCTTTTAATTACATCTTTTATAATAAGATTATCTTTTTGGGATTGTTATGCTAACGTTCTCTATGTGTACATAACGCTCACAGCTTGTTAACTTCTATCTATGTTTACCAAGCACTATCGTATAATCTTACTTAAAAACTGTTTTACCCGCTCGCTTTCCGGATTCATAAAGAAATGTTCCGGTGTTCCTTCTTCAATAATCTGACCATCTGCCATAAAAACCACACGATCGGCGACTTCTCTTGCAAAACCCATCTCATGCGTAACAACTACCATGGTGATATTCTCACTCGCTAGTTTAATCATAACATCCAACACTTCTTGGATTGTCTCCGGGTCTAAAGCAGACGTTGGCTCATCAAAAAGAATAATCTTGGTTTGAGCACACAACGCTCTTGCAATTGCAATCCGCTGCTGTTGTCCACCGGATAACGTCGTAGGGTATACGTGTGCCTTATCACGAAGGCCTACAATGTCCAAATAATGGTATGCCAACTCTTCGGCTTCTTTCTTTGTCTTATTGTGCAACTTCAACGGTGCCAACGTAAGATTTTTCATGACGGTCATATGAGGATAGAGATTAAATGACTGAAATACCATAGATGTGGTTTCACGAACAAGCCGCGTCTTGTTTTTTGATGTCAATTCCTCATCATTTAGATACACATGTCCACTGGTCGGTTCTTCTAGACGATTCATACAACGAACAGCTGTTGACTTTCCTGAACCGGATGGTCCAATGATGACAAGCTTCTCTCCTTCTGCAACTTCTAAGTTAACATCCTTCAGAACATGTAAATCTCCAAAAAATTTGTTAACATTTTCCATTTTTATCATAGGGGGTACCTCTCTCTCCACAAACCTTGATTCAAGGCTTAATGATAAAGCAAAAGGGTCTGATTACAAGTTATCAGACACCTTTGTCTAGATGAAATTATAATTGAAACCAATCACTTTGTCAAGCTGTTATGATAAAGCAACACTGTCAATTTCGTATACACTGCACGAATGTATACAATTACACACTATCAATTTGCAGATTAATACCACTATTAAGTTCTTCTGTCACACTTCCTACTTTATACTCTGACTTTTGCATCAAGTTCAACGACAGCCTCCACTTTTGTCTCCTAAAATTATATTCCCTAAATCTTTTCACCTTCTTCTGAACCTGCATTAAACCACAATAAAAAAGGACAACATCCCAAGAGATATTGTCCTAAATTCTAGTACACGCGTGTACTCGTATGTTTCAAGAAGCATTTAATTACATCGTACTATACATGTACCACATATTATTCAACGATTGCAATCGACTGAATGTACTCTGCATTAATCAATTCTTCTTTGCCTTTTTTATTAATTTTGATCCAATGGTCAACGACTTCAACAACTTTAACTTTGCTGTAATTCGATCCAAAGGACCCGGTCGATATGTTACATACATGTCCTACCGCTGATTCAATTAATACATTACTCATCGAACTGATACCTCGCTTTCTTTTTCGTCGTATTACCGCCATTGCCATCCGTCGTTGATTCGGGAGAATAATGACGAATAGGATAAAGAGCGGCAAGTAAATAGCAATCCATGTACTTGACTCCATCGCATACCCTCCTTTGGAGTATTGCAAATGCGAATGTTACCCTTTATTTGTAAAAACTTTTGTCATCAAAAGGATAGGTCACATTCCACTCCTGACGACAGCCGTCCATTAATGTTAATATACGTACGATTTCAGCATGGGGCATCTCCGCCACTTCCACTTCACCGGCAGCTATCGCTTTGCGACAAGCCTCCACTTGATATTCAAAACCTGTGATTTGCTCCGGAATTTCAACTTCTCTCACGACATTCCCTTCATTATCATATACGGTAATGGCTTCACAATTATCTAGCTTTTGTGTCACAATAGTTCCTTGACTTCCATAAATAATTCCTCTACTATCTGTATTCGCCAGCATCGTACTATGCAACATTGCAAGCTGACCGGATTCAAAGGTAATGGTTATACTATTTTGAGCATCAACACCTTTATCGGTAAGTACTGCTGTTGAGGTCACTTTCTTAACTTGATCCCCTAGAACCATAGCCGTAAAGTTCATGGTATAAACACCAAGATCAAGTAACGCTCCTCCTGCAAGTTCAGGCTCTTTCAGACGTGGTACATCATGAATCAAGTACCCTAAGTTACATGTCAAGGATTGTACCTTTCCGATAATACCTTCCCTTAATAAATCTTGTATCAAATAGCGACTTGGCATATAACGTATCCAAATAGCTTCTGCCACTAAGAGCCCTTTTCCTCTTCCAAGTTCAATAACTTCTTTTGCTTGCCATGTATTGACCATAAACGGTTTTTCAACCAATATAGATTTATTATGATTTAAAGATAAGAGTGCATGTTCATAATGTAAGGAATGAGGCGTTGCAATATACACCAACTCCACTTCCGGATCACTTAACATTGCCTCATAAGACCCATATGCTTTCGCAAAACCAAATTCCTCTTTGAAGGTCTCTGCTTTTTCGATACTTCTAGATGCAACAGCGTAAGGCATTGCACTCTCCATTGCAACAAGTGTACGCGCCATTTTTCTGGCAATACCGCCAGCTCCTATAATTCCAACCTTCATATGTACCCCTTTCTGATACTTTTTTATATTATCATCTATTTTATCATACCTCGAATAAAGAAATATTGCAAAGAACATCGTATCCCCCTCTTCTTTTTTATAAGAATATACTTTTTATAATAATATACTTTGACAACTTATAATTTTCGGGTGTATAATAATGGAGATGACTTTAAAGTTCACATGCGCGAGTGGCTCAGTGGTAGAGCATTGCCTTCCCAAGGCGAGGGTCGCGGGTTCGAATCCCGTCTCGCGCTTACCAAATCCCTTGATTTTCAAGGGATTTTTTATTGTACTGATATGTGCACTACTTTTTCTTACTCATTTTATTGCTCTTTTTCAGGGCTTTATTCATAATATTTAGAACCTTTTGCTCTGTATTGGGATTACAAACATACCTAAGTGTAGAATTTTATTTATTTGAGGCAATATGGTACTATAAATTAATAGCTTACTCATAAATTCGAATTTTGTTTGTATATTTTATGGAAGGAGTCACAAAATCAAATGGAAAAACAACTGGAATTGGTTGCGAAAGCGTATGATAGAGGGATTGATTTAGGAAGAAGGGGAATTGATTCACAATATCCCGAACATATAATAAATGACCCCGACTATCCATTGTTTTTAAAAGCTACAACTGAAGGATTAGATTCGGACAGCGGAAGTAAAGAAGTAAGAAACTACTTATCTCCTGCCGTGAATATGAACTATGTTGACCTTGGGTGTTGTCTGAATCTTATGTTTCGAGGATATGATGAATGGCCATCTACATATACAGGAGTCGATATAAGTAGCGAAACAATAAATCTTCTTAAAGAATTTGTTGCCAAACAAAATTTAGTGATTGGCTCATTATTTTGCGGTAGTATTCATGAAACGCCTTTTGACGATAATAGTTTTGATATAGGTGCATGTATAGGCGTGCTTGAGTATTTTGATAGAAATTTTGTAGAAAAATCACTCATTGAAATTCACCGAATAATGAAACCCGATGGAAGATTTGTACTGGATATTCCTAACAATGAAAATCCTATGCGCAGATTTATGAAATTAATCGAAGAACATAGAGAGTGCCCTAATAGATTTGATATGTCCCCCCAAGACTTTAATGTTATATTACAAAATTATTTTGAAGTGGATAAAACCGTGAACATTGATACTGTGGCTATGATTCAATATTTTTTGAGATGTAAAAAATGATTTGCCTATAAATGTTAACGGTTAATAGTCTAAATTCAAAGCCGTGAATATCTTTTCTTTTCTAGATGTTCCGGTTTAATCTTCATAACAGGATATTTAACAATGGGATTACCTTTATCAATATAGTAATAGAAAACCTATTTGTATTTGATGTACAACAAAATCATAAAGAAAGGGTAAGGAATCCAACATGCGATATTTTTTTGAAATCCCTATTACAATACTTTTAGTTGTAGCATTAATTGCACTCTTGATAAATGCAATAAATCCAAGATATATGTGGAAAAAGTTTGAAAGTTGGAAGGCTACATCCGAACCATCTGATGCATACTTTTTGTCACGAAGAATATCAAGTATTATTGGTATTGCAATACTATTAGTTGTATTGTTAGGACCAAGGGTGATGTATCTATTAAACAGATAATCAAGGAGAACCTCTGCTCTCTTTATAAATTGCTTCTGAACAAGACTAAACTCTAACAGAGCCAAAAGAAAAAGGTGAAAAAGAACGTGAAGCCTATGTTCTATTGTAATATCAAAAAAGTTTGGGGAAATTCGGAAATGAGTAAGAACTTGTTTGATAGGTTTACAAAAAAGATTGATAATCATGTGTTCAGACCGGAATATGCTAAGAATCGGTACCGTTAAATATTGGGAGATTGAAAAGATGAAAAGGACTATAGAGGGTATGATAAAAAGCTGTTGCAGTTTCTGACAAAGGACTAGGGACATAATCGATTGGATGTTGTTGTTTATAATTATTCAGCACAATGTACATATATGTTTTTTTTGTAAAAATCATTCATATATAGTATAATTTTTATAGCAGCTAGATATGAGTGCGATTCGCCTCTATATTGGACGGAACTAACTCTCTAAATAGCTACATGCTTTGACTACGTCAAAGCATGTGGACATCTAGAGATGTCCCTAAAAGATAGGTAGCTGCTTTTTTTATATAGGTGGGGGTTATATGGATAAAAAAAATACACTGATTGAATCTATTTCAAAGTTTGAGGAATTAAATAAAATAAAATTGAACAATTATATGTCTAGTAATAGTTCTGAAGAATCAGATAAACATATAGATAATTATATTGGTGAGGACATATTTCAAGATCGAGTTTATGATTGGTTGGAACTTTTTGAAGAAAAAGATAGGCCAATTTTATTAAAACTCTTAGAAAATTATAGATATTTCACTGAAAATAGAATTAAACGTGAGTTGTATAGAATTATCAAAGAAATAATAAATGATAGTGATCCAAATGATGTTTATATTATAACTTTTCCTTCAAAAAAAGGAGTTGCTTCCGGTGGAGATAATCTAAGAAGTGCTTTGATTTGTAGTTTGTTAGGAGAGTTTAAAAAAGAAAATATTATACATGATACTGAGAAAAATATTGATAAAGTAATTAACAATGCTAAGAAAATTATTTTTTTAGATGATATTGTGGGGTCAGGAACCACATTATATGGTAATGTTAAGGAATGCGTTAAAAATTTTCAATTAGATAAGAACCGACATATAAAGTTACACGTTGTTATTATATATGGAAGAAAAGATAAAATAGAGAAAAAGATCAGAGATTTAAAAAAAATAGGCATAGATATTGATTATCGATTAATTGTAATTGGTGAAAAGTGTTTTGATAAAGCGAACATATTTTCTCAACAGGAATCACAAAAAAATAAAGAGATTGTAAAGACTTACGAAAAAATTATCGAAGAATATGGTGATAAAGAAGATAAAGGTTATGTATTGGGATTTCAAGAAAATCAGTTTTTAGTATCATTATACTATGGAACACCAAATAATACATTAAGTAATTTTTGGAAACCTTCTGAAATGAGTGTTCCATTATTCATAAGATCATCATATATACGTCCTAATATTTCTGACATAAAAAAACGAAAAGAAAATAATGCAGAAAATGCCTATTTGCTAGCGATGTTGGAGAAAAAGAATAATGAAAGCGAATGAAATAATAATTCTATCATATATAAATAAATATAATAGAATTAGCTTGCAAGAAATTCAACAAGCATTAAATGAGCCGGTTGTGTTGCTTGCAAATTCTATTAGTGAATTGTATGAAAAAGGTTATATTGTCAAAGGTGAGGCAGATCGTTTTGAATTGACAGAAAAAGCAAAGGAAGAGAGTGTTGATGCTTGGAATGCTTGGCTCTTGAAGAATAAACGAAAGAAAACTTTTGACGGTAATTCTGAATTTAAGGGTGAGCTGAAAAATAATTTACCTGTAATAAAGAACATAGGAAAATTAAAGAGAATTTTACAGCTTGAAAATATCGACTACAATGCATATCATGTATTTAGTACATATTCAAAAGGAAAATTGCGAACAATTACTTCTCCAAGTATTGAATTGAAAGAAAGACAAAGATGGATTTTACGAAATATTCTTGAAAAAGTAGAATTAGAGAATTGTGTTCATGGATTCCTTAAAGGGAAATCTATAAAAACTAATGCACAATGTCACATTAACAAAGAAGAAATAATGTGTTTAGATATAAAAGATTTTTTTCCATCTATTTCGTCTAAAGATGTTAATAACATTTTTTTATCTTTAGGTTATGAAGAAGAGATTGTTGAGTGGCTGACAATACTTTGTATTCATAATAATAAATTACCTCAAGGATCGCCGACTAGTCCTTATTTAGCTAATATTCGTTTTAAGCAAATTGATCGAAAACTTATGAAGTTGGCAAAAGATAATAATATTACATATACTCGATATGCAGATGATTTGACCTTTTCCACAAACGAAGAAATTGAGCCATTCTTTGATAGGATAAACGAAATAGTAATTAAAAATGGTTTTGAGATAAATGAAAAGAAAAAGCATGTTATGAAAGGCAATTATCGAAAAATGGTAACTGGTTTAGTTGTGAAAGATGATGTTAAAATACCGAAATATTTTAAAAAGAAGCTAAGACAGGAAATCCATTATTGTAAAAAGTATGGGGTTACTCAACATTTAGAAAATATTGGAAAAACAGATGCGATAAATTTTAAAGAATACCTTTATGGTAAAGCATATTATGTAAAAATGGTTGAGAAAGAATATGGGGAAAGTATTTTAAGACAATTGGATCAAATTTTTAGCATTCAAGGGTAGGTATTTTATAGTCTTGTGTATATTTATGAGATTATCATTAAATTTGCAAAATAGCTTTTATAGTAAAGTTAAGATATAATTAGGTTCTATCAAATTGATTATTTGAATTTTCAGTTTGAAGTAAGTGATATACAATATAACCTGGATTCTCGGTTTACATAACTAGGTGATAAAATGGCAAGCGTTAAACAATATGACAAGCGTTCTGCTATTACTTACGCCTATGAGGCAACTTATCATTGGGATAAAGAAAAACAACAATCCCAATGCAAGCGCAAACTCATTGGTCGTGTCAATCCGGATACCGAAGAGATTGTTCCTACAAATGGTCGCAACCGGAAAGATAAGATAACGAAACCAACACTTCCGGCTAAACGTGGACCTATTACAGCAGAACATTCAAAGCATTTATATTATGGAGCGACTTATCTTTTTGAAAAATTATCCGATACCTTAGGTTTGACATCAGACCTACGAGCCAGATTCTCGAATCCCGTCTCGCGCTTACGAAATCCCTTGATTCTCAAGGGATTTTTTATTGTCCTGATTTAGAAAAAACTCCCTCGATTTATTCACCAATATGTTATTATAGTATAAGAAGATTTACAAAACTTAATTGGAGGGGAAATGACGCCGATGCGAACAGAAAAGGAAATCTATGAACTTTTATTTGCTGTAGCACGAGAAGACAAACGAATTAAAGCAATCTATATGAATGGTTCCCGAACAAATCCAAATGTGCCCAAGGACATATTTCAAGATTATGATATCGTCTATGTCGTAGATGAGATCAACCGTTTTATTGAAGACAAAAACTGGATTCATCAATTCGGTGATATTATGTATATGCAATATCCCGATGAAAGTCCCTTTTACTCCGCTGATAAAGAAAACAGATATGGCTGGTTAATGCAGTTTAATGACGGTAACCGAATTGATTTAACCGTTCAAACGGTGGCATATGCCAAGGAACATATCGTTGATGATAAATTGTGCGTCATACTTTGGGATAAGGATAACGTTCTTCCGGTAATCGAGGAATCTACAGACAAAGACTACCATGTCAAAAAACCAACACAAGAAGAGTTTTCAGCTTGGTGCAATGAGTTTTGGTGGTGCAGTAATAATATTGCAAAAGGATTATGGAGAGAAGAAATTACTTATGTGCAGGATATGACCAATTTTGTTGTTCGAAAGCAATTGGAGAAAATGCTCACGTGGAAAGTCGGCATTATAACCGATTTTTCTGTAAGTGTTGGTAAATCCGCCAAGTATATGAACAAATGGCTTGGAAAAGAAATCTATCAGGATTACTTGAAGACATATTTTATTGCTGATGTTGAAAAAGCATGGACATCTGTATTTATTATGTGTGATTTATTTGATAAGATGGCTACGGAAGTAGCTGCTGACTTGAACTATGACTACAATGATCGCGAAGCTGCCATGGCCAGAAAATATCTTATCGACGTCAGCAACTTACCGAAAGATGCTGATTGTTTATATTAGGCCACTTTGCTCTATAAAACTAAAGCCCTGACATGTTATTTTTGAAATGTCAGGGCCTTCTTTTTTTGCTCTATTGTTTCTTTTTACCTTGATATCTATTCGGGTTATCCACATTTCCACCCATACTCATAATAAAAGGTCCCATAGCTTCAAAGCCTTTTATGATATTGTCACTATTCATCATAAAGGCGATCCCTTGGACCAGCTTCCACTTCTTTAGTCGTTTCAGTACTTTCATGTAACTTAACATATATAACCTCACATTCAAACACGATTGAATATAGTCAGTTAAATATATTATCACAATTCAGCCATTTATTCAAGAAAAGTAACGAGGGCACCAAAAAGTGTGCGCCCCATGGAAAAATGGATCCAGCCATATGGCTGAATCCATTGGAATAATTATTGAATTATTCTTTAATAAGAGTTTTATTGTTTCTTTCTTCAATACGTCGTCGAATATCAACCATGTCCGCTTCCGGAAGCTTATATAAAAGGAGCGGAATAATAGCAAGTAGGAAGAGTACCATAGGAATAAGGTTTGCCGCAAGATTGATTCCGAATTGGACATGTTCCCCAACATCTTGTCCTGCAACATAGCCAAACCAACCAATGATTGCTATACCTAATCCACTTCCGATTGCTGATGCTATCTTTGTTCCCAGACCATTCATAGCAAAGGCAGTTCCATCACTTCGTACATTGTTTTTAATATCATATTCATCAATGGAGTCAATAATCATTCCGCTACCACAAGGGCCGGCAATATAACCTAAACCATAGACAATATGGGCTGCAAACAGATACGGTATATTGGTGTATGGTCCGAAGAAAATCATCGCCATACCGACCGCCTGAATAATCATAGCAAATATTGCTACTTTTTTCTTTCCGAAGCGTTCAATGACTTTTGGTGCAAACGGCATTACAATCGTTCCCACAACCATTTGCATCATCATGAAGATCGTAACAAATCTAAAGTCTTTCACACAATAGATATAGAAGAATACGGCAATACCGATTCGACCGAACATTCCGGCCATGGAAATAATGGTATAAGCAATAACCATCATTAAGTTCTTGTTTTTCGCAATTTCTATTAACGCTCTTCTAAAAGGTACTTGTTGTTCTTTTTTTACTTTGATTTTTTCTTTACATACAACAGCGACCAGTAAAAAAATCGGTAACGATACAAGGGCAAAAATTGACGCCGTTCTTTGATATCCGGCCGCTTCAACACCATTACCAAAATACTTAACTAATGGCAACGTAAATAGGTTCAGTGTAATCATACCAACGGTCATACCAATCATCTGTGCTGCATATAATCGGTTTATCTTCTTTGGATTATTGGTCATGACAGCAGGCATTGCTGTATAAGGAACATTAACAATTGTATAACTCATTCCCAATCCGATATACGTGACATACGCATAAATCAATTTACCGGTATCCCCGAAATTAGGCACGGTAAATGTCAATACGGTAAAGACAAGAAGTAGTGGTGCACCTATAACTAAATAGGGTCTAAACTTGCCCCATCGGGTATTCGTTCTATCCATGATAGCACCCATCATCGGGTCATTGATTCCATCCCATATCTTGGCAATAAGCATGAGCAACGCAACGGCCCCTGTCGCTAATCCAAACACATCGGTGTAAAACAAAATAAGATACGAACTAACCATTGTCCATGACAATTGCGATGCAAAATTCCCCAATCCATATACCGCAATTTGCTTTTTGCCAACAACATACTTAGACCCTGCTTGCTCGACTGAACCTTCATAAGCTTGACTATTATCCATAAGTTTTTTCCATCTCCTCTTATTATTTGATTAGGGCATCAAAAGTAAGTTTCACTATATTCTATACCAACGTTCAACCCTATACTTTTGACACTCCAATCTTTATTTAGGCTTTAAAATTCGAATACTTCTCCAACATTTTCGGAAGTGTTTCTGCATGGGCTTGTAGCTTAGGAACACACACATCAATCATCCCTTGAATTTCATAATAATGTTCGTATAATCCGGCAAGGGTCCCTCGTGAGCGTTTTATTTGTTCTTCCGGAAAAAGAACTTTGACGCGATCATTTTCAATCGTCAGCTTTCCTTCTATTCCGCAAACCGGGCACTCAACCGCCGTTGAGCCATTCGGTGCAATACTAATAAGCTGATTGTGACAGGCAGGACATACGCCTTCTTCACCAAACCATTCCACCTCATCATAAGGTAAACCGATGGATTGGGCTATTCTGCTACCTAGCTCACCACATTGGTCCATGAGCTTTTGGTCAAGCACCGGATTAGCCCGACGTCCTTGATCATAGGCATCAATATGACCCACAACCTTCATCTCAACAGAAAATCCAAAAAGATGTAACATAGGCAATCCTAGAGATACCCAGTTTTGTGTGGACGCACCTCCGACAGAAATATACCCTACATACCTGTTTTTAAAATATCTTGGATCGAGCAACTCATCCCCTGTTTTACCGGCTTCCATACGTTTCTTCTGCTCTTCTAAAAGCGCCGCCTTATCATGTGCAGGACCAAAACGATCCACAAAATTTTTGAATTGACCGACAATACCCACAGCAAAAACAGGGGCTGCAAGAATAATACCATCTGCATCCAGAACAGCTTCTTCCAGCTTCTGATAATCATCTTTTACAACACAACGAACCGGGCCTCCTTTTTCTCTTAATTTACTACATGCTCCACAACCGGTACAATGGCCGATAGTCATATCCAATGTACTGATAAACTCAACTTCTGCTCCGGCTTCTTTGGCTTTATACAAAGCCTCTTTAACCATAATCTCGCTACAACGCATTTTACGCCCAAAGGAAATACCTAATACTTTCATGTTTAACTCCTTGTCTGATCAATCTTCTGTGTATTCTGCTGCACTCATTCCTGCAATACGTCCTGTATTCACTGCGTAACCCATGGAATTCCCCGGCAACAAGAACATATAGCTGTCATCGTAGATATTACAAGAATCTGCACCTGCTGCATACAAGCCTTTTACCGGTTCGAAATCGTCATTTATCACCTCACAATTTTCATTTATTTTTATTCCGCCTACGGTTCCGTAGCCGCCTGCCCGAATACGTGCACAGTAAAACGGCGCTTTCATAATAGGTTTCATAAATCGTCGATCCTTAAAGAATTCTTCATCCACACTATCACAATAATCATTGTAATCATCAATGGTTTCCAGTAAAACCTCTTTTTCAATACCGGCTTTTTCTGCCAACTCTTCAATGGAATCTGCAACGATAAAGTGATCATTGCCATTCTCCTCAGCCATCTTTACACCGTCATAGAAATCCGATACATCGGTATTCGGGCGAACCAAGCTGACATGATCCACACCATTTTTAATATATTTTTTAACAATACTCGTGTCAACAATACTAAATGCCACTTTATCCTTTTGGTGAACCACGACATTCGATAGGAATGTTGCATTTTGCATCTCTTCTTCATTCATAATACGTTTTCCGAACCTGTTCACAAGAAGATTCGGTTGTCCAAAAACAGTGACCACACCCGGAGGCATTCCCTCCAGGTCTTCAATACTTGCTGCCATTTCAATCCGCACAGTTGTTTTTCCGGCACCAGCTTCCCATGCCATTTTGAGTCCATCGCCCATTAAGCCCGGAATAGCAAAGCTAAATAAATCGTCGCCGTGATTTAACCCTGTCTCTTCTTTGATGAGTTTCTTATTTGATCCTGCACCACCGGTACATATAATGGCTGCCTTACAAGAAATGTCAATCTCTTCCCCATGCTTATCCGTAGCAAGAACTCCGGTAACATAGCCATCCTTCATTACTATTTTTTTAGCAGGCGTTTCCATAAGGAACTGAATACCTAATTCAATGGCTCTATCATACATCGCTTTGGTCATAAAGGAGGCTGCCCTCGGACCAATCCCTCGATCCGTTTTCACAACATGCCATGTAGCCTCTGATTTGGGAAAATACTTAAATGCTCCCTCAAATTCTACCCCTTTGTCTTCTAACCAATCAATTGTATCTGCTGATAGTTCAAAGTACCGTTTCACTAAACGTGCATCTACATTATAATGGGTGTATTCCATAAACATATTAAATGCTTTTTCTACGGTAATATCTATCATTTGTTGCTGTTGATAGCGGGTTCCGATACCTAAGGGACCCATTCCCATATTCGCCGCACCACCAATGGTAGCTGTCTTCTCAACGACAATGACCTTTGAGCCATCTTCGGCTGCCTGAAGGGCTGCCGCTAAACCTGATGGTCCTGCTGCAATAACAACAATCTCCGTCTCCATTTTCTGCATGTTAACCCCTACCCTTCTATCGCACGACGTAGTGCTTCTTGATGTCTTCTTACCTGTTCAATACTATCGACTTCAAGGGCATCATTCAACATTCTGTTACCTTCGTACTCTGTTGAAAGGTATCCTATGTAGCCGGCTTTCTTGTATGCAGCCACCACTTCATCGAGAGGAATACAAGGTTCCACATAGTCTGCCGTAAGTCCATAACACTTCGCATGGGTATGGTAGATATACTTTATATTATCAATAATATCTTTAGGATCGTTCCAAGTGAATCCAAAGGATTCTTGGGCATAATGCAAATCAGCCTTGTTCGCATTCGCCTTATGCAAGCGTTCCATTAATTGCGGCATGCCATTTGCCTTCATATACTCTTGATGGGCTATACCTAAATTTAAGTTATATTTGATTTTTGCAAATCCTTTATCTACCCGCTCTCTAAAGGCTTCATCAACAATCTTAACGCCTTCTTTAGTCGCTCCCATTCTGAACGCTTGGTCTCTTAACGCCGTAGGAATTTCTTTACAAAAGATACCAAAATCCGGCATAAATCCAAAGTATTGGGTGCCGGTTCTATGAATCATTTCCATATAACCATCAGCCCATCCTGAATTCAATGAAAAGGGAGAGTGTACCTCAATACAAATTTTTACATTGTTTTTTTCAGCACATTCAAGGCTACCTTCAATGACATCCATTGGCGTCGCTACTAATGTTCGCAATGTTGTAAATCCCAATTCTGATGCCATTTTTATATCCCGTTCCATCATTTCAATTTGTTCTCTCAGCGTCAAAGTACGATTGTTATAGATGTGATTTTCTAGAAAAGCATCATAACATGTAGGCTCTGTATTATATTTTTCCATCCAACCGAACCATTGCTCTTTGAACGCCTCCGTAACCACCGGAAATGAATCCATCATTTGCTCCGGCAATAATTCAATCCCCGTCGCTCCTGCTTTTGATGCTTCACGGATACACCCTTCTAAGTCTAATGTACCCTCATAATATTCTTGTTGATAACTATATAACGAAACACTTCTCTTAATGTTATATTCCACGCTAACTCTCCTTATATCTCGAAATCTGACTCAATAGGATTGACTAGAATCATAGGCATGTAAGACGGTGCAATCGTTTGGATACATTTAAGATGGTGCTTGCCTTTATCAAGACCCTTGTTATCTAATACGGTGACCGTCGCATATTGTCCGAATAACCATCGATTACTGATGACTGTCTGCATCTCATCCAAAGTGAACGTTTCGTCATTCACTGTAAAACGAATCTGATCCCGTTCACAGGGGACGCCATCTACTTCCACTTCAATATCACGAATGATCGATAATGTAATACCACGATAGTACTGTATCTTCATATCAAAAGAAAAACCAACACTATCGCCATCTTTTGTTATATTTTTTAATCCATTCGGCTTAAACCCTTGTTTTGGAAACATAAATCCTCCTTTATCACACTAGTCAATAACAACTTCCCGTTTTGTCTCTGCTGATTTATAGATTGCTTCTAGTATTTGAGTAACAACAAATGCTTGTTTCGGTTTAACCAGTGGTTCTTTATCTTCTAAAATTGCATCCAACCATTGATCTTGTTCACGAATTCCTTCCGCAGATGCTCCGCCTTCAAAGAAGTCCACAATACCTGCCGGTGAAATGGTTGTTTCCATTAATTGATTATGTTGTACATTATTATAGATCAATTCATCTTTAGGGTAGCTTCCGCCATGATGGATTTCCGCGCCTGCCTTTGTTCCAAATAATGTAGTGGAGGCTTCCATTGATTTCAACACATTCAACGCCCAAGAAGCTTCTATATAAACAACTGCTCCGTTTTTCATTTTCACAATACCAAAAGCTGAATCTTCTACTTCAAATGTTTTTGGATCCCAAGGACCAAATACATTCCCTGCAGGGCCATCTTCTTGTCGACCCAATTTATAGAATACTTGACCTGAAACGGTTTCCGGTTCGTAATTATCCATCATCCACAACGTAATATCCAACGCATGGGTTCCGATATCAATAAGGGGACCGCCACCTTGAAGTTCTTTATTTGGAAAAACGCCCCATGTCGGTACAGCTCTACGGCGTAGTGCATGGGCTTTCGCCATATATATTTCACCTAGTTCATCGTGATGACATGATGCGAATAAGGTTTGTGTATCATCTCGAAATCTATTTTGATATCCAATCGTAAACTTTTTACCTGATTTTTCCCAAGCTTCTATCATCTTCTTGGCATCTTCTGTGGTATGCGCCATCGGTTTTTCACACATAACATTTTTTCCGGCTTCTAGGGACGCTACTGTAATCGGACAATGGGAAACATTCGGTGTACACACATGCACTGTATCAAACTCGATATCCTGATCGGCTAACATGGCTTTATAATCTGTATATACTTTTGCATCCGGTGTTCCAAATTTTTCAGCAGCTACCTTTGCTCGTTCTTCAATAATATCGCAGAAAGCAACAATCTCTGCTTTGTTTTCATTGGCTTTAATCGATGGGAAGTGCTTTTGATTGGCAATACCTCCACATCCAACAATCGCTATTTTTACTTTTTTGTTATCGCTCATCATCTTCTCCTTTGCTTCTGCTATTTATAAGTTCTCTCGTGATAGTATTATCTTACACTCATTTTACTGTGCACTCATCACAATTTATGTCCTATAATACACCATTTGTTCAACACTTTTTACACACTTTTTGCTGTTGAACAATTTTTCATATGTTTATTTTGTCCTATTATGTTCTATATCCTTCTCGATAATAGTCAATTTCTATTAACTGTACTTCATGGGCATCCATAACCATCTCTAGTTCCAAGCATTCATCCTTAACCTGTTTATATTCTATCGCTAGTTTCGGTATAGAGACTTGCTTCAAATAGTGAATTTCTTCTTTGCTTAAGGCATCGATTTGTCCAATTGTATTCCATGTATGTTGTACATTTCCGGCTTCTTTTCCAATGATCTGTCGACGTATTCTATAGGTTCCGTTTTTTATATGATTTAAGCGGATGGTCATCGCCTGTTTATCTAAATCAGCGTATTGGGTGTACATATTTTCCATATCAATATGATGTTCATTTTGAGTCAAATAATTAACGGATAACGCCTTATTGTTATGACAAATCACACGATAGGAATCTTTCTCGTTCGATGTAATCAAATACTGATCCGTTCTACCCACTAACCCATCATATAAGCGATTCAAAAAGGCAAATGCATAAAAGGCATTTTTCTTAATACCGTCATGGCTTATTAAACCACTATCACCATAAAGTAACTTTGATGAATCGTACAATTCTGAATAAACATCTGTTGCATGCCAGTAACCCATCATGGATAGATCTCCATAATTTTTTATACAGTTTTGAACAATATAAGCACCTTGTCCACAACTATCGTTCAAAATGTTCCGGTTGGAAATCGTAAAGTTCCATTCACTGACAATAATCTCTTTCTCTTCCATGCCATAGCTGATCAACGTCTCCTTCAACTGTTCTAATTGGTTCCGTATAAAACCGGAATCAATGGACCTTTTTGAATGAAAAAGTCCTTCTTCTTTGACTGTCGTATAGCGATACCCATATACGGAAATAAAATCCGGTTGGATTGTTCGCAGCTTCCATGACCTGAGAACCTCTTTGCAAGTATAGTTGTCATATCCTAGAATGAATCCGGGCCCACCTACCGGTATATGCTCGGATACTTCTTTGACGGTTTTATAAATAATATCAAAGCACTTGTAGTAGTATCCGCCGGAATTTTCAATTGTCAATCGTGGGTCCGCCCAAAATTCGAACCGCCATTTTTCCACAACTTCAAGCCCGTATCGGTTCACCATATGATGGAGCATACTTTGTATAATCCCTTTGAATTCATCTAAATTATCATATTCTATCTTTTCTTCTTCCGTATGAATACTGACTTCTTCAGAACTCAAAACTTGATAAGGTTTTAAACCCATTTCAAAAAAAGGGATTAAGTCTTCTTCCAAAAGAAAGTCAATAATTCGATCTAAATGACTGAAGTTATAGGTAATCCCCTTTTCTTCCGACTTGCGGAACATGCTCTTTTGGAAGATATTATAAAACCGAATATACTTGAATCCTATACTCTCCTGAAGCAACCGGATATGCTTTTGCACATCTGATTGAAGTAGACTTGCTGCATTCCCGACATTCAATAGTTCTTTCCATGGCTTCGTATAGGATTCCACTTGCATCACATCATACGCTTGCGCCACCTCATGAGCATCCTTTTTTTTCTTATGCGCTGTTACATAGTCCTCAATCTTATGCTGACCTATTTGCTGTAACTGATTCACTTGTTCTGAATCTGTATGACTTTTCTTGATTGTTTTCCTATATTGGGATGGCGTTTCTCCATAGGCATCACGGAATGCCTTATTAAAGGCAGCCGTCGTTGCAAACCCATTGTCGAGTGCAATCTTAATTATCTTTTTCTCGGTATGGACAATTTCATCTAGGGCATACAGCAAACGAATATGATTCAGATACTCCAGAAAACTCATTCCTAAATGTTTTTTGATATATTTTGATAAATAGGCATTCGATAAGTACAACTGATCGGCAAGATCTTTCAAGCGAATCGTTCGTCTAAAGTTTTTTTGAATAAAATCTTGTATATCCATAATTCGAGATGTCGTGGGTACACCTGTCGGATTCAATGTCATTTCATCCCTATTTACTGTAAAATGACTCACCAACGTATATATAACCCGGTAATAAAGGCTATTTAAAAACAAACCACCCACACCGTCTCTATCCGAATAGTTGAAGATGATCGTATCTAAGACTTCCCTTAAACGGTCATAGGCATCATTTTTATCCACCACCGAATTACACCAAAAAAATGTATGTGCCAAACTAAATTTGGTTTCCAACATATCATGATTAATGTGAAAACTCACAGCTAATCCGTTATCCGATACCGACTCAACAGCATGGGATTTATTCGAATTAACGACAATCATATCTTTTTCCTGTAATCTATAGGAATCCGATTGGACGGTAATTTGGAAGGCGCCTTCAAGAATATAGATTAACTCTACTTTTTCATGCATATGTGTCACTTGTCCTAGTTGTGTCATGTAGCTTAATTCAATAATAGACTCAATCATTGGTGTCACCTCAGTTATCGTTTGAATCGTCCGACTTTCGTTAGTTTATTGGGTAATCTAGGTATTCTTCCTTCTGCATATTGAATGGCTTCATCATCACATTCGGCGATGCACGCACCGCATTTTGTACAATCAAGATCATCAATCATATGGATAAATCGCGCTTTGCCTTCAATACAGTCCACAGGACAGACATCCACACAATCACCACACCCTGTACAAAGTTGAGGATCAATATAAATATGAATGAAGGATTTACAAACCTGTGCTTCGCAACGTTTTTCTTTAATATGACCATAAACCTCATCACTAAAATCTTCTAACAATTCCAAAGGTGCATAGGCGGCTTTTTGACCAACGCTACACAAAGATGCAGATTCCATAACCCTTCCGATTTCGCGTACTAATTCCAACATGTCCACTTTCCCACGATTCAGTGTAATCTCTTTAAACACATATTCCATTTGTATTAACCCTTCACGACAAAAGACACACTTTCCACAACTTCCCTTTGCGCGTTCATAGATATAGGTCTTCATCCAATCTAAGAGACAGTCTTTGTCGGTTAAGACTTGAATGTGTCCGTCGGCTATCATCAGCCCTCCTAGTATCGCCTGTCCCTTTTCTTTTGAAATCAAATGATGACCGGCTACAACCGCTTTCCATTGATCTTCTCCAACAATCTCTTCAACCGTCTTTGATGCATCATATTTTTTCAACGGTTCCCCGTTTATCGATAATCGCAATCCGGGGGTGTAGTCCTCCATAAGGACTTCATGCACATCATAAAGGGTATTGATGTTCAGCCATAAGGCATCTTTGACACCTCGCACATCGACTATACCTGTAGCTATTTCTATCCCATGGTCATGGGCCATAGCCATCATTTCCTCATATTGATTCCCGCGTGCTTCACCATGATCCGGAAGATATAGGATAACTTCCGAACAATGAAGACTTTCTTTCATTGTCTGCATTCGCCTACAATACGTTGATGGATTTTGAAGCAACGGTTCCAATAACACACCACAGAAATCACTGTTATCTAAGGAAAATACAAGCCTTCGTTCCTGTTGTTGTCTTCTATTTAAATAATTTTCGATTTTTTCACTAAGTAAAGAACTGCTACCATCATAAGAGGGTAATTCCTTTTCACTGATAAGACTCAGCCAATCCTTTTCCACTACTGTCGCCATTATAAAACCTCTCCTTTTGAATCCTTGTAATCTCCCCATAGCCTAGCTTCAGATATCTCCAGTCGTAAGTCACATTGTAGACATCTGTTCGTTTCAGCAGTTAATGCTGATTCCTCTAACCCTTGGTCCACCAGTTCAAAATTATTCTCAATACACGCACACGTCTTATGTGTTGTCGATGACCGTTTCAATGCCGGAAAGGCTTCATTACGACCTATATACGGATTTTTGAATTGTTCCGGTGCGAGTTTCTCACGGATATCCCCGTCGCCACCTAGATAACGGTCAATCTCGCTAGCTGCCTCTTTACCTGATGCAATCGCCTTAACAACGGAGTTGGTGCCATAGATAACATCACCAGCTGCATATACACCTTCAATACCTGTAAAGGTTGTCCCCTCTTCCACTTTTAGTAATCGACGATTCATCGGTAGCTTCCAATCTTCAGGAATTATCGGTACTTGTCCTACGGCAAAAATCACTGTATCGGCTTCAATATATTCTTCTGAATTCTCTTTTTTGGTAATAACAGGCCTTCCTTGGTCATCAAATTCAAAGGTTTCAACTTGCATAAAAGAAACGCCTTCAACAGATGTCGTTCCTAAAATTTTCTCAAAGGTTCTACCGGGATGAATATGGATACCTTCTTCTGTAGCTCCATTTATTTCTTCATCATCAGCCGTCATTGTCTCTCGCGACTCCAAGCAGGCAACATAGACGTCTTTGGCACCTAATCGTTTTGCTGTTCTCGCACAATCAAAAGCTACATTTCCGCCTCCAAGAACGACCACTCGATTCCCAATACCGGTATCCTCATACATTCTTGCCTTTCTAAGAAAGTCAAGATTCACCTGGACACCCTTTAAGTCCTTTCCTTCCATATTCAACTTAATCCCCTGATGGCTTCCAACGGTCATCAGTACAGCATCAAAATCATTTAACAACTCAAGGGGGTCGGTAACTTCAGCTCCGGTTTCAACTTGAACACCTGTTTCTAAAATCACATGAACTTCCTTTTCAATTACATCTTTCGGTAGCCTATATTCAGGGATACCAAATCGCATCATGCCTCCAATTTCAGTTAATTTTTCTTTAACTAGAACATCATGCCCCTGTTTCCTCAAATAATACGCTGCGCTTAAGCCGGCAGGTCCTGAACCGACAACACATACCTTCTTTCCTGTTGTCTCCAATTGTTTCACATGACGTCGCCACAATTTTCCTTCAGAATGCTCCGCAATATAGCGTTTTATATTCCGAATGGATATGGGTTCATTCACCTCGCCCCGATGACAGTTGGCTTCACAGACATGATTACATATATATCCCAAAATCATGGGGAACGGTACATTTTCCCGAATAACGGCTTCAGCCTCTTCGAATTTTCCTTCTTTGGCATATCGAATGTAGCGGGGAACATCCGTGTGTGCAGGACAATGGTACTTACATGCTACGATTGCATCTTCTTTTCTTATGGTCCCTTCAAGGGCTTGTAACTTATCGCGAATTGTTCCTGTCGGGCAGACTTCGGCACAAGCACCGCAAAATCTACAGGCTTCATTTGTTAACAAATCATCGTGAAGTGTGCCGACATACGCTTCCATGTCTTTCTTCTTATAGTGAAGCACGTTGACCCCTCGTAACTCCTGACAGGCTCTGACACATCGCCCGCATAAAACACATCGATTCATATCATGGATAAACATAGGATTCCCTTCTTCTACGGGAAATCCCTTACTTCGCATATGCATCCGTCCTGTATTCGGACCGATATATTGGATCAGTGTTTGCAATTCGCAATTTCCATATTTTGGACATGTCGTACACTCTTCCGGATGTCCCGCCAATATCAATTCCAAAGCTAAACGCCTTAACTGTTGAATCGTCTCACTTTCTGTGCGAATCACCATTCCTTCTTTCGGTGTAAGGGTACAGGACGTCACCGGCTCTTTTTCACCATCGACTTCAACAAGACACATGCGGCAGGCTCCAATATCTTCTAAATCGGCATGATGGCATAAATGAGGAATATATATATTCGCATTCAGTGCACATTCCAATACATTCTGTTCTTCATCGACTTGCATTTCTTTTCCATCAATTGTAATCGCAACCATTTAAACATTCACTCCTCAATATAACTCTATCGTATCATCATCTAATTGATAGAAATCAGCTCGTTAATAGCCATTTCTTATCCCATCATAAAGAAAAACCCGTCCAAAGAAAAGAACGAGTTTTTGAATAGGGTATTCATTTTTGAAAAGCCTCAAATGCCTGTATTCTAGGCGCTTTCTCTATATTGGGTCGGTGTTATTCCTTCTTGTTTTTTGAATCGAGATACCAGTGTTCGGTAATTATAGTACCCGACTTGTTCCGAAATTTCAGAAAGGGTTAAGTCTGTTTCTAAAAGTAACTTCTTACTTTCATTAATACGTAGGATATGCAAATAATCTAACGTTGAATAGTTCAGTTCTTTTTTCATCAATTTGGACAAATTAGATACCGTCATCCCAAAATATTCCGCAATACCCGATACGGTCAAATTAGGATCCCTATATTGTGTATGTATATAGTCTGCTATATTGTGAACACGTTCATCGCCTGTGTCTTGTTTCGGCATCGTATCCCTTAACAACTTACAGGAGTCGAAGATAACGTTAACCCGTTCCTTCAGCTCAGGAATGGTGCTGACATGCATCAATTCTTCAAAGTTCTTTTGGGTAATATCATTATAATTCGCATTTTTCAAACGTATCGACATCATGGCAACAACCATTTTATCAATCAAAGAGAATAGTTTCACTTGCAGCAGTTGAAAGGAGGCACATGTATTCAGCTCTTCATCAAGAATGCTAAAGAGTATATCGCGAGCCGCATCAAAATCTTCCACGGCTATATAATTCATAAACATATTATCCTTATCGCCATAGTTATGCCAATTTTGAATACCTGACTTATTCAAAAACTCATCATAGTGCAAAATTATATTCTGATCACCAACCATACTTATAAAAGAGAGCATTTCCATGGCTTCCTCAAAGCCCTTTTTTATGCCTCTCTTTCCATGATTGACCGTGCTGATAACAAACGTTCCGACAAGTCCAAAGTAATCATACAGATACGCTTTGGCTTGATGTACACATTCAATATAGTGTTCAAACTCTATTTCGGAGTCCACAAACATAGGAATGGTAAAGCGATCATCCAGATTCCATATATGAAACGCTCCAAGAGGGGTGAATAGTTCTTCCAATACATTAGTGGTTACAAAATTCGCAAGAGTGATATCCGATTCCATGGATCCACTCGGATTTTTTTTGAAAAACACTTCTCTAAAATCATCAAGGCGATAGACAAGAACGATATTATCCTCTGTTTCCATATAGTTTTTCACTATTTTTAGGCGATTGGATTCAAATTCATCCTCTTCAAGCTCCCAACCTCTAATGATGCCATATAGATACCAATCCAATTGCCGTTTTTCTTCTTTTTTCATATGTTGTTTGATTGCATTCATTTTCTCAAACATTTTCTTAAACGACGATTCAATCACCTGATAATCATTACTCAATTGGAAGCCACTTTGCATCTCATCCGTGTATTTGGCTGCCATCGTTTTAAGGTGACGTATCGGTTTATAATTTCTCGTTGAATTATAGAGAGCAATACCCAAAGAAAGAATGACACTAATCCCAAAAAGAACATTCACGACAAGTTTAAAATGCTTCAAGTCTTTTAAATATCTATCCATATTAATCATATATATATATCGCCACGAATTCATTTCAGAAGGTTTCACCTTAATCAAGTAATTGATACCGCTTATTCTTTTTACACGCTCACTTTCAACTCGATCCGTCTCTAATTGCTTTGCTATGGTTCTAAACTCAGGTTTCATAGCTGAACCTAGTAACGCCAACTTATCATCCATAATCATAAACGGGGATTGGGGATCCAATATGTTTTGCAATAATGTGTCAACACCACGCAATTCAGCTATGAGGAAGCCCTCTGGGTATGCAACATCAGAAACAATAATAGGCACCTTCATTACAATATGCTGGCTTCTGTGATCCTTCTCATTGGATTCCACAAAAAAATATTCCATGCCCTTGGTTTTATAAAAAGTCTCAAATGCGCTGCCATCCATCCCCCATAATTCGTCATAGGGAAATGTTTCCATGCCGTTAATAATATAATCTTTTTGACTACTAATGATTTTATCATTAATAGTGGATACAATGGCTATATTCAACATAACATCACTGCTATTTGTCATTGACGTAACATATGTCTTTAGCTCGCTCATATTGTAATACGAGTCACCTGTGGCATAAGGATTCTGTTGAGATACAAACCGTGTCACCCTAGTGTCTGTCGCAATATCTAATAAACTATTTTCAAAATTTTTTAATTGATATTCAAAAATTCGAATTTGTTCTTCCATTGCTCTCGCTTCAACGTTGTCTATTTGAGATGCCAGCAAATCGGCAGAACGATCATATATAAACAGTCCGATGGCATAAGGTATACTCAATATGACTAGATAGGATAAGAAGAACGAAAGCATCACTTTACTGTTAATTCTTCTAAACACTTTAATTTTCCTTTCGATTGTATGCGTGTTGCATAATTTCAAGTGCTTCATCAATTCCCATCATCTTTATCGTATCTATACACTCGTCCCATGATTCTATAATTTTCTCATCAATAATAGCCTTTACTGTATACTCCGTTACATAATCACTTATATTATCCATAATGCTTGTGAGTCTAGCATTTTCTTCAGCGGTGAGTTGATAGTCTGCATAGTATAAGTCTGCACTTTTTATCCATACCTCTTTCATCGCCACTGATTGTTGTCCATAAATCTGACGTTGCACCTGTGTGGTATAAATCAAGTCATACATGACGGCATTATGGTTATTAATGTATTTACCAATTCCCTCATAGGGACCATCTTTATAATTTAGTACCTTATCTGTGTATTGCGGTTTTCCATCAACCAACTTATAGGTATCTCCTTCTATCCCATAATTCATTAATAATCTGGCCTCATCGGAATAGAGGTAGTCAAAGAACTGAATAAGCGGGATTATATTCTCACATTCAGACGTAATGGATACCACTTCGCCCACAAACGGTTTTCTAGATATGAGCCACATAACAGGTTCATCATCCTTTTTAAGTTTGGGCATCGGTGCGGCCACCATGTCAACGGTCTTTCCATCCTCATCTTTATATAACCCCGACCATTCTGAATATTGCCAATTAACCGCGGCTTCTCCCTTTCCGATAAGTTCAGCGCGCTCAATGACATCTGTTACTTCACGCATTCCAAAATCTTCATCCAGCAAGCCTTCATGATACCATTGATTCATCAACGTCAAATATTCCACATAACCGGTCTCAATAGCACCGTATTTCATAATACCGTTTTCCGGATAAAACAACTGCTGGGCTGAATTCATGAGCGATACAGGTGACGCACCAATTCCATATGCCGATAGAAATTCAGCCGTTAAATTTACCCCATTATGCTGACCGATAATAAGGGGATTTTTAACCCCTTTAAGGTCTTTCAATTTCCTGAGTACCTCCGTCCACTCATGAATTGTAGTCGGAACCTCTCTGTCAATAGCATCCAACATATCTTTACGTATAGACAAACCACCCACAATAGGTAAGGAATTTTCTAAATCATATAATTCCCAAAACCCCGGTAGCTGGTTTGTATCCGTATACAATTCTTTTTGTAGAAGCGTATAACGCTGAATGAGTCTATAATAATTCGGTGCATAGTCTTCAATATATGGAGCAATATCAATATATACCCCATCATTAATCGCCTTCGAATAACCACCTTTATAGCCGGAGGTCGTATTCAAAATAACATCCGGATAGTCACCTGATGTGAGCAGTTTGTCCAACTGCATCTTTGATTCTTGACCATTTACCGGCGATATAAAATCAAAATATATATTTGTTCTTTTTTGAAGTTCTTGCCATACGGGATTATTCTCAAAATCTTGCCCATAATTATCCACGGGCAAAAAAGCTGTATAATGTAAAGGAATCGGTGATATATAGTCCGAAGTATCTACTTCCGCTTTCTGATTCAGTGCATCATCTTGTTTCGATTGCTGTATGATAAAATATGCCAAAAAAACAGAACTTAATATAATCCCTGCAACTAGCATATATTTAAGTTTCAACGTAAAAACCTCGCTCCCATTTTATAGCCTATAGCACTGACTAAAACTTTCCATTAACTGATTCACATACGTGCCATTATAGCACCCCTAGCGTTGCTTTACAAATGGGGCTCATCAAATAGAACAACTCTATTTTCTTCGGATGATAAAACAGCTGATTCAATCACTTTCATCACACGTTTAATTTCTTGTGGTTTGACTAAAAATTCTGTTTGATTCGTTAATGCTTCTATATAATTATCAAAATACAATCTGTGATGTGTCTTAACACTTGGCAAGTCTTGTGTTATTAACACGCCCGGCTGTGGGGGTCCAAATGATCTTGTCGGTCCCGATTTACTCATTGTCACTTTTTTATCGACGCTTTGAAGCAAATGGGTTGTTGCTGCAATTTTACCTACCGGTTCAAACCCATCACTATAGGCTGTCCCTTTATTGCCACCGATAAACCAATGTCTTTCAAACCATTTATCTTGATCTTTCAAGAAATAAGTGCCGAGCTCTATTTCTCCTGTTACACCATTTGCAAATTTTATTATAATTTTGAAGTAATCATCAACATCTTTATTAATAACCTTTCTTACATCCGCATAGACGGATAAAATGGATGCATCCATCATATAGAGCATTTGATCAATAAGATGTACCCCCCAGTCAAAGAGCATGCCGCCACCAAACTCCGGATAAATATGCCAGTCATGCATATTTCCGTTCAATCCGTAAAGTTTCGACTGTATGGTATAGACATCTCCGACTTTTCCACTCTCATAGATTTTCTTCATCGTCACAAAATCTTTATCAAAGCGGCGTTGTTGATGCACTGTAAATCGCACATTATACTCATTTACTGCTTGAAGCATAACCTCTAGCTCCGTGGAGTTCATGGCAACCGGTTTTTCACAGATGATATTTTTATGCGCTTTTGCCGCCTCAATGACACAGTCTTTGTGGAGATGATTCGGTATGACAACAAGAACCGTATCAATTGCGTCGTCTCTCAACAAGTCTAAGTAATCTGTATATTTTCTGACATTCTCAGTAACCGCATCCTCCATCCGTGACGGTTCACAGTCACAAATGGCCACCACTTCTGCTTCTTCAATGTGTTCTGTTAACATTTCCTCATGTACATGTCCCATAAATCCAAATCCGATAATACCAAACTTTACTTTACCCATAACTTCTCCTTTGATACTAAATTACAAATTGACGGAGGTACCTGTAACTTTGAATAAGCGAATCACGTACTTTTTTGTCCGAACCTTCATAGGCTCTATCTTCAATTTCTATACAGCTATATCCGTCATAGCCGATATCGGTCAGCGCCGATACATATTTCGCCCAATTCACGTCCCCTAACCCGGGAATTTTAGGTGACATAAAGTCTAGTGGATATGCCATAATCCCTACATCATCCAACTTCTCCTTATAGACTTTGATATCTTTATAATGAACATGAAAAATCTTGTCTTTGAATGCATACATAGGTTTGATATAATCAATCATCTGCCAGACAAAGTGGGACGGATCATAATTGAGTCCAAAATAGTCACTTGGAATTATGTCAAAGAGCTGCCTCCAAATCTTCGGCGTCGTTGCAAGGTTCTGTCCTCCCGGCCACTGATCCTCTCCAAATAGCATCGGGCAATTTTCAATAGCAATCTTTACTTTTAAAGATTCTGCATAGTGTATAATCGGTGGCCAAATGTCTTTGAAGAGTTCTAAGTTCTCTTCAACGCTTAACCGTTGATCACGACCGATAAATGTTGTTACCATATGAACATCTAAATCGGCACTCGCCTTAATCACTTTCATCAAATGCTCAATAGTCGCTTCTCTTTTCTTCAGATTTCCGTCCATCGGATTCGGATAGAATGCCAAGGATGAAATTTCTACCTTTTTCTCTTCACACAGTTTCTTTATCGCCGCAATCTTCTCCGGCGTCAGATTAGCCACATCAATATGTGAGACACCGGCATAACGTCTTTCCGCTTTGCCTTCCGGCCAGCAAGCAACTTCCAGACACTCATACCCCTCTTGTGCTGCAAAATCCACCACTTCCTCAAATGTATAGGTATCTAATATAGCACTTACAAATCCTAACTTCATAGAACAACCTCCCTAGATTTATTTCCTGTCTTCATTATAGTTGAACACCCCGCGTGAATCATTCCATTTTTTGTTTTAATCGTACATAATTCTCTTCAAAAAGCATAAATCATAGGCTATTTTTTACTATCAGGACAAATTTTATATGTCAATTTATTACCTTATGTCACTTTTGCCTCCATTTTCCGGACTGAATATAGTATTTTTATATACTTGTCTTTATTCTTCTATAGCCACGTTATAGCGTTTTAATGTTCCGTCCAAATCCTCGTACATTTTTTTAAAAAAGGGATAGAGTCTGTCATATCTTTTTTTCCATGCACTGTTGGGGTAATAGACTTTTTTTATACGAATCATGGATTGACTTGTTTCTTTTAAGTTTTGAAAAACACCAACACCCAAACCTGCTATGAGAGCATCTCCAAAAGGTACATCCCCTGTCTTGTCATCCAACACATATACAGGAATCCCCAAAACAGAGGCTTTTATATCCATCCATGTCTCACTTTTAGCTCCACCACCGACAACTCTCAATGACTCAATCTCTGCTCCGTTCTTCCTACATTCATCCAAAACTGTTCTTAAGGCAAAACTGGTTCCCTCAAATAATGCACGAACCATGTCTTTGCGCTTTGATTTCATACTCATACCTATAAACATGCCTTTCGCATGGTTATTCCAAAGTGGTGCTCTCTCTCCCATCATATAGGGGAAAAATAAGATACCGCCACTTCCGGGCTCTGAATTCTGGGCTAGCTCATTCAAATTGTCATAAAGACTTCTGTTATTTTTTTTGGACAATTCTTCTTCATACAGTCCGAAATTATCCAAATACCACTTGATAGAGGCTCCCGTGGCTGTAATAGGCGCATTAAAAACATAGGGAATCCCTTCAATAGCACAAGGATGACCGGATACTGTCGGGTAGGTATCCGGCAATTTAGTCGTTCCTGCAAAAACCAAGGACGATGTCCCTGCTACCTCTGTTGCCTCTCCCATTTTGGACAAACCCGATGCATACATTGCTGCAATGGCATCACTTGTGCCGGCCACCACAGGTATACCCGGTTTTAATCCGGTTTCTTCAGCTGCCGCCTCTGTCACATGACCGATAATCGTCGTATTGGAAACCGGTTGAGGCATATAGTCCTCTAGTCGAATGCCGATTATCTCTCCCATTTCCTCTGACCATCGCCCTGTCTTCGTATCCAAGCATTGCGTCAAAGAGGCTTGATCTCTGTCCACGGAAAGCACTCCCGTTAGGCGATAGTTAATGTAGCCGTTGGCTTGTAGAAAACATGACGTTTCATCCCACAAATCCCCTTCATGTTCTTTGAACCATCGGAGTTTTGGCGGTAAAAAGGATACTGCCGGCAGCATACCGGTCAACCGAATATACTCCTGTTCGCCAATTCGATTCAAAATCTCTTCCAGCTGTTTTTCAGCCCGACTATCCATCCAAATAATCGCTTTTCGCAACACATCCCCTTGAGCATTTAAAGGAAGTAATGTTGGCGTTTGGGAACTTACGGATATACTGATCACGGAATGCTTAACCGTCTCATCCACATCTTTCATCAATGCCTGAAAAATATTAGTTACCGCTTTCCACCAATCCATTGGATCTTGTTCCGCATAATCTGCATAGAGGTGCTCTGTCGTATATGTCTCAATAGCAGAGGCAATCTTATTCCCTTCAACATCATACAATACACCTTTCGCATTGGTTGTTCCCAAATCAACACCTATCAGGTACTTCATGAATAGACCTCCTTCTTATAGCCATCAATGCAAGCGGTACGACACCCATGACAATGGCACCAATCAAATAAACATTTCTAGAATTCACCTGTCCGAATACGACAAGCGATGTCGTGTTAAGAACGACGGGGGAAAGAAATTGCCCCAATGTAATTCCAACAGTTAACACGGCTGCCGATAATGCCGCCGCCTCTTTAGGGACGATAGAGGCCACCTCATACATGGCTCTTGGTACAAAAATCCCTTGTGCTATACCACAAAAAACAGCTCCTATAATTAATCCGACAGTATTGCCGGGAAACAAAAACAATAGAAATGCTCCCAATGAAAAGCTCAGCATTCCAACAAAAAGTGTATTGCTCTTTGTTCTTTTGGAAATATGCGTCAAAATCATACCGATGAGAATTTGTACGCCTGAGAAAATACCCGCAATAATTCCGACAAGGGATGTATTTCCTTTCAACGGTCCTTCCAGAAGAAGGGATATATTGGTTGAAAAAGAAATGATAAAGATAAAGGCAATACAACCTAATAATGCAATCTTTAATACACCGGCATTGATTCGAATCCGTTGATTATTCTCGACAACGACTCTACCCGTTTCCGGTAGTAGCGCAGCAATACCAATCGTCGCCACAATTCCGATAAGATGCATATAGGAAATCATCGAATAATGGATTTCTCCCAGTGCTCCGGCTCCCATATTAACAAGAAGCATACCGGCTCCGACACTAGCCCCTTGCAGCCCCATGGCTGCAATACGTTCATTCCCTTGAAAATGTTCTGCGACAACAGCCGTATTCAAGGCCATAACCAGGCCTAATCCTATTCCCAATATAAGTCGTGATCCCAATAACCACGTAAAACTTTCATTCAGTAGTGGAATAAATCCGGAGACACCCAATATGAAGCAACCTATCATAACTAATTTCTTTTTACTTATTTTTGTAATGAGCCACCCTGATAATAAGGCCATTCCCATAGCTAACACAGTGGGTGCTGTGACCAACATCTGAATCCGACTAACGGATATCCCCGGATAATTTTCTTGTACCTTTTGTAGAACAGGAGATATGGAGAATTGTAATCCTTGTGAAAGTGACATCAATACAATGACTACTTTCACAAACCCTTTGTTTTCTTTCACATAATCACCTTTATCAAAATGCCTTTCTAAGAATCTCTATAACGTCTTCTTTTGTTACCTGTTGGCGAGGGTTAAAATTCAACACAGGCTCCTTTAGCACATCACCCGCCAGCATTTCAAAATCCGTTTCCTTAATCCCTTGTTCCGATAACGTTCGAATATCAAGTGTATGAATCATCTTCTTTAATTCCTGAGCAAAGAGGTATGCATCCTCATTAGGATTACCTGTCATCTCCAATCCGATAGCCGCCCCCATGGTCATCATCTTATTCGGACAACTCTTTGCATTATATTCCATAACATAGGGTAGTACCGCTGCATTAGCCATTCCATGAGGCAAATGAAAATGGGCACTTAATGTATGTGCAATAGCATGGACCAACCCTAAATTGGCATTGGAAAAGGCAGATCCAACAATAATACAACCAATCATCATTTGTTCCCGGGCTTCAAGGTTTTTCCCATCAGCCACTACTTTCGGTAGATAGGCATGGAATATCTTTAGGGCTTCTAAGGAGGCATATTCTGTTAACGGGCTTGCCATGACGGATATATAGCTTTCTACAGCATGTGTAATCGCATCCATGCCCGTTGCTGCTGTTACTGAAGGTGGTACAGAGAGGGTAAAAGCCGGATCTACCAGTATATCCGACGGTGTAATTTTGTCATCAATAATGACGTACTTAACGATGGCTGTTGTATCCATCAACGCCGCCACGTTCGTAATCTCACTTGATGTCCCTGCTGTTGTGGGAATGGCAATAAGCGGTTTAACCGGATGTACAACCTTCCCCATACCCCCATATTGGCCAATCGGTGAAGGGTTTGTCATGAGTACATTCACAGCCTTCGCCAAATCCATGCTACTGCCTCCGCCAACGGCCACAAATAAATCTGCACCATAGGCTATAGCTTGTTGTGCTGCCTCTTCTACTGAAATATCCGTCGGATTGGGTTGGACCTGATCATAGACGGTATAGGCTATTTTTTTCTTTTCCAATTGCTCCTTAACCTTTTTGGCAATCCCCGCATCATCCACACCTTTATCATAAATAACCATAACGGCCTTTGCCTTATATTGATTAATCAATTCCGGTAATTTTTGAACGGCATTAACGCCAAAGGTAATATGACTGTGTACACTATAATTAAACTCCATACGATTTCTCCTTATCTTCTGCTGATACGATTAACATGGCAACATTCCCTAACATTTCTTCTACCGGGGCACTTCTGGAAAAGTCACAGACAGGTAAGGAAAAACCTTGTAATACCGGTCCATAAGCATTCGCTCCACCAAATATTTGAATCATCTTAACCCCAATATTTCCGGCATGCAGATTTGGAAAAACCAACACATTGGCTTGACCTGCTACTGCACTCTCTCTTTTGACTTTCTTAGCCGCAATTTCCGGAATAATAGCTGAATCCAATTGAAATTCTCCATCAATAGCAATATCCGGTCTCAATTGCCTGACACGCTTTATTGCCTCTCGAACCACATCAATACTCTCGTGATCTGCACTCCCACATGTTGAAAAAGATAACATGGCAACTCTTGGCTCCCACCCCATAAGCTTTGTCACTGTGTCTGCTGAAGCAATCGCAATCCCTGCCAAATCCTTTGCATCCGGCTGAGCTGTGATGGCACAATCGGCCAAAGCCAACAGATTGCCCTGGCTACCATTAAAACCAGGTATTTCTGCAAGACCTAGACTCGATACACTCTCTACGCCTTCCTTCATTCCGACAATACTAATCGTTTCAAAAATCACATCGCCTGTTGAATAGTCTTTGCCTGCTGCCACACAGTCTACCCTTCCTAGTTTCAGCAAAAACAAGGCACACCGCATGGCATCTTTTGATTTTCTCATAACAGACTTTTCACTAAAATCATCAAATGTGCGGCTATAGGCTTCAGCCAGTTCCCGTCTATTGCTTTCCTCTGTATAATCATAGTAGCAAAAACCGGCTGTATCGATTTGATGGGCTTTTGCCATGTCTTCTATCTTCTCTTTGGAACCAAATAACATCGGGGTACCAATTTCTACTGCTACAACTTGTTGGGCTGTTTTTAATATATCAATGGTCATACTCTCCGGAAAACCAACAATCTTTGGGTTTTCCTTTGCTTTTTTTGCCATGTCTTTTATAAATGGATTCATTGTCTACCTACCTTTCTGCAAGTGCATATGCAATATAATAGTCTGTATCGTGGGATAGACTTAACAATACCTGTTTGATTCCTAAGTCTGTTGCCTTCGCACCTATATGTCCATGGAGACAGACATAGGGTTCTCCGTTTTCCGCCGTTAATATTTCAATGTCACTAAGTCTTACCTCGTCACTATGAACATGCAAACATTTGAGAACGGCTTCTTTTCCCGAGAATCGACTACAATAGTATTTATAAGGATCCTCTCTTTCTAAGGCTTCCTTTCTTTCTTGTTGTGTATAGACACGTTTCAGAAAAGGGTCTTGGCTATTCAAACACACTTCTCTTAATTGTCCATGCCTCAATATGTCTGTCCCTATTCCAAAAACCATAAAGCATTCCTCTTCCCTTCTATGAAGAAAAGCTCCAATACAGAATCATATCAGAGCCTTTCATGCCTTTATTCTTCAAGTAGCTCCACAACATAATCTGCCGCATCACCGAGTGTTTTACATCGTTTGAATTTCATATAAGGCACTTCAAGATCATATTTATCTTCAAGATATGTTGTCATTTGCGCATAGTGTGCTGATTTGGGTTCAAACTCTACGAAGGCTGTCTCCTCGCCCAAGTCCTCTTGATTACGCTCCCATATTTGACTCGCTCTTTCTATAATGGCATTCAATACATCTGTTTTCATCATTGTTTCCATCCTTTCTTATCGAATAATAATGTCTCCATCTTGAAACTTAGGCGGTATAACAGGAATTTGAAGATAAGACGGGTATTTTCCTCCTGCATAAATCAAATGATTGCCTTTGTTATCATGATCCCACTCAAGGGGTTCAAACCAATTTTCACGAATATAACGTCCTGCAATTTGAACACGAATAGACTGACCTTTATGCCAGAATCGACTATGCGGAACAATTTCTATGTCCACAGGTACTATTTCTCCGGGCTCAAGTTTTTCATCACATGTATGGGCTTGTACCGGATTATATTTGGTAGATAACGTTTCATCTAATTTACGTCTCGATACACGCATTTTCCCCCACGCACCCGGATGTGGTTCGTCAAATATAGTTACGGGTAACAGTTCACCCGTTGTACTTAATTTCTGTATATTTATAAACAAGTCCATATCATCATAGTCTTCTGCTGCAACATACAGTCTTAGCATCATATAGCCTGTTAATTCCGTATCCTCCTCAAATCGATAATCAAAGGTCACCTCTTCTGTTTTACTATCGTATGAAGCGACAGATGATGTATCGATTGTCTCATAGGACATGGACCGATCTTCTGCATTTAGATAGAGTTTCTTATAGATCGTTCGTTTGATCGGAAAGCTCTCTTCGGCACGATTGGTTTGATAGTTATGCTCACCTACATCTTGAACCTCCACTCTAACTTTTGGTGTTAATTCCCATCCATTTCTTTCTAACTTCAAATATCTGGCAAAAAAGCGTTCCAACTCTTCAATATATTGTGTCGCATAAGCATCCGGCCATTCAAAATCCCGGTGGGCTCTAAGCCATTTCTTTGTCGATTTGATTTTCCTGAATCCATTGATAGAACCCCTTAAGTGGAAGTGATTCCAACATGCCGTGACATAGGTCGGAATGGTAATATTCTTCCAAATCGGATCTTTATCTTTCCAATACGGCGCATCAATAAAGGGATATTTGATATAGTTATCCGGTAAACTATCCATATAGTTCGGACCGATTGCTTCTCGCATAACAAATCGAATAAAGGATTGTGCCGGAATTCCACCTTCGCAAATGGATTCTCTGTACATATCACTCGTTCCTTCCCATGGTGCCATACATACAAGATGGGGTGGCGCTTGGGATGCAATACGCCATTGTGTCATTGCCACGCAGCTATTTCCTGCTAAAGCAGTTCTTCCGTTACACCACGTTTGTTGGGCCGCCCACTCGATAAAGTCGTAACCATCTTTCCCATCTTGAGAACCGAATTGAATAAAATTGCCTTC
This sequence comes from Vallitaleaceae bacterium, assembly GCA_965140555.1. GTDB lineage: Bacteria > Bacillota > Clostridia > Lachnospirales > Vallitaleaceae > UBA1351. Next base: position 3,032,868 of record OZ223259.1, on the reverse strand, counting down.
CGAGTGACCGATTCCTCTTGGATCAACATTGGCTATGGCATAGCCTTTTCTACACCAATACCCCGGATCCGGACTTTCAAACTTAGACATGTTCGACACAGTTCCTGGTGGAACCCCCATAATTTGCCAGTCACTTTGACCGTCAAAAGGTCTTTTTCCATACCAGCTCCAAGAAATAATAAGTGGGTAAGGTTTTTCTTCCACCGGTTTATATATATCCACATAAATCGTTACACCATCCCGCATTTTTACAGGGATATCTTGCATACAAATAATGCCATCTTCTGCTATATAGCTCCTTGTATTTAATGCTGACTGGAACCGTGCTCTTTCTTTTTCATCTGAAGATAAGCTATCTAATTCCTCTTGGGTACATGGGCGCATCATTTTGGTCATAGCCACTTCAACTTTTTGCCCTGACATATCCACCGATTGTACAATTACTTCATTTTCCGCCATTTGTATTTTCTTCCTTTCCTGTACTTTTTTTTAGTATTCCTTCATTCACTACTTCAATGTATTTATTATCCCTGCACTTTCTCCTGTATATTCCTTTGCTTCTTCTCGTCCGGTCATCACCCGTAGCGCTCCTGCAGCTAGGGCTTCCATTTCATATTCTCCTGCCATGTCTATAATCGGTGCAATAAATCCTGTGCTCTCTGAAATCCTTTTAACGATACTCTTATCATGACTTATTCCACCTGTTAGAATAATGGCTTCCACTTGTCCGTTAAGGGCTGTTGCCATTGAACCGATTGCTTTTATAATCTGGTACACCATTGCCCCTTTAATCAATTTTGCATAGTCATTTCCTTGTTCAATCATCTTATTTATTTCTCTCACATCTGCCGTTCCTAGATGGTCAATAAGTCCGCCACTCTTCGTTGTTTTATCAAGCATCTGTTTTTCTGTATATGTCCCGGAGTAGCACATTTCCACTATATTCTTCACCGGCATTGAACCACATCGAGTCGGAGCCATAGGACCATCTCCGTTAACGATATCATTGGAATCTATCATTCGACCCTTTTCATGGGCTGTAACCGAGATACCACCTCCGATATGAGCGATAATCATACACATTTCTTCATAGGTTTTTCCTTGGGATTCGGCATAACGAATGCCTATTTCTTTTTGGTTCAAGGCATGTATACGACTTTCACGATACACCCCTTTAATCCCTGTTATTCTTGCGACGTCAATAAATTCATCAACATCCGGAGGATTTACAACAAATGCTTTTTTGCCATACTGTCGGGCAAATTCATCTGCGATTTGACAACCTAACGTTGCAGGATGCTTTGCCGTTAAACATGCCTTGGCATGTTCAAGCATTCTATCCCCAACATGGTATACACCTCCACTTAGGGGCAACAACCCACCACCTCTTGCACTATACCCGTCAATTTCTTCCAAGGAAATATTCGCCTTTTCCAATTCATTGACAATGGTATCTTGACGATAGCCAAGCTGATCTTTAATCTCACCAAATGTATCAAGTATCTTTGCATCATGGGACACTTCTTTTGAATAAATTTTTCTATCGCCACAAAACAAAGCAATCTTTGTCGTTGTCGAACCCGGATTTATTGCTAAAATTTTTAACGCTTCACACATGGCATTCTCCTTCAATTTATCTACTTTTTCTTCCACTTGATTTGACAAGCGTCTATTTAATTTGTATCATTATTTTACAGATTCAAATTCACATAAAGCGAGGCATTATCCTATGAATAAAAGTCCTTTATCTCTTCGTCAACGAAAACTTCTTCACTTTCTAAAAACTCAAACAGACTACGTCACCGGTGACTCTATTGCAAAGCAGCTCAAGGTAACGGCTCGAACTGTCCGTAATGATGTAAAAGAGATTAATGCCTACTTACAGCAGTGGAATACCGGTATTTTATCCAAACAAGGCTCCGGCTATTTGCTTGACCCTGAACAGCTTCATGTTCTGCAAGAGCACAACCTTTCCAGCCCTTCTTTTCTTTTTCGAGAAGATCGCATACGACATATTCTTTTTCGCCTCTGTTGTTCAGAACATCCCCTAGACTTATATGACTTAGAAGAGCAACTTTATGTCAGTCGCACAACCTTAGAACATGATTTGAATCAATTACGGCAAGAATACATTTTGGTAGAACCCTATATTCAGTTCCAACGTTCCAAAAACCATATCTCGTTAGAAAAAGATGAACGTAAACGGCGGCAGTTATTAAACCGTCTGTTTTCTGAGCATTGGAATTATAATGCAAGAGGCGATGCTTTCTATACTTATGACTATCTAGATGAAGATATTGTCAACATGATCATCGAAGAAACGGACTATTATTTGAAGAAACACCATGTAGAAATAGAGGATTCCAATTTAGTCTATCTGAATCTAGCTTTAGCCATTATGGCTTACCGCGTTAAAAACGGACATGAACTAGAGGATGCTGTTGACTGCTCCATGATTGATGAACAAACCGCCTTTATCGGCAATGCACTCATTGATTCTATAGAACTCAAACTTGATCGTCATTTTTCACTTGCTGAACGCAACGATATACTCCTTCATCTGTTTGACAGTCAAATCAATGTTACTGAAACATTTATGCATGAATCCTTCATCCTTTTGGCTGAAAGCTATATGTCTAAAATTAAAACCACGTTTAACCTTGATTTTTCATCCTTTAACGATTTCAAATATACGCTCATCCAATATCTCTATCATCTATCAAGACCGTCTTACTTCTTAAATGATATTTATGTTGATACAACGAACTATGGCTCGGATATAAGTATTTCACTGGAAATCGCTTATTTAATCCAACCTTTAGCTCAAGACTTTTACAATAGATATCTGAATAAAAAGGAACTCCTTTATCTTGCCTACTGCATATCCGGTGGCTTGGCTCTGCTTCGCCAACATTGTCCGCCTGTTAAATCCGTCATTTTGTGTCAATACAACAGCACGTGCTCCTGGCATTTGAAGCACAAAATCATAAACCAAATCGGTAACTCCATAGAAATCACAGGACTCTATCCGATACATGCTAAAAATATTATTGACTTTTCATCTATTGATTTGATATTAACGACAGCGAACAAAGACATGTCTACAGCTGTCTCGCCAAAAACACTTTACATATCACCGACATTAGATATGTCCGATCTTCATCACATTCAAGCCCGGATTAATCATGAGAACCTCAACTATTTTATTCAAGATAGTTACCAACGTTACCAACAATTACTGGCAACTGCTCATTGGAAAACAAACCAAACCTATGATAGTTTTTTCTCATTGATTGAGGCGATGGCAACGGATCTTGTTCAGCACGGTATTGTTAAAGAAGACTACCTTCATGATATTCTAAAGCGCGAATCTATTCTTTCTTTTGTTTGTCAACCCGCTGTTGCTTTTGTCTTCTCAACGATTCCGGCTACAAAAAGCACCCTATCTATCTATACGTTGGACCATCGAATCAAACGTAACCATCAGCGCCTAAGAACGGTCATCATGGCTACTGCAACCGAAAGTGAACAAGCATTGCTCCTCAGTTTGATTCACTTATTTTCTCACGAATCTCTGGACCTTGACACTATGATGCATCTCAGAGAAAAGGACACTATAGAACAGCAGCTCCTTTAGTCTCATGACGGCTATAGTTTCCAGAGGTAATGCCTTTGTTCGTTATTCAAATAGGCTAAGACTTCTTTGGACATCATCTCTCCGGACCAGTAGTCCACATCTGTCGTTAATCCTGCCATATGCGGTGTGCACACAACATTTCGCATAGTCAAGAGGGGATGGTTTGCAGGAATCGGTTCTTCCCAATAGACATCGACGGCTGCCCCTTTTATCCTGCCCTTTTGGAGAGCATCTATAAAATCTTTTTGATGAATAACCGCAGCTCTTGCCGTATTGATAACGTAGGCCGTTTCTTTCATTTTATTAAACCATTGCTTATCAATAAGTCCTTTGGTCGCTTCTACTACAGGAAGATGAATGCTGATCATATCACTTTGTCCCAACATCGTATCTAAGTCTACGATACGAACATCCTCCGTCACATTGTCCGGATTAATATAGGGATCATAGACAAGGATCGTCATACCGAATGCCTTAGCACGTACCGCTACTTCCCTTCCGATAGCACCATATCCAACAATTCCCAGCGTCTTTCCATAAAGTTCAAACCCAATACCATAGTCTGTAAAGGGATGGTTCTCATCGAGAGGACCAAATGTTACGTTCTTTTTATCCGGCACATCATAAATATTGTCCTTTTCCGGTCCGACATGCTCTCCCGATTTAAGTCCGGCTGCACTTAGACTGAGGTGTCTTGCACTATCAATCATAAGCCCTATATTAAATTCTGCTACAGCTACTCTGTTTCTCCCCGGCGTATAAGAGAGTTCTAATCCAAGTTCTTTGAGGGCACTGTGATCCACCGTAACCGGCGTTCCTTTGGCAACCCCTATAAATTTCATCCCTGAATTTGCCCATGCTTTTATTGTCGCTGCTCCTGCATTTTCATCTCCAAGAACAACTAATTCATGCCCCATACATTCCTCTTTCAGAACCTCTTCTGTTACGTTGCCTTTTCCATGTTTTAATTCTCCGGCAACCGTAATATCACAATAAGTTTCAATTTCTTTATAGCGTTCTTCCGGTACTGGTGTACATAACACTAACTTTTTTTTCATATCCTTCACCTCGCAATTTTCTATTCATACTTCTTTATTCTATATTCGTAATGCTGTGTAATAGGCACTATTCATCGCATCATATATCTTCCCGACGCGATTACAGTCACCGATACTATAACTTTCACCTACAATTTCAGTAAGTGCATCCACGTCTTCTGTTAAAGGCTTAAACCCAACTGCACACACAACCGAATCCGCTTCAATTAGAAACTGTTCATTGTCCTTCTCACACAGAACACCTTTCTCAACAATTTCGCATACCTTGGTGTTCACATAGCACGTTGCCGAACGGCTCACTTCCGGTATAAGCCCTCCACGATAGAAACTATTCACTTCCGAAGCGACGCTGTCTTTCATCTCTATTATGGTGCATTGCTTTCCTTCTCTTTCAAAACCAATAGCACTTTCACTTCCCACAAGTCCGCCTCCGATAATAGCCACTTTGTTACCGAGTTGTTTCGGATTCATTTCGGCATCAACCGCCATAACCACATGAGGCAATTGCATTCCTTTAATCGGTGGTACAACTTCCTTCGCTCCGATAGCTGTAATAAGTACATCCGGCATATTGGACAGCACATAGTTTTTATCCACACATGTATTCAATAAGACCTTTACACCGGCCACGGCAACACGCCTTTTTAAGACATTCATAAAATCAATAACATCCTTTTTGAAATAAGCCGCCCCGGCAGACTTCAAATTTCCTCCAAGTTCAGCGGTCTTTTCTACAAGGGTAACTTGATGCCCTCTTTCGGCTAGGACAATAGCTGCCTCCATTCCTGCCGGTCCTCCTCCCGCTATGAGTACCGTTTTCTTTTGCTTCGGTATCTCAGGTTCCACATATAATTGTTGACCCATTGTCGGATTTACCGCACACTTAGCCATCTCCAAATCTACTGTTGCCCCAAAACACTCATAACATCTCAGGCACGGCGTTATATCTTCTGCATTGCCCATTAACGCCTTATGAGGTAGATAAGGATCTGCTAAGGAAGCTCGAGCAATTTCTACTGCATCTGCTTGACCGGTTTCTAGTATTTCCTCCATATGTTCCGGATAATTCAAGGAACCCACACATGCAACAGGTGTTTTAACCTGTTTTCTGATGGCTTCAGCCAAGTATACGTTCACCCCTCTTGGATAGAAGGCTGATGGATGTGTTCTACAAAACATATCCGGATCCTCATGATTACCGCAGGATACATTCATCAGGTCCACTTTATCGTCAATCATCTTAGCCACCGCAATACATTCTTGCATGCCCAGTCCGTCGGGTGTCAGATCATCACCGGATATCCTTACTTCAATCGGAAAGTGGGGTCCCACACCTTCCCTTACCGCATCAATTGCTTTCAAGAAAAATCGAGCTCGATTTTCTAAACTGCCTCCGAATTCGTCCGTTCTCTTATTTAACGTCGGTGATAGAAACTGAGAAAACAACCATCCGTGAGCTGCATGAATCTGTACCATGTCAAACCCTGTTTCTTTACATAAGATAGCCCCTTTTTTATAGGCTTCTATAATTTCATAAATCATCGCATGAGGCATTGCTTTTACTTCACCTTTGTCCGTCAGTTCATCACTTGGACCATAGGCGATTTGACCGACACCTACATCACCACCTACACTGGATAGCCCACCATATTTACCACCATGTGACAACTGAATATTGGCATAGGCCCCACCATTATGAATCGCTCTGGCAACTTGGGTCATCCCTTGTCGAACACCAAATACGTCTAAACATAACTGCTTATTATGGGATTTACCCGTTGCCGAATGTACAATAGCTTCACCATATGTGACTACAGCGGCGCCCCCTTTTGCTTTTTCTCCCAAATATGCTATCATCTCCGGTGTAAAATGTCCGTTCAAATCAATCATACTCGGACTTGTTGGCGCACATATTATTCTGTTTTTCAACTTAATATTACCGATTCTTAAAGGCTCAAATAGATTCGGATATTGAGGGTGTCTGTATTTCTCAACAAGAGTCGACATAAGGGCTCCTTTCTTTTATACTTATACTGCTTGGTCTGCTGCAATAAGAGCTAGCATCTTATTAACCGCTTCTTCCGGCATCGGTTGAAAAACATTCAATAAACGCGCATAATATTCCGTCAAGGCCATTTCTTCTGTATAGATAGCTGCCGACATTGCTGCTTTCATATCTTTACCGCAACTAAACATTCCATGGTTTTTTATAAGAACAGAGCGTCCATTTTCTCCTAGCGCTTCAACAATCTTCTCTGCAACTTCATTGCTTCCGGGCATTGTAAACGGCACGGTTTTAACCGGCACAAACTCACATTGTGGTGGTGTAGACGGTTGAAGTTCTTCTCCTGTCATTGCCATAATCGTTGCAAACATAGCATGGGTATGCACGGTTGCCCTCACGTCCGGACGTGCTCTCATTACAGCTGTGTGCATAGGAACCTCTGAAGACGGTTTATAAGGTCCGTCAATCCACTTCCCGTTTAAGTCAACAATGGCAATATCTTCCGCCGTCATTCCTTTATAAGCTATACCACTGGGTGTAATTGCAACAACATCGTCCACATCATCTCGCATTGCAATATTGCCTGATGTTCCTTTTATCATGCCTTGCTCTACTGCTTCGAGAATTGCTTCTAATACCTTTTTCCTTATTTTTTCGTATTTCATTTGTTTTTCCTCCTATATTGTTGATCAGCATGTTAAAACTCTATAGTGATTCGAGTGCCTGTGAATTATGCGAACCTTCGTTTTAACGCCTTAATCATTTGTTGATTAGGGTGTCAAAAGCATATAGTTGAACTTTCGCATACAATATATTGTTACGAACGCATCTACGTAATCTATATATTGTATGCGAATTTAGGGAAACTTGCTTTTGACGCCCTAATCATTTGTTTGATCTATAACTATAGTAATCCATGTTTCCGGCGTTCCTCAACTTGCCTTTTTCCCTATCGAAGAGGAAATATCGTTACTTATCTTCAATTTGAAATTGAGATACGCCTTCATCCAAATTATGTACCCTATTTTTTATCGTATTCGCACCTTCATCTATAATATGAATGGTGTTAACCACTTGTTCCGACGACGCTGTCATCTCTTGGGACATTGATGCAACCTCTTGGGAAACAGCCGATATATCTTGAATTTTTGACAGCATATCATTCTTATCCCCTTCAATCCTTTGCATCGATTCATTGGCATATGAGATTTTTTTACTAATATCCTCAATAGAGTCCACAATATGCTTATAGGATGCAATTGCTTCTTCGACAACGTTTGTTTGAGAATTCAATACCTCTTCGATTGTTTTTCCCGACTTCAAAATGTAGGCTGATTCAATGGAAACCCTTTTAACCAATTCGTCAATTCCCCTTGAAGACACTCTCGATTGTTCTGACAGTTTTCTTATTTCATCTGCAACGACGGCAAACCCTTTCCCTGATTCTCCTGCTCTTGCAGCCTCAATAGCAGCATTTAACGCCAACAAATTCGTCTGTTCAGAAATGTCATTTATGAGCTGTGTTATATCTGTAATTTGATTAATGCGTTCATCTAACTGACTCACCTTAGTTGAAAACTCTTGAAATTCACTACTCACCTGATATATGGATTGATTCATTTCAAGCATACGATTACTTCCGTTTTCCGACAGCCGGTCAATCTGTTGGGATTGTCCTTCAATATCTTTTATATGCTCGATAATCGTATTCATTTTGTCGCCAAAGTTCATACTGATTTCCGAAATATCCATAAGGGATATCGACTGACTTTCAACACTTGTATTCGTCTCCTGTAATCCACGTTGCAAATTTACAAGCATACCGGACATTTCCTCTGTATGCGCTTTAAACGTTAGCGCATCATTATTCAAATCTGTTGATATCCCTCGAATGCCTCCAACCATTTCCCTTATAGCTTTTTTCATTGTTACCATGGAAATCATCGTTTCACCAAGTTCATCTGAGGCGTATACTTTTTGTTGTTCCAATTGTCTGAAATCTCCTACAGACATACCTTCAAACTCTTTTGATACCAGTCGTATACGTTTCACAAGTTTTACTGTAACAATATAGATAAGAAGAAGTGCAACAAGAAGTGCTCCTACTGAAATTCCAAGAATGATATATTGAAGTTGAATTAAATCCTTCATTATCTCCTGACGAGTAACCGATGAAACAACGCTCCAATTAGCACCTTTTACCGGTGCATACGATAACAGTTTCACTTGCTTTCCATCGGTATATTCACCACTTCCCTGCTCTCCCTTAACAACCTTTTCAAAGAGTGCTTGAGCTCGAAGATCTGTCATCGTTTTACTCTTTTCTAATATATTTTCTTTATTGATGACACGGTCCATATTTTCATGAGAAATAATGGTTCCTTCACGATTCAAAAGGTAATAGTCTATATCTTGATTCATCGTTGTATCATGATATAATGAGGCCAAAGATCTCCCATCAACAACCCCCATTATGACGCCTATGATCTTATTATCCGAATTTTTGAGAGGACATGCGATACTGACAATGGAGTCCCCCGTGGAAGGATTCGTTATAATAGGATCTGTTATAACCGGATTCCCTTGCAGAACCTCTTTATAATAATCCATATCTGTCAAATCCAATGTTTCTCCGTCTGTATTATAGGCAATGCTATCGATTCCACCTATAGCAGCACCTTTATAGCCCAACCGCTTGACTTCTTTCTTTAGGTAATCAAGTTTTGTGTCTCGGTCGGTTTTCTCATCACTCAATACATCCAGATTCGCCCATGTTTTTACCACTTCCATTTTTGTATTTATTTTTTCAGATACAATCGTAGCCATTTTACCGGATGACTCCGACAACATAGGAGTTATAATATGTTCAATGGATTTACCGGAAAAATAGTAGGCACTCCCTCCCACACCAACACAAATACAAATGATGACGGTGCTTAGTAACAGCAAATACTTTGCTTTTAAACTCTTCATAATAGCCTCCTTTTTTCACACACTCTAACAAATACCATCCGGCAAAACAAAACGGATTTTTCCTTATAGTAAAGGTAAAAAGTGGTATAATAGTTCATAATTCCAAAAAATAAGAATGCCGTAATCAAGCTTCCTAATATTCCGGCGATTGCTTAATGCTCATAAGCGCTAGATATGATATAATACAACTAATGGTCAGACCATGAACGTCCGATCAAACTTACGGAAGTCTTAGTGACTTAGTAGCTCCATCTTGGAGTGTCACACGTTATTATATTAGAAAGTGATGTGTCCTATCACATCAGAAAAGGTATACATTATGAATTTCAGTCAACTTATTCCACAGGAAGCACTCGTTAATGCTCTAGAAAGCATGGGTATTACAGCTCCCACTGACATCCAACAACAAGCAACCACACCCATTTTTGAAAACAAAGATGTTATTGCTGAAGCCGTTACCGGTAGCGGAAAAACCCTTACCTACCTTCTTCCGGCTTTCCTTCGCATTGATAGCTCAAGTAAAGATCTCCATACACTCATCTTGGCACCGTCTCATGAGCTGGCTTTACAGATTAATGACGTTATTAAAACGTTAGCTGCCGCTGCCGACCAAGGCGTTCGTTCACAAGCCATTATCGGTAACGTAAGCATCAAACGCCAAATCGATGCTTTAAAGGATAAACCGCATATTATTGTAGGCACCCCAGGTCGTATCCTGGAGCTTATTAAAATGAAAAAAATAAAGGCACATACTGTCAAAACTATTGTCATTGACGAAGCCGACAAGCTTTTGTCAAAAGACAACAACCGTGTGGTCGGTGATGTTATCAAAACAACACTACGTGATCGTCAACTCGTTGCCCTTTCAGCTTCATTGAAACCTGCTTCTTTGGCAAAGGCCAAAGAAATAATGAAGGATCCGATTATCTTTAGTTTGTCTGAAACAAAAACAAATACAGATATTCAACATTATTCTATTGAATCGACACAACGGGATAAAATCAAATATTTACGTAAGATTATTGCAGCTGAAGACCCAAAAAAAGCAATTGTCTTCTTAAACAGAAATGAACTTATTCAAGATATGAACGACCGTTTGAACTATCACAGTATTCCATCGGTCTGTATTTTTGGTAATGCTAAGAAATCGGAACGCCAAAAGGCTTTACAGAAATTCCGATCCGGAAAAGCGAAGGTGCTCATCGCCTCAGACCTTATGGCTCGTGGCCTCGACTTTGATGATGTAACCCATATCATCCACCTGGACTTATCGGACCAAACCGATGAATATATTCACCGTGCCGGAAGAACCGGTCGTGCCGGACAATCCGGCATATCCATCGCTATTTTGACCACAAGTGAATTAAAGCACCTTGAGTCTATTCAACGTAAAAATCAGTTCACCATCACCCCTTATCAATTCAAAAAGGGGAAATAGATATATTGCAATTCGATATATTTTTATTGTAAAACGATAAATATTATGCTATAGTTACCTCAATGATAACCATCAACCCTGTTGACGCTCATTGAGGTATTTTTTTATGAATAAAGAGACATCTTTTCTAAAACTCGTATTAATACTCATGACCTTTCCGGTCCTTATTCTATGTATATGGCTTCTTCCTGAACTTCTCACCCAATGGTTCAGTCCCTTTCCGGCTATTCAACCTTTCCGCTATCCGGCTCAAGTCCTGTTGTATATGACAGCCCTTTGTTTTTTTTATGCTATTTATCAATCATTTTTACTCCTAACGCGCATTGATAAAAAGGAGGCTTTCAGCCTGTTTTCTTTACACTGTTTAGCAAAAATAAAATTTTCAGCTTTTATCGTCTCCGGTATTTACCTTTGTTTGTTCCCTCTCTTCTATTACATCGGCGACCTCAGTGATGCCCCCGGCGTGATTCTCATCGGTTTCGGCATGATATTTATTGCCTTTGTCGTTGGCGTCTTTGCCTTAGTTCTTCAGCGACTTATGGCAAATGGAATGGAACTCAAAAACGAAAATGATTTGACGATTTGAGGTGATATAATGGCTATTCAAATTCATATAGACGTCATGTTAGCAAAGCGAAAGATGAGCGTCACCCAGTTGGCCGACCACATAGGCATTACTATGGCAAACCTTTCCATTCTTAAAAACGGAAAGGCAAAAGCCATACGCATACACACCTTAAATGAAATCTGTAAAGCTCTTGAGTGCCAGCCCGGTGATATTCTTAGTTTTACAGAAGATGATGAGTAGGAGGTACCCCAATGAATACATACGATATGATTATTATAGGTGCCGGTCCGTCCGGTGCAACCCTAGCTCGACTAATTGGTAAGCGTTATAACGTACTGCTTTTAGATAAACGTAATCTCCATCATACAGATACGTTTTCCCATCGTAAAAGCTGTGGCGGACTACTAGCCCCAGATGCCCAGAAAGCCTTGGCAACCCTTGGTCTTGGCATTCCTAAAGATATTCTCGTGGATCCACAGCTCTTCGCTGTACGAACCATGGATTTGGATACCCATCTTACTCGCTATTACCAGCGGTATTACTACAATATGGATCGGGAGGCTTTTGACCGCTACTTAGTCTCCCTGATTCCCGATACGGTGACGTGCCACTTCGAAAGCCTTGTCACCTCCCTCAATCAGCTAAGTACTCTAGATGATACAGCCTATGAAGTCACCTACACCTGTAACAAAAAGACCTATCATGCAACATCCCCTATTCTCATTGGTGCTGATGGGGCCAATTCCATCGTTCGACGTACATTCTTGCCCACCGATACTCCAGTCCCGGACTCCTATGTTGCTATTAGCCAATGGTTTAAAAGCGATAGGATTCACGCGCCGTACTATACAGCAATTTTTGATCGCCATGTTACGGATTTTTATTCATGGATTATACCAAAAGGCGACAAGATTCTTCTGGGTTCTGCTTTGCCGCAAGGCAAAAACTGCCGGGAACGCTTTGAACAATTAAAAAAGCACCTCCATACTCATGATGTTCATCTAGGAACACCCTTAATGTATGAAGGTACTTTTCTTAATCGAACCACCAAGTTATCCATGCTATCGGGCGGTATCGACAATGTCTTTCTTATTGGCGAGTCTGCCGGAGCCATTAGTCCCAGTTCTGCTGAAGGTATTAGCTATGCTTTAAATACAGCTTCCTATCTGGCAGACACGTTATTAACCGTACCGACAAAAGCATGGCGACGGGCTTATCATCAAAAACTTCACCAATTACGTCTTAACTTACTTGGTAAGCAGATAAAATCTCCGATTATGTATGAGCCTGTGGTGCGACATATGGCTATGGCTTCCGGTTGTCTCAGTCTACCTGTAGGGATGAACCGTCGTAGTCCTGAACTTCAGTAATCGCTAATTCACCTTGGTCGTAGGTTAATCGAATGATTTGTAACAACGCTTCCCCATTCCGTCTAAAATACCGGATATCATAATTGTAACGATTATCTATTAACTTTGAATTCGTTGAGTAATAAGCATCGTCATCTGATAAATCATAGCCTTCTTCTTGCAAGTAGTTACGCGTCTCGTAAGCTACTTTATTCATAAACTTATAGGGTGTATCATACAGTTGTATAACAAACCACCCTAAAGCAACTGCAAGAATGCAGGCTCCTAAAAGATGCAACCCTTTATCTACCGAAAATTCCTTTATATAAATACTAATGACGCCAACAACAAACGATATGGAGACACCAAACACATTCATCGTTGTCGTTAACAAAAATCCGGATTCAATACCAAGAACCAACAGCAATATCACATATATCGGCATCATCCATATATTGTATTTGGACCGCTTTACAAACCACCCGGCTAATAGGCTAAGTCCTATACCTGCACAAAAATAAACAACAACAAGAACTGTATCTTTGAAGCTGACTGTATATTGATAGCTATAATTAAGCATTAATAGTCCGCTGACTATTGCAAATACTGTCAATGCAATCTTTTTTAATACCGTTATTGATCGTGTCTGAATCATAGATATCCCCCTTAGTAAACCTTCATTATAATGTGTGCTCTATAAGTCAGCTAATCGTTATACCTATAAACGCCGAATCACCTGACGCATACGAGAATCCATGGTGTCATAGGTCTTTTGTATCGTGTCCTCATGTGCTGTAAATCCCCAGCAGGACACATGCATCCTTCGATCGTCAAATGCCGGAAAAGGACGCTCTCCTTTAGCAAAGTCTCGATAAGCCTTCAGCATTGTTTCTTGTATCCTATTTATTGCATCTTCCTGATTGGTATATTCTGACCTTAATGTGCTGTCACCACTTAATACACGCATATCAAGAGCATGGGCTCCATTACCAAAACCAAAGCGATAGTAATAAACATCACTTTCTTTTTGGCAATCAAGAGCGAGCTGATGGGTATGAAGCCCATACATATAGTCTGAAAGGCAATCCATAAGGACTTCCTTTGCCGAAACACCTTTCCTTTGTTTCAAAAGCTTCTGATACGCCTCTTCCACAAGGGGCATCTGGGCTCCGAAAAGATCCCTCATGATTACCGTTCGTTCTTCTTCCAGTCTTGGCTCTTCCATATAGTAGATGCATTCATGTTGATTACTTCCTAGCATGAGTCGTCGAATATGATGCTTATTGTTCTGCCATGCGCTTATCCAATCCACATCAATAAGCACACCATCAGCCACAGGACCGAAAAAACACGTATTATGCCGCCCATCACACCACTGACGTTGAGCCTCCAACATTTCTCCTGTTGTTAATTTTTTGACTAATGTCCTCCACGAAGAAGGCCCCTCTTCATTCGCACCATACAAGTTCATCACAACATGACCAAATTCTTCTGCCAAAACCCTTGCCGTTCTAACATCTCGAATAGATTGTGTTGCGCCACTAGATAAAATCACTCCATCAATAATGTCCTTCACCCGACCGGATACCAAGTGTGCGCCAATCGACTTGGCACCTGCTGAATTTCCCATAACAGTGATTCGCGTCGCATCACCACCAAATCGGTGACAATTCTTATAAATCCAACGAAGGGCCATCTGCTGGTCATCCAAGCCCAAATTCCCTGTATCGATGCCATCCCCACCTGTCGTTTCCCCTATAGAGAGAAAAACAAAAGCTCCTAATCGGTAGTTTATTCCTATATGCACAATCTCTTGCCCATTACTAATGGATCGGGTCATCCCCTGATTACTTCCCATCTGAAATGCACCACCATGAATTTCTACAAGTACCGGATAATGACCGTCTAGATTCGGTGTATAAACATTAAGGGTCAAACACTCTTCATCACCAATAGGCTGTCCCTCTTCTAGTTGAGGTGCAACCTGACTGTATTGATTCCCTTTGTAGACACCTTCCCAAGTAAAGGGACGACATCGCTCAAATCGCTCCGCTTTCCCATAAGGAATGCCCAAAAAAGCAATTCCATCGTTTTCCTTGATTCCTTCAACTAAACCGCTTATTGTCTCAACACAAACTGTCATTAGCTGCTCTCCTTACCGTCCTAAAATACTCTTTACTCCGATAACTCGCTCATTATGATATTGCGCAGTTTCCTTGTCAATGTTGTTGTTCCCGCATCTTTTTTCTGCATCATCATTAAGATGGTAATTCCATCTTTCGGGCAGTTTGCAAAATAACACCCTAACCAACCGTCCCAACCATATTCACCTTGGGACAGTATGAGTCCACTCTGTTGAATATCTGTAGCCACACGCATCAGATTCCCATAACTATGACCCATAAGTTCGTACCAACTCTTTAATGCTTCCTGTTGCTGTGGCTCAAGAACTTGAGAGGTTAAGAAATCAACCGTTTTGGCCTGTAATATTTGCTGACCTGCAAACGTACCTCGCTGCATTAACATTGTCGCAAACTTGCTGTAATCATCAATAGTCGAAGCGAGTCCTGCTCCACCGGATTCAAAGGCAGGTTGTCTGTCCATCTTATGAATGATTCCCAGATGATTCCCTTCATAAAGGCATAGCCCCTCCGCTGTCGTTTCATAAGTTCTTGCCAAACGATGACGTTTATCTTCTTCAACCATAAATCCTGTATCAACCATTCCGAGAGGTTCAAACAACTCTTTCTTTAAAAACTCTGAAAATCGAACACCACTAACGACTTCAACAACTGCTCCCAACACATCAGCCGATGTACCATAAGCCCAGCTACTTCCCGGTTGAAAGGCTAAAGGAAGTCCACCTAATTGATTAGCAAAGTCCACCGTTGTCAAGGCATCTTTTGTGAATAACATACTATCCAAGTGTTCAAATAGTTGTGTTGTTATTTGTCCGGTCGGATTTTCACCACCATAGAGCAATCCGGAGGTCATATTCATCAAATCCTTTATCGCTACGGGTCTATCCAAAGGAACAATTCTCGGCATTCCGTCCTCATCCTCTTCAAATACTTTTGCATTGTTAAATCGAGGCAAATAGTTTCCTACGGCTTCATACAAATCCAATTGACCACGCTCAACCAGGAGCATAGCAGCTACTGCTGTAATCGGCTTTGTCATGGAATAGAGTCTAAAAATCGTATCCCGAGCTATGCTTTCTCCTGTCTCTATATCTTTCTTACCGTCTTCCATATAAAGAATTTCTTCTCCATCTTTCATAACCATAAGATTCATACCCGCAACATGATGGGTTTCAATCCCTTTACGTATAGCTTCTTCCATCTGTTTTCTACCCTTTGTTGTAATCATAATCCTTCTCCTGTCTTTTTTTTGTCCATCATAACCTATGTATTAGAATAGCAATTTAGTTTTTTTGGCAAATGATTTTCCGATCATAACACCCCCTGCAAGGCATAAAATCGTGGCAATATGTGTCCCACCTTCAAATGCAGACAACACCCATGCCACTATCCCTTTATACTCTGTATAAGGGAATAATTTCCACCATAATGTCTGTGGAATTGCCCCTATAATAACCAATATAACGCCTGTAACCATGGAGCCGATTCGTATATACACACCGGCACCTTGATAACTTCTTACAACATCTAAGGTAAGCATTAAACCTATGATAAAACTACATAGGGAAATACCAATCTCCCCACTATAGTGTTGCCATAAGATACTCGGATTCCCATTCAGAAAATTCTGTAACAAAATAATACCAATTCCCGCACCAATACCTATGACTGTGCGAATAATTTTATTCGTAAATTGCATACTACTCTCCTTTCAAGGCTTCTTTTAACGCTTTCTTCGTATATAATTTTGGAAAAATCAATTTATCTATATGGTAATTGTAAACAGCAATACCGGTTGCCAACAATCCAACAGCCACAATAATCAAATAGGCTGCATTAAAAGAGCTCTTCTCTACGACCGCTCCAATAATCACACGTCCTATTGCCCCTCCTGCAAAGTATGCAATATTTCGGTAACTGCTCACACGTCCTAAATGGGAAGCCGGAATACGTCTCGATAAAAAGGGCGATGTTCCTAACATATTAATAATTTCTCCCAAGGTGAAGAAGAACATCATAAGAAAGAAAATAGGATAAAAAGATTGCCCCATAATAATCAAAAAGCTTGTTCCAATTAACAATTGCCCTAAAATAACTTTTGGCAGTTCAAACCATTTTTTTAACCATATCGTTAATAATGGCGTAAAGATAATAACAACAAATCCATTAAAACTTGATAAAAATCCATAATATTTTGACCCTAAATCTGAACCAAACACATCACTCATATACATAGGTAGTATATACGACCACTGATCATAAACAAAGGATGCCAAAAATAAAACGACTAATTGAATCGAAATAGACGGGCGTGTCTTTAGAATATTTAAAACATGGGTCTTATGCTCAACATGATCTTCATATTCATTACGTTCTTCTTTTTTTAAACTGTCTTTAGGTATAGCTTTAACAAAAAGAACAATTAGTAACGTCGAACTTATCGTCGTCAATCCGTCAAAAATAAACGCCACATTCAAATAGTTGGCAAATAATAGCCCTCCAATAGCTGCTCCAAAGGTATAGCCTATATTATGCCCCAAGTACATTAATGCATAGACCTTCTCCCTTTCATCGGGTTTGGATACATCAACGATTAATGCATCAAAGGCAGGGCCTTCCATATTGGCAAATAAGCCTGCAATAACAAAGAAGACCAACATCATCGTTCCCGGCTCTACAAAGGCACAGAGCATAAAAAAGAAGACCGACACAAGGTCAAAGTAGATGATGATTTTCTTTCTATTATAGCGATCTGCTAATTTACCGCCTATAATATTAGCCGGTAAAAAGAGAATACCGACCAAAGACATAATTAATGCCGTATCAAAAGCAGAATATCCCATTTTGTCCGTCATAATAAGCGTTAAAAGTGGGAAGATGAAGGCTCCCATATTGGTAATAAGCCGTCCTATAAAAATGATATAGGCCGACTTGGATAATCCTCGATACTCTGATAACATAGATTTTAATGTATTCATATTTTTCTCCATTGGTTTAACACGTGTGCTCAAACCGTTCTGTCAATTATTCGTCATATACCCTTCATGTTTTCAAACACATACCTATAATACCACAAATTCAGGAAATATAAAAAGATAGTTATTGAAACAAAAAAAATAGCACCGGTAAAGACCAGTGCTAAGTAAAGGATGAGGGGGAGAGTATTAATATGTAAGAGGTAATTGTTTCTTACAAGATATATAATACAGGATAAATATGTCCTAGGTATAATTGACCTATGAATATCTGTGAAGCATTTGTAACTATTGTATTAACGCTTCATCCCTTTTCTTATTCCTCACCTAACTCCCTTAAATCTGTCACCGTTGCTCCCTCCGGATAAGCAAGATCGGCGTCTGTCACTGTTCCTTCTTCGTAATTTTGAAATTCTATATATGTTGTTGTATCATCAATATCATATTGCACTTTGGCAACTATTTTATTCTCTGTATCGTAATAAGCCGTCACTGCTGTATCCTCTATCGCATAAATATACTTGCGAGTCATGACACCGTTAAGTTTTTCTTCTCCCTCAAAGAATTCATCCGAATACATATCTTCTTCAATACCTGACGCGGTATCCCAAGGCGTTGAGAATCTATCTTCCGTTGGTTCTGAATCGTCAGCCATAATAATCAAACTATTGTCTTCTACTGAATACATAGCAAGACTTTGCTCTTCCGGATGAAAGAAATAGCCACCTTTATCTGTCCGCATATAATAAGCCGCTTCCTTTACATATATCTGAGTTGTTGATTTTTGAGCGGGTTCATCACCTACTTTAGAGTACGTAATCATTGTGTATGAATAATTCGTCGGTTCATTTTCTATAGAATTATCCACTTCTTCTATCTCTGATTCAGACATATCGGATGTTTCATCCGCTTCATCTAAACGATCTTCTAATTCATCCTTGGTATTATCATTCATCACATCATCAACACTTAGATTGCCGGCTTGGTCTTGAATAGCATCTTCTGTTTCAGCACCACAGGCTGCCAAAAACACCAATGCCATGATAAGCATTCCAATCCCTTTTATCGTATGTTCCCCTATTTTTTTATTCATAACATTCCTTCTTTCCTTCTGTCATCGTCTCTTAATTGTCTCTTCCCTCAATGCTTTTTGAGTGAACGTTACCTCAGCTTCATCACCTATTCCTATGTAACTTTCTGACTAGCATTCCTTATGAGAATAACACAAGGGATGAATTCCAACAATTCATCCCTTGAATATTAGGTATTATTGACCATATGTTATCATGTCAGAGTAAATCTGTCGTATCATACTACCGTCTTACATCAATACTTAAATAATCAATGCTTTGATTCCATCTTCTGCCGAGGTCGGTTCATGTCCTAATAAGGTTGCTAAATCATCACTTTCGACATCAAGGGCACCTGTTTGAATACCTTGTTGAATAGCGACTACAAACCCTGCAATACCTTCCGGTGTCCCATTATCAATCAGCATCTGAGCATACGCTTCATCACTGACTTCTTTATAAGGCACATTAATATCTAATACACGACTAAGCATTGCTGCAAATTCACTTTGAGATAACGGTTGACCACTTAATTCGTAAACTTTATTCTCATGACCGTCTCCGACAAGTGCCTTTGCTGCCGCTTGTGCATACTCTTCACGAAGGACCCATCCCACTCGTCCGTCCGGTGCGGATGTTACCCATGGCGCGCCACTCATCGTAGCCTTCACAGCGGCTAATTCATTTTCTAAGTACCAATTGTTACGCAAGAAAGTATAGGTTACGCCTGACTCTTTAATGTAATTTTCTGTTGCTTTATGCACTTCGGCTAACACTAATTCACTCGTATCTGCATGCACAAGACTCGTGTAGAATATATGGGGCACACCGGCTTTAACTGCCGCATCAACGGCTGCCTTATGTTGACGTTTTCTTGTTTCATTATCACCATCTGTTGATACAATAAGGAGACGATCTACACCACTAAAATCTAGAGATTCCGGTTGATCAAAATCACCTTGTCTTACTTCTACTCCTTTGTCTTTCAAGTCCTGTGCTTTTTCCGGTGTTCGAACACTCACTGCAACATCACCCGAAAAATCCGATGCCAATACATATTCCACCACTTTACTTCCAAAATGTCCTGTTGCTCCTGTTATCATAACTTTCATCCTTGTTACCTCCTTAAAATTTTTATGTGTATCTATGCTTGTTTTTCTATTCCACTAGAATTCTTGTTAACAAATGTGTATATTCATGATATACTCTTTCTATATTCATTTTATAGCATACAGATATTTT
Source organism: Vallitaleaceae bacterium (assembly GCA_965140555.1). Lineage (GTDB taxonomy): Bacteria > Bacillota > Clostridia > Lachnospirales > Vallitaleaceae > UBA1351. The sequence continues at coordinate 3,012,412 of OZ223259.1, read as the reverse complement.
TACAAGTACCATCTTTTATATGGGTCAGTATCACTAATGATACTGCACCGCCATCCTTTCAGGAGATGATTGATATGACAACATTAGATACACTCTTTGGAAAATGTCCCTTTGCAACAGCTCAGAAAGTTCTATCAGGCAAATGGGCCCTCATGATTATGCACCAACTTGACGAATCCCCTAAACGCTTTAATGAACTTCAACGTTTGCTTCCGGAGATTACGCAAACAACGCTTACTCGTCAACTACGGACCTTAGAAGATTATTCCCTTATTCACAGAGAGGTTTATGCTCAAATTCCACCTAAAGTGGTCTACTCCCTTACACCTATTGGCCAAGATTTCTCGGATGTTCTTGTTCACTTAGAAACCTGGGGCAATAAATATATCGAAGAGGTTCTCATCCCTCAAGAATCCGAAATTATATAAAAGGGTCTGTCTCAGCATAAATGCTGAGACAGACCCTTTATTTTTTATTCATTTATTCTTATCCTATTTCTGCGTTTTTAAATAATCCACAGCAGCTCGTTCAATAGGAAGTCCTTCTTTATAACGCTCCATAAAAATTTCAAACCCTTCAACATCTTCTTTTGTTGGTTCAATCGTTGAACCGACTTGATTATGGAAGACTTTATTCTCTAAATAGTCACCAAGACTTTCTTCTGCTTCCTTATTCAAGAGATAGCTGGCAAGAACTGCAATTCCCCAAGCTCCACCTTCTCCTGCCGTATCCATAACGGTTACCGGTGTATCCACGGCTGCAGCCATAACGCGTTGGCCGACCCCTTCTGTTTTAAAGAAACCACCATGTCCCAAGATTTTGTCGAGTTGCACCTTTTCTTCTTTGAGCAAAATATCCATACCGATTTTTAAAGCTCCTAAGGAAGTCATAAGATTGACACGCATGAAGTTTGCCAAATCAAAGGTACTATCGGAAGAACGTGCAAATAGAGGGCGTCCTTCTTCAAAATGGGTCATATGCTCCCCTGAAAGATAGCCATAAGCTAAAAGGCCACCGCCGTCTTTATCCCCGTCTAAGGCTTTATTATACAACGTCTTATATAAGGTTGTCTTATCGACATCCAAGCCAAAGGTTTTAAGGGTTTCATCAAAGAGACTTACCCATGCATCAAGGTTTGATGTACAGTTGTTGGAATGAGCCATCCCGACTAATTTACCATCCGGTGTGGTCACAAGGTCAATCTCTGTATGCACCCGACTCAATTCCCCTTCAAGTACAACCATAGCAAAAACAGATGTTCCGGCGGACACATTACCGGTTCGTGGCAATACCGTATTGGTGGCAACCATACCTGTTCCGGCATCCCCTTCCGGTGGGCAAAACGGTATTCCGGCTTCTAGTGACCCGCTTGGATCAAGGCGTTTGGCACCGGCTTCTGTTAAGATACCACACTGTTCTCCGGCCACTGCTACTTTAGGCATAATATCCGATAAAGACCAGCTATATCCGGCTTCTTGTATTTTTTTGTTTAGAATCTCTATCATCTTACTGTTGTAATTTTTCGTTTCTAAGTCAATGGGGAACATTCCCGATGCTTCACCTACACCGACAGCCATAACGTCTGTCAATTGCCATTGAACATAGCCTGCCAATGTCAAAAGATGGGCAATGTCAGCTACATGTTCTTCTTTATTAAGAATGGCTTGATAAAGATGCGCCACACTCCATCGTTGAGGAATCGGATAATCAAAGGCCTTTGTTAACGCTTCTGCCGCTTCGCCGGTGATGTTGTTACGCCACGTTCTAAAGGGCACCAATAACTCCCCTTCTTGATCAAAGGCCATATATCCATGCATCATGGCACTAAATCCGATGGAACCGATACGTGTTAAGGTGACGCCGTATTCAGCCTTCACTCTATCCGCCATTTTTTTATAACTATCTTGAATCCCTGCCCATATTTCATCAATACTATAGGTCCATATGCCATCCACATAACTGTTCTCCCAATCATGTTCTCCGGATACGATAGGACGGTAATCAGCACCGATTAATACCGCTTTGATTCGTGTCGACCCTAGTTCAATTCCTAGAGACGTCTTACCTTCTTCTAACCATTGTTGAATCACTGCTTTTGTTTCACTCATAGACAAACCCTCCATAACATATCATATTACCTTCATGATACGCTATAGAGGGTTTCTATTCAAGCATATAGTCCAAAGTCAAGACATAACAACAAATTTTTATTTTATATTAGTCATTTGTAGGAATCATCGCTGTTTTATTTCCCATATATGGGCGTAGAGCTTCAGGAATGGATACGGATCCGTCAGCATTCAAGTTATTCTCCAAGAAGGCAATAAGCATACGCGGTGGTGCAACAACCGTATTATTCAATGTATGCACATACCCTTTACCACTGTCACCAACACTACGAATCTTCAAACGGCGGGCTTGTGCATCCCCCAGATTTGAACAACTTCCGACTTCAAAGTATTTTTCTTGACGTGGAGACCATGCCTCGATATCCACGGATTTAACTTTCAAATCTGCCAAATCCCCGGAACAGCATTCCAATGTTCGAACCGGCACATCAAGAGAGCGGAATAAGTCAACAGTATGGCGCCATAATTTATCATACCAGTCCATACTTTCTTCCGGACGACAAACAACAACCATCTCTTGTTTTTCAAATTGGTGAATACGGTACACACCACGTTCTTCAATACCATGAGCTCCTTTTTCCTTACGGAAACATGGGGAATAACTCGTTAAAGCATGAGGGAGTGTATCTTCTTGAACGATAGTATCAATGTACTTACCGATCATGGAATGTTCACTGGTTCCGATGAGGTATAAATCTTCCCCTTCAATCTTGTACATCATCGCTTCCATTTCGCTAAAGCTCATTACACCGGTAACGACTTCGCTACGAATCATATACGGTGGAATACAGTATGTAAAGCCACGATCAATCATAAAATCACGTGCATAAGAGATCACAGCCGAGTGTAAGCGGGCAACATCTCCCATAAGATAATAAAAACCGCTACCTGCAACCTTGGCTGCACTTTCCACATCAATACCTGCAAAACGCTTCATAATGTCTGTGTGGTAAGGAACTTCAAAGTCAGGAACCACCGGCTCTCCGAATTTTTCAAGCTCAACATTTTCGCTATCATCTTTCCCAATCGGTACACTTGGATCCATAATGTTCGGAATCACCAACATACGCTCTTCCACTTTGACAGCTAGTTCTTTTTCTTGTTCTTCTAGCTCTGTAAGACGTTCACCTTCAGCTGTAACTTTTGCCTTTACTTCTTCAGCTTCATCAAACTTCTTCTGTCCCATCAACGCACCGATTTGCTTCGATAATTGCTTACGATCAGCTCTTAATTGGTCAGCTTCTTGTTGTGCTTCACGGCGTAGACGATCATATTCAATCACTTCGTCCACCAATACCAGTTTTTCCTCTTGAAATTTTTTCTTAATATTCTCTTTTACAACTTCAGGATTTTCACGTAAAAATTTTAAATCGATCATAATTTCACTCCTCTAACTATAATTAAAGCCCTTCCATCCCAGTATAACTGGGACGAAAGAGCTCCGCGTTGCCACCCAAATTGCCGCACATGCGGCCTCTTGCTGATACGATAAAGGGTATCACTCTTCAACTCATCGTTGATAAGCTCCGAAAGTGGAAAGATGTCGTTCATCACCGATTCACACCAACCATCGGCTCTCTTGAGATGTCGTATCATCGTAGCTTTCATCATTACTTTATTATGTCCTATTATAGCTTCTACTCCATGTATTTTCAAGTCTTTTTTATTCGGCTACAAACCATCTTTTCGTCCGATTGGCAATACCGACAAGAATCAGCATCACCGGAACTTCCACCAAAACACCGACAATGGTTGCTAACGCTACCGGGCTATCGGTTCCGAATAAGGCAATGGCTACCGCTACAGCTAATTCGAAAAAGTTCGATGCTCCAATCATCCCACAAGGTGCGCTGATATTATGGGGAAGTTTTACCAATTTAGCCACTCCATAAGCGATAAAGAATACGAAAAAGGTTTGAATGGTTAGCGGTACGGCAATCAATAGGATATGTAACGGATTATCCACAATGACATGTCCTTGGAAGGAGAAGATAATAATCAAGGTTAATAGCAGTCCAATAATCGTAATGTTATCAAATTTTGGTAAAAACGTTTGGGAAAAATAGGCTTCCCCCTTAGATGCCACCATAAAATATCGTGTCAAAACCCCACCCACAAGTGGGATGACAACGAACAATACCACCGATAGAATCAATGTACCCCATGGAATCTGAACCCCGCCGATGCCGAGCAAGAAGGCAACAATCGGTGTAAAGGCAACAAGAATAATTAAGTCATTGGTTGCTACTTGAACCACCGTATAGGCCGGATTCCCCTTCGTCAAGTGGCTCCACACAAAGACCATGGCTGTGCAAGGGGCTGCCCCAAGCAAAATGGCTCCTGCCAAATAATCTTTCGCCAACTCCGGCTCAATCAAAGAACCAAAGACTCCATAGAAGAATACATAAGCGATACCAAACATAGTAAATGGCTTAATGAGCCAATTCACAATCCATGTTACATAGAGCCCTTTGGGATTCTGTCGAATGGCTTTAATACTGGCAAAATCCACCTTCAACATCATGGGATAAATCATCAGCCAAATTAACAGGGCGATGGGTATAGACACATTGGCATATTCAAATCGACCTAAAAATTCAGGGATCTGAGGTAAGAACTGTCCGATACCGACACCGATAATCATGCAAAGAATCACCCATATGGTCAGATATTTTTCAAAAAAGCCGATACCTCCGGCTTGCTGCTGTTGTTTTTTCATGATTGTTCCTTTCTTCATCTGAAGTATTACTTGTCATCTTCTTGAGTTCCCTTATAAAACTTATGACCGCCGGACAGGTTATAAACCTCTGTAAAACCACGTTGCCTTAGTATATTTTGTGCTGCATTGCCAGTTACCCCTTTATTACAATAGGTCACTGTTTTCTTATTAGGGTCTAGAGACTCAATTTGACTTCTAATCTTAGCATGAGGCATATTCACTGCCCCCTCCACATGCCCTTTGGACTCATAGTCACTAGCCGAGCGGGCATCTACAATCTGAAAGTCCTCCTCTTGACGTCGCAAGGCATCTGACGTCGTTAATGGCCGTCCTTCATGTATGGCATTTTCCAAAATCATCCCCGTGTAATGTACCGGATCCTTTGTTGTCGAATATGGCGGTGCATAGGCAAGGTCTAAATGGAACAAATCTTCGGCTAACGCTTTATAGGTGATTAAGGTCGCCAATACATCTATGCGCTTATCCACGCCCTGTGTTCCGATAATCTGCGCCCCCAAGATGCGTCCTGTCTCTCGGTCTGCAATCCCTTTAATGAGCATTTCCTCACCGTCAAAGTAGGCCGGTTTATCCGGTTTGATATTATGAATCACTTCCACATCATAGCCTTCTTCACGAGCCGCTTTCTCTGATAGTCCCGTTGTCGCTATGGTTAAATCGAAAAGCTTAAAAATGCCGGTTCCTAAGTTGCCGCGATAACGCAAGGAACCACCTGTCATGGCATCCCCACAAATACGACCGGTTTTGTTAGCTGTAGAACCGAGGGGATGATAGACCGGTTTACCTGTAATTGCAGAAAAAGTTTCTACACAATCCCCACAGGCATAGATGGACGGGTCACTTGTCTGCATACGGGTTGTCACTTGGATGGCTTTGGTAGCACCTAATATAATACCCGCTTCTTCTGCCAGCCCGGTATTGGGTCGTACTCCTGTCGCCAAAATAACCAGTCCGGCGGGGATAATGTCTTTCGAATCCAGTATAACGTTATCCGCTTCAATGGATTCAATGCCATGATTTTTATAGATGCGAACCGCTTTTTCCTTTAATTGATTTTCCAAATAAGTAGCCATATCCTTATCCAAATTCGGAGTAATCTGATCGGCAACTTCAACCATGGTGACGTCCATATCTAAGTCCATGAAATTCTCAAGAAGTTCAAACCCGATAAATCCGGTTCCGGCAATAACAGCCTCCTTCGGTTTATTCTCCATAATATAGCTTTTGATACGTCTTGCATCATTCATTGTCCTCAGCACAAACACATGAGGCTTATTCGTGCCTTCTATATGGGGTATAAAGGGAGAAGCTCCTGTCGCTATAACCAGCTTGTCATACGCATCTGTAAACACTTCACCTGTTTCTAGATTTTTGACCTTGACTGTTTTTCCTTCACGATTAATAAAAAGCACTTCGTGACGAATTTTGACATCTACATCATATTTTTTCTTGAAAAATTCAGGATCTCTTGGTGTTAAGGCATCACTGTTATGAATTCGGTCTCCGATATAATAAGGCATTCCACAACCGGAATAGGATATATCCTCATCTCTTTCATATAAGGTAATCTTTGCATAATCATCATTACGACGTGCTTTTGCAGCCGCTGACGTTCCTCCTGCCACGGCTCCGATAACAATTATTTTCATATAGCTCTCCTTTGATCATCACACTGACATGGTGTTTTTATGGTTTCATCCATCGTTAGGTATTTATCGTAGATATTTTGAATCGTTGCGGCTCCCCCTTCATCGAGAGAATAGTAGGTCCATTTTCCATCTTTTCGATGGGATACCAAGCCACTTTCTGTTAATATCTTCATATGATGGGATAATGTTGATTGAGCAATGTTCAGCGCTTCTTGCAACGTACATGCACATTGCTCTCCCGATTTCAACAAATCAATGATATGCAGACGATTCTCATCACAAAACGCTTTGAATACTATGGCATGTTCTTTATATTGATTCATGGAATAACCTCATTTTCTTTATTCAAACTTTCACATCGATAAGTTTCGATGTGACTAGTATAACAAACGCATCGATACTTGTCGATGCGTTTGTTGTTAATTTTATGTAAAGATTATGCTTCTGCTAACAATGCCTTGATTTGGAATAGCTTATAAAGGTCATTATCAATACTTTGATATGGATTATCTGATGCCCCAATTGCTAGAGCAATATGTTCAAAAATATCCCTTCGTACCACTTCTTGAATCTCCTTTGGCTGAGTAGATACTGGGTGTAGTAAGGATAAAGTTCTTTCCATAAATAACTGCACCTGACCCAGTGTCACCGATTGTCCAAGACCGAATTGATTATTTCCGATGCCCAATGTAATTCCTTCCGCTCTTGACCAGTTAATAACCTCAGCCGCCCAGTGATTAGAGGGCACATCATCAAACTGCACAGGACCTTGATTATCAGAAAGCATGGCATCAACTGCCATGGTCGGCTCTCCCCTTAAACGCCAAATAACCGTTATTAACTCTTCTCTTGTCATCGGTTCATCTCTAAGAAGATTCCCGTTTATGCCTTGTATGATACCTGCTTGTTGCAAAAGGTCACCGGCATCCCATCTATCTTCTGTCGTAAACCAATGATTTCCCATCCAAGCTTGTTCCTCTGTATCGCCTTCGCGGGAAATCTCTGTAGTATAGATAGCATTCTCTTGAAAGCGATTTTCCCTAGCTTGTTGAATAGCTATATCCACTGCGTTTGACACAAGAACATTATCCTTAAACACGTTATCTATGGCATAACCATTATTCTTTGAAGCTCCACCTACAGCAATACCATAGAGCGTATTATAGGCAATCCGATTATTAATCACCTTAACACCGTCTGTCACCTTCCCTTTATGTTCCGAAGCGACTTCAATCCCAATATCGCTGTGGGTTACCTTATTATTTTCTATAAGAATCGACTTCCCCCCATCGACATAAATACCACCGGCAGACCCTTCAAAGTCATAAGCCACATTCGTCGTCGACGTAATATGGTGAACCCAATTGTTACGTATAACTCCGTTACGTGCCTGGTCATTATCCGGTGCCGTGCCTTCAAAGCCAATACAGTCAATACCGATATTATTATTGTTATATACCTGATTATTTTCAACAAGAAAGTGACTTACATTCCCATTGAATACCAACGCCTCACTGGATCCGAGGCGGCAATTATAGATTCGACTATTTTGTACGATAATGTTTTCTAAGGGCGACGCACCGTCCGTCCCATAAAAGGCCATACCATGGGCATCCTGATCCGACTCAATCTCACTGATGGCTATGTGATCAAAATAATAACCGCTACCTTCTCCTTCAACGAATATCCCCATTGGGGTATCGCCTCGGTTATTCCCCTTAAAATGTAGGTTTTTCACCACGATATGACTTTGATTATGTATTGTCAGTAGTGCATCCTTATCCGATGTATCTTGCGTGATTATAGGAAGCTTCCCATCCTTATCGGGGATTCCTATGAGTGTAATCGGTGCATCTACTTCACCACTTATTTCCAGCTCCACTTTTTCTTCATACACACCGAATCCGATGAGAAGGGTATCTCCTGGGCTAAGTTCAGATAGTCCTTTCGTAATACTTCTATATGGAAACTCTTGCGTTCCTTTACCGTCATCTGAACCTGTTAGGGCCACATAAATAGCACGCTCTGATTGACTATAAATGCTTATATCACTTCCTATACTCCAAGCTCCTACCATAAATATCACTATAATCACGACCCATTTCTTAGTATGTACTGCCATAAGTACCAACCTTTCTCTCTTGCCCACGGAGGTGGCTTCCCCTTCTCTTCTTAGCATAACACAAGGACTGATTTCTTGTCACTAAACGCCTCGACTAAACTTGATCTGAATGTTACGCCCGACGAACGATACGATAATATACGCGTCCTGTCAGAGTATAGGATATCCCGTAAATTACTAGATAGACAATACTCACTATAATACCGCTTCGGATAACCAGACCGGTGTCATAAAGACCTACCGTTGCAAAAAGATTGCTAATCATGCCGATTGCTGCCGCGGAATGGAGACATGCCATAAACAGCGGCAAGAAGAAGACTACCATAATTTGGCGCAAGATGGTTTGACGAACTTCCTTATCTGATAAGCCCACCTTTTGCAAAATGATAAATTGATCTCGGTCATCATAACCTTCAGATATTTGCTTATAGTACATAATGATCACGAAGCATACCATGAAGATAACACAGCAGAAGAGGCCCAGGAATAAGAGTCCACCTGTCATAGCTGTCACATCATCCAAACCGTTGATTCCATTTCTGGATGTTGTTAATAAGTTCTTGGCATCTGCCTCTTGACGAATCGTTTCGACAAAGACTTCTTTCTCTCCGGTAATCACCTCGGGGTTAAAATTCATGTAATAGCCTCTTCGATATTGAAGTCCATCCTCAGGCATTTGTTCCTTAATATGATTCCTCAAGGCTGTGGCCGCTACTTCATCCTTTGTAATAAGATAATAATTTTGATTAAATCGATTCAACGCTGCTCGTGGATCAAAACCCATACTCGCTTCAATCCCTGTTGTTGTATAACGCTCATTCCCAATTTGGATGTTTCCCTTGTCATAGACCTTTCCTGTCGAATATACATAAAGACTGTCCGAGTCCTTTAGTGGCTCCAACTCAACTCTACGGCCTAAACTCGACTCGACACCTACAAAGTTGTCATAGGAAGTAATATAGATCCATCTATAGCTACCTTCTCCATCTACTTTTAGTTGATTGTCCTCTACAATAGCATTAAAAGACGTATAGTCCATACTTCCCATACGGTAGTTTGGAACCTCTCCTTGGGTTTTCTCTTCCACTATTGATTCAAAGGCTTGTACATCTTCATTGCCTTCATCTCGACTGACAAACCATTCCATATCATTCGGATACATAAAATCACTAATGGCTTGTCGGCCGCTAAACAGCGCCAAGGTGCACATCAACGTAATAATAACCATTGTACTAAATATACATAGATTCGACAGACTCGCTGACGAATGGTTAATCCGTTGGTGAATACCTGATATAGGTATAAAATGATTGGCTTGATAATAGAAGGATTTTCGTTTCTTGAGAAGCATCATGAGTAAATGCAACCCTGAACGGAAGGTCATATACGTACCGATAATGACTAGAAAGACGGCAAGAAAGAAATCTAAAAATATTGCTGAATTAACCACTGCTGTTATAGCAATTTCATATCCCCATGCTAGAATTGCTAGACCGATGAGACCTCGCACAACTGCAAATTTAGGTTTATGTTGAATTTCTCGTTGCTTATCCATCATTTTCAATGGTCCTGAACGAAATACTTCCCATATGCTTTTTACCAACGTCATCCCATAGACGCCAAGAAAGAAGAGTGCTGTTATAAGAAGTGGTTTTAACCTCAACTGAAAAGCAACATGAATATCCAGACCTGATAAATGCATCATGACCATAAACAATAACTTCCCTAATACTAAACCGCTAAGGCATCCGCTAATCATAACCATCCCATAGACCATCAGTGTTTCATAAATCATCATCCTGGCAATATGTATCTTCTCAAGTCCCAGCACGCTGTATAACGCCATCTCTTTATATCTCTGTTTTATAAGAAATCCATGGGTATATGCAATGAACGGGACCATAATAATACCTAAGAGAAAAAGCCCTATTTCCATCATTACCATGGCATAGCCTGCATGCGGTAATGTACTGACAAGTGCATTGGCAACGATACTCGCCATAACAAAAAAAGCAAAGACAGCAAAGCCACCTGCAAAAAGATAGGGTCCGAATAGTCGCTTATTCCCCGTCATACTCTTCACTGCCAATTTAAACAACATCCCTGTTTTTCTCGGTTTATTCTCTTTAGCCGACTTCATAGACACCACCACCTGTTTGGATCACCGTCAATGTATCACTTATTTTGCGATACATACTATCATTACTGCTCTCTCCACGATAGACTTGATTGAATATCTTTCCGTCTTTAATAAATAACACACGGGATGCATGGGCTGCCGCAGAAATACTATGGGTTACCATCACAATCGTTTGCCCTTTTTCATTCAGGTCCTTGAAAATATCCAACAATGCATCGGCATTTTTACTGTCAAGAGCTCCCGTTGGTTCATCCGCCAAAATCAATTCCGGTTCTGTCACTAACGCTCGCGCAACCGCAACACGCTGAGCCTGACCTCCGGATATTTGATACGGGTATTTTTTCAATAAATCCTTAATTCCAAGTCGTGTTGTTAATTGGCTTACACGCTCGTTTATTAACGATAGGTTTTCTCCGGCAAGCACGAGAGGCAAGCATATATTCTCTTCTACCGTTAGAGAATCCAGAAGATTAAAGGATTGAAAAACAAAACCCAAATGCTCCCGTCTAAATTTCGCCAATTCTCCTTGCTTAATGGCCGTCATATTCTTATCCTTTAGAAAAATCGTTCCCGAAGTTGGACGGTCAATCGTTGCTAAACTATTCAATAGGGTTGTCTTTCCTGAACCGGATTCACCCATAATGGCAATATATTCGCCTTCTTCCACGCTAAACGAAATATTATCGATGGCTGTGACTTTCTGTGCACCCCATTTGCCTTGATACGTTTTGGTCATATTATTAACCTTTAATACTGTCATCTATTTCATCCTTTCTTTGTATGATTATCACGTACTTTTATCCGTACGCTAACTCTATCTCTATCATACAAGATGTTACAACCTTCCTCCATCGATTCACCTTACAGTTTAACGCACAACCTTACACTCTTGTAAGGTAACTGTCACCATCGTTCCCTGACCTTCTTCAGACGCTACTTCAATATCATGGCCTAGCATCGTTAAAACCTTTTTTACTAAAAATAAGCCTATTCCTGTTGATTTCTGCTCACCTCGACCATTATAACCGGTAAACCCTCGCTCAAAAATTCTCGGCAAGTCTTCTTTTCGAATGCCGATACCCGTATCCTCAACGATAAGAAGTAATCGGCCTTTTTCACCTTGGGTATAAATACGAATACCGCCTTTTTGTGTATATTTAATCGCATTGGACACCAACTGTTCCAAAACAAACCCCATCCATTTTCCGTCGGTTAGCACCTGTTTGTCCTCCACTGATACATCAACGGTTAATTGACGGTTGATAAAGTAGATGCTATAGCGTTTTAAGGCATGGTTCACCAACTGCTTGAGGGACTCCGATTGCAAAATCAAATCTTCCCCTGCATCCATCATTCGCTGATAATACAAAACCATATCCACATACTGCTCGATTCTTAATACCTCTTCTAATAGCGGGTAGGCTATCTTTGTAGGAATACGTTCATCCCCTGAATTCAGCATGAGTCGAAGAGAAGAGATAGGGGTTTTGATTTGATGGCTCCACATGGTATGATAGGTCTCACTGTCTTTGACTTGCTTTTGAATATCAGCAACGCTCTGTTCATAGTGCTGCATCATTGCCGTAATCTCTTCTAGCCACAAAGCTTCCGTTCCATAGGCGCTATCGCTAATAAGACTTCCGCTATCGAACCTTTTCATAAGCATGGACCATCGATTCATCCGCTGACTATAACGATAGCCGCCTATCATTAATCCTAGGGCCCCAAAGCTATTAACCATAATGAACGGATAGATTAACCCGGACCAATTATCCACATCATACAGGCCCCATATTAAGGCAAAAACACTCTCCACGAGGCAAAAAAAGAGGATTGTTGCCAATCGCCCTTTTATATATGCCCGTATATATAGTCCCATTCTACTCCAGTTCATAGCCCACTCCTTTGCGTGTTACGATACGCTCTTTGATTCCTAAAGGTTCTAGCTTCCGTTTAAGGCGAGTCACATTCACCGTCAACGTATTGTCATCCACAAAGCAGTCATTATCCCATAGACGCTTCATAAGGATTTCCCTTTCGACAATTTTGCCCCCATTTTCAATCAACAACTCCATTATCCGCGCCTCATTTTTCGTCAATTCCGACTCCTTGTCGTGGAATACAACGACATGTCGTGCCATATCCAGAAATATACCGTCATAGGTTACTAACGTATGATTCATCTGCCCATAATTATAGGTCCGACGAAGGAGCGCCATAATTTTAGACTGTAAGATTTCCCCTTCAAAAGGTTTTGTCAGAAAGTCATCGCCACCCATATGAACGGCCATCATCAGGGACATTTTGTCCGAGGCACTGGTAATAAAAAGGATGGGCACTTCACTGTGGGTACGAATACGACGACACCAATGATACCCATCATAAAAGGGGAGGTGGATATCCAATAGAACAAGATGGGGCGCTTCTTCAATAAAGTGTTCCTCGACCTTCTGGAAGTTCGTAACAAAAACGGCTTCATATCCCCAACGATTTATAATCTGACCGATTTCCTCTGCCAATCGACGGTCGTCTTCGATTATCAAGATCTTATACATATTAACCTCCTACATACTCTTGCAAAATCATCGATAGCGACTGCATCCGTTGGCTATCCACATGATATTGCATATAATGTCCGTCTCTATCCTTATAAACAAGTCCGCAATTCAGCATTTTCTTGAAGTTTTTCGAAACTGCCGCTTCACTAATCCCTAATTGTTCCGCAGCAAATTGTGTGGTACAGGGACCATCCACAAGAAACTTCAGCATGCGAAGTCGCGTTTCATCACCAAGACACTTGAACAAGTCCACTGTCTCAACCGGGACTTTATGGGTCGGCTCAAAGATATGAAAGGGAATTCGTATCTCCACCATCTGTTCATCTATACCAATTAACAAATGAGGCATATGAAAGGCACTAATCACAAAACAGATATACTCTAAATCTTTCTTGTTTTTATGAAACAGCTTATATTTATGAAACAAAATCATATCTTGTGTAACATCAATTCGAGGATGTAATCGCTTCAAGTAAGTATCCACATCAGTATGTTGTAAGAGCCCATATATATGATTAAATTGCCGTCTATACTGATCGTCATGTTCCCTAATCCATTCCTTAAAGCACCGTCCATAGAACTCTTCCAAAAAATCCAAGCAACGTGTTCGATATATGGCCGGTTCTTTTAACATACGTTTTATCTCATCCGAACACGTCACGTGACCACAATTGGTATAAAGAAGCCGCTGTATCTCCTTCCGACTATAACGTTCCCTCAGTAGTTCTTGATAAAATTCCACTAAAGGTACATCTCTTAGACATTGAATACTTTCAATAATCGTATGGTCATAAAGTTGAAAGCGTTGTTCAAAACTTAAGAAATTCAAATACCCGTTACTTACATCCCCCAAAAATCGAAGGGATACATCGCTCTTAATCATAAGATTCTCATTCTCTATTATTGATAATCTATCTATAATCCACCCTTCACAGTGGAGATGGTGACCCGGTTCATACATAGCATGTAAGGCCACCACCATCTCATGATAAGGTGAGTAATGAATAATAATATCCGGTTCATTCTCTCTGAAGATTCGTTTTTCCATTCCATCACTCCTTAGAATTTAGACTATAGAATCTTCAGATATTTGTCAAGATGACTTTAGAACAGACTCGCTCCTCCACATTCCATATGATGCGTTTCCGTAAGATGCAAACAAATCACACTTGCTATGAATAAGAAGACACCGATTGATAGAAGCATTAATCCTTCCGTCCATGACATAATTTCTCCGAAAAGTAGACTTTTTCTCAATCCGATAACAGTATAGGTTATCGGGAGAATACTTGCAATTACACTTCCCCATATAGGCATAAACTCAACGGGTACACGTACGCCGCCAAAGACTTCCAGTGGCTCGTTTAATAACGTATACAGAAAGCTACCATCACGTGTATACAAAAACAAACTATTCAAGAAACAACCCCAAAGCAGTGCCAGTGTAACCTGAAGAAAAAGCGCAAGTATAAGTCCTAACACATGTATATGGACTGTATTTCTAAAAAAAATCACTGCTCCCAATCCAAAAACGACCAACATCCAAATGCTACCCGCCAAGGAACTGATACAATTCCCTAGAATTACCATGAATCGATTGGCCGGTGTCATATACATAAGCTCTAAAGCGCCATTATAACGCATTCGAATTCCGAATCGCCATGCTGATTGAACCAACGTATTATAGAACATCAAGGAAATGAAGCCTATGATTAGGAATAGAAATACACCGTCATAGGTTTCAACACCAAGGGATGCAAAAACCTTATTTTTTTCGAAAGGCATAAAACTATAATAAGCACTTATAAAAGTCATCAGCGGCCATAAAAATAAGGATAAATAAATGCTTCGATTGAAAAAATAATCCTTGTAAGCTAATTGAATATTGGCCCTTAAGACCGTTAACCCATTCATCGTACACCTCCAACTACTTTCTCCGACAATCGCAAAAACACATGTTCCATTGATGTTACTTGGTAATTTCCCATCAAGTCAATCACAGAACCTTCTTCAACGACGCGTCCGTCCGCCAAAATATATACATAATCACACAGTTCTTCAACTTCTTGCATATAATGCGTCGTTAAGAGTACGCCTTTCTCTTCTTTTTTTGCCATATGTTGAAACATTTGACGCATCTCTTTGGCAATGGGTACATCTAGACCTAAAGTGGGTTCATCTAAAAATATATAATCCGGATTATTAATCATTCCCCTTGCAATTTGAAGGCGTTGCTTCATACCTTTTGAGAATTTTTCAACGGGGATGTCGGCGTGTTCAGCTAAACCCACCTCTTGTAAGAGATGCGTCACCCTACTCTTAAGGTCTATTCCCGTAAGTCCGTACATTTGTCCGTAGTACATCAAATTCTCACGAGCAGTCAGACGCCAATAAATCATTCGTTCACCACCGGCAATCATATTGATGCGTTTCTTAACGGATTTAATCTGACTCTCATAGGGTATACCGTCCATATGTATACTACCCTCTGTAGGCCGTAATAAGGTTGATAACATTTTTGCTGTTGTTGTTTTTCCTGCACCATTAACTCCAAGAAGGCCAATAATCTTCCCCTTAGGTATCTCAAGGTCAATACCTTTGACGGCTTCAACAATTGTTGTCTCATAGTTGAATGCCCCTATTTTTTTCTTTACTTTGTAGTGTTTCTTTAATCCTCTAACCTCAATCATAACAATACCTATCCTTCCATTTTCTCCAATGCAATCTGTTCCACACGTCCCATAATAACCATTCCCACTACCAAGTAAATCGTACCAAAAACAGCCAACGCTATTAAATGTTCAGCTCCCGAAGACCACTCAAACTTACCGACAAGAACATCTCTAAGTAATGGAAGACTATGGGTCAACGGTATACAATAGGCTATATTCTGTACCCACTGAGGAAGATACTCTATGGGATAAGCTACTCCACAAACCATAAACATAAATGCAAATAAGGTGTTCTGGGATATATAGGTATCTTGGGTGTATAGCATCACATTAGCAAGAAGCATGGATAATCCAAGAAGCGCTAACATGGATAATAGGAGTATAACAATGGTCGCAAAGGGAGCGTTGGGCATAAATCGTACACCGAATAAAAAAAGAATCGGTATAGCAAATATTTTCTCTCCCACATTATGAATGGTCTGAGCCAGCATTTGCGAGAAAAAGTATACCCCTCTGTGATAGGGTGCCATCATAAGACTCTCTAGCGTTCCCATACGTCGCTCTGTTATGAGACTTCTTGAAACATTCAGTAGTGAGCTCACTGTAAACCCATAGACAATGGCTCCCACGGCAACATAACTTAAGTAATCACTTGTTCCCGTTAGCTTCGTAAATCCTTCACTTACGGTACCGTCAAAAAGATAGATAGCCATAAGATAGGCATACAGCATCGTATAAAAGATACTCAGGAGACCGCTGACAAAAAAACTTTTTGGGTATACCCGAAACAGCGTGATAAAATACTTATACATGTTGGCTTTAAATAGTGTGTTGTTCATAGAACCTCCTTCTTTAATGTCATCAGACAGAATCACACAAATTTTGATTAACCAAATAGTTAATCAATAGATACACTCTTTTTTGTGGCGGTAGTATAACAAAAGCCTGCCCAATGGGCAAGCTTTTTAGCTATTTCCTTCATTTTATGTTATACTAATAGTAACAAGCGATTCAGGTAACCCGATAAACACACCGGCTGAGAACGTGTTATCTCACCCGGTATTTTTATTGTATAAATGTCTCGGGCTATTGATCGCCCACTTTTATTTTTCTATAGGAGCTATGATTTATATGTTTGAAATTAATGATTATGTAATATACGGTAACAAAGGCGTCTGCAAAATTGATTCAATTGGAACTCTTGATATGAACGGCATCGATAAAGAACGTCTTTATTATACCTTGTCCTATATCTTCGAGAAGAAGGGGCAACTCTTTTCTCCCGTGGACAGTACGAAAGTCATTATGCGTCATGTGATTAAAAGAGAGGCCATTGCCGATCTCATCAAAACCATTCCTTCGATTCCTCCCCTTCTATCTTTAACTGCGAAGGCTCATGAATCTATTTATAAGGATGCTCTTAGAACATGTGATATCCAAAAAATGATTCAACTTATCAAAACCATTTACCCACGCCAACAGTATCGTATATCTCAGGCAAAAAAAATTAATCAAGTGGAAGAACGTTATTTACGCTCTGCAGAAGAGTTTCTTTATGGCGAAATTGCTATTGTTATGCATACAGAAAAAGAAGCTGTCCCATCTTATTTTATGGAACAGCTCGGATTCAATTCTCTTCAGGACTTATGGACGTCTTCTCTTTGAAGAAAACCTGTTTATAGTCCTTCGTACATCCATTGTAATACTTCTGATTCATTCCGTTTTTCATAAAGACGGTCATGTTCCATATAATTAATTAAATGATATAACGCCTCGGCTTGTCTGCCGTCACCTATTTTATCACGTATACTCTCTATAGACTCGCTTTGAATATGAATACCGTAAACGGCTTCCATATAGCGGGTGTAGAGATCATATCGTTTCTGGCTATCTTTTTCTTTAGCCAATTGTTTTTTCATTCTTTTCACCGTCGAAGGTATCTCAGCTTTATCATTCATTATATGACGATAGGTTCCATAAGCACCCCCACTTATAATAAGTATAAGACCAAGGATACCCAGTACAATGGGTATCGACCATTGTCGTTCTCCCGGATAGGTAATCTGGGTGATAACAACAGGGGATGCTAGGGCTACATTGAGTGTCTGCCCATGATCGGCAGTTTCCTCACTCATCCCAGTCCCTCCATCAGACACCGGACCTCCTGTCACCTGTATATGTTGCTTTGGAATTTTCAGTTTTTCATAAGCTTCTTTTTTTGTATCAAAATAAGAGAGCGTAACCGCAGGAATCTCCAATTCTCCACCGGATTTAGGTACTAATATCGTTTCGTAAGACTTGCTTATTGTATAGCCACTTTCACTATAGTTCACTTCCGGATCTTTCTGCGTCTCATATACGGAAAATCCCGGTACGGATTGATCTGTAAGCAACTCTCCGAGAATATCCACATTCCCTTCTCCTGATATGGTCATTTGTAGGGTCACGGGATCTCCATAATTAACGGTGTCTTTATCATAGGAACCGTCCATGGTAAGGGTTCCTACTAGACCTGTAAAATCAGCAGGTTGGCCTGCAGTCGGTAAGGGTTTTACGTGAAGCGTCATCGCTTTTGAGGCTGCGTATACCGGCTTAGTCTCATTAAAAAACCCTCCTGTACTCAAATTTATTTGAAAATTAAAGGACGGAATCTCTATATCACCTGTTCCTGTCGGCGTTAATACATATTGCTTCGCTTGATATTTCACATACTGCTTGTTATTCAACGTCAAATATTGAGGCGATGGTGTATCCGGCGACACATCTTCCATGAGCACCTGATCTAAGGAAATCGTGTCTGTTGTATCAAACCCACTCACATTATACATGGAATAAACATCATAGGTGAGCACTATCTTTTCTCCCACATAGGTTGTCTCACGACTAATCTTAGCATCCACAAAAACCTCTTCTGTCGAATCCGTTGTCGGTTTACTCTGAGCGGACACGGTCACTTTCAACACATTCGTTTTATAGGTTTTACCGTCAACCTTTACCGTTGCGGACAACGTATAGGTTCCTTCTTTCTTAGGCATTAACGTATAGTTAACCTTATGTTGCATGGTCTTACTTCCGTTAATGATGGATGTCGATGAGGATTGGCTTTTTGATACAACATCAAAAGCATCCAATCCGTCAAAGGATACAATCTCTGCTTTATTCACATTCTCAAAAACAAGGGAAACGTCCTGACTTGTTCCTACTGCCATTTCTGTATCACCTGCTTCAAGATAAACCTTTGCCTCCTCTGCCCATAGCGACCCTTGCATCCATGTCACCATGGATAAGATTAATACGGCTATTGCCCATTTCTTTTTACCAATCATGTCCGTCCTCCTCACCGCTAGCTTCTACTTGTTGATTGTTCTTTAAGCTTTCCTTTTCTTGTTGTTCTAATTGATTCAGTATCTGATTGATAACCACACTATTTTGTTCACCTTGTTCACCATCTGATTCATCCCCTTGTGAAATACCCTGTTTTTGACTATCATCATCACTGTTATCGGATTCTGAATCCGAATTTCCGGATTGTTCACCTGATGAATCTTTCCCCGACTCCTGATCTTGATTATCTTGATCACTTTGGCTATCTTGTCCGTTTTGATTACCTTGATCGCTTTGACTATCTTGTCCGTTTTGATTACCTTGATTGTCTTGGCTATCTTGTCCGTTTTGATTACCTTGATCGTCTTGGCTATCTTGTCCGTTTTGATTACCTTGATTGTCTTGGCTATCTTGTCCGTTTTGATTACTTTGGTCGTCTTGGCCATCCTGTCCGTTTGAATTACTTTGGTCGTTTTGGCTATCCTGTCCGTTTTGATTACTTTGATCGTCTTGGTTATCTTGATCATCTTGATTCTTGGTCTCATTCTGCTTTTCTACCCATTCATAATTATATTTCAAATCAATGCGTCTAGGTTCCTCTTCTATACCTTTGCGGTAAGCAGCAAGAGCCTCTTCCATTTGCCCGTTATCATAATAAGCGTTGCCTACCGTTAGCGGGTCTTCTACCACAGCTTGTCCCGAATTCGGTAGCCAAGAAAAATAGAGTCCTAGTCCAAGACACATTGTTATTATTCCACTTGCAATAATTATCGGTTTCATTCTTCCTTGCTCCTTTCCGGCATAAACCATCCAATAAGTACCAATACCATGCCTATTCCTAAGAAGAATTGATAATACTGACGATAATCCGTCATCACTCGATTCGTTTGTTCACTTTTTTCCAAGGTACTTAGTTCTTCTAAAACCTGTGTTGTTCCGTCATCAGCAACGGTTGCATGATGATAAGATCCACCACTTACATCGGCTATTTTTTTCAAGAAGCTTTCCGAAAGCTTGCTCATAACAGGTGTTCCCTGCTCATCTTTGATATATCCGGTAATCGTTGTTCCGTCACTCCCGTACTCAGGTATTAGACTTCCTTCTAATGTCCCGATTCCTATGGTGTAGATTAACAGATCATCATCCTTCATCTGTTTCTCAATAGCCTTCGATAGGTCGTTTTCTTCTTCCCCATCACTCAAAATGAGAATGACTTTTTTCTTTTGTGCCGTTTTATCAAAAGATTTTTCAGCTAATTGTATGGCTTCTGCAACATGGGTTCCGCCGCCACTTACCATTTCTGTGTCGATTACATCGACAAACATTTTTGCCAACGTATAGTCATCGGTCAAAGGCATCTGCACATAGGCACTCGAAGCATAGGGAATCAAACCGATACGATCTCCATGCAGCCCATCAATAAGATGGTTCATAATATTCTTCGCTTGTTCAATACGGGATGGGGCAACATCTTGTGCCAACATGCTTTTGGATGTATCGATCAATACATACACGGATACCCCTTCTGTTTTTATGTCGCGAGTTCCCACTTCTTGGCGGGGCGCCATCAGCGCCAACACAATAAACAACGCACCCATGATTGTGGCCACCGTTTTGACCCACATGCGTTTAACACTTGCCGGACGACTAAATGTTGCTAAAATACGCTGTTTCTTTGCATTCCCTTGATAGAGTATTATACCGACTACTAATGGAATCAGAAAAAATATAGCATTTTGTGTCGCTCCAAAGGTCCAGTCTTGCATTTTCCAATCTCCTCTCTATGGTATCTGTATAAATAGTCGTCGGTGAAAGAGTATACTTAACAAAAGACCTATTAACCCAATTTTTATAAAAACAAACCCAGCTTCCTCATAGTTATTAAAGGCTTCTTCTTCAAAAGAGGAAGTTTCTAATGTATTAATGGAGTCAAAAATCTGTTCTAACGCCTTCTCATCCTTCGCGCGAAAATACTTACCGTTTGTTTTTTCGGCTATATCTTGGAGAAGGGTTTCATTCAAACCGCCTTCATAGGTCTGATATGTGGTCTGTCCGAATGCTTGTACCGGAATAACGGTTTGGTCTGTTCCCACACCAATCGTGTATATTTTTATTCCCAACTCTTGAGCCAAGTCTGCAGCGGTCATCGGGTTAATGGATCCGGCATTATTATCGCCGTCTGTAACTAGTATCATGACCTTTGAGGCTGCATCACTCTTTTTCAATCGATTAATTCCGACGGAAATCGACATACCGATTGCTGTTCCTTGTTCTCCGACAGATGTCGTATCTACCTCTTGTAACGACTCCTTCAAGATATCATGATCCAAGGTCAGTGGAATTCGTGTATACGCCGAACCGCTAAAAACAACCAATGCCAACCGATCGTCATGACGTTCATTTATAAAATTATCAATCGTATTCCTTGCTACTTCTAAACGATTGGGTTCAATATCAACCGATTCCATGGACTGAGAGACATCCAGTAGAAGAGCCATATCAATCCCTTCATGATCTGTGGGCGTCTGAGGTAATACAACTTGTGGTCTTGCCAACGCGATAATGAAGGCTATCATCGACAACGCAAAAAATACCCGTCCGATATACATCTTAACCTTTGCCGACATCTTTTGCTCCGGCAAAATACGTATATCCGAAAATGCCATCGTTCCGCGTTTATGTGGTCGAAAGATGAACCACAATACCACCGGTATCAACAACAGAACAATTACATATTTGAACTGCATGATTCATCCTCCTTTCTTGCTTCGACACCATGTTCATGCATATGCTTTGCCATGGCCATAATATTCTTGTATAAGCCTTCGCTGTCTTCCGGGTCCAAAGGCTTTCTACTGTATTTATAGGTATCGCACCATGTCATCCAACGGTGAATATCTTGTGCATAAATAGAGAACTTAGGCATTACCACTAATTGTTCAAAACATTCTTTTGTGGATAGACCCACAAAGGAGTGTCCGCTTATTTCACTCAAATATGTTTTGAAGGTTTTTGTCATAACACCTAGACCTACTCGATCGACTCTCTCGATACCTTCCATCGTATGATAAAACTGTTCATAGGGTGTTCTATCCTCTATCGTCTCTTTCTTTTTCTTCGTCCTATATGTACATAGGCCCCAAATTCCTAGGCTTATGAGAAAAACAAGGCCACTGACACATAACGCTATACGATAGGCCGGTCTCCAATTCGCTGTTTCCTGCACTTCTATGCGATAGATATCATCTTGTGGATAGTCCTCAAGGGTTGATCCGACATGTATTTCAAGAGGTTGATTTCCTAATTGTACCGTGTAATCACCGGGTGTAAAGGTTGTCACCGTTAGATGGTACACATCCCCCTCTCGGTTTTCATCAATAATTTCAAATTCTGAAAAGGCAGACGTTATATCGTCTTCACTTAGACCTGCTGCTTCGATTTGCAACTGAAGGGGATCACCTATATATAATTGCCGACTCTCTTCTTCTCCACGGATAAAGATTCGATCTATTCCGACAATACCTACAAGAAAGATAAAAAAGATGATACTACCGGTAATCCAAACTCTTTTTTTCATCGTCGTCCCTTCCTTCTAAAGTATGCTTTTAATGGTTTTATATAATCATCTCCTGTACGTAAGTCAAGGGCTAATCGTCCGATGCTTTCGGGAAGACTTAATGTATAGCCTTCTTTTGTCGCATCAATGGTCATCACCGTATCGCTCTCCATATCATGAAAGGTATAGATGGCTCCTGCCGGTAATTCCCCTTCGCCTTTGTCTAACACACGAATGAGCGCCAAATCATGTTTGGATCGGACACGATTCACTGCTTTTTCATACCCTTTATCCATAAAATCCGACAACAGAAAAGCAACTTGAGGTTTTTTCTCAAGTTTAAAGAAATGCTCCAATGCTCCTTGAATATCTGTCCCTTTGCTGGTTGCCTCTGTTGTTAAAATCCGATCAATAATGGAAAGCACATGCCGTCTTCCGGACGCCGAAGGAACATGGGCTTCAATTCTGTCCGAAAAAAGAATCAGCCCGATACGATCATTGTTCTTATTGGCGGCCATGGCTAATGTTGCTGCGATCTCAGCCATATACTGACGTTTGATACCAAACTCATTCGAAGCAGAAATGTCTAGAAGCAGATAAATACTTCGTTCCCGTTCTTCCGAAAATTGCTTCACATACGTATGGCCATGTCTGGCCGATGAATTCCAATCAATATGTCTAATATCATCCCCCGGATAATACATACGAATATCTTCAAAGGTCATTCCCTTCCCTTTAAATCCGCTACGATATTCTCCCGAAAGAATCTCACCGGAAAGATGATCGGACTTTATTTCAATGTGACGTATTTTTTTCAGTATCTCTTTGGAAATCATGGTAAGCGAACACCTTCCATTATAGAAGCAATAACTGCCTCTGTCGTCAACTCTTCTGCTTCCGCTTCATAGGTTAAGGCAATTCTGTGTCGCAATACATCATAGACAATGGATTTGACATCATCAGGCATAACATAATCCCGACCTCTTAGAAAAGCCATCGCCTTCGCTGCCTTTATAAGACTCAACGTTGCTCTTGGTGATGCACCACATGTAATATATGGATTTGCCTCTCGGGTTTTCATCACGATATCTAACACATAGTCTTTGATATGCTCATCTACAAAAACAGCTTCTACGCGTTGACGTAAGGCATGGATATCCTCAATCGAAAGAATACGGTGAATGGGACTCTCTTCCTCAACTTTTCCTAAGGCAAAACGTTCCAAAATCTCACGTTCTTCCCCTCGACTCGGGTACTCCACATTTAATTTCAACATAAATCGGTCCTGTTGGGCTTCCGGTAATGGATAGGTCCCTTGTTGTTCTAATGGGTTTTGTGTTGCAATAACCATAAACGGACGCTCTAGCTTATAGGTTGTATCCCCTATCGTCACTTGTTTTTCCTGCATCGCTTCTAAAAGTGCCGACTGTACCTTCGCCGGTGCACGGTTCACCTCATCTGCCAAAATCAAATGACTAAAGATGGCTCCCTTTTTAATTTGAAATTCACCTGTTTTTTGACGATAGATTTCTGTTCCTAGAATATCTGCCGGTAAGAGGTCCGGAGTGAATTGAATCCGTTTAAAATCCATACCCAGCACTTCGGCTAATGTACTTACTGCAAGGGTTTTGGCGAGTCCCGGAACACCTTCTAACAAGATATGTCCTCCTGTTAATAGACCGACTAAAAGACGATCAATCATATAGGATTGCCCTATTATTTTTTTCTTCATTTCTTGTTGGAAGGCAACGAGCCAGTCACCGGATTCCAATACGTTCATCATTTCCATCTGTTTATCCTCCTCGTGTAGCAATAGGTGCTTTTATTCAAATAATCTCGACTAATAATATAATACGAAATTGTGGCAAAACTGTGTCAGCTGATCGATACATTTCGCTGGGAGATGAATTTCGATAAGAGATGCTAAGCCTTTTTACCGAGGGGAGATGAAATGGGGGTAGATATAAAATGCATCATGGCATGCTTTGTGATAAACTAGTAACTGAAGATTTGGCACCACTTGAATCAGTAAACACATCAGCAGTCATTGGTTCTTATGGTGTGCGAATTTAGGGAAACTTGCTTTTGACGCCCTAATCACATATCAATTTAAAAATACTTAAAGTAACTATTCCGGTGATATTAGGAGGATTTTTATATGACTTATACGTATAATGACTATATGATTACAGATGATACAGCTAAAATGGATTTAGAATCAATCGCTGAGTTATTAGGCAATTCCTATTGGGCAGAGCATCGTAGTTTAAAGACTATTTCCAATAGCATTGAGCATTCAACTTGCTTTGGAATCTTTTGGAAGGACAAACAAGTTGGCTTTGCACGCGTTGTCAGCGACTTCTCCACAATGTATTGGTTGTGTGATGTTCTTATCCACGACGATCATAAAGGCATAGGATTAGGTAAGAAGCTTATTGATATTATCGTGAACGATGATAGATTTATCAATCTCACGGGAATTTTGGCTACAAGAGATGCCCATGGCTTATATGAGAAGTATGGTTTCGTTACTGAGAATGAGAAGTTCATGAGAAAGCAAAGAAAATAAACAACACTTAAATCCAAACCAAACATGGAGGTCCTATGGGAAAAGTTATAGCACTATGTGGGAAACCCGGTTCAGGTAAAAGTACTTTATCTAAACATATTAAGGAAACATACAATGCCGTTCCCTTTTCAGCGGATAACTATATGCTACGTCTATTTGGGGAGATTGAAGATCGGGATATTTTTGAAGAAAAACTTGCTTTATGTAAAGAGCTCATCTACGACGTTAGTCAAGACATTCTTAACTATACTAACGTCGTTTATGATTTTGGCTTTTGGAGCAAAAACGAACGCGATTATTTACGTCAAAGATTTGAAGGCAACGTGCTGTTTATCTATATCAACCTCAGCGATGAAACTATACTCAATCAGATTAAACACCGTAATGCACATTTATCCGATGGGGATTATTATATGGATGAAACTACCTATGAAATTTTTGCTCGAATGTTTGAAGAGCCTGTAGATGAAACCGATGTTATCCTCTATATAAATGATGCCGTATTAAAAAATGAGTTGCCGGATCTTTTATAACGTGGAACTCATTCTATTGCTTATCTATTGATTTGATGTAGTCGCTTACACCTATTTATGATAAAATAATAACAACATACGCTCTATCGCGAAGGAGAAATCCTTCAGCCATTTTTATTAACAGACAATGCACTAGTAACTTTACCACGAAAGAGGGGTATTCTAATTGAAAACATATATACTCGTATACGAGGGATTTGCACAATTTGAAGTCGTTATTGCATGTTCCTTTCTGAAAACTAAAGGTGATATGATCACTGTTGGTTTAACAGATACATCTGTTACCTCCAGTGAAGGTTTTGTAATCAAACCGGACAATCTATTAAGTGATGTTCGTGTTGATGACGTTGATTTCTTCCTGATTCCCGGCGGTCCTCCCTTTGAACTTATGGAAAATGAAGCTTTCTATACATTATTGAAAACTTTAAATGATTCTCATAAATATATAGGTGCTATTTGCTCCGCTACCTTACATTTAGCAAAAACAGGTCTTCTCCTTAACAGGAATTATACAACTTCATTAGATAGAACACTGTACAAGGAATTTTCTGATGATTTCTTTGTTGATGAGAATGTCGTTGTAGACGATCATATCATCACCGCTAAGGGTGCCGGATATGTAGACTTTGCCATTAAACTCGGAATGCTTGGAGATGTCTACGAAGATGACAATGACCTGAAACAGACCATTGATTATTATAGGAATTTCACTGAATAGGTTCATATACGAGTTAAGCGTCATGATGACTAATCTAATAAAGAATTGGAGAAAATAGAAATGCTAATTGATGGCAATCAGATGAAGAAAATAATTATTATAAGCATATTTATCGGAATAATGTATGCTGTTATATCTATAATGATTAATGATCTCATTGGAGTTAGTATATTTAATGGTTTAGTGGTTAGTATTTTATTAATTGGTATGATAGCCAATATAGTTAAATATCTGAATGAATATAATCATTTTAAAAACAAAGAATATGAGATTATTGAATGGAAGAAGTGGATAGATATTCTCATAATAGTATTTATAGTTCTCTATTTCTCCTTAATTATAGCGAATTTGATTTCAGGTGCTAAACTTGGAGGGATTTTTTTACTTTCAGGCGTTGGACTATTATACAACAGAATCACTCCTTTGAACAATGGATCTAGATTAATAATTAGTGATGATATAGCTTTGGTCGAAAACGTTTGTCTGCTTAAAGAAGAAATTTTGGGGTTTTATGTAGAAGTCAGTAATAAAAAGGCTAAGACAGTTACACTATTCCTAAGTAATGGAACCAAATACACATTTTTGCTATATAGAAATCAGATTGATAGCGTTGAAAAAAATAATATTAGTAGACTAATCAGTATTCCGTCGTAAGGTCACGGGACATTAGACGAAAGTGATATACTATGTTATGAGTGATAGGCTATTATCCTGATTGGATTTCTTGGAGGTATAATATTGAACGATTATATGGTGAAGTTATTGAAAGCTTGTAAGCAATCAGATGAGTTGGGGTTTTCACTTAATGATATAAATTATAAATTTAGGGCGAAGCCAATTCTGATTGGTGGCAAAGCGCTTGAGTATTATGGAGTTCGTGATGCTGGTGATGATTATGATTTCGTTGTAGATGATGAAGATCTGAAAGATATGTATGCTATTGAAAACGTAAGAAAGAAGGTAATTGATGGAGATAATGGGATTGTGGTAGGTTCTTTCGAGTTCTGGAGTAGCATTTATCTATTTGACTATGACTTTTATCTTGATGGAGCTGTTGAGGAAGAAGAATACTTTGTTATTAGTTTCGAGAAGTTAATGTTTGTGAAGGTTTTTAGCTGTGATTCATCTAAGAGTTTGGCAGATATAGGTCTCATGAGCAAGAGGATGGTATTTATTAGAGATATAGACGAAGACTAGAAAAATTTCTATGAAGTGGTAACTTGCTTGATATCAGCATAGTTATCAATGAGAAGTAGTCGACATATACATCAGATAACTATTATAGATATATCCGATGACTCAAAAAAATACCCTATCCAAGGACAGGGTGAGTTATCTAATATATCTTGTTGAACGAAGTCGCGACTCTAGGGAAAAGTATGTAAGCTAACCAGTTGCAAAATAAAAGTTTTTCACATAAACAAGATGAATCATTGGTTAAATAATCCGAAAATCACAAAGAAGGACATAGCTTCCCCTTCCCCAACAAAGGGGCGAGAAAAAAGAGGCTTTAAAATTAGTTAATCACCTAATTAAGATTAACGTCATGATTATAAATATAGTATCTGCCACATTCAGGACAACAAAGTTTTTCTTTACCAATTAGTTTTTCTAACAGTTCAAGTTTGCTAAGTGATGGAATGGTGATTAATACCACGCCCCTTTGCCTTGCAATAAGTTTTCTGCAAAGAGCCACCTTTGAAGAGCGAAAACGGTTGGAAAGAAAACCGTAATGACGGATTTTAACAAACTTATGTGGTAAAATATGTAGGAGAAAACGACGCATGAATTCATCGTAAGAAAGTGTCATTATCTTCTGTTTACCACCGTCTTTGTTGTCATGGTAAGAAAAGGAAACCTCGTTATTAGAGGTGGATTTAATCCTGAAATCAGAAATGGCAACACGATGTGTATAACGACCAAGATATTTGATGACATGGTCAGCACATTTAAAAGTAGCTTTAGAAAAGACGATCCAGTCTTTTTTATATAAAGAGTCAAGAAAAGACTGAAACGTATCAGAAGAACTAAGGTTGCTTGTTTGTGAGGCGGTCGGGAAATCACCATTCAAAAAAAGCTTCTTAAGTCCTTCTAAGAACTTACCTTTAAACACAGCGGATAAGATCTTCACATGGATAAAGAACTTCTTTTTAAAGGACTTGAAATGTGACTGATCTTTTGATAATCCGCCACCAACAAAGACACAATGCAAATGTGGATGATACATCAATGTCTGGCTCCAAGTATGAAGGACCAAAGAAAATCCGGGGGTCACACCAAGTTTGTTATTGGATAGATCAATAAGTGTTTTAGAAGCAGCATCATACATCAGGTTGTATAGTAGTTTTTGATTGAAATAAATAAGTTCTCTCAAAGACTTAGGAACAGTGAAGACCAAATGGAAATAGTGAGATGGAAGCAAAGACTCCTGTTGTTTCTGAACCCAGAGTTCTTTGGAAAAACCACCACAAGTAGGACAGTGCCTATTAGAACAGGAGTTGGAAACAATCTTTTTGTGACCACATTCACAAGATAAGGAATGAGAACCAAGATTAGGTGTTCTGCAAGAAGAGATAGCATTAATGGCCTTTACTTGCTGGAAAGATGTATGGTGAGACTGTATGTAATCCATAGCATGATAGGATAAAACGGATTGAATTTTATTCATCTTTATTGACCTCCAAATCATAAGGACTTGAAACTGTAAGAACTTTCGTAGGAGCAAGATGAAGATAAACCATAGTGGTCTGGATATTTTTGTGACCGAGTAATGTTTTGATCGTAAACAAATCGGTGCCTTGTATGAGAAGATGGGTAGCAAAAGAAGTCCGCAAGGAATGGAAAGTAACTGGTTTGATAACACCTGTTTTGGCCAAGGAATCTTTAAAGACTTTTTGAGCAGTTCTGGTTGTAAGTTTTCTGGACTTATCTCTTGCAGAATAAAACAACCAGTCATTTGGACGGTAGACCTTGAAATATTGTCTAAGAAACAAAAGTGTCTTCTGAGAGAGCAAAGTATAACGATCTTTGTCACCTTTACCGGAACGGACATGAATCTGCATGTTCTTAGAATTGATATCAGATACTTTTAAAGAGAGAATTTCGCTAACTCTAAGTCCGGCAGAATAAGCGGTCATTAAAATGGCCTTGTGTTTAACATTTGAGGTAACATCAATGATGGATGAAACTTCAGAAGGCGATAAAACTGAGGGCAACTTTTTAGAATTCTTAACCCGAGGGACATGCTGCATGTTAAGAGGACGTTTAAGAATATGCATGAAGAATAATTGAGAAGAAGAATAAACGCTGTTGATATAAGAAGTAGACAACTTCCTGGCGATAAGTGAATGAAGATAAAGACGCAGGTCATCTTCAGAAATATCCGATACAGACTTGTCTGTAAACAAAAGAAATTTGAGAAGATAACGAGAGTAGGAATGAACAGTTCTAGGGCTGTAACCACGAAGCTCTAATTCTGTAGTGAATAATGAAACATAAGATTGATACATAAAAAACTCCTTTCAAAACTAAAAATAGTGACATCTTTTAGTTTACACGAAAGGATTGGGATAAAGATACAAGGTAATCAGAAGTAACGGTTAAAAAGCTATCGCGTAGCGATTTAGTTCAACATACGATTTCCGACACACAATTCGCTAACCGAGTCGGGGACGCATTAGGCATTCGCAGGCTCACAGCCATAAGCTCGCCCTGTAAGTTCATTGGCGTCGGAAACCAACAACCGTTATATGAACTTACAAACTTGCTTAATAATATAAGAAAGAAGGTATCTATATTGAATTTAGAATCTATGATAGTTCGAACAATGCAAGAGGATGAATTGCAGGCTGTACAAGAGGTCGTTAAGGCTGCTTTCTACAATCCTGATAAGAATCAAGAATTTAATGAATGGAATTTCGTTAAGGATGTAATGAAAGATGATGGTTATGTAAGCGCGTTAAATCTAGTAGCGGTATTGGACGGAAGTATTGTTGGTCATATTCTGTTTACTCAAGCAATGATTAATGAATGCAGGGGATTGACATTAGGTCCGATTGCAGTTCATCCAAAATTCCAGGCAATGGGAATTGGAAGTGAATTAGTAAAGGCAGGTTTTGATAGAGCTACTACTATGGGGTATGAATGGATAGCATTACTTGGCGGCGATTATTATTTAAAATTTGGATATGAATCTGCGGAGAAGAATGGTATTATTTTGTCGGAAGAAAGTCCGCTTAATGCACATTTGAAGATTCGTTATATTGATGAAAACGTAAGAGAGTCTGTAAGAGGTATTTTAAAATTCTGTGATTCCTTTTATAATGAAAGTGGCGAATTGCTATAAAAAGAGACGGTTATCTTAGCGAGGTATATATATGAAGCGAATAATGTTAGGTATAGCTATACTATTAATTATGACTAGTATTTTTATTGTTATTGGACTCGATATAACGATTAACAAGATTGAACACCGTTTTGTCGGGAGTAATGATGATTTTTCAGTTACATTTCGTTCATCAGGCAGAGAAGTGACCTATATTTGGGATGGCGAGAAACATGCCTTTAATATTGGCGGTACACAGCTGGACATTTCGTTTATTGGTAGTGACTACACCTTGAAAAATAATCCTAAAATTAAATATTCCTATGATTTTGGCACATTTTCAGGATCTTTGGAAAGAAACGGTAATGGATCACGGTCCCTATCTCGGACCAGAGGCAATGAAATGATAACCGATTTTTTGGATGCGTATGTTGTGTATTTTGAACTGAATGGTAATAAGAGCAAGGTGAACCTCCATTTGGTTAATTAAACTGTCGATTACAACATCCTATAACATACGATTTAGCGACACTCAACCCACTAGCCGAGTCGTGGTTCCATTAGCGGCTCAGTTAGAGCTTCACAGGCATAAGCTTGCCCTGTAAGACAAACGATACTAAAGAACGGATATTAACTTAACGATTATTTATAGAACAATCTTTGCGTTAGATAAGATGATTAGGAGAATTAGTCGATGAAAGATATACATATAGTGATTGATGATTTAACAAATGAGCAGGTAATTGATCTTGTAACAAGTCATAAAAAGGCTATGTTAGGGATTTCTCCTGAAGAAAGTGTCCATGCCTTAGATATCGATGGTTTGAAAGCAGAGACAATTACCTTTTGGACATTGTGGCGTAGGGAAAATCTCATGGGTTGTGGTGCTTTGAGTGAACTAGGTAATAGGCACGGAGAGATTAAATCTATGCGAACTCATACAAATTTCTTAAGACTTGGAGTCGCTCAATTCATATTAGAGCATATTATATCAGAAGCGAAGAAGAGAGATTATACCAGACTTTATTTGGAGACTGGCGTATCTGAAGAGTTCTATCCGGCTCATAAGCTATATAAAAAGTTAGGATTTAAAGATTGTGGACCATTTGTTGGTTATGAGTTGGACGAGAATAGTCGTTTCATGTATTTAGATTTATAGTTGTCAAAAGGGAACTCTCTTATGCATTAAGACACAACCCACAAGCATTTGATAAAAAGCCTATTTCATCAATTCTAAATGCAGTATAAGGGGATCAGGGTATGTCAACCCTTTTACTGTGAAGATGGTTCCACCAAGTACATCGTCTTCAATGTCAAACGGTATAGAAATATCTCGATATGTCAATTCATCGTTAGAGGTAATCTTACCCTTTATATACCCCTCATGTATGATATAGTCATTCTTAATCCCAAGGAACCTTTCAAAATCATTTCTGTTTAAATCGATAGTACATTCTTCAATAAACGCGTCTCCAATTGTCCCTGTAACCCTTCCCTTTTCATCGATACTAATCGTTACCTCAATATCCTCAAGTTCCCCAAACTTCCTAGTTTCCCCTTGCCCTGACCAGGTTCCCACAATGCTTTCATCTGGTTGCCACTTATCCATAAGTTGCTGATTAATTGTCACTCCAACATAAATCAATACTAAACTACATAAGAGTCCAATCATTATATATTTTATTTTTACTTCAAATAACTTCTTCATAATACACCTCACAAATTCTTGATATTTAACTTTTTCATATCCCGTCTAGCTTTATCATTAACTCGGTTTCTGCATAGTTTGTATATCCCAATCCAAATAATAATTGGTAATAGAATAATGATAAAAAGTAAGTAAGCCACAAAATAGTCTGTTGTAAGCATGCTCAAAATTGTTGCCACTAATACGTTTAAACCAGGTATAACATAACCTAAGTATCTGTTCCTTTGTGACGATAAAACAACCTGAAAAATAGCTATCAATGTGATTAAAGAAAACAGTATCATCACACCACCCATTCTATTTCACCTCCAAATCTTTTTTATACGAGTCGATAAGCAATTTAGCCGTTTCAATATCCATTTTATCTTCAATGGCAAGTTGTTTAACGAGTGTAATAAACGGTTTCTCCTCTTCTGTTTCGCTAACCTCAATTTTTTGTATAAGTTTATCCAAGCGCAAACGAATCGTCGGATATGTTACATCATAGTATTTAGCAATATCCTTAAGTGATCCTGATGCGACAATAAATTGTTTAATAAAATTCAAATCTTCATTTTCTAATCCAATCAACCAGTGTGGCATTTCTTTCATGGCAACCTCCTACACATTCACTTTAATATAATTATTATATCCTTTAACATTATTAAAGTCAATATCAAATTTTTATTAATATTATTAAAATATTTACCAAGCTATTATTCAAAAATTAGGAAATCCACGCCCAAATAGTGCAAAATAAGCTATCTTCTGCTATTCTATAAGAAACTAGCTTATCTATATTTTCATATGAAAACAGGAGGTATTTATGAAGAAAGTATATTTAGTTATTTCCATTTTGGGTACAATAATCCCCTTCACACTATTCATCCCCTGGATAGGTGCCAATGGGTTTAATATGCAACTCTTCGTTTCTGAATGGTTTGCGAATCGAATCAGTCAATTTTTCGCAGCAGATTTCATCATATCGTGGCTGTGTTTCATCTTGTTCATGATCATCGACAGCAGAAAGCACAAAGTCAATTATTGGTGGATTGCCTTGATTGGCAACTGTTGTATCGGCTTATCCTTCGCTTTGCCTTTTTATCTATTTCTCAGAGAAAAAAAAGACGATCTATGCTCCTGACTCCTCGTGCAAAGCAACATAACAGTTGACAGTGCTATCATGAAAAACAAGACACCTATTTCCATAGCAATATTGAAATTAAGCATAGCGTCTCCTGTAAAATTGATAAGTCCAAGACCCGCGGTAATAGGATAATAATCCGTCAATGTTCTGCCTGCAATAAAAATGCCGCAAAAGCCATACACAAATGCTAATCCGGTACCTGCAAGAAAACCGTTTTGTTTTCGACTAAAAAATATAATAATCGGCAACACTGCTATGTAACAACAAAGTCCCATTCCGATAAGTTGAAAAAGGGATTTTATTACAAGTGCTAAGGACATGGTCTCGTGATAAAAAAGAATGCCTATAATACCTGTGCATAGAAAGCTAAAAAAACCGTAAACTGCCGTAACAATACCAACTGTAATGACTTTTCCCGCTAATAATGTACGAAAGGGTATTGGGACAGTCAACAAATTTTTCAATGTATAATCCACATATTCACGGTTTATAATATAACCCCCTATCAGAACAATCATAAACGGGAATGCCATACTGAAATTATTCCATATAACACTATTCACATAGCTTTCATATTGCACTGTTTCATTACCGCTAGCTGACTGAAAAGCAGCTAAAAGTGCTGAAAACAACACAGCTACGATGCCAACCCAAAGAATACTATACCGTTTAAGCTTTTCAATTTCTGTAATAATTATATTCACCATAGTCTTGATTCCCCCCTAATCTTCCTGATTTTCAAATGAAAGTGAAATGAGTAACATTGATAGTGTCGCTATTATAAGTAGTATGCCTACACTTACAGGTGTCGATAGCATATATGGCTTTCTCATTGTAAGATATTCTGCTGATAATCCACTCCAATAGGATGTCCACCAGCGCATCACAATTGGCGTAGGTAACACATTAATAAGCGCATTGTTGGGGGCAAAATTAAGCATGTTAAGTGATATTCCAAAACTAAAGAATGAATAAATAAAAGCAATGAGAATGGAAAAAATGTAACTTTTGTTGAAATAAACAATGATTATAACAACAGGAAGAACTGAAACAAATAACATAGCACCAAGGATAATACTTAATCCTAATTTAAAAGCAATGCCTTCCACAGCACCAACCACTAGTCCCCCAATAATTGTGGCTCCTAAACCGGCTATAGAATATAATACAGCTACAATCAACAGCACAGACAACTTTGCCACTACAAGTTTTGTCTTGGAAACCGGTACGGTCAGCAGACTTTTTAGCATATCACTATCTCTTTCCATAAAAAACAAGATGCTTGCCACCACACTCAATACACATGGCAAAAGAAGAAACTCTCCAAATGTAACAACTAGCTTAAAAAGCTGTTCAAATTGGAGACTATCTTTTGCCCCTAATATAGTCAGTGGGATCGGAAAGAGACAAGCCGCCAATATAGAAAACAGAATAAATCGTTGACGTTTGATTTTAAGAAATTCACAAAGGATTAAATCAAGCAATACCCTCACCTCCCGTGACTCGCTTAAAGTAATCTTCCAAAGTATTATTCTGGGTATGGGCTTCTGACACATTAAGGCCGCTTTCTATCCATTTACGCGTGATAGCGGCTACTTCTATCTCCGTATCGTAAAGTTTCAAATTATAATCGTCCTCAATATGAAAGTTGGATGTATGAAAATCAGTTTCCAAAATACGAGAGGCTTGTGATGTATCTGTTACAATAAAGTGAACATATCTGCTATTTTTCTGCTGTAATTCTTCCAAGCTTTCTTCCTCAAGTAAAACGCCCTGATTGATAATACCAATATCATCCGCTAATAACGCCATTTCTGATAATATATGGCTAGAAATTAGTATTGTTTTACCTTGTTCCATACTAAGTCTTTTTATGAAGTCACGTACTTCAACTATACCTATAGGATCAAGTCCGTTCGTCGGTTCATCTAAGATCAATAGCTCCGGATCATGCATCATGGCATTGGCTATACCTAATCGTTGCTTCATACCCAGAGAATACTGTGAAAACAGTTTTTTATCCATATAGGGCAGTCCCACCACTTCCAATGCTTTTTTAATAGCAGCGCGATTAGGAACCCCACGAAGCCTTGCCATGATTTTAAGGTTTTCTGTGCCGGTAAGGTTTGGGTAAAAGCCGGGCGATTCAATCAAATTACCAATTCGAGAAAGAATTTTCCTTTTTTCAGTACGAATATCTTTTCCGAAAATACGCACTTCTCCTGCTGTAGGATTTGTCAAACCCAGTAACATCTTCATTGTCGTAGTTTTCCCTGCACCATTACGTCCTAATAAACCGTAAATTCTACCTTTTTTTACATGGATGTTCAAATTTGCAACACTTTTCTGTTCACCATATTGTTTTGTTAATCCATTTGTTTTAATTACAAAATCGCTCATATTCTAAAACCCTCCTTCATTTTTATATCTATGATTTTATACCCCTAACCTTGAATGAACCTTCCATGAACCTTGAATAAACCTTGAATCGCATTAATGACAAGAAGCATACCTTTCCTTTACTATAAAAAACCTGCCTTTCAGCAGGTTTTTTCATCCGTCAACGGCAATTGTACGACAAACTCCGTTCTCTGGTATGAATCACTTTTAACACCAACCGTTCCCTCCATTTTCTCCACAAGCTGTTGTACAATAGACAATCCTAATCCACTTCCTTTTTCAGAACGTGCCCTGTCACATTTATAAAGTCGTTCAAAAACATGTGGCAAATCTTGTTGGGAAATCCCCTTTCCATTATCTGCAATAACGACCATTACATAAGTGGAAAGTCGAGCCATCCTAATATGAACATGTGTTGCCTGACTATGTGCGATAACATTTTGAATAAGGTTGTTTATAATCCGCAAGTAAGCATCTGTATCCAGATTCACTTCAATAGGCTTTTCCGGGATATCAATATCGAAGTGAAGGGACTTGCTCTCAAAGATTGGAATCCAGTCCTTAAGAAGATTTCTAGTAAGTTCCGTAAGTTCAACATTTTGAATCAGAAAGGTATCTTCATTTGAGTGGAGTTTGAACCACTCAAAGAGCACATCTACATAATTTTTCATATCATATGCCCTCAAACGAGCAGTTTCAATGTATTCTTCCCTCTCCTCACCAACGACAATATCTTTATGCACTGCATCCAAATAGCCGATTAAGGTTGTCAATGGCGTCCGAACATCATGGGAAAGACTTGTCATCAATTGACTATTTGTTTTCTCCGCCTTTTGTAGGGTAATGACTTGTTCACGAAATTCATGAACAATCTCATTCATTTTATAGCAAATAACCGAAGTCATATCATTAGGCTTTGCCAATATCTTTCGATTGCTGTTCCCATGTGCAATATCGTCTAACGTTTCTGATATATCCTTCACTTTTAACTTAATCCTATATAGTTTTCGAATGAGCACTAGGGTTGTAAGTATGGCTCCAATAGCAATAACAAGCACAGCTATAAAAAGCGGAAGTTGTATATATATGTCATCCATTGTCATACCTCCCGACTGAAACGATATCCTACTCCTTTGACCGTCTGTATATACGTCAATTTATTCGAATCAGGTTCTATCTTTTTTCGTAATTTGCTGATATAGGCCATGATATTACTGTCATCATACGCATATTGCTCCTTCCATATTTCTTCATATATCTGCTGCTTTGTCAAAATTCTCCCCTGATTTCTCGCAAGATAGCAGAGAATGTCGAATTCTTTTACATGAAGTTCAACTTGTTCATCGCCAACGTATACCATCCGACTATCCAAGTCAATCGTAAGATTCTGAAAGGAAAGCTGATTAGGTTCTTGACTAGGACCATTATTTAACATTGTATACCTGCGGATCAAAGACAAGACACGTGCACTCAATTCTTCGACATCAAAAGGCTTCGTCAGATAATCGTCTGCACCCGAACGCAGACCGTATACTTTGTCAGCACTTGCATTTTTTGCAGTAAGCATTAATACGGGGACAGTGCTCATCTCTCTAATTTTTTTAATCACCTGAAATCCATCCATTCCGGGCAACATAATATCCAAAATAATCAACTGATAATTATCCTGTGCTATCTTTTTCAACCCATCTGTTCCGCTATGAGCAACCTCAGCCGTTAGGTTCTCCTTTTCTACACATTTTTTCAGTAACTGACATAATTCTATGTCATCATCAATAATCAAAATATTATGTTGCATACCATAACCTCATTTCCTCATCATTTCTGTACGTCTTCCTTATGTTCTCCGTGGCATCTGTAACGACTATTTTTTCATTTACCAATACAGATGCTCTTTAATACAACTATACTATAGCACAACTCACCCCTCAACTAATATTCTTGCTATTTTTTGGGTAATAAAATAAACTATAGGTAATCTACAAAATCCACGCCCAAATAGTGCATAATAAGCTATGTTCTGCTATGCTATAATTACATTTAATCTGAAGGAGGATGATCACGATGAAAAGTTTTATTTCAATTTTTGAAATTCCGGCAACCGATATTTCACGAGCAATCGAATTCTACCAATCTATTTTAGATATTCATATCCAGAAACTTGATTTTCCAGAACTTCAAATGGGACTCCTTCCAACTGAAGGACACATGACCACTGGTGTCATCGTTCAAGGCGAAGGATATAATCCTTCCGCTGATGGTGTCACTATCTATCTTAATGGTGGTGATGATCTTCAAGGCATACTCGATCGAGTTGTTAACAAAGGCGGTAAAATCCTTGTTCCTAAAACCCTTCACGCTGATGAAAGCGGCTATTTTGCATTGTTTATTGATTCAGAAGGAAATCGACTTGGATTACATTCACCTCATTAATTCATATATCTATGGTATAAAATGTCCGTTCACCCATTTATACGTCGCCACTAATCTTAACAGGCAATAGTATCTAAGTACCTATACAAAAAGTATGCATACTATAGATTCAGAAAGAAGGCCTCTACATGGAAAACGAAAAAATCGGTACAATCATACGTCAATTACGTCTAGAACGTGGCATGACACAAAAGCAACTGGCAGACGCCCTCTTTTTGAGTGACAAGGCAATCTCTAAGTGGGAACGGGGCGTCGGTGTTCCTGATATTTCTATTATTAATGATTTGGCTATGACACTAGGCGTTAATTTGTCTGTCCTACTAGAAGGTTCCTTGGATCCTAACATGAAAGTTGGCGGCAATATGAATGCCTCCGCCTATTATGTTTGCCCTTCCTGTCATAATCTATCGGTTTGCACCGGTAATGCACAAGTAACCTGTTGCGGTCGCCCATTAACACCCCTTGAACTCAAAAAAGCCAATCCCAAACAGGAATTGGCCGTCACCCTTGAAGGTCAGGAATGGTATGTAACAACTGACCATCCCATGACTAAAGATAACCATATTATGTTTGTTGCTCTTGTAAACGGAAGTTTTTTGCAACTAATCAAACTCTATCCTGAATGGGGTGTTAATCTTCGGTTCTTTCGCCAAGGCTATGGCCGCCTTTTATGGTATACACCAAAGGACGGCCTCTTATATCAGTGGGTAAGAAAACACTAGCACATCACAACGTATCCAAACATTCGTTGACACATGCTCTATTCACTTTAGCATACCATGACTTTCTGCTGTTTTAAAGCTATACTTATTGCCGTCTTGTTGACGCCTATGCTAACGATCGTACCAAATATATAGAGTCGTCGCACTGACAATCTCAAAAACAAGGCACGACCAATATGGCAGTCGCGTTATTGGTAATGACGCTAGTAACCATATTGGTCATAATAAATACAACACCATTCCTTCACATAAAATCAAATTAGAGTGTATCCCTGCCTTTAAAGTATTTGCCCGTCTTGAAGTGTCAATATCAAATCGGCATTCTCAATCGTTCTCAAACGATGCGCAATAATAATCACCGTTTTATCCTCGACCAATGTACTCATGGCTTCCTGGACATACGTTTCATTTTCAACATCCAACGATGCCGTTGCTTCATCTAACAATATAACCGGTGCATCTTTCAAAACAGCGCGTGCAATAGAAATACGTTGTCTTTCTCCACCGGACAATATACTGCCGTTTTCACCGACTACGGTATCATAACCATCCTGTAGACGTTCAATAAATGTCTCGCATCGGGCTAATCGAGCGGCTTCATAAACCTCTTCATCTGAAGCTCCTACTTTTCCCAAGCGTATATTTTCCATAATGGTCGTATTAAAAAGGACAACGTCTTGGAAGACAATAGAAAAATAATGCAGATAGGTTTCCGGATTCATCGTACTAATATCTACACCACCAAAATAGATATGCCCTTGATCCACATCAAAAAATCGAGCAGCTAACTTAGCCACTGTCGATTTTCCACCACCCGACGGACCGATTAATGCCGTAACTTCTCCTTGTTTTGCCGTGAAGCTTAAATCATTAATAACAGTCTCGTCCGCATTATACCCAAAGGTTACGTGATCAAAGGTTAGTGTATAATCTTTAGGCTTTAATTCACTGGAGCCTTCTTGTAATGGATGGTCATATAATTCCTTCATCCGTTCAATGGTTAACTGTGTGTTGAAAAGGGCTGCCAAATGTTGCAACGTTGTAAAAAGCGGGTCATAGATTCGCGTTGCCGCCACTAAAAATATCAGGTATGTCAGGACATTGATGTCTCCACCTATAAGTAAATAGGCGCCGGTAAGAACTGTCGTCACAACACCTAACTTCATAACCAACTGGGCACTGACGACCATAAGCCCTGTCACAATTTCTCCTTTTACCGATTCCGTTTCATACCGTTCTAACTGCTCATCTAACCCTTCGACATAGTTTTCACTCTGGTTCGTTGCCTTCAAATCTTGAATATTATCAATACATTCTTGAATACTATCCACATAAACCATTTTTTGTGTCTTAATGGCTCGTCCGAATTTAGTCTGTAATCTTTTTGTGGCCCATACAATAATAAATGCCACAGGAATACACCACAGAAGTGCCACAGCCATTCTTGCTTCCATGACAAACATACCGATTGCCACAGGAATAAGTGCAATAACACCACCAATCATATCCGGAATATAATGGGAAAAGGCTGTTTCCATTGTCGCACAATCCCCCATAATTCGTGTTGTCAAATCACTTAAATCCTTCATTCCGAAAAACGATAAAGGAAGGCGTCGCAACCGTTCTGCTACATGAATACGTTGATTGGCACTCTCGCTAAATGAAGCAAGGTATGTCGCATTATAATGCTGATACTGGATAATGTATATAAACGCCATCATGAGTAGAATCATAGGAATGTAAATGAGTATTTGTACCGGTTCTTGTTCTCCACCGGCATAACTGTTTAGCATCTGTTGCAGTACCAAGTAAATCAATCCAACGGGCAACATCATGGATATATCTTTTAATGCGGCCATTCCAATGGCTTTACGCAAATCTCTAGCTCCGTTTTCACTCACACCAAATGTTTTCTGAATCCACTGTAACATTATGCCTGACCTCCTTTTTGTGTCACTTTCCAGCGTGTTGCCTGCTCATAAAGTTTCCACATTTGTGTATAAATACCCTCTTTACCGATTAACTCTGCATGCTTACCGGATTCTTCTATACGGCCTTCATGAATCACACAAATTCGATCGGCCTCTTGAACTGTTGATAAACGATGGGCAATCATAACCACCGTTTTCCCACGTGTTAATTCTTTTAGAGCAAGTTGAATTTGATACTCATTCTCACCATCAGCGTAAGCTGTAGCCTCATCTAGGACAATAATCGGTGCATCTTTCAAAATGGCACGTGCTAATGTAATCCGCTGTACTTCCCCACCGGACAAATAGACACCTTTTCCACCAACATAGGTATTTAATCCTTGAGGCATTTTTTCAATAATATCCATACACTGCGCTTGCTTAAGCGCCTCCATCACCTCTTTTTCAGAAGCATCCGGTCGTGCCATCCGTACATTCTCGAGCAATGTACCTTTAAATAACCGATTTTGTTGAAAAACAAAAGCAATCTGATTCATCAATACTTCCGTTTCCATTTCTTTCACAGGAATGCCACCAATACGAATGGTCCCTTCTTGAGGATCCCAAAATCTTGGAATCAACTGAGCTAACGTACTCTTTCCACCACCCGACGGACCAACTAATGCAATGGTTTGTCCGGGTTCAATAACGAGATTAATCCCTTTAAGGGCTTTTTCCTTTGCACCTTCATAAGTAAAACTCACCTGTTCAAACACAATTCCGTTATCCTTGGGTATTTTTCCGGCTTCTTCTTCTCCTTCAACTGCAAGGGCTTCAATTTCGAGAATTGATTCAATACGCCTCTTCGCATCATTGGCTAACATCGTTTTTTCACCGGAAAACATAATCCGATTAAGCATCAAGCTTAGCAACGGCGTTATAAGAATATAGAAAATAAAATCTTGCATATATCGCGCCGGATTCACTGCCCCGCGAAAAAACAAAATCCCCGCC
This sequence comes from Vallitaleaceae bacterium, assembly GCA_965140555.1. Classification (GTDB taxonomy): domain Bacteria; phylum Bacillota; class Clostridia; order Lachnospirales; family Vallitaleaceae; genus UBA1351. Next base: position 2,970,068 of record OZ223259.1, on the reverse strand, counting down.
GGTACCAGCAACGCAAATACACTGTTAATGCTCAATGTATAGGCACTCATGGGAAGTCGCATGGAAAGGGTATAGTTAACCGCCCATTGCTTGTACTCCAATATAGAGTGGTGAAATTTCTCAAATGAAAACACTGTCTGTTGGAAAATTTTAACTACAGGTATGCCACGAATATACTCCACCGCTTGATTATTCATGTCCTCCAAGGCATTTTGATAATTCCCCATAGATTTTTCCATTGTTTCACCCATCATATTTTTCAAAAACACAACGCCGATAGCTAGAGGAATCAAACTAATAACGCCAAGTCTCCAATCAAAAAACATCATAAGTACCACAACGGCAACGGGTGTCACATAAGCACCAATCATATCCGGCAACTGATGCGCAAGATAGGCCTCTGTCTGTCCGGCACTTTCATCAATAATTCGACGCAACTTACCACTACCTTCCGATTTAAAAAATCCTAAAGGCAATGTCACCAGATGATGCAACGTCATACTACGCATGTTTCTCGCTGTACGAAACGCCGCCACATGAGAACACATGAGTGCCGCAAAATAAATCAAGATACTGACAACCGCAAATACAACTGCTAACACACCAAATCCAACAATCCCCTCCGCTTGGTCCATATGAGGATATACACGAAATACCTCCTGTACGATTTTCCAAATATACAGATAGGGTACTAATGCAACTAACGCACTTATCCCCGAAAGTCCACATGCCAGGTAAGTCAAATAGCGATACTTACCCGCATAATCCAGTAATTTCTGTTCTCTCTTTTTCACATTCTGACTCCTTTTTGTCAATTGAGTCCTAAGATTCTTCTCCATCCGGCCGTATAGAAAACCTTTAACTCTTTGGTAAATATTTTGGCTTTAGAGACCTCCATATCATGACGTACAATTTCAAAAAATCCGGAGAAAAAACTACTTACTAAAATGTGTACTAACTGGTCATCTAGCGGTTCGATCTGATAACCTAACCCTTTCAGCGTCTGCACAAATTGCTCCGTCGCTGTCACTTCAGGTTGACTCAATCGATGAATAAAATCCTCAAACTCCGTTCCATGGGCATGACAAACAACCAGTTTGAACACATCAAAATGTTCATACACATACTCTGTCATCCACTCGACTTCACTATCCGATATCTCACCCATGGTCTCCACTTGATGCATTGCACCATTATCAAAGAATTGATGCCTCGATTCATAAGTACGATTGACCATTGCATCAACATGATCCTCTACAAGGGCTCGAAAAAGTGCTTCCTTGTTCGGGTAATAACCATAAAATGCCCCCGTTGTAACACCTGCCTCTTTCACAATTTGGCGTAGCGAAGCTCCTAAAAATCCTTTTTTCAGAAACTCCTTCTTACCACATTCTAGTATTCTCTCTTCCGTCTGTTTCTTATCATTCATATGAGTGCCTCCTAAATAACACTGTTATATAACAGTGTTATATTATCATTATCATCCTTCATTGTCAACTATTTCCATTCGTCTTCTCTCACAGAACGTACCGGACGCCAGTCTCGGTAAGCTTCTGCCTTACTCCGTACCCCCTTATCTATAATCTCAACTTCTCCAATCCCTCTCAACGCCTCCTACTATCACTCTCATCGCACTTCCCTAACAAAATCAAGGGCATTCTCTCCCTTCGCCTCCTCTTAATAACAAATATACTTTCCATTCTCCTTCTCTCACAGGACGTACCGGACGCCAGTCTCGGTAAGCTTCTGCCTTAGTCCGTCCCTCTTATCTATAACCTCAACTTCTCCAATCCCTCTCAACGCCTCCCACTAACACTCTCAGCGCACTTCCCTAACAAGATCAAGGGCATATGCTCTGATTGCACGCCTTATGACAGATGATTAGTGCCACTTTGTATTCTTGTCTATTTCAGGAATCCCGGACAGGACGTCCGGGAAGGTACTACCGCCACGGATGGCGGATTAGTACCGTGTCCGTTACCCTCCCTACAACCTCCCTCAAGAATACTTAGTGGCACTTACTCATCTTCATACAAAGTAAAATCAGAGTATTTGCCCGCCCCTCTTGACCATTTCCACTTTTAGTAGTAAACTAACATATGTGCTAGTAAATCTTTACTAGCATACTATTGCGTCTATATATGAATACACTATACTGTGAACATGATTATTTACGCGTTCGGCCCATTAGTCAAGCGGTTAAGACGCCGCCCTCTCAAGGCGGAAGCAGGGGTTCAATTCCCCTATGGGTCACTTTCCTTTTTTATATAAACTACATCTATTCTTTCAGAATCTCCCTATCTTCTGAACTTTCTGCTAAATGATTACAGTTAGCCTCTTTTAAGTGTTTTTTTCTTATAATAACAGAAAATTCCAAGAAGAGTTAATAATTATACCTTAACATAAAAGCCTTGACATGTTGCATCTAAGAGAGTAATATATTCATATTCCCATATGGGAATATGAATATATGCTATTACAAGGAGGGATATTTATCAATCACCTAACGACTACCTATAAACTCTTATCGGATGAAACACGATTACGTATGTTAGTACTTCTATACCAAGACAATCTTTGTGTTTGTCAACTTGCCGGAATATTAAACGTTCCCCAACCACGTGTTTCCAAAAATTTAGCGCGTTTTAAAGATTTAAATCTTGTTGCTGATGAACGGATGGATAAATTTATTGTCTATTCCTATCTCCCAACGAATGCACTGTTAACCGAGAATATCACACGTTTACTTTCGAGGATTCAAGACTTTCCATCTCTATTAAAAGACCGAGACGGCCTCGCTCAAAAAGAAAGGTATATCAATGGAACTCTTTCAATGGATCAATAATCAATGTTTAAAAATGACATGGCTTGATCAGCTGGTTCAACAATTTGTTCAACAGGTTATAGGTATTGATACCGCTACTCGCCTTGGAGGAAGTATTCACTTTTTTATCTATGACGTTATCAAAATTTTCATTCTTTTGACCGTTTTGATTTTTCTTGTAACCTATATCCAAAGCTTCTTCCCACCGGAAAAAACCAAGAAACTTATCGGCGAATTTCACGGGATTAAGGCCAATATCATCGGTGCACTGTTAGGAACCGTAACTCCCTTTTGTTCTTGTTCATCCATTCCGTTATTTATAGGCTTTACTAAAGCCGGACTACCCATTGGCGTAACGTTTTCCTTCCTCATCTCATCACCACTCGTTGATTTGGCATCCGTACTCATGCTGGCATCCTTCTTCAATTGGAAAATAGCCCTTATGTATGTTCTTGTCGGTTTGGTGTTGGCTGTTATTGGTGGCAGTCTTATTAGCTTTTTCCATATGGAGCGCTATATTCAAGACTTTGTTCTTCAACAGATTGATTCCGGGAACGGCTCGATCCTTCCTGACTATATCCCCAGTGTAAGGGATCGCTTAAAAATGGCTCTAGATGGTGTCCTTGATATCATTCGTAAAGTGTGGCTTTATATTTTTGTCGGTGTTTTTATCGGAGCCCTTATCCATAACTGGATTCCACCGAATGTGACGACCTTACTCCTTGGTAGCGAGCACTGGTATTCCGTTTTACTCGCAACTTTTGTCGGCATTCCTATGTATGCTGATATTTTTGGGGCCCTCCCTATCGCTGAGGCTTTAGTGACAAAAGGTATCAGTATAGGAACCGCTTTATCCTTTATGATGGCAGTAACTGCTCTTTCTCTTCCATCTTTAATCTTGCTCAAAAACGTTGTTAAAACGCGTTTACTTATTTTTTTCACCGGTATCGTTACGGTTGGTATTCTTATTATCGGTTACTTCTTTAATTTATTTGGCTATCTCTTCGTATAGCCCTCTGACTAACGTATCAAAAAACAGGAGGAAATATATCATGACAATTACTATACTAGGCAGTGGCTGTGCTAACTGCAAAAAATTAGAAGCAAATGTTCATAAGGCAATTAAAAAGGCAGGTATTGAGGCAACCGTTAACAAAATTACTGACATGGAAGAAATCATGACCTATAATATCCTATCAACACCGGGACTTCTTATTGATAATGAATTGAAATCTTATGGCCGTGTTCCTTCTCCTAAAGAAATCCAAACATTTTTCTAGCAAAAGGAAGTAATTCGCAGGATACTTTTCTATAGAACAAAAACCACCCTTTAAAAGGGTGGTTTTTGTTTCTTGATATAGTGTCTTCATTCACTTGATACTTCTAGTTATCTGTCCATTGATCTTCAGATTTTGCTTCTTCCTTTTGCAGATATAGTGTCCGTGTCGGGAATGCAAATTCAATATCTTTGGCTTCAAAGGCTTCAAAAATTTCAAGATTAATCGCCTGTTGTATGTCCATATACGTATTGTAATCACCTGTAAGAACATAATAGACAATTTCATAATTCAAACTGGAATCGCCGTAGTTAAAGAAATGCGCACGATCAAAACGTACATTTTCTTGTTTTTCTACAATACTCTTTAACATACCGGGAATCTCTTTTAACGTTGCATGAGGTGTGTCATAAGTAACGCCTACAGAGAAAACCACACGTCGTTGCTCCATGGATTTATAGTTTCGAATCCGAGCATTCGTTAGGTCCTTATTGGCAAAAACAAGTTGTTCTCCCGATAGACTACGAAGTCGTGTCGTACGAATACCGATATACTCAACTGTCCCCAAATAATCACCGGTAATCAAAAAGTCTCCGATTTCATAAGGACGGTCAAAGAAGATGGTAAAGTAGCTAAAAATATCTTCCAAAATAGCTTGGGCTGCAAAAGCAATAGCAATACCACCAATCCCAAGGCCGGCTACTAGTGCGCTAATTTCCACTCCGATGTTTTCAAGGAATAGAATAATGGCAATTACCCATATTAGAACTTTTATAAATTTACCAATCCATTCAACGGCCAAATACTTATTCCCATCAGCTTCTATCTTATCCTCATAATTCGTCAACAAGAACTCTATAATAGCTATTCCTATAATCGCTGATAAGAATATAAAGACGGCAACAAAGACAACATTTAAGATATCTCTAAAATACACACTCAATGTTAATGTCTTAAGAGAAAGATATATCGCTCCTACATAAAGTGCCATAGGTAGGTATCTTCTGATTTTTGGAATCAAACTCTTCCCAACGTTTTTGAAACGTTTACTAATAAAATCATAAATGCGGTTAAGAACAACCTTTTTAACAATTTGAATCACCAAAAAGCTGATCACTAATGTTATCAAAAACCACATGTAGGCTTCCACCGTATTATTTAAATACACCTTTTCTAAAAACTCCTGAATACTAATAACTCTCACTCCTTGTCTCTTGATGTCTCTATTTATTGTTTCTGTCTATTATTATGCCTAATATTGAGTGATTTGTAAAGGTAACAATTGATTATGGTTGGTTAATTGTTATAATTCTTTTTTGAGAATAGCTATCAAAACCTTCTGTTGTCGCCTCCATTTTATTTACAACAAAAGCTTCCAGAGTAATCTCTGTACTCTCGGAATTTTGTATAGCCATTGTTCCCGAAATCTGCTGATTTTCATAACTGTCTAAGGTAACAAAATCAATCCCTAATACATTACCATTCATATCTTTAGCTTGTAAAACTATTGTTGCTGATGTGGGTACACGATTTTCCAAAAGCTGAACGGTCATATTGTAATCAATAGACGCTTGAGCGTTATTAACTATAACATCCACTTGTCCCCATGTCATATCATATAACCATTCATTAGGGTCATAGTCATTACTTGGCACAACCATCAGCCAGCTCATCATAGGATCTGTGTAGTTACTGCCATCGGCTAACGCTTTACGTAAATAGACATCCAGCAGTCCTTTCAAATCATAGTTGTCATCGGTAACTGCAATATCCTTAATATGGAGTTGTTTCGGTATGCCACTTTCTAAGGTTAGAGACTGTTCGTAATCACCCACTTCTACTTGGAAGGTTCTCCCATTCCACGTACTTGGAATATAGAATCCCATGATAATATCATAATGTCCTTCAGGTAATTCCATACGATAGCCATATCCGTTATCCGCTTCACCACTCGGTGCCGTATCCGATCTGTAGTGAAGGGTTTTGTATGGATCCGCCACATCCCTCACCGTTGAGCCTATAGGATTATAGCTTCCCCAAGCATAGCCGGAGCTTATATCTAGTCCATAGCGTTGATCGGCTTCTTCTTGCAATAGATCTTTTCCACCTAATGTAGACAAAATACTGTCATATGTATCGCTTCCATCTCCTACCGTGTAGTTGGCATTGATAAAATAGGATGTCTTCGGATCAATAACCCAGACTCGGACACTAACCTCTAAATTATTCAATGAAGGAATCGTTCCTTTCACATCGTAGATACCTGGTGTATTATAAAGCATATCAGGTGCATTCCAAGCCACATCATAATAGCTCCGATTACCTGTTGCCACTTCAAGAAGTTCTGCTTGTTCCGGTAAGGTTACAAGGGATTCATCCAAATAAAACACTCTATCTTCAAAGGGTTGTATGGATTTCCCTAGAATCTCATATCCCCATTCATCATACCAGCGCATCGTTAGTGCCCCATCTTCTGAAAATTCAAGAGGAAGCCATACGTAGGTGGAACTTTTCACATCACCGTTTGAATAATCGCCATTCTTCCATCGATCTCCCATATATACATAATGACCGCTTGCAGCATCTAACGTCATAACCGCCGTACTTTGGGATACAAAGGTTGTGTTGGCTCCATCACCAACTGCCGGATTTCCCATATTGGTGTAGGGCCCGAGTATCTTATCACTTCGATAGTAATTAGCTGCATTGGCATTCCATCCTGTCGCACCGGATGTAATAATATAATAATCATTGCCATATTTAAAGGGTGCCGGTGCCTCTCGCTGATTATCACGATGATGACGAGTCCATACGCCATCTTCATGAACAATGACTTCCGGGTCTTGATACTCAACATAAGCATAAAGCTGCTTATCCGTTAATGAAGGCACCCGATAGGCTTGTTCTACCTCATAGTCATTATCAGAACCGTTGTACGTCTCACTTCCCAATCCCGGCGCAATCGCTGCATCTTCCTGAGATATATCCACCCATGTATAGTCACTATTTAAGCGAACTATATAAAGGGTATTATTTTCCTCAGAGGAATAGATTGTATAGGCGTCATCCACGGAGTCATTATTCATATCATTACCAAAATCAATAAAGAGGTTCATATCTCTAAAGGTCTGCTTTGAGACTGTTTTTTCCTCTGAACCGATGTTAAGAGAAGTATCCATAACCGGTCGTCCGTAATGCAAGAATTCAAAGGGTCCTGTCGGACTATCACTTATAGCAACACCCGCTGCTGCAAGTCCATAGTGGCCGTTCATTTCCAAATGCATCCACATCACGTATTTTCCCGTGGCTTCATTGTAGATAACTTTTGGGCGTTCTACACGACCTTTTGTGCCGTTAATTGGGTCTGTATAGAAAACTTCCGGCATATCAAAGACACTCAAGGCAATGCCTTCATAGGTCCAATTGTATAGGTCCGTCGACGAGTAACATGTCACACCGGTTCGTAAGTCGTAACTTAAACGGTTGTCTTCTCCGTACCAATAATATGTATTACCGATTTTGATTACATTACCACCATAGGCACTTATGGCCGAACCGTTATTATCATACCAACGCTCCCCCGATTCAATACTTGTATAGGTCATCGGATTATCTAAATGGGTAATTGCCGTATCAATATCTTCCATAATAATGGTCAATGTACCTGCCGGTAATCCAAACCCATTATTCGATTCAATTTTTTCAATCAATTCGTTTAGGTATCGGTATTGTGGATTTGTCGGATCTTGTGCCACATAATCTTTTGCTCGTTGTAACTGAGTATTCAACGCTTCCATTTGTGCAAAGTCCGCTTTAATCTCTGACACCCACGAGCTAATATCGCCACCCTCGTCGGCCTTTATAGCCAAACGTCTAAGATAATTATGATTAGCGCCACTCGTCTGTCCGTAACTTCTTGCTGCCTCAACCCATTCTGCATCTGTTTGTAACGTATCTGTATCCACTGTCTGCCCACTCCCGTCCTCAAATTCATAAGCCGATACATGACCGGATGCTAACCCCAAAAATAGTCCCATTACACATATATATAACCATCGATTCTTTAACATACTCCGTCTCCTTTCTCCTATCATCCTATTCTACTCCTCCGTTATCACTATCACCGGAAGGAGGTGTCGATCGGCTTTGTAAGGTTATCGTCATTGTGTCTGCCGCTTCACTATTGCCGACAACGATGACATAATCTCCCACTGCCAGTGAGTTATCTGTTTGTAAACTAATAAATAGTTGCTGATCTACAACCCCTCGATTGATATCAATATATATCATCTTACCGTCATCTTGTCGGTAAATCTTGTAATTCACCATAGATAAGTCTGTATCAACACGCCATTGAATGGCATCCCCAATATATCCTGTCGGGCTACCGCTTATTGCAACAAACGGCATCTGACTTGTACGTGTTGTCCCTTCTACAATAGCTGACGGACTACTTTCTCCGGCTGTGTTTTCCGCTGTAACTTTATAATAGCGCAATTCTCCGCTTTCTAAACCTTCTTCAACGTAGAATTCGTTTATTCCGCTATAGATCTCATTAAAAGTTCCGTCATAGGTATCACTCCCATAGACATGATATAATGATGCACCTTCAACAGCTCCCCATTCAATACGAATGGCATCACTAAATGGATAGGTGACGACGGAAGAAACCACCTCCGGAATCTCAACGTCTGTTGTTACTGTAAGACTCTCGGAATTTTCTGCGCTAAAACCAACGACGTCATAGTTCAGATAGTAATCATAGGTTGTATTCATCTGCACTGTATTATCTGTATACGATGTGTCCATACCTTCATATATAAGCTCTGCTTCTTCATTGCTCGCTTTCCGATATAAACGATAGGATGTCGCTCCTTGAACCGATTGCCACTCTAATGTGACCACATCTGTTGATACATCTGCAACCGCTAATTCAGACTCATTCATCATGTCAACAGATGCATCGACACTTACCCTATCAAAGTTTGCGCTGACCCACTTATTACGCAGACCGATACGACCGGAATCAAATTCTGTAAACGTCTCTTCAATAAGTAATGTCTCTGCATTACCATCTACCACATAACCTCGAATTTGATTCCCTGTCATCTCTACTTTAAAACGATATGTTTGACCCATTGTCATGTTATAATTTACAGGATACTCAGTAACCTCACCACCCACTCGCTTGCCTAATATGATTTGGTTATTACTAAATTGTGCTTGTAAAAAATAGAAGTTGGATGCGTCTTGATAATGCATCATCATAAATGGCCACGAATTACTAATGGCTACCATATCAACAGTAAAGCTATAATCTGCCCAACTGTCACTACCTGCTGTCATAAGCTGCTCTGTTGATCCACCCTCATCTTCAAGAAGGCCATTTGATACTGTCCAGTTGCCGGATTCAACCGTCCAACTATCAGATGTCACATCGGAATCTGTAAAGTCATCATCGAATAGGACTTGCTTATAGACATAATTTTCTTTTTTCACAATGTGTATAGGAAAAGAATGTACCGTATCCCCATTACTCCGTTCCCCTTCTAATAAATAAGAAACTGATTCACCGGAAATAATTCCTGAATCCAGAATCTTACCTTCTTCAATCATAAGTTCATCTGCGATAACGTATCCCCCATTATTTTCATCTTCTCGCATCAAATGATTGACTGTAATATCCTCATCCTTTTGCCATGTTAAAACCAACGCGCCCTCAGCGTTCATCTTTGTCGAAATAAAGCGAATAGCATCACTCACTTCTATTTCGGCTCCAAAAACAGGCACACTATTGCCTAAGAGTACTCCTAGGCTCATGATACATACTACTATTATTGCTACATAAGATTTCATTACATAACGCTTTCTCCTCATAGTATCCTCCTTTATGTATGTAACCGATTACACTACTACGTTAACACATAAAGTGAAAAAAGAACATGTAATTTTATATAGTTTTTATGCTATTTTCTATTTCTATTTGTATATTATGACTATCGTCCTATATAATACTAATGTACTGACATCGTTATATTTGAGCAAATAATTTGTCTACTTATAAGCATGCCAGTACATTAGGGATACTTAATATCTGAAAATGATTAAATCTTTCAGACACTAAGATGCATGGCTTCCTTTACTTTCTCCATGGTTTCTACTCCGATACCGACCGCTCTTTTTGTTCCCATATGTATAATATCGCGAACATCTTCCGGATGATGTTCATAAAAATCACGTCGCTCCCTTATAGGATCCAGTACGTTATTCAATGCTTTTGATAACTGCTTTTTACAGGCAACACAACCGATTGTAGCTGATTGACACATATCGCAAATAGAAGGGTATTCTGATGTGTTGAACAGTTGATGATACGTTGCTACAACACAATGGTCCGGATTCCCTTTATCTGTTAAATGAACCCTTGCAGGGTCCGTTACTGCTTTTTTGACTTTATCCACAACAGTTTGTGATGTATCCGATAAATAAACGGCGTTACCCAAGCTTTTACCCATTTTTTTATTACCGTCAAGGCCTGCCAATCTTGGCATTGTCGATAGTAATGCTTGAGGCTCTTTAATCAATGGCTTATCCGGTGCATAGAGTTGGTTAAAGCGACGCACAATTTTATGAGAGGCTTCAATATGCGGTAATTGATCATCACCTACCGGAACTAAATCCGCTTGGCAAAACGTCATATCCGCGGCTTGACTTACCGGATAGCCCAGAAAAACCATAGGTAACATCCTCATAGCCATATTGGCGCATCTCTGACTTTATCGTCGGATTATGCCGTAAACTGTTCACTGTCACAAGCATCGAATAGAATACTGTCAATTCACCAATAGCCGGTACCATCGACTGTTGAACCATTGTTATTTTATTAGGGTCAAGGCCGACGGACAAGTTATCTATCGCTACGTCCATAATACTGTCATGTATAAGCTGTGGCTGTTCAAAGTGGGTTGTGAGTGCTTGTATATCAGCAAGTAATATGAGTGTATCATAAGACTCTTGCAAGGTGACTCGATTTTGTAAACTTCCTACATAATGCCCTAGATGTAACTTTCCGGTTGTTCGATCTCCTGTTAAAATACGTTGTTGTTTCATGCTATTCCTCCTTATTTTTTCAAAAAAAAAGACCTCTGTTCCATAAAGGAACAGAAGTCGTCTGTTACCACCAAAATAGTGTTCGTCTCACATACTAACATATGCTCTCATCATAACGGTTAGAGTTTCCGTCAACGCCTACTTGTCTTGCTTTCGGGTTGCCCTCTTAAGTCCATTCACCATATATGTCATACTGTCTCTCACCACCGACAGCTCTCTGAAAATCCATAGTATGCCTACTTCTCTTAATCTTAGGTTTTTTAGATGATTAGGGCGATAAAAGTATATCGTGAAACTTACTTTTGTCGTGCTAATAAGTATGATAATACAGTATAGTATCTTTTTTTATTCATGTCAATATTTCTCAAATTATTAGACTAATCTTGAATATAATATATAATATCGCCTTCTTCGCGGGTTTTATTCATATCAATCACACGTTGATTCTCACTGCCGCGAAACCGAATATTAATATTCTTCTTCGATGCCATAAATGGACCATCTACCAACACATCTACACATCCTAATACATCATCCGTATATGCTGTATACTTACTCCCTTCCGGTGCAAGTTCCTTGTCCAAGTGGTATCCACTATATAACCATAGGCTTTTATTGGGATACCTTGAATTAAATTCTCGGAGTAACGGAAGCAACCCTTCCTGATTCTCCGGCTCCATCGGTTCCCCTCCTAGTATAGATAGACCACTTATATAGTATGGCTCAATACTATCTAGTATCTCTTCAATAACATCTTTTGTGAACGGTTTCCCATAGCAAAAATCCCAGGTTTCAGTATTAAAACATTCTTTGCAGTGAATACGACATCCCGATACAAAAAGACTTGTTCTGACCCCTTCTCCATTGGCAATATCATGCTTTTTAATTGCTCCATAATTCATTATAAATGCAACACTCTTTCTTTGATTTCCTGTGTACGACCTTGATTCCAAAACTGAGTTCCGATGTAACCGCATGTTCTTCTGGCAACTGACATATGGTCTTGGTCCTCATTGCCACAACTTGGGCAACGCCATCCTAGCTTTTCTGAATTCTTTTCAAAAATTTCGATTTCACCATCAAAACCACATTTGTGACAATAATCCGACTTAGTATTCAGCTCTGCATACATAATATTATGATAGATATATTGCATCACTGAAATCACTGCCGGTATATTATCTAACATGTTCGGCACTTCAATATAGCTAATGGCTCCACCAGGACTTAATTCTTGAAATTTCGCCTCAAACCCGAGCTTTGTAAAAGCGTCAATTTCTTCTGTCACATGAACATGATAAGAATTCGTAATATAATTTTTATCTGTAATGCCTTCAACAATGCCGAATCGTTCCTTTAGTGCTTTGGCAAATTTATATGTCGTGGATTCTAAAGGTGTCCCATAAACACTAAAATCGATGTTATGTTTTGCCTTCCAACCGGCACACATATCATTCATATATTGCATTACAGACAATGCAAAAGGCTCTGCCGTCTCATCGGTATGGGATTTACCGGTCATATACTTCACACATTCATAGAGTCCGGCATAACCTAGTGAAATCGTTGAATAGCCGTTGTAGAGAAGTTCATCAATAGATTCTCCTTTATCCAATCGTGCCAAGGCACCGTATTGCCATAAAATCGGAGCTACGTCGGATTTGGTGCCTTTTAAACGGTTATGACGAGTCATTAAGGCTCGATGACATAGGCCCAATCTTTCCTCGAACAATTTCCAGAAAGTTTCTATATCACCACCGGAACTCAATGCCAAATCCACAAGGTTAATCGTAACAACCCCTTGATTAAACCGTCCGTAATATTTGGATTGACCCAAAGCATCTTTGTAAGGTGTGAGGAAGGAGCGACATCCCATACAGGTGTAACAATCCCCTTGTTTTAACTCACGCATTTTTTTCTCTGAAATATAGTCAGGAACCATACGCTTTGCTGTACATTGTGCTGCCAATTCAGTAATGTAAAAATACTCCGAATCCTCGTTAATATTATTCTCGGATAAGACATAAATGAGTTTTGGGAAAGCGGGTGTTGTCCATACACCTTTTTCATTCTTAACGCCTTTATAGCGTTGTTTAAGCATCTCTTCTATAATCAGCGCTAAGTCCTGACGTAACTGTCCGTCTTCTACTTCATTCAAGAACATAAATAAAGTTACAAACGGCGCTTGTCCATTGGTTGTCATTAACGTAATAATTTGATATTGAATCATTTGAACACCACGATTTATTTCTTCTTGCAATCGTTTACTTACAATCGTGTTAAATGCCTCATCGGAAATATCCATACCTACTAATTCCATCTCATATGCAACATCTTTTTTGATTCGCTCTCTAGAAATGTCGACAAAAGGCGCAAGATGACTTAGTGTAATGGACTGTCCTCCATATTGTGTACTTGCAACCTGTGCAATAATCTGTGTTGTAATATTACATGCTGTTGCAAAACTATGGGGTTTTTCAATCATTGTTCCACTGATAACCGTTCCATTCTGAAGCATATCCTCTAAATTTACCAAATCGCAGTTGTGCATATGCTGTGCAAAATAATCAGAATCATGGAAATGAATAATTCCTTGATCATGAGCCTTTGAAATCTCTTCATCCAAAAGGAAACGTCGTGTCACATCTTTGCTGACTTCACCTGCCATATAATCACGCTGAACAGAGACAACCGTCGGATTTTTATTGGAGTTTTCTTCTTTAACCTCTTCATTTGTTGTTTCAATGAGACTTAGTATTTGTTCATCTGTTGAATTAGATTTACGCACCAAATCACGCTTATATCGGTATTTAATATACGTTTTTGCCAATGTATAAGCTTCTTTACGAAGAAGTGCATCTTCAACACGATCTTGAAGCTCTTCCACGCTATCTAGTTCACGTGTCTCTTCAGCAATGGATTGCGCCACTTCTCTAATACAATCCGCTGTCAGGCGGTTCTCTTCTTTGATTTCTTTATTTGCAGCAGCAATGGCAGCAATAATTTTGGTTATATCAAAGATATCGAGACTTCCGTTTCGTTTAACAATTTTCATTTACAATTTATCCTCTCGTTGAATCAAACATCGGTTTGACATGATTTATGTTTTTATGTCCTGTCTAAAAACGTCGTATCTCTATATGATATAAAAAATTCACCGGACTTTCAAGTAAAACTTAATGACAAAATGACCAAAGTTTTATCCGTCTAATGAACAAACATATAATCTATATGTGTAGAGATCTTTTTCTATTCCTTAATCTTATACGTCAACCTTTCAAAATCAGCTTCTAATTGGCATCGTTCTCCTGCATACTTCCATATGACAATTAAACAGGCCTTATTGGGTACTTCTACTGTTATTTGAGCCTCAGCGTGGAAAGCCGGATGGTTATTTCTTAATCGTAGAAGATTCCATTGCTCATAGCGTAACTGTTCGTCTTGAATGTTCTGTAATTCATCTACATAGACTAGCGGGACTCCTGGCATAAACATCTGAATCACTCTTGAAAAAAAATAATAGGGATCCTTGCCAACATATGTCTTTTCTCCCTTAAATTGGCTTGATGTTTGATGATAGATCAGTTGAATATCTTCCTCCGGCACCATCCCTTCTATATCACTTAGCCATCCTTCTTCAAATTTTTGTAAGCGCGTAACCGACCTATATCCTTCATCTAATATTTCTTGAATCCATAGTGCTAAAATTTCAACTCTTTGTTTAACGATTGCATCGACAAGAAGACCCGGGAAAAATAAATCATATGTAAGATATCCTCTTCTTGCTATGTCGTCATAAATCTTATCCACATAATAACCATGTATCTCCGGTAATAATGTTATATGATGTCGTGTTGCAATATTTCTCAATTCTGCTAAACTCTCCCAAAGAAACTCTTCACCAAACATACTCCTATCCATCGGTTCATTGAGTGCATCAGCAAACACTTTTAATTCTATCAATGCCACCCCTCGATGTACATAATCCTCCATCATTCGTTTACATTCTCTCTGCACGTCTTCATTATAATGTAGGATATCAATAGACATATGTCCAACACTCGTCAACGGAATTTTATCCGTTATCGTGCTCTTCAAGCTTTGTATCTGCAGTTTTCCTTTTTCTAGATTATCTCTATCCACACATAAAATCACTCTACAATCATGTTGCAATACCTTCGCCATTTCTCTTCCTCCAATCATTATTGTCCTATTGTACCACCATCTTTCTAAATATTAATAGATACCTATAAATATGCGACCATTGTACTATATTCATTATTAAAAATAAAATAGGATACTATTCTATTTTCAGAATAGTATCCTGATTGATTCATCTTTAACTACTTATAATTTAAATCGGCCAACTTCTTGATGCAACTTATCTGTCATATCTGCCAGTCGTTCCGTTGCTTCGTGTATCTGCTCAATAATAGCTGTCTGTTCTTCTGTCGCTGCAGATACATTCTGAGTATTCTCATCATTCGATTGTGCCGTATACGATAGTTCATCAACAATCTGAAGAATTGCATCCATACCGTTGGCTGTATACTCGATACTTTCTGTGATGTCAGATGTTTGCCCCAATACACGTTCGATAGCTTCTGCAATCGTTTCAAAAGCTGAACCCGTTTTTTCAACAATAGAAATCCCCTCTGTCGTGGCTTGAGTACTTTGATTCATGGTTCGCACAGATTCTTCAATTTCTTCTTGAATCTCATGAATGAGCTGGCTAATATTTGCTGATGAGCGACTTGATGCTTCTGCTAGCTTTCGAACTTCTTCTGCCACCACAGCAAAACCCTTTCCGTCTTCTCCTGCTCTAGCCGCTTCTATTGCTGCATTCAATGCCAAAAGATTTGTTTGCTCTGAAATGCCTGTAATCACAGAGATAATGGATTCAATCTGTTTTGATTTATCTTCCAATTGATAGATGGTTTCCGACGATTTGGTTACTTGCTCATTGATGGCTTTCATCTGAACAATAACTTCCTTGACATAGTCACCTCCAAGTTTTGTAGAATCAGAGGCCAATGTTACTGAATGTGTTGTCTCTTGAATGGATGTATTCATATGTGTTGAGTGCTCGTGAATACGATTTGCTTCTAAGGATAAATTTTGTACAATCCCTCTTTGAGAATGGCTATTTGACGCTATTTCTTGTATACTTTCTGCCACTTCAACAATTGATTGACTCGTTTCATTTGTGCTCACAGATAATTCTTCTGCTGTTTCAGATACGTCATTTGTACCATTATCAACAACACCCAGTAGACCTTTTAATTCTTCCAATATCTGATTATATGCCTCACTCATCTGTCCGATTTCATCCTTTGAATTCACTTGAACCGGATGCGTAAAATCCCCTTCCGACAGATACTTCAAATATCCCACAAAACTCTGAATACCTTTAGAAAGACGACGGCTAAATAATAATACGACGATTATGCCTATTATGACAACGACTATAGCCACCGCAATCCCTTGGGATATTATATGTGTTATCACATTATAGGATTCTGCTTCAGGTACAAAAGTCATGATTGTCCAGCCTGTTGACGGTAACACTTCCTGACTTACCAGATAAGATTCTCCTTGCACTTGGATATCGTCATTACTAACATCTTTTTGTTCAAATAAGTTAGCAACTTCTCCATACCCTTCAACCTCATCTAACGATGACTGCATAGCATAGGCATTGTTTTTATGTGCAAGAATATTTCCTTGTTGATCAACTAAAATGGCAAATCCGGTTGTTTTGATTTGTACTTGAGTAATAATCTCTTGTATTGTCGTCATATCATAGTCTGCCGTCACCACTCCAACAAATTGGTTATCCACGTAGATCGGCAATGCCGTTGTAATCATTGTAATACCTGTTGTTTCATCATAGTAGGGACTTGTCCATACTGCATCCTTCGAACTTCCTTTACCTGCTTCATACCAATCTGTAGAGGGATAATCATAATCACGCCCCTCATACTCTTCTGTGTATACAACTGAATCGCCCTCTTTATATACATAAGGTCCAAAATATTCTACATCTGAACGATATCTGTAAGGTTCAATCCAAATTCCTGCTCCGAGAGTTGCTTCATTATTGAGTACGGCTTTTTCTAAAATTCGACGAAAACTTTCCTTATCGAGGGTGTTTCCATCACCTACATACACTGATTTCAATCCTTGAGCAATGCCTTCATGAGCGGTAAATTCAATTTCAATTGTGTTCCTAAGGGATTCGATTTCCTTTGATGAAGAGGCTTGTATAAGGGAACGAACCTCACGACGTGTTGTCACAATGGATACTACCATAACAACCATGATAGATACCAGCAATAATGGAATAATAACAGATAAAAGCTGTCCTTGAAAACTATGGTACCACTTAATACGTTTTTGTAATCTTGATTTTTTTTCTTTCATGAGTCCTCCTTATAAATATGTTCCATTCCTTCATTATACATTGGCGTACCGACAATACAAGAACCCTTTAATGTATTTAATAGTAATTTTACAATCGCCTGTCAAATTACTTTGGCAAATGCCTCTAGCGACTCTTGTAGCCGATCTGTTTTAATTGCTGATACCGATATCGGAATAAGTGCTTCTTTTTTTGGATAATCTTCCAGATAACTAGCATCAATGGAAGCAATTCGAATATTTTTTTGCATAAAATAGTCTACATGGATTCTACGATTCATAAGTAAACATGTGTGAATCGTATTCCCGTCATAATAGCCTTTAATAGCATTCGTTTCACGCGCTATTTTTCGAACTGCTTTGTGTAACTGTCTTCCCTTTTCGTTGTAGAGCTGTTGCATCTTTCGATTATGTTTCACAAACATTCCATTCTCTATATATCTGTACAGGGCTGTTTGAGACAACATGGCGGAATCCAGTCCTTCAAAAACCTTTCGTTCAGCAAATATGGAAGCCAGTTCTTTGGGTAAGTTTGCCATTCCGACTCTTAATCCCGGAAAAATGGATTTCGAAAAACTTCTAATGTAAATGACTTGACTAAAATTCTCATCATAACTGTATAAGGTTCTGTTCTTCCGATCCGTTACAAAGTCTGCCATATAGTCATCTTCGATAAGGTACACATGATATTTGTAAGCTAGACGTATTAGCTTGCGCTTAGTTTGTTCAGATAAACTGTTTCCCAATGGGTTGTGTACACGTGGCATACAATAGAAGCAACGAATATTTCCTTCTCTAAACAATGCTTCTAATCGTTCCATGTCATAACCGTCATCTGTACGCGTAATATAATGAACCGGGTACCCAAGTTTTTCGATCATACTTACAACCAGAGGGTAAGTAGGTTGCTCAATAAGAATGGCTTTACCCGGTTCCTCTGTAAATAGTCGAAATAATATGGATATAGCTTGTTGCGACCCTGTTGTGATAACTAATTGTTCTTTTTTCACATAGCAACCTTCATCAAAGAGTAACTTTACCATACTTTCTCTCAATTTGTCATAGCCCATCATCGTCCCATAGCTAAAACAGGCATCTTTATGTTCTTCAATCGCTTGATTTATACAATGCTGAAATTCTCTATAGGGAAATAATGAAGGATCCGGCGTCGTTAATGTAAAATCAATGATTTCTGTCTTTGAAGTAGTAGGCCTTTGAGACAAGCGTCCTATATAGTAACCACTCTGTGGAATCGCATAGATAATGCCTTGTGCTTTTAACTCTTCAAGGGCTTTAATAATTGTACCGATACTACATGAATATTCCCGTGACAAGGTTCGAATAGATGGTAATTTATCTCCTGACTTATAGCGCTTAGATGTTATATTATTGAAAATTTCCTTTGCAATGATGTGATACGTGTATGGCATAGCACTCCCTCTTTCTCACCCTAATTTTCTATTGTAGTAAACTGCAATGATTAATTTACCACAAATAATGTTCTAGTACAATCCTTCAAAGGCACTCTTTTCTTGCAATAACCCGCCATATATACTAATATAACAACCTTTTTAATACCTGACCTTTGAAAGGACATTACTTATGAAACAATACTCTTATTTACTAGCCGCTCTCGTACAAGCAGCATTTATCGGCTTCAGTTTTCTTTTCTCAAAAACTGCTGTTGGGGATTATTCTCCTCTGACACTTCTTGCCGGACGCTTTACCATTGCATTTGTTTTCTATACACTTATTTTATGGCTATCACCCTATAAACGTCAACTCTCCATGAAAGATTATTCTTCCTTGATTCCTTTAGGGCTTTTCTATCCTCTTGCCTTTTTTGGTTTTCAAACAATTGGACTTCAATATATTACCTCTGTAGAATCCGGATTGCTTTTTGCAACCACACCGGTATTCACCCTTATTCTGTCACGTTTTCTACTAAAAGAACCTATTCGTAGGAGACAACTTCTGGCTATGACACTCTCTGTTATCGGACTAATCATTATTATAGGCGGTCAATTGACTTTCTCCGGTAACATGATTTATGGCTATATTTTCACCTTGCTTTCTGTTATAAGCGTATCCGCCTACCTTACCATACAAAAAAAGATGATCAACCGCTATCCTTTCCAAGAACTCGTATGGTTCCTCTTGGGGTTTGGGTTTATCACCACGCATTTATTTGCTATAGGGGGCCAATTGCTAACGCATGGAGGATTTCATCTCATCCCCTATATAAAAGAGACAGCGCTAATGGTATCGGATGTTCGTCTCCTCTACCTTGGAATCGCTGCCTCTGTATTATCCAGTTTTCTAACTGCCTATGCTTCCAAAGGTCTTTCTGCATCGACAATGGGATTGTTTCCTAATCTTTCAACACTTATCAGTATGATTGCCGGAACGCTTATCCTTGGGGAATCCCTCACATACCGTCATTATATCGGTGCCTTTTTGATACTTTTCGGACTGACCCTCGCCAATCGTATATCATCTAAAGATAAACCGTCACCTCATAAGATTCTTGAGGAATAATATCTGTAATCGTATTCCCTGAGAGCTCCTGACCATTTACAAGGATCAGGGGCTCTCTGTGGATTTCTTCTCTAATATACTTTACTTTAAATGTTGCTTCTCTAAACTGACGTATAATCGTCGCCTTAGTCCAAGCCTTGGGTATCCCCGGTTTTATAACTAACCCTTTTCGACTTCCGACAAGACCAAAAACACCTTCGATTATACACCGATATACCCATGAAGCCGTACCGGTATTAAAGAGTTGACTGGATCGACCACAGGTTCTTTCATAATATTCATAAGCACCACGATAATAATTCGGCACAAAAATCGGCAACTGCTCCCGATGAAGAATATCTGCTATATCCGGACCCGGAATCATTTTAGAGAGTGTATTAAATCCTTCTTCATGGTGGTTTGACATAAACATGGCATAGGCATAAAAAGCAGCGGCGTGGTTATAAATAGCACCGTTTTCTGCAGAACCGGGGAATTTTTGTGTTACACGACCCACGTCCTCTCGCATGGTTGTAAATGCCGGGGCGAGCATTTCATAGCCATAGGGTGTCTCTAGGTACTGTTTTACTGACCGAATCATCATAGACTGCTTCTCGTCCTCTGCTGCCCCTGAAAGAATGCCAAAAGACTGAGGATTTAGGAAAATCTTCCCTTCTTTGTCGTCTTCGGTACCAAATCGTGTCCCTTCATCCGTAATTCCTCGGATATACCACTGACGATCCCAAAGTTCATTATTGGCAATCTTTCTTAGTGTCGTAACTTCATCAGCATAGTGTTTCGCTCTATCTTTTTGACCCGACTGCTCAAGAATATCTGCCCATAAGCTTATGGCATAGGTTGTCGCTAATGTCAGCCAACCGGATACACCTTTTCCCTTATAGCCAACCATATTCATCGGATCACACCAATCTCCCTGTTTAATATAATTTAGTCCCTGTTCATTCCGATCTTGAAGTAGCCATTCCATGGCAAGACTCATATGCTCTATTACCGACTTTCGCTGCTCGCTATCCTTGAAGGGAATTTCTTCCTCCAAGAGAGCATAGTCATCCGTCTCATCTAGATAGGCTTTCATACAAATAGGCAGCCATGTACAATGATCTGTATGAGGCACCTGATTGATATATTTTAATGTTGCCCCTTCATAGAGCAAGATACCATCCGGCATCGCACCGGATGAGGCCTGTTGCGACAACGCCTTAATAAATGCCTCCCGTGTAATCGACGGACGAATATATGTCATCCCCATATTATCTTGAAGATAATTTCTGGTTTGAGGATCTGTAGACAAGCGATTGGTAATGCCGTGGTAATAAACTTGTCGCGGTAACCATTGATTCACAAAATGGTTAAGTCGTTCATCCGGTGTGTCAATCGTTATCGGTCCGATGCCTTCATTTATATATGCTTCGTAACGCTCTTCTTCTTGCTCAAAGCCTTTGTCGTTCTTTCCATAATACGCCTCAATAATCTCTTCGACTTCCTTTTTATCTTTGGCCGGCCCAAAGAGGAATTTAAAGGATTTACTTTCTCCCGGTGCTAATGTGATTCGATATTGCATAACGGCACACGGTACTTCATAAAGGGCATCACTTCCTGACAGCACCTCTTTGTCTATGCCACTCGGATGTATCACACCGCCTTCTCCATAAAAGGCTTCTTGACGCACCTCCCACCCATCAGGTTTGACACTTGCTGCCATAAAGGTCATATCCTTAAACTCTTTCATCTCAAAGTAATCCGGATATTTTTGATAGGGTGTTATACTATCACAAAGAACACTTTGAAGGGCTTCATCATAATAACCGGATTGATTCATCCAAGACATATATCCTACCGTAAAGGATGGGTAAACACTTAAGTGACGAATACTATCCGATTGATTGGTTATCCTCCCTCTCCACAGTTCTACAGGGCGGTCTGTTGGTAAGGTAAGGGAAAGGTCAACGGCAATATCCTCGTGGGTGTTATGCCAGCTCAAACGATGTTTTTCGATAACAAACCGAAAGGAGTCAAGGGGAACACGCATAGGTTCATAAGGCACCGAAAACACTGAACGACTCGCCTCATCCTTAATATACATGAACCGACCGGGATGATCCGTATAATATCCTTGCTCCGGTTGCATAAACGTCTTCGCTTCAATATTCGGACCTTTTGAATACTTTGCCGGTTCCGGTTGCATAAATTGGGAGACGACATAACCACGGCTATTCACATGAATCATCATATGATTATTCCACAAAAATCCCGATGCTTTCGGAAAACCTACCGGATCATTCACTTCATACATGTTTCCTTCTCTATTTGTCTTAAACATACTCGAACTCCTTTAGTTTAATTCTTATCTTCTGTTAATAATCTATCTGCTAATTTTCTCAGGGAAAAGACTATTATCTCGATTATTAATATCAAATGGTGTCGTATAAGATACTTGCTCATAGTGTATCAAATCTTTGGACTTGAGTATACCCAAACATGTCAAAAACATTTCCGGTTTGCCAAATCTCCTTGGATAATTATAAGGATGTTTCTACCTTGCATTGGCGTTGAGCGCCTATATCCCCTCTTCCCATCACCGGAATACTAAGTTTTCCTTTCTCCCATGTATACGCAACGCTTTCCCCATCCACAAGAACTTGATTCGGTTCCTTCTCCATATAACACACCCATTCCATACACTCATCAGACGGTCTATCTTTGAATATAAACATCACCCCATGTTCATCAACCTTCACATCCTCCACGAGTTGCTTCCCTGCTGTTACGTGTTTGGAAACATCGCCTATGAATGCAGCATTCTCTCTAATGGGAGCAATAATATGATAATGATAATGGCCATATGTTATAAGATAATTATACGCCATATCCCCTTCTATACGTTCACACTCTTTGGTCAAATAGTCGTATCGGCTATATTCTGTGCCTGGATTCTCCTTATAATAGTGAAATTCTGTAACTTGATAACTCACCTGAACCCTTTTTCCAAAAGGATGTACCCCAAAAAGCAAGGCATAATAGATATGATAGGAGGACCACTTGGTCATGGTCTGTGTTATCGCTCCATAAATTGCCTTCTTATGAAATAACAGATGTGTATAACACTGATTTAGAGGTGCTGCGGGAAAGTCCGGTTGGATGATTTTCCCCTCCGATGTAACCCCCTTTTTTATAAGGTTAATATCCTCCTTACCTATTGCATCACCAATCCCCATAGGTCCACAACTTAGTCCAATCCATATTAATTCAAAAGGTGCGTTGGAAGAACGTGGATGTGAGTGACGGCTCTTCGTGTGACGATGATCATAAAAGGCATACTTACCTAATGCTTGAATATAATGAGAAGAAAAGAGATGCCACCACCATCGCTTTGTTCCTTCTACAAAAAAACTTTCTGCATCCGACGTACTCCGAATACTTGTCACAGACTGCATAGCAACTGATTGTAACGTCATATGTGGTTGTGTCATACATAATTGAAGCCCTAGATGTCCTGATTGATTCATCGGAGCATCAATCTCCAAACAGGCCTCATCAAGTCCGACAAAATAATCCTTCCCCACCTGACTATCCATAAATCCATCATGCCTGTCATTCATAAGCTGCAACCAATCATGAATCACATAGGACAATTGCCACTGAGGATGATGAAAGATCTTATGAAAGTGTCGTTTTGTAGCTTCTTTGCCTTTAGGTAATGCTAACTCATCCACCCAATAGTCCTCCGGTCTTTCCTTTACATAGACACAATTTGGGGCTAACTGCTTATAATGACAGCCTATAGGCGTTTTTAACCAACTCTGTACATAATCAAACGAAGGTTTTTCAAATAAGGGAATATCTTTATAGCGCTGCAAAAATGGTAGCATCGCATTAAAATTTTTACTTTTCACGATAGCCTTGGGCTCCCACTCCACAATACCCGACGTATAAGAATCCCCATCTTTATGGTACCACCAAGAATCCATCTGGTAACTTCCATATGAAAGTCCCTTCTCCTTATGCTGTTGTTGAAGACTTTTGAATATAGATTCATAGGAATCAAAGGTTCTATTATTATACCAATAGGCACTTCCTGCGTTCGTCCAATAGCTGATATATTCCAAACTTCGATCTTCCTGTTGATTAATCGGATGAACACCATACTGTTCCCTTAACACTTGGCCCCATTGCATCCATGTAGCATGGACACCGTTTCCGATTGCAAGAAGTGTCCTTGATACATCCCCTTTATTAACACCGGTCACTGCTCTCGGAATACCGCAACGAATTCTAGGGGGATGGTGCGTCACCGACACCGTTGAATGAAGTAACGGCTCAAGAGGCGATAAAATGACCGTCTCATATGTCTTTGTCGTAACAAGTAACGGCACGTTTTTCCCTTCTCTCAAACAATCTACAGCTCGCCCCTGCCAACGGACAGGATAATTGAAAGGAGCCTGACGCTTGAACGTTAAACCACTTAACTTGTTCGACCACTCTTCCCCTTCAAAAGAAGGAAACGAGATATAGGGATTACCATAAATGGATTTATTTTTTTTCACGGATTGATCAAATCCATAGGATGTTTCGAAGAGGATGTAATCTGTATGTACCTCCATTCGTCCCTCAAAGGTTTGGTCCTTTTTGGTCGGATGTTGATACTCTAAAATCCACAGTGTTCCCCATTCTCTCTTCTCATTTCCGGCATGTAACAACTTTGCCTTTTCCTTACCAATTCGTGCACATAGTTTTGATCCAAGGAGGGGTTGTGAAAAGAAGGAAATTATAAAATCGCCTTCATCCGATAATGTTATTTGAATTCTTTCTTCCTTCTCTTCCATGATGACCTTTCTGTATATAAACTTTGGATATAGATTCCTGATATTCTAAACTGCCCGATTGGCGTATCAAAGAACCCTTCAAACGCATCACGTTTATAGAAGCGTATAACCATATCTATAGGAATACTGTCTATATTATACGTATAAACCAAACGTATCCCCTTATTTTTCACTGGTGATAACGGGAATCTTTTACCAAAACAAACCAGAATCGCCTTTGCCTTCGTTCGTTTCTTATTGTAAATAAAATAGATTTTAGGACGTAAAAAGATGAGCAGAGGGTGTTTGATTCGATATATTCCTTCTATAAACGATGTCTGTCTTGTCCTGGTGATATAGGCCTTTCGAATAGACTTTAAGTTACTTTCAGGTTCCATTAATAGTATCAACTCCTCATTTCATAGGGGCTGTCATTTTTACCTGTCCGAAATGTTCCATAAGATGGCTAAAGACATTCTCCCATGTTCTACTTTCCGCAAATTGGCGGCCTGTTTTTCCCATCTGAACTCTTGTCTCCTTATCATGTATAAGATGCTCTAAAGATGCAGCAAAACTTATAGCATCTCTAGGTTTTGCCAGATAACCGGTTGTTCCATGGATAATATTATCCACGACACCGCCTTTATTAACACCTACTACCGGGAGACCCGAGGCATATGCCTCCAAAACGACATTCCCAAAAGTTTCAAATGAAGAAGGAAAGGCAAATATATCTGCGCTACCGTATATCGTTGCTAATTCTTTCCCCTTTTTATATCCTGTAAAACAGACATTTTCCGGCATCGTTCTTTCTAATTCATCTCGCATCGGTCCATCTCCGGTAATAACTAATTCTATCGTATCCGCATAGTTTTTATTCAATATAGTCATGGCCTCTCTGAGGATATCTAAGTCCTTCTCAGGTGAAAGACGTCCCACATATAAGAGGCGAATCTTCTGAGGCGGCTTGCTTTTCAATGCAGACTCGACATATGACTGTTCATCTTTTATGGGCATAAACAACTCCGTTTGTATGCCTCTAGAAAAGATAGCAGTGCGTATGACTCCCATCTCATGTAACAACTGTTCCGATTGGCGACTTGGTGTCACGGTAAGTTGTGCTTCTTTGTGAAACCAAGACAAATATTTACGAAGAGGTTTTTCTAGAAAATTCATATTATAAGAACAAATAAGCATACCAAAATTCGTTGAATAATTTGTAACAACGGGTATTTTATGCTTTTTCCCATAGATAAGACCGGTCAGTCCCATGGTAAATTCTGTCATGCAGAAGATAATGTCCGGTTGAAAGGCTTCCATCTTTTTGTTCAAACGCAACATGTTCGGTAGTGTCAATCGGCATTCGGGATAGAAAATAAGTGGTGTCGAAAAGAAACTGGTCATACTATATGGCAGGTCTTCTCCTACTTTTTGTTCCGGTGTGATAAAAATATATGCCATCTGCTGCTCTTCTAAATAATCACCCAAACGACGTAGCGTATTCGTAACCCCGTTAATCTGTGGCAGAAATGTATCTGTAAAAATAGCGACTCGCATCCTGACCTCCTATACCACCATATGTGATTTTATCTCCGCCCTTTGAATAACCTGTGAGCTTTCTTCCCACAGCGTGACAACCATCTGTGTCATTGCCCACATACCTGTTGCTCCAAAGATATAATCCGTATGATAAGAAGGCCTATGATGTTCATAAACCTGAATCAACCCCATCACGGCCCGTCGTTTGTTCCCACTATCCATATGTTTTACATGTATTAATGTTGCGATACGCTGACGAATATCTTCTATCGTTGATTCCGATGTGGCCAATGGACCTTCAGATTTCCGTTTAAGCTGTGTCTTAATATAGCGATGCAGACACCACTCATAGTGTAGATGTTCTAATAGAGATTTGTTTTTAGCTATCTTATTCACATGAAATCGACAGCTATAATCAGCAAGATAATGACAGACAACGCCAAGAGCACGCCATCTGGATTCAATCGTCTGTTCTTTATCCATGCTTTGAATGAGCGCATCATACATGGTCTCATAAGTCAATTCCACATGATGCTTCATATAGGCTTGTTCGGTGATATCCGGCTTAATATTCCCGTATACAAAGGCAAGTTTACTCATCATATTGCGTCTTGGACCCACAACTTGCTTCATACAAGCATTTGCTAATTGTATATGTGTAAAAATCCACATGCTTTGTCACCTCCATCTGAACTTATCGTATCATAGGAGGTTTAAGCATCCTTTATTAACTTGTAAACTTTACATTATCTTTAGGAAAAGAGCACACGTTTCCATTGCAAGTACTGCCTCGAGTGTCAGTGTTCCCATCCACTCCAAACGCGCTTTCTCCCAGTCCTCATCATATTGCTGCCACGACCATGTGGGCTCAATAACACCTTTTTCATCTAATTGTCGCATAAGAAAAACCTTATGGCGATTGATCATCTCCATCGGTATTCCAAAATTCTCAAGCGCATAAGGCATAATGTAGCGCAACGGCCCGGGAACATAGTTCTTCCATTCCCTTTCATCGGTTACCATCTGTCGGTGAATCCCCTCTTTGAGTATACGATACATCTGTTCCTGATCTGCCGTCGGTAACTGATGATAGAGACGGATATAACAAAACCATTCGTGAGCCGATTCGCCTGTCGATTGCTTCAGCTGTGCGATTGCCTCTTCAACCAGTTCATGACTGTCTAATGTATCAAGATACTGACGATAACGGTAAAGATAACCGATAATCTCTGCTGTCGGATTTCCCCAGAACTTATCTAAAACCGTATGTCCCGTTTCCTCCTGAACATGCCACCAGGGTGCATGAGGATAATCGTTCACCTTTTTGCTTACTGTATACCATCCCTTTCGGTCTTCATTGTAGGTCCTTTCAAGATAGTGTATCGCTTTCTGAATTAAGACCTCTGATCCCTTTAAATCTTCAAGAAAAACAAGATAACGCAATCCGACAGACGTCGCCATTGGTGAAGAATGGGGCATCCTAAAATCTTCTTCTAATCCGTGCCCGAATCCACCATCATCATTTTGAAAGGTACTCAAGGCTTCTAATGCTTTCGGCCCTGCCTCCTTATCTTTATCAATCAAATACCGATAAAGTTGATACTCCAATACACGTGAAACATCTTGTAAACGACTCATATTGTCTGTTCCTTTCTCTCCTATGAATTAGAAGAAGGTGCCAAGGACACCTCCTTCAATAGCTTATATGTCTTATCTTCTAATATTCTTCATAAAAAGCTGGGTCCTGATCACTTAACCGTCCGTTTGACTGTGTTAATCCATTGATTAATGCCATATCATCTTCTGTCAATTCAAAATCAAACACATCCAGATTGTCTGCTTGATGTAGGGCTGATGATGACCGTGGTAAAGGCACGCATCCTAACTGAATATGCCAACGAAGGATTACTTGGACGGTACTCTTTCCATGTCGCGTTGCAATGCCGTCAATGACCGGATGTCTCAAGATATCATTGCCCCGACCTAATGGACTCCAGCTTTCTGTGACGATATTCTTCTCCCGATCATATACCCGCTGTACCTCTTGATTAAAATTAGGATGAAGCTCTATTTGGTTTATACTCGGAAGCACACCTGTTGCTGATTCCAGCGCATCCAAATGTTCCGGCAAGAAGTTACAAACGCCGATAGATCGAATAAGACCGCGCTTTCTGGCTTCAATCATGGCTTCCCAAGCTTCGACAAATTGTCCGTTTTTAGGATTCGGCCAGTGAATGAGGTAGAGATCATAATAGTCCACATTCGTTCGATATAACGATTCTTCAATCGTTCTTAATGCCTCTTTATATTGATGGTGCCTACCCGGCAACTTCGATGTAATAAGAATCTCATCCCTCGTAATTAACGACTGTTTGACAGCACGTCCCACGGCTCCCTCATTCTCGTAGTTAAATGCCGAGTCTATTAATCGATACCCTAAATCAAGGGCTGATATAATACTCTCAACACCGGATGAGCCACCTAATCCTGCTGTTCCAAATCCAATATGGGGGATAACTAGCCCATCATTAAGTGTAAGTGTTTTTACTGATTCATTCATACAATATACCTCCCATGTCCTTTCTATCTACGTGTTACTTTCATTCTACCATAATGATTATTTGTTGCAAGTTATTCTACACTGTCTTTTTATCTTACCTTCCATCTGTTGACAATATCGATAATCGATAGTAGAATGAAATTATAATTATCGAATATCGATATTAGGAAGGTGATAACATGCCACGCGAAAAATTCAAAACACTCACAGAACCTATGTTCTATATCCTTATTTGCCTACAGGATGAATACTATGGTTCCGACATCATGGAACAAGTCAAGTTAATGACTGACGGTCGTGTACGTATCGGACCGGGAACCTTGTACCACCTTCTCGATGACTTTGTTAAAGAACGTCTAATTGAAGAAACCCGTAAAGACGGGCGTAAACGATGTTATCGCATTACTATAACGGGACAAATCGCTCTGGAAAAAGAAGTCTCTAGGTTACGAACATTAACCACTGATTACACGAACTATGTCACCCATAAAGGAGATATACTATGAAATCAATAAAGCGACGTATTGAGACTTTTCAATTCTATGATCCGAAGGGTATAGAAAAACATCTTCAAAAAATGGCTGCTAAAGGTTGGATGTTGGATGATATAACCTCTGTTTTCTGGGTTTATAAACGTATCGAACCGACAACGCTTCATTTTAATGTTGCTTATTTTAATAGTGCTTCGGATTATGACCCGTCCCCTAGTACAGAACAATGTACCTTTTATGACTATTGCCGTGATGCCGGATGGCAGTTTGTTGCCAGTCAACAAGTCATGCAAATTTTCTACTCGACAAAGGAAGACCCGACACCTATTGAAACAGAGCCTCGTTCATCGCTTCAAACCATCCACCAAGGATTTAAGAAAAGCGTTCTCTATGCTAATTTAGCCCTCATATTATATGGTATATTCCAACTTCACCTTCTCTATCGATACATAACAAGTGATTTAGCTGTAAGCCTTGCTAGTTATGGAACCATACTATCTACATGTATTTGTCTACTTTTATCCATCCTGGCGCTTCTTAAAATCGTCGGTTATGGCTATTGGTATTTTACCGCCAAAAAGTCTATTGAGCGAGAGAATTATTATGATGAACAGCCCCCTTTATTTTCAGTTTTTAGACGATTAGACCAAGCTTTACTTGTTATGATTCTCCTTGTCGTCTTGTTATTTTCATTTACTAGCACTTGGGGGGTTTTTATCCCCATTAGTATAGGGACTATCTATATCATTTATAGTATTGTCATACGTATTCGTGGAACACTTAAGAATTCAAGTGTCTCCAAACATTCCAATCAGGTAGCTACAGGAGTCATTACTGTATTATTATCTTTTGTTGCCATTCCGTTACTTATCATGACTCTGACCTCTATTATAGGGACAACTTCTGAGCATAACACCTACTCTTACACTACTTCCTCCGGAAATCATGTGACCTATGATATCTATGACGATACTCTCCCTTTGGAAATCTCGGATATATATACCTCTTCCTATTCCATGTTTTCTAAGGAATACAACCGGATTCATTCTCTTTTATCAACTTATATTCAAGGCTCCCAAGAGTCCATCCCTTTTGACTCTGCCGGCCCCCGATTACATTATGAGGTCTCTATCCTGCATATACCTTCATTAATCACTCCTGTCTTGGATGCTTCTGTTTATGAATATGAGACCTATATGTCACCGGAAGAACTCTTGGAATCGGGATTATCCTTTGTCCCGATAGATCCTTCACCTTGGAAGGCCGATGACGCTTACCAATCCAAAGACGTCAACGGCTTCAACAACAACTATATTCTCCGTTGGGGGAATCGTATTGCAAAGATTCGTACAAATTTTCCTTTAGACTCATCCATGATGGATACCATACAAAAAAAGCTAAGAGATATCTCTTAGCTTTTGTATATGAACGTTCAACTATATGCTTTTGACACTCTAGTCTTTATATATTTTGTTCTAGCAATCACGTCTACTCGTAAATAAATTTATCCACAAGGGTGACTAAGTGATCAGCAATACCTTTCAACTCAGTACTTGCTTGGGATACGTTTTGGACGGCATCCGCTTGTTCTTGTACTGAGGCAGAGGCTTCTTGGGTTCCTGCTGCATTCTCTTCAGATATAGCTGCTAAATTTTCAATGATCCCTTCTAGTTGACGTTGTTGAACTTCCATTGCATCTGAAGATTCACTAATGCGTTGAATTAATTCTTCCATGTCATCTACAGCAAGGGTAATACCATCAAACTTTTGTTGTGTCTGCTGTACACTCGTAATCTGACGGCTGACCGCTTTTTTACTCTCATCCATCATTGTAACGGCTTGACCGGCTTTTGCTACAAGCTCCTCTATAGAATTCTCAATTTCTTTGGAAAAAGTACTGGTTTGTTCTGCCAGTTTTCGTACTTCATCAGCTACAACTGTAAATCCTCTTCCGGACTCTCCTGCTCTAGCTGCTTCAATTGCTGCATTAAGGGCTAATAAATTCGTTTGTTCTGATAAGGTTTGTATCATTTGACTTGCAGCAACAATTTGTGATGCACTTGTATTGGTTTCACTCACAATCCGACTCACTTCATCTGTGACTTTTGAGCTTTTTTCACTCTCAACAATCAAACCTTTCACAATGTCTTGTCCTTCACCTTTAAGCTGATTCACATTTTGAGCTGCTTTGACTAGTGCTCCCGTGACATCCGCATTCTGATTAATTGCATCTGTTAATTGTTGAACCGCTTGAGAACCATCCTCTGCGCTCTGTGCTTGGTCTGTCGCACCGTTAGCTATCTCATCAATGGCTTTTGCAATTTCATGAGATGAATTTGAAGTAATTTGTGCTATATCATTTAATCCATCTGAATTGTAGGTTAACTGTTGGGAGCTACCTGCTATATCGATAATAATGGTGCGTAAACTTTCACGAATATCTGCAATAGCATGGGCTAACTCACCCATTTCATCTTTACGCCGCATCAAATCTTGAGGAATGTCATCTGTCAATTGATAATTCTTGATGCTATTAATGCTTCCCATTAAACGATTGAGAGGTCGACGAATAGACTGGGTAATGACAATGGCAATACCTATAGCCATAATGACGGCAATACTTACCAATATCAAACTAAATTCTCTTGTACTGTCTTCTAGATTATTAATATAACTATTAACACCTTCTACAATAGTATCCGAAAAATCTGATGCCTCTCTTGCATGTTGTCTCATATCTTCTTGTATCGATTGTTGCTCTAAAACCAATGCATCATATTCTTCAAAATGACTTTTATAGATGGCCAAGTTCTCTTGTATTTGCTCAAGACTTTGTTCTATATCTGCATATGCTGCATTGGCTGTCAACGTACTTATTTCATTTTGAATCTGTGTTATATCATTTCGAATACCGTCTGCATACTCTCTTGTTTCTTTATCCACATACATTTTTGCCAATACTCGAATTTCATTATAGTTATCTTTTATTTCTTTCAGACGTACATATTCATTAAAATCTTGTTGTATTTGCTCTTCTGACTCTGCTGTTTGAATCTGATTTTGTTGCTTTTCCAAGGATTCATCTAACGATTCCAGTACATTCTTTGCTGCTTCAACACGTACTGTATTGCTGGCAATCTTTTTTTCACTTGCAGTGGAATAATTGGTAAAGTCCGTTTCAAAAGCTTCGATTGCTTTTAGCATATTTTGTGCATTTTCACGGTTTTTATCTGACTTTGCCATCTTATGAACCTTACTTGCCGCTTCTTTGCTTGCACCAAGGTAGGTATATACTTCGTTAGCTGTCTCTTGAGAACTGTTTAATTCAAACCTTACTTGTTCCACACGAGCCAACGCCATGGTCACATTCCCTTTGGCTGTTTCTCCATAAATCTCAATCTGATAATTCACATCATTCATATTTATATTTGATGATACTGCGATGGTTAATAAAAGTGCAATCATTATTATAAATGCAGCACCTAATTTGAATTGAATCTTTAAATTTTTTATAAGCATATGGGTTCCTTTTCCATTCATTTTCTATAAAATGAACTGTTATAATATAATAAAGCATGATTAGGGTTTCAAAAAAAAAGATCATATAAAAGATCCCACTCACCCTCAACTAATGAAGCCATAATCCTTAGATAATATTTATTATCAACTAATATTATACACGATTTTTTGAAACATACAATAGTAATGTGGACTTCATATGCTATAATAGTCTTACAAGCAATGAAAGGAGTTACTTATGAATTCTACAACATTTAAAGCATTACAAATACGTGAAACAGAAAATAACACCTATACTTGTGATCTTGTTAATCGAAATATACAAGATTTACCGGAAGGTGACGTTTTAATAAAGGTTCTCTACTCGTCTCTTAATTACAAAGATGCACTCTCTGCCTCAGGCAATAAGGGTGTCACAAGAACATACCCTCATACGCCGGGTATCGATGCTGCAGGCATTATTGAAGAAAGTCACTGTGACCTCTTTACCAAAGGTTCCCATGTTATTGTTACAGGATATGATTTAGGCATGAATACTTCCGGCGGATTAAGTGAGTACATAAGGGTTCCTGCTGACTGGGTTGTTCATTGTCCCGACCCTTTATCATTACGTGACAGTATGATTTATGGTACTGCCGGTTTTACCGCTGCCTTATCGGTACATCGTTTGATTCAATCCGGAATAAGTCCTGAAGATGGTGACATTCTTGTAACCGGTGCTACCGGTGGTGTCGGAAGTCTTGCAATTTCCATTATGGCTCATCTAGGATATGATGTTTATGCATGCACCGGTAAATCGGAGCACACAGAATTTCTTGAGGCTATAGGTGCCAAGGGCATCATTTCTCGCGAAGATATGGATGATGCCTCAGGCAAACCTATGTTAAAGACACGTTGGTCAGGGGTTATTGATACTGTTGGGGGTAATCTTCTGACGACCGCTTTGAAAATGACCAAGTATAACGGATGCGTCACATGTTGTGGCAATGTTGCCGGTGCCGAGTTTTCTAGTTCCATTTATCCATTTATCCTACGTGGCATCACCTTGTTCGGAATTGACTCTGTTCAATGCCCTATGCCATTACGTCAAGAAATATGGGATAAACTCGCACTGACTTGGAAGCCGACTAATCTAGACAATCATGTGACAGAAATTGATTTAGAAGCTGTCTGTGACCGCCTAAAGACAATGCTTAACGGACAGTCTAAAGGCCGCTCATTAGTCAATATAGGAGAGCATGTCTTGTAAATTACTTATGCACCGGATTCGCTTCAAATTCCGTGAATATTGCTTTACCGGATTCTGCAAAAATTCCGATAAATGTACCGGTAAAGGTCATTGTTCGCGTACCTTCTGAAGCCAATCCGGCTGCTGCTCCACTTCCGACAGGAACAGCATCTTTACCTGATCCTATATAAAAAGCATAAGTGTCTGTATCCGTTAATAATTCGATACTTAATTCCTCTTTTGCTAGAAACCGCTCCGGAAGTCTCATTTTGTGTTCATAGACATCGCCATGAACACAACGTACAAAGCGCACATATAGGGTATCGTTTTCTTTGACTATCCCTGCTGCATAATAATAATCTGTATTATAATAGGCACTCATACCGGCAAACGTCTCTGAATCCAGGGACTTTATTTTTATGCTTGCCTTTGCTGATACCGCAAACTCTTTCTGGCGAATCCCCATCCAAGTCGGTTGTTTAGCCGCTAATTTACAGCCGGATCCATCAAGAAGCATTTTACCTTTGTCTAATGTATAACGATGGACATCGGGATTTCTTACAAAGGTCCATTCCTTGTTTAATTCATCTAACATGAATGTATCTCTAAATCCCCCTTTTTGGGTTTTGAGCGTTCCCGGCAATGGGCCTTCCATCCGTTCCCCTGTCGTACCATCATTACCCACAAGAGGCCATTTTTCTTCATTCCATAAAAGGGGTGTCAATAGTGTCTCTCGTCCTAGATTATGAAGTTGGGCCCATCCCATCTGTCGTATACCAAGACTTACTAACCAGCCATTTCCATTCTGATCTTCTATATAGTCTGAGTGCCCCACCGCTTGAATTGCTGAATGCATGTAGTTCCTGTGAGATAATATTGGATTATGCGGGCATGATTCATAAGGTCCATAGGGAGATGTACTACGCAATATTGTTGTCATGTGACCATATTCCGTTCCGCCTTCTGCCAATATAAGATAATAATAAGAACCACGCTTATATATATGAGGCGCCTCCGGACATCGTCCCCCTGTACCATAGGATATAATCGTCGTCGGTGCTGTTTTTTCACCTGTTTGTGAATCAATCTCACACAATAGGATACAACTTTTTCCTTCGTCATCATTACCTGTACTACAAAAGTACGTTTTATCCCCTTCAAAGTAAAGGGAAGGATCTATTCCGTCCTGGTCTACCGGAATCGGTTCTGACCACTCTCCATATATGTCCTCTGTTGTTACATAAAAGTTACCCACACCGCTCACATTGGTTGTTACCATATAAAAGGTTCCATCATGATAACGTAACGTTGGTGCGTAGATTCCTCCTGAATTACTACAATCCTTCAGTGGCAGTTGACTTTCTCTTGTCAAACAGTGATTGATTAATTCCCATTCAACCAAATTATTACTATGATATACCGGAACACCAGGAAAAAATTCAAACGTTGATGTTACAAGATAGAAATCCTCACCAACTCGGCATATGCTTGGGTCCGGATTGAATCCTTTAATAATCGGATTATTATATACTACATTTGTCATAGAACATCTCCTTTTTTGTTATCAACCCTATACCTTCATGACCTCTATTCGTCTACTATATGAATAGGGAACTATGTAGTTTCCTTATCCATTGTATCATGCAGTCAAAATCATGCTACCGTATAAACTAGTGACAGGATACATGAATAATACGAAACAACTCATTCCTCCTAATTCTTCTTTTCAAAATGCTGGTAATCTTTGAGCGTACGCCAATCGCCACCCCATGTCCATCCACGACTTATAAAGGCCTGATACACGAAATCCCCCTGTGTAATCATGCCTTTTTCTATATCCTCACGATTGATATAATCCTCGCCTTCTTCCGGCAACACTGTTGTCCCTTTAACATATGGATTCACCAGAGGATTAATATCTATGGCCCGTCCATAGCCATGAACAGATATATTTGATGAGCCTGTCATCTCCCTAAAGTTAAAGGCAGAGGTATTATTAGCAGCCATGGACGCATCATCACTTCCATCATAATGATAAATCGGGGTAATTCTTTCTATAGAAAAACCTGCCTCATACAGTTCCTGAAAAATATCGCGTATATCTTCGGCCACTTCTTCATGGATAATAACACGTCCCAAGTATGTCTCCTCATCAAATCCACGGTAAGTAACGACAACAGATCTCAATTCTTCCAACGATACCGGTGCTGCTTCTGTCCAAGTAACACCTGTCATTGCGTCTATTTGACTATCCGATAACTCATCGATGCGAAATAACGGATGTTTTTCCAGTCCATTCGTGTACTCAGCTTCCTTAGGCGTACTTAACTCCGACGTGTCAATGGACGGAACATGAACCGCCTCTTCTTCTTTAGCATATGATTCTATCCCTTGTTGCTCTATTGATTGATTTTCACAGCCAGTTACAAGAAAGCACGCTGACAGAAGCACTATCCACCGTTTATAGCCTTTACTCATATCCTTTTCCTTTCGTTAATACGTGTACCAATCTGCAATTCGTAAAAATTCTTCCCCATCCAAATAAGCTTTTATGATTTCCTTGGCGTCTTCCAGAAGTATAATATTAGCAGTCGTAAAGGTTGATGTCTCATCACCTAATTCATGCATCACCAATTCTTCTGTTTTAGCACGATCGACAAACTCATTACATGTAATCTTCATATCTTCCTCTTCATTCTCGGGTACATATAAAATCATGCTTTGGTCACCCATTCCAATACCAACTTCAAGGCTACTTGCTTCATCTTTTTCAATAATAATCAGTTGATGATTATACTGTGCAGTTCCCGTTATCGCATCAAATGCATGCATTAATTCTTCCTTGCTATTAAAGGTTACTGTTTCTTTCGGTGTATATAGTTTCATTTATTTTTTCCTCCTAATATCGTTCTACCTCTATCATACCATGTTTCATGTCAAATGAAATCACCCAGTGTTTCAAAACGTTCAAAAAGCTTTTTTTATTACAAAAAAGGTAAAATCCTTGTTTATCCCTTGACTTTTAATGAGAATGATTATAATATTCATTTAGCTTTTGTTTTACATTGTATGAATTAGGGGTCAAACGCAAGTTCCCTAAATTCACATACAATATATAGATTACGTAGATACATTCGTAACAATATATTGTATGCGAAAGTTCAACTATAGGCTTTTGATATCCTAATCCTTGTATACAAAAAACAGATTTATAGATAAAAGGAGATTACAGTTATGTACTTAAGAAGTATCAAATTTATGACACTCACAACGTTATTACTCGCATTATTTGCCGTGGGCTGTTCCAATAGTGAACCAAGCGGTGACGTTTCCAACACACCAACAGACAGTACCGAAACCGATGCAGGTACAGATGCAACAGAGGATACAAGTTCAGATGATGCAACCAACGACGCATCTTCAGAAGAAAACGATGATGAAACCTCCGAAGATGTCTATCCAATGACCATTACGCATGCCTTAGGTGAAACGGTCATTGAATCTAAACCTGAACGTGTCGCAACCATCTCTTGGGGGAACCAAGATACACCTCTTGCTCTAGGTGTTGTGCCTGTAGGGGTTTCTACTGCAAACTACGGGGTTATTGATGATACCGGTTTACTTCCATGGACCAACGAAGGCTTTGCTGCACTTGGTGAAACATCTCCGGTTCTCTTTGATGATGTTGCCGGTCTTGACTATGAGGCCATTAGTGACGTTCAACCGGATGTCATTCTTGCCGCTTATTCCGGTTTAACTCAAGAAGAATACGACCTATTAAGCGAAATCGCTCCGGTTGTTGCCTATCCTACTGCTGCATGGCAAACCTACTGGAGAGATCAAATCACTCTAGATGCCAAAGGCATGGGTATGGAAGAAGAAGGTAATGCACTAGTAAGTGACCTAGAAACACTTATTCAAGAAAAGACAGCTGAATATCCACAAATTGAAGGGGTCAAAGCAGCCTTCTTTTCCTTCAATCCAGCTGATTTAGGTACCTTCTATGTGTATCTCCCAACAGATCCTCGTGCCGCTTATCTTCTTGACTTAGGCATGACATTCCCTGAAAGTGTTATGGAATTAGCTGATGACACGGGAAGCTTTGCCCTTAACCTTAGTGCAGAAAATGTTGACCGTCTTCAAGACGTCGACCTAATTATTTGCTATGGTACGGAGGGTGTTCTCGAAACATTACAAAACGATCCACTTATCGGTACACTTCCTGCAGTGAAACGTGGTTCCGTTGCTATTATTGAAGATGCGACGCCACTTGCTGCATCCGCTACACCAAGCGCACTCTCCATTCCTGCAACTATTGACGAGTATTTAGAGATTATTGCTAAGGCGGCTGATCAAATCTAATGAAAAAGATAACTCCCGTTTGGCTCATTCTTATTAGTTTAACGGGTTTATCCCTTTGTGTTTTAGCTTCGTTAGCCTTTGGTGCACGTTATGTTCACTTTTCAGAAGTGATTGATACCCTTTTGAATAACCGTCACGACACCATAAATCAACTTGTGGTTCACGAACGGATTCCAAGAACTGTTTTCGGTATTATTGCCGGAGCAGCTCTTGGTGTATCCGGAGCTTTAATGCAAGCGATAACCCGAAATCCCATCGCCGATCCCAGTATCCTCGGCGTTAATACCGGTGCTTCTCTATTTGTTGTCATCGGCATTGCTTTTTTTCACATAGGAAGTGCCTCCGAATATATCTGGTTTGCTCTCATCGGATCAACG
Organism: Vallitaleaceae bacterium; assembly: GCA_965140555.1. Taxonomy (GTDB): domain Bacteria; phylum Bacillota; class Clostridia; order Lachnospirales; family Vallitaleaceae; genus UBA1351. The sequence continues at coordinate 2,931,021 of OZ223259.1, read as the reverse complement.
ATTGTGGCAATCTTTGTTTTCGGCATCGGTTCTATGGGTTCCGGCGGTGCCACACCGATTAAACTTGCTCTTGCCGGAGCTGCCACTAGTGCCGCCTTATCTTCCTTAGTAAGTGCCATTGTATTACCACGTTCAGAATCGATGACGAACTTCCGATTCTGGCAAGTCGGAAGTCTTAGCGGTGCGACATGGGAAGGTATCGTCTCAGTACTCCCTTTCCTCATCGTTGGACTAATCATTGGTTTTGCCAGTTCCTCTACCTTAGATGCTTTAGCACTTGGTGACGAATTGGCCACCGGACTCGGCGCTCGAACCGGTCTGGTTCGCTTATTAAGTGCTGCTGCCGGTGTTCTTCTTTGCGGCGCAACAACAGCCATTGCGGGCCCTATCGGTTTTGTCGGACTTATGGTTCCTCATGCTGTTCGAATGATTCTAGGCCCATCCCTTCGCCGTATTATTCCTATGTCCGCTGTTGGTGGTGCACTTCTTCTAGTCTTTGCCGATATTGCCGGACGATTACTCGGCTCACCCGGTGAATTGGAATCCGGTATTATTACAGCCTTTATCGGTGCCCCTATTCTTATCATTATTGCCATGAAAGCGAAGGTGAGAGCACTATGACAGATCACAAAACATCAACCCTCATCCATGGCTTTGCAAAGCGTCAACGACGTTGGAAACTTGTTACCGGTTTCCTTGCTCTCTTTGTTATTGGTTTATGCATTGCTGCTTTGGTCTTAGGCAATACTATTTATCCCTTAGATACCACTATTGAGGTCCTTATGGGTAAGGATATTAAAGGGGCAACCTTTGCTATCTACACCTTACGTCTTCCTCGAATGCTTGCCGGTCTTTTTGTCGGTTTAGCCTTTGGGATTGCCGGCAGCACATTTCAAACGATGTTAAGGAATCCATTAGCCAGTCCGGATATTATCGGCATTACAGCCGGTTCCAGTCTCGCCGCTGTCTTTTGTATACTCGTCTTAGGTCTTAGCGGTAGTATTGTTTCCATCGCTTCTGTTATAAGCGGTTTAGCCGTCGCTTTGCTTATCTACTTTCTTTCGAAAGGTGGCTCTTTTTCCGGAGGAAAACTCATTCTCATTGGTATTGGTATCCAGGCGATGATTCGTTCTGTAATTTCCTATCTTATGTTACGCGCGAATCAACATGATGTTCCGGCTGCACTTCGATGGCTTAACGGTAGTCTTAACGGTATACGCCTTAGTTCTTTACCGGGACTCATCCTCATTGTCCTTGTATTTGGTACCTGTATTATTATAATGGGTCGGCAACTCCATATTTTGGAACTGGGTGAACAAACGGCTCAATCTCTTGGTGTACGCACCGATTTAGTAAGACTTGTTCTTGTTCTGTCTGCCGTCTTTCTTATAGCCTTTTCCACTGCTATTACAGGTCCTATCTCTTTTGTGGCCTTTTTAGCTGGTCCGATAGCAACAAAGCTTGTAGGACATGGTTCTAGTAACGAACTTCCAAGTGGTCTCGTTGGTGCGATACTTGTACTGACCGCCGATCTTATTGGCCAATTTGCCTTTAATACGCGATTTCCCGTGGGAATCATTACCGGTATTCTAGGTTCACCTTACTTAATCTATCTCATGATTCGAATGAATAAACGAGGAGGTACAGCATGACACAACATCCACGCTTAAAAGCAGAACACGTCGTTAGTGGTTACGACCAGAAAGTTATTGTTAACGACGTAAGTATAACCATTCCTGAAAACAAGATTAGTGTTATTATCGGTGCTAACGCCTGTGGCAAGTCAACATTACTCAAAACCCTCGCTCGACTTATTAAGCCGATGTCCGGAGATATTATACTTGGCGATAACCCGTTGCATACAATCAAACCAAAGACATTGGCTCGTCATCTTGGTTTATTACCCCAATCCCCGATTGTTCCTGAAGGCATTACAGTCGGCGATCTAGTTGCCCGTGGTCGTTTTCCTTATCAGAGCTTCTTCAAAGGCCTCTCTCAAAAGGACTATGCTGCAGTTGAAGAAGCTTTGGAGATTATGGGTATAACAGAGTTAGCAGACCGTTGTGTCGATGAACTCTCGGGTGGTCAACGTCAGCGGGTTTGGATTGCCATGGCACTTGCCCAAGACACAGATATACTGTTACTCGACGAACCGACCACCTATTTAGATATTACCTATCAAGTCGAAATTCTAGACCTTCTAACTGATTTGAATCGTCGACGAGGAACAACAATTGTCATGGTTCTACATGACATTAACCTAACTGCTAGGTATGCGGATTACATTTTTGCCCTTCGTGAAGGTCAATTGGTCAAAGAAGGAACACCGGATGATGTTATTAGTGAAGACCTTATTCGTAATGTCTTCGGACTCACCTGTTCCGTTATCAAAGATCCCGTATCCGGTAGCCCCTTCATTGTTCCCAAAGGCCGTCATCATATTCTTGCATAAAAAAACAGGGGTTTCTCAATTGTCTGAGAAATCCCTGTTTTTCTATATCGCATTATCGCAGTGGAGCCTACCAATCCGTTACATATTCTTATCCACAATAAGTCCTTTTAAATCCTCGGTCATCAACTGCATATCATCAACAATCTTATTAATAGACTGTTGTACCTGATCAGCGTCCATAACGGCATCTTGCGCATCACTTGGTATGGCTTTTTTCTTAACTTTATCCGTGTCATTAAGAACTTCCAAATCCGTTCCTTCTTTTTCTTCTTCTTTCTTCTTCTGAGCCTCTTCCACTTGTTCCTGGTTGGCCTCTTTCTCCTCATCAGCAGCCTTAATACCTTCATTGATTAACATACCCTTAATACTCTTTTCGGATAATTCGATAATTTTATCGGCTGCCTCTTGAGCATCTACCATAGGGTGCGTCTTAACCCTTGCTAGTTTAATAGCTGTTACCGATTTATAATTATTCTCAATGGTTTGACGAATTTCAATTAACTGCTTTGAATAGTGCTCTCTTGCTTCTTGGTTTTCCATGGATTGCTTTTGATATTCTGAAGGACCACGTTCCTCCAAAAACTGCAAACGACTCCATTCATCTTCTGAAAACAGTTCCTGCAACTTTTCATCTTTAAATCCATATTTTTCATAAATCCGTTTCTTGTTCATCAGTAGCAAATCTTCATATTCCTGTGACCCCGGTTCAACGTCAAATTTCTCCTTAAGCTTCGCTTGCTTAGCATCCACTTCTTTAATATTCTGAGTCAATTCTTCCGTTTGACCTCGTAGTTCCGTAATCTGATCACGCATTGATGCAATATGATCATCTATCTTTTTATCTGCTTTGAAGGTATCTTTAAGCACCTGAATGGCACGTTTTCTTCCGAATTCCCGACGTTCATCAATCAAACGACTGTTAATCATCGTATTACCGGCAAAAACCGTAGAATCTTTTACCATTGATTGTTTTTTGTCTTTCTCTCTCTCTTGTCTTCCTGTCTGCTGTCTATCAACATAATTTCTGTTAATATTATCTTGACTGTGTTGTTGTGATACGTCAACTTTCATTTAGATGGCCTCCTCCTTAACTCCTATTAATCTACTCCACTTTTAATTATGAATAACACGTCTTTTAATCTATATCGGTCTGTTCATCCTTATTCTTTATAGCTTCAAGAACTCTCTCTAATCGCATTCCTCTTGAGCCCTTTAATAGCAGTAGGGAATCAGGCTCAAAATATTCAATAACCGCACGACATAAATCTTCCATGGATTCAAAATGTTGCCCACATTCTATCTCTTTGGTCTCTTCGCCAAAGCAAAGCACATGGTCAAAAGATGAGTCTTTCAAAAATCGTCCGATTTCTTGGTGGGACTCTTGACTTAATGTCCCAAGCTCCAACATATCTCCAATAACTGCAATTTTATTCCCATAGGAGGTATGATTCACAATATCAATGGCTGCTTTCATCGATTCCGGATTGGCATTATAGGCATCATTAAGAACAATGCGGTTATGACTCATGGGAATTTTTTCCATTCGCATCTTTCCCCCTGTATACGTGGCTATTCTCTCCTGAATCTGATCCGCAGTCATACCGAACAATCGCCCTACAAGCGTTCCCATCAATGCCGTATAACCCATATGTCGCCCTAGACCACTCATTTCAAATTTCATGTCCAGATGCTCCGGGCCTACTATGCGACCACAGACCCCAGCTATTCCTAAGTCTTCAAAGTCCTTAATACTATAGTCATTCGAATTTTCAAATCCATAATGGATAACTTCTGCCGTTTCATCTACTTGGGAAAGATAGGGGTCATCACCATTCAGAATCAGAATATCTTCCTTCGACATATAATTGCGTATTTCCATTTTCGCTTGAAAAATAGCCTCACGAGAACCGAGCTCCCCAATATGAGCAGTTCCTATATTCGTAATCAATCCAATATGGGGTCTTGCTATGGATACAAGGTAGTCAATTTCCTTCAAATGATTCATTCCCATTTCAAGAACGGCAATATCGTGCCAAGGTTCAATGCCAAAGACGGTCAACGGAAGACCTATATGATTGTTAAAATTTCCGGCTGTTTTGTGTACCTGATACCGGGCACTTAAAATATGGGCTACCATGTCTTTGGTTGTCGTCTTTCCGGCACTACCTGTTATACCGATAACGGTTACATCCAATTGCATCAAATAATATGCCGCCAATTGACCTAGTGCTTTAACCGTTGAATCTACCAGAATATACGATGCTCGCAAATCATATGTATCCAGTTTTTTTTCAATAATACAGAGTGTTGCTCCATTTTCCATAGCACTCTCGATAAAATCATGACCGTCATTGCGCTCACCTACAATAGCTACATAGATACAGTTTGCTGTACATTGCCTGCTATCAATGGTAACGGAATCAATCCACGTTTTTTGCCTCGCATCATCGTGTTCCCTATTTCGTTTAGTATGATCTATATATTCGCCGCCTAGATATGTGGCGATATCTTTTATCCTTAATTTTTTCATTAGAATATCTCAATCCGTTCTACAGTATCTTCGATAGTCGCTATTATCTCATATCCAATAGTATCCGTCAGCTCTGCCATGTCTTCTAGCGTAATATTCACATTATCAAAAATGAAGACTTCGTCACCGACCTGAATCTCTCCAACAATATCGGTTACATCCACCATGGCCATATCCATACAAATCCGACCGATAATCGGCGCTTTCTGACCATTTACCACGACAGACCCTCTGTTGGATAAAGAACGTTTCAATCCGTCCGCATAGCCGATAGCGAGGGTTGCAATTTTGGTTTTACGTGTTGTTTGATATGTTCTGCCATAACTGACATATTCTCCGGCTTCTACTTCCTTCAAATAGATAATAGTCGTTGCCAGTTTCAACACCGGATATAAGGATATAATCTCCTTCAAGAAAGGTGCCGGATAGTAGCCATAAATCATATATCCGGGACGTACCATGTCATAGTGAGCATCCACTTGAGTTAATAGCGCAGCACTACTACATGCATGGCGATAACGCAATGTGTCCACTTGTCCTTCAATAATCTCCACGGCTTCTTTATAAATGGTACGTTGTCGATTGGAATAGGCCACATCTTCCGGATCCGTACTGTCCGCACAGATAAAATGTGTATACACACCTTCCACTATAATATGCTCCATGTCCTTGACCGCTTCAAGAAATGGCAGGATTTCCTCAACACGAATTCCTAAACGATTGGCACCTGTCTCTATCTCAATATGGATAGCAATCGTACGATTCACTAGAGCTGCCGCTTCATTCAGACGACGTACAAATTCAAGATGACAGACCCCCACATGAAATCCATGTTCCACAATTGCCTCAATCTCACTATAATGGGGTTGATACAGAATCATCACCTCTTTTTCAGGAAAAACATTCTGTACGGTCACTGCCTCATTGGCATCGGCTACCGCCATCACCGGACATTGCTTATAGACATTGATGACTGTCTCAGACCCACACCCATAAGCATCGGCCTTAATAATCGGCATAATATCAACATGCTTCTCATTGTGCCGCTTTAAGAACAGTTGAATTTCAGCTATGTTTTTCTTCATGGCATGAACATCGATATAGAGTCGTGCAGAAGAAGACGGTAAGCGCATGAGTTGGGGGCTTGATCCAAATCGAATCATTTTCTTAAAGGCTTCAAAAACTTGCTCCATTCGCATAGACCTGGACCCTTTTATAAGTAAAAGATCCCCTTCTTTGATACCTCCTTGATGGATAAACGATTCAAAAGCTGTATAAAAAGCCTCCATCGTCCCATAGCCTTCCACATGCTTCTGATGATGTTGGAACAATTCATGACTGTCCCCGATAAAAAACGTTGTATCGGCTATTTGACTCACTTTTCTCGCGATCCGTTCATGTATATCCTGGCTAAAGTCGCCCATTTCCATAATCTCTCCGATTACTGCAATACGCCTTCCCTGGGTCGGATATTGACCTAGCAATTCAATCGCGGCCTCCGTAGACTCCGGATTTGCATTATAATAATCTTTGATAATCGATATCCCTTGTATCGTAACCATTTCGCTACGCATGGAATTACCAACGAAGCAGGCTAGAGCATCCCCAATATCTTTGGGGTCAATATCAAACAATATACCGCATCGAATGGCCATAGCAGCATTCATAAGATGATGCTTTCCAAAAATCGGTAGCTGCATCAGAACGCTTTCGCCTTTATAGGTATAGTTAAAGGAGAGTCCCTTTTCTGATTGCTGACTATCGTCCAGACGATAGTTACCTTCGCTGTCACCGTCAAGGGTAACATAGATAGGTTCATAGCCCGGAATTTCAGCCTCTCTAAGCATTGAATCCTCACCATTTAACAGGATATGCCCTTCTTCACGAAGACCCTGTAGTATCTCCAGCTTAGCTCTAAGTATATGACGTTTTGAACCCAAGTGACCGATATGTGCACTACCGATATTCGTAATCATAGCAACATCCGGCCGAGCAATTGAGGATAGCTGTTCAATCTCTCCTAGATGATTCATCCCCATTTCTACCACTGCAACATCGTCGCTTTCCTTTATATTAAGCAGTGAGAGCGGTAATCCGATATGATTATTCGCATTCCTCTCTGTTGATGCTACATTATAGCGGCTTTTAAGAATAGCACTCACCATATCTTTTGTTGTTGTCTTCCCGCTACTGCCTGTTATCCCTATGATCTTTGCTTTGATTCGGTTTCGATGGTAGGCTGCTAACTCCTGTAAGGCAACCAATGTATCTTCTACAACAATCGTCGGCACCGGCGTACTCATCACTTCCCTTGACACAATAAGGGCACTGGCTCCTTTTTGTAACGCTACGTCAATGTAATCATGGCCATTGTAATTCGGTCCGACGATGGCGACAAATAAATCCCCGGCCTCCATCGTCCGTGTATCAATACTGATGCGTCTAATATCCAAATCTTTTTCTAGCTGTATCCCTTGACTTGAGGTTACCCCTTCAAGTACATGACTTAATTTCATAATTCCCATGTCTACGCTCTCCTAACATACAAAGCCGACATCATCAAACACATAATATCGGCTTTCTTATCCTACAATAATCGGTCGTATTTTATGAACGACTCTTCATTTTGTTGTTAATAATCGTCTCAATGAGTTCAAGAGGGGTCATTGCCGGCTCCTCTTTTCCACCTTGTTGGAACAACACCGTTGAACCTGTCATTCCTGGCAAAGTATTGGCTTCGATGACAACCATCTCGCCTTCTTTATTGACAAAAACATCAATACGAGCATAATTTCGGATAGACAAGGCTTTAGCCACCATCTCAACCTTATTCTTAATCATCGCCACCACTTCCGCTGACACTATACTTGTCGGTGGTGGTGTAATATTCACTCCGGTTCCTCCTTGGAACTTCTCTTCCACCGATAACACCTTGCCTTCAGCAATGGTAATACTTGGGTTCAAGGAATGGAATTGACCGTCGACTTCAAACACCCCTACTGTCATTTCTAGGTAGCCATCCTCAGAATGGGTATGGGTTAGCTTCTTATCTTTAATGATAATATCATCTGTTACCACGTACTCTTCCGCGATAAATTCACCATAACGATCATCAGGGAGTTGAACCCCATAACCTTCATGGATATGAATTTCCTTCACAGAACTATCGTGTAATGCTTCCAAATATATGCGCAATTGTTGAGCATTTTCTATTTTTGTAACACCTGCTGAACAGCCGTCTGCATTAGGTTTTACAACGATATCTTTACCTGTTCCTCTAATATTCAGAGCATCTAATATCTCATGCCACAACACATCTGTTGTCTTCGTTAACATCGTTCCGATGGCATCATAAGGGAATCGATATTTGGTCAATGCTCGAACACCGGGAATCTTTAATTGATTCAAGTGGATTCCGGTCTGCGCTTTATCCATACAGATAACTGCTCCTTCTTCATTGGAACCGTTATGCTGTAGTCCTCGTTCTGCCAGTTTAGCCTGTAAGGTTCCGTTCTCGCCAAAGCCACCATGCAATCCGATAAATACAAAGGCATCTTCCTTTTCACAGCGCTCCAAAAAGCTATCCATCGTCATATTCACCGGTGTTTTCACCACATGCTTAATCGCCTCTGCTTCAAGACCAAGTTCCTGACGTATGCGTTCCAAGGTATGACCATGGACATCCATCATGCCTTCCCAATGACGACACATGGTTAAGACGTCATCTGTATTATGACACAAAGCCGAGGCATAGGGAATCTCCCATACAGAGTTCTCATCTTCGATAAAAAATGGTGTCACACCAAAGGTCTTGGATTTCATAAGCTTCATCCATACGTTCGTTCCACTAAGTAATGAGACATTTTTCTCAGCTGTGGTTCCACCAAAAATGACATGCACCTGTTTTTCTGTTTCGCGATTCAAATTAGGCATGGTAAACGGCTTGTTATATCGCTTGCAGGCATTTTCCAAAATATGGAAAAGTAACGTTTGATGGGTAAATCCGGCCAATGCTGATTGCTCAAACATAAAGGAATTTTGCTCCATCCCGCTAATCGGATTAAAATCCGAAAAATAGATGTGGCCATCAGACATCAGCCATCCGTCAATACGTAAAAAATCTCGATCTCCGACAATCTTAAAAGCTCTTGCCGCTTCCTTTCGAATATGGTCAATAACCGCTTCACTAAATTCCGGTGACACAGGTGGGCAATGATAACTCACATCATTACTTGCCATGTACTTTTTACGATAATCAAAATGCCCTTTTGGATAATCAATTTCTGTAGGAATAAGGGCTACCGGTTCGCCTGCATCATTTTGGATGATAATGATGGTAAATTCCTTACCGATATATTTGGGTTCAAGAATAATCGTATCATAGCCTTGGGAAAATGTGTCACGAATCGTCGAAAGGGTCATCGCCTCTGTCGCATTGTCAAGGATTGTTATCCCCAGAGAAGAACCACCTTTAGCCGGTTTAACCACAATATCCGTTCCTTCTTCTTGAATAAACCCTTGAATTTTTTGAGAAATTGCCTCTTCCGACTCCTCTTTGGAAACCAAGGTTTTGGCCATGGTTTTAAAGCCGTTCTCTTTCAAAAACGTTGTTCCGGCCTCGAATTTATCATATATAGCTTCACATACTGCTGAGGTTGGCCCGACAAAGGGAATATTATTCTCTTCTAACAGGTGTTGAATCTCACCATCTTCTCCGTAGGCACCATGAATAATAGGAAATACCATGTCTTGTCCTGATAACATGTCAATAAGCCCTTCGTCACTAAGACGACGGGCTGTTGTTTTCACCTCATCACTGTCTAATTTGAAGTCAAAATCATCCGGGGTATTTGAATACAAAAATTTATCATCTATGGCATAGTGATTTCTCGTCCTATCGACATAGATGATAGATATATCAATATCGTCACTGACCGATAAATGGTCATATACGGATCGTGCTGAATTAATCGATATGCCTCTCTCATTAGACACACCACCACATACTATTGCTAACTTGAACATTATTTCCTCCATCTAAGCTCTAGCCTTTTCATTCTTATTGCACCGATTTGTGCAAATATCAACCTTCATTATATCAAACTCTTAGGTATTAAACAATCGCTAGAAGACATGTTTATAGGAAACATTGTGTGGTGAATAAAACCTAGTGACATCCACTGCACGAGCTACAATCCGTACACGCTCGTATGACAATATTGGCAGGATTATATACCTTAAATTCATGATCTTTAATTGGAAACCAATGGTCCTTACCATTATCTAGGCGCACCTTATCCTGCTCAAATGTTATTTTTAACGGAACTGTAACGACTTCTGTCTCTTCAATATAACTCGGAACTTCCTGTGGCTCTATACGGAAAGTGTTCCCATAATCATTTTCGACCAGCACACCATTTTGAGATGTAATGAGGGATTGAAGTGTTCCGTCTTCGTTAAAAACAAGAGAGTTTTGGTCTGCATGAATTCCCAATGCATCCTTATCGAAACAACTGATAATTCCGATCGGAGAACGTACGAATGTCTCAATAGCCGGCTCCAAAGATTCAAGTTCTCCATTTTCATACAATGAAAATCCATGACGTACATGCATCTTTCCTTGAGGTGTCATAATCTCAATAACCTCTCCCGGCCATAGGGTTACACTCCGCACCTTACCTGTCGGGTAGAAGTGCACGCCAATAATCTTTGCGGAAAAATGACCGATAGGCATCTGAAAAGAATAGACTTTAGCAAGGGTGGCTTCATCTTCTTCTGTCCAGTAACCGTTGATATGCCCATTCAAAGGGAAAACCCGCTTTAGTGATCCGTCTTCATAGAACGTAACTAACTCCGCATCAAAATCACCGATAGACGTTTTGACCGTTGTCTGTTCTTCTAAGGCAATACTTTTAATCCTATTATTCGAAAAAAAGCAAACAGAAGGTCGCTCCTTCTTTGTTCGATCATACAGTTGCTGCTCTGTTTGATACATAGGAATAAATTCTCCATAGGCTGTCTCAAGAGGACTATAGGCTGTAACTTCAACTTCTTGAATTTGACCTTCCCTGTCATACCGTATACCTTTTACACCATTAATTGTCCCATATTGCGTACGTATTGATTCCATATCGATACCTCCAATCTGAATACATAAAATGCCATCTCTCCAAGCAACTTTGCTTGGAAAGATGGCATCTCCGTTGATGTTCATATATCCATTTATCATATCACTTTTTACTTCACTTGTCTACTGTACTAACGTCACCTTATATCGATTATACAATCCGCTAATGATTAGGTCGACAAAAGCATATAGTTGAACTTTCATATACAATATATTGTTACGAACGCATCTACGTAATCTATATATTGTATATGAATTTAGTGAAACTTGTTTTTGTCGTGCTAATCCTCTAATGATTAGGTCAACAAAAGCATATAGTTAAACTTTCATATACAATATATTGTTACGAACGCATCTACGTAATCTATATATTGTATGTGAATTTAGTGAAACTTGTTTTTGTCGTGCTAATCATCTAATCCTATGATATGATAAATTATACACATCGATAAAAACGGAGGATATATTATGAGTGATGAATTACTTCGTACATCCGGTTCTAGCGAATCGTAACCATCTCACCTTCAAGGGTTTTATTCAAATTCTTTACTGCACACATTTTACCACACATGGAGCACGTTGACTCATCTTCCAACTCTGCTCCTTCTCGGTAATCTCTTGCCTTTTCAGAATCAATAGCCAAGTCATACATCTTCTCCCAGTCGAGTTGAACTCTGGCATGACTCATGGCATTGTCCCATCCTCTTGCACCTTTCACTTTCTTAGCAATATCTCCTGCATGGGCAGCAATCTTGGAGGCTACAATACCTTCCCGCATATCCTCAACGGTCGGTAGACGTAAGTGTTCTGCCGGTGTCACATAACAAAGAAAATCGGCACCTTTTGACGCAGCTAAGGCACCACCGATAGCTCCTGTAATATGGTCATAGCCCGGAGCCACATCTGTCACCAATGGGCCTAAGACATAAAAAGGTGCATGATGACATAATTTCTTTTCTAACATAACATTGGCTTCAATCTCGTCTAACGCCATATGTCCCGGTCCTTCTATAATAACCTGTACATCTTTCGCCCACGCACGCTTAGTCAGTTCCCCTAATTGAATCAGCTCATGAATTTGACTGGCATCCGTTGAATCCGCTAACCCACCCGGTCGACATGCATCTCCAAGGCTTAGGGTTATGTCATAGGTGGCACAAATCTCTAGGAGCTCATCATAGAATTCAAAAAAGGGATTTTCATTGCCTGTAATACGCATCCATGAGAACATCAGGGAACCGCCTCTAGATACAATATTCATCAACCGTGGATTTTTCAAAAAAGTTTCGGAAGTGGCTTGATTAATCCCTGCATGAATGGTTACGAAATCCACGCCGTCTTTTCCATGTTGACGAACGACTTCAAGAAATTCTTGGGGCTTAATATCCTTCAAATCTTTTTCATAAAAACCAAAAGCATCATAGACCGGAACTGTTCCGATCATAGCCGGTGACATCGCTACCAATTGTTTTCTGAACTCTTGCGTCTTCCCATAATTACTCAAATCCATAATGGATTCCGCCTTCATCTCAATAGCCATCCTTACTTTTTCAAGTTCTGTCTCTATATGGTTACAATCTTTGGATATACCCAAATTTACATTAATCTTCGTTCGCAAACCTTCTCCTACACCTTCAGGATCAATGGATGTATGGTATTTATTGGCAGGAATCACGACGCGTCCTACTGCCATCTTGTTCATAAGTTCCTGAACATCCATGCCCTCTTTTTCTGCTACAATTTTCATTTCCGGCGTGACAATTCCCTTCTTTGCCGCCTCCATTTGTGTTCTATAATTTCTGGATTGCTGTTGTTCTGTTTTCATGTCCTAGACTCCTTTTCTTGTGAAACACTTATTGTCTTCACGGGCTAGGACCCTTTCCCTCATACTGCCATTGCCATATAACAAGTGATTTTATTCTTATAACTGAAACAGGCATCTATCTCCTATCCACAAAAAAAGCCGTTCACCTTGCGATGAACAGCTCCTATTTACAATCACTTTGTAAAGTCTCTCAGATGCTTCCCTACGCCGGCATTATCCGTATCAGGTTAAGGGTCAAAGACTTTAGTCTTAATCTCAGCCGTTCACACCGGCCCCCCTAGCTACATGAAGATATGCATTCATATCTTATTTTTTACCAGCAGATTTATCTGCACGACTATCATATCATGTAATGTCTTCCATGACAAGATTAGCAAGGAATATTTACCTTTAATCCTGCATCAAGTCTTTCAACCGCTGAATCCACTGATTTAGCCGCTCAAAATCAAAAGCTTCTATCGCATCAAGTAAGGTCGTTCGTATGGTCTCATCGATGTTTTCTGCTGTTTTGAGAACTTGAGCAGCTGCCTCAATATCACCTACTATATACTGTTCCTCTAATTGATGTAAGGTTTCGGGTTCCATAGATAACTGATTCGTTAATCCACTCGGAATAGCTATGTCATGCTCTTTTTGAATGCTATCTCTATTCCGTTCAACAATGGTCACCTTTTCAAAACGGTCACTTAAAAGTCTATAGATTTCTTCTTGCTTAAATGGCTTACGAATAACATAATCAAATCCTTTTCCGATAATACTCTCTTGATTTGTATGAAATATACTTGCTGTCACTGCACAGATAATAACTGAATCTCCGACTATATCTCGGATAATCTCAACGGCTTCATATCCATCCATTATAGGCATCATCAAGTCCATAAATATAACATCCACCGATTTACTTCGAATTTTATCAACAGCTTCTTCGCCATTATAGGCTTTTAGCAGCATTACTTTTTTATCCTTGAAAATACTTTCAAATAATTTCATATTACTAATATTGTCATCAACTACAAGCATGGTCAGTTGTCCCTCTATGGATATATCGACGTTATCTGTCAACAGATGATTGTTCGTCTTATCTATGTCACATAATTCCACAGGTATTTCAAAGCTGAAAACCGATCCTTTTTCTAATTCACTTTCAACGGAAATCTTCCCATCCATACCTTCAATAAATCGTTTTGTTATACTAAGACCTAATCCTGTTCCTTCTTTTCTATGGCGTACTTGAGAAGACTGTTCAAAGGGATTGAAAATTTTATCGAGTTCACTTTCCTTAATGCCTTGGGCCGTATCCCTTACTGATACGCGTAACCACCCTTGACCCACTTCATCTTGACTCAATGTCCCAACAACATAGACACCACCGTCTTCTGTAAACTTCACGGCATTTCCGATAAGGTTCAATATAATTTGGCGTATTTTTTTCAAATCCATGATGACACCTTTTTCAAAGTCTTGAAGGTCCATCTCAAATTCAATCTGTTTTTCTTGTACCTTAAGTGCAAACATATTCGCGACTTCTTGAAAGACATTATTAAGGTCAATATTTTCGACTTCATAGCTCAGGCGACCGGCTTCAATTTTGGATAATTCCAATATGTCGTTAATTAAAGATAACAGGTGCTCCCCACTTTGGTAGATTGTATTCACTTGCTCCTTTTGTTCTTTTTGCAACTGCTCATCCTTCCCCAATATTTGAGAAAAACCGATGATTGCATTAAGAGGTGTTCGGATTTCATGAGACATATGGGCTAAGAAGCTGCTTTTCGCAAGGTTTGCACTCTCGGCCTCTTGTTTGGCTTGTTTATAGGACTCTGTCCGGTCTTCGATTTCTTTTTCCATCGACACGAGATGTCGCTCTAACTTATGTTGCACCTCCACCTCCGCTGTAATATCCCTTCCTGTAAAAATATATGCCGATAAGTCATCATGGTCATCTGTTGTCATAATAACTGAAAAATCCAAGTAATAAACACTTCCGTTTTTACGCTTATTTCGAGATACAATACGTATATTCCCTTTTTCTCTGACTTTTTCTATTAATTGATCTAACGAGATTTCACTATGACGTCCATACATAACGGTATTAAAGGCACCTTCTTTTACGGCCTCTTCACTCAGACCGGACACATCCAGAAACGCTTGATTCACAAATTGGACCTGTCCGATAGCATCTAATATGACAATGGTATCAATGGCTGTTTCGACTGCACGTGAAAGTTTCTGCAATTCATTAACACGCATTTTTTCTTCCGTTATATCACGGATGATTCCGACTGCCCCCCATTCTTCATTCATATAAACAGACCCTATGTGAATATTTGCATAAAAGGTCGTTCCGTCTTTTCTCTTAGCTATAACTTCATGGCGATTAGCTATCAGCGGTTCAGTTCCTGGTGTCTGATATTCTTTCATAATCTCATGGGCTTCTTTCAGATAGCTCTCCTTATCCATCAGACTATATATCTCTTTTTGCATAATTTCATCCTTCTGATAGCCAAACATATTGACAGCACCTTGATTCCAAAACTGAATTAGACCTTGGCTATTAATCATTACAATGGCATCTTGAACAGATTCCGTGACCATTACCATTTTTTTCTCATATTCCATCTTTGCTTGAACTTCACTTGTCCGCTCTATTTTCCTCTTTTGATACAAATAGATAAGAACAATACTAAAGCCCAAAACCAGTATCAACCCAGCTGTCAAGGTTATAATCTGTGCCCCAAAAATGGATAAATACGAAGAGAACATAATGATACTCCATTCTTCCGCTTCAATAACATCCACATAACTTAAGTTACTATCATTATTACTCGTATACTTTCGAAATGTATAGATACCGGTATAGCCATAAACACTCCCTCTATCTTCTTTCAATAGGGCTTGTGACAAATTGGGATCATATTCTTTCACTTGGGCATTTTCTTTATCATTAAATATAAATCCCCATGATTCAACCGCTTCCGGTCCGGCTAACCAATATTGATCTTTGTTCACTAGATAGAGTATATTCGATTGTTGAGCTGTTGAATTTTTGAATCGCTTTAGTATCCGCTCCATATTATAATTTAGTATAATATAGCCATTGATTTCTCCTTCTACATATATCGGTTTCACAATACGCAATACGGGTATATACGGTCTTTCTATAATACCGTTTTCCACATTTAGTTCAATTTTCGAAAAATACACTTGGTTGGCATTTTGATAGTCCACATTCAGATAATAACGGTCGGATTTATCTTGAAGCTCATTGGGGGATAAGATACGATAATTGTCCCTGGACTTTTGAACCTTTACACGTTCAATCCCATCCTTATCCACATATTTCACCTGATAATAGATTCCTTTATTTACAGCGAATGTATATAAAATATTTTCTAAATGCGCATAATCCTCTTTCTGTATAGCCTGGATTTCTTTCGTTGCATAATCTCCTAAGAAAAAAGCATCGGAAATATGATTTTCAAATATTTCGTGGATAATATTTTCTTCCTCTTCAATCCACTTTGATTGAAAACTCTTCTCTTCAGAAACACGACTGTATACAATTATAATGAAAAAAATGATATAAAAGAGCAAAAGGACCACTGCCACTTTCAAACTATTTCCCATAACACTTCTCATTAGTGTATTCCTTTTCAATGTCTTTTTCCTCTTTCCCTATAACAAATAGATTTCTTTCGTCGTATCTATTGCCTATTTTTCCATACATATACCGGTTCTTTTAGTCTCATGTCTTTCCGATATTTATTCAACAACGTAAGGATGTTATCCGTTATAATAGTATCTGCCTTCAGCAGTTTTACGTCTTCTACTGTAAACAAATCTCTACTTAGAATATTCCCCAGTCGGAGGTCTTCAATAAGAATCGACATCTCCTTGCCATTCATCTTCTGTTTTTCTACCTGAATCAATAGCTCTATTAATTTAGGATGATACTGACTTGTCCTCTCACGTATTTTATCAAAGGCTTCTTCTTGAAGAGGTGATACACTTCGCCATTCCAAATATTCCATAATAAGCATCAGCATATGTGCCCCTTTTTCTTCTACCGGCCATTCCTCAATAGGAATTTCGAGTAATTTAAGCGGTACACCGACTTCCTGTAATTCAATGATTTTCTTCACAGGCTCTAACCTGGGAATCTTCGTAATGAGATTAACCGTAAATTCACTCGCCTCTTTTTTATCCTTCGTTGAAATCGCATGTATATGACCGGATAAGTACTCTACGATAACTTCATCAGGCAACATGACAAATCCCAGAACCGATAGCATAGCAGCAATTTCATAGACCCATGTATGTCTAATATCCATAGCATCTATCATTTTCTTCATAATCTGTTTGACGGTACTTCCATGGTTGAATAAAGAAGGCTTTGTTGTCATCAGAAGGTCCATCATAATCTGCACACTTCCCACAAAAGTCTTCGACAACAAGACTTCAACTTCACGCTTATTCTTGATTATCTCAATTTGTGCATCAACTCTTGCAATGACTTCCTGCCATTTGAAAGGCTTTGTAATATAATCCGCTCCACCCATATCAAACCCTTTGACTATATCATCTGTCTGTGTATTGGCTGATATAAATATAATCGGTATATCCCTTGTATTTCTATCTTGTTTAATCAAACGGCAAACATCATACCCTGTCATATCCGGCATATTGATATCCAACAAAATAAGGTCCGGTTTCTTAGTACGAACGGACTTAATCGCCATTTTTCCACCCGTTGCAATTCGATTCCTATAGCCCTTCGTATTAAGCATATTAATCAATACCTTTAAGTTATTCATATTATCATCAACAATTAGCAAATCAAACATAAGATTTCCTTTCCATACCCATCCTATAGTTATTATTATGCTAACACAAAGAAACAGACTGTCTATGAGATTTTTATGAAGTTTTCGTTACATTTTCACATCCTATTATTTGTCTATCTCTTAATTATTCAGCAGAATATTTAAACAAAGTGGCTTCACATTGCAAATTTACGGAACGACAAAAAAACGTCTTTGACATAAAAAAACGATACAGAAAGTCGTGGCTTACTGTATCGTTTCTTTGATGGGAAGATGTTACACTATCTATCCATTGTTTTATGAAATTATCCTAATATTCGTATAAATAACGGTGCCAATAATACAGTGACTAATCCTGCTATTCCTATAGCAAGACTGCTCATGGCCCCTTCTGTTTCTCCAATCTCCATTGCTTTGACTGTTCCTAATGCATGGGCAGATGTTCCGAGGGCAATACCTCTAGCCACAGGGTCTTCAATCTTTAATAGTTTGAACATGAGGGGTGCAACAATTGCCCCTGTTATTCCCGTAATGATTATGGCGGCTACTGTAATCTCCGCATAGCCACCCAGCTGATTGCTCAGGCTTATTCCGATCGGAGTGGTTATGGACTTGGGAATTAAGGAACGCTCCATCATTTTCTCCAATCCAAAGGATCGTGAAAGACCTATAATAAGGGCAATATTAAAACCTGAACCGACTACGATACCTATAAGTATAGGGACTTTGTTAGCCAGTAGTAAGGAAAATTTACGATATAAGGGAACTGCCAAAACAACCGTTGTTGGGGCCAGGAAAAAGGTAATAATAGTCCCGCCTTCATTATATGCTTCATAGGAAATACCTGTCACTTGCAAAAAGGCTACGATTATTATAATCGCAAGCATCAACGGATTAAGCAATGAAATCTTCGTGCTTTTCTGTATAAGTACACCACATTCGAAGGCCAAAAAAGTAAGACCTATGCCAAAAACGGGACTATACAATAATGCGTCCATCCCTTCCATATTACTCACGCCCCTTTCTCAAAAAATTAACAATAAGGGCTGTTGCAGCCATAACCACAATTGTAGATACAACAGAGATAATCACAATAAACAACCATATATCCTGTATAAACCCCATCACTGTAAGAATCCCCACGCCTGCCGGTATGAATAGCACTGCCATATGTTCCAGCAAAAAATCGGCAGCTGTTTCAATTTGTGGTAATTTTAAAAGGCCTGTTAATAATGCAATCAGCAGAAACAACATCCCCATGATATTCCCCGGTATGGGAAGATGTAAAAAAATGCTGACCGATTCTCCGATAAATACAAAGAGGAGAATAATAAGAAGTTGACGAACGATTTTCATATGTACACCTAAATTAACTTTCTAAAACATGTTTTGTTATATAATGTTATATCTAGTTTACGTGTACCTGCTTTAGAAATCAACTATAAAATGTATTCTTTTCCACTTCCTACCATAACAGGAGATTTGACCCTCTTAACTTATTCACTGCTTCAATAAAGAAATAATCCCCATATATTATCGCCATATGATGGCCATCTGAATGATAGGCTTCGGTCCCATTCAGGACAATCGCATCCTCTTTCTCCGTGAAATCGCAACGTTTTTCTGCCAATGTCTTCACCAATTTGACCGCCGCTTCCAGATAGAGCTCCTTTTCACCTTCATCAACTGCCTTCGCTATTTCAATCAACCCGCATGCTGCAATGGCCGCAGCTGTCGAATCTTCTATTACCGGTGTTTTGGGTTGTCTAAAGTCACAAGGGATGATACCGGATTCCGGAATATTTGCAATAAAATAATGCGCAATCTGTTTGGCTGTATTTAAATAATCAGGGTTTTCCGTATGGATGTAACTTAACATAAATCCATAAAGGCCCCAAGCTTGTCCTCTCGTCCAAGATGAACCATCTTTGTAGCCTTGCCCACCATAAATACGCACTTTTTCCCCTGTCATAGGATCAAATTCCACAATATGCTCCACGGAACCATCAGGTCTTACAAAATTTCCTCGTACTGTATGGGCATGCATCTCCGCAATCTGGCTAAAGCGCGGGTCCCCTGTTTCTTCTGTTGCCCAATAGAGAATCGGGATATTCATCATGCAGTCAATAATTGCCCATCCACGTCGGTCACTATGAGGATCATCATTCCATGCACGTATAAATCGACCGACAGGATTAAATCGACCGGCCAATAAGTTTGCCGCATGCAAGCCACGTCGACGCCCATTTTCATAACCTGTCAACCGATAATCGGCAACCGCTGTGTGCAACCACATAAACCCAACATCATGATGCAATCCATAATAGCTATCAAGCGCCTCATCCAACCATTCTTCTGAACGCTTCGCAATGGTTGCGTACCGTTCCTCTTTCGTTTCATGATAAAGTTGCCATAATATCCCCGCCCAAAAGCCATTGGTCCACCAATTAATGCCTTCGTTTATACGAGAATTTTTATGACTGTCTCGAAAATCATCATAATTGCCTTCCTTTGTTGTATAAGGAATCTTATCTTGATTTTTTTCACTTACCCATGCCATCTTATGTAAAATCTTATTGTATACATCTTCTAACCATTGTTCCTGTACGTATTTCATCGTTCTCCTCCTAATTGTATAGCACCTATATGCGACTGATGTATTCTGCTACTTTCACTATTATGTTATACCTTTACACCTATAAAAACAATGTAGTATACTATTATCAACTGATATATTCTGCTTTTTTATGAAGAGGAGCCCTTGCTATGCTACAGTTGCTTTATTGCGGTCACGATTCCAAACACAGCACACCTTTTGAGATTCACCGTCCGGAAGGCGTGAATCACTATATTCTACTCCTTATAAAAACGGACGCTTTTTTTTATATGGACGAATCCCCTCAACGGACCGCACCTATGATGGCCATTCTCTATGACCGTCTTGTCCCGATGCATTATGGAAGTGACCATGCCGGCTTCAATGATGACTGGATTCACTTTGACATCCAAAACGAATCCTCTTTCTGGAACGACTTTTCCCTTCCCTTTAACACGCCCATTTACTTGTCGTCCTTATCGCCGATGACAAACTATGCCCGATTACTTGTCAATCAATCGCTTACCCCGGGTAAACACCAGCAATCTATCCATGATGCAACATTACGCCTGCTTCTCTATAGCTTGGACCAAGCCTATAATAGCCATCATACTATCCCAATCAAGCATAGTAAACATCGCCCTCTTCTAGAGGAACTACGTATAACAATTCATAATTCTCCCGATGAAAATTGGACCATTGACCGCATGGCATCCATGGTACATATGAGTCCTTCTTATCTTCAGCATCTATACAAAGAAATTTTTGGCACAACCTGTATTCAAGAGGTTATAGCCGCACGAATAGAGCGGGCAAAATTCTATCTATCCGCTACTTCCATGACCATGAATCACATTGCCACCCATTGCGGCTACGATAACGACCTTCATTTTATGCGCCAATTCAAAAAACAAGAGGGACTAACGCCCACACAATACCGGATGACGTATGCCCCTCCCATTCACTAATGATTCATCTTATCGCATTAACGATACATAGCCATATACTCCCCATGAGCTTCAATCAGCTCATCACACATTTTTCGAATATCCTCTAACGATAACTCCGAGCCTGTATGAGGGTCCATATACGCTGCTTGGTAAATCTTCTCCCGATCTTTGGTTATTGCCGCTTCGATTGTCAATAACTGCGGATATATATTGCTGGAATTCATAGCCGCTAGTTGTGTTGGCAATGGACCTACATGACACGGTAATATCCCGTTGCCACTTACCAAGCAAGGAACTTCAACACATGCCTCTTTCGGCAAATTGTCGATAAGATTGTGATTTAGAACATTGGCACCGATGCGTAGTGTTTTTCCTGTAACAATCGCCTCCAGAATATAAGACGCATATTCATGGGACCGTTCATGGGATACTTCACCCCCTTGAAGGATTTCTTCTTTTTGCTTTTCCCACCCTTTAATCTGCGCAACACATCGTCTCGGGTACTCATCCAGAGGAATATTAAAGGTATCAATGAGTTCAGGATAGTTGGCTTTAATATAAAAAGGATTGTATTCACTATTATGTTCGGAGGATTCTGTACAGTAGTATCCGAACTTATCGATGTAATCGAACCGCACCATATCATTATGCTTTTCTTCTTGATTCTTCTTTGCTGCTCTCTTTTTGATTTCCGGATATAGATCATTGCCTTCTTTGTCTCGCAATTCAAGAAGCCATGCCATATGATTAATACCGGCTATCAATTCTCGACGTCCTTCTAATTTGTCTTCCATATCCAAATTTTTCAATAGATCATTGGAACATATTTGAACACTATGGCAGAGTCCTATAGTTTTAATGGATGTATACCGTTGCATATATCCTGTCAGAATAGCCATTGGATTCGTATAGTTTAAAAACCATGCATCCGGACATACGTCTTCCATATCTTTGGCAAATTCAGCCATGACAGGAATGGTTCGTAAGCCACGCATGATGCCCCCAATACCTAATGTATCCCCGATTGTTTGTTTTAAACCGTATTTCTTGGGAATCTCAAAGTCCGTTACCGTACATGGCTCATATCCGCCGACTTGGATTGCATTAATCACAAAGTCTGCACCTTGAAGTGCTTCTCGTCGTTGTTCCACACCTAAGTATGTCTCAATTGTTGCCTTGCCTTGATTGATGTTTTTATTAATCGCTTCCAACACAATTCTGGACTCTTCCAATCGCTGTGCATCAATATCATACAACGCAATCCTACTGCTGTTTAATACCTCTGTACACATGCAATCACCCAATACATTTTTAGCAAAAACAGTGCTTCCCGCACCCATAAATGTTATTTTTATCATTTACCTAACCTCCTGTAATCTGTTATACTCACAGTATATCAATCTGACAGCTAACAGCTACAACCTTTGTTGCTATTCATTGTCAAAATGTTGTTTTTTGTAGACAAACAGGAGGTTCTTATGCCACAAGATTTCCAATATTACTTACATCCCTCACTTGCCCTCGGCCTTAATCTATACTTCTGTGGCCACGAAGTCTGTCGCTGTGGACACAGTTTCGGACCGGCTAAGCGAGAGCACTATCTCTTTCACTACATCATTGAAGGTGAAGGTACCTACCGTGTCGGAGATAAAATCTATACTGTCCGAGAGGGCGAAGGCTTCCTGATCTATCCCGGTGATTTGACCCTTTACCAAGCTGACGACTCCCACCCATGGGCCTATTATTGGATTGGTTTCGACGGCAAGGATGTACCTACAATTCTTCCCACTCTCGGCCTTGATTTTGGCAATCATGTCACTCACTCAACCTCCCCAGCCCATACAAAAGACGCCTTTGAACAGCTCCTAGCTCTTTCAAAGACGTCAACTTCTTATGATACCCTATATCAAATTGGGGCTTTGTATCGTATCCTTGGAACTTTTACGGCTTCGAAAGAGACCACCAAAAACTCCGACTATGTAAAACAAGCCATACTTTTTATTCAACACAATTATGCTTATCCCATAAAAATATCGGATATTGCTGCCGCTGCCGGCTTAGAACGCTCCTACCTCTATCGCATGATGATGAAAGACATCGGCAAATCCCCTATGCAATATCTCATTCATTATCGGCTACATATGGCAAAGCAACTCCTTGCCGAAGATGAATTAACCATTACTGAAGTGGCCTATTCTTGTGGGTTTACCAGTAGCTCGGCTTTTTACAAACATTTTAAAGCGGCCTTTTCTATGACGCCTCTGGACTACCGCCGTCAATAGACAACACTTGCCCATCCAGGGTTACCTTTAATTTCCGGAGGCTCTCCATAGAAGAGTCTTTTTGCCTTCTCATCCCCTTTTAACCGATAAGCAAACCATGCCGTCATAGCACCTCGATATTTTCCGCCATTTTCCTCAAAGGCGATATGTCCTTGGGCTTCAGCATTCAGAAAATACCCTTCTACATCTTCGGGCATCTTCTCTAATGCCTCTAAGCAAGAAGACTCAGGCGATATCTGTGAATCCAATGTCCCTGTCACTATTAGCCAAGGCACCTGAACTTTTGATGTATCATAAACATCTTCCGGATCGCACCAAGAAAGCTTTGGTAAGGATACGGAAATTCCTGTCGTTATACGACTGCCTTCTTCAAAATTGGTATGGGCATTGATGACTCCCGTTGACCCTTGGGAATGACCGACTAAACCGATGTGTACCCTATCCAGTTGTCTAAAAATATGCTCCCTCTCTCCTACGCTATTTTTTGCCGTCACCCCTTCCGTCAACTCATCGAGTTTAAGCAATGTATCTACAATCGGTTCCCCTGTTCCTGTGACTTCATTGTATGTATCCATAACAAAATAGCCATGACTAGCAAAGTGCGTCATGATTTCTATATATTTATCCGGGTTGGAATTTGAGCCATTACCCATTAGAATAATCGGGATGTTAATTGCGTCCGTTTGCGGGTAATAGTAGATATAACTTGGTTTACCAGACTCATCATAGAGGATTTTCTTTTCAACTGTATAGGGACCTTTAGCCGCATAATGAGCTTCTATACTCCCTTCAGGAGACTCAATTGTCTTATTAAAATAATATCCGAAAAACAAGCCTGTTCCAACGACACCTGCAGCGGCAACCGTTATAAGAACACCTCCTGTTATCCAAAAAATCTTGCTATGAATCATTCGCTTTAGTGTTAAGGCCAGTGGATTTGGGGTCTCTCTTCTCATATGATCCACCCCTTCACGATTGTTTTCAAATACTCGAGTCTTTTGGCTACATTCAACTTCCCTTGATTATAAATCGACTCTCTTAAGGCTAACTTTTGTAAATAGGCTGAAAGCATCCCTAGATGAATCAGTAGATGTTCTACGCTTTCATGGCTGAGGGTTTCTGACATATAGTGATTTATCAGCGCTTCGATTCGCGCATCATACTCTGTTGCCATAAATGTTTCCGGATACGCCTTAGCATATATATAGTCAAAGGAACCAATATATTGATACGCAATCTTATGGGACTCGTAGCCATCAATAATACAGGTATAGATTTGCTTCAGCGCAAGATCCGCTTCTTCGGCATAAGACACCTTGGATAGATCCGTATAAATCTCAGCAAGCATTTGGCTCTGAACCTCCATAGCTATCTCATGTATGCTATCAAAATATCGATACATAGTTGCCTTGGGTATGCCTGTCACATTCATTACATCCTGCATGGTTACATTAGCCAAGCCTTCTTGAATAAAGAGCATCTTGGCCTGCTCTACAATACGTTCTTTTCTTTCTAGCACTTTTTGTTGTCGTTGATTTAATCTATCTTGTGACATAGAACCTCCTTTTAATGGAACGGGTAGTCTCACTTTGTATTTTAATGATACTACTAGTTTCACTAAATAGCAAGATATTTTTCCTTAAGGTTCTTGCAATATTTCCATCAAGGCGTCTTGATCGAAGGAGGCTAGCTTTACCCCTTCCCCGGATAGCATCGCATCTGCCAGTTGACGCTTTGCTTCTTGGAGGCTAATAATCTTCTCTTCAATCGTACCTCGCGCAATAAGATTATAAACATTCACTACTTGCGCTTGTCCGATTCGATGGGCCCTATCTGTGGCTTGATTCATAACGGCCAGATTCCACCATGGGTCAAAATGGATGACAATATCCGCTGCAGTCAGATTCAATCCCGTTCCTCCGGCTTTTAAGGAGATGCAAAAAACAGATGTCGCATCCTCATTAAATTGCTTCACCAACACTGCCCGCTTTGCTTTTGATGTCTTCCCTGTCAATGTCATATAGCTAATCTTCTCCTTATCCATTCGATCCTGGAGAATAGGAAATAATGAGGTGAATTGGGAAAACAAAAGAATCTTATGTCCACCGCTTACTGCCTCTTGAATCAACTCCATACACATAGCCACTTTTGCCGAAGCACCTTCATAATTATCATAAATCAAACTTGGGTCACAACAGAGCTGTCGAAGTCTTGTTAACGCCGCAAATACTTTCATCTTACCTGCATTAAACTCTTGTCTCGTCTGTCTTGCCAAAGATTCCCTCAACTGTACCACATGGGCATTATAAAGTTCCTTTTGTCTCGGAAACATATCCACTATAATATTCTCTTCAATCTTATCCGGAAGGTCTTTTAGAACCTCTTGCTTTAACCGTCTTAATACAAAAGGACTAATCATCTGTTTCAAACGCATGGCCACCTTCTTCTCATCCAGAGATACAATAGGTGTTTCAAAGTCTTGCTTAAATTGACGATAGGTATACAAAAATCCAGGCATAAGAAAATCAAACAGACTCCACAATTCACTCAATCGATTTTCAATCGGCGTTCCGGTAAGCGCCAGTCGAAAGGTTGAATCAATCGCCTTAACAGCTTTTGCCACTTGGGTATTGTGATTTTTGATATATTGACCTTCATCAATGATCTGATGGGCATATCTATGAGGTCTGTAGTACTTAATATCCCGCTTCAATAACTCATAGGATGTGATAAGAATCTCTCCATCTTCCCCTTTGTCAATGCACTGACGACGTTCCTTTGGCGTACCGATTACCATCGTTACCTTAAGGGCGGGTGCAAACCGTTCACATTCACTTGCCCAGTTATAGACTAATGAGGAAGGGCATATAATCAAGCTCTTACCAACGCCTCCTGCTTCCTGTTCACTTAACAGAAAACTGATGACTTGAATGGTCTTTCCTAACCCCATATCATCGGCCAATATACCACCAAATCCATGTTGCTTCAATGCCTTGATCCAACGAAATCCGTCTTCTTGATAGCTCCTTAACGTCGCCTGCAAGGTACTTGGAACCTCCATGTCATTATCAAAAGCTGCTGTCATCTCTCGAACAAGGGATTTGAATGTCTGATTACGAAGGGCTGCAAATTGACTGTCTCCCTTCATGGCCGCATCCACAAAGAGGGCTCGGTACTTCGGTAATAAGACGTGTTCTTTCATGAGCTCTTCGCTACTTAATCCAAGACCCTCTTTCAACTCATAGAGTTGCTGTAAATTCCCGGAATCCATGGTCACAAATTGACCGTCTTGAAGGCGATAGTATTTTTTTCTAGGATTATAGTGATCCAATAGGTCTTGCAACTGCCACCGATCTAACACCTCACTGCTGACGGATAATTCCAATAAATCACTTTCTATGGATACCCCTACGTTAACGGGAACCTTATTAACCACATTAAATTGCTTCACTTTATCTGTCAGATAAACCTCCCCATAGGCTTCTATTTCTCGAAGACCCTCTGTCAAAAATTGATAGAGCCGCTCTTCACTGCCTTCAATATAGAGCTCCTTGGTTAACACATCATAATCGGTAAAATAGGCTGAAACACTTGCATTGACTTGATCTTCAGCCACCTTATCTCGACAATCCGCATTTGTCGGTTCAAAAAGGGAAAGCTCTTTCTCCCCATAAACAGCCACTGCCTTACATTGAATACGTTCTTTGGTTGGTGCATCCAGATAAAACCTAAAGGTAACAGGTTCTATTCCATGAACCTCTACGTCATAATCTACATATTCAATACTATAATGCTTGTCTAACTTAGGTAGAAGATAGCGTACAAATCCAGTAACGTCTTCTTCTGCAACAAAAAAATGCTGTTGCCCATCCCGTCCCACCGCTAGAATAAACTCACGTATATCCTCAATGGTTTCCAATGATGGGATATATATCCCCGCCTCATAAAAACAGATAGCATAATGACCTCCGATAAATTCCATTCGAGGTGCTACTTCAATCTCTAAGCCACTGTCCTTCCCTTTGATCACCATCTCCCGTGGGACGTCTTGGTGCATCACCCTATAGACTTTTTCATAGCCTGACATCATAACTGTCATGGATTCTGACTGAGATAAATTAATAAGTTCCACAAGTTCATCCACCTCCACGGGAATCCCCCTCTGCTGACCTGTAAGATGTGAACGTTTATATACACGTGCCTCAATTAGATGATAGATGCTGTCAACAAGCTTACGGGAGGATGCCTCAAAAGCCCCTCGCGTATGGATAAACTGTAAGCCTTTACCATAGGCATAATCTTCACCTTTTCTCAAGTGATGATAGAACTCGAAAATATCCTTCACCACATACATACGATTCTTACCTACTTTTAACTCTAAAAGTATCTGCTGATTTTCAACTCGAATCACCATTTCAAGATGAATCTCCCCATAAGCCATCCCATGAAGCATGGGTGTAAAATGAGGGGTTGACTGCTGGGTAAATAAATCACGAATTTCCGGATGCGTTCTAGCACGGGATCGGTCTTCTCTTCTATTGTCATGTATGATACGCTCTGCTTTTTCCATCACTTCATAAGAACGAAGCATTTGATCATAGAATTCCTTTGTATATAGTGGCTCTTGAATGTCAGATTCCTCATTCGAATTGTTGACATATTCCAATAGGACAGCCACCACATGCTTGCATATGCCCTCATAGCTATGAAAGGCCGGGCATTCACAAGAAACCGTTTCAAAGCTATCCCTCTCTATATTATAGTCTACTCTTACTTGATAACTCTTGTACCCGCTTCCTGAAACTAAGGCATCGATGCAATCCAGATTGCCACGAACGGAATAGTCAAAACTTAAGATCTTATGACGTCTAAATAATTCCTTGCCCTTATTATAGGTAATTGGATAGCAACGCTCTTTAATATCTTGTTCCTTAAGCATCTATCTGACTCCTCCGCTAAACATCTTTACGTTCTCTACCCCTTAATACATCCGCATAGAAGAAAATAATCTTGGATAGTTTTGCCAAATCTCCTTCTTTGCTAACACTTCGCCATAACTGCTTGTAGCGCATAAACCATTCCTCTAATTCTGAGGCAATGGCATAAAAATCCAAAGGCGCGTTATTTTTCTTGTATACCCGTTGTTCGACTCCACGACCAACTTTATTCCACACTATGACCCCTTCAATAGCCAGTTCATAGGCCTGCATCATGGACCGTTTTGAGGTGTCCACTGCAAGCAGATTTTCTCTTAGTACATAACGAAGGTCTTCAAGGGCCTTGTTGGCTTGTTCCACCTTCCCCATGTCTTCTTCCAAAAAGGCTTCTTCTTGGACTTCCTTTGTATAATCCAGATATTCCATCTCATAGTAACGGACGGCATGATCCCATGAGAAAACCGCATGTTCTGCAATATCACTTATGTGATAGACCCACTCTTGTGACCTATCTAGATATTCCACACGCGAGATTTTCCGATCCAGTTCATCCTTATCCGTTATCCTTTCTTGCCATGAAAGGGCAGCACCATAGATTAATCCGGGAATAGAAAAATCCGGATGATTCACGTGTCCATAATCCCCCCAATCCGTATTCAATACACCGATTGCTCCGTATTGTTTCCCATAAGTACACATACGGCTAATATTCTCATAGGATCCTTTGATATCATTCATCCAACGATTCCATCCAAGAACCCCCGGACAAACATATTGTTTCGCTGAGGCTCCGGCTAATGCTTTCGTGTCATCTTCCGATTGATTCGGATCATAACCCCAGTTCAAACATATGGTCTCTTTCGGAAGTTGATTAATATATTCCGGAAAAGCTGATATAATGTCTCCCCAGAACATAGGAATTTTATCTTTACTCAGAACATACTGACAGAGCTCATTGACGACCTCTATATAGAGTTTTTTCTCACCTTTTTCCGCCAACAATGCCTGACTACGACCTTTGCCTAAGTCGAAGGTTTCATCCGCACAGATGTTAAAATACTTGGATGAAAAAAGAGGCATAAACTCATCTATCATTCCCTTAACAAGTTGAATCGCATCCGGTTTTGATACATTAAGCGTATGATGTTGCATCCGATCCCAAAAACTAAACGGTTGTTTTTCTGCCTCTTCATACTCGCAGAATTCTTCAAATGTCTTCGTACTGAGCAACGTATATAGGTGACCAAAGCTAGATAATGAAGGGACTAGATCAATGTAACGTTCTTTACAATACTTATCTAATGCCATAATATCTTCCCCACTAAGAGGTGTATCATCCCGCCACATTTCACTCATTCCTTGGAACAAATACGTATGCTCCACGTAGAGTTGTAATTGATTCATCTTATAGTAACTCATTCGGTCTACCAGCTCTTTCAATGCCTTCAACGTAGGAATACGACCTCGTGTCACATCATGATAGAATCCACGAACAGGAAACTGAGGTCCATCCTTCACATGAAGGATTCCGCAGATACTGCTCACTTGTGTTACCCATTGTCTGAGGGTTTGAATTCCATAAAAAAGACCGCTCTCATCGCTACCGACAACTTCTCGAACCGTCTCATCCATATCAATGCGGTATTGTTGTTCTTGGGTCTGCTTTTCACACTTGAATACAAGGTCTCCATGAAGAACTTGCCCCACAGCATGACTACGAATAATAGGAAGGTCAATGCCCCAATATTGTTTTATTGTTCCTTGTAACCCTTGTACTGCGAGAACAATAACTTCGGATAAGTCCCCTTGCAGAACAAGGCGTGACTTCATTGTTATCTGAATCTTTCCGGGTGTGTATGTTAGCTCTCTTGGTTGGGGAATAATATACATAATAGCTCCTTTTTTCAATAATCGTTTATGGACTATACGCTCTTGTTTCATTATACTGTTCTAACTGTCACGATGCAATATCCCTCAATCTGCACCTTGCATTTTCTTTCTATCTATGATATCTTTTATTATCACCACATATTGTAGACTATATCAAAGCAAACAACTACATGTTGTTTTTCAGAGAATATTTGGGATACCGCAGAATCAACGATTTAGACTAGCGAGGAACGTCTATGAACCCATTTATCAGTACCCATTTGAACAATTATTTATTAAAAGGAGAAAAGAAGAACATGGCAATCGTAATTGACGGCATTATCGGCGCGGGCAAAAGTACAGTAGCACAATTTTTGAGTAGAGAGTTAGAGATTCCTTTGTTTCAGGAATTAAATGACAATGATAGCAACTCTCTCGCTCAACGCATGTTAGACAAATTCTATGCAGATCAGGAACGTTGGAGCGCCATTATTCAAGTTATGTTCTTAAATGATCGCTTTCGTGATATAAAAGCCATTGAAGCTAGTGGCAACAACGCCATCATCGACCGTTCAATTTACGGTGATGAAATTTTTGCAAAAACCATCAACGATCGTGGCAATATGACTGATGACGAATTTACAATATACAAAGATTTACTTCATAATATGCTCCAACACATTCAACCACCGGAAGTTCTTATTCTTATTGATGTATCCATTGATACAGCTATGGAACGCATCGCCAAACGAAATCGCTCTACAGAAGCCGACCTCATTCCAAGAGACTATATGGAAGATTTGAACGCCAACTATCAAGCTTGGTTTGATAGCTACAACCTCTCCCCTAAAATTCGACTCAACCTTGACCATAGCGTTGCCGATGAAAGCGGTGAATTATGTGACGATGTTAAAGCGATGATTCTAAAAGCCATTGCCCCTTATCGCAAGGTGAAAACAAACGTTTCTCTATAGTATTATCTGTTCAAAATGGACAAAATGTTCAAAAGTACAGTTTGATTCAAAAATATGATACAATAGAGTAGAATTAAACTTTAGGAGGTTATTATGTATACATATAAAGAAGCCTTAGAAATCGCACATGATCTTTTTGCAGAGGATAACGTATTTGCCATGGCTACCAGCAACGACCAATTTCCATCCGTTCGTATGGTCGATGTTTACCTAGACAACAACGCTTTCTATATGGTGACACACAGTTCCACACAAAAGGTTAAAGAAATCGAAATCAACCCGAATGTATCGTTGAGTAAAGGGATGCACCGATTCTTTGGTGTTGCCCACAATCTCGGACATCCGTTCAAAGCCGGCAATGAATCTATTCGTGCCAAAATTGCAGAACTTCTTCCAAATCGTCACTTCGATCGCTTAGACAAAAACGATGAGACTCTTGTTATCATACGCGTTGATTTGACCAAAGGATTCTTCCATAAGGATGGTCTTGGCTTTGACCTTAATTTCAAAGAAGAGACATTAGAAACCTACGAATTCCAAGTGGATATGTACTTATAGACACTTGTCTCTGTACATAAAAACCAGCTACCACTAAAGCACTTGCCTGCGCTTTAGTAATAGCTGGTTTTTTTACCTATTCGCTTAATTTTTTGACATACTCTGACTTAATCGTCATAGCGCCAAAACCATCAATCTTACAATCAATGTCATGGCCGTCAACAGGCTCATCCACTAAGCGTATATTCTTCACCTTTGTTCCCTTTTTGATGGCTGATGAACTGCCCTTAACTTTCAAATCTTTGATAATGGTTACGGAATCACCGTCAGACAACAGGTTGCCGTTACTGTCTTTAATTCCATCCTCTTGGATTAAGCTCGCATCTTGCGACCATTCATGGGCACACATGGGGCATACATAGAGGTTCCGGTCCTCATACGTATACTCTCCATCACAGTTGGGACAATTTGGATAACTTTCCATGCTAATCTCCTTCATAATATATTTGAATATACAGTATAACGAGAGAAAGAAAAAATAGCAAGGTAAATCCCTGTCATCCGATTTTTTAGACGGGTAAAACAATCAATTCGTTAAAAATACCTTCTAATTCTTCCGGTGATTCTTCCATCCCCGTTCGAATCCATCGAATCAATATAGTGGCCAAAACACTTGCATAAATGGATGTTGAATATTCCGCAGCCTTAGGTGACATGGTACAGGTCTCATTTTCAAACCACTGATCTTCATAGCAAAAGTGCTCAATGTGCCCATTAAAATCATTCAATAAAAAAAGCAACTTATTGTGTTCCATGAGCTTCAATAAATCAATGTGTTCCTTCCATATAACAAAGTACATCCTTGCAACGGATAGCTTCTTATCGGAAGACTCTGTCATGAGTTCTTGGAACTTCTCTGCAAACAAACAATATATATAATAGGACAAGACATCCTCTTTGCTTTCAAAATGAGCATAGAAGGTTGCCCGTACAACCCCTGCCTCTTTTGTTAATTCAGAAATTGTAATTTCTTTAAACGGTCGTTTCTTCATCAGACTTAACATGCCGTCTATAACAAGATTAATGGAACGTTTTCCATTCATATTTAACGGTTTTTGTTTTAACATCTTTTCTCCATTCTTCAAATCTCTAGCCGTAATACACCGCTATTTTCCTTTATTCTTCCGTGCACTCAAAGAATTTAAACAAAATCCCTTATGTGTTCAATAACTGTTCAACCTATTGACTCTGTCAAACACGTCTATTATACTTCTACTGAAAGAATTAGTCAATTGTACAAAAACAGTCAACTGTTTAAAAGAAAGGAAGGATACATTTATGAAAACAACCATTATCTACGCACACCCATGGGAAGGCAGCTTCAACAAAGCCGTATTAGATCAAGCCACTCAAGCCTTGGAAAAGAAAAACAAAGACTATCAAATCATCAATCTGAATGAAGACGGGTTCAATCCGGTATTGAAAAAGGAATCTTTAGCGCTTTTCTCTCAAGGAAAGTCTTCTGACGACCTCGTATACACATATCAAAACATGCTCAAAGAGTCTGATGAAGTTGTCTTTATTTTTCCAATTTGGTGGTTTGATTTACCTGCTATTCTTAAAGGATTCATTGATAAAGTCATGTTAAAAGACTTCGCTTATCTTGAAACACCCGAAGGATTAGATGGATTACTCACCCATATCACCAAAACAACGGTGCTTACAACGTCTGAATACCCAACAGAATACCTCGTCCCTTCTATGGAGAACCTCTTCATTAAGATGACGCTTGCTTCTTGTGGATTTCATGATGTTGTTTGGATGAATCGTGATCAAATCACAAGCTGTAGTCATCAAGACCGCGTTGATTATCTAGAATCCGTTGCTCAACGATTCAACGCATAGAAAGATAGAAAGGGATTGACATTATTATGAAAGTTGTTATATTACAGGGAAGTCCTCGAAAAAGTGGCAACACTGCCCAACTCGTGGAACGTTATATTGAAGGATTAAATACTAAAGGCGAAGCCATGGATATAAGCCATTATGATGTAACCCGCATGTCCATTAAAGGATGTACATCCTGCTATGCTTGTCAAACAGGAAAAGGGAATCCTTGTGCTCTGAAGGATGATATGAACGCCATCTATGATACACTTGTACCTGCGGATGTTCTTGTCATGGCATCTCCTGTTTTCTATTACTCCATAACGGCACAATTGAAAACTGCTCTTGACAGAACCTTTGCTATTATCCCTGCCTTCAAAGGTAAAAAACTTGTATTCCTATCGACCTATGGTGCAGAAGCTGAAGAAGGTGGGAACATTTCAGGAATCAAAAGGATGATGCAAATGGCTTGTGATGCCTCCGGCATGGAATTTGCACAATTCTATAGCACAAGCACTAAGAACGAAATGGTTAAAGACAATGAAAAAGCATTGCAAGATGTCTACGAACTTGCTAAAGCCTTGTAGAGCCATGTAAATCATTCTAAATCTTCACTACATCTTAAACTAAATAAAAAGATTAAAATAAAGTCCATGACATTTCTAGACGTCGTGGACTTTTCTCTTTGATGCTGTCATTCATGTTTATTTTGGGGGGTATGTTAGTGTTCAACGGGGAACCGGAAATCGCCGACAAGACAACTTGCTAATTTCAATACATCCTATGTTACTGTTCAACACAAGATGCGATTGATGCTACAGATATCATTTTGTCATTTCAATACATCCTATGTTACTGTTCAACCTTTTAACACTGTTCATGCTATGGGACAGTGACTTATTTCAATACATCCTATGTTACTGTTCAACGATACCTGTCCTATGTACGCCCACGGATGTTACCCGAATTTCAATACATCCTATGTTACTGTTCAACAATTGTACAAGGTCATATGGCTAAGGAACTTCATTATTTCAATACATCCTATGTTACTGTTCAACGATGACGAGGAAATGTAACTATCATCCCTATATAGAATTTCAATACATCCTATGTTACTGTTCAACCAACGTAAAATGGGCATTCTCAAAAATCAAAATTCGCTGAAAGCCTTGATTTTACGGCATTTCTTAATTTTTTTCCAATGATTTCTTCTTTTATTAAACCATGAACAAAAATACTTGTCAAGCCTTATCTATAAAGGGATTGCAGAGTTATCAGAATATTCACAACTGGAAAAACATCTACCATTTAGAAGTTAAAACTTCATATAAACAAATCCCCTTCCGGCTGTTTTCTATCTGTTCCAATAATTTCTTCATCAAATACATAGTCTCCCATCATTTTGATAATCGTCACATGGTCTTCTTTTTGATTAATCACATCCTTGATTTCTTTCTTCAACATCAGTAACTTTGATGGCGTGATTTCACCTCTAAAGACCGACAATTGATGATGCTGAAGATACTGTTTACATATTTTAAAAACCTTTGCAACGCGTTTTTCCTTAACATCATAGAACAAAAACACATAACCATAATTTTTGTTCTGATTACCTTTCGTTTTCATATTCTACCACCTTCCTTATACCCGACACTTGATATTTGATACTTAGTACATGATAACTGATATTTGTTACCTAATATCTAAATCAACGCAATTGGAATTAAACAAGCCTTTATCAACACTTTCTTTCTGATGTGAAAGGTTTATAGTCGACACCTTCCGTCAAGTATTTGATTAACTTATAGCCTTCGAATTTGATAGCCGTTTCATAGGTTATTTTTCGATGTAACCCGGCATGTTCAAAAGTTGCGCCCAAGCGTTCTTCAAAGGCTTTAATCACCAACTTCCGACCTGCTTCATTCAGAATACAGTAATTGACCTTACTTTCAAAATGTTTGTCCACCTTAATTTGTCGTCTGTTCACTAAATCAAAAATGGTTTTAAACACAATATCCGCTTTGAATATTTCTGCTATATCCAAGCTTAAAGAAAACCGTGCTTCCGAGGGTTCGTGTAAGAAACTAATAGTCTGATCCAAGTGGGTATGGTAGAGCATGGTTATGGTCTTCGTATAGAGCATAGAATTCAAAAAGGAGATTAAAGCATTCATTGGATTATCCGGTGGTCGACGAACTCTCTTTGAAAACACAAAAGATTCATTTAAGAAGAACCTAAAACTGTCATAAAATAATGACCAAATTCGCCCTTCTATTGCCATCACCTGTCTTACATCCTTGGTATGACTTAACAGTTCCTTAACATGGTCGCAATAATCTATAGCCTCTTTGACCTCTGATTTACCATGTCGATAGTAATGATAGAGAAGAGACATAATACTTTCAGCTATTGTCTC
The DNA here is from genome assembly GCA_965140555.1 of Vallitaleaceae bacterium. Classification (GTDB taxonomy): domain Bacteria; phylum Bacillota; class Clostridia; order Lachnospirales; family Vallitaleaceae; genus UBA1351. The sequence continues at coordinate 2,894,852 of OZ223259.1, read as the reverse complement.
AACAATCCGTTTTGCAATATATAACCGTCGCTCATCCGAATAGGCCAATGCTTGTTGTACTGTCAATCGCCCACTCAACAAATATTCTTTCGGATAATAGCTCCCGATATAATGTCCATAATAATCAAAAAAATGTACTTGTATGCCTGCTGTATTTAGAATCTGAATCAGCTTCGTGTTAATACTCACCTCATTCATCAGATATATCTCACGAATAGTTTCGATTGGCATATGTGTTAATCTTCCTGACGTATCTCTGAAACTTATACTATTCTCTCTTCGCTTGAGTTCTCCTGTAGAAAAAATATACTTGGTTTTACCCATTCTACTTACACCTCTTTCTATACCCTCTTTTCCGCATCTACTGTACTGGCAGTTTTTCTTCTTCCAAACACTATTCAATTATAAATAACAATAACTATAATAGGCACATTTCTTACAGGTCGGTTCATGGATTACGTCGGGAATCGTATCTCCATAGATTAAATTTTGAATATCCTCTACAAGTTTTGTTAGCTCTTCTTCCAATGCATCCGTTAGCTCAACAATATGAACTTTCTTAGATTGCTTTTTCTTTTCCAAAACCTCTATTTTACCCTTTTTAATAATCCCTTTTTGTTTCAAAACGTGTAGATAGAAAAGCACTTGCCACCTAGTTGCCTCTAAATCTGCATCGGACTTCTTTATTTCCACTAAGTAGTCATCCGTTATTTTGTCCAATCGTATATTATCTATGGCAATCTCATGGGTCTTACTATGTTCCAGTTCAATTTCATGTAATACACGCCCTATTTGAACATCTTCGGAGTTCTCTTCCATATTGAGCCGATTTCCTGCCAAATAGCATTGTCGTTTACAGTGAAAGTAATAATTAATCAGTGTTCCGTTCACTTGCATCACATCACCTTTTTCTTTCTGCACTTGCGTGACAACTCAATCAATTAGGTTGATAATACTTCTATTGGTACATGAATACCTCTGTTATAAGAAGTCATCTTCCGTAAATGTTTCCCCAAACAGCTCCATAGCCGCTTCTATATCAAAGTGACCATTTTTTAAATAACGTTCACCTTGATCAATATAATACATGTCACCAATCTTATCTTGATATTGGGATATTTGACGTGCATAACCGAATCGTTTCATGGGCCTATAGATTTGATAGGTAAAATAATCCATCTTGCTACGAATTCTGGATAACTCAATCTGCTTCTGTGCATAAGAATAACTTCTATCCTCTAGAACTTCTACATAATGTCTCCATACTTCATCGCCTGCAATAAACTGTTGAGTCATACGTCCATCAATCTCTTCCCTGATCTCCTCAACAACATTCAGATACAGAGTAACCATATCCTTCTCTTCAATCAACGTCATCTTCTCTTCTATTCCGGCATAGTCAAGAAGGGTAACATCCCTCCTCATATGGACAAAATTCTCTTCATTACACTGTTCTTTTACCCTCTTTATATCCGTGAACACATCTTGGTAGAAGAGATCAAATTGCTTCATTTCCAACATCCGGCGATATTGTTCTTGATGCAAGGTTCTTTCCATACGAAAATCCTTACGATATACCCATTTGGCTTCATCCATGTCAAAAAAGAACACTTTGCAATCCTTCTTTTTGCACGAGCGATTGACCCGTCCTAGAAATTGCTCATCTGCATCCAGATAAGCGATGGACTTATACCCAAGATCCATATCAATGTCCACACCGGCCTCTATCACTTGAGTCGTTATCAACACACAATCCACTGCCTCTTCCTTAATATACTGTACCGTTTTTTTTCGCATATTCCTGTTATCTCGGCCTGTTATACTTAAGATTTGACAGTCCTTCGGCCATACTTCTTCCATCGACATCAAACAATCGTAGAATATCATGGCCGATTTAACCGTTAGGAATTCAACCAAGATTTTTGACGGCCCTCTTTTCATTCGTTCTTTAAGGATATGATTGGCCAATCCCTCATAATCTTTCTCTCTTCCTGTATATAAGGGCTGATCTATCATGGAGTAGTCCAATCCTACACGATTCTTAAACAGCGTGTGTTCAAAATAGACTTGCGGAGATTCAATAAGATTCGCATACCCGGATAGTTCCAAGTCCAGCAGTCTATTGAGCTTAGGTAATGTGGCTGACATGATAATTACGGTCATATTCAATAACTCACCATAGAGGTCAATGAAATAGATGAGTTCCTTCCATAGTTGAATCGAGTAACTTTGTATCTCATCTAATATGACAACACTCCCCACTAGTTCGGAAAAAGGAATATTCGCTTCCCTATCGACGCCAAAAAGTATACGGAAAAACTGTACATGGGTCGTCAATATAAGTGGATGATTCATAAACAAATAATTCAAATAGCTTTTGTTCACATCTTCCTCTAGTTCTTCTGTCGAAATGGGTGTAATGGAATTAAAGACTCGAGGGATCACACTTCCTTGTAGGAGGCCTTTCAAGGTGCCTTCCGTCTGATCAATAAGGGTGTTAAACGGAAATATATAGAATAGTTTATTGGCCATCTTTTGGTTTTCCAAAATATGAAGAGCAAGATTCAGGGATGTATTTGTCTTTCCACTTCCGGTTGGTGCTTCTAGATAATAGATTCTTTTATCCGGATTCTTATGATAATTCATCTCAGCTTCTAAGAACAGCCGGCTACGAAGGTCATTAATGCTTACCTCTTCTGACTTTATATCTGCTTTATTATCAAGAATCCCTTTATAATCTTGGATCGATTGATATAAAGGTGTCTTCTTATAAGCTTGTACCACCTGGGGCAGAATCTTTTGAAAACCGCCCTCTTCCCACATTGTCCCAGGTGTATCTGACATATAAGCACTGGTTGCTGCATAATCACAATTGACTAATAAGGCATAGAATAGTTTAGCTAATATCATGCCCTCACCATTAGGAAATATTCGCGCTCCTTCCTCTTCAAGAAGTGCCTTATCATAGCCTTGATACATATCTGCAAGCATATCATCCACCGGTAGACGAACATGCATCATCGAATCATAGGCATGAGATATATTCTGTTTCACATCATCGAGCCATTGATCCCAGCGCTTAGCAAAAGAAGTCAAACTGTCTAAGTGACCATGATGTTTACTAATCATATAACCGAATAGATAGGTCACATAGTCGCAATCGATCATCTCCTCTTCGTCAAGATAATCTTCTTGTATCTGCTGCTCTATCTCTTGTTGCATCACCCAATAGTATATAAAGGTCGATAGCATGGAATGATTCGATGATCCTTTTGAAATAGGAAATAGAGGATTTCTCATTTTTTTGCATTGAAAAGCAGGATTTATCTTGCCTAAATCATGCAGATAAATCCCGTTAAGAAATGCCTTATATATAAATTGCTTTACATTTTCAGAGACATTAGCTGTATCTATAATTCTAAGAATACAAGCCTCTGTCCCACTCTTATATAAAGCCCGGTCCAAATGTTCACGTGTCTGTTCCATATGCTCCCATAAAGACTCAGGCTCTTTACCTTCAGTTGTATGTGCGCGATACTGTTCAAAATTCTCAATATATCGGCTTATATCAATATACAGGTCAGACATATGCTCTCCTTAAATACAATCATCTCTTATTCGATAAATTGAAGAACGACATCCCCACACTGATAAAAGATTCTATCATCCGGATGAGACGCAATCTTCTGATTCGTTGTACAAAGTGTCATCAATTCATAGCGATTAGGTCGCTTCGTCATTCTTACCGGCAGTTGTTCTTTATATAAATAGAGGCTCTCTTTCACTCCTCGTCGACTTCTTGATTCTTGGAATTGAACCCCTTCCATTTGAAACAAACTATGGCAATAACTGAATTGGTCTGTGGGAACATATTCAATCTCAGATACATCTTCAATGGTCGCCGGATGATCATTTTTACCCAAATATGGAATATAGACACATGTACTTTCCTTCAATCGCTTAAGAAGTGACGTATGAATTTCTTGATCGTCTGCATGTAAGTAGATTCGCCATTGAGGGTTTTCCAACCAATACTCACGAACGACAAGATTTCCGCCTTCTTCCTGACTGGCATAGCCAACGCTATTATTGAATACCTGTACTTTCTTAGGGAACATTCCATTCTTAGCTATCGGCTCAATAGCAACCTTCAGTCCTTCAAGTTTTTCATAGAACTCCGGATACTCTTTTGGTGTCTTCTTATGATCTATATTATATAAATATTGACTATTATATCCTTCATAACCCATGATGGCCCCTAGAATACCTAATAAGGCAACTCGATGTATATGTCCATAGGTCATATACACCGATTCATTCACATCCGGGCGTTTGAACATAGCCGTCCGACCTCTTATAGTAAACATTATGCCCTTCATCTAGATCACTTCTTTCGTAAAAATACTCATTCTTTCCACTACTTCTCCATCTATCCCTTCTACTCGAACAGCATAAGGATTGTAATATAATCGTATTTTTGTAATTGTATCTCTTCTTAAGAGCTCCGGTTGAATAAAGCGTATGGTGTCAATCTCCTCACCTTTGCTGAATCGAATATACTCCGCCAAATTCGGCAAGTAGGTTTCCTTATCTGTCTCTACAAATAGGGCAAATTCATTCTCACAACCAATCTTACTGTTGGTAGCAAGAGCTGTCGCCGATGTCAATGAAGCCTCTACAAAAGATTCATATGTTTCTTCTGTGAACCCTTCAAATCCTTCAAGCATCTCCTTATATCCATCATAAGCTATGGGATTAATAACAATCGGATAGAAGTAATGGGCTTCATTACTTACAATCTTCTTACCCAAGGTAGAGTTGTCTTTAGCATCATCGGTGCTAAAGGGTGATAAAATATCTTGAATCTCTACTTCACTACCTTCATATCGGTTAAATCCTTGACCAACTTGAATGGCGCCTGTAATGGAGATATTATTACCTTTCTCTGCGAAGGTTGCACCAAAGCAACGCACATCGAGGGCGGAGAATAAATTCGTCAATACTTCCGTAGACGGGGTCTTCTTGTCAATGGCTCCAAATAATTGAGTGTAACGACCTTCTAGCGTGCGAGGCTGTAACTTGCCATCCTTACTAATCACATGACTCTTAATATAGAGAATATTCTCTCCTTTTGTCTCCCAGTATTTTTTCATACTATATTTTAATGCCTTATCGCTACCAAAAATCATATCGTCACTGGTTGTTTTCGGACGTCCTGTAAAATCCGCATTCCAATTGGACATAATGCTTTTGACACCTACTATACCATATACACGCTTATTCATCCTCATTACCTCCCTTTTTCTCATAGAACATATTACTTGCTGTATAACCGGTTAATAGCATAGCCAAGTCCACTTTCTGCTGGTCACATATATAACCTTGAACCATGGCCATGGCTTGATTGAACTTTTTGTAATTCCTTGATATGTCATGATTATACTTCATAAAAGCAAATCGTATCTCCTTGACCAATTGCTCCGGTCTCTTTGTCTCTAAGAATGCATTGGCCATGCTGTGATTAGCTGACTGCGATTTGGACCGGTCCAACATATAACTTATAATCTGGCCTGCCAAATAGAAGAACTCCTCATCATTCTCACAGTCCATTGTCGGCCCGGCAACTAATTTTTCATTTAATTGTTGTCTTAATTGGATAATTTTTCCTGCCATCTCTTCATTCCCTCCTCGTTGACTCATCAATGCAATATACATATTCATGGCTTGAGCTGCTTTCCATTTCGAGTATCCCTCTCCCTGTAATCGTTTCAGGATAGCTCTTGGTACATAAGGAAGTGCTGCTCGTAGCCCTTCCTTTTGACCCAATCGGAAATACTGCTTAAACCCTTCTCTTGTTGCCAATAGATATTGTTTCACACTTGGGTCAATCTTCTTTATATCTCCGGCGTCTTGATAATACACATAGCGGAGTCGACCTTGAAACACAAGTCGATCAAGCTCTGCTTCTATAGCTGAAAGACTATTCAGGCTATAATCCGGTGCGATGAATCGCTTCCCATCCTCTATCTCTAAGGTGTCCTGTATATTACGTACCAGTAAGGACTCTTCTCTTTCCAATACCGGAATATAATCATAATCCAAAATAGTCGTGTGCCATTCCTTGCTCAATCCTCTAAGAAATAATATCCTTTATCTCCATACACAAGTTCCCGCTCAAGACCTGTTACAAAAATCAGAGTCTTCCTTGATATATAAGGGACCGCTCTTTCTCGTCCCTAGCCAATCAAAAAAATACTTATGCATCAAAATAGCATCATCCGGAATATAATAAGGAATCGAATTATCTCGGGTCCTATGCTCCATATAAGGCTTCTTGGCATTCAATCCCATATTATTATTTGTTAAGCCATATACCTTATGATCAATGGCTACATTATAATCATTCTTATTGTAGACATTGGGAATATAATAGCGTTCGCCCTTCTTGCTGATACAATTCTAAAGGTGCATCAATAAAAATCTTGATATAGTTGGCAAAATTTAGCGCCTCCAACCGATTCAAAATACTATCTAGATGCATTTCAACAATATTTCTGGCCTTCTTCACCGATTCTATATCAACCTCGTTTGGTAACCGGTTATATAATTCTAAGGCCTTTTTTTTACTTTTATATTTAAGTCTGGGATTCTCTAGTATATTTGATAGTAAGTATCTATACTCTCCTGTAATACGCCCTTATCAAGGGCATCTTTACCTATAAGTACGTCTTTTTTCATAAAAAAGGTCAGATAATTATTGGAATGAATTTTCTTAGTGGAATCTATAGGCTTATTCATAGCTAGTAGTGTGGAATTGTAATCTCTGAGAGCAAACCATTCATAGGCTTCATCCCCCTGCCGTCCCTCTTTTTGATCATATAGGTTAATCCAAATAATCTCCCCTTCTTGGTTTAACCGAATATAGGCTCCTGTTTTTAACACATAATTATCTGCGATCAACTGCATCCCATACTTATTATAAGCTTGGGCAAATTGATGCACAAGGCCATCAATCATCGTCTTCTTCCCTCCTTCTCATAATTCGCAACTACAAATCCAAAATCCTAAGGATGTCTTCTCTCCGATGCCTGTCGCTAATGCCATATTCGCCAACTTCTGGGCTTGTTCATTGGGGGCAACTTGTATCTTCACTTTATGACCAAGCATATGTATGGACTTATAGGGAATCTTAATAGGAATGCGGTTGGTCTTAATAATTCCATGCGCAAATTCCTGAACTGTAATTGTCTCTCCATAGTGCTCGTGGTGCTTTTTCTCAAGAAGTGCCAGAATGCGATTCTCTAAAAACTCCAAGGGATTCTTTTCCGGGTAGGATGTATCCCTCATCTGTCGTAATCACAAATGGCGTTATGGACACGAGTTCTCGAATCATTCCTTGTTGCTTCTGATTCAACTCCATAGCAATAAGATCGAATGCCTCAAACTTAGTTGCTTTCATGGCCTTCATTAATTGTTTGGCAAACCATTCATCTAGGCACCTTATACGAAATACATAAATACGGCCTTTTTGATAATCTACATTTTTTTCCACCGGATAGAAACCTGAGAAATTATAACTCTTAGGCTTATGGTCTTTATGCAATGTCTTTAATTGTGGATCTTCTAGCATGGAATAATTAAGTGCCTTGCTCAAAGTAGTAAAGCTCTTTATATAGGGTACATTTTGCTTCAAAACAGCGGTACATACAATCTCATAAATAGTCATCTTTTCTCCCTCTCATAAAAAGGGGATGGTCTCCCTCTCTATTTATTCATTCTTTATACTTAGTTCACACTCTATAATCATCTAATCACATTGTTAATTGGAAGTCAACTGGAATATTAGATGTATACAGTGTTTTTATATATGATGATTCAATCAAATTCTACTGAAAGATTAAATAAGCGATTCTATGTGAGAAGTAATTCTCATATTGACCCATGAAATATATTTAAAATTTAAATACATCCTATGTTACTGTTCAACCTTCAGGGAGTGGATGAAAGAGAATCTGTCCTTTCAATTTCAATACATCCTATGTTACTGTTCAACCCTAAAGTGTTTGAAAGGGTTGTTAAAACAGAGTTATTTCAATACATCCTATGTTACTGTTCAACTTTGTCATACGCTTCAATACGTCTTGATACAAGATCATTTCAATACATCCTATGTTACTGTTCAACGGTGGTCCGTAAATACTGCACGATCACAATTGTTGTATTTCAATACATCCTATGTTACTGTTCAACTGGTACCTGGCTTATAATAAATTAGGGATTAGAGCGTATTTTCAATACATCCTATGTTACTGTTCAACGCATTGCAAACCGTTGTTGACCCGGCTACAGGAAAATTTCAATACATCCTATGTTACTGTTCAACGGTTTTCCTTAAAGGTTTTGCTTTTCTTGCTCTGTTATTTCAATACATCCTATGTTACTGTTCAACTTGGTACGCATCCACCTATTCGGGACACAGGACCTATTTCAATACATCCTATGTTACTGGTTCAAACAGTTACAGCTACAGACTACACGTTAACCATTAAGTAATTTCAATACATCCTATGTTACTGTTCAACGTATTTTATGGAACTAAGAGGCATGAGTGTTCGAAAATTTCAATACATCCTATGTTACTGTTCAACTTTCTATAGTGTGTACGGGAGAGGATCCATTACTGCATTTCAATACATCCTATGTTACTGTTCAACACGCGTGGAGCTGGTGCAGGTACAATCCTTTATATCAAATTTCAATACATCCTATGTTACTGTTCAACAAAAATGTACGACCAAGAAGACAAAAATTATGAACTATTTCAATACATCCTATGTTACTGTTCAACTCAAAAGATGAAAGACAAACTGGAACTAACAAGGCATTTCAATACATCCTATGTTACTGTTCAACCAACGTAAAATGGGCATTCTTAAAATTCCGATTCTCCGGAAACCCTTGATTTTACGGCATTTCTTGATTTTTTTCCAATGATTTCTTCTTTTATTAAACCATGTATCAAAATCCTTGTCAAGCCTTACCGGATAAGGGATTCCGCAATTATCAGAATATTCACAACTGGAAAAACAACCTATCATTATTCGCCCTAAGACTTCTTCTGATCTAGAGGAGACCCTTCAATCCACTTGCCGTGTAGCGACATGACAAATTCCGAGAACATGGCATTGGCCCAACTAAACCACGGTCGCGTGTATATGGTCGCATCATCCTTATGCACTCCCTCATGCATCAATAGGATATCTGCATCCATAGCCACCAACATGTCTAAAATCTCTTGCTTCTCTTCATCACTCTCACTGGTGAGACCTTGAATCGCTAGGGCAATCGGCCATATATAGTCCTCCGGTGTATGAGGGGAACCAATGCCTTTCGCTACTTTTCCTTCATAATAATAAGGATTTTCATGACTTAGAAGCATGCGTCGTGTGTTTTGATAGATTGGGTCCCAGGTGTCTCTGTAGCCGAAGTAAGGAATCGCCATTAAGCTTGGCACATTGGCATCATCCATTAACAGATAATTACCATATCCGTCTACCTCATAGGCATAGACCGGTCCGAAGGCTTCCGTCTCAATGATACCATATGTCTGAATCCCCTTCTCAATCTCTTGTCTCAACTTTTTGATTTCATCAATAAAGTCTTTTTGCCCGTCCATCTCCGCCAGTAGCCGACACATATAATCAAGAATCACGACAGCAAACATGTTGGCCGGAACAAGATAACCTTGTTGACAAGCATCGTCACTTGGTCTGAATGCACACCAGGTCATACCTGTATAAGCTACATCAATGCCTCGTCCGTCGTTGGGAAGAGTTTCATATATAATACGCTCCTCTTCATCCTCATCGCGCCGGAAGCTGTAAGTTGAGCGCTCATGATGATGTTGCTCACATTTGAACACCTCGATAATCTTGTGGCATACCTCTAGGAAGTTGACATCCAACAGGCTTGTATCCCCTGTAATATTCCGATAAAAGTAGAGCAATTGAATCGGATAACATAAGGAATCAATCTCATACTTACGTTCCCATATATCGGGCTTCATCTGAGTATCGTCATCCTGATGTCCGGCACCTGTCGGTCCGTCATTAAAGGCATTTGCATAGGGATCAATGCCTATTTGCTCCAATTGCTTTCTGATTACACCGGCAACCAAACGACGAATGTATGGATCTTCCTTCACAAATAAAAGAAGGGGACGAACTTGGGTTGCCGAATCTCGCAGCCACATGGCCGGTATATCTCCGGTGATGATAAACGTCGTTCCGTCTTCTTTTTCTTGTATGGTTGTTTGATAGGTGTTTTTTATTCCGTTTTCATATATTTTTGTTATTTTATTCTCCCTATTTTCATAGGCAGACCTTATCCATTCCAGGTGCTTTTCCATGCTTTTCGTGAGTTCTCGCTCCATTTTCCTTCTGCCCTCCTCGCAAATCCTTCTATCCACATGATAGAGTGATAGGATGTCTTTAGTGGTTAAGATATCTTAGTCGTAATACGCCATGCATTCCATCACATCGTTTAGAGAATAGGCTCTACCATAACAGCCCATTCCTGTCGTTGATAAAGCCCCTGTACAATTCGCCAATTGCAGACACTTCAACGGTTCATAATCCTTATATATACCATAGATAAGACCTGCCATAAAATTATCTCCGGCTCCGGTTAAATCCACTGCGTCAAAGGTTCCCGGAACATCGACTTGATATATCTGCCCGTCAATCATGGCCATGCATCCATTCCCACCACAACTGACGACCGGATATCGAACATAGTTTGACAAGACTCTTAAGGCCTCTTCTACTGAGGACGTACCTGTCATCTTCATTGCTTCCTTATCATTTGGTGTAAAATAATCAACATAGTGTAGAATTTCCTTGTACTTTTCCACAGACAGTTCCTCTGACCATCCGACATCAAAGACAATCGTTGCTCCATTACTCTTGAATGCTTCCAGCAAATGCCCTTGTTTTTCCGTCGCGAAAACAACCTTGCTATTGGCCATACTGCTTCGTACAAGTTCATCCTCAAAGGTCATCGCTTTTTCATTATTCTTACTGATAAAACTTCGATCTTTTTTGTTTGAAATGACAGCCGTAGACATAATCGGGTCAAATCCTTCTGCCGAATATTCGATAACATCATGAATCGGATATTGCTTCAATAACGTCAAGGCCATCTGACTTTGTTGCGTTTGAGCTGTTTTTAACACCACACGTGTCTTTACCCCTAAGCGAGAAAGGACGATTGGATACACCAACGTCCCTCCTCCTAGCTGAAGTTCAAATGCATCTGCCATGACTTCTTCGCCATCTGCCGGCCACTGCTCAACGCCGGTAAAGATAAAGTCCAAGCTTAATTGTGCTAAAAAAGTCAACGTACTCGTTGTACTCATTAGTGCCACTCTCCTACATATTCCTTATATTCTTCCAAATAAGCATCTAGTAATTTCTTAGCAATCGGATACGAATTCACCTGTGGATGAATCATCAATGCTTTGACGGCAGCGTCTTTACTTCTTAACTTAATGGCTTCTACGGTTTTTCTTTCAAAATACTTGATTGTAGAAATCAGGGTCTTTTGGAAGTCATCGTAGCCGTCAACCTTCACTGTTTCTACGGACCCTTTATTAATATAACACGAAATTTCCACTACATCATTATCTTGCAAGAAATCCAAGGAACCGTTATTGGGAACGGACAGCACCATCTTAACAGGTGTTCCGGATACATAGGCCTTGATAAAATTCAAAGCAACTCCGGCATAACCTCCGTCATCCGGTTCATTGATAAAGGCTTCCAAGTCCGGTATATCCTTCGTTTCTTCTCTATGGGTTCCTGATTCTATGGCAAAGTATTGATCTTCCCGCTCATAATAATGACGGATAAAAATTTCAAAAGCCGCCTCTTCATTTTCTTCGATGTCTAAGGCTTTCAATTCGGCAATCATGCGTTTATTTATCTCATAGATGATCTGTCCTCTTGTACTATTACTACTGATAATCGACTCTACTGCTTGGTCTCTGAAATAATAGAAGTATAAATACTCATTCGGGAAATCTTTGTTTCCGATAAGTTCAATAACATCTTTGTCAAAATAACGCAATTCTGTATCCGTATACATCGGCTTATGATTCAATAGTTTATCATATACCGGTTGTCCGTCTACCTTAATATCCCTGAACCATGATAAGTGGTTCAATCCAAAACAGGTCATCTCAAACTGTTCCGGTGTTGTTTCCAATTCACGAATCATTTGTTTCTCAAATCCACTAGGTGCATCACAAACACCATAAACAAAGTCATAGCCTTCATCCCGCAACGCCTGTGTAACCAATCCTGATGGGTTTGTGAAATTAAACACCTGAACGGTGTCTTTTGCGTAGGTTTTTATTTTTTCACAAACATCCAACAAAACCGGAATCGAACGCAAGGCCATTGCAAAACCACCGGCTCCTGTCGTCTCTTGCCCGAGAATGCCCATATCCAAGGCTATCCGTTCATCAAACATACGACTCGAGTCACCACCACTACGAATGGTTGTGATAACCAAATCCGCATCCGTAACTGCCTCGACTAAATCCGTCGTAATTTCAAACACAATGTCGGGATTAATACGACGGGCAACACGTTGACTAATCTTTCCAAAAATGTTCAGTTTCTCTTCATCTATATCCATAAACGTTACATGGGTAATACCAATAATTCCTGCATTGCTGACAATTGATTTTGCAAGAAATGGCGAGCGAACGCCACCACCACCTATAACTGTAAGTTTCATAATAATTCCTCCATTGTTCTATCTCAGCATGTTCATTCTACTTATGTCCAAACAGGAATACTTATCCCTTAATAGCGCCTGTAAGTGAGTTTACAAAGTTTTTCTGTAAAATAACGAACATTATTAATATAGGTATAACTGACATTGTTGCGCCTAACATTTTAATAGGTGCATACGTCCACATTGACGCTTTGGGATATATGGATGCCAACGCCACTTGGAATGTATATTTATCAACGGTACTTGTTACAATCAAGTTCCATAGATAACTATTCCAATAATTCATAAATGTAATAATGGCAATAGTTGCAATCACTGCTTTTGAGTTAGGGACAACCAATCGGAAAAAAATACCAAATTCCCCGGCACCGTCAATACGTCCGGCCTGCATAATTTCCGTCGGAAAGTCCAGAAATGTCTGTCGTGCCAGAAATGACGTGTACGTCGAGTACATCATCGGTAAAATTATGGCGAACAGACTATTATATAGATTCAGTTGCATGATGATTTCAAATTGGGGAATCATCACAGCTGCACCCCCAACAAACATCGTCACCACAAATATACTAAAAAAGACTTCTTTATATTTAAAGTCATACTTTGCCAAAGCAAACCCCATTAACAGATTGACGACAACAGAACCCACCGTCCCCACTACTGCTACAAAGAGTGTATTATATACAACACGTAATACATCAAAGGATGCATCAATCAATTGATAGTTTTCACGCAGTTGACTGCCCGGCACCGGACTAAAAATAAAATCAATTAATTCGGAAGAAGCAAAGGTACCCGCATAGAACATCCAGTATATGGGATACACGGTTAGTACGAGCATGAGTACCAAGAAAATATACTTCACAGGTTTTAATGATTTCTCCATGATTACTGACGCTCCTTTCCGATTTGAAATTGTAGGAATGCAATAATAATGGTGATAATCGACAGAATATAGCTTAAGGCCGATGCATAACCAAAGTTATATTGCTTCCAAGCCGTATTATAGATTAATAAGGCCGGTGTGAAGGTACCATAATTCGGACCACCGTTTACCAACAGTTGACTTTCCGCAAACATATTCAAGGTCCCGCTCACCGTCATAATTGTTGTGAAAATAATAGGATTCTTCATTAACGGAATCGTTATAGAAAAAAATTGCTGAATCTTATTCGCACCGTCAATATCTGCCGCTTCATAGATATCCGTTGATATTGTCTGCATGGATGCCAATAAGATAATCATATTGTAACCGGTCCAACGCCACATCGTCATAATTGCAATCACCCATTTAGCATTAAATGGGTCGGACAATAACAGAATCGGCTTCATACCTATATTGCCTAAGATTTCATTCAAAATCCCATCATTCGATAACAGGATTCTAAATAGCATCGTAAACGCTACTGCATTAGTAACGTTGGGCAGAAACAAAGACGTTCTGAAAAACCCTTTAAATTTAGTTGTTTTTTGATTGAGTAAATGTGCAAGGACCAAAGACATAAAAATCATAAGTGGTGCATGCATGATGAATATAATCAGTATATTTTTCAGACTCGTAAGGAACACTTGATCATCCAATGCACGCACATAATTCCTTAAGCCGACAAACTCTGTAGCCCGTGTACCCATCCGATTTTGGAAACTGTAGATGAAACTTGCAACAATGGGATAGGCACCAAAAATCGCAAAAAGTAAAATACCCGGAGCCATAAAATAGTAAGCGGCATTTTTAGGCGTTATCTTGAAGTTATTAACCATTTTTTTTACCATGTATTATCCTACTCCTTCTTTAGGTTAATCTAAATGGCTTGTCAATGATTCTATCTATCTCTCATTTCCAAGCCATTTAGTCTATCCATTCATATCACTAATATTGATTGATGGACAAGCCGGTTTGGCCTGCAATCATATCCGCAGTTTCTTGTAAAATCTCTTTTGCTGATTTGTCGCTACCTGCAACAATTGTATCCACTAAGGAGTTTTTCACAATATCTTTAGCTGCTGAATAATATTCATTAACACTAATAGGAACGGTATCTTTTGATGACTCCAATAAATCCAACCAAATCGGTTCACCATTGTAATAGTCAACGCCATTTTTAACAACATCTAGTTCAGCCGCCGGCAAATATCCCGGCATTAAGCCTTGTTCCAAAGCAATTTTTTGAGATTCTAGATCCGTAGTAATATAAGTTCCAATCTCGTAGGCTTCATCTACAAGGGATGATGAATTCAAGATAAAGAATGAACTTCCTCCATTATTGGCAGAACTCGTGTAGCCCTCTTCATCACGTATCTTCGGCATAGGAACCAAGGTTACTTTTCCTGCGATGTCCGTTTGAACCGGCATATCTTCACCGATGGACCAAGCCGGTTTCATAATTGTTGCAACGCTACCTTCACCAAACGTACTTTGATCTTCTCGTACGGAATCGGACGTGTTATTGGCAACAATTGCTTGGAAGGTTTCTACAACTTCAACCACCTTCGGATTCAATAAATCAATGTTTCTATTTTCATCAAAAATGCCGACACCGGCTGATTGCATCATCGCTATAATATCATTTTCAGTAAGTTTGATATGCATAGCGTAACCTGCATCATTTACTGCCGGTGTCGCATCAATCATATCTTGCCACGTCACTAAGCTTTCCGGATCAATTCCGACTTCAGACATGATATCTGTATTGACCTCCATCATAATCGGAGCTATATCAAAAGGAAAGGCATAGATAGAACCGTTTTGTGATAACAGTTGCCAGTGCGCTTCAGAAAAATCATCTTTGTACGCATCAAAACCTTTTTCTGATAGATTCACAAACTTATCAGGAAACTGTTGAAGGAAGGTTTGAATCTGAACATTATCCATAAGAACAAGGTCCGGAAGTTCATCCGCTATCCCTGAAGCAAAGAACGTCGACATTTTGTCTACAGTATCGGGTACATTCTGTACAACTACTTCTAACGTCGAATCCGGATGCGCTGCTGCATATTGTTCTTTTGCATAGTTAATACTTGGTAAATTTTGATCCCAAGCCCAAATAACAAGTTGTTCGCCACTGTTTGTATCCTTTGTGTTATCTACGTCGGAAGTCGAATCACCAGGTGTTTCCGGTGTATCTGTTGATTCCGGCATCGTTGATCCACATGCTGTAAATACGAGTAACATAAGACTACTTAAAACAATCCCAAATATTTTTCTCATAAACTGCCTCCTTTTGATAGATAATGATTAGGACATCAACGCTATATAGCTGAACTTTCACCTACAATGTCGTGTTACATAGGCGAAGTTAGGGAAGCTACGTTTTGATACCCCAAACATATAATAGATATGCAAATAAGTATATACTATTACAGGACTTTTGGCAATACTTTTGAGCAAATATATATACTTTTATTTTGTGCTTATTTGCTCAAACTCATAAGCATCATAAACATAATAGGTATGAACAACCTCGAAAGGCCTATTGTTGGCATCATAGGTAACACTCGATATCCGTAGCACCGGATCATCGATTGGTATTTCCAAGTGTGCCGATATAAACTCATTGGACTTCATTGCTCGAATCCTCTGTCTTGCATAGTTGATTTCCACGCCGACTTCATCTTGTAAAAATTCATATAGAGACGGTCCCATTCTGGCTAATTCAATGGCTCCGATGACTTCCGGATTAAGCAAGGTCACATCCAGGGCAATCGGCCGTTCTTCATCATATCGTACCCTTACAATCTTATATACATTTGATTCTTCTAATAATCCCATGTCTTTCTTCTCATCAGAAAAGCCTACACTGGTGTATGCAATTTCCAAGGTTTTGGTCACGGGAACAATGCCTCTTGACCGCATTTCCTCTGTGAAACTCGTCAACTTATTTAACTTCTTATAGACCATTTCCTTTTTGACAAAGGTGCCCTTCCCTCTGACTGAGTAGATATAACCTTGATTTCTAAGGGCACTTAATGCCTTATTCACGGTCATTCGACTCACTGCAAAACGTTCCATAAGCTCTGTTTCAGTCGGGATTTGCATGCCCGGTGTATACACGTCATTCTTTATATTTTTCAGGATAAACCCCTGAATTTCTTCATTCTTATTCATAGTTTCCACCTCTTTATTTGCTAAAATTTATACCTTTGCACAATAAGTATAGTCTTTTCATTACGTTAATGCAAGAAAAAAAAGCTTTTACAAAGCTTTTCAGTAATTTTTCCTATAATATGTCTATATATTTATAGGATTATCTAGTTATCTGACAAATCCAACAGATGGACCCATCGACCACTCGTTTTTCTATGTCGAACTAAGAGTGCTTTTATGAGTTCCTCGCTCATAACCAAGGCAACTACCCAGTAAATCTCTAGATGCAGGAGATATACGCCTATATACGCCATGGGCACGGCAATCAACCATACGGTTGATAATTCCAACAACATCACCCAGCGGGTATCGTTTCCTCCGCGAAAAACGCCACTAAGCGCCGCATAATTATAAAATCGAATGCACATGACCAAACTGTAGACAATTAGAAGATGGTTCACATACTCTTTTGCCAAAGGTCCAATATCAAAGTAATCTTTGACAAACGGACTCACCAGTTGCAACAAGACACCTGCAGCAATCCCCACCCCGAAGGACATTCGCAGGTACTTGCCGCCGTCTATTTCAACGGCTTCCACCTCTCCTCTTCCGATTTGTCTCCCAATCGTAATGGATATAGCCGCCGATATGCCACCAATAAATAGAAAGGTCATATTCTGAATATTATTGGCAATCTCAATGGCTGTCAAGGCTTTGACACCCGCTCCGGCATAGGCTCGGGTACATACGGTCATGGCAAAACCATATAACCAATCATTAATGGTCATATGCGCTGTTGATCGTGCAAAGCGCTTCAGAAAGCGTGGTTCGAAGTAGGCCCTTTTTATGCGCAAGGGTTCACTGCTAATCGTTGAATAGGCTTTGGCGAAGACAATAAGGAGCACGACCAATTCAATAATTCTAGAACATAAAGTTGCTATGGCCGCCCCTTTAAAGCCCAGTTCAGGAAAACCGAACTTACCAAAAATCAAAACATAATTGAGGAGTGTATTCATCAGCAAACTAATCACACCTGCTATCATGGGCATTTTGGTCATATGAAGACTTCGAAGTGTTGACGCAATAATTTGAACGATACTACTGCCTATAACTGAGAAAATCACGATTTTGAGATAGATTCCACCAATCTCAATTAAGGTCCCGTTCTTTGTAAATAATGCCATGACCTTATCGGAGAAAATAAAAGAGACAAGGGTAAAGGGTACGGCAAAGGCGAGACTAATCACTCCGGCTACAACAATGGTTCGCTGTATCAGTCGGGTATTCTCTTGTCCGTAGAATTGGGCTACAAAGACACCGCATCCCGATGCAATACCCGCTAGAATGAGAAAAATATTGACCATATACTGATTAACCAAACCAACCGCTGCAATGGTCTCGGCTCCCGTACGATTCAACATCAACATATCAATCAAGCCAAGAGATGAGGATGTCATACTTTGTAAAACAATGGGTGCTGCCAAAATGCCTATTTTTTTATAGATTTCAAGGTTCTTGGTATTCTCTTTTTTCATTGCCCACCTCTCTCTTCGTCTGTCATCCACATGGATTCTATCAGTTTTCTGTTCCTTTAATGTTTGCTCCTTTATGCCATAATTTTAGGCTTGAATAAAAAAGTGTAACTAAATTCACCGGACTTAACTTGGTACTGTTGGGATAATCTTGGTCCACAGCTTCCCGAACCAACTCCTGACATCTGACCGTCAAGATGCAAGGTCAAACACGCATCCGGAATCAACACATGGCGATGGGCTGTCCTTTCCAAGGTTTCCGGTGAATATCTGGAATAGTTAAAGGACATAGGTTTCAATCCATAAATGGTTAATTCAGAAACGTCTTCCCCATCTTTGCCCCTTACCTGTTCCTGCTTCAAGTGTAGCCAATGAGTATCCATGTGACTGCCGCTTTCTTGGGGTCTTAGATAATATTCCTCCAACTCTTCAACGGCTGTCTTATAACGTCCGATAAAGGAACTTTCTTTTTTGTCCACATAGTTTTCATGGGGTCCGCGTCCATAGTAATCTACCCTACCAAAGGTTGTATTTATCCCACAACGTAAGCCGAGTCGGGGTATATATACGGACTGCTGTTCGCGCTTGCTTTCTTCATATGCTCCACCGGAATACGCAATAACCTCACGTAGATTCCCTTCAAAAATCACTTGTAACGAACCGTTCCTACGCAACTGATAGGTTAACGTCCCACGAATGACGGGTTCTTTTGAAGGCGCCCCTAAAGACATCGAGACTTCTAGTATGTAATTTCCGCGTTTTGTCCTAGTAACCGCCATTGCGTAACATCGCATCTGTAGCTGATGGAATCGTTCTTCATACCAGTTTTTTTTTTCCGATCTATCATTATCCGTCGGTGCACGCCATATCGTCGGTACCAATGGCGATTCAATAATCGTCTGACCTTGATTCGTTAATGACGTCAAGCAGCCGTTTTTCTTGGAAAACACATACTCTATACTCCCGATTGTAAACACATAACTCTCCCTAGTCTCCAGCATATCAATTGCTGAAATCCGGTCTCCCGCCTCCACTAAGGTTGTAAAATCATAGAGTGTCTGCTCTCTTTGTTCGCGATTTATAATCTGAAACTGTTGACAACTTATGGCGTCCATCTTTTTCTTCCCTTGTCCTAGGTTATTCTCATAAATTTCCGTCTTCAAATAGAGGTGGTCCATTTCCTGACATTTATCCGCAAAATTCCCAATCTGTAGTCGAACATAGGCGGTCTTTCCCGGTGCAATAGAGGGTAACATGACCTGTCCATAAACCTGTTTTTCACCCTCACTCTCTATGCACCAAATCAGCACAACGTCTTCAACGGTTCTGAAATCATATCGACTCTGAACCTGCAATTCAAGGATACCTTCTCTCAGATTGCATATATCCGGATTCTCCCCTTGAATCACTAAAGGGCTGATGACTTGCTTTAATTCCAAAAGACCCACATGGGGCTCTCTCTCCGGGGAAACGAGTCCATCCAAACAAAAATTGCCGTCATTGGGTGTATCCCCATAGTCGCCACCATAATACTTGCCCTCTAAACCATGGTCACACCACTCCCAAACAAAACCACCGGCCAAACGATCATTGCCATACATTAACGTCCAATAATCCTTCAATCCTCCGGGTCCGTTCCCCATAGCATGAGCATACTCACAGAGAATAAGCGGTCGTTTTTCTTGCATTGTTAAGTAATGCTCTTGAATCCATTCTATGGAAGGATACATCCTACTATAGACATCCAAGTCTTCCGTCCCTCGTTTTGATTGAACAAAGGCCGTTTCATAATGCAGCAGCCTTGACGGGTCCCGTTGTTTTGTCCACTTGGCCATAATGATATGGTTTGCCCCATAAGACGATTCATTCCCCAGTGACCAGAACAAAATCGAGGGATGATTCTTATCCCTTTCAACCATACGTACCATTCTATCTAAAGCTGCCTTTTCATAGGTTTCATCTTCCATAATCAAGTTATAGCCATTGCCTGCACCATGGGTTTCTAGGTCTGCTTCATCCATCACGTATATACCCAGCTGATTACATAGCTCATAAAACCTTGGGTCATTGGGATAATGGGCTGTTCGGACAGCATTCAAGTGATGGCGTTTCATCAAGATAAGGTCTTGATACATGTCCTCATAAGAAACTGCATAGCCCTTTTCCGGATGGAAGTCATGACGATTGACCCCCTTTAGCTTGATAGGACGTCCGTTAAGGGTCAGACAGCCCTTCTGAACGGCAACTTCCCGGAATCCAAAGGAAAAGGCAAACCATTCTTGAGCAAGTTTGAAGGTTATTGTATATAATCTAGGCTCTTCTGCATTCCATCGTTCAATAGACTGCATCTCCAATCCTTGCTCTAAAAGCTCACCAATCCTTCTTGCTCCTGACAGAACAACCTCATCCCTATCATTGTAAATAGTATAGATTATCTCTTCTTGAAGGTTCTTCCCACTTGTGATTTCGAAGGCTACCTTTCCATAGCATGCCTCTTGACTGATAGGGTCCCTGTCGTGGATAATTCGAGGCTGAATAAAAATATCCTTCAATCCCTCCGGCTCTCTTAAGAGAAGGTATACATCTCTAAAAATCCCGGACAGACGCCATTTATCTTGATCTTCCATGTAGCTTCCGTCACACCATTTCAACACCATAACGCAGATATCATTCTCCCCATCCGTAACATAATCCGTAATATCAAATTCACTTGTCATATGACTTACTTGACTGTAGCCAACATATGCCCCATTCACCCAAAGATAGAAGCAGGCATCAACCCCTTCAAAATTCAGATGCACACGTTGCTGGTTTTTTCTTAAAGGAAAGGTTCGGTGATAAACGCCTGCCGGATTTTCCTGTGGGACATAAGGCGGGTCCAGAGGAAAGGGGTAATCAATATTGGTATACTGGGGTACATCATAGTTTCCTTCAAGCTGCCAATTCGAAGGTACCGCTATGGATTCTGCCGGTTTAACCGTCGGTTGTGTCCCTTCTGAACTTGAGTCCACTGTCGCTCCCCATTGATGTATAGCGTCCATAGTTACTTCCTCAACACTCGAAAAGTAACGAAAATCCCATGTGCCGTTGAGAAGAATAAACGCCTGTGATGCTTCACGACGCCCGACTTTGGCTGAATATTCATTCGTATAGGGTATGAAATAAGCACGCGGTGGCAAACATCCTTCGTGCAAGATTTGTGGATTCTCCCAATGACGTTTGACTACATCCTTCATTATTGATCTCCTATCTAAGGAAACCTAAATCTTTCGTCAAAAGTTTTAGGTTTCCTTCTTGAGTCTTTTTTAGTTTCTAAAGATTGATTTAGATTCTATAGCTTCATCACGTGTAACTAATCCGAGAATTACTTCAGTATGAAGGTCTTAATCTCATAAGGTTTTAAGGTTACTGTAAATTGATTCGTCTCCTTTGCTATAACTCCAAGGCTCCGCTCAATAAGATTTGTCTCTTCAACACTTCCAAAAGTGTCCGATAACTGACAGGTCACTTTTGTGCGCTCGTTAAAGCATTCATACATTCTCAGTATAATCCCTTCGCCTTCTTCTGCTTTTTTGAAGACTTCCAAAACTACATTGTCCTTATTCACCGATGCAAAACTTAACATCGGACTCAATGTTCCTTCCTGTGCTTTTACAAGACGTGCATAGAAGGGTTGGTTCAACCCATAGGCTTTCTTCACCACTTGGCCTTGCTTGAAATCACCGTCATGGGCATAAATGGAATAGGTAAATTGATGCCGTTCTCGGTCTGCATCCACATTGGGATGTTTTGCCGATTTGATTAAACTAAGGCGCATGACACCATTATGAATATCATGTCCATACTTGCAATCGTTCATTAACGCCAGACCGTAATTCCCTTCGGAGAAATCCGCCCATTTATGGGCACATACTTCAAATCTTGCGTAATCCCAACTCGTATTCCAGTGCGTCGGACGTTCTACATTTCCATATTGAATCTCATAGGTTGCCTTCGTCGCATTAATATCTACAGGAAAAGCTGTCTTCAATAATACCTGTGTCTCTTTCCAGTCAATATCATTCACAAAATCCACCCTTGGGTCATCCCGATACACACGTATCTCCTGACACATTGTCGAGTCCAAAAAACGCCGATTTATTCTAAGACTTTTGCGAACCGGACCGTCTTCCACCACTTCAATGTCCACCAAGTCATCTACCAGCCACATTTTTTCTGTATAATAGATGTTGATATCCCAAGCATCAAAATCATGGGGTTTATCTTCAAACGCTTGTAAAACATTTCCACGTTCACCGTCTTTTAACAGTTGACGGTCTGCCTTCTTATCATATATTTCCACAAAATAACCCTCTTTATCCAAGGTTAGTCGTAAATAGGATGTCTCTATAACATCCGTACTTATGGAACCGAAATCCTCAAAGGCATCGGGCTCTTCTATCCCTTCATAGGAAAAGCTCTTGTAACCTTTGGACGGTACCCCTGTTCCGTAGAATAGGACGGAATTATCCTTCGTGTACTGAACGGGCAAGACTTCCTCCCCATCTTTGATTCGGACATAAGACATACCCTCCGGTAACTCAACAGTAATTAGTCCATCTTGAACAAATCCGGTCCCATTATAGACAACCACGCTATCCTTCTTCAGATTCAACTGACTATTTAAACCTTGAAGCCCTTTTTCAATAATGGCCTCATTTAATCCCGCAATTTCTTCATAGTCTGCCTTGGAATCTTCATACACAGATTTTATAGACGATCCCGGAATAATATCATGAAATTGGTTTAACAAGGTTTTGCCCCATATGTGTCGTAAGGTTTCTTTCGGATAGTCATACTCCGTATCAACCAACTGATTGGCCGTCGATAACCATTCGGCATCCATTGTCATAAACTCCGAACGACGATTTGCCTTTTTATTACGCGCCATGGATGTATATGTTCCGCGATGATACTCCAAGTATAATTCTCCATACCATCGTGGCATGTGTGGATGCTTGCCGACACGATCTTCAAGACGTTGGAAAAAATCGACAACACTACCGTATCGTACACTCGGAGCTCCGGGTATCCCTTTTTCAAGCCGACGCACATTCTCAATCATTTCTTTTGTAGGACCACCGCCTCCATCGCCATATCCAAAGCAATTTAAAACTTCCTTGTTAATATCTTTTTGCTGATATCTTTGCCATGCCCCCATGACCTGAGTCGGTGTGGTATCCCCGTTATAGGTGGCTTGCGTCTCCACACGTCCGTCTGTTTCATAATCCCTCGTCGTGATAAAATAGGTCAATACGTCCGTTCCGTCAATCCCATGCCAGTAGAAGGTATCATAAGGCATACAATTGTATTCATTCCAGCTAATCTTTGTTGTCATAAAATAATCAACGTCACTCTTTTTGAGGATTTGAGGCAATGCCGCACTATACCCAAAAACATCGGGCAACCACAGCACCTTACTTTCAACATTGAATTCTTCTTTGAAAAAACGTTTGCCATAGATAATCTGACGAACCAAGGACTCTCCTGCAATCAAGTTACAATCTGCTTCAAGCCACATAGCCCCTTCTGCTTCCCAACGCCCTTCTTTGATTCGCTCTTGGACTTGCTTATAAATAGCCGGATGATCTTCTTTCAGATACTGGTACAATTGGGGTTGACTGGACATAAATTTGTATTCAGGATATTGATCCATTAGACTCAAGACGGTAGAAAAACTTCGGGCTGTTTTTTCTCGTGTTTGAGCCAAGGTCCACAGCCATGCCACATCAATATGGGTATGACCGATTAACGTTTCCGTCACCTCTTGAGGATGACAATACTTCCCATAAAATTCGTCATCATAATACCGACTTACCTCGTCAAAACTTTCAAAGTACGCTTTTGAAAAAGCCTGACGCAAGTCTAGACGATTGATTCCTTCCCATAAGTAGTTCAATATATCATGACGTCGATAATCCTCGTCTTTGAGCAATATAGCAACTTCTAGAGGGACTTTGATATCAAAATAAACCTTCTCTACGATGGGATAATAGGTTGAAATCGCAGGAAGAAATTCAACCAACTGATCTTCCGTTCCTGAATAGGCAAAAATAGCAAATTCATAGGTCTCACCGCCTACGGCTTGATCCGTTAAGATAATTCTTCGATGATTCACATCCAATCCTTGTACCGCTTCCCCATTCATATAAACAAGAAACTGTGGATTAAGGGCATCCCATCCCTCTTCTGCTCCCGTTTTAACATCAAAGACAACAGCCTTACCTTCATAGCTCTTCGGAATGCTTACTTGAAATTTGAACCATGCATGTTGATCTTTTCCGCCCCATCGACGGAATCTAGGAAAGTCCTCCCAATTACCACCATCAGCATCTTTCAACTCATAGGCGCCGTAACCACATTCTTTTGTCTTGATTCCTTCAATGGGCATTCTTTCTGAATACATCTGTTCTTCTAATTCTTCTAAGATACGTTGCAATCGTTCCACTTTGAAATACATGTATAACCTCCTATCATTCCATAACACGGATTATTCAAATGAATTCTTTTTGATTCCTATACAGTATTGATTCTCGGTAATCCTTTTTGGAGAAAAAAAATAAAGTGCACTATACATTGCACTTTATTAAATGTTCTATCTTATGATTCCATTATAATTTTTTTATCCTGCAAAGAAAATACAAAATCAAGACATAGATTTAATATTTTCGGACATTACCAATATTTTCTCTAAAACTTCCCGGTGTATCTCCTTCTTCACGCTTGAAAAATTGGTTGAAGTAATAGGCGCTTGTAAACCCTAATAAATGGGCGATTTCTTTCTGACTGAAATCTGTTTCTTTCAGCAATCGCTTGGCCTCCTCCAGCTTACGCTTGAGTATGAGGGATTTGACAGATATGCCCCTATGATTTCTTACAATACGATTAACCTGTTTCTCACTCAAATGTAGATGTCTTGCAATCGTGGAGACCTTCAGCCTATTGGACAGATTATCTTGAATATATCGATTGATGAGTATATAGCGTTGTTCATCTGCCTTTAACTTTTTAGGTATCTTTATCTCACTGAGTTCCTGTTCACCTTTAAGAACTCTGGCCAAATGTATAATCAACTCCATGGTCAGATTACCGATAACCGTATGGTAACCAAGGGCCTCTTCATCCGCCTCTTGGAATACCTTTTCAAAGAGTGCCTGAATGGGCGTCCCCTTCATCGTATAGGCTCTGGCATCCGCTTTTTCCAAAATGCTCATTACAACCTCACTCTCCCTTGATTCAGAATGCTTAAGGGATTCATGTGATGATGTATCTTTTTGAACACATTCTAGATTCAGACTGTATTCAATAAACTCCCCATCTCCATGGCTGCGTTGCTCATGGTAGACTCCCGGCGGCGTCATGTAGAACATGCCTTCCTTGGCGATATACGTCTCTTCATCTAATATAACTTGACACTGCCCCTTGGCAATGATATGGAATTCATAACTCGAGTGGGTATGACGATCAATAATCCATTCACCTTGGAGCTGCATAGCGCGGTACCATAGAATTTCGATAAGATACGCTTCATATGTCAACTTTAACTCAAGGGCGGATAGCTTATTGGATGCTCTGGTAAGATTCATTTGTCACCTCCGAAGGGGATTGGGGGGATTGGGGGACTTTGGGGAATAGGATTCAAAGGGGTGGATTTATTGTATCAGTGATGATTGGGTGTGTCGTATGGGGGTGAATAAGGTAACTTGATGGGGTGCAGATAAAATTAATTGATGGATTTGAGTGCATATTGTGTTGCTGTTCAACTTAAAAAGTTACACCGACTTAACAGAAGAGCAGATATTTTACTGTTCAACTATTATAGAAGGAAAACGTGGACGTCAGTATATTAAATTTCAATACATTCTATGTTACTGTTCAACTGAAATAACTTTGGAAATTGATGGAACGCAGATAACATTTCAATACATCCTATGTTACTGTTCAACAAATCCACGAAGGAGATAGTATATGAGTTTTCTTGAATTTCAATACATCCTATGTTACTGTTCAACGCCTAGCACAGTCTCAAATAGGGGACGTGTTGGATGTATTTCAATACATCCTATGTTACTGTTCAACCAACGTAAAATGGGGATTCTTGATTTTCGAAATATCCCATAAACGTTATAAATCCGGCATTCCTTGTGTTTTTTCCAATGATTTCCTTCTTCTAGTTAACCACATATCAAAACCACTGTCAAGCCTTTGTTTTCAATACTTTCAGCCATTATCAGAATATTCACAACTGGAAAAATCATCTTTAATTCTAACCTTATAAAATCGATATTCCAAACATCTCCCGACTACAAGCTGCTTTTCATTTCATTAAATAATATATACCGTTTTACTTCTTTGCTATTCTTCTTTTTACTTACTATATTCTCCAATTGTTCTCTAGACATAGCCTTATATTTCTGCCATTTCGGCTCCATTATATCTTCTATAAAAGTCAGCATCTCTTTCTTTTCATCTAATTCTAGATCTTTGAAAGAAAGAAATCTTAGACATTCTTTCTGAGCATTCTCGTCCATCCGTGAATAAATTTGCTGAAATGCTTGACTTGTTTCTTCAACCTTCAAATCTCCGTGGAATATCTTTGTCAGTTGCCTATCTAATTGATTCGCCCACTCTTCCTTATCACCTGAAAGGTATATTTTTCTGAACTTTTCGATTGTATCTAGTGTATAAAAATTGCGGACGGTTTCTCTTTCCTCTCTGTCTTTTATTTCTTGTAATTCTTTTCTTTTTTCTTTTTCTTTTCTTTCTTCAAGTTCTTTCGTATACACTTTAAACGAAGTTTCTGAATGACTTCTGTTAAATTGACCATAGCCTACATTGGTTTTTGCTCCAACACCAACCATTAAGAGAATTTTTCGAATCATATCAAGGATTTGTTCTCCCCGAACAAGTTTCTCACCTACTTGAATATCAACAACCTTGAATCTGAATTCCAAACACGTATTCGGTAGGATTTTCAAGAATTTAATCGGTGTCGGATTTTCAGTTATTGATTTATGAGGTGTAATATAATCTTCTCCTAATACAAAATTCTCAAATTCGCTAATTTCAACATCAAAAAATACACAACGTACTTTTTCTGGTTCTTCATTAAACAAACTCTTATAGAATGCCTCTAACTCTTCAATGTTTAACGTCAACCCTGCCATTTGATTGAACATGCTTAATACTTCATCTGACTCACTGTCTATAACACGGTCTATAAAGTTACGGACCACACCTTTGACTGACGATCCCAACACAATAGGTAGTCCTGTCGTATAATCAAACTGAAATCCAACCTTAAATTCAGTCTCACCGTTTTCACTACCATCTTTTGCATCCGCTTTTATTGAATGCGGAATACCCACTCCCGTTATCAATCCGGGATACAGTACTTTCATCTCTAATGTATGCGTCCATGGCTTTTTCGTTATTCCTGTTTCAAAAGAATGAATACTATCGTTCAAATTCAAAATTTGTTGATGTGCATTTTGATTTACAACAAGCTTTCTATTCTCAAGAATATAGTATCGTTTGTAGAACATGTATCCGGTATTTGACATGTCGACCTCCTATTCCTTATTCAACGGAAAAGTTCGCAGTGCAAGCTTTAACGCAGCCGTCACATGAATAATGTCTTCTTTACGAATCTTTTTATCAACAACATCATGATATAAGTTATCTTGTTCTACATCCAATACAGACTCAATTAAATGTAGTATAATTCTACGGTCACCTTCCGTGTCCGCATTTTCATTGTTAAAGAAAACTATTGTAGGTAATAATCCAGATTGTATAATCGACGCTCCAAATGTGGCTATATATCCACTATATACATTACTGATTGTCTTTTCTTCCAATGTGATAAATTCTTTTTCAATCACTTCCATGGCCTTAGGAATGTATTGTTCTATTCGTCTATCATTCATCCCTATCACCCACATTCTGCATGGTACAATATCCATATCCTATCGTTTCATTGGCACCTATTTGAACCACCTCATGGTTTAGCATTCCTTCAAATTCAGCATTTTCCGGATTCTCTTCAACCAAAAAAAATGTATAGAACTGCGTAAATTTGGGAACAATTTCTTCATACCATAAATTTTTACTTTTACCATTATCAAGCTTATTTCTTGCAATAATCGGTAAATTTGTGATTATTTCTTTGAATTTATGCTCCGGATATAGGACACATCTATTGCCAATAATACGTTTTATCGTTTCATCAAAATTAATCCTTTGAATATCTATCTCTTCATCTTCAACCCATACCTTTTGAGTATTCTTGTATTTCTCATTATCTATCTCACCATCCAAAAGAAGTACCGGATTATTCAATGTATGACAATACGCATCATAAAATTTTTCCAGACTATTTCTCAACGTTTCTTGGATGTCCAACTGCTCAAGCATTTCAATCAAATTCTTAATAATTGTTAGTGATAAGGCAGGATAGTAACTCTCCAACTCACTTCGAACCGGGATACTCAATAAGGACGCATCAAAAAAGCGAAAGGAGCCAATTCCATTCTCCGACCCAAAGATATCATCTAAAAAAACTTTATTATCTTTCGACTGCTCTTTAGCGAAAACTCGTAAAGATCCCTTTAGTGATGACCCATTGATACAGGGATAGCCTGTCACCTCATCGCGTTGTACCTGATTGTCTACAATATTATATTCAAGCTTTCCATCTCCTACATGCATTTTAGTCAATGCCCTTATACTATAAAACCGCTTCTCCATAAGTCCCTCCTAATCTCAATATATATTGTTATATCCGATTGTTGTTAAGTTAGTATTTCCCTTAATCATGGCAACCAAGTCATTCTTTGTACCGCTATCTCTCAGGTAGAACACGCTCCCTCTCTGAATGAAAAAATACCTTACTTTTTCCCGTTGTACTGACCCGATCTCAGTTCGTCTATTTCTAAATCCAATTTCTTCTACTATTCTAAACTTAGATGCCTGACACAGCTTACTCCACTGTTCTTGAGTAACGTATACATCACTTTCACAACAAATTTTCGATGGGTTCTCTATTTTATTTATCTTATCTTGCTTATCTATCGGTATCACTTTCATAAAAAAAGAAGAGCGTTCTTTTCCCATTTCAACAATACTATCTTGTAACAGAATGCCATCTAAATCCACATCTATACAAAATTTATAACCGTCACATAAGTCTAAATACTCTTGTTTATAAAATCCATCCTCATTTTCATCACGATTGGCTACTACTCTGTTGCCAACTCGACTAACACTTCTAAAAATTGCATCCTCACATTCAATCTTCCCCGATGAATTCATCCAGCCGTTCAATATCACATTTTTCGGATCGTAGTTTTCTAGATAGTGGATATCTCCTTGACTCGTTATTACAGGATCCTTTGAAAGAGAATAGGCTTCGTATTGTGTTGTTGACCGATTATCAAGGGGGGCTTTTACCAATACTTGCCCTTCATCATTCATCAAATTCACTGTACCTAATTTTTTTATGTAACCATAATCACTTTCACTTTTTTTCATAGAAAAACTGTGTCCCCCTATAAGTTTCTGCATTTGAATACGTTCATCATGGCTATATTCACTGTATTTTTTCACACTAAATGTTGGTTCTTGCTTCAGCACTTCATATCTCAGCATTCCCAATAGACTAGTCTGCTGAGGTAGTTTACGTGATTTCATATAATAAAAAGCTTCTTCACTCTTTGATGCCTGCTCTTCTCCAAAGAAGAATGGAGCCATTGGCTTAAGAATAAGTCTGTACTTTCCCATCTATACTCTCCTCCCCTTTGTCATTCTCATTACCTGTAATAAAGTCAGCGACTTCCATTAGATTAAACAACTGGTCTGCATTGAATGTATCGCCATCATCTCTTAAACGATGAATCATATCTTCTATGTACTGAATGTATTCATGGGCAACACCCTTATGAATCTCATGGTTAAACTTATTATCAAAGTAATGCGTGATAGCTCTCCCTTCCTTTAGAAGAAAATCAAGAACATATTCTCCTTGTCGGAAAAAGTTTTTGACGGATTGAATTTTACGTATATTCACCTCAAGATTTTGTTCCACTAGGGCTAATAATTCTTTCCATAACACACTATTATGTTGCACGATGAAATCCAAACTTCGCCCACTGTGCTTTATCAATTTTACAGCTGTAGCATTCTTTTCACGCTTTCCTAATTTGTATTTT
The DNA here is from genome assembly GCA_965140555.1 of Vallitaleaceae bacterium. GTDB lineage: Bacteria > Bacillota > Clostridia > Lachnospirales > Vallitaleaceae > UBA1351. The sequence continues at coordinate 2,864,190 of OZ223259.1, read as the reverse complement.
TTTGCTACGTAAAACAGCTGATATTGAGCTTCACTCAAACTTTCATATAAGGGATACTTATGGTAACTTATGGTCACCCCAAATGATATGGATACATTTGCTTCAAAATCAGGAAATTCCTCCCCAATACATTGTTTAAAGATTTCATTTAAACAATCTAATAAGTGAAAGATACTTTTACCGTTCCTCCCTACCAAAGGTGCAAAAAACAACAAATCATCTCCACCTGCATAGATTACTTCGGCATCATACTCCCTAAGTTCATCCACTGCATGTTTTACATATAGTGTTAGTAATTTGGAGAACTTATGTATTTCCTTTTCCGGAAATTTCATTGCCTTAATAATGGCACCTACTCCGTCTCCATCACTCTGTACAATCGCATAATACTTTGTTTTGTTACGACTTCTAGCTGCTATATCATCAACAGAGGGAAATGCCTCTCCATCTACCCCCGCATCTTCAGCTAAAAAACTTTTTTTAATCGTTGCATTCTTCATAAACTCCATTAATATATTCTGCTCTTCTTCTAAAGCAATATCTTTATTTAACTCAAGAGAATCCAATATTTGATTCATCTCAATAATGGGGTTATCAAGGGCTTCCACTATGCAATAATTCAATTGAATATAGCGGCGTATATAGCGATTGATCAAATTATAATCAATCTGAGTATCTTTATCTTTTGCCACACCCATGACAACATCACTGATTACTTCTTCAAAAATCTCGTCTAATATCACCTTGAGCTTTTCTTTTAATATCGCCTTGGGTTGTTCTTCTACCGTTCTGAAGATGATTCTATCCGGATATAATCCAACGCCTACAATTGTATCATCCGGTTCAGCCGGCAAATAAAGCATGTCTATTAATTGTCTCTGCTGACATTTAACGCAGATACTCTTAGATATATAGGAAAACAAATAGCTACTTCCCCATAATTGTCCTGTACTCTTCGCCGATAAAATCGTTTTTAATATAGGTCCTATCGTAATTCCAACAATCATCCTTTTGTCACCACCCTCTCCATATGCATCTTTTCTTTTGCAAATTCCATAAACTCTATGAGATTGAATTCCTCTTTTGTCGGGGTGTTTATAACAAATGAGTGTTGTTGCTTATTTTTAAATGTAAACTTGAAAGCTTTATCAAACATAACGCTAGGTATTTCTTCGCAGAAAATATAAATCTTCTTACCATGAACCTTATAACGTAAAGGTGAAGGAAATCTCTCAATTTGTTCTGCCGGATTATTATCTTTGGTTGCATCTGTAACCATTACTTTAATATCCTTTTTATTTATGGTTCTAAATTCAAAGTTATCTGCCAACCCAAGCATGGCTCTCATATACTTATATTTATCCTCTGATGTAAATAAACTTTCTACTTCTTTTTTATTCTTCTCCTCAACCTTGAGATTACTAAACTCCCTTGGCATGTTCTTCTTCATATAGTGCTTGATTCTTGCTTTTTCCCATCGAATTCCTTGCTTATATACATATGACACGAGTTCTGATTTTTCATATCTTTTAGGTTCCTTATAACTTACATTGATTCCTGCTTTTAATTGTTTGTAATGGGTTTTTATTATTTGATTCAACTCAAATGGACCTTTGATTTTATCATATTTATCCACTTTCACTTTATTTGCATCCACTCTATATATAGCACAACTAAGTTCTTGCATCAGTTTTTCCGGTTCTACCACATGCGTAGGACCAGACATACTCCCATCCAAATTATCACACATTTCTTTTGCCGTAAAAGAGCCAAAACCTTTACTTTGACTCATCCCAAAATTTTCTACCAAAAAAACATACGGAATTACTTTTTTTAGTATTTCCACGATTTTTTTATTAAAACTAAACACATCTACTTGAATACAGCCTTTTGCGAGAACAGCTTTGTATTTTTTCTCTTCATCTTTTATTCCCATATTCCCCATAAAAGACAGTTTCTTATTAATATTAAGTGAATCTTGATTTTCAGATATGACCCTAATCTTATACTCACTTGGGGTCGTTTCATCTCTATCCTTAAATAACACCGGAATATCCGTGCTATACTCACTCAGAATCTGTTTACCATATTTCCTTACAAATTCTTCAATTTTTGGTCTGAGTTCAGTCCCACGAATCGTTGCTCCCTGCAACTTTGACTCAAAATGTATCATGGGGGTTTCTTGATATACTTTGAATGTAACTTGATACATATCATTACTCCTCTCATCCATAAAAAAATCAACTAGATAAACTAAAAGATATCCTCAATCATGTACCCTATCAAAGGACTTAGCATAGCTAAGATGAATAATATTACAACTACTTTTCTACTTAACTTCCCAGGTTTATTATGTATAAAAATTGCCACCGCACTAAGAATTATCGAAAAACTTATCGGCGCAACTTCAAGTAATATAGGAACATTTGTCAAATCATTATACCCTATATTCATACCATACAAGCCTGTAATAAATGTTGGTATCATAAAAATTCCTGCTAAATAAGTTAAGAAATTCAAAGTGGATGTTGTTCGTTTACTTTCTTGTAAAGCGCTCATTTCTTGTAATTCTTTAATATCATCTTGTAAATCTTTCGTATTTGCATGAATATTCATAATATCCATCAGTTTGCCATAAAGCTCAATACCTTGTTCTTGCGCCGTAACTTCACGATAATAGATTAGGTTTTTATAGTTTAAGTATTTTTCATATATAGCTTCTATCTTGAGAATATTTTCCTTATACTTCTGACCATCATACTTTTCTGTAAAGCGGCTTATATCATCCTCAAACTTAAGCAAAGATGCTCTCTGTAAAAGGACTAGTTGAACCATTTCTTTATAAAGAGTCAGCATATGATTATTCAAAATAACTTCTGGATAACCTCCTACTCCGGATAAAAGCATAAATGAATAGTGGGTCATACCATATATACTTGATTCAGTAATATTCTTATCTAACCACCTTAGATAAGTATGCTTTTCAATACTTTCTTTCATCATCTTAGAATAAGGACAAGTCAAGCTGTTTTCTATGAAGATAAATTTATAGAGCTCTTCCATTTTATTCATATCCTTGAGAAATAACGGTTCTTCATCTACATTTTCATTATCATCTTCGCTTTTTAACAAATCCTTCATTGCATCATCAGACATCATATGACATAACACAAACATTCGATCATCAATAACGGGCTGGATCATCAGCTTATTCCCAGAATCTCTCTCTTTATGCTCGTAGTTCGTAAACTGTGGTCCCAATATCCCAAGTACCGTTTCCGATAATCTTATGTCTTCCAACGCTTTAGAATCATCAAACTTCTCCTCAACAACTACCGTTGAAATACCATCAATCGTTTCTCGAATTTCCAGCGCATCTGCAAGAAATGTCCCTTTTGTTACACTAACCCTATCCAAATATTTGCTGTCACTATTAGCAATAAATTGCGGATATATACGACGACCATATTCATTAATGCAATTGATATCTTCTAATTGGATATCCTCTGCATTGTATTCTGCAACCATTGTAAGGATTCCAACCTCTGTCGTAGCAATCCTTAATTCGAGTTGCAAAATATTCAAGATGTATGTTTTAGGGACTTTATTATCCTTTTTAATTTTTATATGGTACTCGAGATTTTCTTTTTTGTAGCTATAGTTTAAGACGGCAGTATTCGGAATAAATTGATTATTCTTATCCAAATCGCCATAGATGCTGTTTACGACATTAGCATAAAAATACGCATTCAAATTGTAATCTTTCAATTTACCATTCTCATCGTACTTGCCATTGTCAAATTGCCACATTGGCTCTGTATATGTATCTGTTTCAAAATCATAATCTTTGACAATACATTCGTGTATTTTTTTTAAATCTAATTTGGGTAATTCATCTTCCTCACTCGTTCGAATAAGAAAAGGAAACATAAACACATGCGAACTCTTCATACTAATCCCCCTGATTATTTTTATACTTTATGTCATCATAAGTGATATAAAATCTATAAATCATACTCTACTCAATCAATCCACACCATATATAAGGCTTAATTCATTATATATTCAACTTCATATAAAGTATATCAAATCTCTAGTCTATTCACAAGGAAATCGCTAAGCTATTTTATAAAGGTAATTCGTAGATTATTGTTCAATCTTGTGCATTTCATGATGGGGTATGTGGGTAAGGAATGGTTCTATACATCTAATGTTACTGTTCAACGCCAATAAGAGGGGATGACTTCCAACTGGACCACATATTTCAATACATCCTATGTTACTGTTCAACAGATGATTATGATGAAATGGATCCTCAACAATTCTTATTTCAATACATCCTATGTTACTGTTCAACTGTCTACGATATATCGGAGAAGGAATATCGTAGACTTATTTCAATACATCCTATGTTAGTGTTCAACGATTATGAGTTTTATACACCCAACATTATTTACAAAATTTCAATACATCCTATTTTACTGTTCAACAAAACAATCGGTGAGTATATACATCTGCCGAATGATAATTTCAATACATCCTATGTTACTGTTCAACATGCAACGTGTAGTAACAAGGAAGAGAAGAGATAAAATTTCAATACATCCTATGTTACTGTTCAACATAGTCGGACTTGGTGTTGCAACAGCGGGAACGGCATTTCAATACATCCTATGTTACTGTTCAACCAACGTAAAATGGGCATTCTTAAAATTCGCAAATCGCTAGAACCCTTGATTTTACGGTATTTCTTAATTTTTTTCCAATGATTTCTTCTTTTATTAAATCATGTATTAAAAATCTTGTCAAGCCCCATATATAAAGGGATTCCATTATTGTCAGAATATTCACACCTGGAACTTTTACTCCGATATTACACATTTAAAAAGCTTCCTACTCCTTCATTTTTTTGATTTCCAAAAACTGACCATACTATAAAAAGTGATACACTCACAACAAGCGGAACCATCATTTTCTTTATCGTCATACGATACATCCTGCTGAATCTCATCAAAAAAGATACGGCTTTTTTTTGTTTTCTTCGATTCATTGTAATTATAGATTTTTAATTGTATGTGTGAAATTAATGCCGATTTTCCATATGTCCCCTACCAAGGAATTAACTACTCAAAATACGGATACATTCTGAGACAATTGTATCTGTCGACTCAACACTTGAGTCATAAAGAGTAATATTCTTTAATGTTGCATATCGCTCTAAATCAACCGGACCTAATTCCTTATTTCCATCCCTAGCTAACTTTCTCATCTCTAATATATCTTTTGGTGCTGTTATTACAACATGAATAAACGTATACTCTTTACTTAAACAAATACTTTTTATACGATCCACAAACGGTCCATAAGAAGGCACCCATTCAAGGAGAACTTTCTCTGCCGAGATTTTTTCTATAGCAGCTATTATATCCTGATTCGTTCTTTCGATACGTCTGTCAAAATCATACTGTTCATTTTGAATCCAAAATTCATCCCCTAGAATATAATGTATTGCCCTTATTTCTTTTAGCACGTCTTTGCTCACTGTTGATTTCCCTGCGCAAGATGGTCCCGATATATATAACAACTGTTTATCACTAGCTTTCATTTTTTACCCTCACTTAACCTGTCATCTACCTTCATCTGTGAACTTCCTTTAACCCTATCGAAAAAAATCATTTATCCTACCATCCACTTTTTTCTTACAAAGAAATTATATCCATGTTCTCTATATCCTATTCAGCTCATATAGCTTTTTCATTTTACTCTAATTGGATTTTTCTATTGATGTACGCCTTGGAATCATGAATCCATACCCGGATCGCATATCAGGTTGTATGTTCTTTGCTCGTCAATAGATTCACTTAATCAAGCCTGTTTTTTTTTAGTAAAGCAAAAGAGCTCAATCGCTCCGCTATACTGGGGCCAGGGATGCGGACATAAAGTTGGACACTTATAAAGCTCTTGAAAGGAGCTAAAAACAGTGTATTCAAAATATCAACGTAACAAAGCTCTACAGCTTTATGAGCAGTGCAGTTCCGTGAGTATGGTAATACAAAAATTAGGATACCCATCTAGAATGCAGATATATAAGTGGCGAAAAAAGTACATTCATAAAGGAGCTATAGCGCTTATGAATACAAATGATGATCCTCGTGCTAAACTCCCTCAAGGAGAGCCTGTTTCCTCTGAGTCTGTCGAACAACTGAAAGCTCAGATGAAAAATATGCAACTTGAACTAAACATTCTTAAGGAAACACTAAACGTCCTAAAAAAAGACCCCGGCGCCGACATGACGGTTCTTACATACCGTGAAAAAACAGTGATTGTCGACGCCATGAAGGCCAAATATTCACTGTCATTATTATTAAATAAACTCCGCATTTCCAGAAGTAGCTACTATTATTAACAACACCGACTGAGCTTTTCGGATAAATATGCTGAACTAAGCAATAAAATTGTTATACTGTTTAATCAAAATAAGTTACGATATGGATACCGTAGAATTGGTGGATTACTAGCCAACGAAGGCGTTCGAGTATCAGAAAAGATTGTGCGCAAAATCATGTCAGCACAGAATCTGATTGTTAAAGTTAAAAAGAAAAGGAAATACAACTCATACCAAGGTGAGATTACACCTGCCATTCCAAATGTCATCAACAGAAATTTCAATGCACCTGCGCCGAACGTCAAGTGGCTAACCGATATAACTGAGTTCACTATCCCATCAGGGAAAGTATATTTGTCACCAATTGTAGATTGTTTTGACGGCATGATAGCTACTTGGAATATTAGTACGAAACCTGATGCAGAATTAGTAAATAATCTGCTGGATAACGCTATATGCACACTCAGTCATACGGAACACCCATTAATACATACAGATCGAGGCTGTCATTATCGTTGGCCAGGTTGGATTTCTCGGATGAAGAAATCAAGGCTTCAAAGATCCATGTCAAAGAAGGGTTGTTCCCCTGATAATTCAGCGTGCGAGGGATTCTTCGGACGACTAAAAAATGAAATGTTTTACTGTAATAATCGGGAAAATGTTTCTGTAAAACAATTCACGAAAACCCTTAATGAATATCTTGTGTGGTACAATGAAACACGAATTAAAACATCACTAGGAAATAAGAGCCCATTAGAGTATCGACGAAGTCTTGGATTGGCAGCATAATTGTCCAAGAAAACGTCCGCATCCCCAACCCACCAAAGGTGCTTAGTATTTCGTCAATCAGATAATTTTGGGATTCAGGGGTAACTGTTCTTCTTGGTCTTTAGACTGGGCAATAGTATGCTCTCTTTTAGTTTATGGATTTATAATACATGACCTTAAAATATCGATCCAGTCAAGTGTGACCTATCCATTAATATCTTGATAGTGAATAGAAATATATACCTACATAAGAAATATATTTTTATATGCTATACTTATGGAGTAAATATTGGTATATATAATGGGATGTATGAGGAGTGATCGAATGAAAAAAACAAAGGCTAGTCATATTATAGATTCAGCAGATTCTTATTTTTATTAAAGGTGTTATAATAATATGATGAAAAATAAAATACTAAAGGTCACATTTATTATTTTATTATTACTTTCAACAATAGTAATTTTATTAATAATAGAGACTGAAAAAAATAATTGGAAAGAACAAAATGATGAACTATTAAAAGAAATTGAATCATTGAAAATCGAATTGGAAAGTAATAACATTTATATTCAAGATAGTATAGAAAATTTCTATTATTCTGATTATAACGAATTCAATGATATCTTTAAGATATATTCTTTAAAAGAAGTTACTGTCTATCCTGGTCAGATAGACAGTAATGATATGATTGAAGATGAATATGACTATTATTATATTAAAGTTTTAAATACCTTACATAATGGACTAGGAAAAAGATATGCTTTTGTAGAGTTATTTTCTCCTGATGGATATTATATCCAAAGTAAACATTATGGTTATATTGATATAACTTATATTGATACTTCTGTAGAATATCCTTTACTGGATACTATTGATACTATTAATGTAAATGGTATCAAAGTAGGTGACTCTTTGAATAAAGTTATAGATACTTTAAACAAACCTTATATCAATATAAAAAATAAGGATGACAATTATTTGTATTATAATATAAATGAAAAAACCGTTCCTCTTTCAGAAAATATTAATGATATTAATATAGAGTATGAAGGATGTACATTAATATATTATAATATACTTACAGAACAAGTTATTGGTTTTTCAACCAATAATAATGAGTCAACTTTTAATGGTTATAAAATAATTGGAAAGCCAATAATTGATATAATCGATATTTTAAATTCAGATTATATGCAACTATCTTATGATGAAGACTCATTTTTTACTGAGAACGAAATCGTTTATCAATTAGATGAAAATTACATATTAAGATTATTTTTTATTCAAGGCGACACAGTAAATGATTCTATAATTAAAAGTATAAAAATACAAAAAATGATCATGTAAATCGGGTAGAAGGAAAAGTTGAATAACTTTTCCGACCTCCCACAGCACCGTACGTACGGGTCTCGTATACGGCGCTTCCCAAGTTTATGCACTTACTTACAGATTGGTAATAGTCTGAAAAGAACTGACACCCTTGCTTGCGCAAACGGTCGTCAGTGATAGAGCAACGAAGTATTTAGCTACCGGCTACTTGCCAGTAGCTTTTTCTTGTATTTGATACTTAATCGCATTTGAATGGTTATATCTGAGTTGCCTTAACCTTCTGGATTGTCAAAAGGACAACCTTTTTGTCTTTTAGACTGGGCATAGTATAATCTCTTTTAGTTTATGGATTTATAATACATGACCTTAAAATAACTGTCCAGTTAAGTGTAACCCATGCACCTTCAATCTGGATGGCAGTATAAATCAATACACTTCCACTTATTATTTCATAGTTATCTGATTTTTTCATTGGCAATTGATATAGCGAAGCATAATCCACCTTTCCATACTTTAAAAAATTCGTTTCCTATGCTTGGTCTATTGAATTTGAGTATCTCTCTTTTTGTTTTTCTTTACTAATCTCTTGAGTCGATTCTAATTGGCTCATACTTCTTTTATCGCCTTTATTTTTTTGATTTCCAAAAACTGACTATACTACAAAAAGTGATAAACTCACAACAAGCCGAACCATCATTTTCTTTATCGTCATACGATACATCCTGCTGAATCTCATCAAAAAAGATACGGCTTTTTTCTTTTGTTTTCTTCGATTCATTGTGATTATAGACTTTTAATTGTATCTGTGAAACTAATGCCAATTTTCCTATATTCCACTTACCAAAGAATTAACTACTCAAAATACGGATACATTCTGAAACAATTGTATCTGTCGACTCAATACTCGAGTCATAAAGAGTAATATTCTTTAATGTTGCATATCGCTCCAAATCAACCGGACCTAATTCCTTATTTCCGTCCCTAGCTAACTTTCTCATCTCTAATATATCTTTTGGTGCTGTTATTACAACATGAATGAACGTATACTCTTTACTTAAACAAATACTTTTTATACGATCCACAAACGGTCCATAAGAAGGCACCCATTCAAGGAGAACTTTCTCTCCCGAGATTTTTTCTATAGCAGCTATTATATCCTGATTCGTTCTTTCGATACGTCTGTCAAAATCATACTGTTCATTTTGAATCCAAAATTCATCCCCTAGAATATACTGTATTTCCCTTATTTCTTTTAGCACGTCTTTGCTCACTGTTGATTTCCCTGCGCAAGATGGCCCCGATATATATAACAACTGTTTCTCACTAGTTTTCATTTTTTACCCTCACTTAATCTGTCATCTACCTTCATCTGTGAACATCCTTTAACCCTATCGAAAAAAAATCATTTATCCTGCCATCCACTTTTTTCTTACAAAGAAATTATATCCATGTTCTCTATATCCTATTCAGCTCATATCGCTTTTTCATTTTACTCTAATTGGATTGTTCTATTGGTGTACGCCTTGGAATCATGAATCCATACCCGGATCGCATATTAGGTTGTATGTTCTTTGCTCGTCAATAGATTCTCTTAATCGAGCCTGTTTTTTAGTTAGCAAAGCAAAAGAGCTCAATCGCTCTACTGTACTGTTAAACTCAAACAAATAATATACCGATATCGGAATGATTTCAATTACTCATGAATTTGATACCGGTATATTTACTATGAATTTAAAGTGCTTTTTTTAAAATTGTTTTCGACATCCTATGTTACTGTTCAACTAGTCAAAGTCCAGGTCTTTCCTAGCTATCATCGCTGATTTCAACACATCCTATGTTACTGTTCAACTGCAGCATCCGGACGAGTTTATGATTCCGGAAAGGCATTTCAATACATCCTATGTTACTGTTCAACCATAATCATCCTTCTGGAGATTCTGCTCCAAGTAAATTTCAATACATCCTATGTTACTGTTCAACGTGCTTCCGATTGGCACCTCTACGAGAGTGGGTACTAATTTCAATACATCCTATGTTACTGTTCAACAATTTCTTTTGTCCAATAAAAAAACTTCTTAAGTTTATTTCAATACATCCTATGTTACTGTTCAACTCTTTGAGAAAATATCAAAAGTTGTATCATAACCCAATTTCAATACATCCTATGTTACTGTTCAACCAGAGTTCTTCGACTACATCGATGCACTTGGCGGATTTCAATACATCCTATGTTACTGTTCAACAATACGGTTTCTTTATTTTAAAACTGAATTTGGTACATTTCAATACATCCTATGTTACTGTTCAACGTGGACTGCATCTTTTGCCATGAGCCGGTAAAGGAATTTCAATACATCCTATGTTACTGTTCAACATTAGCATTCAAACGCTTTATTCGGCACGTAACGTTGATTTCAATACATCCTATGTTACTGTTCAACCAACGTAAAATGGGCATTCTTAAAATTCAAAAATCCTTGAAACCCTTGATTTTACGGCATTTCTTAATTTTTTTCCAATGATTTCTTCTTTTATTAAATCATATACAAAAAACCTTGTCAAGCCTTATCGGATAAGGGATTTCTCAGTTGTCAGAATATTCACAACTGGAAAAAATTCCTATTTATTCCACATCCGGAAATGACTTTTTACTATCCCTCCGAAAGATTACATCTACGCATTCTAAATTATTCGGATACATCTTATAAACTAGGGCAACTCTTTCTTCTATAGGAATATATGAACCAGCAAACTTTGTTTCAAGCCATCCAATGCTAATATATTCTAGTTCACCATCCCCATCATAATCATCAAACATCACTTTATCTGGAGAGAAAAGCGTACTTTCTCGAAGATCTTTTTCATAGATATCCTTTTTTGCATCGTCTATGACTAATTCGCTCTTACTCTCTTTACTTTTCGCCACTTCTTCTGTCGTCAGCTCGAGTTGATAGTCTATATCTTCCGGTAAAAACTTAAGATCTATAATGCCTTCTTCTAAATCAATATTCTCGATTCTACACGTTACATTTGTATCTAATTCTTTAATTTCCTGATTTATATATTTATAAAAATGAACCGTTGTAAATGGACCGGAAATACTCATTCCATCATAGCTATACATCAATATACCGAAACGGTCTATGTATTCAACATGTGCCATCTCCATATGTGTATCGCTATAATATTCTCTCGGATATCCAATTTCTAATTGCCGAGAGTTCTTCGTTATGACGCATTCTGCTTCATTAACATTCAAACGTATATCCACATCTTCGGTTAAATAAACATCATCAATAGTGCCATCGTTATCAACATCTTCATGTATCTCCGTTAATACTCTTTTTTCAAAATCATCGTATATCATTTCACCCTTGACCTGTTTGATTATATATCGGTCCCACAATGCGCTGATATCTCGAACTTCATAAGACTCCTCTGAATTTTCAAACCAGAAATTTTCATTTTCAAGATTAATATAAATATCCCTATACCCTTCATATCGTAAGACCAAATCATAGTCTTTCATCGATTGAATGGAGATTCTACCATCACCACGTAGCAAATCCTCACGCAATCGTTTTGAAACATACTCGGATGCTTTCAAATAATCTCCATCAAGATAACGGATAGTCAACGGAATATAGTCCTCTTCTTTCAAGCTTCCTATTCCTGTTTTCAACGTTTCTACTGGTGAATTTAATATGCTGTTATCCGCAATTTCAGGCTGATTAATATGTTTTATGGATTGTGAACTATTCTCTGTTATTTTTACCTCTTTAGATGCTACAGTCATATTTTGACAAGCACAGCAAAGACATACTGTAAGCACGACTAGCATTATTAATTTTTTCATAAGACTCCCTCTTTTGTGCTCTTAACGATTTACTCCTTCTCGTGTAACGGCATGTTCATATTTGAATGAATGATGCAGAATGTTTTTTCATAGGCAAGGTGCTAGAATGAGGCGATGCCGTGGCATCGTCGATTGACAGCAACGATGTCCTATGGGAAAACAGGCAAATCATTCGTCTATTTATGAGCGTGCCAGTGCACTAGTTCATTATATCTGAAATATGCCATCAATGCACACTTCTTCACTATCTTCTGACATATCAGTTTCAATAGAAATATCCTTACACAGAAAACTAACCTCGTATTTGTTTGAATCATACCATCCGATTTCATTGATGCTATAATCAACAAATAGAATTTGCCATTCATAGCCCTTTTCATGTCTGTACAGATTATAGTATAACCAATGGCTTCCTATTTTGGCCTTGTGTTCCGTTAAAAAAGTTACTCCATCACAGCACAATATCGACTTGTCTACGGCTATATCAATAGAGTTCAATTCTATTATCAGCTGTTTCCCATGGCGAATACTTAAAATTTCGGAATCATGGAAACAAATCTGATCCTTTAATGATTTATCGACGCCCTTTTCCTTTTCAATTTTGTCAAAGGCTTCTCTCATATCATCTGATATTTTTTTATTCTCTTTATCTAGCTTTAGAATATCCTTTTTAATCTCATGGGTGCAATATCCTAATGCAAACACTCGAATATCGGCTATTTTATTGTAGATTTCTTGGGGGATTTGATTTGGTAACTCTTCTAATCGCTTCTTATGCATCCAAGCAAATTCCTTTTTACCCTCATCAACATCTTTCCCCTCAGCCCATTCATCTATCCACTGTTGTACTTTTCTTTTGTATAGGCGATTGTATAGCTTATCATCATATGTTCCTGAGTCTTTGTGAACTCTTAATCCTACACTAAGAAACATGCGCTTATTCTGCTCATCCCATTCTGTTAATGTCATTTATAATCTCCCTCAATCTGATTGTATAGTCATGTCTGACACAACTATATATAAAACCTTTATTGGTCTGCTATCAAAAACACATGATACAACCACTCGTAGCATACAATTTGCGATGCTACATTCATTATAAAGTTTTACCCTTTTCCACTCAAGCTGTTTGGGTATTCTGTAATTAAATCTTAATGTAATGATTTTTGTTGCATTATAAAAAACCTTCCGATTCGCATGTGTGCAAAAAAGAGAAGGTTTCTATGTTACTGTTCAACAATAGATGCAATAGAAACAATTATATGGGATGGTGGATTTCAATACATCCTATGTTACTGTTCAACACATAAGCGATAAAAGGACTTGGATACCCAACCGATATTTCAATACATCCTATGTTACTGTTCAACGTTCTATTATTTCGTTAAAGAACCGGTCCGGGATGAATTTCAATACATCCTATGTTACTGTTCAACTAATTCATCACAAAAGAATGAACGTCTTGTTAAAGAATTTCAATACATCCTATGTTACTGTTCAACTGCGTAGATTAGTCGCTATATCCGACGGACATGAAAATTTCAATACATCCTATGTTACTGTTCAACCAAATTTTGACGATTTAAAACTTGCAGTTGAAGCCAATTTCAATACATCCTATGTTACTGTTCAACAAGCCGAGACAGAACTTGCAAGAATGACGCATTCCTTATTTCAATACATCCTATGTTACTGTTCAACTTAATATTGATTATACTAGACATCCAGAGTATAAAAAATTTCAATACATCCTATGTTACTGTTCAACGTACAGATTATAAACGGAAACATAGAAACAATTTTATTTCAATACATCCTATGTTACTGTTCAACTTGTAAACCTTATTAACAGTATAATACAAGGAACCGGATTTCAATACATCCTATGTTACTGTTCAACAAAACCGTAAGGGATAGGATTCCCGGGTGGTTCGTAATTTCAATACATCCTATGTTACTGTTCAACATATTATGATGGTATAGATAAATTTGGTCTATGATTATTTCAATACATCCTATGTTACTGTTCAACCAATATGGAGATACTCTCAACGATTTGTTCACGGAATTTCAATACATCCTATGTTACTGTTCAACCAACGTAAAATCGCCATTCCTAAAATTCCAAAATCTTTGAAACCCTTGATTTTACAGCATTTCTTGTTTTTTTTCCAATGATTTCTTCTTTTATTAAACCATGTATCAAAAACCTTGTCAAGCCTTATCTATAAAGGGATTGGGCAATTGTCAGAATATTCACGACTGGAACTTTTCTCTATTTTTCAACTTTAATCACGCACCACATATATAAAACCTTCCGCCTTATTCTCTGAATAAAACGGAAGGTTCTAGCATCGTTTTTAATGCTTAGCTTTTATTGTTAAGACTGATCTCCGGCTTCCTATCTCTATTTCAAATCACGCTTACTCCCTTACGACTTACCCTTTAATCCGCAAGGTTCTCATGGAGTTAAGGACAGCGATAAGGGCAACACCGACATCGGCAAAGATTGCCTCATACATATTGGCTTCACCTGCTGCTCCTAGAGCTAAGAAGAAGACTTTGACGCCGATGGCGAAGATTATATTTTGCATAACGATGTTGCGTGTCTTTTTGGCAATTTGAATACCGGTAATAATCTTGGATGGGTCATCATTCATAATAACCATGTCAGCGGCTTCAACTGCTGCATCGGAACCGACACCACCCATGGCCACACCGATATCTGCTCGGGCTAGAACCGGAGCATCGTTGATACCGTCACCGACAAAGAGGACCTTCTTACCGTCATCAATCAAGGCTTCTAGATGTGTTAATTTGTCTCCGGGGAGCAACTGACTAAAGACCTTCTTAATCCCTAGTTTATCACTGACAACTTTGGCAATACGTTGTTGGTCACCGGTTAACATGACCACTTCCTTGCCACTTTCCGATTGGATGGTTTGAACAAGTTCCGCGGCACGTTCTTTAATCTCATCAGCAATGTAGATGGTTCCCACATAAGTGTTGTCATAAGCCACATGAACGGCACTGCCTATGAAATCGCTTCGGTCATAATCCGCATGAATACGTTCCATTAATCGAGCATTACCAACTGCCAAGGCTTTGCCTTTATACTGTCCGGTCATTCCTTCACCGGGAACTTCTGTAACATCTTCCACATCACTCATATCAACGACCTTGCCATAAGCATGAACAATGGATTTAGCTATGGGATGATTTGAATGGGCTTCAATCACTGAGGCTAGGGCAAGTGCTTCATCATTGGTCGTATTGACAACGGCAAAGTTTCCTTTGGTCAATGTTCCTGTTTTATCAAAAACAAAGGTATCAATGCTGTTTAGTGCCTCTAGATAGTTGCCACCTTTGACAAGAATACCTTCTCGACTAGCAGCTCCTAATCCTCCGAAGTATCCGAGAGGGACGCTGAGAACCAAGGCACATGGACAACTGATAACTAAGAAGATCAACGATCTAGATATCCATTCGCTAAAGGCTCCAAATCCTAGAAGTGGGGGTAATACAGCCAATAGGACGGCTGAACCGACAACAATAGGGGTATATACCTTAGCAAATTTTGTAATAAACTGCTCTGTCTTGGCTTTCTTGCTTGTCGCATTTTCCACCATGTCCAGTATTCTAGCTACTGTGGAATCTTTGAACTTCTTACTTACTTTAGCCGTAATGGATGCATCAATATTAATCGCACCACTTAATAATGTATCGCCGATTCCCATAGTTACCGGAAGACTTTCGCCTGTTAATGCCGATGTATCAACGGTTGTAGAACCCTTTACTACAACAGCATCCACAGGAATTTTTTCACCGGGTTTGATGACAATAATATCGTCAATCGCCAATGCGCCCGGATCAACCTTCTTCGTCGTACTACCTTCTACAAGGTTCGCATAATCCGCTTTGATATTAATAAGGGACTTAATACTGCGACGGGTATAATCCACTGCATAATCTTGAAAACCTTCCCCTACTTTGTAGAATAACATAACGGCTACGGCTTCCACATACTCACCAAGAGCAAAAGCACCAATGGTAGCAATGGTCATGAGAAAGTTTTCATCAAACAACTCACCCTTAAGGATGTTTTTAACCGCACGGTAGGCAACATCGCCTCCGATAAGTACATAGGCTAGAATATAGCCTGCAATGCCTAAAGATGTATTCTGTAGAAAGGCCATGGTTAATCCTAAGCTCAATACGCCTAGGAGTGTAATCCAATGCGCTGATATAATCTCTTTAAAAAGCTTGGATTTAGATGCTATTGTCTCATCCCCGCCGTCTACATACTCTTTGACTTCATTGTTTTCCGGAACAACCGTTACACCGTCTTCAATACTATCGACGGTATTCGTAATGACAGCCATTGCATCAACCGCCCCACTTGCATTTTCTACCACCAACTTTTTCGTTGCAAAACTAAAGTTGACAGACTTAAAACTGGGATTATTGGTCAATGATGTCTCTATTTTTGCTGCGCAATTGGCACAGGTCAACCCTTCAAGGTAATACACCTCATTGTCCCCTGTGGGCAAAGGCGTTAATGTCTCTGCACCTTCTCCCATTGATGTCGATTTTACTGCCAGATTGGATATGTTTCTATTAATCGTATGACTCATAGTAGCCTCCTTCCATCAGTTAGTTTGAACTGATTTACTCATGTATATGTTCAAGGGCAGTGGTGATCATCCTGTCAATATGTTCATCATCTAGAGAATAATAAATCATCTTTCCTTCTCGTCTTCCTTTAATAATACGTGCCTTTTTTAACGAGCGTAGTTGATGGGAAACTCCCGATTGAGAGATTTCCATGAGTTCAGCTAAATCTCCGACACATAACTCTTTAATACGCAGGGCAGCTAGAATTCGCATTCTTGTCGGATCACCCAGTAGATTAAAAATCTCTGATATATCCACGATATCGTCCTCTGCAGGAAGATTCTCAAGAACAATATCTACATTCTCCTGATTTGTACAGCAGGTTTCTTTCATCTTCATTGCCTCCTTCAAACATGTGACTTCCCGTTCTTGTTATCAACATGTGAACACATGAATGTTTATTCATATGTTAATTATAAATCAATTATTATTCACTGTCAACACCTTGCACCTATTTATTTGTAAAACACATCCCTAATATATTATCAGATATTAAAAAAGGAACGCTATATGCGTTCCACTGCTATCCTTATTTCAAAAATAGTTCCCTCTCCAATACGACTTTTACACATAATATCTCCATCCAACATATCTATGATCCGCTCTACAATCGGCAGTCCCAAACCGTTTCCCGTCTGCTTATGGGATTCTTCGCACTGATAGAATTTATCAAAAATACGTGGGAGTTTCCCCTCTTCGATTCCAATCCCTTCGTCTTCAACAGTGACATGAAGAATATCCTCTTTGACCCATTCTTTCACATAAATCCGTCCATTAACATGAGAGTATTTGATGGCATTATCCAATAAATTCATATACACTTGTTGCAGCAAATC
Source organism: Vallitaleaceae bacterium (assembly GCA_965140555.1). Taxonomy (GTDB): domain Bacteria; phylum Bacillota; class Clostridia; order Lachnospirales; family Vallitaleaceae; genus UBA1351. The sequence goes on along the minus strand of OZ223259.1, from coordinate 2,846,341 downwards.
TTTATTACTGATAATACGATGAGGCTCTAGTTCAGGAATAACTGCGACGTGTTTCTCCCGCCATTTTTCTTCCATCAGAATAATCGTTTTACGCAAGTGCTCATCCACTTGAATCACATCTTTCCGAACAACAATCTCCTGATGATCCAGTCGGGTTAGGTTCAACATATTGTCACATAATTTGGACAGACGCAGAGACTGTTCATTCACCAACTCCAAGTACTCCCGCTCGTCGTCTTCACTAAGATGGTCATCAAGCAGCATCTCGGTAAACCCTTGAATGGCTGTAATCGGTGTTTTGAATTCATGAGAAACACTGCTCATAAAATCCTTACGCAGAACATCCATATGATTCAGCTCTCTGGACATACGGTTAAAATTGGCAATTAGCTCATCTAATTCATTCTCATAACAGCTATCATTCTCTTGTGAACATAATCCCTCTTTTCCCAATAACATTATGCTGCTATGTTCCGACTTCTTTATTCTATCTACCTCTTTGGTCTTGGCAGTATGAGGATTCTCACGAGGCACTTGAATCGTAAAGTCTCCTTGGGTTACTTGGCGCAATCCCTCACCTAATCGAAGGATAGGGTCCACAATGCGTCGACTGGAAAGCCACATAAACAAACTACCGAATATACCGATGAGTACACATACTAGAATACATAAGCAAATGACAACTCCACCTGTTAGGGGGCCATGATAGAATACTAAAAATCCGCTACAAACAATGGCACATGCTAAGGCACACGCCATACCTAACGTAACGATAAAATTCATCATAAAATATCGATGAAGAGGTACTCGAAGTCTTTTTTGCTTCTTCTCTATAGCCATTCTTATGATTCCCCTCCTTTACCTTCAATTCCCTTATAGCCTAGACCACGTATCGTTACAATCTGAAAATCCGGATTCTTCTCAAAACGACGTCGCAATTTCTTAATATGACTGTCGATGGTACGGTCATCTACGTCAACATCCATTCCCCATATCTCGTCTAATAAATCCAAACGGGTGAAAATCTTATTGGGCTGGCTTAACAGTTTGTACAGCAGATAGAATTCTTTAGGTGGTAAGGTCTGTACGTGTCTTGAAGTGCCTTCTTCAACGGTTAAGGCTTCATAGTCAAGAATAGTATCGCCTATTTCCAAACGGCGTTGATTAGTAATCTGAGCTCGTCTAAGTAGAGCGCCGACTCGAATCACCAGTTCCTTCAAATTTACCGGTTTTACCATATAATCATCGCTTCCCAACTTGAAACCTTTTTCTATATCTTCAATCTGGTCCTTTGCTGTCATCAGAAGTATAGGCAGCATCGGATTCACCGGACGTACGGCTTCTATCAGTTCATACCCATTCATATTGGGCATCATAATATCACAGATAAGCAAATCCACATGCTCATGGTCCATCACCTCAAGAGCCTCACGCCCATCAAAAGCAGCAAGCACCTCATAAGATGCTTGCTTTAACTTGGCCTGTACCATTTTATTCAGAATCGGATCATCTTCAACGACAAGAATTCGAAACACAATGGACTCCTTTCTAGCGTTGCAATAAAGCTTCCACTTGGTCCTTACGTTCAAACAACACACACCCTCCGGCATGCTCTTCCATCAATACATCCCCATCTCGCAATGCTACAAAAAGTCTAGACTGCATGGCTTCCTTGAGGGATGTTTTACGAACGCTTATATCCGAGTAAGGCGAAAATGGACACGGTTCTGCACCACCATGGGCATTGATATGGAAAAATCCTCTTCCGGCCGCCAAACAACCACCGGACGTTTTCTCATCTCCGGGAAATGCAATTAATACCATTTTATCATAATCTTGACGCAAACGGTTAAGGTTTGTCATAATATAGTCCCGTTCTTCATCGCCGGGTGCCAAATGTTTAGCTTCTTCCGTTACCGGAACAAATTCCACATAAATGACAGCCTTACACCCTCGACTGTATAGATCACCAAGGAAACTCTCCGACATAACTTCTTCCATATTTTCCTTTGTCACCGTTACCGACGCTCCGAAGAAAATCCCCGCTTTTTGCAAGGTTTCCATCGATTCTGTCACCCGTTTATAGACACCATTGCCGCGTCGATCATTTGTCGTTGTTTCTTCCCCTTCAATGCTAAGTATAGGCAAGACATTCCGATGTTTATCTAAGAGCTTCATATACCCATCCGTGAACAAGGTTCCGTTGGTAAATACAGGAAAGAGGATAGACGGATACTTTGCCGCTTCATCCAGTACATCCCGTCTTAGAAAAGGTTCTCCACCTGCCAGAAGAACAAAGCCGATGCCCATATCTTGCGCCTCCGCAAAAACACCGCCCCATTCATCCGAGGTCATAGGATTAATAACTTCTTCATCATGACAGGCCCCGTTAGCTCTCGAATAACATCCGGCACAATGCAGATTACACTCTCCGGTAATACTGGCAATGAGAAATGGCGGAACATGCTCCCCACGCTTACTTGCTTCTTCACGAAGGTTTGCCGCTTTTTTACTGGCCATGGCAAACTTTCCCATAAATAAACTCTCTTTAGGGTTTTTTAGCGAAGCACGCATCGCACCTTTTACTATTGATTCCACACCACCGGTTAGGTAACTTCCTAAGTCAAACTCTTGTTCCATTTCTTGTGTCCTCCTTCTAATTACTGTAAGCCAATAATCGATCAGCTCTCATATTCTTGTTACTAGAATACCTTAAAAGGATGACCTGAATGTGACCAGCTTCTTATTCATTACGTTCTTTATTAAACAAGCTGTATGCCACAGGAACTACAATCAACGTCAACAACGTGGAAAATACCAATCCACCCATTAACGAAATGGCAAGAGGCGTAAAAAACGAACTCTTTGAGAGGATAAGCGGAATTAATCCCATAATGGTCGTTGCCGATGTCAACATAATCGGCCTGAAGCGTTTATCAACGGCATCAATACATGCATCATGGACACTAAAGCCATCTTTTCTAGCCCGTTCAATATATTCAATAAGTAGGATGGCATTGTTAACAACAATCCCCATCAAACTGATAATCCCTAAAAATACGGTAAAAGAAATATCTTGACGGAATAGTTTTAAGGCTAGAATAGCACCAATACTAGACAATAACACCGATGTAAAAATAATAAACGGTTGTTTAAAGGAGTTGAACTGAATCAACAGAATAATATAGACGACGATGAGGGCAATGATTAAGGCCAATGCAAAACCATTTAACACACTGGACATAAGGGCATCTTGACCACCATATACAACGTCCACACCACTTGTATCCATTTGATCAACCGCTAACTCTACAGCCTGTTGCAAAACCATAGCCGTACTGCCCGGCTGTACATAGCCCGAAACAATACCCGCCCGACGTTCATCGATATTTCGATAGGAAGTCTGACGCTTTTCTATTGTGACAGAAGCCACTTCTTTCAGCAGTACTTTTTCTCCGGTAACAGACGACTTAATCTTCAGATTTTCTATATCTGCAATAGAGTCGATATTACTCTCGACACGAATCGGAATATTGGTGGTTTCTTCATAGATTGTCGTCACCACTCTTCCTTGAATCGCCACATTTACTTGAGATTGGATATCGTACTTACTTAGGCCCAACATAGCCGCACGATCTTCATCAATATCCAGAACATACTCATAGCTATCCTTACTTGTATCTTTTTTGACATTATAGAGGTCAGGCATATCCAGCATGGCCGCTTCCACTTGGTTTGCCACTTCCTTGATACGATCGCTGTTATCGCCTAGAATTTTAACTTCTATATCCGGCTTCGGACTGGTAAGGGCAAGACACTTCGCTTCTATCTTTGCACCCATCACCCGCTCCTCGATATTTTTCTGCAACCTATAGATGTATTCGCCTTTCGTTTCTGACTTCAATAAGGTATCCATATCATAACGGACCAATATTTGAGCCTTGTCATCGGCAGGCATCACCGGTTGCAGGGTTAAGTCAAAACGAGGGATTCCGTCTCCTACTGCTGAGGTATAGCTCAAAATAATCGGATCTTCATCCAATACCTTAGCAATATTCTTCACAATATCTTTCGTTGTATCAATGTTCCCTTTTTCCTCTGCTTCAATGTTAATATAGATAATGTTCTTATCTGAAAATGGGAAAATCGAAACATTCATGGTCATCACAAGGGCAATGGCACCTGCAAATATAGCAAACGCCGACAATAAGGTTGCTATGCGATAGCGTAATCCTACCGCTAATAACCGTTCAAAAAATCCTCGTATCTTACCTTTCTTCTGTTCGGACTCTTTTTCTACCTTGAAGAAGTGGACGGAGAAGGATGGTGTTACAAACATTGCCACAATATAGGAGGCGATAAGCGTCACAATTACAACCATCGGCAGGGAATAGATAAATTTCCCCTCTTCTCCGGGCAACATGGCCAAAGGTGCAAAGGCCGCAATAGTTGTTAACGTTGATGTTAGCACCGGAACCGATGATTCTTTGGCTCCAAGATAGGCCGCCTTTTTTTTACTCTCTCCTGCATCCAAGTAATGGTGAATGGCATCACTGACAACGACGGAATTATCCACCATAATACCTAGGGCAACAATTAACGCCGCTATGGAAATCTGCTGAATATCAATATCCATTAATCCCATAACAGAGAAGGTCATAACGATGGATAAGGGAATACTAAAGGCAATGACAAGAGCCGTTCGAAGTCCCATAGCTATACAGATGATAATAAGAACAATGGCCACACCTTCAACAAGATTCAGCAGAAAATTGTTTACCGACACACTAATATCTTCAGGCAAGAAAATAATATCTGTCACTTTCACTGTGTCCAACAGACTTCGTTCTTGATTCTCCATAACCTTTCGAATGGATTCACCAACGCCGACAACATTAATATTCTCTTCAAAATACACCGATAATAGGACAACCTCTTGGTCTTTATTTTCATAGAGTCGATCTTTGGATTCTTCAAAATGAACGTCTGCAATATCCTTAAGACGAATAACCGCTCCTGTTTCTTTTGAACCTCCGATGATAATGTTCTTTACTGCATCAATATCTTCATATCCTGCCAATTGGTTAATGTTAAAGTGATCCCCATTCAGATTAATCGAACCAGCAGGAATGTTCAAATTCTGACTGGTAACGAGATCTGTAATTTCTGTTGTCGATAAGGCATACCGATTCAATTCCTTATAATCAAGGTCTACGACAATTTCATCCTTTGCCTCACCTAGAACCTCTACTTTGCTGACACCATCCAGTTGCTTAATCGCATCCTTATAACGCCATGCATAATAAGACAATGTCCGATTCGATACACCGTCACCGGAAAAGCTTAGAACAACACCGGATACACTGGTAATGTCTGTATTAACAATCGGTTGTTCACACCCATCCGGAAGTTCATTCATCACATTACGAAGAACCTTGTCCAATTTATCCCATGATTCTTTTGTATCCTGTCCTGTTTCCAGCATGATGGTAACTAAGGAATAATTATCGTAGGATTCAGCTTCAACATTGTCAATTCCCGGCACTTCCGATACTTTCTCTTCTATAACAGAGGTCACCGTTGAATCAACACTCACAGCCGGAGCCCCGGGGAAAATAGTTTGCACAATAGCTACTGAGCTACTTATCTGTGGGTTTTCTTGCTTCGGTAATTGCTGATAACTCATCACACCTGCAAAAAGCAAAAAGACAACTATAACATAAACAATTTTACTATTATTCAGCGCCAGTTTAATTAATTTATTCATTCAAGTCGCCTCCCACAAGCTCAATGGGATCGCCTTCGTTAATGGAGAGAATACCTTCTGTAATAACCAAGTCGCCTTCTTCCAGTCCGGTTACCATAACTTGGTTTTCTCTAAGTCCGATACGGTCAACCTGTTGCTTGATTGCTACACCGTCTTTTGCCAAAAAGACATAGTCAATGCCCTCGTTTAATAAGGCAGTCAACGGAATCCATATACCCGCTTTGCCTTCTTTTTCAAAGGTCACTTCTGTAATACTTCCAAAAGGAATGGCAAAAGATGGTGTATCTACCGGTTCAATTTCTACGCGGAAGGTTCCACTGGCACTATCTGCAAATTCATCAATAAATGTCACCTTTCCTTGATAGGTTTTGTCGTCATAATTTACCGCAACCGACATCCCTTCCTCAATATCCGCTCTATCCTTTTGCGTTAGACCAAGCTGAAGAAAATTACTGTTCACTCGAGTTGCTACAACAGGCATTCCGGCATCAATCAACGTACCCGCTTGATAGGGGACATCAACAACAACACCTGCCTCATTAGCAATAATCGTTCCGTCTTCAATAAGCATCGTCACCGACTTCACCTGCACATTGGCCAAGTTATATTGAGCTTTGACCATATTCAGATTCTCTTGGGATGCACCTCTTTGCGCTTGGGCCAGTTGTTGATTTACTTGTTCCAAACTTGTTTTGGCATTTAAGGCATTCAATTGAATCTGCTCATATTCTTGTTGGGCAATAATACCGTTTTCTAAAAGTTGTTGACTATCTTCGGCTTGATCTAAAGCCATTTCATAGCTTTTCTTGGCCAAATCACGGGATAATTCAAGCATTCGAACTTCTTCAGGGGCTGCTCCGCTTAGGACCTCGTTATACTGAGCCTTTGCTGATGCCGCCTGATATCTTGCACTCTCCAATTGAAGTTCGAGGTCTTGTGTATCGAGCCTAGCCAACACATCACCCACCTCAACAGCATCACCTATTTCGACCTCAACGGACTCAATACGACCACCACTTTTAAACGCATATCCCTTCGTATCTTTCGGCATTACGTAACCAAGATAGGTTTTTACTTCCGGCAATGTCTGTATTGTCACTTCCTGTGTTTTGACCTGTTTGACGCGAATGTCTTCTGTTCGTGTTTCTGCTGATGAGCAACCACTCATCAATGCCACTATAAGTATAAGGGCCATTATTCTTCTCTTCATAGTCATTTATTGTTCTCCTAACGTTTTATAGGTCGCTTCAATACCTGTAATAAGTACTTCAACATGCTTCATATGTCTTTGTTTTTGTATCTCTTTTTGTCGTTTTTTTGGAAAGTCATTACTGATGACTGCATTTTCAATAAGAAGGAGCGTCGTCACCTCATCAACCCACGCATCTGAATCGTCATCGTCCTTTTTCTGACATAAAAGAGGTATGATTTGTTCTTTGATAAAAAGGATTTCCCACTTTTGAAATTCTTCTAAAAGTGCACCTGTAAAATGGAACTGTCTCAAAATATCCTCTGATAGGGAAAACCTTTCATTGGTATGTTCATTAATATAATCTATTTTGCCTTCGAAGAAAGCCAACCCCCGTTGTCGGAAATCCCTTGTTCCTTCTATTGATTGCCGTGTCTTCTCTTTATAATCTTCATGTTGATCCCTTAACACTTCCAAGAATAAGTCTTCCTTGCTTTTAAAATAGTAATAAATGCCACCTTTTTGTATCTGCATACGTTCTGCAATATCTTCAAGCGTCGTCTTCTGATATCCAAACTCAAAAAAAACATCTTGAGATGTTTTTAGAATCCATGTTCTTTTGTCCATAGGTCACCTCATATATAACTGTTCTTTATATTTTTGACTTTTTCGTTCAATTAGTCAAATCATATCACAAATTTATCATATTAAACCTTGAATGTCAATACTAATTCATCGTATAAACTGAGGTCTTCACGTTCATTTATTAATCTCTGTCCTTTTCTAAACTTTTATTTAGCACTAAAAAAAAGGACATCTGTCAGAGCAAATGTCCTTTTCTAAAAAATAATATACAACTCGCTTATTTAACCTTTTTATACTTGTTGCTGTTGTTGTTCAAATCCTAAATACCTCGTTCCTTGAAAGGTCAATGTTCCCTTGTCCCCTTCTATAAGGTAGCCATACTCATTATCCCGAACATGTAGTTCCAAACGATCACCACTCTCAAATTGGAAAGTCACATAATAGGTTGTACTTGTACTCGTGTGGTGATGATTATCATTATTATGGTGATGACGACTCACTTGCTCTCGCTTCCCCACCACTGTGGCTGTCACTGTCAACCGTGGGGAATGATTATTCTTGTTCCATTGCATAATATTTTTTGCAATAACAAAAACAAAAGTCCCCATAATAAGGATAAACATAATCATAAATATAATCGGAAAGCCGTCAAACATGATTCCTCTCATAGCATTACTCCCTGGCATTATTTATCTCCTCCTAACCAAGCTTTATTTTCTCTATTATTGTATCATAACCTTATCCTCTTTCAACAAATTCAGCTCATTTATACTAAAATTCTCATAAAAACCTCATTTTTATGCTCATGTCTACATTATAGAAAACAATTGGAATAAAAAAAGACTATCTCATTGACTAACGAGATAGCCTGTTTTATCAATTAAATGAAATTCTTCCTTCGTACGGTCCTATAATTGTATGACCCTTATTATCAATAATCGACGTCTTATCCTCTAGTAATTGTATAATAAAATCACCATCAAAGCTATAATACATAGCATCTGCTCCCATTTCAATGATCTCACCATCTATGTTGTATAACTCATATAGTGAAACAATAGTATGCAGGCTTGGTATATAACTTACTTCATCATAACTTTCAAAACTCAAAACAATAGTGCCATTTTCATCGACCAATCGACTTGAAGATACATACTGTTCCCCAATATATAGAGTATAGCCATTCGGTAGTACCGTTTTTACCGTGGTCTTGTCTATATAGTCTTCTTCAGATAATCGTGTCAAATCTTTTGTCAGGTAGAACACATTCCCATCTGTATCCGTTACTTTTAGATAATCCTCGTGCACTTGATAAATGTCACTATACTCTGTCTCAAGAATAACCTTACCATCCGTGTTCATTAATCCTGAATTATTCGCCTCATCAAGGACGATATAGAGTGAGCCATTATCAAAAGCATAATCATATACATAGTAAGGAGATTCTGCTACTATTTTTCCCTTAAGGTCAATCAACAGCGTATCTGAGAATGTTCCCTCTTCATCTTGATTGTATTTATAGACGACACCACGGTTCATACCATAATTCCACTCTAAATAATAAGTATAATCACTTGACCTATCTGCAAAACTAAAGGCATTCTTTTCCTTTGTCTTAAGATTTCGAATCTCGTATTGATTATCATAATCACTGCCGTACTTGCTGAATAACCAGAGATCTTCACCAATCTTACTTCCCAATTCATAAGGATATACATCTTCCACAATACGTTTAGTTTGTGTATCATATAAATAAATATCCGTCACTTCCCTATAATCAGTCGGTAGCATTTGAACAACAACATATCCGTCATCCGACGCTTCACAAAAATGATTCGGTTCATCCATCGGTAATTCAATTAATGACCCGCTCCAATCATACACATAGTCGTTGACAATATAACCATCCACATACTCGGATAGAATAATATACTCAGGTCGAATAGCAGTTAACTGATAGTCTTTTGAGGCATCTCCTAATTCTGACCATTTTAATTGTTTTACCAATCGACCATCTTCTTCTTGTATAACATACTCATCATCACTAAGGAATGTTAACTCTTTTGAGGCATCCTCAGAATAACTCGTATAATAGCTCGTATCACCATTTTCTTCTAGTGATTTTTGGAAATCTGTCTGTATTGCTTTTCCATAGACATCAACATAGTCAAAGTTATAGTCCTCATCCATTCTCAACCCTTTAAGATGCATATAGGCTTCATGAATATCTAAACCTAATGATTCATACAACATAGATTCACTACCCTTAGGTGTTTGGAATAAGGTTTGATACATATACTCGAACACTTCACGACGTAGAATCGTATCGGCTTTTTGAACTTCAACATAGATGCCGAGATTTTCTGCATATTCTGTTGCCTGGCCCCAGGTAGGATCATAACCCAAGATACGCTCAAGAACAATCGCTACCATTTCTTCTGTTACAACACCATCAGGATTGAAGGTTGTAGCAGATGTTCCATTTAACCACCCTTTATTTTTGGCATAATTCACATATGGTGCATACCAAGAATTATCGGATACATCGTCAAACCCTTGATTCACTGTATATCCTTTGGCTTCTTCTGAAACTTTATTTAATTGGCATACAATAACGGCTAGTTGTGCTCTTGTCAATGGTTCATCTTCTAGAAGGTTCCCATCACTATCGCCACTAATAATCCCAAGATCCTGTAACTTTTCCCCTGATGTATGTGCCATCACTGTATTTCCAAACAAAATAACACAACATAATAAACTTATAATGATACGTTTCATATTCTTTCCTCCATGATTTGTATGTTATGTACCCCGATAATCAAAAATGTGCTCCTGCACGATTACCTCCTTTATTTATTTTTTCTCTCTATCTATATGATTAGTCCGACAAAAGCAAGTTTCTCTAAATTCATATACACTCTATGCTTTTGTCACCCTAATCATCTATATAAAATCTTGCTTGCAAGATCTTATTTCCTTGTATGAATGCTACAGATCCTCTCTCGATACTCGAAATTCCATATGCATAGCGTTCTCATCTTCATGAACAAACCACTGATAACCATCGGATACTTTATTCACCCCTTCCGTTTCTATCTCCCATGAAAATTTTATAGCTTTATACTTCTCAGCATAGGATTCTAGTAAGTGACTATTAAGGTCATCCACTATATCTCTAAAATTATTGGACCATATATGTTGACTTGAATCGGACCCTGCCATAGCTAATAATAGCAGTAACCGCTCTCTATGATAAGGGTTTACAAGCATCTCTTGATTTACTACCTCCACAGTCATGACAACTTCCTTTATGACATCCTCTTGCATAATATAAGAAATATTCGGTTGCACCCAGTCACCGTCGATATTAATCACATAAGTTCCTTTCGGTAATTTAACTTTCACTATCTGACCGTCATCATTCATTCGATAGTGTGACTCGTCCATTTCTAAGTATGTCTCATAGTATCGATAGTTCTCGACAAACTCCGCCATAGTTAATTCCCCACGATTCGGCGGGAAAAGTTGATATTGATGTATACAAAAGATGATTGCAAAAAGTACGCTATAAGCTCCGATATACAAAGCAATGCGCCATTTTTTGGTATCCACAAATCTATAAATTTCTTCTTCTTCCCAAGGTAAAAGGGAACGTTCTTCACATGCTTTCAGTGACTTATACTGTCTATATAGGTTATAAAAAGGAATATTCAGTCCTAAACCGCTAATGATAACACCTTTTGTACGTTCTAAAGCTACCTTATAGGGTAACCCTTTCCCATCCTCCGTCTCAATACGTATGCCAAATATAGCTTTCCCGACAGTTGTCTTAAATCGGTTCAATAATACAGGTTCTACCAGCAATATAAGGATTAACGAAACAATTCCTTCCACAATTCTAAATCCCAATGAATCGGATAAAATACTCTTATGCCTCAGTAATCCTATAAAAACATCCCAAATAAACGTGTACATCGATACATCAAACATTCGAGCAAAAAAACGTCGCCATGGATGGTTAAATCTCTCCACATTTCTTCTTCCTTCCTCATAAATCATTGTATATCTCCTCTCTACAACACCATCTATTAACTCACTTCTACCTCTGTCCCTTGTTTGCCCTCTCTTACCTGAAATGCAACAAAAAGATTCAGTAGAGATAATCCCGAAACAAAGAAGAAGACATATTGAGGGCCAAAAGCATTCCATGATTTAGCTGCAATAATAGCACAAATAATACTGACAACATGATCCATACTAAGTCCCAAGGATAACGTCGGTGTAATATCCGTATCCTTTAAGGCAATACTCTTCAAATATACAGTTCGCACAATGGACATTTGTGTCGACATACGATCAATGATAAAAATGGCATAGCCCAACAACACCGGCCATCCTGATGTGGCTAATGCTCCCGTCACATACCCTGCACTTAGCATACCGTATAGGAAATATACGACAATAAAGGATATGGCATCCGCAAACAACAGTTTACGCACCCCAAACCGATCCAACCATCGACCTAATGCCGGAATAAAAAACATACCGATAAACAACCCCACCATAATAAGTAATGCCATGGTATCTGTTGTCGTTCCCAATATCTTGATTAATACCCAAGGACCATAGACAATCATCATCTGCTTTTGTACGCCGTAAAGGACTACAAGCATATAATAGAATTTATATTCCTTCCTTATGACAAAGGGAATTTTCTTCGGATGACCGCCTTCAAGTCCCATCACCTTGTTCAAATAAAACAGAAAACCGAAGATGATTAAGAATAATAACGCAGCAATTAGAAAAGGAAGGCGTATATCCGATTTAAAGCTAAAACCACCGCTTCTAAATCCAATAAACATGATAAAAGCACCTATCATCTCAAATCCTGTAAAGGTTCCCTTAAATTGTCCCATGCGTTTCCCTACATTTGACGGTTCCGCCATGGAAATTCCGATACTGTCTTGAAGGGACATAAATAGATGCATCCCCAAACTATTGATGAAGATAAAGACAACCATCCCACCGTAAGAAGGCGTACTTAGACCCAGGACAAGGATTCCTACAAAACTTAAAAGTTGTGCCAACATGGAGATACGTATATCCGAAAAACGGAATAGAAGGGCAATACAGACAATAACAAATACACCGGGTATCTCTCTCGGAAATTCCATAAACCCACGCTGTATTGTTGTCATTGCATATGCGTCATTAAAAAAATTAGAAATCACATCATTCGTCATTGCCATTGCAACAGCTGTTAAGCTGATAATACACATAAAGAGTTTCATCTGTTTTGTCATTACTCGTCCTCATCTTTCGTAACAAAAAAAGTAGTCATTTGAGTCTTTTTGATTATAACTCAAACAATTACCTTTATGCTAGTCATTTTTTACTTAATTTGTATTTATTTGTAAGACCTCTATACACCGTTGTATTAATCCTTATATGGCGGTAATGCTTTGACTAACTGCAACAGTTCGTCACCATTTTTCAAACCGTCTATGAATCGTGAAGGAATCCCGGATAGTCCGACTTGTGCACCGATAAGTGCCCCTGTCAACATCGTTCTCACCTGATTCTGTCCACCTCCATTGAGGGCATGAAGAACTCCTTGCTCAAAATCATCTCGAAATCTCGCTCCCAGGTAATAGGCTGTCGGAAGCATATGATAAATCGCACATGGCATTCCGTATACAATCGAAGCCTTCCAAGCCGGTTCTATCTTGATATCCGGATCTGCTGCTGCTCTTGCCATATATCCCGGTGACAATAAAGCGTCCGGTGACGCGAACATACCGGTAACCGGTTTCGCTCGCTCCCCTATAGCCGGTGCTTCTAAATTTTGCATCGTCACTGCATGAAAGGGTAAAGTTCCGTCGTGAACCATATGCATCAGTTTATTGCTAATATCCCCATCAAGGGGTTCACCGTTAATTAATGTTGCCAATACCACATTAAAGGCGACAGAAAGTGACCCTGTGACATTATCACTTTGTGCCAAAGCTGTATTGTTTGTAATGCTTTCACATAATGTTGCCATATCATCGGCATAATAGATAGCCGTCGGAATATTACGCTCCAAAGACTCTGTTGTATCTCCTATGCCTGCCACTTCTGACCATGGTAATTTCTTTTCCACTCGTTTTATATATAAATGTCGCATCACTTGGCTCGTATACCCACCAAGACCGCCCATAGGTTCCGCTGAGACATTAGGAAGAATCACTGTATCCATCATATTACAAAAGGACTCTTGATCGTAGCCTTTATTATCTATAAGATATTTGGCCATTTCTTTTATAATCCACCCTTGCTGCGATAACTCACCGGCCTTTACCCCATGGTGATACCGATCATCTTTAGGCGTTGTATAATCATCAATCCACGTGCCATACTCCTCATGAAGTTTATCTAAGTCATAGTACCAATGAGGGCCGACACCAAGCGCTTCTCCAATAAATGCACCCATGAGGGCACCTTGTGCTCGATCGCTTCTTTTATTCATTCTTGTACCTCCTACTTCTTCGGCAGTTAATAGCTCCTTCGCCTTAAGTATAGACCATTTAGGAAGAGAATAAAACAAGCATTATGACTTAAGACTCGGCTTGAGGGTCCGTTTCATATCATAACGCAACCATATATAATTGATGATTCCCTTGATAATGCTACTAATTGTAATTGCCCACCAGATACCGTTAATGCCCAACGTTGTATACGTAGATAAGTATAGGGCCATGGGAATACGTAACACATTCAGAGTAATACTGATTATTGCCGGTGGTTGGGTATGTCCCATACCATTGAAGACCCCGGTCATTGTAATCTCCAAATACATGAAGAGTTGTGAAAGGGCTAATATTTTCAAATAATCGACACCATATGGAATAACATCTGCCTCACGGATAAAAATCATAAATAACAGCCGTGCACCAAAAAATAGTAAGAGTGAATTGAATAGACCAAAACCTACGGCAATCTTCAAACCACTCGAAAAGCCTCGTCGAACTCTATCATAGGCTTGGGCCCCATAGTTTTGCCCAACAAATGCACTAATTGCCACTGAAAAACCTGTTGCCGTCATCCACGTTATAGATTCAATTTGGGAGCCAACCTTTTGTGCCGCAATAGGCAGCGGTCCATACACAGCCACAATACGAGCAATAATCATAGCCGTGATTGTAAAAAGAACACTCTGTGCAGCGGCAGGAAGTCCCAATTTGAAAATTTCCATTACATGACTTCCTTTAAGTGTATTAAAGATTCTAAATTGGTGGAATAACCGATGTTTAATTTTGACCTGATAAATAAAAATAATAGTAATACATCCTTGAGCAATGACTGTAGCAAGGGCTGCACCTATAACCCCCATTCCTCCTATCGGCCCTAAGCCAAAAATCAACAGCGGGTCTAATAGTATATTAATAGCCAAGCCTATAGTATTCAATATAAAAGGCAGACGGCTATCTCCACGTCCGTTAAAGGTACCGGTCATCACTTGATTAAAAAAAGCAAAAACAAAACCAATGCTGACCACTTGTAAGTACTCACGACTCATTCCGTCAACAATAGAATCTTCCGTTCCAAAAAAATCAATCAGATTATAGCGAAACAGTTGGATGATGAGCGTATAAATAATGGCAATACCTAAGACACTAGCAAGGCCTGCTCTTGCATACCGCTTTGCCTTTTCATCTAATGTTGCTCCTGTGGATTGGGCTACACGTATTTCCGTTCCTGTTCTGGACAGAAGCACCAAACCATTGGAAAACCATACATAAAAACCGGCAATTCCAACTGCTGCCACTGCATTCGATCCCAAAAATCCAATCCAAAACATATCAATAAGATTATAAGCGGTCTGCACAAAGCTTGTTCCTATAATCGGTAATGCCAATGTAATAAGTTGTTTAATAATATCGCCGGATGTCAGCGATGTATTTCGTTCATTCGACATAGTTCAACTCCTGCTGTTCATGGGTTTATTCTTGACCGCCTGATTATACCACGGTAATGTTGTAAATACTACACTTGCAATGAGCGATGAAGGAAAAAATATTTTATCTGTTGCATCCAATACTTTTTTGTGATATAGTTGTATGTACAAACAAGAGAGGTGATACGATGGACACAAAAATTACGTTAAGCGAAACGGAATGCCAATTGAATAGCAGCTTATTTTTTACCGTTTCTAAGCTATCTCGAAGCTTCAAAAACAAAGGTGATGACATCTTTCAAAAGACAGGACTATCACCTAGCCACGCATTTATCCTCTATGTCTTATATACAAAAGGTACCGTTCATCAAAAAGATATGGGGAATTTTCTTCATTTATCGCCATCAACGATGACACGCTTTATACAAAAGCTGGAAACAAAGGGTTATTTGGAAAAAACATCGGAAGGCAAAAATGTTTACTTAACTCTCACTGATGAAGGTCAACGACATATGCCGACCCTCATTGATGCTTGGAATGAGGTCAACACCTTAATTTCCACCGCATTAACTGAAGAAGAACGAACAACCTATATGAAACTTAGTCACAAGCTACTTAAACATCTTGGGTGTGAAACCACTTCCCTCTAAATAGTTAAAGGAATACGAGGTATATTTATGATTCATGTAATTGCAAAAAGCACCGTTAAACCGGAACATATAAACGCATATAAATCTATTGTTCTTCAATTGGTTGCCGATACCAATGCAAAGGATTCCGGTTGTATCCAATACGAATTATTTCAAGACATTAAGAACCCTGAAGTTTTTACAATGATTGAGACTTGGAACTCCATGGAAGATCTCAAGGGACATATGTCTGCTGAACATCTTATTTCAGCCGGTGAAGCAACAAAAGACTTCATGGCCGGTGAAAGCGATGTAACATTGTATCAAAAAGTTACTGACTAACCGAACACTTACTGACACACTATAAAGGAGACTATTATGAATCCAATTATTCATACGATTAAGGAACATCGTTCCATTAGAAATTTTTCAGACGCACCTCTTGAAGAGGGACAAATCGAAGCTATCGTAACTTCTGCTCAAGCTATGCCAAACTCCATTAACGGTCAACAAACATCTGTTATCGTTATTACCGACAAAGAGAAAAAAGCTAAATTGGCAGAAATCGCCGGAGGACAAACTTGGATTGACCAAGCACCTGTCTTCATGCTTTTTGTCATGGATTTCTACAAAACCGACCTCGCCGCTAAGAAAAATGACCGCATTCAAACCATTCATGAAAGCGTTGAAGCTACACTCGTTGGTGGCGTTGATGTTGGGTTGAATATGGGTGGTGCCATTATCGCAGCTGAATCTATGGGCCTAGGTATTGTACCTATTGGCGGAATTCGTCGAGATCCTCAAAGCATTATCGACTTACTAGACCTACCGGAACTTACTTACCCCATTGCAGGACTTGCTATTGGTATTCCTAATGACAACTCTCACAAAAAACCTCGTTTACCGATTGAAACCTTCTATCATAAGAATGCTTATCAAAAAGAAGGCTTGGAAGAGGCTATTGATGCTTATGACGAACTTATGGTTTCTTATCTTGCTGATATCAACAGAGAACAAGAAGTTAATTGGAGCTATACAACCTCTAATGTATACCAAAACATTTACTTCCCTGCAGTATATCCTACAATGAAGAAGCAAGGATTTACAAACGATAAATAAATGTTCTACGAGAACTTTCCTAATAAAAGAAGTCAAAGAGCTGTTATGCAAGCAACTATTGCTTGCATAACAGCTCTTTATTATTGTCTCGAAGAACTCTTCTCATCAATATCAACCACCTTTGCAAGTAGACAATTCCCCATCCTTTATTGTATACTTTGATTCTAAAGACTCAGAACTACATAGTAATTAGGGGTTCAACAGTAATTCCTCCTAATCACTCGGTAATTCTGTATGTTGGTTTAACTATTGCAAATATTGTTTTCTTGATGACTGACCTATGGAGGTTTTCATGACACAAACATCTATTCTTCCTATTTCAACACATTATTTAATTGCAGCCCATCATATCAGTGATACATGCTCTGTAGATATTCATCTTCACGATGCCTGTGAGCTTTTTATGGCTTTAACCTCGGATATTCGTTATTATATCGAAGGGACTTACTATGACATGAATCCCGGAGATATTATACTTACCAATGCCAAAGAGGTCCATCGACCTACAATGACCGAAGACCATCCTTATGATCGCATGTATATTATGTTCCGACCGGAATTATTTCAACCCCTTCTTCCTCATAATCTTGCCTTATTTAGCATGTTTCTTGACCGTCAAAAAGGGCGACAGAATCTTATTCGATCCGATCACCCTCTTTATCCACGAGCAAAGCTCTTATTTGAACGTACTGTCAATTTAAATGATGCCACGACTGTCAAAGAACGCTTCGAGCAACAACTTCTAGCTATGGAACTTTTTATAACTCTCGATACCATGCATAAGCATCAGTATGAAGCCACCCAACCGATTGAACCTGATACGCCTATTGACCAAAGAATCGAAAAAATACTTCATGATATCAGCCAACATTTTAATAAACCTTATGATTTAAACGCCTTAGCTTCCCGACACTTTATGGATCGTTATTATATGTGCCACCTATTCAAGACCCATACCGGATTCTCCATCATGGAATACATCCAATCCAAACGTATCCGTTATGCCAAGGAACTTCTTCTGCAAAACACTCTTAATATGAGCGAAATCAGTCAACGTGTGGGCTATGATGACTATTCTAATTTTTACAAAACCTTTCGCAAACTGACAGGTGTTTCACCAAAAACCTATCAACAATATGCTCAACCTAAGTCTTAATATAGACCCGACCCACTATAGTTATCAACGCTGTATAAGCTGATTATCTGCATAATGAATCGCTTCTTCGACAGTATCAAAGCAACACGGCTGATTGCTTTGATTCAAATACCCTGTTGTCTTCAACACTTTATACGGTTGTTCATTAACAGATGCCAACAAAAGAAGGACCTCTTCTTGCTTACATCTGTCTGCGACACGTTTGAGGGATTGATAGGCCGTTGCATCCATCATGGGGACGTCTTCAAGCTTCAATATCAAGACATCCGTATGGCTCTTGACTTCATGTTGAACCTCTAGAAAGGTATTTGCCATTCCAAAAAACAGCGGCCCCGCAATTTCATAAACCATAATCCGATTATTCAAACCAATATGGTCTTCATCATAGGATGTATGTGTATCCTCATAATGATGGCTTATTTTGGTATACTGTGTATTTTCCGACATGCGTCTTACAAAAAGAAACATGGCAAGAATCATGCCGATTTCAATTGCAATCACCAAGTCAAACACAACGGTCATTCCAAAGGTCAGAACGAGTACGGCAGCATCACTTTTTGTAGAACCAAGTAAGGCTTTGAATGAGCGCCATTCACTCATATTATAGGCTACCACAAACAAAATCGCTGATAAAGTTGTCATAGGAATTAGCCGCGCCAAAGGCATAAAAACCAACATAATCAGTAACACGACAATCGCATGAACGATTCCGGCTATGGGTGTTCGTCCCCCATTCTTAATATTAGCTGCCGTTCGAGCAATGGCTCCCGTTGCAGGTATGCCGCCAAATAACGCTGATCCGATGTTGGCAATACCTTGGGCTATCAACTCCATATTGGATTGATGCTTTTTCCCAATCATTCCGTCTGCTACAACAGCAGATAACAACGATTCTATACTGGCTAAAAAGGCGATTGTAAGTGCAGGATGTATCAATCCTTGGATTCGTTCCACGGACACATCCATAGTACCCAAATCAATAGGTGCTATGCGATTCGAAATAGTACCGAAGCGACTACCGATCGTTTCAACGGGCAATTTGAACACATATACGGCTACCGTTGCAATAATAAGTGCAATGAGTGACCCGGGTATTTTCTTATTCACCTTCGGCCAGAACACAATAATAAGAAGGGATATCACTCCCACGCACGTCGTTGCCATATCAATACTGGATAGATGGTCAAGTACACTGCCCATTTATCAAAAAATTCTGTAGGCACTTCTGTAAGATCCATTCCAAAGAAATCTTTGGTCTGCGTTGAGAATAAGACTAAGGCAATTCCGCTCGTAAACCCTACAGTAATAGGATAGGGTATATACCGAATAACATTCCCAAAACGCATGAGTCCAAAAACAATCATAAATATTCCGGCCATTATTGTTGCCAGAGTCAATCCACTCATTCCGTATTGTGTAACAATTCCATAGACAATAATAACGAAGGCCCCTGTAGGCCCACCGATTTGAACGCGACTTCCGCCTAACGCAGAGATAAGGAAGCCTGCAATAATA
The DNA here is from genome assembly GCA_965140555.1 of Vallitaleaceae bacterium. Lineage (GTDB taxonomy): Bacteria > Bacillota > Clostridia > Lachnospirales > Vallitaleaceae > UBA1351. The sequence continues at coordinate 2,826,445 of OZ223259.1, read as the reverse complement.
GCAGTAATAAGGCCCTTTTCCGGTGTAACTCCTGATGCAATAGCTAGAGCAATGGACAAGGGCAAGGCAATGACGGCTACAATAATCCCTGCTACAATGTCCTTACCCAACTGTTCTTTTGTAAGTTCTGTTTCTCTGTGTTTTAATATGGATACTAATTTTGGTTTCAACATCTCTATTCTTCATTCCTCCTACATATAAAGCCTACCTCATCATATAATGAACGGAGGTAGGCTTGTTGATTATAAACCTGTATAGGAAATAAATCAATCCCTATATGACTTGTCGTTTTATTTCCCCTTCTATATAACTCTCCACATTATCAAAAGTAATCTTTGCCCGTTTGAGCAATGCCTCCTTTGTTGCAAAGGCAACATGGGGTGTTACTAATGTATTGGGTGCTTGCATAAGACCATGTTCTGACGGAATCGGTGGTTCTATTTCAAAAACATCAATACCTGCCCCTGCAATTTGACCGTTTTCCAATGCCTCTGCTAAAGCTTCGCTATCAACAACGGGACCTCTAGCCGTATTGATAAGAATAGCCGATGGTTTCATCCATGCCAATTCCTCCTTACCGATTAGTCCTCGACTACTTTCTGTAAGAGGTACATGTAAGGTAACAATATCACTGGTTCTTAATAGGGTCTCTTTATCTACATAGGCAACGCCTGCATCAATCCATGTCTGTTTCTGTGTACGACTGTAGGCAATCACCTCACACCCAAAAGCCTGAAGAATTCGCATCACTTGCCATCCAATTGCCCCTGTTCCGATAATTCCTACTGTTTTTCCTGATAGTTCAAAACCGATAAGACCTGCTTTTGTCTTTGACTGACGGGTATGTCTGTCGCATTCGATTAAACGTCGATACACACCAATCATTAATCCAACGGCCAATTCCGCAACAGCAGATGTGGAGTATCCGGCTGCATTCGATACAACAATCTGACGTTCCTTGCAATAGGCCATGTCTACATGATCAACCCCTGTAAAAGCAACGGCAATCATTTTCAATTTCGGACAAGCTTCCATGACATCTTTCGGATAAGGCAGATTTGTCAGTATAACGATATCCGCATCTTTGGAACGTTCTATAAGTATGTCAACATCTGTCTCTCGTGTTTCATAAGACACAAGGTTATGTCCTAGCTCTTGCAATTGACTTTTCCATTGTTCTAATGTATCGGCATCAATTCCCAAGGGTTCTAATAATACAATTTTCATCGCTTCCTCCTAAAACTCTATTTCTCTATTGCCATCTTTTGTCTATAGGTCATTAAAACTAAGTATATGCATACACCTAGTAAAATGCAACTCTTTTGACCATATCGCTTTAATCTAAACACTCAACACTAGGAATACGTCGTCTCACTTGTGCAATGCATACAATATATTGATATTATACATCGTAATATCGTAATATTTGAATATACTATTTTGTCTTATTTTTTGTTATACTATGGATAACTTAATGACACAAAGGAGGTTATACTCAATGGATCTATCAACCCTTATTCTCTATGGAATTGCCGGACTTCTTCTTATCCTTTCCCTCATAAAGGACAGGAAAAAAACCGGACTCGCCGTCAAAAAAGGCTGGAAGGCATTTGTCAATATACTTCCTGTATTAATACCACTATTTATCATCGTTGGTGTGCTACTTAGCTTAGTTACCCCTGCTATGATTCGTCAAATCATTGGTGCAGACTCCGGTATTCTTGGCGTCATCCTTGCCATGCTTATTGGCTCTGTCGCTTTCATGCCACCTTTTGTTACTTATCCTCTTGGTGTGCAGCTCCTCGAAAATGGTGCTGGTTATGCTCAAGTCGCTGCTCTCGTGACAACACTGATGGCCGTCGGACTGGTCTATTGGTCTGCTGAAGTAAAATTTTTCGGTACTAAAGCCGTGATTCTACGAAATGGCCTCGCCTTTATCGCATCCGGAATTGTCGCTTTTGTTGTATGGGGGGTGCTCTAATGACTTTAAAAAACGCTATGATTAAAATGGTAAAAAGCCGTATGTTTCTTGTTTCATTAGTTCTTATGTTAGTACTCGTACTTATTGATGTGTTGCCTATTTCCATTGGCATACTTCATCATAATTCAAAGACGCCACTAAGTTATCAGGCTATACAATCTGCCGGATTCCAGTTTATTTCCATGCTAAAAATCGTTCCCCCGATTTTTCTACTCATCGGTCTTTTGGACATCTGGGTCCCACGGGAAACAATGATACGACTTATGGGGGATAACTCCGGTTGGCTTGGGGTCTTTATTGCATTTTTTATCGGTACTATGTCTGCCGGTCCCTTAATCGCAGCATTCCCTGTAGCACACATTATGCTTAAAAAGGGAGCCCGTTATGCCTATGTTCTTTTCTTTCTTATGACCTGGGCCAGTGCCAAGTTACCGATTTTATTCTTTCAAGCAACGACACTCGGACTCCCCTATACTATTATTACGAATGTCACCTTAATTATCGTCTATCTCATCGGAACGAACCTTATCGATAAGTATCTCTCCTCTGCTGAGAAAAAACGTATTTACCAATTAGCTGAAAATACCCTATAATGATTCGCTATCTTATCGAGATAGCTGTCAATAAAAAAAGTCTTAATCAATAGATATCTATTGATTAAGACTTTTTATCATTTTATATACTGCGTTATGCCTTTACTGAAGAGCGAATCAAATAGTCAAAAGCTCCTAATGCTGCTGTTGCCCCGGAACCCATAGAGATGATAATTTGCTTAAAGGCACTGTCTGTACAATCCCCTGCTGCAAAAACACCTTCCATACTTGTGGCACCATATTTATCCACTGTAATCTCACCAAATCGGTTTTTATCCACAGTATCTTCTAGCCATGCGGTATTAGGAACTAGCCCAATTTGAACAAAGACACCGGATAAATCAACATGATGTTCTTCTCCCGATTCTCTATCTGTGTAGGTTAAACCATCGACCTTTGATGTACCGGTAATTTCTTTTGTCGCTACATTCGTGTGTACCGTCACATTATCCAAAGAAAATAGCTTATCTTGTAAGACGGAATCTGCTTTTAATTCAGGTAAAAACTCAAGCACAGTCACATGCTTTGTTATTCCCGCTAAATCTATGGCCGCCTCTATACCGGAGTTTCCTCCACCTATAACAGCCACATCTTTACCTTCAAACATCGGGCCGTCACAGTGCGGACAATAGGCAACACCTTTATTGGCAAACTCAGCTTCGCCGGGTACGTTGATATGACGCCATTTAGCACCTGTTGCTAAAATAACTGAACGACTTTTCAAAATCGCACCATTATTCAGTTCAACTTCCACCATATCCGAGGGCGTCAATCCCGTTGCTTGAAGGTTCTTAACCACATCGACATCATAGTCAAGTACATGCTCTTCTAAAGATGCTGATAAGGATGGCCCCTGTGTCTTCTTCACACTGATAAAATTCTCAATGTCCATGGTATCCATCACTTGTCCGCCAAAGCGTTCTGCAACAATTCCGGTACGAATACCTTTTCTCGCTGCATAAATAGCCGCACTAGCACCTGCCGGACCACCACCGATGACTAATACATCATAGGGATCCCTTTCCTGTATATCACCGGAAATATCTTTATCCTCTTCTGTTTCTTGTGACCCATCAACTGTCTTTAATTTATTTAAAATGCTAGATAAGGTTTGACGTCCGCCTTCAAAAAATTCGCCATTCAAATAAATAGCCGGAACAGCTAAAATATCCTTCGCTTCAACTTCTTCTTTGAATGCTCCACCCTCAATCATCGTATGTGTCACATTCGGATTAACAAGGCTTAATAAGTTCAAGGCCTGTACGACATCCGGACAATTATGACACGATAGACTCACATAGGTTTCAAAGTTATAGGTTCCCTTGAGTGCTCTTGCTTGAGCCAAAACAGCTTCATCTTCCTTAGGAGCTCGTCCGCTAACTTGAACGAGGGCTAGTACTAAGGATGAAAACTCATGACCTAAAGGTACACCGGCAAAAATAATGCCCGTCTCTTCATCCGGGCGATTCACACTAAAACTTGGTGTACGTGGTAAATCGGCAGCCTCTAGTCGGATATAATCCGACATAGAAGCTACTTCCTCCACCAATTCCTTCATTTCAAGAGATGTTTCATCGTCAGCTGCATTGATTTTAATCACTACAGGGCCTTCCAACAAGGCCATATATTGTTCCAATTGTTGTTTAATCTCTTGATTTAAAGCCATAATCGTCTCCTAAATCTTGCCTACTAAATCCAAACCTGGTTGCAATGTTTTTGAACCTTCTTTCCATTTTGCAGGGCAAACTTCATCAGGATGCTTACGAACATACTGAGCTGCCTTGATTTTGGATACGAGAATAGATGCATCACGACCGATATTACCGGCGTTGATTTCTACAGATTGAACAATACCGTCAGGATCAATAATAAATGTACCACGATCCGCCATACCGTCTGCTTCAATTAATACATCAAAATTTTTGGAGATTTCATGAGATGGATCTCCAATCATTGTATACTCGATTTTCTTGATGGCTTCCGATGTATCATGCCAAGCTTTGTGTACGAAATGAGAATCTGTTGAAACAGAATAAACTTCGACACCTAATTTTTGTAATTCAGGATAATTATCTTGTAAGTCTTCCAACTCTGTTGGGCATACAAAGGTAAAATCTGCCGGGTAGAAGCATACAACGCTCCATTGACCTTTCAAATTCTCATCCGTTACCTCTACAAATTCACCTTGTTTGAATGCTTGTGCCTTAAATGGTAATACTTGTTTTCCTACTAATGACATACGAATACCTCCATAAACTTTTTTTGTATTAACAGTTTCACTACATACTATTATACGCATCGGAGAATCATTGTCAAGTAGTAATCTATATCTTTTTGTTTGTTTTCTATTTTTCATCCTATGATTAGAGTGTCAAAAGCATATAGTTGAACTTTCATATACAATATAGTGTTACGAATGCTTCTACATAATCTATATATTGTATATGAATTTAGTGAAAACTTGCTTTTGACGCCCTAATCATCCTATTTCTTTATTAAACAACTCCCATAGATTCCGAAAAGTTTCCTTATATATACATATATAAAAACAAGGGATATTGTTAATCTTGTTAACAATATCCCTTGTTCAATCATTTTTCCACCTATATTTTTTTATAAATTTGCTTTTATCGCTTCGATTAGCGTTTCATATTCGGCATCTGTCAAATAGACACGGTCCGGATTCATAGCAAATGTTGTACACCATTCAAATTCATCTTCATACTTCGGTACTAAATGAAAATGCAAATGTTTACCGTTATCTCCATAAGCACCATAGTTAACCTTAACCGGATTAAATGCTTTATGAATTGCCTTAGCCACTTGATTTACTTCAGCCATAAACAGGTTTCGTTCGGCATCTGTCAAATCTATAATCTCACTAACATGTTTTTTATGCGCAACGATGACACGTCCTTTATGACTTTGTTCCTTGAACAGAATAACTAACGAACTTTCTAGTTCGCAAATTTTAATTCCGAACTTATCTAACAGGTCACCTTCTACACAGTATGCACATTGATTGTCTTTCATTGTAATCTCCTTATCGATCATATCGTTTTATTTTTTTATTTTGAAGTTGCTCAATAGCCTTTAGAAAGCCTTCTTCTTGTTTGCTGCAATAAGAAATAGCCAAGCCTTTCTTTCCGGCTCTACCCGTTCGACCTATACGATGAATATAGGTTTCCGGGACACTCGGGATATTAAAGTTAATCACTACTTCGAGTTGATCAATATCAATTCCCCTTGCCGCAACATCTGTTGCAATGAGAACACGTACTTCTTTTTGCTTAAATAATTCTAATACAGCCATCCTTTGGGATTGATTCACATCGCCATGGAATGCTTTTGTTCGAATGTGATTAACATTCAACTGTTTTGCTAATTTGTCTGCCTTCCGTTTTGTTCGAACAAACACAATAACGGATTGATAGTCGTTATAGTGTAATAGGTCCAGTAGTGCCTCCGCCTTATGGGTTTCTTCCATAAATAGGACACGTTGTTCGATTTTAGGCGTATTCTTCTTGTCATCCTTAATATCCACATGAATCGGATTATTAAGCATCTTTGAAACCAATCCTTGTATTTCCTTGGGCAACGTCGCTGAGAACATTAGATTCTGACGTTTTTGTGGCAGTGCCTTGATGATTTCTTTGACATCTTCAAGCATTCCTAATTCCAACATGCGATCTGCCTCATCAAGTACCAATATATCTATCGATGACGTATCCAGATAACCATCACGTATTAATTCCAATAAACGTCCGGGTGTCGCCACGATAATACTCGGTTCGCGTTTTAACACTTTTATATGCCGCTTGGGCGTAACCCCTCCATAAATCACTCCTGAAGATACAGGAACCAATTGCCCATAGATACGAAAACGTTCTTCTATCTGTATGGCCAATTCTCGAGTAGGTGCCAGTACTAAAGCCTTGACTCGATTATACTGCACCGTATCCTGCGTATCCATATCCTTTAGGCAATGTTCTAATATGGGTAAGGCAAAGGTTGCCGTTTTACCACTACCTGTCTGAGCACGTCCAAAAAAATCGTTGCCGCTAACAATTGCAGGTATTCCTTCTTTTTGTATCGGTGTTGCTTTATCATATCCTTCTTTTTCAACAGCCTCAATAATGCGACTATCCAAAGGAAATTGCGAAAAGTCCGTCATATTTTTTCCAATCCTATTCTTATATCTATTGAAATTCTCAAGCGTTATTTGCCATAATCGCCCACCGCATTTTTGTGGATTTTGCTCGACTATTGTTGTGACATTCCTGTGCCGAAGGGCGTATAACTTCTTTGGCTATATCCGAATAGACGCCTTCGCGCATAAGACGTTTGAATGACTTTTTAACCAACCGATCCTCACCGGAATGAAAGGTCAATATAGCGATTCTTCCGCCGGGAGCCATGACATGCGGTAGTTTACTTAAGAAGTCATATAATACTTCATACTCACTATTAACGTCAATACGTAATGCTTGAAAACTGCGTTGACACGACTTTTTGATATCTTGCTTCGTTATCTTACCGGACAATTTTTCAAGTGTATTCTCGATAATCGTTCTTAAATCTGATGTTGTCTGAATCTTACGACCTTGGTTTTGAACACTGATAATCGCTTTTGCAATCTCACTTGCATAGGGTTCATCAGCATTTTCCATCAACATCCCTCGTAATTCCTCTTCTTCAATCTGTTCTAACCGCTCGGCTGCAGAGATACCTTTTTGAGGATTCAACCTTAAATCCAGAGGACCTTCTGTCTTATAGGAAAAGCCTCGTTCAGGATTATCAATTTGCATGGATGATACCCCTAGGTCTGCGAGGACAAAATCAAAGGGACCGACTTCCTCTGCCAGTTGATCAATATGAGCGAAATTCAGCTGTCGAATGGTCAAAATCTCCGGGCCGAATCCCTTATCTGCAAGACGTTTTCTTGTCTTTTCAATTTCAATAGGGTCCACATCTAATCCGTATAAATGCCCTTGACCCTTTAAAGCCTCTAACATTTTAGAGGAATGCCCACCATAGCCTAAGGTGGCATCCAACCCTTTTTGTCCCGGCTGAATGTCTAGAAATTCCAATATCTCATTAACACAGATAGATATATGCATGCCGGCAGGGGTACTGCCTTTTTGGATAACTTTTTCAACCGTATCCGCATATTTTTCCGGTTGCAATTCCTTGTATTTTTCATTGTACTTTTTAGGGTGGGTTCCGCTGTATCGTACCCGCCGCTTATGTTTCTTTTCTTCGTTAGCCATATAATTCCTCTTCATTCTATTATTCTTGTTTATAGACGTATACAGTGTATGCAAGTTTAATGAAACTTGCTTTTGACGTATCAATCCTTGAATATTTTCTTACCGATATAGAGGCCACCAATACCTGATAGCGTTCCTAACACAATCCCTGCAACGACATCCGATGGGTAATGGACATAGAAATACATTCTGGAAAAGGCAATCAAGATAGCCAACATCAAAAATCCCCACTGCCCTTTTTCAAAACGCCGGAAAAGTACCGTCATCGCCGCAAAGGATGATGTTGTATGTCCACTGGGAAAAGAAAATCCTTTTGTGTAATTCAGTAAGGTGATAAATTCTGTATAAGCCACAAAGGGTCTTTGCCTAGCAATAATAGGTTTTAAAATCAATTCACTACTCAACGCTCCTATTATTAGGGCTATTAGAACCATAACGCCTGTTCGTCGATGCTTCTTTTGAATAAGACATAGAAGTCCGATTCCTATCCAAATAGCACCACTATTACCTAAGGTTGTTATCCAGTAGAAGATTGTATCTAGAATCGGATGGGTTAAATACGTATGAATAAAACGAAGAATCGTCAAGTCTATGGTTACAATTGGGTTCATATAAGCCACCTAATATCTAATCCTATCCGCTTTTTGTTACCTTCCTTATTCTATCATTGATACGCTTGTTGTCAATGGTAGATAACTCTGAATCTACCACATCGCGCTATCTAGTTCCAAATAATTATCTTCTATATCCGGATCTGTCCTAATGCTTTTTGCATAAGGTTTAATAAAACTATTCGGAAACGCTTCCAAGAGTTTCATTCCCTTTATCACTTCTTCATCTGTCGCATTTTCCTCTTCGCGTCCTGCAAAATACCGCAAGTTAAGACGTTCCATCATTATAGCAACGGTTTCAACGGCATCCTGAGTTAAATCTTGATTATCACCATAGGCATCTATTGCCATATCATAGGCGTATTGGCCAAAGTATGAGGCTTTATAGCTATCAAAATGACGTAGATTTTCATCCTTATCGTCTTTGTCTCTTGCCCATTCTTCTACAGGTACTTCTTTGGTCTCATAGACGAGCTTGCCTGTTGTCGAATTAATCGTCATCTTCCCGTATTGATGAGGGTACACCGATAAGGCTCCGGAGGCTATATCATAACTCATGAGTGGTTTCATAAAATCCGTTGCAATATCTTGAACATGGATATGCCCACTTAAGTTCAATAATAAATGCTCTTCTTTGAAGACATTGCGTACTGTATCACTATTACGCAGTGTAAATCCCTCGTTGATTAAGTCGCTATGATTCAATAAATTTTGATGGGTTACTGTAATGATTTTTGCCCCTGCTTTTCTTGCCTTTTGTGAACATGCTTTAATCCAATCCAACGATTCATCACTTAACTGTCCGTCAATTTCAGGATAGTGTTGCTTCATATTATTATCATAGATACAGGTATCTAACATCATTATCCAAACCTTCTCATTTAACGGCACTACATAGCTTAAGGAATTTTTATCCTGACTGACGGCTTCTTCATATCCAAAGGAACGATAGATGTCTTCAAACTGCGCTGTATCCACGGAGTCCACTTTCACTTGACGGTCTCCCTCAAATCCTCTTGCATATGGATTTAAAAGATCATGGTTACCCGGAATAATAAGCACTTGGGTTCCTGCTTTCTCAATATTACGAAAAATCTCTGCCAAATCTTCATGACTCTTTTGTTCTCCATTGATGGTCAAATCGCCACTAACAATGAGGACATCGGATTCATCGCGAGCAAGATCATAAGCAAAAGCATCCAAAATTGCATCCATATACACCATTTGTTTGCCATCACCTGTTTGAATAAAGGTCTCATAGGCTTGTCCGCCGTCTGTCAATTTTGGAGATAAATAATGTATATCCGATGTAATGGCAAGCTTGAGCGTTTCCTTCGTCTCCTTTATAAGATAGTCTTCTGCTTGCATTGTCCCAAGCTTATCCTTTGTCTGTTGTATCCCACAGCCACTTATCATAATGATTAAGACACATAGGCTTATATATAATTGCTTCATGTATATCTCCTGTCTTTCTAAAGCTACTATTGAATGTATGACTCTCTATTATAAAGCAAAAAGAGAAGTCTGTGAATATCTACAGGCCTCTCTTTTATAAAACTGTCTTCTATACAGTGACTTACGCTGTTACTTCTGCAACCATTCGAACCAAGTTACTGGACAAATCGGATATACGCTCTAGATTATTGACAATCTCCAAATAATAGACACCGAATTCCAAATCATACTCCTTGGCATGTAATCGCTCAAAGTGTTCCCGCCGTGTCGCACGTTTGAGCTCATCCATTTCACTTTCCAAATCCAATACTTCCTGTATTTTGTCTTGATTTCTATCCGACATTGCTTCTAGTGTTAAATCTAATGTCTTGAGACTCGTTCCATACATCTCTTGCAAGGATAGAATGGAAGCTTCCGGAATTTTTAGTTTATAATCATCCAATGCCACTGCCAGCTCTGCAATATTATCTGCATGGTCTCCGATACGCTCTATATCATTAACTGCATTGAACAAGCCATCCACGTATTTGCGGTTTTCTTCCATCAATTCTCGACCGGATAGTTTCACCAAATAGGCCGTAATCTCGCGTTCCAGACGATTAATCTCTTTTTCTATTTCAAAGGTTCCCTTGACCATATTCAGATCACCATTCATTAATCCGTCCATGGCACTGACTAAACTGGTTCGTGCTCTTTTTCCCATATCTATCGTTTCTAACACTGTATTCCGTAATGCAATATTCGGTGTTTCGAGTATACGGTCATCAATATATTGTGTCACTGATGTGTTACCCTCATCACCTTTATCCGGAACAATCCATAATGCGACTTTGATAATAAATCCGGCAAAAGGAAATTGAATAACAACGTTACTAATATTAAAAATAGTGTGAGCTAGCGCAATTTGAAGGGCTACATTATCCGGTTCCCATAACGTTACCAGCATGGTAATCGGTTTAGCCAGTACAATAACAAATAGCAATGTACCGATTAAATTGAACACCATATGCATAATCGCTGCACGTTTTGCATTCTTACTTGCGCCAATACTGGATAATAATGCGGTTGTACATGTTCCGATATTATCGCCATATAAAATTGGAAGTGCTGTTGCAAGAGGTAACACTCCTTGTGACGCTAGTGCGATTAACATACCAATAGAAGCACTGGATGATTGTACGACAAAGGTTAATCCCAAACCGATTAAGACACCCAGAATCGGATTATGTCCTAATGTAACAATCATGGTGTTAAATGCATCTAATTCCCGTAAGGGTTTTAATGCATCTTTCAAAAATTCCATCCCAATAAAGAGGATACCTAACCCAATCAATATTTCTGCTATATTTTTTTGCTTATCTTTCTTAGCTGTCATCCACAAGACCATACCGATGCCGACTGCTATCGGCGCTAAAGAATCCACAGATAATGAGACAATCAATCCGGTTACTGTCGTACCCACATTGGCTCCCAAGATAACGCCAACGGCTTGAGTTAGATTCATAATACCTGCATTCACAAAACCGACAACCATAACTGTTGTTGCACTCGAACTTTGAATGACTGCTGTTACCATCATCCCCACAAGTACACCCATAAAGCGGTTTCTTGTTAACATGCCTACAATCTGTTCTAATCGCTTTCCTGCTGATTTTTGTAAGCCTGCACCCATTGTTTGCATTCCGAAAAGGAAGAGTCCCAGTCCTCCTACAACACCAATAAAAACGTCCATTTTTCACCTCGTATAGTCTTGGTTTATGCCTTCCAAGCTATTTAACATTATTTTTACTTTTTTACAGCTTCTTAATAATACACGGTTTGTGTTCATCTTGTGTAATCTTAATGTTAAGTTTGTGTAAAGTTTTTATACAGTGAATATCTAACAGGTGTCTCCACCTCTCTATACTGTTCCCAAGACCAGAAGTTCTAGAAAAAAGGAGCAAATCACTGCACTTCTAATGTGATTTACTCCTTTTCATCATTTATTACATCATGACATGAGATATGCCTTATATTAATCGATAAAGCCTATTTTCTTTAATAAACGTTCGTAGATTACCGCCGCTTCTGCACGAGTAAGTTTTTCATCCAACGCCAAGTTATTATTGCTACGTCCTTTAATAATACCTGACTTGATACTTAACATTACGTTCTCTTGTTCTTGTGTATCTAATGTAGACAACGATCTATATAGGTCTGTAAATGTATCTTTATCCGCCTCTGTTAACGACTCACTTTGTCCGACATAGTCCATCATCTTTGCAATAAGTTGCACCATATCCCCTCGAGTCATTACATCATCCGGACGGAAATTTCCTTCTGTAGCCGACATGAGTTTCTCGTCTACAACAGCATTCATAAAGATAAGATAACTATCATCTGCATCAACATCTTTAAAGGAATCCTCGAAATTATAGAAGGATAAACCTAATCCACTTACAATAATCCGCGCCATTTCACGTCGTGTTACACCTTCTGAAGCCTTAAAGTTTATCGCATTATAGTCTGCCATAATATATCGGTTTACCATATTTGTTGCCGCTTCTGCTGCCCAATGGTCTTTCATATCAGCAAACTGAGCATTGTTGTGAACAATATAATAAGTGCTAAAACTTTTGTTTTGAGCTTGATAATAATTCTCCTGAGCCACTGTGTCCTTCTCATTTATTTCCAGTGTTTTATAGGGTACAGCTACAATCATGTTTGTCTTCATCTGGTTAACCAAGTTTTTATGTTGCTCACCTTCTTGGTCTAAGATTGTATTCTTACCGTCTGCAAAACCTACAACAACTGCCGTTCCTTCCTCATATGCCGGTAACATCTTTGTCATATAGTTACCAAGGCTACCTACTTCTTGCTTCCCTTCTTTGGTTGTTGCTGTCATATGGAACACATAAGGATTTCCTACAACATCAACACCTTGTGTTCTATAATGCTTGGATACAGTATCAACATCCTTCTCTTCTAATTTTTCAACGGATATCTCAAGTGATTCGATATCTTTAAGCTCTTCATTATTATCGCCTTTAAGCTCTGACGGCTGTATGGTTAATAACGTATCACCATGCTGTATGGATAGTTCCACATCATGTTCAACCAATTGATTCAAGTTATCTTTGTCTATTTCTACACCTGTTGATTTATCGAGGGCAATATTTAATACCGGTGTCACCTTGATAGGCTCATCCTCTTGGGATGGGGATAATGGTTCGACCATCGCCTTAACTGCTTTTGTTAGATCGGCTTTTGTTACATTATCTCCATTGACTGTTGTTATTTTCTTTGATTTTTCTTGTGTAGTCCCTTCATTTATACGATCCGCTATTGTTCCGCTTTCTTGAATTGACTGATCAAGTTCCGTTTTCTTTGCATCATCTTTATTATCTTTATCATCTTTATCCGATCGACTTGGTCGACTTGGTGTCGGGTCCGGAGTCGGGTCCGGAGTCGGTGTTGTGTCCTTTTTCTCTTCTACAACGGTTACTTGTAGCGGCAGATATGCAGAACCAATTCCCACTCCAAAGTTATAGACATTATCCTTATCGAAGTCCTTTGGCTCGTTCAAACGCGGCGTCTCTGTAAATCGGAGCGCTCCGGTCTTGTCAATCGTAAAGACATCTGCATCCATTCCGTCCAGATACCAATCTAGTTCCTCACCTTCAACACTATAACCGGTTGCTGTATAAAAGATTTCTGATGTTCCTTCTTCAACACTTATAGGATCTCCTGACGATGTAATAACATATTCAGAGCGATTATATACTTGTATCTCCAAAGGCATCTGGGAGATAAGTTCGCCATCTGTTACACTCAATATCAATTCATAAATATTATCTTTATTATCATCTTGTGGATTTTCATAATCCGGTGATTCAACGAAGGTCAACATACCACTTTCTGCATTTAAAGAAAAAAGATCTGCATCCTTTCCAAGAAGACTCCATGTAAGCAAATCCTCGTCGGCATCTGTTGCTGTTGCCGTGTAAAAACTATAATCCGCATTTTCAGATACTTCATCGGACTTAATTGATGTAATGACAGGCGCTGAATTATCACCACTTGTCCATTGAATCAACTTATCTTCCACCCCTATATTCCCATTATCAGCTTGATCGATAATACGGTCACTGGGATAAGTCAAGGTAACATTTCCTGCTTCTATGGGAGTAACTTCTAATCGGAAGGTAGAGCCATCGATTTGCTCAGCGCTTGTTACAGAACCATTATAAATAACCGGGTAATTGTCAGTCCCAAAAGCGCATGCTTCACTTAAACTCACCGTTACATCAAATGAATCCAAGCTCTCTATTGTAGACACGTCCGGTGTTAATGTTACTTCAGGACGTACCCCATCAATAACAATATCATACTTAGCAGATAAGGAACCTTCTTCTCCAGGTGCCGGCAAGGTTAAATCTGCCGGAATAATATGTAAATCGTCACTATAGATATCCATATCAATAGTCTCGAGGGCATATGTATTTGCGTATTCTAATTCTTCAATCTCCTGATTCTCCCCGACAATATATATAAATTCCAAGGTAGTATCCGATGTTTGTTCTTGATAGCTAGCTATTGGATGCCACTCGTCAGATCCAAGATAGAGTAGGATATCTCCCTCTCCCTCAACAACTACACTTTTGTCAAAAACAACGTCAATAGCTATTTCCTCACCAATACCATAGGTACCGTTTGGTTCTGATATGTTAATATCTGATATCTTTGGTTCGTATGCATTGGACGGCTGATCTACCGTAATATTATCAAAAGCAACAACTACAAGAACACCGTCAAACACCTTGTATATACGAAATTCATTAATGTAATCGAAACCTTCTTCTTCCGATACATCAACCGTTGAGGTTCCCTGTTCGATAGTTGTTGTATAAGAGGCTACTTCTTGATCTTTATAGAACCCTTTAATTACAATTTCTTTATTCTCTTCCGGCATTTTTAAATCAATACTTTTTAATGCAAAGGGGTCATCCTCTGCTGAATGGGCAATAATTTGAAAATCCGGTGTAGGAATAGCAGCAACATTATTCGTTATAACACCCGAACCATCCAGATAATGAAATTCACCAGATACGATTGCATCATCAAATGGTCGATCATCAAGTGCTCCGATAATACTTAGATCCACACTCTTTAGTGAATCACCATCTTCAATTTCGTAGGTCTCTTCTCCCATAAAGCTCTCATCAAAGTGCCATGTTTCTTCTGTTGAATAAGCAGCAATGGTGCCCATCTGTCCCCATTGCATCATCAGCGCCATTGTTAACACACATGCTACTACCTTACTTAATCCATTTTGTCTCATCATCGTTATCCTCTCGCTATCGTTTTATCTAGTTACTTGGAATGTCTGTAGATAAGTATTTCCATTAAAACTTTGCCCCAAGCCCACAAATGACTTATAACGTTTTGTGCATTATCCACTTACTATCGCACAAAAAAAGGACGGTTTTCACCGCCCTCTACTATTCATGTCCTTCGGCGGCTTGGCAATCTTAGTCACTGACCTTAGACCCATAGCTTTGCGTCCCTATCTTTCAATAGGTTTGCCGTTTCGTTATAGTTATATAATAGTTCTATACAACTGACATGTCAATCTATTTTTTGTTAATTTTTTAATTATCAGTTATTGCTTTTCTTACTTAATCATCTTTAGAATGACGTTCGCCCACTTGATAGTCATCTGCATGTTCAAACATATAACTGACTGTAATTGGATCGTCGCCTGTCAATGTCTTAAAGTCATCGGTGAAGACATCCATCTTCCCTTCTCGAATGGCTTGAGCAAAGGTAACCATTCCTTCTGATGAGAACGGTGCCTCTGAGCCATCCTTAAATTTACCGTCGGTTGTTCGAGGAACACCCATAGCATCAAAAATAGCATAGTTTTCTTCATCCGAAACTTCTTGGTAAACCACGTGGTTTCCTGTTGCTTTATTTCCATATTCGACAAACTCATCAAGGGTAAGCAGTTCCTGACCGTTGATATTCAAAATAGCATGATGATACGTTGTTGATGCTAATGCATGGGCTAATGCTTTGGCACAATCTTCTCTGGAAATATAAGCCATTTTACCCTTACCTTGAGAATTTTTCATTACACCACCCATGTTTACAAAGGTAAAGTAATTCGTAATCATCGCTTCTGCATATTGTGAATTACGCATAAAGATGTAGTCCATTCCTACTTCTTGAATATATTTTTCGGTATAGGCATGATCAATTTTTTCAACACTTGGATTGCTTTCATCCGCTGCGTTCACTAGGGATGTGTATATGATTTGTTTCACGCCTGCTTCTTTAGCTGCATCGACAACATTTTTATGGGCTTGTTGACGTTTTTTCCCTACAAAAGGCATGGAAATAAGTGCTAGTTTCTCACCACCCGTAAAGGCATCCACTAATCCATCACTTGTGTTAAAGTTGGTTTGACGTGTCTCAATACCCATCTCCTTGTAGCTTTCTAAAGCTTCCTGGCTATATGCACACAAGATAATATTCTCTTTGTCCACAATTTTCAACAATTCTTTGGCTGCTGTACTTCCAAGGTTTCCATCAACACCTGTTAAAATCAATTTTCCCATTATTAAACTCCTTTTCTTCATGTTAATTTTTTATCATTCCATTTATCTGTATCGCTATCTTTATGATAGGTTAATTCATTCATAATATCTAATACAAAATACCAATACCCTATTGCTAAATCGAATATTGTATATGTTTGATAAATTTTTTTAACGCCGGATTTTTATTACTTTTAAGGTAGGCCAATACAATTTTAAAACGATGGTTCGAATGCTCTAAAGGAATGCTTCTATAGTCGCCGACTAGTCCCTCTATAGAATAGTTATCCGGAAAGAAGCCAATCAATTTTTCTGTCAAAATGTAGAACATCTCCGTATCTATATCATCTGCTGTTCTAGCAATATTCGGCTGATACCCATCTGCTTTGGCATGGGCTAACATCAATTCATAAGACTTTCCTATTGCCTCAGGATGTAGCATAACCAATGGGTATTGATACAATGTCTTAAGCGGAATAACGGTTTCTTCATATAAAGGATGATTCGAACTTAACACAGCACAATAATTTCCTTCATACAGAGTAATCATCTCCAACTCTTCTTCATAAAATTCCGAATCAAAGGTTATGGCTATATCATAACTTCCCCTTTTCAGCTGATTCGCAATATCACTTAAGGCAACTTTATTCAGTTCAACATTTATTGAGGGATACTGTTGATTAAAACTTGGAATTTGTTGCAATAGCATCTGTATATCTATTGTACCTGCGCATTCAATGTGTAGCGACTGTGTTGCCCCTTCTATATAATCCGCCATTTGATTGTGCAGACGTCTATATTGCTTCCATAACGTAACGGCCTCGTGATAGAAATTCCACCCTGCTTGTGTCGGCTTAATCGGTATCTGATTCCGATCAATAAGTTGGACATTGAACTCTTTTTCCAATGACGCAATTTGCTGACTTATTGTTGTCTGGGATAAGAAATTTTTCTTGGCTGTCTCTGTAAAATTACGACATTCTACTAAATCGATGAAGTATTTTATTCTCTCGATGTGCATCTCATGTCCTCCTTTCCCAAACATATAGGTCCATTTTTACTATAGTTTTTTGGGAGATTATGTGATAATATTATCAATTGTAAACTAACTTTTAGTACTCTATTACGTGGGAATAAATTCCCACAACCAACTACATTGAGAGGAATACTATGAATAAGGAAAAAATTATTGAATCATTAGAACTCATTCTACCACATCTTCATGAATTGGTACAAGAACCTATCGCTGTCTCTATTTCCGATTCAGTAGGCATCACCCATCTATGGAATAACCTAGAGGCCAAAAACCGTTCTGACAAAGATATTCAAATCGGCTTTAAAGTTATTCCGGGAAGTCCCCTTGAAACTGCATTACAAACAAAAAAGATTCAGGTAGCTGTATTACCCCGAGAAGTTTTTGGCGTTCCATTCAAATCCATCAATGTCCCCTTTATGGATGATTCCGGCAAGGCTGTCTGTTGTGTCAGTGTCTCCAAAAGTATTGATACAGAAGTTCTTATCCAAGAAAGTAGCGTACAAATTTCGGATTCTCTTAACCAAGCTGTCATGGGTATTGATGAAATTGCTAACGGCTCTGAACAATTAGCAGAAACGATCCGTCACGTTGTCCAATCCAGTACTCTGGCTCAGGATAAGATTAATGACACCGGTTCTCTATTAAACGCCATTCAAAACATTTCTTCCCAATCCAATCTTCTTGCCCTCAATGCAGCAATCGAAGCCGCACGTGCAGGTGTTGCCGGTCGAGGTTTTAGCGTTGTAGCCGAAGAAATGCGTAAACTTTCCCAATTAAGCAGTGATTCTGCCAAGCGTGTATCAGATACACTCTCTGAAATTCGCGAAGCGATCGTAAAGATTGAGACTGAAATTCAACAATCCAACGCTATCGCTACGAATCAGGCTGCTT
The DNA here is from genome assembly GCA_965140555.1 of Vallitaleaceae bacterium. Taxonomy (GTDB): domain Bacteria; phylum Bacillota; class Clostridia; order Lachnospirales; family Vallitaleaceae; genus UBA1351. The sequence continues at coordinate 2,808,030 of OZ223259.1, read as the reverse complement.
CTACAGAAGAAATCACTGCTACATTTGAAGATATTAATGGTCTAGCTACCCAGCTAAAGAATCTTCTTCAATCAGAATCAAAGATGTAACTTGCGGTATGTATTAGGGTTCATTCCGATCTTTTTATGGAATACTTTACTGAAATAGTTACCACAAGTAAACCCACATTGCAACGCAATGGATTCTACCGAATCATTGGTATTGAGAAGCAAGTGAATCCCCTTCTGTATGCGTTTATTTCTAAGATAATCTATTGGTGTCATGCCCACTTCTTGTTTAAACAGTCGCGTAAAATGGGCATGACTGATACCCAATTGAAGTGCTACTTGATCAATACCTTCTGATTCACTCACTTGCTTATCTAAAAGCTTCAACCCATGACTCACATAGTTGGATCGTATCTGTGAGGATCTATTTACTAAAATCAACAGTTGATGTAAAAATCTTGATAGCCGATCACTTCCTTCCATCGGCTCATAATTTTGTCCACTACAAAGAGCTGTATGAAGTTCCATAAAAAGCTGAATCGGCTCACTATTTATGGCTAATTGGCAAACCGGTCCTACAGACTCCATATAATATTTATAGAATGCTTCCACACCACTTCCGTCAAAATGAATATACATAAATACCCATGGTTCACCGGACTCTTCAAGAACTCCATATGAACTTATTTCCGGTATTTTCGTTAAAAACCCATGCCCTTTGGGTAACCTATAGGACTTACCCTTATACTCATAGTGACCTTCTCCGGACAACGTATACTGAAATATATAGCCCTTATATAGAGGACGCTTTCTATTATCATAATGATAATTACTCGTTTCTCGCTTCTCAATTCCCATATCCATTAATCGAAACACATCTGGAAAACCCATGCTATCCCGCAAAAACCCAAAATTATCAAATTGCATCAAATTATTACCCTTCTTGTCAAGAAAGTCTTCTTGTTATCCATTCTTTTCAATTATATGATACTATTAGAAACATTTCAATGGCATCAAATTAATACTGATTATTCGATAAGGAGTTCTGATATGTTAAAGAAAACATTTCCACATGCACCCATGGGTTGGAACAGTTACGATTACTACGACACAACGGTAAATGAAGAACAAATTAAAGCGAATGCAGACTATATGCACAAGCACTTGAAAGCATATGGTTGGGAATATATCGTTGTAGACATTCAGTGGTACGCACCAAATCCGGCAAGTCAACGTGCAGAACATCAATATATTCCATTCCACCATCTGGTTATGGATGACTATTCTCGACTGCTTCCCTGTCCCGAACGTTTTCCTTCCTCTGCAAACGGAGCAGGTTTCAAACCCTTAGCTGATTACATTCACAGCCTAGGCCTCAAATTTGGTATTCATATCATGCGCGGAGTTCCAAGGCAAGCAGCTCATAACCATACAGGGCTTCTGAATACAGATGTCACTGCAAATATTATTGCCAATCCTTCCTCCATATCCAAGTGGAACCCGGATATGTACGGTGTCAAAGCGACACCCGAAGGTCAACTATATTATGATAGTCTCATTGAACTCTATACGAGTTGGGGCGTTGACTTCATCAAATGTGATGATATTGCCAATACCAATATGTATGTTGATGCCCCCTACTCCGGTCAACATGAGATTGAGATGCTCTATAATGCCATCGAAAAATCACCTCGTGATATTGTATTAAGTCTTTCCCCAGGTCCTGCTCTTATAGACAAAGCGTGGCACTATCATAAACATGCCACAATGTGGCGTATCACCGATGACTTTTGGGATGATTGGCCTCTTCTTTTGAATATGTTTGAACGTTGTGAACTATGGGAACGCCATGTAGGTAACGGTTCATACCCGGATTGCGATATGCTTCCCATCGGATACTTGGGTAAAGGATTCCATCATGAACGCCTCACTCAATTGACTCACGACGAGCAAATGACAATGATGAGTCTATGGTGTATCTTCCGCTCCCCATTAATGATTGGTGCTGAATTAACACGTTTAGATGATTGGACCTTAACGCTCCTCACGAAAGAACGCCTTCTTGATCTTCTTGATGAACACTGGCAAGCTCGACAACTCCTACGAACCTCCACTGAAGCCTTATGGATGACTCATAACGTGAATACGGATGCTGTCTGTATCGGTATGTTCAATCTATCCGACGAAGAAAAAGACTTATCCATCCCCCTTTCCGACATCGGTGTAGATATCACTTCTACAACCATGACGGAAATTTGGACAGATAAGCCTATTCTTCCACAGAATAATCACATATCGTTATGCGTTCCACCTCACGGTGCGCGTTTAATTTTTATTCAGTAACACAACTCTATACTAACTTAGGACACTATACCGTTAGGATACGTTTTTCCTAACTCCGGTATAGTGTCCTATTTTTATGCCTTATTGCTTCCTTGTTATTCTAAATAGGTATTGTCTACTAATAGATCTCTTATGAGTCCTAACGTAGCCATTCCGGTAATGCATCTCCTTTGTAGAATACAGGCATGGTTTCCATTGGTGTCTCCACAGTTATATAACCGCTGCCTTCATAGGATTGTTCCGTGAAAATATCAATCCATGTCGTTCCTTCCGGTAAATACACCTCCCGTTCCTTCATACCCTGTACCGTAATCGGTGCTACTAATAGCTCTTCCCCAAACATATATTGATTGTCAAGTTCATAGCAGATTGCTACATCGGGAAATTCATAGAACATCGGACGCATAATAGGTTTTCCTATATTATGTGCATCTTGCATTAATCGACGGGTATACGGACGCATAGCCTCTCTTAACCGCATAAATCGTACAAGAATGTCATAATTCTCTTCTCCATAGCTCCATACTTCATTGTCTCCACCTGTGAACAGATAAGGACGTCCATCTTTATAGGATAACTCTGTTGATGGCATACGATCCCCATGGAGACGCATAACCGGGCAAAATGTTCCCCATTGGAACCAGCGCACAAAGAGCTCTCTAAAACCTTCATCCTTCGGATTTCCACCATAGAATCCACCAATATCTGTTGTCCACCATACAATACCTGACAGTGCCATATGTAAGCCTGCCACGACTTGATTGCGGAATGACTCAAAGGTACTGGCAATATCTCCGGACCATACCAAGGCTCCATAACGCTGACTTCCTGCCCAAGCACATCGGACAAGATTAACAACCTCTTTCTGTCCTGCATCTACCATCCCTTGATAGAAGGTTTGGGAATAACGTAGAGGATAGATATTACCAATCTGACTATAAGGCCCTTCATAACATCGGAAATTATCATAGTCATACTCTCCAAATTCAGGCTCTGCCTCGTCTAACCAGAATAATTTTATCCCCAAATCATAGTAATTTTGTTTGCACTTATCCCATACATAGTGACGTGCCCTTGGATTCGTTGCGTCAAAGAAGTTACTGTATCCGCCAAATCCCATACTGATATTCATACCACGTTCCGGGCGAATCAGCAGGTTATTATCTTTCATTTCATCATAGTTCTCACTCTTAATATCTATTTGAGGCCATACCGAAACCATGAGTTCAATATCCATGGCTTTTAATTCATCTACCATCCCTTGAGGATCGGGGAAAAACTCTTCTTCAAAGCGGAAATCACCCATTTTAGGCCAATGGAAAAAGTCACACACAATCACATCAATCGGCAAATTTCTTCGCTTATATTCTCTTGCCACTTCCAACAGCTGTTCTTGGTTCCAATAGCGTAATTTACATTGCCAAAATCCCAACCCATATTCAGGCATCATCGGCGGTTTTCCTGTCACCGTCATATAGTTTTCTAAAATGGCTGACGGCGTATCCCCAGCGGTTATATAGTAATCCAATCGCTTTGTACTTCCTGCCTGCCATGCTGTTTCATTCTTGCTGAAATGAACCTCTCCCACTGCCGGATTATGCCATAAGAATCCATAACCTTGACTGGACAAATAAAAAGGAACGGATGCTTGTGAATTCCTATGTGCCAATTCAAGGGTTGTATTCTTCAAATTAAAATCGTCCTGTTGGTATTGGCCCATTCCATATATCTTCTCATCCGACGTACTTCTGAATGTGGCTTTTAGTGAAAAATCGCCACTCAAAATAGGTTTGTAATCCCGCGCCCTTCGTTTCAACGCGCCCCCACAATCAATTTCTTCTAACAAAATCTTACCCTCTTGATTCATAAAAACAATTCGTGGAGGGCTTTCCCATCCTTGACCATATAACGTTGCCGTTATCTTCCCGTTATGCACAGAAGCAACAACTTGATTCGCCTGTTCTGATGATGTTTGTGCCGAAACTATGTTAATCTGTGTATCTTGATTCATTTCTCCATCCACCGGCATTAATGCGTCATAGGATTCCTCTATCTCTTTCATATAGGAACCCATCACCCGAATACCATCTTTCCCCCATGGCTGAATCTTAAGATACTCACCATCACCTTTCCATAATAAGGTGTTATTCTCTTGATAAAATCGTCCCATTCTTCTTCTCCTTTCATACCATTACTGATGATTATCATCTATTCTCATCCTAGCAAGAATCCTACAAAAGGTCTTGTACTTTATTCTCTAATAGTAGTACAATATTCATATATAAATATTACACTTTTGCGAAAGGATACGTATTATGTCGGCTAATAGTATTATTTATCAAGAACGATATTCACATAAGACTCATGGACTACCTTATTCCCTACATTGTACCGACATCCCTTCCGGTGTGGCTTCCGCATTATACTTGCATTGGCATCATGAGGTCGAATTTTTCTATGTGGAAAAGGGCACACTACTTTTTAATATTGAAGATGAAGTACTCCGATTATCTGCCGGAGATGCGCTCTTTCTCCCCTCCCATCTCCTACATAAAGCCACTGTTCCGGATACCAATGGCTGTCGATATTATGCCTGTGTATTTTCCACTGAACTCTTGACACAATCCCTTCAGTTCCCTGAATGTCCGGATTATGTCAATCCCTTATACTTTACCGGCATTCGGAATTATATTGCCATACAACCCCATCTGCCTTGGTATAGCAAGGCTATTGAACAAGTCATTATTCTTATGCACTATTATAACAAGAATGCCTCTTCAAGCTCTGGTATTCTCGTTATCGGAACGCTTATTCATCTATGGCATACGTTATATACGGAACATTTTAGTCGATTATCCCTTCCCGATCATCCTATATCAACGGTATCCCATATCGAGAATTCTCTGCACTATATTCATCATCATTATGAAGAACCTATTACGCTCATCCAATTGGCTCAAGAATGCGCCTTAAGTCGCGGCTACTTTTGTAAACTCTTTAAAGACCTCTATGGGCTCACACCTTTTGAGTATTTGAATCGCTATCGCGTCAAAAAAGCCTGTGAACAGCTAATGGACTCTAGCCTATCCACCCTCGACATCCTCTATGCCTGTGGCTTCAATAATGCGAGCTACTTTAACCGGCAATTCCGTAAATATACGGGTATGACACCACGAGAATATCGAAACCATTGGTGATGCACTCCCATGCAACACCATCAGCTCACTTTTTTCTTAATAACGTTGTATAGGGCATTGCTGCGATTGATATAGATTACATTTATCCAAGGTACACTCATGAAAAACAGGGCAAAGAAAACAAGGACAACATTCATAGTCATAATTAATACTAATCCCATTAGAAAACCAAAGACAATATTCCCATATATAATCCACAGTGCCCGTCGTTTTTTTTGGATCTCCCCTACCATGTATATGCCGTCATCAGCTTCTATAATCTGCCCGACAAACTCAAATAAAGCACTCCCCTTTTGTGTACTACTTAATACAAAATGGTTATCCTGATTAATCTCTCCACTTATACCTCTGGAAAAAGTTGTTGCCATCACCGTTTTCTTATGAATGTCACGACACGACTCTCGACATTCCTCTATCGATGTGTATCGGGTTTTTATACGAATTTCTTTTTGAGTAGACACCAGCATCATCCTCCTTGATTTACTATTTCCATTATACGGTATGACTGCTCTGTATAGCAAGTAGTCGTGTCTTGACGCATTCTTATATAACTGAATTACCAAATCTATGAGAAATCAAACAAATTTATAGTATCCCTTGCTTTTCATTTCAATTAGTGGTATTCTAATATGATTAGGGCGTCAAAAGCAAGGTTTCACTATATCCACATACACTATATTGTATGTGAAAGATCAACTATATACTTTTAACACTCTAATTATTTTATAGAAAATACAATATAAACACATTAAATGAAAATGGTAGTGAAGATTTGACAGTTGTCCGATTGTAACGAAAGTTATAGGGGCGAACTGTCTTTTTTATTAGCCATTTATGGAGGAATTTATGCCTATTAACAAAAAAGAAAGTCTTATTTTTACATTTTTTATGTGCAGTTTCATGGTCTATGTTATGACCGTCTATAACATATATCGTATTGACGGCTATCATGAAGGTTTTTTTTCTGAAGTGTGGTTAGGGTTTCCATTAGCCTTTTTTGTTGCTTTTATCGCTGATTGGTTTATTGTCAGTCCCATTGCAAAAGGCTTTGCCTTCCGTTTCATCAAAGATGAAGATCCTACTGTCAAAAAGGTCCTAATCATCTCCGGCTCGATGGTATCCGGTATGGTTATTGTGATGTCCCTCTTTGGTGCAATCCACGGTGTCGGTTTTACATCCCAAACGCTTATTGTATGGCTTGTGAATATCCCTTTTAACTTTATTGTTGCCCTTCCTCTTCAACTAATCCTTGCAGGACCTATTGTTCGTCTCATCTTTCGACAACTCTTTCCTATCGGCACGATTACACATAGGGTCGAAGCCGACAACTAACTTTGAAGAACACGTGAAAGGCTCCAAGTTCCTCTCTATAATAGGAACTTGGAGCCTTTTTATAAATAATACTTCTTTTGACTATTCAGGATCGTTAGAAATTCTCTGCTATTTCTTTGGCACGCTTCGTTGCTTTTGCTACAATTGCCTCAACATCAGCTCCGACAACATCCACGCCTTCAACAGGAACCGTTTCAAAGTCAACAATACCTAAGAAACCAAAAAGAACGCGTAAGTAACGGTCGCCCATTTCAAATCCGGTTGCCGGACCTTCAAGATAATGACCACCTCTCGCAACAATATGTATCGCCTTCTTATCCGTACATAAACCTACCGGACCATTTTCCGTATATTTGAATGTAATACCTGTCACACAAATATAATCAATATATGCTTTCAAAATTGCAGGTAACCCTAAATTCCAAAATGGGGCTGCCACTACATATTTGTCTGCTTCCAAAAATTGGTAGGCATACTTAAGAATAGGATGGTTCTTGCTCTCTTCTGTTTTAGGACCAAACACATCTGCAATATCTTCTCCGGACAAGAAATCAATCTCTTCTTTATAAAGATCAAGGGTTGTTATCTCGTCGTTCGGGTTATTTTTCTTATATTCTTCAATAAATGCATCTGAAACTGCAAAAGATCTTGATTGACCTTCAGGTTTCGCATTCGCTTTAATATACAATACTTTACTCATAGGATTCTCCTTTTCCTAAATCTGTATCATTGGTGTTTCTTATACTACCATTTTAGCACATAGGCTATTTTTAACAAGTAGGTACATTTAAGAACCTTGGTATCATTCATGATACCCTCTAAAAAACCTGGTATCACTCGTGATACCCTATTGACTTTTTTGTTAGTTAGTTGTATAGTTAGTTACACAAGTAACTAACCTCTGTGAAAGGAGATGCTAGTCATGCAATTTGATTTTGATAGTGATACTCCGATATACATCCAATTGGCCGAAGCTATTGAGGATGATATCCTGAACGATATCTTTAAAGAAAATACCCAGATTGTATCCACCACAGATATTTCTGTAACCTTTACCATTAATCCTGCTACTGCTCGAAAGGGCGTTAATCTTCTTGTTAACGAGAACATACTCTATAAGAAAAGAGGTGTCGGTATGTTTGTATCACCTGGTGCAAAGGATATGATTCTAAAAAAAAGAAAGGCTTCTTTTTATGAAGGCTATATTGTAACCCTTCTTGAAGAAGCAACAAAGTTAAATATTTCTACAACCGATATTATACAGATGATAGAAAGGGGTTCCTCAAAATGAAGCAAATCGCATTCACCAATTTAAAAAAAAGCTATAATGATACCATCGCACTTGATTGCATCAATTTAACGTTAGAACCAAATAAAATCTATGGACTTCTTGGTCGAAACGGTGCAGGAAAAACTACCTTATTAAATCTATTAACGAATAAAATTTTTCCTACAGAAGGTACGATTCTATACGACGGCGAATCCGTCTTTGAAAATGACACTATCCTAAGCTCCATTTTCTATATGACCGAAACAAATTTATATCCACCGGAACTGACTGTTAAGAAAATTTTTTATTGGACAAGGGAATTCTACCCTAACTTCGATTTGGACTATGCACAACAGCTTGCTCGCTCTTTTGACTTGAATATTAAGAAAAAGGTTAAATCCCTATCTACAGGATACGCTTCTATTTTTAAAGCTATTCTCACATTGGCCTCTAATGCTGATATTCTTGCTTTTGATGAACCTGTATTAGGTCTGGATGCCAACCATCGCAGTCTGCTCTACAAGGAAATCATTAAAAATTACAGCACTTCCCCAAAAACAATCCTTCTATCCACGCACTTAATCGAAGAGATTCAAGAGATCGTAGAAGAAGTGATTATTATAGATAAGGGAAAACTTATCCTTCATCAATCCACTGAAGAACTCTTAACAAGTACCTATAGTATAGCCGGTGAGTCGAACCATGTTGATTTATATGTTAAGGATAAATCCTACTCTATAGAAAAGTCTTTAGGTGCCTTTAAATCCGTTATTGTCTTTGATTCCAAAAGAGATACAACCTTAGCTAAAGAACTTCATTTAGAGTTTAAACCTGTCGACCTTCAGAACCTATTTATTCATTTAACACAATCCTAAGGAGGCTTCCTCATGAAAAAAACAGTCCGTATTTCAAAATATATTTTATCAACATTTATAAGAACAACTCTATACTATTATATTGGCTTGCTGTCTTTTATTCTATTTGCATTGGTTTTAGACTACGCACTTTCCAATAATAGTTCTTTTGATATGAATATCAAAGGCTTTGGGATTTCAACAAATGTTCTTCTATTGATCATAGGCCTTAACGCATTCAAATCCAATTTTATGTTTACCCAAGCCAATAATATACCTAGAAAAAAATTCTATATGGCTTTCATTCTATCAACGCTTACTTTATCCGCTATTTTGGCAGTATTCGAAACACTTACAAATAATATATTACCCTACTTTATACCTACCATAGGGTTGATGGACGAAATCTATCATACAACGAATATAATAGCAGATTTCTTATGGTCCTTTTCTATATTCTGCCTTTCTTTGAGTATAGGCTGGCTCATTGCGCTCATTTATTACCGTTCCAGTAAACCTATAAAAATTATCGTATCCTTCGCGCCTGTTTTTGTCATACTATTATTCGTAATGTTCAATCAATATACGAATGGACTGGTTTTTAATCGAGTGGGGCAAGTCGGACGCTTCATTTTTAGCTTAGATACGTTGAATCCTTTTCTTGCTGCTATCCATTTATTCTTTCTCATGATTCTCGTATTTTTGTTGAGTTATCCCCTTATTGCCAAAGCCATCATTAAAGAATAGTGCCTTCTATTCTTTGCATTCGATTTTCAGATCCTCTATGCTCTCACTTAAAAGTGATCGACTCATCAAATAAGACAGGTGCCTTCATTGACGAGTCGATCACTCTTTACTAAAATGCTACTACCATTGCCTTAAATAAAAGCGCTGCACCGGATCTATATCATCAAAGAAACATTCTTCCCCTTCTTCAAAACCCAAGGTCTTATAAAACGCACGAGGTGCAATGCCTCGCTCATCATCCCTTCTAAAAGTTTCCAGAACAATCGGTCTTTCTCTATCCATTCGTTCCAGCATCAACTGAAACATACGAAAGGCAATATGCTTCCTTCTAAAGTTTGGGTCTACTGCCATACAACTCAACATATTATCTTCGGTCGAAAAGAGAAGAATACCTACCACCTGTTCTCCTGACAAGGCACATATTGCCCTATTATCATTTATCGTCTTCTCAACATTTTCCTTATATGTGGCTATTCTTTCCTCTGTTTCGAGCCCGGGAAAAATATGCTTTACACGGTCTATCATAGCCATCCATGACGTAAGATTCTCTTTTTTTGCATAGGTAATGGATATATCTGCCTCATCTTCCCTAATAAAAGACTCCAATACTCTACAATATTCAAGAGGTTCCTCAAGCATGGGGTTGTGTCCGCTTTGTCGGAATCGATGCAACTGAATATGACCGGATTGCGTCATCGGTGTCCATAAATCGACAGGACCAACAAGAAAATCATAATCCCCAAGAAGCAATAAGATCGGCTTATCAAAAGTGCGCATAAAGGATGCCGTATCAAATTCTGCAAAAGCCGTTCCCCACAAATAATCCAATGCTTCCATATTATTATAGACACCTTCCCAAAGATAGGCCCCATCATAAGTATAATCGTAAAAGCTATGCGCCTGCATACGGATGTTCATGTGGGAGAATCGATGCTTAGGATCTCCTTCAATATCTAAGGGTAGTTTTGCAATTTCTTTTTCAAAGAATGTCTTTCGCTCAGCAGACGCTTCTTTTTCGAAAAAGGCAATACTTTTCTTTTGTCGTTCTTCTGAATTTGTTGGCGCCAAATTCGAAAGAATTAAACCGTCTACATGCTCTGAATACTTTTGTGCATATGCCATGGCCATAAAGCCATGCCCGGAATGTCCCAAAATATAAAAAGAATTAAACTGACACGCTATCCTTACCGCCTCTATATCCTCCACAATAGCATCCAGACGATACCTGTTCTCTTGCTCCGGTTTCAAAAAACCTCTATGATCTATAAAGACAAGATTTAATGTCTTGTATATATCCTTGTCAAACAATCTCGGATAATATAGAGCACTTCCGATAATTAAAATCGGTTTCTGAGATTTATCACCCACTTGTATCACGCCTATTTGATAGCCTTCTCTATACACATATTTCATGGTATTTGCCTCCTAATAACGACTCCTCGTTTACACAATGACCGATTTATCAAAGCCCCTTCGTTCCCTTCTCAAATAAAAAAAGGAGTTGCTGCACTTCTGCATCACTCAACCCATCCAGTAAATTACCAAACACAACATTTTCTGTCATAATGTGTTCCCTTTGGGCTTGTTTCCCCATCTCCGTCAACTCCAAACCATACTTCCTCATATCCTTTTGTAGTGCTTTGCGTTTAACATAGCCCTTTTTTTCAAGACGATTCACGGCACTCGTCAAGGTACTCTTTGGAATACCAAGGGTACGACATATATCTTTAAAAATAAGGTTGGGTTGTTCCTCAATGGTTTGCAAAAGACTTAAGTCTATCATGGTCAAACGATTAATGGTCGCATAGTCCGACTTATACATTTCTTCTCTCAATTGGCTTCCAACCCTATGCCATAACCTATTGAATTCATTTATATCCGCTATTTTGGTCATAGCCACCTCCATTTAATACGAATAGCGTACTTTTAAGTCATATAGTACGCTATTCGTATTAATAAGTCAAGCTTTCTATTTATAAGCGTATGATTTTCGCCTCTTCTTCATTGTATTCAAAAGGTCCAGGAGTCACATGGGCATCCGGTCTTTTTCTACCATAAAAGTCCGTGTCAAAGTGATAGGAAGAACCGTCGCCATGTTCATAACGCATATCCGCATGATAGGTCTTGCCCAGTAGATTCGTTCCAATCTGCATCGGTGATTGCCCACGCAGTAATGTAGGTTCCGTTATTTGAACCTCCACCTTGCCATGCGTCGGATCTACGTGCACTGTAATCCCTTTCTCATTGTAATGCTTCGCTTCCGATTCATGGGTACTTGCACAGGCATGATTCATGTATACATTCCCACCCATGGCAACAGGAAGAACCGCATTACCGATAAAGATATCCTTTGCGTCATCACCTAAGGCTGCAATCTCTTCTTTCGTATATTCCCACCACTGTTTATCCGATGCATTGGGATGCTTATTATAAGCCCCTAAACCAATCGGATGTAGGTAGCATATGGAATTATCCGGCACACCGTCCATAACAGCCTTCCCATCGTCATCTACTTCATCTCTTGGCTTAAGTGGAAGATGTTCAAAGAAGGTAATCGGAATCGGTTCTTTTTCTGTTTCTCCGTCACCGATAAAGATATTGTTATAATATCGATCATCACCACCGGTAATGTTGGAGTAGCCTGCCATAGCCGTTTCATGAGGGAAGTGATACGGTGTCGTTCGAGTAATTTCAGAACGTACTACAAATCGTCCGGTAAATAAGTTGTGTACAAAGGCTCCACCTTGTGCCATATTTCTAAAATTCATCGCCGAGAGGAATAGATTATGATCCACCATATATGGTCCGTGGCATACTTCTACAAAAAGATCCTCTGATGTATTGTCAAAAAATACATTCCGACTTATTCGGGTTCCTTGTGCCTGCCAGTCTAGCCATACACCACGATAACAACTGTATATCCTATTCTCGCTCAATTGAGTATCCAACGATGCATGAAGCTTAATACCGGCTACTTCGGCACCATGTCGAAGCTTTTTATGATGGCAATTATAGATATGGTTTCTAGCAATACGGCTGAAAGCACCACCCATATGTCCGACGATACCGGCTTGTTCACAATCATGGATAACGTTGTCGCGAACAACATGACTACCGACTGTTTCTTTATCCCATCCATCCCGTAGCGCCTGTAAAATAACCTCTTGCTCCCGTTGGGTTCCACCTTTCATATGCTTGCCTGAGTACTTGGTATGTCCCGTTCCCTTCGCTGTTCCAAGACTTATACCAACACTTTTGGATTCACTAATATGGTTGTTCTCAATAACCCATCCCTTACTCCAATGAGGACCTATTAACCCTTCTTGGTAATCCGTTGGCGGTGCCCATTGGGGTGAGGCTTGACGTAGGGTAAATCCACTGACGGTTATATAGTTTAACCCCGGTGTTTCAGGCCAGAAGCAGTAGGGACGCACATTAATTTCTACATTCTCCTGACGCGGATCTTTTCCTCCAAAATTCGCCCAGATGACCGTTGTTGCCGAACCGACTTCGGCGTACCATTTCAGCAGAGACTCTTGTGGATACTTGGCTCCTGACCATACTTCAGGGTGACGCACTTTATCCAGACTCTCACACTCATACAGGGATTTGTAGTCCAGATACACATCCCCCAGATGCACGGTGAACGCCCCGTCAAAAAGCCAATCACCACTTAGTGCTTCTTTATAAGGGTTACGATCGTTAAATAATGTATTGGGTACCTCTGTTTTCCAAACGTTATCTCCTTCATCTGTCCAGTCCGATATTCTTTCCGCTCCGGTAATGACAACCTCACCATCACCTGCTGATCGGTATACAATTCGGTGCTCCGCTGTCCCTCCATTAACAGGATTAACACACTCCCGATACACCCCACTATGAACAATAACTGTATCCCCCGCCATTGCTAAATTAGCAGCACGCGTTATCGAACGGAAAGGCTTATCTAGCGTTCCCTTATCTTGGTCACAACCTTGTATTGATACATGATATTCCATATAATATTCTCCTCTTTCTTCCTGTCTAGTATGCTAATTCTGTTCATCAGTCTATTACTCTTATTCATTGTAGCACGTATTTTAAAAGAGAAAATGTGAATTTATTGCATCTTTTGAACTGATGTATTCAACTCCATATTCTCCTTGAAATAACATAGTGATCGTGATACGATATTATTTAGTTAACCCACTCATCTATTAACACGCTCATATAAAAATAGTGATAATTTTCCTACACACAAGAATAGCGAGGTCATTATATGTCACATAATAGGATTCATGTATCCGGCGCAAGAGTTCGAAATCTTCAAAACGTAAGTCTTCAAATACCAAAAAAAAAGCTGACTGTATTCACCGGTGTTTCCGGTTCAGGAAAATCCTCCTTAGTCTTTGATACCATCGCGGCTGAATCTCAGCGACAGTTGAATGAAACCTATACAAGCTTTATACGTCATCGTATGCCGCATTATGGAAAACCTGATGTTGATACCATTGAAAATCTATCGGTAGCCTTTATTATTAATCAAAAACCGTTACGTGGTAACTCACGTTCAACCGTCGGAACAATTACCGATAGCTATTCTCTATTGCGCCTATTGTTCTCTCGCATTGGTGAACCCTTTGTCGGATACTCTGATGTTTTTTCATTCAATAGTCCCACGGGCATGTGTGACTATTGTGAAGGATTAGGCTCTGTTCAAAGCATCGATATTGAGCAATTACTGGATCTGAATAAGTCACTTGTGGAAGGTGCTGTTTTGTTTCCGACTTTTGAACCTGGTGGTTGGCGATTAACACGTTATCTACACTCAGGATTTTTTGATATCCACAAAAAGCTTAAAGACTACACGGTAGAAGAAATGAATCTACTTCTCTATTCCGAAGAAATCAAAGTGACAAACCCAACACCCGATTGGCACAAGACAGCAATGTATGAAGGAATCCTTCCACGTATTCAACGCAGTTTTATTAAGAAAGAGGATGGGGAGCCCCTTCGCTACAAAGAGAAAATAAAGCCCTTTATTGTAAAGCATACCTGTCCCCACTGTCACGGTGCACGTTTAAATGAAAAGGTTTTATCGTGTACAATAAATGGGCACCATATTGCCGCCTGTTCCGACATGCCAATCAGTGACTTGTTAAGTTTTGTTCAATCAATCCATGCACCTCTTGTTTCCTCTATTGTCTCAGAACTTACACAACAACTCCAACACATGGTATCCATCGGTTTAGGATATCTAAGTCTAAGCCGTGAAACCGCTACCCTCTCAGGTGGAGAATCGCAACGGGTAAAAATGGTTAGTCAACTTGGCAGTAGTTTAACCGACCTCACCTATATCTTTGATGAACCCAGTATCGGTCTTCATCCCCATGATATAAACCGAATGCTTCAGCTCCTAATGTTGTTGCGTGATAAAGGAAATACAGTATTGATTGTTGAACATGACCCTGATATTATAAAGATTGCTGATCATATTGTTGATATGGGACCGGGTGCCGGCACTGAAGGTGGTCACATCATGTACGAAGGAGACTTGAACGGTCTAAAAGCCAGCCAAACCCTTACGGGAAAACACCTCTCTTTATCCGGAAAATTAAAATCATCAACCCGTATACCAACAGGATGGCTTTCTATTCAAAATGCAAGTTTACATAATATCAGCAATCTTTCTGTCGATATCCCAAAAGGTGTTATGACTGTTGTCACAGGAGTCGCAGGTTCCGGTAAAAGTACACTGATTCATGGAATCTTACCCACCGTACATCCTGATCTCGTTTTTATTGACCAAAAAGCTATTCAAACTTCCAAACGTTCGAATATTGCAACGTTCACCGGTATCTTTGATAAAATACGAAAACTGTTTGGAAAAGAGAACCATGTTCCGATATCCTTATTTAGTTTTAATTCTGATGGTGCCTGTCCTACTTGTCATGGCCTCGGCTCTATTTATACGGATTTGGCATTTATGGATACGGTTGTCAGCGACTGTGAAACTTGCCACGGAAACCGCTACAAAAACGAAGTTCTTACCTATCTTGTGAGAGGAAAAAACATTGCTGAAATTTTAAATATGACGATTATAGAAGCCTTTCATTTTTTTGAAGAAAAGAGCATTCTATCTGTTTTAAAAGGTCTGTTAGATGTCGGACTCACTTACATTACCCTCGGTCAACCTTTAAATACACTCTCCGGTGGCGAATTACAGCGCGTAAAACTTGCTTTGGAATTAGATAAACCTAGCCAACTCTATGTATTAGATGAACCATCTACCGGCTTACACATGGCAGATATCCAACAATTAATCGGTGTCATGAATCAACTTTTGGAACAACAGTCAACGCTTATTGTCATTGAACATAACCTGGATATCATTTGTGAAGCGGACTGGATTATTGATATGGGTCCTTATGCCGGTCAGAACGGCGGTCAGATTATCTTCACAGGATTACCCAAAGACATCATTCACTGTCCGAATTCATTAACCGGAAACTACTTAAACCAATATATCCATCACTAGGAGGTACACACATGCGCAACAACGATCTCGAAAAAAACTATATTCCTTTCCAATGTATGATTGTCTCCCATTCCAATCAGTTCAATGTAGAAGGTGTGTCGAATGCTCAATATTATATCCTTGATACATTAAATAAGCATGGTTCCAAAACAACCAAGGAGCTGGCTGAAATGCGGGGTATTTCACAATCAGGTATTTCCAAAGTAACGAAACGTTTGCTGGAGAAGCACTATATTATTCAAGAACGGAAACAGACGGACCGACGTTCTTATAACATCCTTCTAACTCAGGAAGGCAAGGATTTTCTAGATCGTGTTGATGCGTTTGGCAATGAGATTATAAACCTCATTGAAGGAGCTCTCAATGACGATGAAGTACGGGCCTTTTCAACGATGTGTGACAAAATCACACGTTTATATGCCACACATCAGTAGTTCCTTCTATTCAGGTGCCAATAAACCATGCTTGAGAAATTGAATAAACTGACGTCATCACCTCGCCTTTCTTTAGATGCTCCATTATTGGAATACCTTAATCTTAATCGTTCTCTCCCCTTCCATTATAGCAACCTATTGATTTGCGTGTCAAAAGTATCCATTCTCTCAACTATGAAATTCTGTAAAACACACTCATAGTATTCAAAGATTCTGAAAAATATTTTGAATTTTCTGAAATATATTCACAATTATGTAACACATAGCCTGATATTATCTGTTATAATTATTATAGTTATGATACACATAAACTTATTTCTCTTTTCGGTTACCCATTTCACTTTTTATCCTTTCCCATTATTATAGCTAGTGCATTGACACGCTCATAAGAAGATTAATGATTTGTTGTTTTCCTACAGACTGCGTTGCTGTCAATAGAAGTTTCTAGCGTCTTGTCTATAAAACCAAAATCCCATTCAATCAGATGCGTCCAATATAACCCCATATCATTAAAAAGGAGGTAACCATGAAGCTATTTCAAAAATTCTTTTTACCGGTAACAGTAATTTTAATCGTTTCACTTCTTATTATTTCTTCATATTTTATTCTTAAAATTGATAATAGCGATATCAAACAAGCTTATAATGAATTAGACAGTTCAATCTACACCGTAACAAATAGTTTTGACATTTTTATAAATGATCACGCAAGTATGGTAAAAGCAACGGCAAATAATAAGGTTATACAAGACTTTTTCAAAAACTATGATCTGACTGACACAGATGCTGTGGAATTAGTAATGAATCAACTTAAGGTTCCTAAAGAAGCCTCCAGTGTCATTAATAACACCTTAATAACACAAGCAGACACCGGTATTGCAGCATTAGATTCATTAGGTATTTTTACCGAAACACCTCGAGAATTTACTGATTCAGTTTACTATAAGTATTTTGACGCTAATCCAACTGGAGAACTTAAAATAGGAGAACCACAGGTTGCACCTGCAAATGGTAAACCTGTCATAGGTGTTGCTGCATCAGTAAGATCTAATGGCACTTATTATGGGTTTGTACTTTATTCCCTTAACGCTTATTCTTTCACAAAAGATATCATTTATCCTAGTTTAAATAATGAGGATATACAAGTTCTCATGATAGACAAAGATGGAAATATTTTCGGGTCTTTAGATGAAGAACTTATCTATAACGATGACTATGCCTTAAGCAACATGTCACCAGATTTATTCCAGGAAATGGTCGAAACCAAAGATGGAAATATTCAAACACGATTTATGGATACAAATGCACTTTTAGCGTATCAATTCTATGAGCCACTTAATTCTTATATTATTGCTTATACAAGTGATGCATCACTTGTACAATCCAGAATCACAAGTATTGTTACAAGTCTAGTTATTCTGCTTTGCATTATTTTGAGTAGTGGTGTTATTGTTTATTTCTTCGTTAGAAGACTAATTAAACCTATAAAGAATATTGTTAGTTATTCAAACAGTATCGCTAAAGGTGATTTTACCATCCAAATGGATCCAAATGTAATTAATAGAAAAGATGAAATCGGTGATCTTGGAAAAGCCTTTAATGTTTTGAAAACAAACCTACACGATCTGATTGCAAAAATACATATTTCATCATCACAAGTGAGTGACTCATCAGAGGTTATTTCATCTTATTCAAGCGATATGTTAAATTTATCCCAGATGATAGGTGTTACCGTTGGCGATATTGCAAGCGCTGCCACTTCTCAAGCTTCTGAAACTGAAAACGGGGCTGACAAAATAAAATTACTCATGGGTCAGGTTAACAAGGAAAATGATGCGATTTACATGATCAGAGATGTATTTAATGAAATTAACTCTAATGTAACAGCAGGTATGAATGACTTTGAAGAACTTTCTGTTCTCTCATCAAAAAATCAAGATATGATGCTTTCTATCCGTCGTTTAGTCGAAGATACAAACGCTAATGTAACAGATATATCTGAGTTCAGTCAATTAATAGCCAGTATTGCAGACCAAACCAATCTCCTTGCCCTTAATGCTGCAATAGAGGCTGCTAGAGCAGGTGAATCGGGAAAAGGTTTTGCTGTTGTCGCTGATGAAATCAGAAAACTCGCTGAACAATCTTCAATAGCAACCGCACAAATTGATGCCAAGATTGCTACTCTTCTTGAAAATTCAAAGCTTTCGGTAACATCCGTTGACGAAGGTGAAAAAACAGCGATACTTCAAAATGAAAAAAATAATAATGTAAAAAGCAAGTATACTAGCATTAATGATGCTATCCACGAAACACAAACCCGTATTCAAGAAATCGTTGAAGCTACTCAAAAAATTACTGATCGCGGCGATGACATTGAACACGTTATAACAACTCTGGCTGCAATAGCCGAGGAAAATGCTGCAAGTACAGAAGAAGTTTCTGCTGCATGTGAAGAGCAAATTTCAAAACAAAATGAAATTTCCGAAAAAGTTACAGCCCTTAAATCTATGACTGAAGAGCTCGATAAGATGATGAAACAATTTAGGATTTAAAAAAAAGTGATATGTTGTTTTATTATATCATCAACGACACATCACGCAAGTCATCGCCTATATTTTTTGCATCCTATTCCGAAAGACGATAGTTACAAGTATTAACATAACTACCTTGCCTTTCATTATTCAAAATCTGTCGTATACTTTGTCTTGGGCTATTGAACCAAAGAATAGGGTAATCACGCCAAATAGGGGAAAGGCACAAAAGATAACAATAGCTTATAATAATTCCACTTGATATTAACCGACCAGTCAATTATTGTTTTTGTTTTTTTTCACATAATTAGAGGATTCTAAATGATTTAGGCGAATATATATGTATAGTTATGTAGAAGGGAGTGATAGACATGGAACGTCGAATGATACGTCAACCGTTTTATAAAATAGGAGGTAATCATATATTTTAGAAACGGAGATTTTTTACACATGATGAAATTAAAAAATTTATACAACAATGAAGATTTGGCTCTTATGTGCCTCAAAAAATGGGACTATGATGAAGACTCTACTGAACTATTTCAATACTTTAGAATCTCTTCAAATGCCATTTATCCTTTCAAACAACATGGCAACTTGCTCTTCTTACGTTTTTCACCTGAAGAGGAGAAATCATTAACGCTTATTCAAAGTGAAGTTCAACTCATTGAACATCTTCATACCTCCGGCATCCGTGTCCCCACACTTATTCCTTCAAAAAATCACTTGAAGGTTGAAACGCTATCTACACCTTGAGGAATCTATCATGCTGCTGTCTTTGAAGGTATACCAAGCACTAATGGCCTTACGCTTGAAGATACAGTTCTTGATGACACACTTATTATTGAACTCGGTGCCCAGTTAGGACGGATTCATAATGCCCTTGAGGATTTCACACAAGACACGTGCTATCGTCATTCTTTTGAAGATATTCTGCTCATGATGAAAGATGGCTTTAACTCTCAGTCAACGTCCTTCGACTACTTGACTGTTATTGAGCAATTATCCAAGGAGTTATCCCTCCTTCCCAAAACATCAGCCACCTATGGCTTACTACACTTTGACTATGAGCTGGATAATCTAATTTTGAATACTAGAGATCATCAGATTTATACGATTGATTTTGATGATGCCTGCTATGGTTGGTACGATCTTGATATCATTATTGCCGTCAAGAATATTATTGAAGAGAGCTCTTATAAGGATTTTCTTTACGTCAAGCATTTATTTTTAGAAGGTTATCAAGCCAACAGGACTTACCTGCCACTCTCTGAATCTCAGCACCTAACACTTATGCGGTTTGAATCTCTTTATCAATATTTCCGCATCATACGTAGTGTTGAAGAAACCTATGACAATGAACCTGAGTGGATGATTGCCCTTCGCAAGAAATTGAACACGGTATCGACAACCTTATCTAATCGTTTAGAAACGCTTTAGATTCAAGACAGAAAAAGGCTATTCAGTATATACTGAATAGCCTTTTTATATCACCTTTACAGTGCTACCTTTATCTCCAGAAAATCTACCAACCCATAAGAGATGGATACATCCACATTACCTTTCAGGTTATTCCCATATGCCTCTTTGACCTTCTTGAAAAAGCCTTGTACATCATTCGGGACAAAGACAAGCTCTCCATAGCCATACTGTATGACGACCCTTTGGTCCTGTTTTTCCATACGTACGACTTTCTTACAATAGGTTTCTTCTAATCCCAACAACATTCGGAGATAGCTTCCTGCCTTCATGGATTCTTTGGTAAAAAACCGTTTATCCATACTTAAGGATCCGCGGATAATATAATTATTGGCTGACTCCTTCCGACTAATTTTCATGAAAATGCACCTCCGTCCCATAGTTTACGGGAGCCTTTTGATGGCCTAAAAGTACCCACAGCACCTTTTGATGCACGGTCATTGGCGCCTTTCCTTGACCATCGGTAAAGATAATGACAACCGGCATCTTTTCCCGGTCGGCCAACTCAAAGATAGGTCGAAAATCTGTACCGCCTTTTCGCCGTCGCTGCTTATCTGTCAAAAATTCTCTCAAAGATACCGGCTCAGAACATTCTGTATCAAAGCGTGTTACCTGTATATCCGTTCCTGCAATCTGACTGATTCTAGACAATTCTTTATGGAAGGATGCAACGTCTGCATTGGAGACAGAACCGCTCTCATCAATAGCCACTAATGCCTTCATACCGAGGCTTCGCCGCCATCCCGGAACATCCTCAAACCGTCTGGATTGTCGCTTGTATGTTTTGGTGCGCCGTATACGTCCCTGTCCGGATAGAAAAAGCTTCAGAATATGGCGCCAATCCTGCTTATGCTCCTTATATACCTCTTCACTCAAATCACCTAAGGGTCCCTTTATAACCCCCTCTTCCATAGATAAACTTTGTACGGAAATCAACTCTTCCATAAGCGCTTTAGCACCTAGTTCCCGCTGATCAATATCCTCGAAGGATTCGAGTCGGTAACTTCGCTGTGACGGAAAGGACATCAATCGCTTCTTCTCTTTTTCTTCAAAGCTAATCTGATCTTCTTCATCTAACAGTCTATTATAATAATATTCTGCCGATTTATTGGCATCCATTTCTACTTTAAGTTCCCGAAAGATGGCATAACGTGTCAGGGAATCGCTCGATCGTTGGTCTGATTCGATGAACTCGTTCACTGCAATATCACACGCTGCAAGCCATAAATCTTTTCTCCGATGCTCACGGCGATAGGGATGCAACAGACCTAGATGCAGGAGTTCATGAATCACATGGCCCTTCTTCTTTTTCCCATCAAGACTCTCAAACCAATCTCTGTTATAAGCGATAATCGGTTTATTATCATAACGCATCTGTGTTGTTACTATGCTGTCATCCTCTTCAAAACTCACCTTTGCTCCGATATATCCAAAGTAGGGCTGTTCCAGCAATAATTGGATCATTATGTCTTTCATCATCTTCCATCACCTCACATAACGAGATGTTCAAGGACTAAGTCACTCATTTTTTCAAAGCCGACTGACTGGATACTCAGATAATCCAACATCTCTTCCCTCTCTCTGGATAGTGTTTTGTAGAAAAAAATACCTAGCTCATTGGGAAGGTCTTCCAGAAAACAATCTAATTCCCGAATCATTCCTTCATCTTGGTCCAAAAGCACAATCACTCTTTCAATAAGACCTGTTATGGCAGGTATTTCATTCTCCTCTAGAAGTTTTTGAATCTTTTGCTGATGCAAGGTATAGTCTGTAAGAATCTCCTTGGCAGATGGTACGTTAAGTGCACCTCCACTTATAAATCCTTCAAAACTAGCTGCCGCAATCGCGCCAACAATGCCGGTCACTAATTCGGTTTCCAGTGCCTTCGGCAAACGGCATTGGTTTAATACCTCTTGGACTTTTGTCCAACCTCTTGGCGTCGGTGCCTTTGTCATCATTCCTGTTGTCTTGGTATCTTGATGCATCAACAGCATATCCGGATTTGCTTCTAGAAAACGAAGAACCGTTTCATTAGCACCCGTCTCTCTTGAATACGTTATATAGTCCTCCAAATTTGCCTCAACCTCAATGGTGACAAAGCGATCAATCATCGCATCATCGAGTGAATTCACCAGATAATTGAGGGTATCCGGATTCATGGTCACACCAATGCGCCACCCCTCACCCAGAACATGTCCATTGATTTTTCGTTCCAATAGTAAGGGATACAATACTGAAATTGTATCGGAAGGCACACGGTTAATCTCTTCCAAAACTAGAATCCCCTTCTCCTGATGAAGTCCGTTTTCAATGGACTGTTTCGTCGGCAAGAACTGAGGCGCTAGATATTTGGTTATTCCCTTATCGATATCTTTAACAGGCAATCCCATAAAATCAGGTCCCTCTAATGCCGCTGCATAGAGTGCAATATAGTCGATTCCTAGCTCTTTGGCACTTTGTTTATAGGCTGACGTTTTACCGACACCCCGCTCACTCACCAACGCCGTAACAATCTCTGTGTTCGTATATAATTCCTTGATACATTCTTTAGCATCTCTCAATCGCATTATAGACACCCTTTCTTCCTAGCTACATTGTGCTAATTGATATTCATTATCATTTACAATATAGTATCACTATGTATCTAGGAAGTCAATGCACGAGGTAAAAACACTGAAAACCGATTCCCAACCGTTCCTTCTTCAACAACGATATAGCCCTCATGCCTTTGTACAATATCGCGACTCATATATAACCCCAAACCTACACCTTCTACTTCAGCCGTCTCGTCCATTCTATAAAACCGTTTGAATAGGTTCGGATATTCTTCCTGAGCAATTTGCTTTGCCTCATCCTCAATCGTCACACGTACAAACAGCTCTAAAACCTCTACCCCTACTTCAATTTGACTTCCTCTGGGACTATACTTGACCGCATTATCTAATAAGTTGAATATAGCCTCTGCTATCCACTTACCATCTATATCAACCTGCACCGCTTCAGATACCTGAAAAGTAATTTGATTGGCGTTCTTCTCCGCCTTAAGGGTCACCATATCGATTGCTTGTAACAGAACCGTACTAAGTTCTTGCCTTTTTTTATGAAATTGTATAATCCCGGTCTCCATCTTCGATACTTTAATCAGTGCCTCCATTAACCACTCCAGCTTGTTCATTTGCTGCTCTTTTTTTTGACTGAACTGATTTTTTGCATCCTTATCCAATCCCTCTGTTTCTATTAAAGAATCATAAAGCTTAATATTGGCAAGAGGGGTTTTTATCTGGTGCGAAATATCACTGATTAGACTATTCAACCGTTCTCTTTCCTTCTTCTCATAAGCATACCGTTCTAACCATAAATCTTCCAACCCCATCAGTTGCTTCTGAATTTTTGACATTAGTTCATCGTCTAATTCTGAAAAAGGCTGCATTGTTTTTCCCATCAGCTGGGCTTCAAGGGCATCACTTAATTGAATAAGTTCTCTTTCTATACGTTTCTTATAACGTCTTGTACCTATATACAACACCACACCAAAAAGAGCACCTATACTGCCTAAAATTTGAGCCACCATTAGTCGCACCATTTATACCCAATACCAAAAACGGTCTTGATTTGTTTAGGGTTCTTTGGATCCTTTTCTATCTTTTTACGCAACCGCCGTATATTGACAGATAGTGTATTCTCATCAATAGAATCTCCATCCACATCCCATCCTTGACCTAGCAGTTGCTGCTTTGTAAGTATTTGATTTTTATGCTTAAGAAACGTTTCCATTAATGTGATTTCTTTGGCTGTTAAGTTAATCCCTTGACCATCCTTTATAAAGACTTTTTTTGTAAAATCCAACTCAAGGCCATCCTTTATATAACAGCACTCTTCTGAACCTGTCTCCGAATTTATCTCTGTTCTACGGAGTGCAACCTTTATTCTTTCAATCAACACAGCCAATGAAAAAGGTTTTGTAATATAGTCCTCGCATCCTATGGCATAGCCTTCTAGCATATCTGCCTCATCATCCATTGCCGTCAAAAAAATAACCGGCATATGGTAGAACCTTTTTATGCGTTTGGCTAAAACAAATCCGTCTATATCCGGTAGTCCTATATCCAATATAGCCAAATCATATTCCGTCTCCGATTCTGCAAGTGTATTCAAACACTGGAGTCCATGCGTAAATGCCGCCACTCTATACCCTTTTTGTACCAGACCAAAGGCTATTCCCTCATTTAACCCTTGGTCATCTTCTACCAATATAATCGTACCCATACGCTAATTAACCACCTTCATTCTTTCAAGTAAACTTACTCTATTAATAGTATTATAGGTGATAATCGGCACTAAAGAAAGGGCGATCATTAATAATGGCGATATAACAAGGAGTGGTTTAAAGCTAATCGTTCCCAAAGAAAATATAACCCATGATCCGACTATTTTGCTGAGCGTTCCGCCAATTATAAATGCTAAGCCAATAGATACCAAGGTTATAAAGAGGCTCTCTATCACTAACATACGCAGCAATTGTTTTGATGTCATACCTATCGTTTGGAGCATGGCTAGTTCTTGTTTTCTGGAAAGGATACCGGATACAGATGTATTGATAAAATTCAGAATTCCAAATAGGCCAAGAAGCCCGCTGAGACTGTACCCTACAATATTTAACATATCATGGAACCCTGTAAGATTATCTACATAATCACGACGACTCTTGTATGCGAATTCAGGATATGCTTTACTCATTTCATCCAAAAGGAGTCCTATATCTGATTCACCCTCCTTGGACACTGTCAATGAGACGAGCATAATCGGCATGCTTTCATTTTGTACCTTAAAGGCATCTGCACTCATATAAATATTCATCCCAAAATTGGTCCCATTACCATCATAAAAATAATAGGGCATATCTTCAACAAACCCCAATATTTCATAGGTATGATTTATTCCGTCTTCATCCGGTATATCGATGGATTCTCCTATGTTATAGACATCACTATAGACCTCCTCCGCCTCATAATTATGAATGTCTCTTGATAGGACAACACCTTTTCCAGCATTGAATTTTTCCCTATCCAATTTCCCTTCAATGATAAATGCCTCAAAATACTTATAACTTTCCTCTTCAATTCCATACAAGTCTATTCGTTGTTTTCCTTCTAATAAGTCTATCTCCTCCATACTCGAGGTATCTTTCTCTATCGAAACCTCTTCCATAAGACGTTCACTGGGTTTAATGATTTTGTTCATCCCATATACCGGGTTCAACTGAATACCTTTCTCCTGATTCAGCCTATCAAGAATCTCATGATTCATCCCATCTCTCTCATAATAATAGTTATAGTCGAAAAAGTGTGCACTTGCAAGAGTATAATCTCCCATGATCATCTGATCAATCATCCGATCCATGTCTAATGCATGGGTTGCTGTTGTCATCGTTTGCAATAAGACAAGACTAATGGTTATCGAAAGAATAACTATCACCATTTTCTTCTTATATCGCATGATATTCTGCCTTGCCATTAATCCAATACTGAATCGTCGCTTTTTACCGTTTCCGGATGTATATCGACTTATTTTTTTGAAATCGAATCCCGTCATTTTTGTCGCTTCAATTGGACTTACTTTTCCTGCCGTTTTTGCCGGCTTTCTAGCACTCCAATAGACGGTGATTACTGTAAGGCCTATAGCAAAAACAAATATTAGGGGATGCATGGAATAACTTATTTCACTTATATTGAGTGTTTTTATAATGACAGAAGTAATGATTCTACCTATACTATACCCGATTAAAAGCCCTGCCGGAATAGCTCTTATCGTTAGATTCATGCCTTGTCTTATAACAATTCTCATGACTTGTTTCTTCGTACACCCTATCGTTTTAAGCATTCCATAAAATTGAATATCTTGAATAATTCCTATATAAAAAATATTATATATGACCAAATAACCACTAAAAATAAGTAGCAGAAGGAGTGTAACAAAAGGTAAAATCTCTGAAAAGCTGATATTCGTCGTCATATATGCCCAGTTGACGGCAATTCGATTATCCGGTATATCAAGGCCTTGTTCCTTTGCAATCTGCTTAAGCTTTTCGTCTATGTGATTGTGATTTCCCAGCACAACGTCCATTCCTATAAGTCCTGCAATTTTCATAGGATTGCTACGCGAATACGAATGAATTTCTATCCCTTGAAGCAACTTATCGGCTAAAGGTTTCGAAACTACCCATAAATCTGCCATTGACAAGTGATCCCCTTCATATATACCCGATACCGTCCATGTTATAGGTTGTATCTCATCGTCCATATTAAGATTGACTCGAATCTGACTTCCAACATCATGGGGGAGCCCTAGCATGTCTAATGTCAATGTACTAACAAGTACTTCATTATCCTTTTGGGGCATTTGCCCCTCTATAAGAGGCATGACAAAAGATAATTCCATAGCCTGCTTATCCATGTAAAAAACTTGTTGGGCTCGTGTTTTAAAAGAAGGGTCCTCAGCATCACCGATAATTTGCATATAACCTTTTTTCTTAATATCCGGATGACCTTCTAGTTGCGCATATTCTTCCGGTGTCAAATATTTATATCCACCTTCTGCTTTGGAACCGACTTGGCGCATCGTCGTATACTCCACAGACTTAATATAACTCGCCCCTACTGTCAATGTACTTGTTAATAGAATCGCTGTCATGGCAATCGTTAACAGAAGAATCCAGTATCGCCCCTTATTGCTCTTCATCTTATCCATCGCTATTTTTCGAATAATCTTGCCATTATTATTTTTAAACATGTTTTGCCTCCATAATTTTTCCGTCTTCAATGCGAATAATTCTATCCGCCATTTGAGCTAACTGATTATTATGTGTAATCATAAGAATGGTTTGATTAAATTTTTTGGATGTCACTTGAAGTAACCCTATGACTTCAAGGCTCGTCTTGGTGTCCAAATTCCCCGTTGGTTCATCGGCCAATATAATAGATGGCTTGGTCGCTAAGGCTCGTCCTATGGCGACGCGTTGTTGCTGACCACCTGATAATTGACTCGGGTAATTATATTTTTTCTCCGTAAGACCTAACACGGCCAATATATCATCAATATATGTCTCATCAACTTTATGTCCGTCCAACTCTATGGGTAAGGTCATATTCTCATATGTATTAAATATTGGTAACAGATTATAACTCTGGAATACAAAGCCTATAAATCGCCTTCTGAAAACACATAACTCATCCTCTGATAAGTTAGACAACGTCCTCCCATTTACAATGACATCCCCTTCCGATACATGGTCCAAACCACCTAACATATGAAGTAATGTTGACTTTCCACTTCCCGATGTTCCGACAACAGCAACAAATTCTCCCTTCTCTATCTGAATATCTACTCCTCTTAGTGCTTCAACTGTTTGATCGCCATTCACGTATACTTTCTTCAAATCCTTTGTCTGTAAAATACTCATAGTCATTGCCTCCTATATCCATAAATCTGATTCTTTTATTTTAGTGTGCTGTTCCGTTCATATTTGAACAACTAACTTCGTCTATTTATGAGCATACCAATACACTAGCTTTATACTAAAGCATAAATCTGACAAAGTTCTGACAAGGACTTTGATTCAACAACAAAAAAGGCGGTCTCCTGCCTTTCTATGTCACCTATTATCATTTTACTTTCTAAAACAAAGGTACCAAAAAAGCAATACATCCTAAAAAGAATAGGACAGCTGCCAAAACACTCATAAGGTTTTGAGCCATTATTCCTTGAATAAGGTAGACCAAGCTACATAGGGTAAACAGTATCCACCCCAGCATTTCCCAGCGTTTTCTATGACTCTCCTTCATAGTTCCATAACCTCAATTAACTCCTTGAGATTCTGTACCAAAGGAGCGATTCCACTCTCATCTTTTCCGAAAACACCATAGGCATTGGTAATTCCGGCAAACGCAGCCCCTGCATTTTGGGCAAAATAATAATCATTTATACTATCCCCTACGACAAGCAATTCTTCTGAACTTATCCCCACTTTGTTGCAAAAGGTGTGGGCCATTTCCGGATTCGGCTTCCCTTGAATAGCACCGTTATCCGCTCCAAGATAGTCAAAAAAATGCAGTAATCCTGCTTGTTCCAAACTATATCGCATAGATACTTCTGAATCCGCTGTTGCAATCCCCAAATAATATTTCTGTGCTAAATACTGCAACATCTCTTCTGTATAAGGCAGCAGTCCGATTGCTACAGACTTATGCACTGCTGCTTCATCCAAAAGATTGCTCACTCTCTTCATCATCGCAGGCGATTTTTCTTTCCCTGTAAGGTCCAACCATGCTTCAATTAATGCGCCACTTGTCATGAATTGGACCTTGGACTCTTTCTCAAATCCCTGCTTCCGATATCCGGAGAACTGTTTCATTTGATTAATTTCTTCGACACTAAACAGGTTTCTTTGACTCAACTCCGTGAAAAATCGTGTCATAATAGAATGCCATGTTTTTTCAAATTCGATTAATGTGCCGTCTTTGTCAAATAGAATACCTTTAATCATGTCGGTTAAACTCCTTTATGTAGTTGCCTAGTGTTCTGTCCTCTTGGTTTAACATCTGTAGATTCGTCTTGTCTCCTATATATATCGGATTCACATAAGCTGTTACCTCTCCCTGCTCGTCATAGATGCCAAAGCGAATCCAATGATACGACAAGGGCTTTGTGTTGTCGTCACTCATGGGAAGATACGCTCGAAGATCTTCATAGACAAAGGTATCCGTTTCTTTCAATAGCGCTTTATCCACGCAGACACCATCAACAATCAGACGTCCTTCCCAACCTTGAATAGCATGCGTTTCAGCTTCCGTTAATCCCTGACACGTCACTGCTATCTTGTAGGGAAAAGGCTGACTCAGCTCTTCATCCGCAATTCTCTCCCCAGGCAAATAGGCACCTGTCCCGATGTTTATGTCCAACGCCACAAATCGTGCCACATACATATGCCCGTTTTTCACATTTTCTATCAATGCATCCGTGCCGTTCCCTTGGCTATGCACATACGTAGCAGGGTCGCCATACCGACTCGGTAAGTCTTGACTGTCATAGCGTTCTTCCGGTTTCAAATGGCAATCACTGCCACCTATCCCATACAGATGAATGCCTTGATTCCATAAAAAATCCAAAAATTCAACTGCCTTTGTATTGGCTGCTCCTGCTGTTTTATAGGTTGGGTCGCAAATAACTTCGATTGTGTGAAGCAAACATATGTCTAGCTGATGCATCGTACAATGCCACGGTTCCATGAACATGTGGTTTAAAGAAACGTTGACTTCAGGTCCGAAGCTGACTAGAAGGTCATTAATTAACGTCTCATTTTTTGCCATCATGTCGCTGATATATTGCATACGTTCCCGGTTAAGAATCTCCAAGGTTTTTAATCCATGAATATTGAGATGGCCTTCGGGAAGGGTTAATTCAAAGGAAGGTATACACGTAATGGATTGCGTCGGCATAGCAGACGGTATCACGTTATGTTCTGTCCATGCCATAAAATCCATACCATAGGTTTCGGGCAAGTCTCCTGCTTCGGAAAATGGAATATGCCCATCTGAAAAGGTCGTATGTCCATGAAAATCACCTTTATAGTAACGATTCTCCGTCGTCTTGCCATAGTGATTCCATAGCTTATGACCGGTATCCATAGGATGATAGAAAAGGTCCTCATCCTTATGTCCCTTTTGGACCATTCGTTGGGTCACTTCCTCATTCCCCAAATCTTGGCATGTAATCTTCAACGTTTCCTCTTCTGCTATGTCGCCAAAGTGGTAGCCACAGAACGTATAGGTGTCCGATTGCATCGCTTCCGGAAGGGCATTTAAGGATTTTTTCTTCTCAGATAAATACAGAACTCCGGGGAAGAAACCGGTATTTAAACCGATAACGCCTACTTGTTCTTCCCTGTTATTATAGATGCATACATACCCGTAAGCCTTTGAGGTTGTTTCAATCTCAATGAACAAGCCCTTGCTAAACGGTATCTCAAGTTTTTCTTCCCATATCCCGTTATTTATCTTGACCGTTTGACGCATTTGATTCATAGGTGACACCTTCCTTTTTCTGAATTATTCTCTAC
The DNA here is from genome assembly GCA_965140555.1 of Vallitaleaceae bacterium. GTDB lineage: Bacteria > Bacillota > Clostridia > Lachnospirales > Vallitaleaceae > UBA1351. The sequence goes on along the minus strand of OZ223259.1, from coordinate 2,777,226 downwards.
TTATTTATTTTGTCCAATTCTCGTTGAGCTTTTGCAGCCGCTTCATCCAATGCTTCTTTAGCCGGTAAATTCTCAATCTCAACTTGATCCACGGCATCTTTCAAGGCATCTAAGATAGCCCCTCCCGTTGGATCGATAAATTCCGGAACCGCATATAAATCAATCTGTTTCAACGCCGCATCCGCATCTGGATTTGTCGTTAGATACTCTTGATACTCCGGCAAATCAAGGACTGAATTACGAACAGCCACATAACCCGTTGCCATGGAGAAGTTTGCTGTGTTTTTGGTATTACTTGCAAAGGCTATAAAATCTGCTGCGCCTTTTTTCATCGCCTCTGTCACATTGTCCGCCTTCGGTATAAAGTACATAAGACTGGAAAAATATGGAGCCGGAGCTTGATTCTCCCATCCCGGTTGAGGTGCTACAGCAAAGGTATTCATATAACCTTCATCATTGGCTTTCTTCACAGCTTCAAGGGCAATGGTGTAATCTCCCGGCGAGCCTGTGTATCCGATGGATTTACCATATACCCAGTCATCCATCGTTTTATACCAATATTCCCAACCTTGTCCCCCTGAATGGATCGCCATAATTTTATCCTCATGAATCCACTTGCCTATTTGTCCCAGAACCTCAACCCATGCATCTGAATTAATGGTCACTGTTTTTCCGTCTTCTGAAAGGAATCGGCCACCGTTACTGGATACCATGTCTGCAATGTTCCCTGACCCCCACATAGGTTCCCAGACATAGTCAATACTGTTCACACCTGTCTCCATACCTAGTGCCGCATCCTTTAAGGAAGCGATGGATTGCCAACTACCAAGTGCCTCTTTCGTCACACCGGCGTTGTCCAGAACCGCTTTATTATAGTAGAGTACCTGAGATGTTCCGTAAGCAGGTGCATAGACCATCTTGCCATCCTTTGTTGCTGCTTTCATAAATCCGCCGACAATGTCCTCTTTGTCATAACTTTCAGGCATATAATCTTCAAATGCTTCCACTAAACCTTTTTGAAAATAAGTATCTTGAGACCCGCCTACAACCAAAGCAGGCGCTGTTTTTCCGGCATAAGCTGCCTGTAGCTTTTCATCAATTTCTGAATAGGAACCAATAACAACAGGTTTAATAACATAGGTTGACTGCATGCTATTGTATTCATCAATGATGGCAGTCATACCATCTCCCAAGGAACCTCCTAAGGCGTGCCAGAATTCAATCTCTATAGGTTTATCCACAACACCACTACTACTTCCTGCTTCTTGTTGTGTCATCGTTCCTTTGACCACACTATCGGCTGCAGGTGCTCCGCATCCTGCAAAAATCATAAGCATCACTACGATCATTGTTATTTTTTTCATCATAACCTCCATAAAATCAGCTATTTCAATCCACTATCTTCCATAATACCTGTTACAAACCATCGTTGACCTACTATAAAGAGAAGAATGACGGGTAGTATCGTCACCGTACTGGCCAACATCACCTCTGACCAATTCATCCCGTAGGCACCGTCTTGAATAAAAAATTGTCGAAGTCCCTGTGATACAAGATACTTATTTTGATCTTTCAGCAAAATACTCGGCCACATGTAGTTATTGTATTGTTGTACAAAGGTGAGTACAAAGACCGTATAGAATGCTGATTTATTCAAAGGAAATACCACATGCTTCAGTATTTTCCAATGACTTGCTCCGTCAATACGTGCCGCTTCATAATAGGATTTGCTCATTTTCATAAAGGATTGACGCAAGTAAAAAACGGCAAAAATACTGGCCACATAGGAGAACATGAGTCCCGTTAATGTATCCACTAATCCCATATTGGCAAGAAGTATAAATGAAGGTACATATGTTACTGCTGCCGGCAACATATAGATTCCAAGGACAAGGGTAAAAAGCCATTCTGTATAACGATTTGCCATAAAAACAATCACATAAGTAAATAATACGGCTGCAATGAGCATGACCAATGTCCCGACAATACCGACATAAAAACTGTTGAAAATATAGCGTCCAAAGTGAATGTTGGTAAGGCTCGTCATAACCTCTGTTATCTTAAACTCTCCGGGAAGAAGTTTATAGGGTGTTTGCCAAATCTCATTATTTGTCTTAAATACCCCTAAAACCATCCAAATAAAAGGAAAGGCAAAGAGTATGGATAAAGGTATTAAGACAAGGTGTTTTAAACCTGTATACATCGTTTGTTTTTTCATCCGCTCTCCTTTCTACTCATAATGAACATAGCGTTGACTCACCCATGTACTTAATACAGATAACGCCACAATAATAACTAAGATAATCATAGCAACAGCATTGGCTGAACCCATCTGGAAATTTTGAAAGGCTTTTTCATAGTACATATAGAGTAAGGTTGTTGTACTTCCACTCGGTCCCCCTTGGGTCATAATCTGAATTTGGTCATACACCTGGATGGCCGAGATCACATTGATGATAAAGAGAAAATAGGTTGTCGGGGATATGAGCGGCAAGGTTATATGTGTAAATTTCTGCCACCAATTTCCACCGTCAATATCTGCGGCTTCATAGGCACTCTTGGGTACTTTTTCCAACGCTCCCAAATAGAATAGCATCGTATATCCAATAGATTTCCACACAGTAAAGATAACAATGCCTAGCATGGCCGTCTTACTGCTATGAAGCCACTGTAGCGGTTCTATTCCGACATATCCTAGTATATGATTCAGGAGACCTCGGTCCGGTTCGTAAATCCACGACCATACAAGGGACACGGCCACTGTCGGTGTGATCCAAGGAGAAAAAATAATCAATTGATAGAAGCGACTTCCTATAAAGTTCTTTTGGAATACTAAGGCAAGGAGTAGTCCGAAGACAATTGTCAGACCGATGGTTCCCACTGCAAACACAAAGGTATTCATAAGAACTTTTATAAAATCCGGATCTGTAAAAATATCCACATAGTTATAGAGTCCGACAAAATTGTATGTGGGGGATATATAGTCCCAATCCGTTAAACTAATATAAAAAGAGCTGAACAAGGGATAAATCCAAAATAGTAATAAGGGAATCATAAAGGGCATGAGGTATAGTAGTTGTACTCGTTTATTTTGACGCATGGTTGGCCTCCTTCTTATGGAAAAAGAATACCATGGACTTTGGCAGATAAACATAAAGACCAAGTTAAACTATGTTAATAAAAGGTTTAATCTTGGTCTTTTCGGTTAAGTATTTTGTTTTTATTTGGTTTTGTGGGGTTTTTCTTACTATAAAATAGCCTTTTATAGTAGCTTACAGATAATGTCTTATGAACGCTTCCTACATTACACCTTATAATATAAGACATGACTATCCTTCAGCATTTTGAGCCAATCTTTAGACAAGTCCATAGGTGTAATAAGTGCATCCACTTCGGACCAGTCCATGGATTTATACCGTTTGACTATACCAAACTTACTCGTATCCGCAAGAACAACGATACGATTTGACTGACTTTTCACGCGCCTGACAATATGTGCTGATACATGATCCCCATTCGTACAATGCTTCTTCCTGTCAATACCGTCAAACGATAAAAACATCGTATCAATATTCATGCTCTCAATCATACTATCGAAGAACATTCCATAAGTCGTTAAAATTTCCGAATGGACTTGTCCGCCCAAAAATAAAAGCTCATGTCCATTTTTCACAAAAGATTCTTCCATATTCTCCATGGTATACCGTGTCAAAATGGGAATCGAAGGTGTCACAATCGTTACATTTTTCTTTGTTCCAAGATAACTCATCATAGAAGCTACTGTAGAACCACCGTCAATATAGATGCAATCCCCATCGTTGACTAAATCAACCCCTCGATAGCACATCTGTTTCTTCACTTCAATATTGACCATCTTATTCTCATGAAAATGATAGTGACTGTCTAACAGCAATTCTTCCTTCTGGCCCAAACTTCCGTGACGTCGAATGTAGCCATATTCCTGAGCTAGAAAATCAAAATCTTTTCGTATTGTCTCTTGACTTACTTTAAACAATTTTGCCATATCTTTAATGTGAATCGCTGATTCATTGGAAAGAATCGCCACAAATTCACGTCGTCGTTTATCTACTTTTGAAGCCATATGAACCTCCTTATTATGTAGAGTATAACGTTCCCTTGTAAAGTTATGGCAAGTTCCATGTAAAGTTTCCTCACATATTCAAAGGACTTCTTGCCCTTTTTCTTTAAAAATAGTATACTTAAACAAAATATAAGTCGCCTAATTATAACTATCTATTTCATTACGCATTTTTTGTCACATAGGGGGGGTATCTATGTCTAATTCATTACTTTTTGAAGACGGTTATGAATACAATTATCAAGTTCCGAATAACAAATTAAACATTCATTTCGACTACGGTCTTAGATTTCATGAAATCAATATGAAATTCCTTCATTTTCATCCCTTTTACGAAGTGTATATTCTTCTCTCCGGGAAGGCACAGCACATTATCGAGGGGCAACTTTATGAACTAGAAGAGATGGATATTGTCCTTCTTAGACCCTATCGACTGCATAAATCCGTTTATTATGAAAACACCGCCTGCTCACGCCTTATTTTCACCTTTGATTTGCACTTCTTTGAAACGTATTTCGCAGAAGCTTCTGTTGAAATCTCTGATTTATTCATTCAACCGGTCCCCATTATGCGATTTAATGATTCCCTCAAAGAAGAGCTGATTCATTTATACAATACCCTATTTTTGACCTCCAAAAACAAATCAGCTATTACCGATTTTATGGTCACTGGTCACTTCATCCACTTTCTCTCCCATGTGATGCAAAATCGCTCACGGAACCTTTACCAATCTATAAACCCAAGTGATTCAGACCATTCGGAGACTACTTTAGATAATAAAATCCGCGATATTGTATCCTATATCCATCAGAACTATGCAAGCCATATGACCCTTGAATCCCTTTCTGAGCATTTTTATATCAGCCCATCGTACTTATCTCGAAAATTCAAACAAGTCACCCACTTTAGCTTAGTGAATTATATTCAGCAAACCCGTGTAAAACGGGCACAGGAGCTTCTGCTCAATACCAACATGAAGATTACGACTATTATGGAGACCTGTGGCTTTGGTAGCCTTTCTCAATTCAACCGTGTATTTTGCAACATTACAGAGCTTTCACCCAGCGAATATAGAAAGCAGCACAAGCTGTTACTTCAACAGAATTATCTGTGAAAAAAAGCCTTCTATTTCCTCTCGATAAAAATCGGATTGGTGATAACTTGATTGGTGTAATCGCTCAAGGCTCTTAGAACGATGCCATCATTCTTTTGTAACAAGGTCCTATCTATGCTGAAATCAAACTCCCATTCATAATGTCCTTTGATTGCTCGAAGGGCTTTTTGTAATCCGATCGTTTTTATTCGTCCGTTCTTCCCATAGATTCGCAGCTCTTCTAGCGGTTGATGACTATACAGTTGAATATGTACGGACAGTTCATTGTCATCCTCAATGACAACATGATCACCTATGGTCTTACCTAAGAGTGTCGGCAAAAGAATCGGCCCGTTAGTCAAGAAACTTTTTCCCATCTTCAAGCTATTCAAGATTTCCTCCACCTTAAGATTTGAGGGGTCCGTACAATGTACAAATGTCCTGACACCTCCACTCCCTAGATTTTCTTCTGCCCACTTTTCAAAAATCTCTGCCGTTTCCTTAAATTGATACAAAAATTCCTTTAATTCCGGATCCTTAAGGTTTTCTTCGTCTCTTTCCATATGATATGCTAACCACGATAATTCATTATAGAGCTCATGGTAATCATCCGCTCTCGTATTGTGGGTATCACTTCCGCTCGTTGCAGGAATAAACTCATCGTTTCTAAAGCAATTCAACCACAGCTGAAACGCTTGATCATTGGTCGTTCCGGGCATAAATGGGATCGAGCCATTCCATATCTCCATGGTGTCAAAAAGTTCGGTATATTCCGTCATTTGACTACTCAATGAGATTGAAGGATTCATGTCACGAGGATGATTGATCTGGGCAAGTCCTCCCTTATCCTTGATTTCCTCTGTAATGCGAATAAATTCGGAGAGTAGAACATCAAACTGTCTATCCTCATCCTTCGGAATTTGATAAATCACATCGTCTGATACGTTCATCGCCATTACATGACCGTTGGACGTCGATATTTCCTTTGAAACAATCGGAAGAAATTCTTCTGTTTCTGTTCGTGACCAATCCTCGTGATTCAATATATTATGATGATCACTCAGTGCACCAAAGGATAAGCCACTTGAAACCATGGAATCTCTAACCTCTTTGGCACTCTCAATGACATCATCTGTTCCTCCATATAAAGGACTACTGTATACACTATGGTGATGAATATCGCCAGCAACCCAGCCTAATGCACGTAGGTTAAGAATCTTTTTCAAGCGAAAACGATGGACAGGAAGCCCTTTCTCCTCATCACTCAAACTGCATAGGGACTCAATCGGTTCATATTCTGACCCCTTAGATACCTCAATCACCCAAGCAATAATCTTGGCAATCTGCAACTTTCCTCTACTATATCCGATGCATTCATGAGTAGGCACTTCCATGGTAAGCTGCCCTTTTTCATCGGTATTTCTCAATATCCTATCAATTCGACCGTTTACACGATTGAAGTTTTGAGGATTTTCTCCTTCCAAAATAGGATAGACCTTCACCCTTGCACACAAGGGTATCCCTTCTTCATCGGTTACAATAACGGACACCTTTTGCATTTCAGATAATAGCGACCCATGCTCTAGGGCCCTTTTCCGTTCTTCAAGATCAATGCCTCTTTCCTTTAACTTAGCTTCATAGTCCATTAACTTCTTATACCTAGCATTCACGAATTCCATAAAATACCGGGTAGCCTCTTCATGCGTCATGGAATCTAATTTATCATTATTCATGGTCATCATGATGGAAAGTAATTTTTTTATTTTCATAATCCTGCACGCTCCTTTTAGACTGTTAGTTTTAAGGTAATCACTTCATATCCCTTGATATCCAGCTCAAAGGTATTTCCTTCAAACTCGAGGGCTTCCAAAGGATTTTCTACCAAATCACACCATGTGATTGTTTTTATATTGAATCCTGTAACAAAATGTGACCGACATCGTATGTTCTTATTTTCAAATAAGCGAATAATGATTCCGTCTTCTTCTTCAGCCATTTTGATCGTGTCAATAACGATATTGCTTTCCATGCAATGAATAAACTGAATCGGATGGACATGATTTGCTTGTTGCACCGGAGCTTCCTTCACAGCGTCTTGTGTTACTCGATATGCCTGAAGGGGAACATTTAAGTCATAGGCTAACTCCGTCGTATCGGCTTCTCGCCAGGTCTTATCATGTCCATATAAAGCGTAGGTAAACTGATGCAGTCCTTGATCCGCCTCTTCATTCGGGTAAGTCCCACACTTGATTAAAGTAAGGCGCATGCAATTCTCCTTAATATCATGACCGTACTTACAATCATTCATCATACTAATGCCATAGCCTCCCTCAGATACATCAGCCCACTTATGGGCACAAACCTCATATTGAGCCTCTTCCCAACCGGTATTGTTATGGGTGGCTCTCCTTATATTTCCGTATTGAATGTCATAGGTGGCTTGGTCTGCATTCAAATCAATCTCAAAGGCTGCCTTTAACAAGACGTGCCTTTCATGCCAATCTACCTCCGTACAAAAATCGATACGTTTGTGATGATGGTACAAAAGCATTTTTTGGACTATTGTGGATGCTCCATAGTTGCGAGTGACCTTCACGCCTATGTAGAATGGATTATTCTCCTCTATTTCAACGGACTCAACTTGTCCGATTTCATACACTTTGTCTTTGTAGCTGCCGTCAATGTTCCAATTATCAAACTGTCTCGGTCTATCCTCAAAAAGTTGTAAGATATTTCCTCGTCCACCCTTCCTGATCATTTCTCGACCATTCTCCTTATCATACAAGGAAACAATCTCCATGCTCTCATTGAACTGTATATGATAATAGCTGTTTTGAATCGCTTTGACTCCTGCTTTCTCGCTGGCAACCTTCGACTTCTGAATGGACGAATGCTCCTCCATATTCCCTTGTTCAAAGTGAAGCTGATAATATTTCAATCCAAAGGACGGAATCTCTTCTGCCAAAAATGTATATTCCTTCGTTGATGGATCGTAGCATAACGGATATTCTATCCCCTTTTCATCGGTGATTCTTGTCAATACTTCATCGGTGTCAGCAACAAGGGTGACTAGATCGCTCCTTTGATGTGACAAGGCATTGACCACCACACAAGTATCTTTGGGTACTATTAATGGATGACATAATGCTTCCAACGCCTTATTTATTAACAGCTCTCCATGGCGAACGATTTCATCATACCCTTGATCCGTGACTTCATAAACTTCAGAAATACTGGTCCCCGGTATGATATCATGAAATTGGTATAAAAGAATACGCTTCCAGTTCGAGCGTATTTCGTCACTTGGATAGCTATAGTCGGGGTTATATAAGGAAGCAAGGGTATTAAAAACTCAACCTTTTGATACAAGAGTTCCGCTTTACGATTGGCTCGCTTATTTTTTGCCATGGACGTATAGGTTCCTTGATGGAATTCAAGATAAAGCTCTCCCTGCCATTTCTTGATATAAGGACTTGTTTCGACTTTAGACTGAAGTCGTCGGAAATAGTTCTTCTGAAAATCCATCCCTGTCCTTGGTAATCCGGGCAAGCCGTACTTCAAGCGCTTATAGTTTTCAAGCATCTCTTCTGTCGGTCCGCCACCTCCGTCTCCAAATCCGAACAATTGCAAGGTCTCATCGCTCACTAATTGATCTTGATACCGTATCCATGTTCCTTTGACTTGATTGGGATTCAACCTTCCGTTATACGTCGTTTGGGGGTTTTCTTCTCTCTGCTGATAAATATCCTCGTGATAACTGACGGCATTGGTCGTCGTTATTAAGTGGGTCAGAATTTCACTCCCATCAATACCGCGCCAGATAAAGGTATCATGGGGCATTTTGTTGTGACTATTCCAATCCAATTTAGAGGTCATCATATAGGAAAGGCCGCTTTTTCGAAGGAGCTGAGGTAGTGCCGCACTATAACCGAATACATCCGGTAGCCATAAGGTGGTCGCCTCCACATCAAATTCCTTCTTCATAAATTGTATTCCGTATAAGAACTGTCTCGATAAAGACTCTCCTGAAGGAAGATTACAGTCCGCCTCTAGCCACATACCACCATCAACTTCCCAACGCCCCTCTTTTACTTTTTGTTTAATTCTCTCGAACAATTCAGGTTCATATGTTTTTACAAATTCATAAAGCTGTGGCTGACTCGACATAAACTTATAATCGGGAAATTGCTGCATCAGCTCAAGGACCGTCGAGAAGCTTCTTACAACCTTTTTCTTTGTTTCCTCAATCGTCCAAAGCCAAGCGACATCAATATGTGTATGTCCGATGGTTGTTACCAGTGGCCTGCTCTCATCGACCTTGGTATAATAATTTTTAATCAAATATGTATTAGCCACTTCTACACTATGATAGAACGCTTCTGAATAGTCTCTTCGAAGATCTAATAAATCCATACATTCAATCAGTTTACGAAGTAGCTCCGGACGCTGATAATCCTGTAAATCCATCACCGTAAATGTCCAAAACAGATTGGATAGATTGTAATAAAAATCCTCCAATAAAACATCAATCACCTTCAGCTCTGAAGTCAGAATTACTTTCTCTTCCTCTATACCCGAGTGCCCTAAAAGTACGACAGAATAGGTGTTCCCCCTTACTGCCTGCTCACTTAGAAGAGTCTGTTTGTGATTGACATCCAAGCCTTGTCGCAAGACATCATTTACATAGATTAAGAATTGAGGGTTACTAATATCCCAACCTTCTTTATGTCCCGTTGATATGGAAAACACGACCTTTTTCCCATGAAAACGTTTCGGTATTACGGCCTCGGTCTTGAACCAACAGTATTGACCTTTCCCTCCCCAAAAATCACCAGTCTGATAGTTTCTCCAGTCTTTAATTTCTTGATAGGATGTAAAGGAACCTTCTTGATATTCAGTGTTGATTTGGTAGTGTTCTATTAACTCATAATCCACATAGCGTAGTTTTGAAAAATCCTGTACAGTCTTATATATTTTTTCCAGCAACGTATCCATACTTTATTTGGCCTCCTTAATAAAAAAGCCAAATAAACTAGAATTAGTTTTATTTGACTTTTTTTACCCTTTGTTCTATGCACCTTCATACTCTTCCAAAACTTCCAGAAGAAACAGAATAGCTAATGCTTGCCCATAAGGCATTGATTTGATTTCAATCGTTTTGTAGAAATCCAAGGAATCTCGACCCATAGCTGTTCCATAGGATACTTGATTCACAATCCCGTCTTCGGTAATCTGTTCTAGAATCGCAACAAGCGCTTTATATGCCGTATTCTTATATGCCTCATCTATAAGGCCCATATGTACCGCTCTTAATATCCCATATGCAAATCCACAAGTAGCGCTAGCTTCCAGATAGGACTCTTCATCATTAATTAACGTGTGCCACATTCCACTAGCATCTTGATGCTGGACCAAAGCATCAATCTGTGCTCGTAATGCCTCGATCAAAAATCGGTCCGTACTATCGTCATAAGGTGCTATACTAAGGAGTTCCGGTATAGCAATCGTCACCCAACAATTGCCTCTTCCCCATAAGGCTTCCGTAAAATTATGATTTCCCGAGAAAGTCCAACCATGAAACCATAGTCCGGTCTTTTTATCGGCAAGATATTTGACATGCAACAGAAATTGATATCTAGCCTCTTCAATATACACCCTATTCTTTGTCATTCTTCCGTAGTTTACAAGAAAAAGTACGGTCATGACCAAGGTATCATCCCATAATTCCTGGTCATTTAACGTGTCAGAGGTGATATGCTGAAATCCGCCTTCTTTCGTCTTCGGCAATTCTGTCATAATCCAGTCTGCCCACTCTTGGCAAAGCGAATGATATGTCTTATTATTGGTATGTTCTGCAATGTAGGATAATGTCAGCATAGGGGCACAGGTATTGATGTTTTTTGAAGGCAAGCCCATCTCAATACGTTCATCATAATACTTCATCAGCATATCCAGATATTTTTCTTCTCCGGTCCTTTCAAACAACTTCCATAATCCGAAAAGCCCAACGCCCTGAGTCCATTCCCAAAATTGATATTTACAGATGTCGTCTCCCGCTAAATTGTTTGTTTTCATATTTGACAGAAATGTGTCATCATCTTCATATAACACCTTCTGAAAGCTTACTATTAATTTATTCAATTTATCTTCTATGATATTTTTCTTTTCCATTGACATCTGACAATTCCTTTCTACATTATATATATTTTCTTATATCCTATGATCAGAGCGTTCAAACTATAGGGTTTTGTAGCCTGAATTGTCTAATCAAGCACTTTAATGGATATTGTCTTATCACATGGCGTATACTCATTAAAATAAATGGTATATCCTACATCATTCTTATTCTCTCCTGAGTAGTGTCCCGGAAATTCATGAGTACCAAATCCCGGTCCTATTTGTATACATTGATCTTGATGTGAAACAGTTACATAGCCATCACGTAATATCATACCTGAACCTTTTTCCGCCGACAGGTAGAAATGCTCATTTTCTATAATGGCACCACTTGGAATACATACCATCACTCGTAGGGGAAGACGATCTAGACCTTCTGTAGAGATTTTTATATCTAATCCATCTTCTTGCTCTTTGATTTCGACGGTTATCTTCAACTCCGTATTACATAGCAGCTCTCTTTTTGAATGGTCCATCTCCCACCAATCACTTGTTCCCTCATAGTTTTCAAAGGGTAAATAGTACCACCCCTTAGCCACTGCCGACATGACATACTTTTTCTCTTCCACTTCCAAGGTCTGTGCCTCGAAGTCACGAACAGCACAATAGCTTTCACCGATTTTCATATAGATCGGTGTTTCCTTAACTTTCATAAATAAAAAATTACTGCTATTTTTCAACAAGGTATATCCAAATTTCGGAGTTTTGACACGAACGACCCCTGAACTTTCATAGTACTTACGATAAGTATCTAGAAAACCGTAGCTGGAAAAGTGATAGTCTCGCATCCTGTCATTTAACATAATATAATGAAGACAATCCGGTGCTTCCATACCTCTGTCTACCGTATCCTTGATAATTTTATGAGCCGCAGCATCAAAATCTGCATTGAATTTGAGACTGGTCAGATATAGATATTGATAGAAATAACGATCCATATATTCCGTCTTGCCCTGATCTTGACGTGTTGAATTTTGGGTAAAGATTGAATCATCCGGATCAATATAGGAAAGCATCATTTGCAGATTCCGTTCCACAAAACCTAAGAATTTTTCATCTCCGGTTTCTTCGTACATCGATATCATGGCATTATTAACAACCGCATTGTAGCCTCCTGTAGAACGCTCAGCATACTGACCGTCTTCATCGCCGTCAATCCCTTCCGCAAGATATTGCGAAGCTCTTTTTCTATACGCATCCGCCTTCGGATCACCTTTTAATAAATTCGCTCCTTGCATGAGCGCGGCACAAATCGCCCAGCGATGATTCGGCGTATGAAATCCTCCGTTCTTAATGCCTTCTTGTGCTTTTAGCATGGTTTGAAGATATTTTTCTCGACTATCTTTCAACGCATTCTCTTTATCATATTTTATAATAAGTCGGTAAGCTGCAATCAAACGTTTATAGATAAAAGAAGTATCCGGAGCTGACATAAAATTACAGGTTACATAATCAAAAGTACCGTCTTCTCTCTGATAACTTGCTACAAAATCGATGCCTCGACAGATGGCTTCATAAAGCGTTTGATCTTTGTAATACATACTGTCTTGATTAAAATACACTGCCAAAGCTGTCGTCAGTGCGTATACCGTGGGCTTTACATCAATTACCGGATTCTTAAGGCCTCCAAAATCCTTGCGGTTTGGATTCTTCACTTGATTCTTCATAAAATATGCTGTTCTTTTTTCTGCTGAGCGAATCAACGCATCGATATATCTATCCATTATTCACTTCTCCTCCTTCTATTTTCATCAACTCTATCTGAGCATTTAATCGATTGGGTATGGCTAAGGCCAATTCCTCCCATGTCATTAGAATTGTATCTTCCCATATTCTTCTTTCAAAGGTCATCGTTGGTATAAAACTATATTTTTTACGAATATAGTGAACGACCGTTTTATCTTCAATGTCAAAATTACATTTAAACCTATCCGGTACCGCTATTGCATCAGTCCCTGCATCTTCATTACAGGACTTCATAAGGTCTGTAACCAAATGAAACAATCGAATTTCCGGAAGAAACGCATGCTTCCCCGGTTGACTATAGACAACTAAATGATTTTCCTCTTCTATAACGGGTTGACCTGTATCCGTTGATACCATTCTTAAAACCTTCCCGTGAAAGCTACCCTCTGCATCCTTTACTTTTCCTTCTCTATCCACATAGATCCATAAATGTTCTAGTTCATAAAGGTGCGTAATATCATAGTCGAACCAGATGGCATATTCGATGACATAGTCAATTTCATTCCAATCTGCAACGATCCTTCTTTTGGGAAAAGACTTGCTTTGACTTTCCTTCTCAAATATGGTGTATGCTACTGCAATAATGTCAAAGGGTTCATTTTGGTCAAATCGGATATAGGGCTTATATTTTACTGCCAATTCAAAATCCCTCACTACGATACACTCCCTTCATTTTTCAAAGTAAAGGGCAGCGTATTGCTGCCCCTCTCTTCATATCCTTCATTCTTAATTAATGCTATCGTAGTAATCTGCTCTACCGTCAAGAATCTTTTGAAGACCTGCATTGACGAGTTCTTGATATCCTGCTTCATAAGTCTCGTTAAATTTATCCGCAGGTGCTGTGATTACCGTATATACAAATTCCACCATACTTGTCTTGATGTTCGCTCCGTAGGTTTGCTCATCTTCTGTGATAAATGAGTAAATCGGGAAACGGAATTTGTTCGGCGATTCTACTCGCATTTTGTAGTAGTTTCTATACCAATCAAGACTAGCCCACTCTGTTGCTTGATTCGCAAAATCTACCTGTGATAATGTTTCTATGTCATTTGCCCATGGAAAGTTCAAGTTCATAATACCAAGGTCATCACAAGTTCCCGGATAGCCTTTTTCGTTTTTCACTTCTTCACTCGGTTCAATAGCAACACCATTGGCATCAACGGTATGCTCCGGTGTGTATCGGATATTTACAGCTACTTCAGGATCTGCCATCCAATTTAAATATTTCATACATGCATCAACTTTTGAATCATCTGTACTTGAAGGAATCATAACGAACATAGCATGTCTGTATTCAAAGGGTAGACGGTAGGATCCATCCGGTAAATCAAAACATTGAACCGGTACAAAAGTCTCTTTTCCGAGAGCATTGTTCAACACTTCAAAACTAGAATGGGTATTGGTGACATCATCCAACAAGAAGCCAACTTTTCCGTTAGCCACATTGGCTTTGTAAACATCTTCCGCTCTGTCAATCGCAAAATCTTTGTTTATAAGGCCGTCATTGTACCAAGTATTCAAAACTTTTAGCCCATCCTTAGATCCCGGAGCCACTGCCATATAAGCTTCATTGTAGATATATGCATCTCTATCTGTCGGTAGCTCTACATAGGAGCCGACAAAATTCAAGTACATTTTTTCGGTATCTGTACGACCGCTCATAGCCCAAGGAATCGTATCGTCTCCGCCCAATTTATTGTCTTTGACTGCGTAAAGATAATCACCCAGTTCCTCTTTTGTTGTCGGAAGATCCATACCAAGCTCATCCAACCAGTCCTTACGGATATAGGAGAGATGACGTGCAGATTCTGTACCTCTTTGTTTCATTACAGCAAATCTTTCGTCGCCAATCATTGCAATCGGCTGTGCTTCTTTTCCGAAGGAAGCGATATTTCCTCCAAATTTGGCATAGGATTCACTCAGCTCATGGAGTGCTCCGCTGTTTGCATAGTTATAATACATAGTTTGGTCATAAGTGAATACGATATCAGGCGCTGTCCCTCCGGACATCATGATATTCAATTTATTATCGGATTCAGATCTTGGAACAGACACATATTCCACATTGATGTTATATAACTCTTTCACTTGTTCTTGAATCCATTTTGTTAATGCATTATCTTCGGTTGTTGTCCCAGGAGCCGCATTACCTCTATCCCAGAGCATAACACGAATTGTCGTTTCATCACCAAATAATTCATCTTCGGTTGCAGGCTGAGTTTCTTGATCCCCTCCTGCCGTATCTTTTTCTCCTGTAGCGGCCTTGTCTGCGTCCCCTTCACTTGTCTTATCCGTAGCCGGTTTCTCACTACAAGCCGTTAATGATGCCAACATCATAGTTGCCATAAGTAATGCAAATACTTTTTTGAATAATTTTCTTTTCTTCACCTTGTACCTCCCTTATTTTCATTTCACATTAAAGTAATAGTATCTATTAAAAAATCCATGGAATGTTCTCGATGCCAAAACCTATGGATTATTTAACCTTTAACAGCGCCAATCATAATTCCTTTTGTAAAGAATTTTTGTACAAAAGGATAGACGATTAACATAGGTAACATGGATATGACAATACTTGCAGCCTTAACATTTTCTGCCACCAGATTTGTATTCATTCCCTCTTCAGCTGTAATATTCACCGCTTCAACAAATTGTTTCAATACCATTTGTACGGTAAAAAGCTTGGAGGAATTGATATAGTAGAGCACGTCACTAATGCCGTTCCATCGACCAATGGCATAAAACAAACCTAAGGTCGCTATCGTCGGATAAGTAATCGGTATGGCAATACTCAGCAAAGTCTTTGTCTCGCTGCAACCGTCGATCTTTGCCGCATCATATATGGAAGAATCAATCCCACGAAAAGCATTGCACATAATAATCATGTTATAAGCACTCAGTGCACCCGGAATAATCAAGGCCCAAACGGTATCAATCAAATCAAAACTTTTTACATTTAAGTAATCCGGTATGATTCCCGGCTGTAAGTACATCGTAATGACAAACAAGGTCATGATTATTCCGCCACCCGGCAGATTTTTTTTCGATAAGGGATAAGCTGCTAAAATCGTCATAATTAAATTCACAGCCATTGTCCCCAGCATCAAGAATATAGAATACCAAAATGCTCGAATAAAACTACCACTTTGAAACGCTTTTACATAGGCTTCAATATTAATTCCTATAGGTAAAATCCATACTTTTGCTGCTGTAATTGCATCCTTGGAACTTAAGGATACCGATATCACTCGCATAATCGGAACCATAGAGACGCAAGTAACAACCACAAAGAACATTGACCAAAACCATTGAAAGGCTTTTTCGCTTTTGCTATTTAAACTATGCATTTATATGATTCCCTCCTGTCCCATTTTTTTGATTACTTTATTGGCCGAAAGGACCAAAATTATTCCGACTACCGTTTGGAATAAACCGATCGCCGTCGCAAAATCAAAGCGTCCTGCTGCTAATCCGACTGAATATACATAGGTACTGATTACACTAGCTGAATCCTTTACTAAGGTATTGCCCATTAAATAAGGTCTGTCAAAACTAATGGTAATCAAACGCCCCACCTGCATAATCAAAAGAATCGTAATGGTTGAAGAAATCTGTGGAATAGTGACGTACCAAATTCTCTGTAAACGCGTCGCACCGTCAATATATGACGCCTCTCCAAGAGAAGGATCCGTCGCCATTAATGCCGCCAAATAAATAATTAACGAATATCCCGCCCCTTGCCAAATTCCTAGGAACCAATACACGAACCTCCACAAGAAACTATTACTAAGAAAAGGTATGCTCTCGATTCCGACAAGTCCTAATACATTATTAACGAGTCCGGTACTTGAAAGTAATTGTGTTGCGATTCCTGAAATAATGACCCATGATAGGAAGTTTGGCAGATATAACAACGTCTGCGTTGTCTTTTTCAGACTCTCACTTCTTAATTCGTTGAGAAAAATAGCTAAGAAAATCGGAATCGGAAAGCCGATGATCAAATCACCCATATTTAATATGATTGTATTCCACAGGGCATTCCAAAAATCTGCTGAAGCCAAAGCTTCTTGAAAATTTGCCAGTCCAACCCAAGGGCTGTCCCAGATTCCTTTATAAATATTAAACTTCTTAAAAGCAACAACTGTACCAATCATCGGTTTATATTTGAATAGGATCATATAAATCAGAGGAACGAGTACCATGAGATACAATTGCCAATTCGCTTTAATAAAATTACTCCTTTTACCTTTTCTCTTCATATTGCCTCCCGTTCTATTGATATGTCAAAACGTACATTTCACTTCTATTTTTGTATATTTTAAACATACATTTTCTTGTTCTTCAACTTCATGTATCCATAGTAGCCTTTTGAATTTCTTAAAACTATGTATTTTTTGTTTGTTTTGACCAAAACTTTGCATATTTTGTTCTAGTATACTGTATCGTTCATATTTGAATGAATTATGCAGATTTTTTTATAGGAAAGGCGGGGACATCGTCGATTGACAAATATAGAAATTACTCAGAAACAATAAAAAAGCTATACCCCTTTGTAAATAAAGAAGTATAGCACAAAAAAAGCGTCGTTTACCGACGCTTCCTTATCTTGCACCTAATATTTTTTCTTCTAAAATCCTTTTCCCTTCAATTGCCTTCCGATCAAAGGCATAAGATCTGCTTTCTGAAAAAACAACCTTTGCCTGTTTCATTCCATAATTCTTTTTTTTATCAGCTATTTTTCGAAGTTCACTTGCATTTTTAGAATCACACATACTTGTCACCCTTTCATGAAAATAAAGGTATTTGTATAGTCTAATTATACTACTGTTTTACTATAAAATCAATTTTTAGCTCTAAGTAATTAATAAGTTCAATTAAAACCAAATGCTCTTCATTGATTATATCGTCACCCTTTAAGGCAAAGATAATATTGTTTTCCGTGTATTTCGTTTCAATTCTAGAAAAAAGCACGATGTTCCTTTTTGAATTTTCAAAAACACAATAGCCTACATAATGGATTGAAAACATTATTGAACCTAATTCCTGTCCCGAAATATCGATATCTTTCAACATATCATTTTGGAAATTATCTGTTTCCCAAAATACATATAAGTCTATCTTGTCTCTCGCCTTATTATATTGATTAAATACATCTTGATATAAGATTTTGACTTTCTCAACATCTATCTCATCATCATTTCCCAATGTTTTGTCTATAAACTTAATCACCAACTGTTTTGTCTTCAACACATTATACAATGCTTTTACTTCATTTTCATTCACATCTTTATAAATCTCTATTTTTTCATTTTCATCAACTGTGATTTCAACATCTTTCACTTTAAAGCTTGTAATTTTTTTACAAGATATAAACCAATAATCAATGAGCCATACTCCTATATACCAAGATACAACGATGATTATATAATTTAATACCGAAGAATCTATAGCTTCAATCGATATAATTGTCCTTGCATTTATTTTTTGATAATTCGTTGAAATGTACACGACTAGCCATATCAGAGCAAGCAAATAATAGAACTTCTGGATTATTCGCTTATCAATTTTATCAAAGCCACCCATCCACAATATAACCATATATAATCCTATTAATCCTAACGGTACTAATGCAAACAATATCATAGTCTCCCTCATTTCTATGTATATACCAGTATACCATAGAATAATTAGCCCGACAAATGCATATAGTTGAACTTTCATATACAATATATTGTTACGAACGCATCTACGTAATCTATATATTGTATGTGAATTTAGTGAAACTTGCTTTTGTCGGGCTAATCATAGAATATTATTGAGGCAAACCTCTTCTTCACTATAACTCTACACGTTCAAAAAACGACGGATTCGCTCTTTCTCTCCTATACTGCTTAGACAATGTATGATCGGCATAATCCTCTCCTAATTGATACGTTTCCCATCCGTTCTCTTCTTCCAAAAGCCAATGAATGCTATACGTGCGAGTGGCTGTATCCATAACAACTGTTTTAATTGTTCCGAAGAAGTCATCATAATAAGCAGTGGAAAGACCTTCAGGGTACTCCTTTACAAAAAGCTCTGTTAATGCCTCTTCCTTATGTTTATGATTCTTACGGCTCTTATCTTTCATATAGTCCTGGATGGTTTGAAGACGTACTAAAGAGTTCTTCATCCCGTAAGGCTCTTTATGTTGGAAAGAGGGTATCACAATATGATTCGTTGCACATAGATACTTTTTGCTACTCTCCGGTGTCATCGTTTCAAAAGAAAGTTCCCCATCCATTGTCTCAACAATGCCGCCATTCCCTTTCGCATCAGCTAAAAACAAATTAATATTATAGGCAATAGGCATTTCTTTAACAAGAGTTAATGCTTCGTTAACATCCTTACATGTTTCCAGTAGACTTCGAATGACTGCCCAGAACTGCAAGCCCTTAATCTTAGGTGGGCGCATTTCACTCATATTACTTACTGGCAACCCACACGATGTCATTGAAACAGCAAGTCCGTGTTCATTGATGCCTTCACATCTTCCAAAAAGTGTAATACTTCCTCCGATATGGCCATACTTGCCCTCCGGCTTTGTTTCCACTACAGCCAAGTCTTCATGGTCTATATCAAATTCATAATTTCTTATCAATCGGGTATGTCCGTCATCCATTAGACTCCCTTCTACTATAAGGCCGGAACATCTCGGAACAAGATAGGTCATCCATGTGTATGCAATATCGCGAATCTGCGTCTGACATGCTTCTGCATAGCTGTTTAACTCTTCCACCAAGCCCGGACAATAGCGCTGATACAGTTCTAATGCCTCCTTTAACTCGACATCTGTAAAAGATTCCGGCGCTCCTATAATCCCTGACTTATCCTTTGTTTTAACTGCCAATTGTCGTCCGATTTCTTCGTGACTTCCTTCTAATACATAAAAAGATACGTTTGTTGTCTCCATAAAATTCTCCTTTCCTTTTCTATATTTATTCTATCCCGAAACACCTCTTTGCTCCCGTCATTCTCTGCTCATATGTGTCGCCTTTTCACTAAAATTCCTTATTTTCAAAAAAACCATATATTTCATGATTACTTGTAACGAATCGCCTACGAAATGGATATATAGTATAGGAGGTGATTTTTTGATTCAATAGGAACCCTTATACATTGCTTAAACGGAAATGAGGTATTTATATGCAAAGTAAATTCAAAAAAACATTGCCAATTACATGTATGATAGTCATAATAGGTGTGTTAGCCTGTGGGTTTGTATACGCAAGTTCAAACACAAAGCTTTCTGAAACGAGATTTACCGGTGCGAATAATTCAGAGATTACTGTATTCAACTATGAACAAGATAATAGCTATGAAACGTTACCAATAGACACTGATCTTGTTCCGGAGATTGGTCAGGTTATTGATTGTAACGGCGAAAAAGAAGTCGTTTTTGCCATAGGTCCTAATGGCTCATACATCACGATGCCGGCAGATTATTAATCTTAACCAAACGGTGGATGCACTTGTCTTAACGTATCTACCGTTTTTTACAGAATTCAACACAGCTACCGGTTCAGGAGGTGATTGCGTGTGGGAAATGGATGGAATATACAAAGAACATGCAGAGTTCGTTTATAAGTATATCTTTTCCCTATCTTTAGATACTCATACTGCAGAAGAACTGACACAAGAAACATTTTATCGTGCCATGTTATCCATCGATACATTCAATGGAAAATGCAAAATGTCAACATGGCTCTGCCAGATTGCAAAACATTTGTGGTATCAAGAATTGGACAAAAGGCGGCGCAGACAAACTGAACCACTTGATGAAACCTATGCTGAGTCTTCAGACTCTTTGGAGTCTACCGTATTGGATAATCAAAACAAACTATCCATATACCGTATGCTCCATAATCTACCTGATCCTATGAAGGAAGTTATGTATCTTAGGCTTTCAGGTGAACTCAGTTTCAAGGAAATAGGTGAACTTTTGGGGCAAACAGAAACTTGGTCAAGGGTGACCTTTTATCGTGCTAAGAAAAAAATAATGGAGGGATTGGAATGAAAAAAACATTAGATTGTCCTATTGTTCAAGATATACTCCCACTGTATGTGGAGAATCTAACCAGTGAAGAAAGTAATCTTGCAATCCGTCATCATTTAGAACATTGCGAATCCTGTAGAAATTATTATAATGACATAAAAAAACCAATCGAAACTCCAAAAGCACTAGATATCGAAATTGACTATATGCGAAAAGCCAATCATTCTTTTAAGCGAAAAAATCATATTATATTGGGCATTACTACGGCTTTCACTCTAATACTCTTTGGTATTTTTCTTCGCCTATTTATTATAGGAACGCCTGTCCTTATTGATGATTTAGTTCCCAATTTCAACTATACGTGGAGCTATGATTGGGAAAACAACCTATTTTCTCTAAACGGATCTCTCAATGAAGCGAATACTACTATTCGAATCAAAGTCGATAAAGATGACGACAATAGTCAAATAAAACTAAAGCTCTATACCGTCATGCCCTCCATCTTCTATGCTGATAATACATTCTCTGTTGACATTCCATGGGATGGAGACTACGATATTGTTTGGCAAGGCCCGGATAGACAGGACTACTTAATGCGTTCCGACTATATGCATCTTTTCGTCACAAACTATAAAAATGGTCAATATGAGCACATTATTGATTCATTCGATTGGGCCACTGCCTCCAAGATTGATGCGTTATTCAAAAATGCTACCGTGGTTTCTGACAAGAAACTACCTGAATTTGATAAAGAATTAAATTCCTATTTGATTATTGTCTTACCGTCTTATACCGGCATCTATTATTCTATGTGGGTAGATGATGTTAACAATTCAGA
Organism: Vallitaleaceae bacterium; assembly: GCA_965140555.1. Lineage (GTDB taxonomy): Bacteria > Bacillota > Clostridia > Lachnospirales > Vallitaleaceae > UBA1351. The sequence continues at coordinate 2,755,238 of OZ223259.1, read as the reverse complement.
TGACATTCCATCCATCGATGAGCGTATTTTTCTATATCGTGAGGACGGACAATACTATCTCTATCAGCAAAATCAACCTTTGAAAAAAATAACCCCAGACGATGTGAATCAGCTCTTCGAATATATAAAAAAAACGGTCTCTTTTTAAAGAAACCGTTTTTTTTATTAAACTATGCTAAAATAGTCTTACAATTATCCGGAAGGCTAAGCATGATTTCCAAAAAAGCCAAGTCCGATTCAATTAATGGACTTGGCTTTTCTCCTACTCTTTTATAACGAGAGAGAGCTATAAAATGGTTCTATATTTTCTCTTATAAAATCAACAACATCATTTATTTGCGGACGAAAGGTGGCCGTTATGCATACGACTATATCTTGATTACGGTTAACATAAATAACATTACCACCATCTCCTATAGCCGCAACTGCACCTTCTTCTTCGTCAATGACCCACCATAACAATCCATAGTGTAAATTCATTTCAGTCCATACGCTATGCCCAGTAGTGCATTGGTCAATCCAAGCTTTCGAGACAATCTGCTCTCCTTCCCATAATCCACCACTTAGCATCAACTGACCGATCTTAGCCATATCCGTCACAGATAGAGATAAGCCCCAGCCCGCAGTATTTAACCCTTGCAAATCGGCAACCCAAGCGCTAATATCTCTCGACTCATTAAAAGCTAGTTGTTCTTCCTTTGACGTAAAGACAATACTCTCTTTTACTTGAATGTTCAGTGGATTGAACAAGTGTTGTTTTGCAAACGCATACATCGATTGCCTACTAACCTGCTCAAGGATACCTGACAAAATATCCGGTCCTACCAAAGGTGTGTACTTAAAGTCTCCAATAGTACCTTTCCCTCCAAGTAAATCCAAAGAAACTTTTAAATAATCATCACTCATAAAATATTGTGTATAAGGCGCTGTTTGGTATTTATAAGGTGCTGTCATCGTCAGTATATCTTTTAGCGTTACTTCATAAATTGTCTTTTCTCTTTGTTTCACCTTATAATCCGGAAAGAAATCCAATACTTTTTGATTGATATCTTTGATTATTCCTTTATCAACAGCGATACCGATCAATAGGGCTACTATACTTTTTGTTACAGAAAAAATATGGAATTTATTCTCTGGGACTGCATCATTAAAATACTGTTCATATACAGTCCTGCCCTCTTTTTGAACGAGTAGACCTGTCATATTCTCATATTTTCCCTTAATCTTCTCTTCCAGTTGCTGAATATCTTTTATCATATATTTACTCCTAACTTTATAGATTTATAGTTGCTAGAAGCGCTTCTAAATAAAGCATAATATGATTAAAAATTGAATTCAAGAACTTTTTTAACTATATTAAAATTCCTCTATTCATGACATTCATGGGCATGTTCATGTTCATGACAAATAGACCCTGTTGATTCAAGTTCACCTTTTATATATTTTTCTACTGCAACTTCTGCCAATCCTTGTGTTCCGATAACGACTTCAATATTCTTATCATTGAAAATTTGAACGGCTGCTCCACCCATACCACCTGAGATTATCACGTTGACACCTTTTTCATTCAGATAGTTTGGTAAAAATCCCGGTTTATGTCCCGGATTTGGAATAGATTCTTGTTTTACGATTTTTCCATCTTCTACATCAAAAAGATTGAAGTTTGCACAATGTCCAAAGTGTCCTGTTACCATTTTTTCTTCACTAGCTACTGCAATTTTCATAAAATTCTCCTTTTTTATACATTATTATTTATCTTTAGTATGATTAGCCCGACAAATGAAAGTTCAACTATATGCATTTGTCGACCTAATCATCGTATGAATCAAATAGTTTCATGGTTGAATGAAATACCTGCTTCATATAGGGCGTTGCGTCACAGACTTTTCTAATGATGCTTTTCCCTTCATTTGTTGCCTCTGCAATTCCCTTATCATATGGAATAACCCCCACAAAGGGAATATTCTTTGAAGTCGCAAAGTCTTTAATCGCTTCCGTCTTTGCTCTGTTCACATCAAATTTGTTGGTACAGATGGCTACGGGTGTTTTAAAGTGATCGGCTAACTCAATAACACGTTTCATATCACTCATACCTGAAACCGTTGGTTCAGTCACGAGTAAAATCACGTCAACACCGGATATAGAGGCAATTACCGGACATCCGATTCCCGGTGATCCATCTACAATTGCAATATCGTCATTTCTAAATGTATCCGGTTTTGCATCGGTTTTTGATTTCATAACTTTTTTGACTTCTGTCACCAACTTACCGGATGTACCACTACCCATTTTTAGTTTGGCTGTTGAGAAGACTTTATCTGTCTCATAAAGCATCAGTTCACCGGCAATATCCTTTTTCATAGCAATTGCATTTTCCGGACAAACAACCTCACATACAGAGCACCCTTCACAAGCAAATGTATTCACCTGATAACCATCATCCGTTTTACTAATGGCACGGAATCGGCAAGCCGTCGCACACGCACCACAATGAATACAGCGTTCCTGATTGATAAAAGCTTTCTCCATGCCATAGTAATCCGATAGACTTGGCGGTTCATCCATGTCCGTTACCAAATGCAGATTGGGGGCATCCACATCACAGTCTGCAAAAGCCTTAGCCTCTAATAATTCTACAAAGGAAGAAACGACTGTGGTTTTACCTGTCCCACCTTTTCCACTAAGTACGAGCAGCTGCTTCATCGTGTACCTCCTCAATCCTATCCAGCAAATCCATAAAAAGATTCCAATATTGCAGCGATTCTCTTACTGCAATTTTCCCTTCGCTTTGAAGTTGAGCCAGTTGATCTTCATAAAAAATCTCCTTAAGAATTGTTATGTTATTTTCAATACAATACGCCTTAGAAGGATTCTCCCCTTCAAAACATTTGTTTAAAACAACACCATAGGGCTTTTTATATAGCTCAACCAGTTCATGAACCATACTTAGGTTATGACGTCCAAAAATCGTCGGTTCTGCCACTAGAATACAGTAATCGGCCTCTTGAATACTCGTCATTACCGAACAAGCACTGCCTGGTGGACAATCAATGACAACATTGTCTATCTCCTGAACTCTTTCTAACAATTCGTCTATAACCGGGATTCCTGAAGCTTCTTTGGTCATCATTGTTCCTGTATAAACCGAAGTTTTTAATGATTTGCCATATTGTATTTTACCAATCGGCTTATCTTTTTCTGTTATTGCTCCTTGAGGACAAAAACGTGTACAGCCTCCGCAAGAGTGACAAACCTCTTCAAAAACCAGTACTTTATCCATAATGTAGGCCAATGCATTAAACTTACAAAAGTCCGTACATACGCGACATCCATTACATCGTTTTTCATCAATCGTCGGAAGCTTTCTCATAATCGTATCTGTCTGTAACCACACGGGCTGAAAAAACAAATGACCGTTGGGTGCCTCAACATCACAATCCACATACGCACTTTTTTCCATGACCTCAGCAAGATTTACAGATACAAAAGTTTTGCCTGTTCCACCTTTTCCGCTAAGTACAGCAATTTTCATTCGCTATCACCATGTCCGTGAAAGCCCGGATGACTCTCCGTTAATATGTCCAGCTTATTGTCCTTAAAGGATTGAATGTTTTCTAAAATATCCTCAGATACAGATTTATAAATTTTTATATGCGCTGCATCCAATACATCCGAAGCGTTTTTACCAATTCTAGGTACTAAAAGCACGTCTACTTTTTCATCAACAACAGCCTGAGCCGCTTTAATTCCGGCACCACCACTGCTTGATGCCCCCGGATTTTCAAAAACTCTTACGCCTTCATTTTCTGTATCAAGCACAATAAAGTAGGGTGCTCGTCCAAACGATACACAAAGACCTCCTTGAATAGTTGATTCATTTGCCGGTACAATGACCTTCATAATATTTCCTCTGCTTTCTTCTACATCGTCCACATCTACCGCCTTGTTCTACATCTTCACAAAGTATATAGTCGCCACCTTGAATTTTTAGATTAGCACCGTTTACAAGCATGAATGCTAGTTTTGTTCTAGCAGTATTGTAGATTTTTTGTGCGGTTGTTCGGGCTATATTCATCTGTTTCGCACATTCTTCCTGTGTCATATGTTCCAAATCAATCAGTCGCAGCGTTTCAAACTCATCCACTGTCAAAAAAACATCTTTTTCTTGTGCTACATTTCCACTAAGAGGGCCAAACTCAGCAATTGTAGGCATTTCACATATTCTTCTAAACTTCCGTGGTCTTGGCATCTGCGTGACCTCCTTGTATAACATTATTTCTGTAACAGCTGTCCCTTTAATTATAACGAGTAAATGGCATATGTCAATAACTATTTTTAACATATGCCATTTACTTGGTATATTATCTTCATTATAAAAAGACTCGTGTGCGGGCCAACCAGTACACGAGTTCTTGACAAGATCTTTATAATGCGTAATAATTTACTTTAGGAGATGATTCATTATGGATTTTATGGTAGATATAAGAAATAACACGAAAGCATTACATTCAGCATCTGAAAATAGTGGCTTTATTAAGAGATTGATTGACGGTAAAGCAAGTAAAGAAGGCTATATTGAATATATATTTAATTTACATGCTATGTATAAAGCTATAGAAAATTCTCTTGATAATAATCCAAAGCATGAAAGTATTAAGGATTTTATTACACCAGAACTTTATAGAGCTGATTCTATAAAAAAGGACTTAGAAATCTTAGCCGGAGATAAACTATCTGAACTAACATTGTTACCTTCTACAGAAGCCTGTTTAGCTAGAATATATGAAGTAGGTAACGAATATCCTGAGTTAATCATAACCTATGCTTATGTTCGATTTATTGCCGATTTATTTGGAGGAAGAATATTCCCTGAAAAGTTAACGAACTATTATAATATTCCTACACATGCGCTGAATTATTATAGACAACCTGACATTGGAGATACAAGAGACTACGTAATGGAATATCACAAAAATTTCGATAAGTTACATTTATCTGAACACATGCAAAACTTATTTGCAATAGAAATAAGTAATGTTTATATTTATAATATAGCTATTTCAAATGAGTTGGATGCAAAACTATATTCTAATAATTAGCTATATTTCAATTCAATAATAACAGTATTAAAAAGGCAGTCGGTTTTACACCGACTGCCTTTTAATATCAATATATCTCCCATACTTCACTCATGTTATTCTTTCTCCTTCATTCGATGGACATACCATTGCCCCCATGGTGACAAATCCGAGTTGTCCCAATCTGAAATAGTCGTGACATCTGAACGAATTAAGGCTGATGACTCATTCTTATTGGATAAATTCCATGCAACATATCCAATCCCTTTGGATTCTAATAAATCCAACCAAATATCTCCTTGTTCTTCATCAATACCGCCATTACCTGAAGCCTCACTGATACCAAATTCACTTACAAAAATCGGAAGTTCCAATTCCAATGCTTTGGTCAACTTTTCCCTCAATGCATCTTTATGGGTTGCCGCATAAAAATGTAATGCATATAGAAGATTTTCTTGGTTCTCAATAGGGTCCTTTGCAACTATATCTACATCTTGCGACCATGTGGGTGTCCCTACTATAATAAGCGCGTCTTTGTCATTTTCACGGATGGCATTAATAACGGATACTGCATAAGGCTTAATATCCCTGTCCCATGTAACATTTCCATTCGGCTCGTTACAAATTTCATAAATTACATTGGGCGTATCTTTATACTTCTTTGACATGGTATCAAAAAATTCAATAGCTCTATCTTTTGAACTCATTGGATTATTGTCAGATAATATATGCCAGTCAATGATGACATACAAATCCAGTTCTACGGCATAAGCTACGCCTTTTTCAACAAGTGCATGTAGCGACTCATCATACCCAACATTGGGATCCGTATACATTGCAAGCCTAACGACATTAATATCCCAATCATCGCGCATTGTTCTAAAGGAATCCAAAGACACATAGTCTGGAAACCATTGAATACCATGGGTACTCACACCTTTTAATTGAACCGCTTCTCCTGTTTCATCAACAATTTGTGTTCCTTTTACTTCTAGACGACCATGTTCTAACACTGGATTATTCCCCCTTGTTACTATTTCTTCTGAATCTTGAACCGTCTCTGAACCCGACCCGGTTTCAGAAGGTATTGTTTCCGTTTCACTTGTTTCTTTTTCGGATCCCTCTGATAATTGCTGAAATACTTTAGTTATTATTCCATTCTTTCCTTCGCAGCCAACACTCATGAGCATTGATAACATTAGTAGTACTATAAAACCGTTACGCCTTAACCCTGCTCCATTCACCACACTCACTCCTTTTCATTTGACTCTATCACCTGAAAGCGTTTCCCTATCTTGTTAACGCTTTCAATCTGCTCTTTATTCTACATAAGATGTGATGTTTCAATATATATTTTCTTTATGTTTTAATGATACTACAAATTCAAAGAGCTGTCTATTTTCTTTATTCTCATGAAATAGGGTTTCGAATATTTTAACATCTACCAAGGAATTATCTAATTTCATATCTTGACAAATGAGGTCTAATAGGTTAGACTTTCAGTGTGGGTCTAACCCATTAGACTCTTTTGCTATATACCTGTTAAGAATAGGAGTTTTGTATGGATATAAAAATTTATGATGCCGAATATAAATTCATGGAAATATTATGGAGATCTAGTCCTATCAATTCAACTGCCCTTGTGAAACTATGTGAAGCTGAATTAGGATGGAAAAAATCAACAACATATACCACAATAAAGCGATTATCACAACGGAATATCGTCTTGAATGAAAATGCCACCGTTACTTATTTAGTATCAAAAGAAGACGTGCGATTAGAAGAAAGCCGTGAACATTTGAATAAGTTATATAACGGTTCTTTAAAAATGTTCGTAACAAGTTTTTTGAGTAAAGAGGAGCTATCACAGGATGAAATTATAGAATTAAAATCACTTATTGATAAAAATATTAATAACACACGCGATAACGATTAAGTTGATTTATAAGGGGGCGTATGCACATGACAACTTTATTTAAAATGATTGTTTCAATGAGTTTTTCAGCAGCAATTATTATTCTTTTTATTTTAGCCATTCGACAGTTCCTAAAAAAACATATGTCAAAAAGTTTTGCATACAGCCTATGGGTTCTTGTTTTACTACGCTTATTGTTACCCTTTAGTTTTGAAAGTGATTTTAGTGTCTTTAATCTAATTAATACCTCTGAACCGCTCACTAGAATAGAAGGCAATACTGCTGATGGAACGACTTTGTTCACTCGTTTTGTTGATTTAAGCAAAAGTAATGCACTCAATACACCTAATAATTCCAAACCTTTTGATTTCACTACAAATCCGCTCATTAATAGGGATCAGACCTTTATCGATTCGCCTGAACCGGATACTATCATCCAAAATACTTTGGACTCTAATTCTCATGGAATAAACCTCTTAAGTTCTATATGGCTTATTGGCATGTTCTTCATTTTTATGTTTTTCCTCATACATTATAGCCGTGTCTTTCGATTACTAAACGATGCAACACGCTTTAAAACACATTCAAGTCATCCTGTTTTTACATCGGACAAAGTGGATTCACCTATGATTCATGGTTTTATCCATCCAAAAATAATACTTCCAAGCTACTATAACTTCAATGAGGAAGAATTAGCTTACGTTTTGGCACATGAATCCGAACATTTAAGAAGATTTGACTATATAGTAAAGCCAATCGCACTCATTATCCTATGTATCCATTGGTTTAATCCTCTTGTATGGGTTGCTTTCTTTATTAGTATGAATGATATGGAGCTTTCTTGCGATGAAAAAGTTCTTGAACACTATGATAAGCAACATCAGGTCAATTATGCGAAAACCTTATTAAACATGTCCCAACATCAAAATCAACGCCATGTGAATCCACTGGTTTCCTTTGGTGAAAAAAACATTAAAGCACGAATTAAATCTGCTGTAAGTTTTAAAAATATTTCTATAAAAGTCAAGCTTCTTGGCATTGCAATTCTTATTATATTAGCTGTTATCTTCATATCCGATCCCCGTAATCGCGATAGTATAACACCCGATGTGATGGATGAAAATACTTTAGATGAAACACCCTATCCATTTGAAGCGTTAACACATTTAGCTGAAGTGTATAATTATGAGGACGCCATTGTTTTTGACGAAACCTCAGAGGAAGTTATTGTCTTAGCCTATAATCGTGACTTTTCCAAAGGTCTACTTATTTACACCGACAAAGATTTCGTTGTCAATAAGGTTGAAGACTTTAAAACAAATGACGCGTTAACAGGATTTGATTTTTCATTTAAATATGGCGATTTTAGTCATCAAGCGTATTTATTAGGTATCCTATCTCGCAAAACCGATCATGACAGTATTGACTCCAAAATTGTTTGTATTCCCAAAAACGATTTATCCGAACTTTATATTTTAAACGCGTATAACATGCCTTATCAAAGTCAGGGAGACATACCGGCGATTATTGATTTTACCCTTACCCTCTCAGGAGACTATATCGTTTATTCTGATATTGATTCCTATTTAAAAGTTCAACACATTAAAACCGGTACTATTTATTCCAGCAACGAGAATACAACACAACTGGCTGTAGCAAAACCTATAGATTTAATTCATGCGCCTATCAAAAAATACATGCCTGTCCTTGAATACCAAGATGGTTCCGGTTCTTTATATTTTAACCGTGAAACTCAGACATTTATTACGGGAACATTCCTTGAAGGTAGCGAGGATACAATTACCGTTGATTCTTTGAGTGATCAACTTATACCATTAAATGATTATCTGACAGAACATGCGTTCATTATATCAGACTTTTTTATATTTAGAACGTGTGTCATTCTATATGCTAATAACTCTGACATCTTGTGCTATGATTTTTCAGAGCAAAAAGTATATCCAATTAGCCATGAAACTATCGGTGAGAATCTAAATACAATAAATGTAAAACGACTAACGAATAACAAGTTAGCCATTTTGACAGCTAATAAAATATTATTCTATGATGAAATTAACAGAACACTCGATACCATTAAACCTATTGACAGAACACAAATCAATGATTTTGACATCTCAATGGATGGTACAAAGATTACATATACAACAATGAATGATGCCCTTTTTATTGAAGATTTAGATACAAAAACGAAAACTCAGATTGATTACAAAAAGGATTTTGCGACTACCGTTCGAGGTATTCAGCCAGTTTTCTCAACATATGACTATAGCATCGCATTCATTGTTATTGGCAATCGCGAAGGACAAACCTTGGCAATTGTAGACCCTGATTATTCAATTCACTATAGGCACATAGACGATTCGCTAGGACATTCATCCGCAATTGAATGGCTTAGAAATGGTTCCATTGCTTATATCAGTGACTATGCAACTTCGATACTCGAGCCTATACAATGGAATGTCATCAACGTTATCGAAAACTACGAAGACAATGAGAGTGTGCACAGTGTTAGTGTTGGCGGTCGATATATTCTGTACGAAACGATTGATGGCGACATTGCCTCTTACGATATTCTTACTATGGAAACAAGAATTGTTGTTGAGCAGGCCACGCAGATTATGTATCATTATACAGAAGTACAGGGGGCGATTGTTACCGTTTCTGAAAATCGGCAGACACTTATCGTCAAATAGCCTAGTACACTAGTGTACTGAAACCTTCGTAGTAGGCTACTCGGCATTGACAACATGAACAATACGCATTTTCTCTATTTTTTTTGCCGGTGCTATAACTGCAATAACCGTCGTAAGGATGGCCGCACTGATGGTCACCATCAATATCGTAATAGGCGGTTCCCATTTTTCTCCCCAAATAGAACCAATGATAAGCTCAAATAATAATCGATGAAGCATCAACCCAACTATACTACCTACAAGACTCCCTGTTACGGCATATGTTGCTGCTTCTGTCGTAACCATAATTTTCAGCTGTTTAATAGACATTCCCACTGCCCTCATAACACCATACTGACTCATTCTACTAGAAACACTTGCATTAATTGTATTCACAATATTTATTAAGGCGACAAGGGCAATAACGGTTAAAAATCCATATACAAAGACAGACATGGAACGATAGGCTGTACGAATATCGCGATTACTTTGCACCTTATCCCTTAATATCATCTCGGAATCAAGGAATTGACGGACATCAGAAGCAATGGATGCATCAACGTTCTTCTCCACTTGTATATCAATAACCGTATACTCCGATATCCCCGTCAAGGCTCTATATACTTCCTCTGAACAGATGACGTTCAAGGTCCCCGCCTTCCCATCAAAAGGGGCATCTGATAAAATACCGGCGACCTTTATCTTTTGATTCCCATTAGGTAATTGCAAGGTAATATAATCGCCTACATCCCACCCCAATTCATTCGAATACACGATCAAGGCACCTTTCCCCGATTGAACCTCTTTCATATTGCCTGTTGTGTGCTATTCTCTGCATTTCCGGTAACTGCGGCTTGTGGTGAAACCTTTGATGCTTTATTGCTTGGTGCATGTGATGCAAGCATAACTGTAAGAACACCTACAATAACACCCGCAAGTAACCCCACCCAACTTATCTGAAATAAAGGCATATCGATAAAATATTGGGAACCGGTAATGCGCAAAAACACCAGTGCAATCCACATAAGTACAGACCCTGAGAATAAGCCTATAGGAATTCCAATGGCACAATATCTAAGTCCTTCAAGGCGCACATATCTTTTTATTTGTTGCTTTGTTGCACCAAGACAACGGAGCATCCCAAAAAACTTCACTCTTTCAGAAACACTTAAATTAAAACTGCTTGCAATCATCAATGTGCCCACCAACATCACAAGGACAAACAGTATGCCCGCCATTATATACAGCTGCATCATCGTGCTATCTTTACTTTGTCCCATAACGCCTAACAGAAGTTTGTTTTCCATGACTTGCTCTTTAGCTAAGCCCACATCCTGTAGGAGATGAGCGATTGAACGCTGAATATTCCCGCTCTTTCTAAACTGTACCACGTATAATCCTTTGTAATTCTCCCCCTCTATTGCTTTCATTCCATCCAGTGAAAGATATAATCCATGAGAACCTGTTCCTAGTAACCGACTGAAATCATTAAAGGTTCCTGAAATCGTATATTTCATCCAATTCCCTTCAGAGGATTTTACACGAATGGTGTCACCAATAGAAAGACTAAACTGTTCAAGTGCGGCTGTATCTATTAAAGCTTCTGTCTTGGACGCAGGGAACCTTCCTCGAATCACAGTTAGGTTCATTTGTTCTGATATTGCCTTCTCCCCTCCCATGATTAGCAAATCGGTTCCATATATGTCCGAATTTTCCCCTTGTGCAATGAATCCGGATACTGCAACTTCCTTGTGCTTTGCCACTTCTTCCGCTTTTTCGTCAGCTATATCCTGAATCATAATATGATAATTGCCACTCTTTTGGATTTGTTCATGAATCTGACCTCTTACACTCATATCTGCCATACCAAAAATTGCAACAACCAGCATAACCGATATTACAATGCAAATTACTGTCAGTCTGTTTTTCTTTTTGTGCACTTTCGCATATTTAGAAACAAGACTAAGATAACTCTTCATTTTGCATACCCCCCTAAATCAGCAAGTCTTTTTTTTCATAGAGTCATAACCCTCTCATAATATATTACTACAGAGAACCTACTCCCATATGAATTTTTCCTTACATTTTTGTAATGTCAAAAAATTTAAGGGGGTTAGCATCATGAACTTTGACAGCAATTTGTTACTGAGCAGGCTTTACACTGTTAATATCAAAGAACTGAGGAACACTTGAAAAGGTGTACCCTGCAATTTTAGAGGTATTATACACTACTATATCCTTTGAATAAGAAATAGGCAAGTCAATCACATTATCATTAGAAATAGTCAATGCCGTCGTCATCGCATCCTGAACTGCATCCGGCTCTGCAGTTGTGGAAAATTTATTAACGGCTGCAGCATAATCTTCATAGTTATCCAAGGCTTGCAATGAAACTGCATGAGGGTCTGCGCCAAGCGTTTCCTGAAGGAATTTATGGGGTTCTGTATAAGAACCTTCTGTATTCCAAGTTGTAATATCGTAGTTACCGGCAACGCCTTCTGTCCACCATGTCATTTGATCTTGCCCTGTCGTCTCAGCATCGATACCTACTTTGGCTAATTGTGTTTTTATTGCTAAGGCCATTTCCTGCGCGAGAGAAATATCTGACCAATAGGTGTAACTTAGGGTTAATTCTTCCCCATTCTTCTCACGGAAACCTGTTTTTTCATTCAATAGCCAACCCGCGTCATCTAGCAAAGCATTTGCCTTGTCCTGATCAAAATTGTATGTCGTTTTGTAATCAATATGTGTATAGGGTGCATTTTTACTAAACAGGGTAGTCGCCGGAGTTTCATAACCATACGTCAGACCCTCCGTGATCTCCTGCTTATTAATTGCATATGCAATCGCTTCGCGAACCTTAACATCGCTCATCATTGGTCGAGCAGCATTAAGTACCAAGTTACGTGTCAGCGTATCTCCTTCATTTATTTCACCTGCAATACCATCCAGAGTCATTGCTTGATTATAATCGTCATAGGATATCAGCTCTGCACCATAAATCATATCGACTTCTCCGGTCTGTAAAGCCTGTAAACGGGAAGAGGCCTCCGGGATATATTTTACAGTAACTTCATCATAATACGGAGCTTCACCCCAATAATCTTCGTTGCGAACAAAACGTGTGCAGTCTCCTGAAATAATCTCGGCTCGTACGTAAGGGCCGGTTCCTACAACATCCTTGAAGGTTTGGAAATTATCCGTCTCAAAAACTTCAGGGGACATCATCCCTGCAACATTTTGAAAGCAGAAATCATTTAAATAAGAGAAGCATGGCGCCTCATAATGAACATCAATCGTATAGTTATCTGTTGCCTCAACACTCCGTATGTTATAAATACCCTTAATACCACTAAAATTAGAGTTTGAACGATCAAATTCCAAAATAGCTTTTACACTTTCAGCATTAAATTCTGTTCCGTCAGTAAACGTTACACCCTGATGTAACTTGAATGTTAGTACCGTATTCGTTTCATCCCAGCTCCACTCTTTTGCCAGCTTTGGAACAATTTCACCGTTTTCATAGGCCACCAGTGTTTCATAGACGAGACCGCAAGCAATATTATTTTCTTTGTTCATCGTTAGTGTTGTTAGATTATCCAATTCCTTTGCAGTACAAATAGTTAATACCTTTGTATCAGATGATGGGATACCGTCAGCCTCTTTTGCCTTTTGTCCGCATCCGCCTAAGGAAATTGTGAGAAGAACGCCAATTATAAGCGTCGAAAGTATTTTTTTCATGTTATTTGTATCCTTTCTGTGTTGAAATTTATGTTAATAGATGTCCCTGTTCCACAATCCTGCCCTTTTGCATAATTGCAATCCTATCAGAAATTCGCATAGCGTCTTTGCGACTATGGGTTACAAAAATACAGGAATATCGGTGTAGCTTTGCAGCGTTCTCGACTAAGGTAAGTACAGCATCTGTTGAAATCAAATCGAGACCGCTTGTCACTTCGTCCATAATTAAATAATCCGGTTCTATCGCCATAGCTCGAAGTAGCGATAGACGCCGCTGTTCTCCGCCTGAGAGTCGGCGCACCGGGGTATCCAGCAGTTTATGATCCATATAGACTGCATCCATCAACTCATAGATACGTTGCTTACGTTCTTTTCGGTTATACGATGTTAAATTTACAAGACCTTCTTCAACATTGGAAAATGCTGTTCTTGCCGGATTTAGTGTACCGGAAGCGTCTTGAAAAACGGCTTGTATCTTTTTACGATGTTTTTTCCATGTACGATAATTCCACTGTGTAATATCCTCACCATCTAACACAATCGTTCCTGATGTGGGTTTTTCCACACCAATCAGCAATCTTGCCAACGTACTCTTTCCCGAACCACTCTCGCCTTCGATTGCCAAATTTTCCCCCTTTTCCAAACGAATGTTAATATCGGAAAGGGCATGGAACTCACCTTGTGTTTCACTGCGATAGATTTGATTCACATGTTGTATTGCAATTTCTCCCACTCCCATTCACCTCGTCTTTCTTGCCTGCTTAATCTTGCGAACTGTTTCATCCAATCCGTTTGCGGTTTGGTTAATAGTCGCTCCATATCCCCTTGTTCAATGACCTTCCCATCTCCAAGCACATAAACATTGTTGCAAAGCCTTTGAAGTGCATCCACATCATGGGATACAAACAAGATGCCTTTATCCTGCATTTGGGTCTGCAATACATCTAATAACAGATTGCGATTTTCTTCATCCAATGCAGCAGTCGGTTCGTCTGCTAGTATATAGTCCGGTGTCATACCCAATAAAATAGCTGCTGCTACGCGTTGCAACATCCCTCCTGATAGTTCCCCTGGATAGGCATTCAGCACGCGCTGTGTATCTTTCAGATTGACTAAATCCAATTTCTCTTTAGCCAGCACGGTTGCGTCGGATCGATTCAATTGCAACCGTCTTTGAAAGGTCTCTTGAATTTGATTGCCTATTTTTAATCGACTATCAAAAGCAGTCATTGGGTTTTGTGGTATAAAACCAATCTTTTTCCCACACAACCCCCGATGCTCCCTAGGTGATAAGCAAAGTAAGTCGGTGTCATCCACAAAAATCTTACCGTCGTTAATGTGACAGTCCCTGTGCAACATCCCGAATATACTTCGCAGCAATGTTGTTTTTCCTGAACCACTATGACCTGTCAGACCAACAATTCCTTCTGAGGGTATTTCCACTGACACTTGATTTAATAGAAAACGTCCTGATTTTTCTTTTACACTTAATTGGTTGACTTCTAACATCACGTTGTCTCCTTTTCTGTCAATCGTCTGCCCAGAATATTAAAGCAGAGTGTCGATAGGATAACAGCACCGATCGGATACAAAATCATCGTGGGATGCAAAACCAGTGCGCCTCGTGCATCTAGAATCATACTTCCCCAATCCACAACACTATCGCCCAATCCTAATCCAATAAATGAGAATGCTGTAATTGCCAGTATCATATCCGCACAAGACAAACAGAGAAAACGTATCATCTCCGCAATTAAATTAGGGAGGATATGCATCATTAATAGACGTAATTTTGATGCCCCTGAAGCAATGGCACACATAACATAAGCTTTTTCCATTTCTATATCCGTTCGGGTTCGCACTAATTTAATATAACGAAGGATATAGGATACAGTCAGCGCAACCAATGTCGTTTTTGCTCCGCTTCCCCATGCACCTATAAAAACAATTAAATATGCAATCGGTGGTATTGCTGTCACTGCATTGATAAATCCGTCAACAAAACTGTTTTCTTTCATTATCCCACGGCTTGTTCCCATCCCAATGATTGTCCCCAGTGAAAAGACGATCATCGAGCCGCCCAGAACGATTCCAAGTGTTGTCCATCCTCCATAAAGAATTCGTGAGAAAATGCACCGGCCCAGCTGATCTGTACCAAAGGGGTATATCGTACTTGGTTTCTGAAATCTTGCCAAAAGATTAGATTCCATCGGATTATTCGGCGCAAACAAAAAGCCGATTAAAAACAACATCAGGATAGCTACAGGAATTATCATTGAAAGATTCAATGTCGTGCCCTTCTTATTCATTTACACCACCGCCTCTTTCCTTTGTATTGACCATTGAACCAAATCCGCAGCAATATTGCATAGAGCAATTGCCAAAGCCAAGAAGAATACTTCTGCATGAATCATAGGCGTATCTCGATCCAATACATGGTTGACAATCAAATACCCAAATCCCGGAATTGAAAAAATCTGCTCAATCACTGTAACATTTGCTAGAGCCAACCCTATGCTTTGCAAAAAGTTCGGAATCAATCCAACAATGGCACGAGGCAAAAAATGAAAGAACAAAAGTCTGCTTTCCGACAGTCCACGACAGCGGGCATAGAAGGCATAGTCTTCATTACTTTCATGCTCTAGTGCATCCATTAGCATTGGCGTATAGAAGGACGCCCCAAACACCCCAATACATAGTGCAGGTGATATGTAACTTAAGAAACTAGTATTTCCTGTTACAGCAATTAGCGATTTTTGTACTGCGAAGTAATCCAGATATACTGTTGCCAAGTAAAAAGAAGGAATGGACACACCCAGAATACAAATAATTTGCAAAGCGATTTTGGAAATTTTCCAAGGGGATAAAAATGTAATACAGCTTAATATAATGATCGTCATGACTTGGAATACGGATGCCAAGAAAACAATCCCAAGTGTTTTGGGAAAAGCCGTTGCAATATCCGTCCAAACCTTATGACCATTTGCCAATGATGTTCCCAAATCAAAATGAAGCAAGTCAATGACCCAACGTCCATATTGAATCAATAACGGTTTATCAAAACCCAACTTTATCCGAATCGCTTCGATTTGATCTATTGTCGGGCTTCCTATCATACGTTTGGCATACGCCGTTGCCGGGTCAACCGATGACAATCGCATCAAGAGAAACGAAAGCAACGTTACAAAAAATAGTGTAACGATCAACTCAATTAATTTTTTCAGAATATACCTTTTCATACCCTGACTCATGTACGATCACCTCCTTAGGTTTACCTTCGTCTAAACGAACTTAACTCAAAAAAAAAGAAACGCTCCACAGCGCCCTTAAGTCATCCGCTCTCGCAGATATGAGTTTATACAATTATACTTTCATTCGCTACTCTAAAAAGACCAATGTCCCTCTATTTAGACAACTTCTTTCTATATTCAGAAGGCAGTTCTCCAAATTCTTTTTTAAAAGCCTCTGAAAACTTACTTGGGTTATCATAGCCCATTTTCATAGCAATCTCTGTAATGTTCTCTGTTGTATCCCGCAACAAAAGAATGCTGGCTTGCATACGATAGGATTTCATATACGAATAAATTGAACATCCATAAACACCTTTAAAACATACTTTCATGGAAGTAAGTGGAATGTCAAACTTTGTAGAAAGTTCTTGCAATGTGTAACGCTTTTGCAAATCAGCAACCATATGTGCTTGAATGTGTTTTATTACTTCCACTTGATTTTTTGAAAAATAGCGACGTTCTTCCTGATATTCTCCAACTTCGACGTCATTCAAAAACATGAGTAATTCTAACACTTTAACTTTTAGATAGTGGGTTATCATTTTTGGACTTGCTCTATACAGCTCCGAAAAAATATGTTCGATATTACTGTGACGTCGCAAGATAAAACAAGTATCTTTTCTACACAATCGTTCTGCTATGTAGTCCAAATCAATGTGTAATCCACCTAGTACATCTTCGACTTGCTTTATTGTCATTGCTGCTTCATTCAAGTCTATAGTAATAGAAATCCCATGATAATGAGATAATGGAAAAGTCGTTGATATCGTTTCGTTTGTCAATCGATTGATTGCAAGATCCCCTGCTCCGACATATTGATAATCACCGTTATTAAAAACGCACTCAAATCGACCTTCTCTACAATGATTGATTTCAAGTACGTTAGGGTGGGGAAGTTTATTTTCATTTTGTCCGTCTTTCATATGAAAATCATTATAAAACAATTCAATACCGGGCAATATTTTATATCGGGTAATAACACCCTCCCCCGTCTCATTTTGCATCTTGTATAGAGAAAAGCCATCTTCACTCACTGTCTTTTGTACCTCAGGATCGAAAAAATCCGTTATTCGTTTATCATTCATCTTTCACCATATCCTTTATTCAAAGTATTTGGGGCATAATTATATTCCGTATCCTACATCCAATAGAGCATGACTCTTATGTGTCTTATAACATACGGTACTTATTAATTGTTTCATCACTCCAAATATGAGCTTCGATATATCTTTCCGGGCCAAACTTACCATCGTTATTCCAATCTTGCGGTAATCCATATTTTTCCATAATCACCAGAATTTCATCGTATGTATATAGCTTTCTACGATATTCTTTCCAATCATCATCTCTTGGCCAAGGGCTAAATGTTGGATGTGAATCGCCATATGTAAAAGAGATTGTATTCTTATCAAATTCTTCAATAGGAATCTCAATATATGCACTATCTTCAAACCAAGTACTTAACCACGGACTCTTTTCAACTACCATATAATGTGGCACATGCCTACTTATCCTTCCACCTTTCTTTAAAAATTCTTTTCTTATAATGTCTTCATACATATGTCTTCTAAACATATATTCCGCATCACGCTGTGCACCCTGTGTTGTGGGTTTTTCTTCCTTGATTTTTTTCAAAATAGTAGTGGCCTGTTCCATTGATATCTCTGACAGATTCATAAATGGACCCGTTTTTTTATCAAAATAGTGGTATAAAATCATCCTCAATCCCTCTTTTCATTATATTCATCATTGTTTCCTATACCCTTCCTACTTCTATAAATACTTCCCATCAAAATCCTAATGGTTTCTTATAACATCTCATAGCTTTTGTTTAGTATATCCGCAGCATGCTATATCGTCAAGCACCTCACCTCTATACTTCTGTCGGGTTAATCATTATATGCTCAGCCCTTTCTCGGGTCTTCCTATCAATCTATAAATCGTGTAGATACAAAGCAAGCAATATGATATAATGTGTCTTTATTAGGCTATTGTCTATAAGGATTAGCCCGACAACCAAAAGATAATCAGATGATTAGCACGAAAGGAGCTTGTTCATGGGAAAAATATTTCACATCAATTCAAGAAACGGCTATGACCCCATGCTGGAACAGTACAAAACCATGCATGAACAAGTGGGGACCGCTCGTTTTTTGCCCAATCTAGATATGAGTAAAGGTATTATCTATGATATAAAACCAGAGTATGGTAATGGAACCATACAAATATATAATTTACTTGACAACGTCATGATCCTTGTCTATGACTTTGTGTTTTCAGAGGATATAATAACGGTGTTCGATTTAACAGAGGATTATTTTGAAATAGAATATTGTATCGACGGATGTATGTATATCCAAGAAGAAAAAGCAGGTCATACGTGTTTTGGGCCCAATAATTTGTCTGTTTCCATGTCAGATGATATGAGAGGAACCATAAAACGGTGTGCAGGTCAGAAATATCAAGGCGTCTCCATTACCTCTAATAAAAAATCCTTATCCTCTTATTTTGGAAGTATCGGTATTGACGTATGGCATGATACAATAGAAAACTTAGGGCATGAACTGCGTTCCGAATATTATCTTGGCTTAAATACTCCCCCTGAGATGGCCAATATTTTTTTACAACTTTTTAACTGTCGACTTCCTATGAAATCACGCACCTTATTTTATGAAAGTAAAGTAATGGAAGTTTTTTCACTCATTATTTCTAATGAGGTAGTTAAACATGAACGTTGCGATGTCGTTGCACTCAGCCCCTACGATTAATGAAATAGCATATGATAGCGGCTACTCCAGTCCAAGTAATTTCTGTGCTGCATTTAAGAAACAATACGGTGTTACTCCATTAAAATATAGAGAGTCCTCTTTGCTTAGAAATATCGATTAAAACTATCCTTTGTATACTTAACCACAGGTTTAAACCTGTGGTTTTTTTATGCTGTATATTATTTGAGAATGGTTTTCATTCAACATAATTGGACCATGCTCGCAATATAGTTCTAGCTACACTATACAGTAGAATATGCTATGCGTTCATTATTTAACGCCATATACTTTTATAACGTCAACTTAATCTGACTCAGTTTAACATAGGAGGTTCATACATGTTACAAAAAAAAGCATCAATCTTATTGGCAATCGTTCTTTGTGTGACAGCGTTGACTGCTTGCTCACAAAAAGACACCACAACGCATCGTTGTCCTCGGACAAGGTTATGCCGAGTGGATGATTGGGCTAGGAGAAGAAGAGCGCATCGTGGGCTTAGCTTATTTAGACAAATCCTTTTCAGACTATGAGTCACAAATCAAAAATCTACCGATTATTACGGATATGTGGCCATCAAAGGAATCTATTTTAGAGTTAAAGCCCGATTTAATTATTTCTATGTCCTCTGCCTTTCAAAAGGATCGTATCGGCGATATTTCTTTTTGGAATGAACGTGGAATTCCGGTATTAGCAGGTATTAATTATACTATTGGACGTACCATCGATAGCTTTTTTGATGATATGGACAGATCTTTTTGCTCGGACAGTCGTCCCTAATGGGGAACTTCCGGTTGGTATCGTAACCTCCCTTCTCGGTGCACCGGTATTCATGTACATGTTGATTAGAAAAAGCTATGGATTTGGAGGGCGATAATGTGAATTTGAATGCAGAACATGTGTCCGTATCTTTATCAGGTACTGACATTGTAAAAGACATCAGTATTAAAGTCGAGAACAAACAGTTTGTAGGAATAATAGGTCCCAATGGTTGCGGAAAATCGACCTTTTTGAAAAGCATCTATAAAGTCATCAAACCTCAAAAGGGAAGCGTCTTTTTGGGTAACAAAGATCTCCTTCACTCTTCCCCTCGAATGGTTTCCAAACACATGGGCGTTGTTGGGCAGTTTAATGAGTTGAGCTTTGATTTTACGGTTCAAGAAATGGTAATGATGGGACGCACCCCCCACAAGCATTTAATGGAAACGGATACTCTACAGAACTACAAAATAGTTGCCGAAGCTTTGGCACGTGTGAATCTGACAGACTATGCACATCGGAGTTATTTAACCTTATCCGGTGGAGAAAGGCAACGTGTTATACTCGCCCGAGCCATTGCACAAGAGCCTAAATTTCTAGTTTTGGACGAGCCGACAAACCACTTAGATATTAAATATCAGCTTCAGATCTTATCCATTGTAAAATCATTAAACATTGGCGTACTTGCTGCGTTACACGATCTTCCTATGGCTGCCAGTTATTGTGATAGTCTCTATGTCATAAAAAAAGGAAGTGTCATTGCTTCCGGAAGTCCAAAGGATGTATTATCAAAAGAACTTATACGACAGGTTTATGAAATCGATTGCGAATTATACACGAATCCAATCACCGGAGATTTAGGAATTGCATACCTGCCCTTATATTCATAGGAGGGAATATTCATGGAATTAGACATGACCAAAGGAAAACCTTCACATATTATACTGAAATTTTTCATTCCACTATTTATCGGAGATATATTGCAGCAATTCTATAGCATCATTGATGCAATTATTATAGGTAAGTTTGTGGGTACAGATGCTTTTGCTGCTGTGGGGTCTTCAAGTGCTGTAACGGTATTTATAACATCTATCTTATTAGGACTCGCTATGGGAGCTTCTGCCATTTTTTCCCAACTTTATGGCGGGAAGCAGTATGATACATTAAAAAAAACAATTTCAACTGCCTTAATCTTTTTATTTTGTGTTAGTTTACTTATTACAATTATAACCTCCGTTTTTTTAAACGAGATTATTACCCTTTATCAAATGCCAATAGAAACTGCTCGCTATGCTATTGACTATTTGAAATACGTTTTTATCGGTTTTATTTTTGTAGGTATTTATAATGCTTTTTCTTTTTTGTTACGGGCTTTTGGCGATTCAAAGGCCCCCTTATATTTCTTGGTTGCCTCCTGTATATCGAACCTTTTTTTAGACATCCTTTTTATTGTTATATTCCATATGGGGACATCAGGAGCTGCAATTGCAACTCTCATTACACAAGCCTTTGCTGCTATAGGATGCGGTATTTATACGTTAAAGCGCATGCAATTTTTAAATTTTACACGCAAAGACCTCGTATTTAGCATCACTGCTTTTAAAAAAGTTGCGACGTTTTCGCTATTAACTGCGTTGCAGCAATCCATTTCCAGTTTTGGAATGATGCTTATTCAGGGATTGGTTAACACCTTCGGGGCGACAGTTATGGCTGCTTTTGCTGCTTGCTCAAGAATTGACTCTGTTGCCAATGCTCCTTTGCAAGATTTAGGCAATTCATTTTCTACTTATACCGCTCAAAACCAAGGTGCCGGGGAAACACTAAGAATTCGGGAAGGTTTTCGTGCAACATCAAGAATTATCATTACGCTATCTGCCCTCATTAGTTTTATTGCCTTTGTTTTTGCGCCTCATCTAATTACCCTTTTTATACAGAAAGAAGCAACCGATGTCATTGCTGTCGGTGTTGGTTATCTTCGAATTGTTTCTTTGTTCTATGTACTTTTAGGTTTTATTGTCATGTTTTATGGCTTCTTTAGAGGTCTCGGTGAGATTAAAATATCCATTCTAATGACTGTCGTTTCTCAAGGATTAAGAGTGTTACTCGCTTATTCCTTTGCATCAACACTAGGCTTTTCAGGAATATGTTGTGCTATTGTTGTGGGGTAGTTGTTATCCGATTTATTAGGCTTTTACATGTACAAGAAAGTTATGTTAACGAAACCCTGTTAACCCTATTCATATGCCTATAGATACACGCGTATGCGGACACTCTGTATAATTCCTTCCTATGCGAAGGTGTCCGTATACGCGTAACAAAGCTATGAGAAGGATAAGTTTAGCGGCAAAATTTTTATACTTGAAGGATTTGCAGCTACAACTTATAGTTGTACACCGATTGATTATCATTAGGAAAGGTTATCCTAACCCTTTTTTGGGTAAGATTATATATAACGGACCATTGTTCATCCCCTGGTATAACATTCTCTTTCAATAATGCTAGTGCATCCATTTCAGAAATAATGCCATTACATTTTTCAAGTTCTTTATCAATAGCTTCATATCTGTCTTTACCAAAACCTTCATGATTCGGATTGTTATATAGCGTAAAATTAGTAGCTATCTGATAATTCTTATATTTTCGAGTAACTTCCATTTTACCGTCTACGAATTCAATGACAGCCGAATTCCCTGTTGCATCCGCCACCATATAATGCAAAGGCGATACCGTACAAAAGAAGTTATATTTTCCGGCATATTCAATTGCTTCTTCTACGTTTTTAGCTCTATCTAACATCAATCGTGGTAACGTTTCATCAAATAATGTAATGCTACGGTCCGAGGGATAAAGAGCATGAACATCTGTCATGATTGTCACCGCTAATCCCTGTTCATTTATACCATCTGATGGACTATAGGGCGCTGCTAATGTTAGTTTAGCATCTACCGCCAGTGCATCATATGTGTTCTCATCCCAGTCCAATTCTGCCATATTTAGCATCGCTAGCGTTTTATATCTATCCCCTTCATTTATACGAATCATCATCGGAATAGCACATTCACAGTCCATATTACGTGCAACTATAACATCTCCATCCGAATTATGAGCGACAAAAACACTACATCCAAAGTCAATTGGGTTTTCAAATTTCTTACCCTCACTTATTAATGTGTTATTCATAAACGTAGCAAATTCATCAATATTTGATGCGCCTCTCTCTAAATATTCTTCAAAGCAATAATCCCCGGAATACTCCATTGAATAGAAAGGATTGTTACTCACTTTTATGATTTTTACTTTGATTTGTTTTTCAACATTGTGTATAGTTTTCATTCAGTTACCTCCTTTTTTGAAAACATCTACTCACAGTCATGTTACAGTCTGCACGCTATTTTCATCTAAATTCATGGAGAATATAGAATAAAGATTTTTCCACTTATAGTCTGGTTATTTTAAGTTTGTTACTTTTATTTTTTTCAAATCTAGATAGAGTTTTCATACTGTAGACTTGTTTGCGTATATCCTCATATTGTTTCCAAAACATCCTTGCACCATCTAAACAACAAACTATAGGCTTTTTCAAAATCATACTCCAATTGTTTCTTCAGCTCAATAGCCGTGTTCAATACTTCATAATCAATTCCTTCTAAACAAGAAATCAACTCTTTTTTTGTTTTAATATATTCTCCCGTTCTCAAATAATAAAGATTTTGCAGTATATAAAATACTGCTTTATACGAGTATTTAAGCTTGGTTTTATTTCTTTCTCTTGTCGAATGTATATATCGGTGGCATATCTCATGATATAGATTTCCCACACCTGTCTGTATATACATTCTGACATCCTCATTCGAATAGCCCGGAACAAGTGTTTCTAATTCACCATAGTAGTCTTCTGTTTCATGAACAAGTTGACATATTTCACATTTATTCCAATTTGCAAGCTCATTTTTACCACAGATAAAACCACAGGATTTTTCTGTGTATTCCAATTTGGATATTATTTGCTTGTATATATCCATATCCTCAATTTGAAGAGTGTCCAGCACAACCATTATATCAATATCACTGTTATCATCAGCCTCACCTCTACAATAGCTTCCCTGTAATCCAACATAAATCAGGCGATTACAGAATGTCTCCTTTAATACACAAACAAGCTTTTTCATGTAATCCTCTATTCCAAGCATTCTGAATCACCTACTTCCTCATTCCCTAAGTAAGTTTTATATTTTTCGCCATGATAAAGTTTAATTATTTGTCTACGAAGTTTGGAAGGATACAATGGTTGTGATATAAGTGTTTCAATATCAAGCCAATCATAGCCTATTTGATTTGTATCACCGTGAAGAACTGCGTCCGGAATTTCCCTCACATACTCACATAAGAAAACTACATCGACACGATGAAACCGCTCCCCGTGTATGCCTTCAATAACGAAAACCACTTCTTTCGGAATAATTTCAAGCCCTAATTCTTCGACAACTTCACGGTAAACAGCCTCTGATAGCTGTTCTTCCGATTCCTGACCTCCGCCGGGCATGATATAAAATACCTCCCCATTATCATTCAACTTTATCGCAAGCATTTTGCCTTCTTTGATAATCAACGCTTTCGCAGAATTTCGTATTGGTCTGTTCATCAACTTGCTCCCTTCTAAATGTGCTTATTAAATCATTTAAAACTACTGTCAAATATCATATAACATATTTTCTTAACTGTATAATAAAATCGCTGTCCTAAACAGACTCTTTATTCATTTCCATTTTCACATACAGCATCCCTGTCACATCAATCAATGTTATACTATTTACAAAACTCAACTACAAAATGTTCTAAATATGTTTTATCAAGAACATCTCTCAACAAAACTTGTCTATATAGATATAGGGAACTTAATAATACTAAGAAAGAGGCTATTGATGGATGACCACACTATTGTAGATCTATATATAAATCGTGACGAAAAAGCGATTCGAGAAACCGAGAAAAAATATGGTGCGTATTGTTTTAAGATTGCTTACAATATTTTAAAGACAAAGCAAGATTCAGAAGAATGCATGAATGACATGTATAATAAAGCCTGGAATTCAATCCCTCCTGAAACACCAAGAAACTTAGGCGCATGGTTAGGTAAGGTTATACGCAACTTATCAATCAATGTTTGGAATAAAAGTCATCGAAAAAAAAGATATAATGGCTTAGATGTTATCCTCGATGAATTAGCCGAATGCATTCCGGATACAAAACTCGTTGAAGAAGAAATTGAGGACATTGAATTAACAAAATTTTTGGATAAATGGCTTGAATCCCTTCCAAAATTTGAAAGGGTTTTATTTATGCGTAGGTATTGGTATGGCGAAACTTTAAAAAATCTAGAAACTGAATACAAACTATCTCACGGTAAAATGGCAAAACAAATGTATCGTTTAAGAGCAGATTTGAAATCTGCTCTAGAAAAGGAAGGCTATCATTTATGAGTCGTAATAATAATTTAAAACTATTAAACTGTTTGAATGATGTACGCGATGATTTTATACATGAAGCACAACATGGAGCACAAAAGGATCTAGTAACGAAAAATACTATCAAAAAAAGAAGTAAACGACTCACTATAGCCGCCTGTTTGTCTTTCCTCCTCTTATCAATAACCATATTTGCTTCAACTGAATGGGGAATAACTCTGATTGACAAATATACTTCCCGTAAAGAGCTTGGTTCTGATTATAGTGAATCAGGATATAGTATTTCTGTTAATATTGAAAAGAAATCCATGAACAACTTTAACGGTGATATTCAACAAGTACCCAAACTTATTATTAAACAGTTTAAGCATGACGATCCACATAGTAGCTGGTATCCCGGAGATTGGCAAACTTCTTTCACATCCTCAGATGAAGCCATTAATTTTATTGGTTTAAAAGAACTTAGTCGATTAAACTGGCCGTTAGACGAGGAGGGAACAATTCTTAATGTCCATGGTAATAAATCTGGAGAGATACTATCCGTTACATTGGAAACCGACTATGTACTCGATAATATACGCGTTCAAGCATTCTCAAATATATATACAGAAGAAACTGACGGTCCGATTGACATTAGTTCAATAACCACAGAAAATGTGAAGTTCGAGGGAACTTACTATAAATCACCAAACCAAATACTATGTTATATAGTAACAAGTTCTGCACAAGAAAGTGGCTACTATGGATTAGATGGCTATCTCGTTCAAGACGGTATTTTATACAATATCAGCATTGCATATCTAGAAGATGATAAACATAAAGCCAATGAATTATTATACATGTGGGCTGATTCATTTTAACAAATTATGCCATACACCATACTTTCAAACAATCTATTGCTTCTTCATGAATTGTTCCTTATGATGACAGGCAACTTGATGCTCGTCACCTACCTTTTCCATAGTCGGTACTTGCTCTTTGCAAATATCTGTCGCATAGGGACATCGGGTATGGAAACGACATCCTGTGGGAACTTCCAGAGGACTTGGTATCTCACCTTCATCTTCTAGCGCCTCTAATTTCAGGGCTTGGTCCGGGTTCGGAATTGGAATCGAGGCCAATAGGACTTGGGTATAGGGATGCAAGGGGTTCTCATACAGGCTATCGCTATCGGCAATTTCTACGATTTTTCCTAAGTACATGACAGCAATTCGGTCAGAGATATGTCGGACCATGGAAAGGTCATGAGCCACAAAAAGATAGGTCAACCCAAATTCCTCTTGAAGGTCTTCTAATAGATTAACGACCTGGGCTTGTATGGATACATCTAAGGCCGATATAGGCTCATCACAAAGGATGAATTCCGGATTCACTGATAGGGCACGAGCAATCCCGATACGTTGACGTTGGCCACCTGAAAACTCGTAAGCATACTTATCCATGTCTTCCGGCGTAAGACCTACTTTTTTTAACAGCTCAGCGACACGTTTTGTTAACGCATCATCGGATAATTTTTCAAAAACTTGAATCGGTTCAGCTAGAATCTGCTTAACGTTCTGATTTGGATCCAAGGCAGAATAGGGGTCTTGAAAAATGATTTGCATACGTTTATGTATGCCCACCAAGTCCTTGCCCTTCATCTTTGAAATCTCTTTTCCATCGAAAGTAATCTGACCATCTGTTGGTTCATACATGCGTATCAGCGTTCGCCCAAGGGTGGACTTTCCACAACCGGATTCCCCGACGAGGCCGAAGGTTTCTCCCTGACGTATGTCAAAGGAGACATCATCGACAGCTTTTACTTCCTGAATGGTTTTCCCGAAAAAATTCTTCTGCCCGAAGTATTTCTTGAGATTCGTCACTTCTACTAACTTTTTGTTCGATTCCATAATCACGCCTCTCCTTTCCAAGTGTCCAGTTGGTCTTTCGTATAAATACAACGGGATGCCTGTGTCGTACTGTAGCTCATCATAGATGGCATTTCCTTACGACAGGCCTCACTACTGAAACGACAACGGTCTGCAAAAGGACAGCCCGGTAAGGGATGAAGTAAGGACGGCGCAGTCCCCGGTATAGCCACCAACGGCTGGTTCTTATTCTCGTTAACCTTGGGGATGGCTTCTAACAGGGCCATGGTGTATGGATTAGCAGGATGCTTGAAAATCTCCTGAATCGTGCCCTCTTCCATAATGACACCACCGTACATAACCGCCACCCTTTGGGCCAACGATGCAACGACACCTAAGTCATGGGTAATCAAGATGATGCTCATCTGTTCTTCCTTACTAAGACGTTTCAATAGTCGAAGAATCTGGGCCTGTATCGTCACATCAAGAGCTGTCGTGGGCTCATCGGCAATAAGAAGTTTAGGTTGAGCAGAAAGAGCCATGGCAATAAGAACTCTCTGACGCATTCCTCCTGAAAATTCGTGAGGATACTGCTTCAATCGATTTTCCGGACTAGGAATCCCGACTTTTGTCAAAATAGAAACAGCCTCTTGTCTGGCTTCTTTCTTGGATAAATCTCGGTGTCTCACCAAGACCTCAATGAGATGTGATCCAATGGTTTTCAATGGATTAAGAGCGGTCATGGGATCCTGAAAAATCATGGCCATATCCTTACCACGCATCTTCCGTTTCTCTTCCTTGCTCAAAGAGAGAATGTCTTTCCCCATAAAAAGGACTTTATCCCCAGACACGCTGGCATTTTCCGGTAAAATCCCCATAACCGACTTCATCGTCACACTTTTTCCACTTCCGGATTCACCAACAATCGCCAAAATTTCTCCGTCATTCAAGTCAAAACTCACTTTACGCACAACATTGACCCTATTCTTACGAATCTGGAAAGAGGTTTCTAAATTTTCGACTTCCAATATTTTTCTGTTTGTCATTCTTCTCCTCCTAGTTCTCTGAATCCATCAGTCTTGGTTCAATGAAGACTCGAATCAAATTCCCGATTTTATTGAAGGCAAAAATCGTGATAATAATTAAAAGTCCGGGAATGATGGCCATATAAATGGCGTTTTGTAAATTGCCCTGTGCATCTTTCAATAAAACACCCCAGCTAGATGTAGGCGCTTGTATACCGATGCCTAAGAAACTCAAGGATGTTTCTGTCATGATAGCATTGGCAATACTCGTTGTCGCCGCAATGATAATCGTTGGTAACACCGAAGGAATCAGATGTTTGAAAATCACTCGAAGGGAAGAGACTCCTGCAAAGCGGGCATACATAATATATTCCCTCTCCTTCAAGGATAGTATCTCCGCCCGAACCAATCTGGCAATCTCCATCCAACTAAAGAAACCTATGACGAAGATAATCGATACCAATCCTTTTTTCAAGAAGATACTGACGACCGTAACAAGGACCAACCAAGGAATGGATTGCATCACATCCAAGAAACGCATGAGTATAATATCCACTATACCGGAGAAATATCCGGCACTCACACCAACGAGAATTCCTATAAGAACACTCATTAACATGGCAAGAACACCAACAAGTAAGGAGACTCGACCCCCGTAAATGACTCGGGCTAGATAATCTCTTCCTACCTTATCCGTTCCGAACCAATGCAACTTGGAAGGACCCTCTAGCATATGTAAAACATCGGTCTTATTTGGCTCTAATGGAAGTAAAGGCACTATTAGTACTAAAATAATAATGAGGCCAAGTAGGATTATAGATAGAGTCCCTATCTTATCTTTTTTCAAGGATAGTATTACGTTTTCCCATCGTCTCTGTTTTTTCTTCTGCTTTTTTTCTTTCAACGGACTCACCTCATTTTCCTAATTCTTGGATCGGTAATGCTATATAGAATATCTGATAGAAGATTTCCCAAGATGACCATCATCGAAGAGAATACCAGAACTACCATAATAACCGGATAATCCATCCCTTGGACTGCCTTTATAAAATAAGGACCTACGCCCGGCCAACTGAATACTGTTTCTGTAATGACTGCACCGGTTACAAGAGTCGGTAATGCCATTCCCAACTTCGTGATAATTGGTAACAAGACGTTTTTCAAAATATGTTTGAACATAATTTCTGTTTTTGTAGCTCCAAAGGCTCGTTGCACCATCACATAATCTTCCGAGTACTGGCTTAATGTCGACGAACGCACATACCTCAGATTGTCCGGTAAAAATGCAATAACCAAGGACACATAGGGCATGGCAAAATGCGCCATATAGTCCGCGAAGCTTGTATCACCGACTGTATGCATACCGAGGAAAGGTAGGAGCTTTAATTTATATCCGAAGATAAAAATCAAGAGCATCGATAACCAAAAGGTCGGTGTCGCAATGCCGACAGATGCAATGCCGTCAATCAACTTATCTGCCCATTTATTTTTATGAGATCCTGCAAAAAGCCCTAAGATAATCGCCAGAATATAAGCGGTCACATAAGAAGGTAAAACAAGTTTTATCGTATTGACCACCCGATAACTCAAATCATTGTATATACTGGTCTTGGTGACAATCGAGTAACCAAAATTCCCGGACAGAAGACCGCCTAACCACTTTACATATTGAAGGTATGCCGGTTCGTCATAACCATATTTTTCTCGAATCATTTGAACCATCTCTGCCGACATTTTCGGAGTCGTCATGGAATCGATGGCATCATAAGGTGCCAGATTGATTAGAAAAAAACAGATAACCGTTATAAATAGCATCAAGGGAATTGCACTGATGACACGCTTAAGGATGTATTTTGCCAAAATCTTTCCTTCCTTTCATTGCTTTAAAAGCATTCGTATTTGCTAGAACAAGCCTCTTCTTTCCCATTACTCAAAAAAGGCAAAGGTCTCGAATTAAAAGACCCCTGCCGACTTTTTTCAGACTAGAACTTAGTCTTCAATCGTAAGATAAGATGCATCTTCGAAGGTGTATACCGGTACTAATCCGGCTTGATCAACACCTTGGATACGGTTATTGACAAGAAGAATCTTGTTGTTAGAAACAATCGGATAGAAGGATGCTTGATCCTGAATTGCTCCTTGAAGGTCTGCGTAGATACCTTGACGTTTCTCTGTATCAAGTTCTGTTCTTCCTTGTTCAAACAAGTCATCAATCTCTGAATTATCATAGAACATAAAGTTATAAGCGCCTTCACTCTCAAATAATGGAGCGAATGTATCCGGATCTATACCCATGATATAACCGCCTAAGTACATATCATACTCATTGTCCGGTTGTTGCATTTGAGCACTAAGGGCTGTACCGTCAGAAGAATCTAATTCAACGGTAATTCCGATTTGACCCAATTGTTCTTGAATCAAAAGTGCTTGAAGTGATTGTGCGTCATCGGATTCAATATAACCAAGTTTCAACGTAAGATCCGTAACACCTGCTTCTTCTAGAAGTTCTTTGGCTTTATCCAAATCTTGGTCATACTTTTCAACATCTTCGGTGTAGAAGGCACTCGTTGTCGGAAGGAATGTATAAGGTGTCGCATAATAGTCATCCGATAAGAATGCCGCTTGATTCATTTCATCTTTATTCAAAGCGAAGAAAATAGCTTTTCGTACATTTGCGTCTGTTACGTTATTCGTATTGAGCATCACATAACCGATACGACCTTCACCATAGGAGTATGCGGTCAGATTATTAGCGTCTAAATCCAATTGCTCTGTAGCTGCCGGTGTTGCTTGATATGCGTCCACTTCACCGTTTTGTAGAGCTAACATAGCGGTATTGGAATCTTCAATAATCTGGAATACGACATTCGATATACTTGGTTCTCCCTTAAAGTAATAAGGATTAGCCTTAAATTTAACATAAGAACCTGCTTGATAATCAACGACCTGGTAAGGGCCTGTACCTACAGAATTCATATTATACTCATTGTGTTCAAAATCTGTAACATTCTCATAGATATGTTTCGGCATGATAAAAACCTGACTTAACATCTCGAGTGATGTGGGTGATTCGAATGGGAAGGTAAAGGATACTGTATAATCATCAACCTTCGCTACTTGAACGCTTCCTTGGTCATATACTAATTGTGAGTATGCCCATCCCAAATTACTCTCATCTTGCATTTTTTCATAAGTAAAAACAACGTCGTCCGCTGTAAATGCTTCACCGTCTGACCATTTCACATCATCTCTAAGATGGAAGGTATAGGTTAGGTTATCTTCTGTCTCATAGTCCTTTGCTAAGAACCAGTTGATACCGTCAGCATTATACATATATAAAGGAGAATAAATCATTTTTACTGTTGTAAGGCCCCAACGGTCACTGGTTGTAATAACATTAACCGTCTCGTTTGGGTCCCCTGCAATAGCATAAGTGAACGTACTGTCTGATGCAGCCGTATCTGTTGGTTCCTGTGTATCACCACTTTGTGATGCGTTATCACCACTTGTCGTTCCGTCTGCATTATCCGCGCTATCCTCAACAACCGGATCTTTGCTACAAGCTGTTACTGCCATCATTAAGACCATGACTAATGCTAACATTGATACTATATTCTTTCTTTTTCTCATATCGTTTCCTTCCTTCTATTACATTGTCTATATTGCATACTTTATTTATATGTCTAGTATGTTTATGTACTATATATATGATATAATAGTTTTTTCTACTCGAAAAGTCAAGTTTTCTTTTTCTCCAAAGTAGAAGCATTCTTGTCATACTTCCTTATAATTTCAGCAGTTTGAATAACATCCCGTTGATGTAGCTGCCTATCTAGTAGCATAATGCCTTAGCCCTCTCCTACTTCTTGTAATTTTATCTTTTTCACTGAATGAACGTTACTGAGATTCGTACATTTTTTTATCACACGGATAATTAAATGTTTTTAAATACTTGCTAAAATATTTGAATATGGAAGATCGCTCCAAAAAGATGTTGATAGGATAGTATAGGAGGGAACAAATGGCAATAATCGTAAGATATGTTATAATAACCCCTATACTAATGATTTAAGAGCCATAGGAGATATAACATGTGTACACCTAACGACAACGGCAATACTTCTCAAGCATTACAAGACTTCCAAAACCAACTTTACCATCATTTGCTCCACGACCATGGTATGCAACAAATTTTAAGCACTTCCTACCAGTATTTAAACCATTCCATTACCTTGTGTGATGCTTCCTTTAGGATACTAGAAACTCATCCTTTAGATTTCGCCCATGATTCTTTGGAATCAAAAGACGGCAAACAATTTCTATCCCTTCATCATTTGAAAATCATGGAAAGCGAAAAACTAACGGACCTTATTTATTCTACTGATAAGGCCTTTATTTTTAAATCCACCTTTACTGAAACCACCTTGATTTTTTGCCCAATACGCATTGGTCATGCCGTTACTGCTTATATTTCTATCTTATCTATTCATCAAGATATCCATGAAAAGGATTTAGACTATGTCAATATACTAGCCGGAATCCTTTCACTTGAAATGCAAAAAGCCAGTGTTTCCAATGGGCCTTCTTATAGTCTAACGCAACTTCAGTACTTGTTTACTGACTTAGTCGAAAGGCCTATTAGCCAACCTCAATACTATCGTGAACGCTTTGCGCAATTTGGCTATCCCTTACATGACTATACTTGGTTTCTCATTTTTTATCCCAAAGTAACCACCAGTTTTTCACCTATGAAATTACGCCGTCTTCAAGCCCAGCTTCAAAATATATTTCCAACTTGTTTGCCTACCTATTATAATAACACCTTAACGCTCTTACTTAGCAAGGACCAGTTAGTGCCCTTTACCGAATCTGAAGAAAAAAAGTTGCTTAACTTTCTAAAGTTCAATGGCTACATAGGTCTCTTAAGCTACCGTTGTTCTAGACTCGAAGATCTTTATCGCTATTATCAACAAACCTACCATGCCATTTTTTTAGACAGTTTTCAAAATGCCAGTCAAACAGATGAAAGTCTTCTTTCATATGACCTTTTTTCAACAGAGGTTCTTTTCGATCAGTGTAAAGATCCCTTGTTTTTAAAAACAACTATTCATCCTGACCTTTTATATTTACAAGATTACGATAAAAAACACCGCAATGATTTATTCAATACATTACGGTGTTATCTTCAGAACAATCGACAAGCCAAATTAGCAGCTCAAGATCTTCATATTCACAAAAGTACCTTCTTCTATCGTCTCAACAAGATCACTGAACTTTTAGACCTATCCTTAGACGACTATATACGATTATATAATTATGAACTGTCCTTCAAGCTCATTGATTATCTTGATATTAGTAACCATGATGCTTATTAATGTCTAATACTTACTAGAGATTTAGAAGCAAACAGTTCAGGATTTAAGAGTGGGTCGATTAAACCAATTCTTTATCAAAATCAGGTGTAAAATCAAGATTGATATATTTTTCTTTAAGTTCGTTAACCTTATTTCTCTTTTCTGGATTTGAAAAGAATCCACCTTGAGTTTCTCCAATTTCTACCACATGGTGAGTACGTCCTTCAAGCGTTGTACGATCTCTAGCTAACCCATCTTCTTGAATTATAAATTTCATCTTACCGTTTTCATCTTTTTCAAGATTTCCACCGGCTCCACAGACTTGACACTCAACGGGGTAGTGCAAACCATCCCATTGAACTTCGCCAAGAATCAATGCATTCGAATGGCAGTTCGGGCACCATCCCATATCCGGATCACCTAACCATTTTCGCTCTGCAGGATCTGTTGCTAAAGATTCCATGATATGACTTCCCATCACTCGTGTTTCTTCCATTAAGTCTTCATCAAGTAAACACTGTCCCGGTGCCGGTACACGTTTTGCAAGAATCATATCGATCACTTTAAAGTCACAAGTAAACATTGTCGCTTGCATTGTCTCAAGTGCCATAGATTGCCATGAGCGTGTTGATCCACCAACAGCGATTAATCCACAAACACGGTACTTGTGTTCAATTGCTCCAATTGACTCAAGAAATGCTGTTTCATAACTTAGATTTCGCATCATGAACTTCAAGTATGTTGAACATGCCATCAAATCATAGGTTGGTGCTGAGAAAATAACAGCATCTGCGCTCAACATTAACTCTGTCAATTTAGCTTTATCATCATGTTTGTTCAAAGGACATTCAATAGCCTTACCCATGCTCATCGCTTTGGTACATGCTGTACATCCAGAACAATCTAATATATCATAGTCTCTAAGGTTAATAAGGCCTACTTCAGCCCCTTCTTCTTGACATTTTAATAAGGCTTCTTTCAATAGTATTTCACTATTTCCGTTTTTTCTACCTGCTGTAATTCCTAATACGTATTTACTCATTTCTTTCTTTTCCTTTCAAATCGGGTCATGTTCGGGCAAACTTCTGCACAAACACCACAAAAACGACAGTCCACATCATTAAGTAAACTATCTTGTATGGTTCTAGTGTATCTAATTCTTTGTTATTTGCTTAACGATTATATCATTTCTATCCATGTTTTACTTCCGTCAAACAATGAAAATTTCTACAGAAAAAGACTAGATATTCCGACATTTGTCTGAACAAGCTCTTCGGTAAATTGGCCCCACACAAAAATAAGGCAGATTTCTCTGCCTTTTTCCTTGTCCTACTATTCATTTATGATTAGGGTGACTTGACATGACTAATTATTCTCCCAAAACAACTCGTCTAAAGTCTTATCCAGGGCTTTACAAATAGCAATACATAACTTTAATGTAGGATTATATTTTCCTGCTTCAATAAGTCCTATGGTCTGTCTAGTAACATCGATTTTTTCAGCAAGTTGCTCCTGTGACAGGTCTTTTTCAATTCTTGCAATTTTCATTTTTTTATTCTTCATCAATATCCTCCAAGAGTTTATCGGCATTTTTTTCTGAGTTTTTATAATACTTTTTCATCAAAAAATAACTAAAAATTCCCCAAATTAATCCATAACCTAAAGCGGTTAGAAGTCCTTTTATAATGTCAGCATCTGAGGTAAACAGATCTTCTCGCGCCATGAAAATTCCGAATAGTGGACTTGCAATCATGTAAGAATATTTAAGTTGCTTTTGGGCTTTTTCTTTTTTCTTGCCGACACCTTGAGTCATAAGGCCTTTTTTAACGGATAGACCGGTAAGAGGCATAACAACCAAAAACCATATAAGGAAACGCGTTCCCATGGTTTCAAGATCGTAGTCAGGCAATACCGAGATTTTGATAAAGTCTCCAATGATATATAAGAAAAATACAAAGAAAAAAGCTTTCGTTCTGTGGCTGTATTGAATCTTTAAAATATTTTCATCTTTAGAGTTTAATAGTGGAATCTTGTAATATAGCGCGTAACCAATGACTATAATTATTGCACCCATAATACCAACAATTTCAAGATCGATTGCCCAGATGGATTTGTCGAAGACTAAGAGTTTTAAGATAATACTGATTACGCTAAGGATAAGTATCGGTAATAGTCCTTTTGAATAGAGTTTGTTTGTTTCCTCTTTGATTCGGTCATCCTTAACTTCTTTAATAAATAATCCTTTGATTTTTTTTAACACTGGTTTTATCTCTTTCATCGTTACACTCTCCTTTTAATTTCCAAATATATTTATGTATATGATGATTAGAGTGTCAAAAGCATATAGTTGAACTTGCTTTTGTCGGGCTAATCATAAGTTGATTATACAAAATAATTTCCTTTATGTCAATTATATATTGCATATTGTATTATATTTTAACTATAATGCAACTTGAGAGTAACGTATTGTCAACACGACAACTATTCTAACCTATAGGGTGCCAAATAATCGTTATCCAATAAATAATGCTTTGTACCCAAGGAATATTCATAAATCGCCAAAAATCCAAGGTTGTTATTGTTTATAGGTCTATATAACTTGATCTTTATTTCCTCTCCATTATCTTTTTCGAAAACGACATCATTGTTGGATGAGGAAATAATTTCTCCACCTTCCACACCTAAATCTCTATGTACAAATTCCAACACGACTGCTTCAGGGTTTATACTCCAAGTCAACTGTCCTTTATTCACTGTTTTTTGAATTTCTATTGCCTGTTCATATAAATCTTTTCGCAAATAAAAGACAGGAACACTATACTTGTTCACATAAGTTTGCCCTGCATGATTATCAAAAAACAGTTCCTCTTGATAGATATATTCCTCGGGCTCAGATGTTTTTGTAATATAAGTAATAACTGCACTTGTACCACTTGTTTTTATGTCATAACTTGTCACATATGGACTTGAAACTCCAATGACCCAAGGATAGTCTTCACCGTTCATATCTACAAGTGCATTATAATAATCCGTTTTAGATTCAGGGGACATCATCTCATATCTTATCTTCCCATCACGTTGTTTAAGCGCTTCTGCCCATTTTTCAGACACGTCATAGATATCACTAAAATCAGGTGCGTTTTCAGCTTTTGGATTTGACATTAATCCAATTCCAATTCCTGTTGCAATAATGATTGCGATAACACTTATCCAAAATTTCGGTCTTTTATAATTTAACACGTTTTTAATGCGCACTTTTACATTCCCCTCACCAAAAGCAAGTGGACTTCCATTTAAATAATGTGTTCTTGTAGCAAGTGACAGTAATGAATTCGCATAAGGTTTTTTTATAGTTTCATCCATTTCTTTTAACACTCTTTCGTCACAAGAAAGCTCCATATCTGTACTCATTAATCTGAATGCAATCCACACAAGAGGATTAAACCAATGTATAGACCCTATTAAGAAGGCTAATAGCTTAACCAAATGGTCTTTTCGATGAATATGGGTCTGTTCGTGCAGCAAAATATAGCTTCTTTCAGTGGCATTAAGTCCAACCGGCAAATATATCTTAGGATGCATCATTCCAAGTACAAAAGGGGTTTTCAAGTTGTTCGCTTCAAAGATATTCTTACCTAGTAATTGTGCACTATTAAGTTGTTTTTTTATATGCAATATAGAAATAAAGCTGTAAACCAGAAGTACTACTATGCCTAGCATCCAAAGATATGCCCCTATTTCTATATAAATCTGCCAGTGATTTGTCGTTACTCCAACAGCTGGTGTAGAAGTTGCTTGACCTAAGAAGGAATCAACTCCTTCTATTCCATGATAACTCTGTGAACTTTGCGGATAGATGATATCGTGAGGGATTAATACAGTTTCTGCATTTCGCGGTAAAAGACTAAACACACTCTCAAATGAAAATGGAATTATAAGACGAAACGCAACCACTCCCCACAAAGCATAGGAAATAAATTTGGGAACTTTTTTGAGTAGTAGCCTTATAACGATCACAAAAAGGATTACATAGCTTGCCGTAAGGCTCATATTTAAAACCGTAGAAAAAAGTTCACCCATTGCTACACCTCCTTATGCTCATCAATCAACCTTTTCAACTCTTCCGCTTGGTGTTCGCTTAATTTTTTACTCCCAACAAAAGCTGCAATAAACTTCGGCAAAGATCCTCCGAAAGTATCCTCAACAAAACGTATGCTTTGCTTACCATGATATTCATCCCTTTTCATTAAAGATGAAACAATAGCCTTTTCATTTTTGAAGATACCTTTATCACCTAATTTTTTTAATACTGTATATGTTGTAGACTTTTTCCAATTCATTTCTTTTTCACATAGCTTTACAAGATCACCAGAACCAATAGGTTCATTCTTCCAAATAATATCTGCAAACTTTTCTTCACTTTCAGTTAGTTTATAATCTATCATGCTAATCCTCCTTAGTCTATATATTATCGACCTGCCATTACAAGTCTATACCTTATAGACCAACTTGTCAATAACGATGCTTTTTCTAAAATCTTAGTCCAAAGACCATCACATCAGATTATTCAATAAGGGTGTCAGATTATCCAAGTTTTTCCCCGGATATCTGATTTATACTAATATCAACAGGAAAAACAAACACAGTGACCGCCCATGACAGAGTGGACGTCGACAAATCTTAACCTCCAAGAAAGGAATGAATGACATGATTATTACGAAAGAACTCGTACAGCTAAATCTTGATGCTTCAAGTAAAGAAGAGGCTCTTGCAAAACTAGCAAAGATAGCAGCCGCAGAAGGCAAAGTTAACAATGAGGGCACATATGTTGATGCAGTACTTAAAAGAGAAGAGGAATACTCCACAGCTGTTGGGTTTGGTGTGGCAATCCCTCATGGTAAAACAGAAGCAGTCAACACTCCCTTTCTCATGTTCGCCACAGTAGATAGCCTAGATTGGAAAGCATTAGATGGTGCCCCGGTAGACATGGCATTCCTCATCGGTGTTCCTGAAAATGAAGCAGGTTCTACCCACCTAAAAATCCTTGCGGCTCTCTCTAGAAAGCTTATGAAAGAAGATTTCAGAACCGAACTTAGAAGCAAGACAACGCCAGAGGAAGTCATTTCATTCCTAGAAGAAAGTGAACTTGGTATCTAAGATGCAATTCTTTTATATAATTTAAGGAGGTAGTAACAGTATGAAGATATTAGCAGTAACAGCATGTCCGACAGGTATTGCCCATACGTATATGGCAGCAGAAGCCATTGAAGACGCGGCTAAAAAAAGAGGCTATGATGTCAAAGTTGAAACCAGAGGTTCTGTAGGGGTCGAAAATGAACTGACTGCAGCAGACATCGCCAGTGCAGATGCCATTGTACTTGCTTGTGATACATCTGTTCCTATGGAAAGATTTGCAGGTAAGAAACTTGTATCCGTTGCCGTAGCAGATGCCTTACAAGGTGCAGATCAACTGATTCAAGATGCACTAAAAGCAAAACCTTACAGCACCGGTAACCTGACTGATGAAGTATCCGATCTTAAAGCCAAAAGAAGTGCTGAAAGAAAAGGACCTTATAAACATCTGATGAATGGTGTATCCTTCATGATTCCATTCGTTGTTGCCGGTGGTATTCTCATCGCACTCAGTTTCCTTGCTGACAGTCTCATGGGTGGCTGGGATGCAACTTATGCAAGCGACACCCTCCCTGGTGTTCTTATGAGTATAGGTAGTGCAGGTGCTTTTAGTCTTATGATTCCTATCCTTGCCGGTTACATTGCTTACTCTATCGCTGACAGACC
The DNA here is from genome assembly GCA_965140555.1 of Vallitaleaceae bacterium. Classification (GTDB taxonomy): domain Bacteria; phylum Bacillota; class Clostridia; order Lachnospirales; family Vallitaleaceae; genus UBA1351. The sequence continues at coordinate 2,715,507 of OZ223259.1, read as the reverse complement.
CGGTCTTGCTGTCGGTATGATTGGCGGTTCTGTAGCAACACAAATCAACGCAGGATTCCTTGGTGCAATCCTTGCCGGTTTCATGGCAGGTTATGTTGTTCTAGCAATTAAAAAATATGTAAAGTTACCAAAAACGCTACAAGGTATCATGCCTGTCCTGATCATCCCCGTATTCGGTTCCCTGATTGTTGGTCTTTCCATGTTCTATATATTCGGTAAGCCAGTCTCTATCATCAATACAGGAATGACTAACTTTCTTACAAGCATGGAAGGTACAAGTGCCGCATTTCTTGGCCTGATTCTGGGTCTTATGATGGCCTTTGATATGGGTGGTCCGGTTAACAAATCTGCTTACGCATTCGCAACAGGTACTCTTGTAGCAGGATCAGGCTCCGCTATCATGGCAGCCGTTATGGCAGCCGGTATGGTACCACCACTTGGTCTTGGTGTTGCAACACTAATCTTCAAAAACAAATTCACTAATGCTGAAAGAGAATCCGGTAAATCCGCACTCGTCCTCGGCCTCAGCTTCATCACAGAAGGCGCTATCCCCTTTGCTGCGGCTGACCCACTTCGTGTCATCCCTTCCCTAATGGCCGGATCAGCACTGACAGGGGCTCTCTCCATGCTATTCGGTGCAACCCTTTCCGTACCACACGGTGGCATCTTCGTATTCTTCGCCGTTGAGAATATCATAGGTTACCTCATTGCAATCCTTGCAGGTACTGCATTGACAACCGGCCTTATCGGTGTTCTTAAGAAAAGTAATGTTGAATCCGTAGAAGCGTAAAAGGCTGAATCTGAACAACTATTAAGGCATGGGTTTGAATTTCCTTTATAGAAATTCAAACCCATGCCTTTTCTTGCTCTCGTGTACTACCATTTTTTACTCTAAAAATGGTATAAGAAACTTCTGAATCTCCTCATCGAACATTGTTTCCTTGGTCACCGGAACAATGGGTACATCGATGAAGGTAGGTTCTTTTTTGTATTTCGCCTGCTCATAGGCTTCTTTGATACCAAGATAGCCCATATTAAAGGGACGCTGTATAACAATGGTACTGATTACATCTTTTTCAAGATAGCCTGCGGCTTCTTCACTGATATCGAAACCAACAACTGTAATCGCTTCTTTTTTGCCCAGTTCGTCCACTGCCCTTGCAATACCGATCAGTGTGGCTTCATTGGTTCCGAATATGCCCTTGACATCAGGATAGGACTCTATCAAAGACAACGTTTTCTCATAGGCAATTTCTGAATCATTTTTGCTGTAAGGCACTTCATCAATGAGCTTCATATCATCATAACGACTTAGTGCCTTTCTGAAACCAGCTTCTCTATCTATCGCAGACGTCGTGCCTTCCAGATGTGATACGATAGCCACCAATCCCTTTTTATTCAGGCTCCGTGCCATTTCCTCCCCCAAATATTCTGCTGCAGCCACATTATCCGTTGCCACAAAACTGTGATTATCATCAATATTTACATCTGAATCCACAGCGATAAAGGTAATGCCCTCGTCTATCACTTCTTCTGCCACTTCACTAAGGGCATTGAAATCACTGGCTGCAAGTACGATGGCCATGGCTTTCCTTTCAATCCCTTCTCTTACATATGCAATCTGATCCTCCAAATTAATTTCTCTCTCAGGCCCAACAAAAACTATATCGACACCAAGCTCATCTCCTGCTACTTTAACACCACGCTCCACACTGTGCCAGAAGGTACTGTTCTCTGAACTTGTTTTTGATACGAAGTAAATGACCTCCGATTCAGGTCCTGCACTTATAATTCCGAACATATATAACAGGGCTGCTACGATCAGGCACCCTACTCCAAGGGATAACATCAACCCTCTATGCTTCATCATCGATCACCTCCATGCTCTGATATTCCTTCGGCAATGTGAGGGTCACCCTTGTCCCTTCAAACTCTGCGCTGTCAATGGTCACACCATAAGCATCACCGTAATAAAGCTTGATCCGTTGATCCACATTCTTCACACCAATACCACTGCTTCCGGTATCGTTGTAACCGTCCTTATCCAAGAGCCTCTTCACGGTAGCTTCATCCATACCCACACCGTTGTCCTCAATACTGATACTGATATTACCTTCTATCTCTCTTAGTTTAATATCAATAAAACCGGGTCCGGGAATTTTTTTGATGCCGTGATAGATAGCATTTTCTACGATAGGCTGCATAATGATCTTAATGAGTCTAAAGGGCATCAATGACGGGTCCGCTTCTATAGCGTAATCCAATTTCTCTCCATAGCGTAGCTTCTGAATAGCCAGATACGACTCAATATGCTCCAATTCTTGCTGTATGGTTACAAACTCGAATCCACGATTAATGCTAATCCTAAAGAGTTTAGACAGAGAAAACGTCATCTTAACAACCTCTTCATTCATACCTGCTTCAGCCATCCACACAATGGAGTCCAACGTGTTGTAAAGAAAATGAGGATTGATTTGAGACTGTAGGGATTCAAGTTCAAATTTCCTTTTAGCCTGCTCCTTATCCTTATTATCAATCACAAGCTGTTTTATTCTAACCGTCATATCATTGAAGTCATCTGCCAATTCTCCAAACTCATTTTCCATCTCCAAGTCCACACGGGCATCCAAGTCACCGTTTTTGAACCGGTCCATTCCGTCACTCAGGTCCTTGATCGGGTGGAGATAATGTCGTGAGATAATAATGGACAAAACGACAGCTAACACAATAGCCAGTCCGGATATCAGAAAATATATTTGTCTGGTAATGATATCATATGGCTTCATCTCATTATCATAAACAGCACCGATAACCTTCCACCCTGTATAATCCGAAGTGGATACGATATAGTTCTTGATACGTCCATCCTCCACTGTCGTCACATAGCCATCCTCAGATGTTAAGATCAAATCAATAGCTTCATTCCGTATACCGCTTGAGATCAGTTCATGCTTGGGATGATAAAGTATGTCGCCTTCCGCATCTATGAGAAACATATATCCTCGTTCTCCAAGACTCAGATTCTCCAACATATCATCAATAAGATTGAAGTTCAAGTCAACCATGACAACGCCCTGTAGCGATCCGCTGTTCGCATCAAAGACAGCTTTACTAAAAGATACCACCCACTTGTAACGGTCAACAATCATGTTCTGTATATGCGCATTAGAAATCACCGTCTCTCTGCTGTCAGCAGCTTCCCTATACCAGACCTGCTGCTGTATATCCATATTGGGTTTGGCTTTATAATCCCCTCCATTTATCACTAATTGACCGTCTTCTTTTGCAAGAAAAATATTGATAATATCATCCCGTGATACCATATAACCGTTCAAAGCATCCCCAAGGGCGAGGGCATCACTCCTATTTTCATTGAAATACTGAATAACCTCTTCATCAGCCACCACAGAATTCATGGTGTTCTCAACATTCCTCAGATAATTGTTGATATCAAAATCTATCTGTTTGATTAGCTGAAGCACATAGGTATTGGTATTCTCTTCAACGGTTTTAGTGGTGACCACATAGGATACAAAACCAACCACAGTAATTAACAATACGATGACTACCGCATAGATCAATGCAATGAAGGTTTGGATACCTAATTTATTCCAACTTCGGAAATTCAACTAGACCTGCCCCCTTTTTCGCCACTGGGACGGTGTCAATTGAGTGTATTTCTTGAATTTATAGCTGAAATAATTGGGATCTTCATAGCCGATATTGTTTGAAATCTCATACATCTTCTGATCCGTATTAACCAAGAGGTACTTCGCTCTATCCATGCGTATCTTGGTCAGATAATCCACAAAATTAACCCCCATAGATTTCTTGAACAGGCGGCTGAAGTGTCCCGGGCTTAAGTACAAAACCTTGCACAGTCCTTCAAGGCTTAGCAACGGGTCAGCAAAGTGTTCATCAATATACGCACAAGCCTCATTAACATGGCTCTGTTCTTCATCCTCTCTCATATGCTGAATTTTGCCTGACAGGTCTTCACATAGGTTCAGAAAATAATTCTGCACTTCTGTAAAATCACTAATCTCGAAAACTTTGCTGAATATCCCATAATCAAAGACCGTTTCATTCCCATCTTCCGATTGAATATCATTGAACGCCTTAAATATGGCAATGGCCATCTGCATAAGAAATGTTCTAAAAGCATTAATATCCGCTTTCTCATAATTGATAACAGAGAAAATGTAAGTAATGATTTTTCTGATGGCCTCTTGGTCACCGGTCTTAATAGAGTACTCCAAGCGTATCAGTTGCTCTTCCAACCTCTTGAAGGCAAAGGATCCGGATTTCTCAACCATGGATTTGACTATGACACGCTCACTCCCTTCAAGTACCCGGTATTCCAGTGCTGCGTTAGCCTCTTCATAAGCAAAGGAAAGCTCCTCAAGACTTCCACAAAGATTGCTCACCCCAATGGTGGCTGTCATGTTGAAAAAGTCCTCGATTTGAATGGATGCCTGCTCTAGGTAATGAATAATCTGTTGTTTTTCATCGCTCTCACCATTTTCTTCCAACTTGAAAATCATACAGATCTGATTTCCCGGACCAAAGAATATGATTTCCTGACCAATGGATGACAGGAGTTCCTGGGTTAAGTTATAGATAGCAAATTCCAGGAGCGGTCGATCCTTTCCCCAGAATCCATCCCCCTCCAGCTGTTCCCCCTCAATAATCATTGCTCCAACCATATAATTGTCTGCCTCAAGCGTCACTTCAAAAATATCCTGCTGATCCAAATAGTAAGATTGGGTGTAGCCCAGAATAAGATTGATGAAGAACTTGTTTTTCAGAAGATCTTTACTCTTATGGTACTGCTTTCTAAGAAAATTCAAGTCTCTCTGGGCATTGTGTTTTTTATCCATCTCACCACGAATTTGTTGTAGCGTTTCTGTGAACAATTCTCTGGTAACAGGCTTCAAGAGGTAATTTGATACCCCTAATTTAATGGCCTGTTGAGCATTATCAAACTCATTATGACCTGTTAGGATAACAATAGTGGTCAGTGGCGATATCTGTCTAATATGCTTGCACAACTCCAAACCATCCATAAACGGCATGGAAATATCTGTAATAATCAAATCAACCTTCTGATCTTCAAGCCAAGACAACGCCATCTGACCGTTATCGGCCTGATACACAAGCTCAAAGCCTAAGGTCTGCCAGTCAATAAGTCTTGATATAATATTTCTGATAGGGATTTCGTCTTCAACGATCATAACTCTATACATAAATACTCCAAATCTTAACCATGATTTATATACGTCTATAGTATAAAAAATAATAAGCCAAGCTCTCATCCTCATTTATAATAAAGTTATCTTATAATGATTAGTCCGACAAATGCATATAGTTGAACTTTCATATACACTATAGTGTTACGAACGCTTCTACGTAATCTATATAGTGTATGTGAATTTAGTGAAACTCGCTTTTTTGGGCTAATCATATAATGATTAACTGAGTAGGAAAACAAATGACTCAATTAAATATTACACTGTATACAAAACTTTTGCACGGACTTTTTGCAAAAGATACCGCATTTTCAATCGTTGTTATCCTCATTTAATAAACATATCAGCAAGTTTACTTTGATTTTGATCGTCAATAAAAAAATCATCAATAATCGTTCCTTCTTCCATGACAAGCATCCTATTTCCAATTGCACTGATAAACTCATAATCATGTGTCACAATAAAAATGATTTTTCCCTCTCTAGCAAGTATCTTTACCAGTTCTGTGACTCTTAGCATACTATCTAAATCAAGGCCACTGGTAGGTTCGTCAAATATAATAATCTTTTTTTGCTCTAACATACCCACTGCAACTGCCAGTCTCTGTTTTTGACCTCCGGATAACGTTGCCGGATGTTGTTTTGAGAATTCTAGTAAATTAAGCTGCTTTAAAATCTCTCTGACTGATTTTGCATCTATATGCCCTGTTCCATAGGTACATTCCTTTTCCACACTGTCTGCAAACAGCTGATAGTCAACATCCTGAAAAACCATATAGCTGATGTTACAGCGCTGTTTTTCACTTAATTGTTTTCCTTTATACGTCACTGTTCCTTCCAGTGTTTTATTCAATCCACACAGTGTCTCTACCAATATAGACTTGCCGGCACCATTCTTTCCGGAAATTCCGATTACCTCACCTTGGGCCGCTAAGAACGAAATATCCTTAATTAATTTTTTCTTCTTATACCCGGCCGCCACTTTTTTCACTTCGAATACGCTCTGTTGCTGTATTGCCTGATTCTGTAGTGTAACGTGCGTTAGTTGAAGTGCACGAAGACCTGCTGATAATCTATCTACGTCATCCATACGAAAGAAATCCTCTGCCTTAGCATCCTTTACAATCTTTCCGCTTTCTAGAGATACAACACGATCGACTAATCCACTTAAATAATATAAACGATGTTCTGTTATCACAATCGTTTTACCACTCATTTTTAATTCAGCTATGCGTTCCCTTAACTCTTTTGTGGCCTCGGCATCCAGATTAGCTGATGGTTCATCTAGCAAGTACACTTGTGGCTCCATTGCAAAGACAGATGCAAATGCAATCTTCTGCTTTTCACCTCCTGAGAGTTCAAAGATATTTCTTCCCAACAATTTTTTAGTTTTTGTCTTTTCTACAGCCAGATTCATCCTACGGATTAATTCTTCTCTTGGATAGGATAGATTTTCAATTCCAAATAATATTTCTCCATCTGTATCAATATTAAAGAACTGAGACTTTGGATTCTGATACACGGTTCCAACTACCTCAGCAATTTTATACATTGGTGTTTCCATAATATTCATACCATTTATATGGACCTGTCCTTCAATCTCACCTCCATAAAAATGTGGTATCAAACCATTCATCAACCTTAAAAGCGTTGTTTTTCCACACCCGCTTTTCCCGGATAAAAGCACACATTCTCCCGCCTTGATCGTTAAATTTGCCTTACTAACATTAAATTCTTCTGAATTCTGATATCGAAAGGATACGTTTTCCACTGTTATCATATATGTAACCCTCCTACGCAAAATAAAACAACACAAACTCCCAGCACCATGCTGACATAATCTAGCCAATGCAACCTTACATCCATCAAGGTTGTTCTTTCTTTTGGATTTTCTATTCCGCGTGTCACCGCAGCACTTGAGAGTTCATCTGCCCTGCGGGCTGCCGACATCATAATGGGTACATAAAGATTTTCTATACTTTTAAAGGGATGTTTCAGAAAACTTCCATTTAATCCCCTTATTGCCATTGCCTTTTTTATAGCCTTCCTATCCTCAACTATCGACGGAAAATAACGCAGTAATACCGTAAAAGGAATCGTAATTGATTTCGGTATATGTATTTTTCGAAGGGAGACCATGAGTTCGCCAACCCGGATTGTGGATATCAACACACCTCCAAGTATTGCACAAGGTAGCACCTTTCGCATATATCGCATTCCAATCACTACATAAATCAACCATGAATCGGAGAACATATGCGTAATAAAGTAATCACTGATAAGAATGACGGCATATGCACTTCCGATTTTTAAGGAAGCACGTCCGGCTCCACACACGATTGCCAGAAATACTATTAGGATCATCATGACGATTTCACCAGATACCTCCGGCATAAAAAAAATCCCCACATTGGTAATCAAAATGAGAAACAAAAGCGTTCTAGCATCAAGCTTTATCAACCCTTTTTGTTTGTTGTCTGTTTTTACAAAATCCCATTTCATGCTGTAACTCCTGCTTTTTCAAACTGTTTTTTTAGTAATATCTTCCCAACAATGGCACTAATCAAAGCCGCTATTATAATTGATCCAATCATTGCTGGCAGCATCCACCCCTGTACAGCGGCTCCCATCGTATCCACATAGGACTGCTCCGTTCCTTTTCCAACCATATAGGAAAAATAACGATCTCTGTTAATCCATATCATCATATAGGATCCCATTGGATTCAAGGAAAAAATAATAAAGCTTAGACTATTCATAGTGCTACTTTTGAAATTCCTACTTCCTGCTACTAAATCTGCAATGACTGCCATAACAATATAGGCAACAGCCCACAGCCAGTACATCCCTGTAATAAACATAATCAGTCCCATAAGTACTCCGAGAATAATAACCGCACCGTGCTTCGGAACCTTAGCCATCAGCAGTAGATAGATCGGACCCGTTACAAGTGCAACGGCACAAGGCATAACAAACGTTAAAACTGGATTTGGTGCAAAAAGTCCTGCTCCTAATATTGTAAACACAAGAAATATGGCACTAAATATTCCTGTCGTTACTAAATCTCTAATCGTTAGTTTTTTAGTTTCGTGTTGTATCTTCTGCATATCTTATTCCTCCATTTTTTCTTTGCTCGTCTACTCTAACTGCTTGTGATTGTAATTGATTTTAAATTCTGATACAATAGATTCGAGCAATATACGTCCTTATCGGATAACAGAACGTCTGATTTGTATAATAGGAGGATCTCAATGGGAAGTATTATTTCAGATTATTATAAGCCTTTGTTTTCACAGGGAATGTTTGTTTCTTGTAAGCCACCTGAAAATTACCCACCGAATGGTGAATGCTGGCAGTTAACACAGGAATTCGGACATGGTCATTATTGGATTTATGAATCCTCAAAGCATTTTAATATAAAATTACACGATTTCTGGTTTCATAATGATTTTGTCATTGACATGTCTATTCCGGAATGTTTAAGTGTCACCTTCAATGAGTCTATCTCGGGGGAAGAACTAAGTCCGTACAAACGTTTAAATAGCAACTCGGTGAGCAGTTTTCTCGGCGGATACAAACCATTTAAGGCAATTATCCACAAAAAAATACCCATCCGATCGATTGGTATTGAATACGAGCCTGAATACTATGAGACATATTTAAAGAAACATTATAGTTCTCTGTATCAGAGCCCTCAAGACGCCTTTCAATGCATAGATGAGTCAAAAGATTTCCCTGAAATGATTTATTTGTTAAACCAGATAAAATATTATCATGGTAACGGAATTTCTGCTGAATTATTTTATGATGCCAAAGCCGCAGAAGCACTTTCTCTCATTTTTGAACATCATCAAAAACTGAATTTACATCAAAAAGCAACAATCTCTTCTGCTGACCAAGAAATGTTACAAACGATTGTTTCTTATATCAATGACCACTACGCAAATGAACTTACCATTGATATGTTATCTAAATTAGCCTGTATGGGTACTACCAAGTTCAAAAAATGCTTTAAAGCAATGTTTGGCTGTACTACCGCAGAATATATAGAACAACGCCGTATTGGACAAGCCGAACATTTCCTTTCCTATACGGATTTATCCATTGTTTCTGTAGCCCAGGCTGTAGGCTTCAGCAATCCCGGCCGTTTTGCCAGTGTGTTTCGTAAAACAACCGGTCTTTTGCCAAGTGAATACAAAAAAATCATTCAGAAAAATTCCTAACACATCTTTTGCCAAGTTTTGAATGCTTACCTTATAATTCTATTCGCTTTAACAATCTGATATGGGGTGGCGAATCACTGTTTTCCTCTTTTCCGGAACAACTTTTCTTATATCTGACAGATATATTTCGTGATGAAGACGTTCTTTAGATAAGTCACTACAATATCCATTTTCTTTTATATAGTTATCCATGCGTGCAACGGAAGCTGCTTCATCATCAAATGGACCAATATGCATAATCTGAACACATTTACCTTCTTCCACGGTAAAAAACTCTGCATTCGTACAATCCATTTTCTTTTTTCTTGTTGCCTGATCAATCGCCCACGTAACATCTTTTTCCTTTACAAAATCCGGTAATCGAATGACTGAAATCCAATTAAGGTCCTCTTTTCTACTCATATCATATCCCTCAAGACCCTCTTGCCACCAAAATCCCTCCAATGGTGGAACCACATACTCAAAAAATCCCTCTATTTGATAGTCTGTTTTGTAGCTCATCTTTAGCGTATATGCAACTGCATACAACACTTTTATTGCTAATTGGTACTTGCCGCCTTCTTCATTTGGATTTCCCTTTCCTCTGACAGCAATATACTTCATTTTTGGTACATCGATTATGATTGGATTTTTGGGCGGCATATAAAATTCCTTGTATTCCTTTTTAAAATCAAATGGCATATGTCTATCATCCTTTCCTCGATTATTCTATTCACTTTTTGGTCTCTCATATCACGTCTTCACTTATACCTTTTTGCTATGTTATGAATGCGGTCTCGAATGTCTTTTCGAATGTCTTTGGGTTCTAGTAGTTCCACCTTATCCTGAAATGTCAAAATCCATGTGATTAGATTTTCTTTATTCGTAAAGTCTACCTGAAATAAAAGTCTGCCATCTTCCATTGTCTCAAAGCTTTTCATCCCAAATTCCTCCACTAATCGCCATTTACATTCCGGTTCAAATATTGCTTTTACATCTATTCCTCCCGGAAAGATTCTCTCATTCCTTAAATCCGGTAGGGGTGTGTTTCTTTTTCTAAAATGCCCTTGATCTAGGCTCACTTCCTCCATACGATTTAATTTAAATAACCGATAATCATAACTTTTCTCACACCATCCCCATACATACCAGCTTGACCACCGAAATATTAGGAAATAGGGTTCAATCACTCTCTTACTTTCACCCTTTGGAGAAAAATACCAAAAACTAAGTTCTGTACATGTATCTATGGCATTTCGTATTAACTCGATTTTAGGTGCCAGTGAATTCTTATACCACGAAGAAAGATCAATTAAAATCGATTGATCTCCTTCCATCAAATTTGAAGAACCTACTGAAATCTTTTCCATCAATTGTCCATAACGATTCGTACCATTAACACTGTCAAGGCTTCGCAGTCCCGCTAAGATATCCTTCATTTCTACATTCGTAAGTAAGGTTCTATCCATTTTATACCCATCCATAATGGATATACCTCCACCTTTTCCTTGTGTTGTATAAATTGGTATACCTGCCTTACACAAATCGTCAATATCCCTGTTAATGGTACGCCTTGATACTTCAAAGCAACCTGCTAATTCCGGTGCTGTTACCTTCTCTTTTTGTAATAAAATTGATAATATTCCAATGAGTCTATCTATTTTCATATATTTCTTCCTTACCATTGTATAATATCAAACTAAACACGACACCTTTATGTCGTGTTCAGTTTGTACCATATATAATTTTTAATAGCGCATTCTTTATGGTAATATAATGCTAGTGCACCGACATGTTCATATTTGAACAATAGAAACTGATCCAAGAATTAAAACCTTTATAAATAAGAATAGAATAAAAAATTACTTATTTTCTACACCGAGTATTCGAGTAAAATATATCTATAATAACAGTAACCAAAACAACAATAATAAATATTATAGCAAAAGGTATCATTTCATTTTCATTCATAATTCCGCTCTCCACTTTATAGCCTAAATACCCTGTTATAAAAAGTAAAGCTGCTACAACAAGTAAAGTAAAACCCATCATTCTACATAATTTCTTCTCATCAAACTGCGCCTTTTCTTTTGCTGACGCTGTATTATACCCTGCAATAAGCCAACTTCCCTTTCCAAAAAACATAAAAATCGCTATAATCAAAAATATACACGCTAATACACTTACAAATATTACTGAGCCCATACTACATCACCTTTCCATACGCCTTATTTTTCAACATTTTTCCCATGTTCCATCAAGCAAATGCTACCTCCGACTAGTAAATCCGTTTCCGATATTCATAAAGAAACCGGTGTGTCCGAGCAATAATTTCTCTTTAATTACTAATTTTCATATACGTTTCTGTATTTGTAATTGCATACTTATCCGTAATACGCTTCACTTCAGCATTTATTTTATTTTTATCATATTTGTTATTCGTATTAGTTAACTGTAATAGTGTTGATAAATCATCAGAAAGCTCTTCGAGGAATAAGTTTTCATTTTCATCAAGTATTTCATCCTCTAAAAAACCATTCGTTACTAATTTTCCAGAATCAAGTCCACTATTAATTACATAAGTAATATTTTCTAAGACACGATTAAAACGCTCCAAATCATTATCCACATAAACTCGTGCATCATTTTGTATATTCTCTATGAAAATTAACTTCAATGAAATATCATCGATAAAATCCTAATTCGACGTATACAATACAACATCGTCATTAACTATGCTATTCTGTAATTGAGAAATTTCGCTATTTAATGAATTCATGTAGTATTTTGTTCTATTGTTAAACTTTATATTCGATACTAAAATTATACTAATTATTCCTATAACTATAAAAAAACTTTGCAAAAACACTATTTTTTTCATATCAATCCTTTCTATTGTTAATTTTATATCAATTGTATTTTCAATTCATATAATCATTATTATCAAAACTTGTTGTATTAGATAACGAACTTGTTGTCGTGGGAAAACAGGCAAATAATTCGTCTATTTATGAGCGTGTCAGTACACTCGTTACAGAAACTATTTTTTTTCCTTTCTATTACCGTAGTCTTCTTTGTATTATTTGTCAACCGTTTTATACTCAACTTTCCCAGCCTAAATCAGCAAACATATCCTGAATTTATGAGGCTTCTGTTTATTGGTAAGCCAAGTATCCATCAACACATAATCAGCATGAATGCCATGAGCCATTGGTTCGTTTATCGATTTCATCGGTGATTTCCTGATATCTATCATCTTTTTTAGTAGAGGCTCTGATAGATTTTCGTGTTGTTATATGCCAGATTATATTTTTATCCAATAGTGTAGTTTTATTAAAAATTATTCCCCTAATATAGTAGTTTCACTATTGTGCATATCAATTCTATAAATTACTGAATCTTTATTCTCACTTTTCCAGTCCAATGCATAAATAATATCATCGATAACATTGACCCAATTTATTTCCTCATTAAGTATTCGTTTAATCTCTCTGGTATCCAAGTCCATAGCATATAAACTTCCTTCATTTACATACAATAAATAATCTTCTTCAGAATTTGAACAAATATTCGAAACAGAGCCTGTTACTAATTCTTCATATTCTGTACCATCAATACGTATTCTATACAAACCCTCTTTATCAGATTCCATATCAACAACATTTGCATAAATCATCTCATCTACTATGATTGTCTGATATGTATTAATATCTGAAATGGTTTCTCTATTATCTGGATTAGCGATTTCAAGTCTCATAAGTTGTGAACCATTACCATAATTCCTATAGTACAGATATTTATCATAAAGGGATAAACACATACCATAAGTATCATCGAAAACAACTTCCCCAAACTCGCTCAGTTGAACTATATTATTGTTATTTTTACCATCTTGAAAATAGATCGTTCCATCTTCACTTTGAACGATAAATCCAGTATTTACACTATTGATTGGATTTGAGTTCACTATATGACTCTCCGAAGTGTAATCTTTACAACCACTCACTATAAATATCAGACCTATTATCTCAAACGCAAATATGGTTAATAATGTTACATGCTTTTTGAATGACTTATATAAAAAAACGTTCATCTTATCTCCCCCATTAATTATTATGCTCTGCAAAGATAGGTTGTCTATATTTATATACTGAAATTCTTATATCCATTAATTCAGTAGCACTATCAATTTATTGTGGGCATCGTCATCCTCCTTAATTGTTAACTCCCTAACAACATTATAGAACATGTATTCTGTTCTATCAAGATAACAATACTTAATTCTAAGAGAGCCTTAGAAGAAAAAAGCAGTGTAAAACCTCTTAGAGCAAAGCTTTCCCTATCCTATGGGAAAACAGGCAAATAATGCGTCTATTTATGAGCGTGTCAGTACACTCGTTCTGATTATGTGTTTGAATCTGAATGGAAGAGCTATAGATAAGCATCTCTGAATAAAAGCTTATGGACGACCGACGGAAATTAAAGCCTTTAGTTCAATTTCTTAGTTCATGGAAAAAAACGGAAAAATAGAGAAGTTCATGAACTTCTCTATTTTTCCGGCTATAATGAGAGGGGATTCTATATAATTTTTTACATACTTATAATAACGTCTGTGTATGTTTTTTGTATGTTCTTCTTTTGTTTTATATGTATCTTTTTTGAAAATTCATGTCTCTTCATACACCTTTAACCTATTACAACCAAGTCTTCCAAATCTCTGGCTGATACCCTAGGGTTGATTCCTTGCCATTTCTAACTACCGGCGTTTTAATGACCTTAGGATTTTCCAGTATTTTTTCAAGTTTATCCTCTGGGGCAATATATCTAATTAGGGCCAGCAGTTCCTTGTCTTTACCGTCCTCGTTAATCATGTTTTCCATACCACCATTGGCCTTAGCAACTGCATTGAATTCTCCCTTGCTCATGCCCTTTTCTGTCATATTAATCGATTGAAACTTAATACCACGTTCTTTGAAATAACGTTCAGCCTTCTTGGAATCGTTACATTTTTTTGTGCCAAAAATTTGTATATTCATTTTATCGTTTTCCTTTACTAATCTTAATCTTCTAATCCATGATTCAAAAGTTGATTCATCGCAACATTAGTATTTTCCAAAATTTTCTTATTCATGAATCTATTTCGATCATTCAAGATTGCTAACATTTCATCAACAATGACTTCCAATGATGCCTGTTGAAACTGAGCAAGAAAACCAATCATTCGTTTTGCTGTAAAATCCGTGTTCAGATTCTGTGTAATTAAGTCACTGAATTCTTCCGTATAACCCTCTCTAAGCATTAATTCATACAAGTCTTTACTTTTTTCTGATTTCATAGAGCTACCTTCCGTCTGTCACCTTAATCCTTGTTGCTGCCTTATATATCCCTTTAATTGTCTTTAACCATACTCAAACACTACGCAAGGGTGTCGAGTGCACATGCAGTTATTATATAAGCCATACAGGAACCGCCCATTTTTTTATTTCTATCTACATGCAGTTTTATATAGGGTAATAATTCTGGTGCATACTGCATTTTGTCAATAATAACCAGTGGTTCATAACGTTGTAAAAAAGTAATGGTTCTTCTATCGCAAGACTCCTTGCCACCGGATCATCAAGACTTACATATATTCTCTCTTTATCAGCAACATGCTCTAGCAGTGTTGTTTTTCCAATTTGCATTGGACCCGTAACGAGAAGAACGAGATATGTATTTGAAACTTACTGTACAATCTTTTCAAGTGCTCTTTTTATAAACATAAACGAATACCTCTAAAACTAATAATCGCGTAATTTAAAATATAATTTTATATTACACGAAAAAACATTAAAATCCAAGAAAAGCCGTGTAATTTAACTTAGAATTTTAAATCACACGACTTTTTACTTTTTCACAATATTTACATCATGTCAACTTACCGATTTCTTAACCATGCTCAAAACACACTCTACGTGTATCGGATGATAAGTGCAATATGAGGTTAATCTAATTATTAAATAAATTTTCTCTTGACAGTTAGCATGCTAACTGTTAGTATACTAATATGAAAGAAAATAATATAACTATAAACTGTTTGGCGTTTCAATTAAGTTTGGCCCGTAAAAAGGTTCAAAAATGGTATGAGAGACATTTGGATGAGTATGGTCTTAGTACCTCTTATGTTTATGTAATGGAGGTAATAAAAGAATTCGGACCTTCCAGTTTGTCTCTGATAGCAGAAAAAATAGAGCTTGAGCGGGCTACTGTGAGTACTCTGTTAGGAAGAATGGAAAGAGATGGTTTTATTGAACGTTTAGTAGGAAAAGAAAGGAGATCAATGGAGGTTCATCTCACTCCGAAAGGAACGAAAGTTTTAGATCATGCATTATCAAGCCTGCAAAATGCAGACAAAGAACTGAATGATTTACTCAGCGGGAAACTGGATGAGATAAAAAGTTCGATTCAGTCTTTAAATAATAATTTATAAAAGGAGCTGATGACTATGAAAAAATTTATTGTACACCTTTCAGATAAACAGAGAGAGCTGATAACGAAAGAGCTTGTTACTCAACATGCTGCATACTTAAAAAGTCTTAAAGAGCTTGGAGTATTACCGTTTTGTGGGCCTTGTACAGATGGAACGGCGTTAATGATTATCGATGCACCGTCTCAAGAAAAAGCAAAAGAGTATGTTGATAATGACCCGTTTTCAAAAATTAATTATTATATGAAGAGAAAAATAGTAGAGGTAGAGGAAGCAACTATAGAAAACGGTTTTCTTGTAGATGAGGTTGTTAAATATCTCGAAAAAAATATATAGGTTAAAAATTGGTTCGGGGACTTTTTGGTATGTGGAAACACAAAGAGTAAGCAATCAATAATCTGTAACCCGAGTTCCTGGAAACGTCTGTATTCGTGGTGTTTGCGATTGTTAAAAAGACTTAAATTTTAATTCTGGGAATGATGTAATATATTCAGCGGAATATGAGTAGTGCATACTAATTTCAAACACTAAAAACCCTAGATACTAAATGAATCTAGGGTTTTTTACTATCTGAATTTCCAATTTTCACCCTCAAAACCGAATACCAATAGACGTGTTCCCACGTACCATGTCATATAACGGCTTTGATTCTGATACTACTTTTTAGGTCTTTTTGGTGGCAATTTTCGATATTTTCACTGAAACTGAACAACTCATAAAAGCACTTAAACTCTAGTAAAATCAAGGGTTCTGGCGTTTTAGTTGTACCACCGTAACCAGCCTCTGCATATTCATCATAGATTTGAAAGCCTTGCTCACTGGAATATCTCCTTAACATTTGCTTTTGTGTCTGATTACTGTTACTCTCGCTATCCGTCCCGTCGTCTCTTGATAACCTACAATTAACTGCCGTTGCGTAGTCTTGTTGTAAATTTCTATATTTTAATTGCATATAAATCCTTGGGGGCAACAATAACAGCAACTGTAAATATTGCTGTTATCATTATAACCTTTATGGAACGGCTTTTCATCTGTTTTATGAGTTGCAGATTTTGACATCTCACGATTGATGGCGTGAATCATTGATTATTTCTAGGGTTTCATCCCCTGAATAATGTGAAATAATTAGGTAGCTTGCCCTCACCGTGGTCAGTTTAATCATCTAATTGTCCTGATCATAATAATCCAGTTTGTCTGTTGTAGCCTTACTAATACATCGATAATGTACTTCATCTTTTATAGGCGAGTAGAAATAATGATATCCTTCATCATCTACAAAATGATACATCTCATCACCAACACTACCTAAAGATGATTCCAACTCTTGTGATGGTGAAACTAAAAAATCACTGATTGAAGTAATTGTCCCAATGTATTCAAAGTCATCAGGTTTATCTTCTTCTCGCATCGTATCACCAAAAGGTAAGCCGTAATAACATTGTCCATTGTAAAAAATTGCTTCAAGATGCTCACCATCTACAGGCTCATTTTCTACGATGCCTGTATTTTTAATATCTTGCTCACTATCATAGTCTTTTTGATTACCATCATTATTCATTGTACACGAACATAGCAATAAAACTATTTTTTTCAACACTTACCTCCATCTAATATATACTCCTGATCCGATCACTATAGGTATGATAGCTATTTGTATAGGCGACTTTAGTAGAATCATTCAAAGCATCTGAAGAAACTGATATTGATACAATGCCCGTTTCATTTGGATCTCTAAACATATATATATCAGTAGACCCACTTTGATATACGCCAACTAATAAAACACCATGAGAGTCCACTCCTCTCTCAAAACTACAATAAATTGGTTTGTCTGCATCTAAAAGATAACAGATTTGACCAAATGTTTTCCCACTAGACACTTTCGTTACATTTATATCATATAAACTATATGCATATTTTATCCATGTTGTATTCCCCTTTGGAGTTCCAGAAGGTCTACTATCTCCATCGTCGTCACATGCATCATAAACATCTTTGGCACTAAGTGATGAATTATCATGGTAATTAACTCGAGAAGCAACACATGCTGCCCAACAAAGACCAACACCATCTACAATATCATTTGCCACATATGGACAGCTAAGATAATAATAAGTAGGTGCACTACGCTGAACAATCATTTCTTCACTATCATCAATTGCTTCTTTCATTTTTAATTCAGTATATTCTACCGGAACTTCTATTGTTTGCTGCTTTGATAATAAACTATTAGCCTTAATGGATGTAAACTTAGAAGTGTCTTTTTGTGGCCCAGCGATACAAATATCAATATCGTTCCGTCTGACAAATAAGTTCTCTCCTAAAACATATAACTTGTATGATTCACCAATTACAAAGTTATTTATAGAAGCTGTAGTGAAACTAGAATGATAAGTTTTATCATCATATGTAACTGTTAGTCGACCAATTGTTTCTTTTTCTGAAAACACAAAATACATATAGCTAATTACTTCATTATAATCAATACTATATATTGGATAACGCTGTGAAATCGAAACACTTTCAGCATCCATAGCATTTGAGGCTAAATAACCGGTAATACTTGATTCCGCATATACATCTAATTCATCATAATCCATTACATCTTCTGCATAGCTTTTTGCATACACATTAAATTTCAAAGCAAAAACCAGCGAAAACATTAGTAAAATTGCAATTATTCTTTTAGTATTTCTCATTATACATTCTCCTTTTATCTTGTCAACTATATTAGTATTTTACAAATCTAACAAACAAACTTCGCTAATAAAAAATATTGCTGCTGGTATAGCTGTCACTTTCAATCATTGCCCCATCTTTGTACACATAAACATAGGATTTCAGCCTGTATGAGTATCCACTGGCTACATACCAACTTTTCGAAAGAACATATGCTACACCGTTGTATTCCCCTGACCAGTTTTTTAGTGTTCTCCACTTTCCATTGGAATATTGTTGTAAGTAACAACTTATTGCTACTTCATCGACATTTCTTGCCGTCAAAGTGCTGGTAAACGTTGATTTTCCGCTGTCAGATATTTCATATTTATTGTCAAATGAATAAATATTGGTAAACTGAATCTGGACAACCTTTGGTGCTTCCTTGTGTAACAATAATAATATCTTTACTATTGCTAAAGCTGAGTATAACAACTTCACCCGCTGCTTGAGAACTATCATACTGTTTGAAAGAAAATTAACTTCAATACCTTCATCCTTGAGATAATGAATGAACTCCTCGCTGGTATTTCTTCTCCCAATGGATTCAGCAACGGTTTCAGCTAAGCGTCTCTTCCAAATGACATCGGAATAATTCGCTCTATTTTCGCCATAACTCTTCCAACCCTTGCCCTTTTCTATGACCGACAGACCATAATCACGACACAGCTGATCAGATTTATCTTTCAGTAGCTGAAGATCTTTCTTTGACTGTTGCCATTTAAGACCGGTCTTATAATTGACTGAATTCAAAACTATGTGATTATGGATATGTTTCCGGTCTGTATGGGTTACTACTCCCCACTGAAATCCATCAAATGTTGCCATTAGCTTTTGTCCAATATTTTGATTTCCACGCATAACAAAAGTCCTCTTCTCATGTTTCGAATAGAGGACTTTTGTTAAATTCATATATTCATTTTTATGATTTTTGGCAACAAACTCTTCTGATTTTTCTTGCGAAGCAAGGGACTAGAAGCACTTTTCAGAATGAAAAATTTAACTTCTAGGTAGCTTGCCTCTGACTATGCTATAAAATAGCTATCCAACTAATTATTAACCGAAAAAATTTGCAACACATAAAATCGTAATTCAATTTCCTACTCTTATTCTGTCAATTATTTCATTTTTAAGATTCAATGTATCTTCTGGGCTAAGCGCATTTATTTCTCCCCGTACTTTTTCAGGAAAATACCGCTTCAAATTATAGCCATAATCTTTACCATCTTCTGGATAATTATGACTTTTAACGAATAATCCATTTTCATTTTCTCCAATAATCAATACTACCGGACAAGCTACTACCGTTTCAGTCAGAATCTGTCCATTTTGTTCTTGAATAAAATCTTCTTTCACTACCCAGAGATAGATTCTATCATTTATTATGTCAAGAGTTTTATAAGCAACATATCGTATTCCAGGATTAGCTGGAGCAATATCATCTGTTTTAACCTCAAGATAATATAATATATCAGATTCATCAATCTTTGACGCATCAATTTTTGTGCCCAACATACTATAGTAGATTGCTATAACTAATAAAACCAACACTACAATTATCACTCTCACAAAATATACTCTTTTCAACAAAGCACCTCCTATAAGGTAAATTATATCATAAATCATTCATAAGCCATAAACTTCAATAGTATTTTTGAAGTTTATGGCTTGAATAAAATTTTCAATTAGATATAATTGTATACATTATTACTCAAATCATGGGATTTCAAAAAATTCAACCGCTCCATAATCCTTGATAGCATCTAATAACGGATATGCTTGTCTTTCATTAGAATGCCCAGCCAATTTAAAATCTTTATTTGTTGTATCATATCTTGAAATAATCATAGCATGTGTCGGTACCGTGATCCATCCATATAAACCTTTATGCAAAATGATTACATCGCCTTTATATATTGGAAGTGAACTGTAAATTGTTGTATGATTTTTGGTATAATCATCAGAACACTAAAGATATTTCACAGTATGTGAACCTTTACTTTTGTAGTTTACTATTCTTTGATGAAAAAGCTCTATTGCAAATAAATTTAATTATAGATTGAAATTTGCTTTGTATCTCCATACCACTCAACATTCAAACCAAATGACTCCATAATAAATCTTAGTGGCACCAATGTTCTACCGTCTATTGCAGTTGAAGCTACATCTAGTTCAACTTCTTCACCATTAACTTCTGCAATTTTTTCCCCTAACTTAAATGATATTTTTGTATTATCATATTCACAAGTTATTTGACTCGTTTCTCCATTCCAAGAAATTTCTCCCTCTACTGCTTCAATGATCTTTCTCAATGGTACCAATGTCCTATTGTCTACAACAATAGGAGCAACATCAAAAACTACAGGAGTATTATTCACACTAACCTTAATAATATCCAGTGGATTAGTGTAGTAGATCTTAGATTCACTACACATGACAAGACTTTCACCAGTCCAAATCAGCTTTTTGATATCATCATATAATGATAATTTATTTACTCTAATCCAATTGATACCATCTGAAGATCTAAAGAGTGTTCCTAAATTCCCAACATGATAAGGATCAATCCCTAAATAATATTCGCCTGTCCAAATCAATGCTTTCAAGGCAGTCTCATCCATATAATCTATTTTTTTCCATTCATCTAAGTCATAAGAAGTATAGCAATGCCTCCACACACTGATAACTAAATTCTCATTATTAAATGCAAGACCCTCAAATGAATCTTCTCCAAAATTATAACTTTCTAATTGGCTATTTTCTTCAAGCCAATATAACTTTGTTTCCTGGATATATTGATTTCTCTCAACAACAAAGAAGAGCGTCGTTGCATTTCCCGTAAATTCTTCAATAGTTTCATTCAATTTGGTTCCTTTAGCAATAATTTCACCTGTTTCAGAATAATAATAATCTTTTTCTATTCCTTCATTTTCATAAACAAGTTCAAAGTTATATCCATCTGTTGACTTTAATATACTGTCTTCCCTTCGCGCTGAAACATTTACAAGAGCATAAATTGCATTATCAGTCAATACAAAATCAGCACCTTTCATATCTGAATTGATAACAACTAATTTTTCGTACCAATCCGATACTTTTTCATCAATTAACTTTAATTTATAGTCCTGTTTTAAATATTGTCCATTATAACTTATTTTTACAAATAAATCCTCAACATTAGAGGGATTACCATTACCATTATCATTAATATTTTTTATAACTCCATCATTTTCAATGTATATGTCACTTCCTATATTGAAAACATTATCATACACTCTATCATCCATGGATAAATCCCATTGTACCACTTGGTATGCGAGATAACTTGACTCTGTAACATAATTCAATGCCTCCTCACTTGGTGTGGCAATATATCCTTTATTACCCACTCCATAAATTATACCCTTAGCTACAACTACATCATTTATATCCTGGCTATCCAACCCATTATTTCGAGCCCAATTAATGCCATCATAAGAAATTTTATATTTATTAATTCCAACTGCCATAAATATAGATCCATCGTATACAACATTTTTAGCAAATTTTGTATATCTACTTGATTGACCATCGCTTACACCATCATATGGTTCTCCATCTTCATCATATACAAGAGTTTTTTCCCAACTAACACCATCTTGTGATTTCAATTGAAAAACTTGACAATCATCATTTAAATCACGTATATAAATACAAAATTGGTCTTCAATGATTAATGCATCAATTATTTCCGTATATTCCGTAATTTTGTTTTCCGTAGCCTTCCACTCTATTTGATCATAGCTAATCAAGAATGGCTGATTACTTTGACTTTCCGGAATTCCCAAGGTTATACTTCCATTTGATATAATACGTTCCACATAATAATTTGAATCAGTATTCCCTCTAGCCCCAAGACCATAAGACATGTATGGGTTTTTCAGAACCTCATAATAATTTCCAGAAGCTATTCCCCAATCCTCTCCATTGGTAGAAATATAAATATCATTAAAGTTTGTTACCAAAATGAATCTATTTCCATCCCAATTCAGACCAACTATACTACTTGTCGGAGTAAATAAGCTTTTTTCCCAATCAGAACCATTACTAGAATATAAAATTGTTCCATGTTCCCCAACTGTTACAATCACTCCATTTCCATATGCCACTTTCATGAAATCATCATTCTTATTCGTATAATTACTTTCATTCCATTCATAATCATACTCATCGTCTAAATATTCTCTTGCAAAAACAGGTTGGATAGTTAAAATAAATACCAGAAATCCTATAAATATTTTTTTCACCCTCGTCTCTCCTCATCTTTATATATAGTATTATATTCATTTAATTTATAATATTTTAACAAATACAAATTGATATTTAATAAACAAATGATGAACAATCAATGAACACTATGAATCATAATAGTTTGATTTGTTGCTACATTAAATACTGTTGCTCTCTTTCTTATCGAAACACACAGATTGTCTAATCCATACTTATCTTTTAAATCTCCAAACGTTCTTTCAACAGAAGTTCGTTGATTATAGAGTTTCTGGAACTTCTCAGTTCCACGAAAGGGAACGGTATTGAACCTTGGATCATCTTGGATTCTTACTTTTCCAACATAACCACTTTCAGAGGCTGTACACCATGAATGGCCCATGATGCATTCACATTTCCCTGTCGCCGCCGGACAAAGTAAGCGAATGGTTCCATTGTCATTGTCGCCATATGTATAGGGATGATTCATCGGACAAACAAGCTGTCCATCCCAGTTAATACCTTCTGGTGGAATTTTTGTAGTTCGCCAATTTAATGAAATAACCGCTTGAGCCTTATAGTCTGAATGGATACTTTCATAAATACGTGGTACATCATAACCGGCGTCCATCATGTAGTGTTTAGGCCTGATGGTTTCATCGTAGTCATCCATTATCTTCTGGATTAAAGGTTGTGCAATATCCATATCTGAGATGTTGGCTGGTGTAATAATATAGCAGATGGGAAGGCCGCTTTTGGTATCAACCAACGCATGCATCTTCCAACCATACCATTTGATGAAGTTTCCATACGTGTCAAGCTTACCTCCCCAGTGAGAGTGTTCCGGATTATTTTCAGAAATCTTCTTTTTGGGAACTGAATGTTCATAAGCATCAATCTTAGAAGCATCGATAGCAACATGATCAAGTCCAAGGAGACCAAGATCTCGAGCTTTTAAAAGCATACGGCGATAAATTCTTTCAAGAATGTTAGTTTCCGAAAGATCTGGAATAAATCCGGAAAAAGTCGATACATATTCTGCAGTTTCCTCCGTTTCGGTGTGGATATTTTTCGCAAAATATATATCGGATCGGGGTAAGCTGCTTTTTATATGTTCAGCAACTCCTTTTATATCAACGTTCTAGAAATATAAAATTGTCTTATCTATAAATGAATAAACTTCTCTCATTTGCTTCATGACCGAACCATCAAACTCATACCTATCTTTAAATTGACTTTTTGTAGAGCCTTCAAAAACTGCAGCCTTTATTGAATGATGACATTGGTCTGATAAAAGCAAAGCTAAATTAGATACAATCCGTCATCCCCTATAATTCCGAAATTACACTACCCTGTTAACTATTCTGATACTATCTAATACTTTCTGATACTATTGGCAAGTATTAAAAAGAGCAGATTAAAATATCTGCTCTAAAAACTTGAAATCATATTCAATTATTCTTTATACTAAACGTTTTAACAAAAGGCATGTCTCACGTGTGTTGGGACAAGGTCGCAGACATTATTTTCTATCCAATAAAAAATCAATAACATTAATATGCTTTATTCCATTCCTAGAAAAATCAAATTTATCTAACGAAAGTACATATTTAGGATAATTATCATTAACTGAATCAAAAGCTCCAAACTCTCTATCAACAACTTTTTCATCCGCAAGTAAATAAGCAACTTGATAATAAATTCGATTTTCACCATCCATAACAATAAAATCAATTTCACCTTTTAATGTTTTACCAACATATACTTGATATCCTCGATGAATAAGTTCATTGTATATTACATTTTCAATCAGGGATCCTATTTCTGTTTTAAATCCGCTGTTATTAATTTTTGATAACCCCATATCCGACAAATAATATTTATCTGACCTTGTTAAAATTTTTTTGCCTCTTATATCATAGCGTACAGCTTTGTTTAGGACTAGTGAAGACGTAATATATTCCAGATACGTATATATCGTCTCTGTGGAAACTGTTCGATTCACACTTTCAAAAATTTTGATATGGACTTTGCTGAAAATGTCTGTGCTGTATTCATAACCATATATTCAACAATACGATTCAATATATCCACATCCTTTATCTTACTTCTCTGAACAATATCTCTCAGTACTATTGAATTATATAGATCTCGCAGATATACTTTTATTTCAGACTCTGATTGCATAGAAAATCTGCCTGGCATACCTCCATAATTTAAATACTCCATAAAATCTTCATCGGTAGCATTGCCCACATTAATTCCTTTAATTGTACATAACTCTTTAAAGGAAAACGGCATAATCCGAAAGCTAACATATCTACCAGAAAGATGTGTCGCTAATTCACCGGATAACAACTTTCCATTTGACCCTGTTAAAAATATACTGCAATCCAAAGTGGCTCTAAACGAATTTATAGCCCTTTCAAAATTTTCCACATTTTGTATTTCATCAAAGAACAGGTATAACTTTTTATCCTCACTAATTTTATCTTTGATATATCTATGGAGATCCATTTCATTCTGAATAAAGGAATACTCAAGATCTTCAAAATTGATATATACGATTTGTGAAACTTCTATTTCTTTTTCTAATAATTCATTCTGTATCTGTCTGAGTAATACCGACTTTCCACTACGACGTATTCCAATGATGACTTTTATTAACTCCGATTCGTAGAATGGACGTATTTGTTTCAAATACTCTTCTCTTTTAATCATATTACCACCTCTTTAATTCATTCTAACAAATTAAAATTTGAATATCAAGTTATATTTCGTTTAAACAAAATAATTTTCACTTTAATAGAGCAAGCGACTCACTTGGATATACAAAACACCACCCCTCTATTTCTTAAGGCAAAATAAAGGGGTGGTGTCCAGATTTTATTCACATATTATCATTTCCACACATAAAAAAAGTCCTCTACTCATGTTCCGAATAGAGGACTTTTGCGAAATTCATATATTCATTTTTATGATTTTTGGTAACAATCTCTTTTGATTTTTCTTGCGAAGCAAGGGACTAGAAGCACTTTTCAGAATAAAAAGTTTAACTTCTAGGTAGCTTGCCTCTGACAGATGTCAGAGTTATCTTTCTTTCTATTCAAGATATCAAAATTACAATCATTCAATAATTGTAATTTGCTGGAAACATATCTCGATAGTAATGTGGCTCAATAATATCTCGTAATACTTTTATCTTTTCTACATCAGGACAACTCTTTAAAAATCGAATTTTTATTATAGTTCAAGACAATTTAAGATTACTGTTCCAAATACTCATATAAACTACTAGATAAAATCATTATTCTTTCTTGCTTCAATATAAAATCGACTAATATATCTTGACTTTCATTATTGTCGATTAGATTCTGAAACTTTATTTCTGAATCTATTTCTGCAATATAACATCTTTCCATCGTTTCTATACAAGCAAAATATGTTGCATCGTTAATATCTTCGCCCTTCATCTCAAGTTGATTAATGGTATAAATGGTCAAATTAGCATTATCAAATAATTCTGCTGAAATATTATCTGATTTAGGGATCCTCTTTAGATTTGACTTTGATGTAAAAACATCTATTAGTTTTAACTCTTGAACAACATTATCTGCTATTGTCACTTTACTTATTTCAAAGGTGAATTCAATATCACTTCTCGTGTCAAACAAATTAATGATGTAGATTACCGTTACGATACTTAACAGCATTATAATTATAAGGTATCTTTTTTTCAAAACATCACCTTCTTTCCAGTTTTATTATATCAAACAAACCACTTAAACTTATGTTAATTTCATGAAAGACTCAAATGATAACGTATATTATAATCATGATACTACAAGAGCTGCTGATTTAATTCATCTTATTATGGCATTAATCCAAAAGTAGTTTTAGTTCAATTACAGAAAGAATCTTCACTTGTTACCGCAGCATCTGGCAGTGTTTCATATAGTAACAGACGTTTTTACTATGCTATGGCTTATGGTGCAACTTATTCAAATCAAATTTGGGTTGATAATAAAGCGACCTATGCTTTATACAGATATACTCCACATACGATTGATACTAGTTTAAGTACCGTTGGTGGAGGTAATTATCTGTTTTTAGCAATCAAAAACGGCTGGTGGTCCTCATGGAATTAAAAATTCCAAAATAGAACATTGGACATCCCTCATTATATCTGCTATTAAATGTAAATTATCCACAAATTCTAGATAAGCAGTCAACTCTTGACTGCTTATTTCTATTTATCATCTTAAATATAGATATATGGAGTAGCATTATCTACAAGTCACCGACATCTGTCTAGTCAATTATTTCCGTATCATGCTCACTACACTCTCCACATGAGATACATAGGCTATTTCACATTTGTAACAAAAACTTACTAAGTCCAGTATTTATGCATATTAGTATCATTCTTACCTAATCAGCATACTTGTTTTTGATTAGGCTATTTTTTAAATTTTCTCTTCTTGAGCATTCAGCACAAACAGGAGGTATAGAATAATTCTCATCATTGGCAATTATCCTATTACACCTAGAACATTCATATGCATAAGGATGTTTTTCTTTATTTAATGGATACTCATCAGGCTCTAAAAAGGTTTCTTTGTATCCTAATAATTCATTCTCAGAAAAATAATTCCATAATTCTTTAGCATATTTTGATTCCGAAATAGCTTTAGCTCTATCCTTAATAAAGTTAATTTGGTCTTGTTCTGTCTCGGATTCTACATTATTTGGTATAAAATGCTTATCCATAAAATCATCAAAATTCTTAAATTTCAAAAAATATTTACCTACGTTTTTATCCTTCTGCAATACATCCCAGTTATCCTTAACGTATTTCAAATATAGTTTAATGTAGTCATTGCAATTATTCCTTGTTTTACTATGTTCTGGATGAGGATTTTTGTCCCAATCACGACCTATCCACATCGGCAATATCCAGAAATTAGCAAGACAATGCCTTTGATGCTCTGGTAATTTCGTCTTTCTTCTATGCTTTGATATAATACCAGTATTCATAGTATCTCCTGCAAACACTTTGTCTATGATTCTATCATTTTTATCTAAAATATTAGTATTAATAAGTTCTTCATATAGTATTTCATAAAAGCCAACTGCAAAATCTGACATATCTGAGTCTATTCGAATATCTACTTCTTGACCATTCCATTCTTTATATGGATAGTAAGTTTGAGTGGTTTCAATCACAGAGCCAGCCTTGTTAATACTAACTTTGTTTTTACTGTATCTTGTCGTCTGGATGGGTGTAATTAATATATTATATACATCTTGTGATTTTTTATCATTCATCGTTTTCAAATTAACTACCTTTCTTTGAACTATACTTTTTACCTTTTCTTTTCACTCCATTTTCACCTTTAATGATATTGCTCCTCTTAGTTTTTTCTAACTGCACCGCTTGAAATGTCTCCTCAGAAATAATGGCTGGGTGGTTGTCCTCACTCAAATAAACTGTTTCATGTTTTCCATCATCCAATAGTCTTACACTACCGGTGTATTTTTCATTACTGAGCATCACATCTACTGTACGCTTGCTCCACTTATCTTTTCCTGTTGGAGATTTAATATCAAGCCTTCCTAATTCCTTAACAATTCCTAAAACACTTTTCCCTTGCAGATATAAATCAAATATTTTTATAACATTTTTAGCCTCATCATCTTTGATAACCAAATTCCCGTCTCTATCATGTGCGTATCCATAACACTTTCTGTTATAAAGTTTAGAAGTTCCTTGTGCAGCACGCTGCTTTATACCCCATTTTATATTTTCACTACGAGATTCATTTTCTGCCTGTGCTATAGATTCGATTATAGAAATCATAAGATCACTATCAGTATTGGCCGTATCCAGACTCTCTTGTTCAAAAATAACTCGAACACCTAATGTCTTTAATTGATTTGACGCTTCAAGTGTATCAACAGTATCCCTACCAAACCTACTAATACTCTTAGTAAGGATAATATCCAGTTTTTGGGATTTGCAATCTTCAAGCAACCTTGTAAACTCTCTACGAGTAGAACCTTTTTTACCTGACGCAATATCCATATATACATCAACAAGTAACCATTGGGGTGTAGAGGCTGTTAATCTTGTCATTGCTGATACTTGTGCCGTTAAACTTTTTAATTGCTCAGAACTATTACTACTGACTCTGCAGTAAATACCTACTCGTTTAGTTCTTTTCAAAGGTTTTGCTGGTATGTAATTAACTTTTTTATTTTCTGGCATACCTTATACCTCCGATAAATACATTATGCAAACCATCACGGTTTTGCCTAATCATCATTCCGTTGATTTTATTATACGTTATATAGTCTATTTTCACAATATTTCTGTCTACTCAACCTGCCCATATCCAACTTGTCTACTCAACTATGTAACTTTTCTAATAAAAACACCTTACCGTCAAGTCTAATTTCAAAAGGGGTTCTGCTATTTTGCACTTCACAAAATAGCGGAACCCCTTGTTTTCTATGCTTTTAATCCTATTACTTTTTTACTTTTGACATCAACACCACACACTCCACATGTGTGGGGTGTTGGTTGTAGACAAATAAAGCGGCAATATCCTAAGAATCTATCCTATTAGCAAATCCCCAAATTCCTTAACATATAATTCGTCTTCAAGTATTACCCATCTTTTAAATGCTGTAAATGGACTGCTTTTACTTAACATTCTTTTTAATTTTCTCTTGACGTGTTCCTTATCATCATCTTCAAATGCCTCATAATAATACTCATAAAGTATTTCTTGAAACTTAAGCATCTCCTGCAATATCTTTTTTCTCAATTTTTCAGACTCAAGTCTTTTTTGAGGCGTTGTTCCATTATAAACTTTTATTAATAACTCAACCGTATTTTTAACCTTTTCAGTATCCTTAATTCCTTCAATAATTACATTACGTTTAGGAAAAGTGGGTGCACAGTACTTTATACTTTTTTCAACATCCTCTTCCTCACACATACAGTCTAAAATGTTATCATATTTAGCCAACTTAATATTATTACAATGCCCACATGCTAAGTATAAATTATCCCATTTAAACTTTAAATTCTTATCCTCTTTATGAGGTTCAAAATGTTCGATATTTATTGAGGTACTCATATCATCTTCACAAATATAACATTTACTATAAAACTCTTTTTTTAAAGCTTCAACAATAATTTCATCATTGTATGTTCCTGATGTAAGACCTTTCTGGTGACTAAGAAAATCCTGAATTTGCTTTAACTCTTCTCCTTTAATAAATCTTATTAAATTAACCATTTTGAACAACCTTCTTTCTTAATTTAAGTTTGTTAAAATGATAAAGTAATGATTCGTCTAAGGAAAAATCGCTTTCTTCAAAATAAGTCTCAATATTAGAAATATCTTCTAAAAGATTCTCTTCTCTAGTCTCACAGTACTTATTAATTTTATATTCATAATCCCTCATTACGTTCATTATTTCAATAGAATAGCTATCGACTTCAAAATAATTCTGAATAATGTTTTCATATGAATACTTTGACAAGTCTTCAACCCTTTCCTTTTTCTCAATATCATATACAACAGCATTCTTTATTGAGGATAATACAAAGGGAGAATGCGTAGTGACAATAAATTGTATATTAGGGAATAATGAAAGAAGAATTGGTAATACACTTTTTTGTAGTTCCACATGCAAATGTGTTTCAACTTCATCTATCAGAACAACCCCTTGAAAATTATATCTATATTGTGTGTAGTTTTCCATTCTTGACATCACTTCTGAAACAATATCAAATACAGCTGAATATCCATCTGACATTTCATTAAATCCAAATTGCTTACCATCCGATGTGTGTATCTTAAAGTCATAGTTTTTATAATCATATATCAATTTAAGTTCTCCATCATTATATAATTTACATAACAATTTCTCTAAGTTCTCAAACCACCAATTATAATACTTTAAACCTTCATCATCACTTTCCTGATTTGCATAAGCTTGTTGTGTTTTAAGGTCAACCATATACTTGACAAAAGTCGTATTAGCTTGTGCATCAAAATTATACTTGTCATCAAATATTATTTTAGACACACCTTCTGGCTTATCAAATCTACTTGCTCTCTTTGCTTCTAAACTACAAATGATAAATTTACCTGCATCATAATCAGATACGCAGTCAGGTTTATTTTTTATATCTAATGCTAATCCATGTGTTCTTATTGGAATTCGACTTTTTCTATTTTCAAGCTCTATTTCGCATCTTCTATAATCTTCCTTAGACTTCTCATCAGTACATCCTTTTAATTGATTTAATCTGTTTTCATAAGTCGATACAGCCCGATATAAATTATCTGGGAAGGTTCCTTCGTTTCGTTCAATAAAGCCAAGATACTTCACAATTCCATTAAGCAATGTTGTTTTTCCACTTCCATTTTTACCAGTCAGTATTAAATGCTTCTTTTCTTCAAATGAAATTTCAATATCAATATCTGAAAGATGCCTGATTTCATTTATATGAATCTTTTGTATATAAATATCTCTCACATTATCCTCCTTAAACTTCTAAGTATAAATTATAAACTCAATTCTTATTATAACATTACTTATGTTATAAAGAAAATAGTTGGGCGGATGAACTCTAGGCGACATAATCCGCTAAGAGTATCGCTATTCTTCAAATCTATCATAAGTATATTAGTAATGCAGTCTCCATGTATATAACTCTTAAAACACTAACATAACTTTTAATCACTTCCCCCACCGCAAGCGGTGGGCGGTAACCATATGGATTTAGGAAACACTGCGTTCTCCCCCTTATAGGAGGAGAACACAAGCATATGGATTTGAGGTTTCCACTAGCCTTCGAGATATCTAACGCACCCAGGTGTAGCTTTACTGCGTGGGTGTCTCCACCACTCTATCAAGGTTCCCTGCCAATAATGGCACTACGACGGATAATCTGGGAAAATCAAATGTGCCTCTTACGCATGAACACCAATTGATTAGTCGGACGATTTTTAGAGTGTTTACTCGATACCACTTTTTATTGCTTTACCCAATATTCAGTTGTAAGCATCAGAATTTAATCAGATTCCACTAAAAGATGCTCATCAATTATTAGTTGACGAGCTTAAGATAACTTTCTCTTGGAATTCTCCAAATTTTTCTACCGATACGTACAGCTTCAACCTCTCCGCTTTTTACCCATCTAAATACAGTGACATAGTTGACATTAAGTCTATCTGCCACTTCTTGAATTGAAAGCATTTCAGGTAAATCGAATTTGTCTCTCATCTGTAATCTCCTTAGAAAATTGAATTGACTGTTACATCATTAATATAAGTAAAAATGTGCAGTCATTAACATATTTGTGTAAATAAAAGTTCACATAGGTATATACAATTCCGTTTGGATTCCCCTCATTTAGCATATATTCAATAGGCTTAGAGACAACACTCCTAATAAGTTTCTCCTGACAGATACCACCACCTATAAGTTTCTTTACTAAAGTCTTATACAGGGTATACCTTTATACTCCTCTCTAATTCAAATGGCTTAAAAAGCTAATATAGACCTACTGATACGGTACTTAATACACCAACCATAATAGATAGACAATATCTATATTTTATTATGTTTTTATTTGCCATATCTAATCCTACTATTTATATGCCTTTAAGAAGCCCTATTGTTCTTTGGAAATTTCATTAAAATTTGATGCAGGCATAACAAGGGTAACCTTCTATAGTATTAATGCTTTTTATT
Source organism: Vallitaleaceae bacterium (assembly GCA_965140555.1). Taxonomy (GTDB): domain Bacteria; phylum Bacillota; class Clostridia; order Lachnospirales; family Vallitaleaceae; genus UBA1351. The sequence continues at coordinate 2,682,851 of OZ223259.1, read as the reverse complement.
CGCTAGGCACTGGGTGGGGTCTCCCGCCCATCTACTTATATTATTTCTCCTCTTCAAATCAACCTCGAACTAATTCTAATTATTTCACAACAATTCATATAGTCAGTGCGACTTCTTAAAACAAGGAGGTACTGACTATGAAAAATATTGAACGTCATTTTAATGGAGATGGAATTTCCTACATAGAAATTCTTACATCCATAATCGAGGCTGAACTTGAAAGACTTATTAACGAAGACTATAATAGCGATAAGGATATTGTCGCTATTCAGAAGGAGGATTAACATGAAAGTAGCGGCATACATTAGAGTTTCCACTGGTAGAGATGAACAGAAGGATTCTCTTACAAATCAAATCGAACTCATTAAGCAATACATAGAACAAGAAGGCTTTACTCTATATAAGGTATATAAAGATGTTGAATCAGGTACCACAGAAAAAAGGGAAGGACTTATTTCATTAATAAATGATATCGAATCAAATAAGTTTGATATGATAGTGAGTAAAGAACTTTCCAGATTAGCAAGAAATGGTTCCCTCTCCTATAAAATACGAGATTTGACCTTACTGCATAATGTACACATTGTAACACTCGATAGCGTGCTTGATACACGGGACCCCTCCAAAAGAGGACTTTTTGGTGTTTATGTATGGTTATATGAACAAGAGTCTCAACATACATCAGAACGAATTAAAATGGCTTATAAGGCAAAATACAAGAATGGTGAGTTTCTTGGTAGCCTGCCGCCATACGGTTACTACTTAGAAAACAAAAAGCTTTATGTCCGAGATGATGTTTCCCCAGAAATCGTGCAACTAATCTACAGCAAGTATATTTCTGGATGGGGTACTGAAAGAATTGCAAAGCACCTTACCTCTCTATCATTACCTACACCATCTATTCTATCTGGAAAAAGTGATGCAGGTTCATTATGGCATGGCAGTACAATTAGTAAAATCCTTGCAAACCGTGTCTATATTGGTGACTTAGTTTTTCATAAAGAAACTACAACATCTGTAGTCTTGAAAAAACGTCAACCAATACCCGAAGAGGAACAAATAGTAGTCGAAGGGACTCACGAAGCTATCATAGAATATTCAGTCTGGAAAAAGGCACAAGATATTAGACTTTTACGCCGAAGGAATCATGCTATCTCCAAAGGTGAAAAACACTTATTCACTGGTATTTTAGAGTGTGCTGACTGTGGAAGTGGATTTCATTATCGTGCTAATAGAATAGGCTATATTTGTGGAAGGCATGGAAAACAGGGTAAAGAGGAGTGCTCATCACATTTAATAAAAGAAGAATACCTCATTGACCTCATTCTTTCTGACATTAGAAAACTTGCTAAGAACATTAATACAGACAGCATTTTGAAAAAGGTCACAAGTAAATATGAATCTGTTAACAAGAAGGCGCAGAAGGAATTAAATAAGATGACTGTAAAAAAAGATACTTTGATTTCTCGAAGAGGTAATTTCATCACCCTACTTGCAGACAATTCCATTTCAAAAAAGGATTTTGATATTGCAATGATATTAAATGCTGATGAACTTTCTATCATCGAAAATAAAATTGATGCTCTTAAGGCATCAATACAAGAAAAGCCATCTACAGCACATTTTGAACAACTGCGTATTAAATTAGAATCGATATTAAAGTTTGACACTTTAACCAAAGATGCACTTACACAATTAGTTGAAAAAATCGAAGTAACTGAAAAAGGCGAACCTGTAATCTACTACAAGTTCGCCCCCGCCTTTGACACGGTTATCTAATTTTTTTTAACGACAAACAAGTCTCCACATGTGTCGTCATCGGAAACATATCCACTCCCGTGACTTTATCCACCCTATATCCCAATTCATCAAACAATTTCACATCTCTTGCAAGGGTCGCCGGGTCACAGGAGACATAGATAACGCGCTCCGGTGCCATTGTTGCAATGGTTTCAATAAGAGAGGCTTCACAACCTTTTCTTGGTGGATCGACCACAACTACATCGGCTTGAATGCCTTCTTCTTTATAGAGTCTAGGCATGATGTCTTCTGACTTGCCAACATGGAAAAACACATTATCTATCTGGTTCAATACCGCATTATCCCTAGCATCTTCTATTGCCTGGGGAATAATTTCCACACCATGAACTTCTTTTGCCTTTTGGGCTAAGAAGAGTGAAATGGTTCCGATACCACAATATAGGTCATACACCCGTTCATGTCCCGTTAACTCAGCATAATCCAAAGCTTTCTCGTAGAGCTTTGTCGTTTGTTCCGGATTAACTTGATAGAAGGATAACGGGGATATTTGATACGCTATATCCTTAATATCATCCGTGAGATAGGCTTCTCCATACAACGTATCAAGCTTTCTTCCCATGATTACATTTGTACGTTCCCTATTCACGTTCACATTCAAATTCTCGACCTTATCCAGCTTTTTCATCGCCTCAATTAAGGCTTCCTCATGGGGAAGTTTATCTCCGTTAATAACAACAGTCACCTGAAACTTGCGACGATCGGATGTATTGCGAATCACTAGATGGCGTACCAAACCTTTGTGCAACTGCTCATTATAGGCACTTACCCCATAGTCCACCATATAGTTACGTATAACTTCAACAATTTGTTCATTATAGATATCTTGAATATAACATCGGGGTGTTTCTACGATACGATGAGAATGCTTGGCATAGAAACCGATGCATATCTGTCCATGTTCATCACGTACAGGGAATTGAACCTTATTCCGGTAATAAAAAGGGTCATCTGCTCCGATTATACCTTCAAAGGATGCATCAATATGTTCTTTAGCGAGACCACCGATACGCTCAAGATTATCCTTGATTTGGGATACCTTGTACTCTAGTTGAGCCTTGTAGCGCATCTGTTGCAAGGAACATCCTCCACACTGACGGGCTACCGGACATACCGGCTCAATACGGTTATCTGACGGCTTCACGATTTCTACAAGACGAGCAAAACCGTAGTTTTTCTTTGCCTTCATCACTTTTGCCATAATATGATCCCCTATGATGGCTCCATCAACAAAAAGGGTATAGCCGTCAATACGACCTATACCCTCTCCGTTTGAACCCAACGCATGTATCTCTAGGGGATAAATTTCATTTTTTGTCACAGGACAAGGTTGATTACTCATTCATGTACCTCAATTCTTAATTTATCTCTTATTCCTATTAATGAATACCTATGAAAACTATATACTGTATAAGTTTTTTTTAATAACGTGTTCGTCTAATATTGGTTTCAAAAAGACGTTGGTATCCGGCCCAATCATCTTCTTGGTCTGCTTGACCGATAATGGTTGAGAAGGTCTTCACCTTGGCATCAATATTGTCCGCATAATGAAGTAATATAGCTTCAAGTATAGCCGGCTTTTTGGGAGAACCATATCTTCTAACTCGCCATGATGAGCCAAGACACAATGTTTGATGAGGTTCTCCAATTGCTTAGGAAATCCCGGAATCTCTTTGGCTTTCTCACTAATCCACTCCGTGGCAATAATAATGTGACCTAGAAGCTGACCTTCATCGGTGTATTCTATAAGAGGAAGTTCCGATAATTCAACGGTTTTTCCGATATCATGCAATAAGGCTCCTGCAAAAAGAATATCTCGATTCACCTCATCATAACTGGCTGCAAGAAAATCACAGATACGTACAATGCCTAAGGTATGTTCCAATAACCCACCATAAAAATTATGATGAACACTCTTTGCCGCACCATGGCTTTTAAACAGCTTAACCATTTCTTTATCCTCAACAAAGAATTTTTCCACGAGTTGTTTCACATAAGTATCTTCTATTTTTTCGATAAAACCTAAGAGTTCTTCGTACATGCCATTAATATCATAGTTTGACGTCGGCATATAGTCCTTCGGCTCATACTCGCCTTCTTGGCTCTTACGTACACGACGCACATTGAGCTGAAGACCGCCTTGAAATGTAACCACCGTACCATCAATCTTAATATAATCACCGGTTTCAAAATGTCCGATTCCGTCATTCAAATCCCAAATTTTTCCGTCAATAGTCCCTGTCTTATCTTGCAGGCGAAGTGAATAATAGGTTTTACCTGCTCTTGTTTTTAGTACTTGCTTTTGGGTACAGAGATAATGGTCAACAATCTGATCATTTTCTCGGATGCTTTCGATAAATTGCATATTGGCTCCTTCTAATTAGGAGGCGTGTCTTGGTCCGCCTCATTCACCGTTTCAAAAATAGCTCGCAAAGTATCCATCTGTCTTTTGATACCTGCTTGTTCCAAATCAATGCCTCCACTTCCTATAGCAGTGCTTGACTTTTCTCTATCTATTGTACCATATTCTAGGGTCATGATACGAAGACTTTTTAAAATTCCTTGGGATGTTATCATCTTGGGATGTGTCAATAGCTTCTGTATACAATCATACTCTGCCGCTTCCAAACATAAATGCTTGTCAATATAACCTTCTGTCTGGGTATAGGATGGTGATGATGCATGGATTTCTACCACTCTGTCTAATGGGAGACGATCCAGATAGGACTCCAAAGAAATATTCAAATGATACGCCGACACCTTTGCATGAGCAATATCAAGTAGAAATCCGCAATCAATAGCTTCACACAACTTTCGTATAAAATCCGGCGAGGCAGTAATCGGATGGGTTACCGGATAAGAATAATAGGGTGAATAATCCATATTCTCAATTAATAAAGGAACCTCTAGTTTTGCTTTAAAAAGACGTCCTATGGACACCATATGGTTAAAAAGACTCAACTCCAACTGACTTTCCCCTTGAGTAGCCCCTCTATGTCTTTGTGTTGCATCAACATCTGTGTCATAAATAAGGGCATGCACACCAAGATGGGGAGATTCAAAATTTAATAAGCGCTGATTCATATACTCAAAATTCACCTTCGATAGGTCATGCATACCAAGGCACTCAAACCAGCCGAATCCATGAATCAATAGGGGCTTGTATATATAAGCCTTACTCATGAATTCTCGTGTTGGGCCAAAATCTCCAATTTTAATAAAATCACAAAATTCCGGGTCTTTATTCAGTAAACTAAGCAAGCTATTTGATAGATTACATCCATATAACATATAGTCACTTCCTGACATAATAAATGCTGCCTATCAAGGCAGCATTCGTATTATCCATTTATAAAATCGTTTTACAGCCGTACACGGTTTCTGAACACGTTTTACCTTCTCAGTGTAAAATGTTCGCTTGACCGTTTCCGCTTCATGTAATTCTTGCAAATCATAGCCTTCGTACATTGAGTTTGTATCCATTCCTTCACGCTCCGTCTGATAATGTATAATTATTATATACTAAAGTTTTTAACACAGTGTGAACGAACTATAAATTATCTTGAATTAACTCACTTTCTCTGTTTCCTTACCGGATTTTCCGGAAGAAAGAAGTCCTTTTTTCTTCGTATCGGTTTGTGTCATCGTACAATTACCATTGATAACAGCACCTTCATCAACAATAATCGTGCCACAAGTAACATCACCTTGAATAGAGGCTGTCTTTGTCATATGAACTTGTTGGCTTACGGTCACATTCCCTTGAATACGACCGGCTACTAGTAAGAAAGCTGAAGATAAATTACCTGTAACAAAACCTTCTTCACCGACAACAATACTGGCTTCGACTTCCAAATCGCCAATCATCTTTCCATTTACTTGAACCGATGATTTAGACTGTAACTTCACCGTTTCTAAGGTTGTGTCTTTGCCAATGACCGTCGCTGGACGTTCATAATTCGGCTTCTTGGATGCTCTCATGTCAATGTCATTTCCCTTCTTTATAAACATAATTCAATGGGTTTTGTGGCTCTCCATTTAAGATAACTTCATAATGCAAATGAGGTCCGGTAGATCGACCGGTATTCCCTGACTTGGAAATAACATCACCACGTTTTACTCTATCGCCCACACTCACATATAACTTAGAGTTGTGTCCATAGCGCGTCTGTAAACCATATCCATGGTCTATCAGTATCATATAACCATAGGAACCGTCATATCCCGCAAATACTACTTTACCGGCACCTGTTGCCCTCACCTCTTGATAAGTGGCTTTGAGGTCTACACCGGTATGGAACTCGGATGTATAGCGCCCAAATGGATTTTTTCTATAGCCAAAGGGGCTTGTTATATACGTATTTTTTATAGGTAATACACTTGGATAGGCATCCACATAAGGGATAATACCTTCCAAAGACTTATTCGTTTCTTCATATTTGGGGGCGTCATTATCAATCGTTGCTGTGATTTCATCCAAATAACTTGATAACTCTTCTACCTCGTCAGCAAAAGCATCCTCATCAGATACAGTTAAATCTTTTTGATTCGGTTTATATGCACGACTCATAATTGGAGCGTCTTGGTCTTGCATCGTATCTTCCGGATCTGCTGTTCCGTCCTGTTGTATCGTTCCGTTTATACTTGATGTTAACAATGTTGTATCGAAATAGGTCGTTTCGGAACTTGATAACTCCAATTCATTGGATGATGCAAATTCTTCCGTCTCTCTCTGTAATGCTAACGTTGTCTCATCATCTTTATATGTAGAAAGTGACGTGTCTTTCGTTCCTGTAGCACCTAGACTATTATCAATAGCATCTCGATACTGTTGCATTTCACTTCTATACTGTTCCAAATCTTGGAGTCGTGTTCCCAATTCAACTGCTTTTTCCTGGAGAGCCTTTAGTTGCTCGTCCTTTGTTGCTGTACTATTTTGAAGTTTATCTTCAAGTTCGTTAATCTGTTCTGCTTTTTCTTCATTGACTTTCGTCTGTTCCATAATCGCTACACGATTGGCCTCGGATTCAGCTTCTAACGAAACTACATAATCATAGACGGACACAGACTTCCACACGATGAATACAAACAAAATCATCAACGGAAAACGTAGCCATTTCGGCATACGTACTGTTCTGGCACTTTTGGTCGCATCCGTTATACACATAAGCGTAACATAGCCTTTGCCTTTGACCTTGTGCTCTTTGGTGGATTTCTTAATCCCCATGTTCATAGATATCCCTACTTTCAGTCAGTATCTTACATATTACTTACTATGTAACCCCCTACCGACGAGTTTCAGTTCCAAAAAATATTATATCATATCTTGTAATATAATTGTAACATAGAATTTTTATTTGTCTAGTCCTTTAGACCTATTTTATTCTAATAAAAAGACTTTTATTCTCCACATGTTTCATGTAAAATAGTAGATAAAGGAGGTTCGGTATGTATATGTCTGAACTCAAGCAATCTAAACCATTGTTTTTCTATAAACCCACTCCCGATGACGAACGACTTATCACATCATTACAAGAAGATGTCTTTTATCGCTATTCAAAGTCTCCGACTCTTAATCAAAATGTTCTTGATGAAAATAAGTCTTTTTCTTTTATGGTGTATGATGATCAGTCCCGGTTTGTCGGATATATCAAGGGATTTTTTCCTGTAGGAAGACGGCATCTTTGGATTCAAACATTGCTTGTTGCCCCTTCACATATACGTATGGGATATGGAAGTGCTATTGTTCGACACCTTATTTCCGTTTTATCTCGAACTCACCTCATACATAAAATTTATCTGACTTGTCATGCCGATAACACAATCGGTCATGCTTTTTGGTCAAATCTCGGTTTTCTGCAACAGCCCACTTATATCAAGGGCTATTATCTTTATGAAGCCGGTAGAAGGAGTATATTATGTACAGCAAAGTCTACACAACACTAGAATTTAATAAAGTACTTGAACAGGTTGCCAAGCGCGCAATTAGCTCTATGGCAAAGGAACGTATTACAGCCTTAGAACCCTATGATAACCTTGAAGATGTCAATACCGCTCTTAAGGAAACCGATGAGGCAACGCAGTTAATTTTGAAACAAGGTCTTATTCCAATCCGCGGACTCAAGGATTTAACCCCTATTACAAAACGTTTATCCGTTGGGGGCAGTTTATCTATGTCTGAACTTTTATTCATTGCAGACACCCTTCGTTCTGCAAACCAAGTCCTCAACTACTTTAGAGGCGGTTCAGATTATATTCAACAACTCACCATCCATAACTATTTTGACGCTATTGATTCAATTCCTTCATTATATAAATCAATCACTCGATGTATTATCTCTGAAGAAGAAATAGCCGATGATGCGAGTCCGACACTTGCTAATATTCGTCGTGAAATCAAAAGTGTCGGTAGTCGTGTCAAAAGCCAGCTCAATAAAATTATCCATAGTGCGTCTCAATCCGGCTACTTACAAGATAACAATTATACCATTCGTAATGATCGTTACTGCGTTCCCTTAAAAGCCGAATATAAGAATCAATTAAAAGGTATGATTCATGACCAGTCTTCAACCGGATCCACCCTTTTTGTTGAACCTATGGCCATCATTGAACTAAATAATACATTGAGTCAGTTAGTGCTACAAGAAAAGAAAGAAATTGCCAAAATTTTGGAAGAACTTAGTGAAGAGGCAGCTCTCTATGTACACGTATTAAACGAAAACCAAATTCAGTTAACACATCTGGACTTTATCTTTGCTAAAGCAGGATACGGCATTGACTATAAATGTTCCTGTCCAACTTTTAATGATGAAGGAATCATTGATTTAACTAAGGCACGTCATCCGTTATTGGATCAAAATACTGTTGTTCCAACTACCATCTACTTAGGTAAAGATTTTACGACTCTCGTTATCACAGGGCCTAACACAGGTGGTAAAACAGTTACCCTAAAAACTTTAGGTTTGCATTCTCTTATGGGACAGAGTGGATTACATATTCCTGCTTCTGATGGTGCAAAGCTTACGCTACTCGATAATATTTTTGCCGATATCGGAGATGAACAAAGTATCGAGCAATCCTTAAGTACTTTCTCATCTCATATGACCAATATTACACGAATATTAGAACAGGTAACCGACCGTTCTCTTGTCTTGTTTGATGAGTTAGGTGCGGGAACGGATCCTACCGAGGGGGCAGCCCTTGCCATGGCTATCCTTGATAACCTTAAGACCTATAACATACTTACTGTAGCTACTACACACTATTCTGAACTGAAGGTCTATGCCCTATCAACTGAAGGTGTCGAAAATGCCAGTTGCGAATTCAATGTCGATACATTACGTCCCACTTACAAACTCCTTATCGGAATCCCAGGTAAAAGTAATGCCTTTGCTATTAGCAAGCGTTTAGGTCTTTCTGATAGCATTATCGATGAGGCGAAGAATCTACTCAGTGGTCGTGAAGTACGTTTTGAGGATCTGATCACAGACTTGGAGACCAATAAGAAGACCGCTTTACTTGAAAAAGAACGGGCGGAACAATACCGTAAAGAAGCCGAAAAACTTCGAGGAGAGGTGGAATCTCAACGTTCTCGGTTGGCCCAACAAAAAATTCGTATCTTGGAAGAAGCCAAATCAGATGCCGCTCGATTGTTGGAGAAATCCAAGTCAGAAGCCGATCAAATCATTCGTGATATGAATAAATTAGCCTCTCAAGGCTCGGGCATGAATATGGCACAATTAGAAGCATCCCGAAGCAAACTTCGAGAAAAAGTTAATGCCGCTAATGCCAAGGCGTCCAAACCGGAAAAACGCAAGAAAACGTTTACTTCCGACACCATTCATGTTGGTGATACGGTTATGGTTACTTCCTTAAATTCAAAAGGAACCGTCCTTAATGTTAATAAGTCAAAGAAGGAAGTTACTGTACAAATGGGTATTATGAAATCCACAGTATCCTTTGACAGTATCGAACCCATTGACGATACAAATCCTTACGCCACTTCGTCTAAAAAAGGTACTGCTCGAAAATACACACCTGCCAAAGGCAGTGGTTTTAAAGGCAATACATCAATAAACAAATCAATGTCCATTAAACCGGAACTTGACCTGCGAGGACAAACAACAGCTGAAGCACTGGAAGTCGTAGATAAGTACTTGGATGATGCCTATCTCGCTCATCTTCCTCAGGTCACACTCATTCACGGAAAAGGAACCGGGGCGCTTCGTCAAGGATTACATCAATTTTTGCGAACCTCTCCTCATGTCAACAGCTATCGTCTGGGAGAATTCGGAGAAGGCGACAGCGGTGTAACCATTGTAACCTTCAAAGAATAGAGACATATAAACTGCCGTTTTTTAAAGGAAAGGGAGAATTGCTATGGAAACAAAAATCAAAATTCTTATCGTCGATGATGATGAGAACATTAGCGAACTCATTGCATTGTATTTAGAAAAAGAAAGTTATGCAACGCGTATTGTCGATAATGGTAACGATGTTCTAGATGCCGTCAAAGCCTTTAATCCCAATTTGGTTTTATTGGATTTGATGCTACCCGGCAAGGATGGCTATGATGTCTGCAAGGAAATACGCCAAACCTCCACTGTTCCGATTATTATGCTTACAGCCAAAGGGGAAACCTTTGATAAAATACTCGGCTTGGAATTAGGTGCCGATGATTATATGGTCAAACCCTTTGACAACAAAGAGCTAACGGCAAGAGTAAAAGCCGTTCTACGTCGCTATACCCCTAAGGAAAATAAGGGCAAGCAAATCAATCTACCCAATTTGACCATCAATTTATCAAATTACAGCGTCAGTCATAATGACAGTAAGATTGAAATGCCTCCTAAGGAACTGGAATTGCTCTACTATCTTGCTTCCAATCCGAATCAAGTTTTTACACGAGAGCAACTATTAGATCGAATTTGGGGATATGAATATATCGGTGATACACGAACTGTAGATGTTCATGTCAAACGTATACGTGAGAAAATAAGCGAAAATGATTTTTGGGGTCTTAAAACAGTATGGGGTATCGGCTATAAGTTTGAGGTGAAGTAATGTTTAAAACCTTCACACAAAAGTTTTTTGCCATCTATGCATTGATTACCTTTGTTGTATTCCTATTGCTATTTGGTGTATTTACTCAGATTGTCTCTGAACATTTTGTTAGTAGTAAGTATCGAACTATGCTTCAAGAAGCTCAATCCATTATTGCTTCCTATTATGATAATCTAGAGACCAAATCATTAGATGTCCAAGGATTCCGCAATCAATTAGAAATTATGAGTTACCATACCGGTAATCGTATCTTAATTACAGATGAGACCGGTTTGTCTCTATATGATTCAGAGCCTTCTTCTCGTTCTACAGAAGGTTCTGTCATTAAGTCAACTTGGCTTGATGATGCGTTAAGCGGACAGATTATAACAACGATAGAAGATGCTACAGCCGTCGTATCTGAACCGGTTATTATGGTTATTCATCCTGTTAGCCCCAATCTCTTTGATACCCCGAAGGTAAAAACCACGATTTCCGGTCCAGTAGAAGGTGCGGTTATTATGTATGCCCCTTATCCATCTGTAAAGGAAGACATCCAGTATGTATATAAGATAACCCTTATTTGTTTTCTTATTATTCTACTACTGACCTTTATTTCAACCTATGTCTTCTCAAGGAATATATCCCTCACCTTTAAAGCATTTAACCATACTGCCAAGCAAGTTGCTCGGGGCGATTTTTCTTCACGTATTGAACCCGAAAATTTCAGCGCCGAAGTCCTAGAACTAGCTGACAATATGAATTTTATGGTGGAAGAACTTGAAAAATTAGAAGATTTACGTAAAGATTTTATCGCCAACATTTCCCATGACTTTCGTTCTCCGTTAACCTCTATACGTGGTTATGTACAAGCTGTCATGGATGGGACCATTCCCCCGGAAAAATATGACAAATATCTATCTATCGTTCTCAGCGAAACTGACCGATTAACAAAATTAACCAATGACATTCTCCTGTTAACAAAGATGGAAAACGAAGTTTTGAAACCGGAACGAGAAGATTTTGACCTTCATGAAACCATTCGGAAAGTTCTCATGCAATTTGAAGGTAAGATTATTGATAAAGGTATCGAACTGACTCTATTAGTCGAAAATCAAGACATCATTATCAATGCTGATTATAATCAAGTTCAACGTATCTTCACAAACCTTTTGGACAACGCCATAAAATTCTGTTCTCAAGGTGATGAAATTATCATAGAGACTACTGTCGAATTGGAGAAGGTCCGCATTGCTATCAAAGATACCGGGCCCGGGATTTCTGAAGATGATATCAAACATATATGGACACGTTTTCATAAGGCCGATCGTTCACGGGGTAAAGATAAAAAAGGTGTCGGTTTGGGATTATCCATTGTTCAGGAAATCCTTAAGGCACACAATGAATCTATTGAAGTCTATAGCCAATTAGGTAAGGGAACAACCTTTGTCTTCACTTTACCTATTGCCCATCAACCTGAAGAATAGCCAAAAAAGCTGTTACCTAGGATAACATTCCTTGGTAACAGCTTTTTAATTATTTTTTACCATTTGTAATGATGTAACTGTCCTTGATTTTCAAGGCCGTTAAAGTCATTTTGTCGTAATGCTTCAAACAAAACGACTGCTACTGCATTGGATAGATTTAATGAGCGTGTATTCGGTGCCATGGGAATACGTATCGACGATTCTTTATGTTGTAGCAATAACTCTTCCGGTATACCGGCACTCTCTTTCCCAAACATTATATAGGCATCTGAATCATAAGAAACATCTGTATAGGTTTGTTTGGATTTCGTCGTCCCCATATAAACTGTCGGATGGTTGTTCGCCTCCATAAAGTCATCAAAACTCTCATACACTGACAAATCAAGATCTTTCCAATAGTCAAGTCCTGCTCGTCGTACCGTCTTGTCATCTATATCAAAACCAAGCGGTTTTATAAGATGAAGTCTTGTACCCGTAGCAACACAAGTTCTTCCGATATTCCCTGTATTATAAGGAATCTCCGGTTCTAGCAATACAATATTCATGTCTAAACATCCTTAATAGCAATATTAATTTCCAGTGTGTGATCCGTGCCTTCAACTTGGAAGTTTAATGGTACACAGATTGTTTTCGAGTCACTAACCGAGAAACTCAAATTCGTTCCCAGTGTGATAGTAGGAGGCGTAATATCGAGTGCAATATTTTTTGTTGAAAAGATCGTAGCAGCATTTCCTAAGATCATATTCGACAATTCGCTAACAGCACTTTTAGCCATATCATTCAATTCCGGAACCGGCATACCCATCATCATTTTTGATGCAATCGTACATGCCGTATTAATCTCCATCGTAAGAATGACTTGTCCTTTTAGAACCCCTGTAATCCCAATAATAACCGCTAAGATACTTCCCTCATACGAAGCTGCCTTCATATAGGGTTTCCCCATGGATGATTCAATGTGGCTGAAATCCTTAAGGACCGTTTGTGCCGCACTGATAAATGGATTAATATATTCAACATTGATATTTGCCATACATGTTCCTCCTTTTCATGTTAATTCTATTCTACCATCATTAATTTTGATAGACAAGTGAATTTCCTATGAATAAGACCTTTTTATAGGATAAATCGGCATATTTTCCTCTAGTGCTTCTTTCCACACTTCTTTTGTAAGCATATAGGACAAAATAACTACTTTTCGTCCATTTTTTAACAATTTTTTACTGTTTTTTCTTGATTTGCCGTAGGAAAGCGTGTATACTTGACAATTGGTAAAAAGTATTATATGATAATAGTTACTATTAAATGATAGTAGTTATTTTTTAGGAGGAGGTGTCCGATGGAACGTCTAGCTGGAATCTTAAAAGCAAAAAAACTTAAGGTTACGCCTCAACGCTTAGCCATTTACAAGGTTTTATATGAAGCCACCACACATCCAACTGCCGAAGATATTTACAATGCACTTCGTCAAAGCCATCCTACAATGAGTTTGGCTACTGTTTACAAAACCCTTGATGCGTTAAAGAAAGCTGAATTAGCAACAGAGCTTAACGTAGGTGATGACAGTTCACGATATGATGCAACAATTAAGTCGCATCCGCATATGGTTTGTCTAGAATGTGGTAAAGTAATGGATTTACACACACAAGCATTGGGAGATTTCAAAAAACAAGTTCAAGAAGAAACTGAGTTTGACATCGTCAGCGAAAAAGTATATTTTTACGGCACATGCCGTGAATGTAGCCAGTCCGCTGCCGAAGTAAAAAAAGCACAATAGCACATCTTAAGTACTACAAAATCGAGTTCAAAAATAGGTAGCCATAATATGGCTACCTATTTTTGATTTATTAATTTTTACGATGTCTTTCAACAAATTTAGCAATACGTTTTACAGCAACCTTTAATTGGTCAATACTATACGCATAACTACAACGTACAAAACCTTCTCCTGATTCACCAAAGGCAGTTCCGGGAACCACTGCCACCTCTTCTTCCATTAATAGCTGTGTTGCAAATGTCTCGGAAGTCATGCCGGTAATTTGAATCGAAGGAAAAATATAAAAGGCTCCTTTTGGTTCAAAACAGGTCAAACCCATTTTATTAAAGTGTTCCACCATAAAATGCCGTCTTGCATCATATGCCCGTGCCATCTCTTCGATGTCTTGATCACCGTGTCTTGCCGCTTCTAAGGCTGCATATTGACTCGTAATCGGTGTGCACATGATGGCATATTGATGGATTTTTTTCATAACCTCAGTCATATATGCCGGTGCCAATACATATCCCACGCGCCAACCTGTCATTGCATAAGCCTTAGAAAATCCACTTACCAATATTGTTCGCTCTTTCATTCCTTCAAAAGAAACAATACTGACATGCTTTTGGCCATAGGATAATTCTGCATAAATCTCATCGGATATAACTATCAAATCCTTTTCTATGGCTATTTTGGCAATAGGCTCCAGTTCTTCCGCTGTCATAACGGCTCCTGTCGGATTATTGGGGAATGAGAGAATAATGGCTTTCGTCTTATCTGTAACCTTTTCTAAAACCTGCTCAGGCGTCAATTTAAAGGCATTTTCTGATAATAGGTCTATAGTTACAGGTTGACCGCCTGCAAGGGCTACACAAGGCTTATAACATACAAATGAGGGTTCCGGAACAAGTACCTCATCACCGGGATTCAATATAGCTCTCAATGCAATATCAATACCTTCGCTACCGCCTACTGTAACAATACACTCATTTTCAGCATCATAGGATAAGTCAAAGCGACGTTTTTGATAGTCACATATCGCTTCTCTCAACTCTATGATACCGGCATTTGATGTGTAGTAAGTTCGTCCTTTTTCCAAGCTATATATACCTTCTTCGCGAATATGCCAAGGGGTATCAAAGTCCGGTTCACCAACCCCCAAAGATATAGCATTTTCCATCGTCGTAACAATATCAAAAAAACGACGTATTCCTGAAGGTTCTAGTCCTGATGCCACACGATTCAATTCACGATTCATTAAGGAGTCACCGCCATTCTTTCATCACGTTGTTCTTCGTCCAGAACAATTCCGTGATCTTTATACTTCTTCAAAACGAAGTGTGTTGCTGTTGATAAGACAGACTCTAGCGGCGCTAATTTTTGTCCGACAAACAGAGCGACTTCTTTCATTGTCTTTCCTTCAATAATAACAGTAAGATCAAACCCGCCGGACATTAGAAAAACAGACTTTACCTCATCAAACAAGTAGATACGTTCTGCTATCTTATCAAATCCCTGTCCTCTTTGAGGTGTTACTCGGACTTCTATAAGCGCCGTTACTTTATCTGCATGGGTCTTATCCCAGTTGATCAGTGTATGATATCCACATATAACTCGATCCTGTTCTAATTGGGCTAACACATCACTTATATCTGTTTCAGAGGCACCAAACATGGCGGCCAGATCCTCAACCGTTCTTTTGCTATCCGTTTCAATTGCTTTGAGTAATTCTTCTTTCATCTTGATACCTCCATAATAGTTTTATTTAAGAAAAGCGACTGTGCCGCTTTCTACTTACTGATTCATACGTAATGAAATCTGCTTCAAGCCTGCATAGAGCTCATCGGATTTGGGTGGCTCGAGGGAACGCAAGGTGTCTTCAAATCGAATCTGTTTGTGCTTACCTTCCTTCATATATCCTATAATAGTAGCGGGTATATCTTCCGCTTCAAGGGCTTCTACCAAATCTAAAGATGCTTCTTTTGTTGTTACAATAAGTAGCGAACCGCTTCCTATAAGCATATAAGGATTCAAGTCATAAAACTCACAAATTTCCACTGTTTCTTGGCGAATCGGGATTCTGTCTTGATGCACAACAAGGCCCAAATTCCCTTTACTTCCTAATTCCCATAATGCCCCGAAAATTCCGCCTTCTGTCACATCATGCATAGCAAATACAGGGAACTCACGCGCTATCCGGCTTTCCGGTACTACCGACAAATATTGATCAAAGGCTTGAGCTTCTTTTGATAAATCCGAGTGATAGGTACTGTTTAGTTGGGCCTCCCCCTCTTTTGCCAGTATAGCTGTTCCTTCAATCCCTGCCCATTTTGTCATTATAATGGCCATCTCAGCTTCCATAGATGCTGTGAGCATAGAATGATTCTTTGGCATTTTCCCGACTCCGGTCACACTAATAATCGGACGATTCACAGCATCCGTTACTTCTGTATGTCCCCCGATTATCTGGACATGATGTTGTTTGCATAGTCCATTGACTTCTTTCATCAATGCCTTCAGTTCCTTTTCTTCATAACCATCCGGTAGTAGTAATGTAAGCATCAACCCAATAGGTTCTGCACCTCCCGCTGCCAGATCATTAAGAGTGATATGAACCGCTAATGAACCTATGTTATTGGCTGTTCCTGTAATAGGGTCTGTAGACAAAACGATACACTCATTATCCGCCACTTCAATAACTGAACAGTCTTCCCCAACCCCCGGTCCTACCAGCACTTCTAAACGTTTTGTTTCTAGCTGTTTGAACACCGATCGCTTTAAAATTGTTTCTGGTACTTTTCCAACATTCATCAATTCGTCTCTTCCTTATGCTTTTCTTCTATCTGTTATGTCATTCACTTGACTACTCTTCTAAAATCCCTGTATCGGATAATTTAACTAACAAGGTATCCCATACAATTAAGGACATTTCACCACGGGTAACTATTTTGGTCGGTTCTACTTGACTCCCTGAAGGAATAATACCTAATTCCCTCGCTTTATTCAAGTAGTTATCCGGCCATTCACCTTCTAATCGGTCTTTATACCCTAGCGTGTTGACCATAATAGCGACCACCTCTTGATAGCTTATATTGGATAAAGGTCTGAAGTCTCCTTCCGGATAGCCGCTAATAATATTCAACTTATAAGCATTTTGAATATTATTATATGCCCAATAAGATGTTTCAACATCTGTAAACGTCTTTCCAACGCCCTGTACACTACTGGGATTTTTTTCCCCGTAGCCACGAACTCGTACCATCATAGTGGCTACTTCGCTTCGACTAATTGTTTGATCCAATCGGAGACTTCCATCCGGATAACCGGTCAAAACTCCCAATTGTTTTAACTGATTCGCCGCATAGGATTCGTCCGCTGTCGCCGCCTGTACATATGCCACTTGACCCATCAACATAGCCATAAGCAAAAGAGCCGTCACTCTAAGATGAAACCGTTTCTTGACTTGCATCATTTTATTATTGTGCGTATACATTTTACTCCTCCTGTATATGTTCTATCTATAATCAACTATCTTCTTATCTCATCTTTCTTAAATCCAAACTCATCTGTATGCTATTTTAGCACATAATAAGCCACTTGAATAGACAAGATGTTCTCCTCCAAGAAAAGGTTTCTTAGCCCAACCTTTCCCCTAACAGAAAAAGAGAGCGTTAGCAGTTTTATAATCTGCATCGCTCTCTTTTGTCGCGGGATACTCCCATACGCATTCCAAGATGTTACTAAATCATGGACGTTGTCATCTTATCCGGCGAAATCTGAAGCAAATAATTCTTCAATCTTTGCTATAGCAGCCTCTTCATCTTCACCATCTGCAGTGAACGTAATTCTATCGCCACTTGAAGCACCTAAGCTCATAATAGATAGAATACTTTTCGGTTGATATAATTTGTTTGTTTCACCTTCGCGTTGCATAGAAAGATCGCATTTAAATTTCATCGATTCCTTTGCAAGCATACTTGCAGGACGTGCATGTAATCCCTCTTCAGCTTTAAGTTCAAATGTTTTAGTAATCATAATTTCCTCCTTATAATTTAAATTGCAAATTTATTCTGAAATTCTCTTGGCATTTTCCAACAAGAAATTTTCTGCTTCTGCATTCCACAGACCATTTGTTTTATCAACACGGTCTGCCAACCCTTTAAATAAAGGATCTGTTTCACCTAATTTTCTAAACTCTTCAATTGGCGTCATTGGCATGGATATATGATTGTACACAATTTTCTTACCTCCAGGAATTTTAGGAAGGTTAAGAATTGTGTCACATGCACTATCGATACCTCCGACATGTGTTATCATAACTGCCGGATTAATAAGTCCTTTGGCAGACATTTCTAGTGATTCTCTCATGTCATCATCATTACCACCTGTAGATCCCATAATATGGGTTGGTGTGTAGTGAATATTATAAAAATTTACTTTTGCAGTAAATTGATTGTCACTTGGACCCGCGAAGAAGTTCAAGCAACCGTCTTTTCCTAAAATTTTATCCGCTTGTTCTACAACAGGAACAACCGGTGCATAAGCAAAGACATCGTCATATCCTGTTCCGCCCGAAAGCTCAATCAACTTAGCTACGGCATCTTCTTGTGTTGCTGTATTTACAAAATGTAGTTCAACACCACATTTTTTTGCTTCTTCTTCAGAGAAGTATGCTTTAGCACGGGCCAAACGGTCATCATTGATATCTGTTACAACCAATACTGACGGACGACGATCACAGTGAAGCGCATAGTCGATAGCCCCAAGCCCCATAGGTCCCACGCCGGCAAGAAGAGCCATTTTACCGCCTTCTACAATACCCATGTGATGCACATACTTACCTGTTTCTGTATGATAATTGGAATGGAATCCACCGATAACACAACTCATCGGCTCCGAAAGGGATGCTTCATAGAAGCCTTTACCTTCATAATGTAATAGAAAACCAAGTTCCATAACTTCACGCGGAATAATACAATAGGTTGCATTTCCACCAAAAAATTCGAAGGAATACCCAGGTGCATAAGGACTGCCTTTATAATTCAAAGCCGGTTGAATTGCAAATTTCTCACCAGGTTTAAATTGATCTGCCCACTCACTACCTACTTTTTCAATGACACCTGCAAACTCATGACCCATAATTGTCGGATTTGTTGCAATATTCTCAGGAACACGTTTGTGCTTAGCCCCTTGAATAACAGCTTTGTAAGTGGACATACACACACTATCACTGACAACTTTAACTAGAATTTCATCATCTTTGATTTCAGGAAGTTCAAAGGTATCAAGAGACAATGTATTCACATCATATAAACGTACTGCTGTTGTTTTCATATCGTCACTCCTTATAAAATTTCATCTTAAATTCTATCTGAACCTGTTGTAAAATCGATTGGATATTTTCTAACGATCCCATCTTTGTTCCCACTTCTTGAATCGTAGCTGTTGATGCAGCCACGCCCATTTTAAGAGCTTGAGCAAATCCTTGTAATCGCCCATCTGCCGGTTGTGATTCATCAATGGATTGTAGTTCATGAGCGATTGCTGCTACCATGGAATCTCCGGCACCCACAGTACTTTGAACATTTACGTTCAATGGCGGTATCTTAATTACACCTTCCTTCGCAAGCAACAAGCATCCTTTTTCTCCTTGTGAAATAACAACAAGGCGAATACCTTTCTCAAGAATTTCTAATGCTTTCTCAATCATTGATTCTTCTGATTCGAAGGTTGTATCAAAGAACATTTCCAATTCTTTATCATTCGGTTTTATCATGTAAGGTTTTGCTTCCAACCCCATTTCAAAAACATCACCATCTGCATCCAAAATGACTTTAGTCCCTTTTGCACTTGCCAATCTAATCCAATGGTTATATATGTCTTTTGGCACACCTTGAGGAAGACTTCCTGCAAGCACTAATATATCATCTTCAGTCAATGTCTCGGTTAAATACGCATCCATATCTGCTATCGTATCCTTACCTACAAAAGGTCCACGTTCATTGACATCGGTAAAGGTTTCATTTACCTTATCTACGATTTTAGTATTAATACGTGTAGCGCCTTCCACTTCAAACGTCCTGTAAGTTACACCTTCTTCATCCAACTGTTCTTTCAACTGTTGACCGGTATATCCTCCTGTAATTAGAAGGGCAACCGTATCGCCATGCAGTGTATTCACCATCTTGGATACATTAATCCCTTTACCACCGGGATCTTCTCTATACTGCTCCACTCGATTAACACGATCAATGGCAAAATTACCAATTTCCACAGTTTTATCAATCGCCGGATTCAATGTTACTGTATAAATCATAGATAATCCTTTCTCGTCCCTAGGACTTAGATATTCTTGTTGGTAAATTGTTTATAAATATAGTCAACATCTGCTGTTTGACGTAATGCCTCAACTTTTTCTTCATCTTCGACGATTTCTGCAAGGTTTGATAAAATCATCAAATGCTCATTTCCTACACCGGCAATACCGACAACTAAATACACTGTATTGCCATTAAAATCAACGCCATCAGGAAATTGCAAAATACTGATACCGGTATGCTTGATTTTCTTCTTTGCATCGCTGACACCATGAGGAATCGCTGTGCCGTTTCCGATATATGTAGATAGTTCACTATCTCTTTGAACCATGGCATCAATATATTCTTTTTCCACATAGCCACCCTCAAATAGAATTTGACCGGCCATGCGAATGGCTTCTACTTTTGTACAACTTTCTAAACCGATTCGTATGTTATTCTTTGTCAATGTTTGATAATCTTCCGGCTCTTCCTCGGCCATAAGCTCTGTTTCTTTGGTTGCCGTTTTACCTTTATCTTGACTTAGTCGTGTAACTAATTCGCTATACAACGGCGTCATGATGAAATCGGAAATAGACAAATGAATCGTATCCGGCATGGTACTCGTTGCACGTGGCGTTAATTGTTCATGTGTAATAACAACATCTGCATCTTGAGGCAATTGATCAATCGAACGATTGATAACCTTCACATCAACACCTGCTTTGGATAAGGCACTCTTTAACTTACTAGCACCCATAGCACTCGATCCCATACCGGCATCACATGCGGTTACAACAAGTTTTACATGACTAAGATCATTGATTGAAGCCGGTACATGATCAACTACGATGTCATTACTTGTTATCTTCTTGCCTTTCATTTGAGCCATTTGACTTTTGGCTTCTGATAAATCTTCTGTATTTCGTTCTTCTTTTTTGTTAATCAATAATGCAGCAACTAAGAAAGATACAATAGCGGCTACTGCTACTCCTGCAAGAACAGGAAGCAATCCGCCTTTAGGTGCCATAGCTGCTAATGCAAAGATACTACCCGGTGACGGCGCTGCCACAAGACCAGCTCCTGTAAGAACAAAGGTGAATACTCCGGATGCGCCCCCTGCTATAACCGCCAATATTAAAGACGGTTGCATCAGTATATAAGGAAAATAGATTTCATGAATTCCACCGAAGAAGTGAATTATAATGGCCCCCGGTGCAGATTGACGAATCATACCTTTGCTAAACACCCAATATGCTGCTAATATACCAAGTCCCGGTCCCGGATTTGTTTCCAAAAGGAAGTAAATGGCCTTTCCATGTTCTGCTGCATATTCAATACCTAGAGGGCTTAATACCCCATGGTTAATTGCATTATTCAAAAATAATACTTTGGCCGGCTCTATGAATACAGATGCCAACGGGAGAAGTCCCAGTTCAACAATGGTTTCAACCCCATTTCCTAACGTTGTCGATATGCCTTCTACAACAGGTCCAATACCAAAATAGGCAAGAATTGTCAATAATGCACCGATAATACCTGCTGAAAAATTATTAATTAACATTTCAAAACCCGTAGGAATCTTACCGTCTATAGCATCATCGAATTTTTTAATACACCAACCGCCTAAAGGACCCATAATCATACCACCGATAAACATCGGAATATTGGTTCCCACAATAACTCCCATCGTTGCAATGGCCCCAAGAACACCACCGCGTGTATCTGCTACTAATTTACCGCCTGTATACCCGATAAGTAGTGGCAATAGGTACTTAATCATTGGATCAACTAAAGATGCTAATCGTTCATTTGGTGTCCATCCTGTGTCAATAAACAATGCTGTAATTAGCCCCCATGCGATGAATGCGCCAATATTTGGCATCACCATACCGCTTAGAAAACGTCCAAACTTTTGAATCCTTTGTTTATTGCTTTCCATCGTGTACCTCCTACATTTAACAACAAAAACAAGTTGCTGTTTCCATACTATCATTATACCTCTTATTACCCTTCTATTAAAGCGCTAGAAAAGCAACAATGGCAATAGTTACAAGTGACATAAATAAAAAGGGGATCTGCGTTAATCGTAAATCCCTTTTTATTTACCCTAAAGTTAAGGAATATCCGTTACTTCGACAATTCATCTATGAGACGATCATAGACATCTGTCATAATAAAATCATCGATAGAAATATGGCGCGCAGTTGGCAAAACATTTTTAGCACGCTCCGTTAATTGATTATGTGTAATAACAATATCAGCATCCTGAGGCAGTTGATCAATCGAAGTGTTCTTAACTTCAATATCTAATCCTGCCTTTTTGACCTTATTACGGAGTTTACTTGCTCCCATAGCACTTGAACCCATTCCTGCATCACATGCGACTATGATTTTTTTAACAGGTATATTGGATACGTTCACAACAGAAGACGCTTTCCCCTTCATCTGAACCATTTGACTCTTGGCAGATTCTAATGATTCATCATTGGCAGAACCTTTTCGCTTGATTAATAGTGCTGCCACTATAAAGGATACAATCGCTGCAACTGCTACACCTGCAAGTACCGGAAGGAGTCCTCCCTTCGGTGCCATAGCTGCTAACGCAAAAATACTACCCGGTGATGGTGCTGCCACAAGACCGGCTCCTGTAACAACAAATGTGAACACACCTGAAGCTCCACCTGCAATTACAGCCAAAATCAAAGATGGTTGCATTAGAATATAAGGGAAATAGATTTCATGAATTCCACCGAAGAAGTGAATTATAATTGCACCCGGTGCGGATTGACGAATCATCCCTTTGCTAAATACCCAGTAAGCTGCCAAAACACCAAGGCCAGGTCCCGGATTTGTTTCCAAAAGGAAGTAAATAGCCTTCCCATGTTCTGCTGCATACTCAATACCCAGTGGACTTAACACGCCATGATTAATCGCATTATTCAAAAACAAGACTTTTGCCGGCTCAATGAATACAGATGCCAATGGAAGAAGCCCCAGTTCAACAATAGCTTCAACGCCATTCCCTAACGTTGTCGATATAGCTTCCACCACAGGACCGATACCAAAGTAGGCAAGAATCGTTAATAGTGCACCGATAATACCTGCAGAAAAGTTATTAATCAACATTTCAAAGCCTGCAGGAATTTTACCATCTACGGCATCATCAAATTTTTTAATACACCAACCACCTAAAGGACCCATAATCATACCACCGATAAACATCGGGATACTTGTTCCTACAATAACACCCATTGTTGCGATAGCCCCAAGAACACCACCACGAGTATCTGCCACCATTTTACCACCGGTATAACCGATGAGTAACGGTAATAGAAACTTAATCATCGGATCGACTAAAGACGCTAATCGCTCATTCGGCGTCCATCCGGTCTCAATAAATAATGCTGTAATTAACCCCCATGCGATAAATGCACCGATATTCGGCATCACCATCCCGCTAAGAAACCGTCCAAATTTTTGAACCCTTTCTTTTGAACTAACAGTTGCCTTTGCTGTGTTTTCCATAACCTACCTCCTATTTTGTTTTTGTTACATTATTACCCTAGCTAGTGTACTGGCATGTTCATATTTGAACGAAGGATGCAGAATGTTTTTTCATAGGCAAGGCGCTGGAATGAGGCGATGCGGTGCCATCGTCGATTGACAGCAACGATGTCCTATGGGAAAACAGGCTGCATCCTTCGTCTATTTATGAGCGTGTCAGTACACTAGGCTACCCAACCTGCCGCTATGATTTTATTATAATGATATTTCAACAAAAAAATAAAGAAATAGTTGTTTATTTTTGGCACATTGTATTAACGACATTTGCAAATCCTTGTATTTTAGTACAAAAAAATGTCACTTATAAAAAGTGACATTTCATACAAACCTTATCCATTCAAGACTTGTCGTTGGAAAAATTTATCCAATACCCTATGCAGTTCTTCTTGAATCTCCGATTCACTTCCCTCGATAATTGTATCTGCCATATTCGAACTGATAATTGTATGACTAATTTCGGATAAAATTTCAAGAACCCGTTGATTCAAAATGACGGGACCTACCATAACAACAATCGTTCGAATAGATATCAGACCTCTATGTTTTTCAATCATAATAGGCTCTTGCAATCGAAGTACATTAACACATACACCCCGTTCAATATCAGCCCGGCAGTGAAGAAGCATCATCCCTTTCTTGCTTAAAATGGTCGACCCCTTCTCTTCTCGTTCTGCAAATGACTTTTCCAATACAATTCGCTCTTCTTCATCTTGTGCCAATAAACGACTAACATAATCAATGAGCTCGGTAATGGACTCCACCCGCAAGTGATCATCACATGAAAAGTTATTGATAATTTCCAAGATAATCTGGCTATATATATTCAAGGCAACATAGCGATCTTTAATCATAGGCAGATTCGTTTTATGATACCCACTTGAATGCGGTGCGGAATGCTTTAATGCTTCTTTTATATTGACTATATCTTCATCCTTCAATATAGCATCCACTACAACATATGGAATATCCACATGTTTAATCGGTACTGTAGATATAAGTAAATCCACATCTTTATTCTTTAATTGTGCTCCGATATCATCAATAACACTGACAACTTCTTTAATTTCAATATTGTTAAACTGCTTTTCCAATTGGGATAACAACAACTGGGATGCACCAATTCCATACATACAGGCTACATACACATTATACTTTTTCACCAATTCTCGATGACTTTTATGAATTACCGCTCCGATATGTGTTGCCAAATACGCAATTTCATCTTCCGGAACTTGCACATTCTCACGTTTTTCTATTACGCCGACACACTGGCTAATTGCTTGAAACAATTCCGGATACATCACCTTAATTTCCTGTACGAGGGGATTAATAATATCCAGATTCATCTTCATACGATATATGGCCGGTCTTAGATGTTTAACCAATCCAATCAGGAGTTCCTCATTATCTGATAAATATATGCCCGTCTCATACTCTGCCTTTTGTATAAAATCTTTGGCTAGCTGTATGACACGAAAATCTTCAATCATTGAAATCTTTGTGACATCACTGGTTTCTCGAAGTTTACTTCCTTTGATATGCATTGTTAAGTACTGTAATTCCGTATCCGGCAAAGCAATAAATGGGTTCCCTTCACTCTCTTTCACCCATTGTTTTAAAAAAACGTACACTTTATCCTTCTGTATGCGTTCTTGTCGCTCTTCTTCCAGATGAATTCGTCCCCAAAATTCTGATCGCTTCAATGTAATACTAAATCGAATCGTTAGGGCAATATAGGCATTATCCGCAAAATAATACCCCATCTCAGATTCTAGCCTTACCAATAGGTCTTTAATATATTGTAAACTATCCAAATGCAATAATGCCAAAATGGAAGCATTAATATATCTCTTAAATGTTGCAATATTCACTTCCTCTTGACCCGATTTGTAATCGGAGATTAATTCAATCAAATCCACCACATGGAAATGTTCATAAATCAAAGCTACAATTGCTTTTCTTTTTGCAATCTCATCCCCATCCAATAATATTCCCAATCCCGGTCGCCGTATGATTTCCAACCCATACTGCATAAACCAAGATTCCAGTTGCAACAAATCCGTTGCGATGGTACTTTCTGTCACATCCAATAATTTTGTTAGCGTGAATAACTTCGTCGCTTCTGAGTATTTAAGCAATTCTGCCTTAAGGATAATCTTACGCTCTTCCGGTGTATAGACTACCTCACTTTTCTCGACATAGAGCTTTTTAATCATCTGAGCTTTTAATTCTGAATCAGATAGAACGCTTAATCCCTTCCCCTTTTTCTTATCCAGTACTCCACCTTGTTCTTCTATCCATTTCTGGACATCATCAAGTTCTCGCAAAATTGTACGCGAGCTTACATTTACATCATCTGCAATTTGCTGAATAGTAATATATCCCTCGGCTTCCAGTATTAGCAAAATGATACGCTTGGAACGTGATGTTAACATAAAAGCACCTCATTTTATTGTAGAATTGTCCTATCTATATTATAACTATATTCCTAGGACGCAATCTCTTTTTTTTATCAAAAAAATGCCACTTTATTCAAGTGACACTTCTATTGTAGCGACAATTGCTACCATTAACAAGTCTTTTTATATTATTTTCATTTTTAACGTTCTTCTTCAAAGGGTAAGAATCATGAAGAAGTGACATAGACTGCCACCCATAACAAACAGATGAAAAAGTTCATGGAACCCAAACCATTTCCCTGTAAGTTTTGGCCATTTCGTTCCATAGATAATACCACCTACTGTATAAACAATACCACCTAATACCAATAAAGTAAATCCTGTCGTTGTCATCGTTTTAAACAGGGGAATAATAGCAATCAGAGCAATCCATCCCATTAGAATATACTGAGCAGTCGATACCCATCGAGGCGCGTCTAACCATACAATTTTCAAAAAAATCCCTAGAATAGCAACAGACCACACAATGGCAAGTACTGTGATGCCGATTTTATTTCCATTCGCTGCCTGCAAAGGAATCAAACACACCGGTGTATAGGTTCCTGCTATAAGAACAAAAATCATCATATGATCGATTCGTTTTAGCCATAGTTCCATAAATTTGGGACGTTCTACAATGTGATACACGGTGCTTGCCGTATAAAGTAATACCAGACTACCACCAAAAACTCCAAAGGAAATCATATATAGGTAACTGCCCATAAAATATCCTTTAGCCACTAAGGATGTCACTGCCACTAAGGACAACAAGGCACCAATAAAATGGGTCAATGCACTCACCGGATCCTTGATTTTAATTAACATCATACCACCTCTTCTTATCATCGTTTTTATAATCTTTTTATGTAGTTATCGTTACTACATAAGTATATTATCATAAAACGTATACAATATCAAGTATCTCCCCAAGGAAATCTCCCTATAGACAAAAAAAAAGAGATCTACGATCTCTTACATTAAATAGGGCGCTATCATACCTGCCAGCATTGCAAAAACAATCACTGTAGCGATACCGATAGCTACCGGTTTGATATACTTACGATTATTAAAAAACATAGAGCCACTCCTTAACCTGTTTCCGGTTTATTTATGTACCGATATATAGTATAATAACTATACTGATATTTCATAAGGTGGTGTTATTATGCATATACCCGTACTATTTATTTGGTTCACTATTTTTGCTTTACTTTTCTATTATAACATTAAAAAGACGTCAAAAAAAGATAATGCTGCCAAAGAGGCCTTTTGGGAAAAAGAACAAGCCTCACTCTCCGTTAGAAAAAAAGAGTTTGAGCCTTCCGACTATATTAAACCGGACATGAATCGTTTATCTATGGTCACACCATTCACAATGGCTCCCGGAGATTCTATGCACCTAAGCCAGCTGCGTCAGCGTCTTCATTCTCTCGAATCTATGGATATGATGAATTTTTCTCACTTATCGAATACAGAAATTCGCATACGTTTCGGAACCGCAAACCAAAGCATTATTACAACGAACGAACAGCATCTTCATATGTTTCTAAAAACGCTTTATGAATACGGCATGTTTATGACGCGCCATAATGAAAAAGCAGAAGCTATTGCTGCCTTTGAGTTGGCTGTCGATCTTGGTAGCGATTATAGCAACCATTACCTTGAACTTGCCAAACTCTATGAATCTGAACAGGATAACGGTTCCATTCAAAAACTTATCCAAAAAGCTGAGAGCATTCCTACCCTTAACCGTACGCTGATCCTTAACAAATTATCTGCCTTTCAAAAATAAGATACGATCAATATATCGACTTGCTTCACTTTTTGTCAACCCTGCAACATCCACTTCAGTGAATATATGATGCTGACGGATAAGGGATGACAAAAAGTTTTTTTGTTTATCCGTAATTGGAGATTGTTTCTTAGCTCTCCAATGGAGGGGTTTCGGGAGAAAAAGACTCCCATCATCCGTTGTCGCATACTCTGACTTGAATTTAGCAAACACCTCGTAGGTTGCTTTTGCATCATGAAAGGCTCTGTGAGCGATTTCACGTTCAATACCCATATACGCAATAATCGATGTTAGACTTTTACTTTTCAGCTCCGGCAAATAGCGATGCGCTAAAGGGTAAGTATCCACGCCACTTCTCTCAAAACGATAGCCTAATTGGTTCCCGTGATACTTAAGAAAAGAAAAATCAAACATAATATTATGCCCAAGTAACGGTAAGTCTTCACAAAATGTATAAAACTCTGAATAAACTTCCCCCAAGGTGGGTTGAGACTCTAAGATAGCATTCGTTAAGCCTGTAATGCGCGTTATTTCTTCTGTAACAATAGCTTCTGGATTAATGAGCTGACTATATGTTCCAACAATTTCATCCTCAACTACCTTAATCGCTCCAATCTCAGTAATGCGATGATATTCGGGGCTTATTCCTGTCGTTTCAATATCAACTACAATCAAACTACTTTTCATGACATACTCCTTTTACAAGCAATTCTTTAGCGTTATCATATTCATAGTCCTTTATGTAGTTAAGGACGGCTTGCCAAAATGAACGCCTATATTTTGCAACATTCTGCGCCTCCAATCGCTCAACCTCACGAGATACTTCTTCATAGTTAAAGGTTGACAACGCATTAATCAAAGGTTCATACAGTGCATTTTTTATGTCCTCTTGTCCTTCTATCTCTTCATCTGACTCTGCCATCAATATTTCCAAACCCAATACAGCGCTCTTTAAGGCTATAGAAAACGCTTCAAATTCATGCACTATAATTGTATAAACATAATTTTCAACTTCTTTTGCTGTTAACTCTTTTTCTAAAAGTACCTTCAATCGGTCATCCAACTGTTTTGCTGCCTTTTGCATAACCGTAGTACCCAAGTTACCGGCTAACCCTTTCATACTATGAGCTAGTCGATGCGCTTTCTCTAGATCCCCTTCCAACAAAGCCGCCTTAATGTCACTGTCAATATTCGTATATTTTTCGATAAACCCTTTAATTAATGATCGATATAATGTTACCGAACCTCCTAAATGCTCTAACGCCTCTTGTACATTAATGTCTTTCATGGTTTCACCTTCTTAATCCAATGACTTTAGAACCCCTTCGCCATTCGTCTCGCCGGTATAGAATCCAATTGACTCCTAAGCTTGTCCATTCAACATTTTCGTATTAAAGAGTTCTAGCACACGTCTCTCTTGCTTCTCAATATGCTCTAAAGCTAGCGTAGACGCCTCAATACTCTCACGATTTCTCAATGCATTAACAATCTCGTCATGTTCATCCACCAGTCCCTCGTAACTTTCCATTTTATAAATATATTCTACTCGGAAACGATAAATCTGTTCACGCAAATTGTTAATAATCTGAATCAGTTTCTCATTATTCGATGCATTGAATATTATATCATGAAAACGTACATCTGTTTTTATAAGTGTCTCTACATCTTTATCATAAGCAGCTTTTCTGAAAGAATTATTTACCTTGACAAGCTCATCCAATATGTCCTGAGACATCTTCTTACAGGCTAAGCGAACAGCTAAAGATTCTAGTGTTGCGCGAATTTCCAATACATCGCTTATATCTTTGCTTGTAATACTAGCTACCTCAGCACCTTTTCTAGGCACCATAATAACTAATCCTTCAAGTTCTAACTTACGAATAGCTTCTCGAATTGGTGTACGACTCACACCCATTCGTTCTGCCAGTTGCTTCTCCATAAGTCTTTCTCCAGGTGCAAAATCACCTTTTAAAATGGCCTCTCGCAATGTATTAAACACAACATCTCTTAACGGTAAATACTCATTCAGATTCACTTTCAGGTTCTGCTCCATAACTACCCCTTCTTTCGATTATATACTGTGGTAAGATAAGTGAATTGAATCTTGCGTTCCTTCTTCATACGACGAAGGGCACCTTCCGCTTCACTTTGCTTCCAAAATAGTCCATAAATTGTCGGGCCGCTTCCACTCATCAACACACCGTTAGCACCTAAGTCCGATAGCTCTTGCTTAATCGTTTCAAGCTCAGGGTGCATCTTGACTGTTACTGTTTCAAGAACATTTTCAAGATGATCACATATATAGCTTTTATCCGAATTATCGATAGCTTCAATAAGCTTTCGTGTCTTAGGATGGTGCACCACTTGGCTCAAATCAAATTGTTGATACACACTTGCTGTAGACATGCTGAATTTGGGTTTAACAATAAGTACATTCATCATAGGAAAAGGAGATAACGGCTCGAGTATCTCTCCTAATCCGGTAGCTAGGGCAGTGCCTTGTAAGATACAATACGGTATATCCGAACCGTACATCGCACCTATATCCATCATCTCTTCCACTGTTAAGCCTAATGCAAAGAGCTTATTCATTCCGATTATGGTCTGGGCTGCATCCGAACTACCTCCTGCCAAACCGGCAGCAACAGGAATCATTTTATATAGGTCTACATACAGACCCTCACGTATTGAATACTGACGACGCATATAGTCAATTATCTTATAAACCAGATTCCGTTCATCCACCGGAAGATACGGCAAGTTCGTCTTGATACGAATTGTCGGCTTCTTCGTCTTTCGCATAATCAATCGATCATATAAATTGATGGTTTGCATAATCATTTCCACATCATGATATCCATTTTCACGTTTACCGATAATGTCCAGTGATATATTAATTTTTGCTCGTGCTTTTAATCGTATTTCTTTCATGGCTCGCTCCATTGTACTTTGTATACTTTATATTATATACAAATTCACTTTTTATAGCAAATAAAAAAAGCATCAATCGATGCTTTTCGTATCCTTGTCGTTTCATATGAAGTAATTAACAGCTATTATTCCTGACATAATGATAATTCAACAGTATGAGTCAAAACATCTGTATAGCTGTAAGAAACCACTCTTGATGAACTTGGATGACTATCATCATCGATTTCTACGACAAAAATGCTTGGATAAGTACTTTGAATAACGCCTTCTTTGACAACAATTTTTTTTCTACCCTTGTTTGCACGAATCTTTACTTTTGTTCCGATATAATGGTCAATTTCTTTACGTACTTGAAAAATATCATCTCTTCCTATCATCTTTACACCTCATATCCAGCGTTACATACAGTATACCATAAAGAGGCTCTCAAGTCAATTAACACACAATAATATCAGATTTAAACTTCATTGTCAATACTTTTCTGCATATTTGAATATATAAAAAAGCCCCTATTTCTAGGGGCTAAGACATATATTACACTATGTCATCTTGTCATGTGTTAGGTCGAATTACCTAGTGTTCTAAAATACCGTTAACCATCTCCATGACTTCTTTTTCTAAACCATCACGTCGTTCTTGTGCTTGTTGCAACGTCGTTCCTTTTACTCCAAAATAAAACTTTACTTTCGGCTCCGTTCCTGATGGTCTCACGCAGAACCAAGCATCATTTTCCAAATCATAATACAGTACATTAGAACTTGGCAATCCTGTTTCTGTCATTTTACCAGAAACAAAATCCTGTACTTTCCCTGTTTGATAATCGGATACTTTCGTCACTTTCATTCCAAAAAGTTCTTTTGGAGGGTCTTGGCGTAACGTAGTAAGTATTTTGCCGATTTTTTCAACACCATCAATTCCTTTTAAGGTAATCGATTGTAGCGATTCAAGATAATAACCATATGTTTCATAGAGGTTCATGAGCGCTTCATAAAGGGTTAATCCTTTTGATTTGTAGTAGGCAGCAAGCTCAGCAACTCCCATAACAGCTACAACAGCGTCTTTATCACGGGCATGGGTTCCGATAAGACATCCGTAACTTTCTTCATATCCGAATAGGAATTCATGGCTTCCTGTTTCTTTGAATTGTTTGATTTTCTCTCCAATATATTTGAAACCGGTAAGAACTTCCATCAAGTCAACACCGTAGGTCTTGGCAATCGGTCTTGCCATATACGTTGATACAATCGTACCGACTACCGCACCGTTTTCAGGTAAGACCCCATTGGCCTTTTTCTGTCCGAGGATATAATCCATAAGTAACATTCCGATATTGTTACCTGTAAGCGCTTTATAATCGCCTTCTTTTGTTTTAGCCAATACGCCTAAACGATCGGCATCCGGATCAGTCGCCATCACGACATCCGCATCTTTTTCTTTAGCCAAGGCAATTGCCAATTCAAAGGCTTTGATATCTTCCGGATTCGGATAACTCACCGTCGGAAATTCCCCATCCGGTAATTCTTGTTCCTTTACAACGTGAACATCTTTAAAACCGATTTCATCCAAAATACGACGAACAGGAATATTCCCTGTTCCATGAAGCGGCGTATACACAATTGTAAAATCATCCGCTTCTTTACGAATCATTTCCGGATTAATAATAAGTTTCTTAAGTTCTGCAATATAGGCATCATCAATGTCTTTACCAATGACTTCATAAAGGCCTTCAGCTTTTGCTTTCTCTTGCGACACAGTCTTTATCGTACCATAATCATGAATACTATTCACTTCTTCAATAATTTCCTTATCCTTAGGCGCTGTAATTTGGGCACCATCTTCCCAATAAACCTTATATCCGTTATATTCCGGAGGATTATGGCTTGCCGTAATAACAATGCCTGATATCGCCTTCAATTGACGCAGAGCAAAGGATAACTCGGGTGTCGGTCTTAATGACTCAAAAACATATGCTTTAATGTTATTTGCTGCCAATACACGAGCCGATTCATCTGCAAACTCAGGTGAAAAGCGTCTAGAATCATAAGCAATAACAACGCCGCGCTTCTTCGCTTCTTCACCTTCTTTGATGATATAGTTTGCCAATCCTTGAGTTGCTTTACGAATCGTATAAATGTTCATTCGATTTGTTCCTGCTCCTAGAACACCACGAAGTCCGCCTGTACCAAATTCTAGCTCACGATAAAAGCGATCTTGTATCTCTTTGTCATCTGAAGCAATACTTTTTAACTCTTCCTTTGTTTTGTCATCAAAAATCGGATTATCCAACCATGACTGATAGATTTCTTTGTAGTCCATTGTTACCTCCAGCTCTCTTTGTCACACTTTATTAGTTATTATCGTATACATCTTCCGTAGAAGATTCTTCTTTCTCTTGTCCTTGAGTTGAATCAGGTTTTTCCGTTGGTGGCGTTAACGGTTCCAATGCTGATACAGTATAATAATAATCTGTTCTCATTCCGTCAATGGTTACCGTTTGACTCCATGTATTATAGCCATTCATACGCAAAGTCAATATATGAGCACCTTCCGTCGTTTTAACACGGAACGGCTGATTCTCTTGTAATGACCCTTGTCGAATTCCGTCAACATAAAACTCTGCCCCACCGGGTCCTGTCATATTAATATACATCGGTTCTTCTTCCATCGTAATAGGCAACTGTAGATAAGGTTGATTGACATTCATCACCGTTTCAAACGTTTCATAGCCTTCTTTTTCTGCTCGAACCGTATACTCACCATAATCCATCTTCTGCTCGAGAAGAGGATCTTCTACTATCTCATCATTCACATAAACAACAATTTCCGGATCGGTTATGCCAAAATATACCGTAGCAACTTTTGGCTGTAAATCCGATAAATCAATAATATACTCCTCTTCTTCTTCAATAAAAACATCACTCGAATATGGCGTCATATCATCTTTTGTGATAACAATCTGATGCGTACCGACCGATACAGGTACCTTCATATCCTCTTCTATCGTATACGATGTTCGATTGCCTACTTCCAGAACACCACCTATATACGCCTCGTAATTTTTCAAAACGACATAGCCGTGACCACTTTCTACCATAACACTCCATACGGTCCCTTGATACGCTCGAATAATCAAGTCATCAAAGGCCGACAATTCATCCAACGATGTCGGTTCTGATTCTTTCAGCACGATCAAATCACTATCATATTTATAGATATCGCTATCGATTTGAATCGTTTTCGTTTCTTTATCCACTTTAAAACTTGTTAAATTTTGTATTTTTTGCACTTGCGCTGCAATTTTTACACTCTCGGGTTTATAATCAGCGGTCGAGTATTTAACATTCACCATATATCCCGGTTTTATTTTTGCAAGAACAATAGGCGAACCATAATCATCTTGTATATCCGTAGCACCACTCAATTGAAGTGTTACATGTCCTTTTGTCGCTGTATCCATGACTTCCATTTGCTCCAAATCATAGTCAACAGCTTCGACTACCGCTAGACTTCTAACAACTGTTGATTCATCTACTTCTTCCTCATCTGCTCCTTGGCTTTCATCATCATTAACTAAAGGTGATGTATCATTATTAACCCCAGGTTCTTTTCCGAAATCATAGGTTAATGCAACTATTGCTACTATAATGAGAACAAGTCCAATTACACCAATTCCAATCATCTTTGCCAATATACCTTGATTTGTTTTCAATTTCATAAGTCATCTCCGTTATTCTAATTCTATGCGATCATAAAGATTTTGCGTTATAGTGACAATACGCTGCATCCGTGGCGTCCATTCAACTGTCACTTCATGTTGTATACTAAACCTATAGTCCTTGCGCTCCTTTAGTCGGTTCAAATAGGCCTGCATACCAAGAATCTCCTTAAAGTAAGGATGATCTGAAGATATAGTATTTTTTGCCTCTCCATTCAATAAATACTCCAACATATGAACCATATATGTTTCTAGATTATGCATATGAAGTGGCTTAAGTTCAACGACTTTTTGGGCGTTATCAATACTTTTCTTTAAATCCCCATTATTATAATAGTATTTACGTAAAAATGCAAACCCGTCATAAAAATACGGTTTTCTTTCTGTCAGCTCCTGTGCTATAGACTGCTTTTTTTCATAGGAAATCTCATGGACTGTCTGCTCTTTCAAAATTCGCGAAGCCGCTTTTGTATATCCAGGATACAATTCAAGGGCTAATTGGTCAGAACCCGTATATTCAAGACCCGTCACCAGAGTAAAATAAGCCAGTATAACAGCTCCAATTCCAAAACTCATACGTCTCATCCATCCTATCTTCTTGATTAGCACGTGTTCTACTTCTTCACAATCGGTCATCATTAGCATGGCAAGATACCATAAGACCCACATAGCTGAAAATTGCATATCAAAATCAATGAATGTATGGAAGAATACGAGACTCATCCCACAGACAAAGGGCAACTTCCAGTGGGTTTTCAACCCCTTCCAAAGTGGATACACCAACATACCTGTCCAGGATATAAGGCCCAAAACCCCCACATCCAAAAGGATTTGGAGTAAACTCTGATGTATGAATCGTACATGATATAAAGCCGCCGTTTGATACATTCCTTGCAAATAATAAAACCCTAGATGCCCGATACCTAGCGGATGATCTCGAAACATCTTAAGTCCGTCCATATAATAAACAATTCTGGACAACCATTCACTATTGTTGTTGCTTACATCCGTTCCTCTAGCTACATCGTCCACACCAATAACTATCAGCACCAGCCAACCCAAAAAAATGCCCATACTTAGAGCGCCTAAACTTTTCCTATTCACTATACCATGCATCAAAATAATCACAATTGTAATAGCATAAATCCCTCGACTTTGGGTTAATGCAATGGCTACTATCAGCAGTATAACCGCAATATGTCGTACTTTTCCCTTCGGCATTACAAACGTTGGTAGGGGGAGTATCCATACAACTAAAATCCCGCATAAAAACGCTCCATAGCTGTTGGCATATTGAAAAAAACCACCATATCGATTATGTTGTATAAAAAAGTCCATCGATAACAAGGCCCCAACAATAAAGGGAAGCGTTAATCCTATAGACCATATAAGAAGAATCTTTCTAATAGCCTTCATTATAGATTGCCGTCCCACCAATGCAATCACACCTTCCGTTGAAAGCCATAGGCTGATTGGCAATGTTAATTTCATAATATAAATAAGATGCATACCTCTGTCGATGGCAACAACCAGTGTAGTAACAGCTCCAAAAAACAGCACCAAATATAATCGCATATACCCCGGAACAAAAGTCTTTCTAGGTCCAACATACATATATAGACACATATATAATAGTGAAAGGCCGATAGGTACAACATAGAAATAGCCTCCCTGTAAAAAAGGAATGGATGCCGTCATAAGCATCCATATTTCTGTCACTATGTGATTACGTCTATTCTCATTCATTCGTCTGACCCACCATTTTTTTACGAATTTCTTCAAGAAGAACTTCCGGTTCATTTAAATCCGGATTTTCCAGAACAAGCTCTAAACCAATATTTAATCCGGTCCCTATATCCGTCCCCTTATAGCCTAATGCAATCAAATCATGCCCATTCACTGCCAAGTCTTTAATACTCAGACATTGGTCCGCTTCAATAATCTCACCAAATATCTTGCGTGCTTTATCGATACAGGAAATATTCAAATCACGTCCATAGTCGCTATGAGCCATCATATCTGCATATTTTATATCCATCAGGTTCAGAAATTCATCCTGTCCGACTTTGTGAATAAGCCGGCGTATCCCTGCATGCGTTGCCGGTAGTTGAACATCATGATAGCGGACTAATAATGTTACCCGTTTGATCGTTCGATTATCCGCTTTTAATCGTGTCAGTACTTTTTTAGCTAATTCCGTACTTTTCTCTACATGTCCGTAAAAATGGTCCCGACCATTCTCATCCACGGTTCGGGTATACCCTTTGCCTATATCATGAAAGAATAGAGTCCAACGAGAGACTGCGTCATTGGGGGCATAACCTAGACTATGATATATATGCTCATCCACAGTATATTGATGATACGGGTTTGTCTGGGGCATAGCCACATTTGGCAAAAACTCCGGGATAATACGAGCCATTAATCCTGTTTTCACCAGTTCTCTCACCCGTTCGGCTTCAGGTGCGATTAACGTCTTCGTCAGTTCAACAAAAACCCGCTCTTCACTGACATGAGTAATCAATGCTGCATTCTCTTTAATCGCCTGATAGGTAGACGCTTCTATGTCAAATCCCAACTGTGCGGAAAAGCGAATAGCACGCATCATACGCAATGCATCTTCATTAAAACGGTCTCGGGCCTTGCCGACACAGCGAATAGAACCCTTCTTTAAATCTTCTTGACCATCATATAAATCAACAACGCCGTCTACATTGTTGTAAGCCATAGCATTAATCGTAAAATCTCGGCGTAGCAAATCTTCAGACAATTCTTTAGAAAAAGCCACTGTCTTAGGACGGCGATAATCCTCATACTCTCCATCCACACGGTATGTCGTCACTTCAAAGGCTTCATCTTCCATAAGAACAGTCACTGTACCATGTTCTATACCGGTATCTACCGTTCGACGAAATAGGTTTTTAATTGTATCCGGCAAAGCAGATGTTGTTATATCATAATCATGGGGTTGGGTGCCCATCATCAAATCGCGCACACAACCCCCGACAACATACGCCTCTTCGCCTGCCTGATGCAATGTGGCAAGAATCCTTTCCACATGCTCCGGAAGTTCAAAATAGACCATATTATACCTCTTCTACAAATGTTTTTACAAAAACCACGTTTTCTGTAACCGGTTTTATTCTATAGGCATCAACGCCAGCAGGAAGCAATAGTGTCTCACCTTTGCAAACCGGCACTGTAAAATCACCTGCTGTAACACTACCTTCACCTTCTACACACATTAGAATTTCAAAATCATGCTCCTGTATACCGTCAAACGGACCTTCAACAACCAATTCCTGAAGAATAAAGTAAGGACTTCTAACAAATGTTTTAAGGGTATAATTCTCTCCGCGAGTCGTCTCCGGTTTCACCAATTCTTTTGAATGCTTCTGTTCAAAGTCGATGACTTCTAATGATTGCTTCACATGAAGCTCTCTTGGTTTGCCGTCCAGTCCGAAACGACCCCAGTCATATACCCGATACGTTGTATCTGAGTTTTGTTGAACTTCAGCTAACAAGATCCCATCACCGATTGCATGAATTAACCCGGCAGGAATATTAAGGACATCTCCCTGAGTTACTTCAACTTCGTGAAGAACATCTTCTAAGGTATTGTTATGAATACAATCCGTAAATTGTTCTTTACTCACGCCATCTTTCAAACCGGCAATTAACTTAGAACCGGGGTCTGCTTGAAGAATGTACCAAGCTTCACTTTTTCCCAATTCCCCATTTTCATAGATTTTGGCATACGCATCATCCGGATGTACTTGAACAGACAGCTTTGACTTGGCATCAATAAATTTAATGAGCAATGGGAATTTATCCTCCGGTCCGAAAGCCTTTCCGATAATTTCTTCTCCATGTGCACTCAGTAATTCATATAACGTTAACCCTTTATAGTCACCATTTTCAACGATAGATTGACCGTGATTATGGCATGCGATTTCCCAACTTTCACCCGTATGGTTATTGGGGATTTCTTTATTTAATACGGTTTGGAGCTTATTTCCGCCCCAAACACGATCTTTATAATCAGGACTAAATTTAATAGGATACATTGGAACCTCCTCATATGTCAGTATAGTTATGATTACTTATATTATACCGTCTTATGCGGATTTCACAACCCTTTATTGATTGAGCATAACTTTTTCATTATCGAAAGCTTTACTAATCGCCCATAATAAAACACCGATAACAACGACAGATACGCCTGTTGTCAAGAAGAACTCCGTCATACTTAAATCAAACGTTAATATTTCTTTCATGGCAAAGACATTACCCAGTACAGGCACTGCAAATTTATACATTTCTACATCGCCACTTGTAAATACCGTCATAAATGAAGCAACCATCACCAACATATAAATTGGTGTTACATAGGTTCCTGCTTCCTTGACACTTTTTGCCAAGACAGACAATAGACAAATCAATCCGACAAACATACCTACCTGAACAACCAATACGATTAGAAGCATCAAATAATCTTGGATACCAAAGGCAAATTGGCTGACATTTATATCACCACCACCTGCCAACATATTGGAAGCACTCGGCAAGGATGCAATAATAGCTCCAAAGGTACACGCTGCACTGATTGTTGCTATAATCCCCAAACTAATCACTTTACCTAACGCAATTGTTTGACGTTTTACCGGAGTCATCAACATGGTCGCCATGGTTCCTCTTTCTTTTTCACCCGCAATCACATCCATACCGATTCCCATAGCACCGGCAAACAGCATAAGATTCAACAACATAGGAAGCATAAAGGACAATCCACTTCCGGCTTCTTTCGCCTCATCACTAATTGTTGTATCCTCATTCGTTTCATTTAATGAAAATGCACTTATTACACGCACATCACCAAACCGATCTTCTAATAATTTATTTTGATAGGCACTTAATATTTGCCCTTCAATGACCGATTTTGCAGCACTACTATAATCTTCTGAGGGATTGTAATAAGTTTTTATATCAGGAATTTCGGAGCTTTCATAATTTTTTACTGCTTCATCAAAACCATCCGGAAATTCTACAATCAAATCCATGTCACCATTTAAAACAGCATCCTTAGTCCCTTGTTCTAGAGTATCTTCAAAAGACGCATCAAACTCTCTTTCTCCCATAATGGCAGAATAATCTGTCACAAATGTTTCCGGGGCATTCACATAAACAACCGATGGTATATGTTCTTTAATATCATTGGACATATTACCAATCATCCCTCCTAGCAACGTATAGATAAGATATATACTAAGGGCCGGCAATATAAATGATGAAAACACCAATCGTCGATCTGTAAAAACACGCTTTAACTCTTTCTTTATAATAACACCTAACATCTTATATAACCTCCTTTACTTGTTTGCTGTAAAGGGCAAAAAAAGCATCTTCTAAATCTGCTGCTTCCGTTTTCTTAAGGACATCACTTATCGTACCTTCAATCACTTTTTTCCCTTCAATAATGATCGCTACACGATCACATAGCTTTTCTGCCACTGTCATAATATGCGTGGATACAATAACAAGCTTTCCTTGCTCCTTCAATACCTGTAGGTAATCGACGACAGCTCTCGCCGTTATAATATCCAACCCATTCGTCGGTTCATCAAAAATAACAACTTCCGGGTTATGTACCAAACTAATCGCAATGGAAATCTTCTGTCCCATACCTGTTGACAACTCACCGATTTTCTTGTGTTGATACTCTGTTATACCAAAATAGTCAAACAATTCTTTCTTCCTTGCTTCGATTGCATCACGACTCATACCATAAAGTTCACCAAAATAATGGAACGTGTAATCCGGTGTAAAATGTTTGTCTAGCTTCAAATCGTTTGTTAAAAATCCGATAGAGCGACGAACCTTTTCACTGTCCTTTCTCACATCGTATCCCTGAACTGTCACCTGCCCGGAAGTGGGTTTAATCAGTGTCGCTATTGTCCGTAATGTTGTTGTTTTCCCTGCTCCATTAGGTCCTAGCAATCCAAAAATTTCTCCCTCATGCGCAGTGAATGAGATTCCGTCTGCTGCCTTTTTCATCTTGTTCTTTGTTTTGTTCTCAGCCATTTGTTTCTTTGATAACTTATATACCTTGGTTAGTTCATTGACTTCAATCATATACCTCTCCTTCTTTCTTAACCTATTATGATTCTGTATATCTTTTTTACCATTGTACAATAAAACCTTAAATCTTCAATATATATCGTCTAAAAACGTCATATAGAGGCCTTAATTGACAGAGACACCACATTTCTCCTCACCAATTAACTATACACCTTAATATCTTTACAAAAAAGTGCCTGTCCCAAACTTTTATTCCGAGACAAGCACTTTATTAACCACTATTTAGTTGTTCTTATAGCAATTCCTTCCACTTCAATGAGCACATCTTTTGGCAGTCTTGCCACTTCAACGGCACTTCTCGCCGGATAGGGCTCTTCAAAAACGTTCCATACACATCATTCATTACAGAAAATAACGACATATCTTTGAGAAAAACCGTTGTCTTAATCAAATCATTCATTCCAAGCCCTGCTTCCTTAAGCACTTCAGATAAATTCTCAAGGGCCTGTTTTGCTTGTTCCTCCATGGTTGACGGAATATCTCCGGTCTCAGGATTTATGGGAATCTGACCACTTGTGAAAACTAAATCTCCTAAATTAATACCTTGTGAATAAGGGCCAATGGCTGAAGGCGCCTTCCCTGTGCTTATTACTTCCTTCTTCATATAAGTTCCTCCAATCTGTCCACTTTGATGCTTGTAACATTAACTTCACCTAAAGGCGATTCAAATCGCTGATTAAGTGCTTCTAGCGTTTCTAGATTCATAACATATGTATCTGTCTCATGATGCTTCAGTGCACGTTCATTGCGCTCTAGCAAACGTTGTTTCTGCTCTTCTTCTTCTATCGGTATATAATAAATTTCTACAGGAAAAGGGGATACTGCATTTCTAAGCGTATCTCTCTCGTCTTTGGTCCAAAAACCAAAATCCATAACAACAGTCATCCCAAGGACCAACATCTTTCGTATGTCTTTGCTTAGTTGCCTTATAATATCCGCAATATAACCAGGATGTTTTGAACACGGGACATCCATTCCATGAATCCCTAACATCCATTCATCCACCGAGATATACATCACATCATTATTCTCTGCAAATCTACGAGCAAACGTTGTTTTCCCGGATGCAACTTTTCCACACATAACAATTAATTTCCCTGACTTATCCACCTATACCTCCCCTTTCTCTACAGTACACTAATGTGCTGGCACAAGATGTCCGCCTAGTTACCTAAAATACGTGCAACATGTAAACCACTTGCCGCCGCTTGAGATAATGAATGGGTAACTCCGGAACAATCCCCGAGGACATAGAGCCCTTTTACGTTGGTCTCAAGATTCCCGTCCACTTCTACATTGGAATTATAGAATTTAACTTCTACCCCATATAGCAACGTATCTTCGTTAGCAGTACCCGGTGCAATCTTGTCAAGGGCATAAATCATCTCAATAATGGCATCCAACTGACGTTTTGGTATAACAAGACTCAAGTCTCCTGCCGTTGCTTTAAGTGTCGGATTCGTAAAACATTTTTTCATACGACGGTCACTACTTCGTCGACCTTTTACCAAATCTCCAAATCGCTGCATTAGCACACCGCCACCAAGCATATTGCTGAGACGCGCTATGGATTCACCATACTCATTACTGTTCTTAAACGGTTCTGTAAATCGGTTCGTTACTAGAAGGGCGAAGTTTGTGTTGTCTGTATGAAGACTAGGATCGGCATAACTATGTCCGTTAACGGTCACAATATCACCATAATTTTCTGTAACAACCTCTCCATAAGGATTCATACAAAAAGTCCGAACCAAGTCATTATATTTTTGCGTTTTATAGACAATCTTACTTTCGTAAACTTCATCTGTTATGTGTTTGAATACAAGCGCCGGAAGCTCTACACGGACTCCAATATCTACGCGATTATTACGTGTCGGTATTTCAAACTTCTCACAAACTTTCCCAATCCATTTGGAACCGGTTCTACCTGTACCCACAACCAACTTTTTACCTTCAAAGTCTCCCTTTGTCGTCTCTACAACAAATGTCTCACCTTTTTGTTCCAAATTTGTCACTTCTGTCATAAAATGAATATCCATCTTATCCTTGATAAAATCGTACATATTGGATGCAATCACCAGGTTACGGTCCGTTCCCAAATGACGAA
Organism: Vallitaleaceae bacterium; assembly: GCA_965140555.1. Lineage (GTDB taxonomy): Bacteria > Bacillota > Clostridia > Lachnospirales > Vallitaleaceae > UBA1351. The sequence goes on along the minus strand of OZ223259.1, from coordinate 2,639,764 downwards.
CTTGGGCATCAAGAAGATGTAAATCATGACGAAGGGCTTTTGTCTTGAGATCCGAATCCCCTGTTGAATAAAGTTTAGCCTCTGCACCACCCATCTCCAAGTTTATCTTATCCACTTCCCACATTAACTCAATGGCTTTATCAGCACCAATATATTCATAAAGATCCCCACCAAAATTATTGGTAATATTATACTTACCGTCTGAAAACCCTCCGGCACCATAAAACCCTTCCATAATGGAACAAGTCTTACATTTACATTCAATGGATGGGTTGTTTTTTTTGGGACATTGTCGCTTCGAAATAGGCAAGCCTTTCTCCAACATCAAAATCTTTTTATCCGGTGCGTTTTTCACAAGTTCATATGCGCAAAAAACTCCGGCTGCACCTGCTCCGACAATTATAATGTCATACATAGTATAATGCTCCTTTCAACTAATCAGTTGTCTCTCATATATAAATCAATGAACTCATCTCTGAATTCAGTCATTATCTTTTTCTCTTATCTTCATACATATGTACATCCGCAACAGACATAACCTCATCTAGGCTATCACCATTAATCGGATATATAGCACTTCCGATTGCCGGAGTAACGTCTAGAACAATGGCACCCTCTCTAAACGGTTGTTTAAACGTTTTTTTGATAAGCTGCTCATATTTCTCCATCGCATACGGCCCCTCTATCTCAGGTATAACAACAAGAAACTCATCTCCTCCAATACGAAACACCATATCTTTGGATTCGAATATACTCATCAACTGATTTGCCGTGTGCCGGAGAACATAATCCCCTATCTTATGACCATACGTATCATTAATACTCTTAAAGGCATTTAAATCCAACATAATGATGCCATATCCTGTACCTTTTCCACTACTGCTCCACTGTTCCTGTACAAGATCTAAATGATGACGATTATATAATCCTGTAAGAAAATCTCTTGACGCTAATTGCTTAAACCGCTGTTTTTGATACATATTCCAATATACAAAGGAGGTAACCACTAAACTCATGAAAAGACTAAACAACACTGCATTCATCCATAATGCTCTATGCTTCGGCCAACCATCTTTAGGAACAATGCAAACGGTCCAATTAAGATAGTCATTTTTCATCTCAAAACTTAAGGATTGCCTTTTATCTTCTTGAATTCCATTGTAGATTAATTGCTCATTTTCATTATTAATAATCGATACCTTCAAATTATTATCAAATGCGGCACTATGTATACGTTTACGAAACTCATCCGCATCCATTACTAGACTAAGCTGCCCCCAATACTCATCTTCATGTCGCATAATCGGAATTCGAACAATAAACCCTTCACCTCCCTGAACGAGGTCTTGAGGCCCATAGAGTTTTAGTCTATGATTCTGCTTTACGTCCAATACGTCATCTTTTTGCTTCTCAACAGTTGCTAAATCTGTTCCGATTGCCGATTCATTCCCCTCTTTCGGATAAACGAAGGTAATCGTTGTATCTTGCAACACACTGACACTACGAATGAGCCTCATATCTTCCATTGCAAGATGGGCCAAATAAGCACTTGTTTCCTTTTCAGTTAAGTTTTGTGTTTCAATATAGGATAAATAACCTTGAAGCAAAAAGATATTTCGCTCAATCATTTGTGTCATTTCACTCTGAAATGCAGTATATGTTTTTGATAAAGCAAGCTGTTCTGTTTTGCGTAATCGATCTACTTGCATATAAAAAAAACCGAATAATATTGCAAAGACCAAGGCACCACTGAGTACCGCTGCTATTTTTTTTATAATGTTTAAACATAACCGATTCGATAATTGTCTTCTCATAGGCGTTACCACATCTTTTCAATCTACACTTATATTTGTAGAAAATTTGGTGCATACAGACCAATTATAGCATTCTAATGCATGTAGCACAAGCGGAAACTTTGTTATAATTCCTACTTTTTCACTCGGATATATTGACAAACAGAAAAAATGGCAGTATGATAACGTAGTATGAAATTTTCCAAACAAAAGGAGCATGATGATGGAAGAAAAAATCTTAGCAGCATTGGAACAAGTACGTCCCGCTCTTCAACGTGATGGTGGCGATGTTGAATTTATAGGTGTCAATGATCAAGGTGTCGTTGCATTAAGATTATTAGGAGCATGTGGAGGATGTCCAATGTCAACAATGACATTGAAAAACTTCATCCAAACAGTCCTTGTCGAGCAAGTACCTGGTGTCACTGAAGTTATTAGCGCCTAAACTATTCATGTATACATGACCATTATGCGTTGTAGTATCAAAAAAAGAGTTGTCCATAGGGACAACTCTTTTTTTCTTATTTTATTCTACAAAGATTAAGACGACAAAAGTATATAGTTTAGTAAGCTTTTCCCCAGACAACCATTTTCTCTGCTGGCTTATGACAACATACACACTCATCTGAAATATGTTCCTGTTCAAAAGGAATACAACGTGAACTTGCTCCTGCCACCTCTTTCACTTGATTCTCACACTCTTCATCACCGCACCACATTGCCTTAACAAAGCCCGGATTTTCTTGCAAAATCGCACTCATTTCATCAAGATTTGTAGCGCTGTAAGTGTGTGCCTCCTTGTGGGCACGAGCTTTTTCTAATAAATCTTTTTGAACATCCTTCAAAATTTGTGAAACTGTTGTTTCTAGTTCATCAAGATTGACAAAAATCTTTTCACGACTGTCACGTCGTACAACAACCGCCTGATTATTTTGGATATCTTTAGGCCCGATTTCAATACGAACAGGAACACCTTTCATCTCATATTCGCTGAACTTCCACCCCGGACTCTTATTGGAGTCATCCACTCGAACACGGATACCCACATCCAACAAGCGTTCTTTTAAGGATTCAGCTTTTTCTAGAACGCCTTCTTTTTTCTGCATAATCGGAATAATGACTGCCTGAGTCGGTGCTACCATCGGAGGTAAAACCAATCCGTTATCATCGCCATGGACCATAATAATGGCACCCATCAATCGTGTTGAAACACCCCATGATGTTTGATGTACATATTGAAGCTTATTGTTTTCGTCTGTATATTGAATGCCGAAGGCCTTAGCAAAACCATCACCAAAGTTATGACTTGTTCCGGATTGAAGTGCTTTCCCGTCATGCATTAAACTTTCAATCGTATAGGTTGCATGAGCTCCTGCAAATTTTTCTTTATCTGTTTTTTGACCTTTAAGCATAGGAATCGCCAAAACGTTTTCTGCAAATTCTGCGTATAGATTCAACATGTTAATGGTTTCTTTTTCTGCTTCTTGGGCATTAGCATGAGCTGTGTGACCTTCCTGCCATAAAAATTCCATAGAACGCAAGAAAGGACGTGTTGTTTTTTCCCAACGAACCACCGAACACCATTGATTATATAATCTTGGAAGATCACGATAGGATTCAATATCATTCGAATAGAACTCGCAAAAAAGCGTTTCTGATGTCGGACGTACACATAGTCGTTCTTGTAGCTTCTCATTACCACCATGCGTTACCCATGCAACTTCAGGCGCAAAACCTTCCACGTGATCTTTTTCTTTTTGCAATAAACTCTCAGGAATAAACATAGGCATATATACATTTTGATGCCCTGTTTTCTTAAAACGTGTATCCAACTCTTTTTGCATAAGTTCCCATATACCGTATCCATAAGGTTTAATTACCATACACCCACGGACACTAGAATAATCCGCTAGTTCGGCTTTCTTAACAACATCCGTATACCATTTTGCGAAATCATCCTCCATAGACGTTATCGCCTCAACCATTTTCTTATCCTTTGCCATTTTTATCACCTTTCTTCATTAGAACATCATCATTATATTACTTACAACTCTTCTCAAATCACACAAAAAAACTCCATCCCATAAGGGACGAAGTTCATATCGTGTTACCACCCTAGTTCATGCTCCGAACTTAATATACAAGTACAGCACATCTCTATACCTTTATATCGTAAGGCACACGTTATATTTTCATATAAAACTCCAAGATAGGTTCTACAACCGTTTCCTATAGAATCTTCCAGCCTAGGATTCCTTCTCTATAATAGTTCGTGTCATATACTAATTCTTATCAACGTCATATTCCATCTTTAATTATCAAATATCATAGCTCAATTGTCTGAATCTGTCAAGTGACTATTCCACGCATTACTTAGCAAGTTCTCCGATAACATAACGAATAAGGTAAACCAATATCCCCAATACCATACTGATTATAAAAGGAACTGCAAAAGCAAAAAGAAGCGAAAAACCGAATTCTATTTCCAGAAGATCTTTAACCGCTCCCAAATTGATTGACGTAATATAAGCTCCCACAACACTAATCATGCTAAACGTCATAGCAAAGACCGGTAGCTGAAACCAATACATTCCTTCTTTCATTCGCCAGATGATTGTAAACAATATAGTAATAAACAGAATCAAGAAAGCAAATCGGACTGCAATAGGTAATGTTGTAAAGTCCAAGCTTATACCAAAATTATTCATCAACGTTATAAGTTGATCCCCAAAGGTGAGACTGCCTCCCATAAAGGTATAGAGTGCGTACACGCCCAAATTAGGAGCAAGTACTAAGGCAGCAATAAACGCCATAAGAACATGTCCTGTATAACGAATACCTAATATAAGCACTCCTATAAAGCCGACAATCAATCCTAGTCCAATAAAAATCGCCAGTGCGAAAAGAGCATAGCGCACACCAACCCATTGTATTTCTTTAGGATTTACATACACGGATAGATGCATGATAAAGAGCACTACGATTCCCATGAACAGATTAAGTATCGATGCAAAATTCAAATGCATTCCCAGATAATCTCCATGTGTAATCCATGAAAACGCCGCCAAAATCCCACTATATACCATTGCTGAAGCCAAGGCTTGGACAACTATTTCAATACTCATTTCTTTATTCTTGACACGCATACGTTCCACGATAAAAAATACCAACCATGGCAAAATCCCTAAAATTAGCAAACCTACGTGTATACCTGAGGCATCAAGCGGTGTATTCGCTGTCGAGAATACAATGATATTCATCACAAAACCTGCACCTTGCATGATTCTCCACAAGGACACCTGAGGCGCCACTGAAAGTGAGCCATTAATAATTTGATTTAAATCATCTAGCCATAAAAAATGCCCTATTGTTGATAAGAGTATACTTACAGCAAAACAGATAAGAAAAACCAACAATCCAATTCTAAGACCTTCTTTCGCACCACTTTTTAACTGATTTGTATTCATAACGTCCCCTATTTCTTAACTGTCATGTCAAGTATTTTTTTTATGTCCATATCATTAATTACATACGTTGCTTTTCCTGCTTTCTCATCTTTACCTTGTCCATCATATATATACAACGTATCAAAACCATACTCTGCTGCACCTTTGATACCATTATCATAATCTGAGCTGATATAGACTGTTTTTTTTGCGGATATTTTTTCCTCTTCACCTACTTTATCAAATGCTTCAGATGCAGGTAATTTGATTGTCAAATCTGAGCTCGTATAAACGCCGTCAAAGAATTCATCAATACCTAAGGCTAACAATTCATCCGACACAAATGTTGCTTGCCCGTTTGTCAACAAATAAATGCGCTTGCCTGCATCTTTGATTCCTTGAAGAACTTTTCTAACTCCCGGCTTTATTTCAAATGACTCAATGCTCAAAACTCTAAATTGTCTCGCTGCCTCTTTAACCATTTTCTTCTTTGGTTTGATTTTTCTTTTTTTGAAGAGTTGATAAAAGACATCCTCTAAATCTATTTCTCCCTTATTCGGATCTTCAAAAGACTCTTGTAGCTTTGTCGTATATTTATAGAATCGCTCTTTCAATTCATCGGCATCATAGTTTGCACCATAGAAGGAATAAAAAAGACTCATGCGTTCCCACAACTCTTCTTTATCTTCATTAATGGCTACATCTGCCAATGTTCCGTAAAAGTCAAAAACATAATGTTTGTACATACTTTCACCCAAACCTTTCTTAAATTTTCCTAAAATATCTTTTTTTAGTATGTCATATTTAGTCTTTGAATGCAATAGTAAACAGCAAAAAGGAGAAACAGAACGTTTCTCCTTTTCGCTGGCTATAATGAGAGGGGATTCTAATATATAATTTTTACAAGTTCTATACTAGACTCTTCATGTGTGTTACTCATGTCTATAACATGTTCTTTATATGTCTTTTCCTCTTTTTCATCTTTCAGGGCAGCAAAAAGGAGAAACAGAACGTTTCTCCTTTTCGCTGGCTATAATGAGAGGGGATTCTAATATATAATTTTTACAAGTTCTATACTAGACCCTTCATGTGTGTTACCCATGTCTATAGCATGTTCTTTATATGTCTTTTATCATTTTGAATATGCCATAGAGTAGTCCTCGACCAATTCTTTCATCTGAATGTTGTTCCATTTCTCCGTATTAATAATAACATTGGCATTTTGCTTCCATTCTAGATACAAAGAATCAAAAGCTCTTTTCTTCAAATCATCAATAGCCGTAACTCTTAACTGTTCTTCATAACTCACAAAATTACTATGAAATAACTCTAAATCATCTTCAGTAGGCTGGCTAACAGATATCAATTTAAAAATATGAAATCCATTATCCGTTTCGATGACATCGCTATACTGTCCCACTTCAAGATAGCGTATTACGGACTCATATTCTTCCGGTATCAACGCTTCTGAAAAAGAAAACGTCACCTGAGCCTCATCTCCCTCTTCTTCAATGAGCTTAGAGAAATCTTCTCCTTCTTGGGCTCTTGTCAACACCTCTTGAGCTAACTCCCGTTTTTTGTTAATCACATCTTCCTCAAGAAGAACAGGACCTTCCTCTGTTCCATCCTCAATTTTAGTCAAATAAAAACGTTCATAGGTCATCTCTGTTAATAATATTTCGGGTTCAATTTCTCGAATATTCATATATTCTTGATTTTTCTGCATTTCAGCTTGTATATCTTCATCTTTCGGAACAAAATCTTCAGTAATTGTTGTCAATACTTTAGCTGCAACTGCATATTCCTTAAAAACACGACGCATTTGAATATCCTCAATACCATACTTGTCTTTATACCCTTCATCCATGGATGCATAATACGCATCTGCCTCCGATATAGTATCGGTCGACTCTTCCGAAGTTAATGTAATCGCCATTTCAACAGCTTTATCTTGTAACACTTTTATTCGCACAATATTATCAATAACTGCACCTTTTGCTACTTCTACCGCACTCTTTCCACCTGAAAAGTCTTCAAATTCCCAGACACCTTCGCCACCTACCTCTTCAAAGTCATTCATCACCTGATAAATATATACCATCACTTCAGGCTCTTCTACTATGTTATTATCCACTTTGAAGACATAGGATTCTTCTTCCGTATCAGGTTTTACAGATTCACTGCATGCTAAAAGACTGCCGGTAAAAAGCAGCAATACTATATATGCTATTCTTTTTATATGGTTGCCAAAGGTCCTTCGACCATTCCCCAAGTGCATTCGCCTCGCTCCAGTCTAATAATATAACTCTATTATAGACACTTCGCATTAAGACTTCAATTCATTTAGATCATGTAATAAAGATTTAATATAGGACAGCATATCCATTTTTTCTTTCTTTTGTAGTAAAATTGTAAAATATGGTCGTTCATTCACTGTAAACCTGCGATGTTTTTGATCTTTATTCATAGCCTCCATAATGCCGACAGGATCAATATCCGCATCTGCTTTCACCTCTAATATAACACTATGATTTTTATAAACAATACTTGTAACGCCTATGGATTGGGCCATACTTTTGACATAAGCAATATCTAACAGATTCATTACCGGTTGAGGCAAGTCACCATAACGATCCACTAACTCATCAAATATATCTTCCATATCTTCTTCTTTAATAATAGACGCTATCTTTTTATAACTATCAATCTTCTGAACTTCATCGGGTATATAGTATGGCGGTATATAGGCATCAATAGGTAAATCAATCGACGTTTCAAAGCTCTCTGTTACTTTCTCGCCTTTCTGTTTCATTACTGCTTCTTCCAATAACTTACAGTACAAATCATACCCTACAGCATCCATATGCCCATGCTGTCGCTGTCCTAGTATATTACCTGCCCCACGTATCTCCAAGTCACGCATAGCAATACGAAACCCTGAACCAAACTCAGTGAATTCCTTTATTGCTTTTAGTCGCTTTTCTGCATATTCTTGAAGGACTTTATCGCGCTTATACGTCAGATAGGCATAGGCCAAACGATTGGATCGGCCTACACGCCCTCGCAATTGGTACAATTGTGATAGCCCCATATGGTCTGCATCTTGAATAATAATGGTATTCACATTTTGAATATCCAAACCCGTTTCTATAATCGTCGTAGCAACTAATACATCAATGTCGCCATTAATAAAGTCTACCATTATATCTTCCAATTCACGTTCACTCATTTGACCATGAGCAAATGCCACATTGGCTTCCGGCACCATTTTACCAATCTTTAATGCCACTTCATCGATATCTTTTACACGATTGTAGACATAATACACTTGCCCCTCTCTAGATATTTCACGATAGATAGCATCTTTAATTAATTCATCATCATGCTCAAGAACATAGGTTTGAATCGGTTGACGCTCATGAGGGGGCTCTTCCAATACACTCATATCACGTATTCCTATCATACTCATGTGAAGCGTCCTAGGAATCGGAGTTGCTGTTAGTGTAAGTACGTCTACGTCATCTTTCATTTGCTTAATACGTTCTTTGTGGGCTACACCAAATCGCTGCTCTTCATCAACAATCAACAATCCAAGGTCTTTAAATTTAACATCCTTCGACACTAATCGATGGGTTCCGATTACAATATCCACTAATCCACGTTCTAAACCATCAAGTGTTTCCCCTTGTTCCTTTTTAGTCCTAAATCGTGACATCATATCGATGCGCACAGGAAAATCCTTCATACGCTGTACAAAATTATTATAGTGCTGTTGGGCAAGGATCGTTGTCGGCACCAAGTAGACAACTTGTTTGCTATCCTGCACCGCTTTAAATGCCGCACGAATAGCAATCTCTGTCTTCCCATATCCCACATCGCCACATATAAGTCGGTCCATAATACGTGTGCTTTCCATATCATTCTTGGCATCTTCTATGGCTGTTAACTGGTCATCTGTTTCCTCATAAGGGAACATCTCTTCAAATTCACGTTGCCACAATGTATCTGTACTGTATTGGTGTCCTTTGGAATGCTCTCTTTTAGCATAGAGTTCAATAAGCTCTGTTGCAAGTTCTTCAACGGCACCACGTACTTTTGCCTTTGTTTTTTTCCATTCTTGAGTCCCTAACTTATTCAGTTTTGGCCCTTTACCTTCAGCACCAATATATTTTTGAATAGCGTCCAACTGACTGGTGGCAATATATAAACTCCCATTATCGCGATAATTAATCTTAATAAAATCTTTGCTAATTCCATCAATTTCAATCGTTTCTATCCCTTGAAAAACACCGACTCCATGATGTTCATGAACAATATAATCACCGACACGTAGGTCTGTAAAATGATCAATCTTACTTCCTTTATCAAATTTACGTCGCTTTTTACGTTTTTTCTTAGTATTCGCCATGTCAGACTCTGTAATAACCGCAAATCGGATATCCGGATATTCAAATCCTTTATGAAGATGTCCATGAGCAATGCCAATATGCCCTTCGACTAACGGTGCATTTCCTGACTGAATGATATAGCTTGGCACATCATGCTCGTTAAGCATTTCATTTAACCGCTTACTTCGAGTTAAAGACGCTGTTATGAGCACCAATTTATAGCGTTGTTTCAAATAGTACTTGATATCTTTAATCATCAAGTCAAAATTTTGATGGTATACATTTATGGATTTCCCATTCAGTTGAAGGTTTTCTTCATAGTCTAAAACTCGCTTTGTATGGAAAAGTGAGGACAACATCGTCGTTTGATATGCGCCTATTTCTTGAATCAAACCGTGAATACGTCCGCCAATTTTCATTTGTGTCGGGAGTAGATGCCCCTTTTCCAAACGCGTTTGCATACTATCATGATATTCATGTTCCATACCTTTGACACGTTCGTCCACATGTGTCGGTTCAACAATGATCATTTGAGGTTGATCGATATAATCCAAAATTGTTGCTGTACGTTCGTAATAATAGTAAATATTCGTTTCAATCCCATTAAAATTTCCTAAGTATTCAACTTTTTCCAACAATCGCTCTTTTGCCTTCGTTAATTCTCGGGCCTCTTCAAGCTTATCTTCCGCTTTAAATTGTTTATACACCGTTTCGTAATCTTTTTGAATACGCTTCACCGCTGTCTGAATCTGCGATTTGCTGACTACAATTTCTCTTGCCGGCATGATGGTTGCTTCTTCAATATTTTTGATTGTTCTCTGTGTTTCACTATTAACACGACGTATAGAATCCACTTCATCACCAAACAGCTCAATACGTAGAATATAGTCTAAATCCATCGGAAAGATATCAATCAAACCACCACGTACAGCAAATTGACCATGCGATTCGCATAAATCCACGCGCTCATATCCCATATATACCAGTTCTTCAATCCAAAATTTCAGATCAATTATACTTCCGACTTCAATATGCTTGACACGTTCTCTCAGTGTCTCTATGGGAAGCAACGGATCGACCAATGCTTCAATGGACATTACCAAGGTTGTCTTTTCTTTATCAAGAAGGCGCTTAATAACTTGCATCCTAGCTTTTGTAATATCATTACTATGTACGTCTGCACTATAGAAAATCAAATCCTTAGCCGGATACAATAGGATGCGCTCCCCTTCATAAAACTGAAGATCTTCCACAATTTCTTTGGCTTTTCGCTCATTTGGGGCTATAATCACCTTATTTTCGTCTTGAAATAAACCATGTATAAAATGGCTAACTTGGGAGTCCACTAATCCCGATATATTCATATGTGTCTTATTATACTTTAAATGCCTCTTTGCCTGTTCAAAAACTTCGAGTTCATCTAAAGGCATGATTAAGTTTTGCATCAATACACCTGCTTTCTAATACTTAGAGGTCTCTATTCTACAAATTAGGATAGCCTAAATAGAAAAAAAAAGCAAATAAAAAACGCTCGTCAGAGCGTCCCTTATTGCCTCATCAAATATTGCGTATATTCATCTCATCAAATGTAAAGACGTATTGTCTTATGATAGTATTGTATACACTCAAATGATATTCGTCAATGGTCCTAGCCCACTCTGTGACTATCGTTACCACATGTAATGACTAAAGTCATCTGTCTTGTTAAAAAAAAGAGCTCTTTAGTATATGAGGGACATACTAAAGAGCTGGGGCCAAATATATAAGAATCTAGGAGAACCTAGAATTCTTTCATCTTAGTATACGATGATGCAGCTTTCTCAAAATCATACGAGAAACCATTTTGTTCTCTATACGCATCATTCGTAGGATCAACAACAACCCAACGGTTTTCACCGCTTAAGTATATTTCATTCCATGCATGGTATACATCTGATCCTTGTGCATACCCTTTTACCATTTTCGCCGGAATCCCTTGGCTCCTTAACATCGAAGCCAATAGTGATGAATAATCATAGCATATACCAGTTTTGCTAGCAATCGTTGCATCATTATCCGGTGTGTATGTGGATTCTAAACCGTTAATTTTGTCATAATCATAACGGATATTTTCAATAACGTAGTCATAAATAACATCAATCTTCTCAGTATCTGAGAGCACATATTTATCGTTACCTGTTAATTGCTGTTGACGTTTCTCTTCCTTCATAACTAATTCATTAGCTAGCTGAATGGAATCATCGTCTTCTCTCCAGTTTATTTCAAGTATAGATTGGAGAAATACATTGTTTATATCCGTTTGCTTTACTGTAACGGATTGTTTTTCAACCGATTTATATTTCGTTCCCGAAATATTTTCATAAATATTGATACTATACTCACCATCACCCAATTGTAAAGGATAATTAATGATTTCATCATTGCTCAACAAATTGTAAATATACTTTTGATCGCCTTTTTTAATAACGACCTTTTTCGCCTTTGTGTCATTCGATTGGTAATCAATACCAATTACGCCCTCATTAACATGTTCTGTAATTATATCTAGTCTTTCGTTCTTGTCTACATCAGCTGCGTGGATTAGGTTGGTTTGATTTGTAAGCAGCATTAAACTGAGCACAAAAAAAACAACTTTTTTCATGATAACGTCTCCTTTCGGGAACTGGCTACCACCCCGCAACGGGAAAGGCCCTATAGTTTTGCGTCCCAATCTTTCGATTGGTTTGCCATTTCGTGTAACTTTATCCATATTAAAAGTTGTATTCACCTACTATACATACTGTATAGCGCATTATAGTATCCGATTGTTTTTTGCAAACAAAAAACTCCTCTTTCGGAAACTGGCTACCACCCCATAACGGGAAGGCCCTATAGCTTTGCGTCCCAACCTTTCGATTGGTTTGCCTTTGTCGGTGAAAAGTAACTGACAATTGGATATTTCTTTTGTAAAATTATTATAGCATCATTATCAATCCTTGACAACCCCTTATCTGTAACCTTTTTATTAACAAATTCTGTCTATTCTGTGATTCACTTTTTCTCTATTGCATGGACAATAAGGCGATGCGTCGGATTATAGACCGGATCACATGTAATTAATGTCAACACTTTATACTTGGAACTGTTACGAAGCACGGTCAAATCATCTGGTTCAACAATTTTTGATTCATAAACTTCATAGGAGACTGTTCCACTGGGTAGATCCACATCAATTGTGTCCCCAATCACCAACTCATCTAGTCGGTTAAAATAGACACCGAAGCTATGGCTACGATGTCCTGCAATAATAGCATTTCCCACTTTTCCTATTGCTGTTGATCCTTTCATATGACCAATAGCATACCTTAGTACATCCAAGGATGACCCTTCAGCTATAGGTGCTTTTAAGTCAATAGCACCTATTCGAATAACACCTAACGTTTTGGGACGCTCCCCAATCGTTTGCGATTGACCAATTGTTTCTTGACCGGATGCATCTACAGCGTCTTCCCCGGCAATGGTCAGCCCACTTGAGTCATTCTCATTATCCTCTGCTATTTGATTTGGCTCATATTCCCGAGCTTGAGCTGCAAACACTTCATCCAAAGCATTATAAGCCCCTTCTGTCTCTTCATTGGCTTCTTGTTCCAAATAAAAATTTTCCATTAATTCCTGCTGTTGTTGGTTCACCCGGTAACGTGCCACTAACGGAATTAAGATGAGTAAAAGACCAGCAATCATAATGATTGTTCCTATCCTTTTCATCTATTCCCACCTCCTGATTAGGCTTTCTTTCTATTATAATGATTCATGCCATACGTTACGTCATGCTTCACTATGCCTTCAACGGCATCCGCAGTATAGTCAATCACTTCTAACAGTGCATCCATTTCATTTCTTTTGAAACGTTCCAGTACATAACGCTCTGAGGGCATACCTTTTGGTTGAGGTCCTATTCCTACTTTGAAGCGCAAAAATTTGTCATGGCCTAGGTGTGCTATAATGTTCTTAATTCCATTATGACCACCGGCACTTCCATTTTCTCGTATACGTAGAGCACCTAAATCCATACTAATGTCATCGTAAACCACCATAATATCTTCAGCATCTAATTTATAAAAATCCATAATCTCACGAACGCAGATGCCGCTATTATTCATATAGGTTAACGGCATGACAAGAATCACTTTTTCTCCTGATATCATCCCTTGTCCGATAAGTCCTTTGAACTTACGTGTATTCATTGTGATTTGATGACGATGGGCCAAACATTCAATAACTTCAAATCCAATATTGTGACGTGTTTTTGCATATTCTAAGCCCTTATTTCCAAGGCCGACTATTATCTTCATGTGTCTTTCCCTTCCAACTGTTTCATAATATGTACCTTTATTCTATCACAAGTGGGAGAACAATGCGACATGGAACTCCGTTTCTATAAACTTTCAAACCCTCCGCCATGGAGACTTGTAGCTGCAGATGCATAAACAAAACTATTATCCTCCAAATCTTCCACATAGTGACGAAGGTCCACAAGTTCTCGACTGCTTACAACCGTCTTGATCATCATGCGTTTTTTCATATCTATCGTCCCATAACTCTGTACAAATGTTACACCACGTTCCAATTTCTTATGAATAAATTCTGTAATATCCAAGTAATTGTCACTTATAACATTAACAACATAGTAACGACGCATACCAATCATAATATAGTCTGTCATTTTACTTGAAATGTAATTACTTATAAGTGAATAGACAATCAAGGTTAAATCCCCATATATTATAGAAGATAAAATGATTGTCGTATTCAATACAACAAAGTAGTTCCCGATAGTCAATCCGGTCTTTTCCTTTAAAAACATGCCGATAATAGCTTCCGGTCCATTCGCTGAACCACCTGATATAATCATCCCTCCTGATATACCGAATAAAATACCCCCGGTTACTGCTGCTACAAGAGGATCTGTATGAAATTCAGGTATAATGGACTGTACGATACCTATATAAAAGGTAAACAATGCAAAACATACACCGGCATAGATCACTTGCTTACGATCATATCGGAATATCGCCCAAATAATAACCGGTGTACATAAGGCAATTAAGACTAGCTGGATATTCCAACCAAATAGTTCGTTAAAGATTGTAGCAACACCACCAAATCCTCCGGCAACAATTTTATTGGGTAACAGTACGGACGCAAATGCTATTGCTCCTATCAGCTGCCCTATTAAAATCAAAAAACCTGTTTTTATCAACACTCTTTTTTTATAATCCATATAATTCGCCTCTCTTCCTTTGATTAACAAATATTCTTTATCAAATAATAACGTATTTCTTTTATTATACAGAAAAAGTAGAGAAAAATAAAGAAGGGAGTCGGGATAGGCCGATTGCGCTGGTTTAATAAGCATAAGAACGACTAGAAAATCGCGGTGGGTTGGTTGGATGTGGGACGGAGACGCTGCCGAATCCGCCATCCATGGCGGGCGGCAGCTGCTATGCACGTCCTGTGCATAGCCTCCTGTGTTTTGATGCGATTTTAAGTCGTTCTAATGCCTATTAAAAGACGCTTAATCGGCCTATCCCTCGACTCTATCATTAAGTGGAGAAACCACGTTACCGTGGTTTTTTCATTTTTTTATGTTGGGTATATTTATGTGTGGGGGGGGTGTCGTCGCATTCTGCGAACTCTTTTTCGTTTTTTCTGTTGGGTATATTTTATGTGTGGGGGGTGTCGTCGCATTCTGCGAACTCTTTTCCGTTTTTTCTGTTGGATATATTTATGTGCGGGGGTTGTCGTCGCATTCTGCGAACTCTTTTCCGTTTTTTATGTTGGGTATCTTTATGTGTGGGGGGGTGTCGTCGCATTCTGCGAACTCTTTTTTCTGCAAAAAAATAAGTATGTCCGGTATACGACATACTTATTTTATCAAGAGCTTTTTATATTTTACTTATCTATAGATGTTTTGATTACGGTTTGGTCCGACACCGACCATGCTCACACGTGCGCCACATAGTTCTTCGACACGTTCTACATAGTTACGTGCTTCGACAGGTAAAGCATCATAGCTCGTAATATGATCAATAGGTCCCCAACCGGGCATTTCTTCATAAATCGGTTTGCATTTTGCTAATTCTTCTAAACTAGCAGGAAATTCTTCCACACGTTCGCCATCTTTTTCATACGCAACACAAATTTTGATGGATTCGATATCTGCAAGAACGTCAATTTTATTCAGTGCTATCGCTGTAAGTCCACTTGTACGCACTGCAAACTTTCCGATAACAGCATCAAACCATCCACATCGTCTCGGACGACCTGTCGTGGCTCCGAATTCATGACCTTTGTTTTGAATAAGTTCACCTGTTTCATTCAGAAGTTCCGTAGGAAATGGTCCTTTACCGACACGGGTAACATAACCCTTCATCACACCGATACATTCATCAATCATTGTCGGACCGATTCCTGCTCCGACACAAACACCACCGGTAATGGGATGAGAACTCGTTACATAAGGATAAGTTCCTAAGTCAATATCAAGCAAGGTTCCTTGAGCACCTTCAAAAAGAACTTTCTTTCCGGATTTGATAGCATCATAAGCGAGTACTGTTGTATCGGTCACAAAAGGCTTGAGTCGAGCTGCAAAGGCACGATAACTTGCAATAATCTCATCGGCATCAAGTTGAATGTCTTGGTCATAGACATATTTAATCATCTTATTCTTGATTGCTACATTTTCTCGAACCTTTTTCTCAAACAGTTCCTCTTCGTAAAGATCGCAAATTCGAATACCTGATCGTTCAGCCTTATCCATGTAACATGGGCCGATACCCTTTTTCGTCGTACCGATATCATCATTTCCTCTTGCGTCTTCTTTGATTCCGTCAAGAACCTTATGATATGGCATAACAACATGAGCACGCTGACTAATACGTAAATTATCGACGGAAATGCCTTCCTCCGTTAAGTGATCAATCTCTTCTAGAATACCTTCAGGATCAATAACAACGCCGTTACCTACAATACATATAGTACCGGGATATAAGATTCCTGAAGGAATCAGGTGGAATTTGTATACTTTACCATCAACTGCTACTGTATGTCCTGCGTTGTTACCTCCTTGTGCACGAATAACAACCTCTGCCTCTTCTGATAAGATGTCTATAATTTTTGCTTTTCCTTCATCGCCCCATTGGGCACCAATAATTACATTTGAAGCCATAAGCCACTCCTTCCGATATAACTTGACATAACCCTAACCCATTGGTATAATGTCCGTTAATCAATATATGGTTATCTTGTTCGGCCACATCACTACTTAACCGCAACAAAGTGTTTCGCCTCTCTCTGGACGCACTGATAGCCCTAAACCGACATATTATGGACACGAAGCCACTAGAATAGGTCAATTAGGTGACATGCAATTGGCATGTTTTTCAATTGCTAAACAGTACCCTACTATATTATCAAAATACATTTTATAAATCAACCCTATTCCCGAACATTCCCTTTCTTTTTTTAACGAACGTTCGAGTCTATTGTGTGACATAACTATTAATTTTTAATGAATTTTTAGAAAAAGGTTGATTTAACAGGCTTTTTGACCGAAAACTATTACATGAAAAACTTTACAGAATACATGTTCATCAGTTATACTAGTAATATGAAGAAGCACATGTTTGTAACACATGTTTGCATTGGAAGGAGTGATCCTATGAAAATCGAAAAGATTAATAGTAATCAAATAAAATGCGTTTTAAATAAAAGTGACTTAAGCACACGCCAAATTAAGGTGAGTGAATTAGCATACGGAACAGATAAAGCGCAAGAGTTATTCAAAGATATGATGTCACAAGCTAGCGATGAATTTGGATTTGAAGCGAATGATGTACCATTGATGATTGAAGCCGTTCCATTATCAGCAGATAGCATTATGCTCATCATAACAAAGGTAGATAATCCGGATGAAATTGAAGATAAATTCACCAACCTTCCTGTACCGACCTCTCGTACTTTCAAGAAAAAAGATGAGGAGGAGGTTGCTGATATGGAAGATGAAACCTTATCCGCTGAACCGGAAACAACCAAGGATGAATTAATTGATGTATTCTATGTTTATAAGTTCAACAAAATGGATGATGTCTCTAGAGCTGTAGCACAAATCAGTAATTTTGCTTTCACAAAGAGTAGCTTGTTCAAAGACAAACCAAACACAACCTATTACTTAACCATTATCGCCGACAACATTCCTCGTTGGGCTAATCGCATTATTCGCGGTACCCTTTCTGAATATGGCGAATCCATACATCACCGCCACAGTGCTCTTAGCTACTTTGAAGAACACTATGACACAATCGTTAAAGAAGACGCTGTCCATATCATGAGCCAGTTTTAATGGCCATTTCGATAGTTTCTCCTCTCATCATTACACAATTTATAAAACAGTTTCATTAGAAAAAGGACTACTCCATAAGAGATAGTCCTTTTCTTTGTTTATTATGCTTCAGCATTATCCACTTGTACTTGAGCTTCTTTTGCTGCTAAAAAGCCATTCAATCGTTCTAACAAAGCATCTAAATCCATGCCATGTACGAAACTAGCTTCTTCTAGAGACTCTGCTTGTGATGATGGGCATCCAACACAATGCATACCACTTTCCATCAAAACCGGAATCAGATCGTAATCGACTCGAATGACATCAGCAATAATCATATCACCAGTAATCTTAGCCATAATCGACCTCCTTTATCTTGTATCAAAGAATAACCTTTGATTATTAAACTAATGAATAGGTTATTCCTATTATACAACAAACCGCTCTTGATTTCAATTGGCGACTTTCTTTTTCAAAATACCGACACATAAACCGGATACAACCGTACCTATTAATATTGCCAGAATATAAAGCGGCCAATTCTCCACAGCAAAGAAGACAAAGATTCCGCCATGAGGAACGGAGAGTGTTGCATTAAAGGCCATCGACAAGGCTCCTGTAACAGCACTACCCAACATAATAGATGGGATAACGCGTAATGGGTCTGCCGCTGCAAATGGAATCGCACCTTCTGTAATAAAGCTAATCCCTAGAACAACCGCAGCTTTTCCTGCTTCTTTTTCAGATGTTGTAAACTTATCGGCAAAAAGGAATGTAGCTAACGCCAATCCAAGAGGCGGCACCATTCCTGCTGCCATAACAGCTGCCATAATCATAGAACCGGTTCCGGCTACCAACGTTCCTGTTGCAAAAGCATAGGCAGCTTTGTTAACCGGTCCACCCATATCAAAGGCCATCATAAGACCGATAATCAAGCCAAGAAGAATAGCATTCGAGCCTTCCATACCTTCCAAAAAGCTTGTCATTGCATTATTAATTCCAGAAACAGGCGCTCCAATGATATAGTAGAAAATCAAACCAACGGATAATGAACCTAATACCGGAATAATAAGCACCGGCATAATGCCTTGTAATGTTTTTGGTAATTTAATAACACGCTTAATACCAAGAACAATATAGCCCGCTAGAAAACCGGCAATTAATGCTCCCAAGAACCCGGCTGCCAACTGGGAAGCCACTGCTCCACCAATCATACCCGGTGCAAGACCCGGACGATCTGCTATAGAATAGGCAATATATCCCGCAAGAACCGGAATCATGAGTCCAAAAGCTCCATTACTGCTACCTAAACTCATCAAATATGCCGGCAATGTATTTTCATTTTCAAAAGCGTCATATCCGAATAAAAAGCTAAGTGCGATGGCAATCCCTCCTGCCACAACAAAAGGAATCATAAAGGATACACCGTTCATCAAATGCTTATAGGGTCCTTTTCTTTCTGAACTGCGTTTCGCTTTCAGTTCGGTTACTTCATCGGCTAAATTTCCACCCTTATCCGCACCATAAACCGGAGCAGATATAGCCTTTTCTAATAAGGCTGCCGTATCTTTTAGCGCCTCACTTACCGATACAGACAAAAGGGGTTTTCCTGCAAAACGATCCATTGGCACTGATGTGTCACAAGCCAGTAATATGGCATCGGCATCTTTAATATCCCCATCGGTCAGTTCATTTTCAACACCAACAGAACCACGTGTTTCAACTTTGACATCATATCCCTTTTCTTTAGCTGCATCTTCAATCGCTTCAGCCGCCATATACGTATGGGCTATTCCCGTGGGACATGCCGTTACTGCTAGAATTTTCATATCCATACCTCCTAGTATTGAGTACTATAGAATTTCACTGTCTTTTAGCAGTTGCAATAGATCCTCTTCTGTCTCGGAATGGTTCAGTTTGTCACGAAAATCCGCCTTCATTAACTTCCTGGATAGTTTTGCCAAAATTTGAAGATGCGTGTTTCCCCCTTCTTTTGCAGGTACACCAATCATAAAAACATTATCTACCGGTTCCCCGTCTAAAGCACTCCAGTCCACTTTAGTAACACGACCGTATGCCAAAAAAGGTTCAACGACAGCATCTGTTTTACCATGGGGAATAGCAACACCGAATCCGACTGCCGTCGAATACTCTTCCTCACGTTTTAGAACAGCTTTTACAAAGGCATCCAAGTCATCGACGCGTCCCAGTTCTTTTGCAGACTGAGCCAATTGTCGAATAACAGATTCCTTGTCCGAGCTATCCACATGCATGTGAATGAGATCATGAGTTATTAACATAATACCTCCTTATATTGTATGATTAGCCCGACAAAAAATATATAGATGATCTTGAAGCATTCGCAACACTATAGTGTACACAAAAGGTCAGCCAAATAGCTTTGTCACCCTAATCAATGTATGAAATTGTGGTTAAATTGGATTATGTCTTAACTTAAAGTAAGCTTGTGTGATATGTAAGTCCATCCCCTGTGACTTAATAGCTTGATTCCATTATAACATCATAAAAAGGGACATTCAACCGCCGTCTAAAATTTGCGGTGAATGTCCACTTGATAATGGTATAAATCCGAACGATAGAGGGATTCTTCATATAGAAATTTGCGCTCCTTTTGGTCATAACTCACCCCAGACACTTTAAGAAGTGCTGCCGGTTTACTTAGTTCAAATAGAGTATTATACATAGGGTTTGATACCATTGCTTCAATTTTATAAGATACCTTCTTAATATTAATACCATAATCTCGTTCCAATAGACTATACAAGGAACCGGTTAAATCCTTCTCTTCCAAATCCGGACAATAGCTTATAGGTATATAGAGCACTTCTAATGCCATGGGTATATCGTTGCCTAAGCGAAGTCGCTTCACCTTGTAGAAGGTCGTCTCCTTATCCAAATCCATACTAAGGGCAACTGCTTCCATGGAATGAACCGTACCAAATTCCATAATACGCGTGGTAGGTCTCACGCCACGACTTGTCAATGTCTCTGTAAAGCTCTTCACATTGTTCTGTTGGAACGAAGGAGATTTGACATAAGTTCCACTCCCTCGCTCTCTATAGACCATCTCTTCATCCACAAGATACTGGACTGCTTGTCTTGCCGTCATACGACTAACGCCGAATTTTTCCGCCAAGTCTCTCTCTGGGGGAATTTTATCTCCCGCTTTATATTCTTCCTCTATAATAAGTTTTTCTAATTCCTTTGCCAATTTTACGTAGCGTGGTTCTTTCATATGCGCACATGTCTCTCCTTTATACAATAGGCTATGTCTTCAGTATACCTTATTTTACAACCAATAACAGCCTTCTTCCTATAAAATATTTACAAATAATGTATAACATGTGATAATCAGAAGAACTACAATTGCCATCTAGGAGGTTTTCACATGAACACTTCATTTATATACGAGCCATATCAAAG
Source organism: Vallitaleaceae bacterium (assembly GCA_965140555.1). GTDB lineage: Bacteria > Bacillota > Clostridia > Lachnospirales > Vallitaleaceae > UBA1351. The sequence goes on along the minus strand of OZ223259.1, from coordinate 2,618,334 downwards.
TTTTCTTCAATCCGTACCACCTTTTTCAGATACCATGACTCAAGATGCTCTCTTTGACCTTCTCGGTCGTCTTGGTAACCCCCAAAACAGGTTACAAGTTATTCACATTGCCGGAACCAATGGGAAAGGTTCCAGTGTTGCTGTCCTCAACCAATTACTACAAACTACAGGCTATAATGTTGCCACCTTTACCTCCCCCTATATTAACGACATTAGAGAATGTATCCACTATAACAGTGCTATGATTACCACAGATTTTATGAATCACGTCACTTCTCAGGTTAAAGCCGCGTATATCCAGATGAAGCAAGATGGCCTTTCCTTACCGACTCATTATGAATGCATCACAGCCACAGCCTATCTTGCTATGGCTTTGTGGCAAGTTGACTACTGTATCGTCGAGGTTCTCATGGGCGGAAAAGATGATGCCACCAATGTCTTTTCTTCTGTTATCGCTTCTCTGATTACTTCCATTAGCTATGACCACACCCAGTATCTTGGCAACACATTGGAAGATATTGCCCTACATAAAGCAGGTATTATCAAATCCAACTGCCCTGTATTTTTGAATAAAAATCCTGAAAATGTGCTAGACGTCTGTATTAAGACTGCCTCATCCCTTAATGCACCTTTATATTACTCCCATGAATATCTCACAACTTCCACGCCTTGGTCAGCTTCTGATCTTCATAGATTCAAGAACGTCTTTTCTTTATCCGGTGCCCACCAAGGCGATAATTTGGAAGGAGCCTTAGCTGTCTACCATTATCTTCTCGCGAATGACGATAAAGCCCTCGATAATGAATACCTAGCCTCAACACTCGCAACGATTAACCTACCTTGTCGCATGGAACATATTGTCGATTCATGGGGATACCATTATCTCATCGACGGCGGACACAATGCTGCGGGTTTAGAAGCACTCTATAATGAATTAACCACGCATTATAATGACTTACCCATTCATTTGATTTTTTCAACATTGAGGGACAAAGACAATACCCCCATCATGAATCACCTCATCGATCTCGCTGAGTGTGTCTTTTTCTGTCCGGTAGAAAATCCTCGTTCCATTACTACCGATGCTCTTCTTGAACGCACTGCAACAAGTCGTAGGAAAAAGTGTCTCACATACCCGTCTTTGGACCTTGCCTTTGAGGCAGAAAAAACCACACATCAGCAGTCGCCTCATGGGCTAACTGTCGTGTGTGGCTCTTTCTATCTCGCTTATCCTATCCGTGCATTAGTCAACGACTAGACGGTTATCCTTCAAATAATAACTGGTCCCTATCGTAATATCTTTCTGATTATGAACCAGATTCTCTTTCAATTCAAGGTGAACATTGGGATAAATGCGCTTCATCGCTTTTATCTCACCTTCCCCTTTGACTTGAAGGTAACTACGATAGTTTTTCAACCGTTGTGTATATACTTTTAATGATTTTTGACAACGCATATATTCGTTTTCTAATTTTTCAAATTCAATAACTTCCTCTGAGGAAAGTTCTTCTACTGCCACGCTGTTAAACACAGCAAGCTTTTGCTTTAATATCCCTGCCATCTTGGATAACTTTTCAATAATTCCAGATAACCCATCGTATTCCTTACGCATATCCTGTCGATCAAAGCCTTTAACCGAAACCCTCGTGTAGGTCTCTGCACGACTTCCGATTTCACCCGCATATATGCGAACATCTGCTTCAATGTCACCACCTATAATCTTAGAGTTATAAGAGTCCAAAATAACCTCTTTGGCAACAATCTTACAATTAAGCGCATAGAATCCGATATGAACCGTTCCTTTACATATAATTGTACAGTCCGCTGCGAACTTGGTATACAAATCACCATCACAATTGATGACTGATTTATTTTGTCCTGCTATACCACCTCGAATATAAATACTACCTTCTCGACTTGTAATAGTTTCCACTGCCCCAACACCCAAATCACCCATGACTTGAATATCATTATCGGCAGTAACGCTAAAATTATCTTCTATAGAATCCTTGACATCCACATATCCATCAAAATCTATATTACCGGTCTCAAAGGATACTTTTCCTTTAATCTCCAGATAATTACAAACTGTCAATACACCATTCTCATACACAACCGCACCCACACGTTTGGCATGAAGTATTGTCTTTCCAATTTTTTCTTCGAATTTGGCCGCAATGGATTTACGGTCATAAATCAACTTTTCTTGCTTACCGGCGACGGCAGGAATAATCTCACCAAAAACCGTACGTCCAGGGGTCCCCGGAGTCGGTTCTATACGTTCACCAACCCATTCGCCTTCCAATACTTTGTTAATCAAATTCAATTCATAATGGTTCACCTTGCCGTCTTGGTAGACTTCAGGATGGACATCTTCAATCTCATATAAATGAATCTTGGCATCTTCCCCTTGAATTGGTTGTTGTCCTAAAGCAATGACAAACTTCTCCATAGGTCTAATATTCCCAAGAATGGTCACCATATCAATACCAAATTCTATTCCAGCAACATTCGCTTTCTCAATCAACTGATCTGCCAGCTGATTCTGATCCACTTGTTCAAATTCTTCATCCGTTAAATAAATCTTGCCATAAGCAGTGAAACGATCCTTTGAAACCGTTACTTCAATTTTTTCCATAAATTCACCCACCAAGATGAATTTACTCAGCCCATTGGTTATGGCTGACTTCAAGTTGATAAATTGTGTAATCTTCACACGCGGATATTGCACAATAACTGCATTAAATTCATTGATATCATACCCTTCATGTTTCACATAAATATACACTTTACCGTCGTCTTCAACAAGGGAAAAATCATCACTCGAATACAGCTCATTATCATACATCAAACCACCCCCTAAATTTAGCCGTTTTATATAGTTATTATACATTTTTTAGTGCAAGTTGACAAGAATTTCCTATTTGCTTTCATTTGATTTGTGGGTATGATATAATGACTCTTGTTTACATAATCATTTATGCGGACATCACTGATTGTATCGGCATAAATAAGAATTTTCTTAATTAGAAAGAGGTAATGACGTGAAAATATTTGACTTAGACGGACCATTTCAGAAATACGGCTCCATGGTCTTCGATTTATTGGCCCTCAACATTATTTGGTTACTCCTATCTGTATTTAGCTTAGGAATATTATCAGGCCCGGCACTTACCGGTTTATATGCAGGTACTTATGCAAGTTTAGTTTCCGGCGAAGGTTATGCATTCAAACAGTTCTTTAGACGATTCAAAGACCGATTACTCACAGCACTTCTCGTCAGTCTGTTTTGCTTCTTCTTCATCGGCATAAGCCTTGCCAATATTTATTTGATTTTACAAGGTATCTTCGGTACGATCTGGTTCTTACCTTTCTACCTTTTTATCTTTTTAGAAATATCCTTTATCGCAACCTATGCCTATCCATTGTTGGCACATTCCGATTTGAAAGCGAAAGAATTAATCAAAACAGCCTTTTTCCTTTCTAACCGTCATTTACCGACAACGATTTTATCCACAGCTTTAAATATTGTAGCTATTCTTATCACTATTATTGCTGTATCCGTGCCACAATATTTCTTAGCAAATTTTATACTCATGGCTCTCGTTGCTTTTCTTAACGGTCATTTAATTACTAAGCGTATTCTGACTCAATACGATACAATCTTTGTGTCTGTTGAACACTAACTTTTGTATACTACAAATATTATAAAAACCTCGTCGAATAAACGACGAGGTTTTCTTTATCTTCTCTATATCCATTAACTCTCCATACTTACAACATCGCTGCATTCATTAATTTGGGCACAATCTGTTTCTTTCTTGAGAAAACACCCGGCAAGAATATACTTTTCTCTCCGTTTTTAAGTTCAAACGCATTCTCCGCCATCCATTTAGCATCTCCAACAGCAATCAATTCAGTTCCTCCAACAACAACATCCGTTACCAAAAGAACCAATAAATCGAAATCTTCTTTTTCTGCCAATTTTTCCATCTCAGCAACCGTTTCATCAAAAATCTTATAGAAACCGTCATAATCACCTGTGTTAATCTGTGAAATAGATACTTTGTACTGGCCGAACATAAATTTCTTACGGTCATAAGTTAATATATCTTCCGGTGATTCATCTTGTATATTCGATCCGGCACGAATCATCTTCATCCCATAAAGATTAATATCAATGTCTGCTATTTCAGCTAATTTCACCGCAGTCTCTTTATCCGTCGGTGTACACGTCGGGGAATTAAAAAGAAGTGTATCGGATATAATTGCTGACAGCATTAGTCCCGCAATCTCCGGTGGAATCTCTACATTATTCTCTTCAAACATCTTCGCCACAATAGTAGATGTACAACCTACCGGTTCAACTCTAAAATAGAGCGGTGCTATCGTCATCACATCCGCCACACGATGGTGGTCAATAATTTCCAGAATCTCAATATCTTCAATGCCTTCAATCGATTGTCCGCGTTCATTATGATCCACTAGGATAGCCTTTTTCTTGTTGATATCCACCAAGTCACTCCGAGAAATCATCCCCATAACACGGCCCTTTTCTGTTACTACAGGGAACCGTCTAAATCTAGAGGACATCATATTATCTTTCACATCGTCCAATGTTTCATACGTCACAAAATACTCCAGTCCTGTCTTCGCAACAGTCGTACTAATCGGCGTCGTTTGGGCCAAAGCTTTTACAATCTCAAAGTTTGTTTTCTCCGAACAATAGATTTTAGTTACAGCATCTTGATAGTTTATTTTCAAGGCATCTTTTGTTGTTTTATCTTGAATATCTCCTACTATAATACAGGCTACCTTGCCCATATACGTATCGATTTCCCGTTGATTACAGATGATAATGTCTTCCTGTTCCAATTCGTTTATTTTATCCGGTCCTTGAATATCTGTAGAAAGGTACACATTACCTTCAATAAATTCGCCTAATGTCTCCATCTTCGGATCCGTTATTTCTGCCAAATTCAGATTTGTAATCATATTATCGAAAGGCGTCCGTGTTTTCTTAAGAATGGTTTTATCCAACAAACTCAACATACGCGGCACCAAATCGGAAATGGATACAACACCGATTAATCGTTCATAATCATCGACAACAGGAACAATACGACCTGTCTGATTGATAATAACTTCCAGTGTTTTTCGGATGGAATCCGTTTCTCGAACGCTGGCAAAATCAGCTAAATTAATATCAGATACCTGTGGTTTTAAGCTCGTGACCACCGGAGGGGCTTCTATATCAAAATAATCTAAGATAAAAGCCGTTTCTTGATTAACCGTTTTTAAGGCGACCGCTTGATAGTCGCGTTCAGGATCCAATTGCTGCTTCAGATAACTATAGCTAAGTGCTGAACATATAGAATCCGTATCCGGATTTTGGTGACCGAAAACATACACTTTTTCTTTCATAACTCCCACCTGCCCTACTCTCTAATCATTGTTACATTGTTACATGTCATCTGCTTTTGTCAACAACATCTTTATTTGATCCAATAACATAGAAACCGCGACTTTATTATGTCCTCCTTCAGGAATGATAATATCCGCCTTTCTTTTGCTTGGCTCAACAAATTCTTCATGCATAAGTTTTACTGTATTCAAATATTGTGTAATAACGGAATCTAGACTTCGACCACGTTCTTTAACATCTCGAACAATCCGTCGAATAATACGGACATCTGCATCTGTATCGACAAATACCTTGATATCCAATTGATCCACAAGTTCACGGTTTTCAAAAATCAGGATACCTTCAACGATAATGACTTTCTTCGGCCCCACAGTCACTGTATCAAAAGAACGGGTATGTTCTACAAAATCATAGACCGGACGATTAATAGTACGCCCTTCTTTCAATTGCTGAATATGGCGAATCATCATATCCGTATCAAAAGAATTAGGATGATCATAGTTCAATTTTTTACGCTCTTCAATAGGTAAATCACTATTGGCTTTGTAATAATAGTCATGACAAAGAGTCACCACTTCATCACCTAATACGGATTTCAACTTATTGACAAGGGTTGTTTTTCCGGATCCTGTCCCCCCTGCAATTCCTATAACTATCGGGCTTTTCATGTTATTCCTCCATTTGTTCCAATCTATTTTGTAGCCCCCACGGACACCACGCCAGCAAGAAGCACTCGGCACATTTTGGGCTTCGGGCAGTACACACTCCCCGACCGTGAGCAATTATTTGTGTATTATATCTTAGCCAGTGCTCCTTAGGCAAGACATCCATTAAGTCAAACTCTATTTTAACAGGGTCTTCATTTGTTGTAAATCCTAGCTTTATAGATATACGCTTCACATGCGTATCCACCACAACAGACGGTGTGTTATATATATGACCACGTACGACATTGGCCGTTTTTCGTCCCACTCCCGGTAATGCCACAAGTGCATCAATATCTTGCGGAACCTCACCATCATGCTTCGACAGAAGTTCCGTAGCACAGGCCTTTATATTCTTCGCTTTATTTCGATAGAATCCCGTTGAGTGAATATCTTTTTCAAGTTCTTTAATAGGCACCGATGCAAAGTCATCTAAGGATGTATACTTTTGGAATAAGTCCGCTGTTACCATATTCACACGCTCGTCGGTACACTGGGCACTAAGCATTGTAGCAATAAGTAATTCATAGGGTTTTGTATGATTCAAATAGCAGATATACTCCTTACCATACACCTCGTCTAATGCGTTTAATATAATCTTCATACGCTTTTTGTCCATGGTTATCTCCCTTCAATGATGACAACTTCGCCATTGTTTGTAATAAAATCTCGATTACTGTAGTTCACAACCATATAGCATACTTTGTCCTCTTCTTCATCTGCTGAAAAAGTAATATGGCCGGCGTCTTCTGCCAATGCCTCGGCCATTTCTTTTGTGATACGGTCCATATGGTATTGCCGACTTCTCTGCTTTGTTGTCAGCACCTTGGCATCCTCTTCCCATATACCGGCTTCTTCAATTACTTCAAGTATACGTCGCATTTTGGCACCTTCTATAAACTGATAGTCCATCCAATCTGATTGCTTTTTAGGCTTTTCATTTAGGCAATAATCCAACATCAGGTTACGCCTGTGTTGCTCGATAAGGTCCTGTTCCTTCAAATGCGTTGTCCCATAGCGATAAAGGAAATCGTAGAGTTCCAACTTATGATGATTAGTATGATGCATTCCTTCGGCTTTCCAATAATCTCCCAATCGTTCAAACAGCGTAAAGGGACGCGGGTCTTGTTGTTCTAGAAACTGAATCGTCTTGTTGAACTGAGTACTGTTGTAGAACAATTCAACCATCTCTTCAACAAACTTTAAACGTCCCAATTCTTCAAAAGAAAGATCCCGAGTCTTTAGCACCTCATAGGGCGCTTGCTTCCTATATAAAATACCGAAGTCTTCGGCTTGTTCCATCATCCCTGATCCCTTTAACACTTTAAGAAATCCTAATTGCAATTGATGTGGCTTCAGGCTATAGACATAATCAAAGGAATGCCCAAATGTCTCATAATCCTCTTTGGGCAAACCGGCAATGAGGTCCAAATGGAGATGGGTATTCCCGAGTCCTTTTAACTGAGCTGTTATCTTTCTGATTTTATCCAAGTCATTACGACGCCGAATAAGACGCAATGTCTCTTCATTAGACGATTGAACACCGATTTCTAATTGAAACAAGCCTTCCCTAGCTCTACCAAGGGTTTCAATGAAAGCCGGTGTCACCCGCTCCGGTGCTACTTCAAAATGAAAATTCGTATAGCCGTTGTCCTTTTCTATGACATACTCCATGATAGACAAGGCATGGGATTCCTTGGCATTAAATGTACGATCTACAAACTTCACTTGTCGTACACGATGATTCAAGAAAAAATCCAGTTCCCGACGAACCTTATCCATGGATTTAAAGCGAACACCTTTCTCTATAGAACTGAGACAATACTGACAGTTAAACGGACATCCTCGACTTGTTTCATAATAAAGAATCCGATGATCCAAATCTGATAAATCCTCTTCATAAGGAAAGACTAAATCATCCATGTTCATGCCAATGCAACCGGACCTTGCACGAATTTCCGATTCCTGTCGATAGACAACGCCACATATATCGGAGAAGTCTAGCAAATCACTTCCCTTACAAGACAGAAACCGTTGGTAAAATTTGGCAAAACTCTCTTCCCCTTCGCCCATGAGCACCATATCCACATGGGGATTTATTTCCAACTCTTCTTGTGCTGTATAACTGACTTCCGGTCCACCGTAGACAATATAACAATCCGGGTGTATTTTCTTGATACTATCAGAGAGATTTCGTATCAACTCTATATTCCACAAATAACATGAAAAGGCAACTATTGACGGTTTTTCTTCCATAATCATATCCAAGATATAATCCGATTGTTGATTGATACTAAATTCCATCAGTGTCAACCTATAATCCTCGTCAAAAGTTGCTTGCTGTGCCAAATAATTCTCTGTATATTTTTTGATATATCGTAACGCCAGGTTTGAATGAATAAATTTTGCATTAATCCCGACAAGAAGTGCTGTATTTTTCATGAAATAACCGCCTTTAATTTGCTTAGAACTACTACAAATTATACCCATTACTCTTCCTAGCGTCAAGGCTATGGGGAATTTGTTCGTTAAAAAAGCCACTGAGCGATGTCATCATCGTTCAGTGGCTTTTCTTTTATCCATAAAACATACGGTTTATTCATTAGATGATTAGGTCGACAAAAGCATATAGTTGAACTTTCACATACAATATATTGTTACGAATGCTTCTACGTAATCTATATATTGTATGTGAATTTAGTGAAACTTGCTTTTGTCGGGCTAATCATTAGATGATTAGCGGATTCTGCTGTTACTCTACCGTATAACCTAATTCTTTTAAACCTTCAACAATACCTTCGTCACCAACCATATGACCGGCTCCGACTACAAGAAAATAGGAACCGCCATGATCTTCTTCTAACAATTCATCGATATGTTTGATCATATTTTCATTGCGCACACCGAATAAGAAATCATTGAATTCTTTATCCATCTTGGACATATTACTTTCATCACTAAGAATCGTTTCTAAACCTTTAGCATTTCCATCTTTCCAGTACTGTAACATTAAGGCAATAGCTTGTTCATTAGCACTGCTCTCAGAATCTTCTGTTACTTGAGATCCGGCTAACGTACTTGCCAAATAATATTCTTGCATTTCATCAGACATATTATCAAACATATCCAATTGGAATCGTAATCCTTCTATCTCTAATACTGGTTTCCATCCGTTAGCAAGAGATAATAGGTACATATCAACACCCAAAGCACCTGTATATCCGCTATCCGCCATAGATAAATTACTTGCTAACATGGCTGCATACCAAGGTTTAAACTTCTTGACCATCTCTTCTGTCAATCCGTTTTCTTTCATTAAGTCGATAAACGCATCGTATACATCCGGATCCACCTTGTCCGATAACACTTCATCGCCTTCTAACATAACAATCGAATTCATATAAGCAATGTCTTCTTCACTCATTTGAGCTACTTGCGCCTCAACAATCAACGCTTGAGAATTTGCAAAATCCTGCATCATCGTTTGATCAAGAGGGAATAACGACCCATCGCTAACGTGAATGGAACCTAATAGGTGCACTTGTGTATCCTCATCTTCAGCTGTCCAATATACGCCTTTTGAAGCCATATCCAGTTGATAGATAAGATAATCATAAACACGCTTTCCAACAACCATCACTTCTTCTTTGGTTGCCAATGCATCTAGCATCAAGTCTCCCTGAGCATTCCCTGTAAGAATACCTTCCTGCACCATAAATGTAATCGGATCATTATCTGTTACATCCGTACCTAAAATGACATTGATCCATGTATAAAAAGAATACGCCATCATCTCACGTGTAATAAACTCATTTTTATCCTCATGTACAACAATCTCTGTTTCAAACTTTTTCATGAACACATCGCGAACAGCATAGAGATCATCCACGTCTGCCGGTTTCTTGTATTCATTAAACCAATCCGTTTGCATTAAATTATACACGTTGAACATGGAAACTTCCCAATTAGCCCATGGACTTGGTTTATTTGTATCTTGCGCCTCGACAGGCATCGGCTCTCGTTCCGGTTGTGGCTCTGTAACGGTTGTTTGTGCATAAGCGACTTGACTACTTAACAATACAAGTGATAATCCTAAACTCAATTTTTTAATAAATTTCATATGTACCCCTTCCTATAATGCTCTACCCGGAGCTTTTTTAATAACAAAATCATATAACCATTTAATGTAACAATTAAAGTATCAAAACTATATAGTTGACCTTTCGCATACACTATAGTGCTACAAGTACTTCAACGAAATCTATATAGTGTATGCGCATCTAGCGAACCTTAATTTTGACGCCTTAATCATGCAACCTAATTATCATACCCCTTTGACATTCTATTGTCAATTCATGACGCGTATAGATTTGAACCTTTAATGATATAATCATTGGAAATAGGCTTTGAAACACAAAAAAACCTACCATAATAGTATAGTAGGTTTGATAACTGGGCATGCTGGATTCGAACCAGCGAATGCAGGAGTCAAAGTCCTGTGCCTTACCGCTTGGCGAATGCCCATCAATATACCGCTCTTTTGATGCAAACGAATAGCATCTGTTCATCCATTCTCTGAATGGAAAGAGCGCGAGACGGGATTCGAACCCGCGACCCTCGCCTTGGCAAGGCGATGCTCTACCACTGAGCCACTCACGCTTAATTATAACCTGTTCACAACACTTCAGAAAAACTATCGTGCCCAGAGGCGGAATCGAACCACCGACACGAGGATTTTCAGTCCTCTGCTCTACCGACTGAGCTATCTGGGCGAATATTATTTCTAAGCTTGTTCTTATGTTGCATTAGCACTTTTCGTGCTAATGCCCGAGACCGGAGTCGAACCGGTACGATTGTTACATCGCAGGATTTTAAGTCCTGTGCGTCTGCCAATTCCGCCACTCGGGCATGAAGTGCAACAGCTCTTCATTATTATACAAACCAAAGTTTATATAAAATGGAGGGAGAAGGATTCGAACCTTCGAAGTCGTAGACAACAGATTTACAGTCTGCCCCCTTTGGCCACTCGGGAACCCCTCCGTAGCGACAAAATATATAATATCATATTTAAAAAATTTGTCAATACTTAAATTAAAAACTTTTAATTTCTACCATCAAATCCTTATCTTCCATTGCTGATATTTTCAAGCAAATGCGCTTTCTAGCCTGTTCCATCTCGTCTTCTGTTATTTCACGAATAAGGACTTCAAGATCATTTTTACAAATTCCTACGATTTGAACCAAGTGACTAAAGAGGTATTTGCCGTCACTAACACGTTTGAGAATTTCAAAGAATTGATCTTTGTATATCCCTATAACCTCTTCTGATAATGCCCGATAATTCAGTAAAGGTTTCGTATTATACCCTCTATCCCAGACATCATTAGCATAAGCATATTCACTTTGTTTACGCTCTAATTGCCTCTGATTCTCTGAAACAAACAACACCTCATAGCAAAACGCTTCAATTCCATATACATCAACATCCGACTTCATAGACTTTATACCAAGTCCATATTGAAAATCCTTGCTCATACGCTCCCACTCATGATGTACATCGCGACTAATACCTATATACTTTTTGTTATTCTTAGAATTTGTAATTTGAAAAACACCACTTTGAGTCATCCCGTAGTCACCTCTCAATTAGACATTAAGGTTATCACCTTATGCGCTTTATTATACTAAAATTCAGAATAAAAAACAATCACCTTTATTCTATGCACATGAAGCTTTTCTGACTGCTTTTGATTTAATGACTATCATCTATTCTACAGGCTGCATTTTATATATTTCATACATTGATGTCTTTGTATTTTCATTAAATGCAGAAGAAAGGGTATTCATTCTAGTGTATATGTATATACACTTTTCAAGATCACTATCCGATAAATTCATGCCCGTATCAAAATAGGTATCGTGAATGTCAGAAACACTTAAATAATACTCATACATTTCATTGTGAAACTGAAGACCGTCTCTATATCCTGCCAGAGCAGTTAAATCCTGTATCAAGTATAAATTACGTGTCATTTCTGATAGTGTTTGAGCTTTATTCTTGTTGTAACGTTCGATAAACTCACCTGAGAAATATCCAAAAGAAGAGAGTATATCGTCTTCTATATATTTTACAGGAACGGATTGATCAATATCATTTTGTAACCGGTTTGTTTTATAAACATTCAGTGAATATAAAATAATAAGTAGTGAAAGTGCCAAAAGCAAAACTATATTTTTTTTAATGTAATTCATACTAACCTCCCTCATGTGATCTTTATCATAACTAGTATACCATAGCGTACTATCCTTTCAATATGTAAAACACAGCTTTATAAAAAATCCCAGCTATTAAAAAAGCTTTCTGTTTTGAATTTTTCCACAATTAAATTTAATTTATTGTAGTAAATTCAAAAACAATGCCAGAATAAAAAGAATATTGGCCCCAGCCCAAATGCTGAATTCTACCTCATTTCTTTCTTTCCAAATTGTGTTACCGCCACTGTAAACACCAATACAAAAATCAGTGCGGCACAGGGCAGGAATGGAAACAGTTCAAAGGTTATTCCTGCGGTATTCGTTGTAAATTCGTGTAGCGAGCAGGACACCAGATAGCCACTGTAGCAATATGGATAGACAATCCATAGAGGCGTGTTGGCGACCAAGACGCCGGGAATGACAAGCAGCAGATTCAGGCCAACGGACAGCAGCGGTTTTTCAAACAACACCGTAACAGCCCACATGGTTGCCACGCTGGGCAGCATAGTAAGGAACAGCCCCGCACAACACTTGAGCAGGTAAAGGACCGGCAGTGTTTCGGTGATCCCCATGGTGTTTGTCGCAATCAATCCGGCAGCAACAAATACTGCAAGGAACACCACCATTTCCATCAAAAGATAAACTATCAGCACACAAAACTTTGCCAGAGAAAGTGCATAACGGCTGACTGGCAGCGCCAGCATTTTCAGAATGCCATTATTCTGCGTTTCCCGTCCGGCAATCATGACACAAACGACGATCATGCTGAGCGGAAGCAGATAATAGGCATAGACCAGTGCACTTTGAATAAACATAGCAGGCCACGCATTCGTATATTCCGGTGTAAAATAGCTACTCAAATTCGCAATCCCGGATGCTACCACCAATAACGGTGCAACAAAAATCAAGGGAATGATTTTTGAGCGCTTCACTTTCATAAACTCAATTTTAAACAGTTCTAAAAAACTCATTTCAATCCTCCCTCCTTATTCATAGCGCAAATGCTTTGCCATCCACAGTCCTGCCCCAAGGAATAGGATCGTTTCCACCAAAGAAACAAAGATCACCGTGCTATCCGGCTGTGCGCTCATAGCAACAGCGGGTTTCAGCATCACAACAAAGGGGTGAATCATCAGCAAAGCAACTTTTGAGTTTGCCAAGGCCATCCCGCTTAAAAATCCCGCAATCCCGATACCGAGAGGAACCCACATATTTTCAAACCGTGAAGAGATTAAAATCATAAAAGACAGCACCGGCATGGCAGTAATAAACGAATAAACGGCAAACCGCACAAGCTTACCTATCTCAAAGGTACCTTGCTGAAGCTGGGTCATACCAATATTCATCAGAGCCAGATTTTGCAGCGCAACGGCAACCAAAAGCATCACTGTCAGGATCAGAAATTTGCAAAGGTACATCCCCGGAATGCTTATGGGCAGCATGTACATCTTTTTGATCGCGTTCCCTTTAAACTCTATGTTGTAGACCATGCAGGCAGCAACTACGGTGCCAAACATATTTAAGATCATGATCATACCGTAGAGCTGGGTCAGCAGTACATCCATCGGGGGTAGAGGCAGATTTAGCAAGGTATCCTTTCGCACAAGAAAATTGACAAAGGCGTAGGCCGCACCTAAAACGCCCACAGCCAGCAGTACAGGCATAACTCCTGTCCGTTTTCCCTTCCGCAGTTCGATTGCAAGCACATTCATAGCTTTGCCCTCTGCTTTCTGGCGGCATTGTCCTTATCAATCATAGACAGAAACATTTCTTCGAGATTATCCGCAGAAAATCTGGCCTGCAGCGCACTCTGCCGTAACTCGTCCAAACTTCCCTCAAACAGCAGACGGCCATGATTAAGGATGCCGATATCATCTGCCATCAGTTCGATTTCCGACAGCATATGTGAGGAAATAAGAACGGTGCAATCGTAAAGCTCCGGCAGGGATTTTATCAGATTGCGTATTTCGTGGATGCCGGAAGGGTCAAGACCATTTGTCGGTTCATCCAAGATGAGGATGGGCGGCCTGCCGAGCAACGCCCCGGCAATACCCAGCCGCTGCTTCATGCCCAGTGAATATTTCTTTGCCAGCCTATTACCAAACTCTGTGAGTCCAACCAGTTTCAATGCATCCTCTACCGCGCTTTCCGGCAGCTTCAAAATTCGGCGAATAATATCGAGGTTTTCACGCCCGGTCAGGTTGGAATAGAACGAAGACGACTCGACAAAAGAACCAATCTCTTTCAGAATTTCCAGCCGGTCATCGGGAAAGTGCTTTCCATCAATGGTAAAGCTCCCTTTTGTGGGAGCCGTCAGCCCCAGCAGCATCTTCATGGTCGTGGATTTTCCCGCCCCGTTAGGGCCGAGAAAGCCATAGATGCTGCCTTTTCGGATATGAAGTGAAACACTGTTGACAGATGTGAAATTCTTATATCTTTTTGTCAACTCTTCTGTTGTAATCATGTAGTCCATAAGAACATCTCCTTTCGATACTCTTATGGTACAGCGTCAACCTGACATCTACATTCTCCTGTCCTTACTTTTACCTTACTTTTTGCTGAACATCACACAAAACGGACATGCTTTGGTATAATAGATACCGTTGGAGGTGAAGGAATGGATC
This sequence comes from Vallitaleaceae bacterium, assembly GCA_965140555.1. Classification (GTDB taxonomy): domain Bacteria; phylum Bacillota; class Clostridia; order Lachnospirales; family Vallitaleaceae; genus UBA1351. Next base: position 2,603,326 of record OZ223259.1, on the reverse strand, counting down.
AAACATTTTTACACACAAAAAAGCTCCTGCTTGTGGATGACGAGCCGGAACTGCTAAAAATGGTAACCGCCATTTTAAAGGATGACGGTTTTGAAAATACTGTATCAGCCGCTTCTGTAAAAGAAGGCATCGCAGTTGCTGAAAACGAAAAGCCTGATTTAGCAATTTTAGATGTGATGCTGCCGGATGGAGACGGCTTTTCCCTTATGGAGCAAATGCGCTCTTTTACCGATGTACCGATCATTTTTTTGACGGCGAAGGACGAGGCTGCTGATAAATTGGCCGGTCTTGGACTGGGAGCCGATGATTACATCGTAAAGCCTTTTATGGCACAGGAATTGTTACTGCGTGTTTATGCTGTTTTACGCCGCTGCTACAAAGTGGATGGTTATCTCCTGAAGCTGAACGGATGCACGGTTGATTTCAGCCGTGCATCCGTTCATAAAGCCGGTGAGGTTATCCCCCTGACGGCGAAGGAACATACTCTTTTGGAAACCCTTGCACACAATGAGGGCAAAATTGTTTCCATAGATTCGCTTTGCGAAGCCCTTTGGGGTGACAATCCTTTCGGGTATGTGAACAGCCTGAATGCCCATGTACGGCGTATTCGTGAAAAAATTGAAGCAGATCCGTCAAAACCGGTTTCCTTGATTACAATCAAAGGGCTGGGCTATAAGTTGAACATAAGGAAGTGACGCAATGAAATCATTCGGAAAATATATTTCGAAGCATCTGGCATCCTTTGTCGCTTTTATCCTTGTGTTGGCACTGCTCAATGTACTGGCTTTTGGTATCACGTTTCAGAGCGTTATTAGAAACGACTACGGAGATACCTCACCGCAAAATATGTTGGAGGAAATTGCCGCTGCTTCGACGGTAGAGGGTGTATCGGACGATGCCCGTCAAAAACTGGAGAGCGCTCATATTTGGGCTATGTTCCTGAACCAAGACGGGAATCGGGTGTGGGCCGTCGATACACCGGAAGATATTCCGATTGAGTACACCATTCAGGATGTAGCCGTCTTTTCCAAAGGGTATTTAAAGGATTATCCCGTTTTTGTCTGGAACACGGAAGATGGTCTGCTGATATTAGGCTATCCGAAAACCAGCTATACAAAGCTCACCAGCAACTATTTCTCTATCCATGCGATTCAAACGCTTCCGTTCTATATTACCGGAATGCTGGCAGCCGACTTCTTATTGTTGTTTTTGGCCTATTTCTTTTCCAAGAGGAAAATTATCCGAAACACAGACCCGCTCATTGATGCGATTGAGACGCTTTCCGATGGCAAGCCGGTATCGTTGTCTATCCGAGGTGATTTATCGGAGGTTGCGGGAAGTATCAACAAAGCATCCCGTATTTTAAGCAGGCAAAATGAAGCAAGAGCCAACTGGATCAGCGGTGTTTCCCATGACATTCGCACACCACTGTCCATGATTTTGGGATACACCGGACGCATTGCAGATAATAAAACCATAAACCGCTCTGTAAAAGAACAGGCTGAAATCGTACGGCAGCAAAGTATCAAAATCAAGGAATTGGTGCAGGATTTGAATTTGGTGTCGCAACTGGAATACGAAATGCAGCCGCTCCATAAGAAGTCAGTGCGCTTTTCCAAACTTCTGAGATCATATGCGGTAGAACTTCTAAATGGAGGACTTTCAGACAATTATTCAGTAGAAGTTGAAATCAATTCCACCGCTGAAAGTGCCATACTGGAATGTGACTCGCGCCTGATTTTACGAGCCATCAATAATTTGGCTCAAAACAGCATACGACACAATCCTCAGGGCTGTACAATTACGATTGCTCTTGATAGCTCGCAAGAGGCTATCATTCTTACTGTTTCAGACAACGGGGTAGGGCTTTCACCTGAAAAGTTAATGGAACTGGAAGAAATCCCCCATTACATGGAAAGTACCGACGAACGGCTGAACCTACGCCACGGTATGGGTATTCTGTTGGTAAGGCAGATTTCGGAAGCGCATGGTGGAACAATGAAAATAGATAGTAAACCGGGGCATGGATATCAAACAACCTTGTCCTTTTCTAGACGATAACATCCGGAAAAGGTAGCTAAACAATCGCAGGGATTGCAGTTCGTCATGGTGCATCCATCCTTTCTTTTTGAACTTGGGCGCAAAAAAGCGGCTGTGTTTTTCAGTTACGAAAAACACAGCCGCTTCAAAATTGCCCTGTACCTATTTTGACCTAATCTTCTGACGGAGAAGGAGGGATTTGAACCCCCGCGCCGCGTAAACGACCTACTGCATTTCGAGTGCAGACCCTTCAGCCACTTGGGTACTTCTCCATAATAATTGGATGTGTATCCACATCCAGTCAGTTCTTAATTTTGTGAGTAATAAGACTTACATTTTAATATTTTAGCACTAAATGGCAATAAGTCAACCTTTATTTTACCACGAATAACCGGATAGTTAATATCTTCTGTTGTATAACCCTCTGTATTCGATTCAAAAATCTGCTGACACGTATCATGATCTTGTATACCAATTTCCCATACAGGAACAACAACCTCTCGAGATTCTTCATTATTGTTAACAATGGTAACAATTTTATCTATGGAATCCCATCGTCCATAAGCAATAATGTTATATGCACCCATCAAAAATTTGATGGAACCATATCGAAGAGCAGGAATTGCTTTTCTCATACTGATTAATGCACGGTGAACCCCTATCAATTCTATATCTTCTGCTCCCCAAGGATACGTTCTACGATTATCCGGATCGGTCCATCCTGCAACACCGGCTTCATCACCATAATAGATAGTCGGAGCACCCGGCCAAGTCATTTGAATAACAACAGCTTCTTTCATAATACCTTTATTCAAGTTATCGTTTGCAGCTTCTGCTCCTACCGTATGGGTTCGACCAACTTGATGATTTGTCCTCGTCAAAAAACGACTATGGTCATGGTTACTTAATTCATTCATAGCAACTTGTAATGATGGCGTATGAAACCTTGCCATATTATATTTCATCCCATCCATAAATGCCATGTAATTTCCTAATAAGTCTTGTCGAAATTCTTCGCTATGTTTTTCCATTCCGGTTAGGAACCAACTAACCGGTTCCATAAAGGCATCATAGTTCATTACTGTATCCCATTGATCACCATGTACTAACCAATCCGACGGGTCGCCATAATGTTCTGCCAATATAATAGCCTCTGGATTAGCTTCTTTCACTGCACGACGGAAGTCTCGCCAAAATTGATGATTAAACTCTTTTGTATAGCCCAAATCGGCCGCAACATCTAGACGCCATCCATCGGCACCAAAAGGCGCCTGTAGCCATTTGCGTGCAATATTAAGCACATAGTCATATAACTTAGGTGATCCTTCATAATTGAGCTTAGGTAAGGTGTCATGCCCCCACCAACCATCATAATGAGGGTTATTCGGCCATGCCTCTTTGTTCGTAAAATGAAAAAATGATTGGTACGGACTGCTTTCAGAAATGTAAGCACCTTTTGGATAATTATGGGAATGTTGATAGAAAAGCTCCCTATCCATCCATTTATTAAAGGATCCGCAGTGATTAAACACACCATCTAGAATCACTTTGATTCCCCTAGCATGCGCCTCACTCACTAAATTCGCAAATAACGTATTACTTGCCTCCAGATTCATCATTTCTGTCGTACGATGAATATATCTCGACGCATTTTCATTATCCTCAGCATCATCGGGCAATAATTCTCCACCTTCATCGATAATTGCACCATAGTGAGGATCTATATAGTCATAATCCTGTGTATCGTATTTGTGATTCGAAGGGGATACAAAAATAGGATTCAAATAGATAGCATCCACACCAAGCTCCTGTAAATAATCCAGCTTATCCATAACACCCTTTAAGTCACCACCATAAAATTCCCGAATACCATCTGCATCGGGCAATTTATTCCAATCCTGCACCTGATGGGACGGCTTACCAATGTAAAGATATTCATTGTCTAGAACATCATTACTCGGGTCACCATTATTAAAGCGGTCAACAAAAATTTGATACATGACTGCTCCTTTTGCCCATTTGGGCGTTTTGAATCCCGGTATGAGTTTGAAATTAAAGTAATGATCCGGCTCTCTGCTGACGCCTTTTTTATTATAAAACACTTTCAAAGTTCCTACATGTATTTCAAAGTAATAAAAAACTTCTTCTCGATTGACTTCAATTGTGCCTTCATAAAAGTCAAATAATTCATCCGACCTTGCAACATGTATCTGTATTCGTTCATCTCCATAACAAAGATATACATCATCGACATTCCCTTTTGCCGTACGCAAACGCACCGTAACATAATCGTTCAATTCCGGTTCCGAAGGAGAACAAAAATTTTCTGTACCATCTGAAAATATTGCTTTTTCATCTAAAATTTGTTGTCGACTTTGAACATAGAGAAATAATTTTTGAGATTTGGTCATAAGATCGAAAGGTAATTGTATATTCATATATAAGGCTGACCTCCTTTTGATGTAGACATCTCCTCTTTTATCTTATTGTATACCATCTCGAAACGGATTACAATAAATTCCATGCCTCCCCTAGTTCCTATAACGCATACATCCTTAACACTGGCTGTATGCTTACTCTCAAGGGGGAGTCCTTATACTTCTTGTCTTCCTCTTCTTACTTTTCCTACTTTCTCCCTCAACTCCCCCTAGTTCCTATAACGCATACATCCTTAACACTGGCTGTATGCTTACTCTCAAGGGGGAGCCCTTATACTTCCTGTCTTCCTCTTCTTACTTTTCCTACTTTCTCCCTCAACTCCCCCTAGTTCCTATATCGCATACATCCTTAACACTGGCTGTATGCTTACTCTCAAGGGGGAGTCCTTATACTTCTTGTCTTCCTCTTCTTACTTTTCCTACTTTCTCCCTCAACTCCCCCTAGTTCCTATATCGCATACATCCTTAACACTGGCTGTATGCTTACTCTCAAGGGGGAGTAGAGGGAGAAAGTATTATAACAGGAAAAAAGGACAGCTATCCGATCGCTGTCCTTTTTTAAGGAGAAGGTATTTGTTCTTATGGGGTGTAGCAAAAACTTAATATATATATTGTATTGGGGGGGTTTTACAAGTATTATTATAGCAAGATTTGAGCGATAAGTGTGCATAAACATAATTTTAATTTTGTTTTTTTCTTGTAAATTATGACGGAAAGGTTTGATTATGCTGACAATGCCTTTCAAAATTACACAATTAACCGCATCATATGTCAAATTTTCTTGTAAAGGTCCTTTTCGAACAATCGTTTTACTTCATCAACCTTTGATGTCGTCCCAAGAATTGCCATTAATTTGAGTCGAGCTTTGGGACCGGATAGATTATCTCCTAAGATAGCACCTAATGATCGTAAACCTTTTCCGCCTCCTTCATATCCATAACTATCCAAAACTCGGCCTTTCGGACATCGTGATACAAGAACGACGGGTATCTTTTGTTCAATAGCCTTTGCAATACCGGCCACCATTCGAGGCGGAACATTCCCACGACCCATGCCTTCAATAACAATCCCTTTATATCCGCTTTTGAGATAATAATAGATAATATCTGAATCCATGCCGGCCACTGTTTTTATCAATGCAATCTTCGATTCAATGGAGGTCGTGCTGAATGGATAGCTTTGATGTTTTTTACGATAATAGATCACCACATCTTGATCCACTATGCCAAGAGGACCAAAATCTAAGCTTTGAAACGTATTCAAATCTAATGTATGGCTTTTGGTTACCTCTTCCGCCGCATGCACTTGATTATTCATAACAACTAGAACCCCTTGTCCTGAAGATTCCGGAGACACTGCCGTACAGACAGCCGCCGACAAATTGGCCGGACCGTCATATCCAAGTTCCGAGCTGTTACGCATAGCACCGGTAATTACTATCGGCTTTTGAAAATCTAGGACAGTGTCTAACAGAAAGGCTGTCTCTTCTAGAGTATCCGTTCCGTGGGTAACCACCACACCACAAATTGTGGGATCGGCTAATTGTTCACGAACCACACTTGCTAGATGCATCATAATATCGGGGGTAATATGGGGGCCCGGTAGACTCCCATAATGAACAGGCACTACTTCCGCAATTTTCTCAATACCACTTACACGTTCCATTATCTCTTTATCCGATAGTGCCGGGATCGCCGCTTTAATACGTTCATCCACTGCCATCGAAATCGTACCGCCTGTAAAAATCACTGCAACTTTTTTCATGATTCCCTCCAAAATTCTTCGTTTATTTCTCTCATTTCTCCAAGACTTCGAATAAATCGCCGTTGATACCATTCATTTGGATACAACCCTTCATAAGTACGGCTTCTGAATCGTCGATCAATCAACAACACACTCCCTTTATCTGTTTCCGTTCGAATCACACGGCCTGCCGCCTGAAGGACCTTATTCATACCAGGATAAGTGTAGGCAAATTCAAATCCTTGTCCCATCCTTTTTTCAAAGTAGTCTTTAACAATGTTTTGCTCCATGCCAATCATCGGCAATCCCACACCGACAATAACAGCACCAACTAATCGATCTCCAACAAGGTCAATGCCTTCACCGAACATACCTCCTAAGACGGCAAATCCAACGAGACTCTTATTCCTCTGTTCTCGATCAAAGGCCTTCACAAAACTTTCCTTTTCTTCATCTGACATTTGGGAATGTTGTACAATCATATCCACTCTATTATCTATCATCGGTTCAAAAACATCAAGGGCTTGTCGCATATAACGATACGATGGGAAAAAAAGCAGGTAATTTCCGGTTCTTTGTAAAACAAAGGAAACCATACGTGTTACCAAATCTTCTAGTGTACGTTCACGATCCATATATTTCGTCGATAACGTTGCATCCATCATAAGATTAAGATGCTTCGGGTCAAAGGGTGATGCTAAATCCAAACCGTAACTTGTCGTATCCCCTCCCAATAAATAACGATAGTAATTCATCGGAAGTAACGTTGCACTAAAGTAGACGACACCTTGCATATCTTTAACAATATCCCGTAAATTTCGCCGTGGATCCACACAAAAGAGCTTTAATGTAACATCTTCAGTCTTTCCTTCATCAGATACCTTCCGTTCATAAATCGTTCGATAATGTTCCCCATACAGCTCATATTTTTTAAGAAAATCATACACATTAAAGTAGAATTCCAAGAGTTGTTCCATATGTTCCCAGTGTCGATGTAATTTAAAAATTTTCTCTGTACGATGAATAATACCTCGCAAGGAAGGTTCAATACGATCGGGTATCTCTTCATCAATTCGAGTCAATTCATCCCGATCTTTCATTTGTTTCTTATACACCAAAAATTCTTTATTCATTTGCTCCATATAAGTATGCAATCGTGGATCTAACGATTTTACATGCCGTTTCAAAGACATAAGACTACTTTTATTCAATGATGCGGAGTACATACTTCGAGACCGATCTACAAGGTTATGGGCCTCATCCACTAACAATGTATAGCGCCCTTCGCCTTCTGCAAAAAAACGTTTTAGCATAGCACTCGGATCAAAAGCATAATTATAATCACATATAATAACTTGTGAAAAAAGTGCTAAATCTAAGGAAAACTCATAAGGACAGACTTGATGCTTTCTCGCATAACGGTCAATGACTTCACGTGTAAAGGGTACATCATCTTCATAGATATTTTTAATAGCAGCATTAATTCGATCATAATGACCCTTCGCATAAGGACATTCATCCGGTTTACAACGAGTCACATCATGAATACAACATTTGTCTTTAGCTGTTATAACCGTATACTTTATTTTGAGCCCTTGCTCTTTAATCAATTCAATGGTCTTTACTGCAACTTCTTTTCCGATATTCTTTGCGGTAAGGTAGAATACTTTGTCTGTACTTGCGTCACCAATCCCTTTTATCGCCGGAAATAACGTGGCAATCGTTTTACCGATTCCTGTCGGAGCTCTCGAAAAAAGAATCTGTCCTTCTTTTACCGTTCTATAAACACCCTTCATTAATCGGCTTTGACCGAATCGTTTATTAGTAAAAGGAAATACCAGTGCATCAATCGATTGATACATGGCACTTTCAAAGGCATCCAACATGGTCATATATACATCGTAGGCGTCCATGACTTGGTTAAAAAAAAGTTCCAGCTCTTCAAAGGTCTTCTCCTCATAAAAGCGTTTTTCATCGTAACGGTCAAGCTCGATATAGGTTAAGCGACAGGTGATTATCTCACTTTTATCAATAATCGGATTGTTGGCTGTCAGCATATAGGCATACATAAAAACTTGCGCCCAATGCATAGACTGTCCTTCTATAACATCTGCCAAATCAAGTGAGGTTGACTTTATCTCATCCAAAACCATGCCTCCACGTTCATCATCGCCTTCTTCAAACACCCCGTCAATACGACCGGATATACGATAATTCCTTCCTCCTCTTTCAAAGGTATGGGAAACACTTACTTCACTGTGATAATGAAATTTTTCTCGTTGTTTCTTTTGATATTGTGTATGTGCCTTGGTTCCATCCACCAAACGTGTACTACTCAAACTTACGGATGTAATATCCCCTGATCGCATAATAAACTCAATAATTTCACGTACACCGACTTTATGAACTCTTATTGATTCACTCATATATTACCTCTAATCATCCTATTAATCGTTTCATGTTATCAACTTGTCGTACATATGTTCTACTTTTATTATACGTAGCCTCCCGCTATAACGCAATACTCGTTTTGATACATACCGTCTATAGTCCCCATAAACACTGAATGAATTCAAATAATCTATAGATAAATTGCGAACAATATGTTAAAAATGCCTCAATCTAGGGACAAAGGCATTATGTTATGATAAAATAGTTTCGTGATTAAAGTTTAATCATGTTTACTATGTAATGGAGGTCTATTATGTCACCAATTTCGCAAATAATTATCATTCTCATTCTTATTTTTATCGGCCTCATGACGAGCGCAAACAATGCGGTTCATAGCTTATTTAGCAACTATGTGTTTTACCGAAATAAATTTGCAACACGAATGTTACGACCTATAGGAATACTCATAGCACTAAGTTCTGTGCTCATACCGACTGGGTATGAATCAATTTGCTTTCTTGTTAACACCTGCGTTGTTCTGTTTATCACTTTTTTCTCAATTCGAGGAAGAAACAACGCTTATCAAAAAAAATTGAATGCTAGAGAACAATTACTTAGGGAATATCAAGCAGAAATACGTGCTAAACGCGAACATCTTGAGTCCCTAAAACAAAATCAAACCACTGTCAGCGTTCCTGAGACCAAAGACAGTGATTCGAAAAATGTGGATTCTATTAAGAAAAAAATGTGGAATGATGGTACCCTCACCAATAAGGAACTTATTGATGGCTTGAGCAAAAAGTAATATTATCTTTTATTATAGGCAGCGATTATGGCGTCCACGTCAAAATCCGCTGTCTTTTTATATAAAAGATCCATGCCTTCTAAATGCTCATCACCTACAGCTACTGCAAACATCCCCGCAGCCTTAATCGCTTCTATACCTGCTTGTGCATCCTCTACCCCGATGCACTCTGAAGGATTCACCTCAAATGCATTCGCTACATCCAGAAACACATCCGGTGCCGGCTTAGAATGTTTGATTTTTGCAGCATCTGCTACATATTCAAAATCATCCGTCATCTCTAACTGCTTAAGAACCGTCATTGCGTTTTTGCTGGCCGAAGCCAATCCGATTTTAATGCCTCTTCTTTTTAATTCCGCTAACATATTGGAAATTCCGGGTAACACTTCATCCGGTGTCATTTGAAGAATAAGGTCCTTATAGTCTTCATTCTTCTTTGTCGCAAGTTCTACTTTCTCTTCTTCTGTATACTTGTCTTCAATCCCGCCTTTTTTGAGCAAAAGGTCTAGGGATGCCATACGGCTGACCCCTTTCAAATTTTCATTAAATTCTCTATCCATGTCAAATCCAAGCTCACGAGTTAACTTCTTCCATGCTTGATAATGATACTCTGCCGTATCTGTAATAACGCCATCTAAGTCAAAAATAAAAGCTTTAGGTTCCATTATATATTCCTCCTTATATCTTTACCTGCATGTATGATAAAGGATTCTCCTTCATGTATAAACTCCAAGGATTCTCCTTCTACCAATGAGTAGATAACTTCAAGTTTCGTCACGTGTACTTTCAAACGATTTTCTCCTAAGCGAATAGTGAAGATAAATCCCTTCCATTGTTTCGGAATAATCGGAGCAAAACTTACGATTCCTTTATTAATCCTCAATCCTGCAAATCCATAAACAATTCCCATCCATGATCCGGCCATATTGGCTGCATGAACACCATCTTTTGCATTGTTATGAAAATCATTTAAATCTGTTCGCGCTGTTTTAATGTAATAATTATAGCTATGATCAATTTCCTTCAACTCTGATGCTAAGATACCATATATACATGTGGATAAAGAAGAATCATGAGTTGTTATCTTCTCATAGTATTCAAAATCCCGACGTTTTTGCTCTAAGGTAAATTGATCGGACAACAACATCTCCGCAAGTACTACATCCGCTTGCTTGCAAACCTGATAGCGATACAAAGTTAGTGGGTGATAATGCATCAATAGAGGGAATTTTTCCCGAGGCGTTGTCGAAATATCCCATATCGGTTTAGATAAAAAGCAATCATCTTGAGCATAGATTCCCAAAGATGAATCGTAAGGTAAAAAGGTGTTTTCCACAACTTTTGCTGCCTTATCTACATCAAATTCATGGGCGAGTGTTGCACTTTTTGCATTATAGCGGAAATCCTTTGACAAACATTCCAAGGTAAACTGCATCTGGGAACGCGCCATGGCATTCGTATAGGTATTGTTATTCACAAGACAGGAATACTCGTCGGGCCCTGTCACTTCATTAATACAAAAGGCACCATTCCGTTGCTCATCAAAGACACCGACCTCCAACCATAGGTTTGATATCTCAAGAAGCATCTCCAAACCATAATCTTCCATAAATTCTTTATCCTGAGTAACCGTATAATACATACGTATGGCATATGCGATATCGGCATTAATATGATATTGCGCTGTTCCCGCCGGATAATAGGAGGAACATTCATGTCCGTTAATAGTACGCCATGGGTACAGTGCCCCTTTTGAATGGCCTAGCTGTCCCGCTCTTTCCTTCGCTTGCTCTAATGTATGGTATCTAAATTCCAAGAGGCTTCTGGCAATCTCCGGATGCGTGTATAAGAAAAAGGGAATGATATAAATCTCTGTATCCCAAAAATAGTGACCTTCATAGCCTTCTCCCGTCATTCCTTTGGCCGAAATATTCGTATAACCGTCTTTACCTACATTTTGCGTCAGATGGAACATGTTAAACCGGATACCCTCTTGCATATTCCAGTCTCCTTCAATGATAATATCCATGGTTTCCCAACGTTTATTCCACCAACGTTTATGTTCTTCTATCAGTGCATCGAATCCTCGTTCTTTATAAGCTACTAAATTTAAGAAGGGGTCATCATTTTCCATGCGATCATAATGCATATACTTTGTTAAACTAACCGTTTCATATTGATCCATATAACCATGAAAAATCAATGAGCACTCGAGTTCATTTTGTTTATCCTTAATACTGTAGCGTTTATTACACTTAAAATCATGTAATACACTACATCGAAATTTAAGGTTTGATTTTTTTGTTTGCCCCTTGACTTGAATACGTCGATCCTCTAAATCTGTTTCTGTAATCTCATAGGGTAATCCATGAAAATCCACACCAACGCGAGGATCGTCTTCTTTAGTCAAGTTATTCCGATTCAAGATAACACTGGATGTAATGGTCACCATACCCTCAAAGTTAATAGCCGTTACACTATATTCGATGGCTGCTAAGTGCTTGTCAATTGCCGATACAAATCGACGTGAAAAAATACGCACTTGATCTTTTTTGGGTGATTCCCAAACAATCTCACGCGTTAATGTTCCATCTTTCATATTTAATTCTCGGTTAAAATCGATAATTAGTCCTTCATCGAAGGAAAAAGCCACATCGTTAATCGTCAGTTGAAGTGCTTTAGGATCCGGTAAATTTATCATAACTTGACTTTGGTCCGGATAGCCCTTGAACTTCTCTCCATATTGTATGGGATGGTATTCATAGAATCCGTTCATATATGTTCCGTCATGACCTAATTTAATATTTTCTTCTTCAAAGCTACCTCGTAAACTCAAATACCCATTGCTTAAAGCCATTAATGATTCATTCTTATTATACTCATCGAGGGACAATTTATGCTCTGTAATTGTCCACGTACTTTCTTCAAACAACTCCATACTGTTCACCATCCTATTTCTCTGTTCAATGTCCTATCACTTGTGTCTATTTACAATAATGCTACTTCTAGTGTACCATTTTTTTAGACATTTGAAAAATAAGGCTGAGAAAACTCAGCCTTATTCCTTATTAGTAAATGCTCTTATTCTTGTGGTGCACTAACTTCAAAGCCTGTAATGTCTTGTAGGCCTATTTCCATTTCAAGGAAGGCATCATCTACATTTTCTTCTCCGCTTAATACAGAGTGAACACCTTCATAGAACGCCTTCGATACTTCATTGTAATTCGGTGCTGATACTGTTGACGGTCTTGGTGTTGCATTAACAAAAACATCATACAGACTACCGAAAAACGGATTTGCTGCCAAAACTTCTTCATCTTCATAGAGTGCTTTAATTGTCGGATTCATGGATCCTTCGATTGCACGTAATTTTTGAATATCATAACTTGCAAGATACATCGCTACTTGAGCAGCTTCATCCACATGAGCGGAATATTTGGAAACTGCCAATTGCCATCCTCCAAGCGCTGCCGCCGCATGACCGCTATCTCCTTGAGGAAGCGTTGCAACGTCAAAATTCCCTGCAATAGCACTATCTTCAGAATTTCCTAAACTATATGCATATGGCCAGTTACGCATAAATGCAGCATTTCCTGCTTGCCACATATTACGAGCCTCTTCTTCACCAAATCCGATGACACCGTCAGGACTAATTGTACCAACCCAACCGGCTGCTTTAGCAACAATTTCTTTTGCTTTATCATTATTGATTGTAATCATACCATCCGGACTAATCACTGTTCCACCGCCATTGGAATCTACCCATTCCAATGCGTCACAAGTCAAACCTTCATAGGAGTTCCCTTGCCATACATACCCCCAGAAGTCAGGATTATCGGCACGTTCTCCCTCTTGGATCGTTGTTGCGGCTGCTTCTAAATCATCCCATGTTGTCGGTACCTCTAAACCATACTTATCTAATAAGTCTGTTCTATAGTAGAGTAACCCTGCATCTGTAAACCATGGAATAGCCACTAATTTACCGTCAACGGTATTATTTTCTATAATGGGTGCAAAATGCTCCGCTGCTACATCTGCTCCACCATATTCATTCAAATCAACAAAATGTTCTGCTAAATCACCGGGCCAAATGGTATCAATTTGATACACATCTACCTCTGTACTCTGCGCTTCAAGGAATTGAAGATAAAGGCCTAAGCGGTCATCTGCCAAATCCGGTGTTTCCAATACGTTAACCGTAATGTTCGGATTATCATCCATGAACATTTGAGCGGCTTTCTGGGTCAATTCCAACTCTTGACCGACTGCTCCACCGGCAACGGTAATCGTAATTGCATCACCCATATCATCTGTTGCACCGTCTTCTGTGCCTCCCATATCATCATCTGTACCGTCAGCATCATCAGTATCTCCCATATCTCCGGTATCGTCAACAACATCACCCGTGTCATCCATATCGGTAGAGTCATCCCCGGAGCTACATCCTGCAATTATTAATGTAAGAACGAGTAACAACGATAAAATCATAGATAATTTTGATTTTTTCATTTAAGTTCCTCCTTTTTCATAGCATTTCTTTTTAATATTATGATTAGCCCGACAAATGCAAGTTTCCCTAAATTCGCATACAATATATAGATTACGTAGAAGCGTTCGTAACAATATATTGTATGCGAAAGTTCAACTATATGCTTTTGTCGGGTTAATCATATTATGGTTAAATCTTTATATATAACTTATTGATTATCCCTTTACCGACCCAGCAGTTAATCCGGCAATAATCTTCTTCTGGAAGATGAGTACAAGCACCACTATGGGGATGGTTACCAGTACTGTTGCCGCCATTATTTCACCGAAGGGCTCTTGTCTGGATACAACGCCGGTGAAGAATGAAATCGCTACCGGTATGGTACGTGCTTTCTTTTCAATGGCAGTAAATGTCAATGCAAAGAGGTATTCATTCCATGCAGAAATAAACGCCAACAAGCCTGTCGTAACAAGGGCGGGTGCTGTTAAGGGTAGTAGAATCAAACGAAATGTCTGAAACGGCGTACACCCGTCCACCTGTGCAGATTCCATAATTTCAACGGGCAATTCCTTGAAAAAGGATGTTAATACCCAAACCGTGAACGGCAAGGTGAATATCATATAAGTTAATATCATTGCAAGCCAGGCATTTAGTTTTAAAGCCGTAATTATAGCGTATAAGCCTGACAAAATAGTAACCTGGGGAAACATGGTCATCGCCAATATAATATAGAGCATCGGCTTCTTCCCTTTAAATCGAAGCTTCCCCATGGCAAAGGCCGCAAAGGCTCCTGTAACAAGAGCTAAGGTTGTTGTACATACGGCTACAATTGTTGAATTTGCAATCCCGGTAAGAAACTGCGCATCCTTTATAACCGCTTTGTAATTGGCCAAGGTAGGCGCAACACCTTTTGTCTCAGGATCAATCGGAACTAATGTTGTCGGTGTCATCTGTAACTGTGCCTCACTTTTCAGAGAAGAGTTAATTGCCCAATAGAAGGGGAACAACATATAAAAAGCGATGATTGCAATAACCAAATAAAACAATACTTTTTGCAGTTTATTCATTCTCATCCACCCCCAATACCTTCATATAGAAAATAGCAAATACAAATATGATGATGAATATAAGAACACCTATGGCTGAAGACATTCCCATTCGCTTCGCTTGAATCAGTTGAAAATAATTATAAGTCGCCATAGAATACCGTTGATTATTCAACAATACTTGGAATAAGTCGAATATCCTAAGGGAGTCCAATGTTCTGAAGATAAGTGCCACTGTCAGTGACGGTCGAAGAAGTGGTAAGGTGACATAGAAAAACTGTTTTATTTTATTGGCACCGTCTATACGCGCCGCTTCATATAACGAGCCGGGAATTAATTGTAGACCGGCAAGAATTAACAACGCCATATAGGGTGTTGTCTTCCAAACATCAACCATAACAATGGTCGGTAATTGTAAGGATTTTGTTGTCAGAAAAGAAACGGATCCGTTAGTAGCTCCGAAAGCATCTCCTAGCATATTGAATAGTCCAACACGGGTTGGCATCAACATGAATTCCCATATTCTAGCTGATACAACAGTGATAACTGCCCAAGGAATCAGCATTATTGTTCGCATAATTCCCTGCCCTCTAAATTTTGTATTGACAACTAGTGCTACACCGAGTCCCAGAAGTGTTTCTAATAGGACAGACCATAAGGTAAAGACAACTGTATTCCCTACGGAGATCAAAAATTCCGGGTCCCTTGCTCCCATCACATAACGCTTGCCAAAAAAACCGAATTGAAAAAGTTCCTTGTATCGTACCGGTTCTCTAGGAAGAATACGAAGAGGATTTTCAAACTCCATCGTTCCGTCCTCACCTTCAACTAATGGAAGCTCTTTAATCGTCAAACTGAGTAATTCTTTGTAGTTATCGAAGCCAACAAACTCTGTTTCTACCGAACTTGCAAAGGTCCTGTTTGTGAAACTAGTTGCAAATACACTAATCAAAGGATACATAGCTACAATAAGTAAAATGATAATTGTAGGAATCAGCATTTTATAGGCTGTTCGTTGTTCCTTTTGGGCTAACGAAATTTCTTTTTTACCTTTCCCCATAGACGCCTCCTTAATATAACATGCAGTTTTATCGGTTTACTTTATTTCATCCTATTTCTTGGCGTTGCGGCACGCTCATACGATGTGCCTATACAAACGTGTCAATACACTAGCTAGCGTGGTGACACACTAGAACGCGTCGATTCTCTTTGTATGATTGTGTAGTCTAACTGTACTGTTGTGTTCCCTTCTACCTCTTTATTAATTAGTCGAATTAATGATTCCATTCCTACAACGCCCATCTGATACCTCGGTTGCCGCACTGTTGTTATAGATGGATGGTAGTATTTACCACTTTCCAAATCATCAAATCCCATGATTCCTATATCCTCCGGTATTTTTAACCCTCGAGACAACACTGCTTTGGCTGCTCCCATGGCCATTCTATCTCCGAATACAAAAACAACTTCAGGATAGGGTTTATTCTTCAGTATTTCCAACATAGCTCTATAACCCTTTTCATAGGTATGATCGCCATAAGCCTCCCAATGTTGAATTGAAGACAATTTCCCTTCATTCATTCCTCGACGAAATCCTCGTTCCCGGGGAACCGATGAATTTAAGTCACCTTCTCTTCCTGAGATAAAGCCTATTTTTTTGTAACCTAGGTTTATCAAATAGTTTACAGCATCGTAAGCAGCTTGTTCATTATCGATATTCACTGCCATATATTTATTCTGATAGTTGTGTTCATTGAGTTGAATACTTGTTGATATGAAAGATACCGGCATATTCTCTTTGACAAATAACTGCATGTCCAAATCATTTACAACAGATCCCATATAGATAATGCCGTCAACTTTCTTGTCCCTTAATTCTTGTATGCGTCCATGAAGTTTATTGGTTTTCCAGCCCAAATCAACGACAATAATATTATAATTATAGCGATAGGCACATCCTTCAATTCCTTTTATAATCGTTGTGTAAAACGGATTGGTCATATCCATAATAATAACACCAATGGTATGGGTGATCTGAGTCTTCAAGCTTCTGGCAATTGTATTCGGCCTATAATTAAGTGCTTCCATTGCCTCAATAACCTTTTTCCTTTTCTCGTCACTCACATTCGGATGGTTGTTCAATACTCTTGATGCCGTTCCAATCCCCACACCTGCCAAACGAGCAACATCTTTCAAACGAACTGAATTTCCCATAGCACACCTCACTTGTGGAATCGTTTCCACTTACACCCTCATACTAGCACTCCAATCACATGTTGTCAAATAATCATGCACAAAAAATGTACAGAGTATATGTATACTCTGTACATTTTATAGTTCGTAAATCCTATTTTTTATAAAAATAAACCACTCAATATATACTATTTACTCAATATTATCATGACTATTTTTAATAATTTGTCCAATAATACTAATCGCTATTTCTTCTGGTGTTTCTGCACGTATAGGCAGTCCTATAGGGGTATGAACATGCTTTAATCCTTCCGGATCCACTCCCTCTTTTTCAAGTTTTTCAAAAACACGCTTGATTTTTAACTTACTTCCTATCATACCAATGTAGGCAACCTGCTTATGAATAACTGATTTTAGTGCAATGTCATCACTATCTTTAGTAAATATGGTAATATAGGACCCCTCATGAAAAGGTACATCGGCAATAGCATTATCGATTCTATCGGCAACGTGAACACTGATAGCCTTCGGAAAGCGTTCTTCAAGATTATACTCCGGTCGATCATCCACGATACGATAAGGATAGTCAAGAAAATCCGCCAGCTTACTCAGAGCCATAGCCAAGTGTCCGCCTCCTATCATGATAATTTCCGGTCGTTGTTTGAAGACTTCAATAAAAACCTTAATTTTGCCGCCGCAATGCATAGCCAATCCATCTTCCCGTGTCGCATCGAGTACATACTCCGTCATTTTAGACCGACCACTCTCTATGCAAGCTACTGCTTCTCCAATTACCGCATATTCAATGGGACCTCCACCTATCGTTCCTTCAATTTCTGCATTTGGATGCACAATCATTTTTCCTATATGTCTCGGTGTTGAGCCCTTCGATTCAACAATGGTTGCTAAGGCAAACACCTTTCCTTCCTTCTCCAACTGGGCAATTCGTTCCGTCATATACATAATACTGTCACCCCTTTCCAAAAGCACAATGGGGATAAGAACATTGTTCGCACCCTAAGCATAAACCGCCGTGTGCCTTTCTGATTATCATTTTCTTCGTTACACGTTCTTTTGTAAAAATATAAGGTAACATAAGATCCAATACCGTGGTTTTAGAAAACATGCCACAGGCCGGGACCCCAAGAATCGGTATGTCTCCATCATAGGCCATCATAAACATTGCACCCGGAAGGACCGGCGACCCATAAGTCACAACTTCTGTCGCTATGGACCGGATAATACTAGGGGTCAAATCATCCGGATCCACACTCATTCCACCGGATACAAGAATAAGCTCTGCTCCTTCGGCCAGCAACGCCTTTATTTCTCCTCGTATGTGCGCCTCATCATCTGGCGCAAATCGTTTCCCGATGACACTTCCGCCATAATCCTGGATTTTCTCTTCCAATACCGGTGCAAAGGCATCCTTTATCCTTCCGTAATACACTTCTGAACCTGTAACAACAATACCGGCTTTTAAAGGTTCAAAGGGTTTAACTGAAATAACGGCTCCCTCATGGGCCGTATATTCCAGCACCGGTGTAAGTGCTTTTTTGTCAATAACTAGAGGGATAATCTTCGTTCCGGCTATTTTATCACCAATATCAACGACGGTATCTCTATGTCGTGTCGCACAGATAATGCCGTCAATCTCATTGATGACATCCAAACCTTCTAAATCGATTGACAACTTCCCCTTCGTCCCACTTGCAAGGTTCACTTTACCCTCTGCTGCTTCACTTAATACCACATGGGGACCGGCTATTGCTTCTGCAATCACTCTAGCCCCTTCATTCTCATGATATTGACTTTCATCCATCTTATGGACAAATACATGAAACTTGCCCATATCCTTCATGACTTCTATATCCTCTTCCTGTATGACATGCCCTTTTTTGAAGGCAACCCCTTTAAATTCACCCGGTACAATTCGTGTCATATCATGTCCTAGAATACAGCCTATTGCCTCTTCTACATTTATTTTTTTCATGCTTTCCCTCCTTCATCAGGGTCATTTCTGAACTTACAAAGCATCTGAACACTGTTCCTTAACCGAATCGATCATACCTAATCAAAAGGCCCCTCACTAATGTAAGGGGCCAATACCTATTGCTAAAATAGTGGGGGTGTAATGGTCGAAATAAAAACCAATTCATCATCACCTATGTTAACAATTTGATGGGGAACACTACCAAAGTAGTATATGGTATCCCCCTCTTTCAACGTATATTCATCATCACCTATACGTATCCACATGGTACCCTTTAATACATAGGTTACTTCCTCCCCCGGATGGGGCAATGGCTCATCACAGGTTTTTGCTCCCGGTTCCAGCTCACCCATAAACATCTCCATCTGTCGGTTCAAATCCGGAGATAACAATTCATAGGTCATATGAGAATCCGGAAACAGCAACTTTTGTCGTTCATCCTTCCGAACAACAGCCTTCTCTTCATCGTCAGTCATAAGAAAATAGAAAACTGCCACATTGAGCGCTTTCGCAATTTTTCGTAGGGATGTAATCGATGGTTCCGACAAATTACGTTCGATTTGACTTAAAAATCCCGGTGTTAACTCCGTCTTTTCTGCCAATTCTTTCAGATTAAAACCCAGTTCTTTTCTTTTTTCGCGTATTTTTGAGCCAATCATAACCTTCTCCTTGTCCATTTTATTGGCATCATTATATCATAGGACTACATGCCTTTCAATGCCGCCAGAACCCGTTCAGGTTTCATAGGTAGTGTTGTCATTCGAACGCCTGTTGCGTCGAAAATAGCGTTAGCGATAGCAGGAGCAACCGGATTTAGTCCAACTTCCCCCATACCTTTAGCACCATAAGGGCCGGATACTTGCTTCTCTTCAACAATAATGGCTTCCACCTGTGGCATTTTGCTGCTATTCAAGACACCTAACTTTTTCAATGTATTATGGTGAATCGTCGTTGCATCCACAACATAATCCTCTGTCAATGCTAGTCCGACACCCATGGCCACTGCACCTTCTATTTGTCCGATAATATTTTTCGGATGAATCGCTTTTCCAACATCCTGAGCTGCTGCAACTTTCAGCACATCTACCTGTCCTGTCATCGTATTCACTGCGACCGCAACCGATGCAGAGGCAAAACAATAGGAATAGTGAATATCATATGTGGATAGGTCTTCGCCCGGTTTATGATTCGCATCCATTTTATGCTTATAGGTTTTAGGTGGGTAATACACATGCTCAATCTTCAACAGTTTTCCTTGACGTTTATAGTTGGCCGCAATGGATTCAAGCCTTTCTTTTGTTAAGTACATCTCTTTATCCTCAACGTCTTGGGCGCGATTCAATGCCTCTCTAAATGCTGTTGCCGCTTCTAGGACCGCATTCCCTGTTACATAAGTTTGTCTGGACGCCGTTGTCATCCCACCGTCCGGGCAGGTCTTGGTATCACAGGCAATAACATCGATGAGGTCATAAGAGACCTTGATGGCATCTGCTGCAATCTGCGCCATAACAGTATCGGCTCCCTGCCCCATGTCAGCTGCACCCATACTCACAAGGATTCGTCCGTTCTCTAATAATTCCACATAGGCTCCGGCTCCGTCAGCGAGACCTGTTCCGATACCGACATTCTTGTAGGCACTGGCTAGACCGTATCCTATCTTTATATATTCCGGAAACGCTCTTTCTTTAATCTCTTTCTTCATTTTTTCCATAGCGTCATAGACGGCATCTAATGTCTTAATATAACCGATTCCGTCTTTCAATACCTGACCTGTACTGGTTACCGTATTTTCTCTAAATCCGTTTTTGCGACGCAGTTCATAAGGCGACATTCCGATAGCATAGGCTAATTGATCGATTTGGCTTTCACAGGCAAAACTAGCTTGGGTACTTCCAAACCCACGGAATGCACCACTTGGATTTTTGTGGGTATAGATCCCATAGGAATCCGCCCGCACATGTTCCGTATCATAAGGACCGGATGCCGTAACCGCTGAACGGAATATTACCGGATTGGTTTGAGAGATATAAGCCCCTGCATCCCCTACAACATAGGACTCCAATGCCTTGATACGGCCATCACGGGTAACTCCATGCTTCATTCGTAGTGTCATGGGATGACGTTTTGTGCTCATTCGTATGGATTCTTGTCGCGTCAATACCATTTTCACCGGACGTTTTGTCAAATAGGTTCCTAACGCTGCCAACAATTGAACTGTCGGTTCCTCTTTTCCACCAAATCCACCACCTGTTGCCGTGAAAATAACTCGTACATTATCTATAGAAAGATTCAGATTATCCGCAATCATTTGTCGATAGGCTTCTGACCCTTGATTACCGGAATACATCGTCAATACGTCTTCTTCATAAAAACACAGGCAAGACTCCGGTTCCATATAGGCATGTTCCACAGCTTGGGTTTGATAGGTGTTTTCTATGACACTATCGGCTTCATCAAAACCTGTTTGTGGGTCTCCTTTTCGAACCCCTACATGATGCACAATATTACTCGTTGTCCCTTCATGCAATAGGGGCTGCCCTTCTTTCATGTTTTCATGTGGATCCAATTGAGCCGTTAAAGGCGTATAGTTTACTTGTATCGCTTTGGCTGCCTTTTCCGCTAATGCTTCACTCTCTGCATACACACATGCGACACAGTCCCCTAAATACTTTACTTCATCCCATGCTAATACAGGTTGCTGAGGGACAAACAACCCAAAACGATTGACCCCCGGAACATCTTTGGCCAGGGCAACATGAACGACCCCTTCCATTTTGGCTGCTTCTTCTATATGGATCGATTGAATCTTGCCATGTGCATGTTCACTAAATACAATCTTACCATAGAGTTGATTCGCCTTGTTATAATCTCCGGCAAAAACACGTGCTCCGGTGACCTTCAAATGGGCATCTTTTTTCACAACACTTTGACCTACATAACTTTTTTTCTCATCCGTTGTTGTGTTCAACAAATCCAACGGGACGTCATAGGGTCCATACATGGCAATTGCCGCTTGTTCTATACTTCGATAAATGGCACCGTAACCGGTACAACGACATATATTGTTCTTCAACGCCTCTTGCATATCCTCTAACGTAGGATGATGGATTCTATCAAGTAATCCTTTTGATGCCAAGACCATCCCCGGCGTACAGAAGCCACATTGAACGGCCCCTTCGTTCATAAAAGCAACTTGTATAGGGTGATCTCCCATTGCACCTAAACTTTCAATGGTTTCTATTGATTTGTTTTGGCACGACGCTAATGTAACAATACACGAGCGTTTTGTCACGCCATCTATCAGTACTGTACAGGTTCCGCAATGTCCTTGTCCACATCCGTTTTTTGTCCCGATAAGGCCTAAATCTTCACGCAGGAAATTCAGTAGCCGTCCATCTTCAGCCACTGTTTTTTTAATAGGTTTCCCATTCACTGTGCATACTAACTCTATCATCTTGGTTGCCTCCTAACCTTTCATTTAGCCCTTCATGTCACCGTCATGGTGTTTTATAATCTTATGTCCGTTAAGATAGCGTTGTGTTATACACCAAAATGCATCGCGATAACAAAAACGCATCACAGTCTCTTCCGGTGATAAGGATGTCGCCGTTTCATCGCTCATATCAATGACTAGGGCATCAAAACTCATTCCACATTCAAAACTACCACAGTTTCCGAAAAATTTCCCACCGCCTCGTGTCGCCATATAGAATGCTTCAGAAAATGTGATCGGGTGTCCCCCTTGGGCTAAGGCTAACAGTTTTGAATTTTGAATAGCACTTACAATGGCTGATGTCATCATCATTTTTGAACCACCGCCTACATCACTTCCTAATCCTAACTGAATGCCTTCATTCATATAGCGATGTACGGGCAT
This sequence comes from Vallitaleaceae bacterium, assembly GCA_965140555.1. GTDB lineage: Bacteria > Bacillota > Clostridia > Lachnospirales > Vallitaleaceae > UBA1351. Next base: position 2,580,311 of record OZ223259.1, on the reverse strand, counting down.
CACGCCACTTTTGATATTCATATTGGAATCCGGACAATGGACCAATGTTACGTCTACATCCTGCAATAGCAATCGTTCTTCTTTCGTTAAATAGATGCCATGAGCCATTAAGGTTTTCTTTTGTCCGAAAAGACCATGACGGTCATAGGTATCACTATAGTGTTTATATCCCGGAAAAAGCTCCTGCACCCATGTTACTTCTTCAGTACTCTCTGACAAATGGGATTGGACCGGTACGTCATAGGCTTTAGCCAGTTCCCCTAACCCCTCTAATAGTTCGGGCGTACAGGTTGGTGAAAATCGTGGTGTTAACATCGGTTTAACGTAGGCATAGGTTTGAGCCTCTTGTATGAATGCTTCCGTTTCTTTTAGCGACTCCTCAGTATTTTCCTTCAGGCTTTCGCTACTGTTCCGATCCATATTAACCTTACCCACATAGGCTGCTAATCCCTTTTTATCTAATAACTCACACAGAAGCAAGGACGCCTCCTTATGAATTGTTGCAAAAATACAACTTCGCAAGGAACCTACTTTAATGAGTTCATCTGTAAAACGTTCATAAACCCCACGAGCATAGGTCAAATCCTCAAATTTGCTTTCCAAGTGAAAGGTATATGTATTCAACCAATCAATCAATTGTAAATCCATTCCTAAACCTATCTGATCATATTGGGAACCATGTACATGCAGATCAACAAAGGAAGGGATAATCACCCTATCTTTATAATCAATCCATTCGACATCGGGATAGGCGAGCCTTGCTTCCTCAAGGGATGCATAGCGGTGTTTAATATAGCCGTTTTCAACATACAACACCTGATTGTATAGTGTTTCCAATTCCATCGCTGACGGTGTATGAACAAAATGACCGCGGACCAGAAATCCGCTGACCGGTTCTTTTGAGAAAAACTCTCTACATAAGTTCTTTGCCACTTCCATACGATATATTGCTGTAGAACGTCGATCATCAATGGGATTAAAATACGCGCTATAGTCTTGTACTAACCCATCAATAACCTCTTGTTCCAAAGGCACGGTTGCATGAACTAAGCGTTCTTCCATTTCCGGAACTCTGACAATCTTAGGTGCAATAGCGCCAAAAGCTAACCGACAGGACACAATCCGATTCCCATCCATTTCAAAACTACCGGCCATGGTTACTTTTGCAATGGCATCCGCTTTCCGACTGCCTACTTTTTCCGTCATAAACCATCGTCGGTGTACGCCGGAACAGGGTATGTGCACAGATATAACCACTTCCTTATCTCTAAGCGCCGTCTTTCCGGGTCCGACCATCCAGTCGGCAATCGGTATTTCTCGAACCCCTTCCTTACTGACCGCAATAAGGGTTGCATCAAGTATTGTCAACAGCGGTAATGTATCCCCAGAGGGTGATGCATTACAAAGGTTTCCAATTAATGTTGCTTGATTACGTATCGCCGGTGCCCCTATCGTTCTAATAACTGTCTTAAGAACCTTAGGCACCTTAGGATGGGCTTCCAATTCATCATAGGTTACCCGTGCGCCTACAGTAAGCAAACTTGTTTCTTCCTCGTATGTAATCCGATCCAATCCATCAAAGGCACTCAGAAAAATCGGGGTCACACCAGGATTGATTCCACGTACCATCAGATCTGTACCGCCGGCAACAAGGGCATACGGTCCTTCTTCCAAGGCCTGAATCAACGACGCATATTGCTTCCATTCCTCTACCATAGACCATCACCTTCTTTCGCCGCTATATGAATAGCTTCAATAATCATACTGTAGCCGGTACATCGGCATAAGTTTCCGGAAATCCCTTCCCGAATCTGCTCTGTTGTAGGATGCGCATGGCGGCTCAAGAGGGCTTCGCTTGCCAGCATCATTCCGGGTATGCAAAAACCACATTGGACAGCTCCTGCCTGAGCATAAGCATCACTAAGCACTTGAAACTTAGGCGTTTCCCTGTATCCTTCTATTGTGACAATCGTTGCCCCATCTAAACTTCCGAGAGGAACAATACAGCTATTCATCAATTTTCCGTTAATCAGAACAGCACAAGCTCCACATTCACCTTCAGAACATCCTTCTTTCGTCCCTGTCAGATGCTCACCTCTTAGTACATCTAGTAATCGACCGGTCTTATTGTCTTCTATTGTTAGCCATTCTCCATTAATGCACAGTCTCATGGGTATCCACCTCCTTCTTATGTTCCTTAAACTCTTCTCCGATAATAACCTCCGGTGTAAGCGGAACCTTGGAATAGCCTCTATCCATAGCCGCCTCTATAGCTGCAAAAACCGCAGGTGCTCCGCCAACTAACGTAAGCTCTCCTGCCCCTTTTGCTCCATAGGGTCCGTTCGCATAAGGATTATCAAATAATTTCGATTGAATAGGCACCACATCCATTGCCGTAGGTGGCGCATAATCGGAGATGGTCACCTGTTCGATTTTACCGTCCTTCGATGTCATACGTTCCATATATCCAAAGGCAAGACCTTGGGTCATTCCCCCTTCAATCTGACCTTTAATAATTCGTTCATCGATGGCTTTCCCTATGTCATAGTAGCCATAAACGGCTAGAAGCTCCGTCATTCCAGTTAATTTATCTACGCGTACATGCGCCATATTGATTCCCCAAGAATAGGCCGGATAAGCATCTCCATGAAAAGCTTCTTCATCCCACGGTATCGCTTCAAAATGTTCATAGTCTTTGACAACTTCAAAGGCTCTTCCTTTCTCCCATCGTTGTTTCATCTCTTTAGCCGCTTGTTCCAACAAACGACCGACAATCATTGTTGTACGGGAAGCAACGGTAGGGCCGGAATCCGGAACAACCTCAGTATCCGGATTCGGATACTGAATGCGCTCATAGGGGATATCCAGTACATCCCCCACAATCTTACTCATCGTTGTAAGCAGTCCTTGTCCCATCTCTGTATTGGCAATGCGAATAATCACCTCATCTGTCTCTGTTTTTTCAAGTCGAACCTGTGCTTTGATATGATCTCTTTCTCCACTTCCTGTGAAACCACATCCATGAGCAAAAAAAGAAAATCCTATGCCCTTTTTGTAGCGGCTGTTGTTTTGATTATATATCGCATATTCTTGTTGCATTGCCTCATATTGGGAATCTTCCAATATCTGCTCAAGCATGGATTCAAGAAGAATCGGATCTCTATAGCGCCCTCCTGTGGAGGTCGGGTCACCTTCTTGTACAAAATAAGAGCGCTTGAATGTCAGGTGATCCAAACCTAAAAAGTCAGCGATATGTCCCATATGTGCTTCTATACCGGCATAACTTTGAGGTGCTCCAAACCCTCTAAAAGCTCCGTTTGGTACCCGATTTGTCTTCATAACAAATCCCTGAACCCGAATCTTTTTCAGCCCATACACACCCGTTGCATTGATGAGTGCCCGTTGTAGAACGACTGAACTTAATCCAAGATTGGCACCACCATCTAAATAAATGCGAATATCCATCGCTTCAATCTCTTGTCGACTATTTAAACACGTCGTATATTCTATGCGAGACGGATGACGTTTTGTTGTTACAAGCATATCTTCACGTCTTCTAAATAATAATCGCACAGGCGCTTTTACGACTTTAGATGCCACTGCCACTTGGCATGCCATCATAGACGGAAAATCTTCTTTCCCTCCAAATGCGCCTCCTGTTGCCGTCTGACGTATTCTTACAGCATCCGTGTCACAGCCGATAGCCATTGCCACAGCATTTTTTACATAATAGGGGCATTGCATCGAACCATCAATAACCATCGATTGTCCGTCCCAGTCCCCAATCATACCTTGAGGCTCTAGATACACATGCTCTTGGTAACCTGTCAAAAACGTTTCTCTTAATACATGAGTTGCCTTTTGAATTTCTTCCTCCATCTGTGCATCATCTAATCCATAGCGATACGATTCCATGATGTGGGACGACCCTTCTTTAATGGCATCATCTAAGGTCTGTACATCCTTCAATTCTTCATAAATCACCTGAATGTCATCCATAATTCGGACGATTGTTTTCTCTGATTCACCAACGACCATTAAAATAGGCTCTCCGATATAATGTACATATTGATCTGCAAATATCGGCTGATCGTCTGCTAATATTTTAACCACATTACTGCCCGGAATATCAGCTGCTTGAATTATAAAATAGCCTTCCGGAATAGTCGGAAATATAATATCTACAATTTTCCCATGGGCTTTGTCGGACCGCAATAACTTCCCCATCAACATATTATCCCGATAGATATCACTCACATATTCAATACGACCTGAATTTTTTTCGTCATGATCTTTTCGCTTTACTGATTCACTAATATCTTTCTTTACTGCCACTGTTTGCATTTCCATCGCTTTCCCTCCTAACGTGTTATCCTCCTACACAGACAGATTCATTGATGAATGCTATGATACAATAGCATTTACAGGACATAAACTCATACAAAGATGGCACGAAAAACATTGGTCGGCATCAATTATAACTTGTTTTTGTCTCATTTCCATCGCCACATAGGGGCAATTATCAACACATTTTCCACATAAGATACATGCATCTTCGACTCTAGGCACCTGTTTTTCCATAACGCATCGGTTCAATAGTCAGTCCTGTCTTCTTAACATTCTTCAATGGATTCAAACCCATATTCATCCAATACTTTCGGAAGCTTCTGTATGATTTTACCGTATAAGGTTCTCCCCTTCAACATGGCTGCTGAGAGCATTTGAACAGCATCCGCTCCTGCCAATAAAAACTCCAGAACATCCTCTGCTGAGGAGATACCACCGACACCAATAACGATACATTCCGGCACGGCTGTCTTTATTTTGGCAACAAAGGGCCAAGGCCAAGGGCTTAATAACCGGGCCGCTCATCCACGCTTCTCCCGTAGCATTCCCCATAGCAACACCCCGTTTTTTTCAAATCAATGGTCATAGCCGGACCTAATGAATTCATAGCCACAACACCATTCCCGCCTGCCTCTATCACCATTTTACAAAAGGCAACGGCATCCGGCATATGAGGACTGACTTTCATAAAAAACGGTTTGTCGGTACAGGGAACGAATGGTCTCAACCGTCTCACGTAATAACCGCTAGATCTTTCCCCACATAATGGGTTGATACTTCAAAGGCATCTGCATAGGCATCAAGGGCCGGAATTAATACAGCCATATCTTCTTTGGAATACCCGACACTTATAATCAACGGACACTCCGGTTCTAGGGATGCTTTAATCAAGGGGAGTTCCTTTGTCACCCAATGTGTCAAATCATATTCAGACCATAATTCTGCATTCATAATATGATTTTTCCCTGCTATGATACACGGTCTCGGTACCTGTGCTGCTTCTTTCGATATTGTTTTGGTTACCATAGCACCTACACCCTGTTCGGCAATCATTGTCATCTTCTTGGCATCTCCCACAAGTGGTCCGGAAGCCGGCATTAAAGGGTTTTTGAGAACCCAATCCACAAAAGATGTAGCTAATCTATTCTGTTCCATCGTTATGACCTCCTTTTTCTGCCGCTATCCACAATCGTTGAGCTTGTTCATGCACCAGCTCTTGCATTCGTTTATCTTTCTCTCGATTATTATCCTTTATATCATAGACCTTTTTGCCGGCTATTATTACTATTTCCGGTTTCCATTCATCCATCATTCCAAAAAATACATGACCGAATATATTCCCGTCATGAATCGGCGTCATAGGTTCATAGTCGATGAGCACAAAATCAGCTGCTGCACCTTTTTCAAATCTCCCCAAGGGGATGTGCAACCGTTTTGATGCATAGGCATAGTTTTTCTTCATTGCTTGTCGTATAGACTCTAGTCCGCCACCACCGAAACCGTTTAATTGGTCCACATAATAGCTTTGTTTTATATCCGCAACAAGACCGAATCCAAGCCCGTCATTTCCAATCATCCACGGTACGTCCAATGTATTCATTTGACGAATGGGGGGCAATCCCACACCATTATTCATATTCGATGTAGGATTAATGACTAGGGTTCCTTTTGTATCTCGAATTTTTACGAATGCATCCTCTTTCAAAAACAGACCATGGGCATAGAGATTATCTTCGCCTAACAATCCGTAGTGATCCAATCGATCTATAATAGACATCCCCGTATGTTCTTTTGTCCATGTAACATCTTCCATACTTTCAGCAACATGTATATGTATAGGTAACTCCCCTTTTCGTTTTGCTATCTCTTCCAAGGATGTCTCCGAGAGTGTAAAGGACGCATGCATTCCCAACAAAGAGCTACAAAGGGTTGTATCATAAGGAACCCTTTGACTGAATGCCAGATTTTCTTGGATACATGCCTCTGTGTCAAAACGGTCTGATGTTTCAAAGCAAAAAATTCCTCGCATTTGAGTATCCCCCACAATAGCTTTTGCAAGGGTGTTGAGACTCCCTCTTATAGCACCTGAGGCATGATGGTCAATAACCGTTGTGACGCCCTGTTTCAGAAAATTCCGACCTGCCATTAACCCGCTGGCATAGACCATGTCTAGATCAAGGGATCGATCTAATTTCCACCACATTTGTTTCAATATATCCTGAAAAGAATGGGGGTCAAAAGGTGTTAACCACCCTCTGGCAAAGGATGAATAAATATGCGTATGCCCCAGTACCAAACCGGGTAGTAAAAATTTACCCTTGCCGTCTATTCGATGCTCAATCTTGTCCATATCCAACGTTTTAACTATCCCTTCATGTTGAAGGTCTTCTATAGGACCGACAGATTGAATGGTTTCATCAAAAAGAATATATCCCTTCTCTATATAGGTGTCGTAATCATATAAGCTGATATTCTCAATGAGTATCATAAAAAGCCCCCTTTCTCTTTTGAAATTGACCCTGTCTTGGATAAAAAACCTCTTGGTCAACAAGACACTGGCCACGAAGAAATGTACCGATTATTTTACCTGTGAATGTCATCCCATAATAGGGCGATACCTCAATCGGCTCCCCTTCTTCTTGCCAAGGCAGCTCCCCTTTTACCGTCCATGTCTGATTTGGATCAAACAAAACAAAATCACCGTCACTACCAATCTGTATACTGCCTTTCTTCGGATATAATCCATGAATTTTAGCACTCTCATAGGTTATAGCCGGAAGCATATCTGTTCCAAATCGTGTATACAAGAAAGGAAGTGTGTACGGTAGTCCCTCAATACCGTTTGGGCATTCATCAAGGCTCTTAGCATATTTTTCATCTTCCGGATAGGGGCAATGATCGGTTCCAATCGTATGCACTGATTGTAGATGTCTTATCAGTTTCTGCCTTTCTTCTTCCGGCCTTAATGGTGGTGTCATCACATAAGTATAACCATTTTCTTTTTGATAATAACTTTCATTAAATGCAAGATAATGGGGGCATGTTTCAATACAGATTGAAGGTCCTTGCTGTTTGTCGGCATATAAGAGACCGGCATATTGTTCTTCAAGCATCGACAACGTCGTCCCACAATTGGTATGCACTATATAGAGCAATCCGTTATGTTCTAACGTTGCCTTCGCTAAAGGCAGAACAACCTCCCATTCCGATTCAGGTGGTCGGCGTCGACCATGCTCCCCAATAGCTGCTCCTGATGACTCATCTAGAAGCGACTCCTCTTCTGCATGAACAAGAATTCGTACGCCATAATCGCCTGACTTTTTCAGGAGAGCTTCTATAGTAGGCATCGGTGTTCGTCGTCCTGTGGAAGAATAGGTTGTAAATAGCTTAACAGAAGGCATCCCGGCTTCTAAGGTCCATTTCATCAACCTATCCAAATCATCATCATAATCTTTAACTGTGCTGTGAAAGCTATAATCGACATGAGTTACAGACGCTTCTCTGCACCGTCTAGAAAAGGCTTCTTGGGCTTCTTTCAGGGATTGAAAGGGGTCCAGAAAATCAATAAGTGTTGTCACACCACCAAAGGCAGCCTTTTTGGACCCTATGGCAAAATCATCTCGAGAATAGCCATCTCCTACCTTGAGATGTAGATGTACATGAGGGTCAATAAGGCCGGGAAGTACCCATAAGTCGGTAGCATCTACGCGTTCTTTAGCTTCCATTGTCTTATCTGTAATCGCCTCAATGACTCCGTTTTTGACATATATATTGGTACATACAAATCGACCGTCCAGATATACTGTCCCATTCTCTATGGCTAAATCCATCTCCTCATCTCCTATCTTCTGATTCCATTCGAAGAACATATCCACACCCTCTGGCGGGCGTCGTCATTAACGTACTATCCAAACGATTACTAACGAGTCGTTGCCCATTCACCCAAACACCATGGATGCCTTCCGGAAATTGGTCCGGTTCAAGGTAGGTCCCTCGATCCTCAATCATAAGGGAATCAAACAACACCAAATCTGCATAATAGCCCTCTCTAATGTATCCACGCCTTGCCAATCCAAAGACATCCGCTGCTTTCCCGGTCATCTTGCGTATCGCCTCTTCCAGAGATAATACCGGTTCCTGCTGCACAAAATCATGTATGATTTTTGGAAATGCGCCATAGGCTCTCGGATGAACCTTACCACCTAGCAATCCGTCCGTACAGACATTCATTTCCGGACGTCGTACAAAGGTTTTAATATGTTCTTCACTTCCGTAATAGTCAATCATGCCAACTTCATTTTCTTCCTCAATGAGTATGTCATAGGTTGCTTCTAAAGGGTCTTTTCCTTTCCACTCTCCAAGCATTTTAAGATTTTTCCCGACAGCTTCTTGATTTTTACTCGTTTTTACACTGGTAATATAGATGCCCTCTATTCCGGCAAAAGCAATAAAATTATCCCAATCAGTATTTTTCGTTGCAACGGCTTTATTGATTTTTTCTCGCATCCTTGCATCTTTGAGTCGTTCAATCATCCGAACTGTCCCACCTTCATGCATAAATGGCGGCAAGATGGCACTCAACATCGTACTTCCTGCGGTATATGGGTACATATCAAAAGATACCTTCATGCCTTCTGCTTTGGCATCATCTAGTTTCTTTAATACCGCTTCCAGAAGATGCCAATTCTCTTTCCCACAAATTTTAAAATGTGAAAAGTGGACCCGAACACCACTAGCTCGACCGATTCGTAGAATCTCATCCATGGAGGTCAGAATATTGTTAGCTTCACTTCGTTGATGGACAACAAAGACACCATCAAATTCTGCTACAACACGACACAACTTAATCAGTTCCGCCTCGTCGCCATACATACACGGATTATAAATCAAACCGGAGGATAAGCCGTAAGCTCCTGCTTGCATACCTGCTCTTACAATATCCGCCATCTGCTGCCCTTCATCATCTGTGACGCTCCTATTATCAAATCCTACCACTGCTGAGCGCACGTTCCCATGAGGTATTAAAAAAGCCATATTGCTTGTAGGCTTCGTTTTCTCAAGTTCCGTCAAATATCCCTCAACGGTTTCATAGGTCCAATCCAAGTTGTCATCCGTTCCGTCAAGACCTGCAAGATTACGCTGCCAATCCGCTATAAAGGTACTGGGCATCGGTGCCATGGCAATGCCGTCTTGCCCTAAAAATTCTGTTGTAATCCCTTGCCGTACTTTTGGCCACAGAACGTCTGTTTTGAAAACCTCTATATCACTATGACTATGGGTATCAATAAATCCGGGGGCCAAGGTATATCCTTTGCCGTCAATAATCTCCTTAGCCTTATGACTATACATCTCAAGGTCAGCGTCTTCTTGACTTGTATCAACCTCAATAGCCGCAATGGTATTGTCTGTCACCCATATATGACCCACATAAGCCTTATCTCCGGTTCCGTCAACAATAGTCACTCGGCAAATTCCAAAATCATACATAGGCAACTCCTTTACAAATCTAGTTTTGACAATGCATCCATAATAATACGGTACCCTTTAAGAGCCTCTTCCAACTGTTGCACTTCAATATACTCATTAATAGTATGGGCCAAATATTCCTCTGAAGGACCAAAACCAATGGTCGGTATCTTTGCCTCACCTGCATAATGACTGCCGTTTGTACAAAAGTCATAATGGGTCAATGCACAGTCAAAACCTGCTTTTTTTAATGCTTCATAAGGGACACGAACAAAAGCTTCTTCCGAGTTATAATACCATCCGGGAAAGAAACGTTCATCGCCTAGTGTTTCTCCGGTATAACACGCCACTTCCTCCTTGGCATATCCGACACGGACGGTGCCCTCTTTCGAATCCAATGTATCGATGATTTCTTGAATCGGCTGTAGCACACTTTCTTTTGTTTCATCCACCAATAATCGTCGGTCCCATGTTGTCTTGCAATAATCCGGTATAACCGAGGCTCCCGGATATGGAGATGATTTGATATCGGTTAAGGCTAGTATTCCTTGACCTAGATTCGCATCCACCGGTGCTTCCAATGCCTTTATCTTACGGATTGCCTCACTCATCTGATAAACTGCATTAATACCATGTTGAGGGTTTGCCGAGTGAGCTGGTTTCCCGAATGTTTCTACCACAATCTCTGCCCGTCCTCGTTGACCGTGTTTCAGGTTCAAAGAGGATGCCTCACCGATAATGACTACATCCGGTTGCACCTGCTTACTCATATTACGAGCAGCAACCCCTTCAAAACACTCCTCATGTACAATCCCTGCAACGGCAATTGTCCCTTTAAAAGCACGGTTATTACCTTGTGCATACTCTGCCGCTGCAACCATCATAGCAGCAAGAGCCCCTTTCATATCCGAAGTGCCTCGCCCATAAAGTTTACCGTTCACAATCTCTCCCCCAAAGGGATCATACGTCCACTCAGAAGGATTAGGAACAACGACAGTATCCACGTGAGCATCATATAACTGTACCGGTCCGTCTTCCTTACCAAAAAAGTAGCCTACAACATTACCATATCGGTCAGTTTCAATTTTATCAAACCCTAACTCTTCCATTCCCTGGCAAATCACTTTAACCACTTGTTCTTCTTCTCCTGAATAACTTTTTGCTCGTATCATCTGTTGCAATAATTGAATGACGTCCATTTGACACCTCTTTCCCTATTGTTCAGGCATAGCATAAGCACCGTGCCACGTAATTTCTCTATATACCGTTACATCTGTATCCCCTTCTGTTGAAAACAAAAGAACCTGACTATCTTCATTCAATCCGATCTCATCACGTATTGAAGCATAACTGTCTTGTGTTAACAAGGTTTCAATAACACCCATTGAAACTGCTCCCGATTCGCCGCTTACAATAGGCGTATCCCCTTTTACCGGCAGTCCCAGAATACGCATCCCATTAGCACTTACCCAATCCGGTGCACTGAAAAATCCATCCACTAATCGTTTAAGGATTTTATTTCCAATGGGATTTTGTTCCCCACAGGCAAGTCCTGCCATAATCGTTGTCAAATCACCGCTTTTCACAACATCCTCACCGGCTATAGCACTGGCATAATAGCAATTTGCCGATTCTGCTTCTACAACATAAATTTTAGGGCATCGTTCCTGATAGACATCATACAGCGCCTCGGCAATAATCCCGGCAAAAGCTCCCACACCGGCTTGTAAAAAAACATGGCTTATCGGTGTATCTCCTAGTTGCTCTACTGTTTCCTTCGCTATGGTCGCATAGCCTTGCATAATCCATACCGGTACATCTTCATACCCTTCCCATGCCGTATCCTGTATGACAAGCCAGTTTTCTTGTTGACTCTTTTCAACAACGAAACGTACCGTGTCATCATAATTCAAATCAGTAATCGTCACCTCTGCATCTAACTTGCGAATATGATCTGCTCGATTTTTTGTCGTACCTTTCGGCATATATATATGGACGGGTATACCTAATTGCTTTCCGATCCATGCAACACCACGGCCATGATTTCCATCTGTCGTAGCTGACAATTCCAGATGCGGTAACTCCTTAGAAACACGTTCTTTGAGAACGGTGAAAGAACATACCTCTATATCGTCTCCCAACTCTCTAGCCAATGATTTTCCAATAGCATAAGCTGCCCCTAATACTTTAAAGGCATTCAACCCAAACCGCCCGGATTCATCTTTTACATAACATCCTTTAATCTGCAATGTCGAAGCTAGCTTTTCCAGATTAACAAGGGGTGTTATATGGTACTGTTCATACCCTTTATGGCATGTCATGACTTCTTCCATAATAGGTTGATCGACTAATGTCGTTTCATATCCCTCACGATTCTGATTTGGATTCTTCACATAATTTAGTCTCATCTTCTGCTCCTTTTTCTCATTTATTGTATAACTATGGTTGAAAGCATATTCCCTTGCTATGGCCATTTGCTCCGGTGTGTCCACATCCATAAGAACTCCCGGATCTGACACAACGACATACTGCTTGTTAAACGTCATCAGTACGTGTTTCAAATGGCTCTCAACCGGTTCATTCTGTATGGCTTTCACAACATTTTTACGAATATATACAGGATGACCGGCCTTCATTGTATAGCTTGGTATCACTACATCATCTTGACAATATAACAACTGCTCAATTGCCTTCTTGCTGATACAAGGATAATCACCGGGTGTAAGAAGCACATGATCTATCTGGCTATTTTCTGCCATCTTATCTGATATAACCTCAATCCCAACTTTTACAGAGGAAAACATCCCTTGGTCAACATTTACATTCCGGATACTTTCTATTGGATAATGTGTCCTCTCCCGCCACTGAAGCATCCACTCTTCAATGTTGTTCCCGCGATATCCGGTGACAACAACAATCTCCTTCACATAGGGAACCATACTCTCTACCAAACGTTCGATAACAGGTTTTCCCTGAATATCCATCAATAACTTGAAGCCTTTCGCCCTTGACGAATAGCCGGCTGCAAGAATTAATCCGATATTCCTGTCAGCCACCTTCATTAGCGACCTCCTTTAATCGATAGATAGTATCTCCTACTTGAATATCACCCTCTTCAATAACTGCCGTGAAGATACCTTCCTTAGGCATAACACATTCTCCGACGGTTTTTCCTATATTACAAGATGTATGACAGGTTTTCCCAATCTGCGAAACTTCATGTATACTACTCCCAATGGCAAGTTTTGTTCCAAGAGGTAATGTATACAAAATCTTACTGTCCACTGTAATATTCTCTGCAAAACTGCCATGCTCCAACCGTTTTCCTAGTGCCTCTTCCACTTTCTCAATACTGCTTAATGCGAGGAGACTAACCTGTCGCTTACCGGGACCCATATGAGCATCCCCTTCTATTCCCAATCCTTCCACACAATGAATCGTGTCCACCGGTGTTTTTTTTGTTCCCTTTTTAACACTTTTATTCAAACTAACCACTGTTCCGAATAATTCCTTTTCATAGACCGGATTCTTATCACGTCGCATATCAGATTTACCTCCCGTTTTTTCTAGCAACCGTATTTCACGTATTACCATATCAAAACCTAGGGACTTGCACATGTCATAGATGGTCAATGCTGCTATTGATACAGCTGTAAGTGCTTCCATTTCCACACCTGTTTGTCCTGTTGTCTTCGTTATTGCTTCAATATATATGCCATCCGCCACAAGTTTAAGATCCATCTCTACACCTGAGAGAAAAATGGGATGACACATGGGAATTAAATCCGGTGTCTTCTTCGCTCCCATAATGCCTGCTAACCAAGCGACCGATATTACATCCCCCTTTTTTATGCTATTGTCTCGAATAGACTCTAAAACGGCTTCGGGGAGTTCAATCATCCCACACGCAACTGCTCTCCTTTTGGTGATGCCCTTGTCACTGACATCAACCATACGAGGATATCCGTCATCATTCATATGTGTAAATTCCATTGTTAGCCTCCTATCTGATACATGTTCCCTGAAGGATAAAGCCTCGCTTCATGACCGATGGGTTTATGCGTTAACAACTCGGCCAATGCCGATTCAAGATGGGTATCTTCTTCGGTAAATCGTACCAGTCGTTTTAAATCTGCTCGTTCATCCCTTAACAGGCAATACTTAAGTTCCCCCATGGCATTAATTCGCACACGGTTACACTGATTACAAAAATGGTCACTCACGGCGGGAATGATCCCAATTCTTCCTTGAGCTTTAGGCATCTGATAATATCTCGCTACTGAATCGACATCTACAGGCAATGGTTCCAAAGTCGAATATCGAGTCAATACCTCTTCTGCTGACATATAATGTTGTTGCAATTTAAGTCCTTCACCTATAGGCATTAATTCAATCAGTCGAATATCAATGGGGGCTCTTTTTGTCCATTCTATAAATGTGGGAATCTGATGGTCATTTATTCCTTTTAGCAAAACCACATTGAGTCGAATAGGAGACAGCCCGACTTGTATTGCCGTTTCAATGCCTTGAAGCACTTGTTCGAGTCCATCCACACCTGTTATCGTTTTATACATTGCCTGATCTAAGGTATCCAAACTAATATTCACTCGACTAAGACCGGCTTCTTTCAAGACCTTTGCATTCTTGTGAAGCAATAGGCCATTCGTCGTTAAGGTTATTTCTTCCAATCCTTTATAGGTCCTTAAGGACTCTATTAAGGGCATTAGATTAGGGTAGAGAAGCGGTTCGCCTCCCGTAAGACGAATCTTACGAACACCTAAGTGTACAAAGGCTTTAGTCAACCGGCACATCTCTGCCAAGGTTAATGTTTGATGTCCATAGCACTTTTTCTTCTTATTAGGCTGACAATACATACAATTTAATTGACATTGACTTGTAAGGGATAGACGCAAATATGTAATATCCCGTCCAAATCCGTCCTTACCTTTATTCAGGGTCGTTCCTTCCACAGTCTATCACCTGACCTTTCATTGTACTAAGGGCATGGGGCAATATATCAATGATAAATGACAAACATTCCCTTGCTGCTTTTGGGCTTCCTGGTAAATTAACAATCAGTGTGTTATGGCGTATGCCTGTAATGCCTCGCGACAACATACCACGAGGGGTTATCTCCATACTCTTGGCACGCATGTACTCACTAATCCCCGGTACTTTTCGATGAATGATTTGTTCTGTCGCTTCAGGTGTCCTATCTCTTGGTGATAATCCGGTTCCCCCTGTTGTCAGAATAATATCCACTGTTTCTTCATCGCAGCAAGTGCTAAGAACATCCATTAATTGATTCTCATCATCGGGTAGAATACATGTATGTACAACGCTAAAACCATGTTCCTCCATATAATCAACAAGAATCGGACCACTTTGATCGACTCTTTCCTTGGCATAACTTCTATCACTTAATGTAATCACTGAACATCGATACATCTTCTATCTCCTTTTTTTGTATACAAATACCTATTATTCCCATCCATAGCGTTAATACCTTGATCTAGAGATTAACCTTATAGAAACTTTACTGTAATACAAAAAAGGGCCAAGACAAAATGTCTAGGCCCCATTACCTTCGAAAAATATAGTATAATTAAAATAATTTAATCACATTATACTTTATATTCAAATATAGGTCAAGAAGTAATTCCTAATCATATAGTGATTAGGATGTCAAAACTATGTAGTTAATCTAATCGTACAGTTTGTAGAGCATCGCCGCACCAATAAGTCCGGCGTCATTCCCCAATTCACAAACCAAAAGGTCTGTTTTCAAGGAATCTGCCCCTCCGTAAGTTTCTTCAACAATCTTTTCTCTTAACGGTACAAGAAGATTTTCTTCTTGGGCTGAAACACCGCCACCTAAAGCAATGGCTTGAGGTTGAAAGATATTAATTACATTAACAAGTCCGATGGCTAAATGATCCATATACCATTCAATTAATTCTTTGGCAGCTTCATCTCCGGCTTGTGCTGCATCAAAAGGAATTTTTGCATTCATGCGGCTCATGTCATGATCTACCAAAGTGTTTAACATAGACTCCGGATTTTGCTTAGCAAAGATAACCGCTTCTCGTATAAGTGACTTCGCAGAACTGTATTCTTCCCAGCAACCACGTCGCCCACACGTGCACAAGTTACCGTGGGCTTCAATTACCATATGGCCTAGCTCAGAACCGCCATGGTAAGAACCTGTAATCAACTTGTTATCGACAATAATACCGGCGCCAACACCTGTTCCTAGGGTTATTGCAATGAAATCCTTATATTTATTACCGACGCCGGCTATAAACTCGCCAAATGCAGCGGCATTCGCATCATTTTCTATATATACCGGTACATCCAAATATTGTGTGAATTCATCCCGTATAGGCGCATTATAGAATTGAAGATTATTCGCATAAACAACCAAACCTTTTTCTGCATCTGTCGTTCCGGGACTTCCGATACCGACAGAATGGAGATCTGATACGCTTAATCCTTCTTCTTCAATTAATCTTATGACTAATTCAGCCATATCTTTTACAATGAGTGTGTAGTCACGTTCTCGAAGTGTCGGAACTGAATCCTTTCGAATAATTTGACCCTCTGCATTAACGATGGCAACCGCTATATTGGTTCCCCCTAAATCAACTCCAATATTATACATAATTCCTCCTAAACTATTGTTTACTTTAAATTTTTCTTCTCTTTAGTACGACGTTCCAAGTTTGCCGTCACACGGTTATTCAACTCCATAGCCGCATTATAGCCCATTGCTTTTTGACGATGATTAATCGCTGCTGATTCCACGATGATTGCCAAATTACGGCCCGGTCGAATCGGAATAGCGTGACAGATAATATCGTTGCCCAAAATATCCATATACTCTTCTGAAAGGCCCAATCGCTCATACTCTTTTTCAGGATTCCAGTCTTCCAATTTAATAACCAAATCAATGGTTTGCGTTTCCTTCACTGATTCAACTCCGAATAGCATCTTACAATCGACAATACCAATTCCTCGAACTTCGATAAGATGTCGAATAATATCCGGACTCGTGCCATATAGGGTATCATCGGATACCTTTTTGATTTCGACGACATCATCCGCTACCAATCGGTGTCCACGCTTGATGAGCTCTAGCGCCGTCTCCGATTTACCGATACCGCTTTCTCCAGTAATGAAGACACCTTCACCATAAACATCAACAAGCACGCCATGCAACGAAATACGTGGTGCCAATTCTGTCTTCAAATAACGATTAAGCTCGGATTGAAAATAGGATGTCGGCATACTCGTTTGAAGAATCGGAACATTGGTTTCAATGGCCACATCCACTAAATCAGGTAACGGCTCCAAGTCTCTCGAAAGAACCAAACAGGGTATCTTGCTTTTGAAGAGACGTTCAAAGACAGCACGTCGTTCTGATGCAAATAAATTTTGCATATAGGTATATTCTACCTTCCCAATAATTTGTACCCTATCTGCATCAAAGTAATCAAAAAAACCTGCCAATTGCAGCGCGGGTCGATTTAAGTCACTTTGATTGATTTTAATGTCTTCCGTTTTAATATCCGGAGTAAGATTTTTTAACTTCATTTTCTTAATAATCTCATCAAGACATACGTAATATTTTTCCTGATCCATTCTACACCTCCATAGTCTAAGCCTCTTCTTTTATAGTATCATATTTATGAAAAAAAACATATACTGCTTCACTCGTTTTTTTTGTCATTCCGTTGACTGCTTCCAACTCATGGAGCTCTGCACTCCGAATCTTTTCAACTGAGCCAAAAGCCTTCATAAGCGCCTTGCGCCTTGCCGGTCCGATACCGTCAATATCATCAAGAACAGATTGTATTTGTTCTTTTGAATGAGTCTTACGATGGTAATCGATGGCAAATCGATGGGCTTCATCCTGTATACGCGCAATAAGTTTGAACCCCTCACTACGAACATCCAGAGGAATCTCCACGTTATTATAATAAAGACCACGGGTTTGATGCTTATCATCCTTCACCATTCCGCATACAGGAATATCCAATCCAACCTCGGTCAGAACCTGTAATGCAATGTTCACTTGACCTTTACCGCCATCCATAAGTAACAGATCCGGTAATTTTGTAAATTTCCCATGCTCAGGGTCCAGACCCTTTATTAAAAGTTCTTTCTGCTCTTCTAAGGCATGATTAAAACGACGCGTTAACACTTCATTCATGGATGCATAGTCATTAGGGCCGATGCCGTACTTAATCTTAAATTTACGGTAATCACTCTTCTTCGGCTTCCCACCTACAAAAACAACCATAGAACCTACAGTCGCCACCCCCTTGATGATTGGAAATATCATAGGCTTCAATGCGATTTACATCCTCGGATAGCCCGATTGCTTCAGCAATTTCCTTAACAGCTCCTATGGTTCGTTTCTCTTCTTTCTTCAATGAGTCTCCGAACTGTTCCAATGTAATCGCTGCATTTTTGGCTGCCATACTGATGAGTTTATTCTTTTCTCCCTTTTGAGGCACTTTAATATAAACTTTTTGACCACGTTTATCCGATAACCAGCTTTCTATAATTTTAGCTTCTGTCAAATTGTTTTGTAGAATCAATTCCTTCGGTATAAAGGGTGTTCCTGAATAAAACTGCTTCACAAAAGATGTCATAATATCTTCTGCATTCTGTTCCTCAACATGGTCCATTCTAAAATGCTCACGGCCGATTAATTTGCCGTTACGAACAAAATAGACTTGAATCAAAGCTTCCTTATCATTGGACGCAAAGGCAATAACATCTTGATCTTCTTTAGCTGCTTTAACGATCTTCTGACGCTCCATAATCGTTTTGACGGCTTTAATATAGTCTCTCGACTCAGCTGCTTTCTCAAAATCCAAACTCTCTGAAGCCTCCTGCATCTGATTCGTTAACATATCAACCACCGGTTCATAATTACCATCTAAAAAGCTTAGTACCTCTTCAATATTCTTGCGATAGTCAGCTTCGCTAACATAGCCCATACACGGAGCTTCACACTGTTTGATGTGATAATTCAAACAAGGTCGTTCCTTGCCTATATCTCTAGGAAGGACCCGATGACACGTTCGAATTTTGAACATTTTACGAACCAAATCAATAATTTCCTTGGCGGCATAGGCATTCACA
The DNA here is from genome assembly GCA_965140555.1 of Vallitaleaceae bacterium. Classification (GTDB taxonomy): domain Bacteria; phylum Bacillota; class Clostridia; order Lachnospirales; family Vallitaleaceae; genus UBA1351. The sequence goes on along the minus strand of OZ223259.1, from coordinate 2,561,345 downwards.
TAAGGACCGTAATATTTGGCTTTATCCTTCTTAATATCACGGGTATAAATTATTCTAGGATATGCTTCACCTACTGTCACCTTAATATATGGATAAGTCTTGTCATCTTTTAACATCGTATTATACTTCGGATAATACTTCTTAATCAGATTACACTCCAATATTAGTGCTTCAAGTTCCGAATCCGTCACAATATATTCAAAAGAACGAATTTGGTGCACCATGCGCTTTATTTTATTGGTGTGATTGGCAGAATGATGAAAATACTGGCGTACACGATTCTTAAGTATTTTGGCCTTCCCTACATAAATCACGTGCTCATTTTCATCCTTCATCAGATATACACCCGGTTTATCGGGTAAATTTTTAAGTGCTTCTTTTATATCAAACATATAATCACCTTCATTGTCTAAACCATATATTGTAATTCATAGAGACTATGATACAATCCTTTTTGTGCCAATAGAGATTGATGATTCCCCATTTCCATCACCCGCCCTTTGTGTAGGACGATAATTTTGTCTGCATGTTGTATTGTCGACAATCGATGGGCAACAACGAGCGTTGTCCGGCCTTCCATTATCTTAACAAGTGCATCCTGTATAAGCGCTTCTGTCTCTGTATCTATATTGGCTGTCGCTTCATCCAACACTAATACTTTTGGAGCAAAGGCTAACGTTCTGGCAAACGACAATAGTTGTCGCTGCCCTGCCGAATAGGTAGCACCGCGTTCATACGTTGCTTCATGATACCCGCCCGGCAACTCTTGAATAAAAGATTCCGCATTTACATATAGAGCGGCTTCCCGAATCTGATCCATGGTTATATCCTCATTCCGCAAGCGAATATTCGAAGCAATATCTCCGGTAAAGAGAAAAACATCCTGCAACATCTGTCCCACAAGCCGCCTCAAGGCTTCCTTATTAATCCTATCAATAGGGTGTCCGTCTATCCGAATTTCACCTTTTTGAATCGTATAATACTTGGTAATGAGGTTGAGTATCGAGGTTTTCCCGGCTCCTGTCGCTCCGACAAATGCAGCTGTTTCCCCTGGTTCAATGGTAAAGCTGACATCTTTAAGCACCCAGTTTTTCTCATCATAGGCAAACCACACATGGTCAAATTCAATTTTTCCTTCTAGTGATTCCGGTTCTAATAGATTCGGTTCTTCTTCTATTCTATCATTCACGTCAAGAAGGCTGAAGATTTTCTCCGCCGCTGCCATGGCTGCCTGTAATATATTAAACTGCTCGGATAGTTGCTGTATCGGATCAAAAAAGTTGGATACATATTGTAAAAACACGACTAAGGTTCCGATCGTAATGGTATTGAGCATAACGCCCTTTCCACCTTGGTATATCGTAATGGCCAACGCTATTACATAAATAAGGTACATGGACGGTCTAAAGAAACTAAAGATATGAAGTTGTTTCAAGTTGGACTGTAATAACTTGTTATTAACCTCTTTGAATCGTTCAAACACCACATTTTCTCTTGCAAAAATTTGAACCAAGCGCATTCCTGATATGTGCTCCGATAAAAAGGTATTAATTGCCGATACATAAGTTCTCACATCGCGATAGGCTTTTCTGGAAAACCATCGAAATAGGGATGCACTCAATATTATAAGAGGAATAACCATAAATATATTCAAGGTCAGAGACACATCCAGTACCAACATACTTACTGCAATACCGATTAACATGAGAATACTTTTGACTGAATTTACAATAACGCTAGTATACATTTGATTCAATGTTTCGGTATCATTGGTCACTCGCGTAACGAGTTTACCTACGGGTTGATTATTGAAAAATTGCACGGATAAGCCCTGAATATGCTCAAAAATTTCATGACGTATTTTGTAGATAATCTTTTGACCGGTATATTGAAGCAATAGCATCTGAAAGTAATTGACCAAAACACCTAATAAGGTCAAGGCAAAGAAACCCATGGTCAGAAGCAACAAGGAATGAAATGCATCCCCTTGTCCGGAAAGTTTAGGATCGTAAACACTAATAACATTGTCCACAGCATACCCAATAATAATCGGACGTGCCAATTCTATACCTACCACAAAAATCAATAGAAAAAGAGAGAGGGCTATATAGCCTCGATATCCTTTTGTATATCCTAACAGACGCTTGACCAATTCTCGGTCAAAGCCTTTTTTCATTTCAAATTCTTCAACGGACTTCATAGCGCCTCCTATTCCATATCATCAATGGATGCTTCAAGTTGTTGTTTTAATACCATATGATAGTAGGTACCTTTTTGTTCCATCAACGTATCATGGTTACCTTTTTCAACGATTCTACCTTTATCCAAAACAATAATGGTATCTGCATGCATAATCGTAGATACACGATGGGCTATTGCAATCGTTGTCTTCCCTTTTCGTTCCTCTTTCAGATGCGTCAGAATCCGTTCCTCCGTCTTCGTATCAACAGCTGATACCGCATCATCTAAAATGAGAATCGAGGGACGCTTGATTAATGCCCTTGCAATAGATACCCGCTGTTTTTGTCCTCCTGACAAGGTAACACCGCGTTCACCAATTAATGTTTCATAACCTTTTTCAAATTCAATAATATTGTCGTGTACATCCACCTGTTTGGCCATATGTTCAATATCCTCTTGTGTCAAGCCATCTGCTCCAAAAGCAATATTATTGGCAATCGTATCTGAAAAGAGAAAATTATCTTGAGGAACATAGCCAATCTGCTCCCGTAACACTTTTTTCGGAAAACTGCGTATCGGTCGACCGTCAATCCATAACGCCTCTTCATCACAATCGTATAACCTCAAAAGCAAATTCACAAGGGTCGTTTTACCGGATCCGGTTTTTCCGACAATGCCCACATAATCACCTGCCTGAATACTCAAATCAATGTCTTTGAGTACCGGTTCCCGTGTTTGATCATAATAAAAGTTTAATCCGGTCATTTGTATGTGGCCGATAATCGGCTGCTCATGTACTTCCATTTGATCATCGGTAATCGTCGGCGATACAGACAAAATCTCTGCAAATCGTCTCTTAGATGCCATTCCTTGACTATAGACATTAATAAACATGCCAAATGCCATCATAGGCCACACGAGCATTAACAAATATTGTACGAAGGCAACAAAATCACCTAAGCTGATAGCCCCTAACATAGTCAGACGCCCTCCATAACCAAGTGCAATCGTAATCGAAATACCTGTCACCAACATGGTTAATGGACCTGTAACGGATTGTAACTTCACAACATCCATATTTTTATCGAAATTGTCCTTATTCACTCCGTTAAATGCCAGAATTTCCTGCTGCGATTGAACAAAGGCTTTAATAACGCGTATACCTGATATGTTTTCTTGAACAATATCACTCAGTCGAGCAAATGCGGCTTGCTTTCTGTCAAATCGATGGGATATCATCCGACCTAGATAAATGCTTCCAATGGCGATAAGAGGCATAGGCATAATAGCAAAAACAGTCAATCGAATATCTGTTGTTCGAACCATTTGAATGATAACAATCGTCGTTAATACAAAGGTATCTAATGCCATTAATATTCCCGGCCCGTACATCATACGAATGGCATTCAAATCATTGGTTGCATAAGCCATAAGATCACCGGTTTTTTGATGACTATAAAAATCCGGGTCCAATGTTTCCAAATGAGAAAAAAAGCGATTACGCAATTCATACTCAATCTTTCTAGATGTTCCGAAGATACATTCTCTCCAAACAAATCGTAATACCGTAATGGCTACACCAAAAAGAACCAACTCAACCAACGCTTTTTTGAGTAGCTCCACGGTCATTTGATTGGACTCTAAAGTATCCGTAACACGGGCTGTTATCTCCGGTATTTGAAGCTGCACAATATCAACGGTTACAATCGCTAGTAATCCGATGATATAATACAGTGCATACTTTTTGATATAATTGATAATGTTCATAGGTACCTCTTTTCTACATTATGCCTTTGACACTCGTATGTTTAATCGATCACTTTCAATAGATGATGCCTTTATTATCAAACGATTCATTTCTTCCTCAGGCTCTATCTCTATGCGCATCCCTTCAAGTTGACGACTCTCTATCATGATACCGTCACGATTCTCATCTTCTATAAGGCACCATTTTACACCTGTTTTTATTACATGTCGTTTGTCCAACTCTTCATCATAGATTCCCATATATCCGGCTCCGACTTTTAAGCCGTCCTCCGGCCCTTCTCCATAGTATGAGAAAAATTTCCAGTTCCGACGAAGTGCTGTTGACAGGGCAACCCCTTCCGGAGGTAAGGACGGTTCAATCGATATTTGAATGTCCATATTACTGTCACCATCCCATTGATACTGCCATTCTGCAGCTGATTTATGGTTTTTAATACGTAGTTTATTGGTCATTGTTTTTACATGAATATCCTTATCTACAACACCTTGTGTTACTTTTCCCTTCAATACATCATGGCTGTTCCAGTCAACGAGGGTCAATGGTCGTAAGAACACCTCTTGACCGTTATAGGCCAAAGAATTACATTCACTAGTCGATTTATTCACGGATACTTCCATCTCGTTGCTTAATGCAACAACTTTAATCTTCTTATCCACTAATTGTACCGGCTCATCCGAATGAAGACCTTCATAAGGTGCAACCCGTTCTCTTAAACTAATCTGCTCCCTGGCCACAATATAGCCGGCACTTTCAACGGCTGTATCTTCTTTTAATGTCGCTAATATATTCAAGTGATAAGAGGCTTCATCTTGCCACTGGTTTCTATTAATGGAAATAATTAACGAATGATTCTCCCCGGGTTCTATGACAATATCATCCATAACTTCCCTTTCAATCACTACACCGTCTTCAATAACCTCGTAAGCAAATAAAAAGGCATCCGTTCCTATGGTCATGGAATCATTTGTTATCATAATGGTGGCAATAAATACGTCCTCAACTTCTTTCTTATCAGTGCATATAAAGCGAATATCTTGAAAAGCCTGACGTACTGCATAGGTATAAGTCGTATCTAAGTATGATTCATCATAAATACTCTCTTCCTTAATTCCGACAATCCAATCTCCATATAAACCGGCTTGTGTCATACGCTCTTTCCATTCATAGACGTCATGTTGTGACGTTCCTTCTACAAGGGCATATCCTATAATATTGGGCCACACCAACATGCGACGATCCATCTCCTCGACAACGTCTTCAAACAAGACCAACACATAAAATCCATAAATCATTAAGGCTTGTAATAATCCATCGTCTAACTTATTATAGTCAATAACAATGGTGTTAACATGATGACTTTTAAAGGCTGTGAGCCTACTTCGGCAAATAGATTCATCTGTGATATACGGTTCTGTTTGATTTAATTTTACAGCCTTAATCTGGAGAACACGCTGATTCACTTCAATTGCCTGACCGGCTTGATCGTGTATAATACGACCTTCCATAATTCCCACAACATCTTCTCGTGTGTCTTGATGCATTCTTAGAATATCCTCAACATACGTTGTAACCGTATAGGTTTCATGTTTTTCATGATTCCAAACCACAGGACTCATAATCTTACCACTCAGACCCACCCACTTTTCATCGTGGCTATCCATGACATACCGGCCATCAATCTGAAAGGCTAAGGTGTCATCGTCTTCATAACGAAAAACCATGCTTACTTTAATAGGCATGGGTACTGTCGCTTCATTTTTAATTTTTACTACACCATTAATATCCCAAATTTCATCACCCTCATGGTGACATTTGATTCCCATATCCATAATATGAATTTGTTGCTCTGTCATCCCAAAACACCTCTTTTCTGTATACTATTGGCATTCACTATCTATTATAAATGAAAATCTTCAAATAATCTATCCTCAAGTGTTAGCTATGTGAATCTTAACCACACACAATGAAAAGCCGCCAGACATCGTATGACATCTGCCGACTTTTAAAAAAAAGGGGGATAGATTCTATATATTCTCTTCTCTCTTACTACTATTGAGAAGGATTAAACCACCACATCCAATAATAGCCAAACTCCAAAATGCACTTGTACTTATCCATGATAGATGTATATCAAACAACATAATACCGCCAACAATCATCATTCCTATTCCTAATAGTCGTTGATTATTCTTTTTTTTTTGAAATTCATCTACTTGATTCTCATTATAGCTATAATCCGTATCATCATTGCCATAATGTGAATAATCGGTATAGTCATCCTCATAATAGTTCATACCATTATGTCCCACAGGAATAACGACCGCACAAATGATGTAGGCAATAAAGATGGGTAAATTCGTAACGATGAGTAAGATCGCAGCTGCCAGACGAATCATCGTAGGATCTAAGTCAAAGTATTCTGCTATACCACCACAAACACCAGCTATCATTCTGTCCTCACGTGATCGGTAAAGTTTTCTTTTCATTCTATTCACCTCGTATAATTTCTTAATCCTTCATTAAGTTGATAAACTCATTATACCGCCATATATTTACAAGCTCCTTTCGAAACCATTAAAGCTTGATTAAAAACTTCTTATGGTTTACACTAGCATAGAATTATACGCTATAATGGTACTATTATTTTTAGGAGGTCTCTATGAAAAAAAGATTATTAATACTACTATATACAAGTTTGTTTGTCGTTGCCGGGTGCCAGTCTACTCCCAACGAAATCCCCCCTTTACAAGATTCCGCTGAAGCAGCCACGGGACAAGAACCTTTAACCGATGAATCAGATGCTGTACCGGATGAGGATACTGCTCCTATAACTTTTATTTCTCTATTCGAACTTGAAGGTATCAGCTATGGTGATACAACCCTTGTCGATGAGACAATCGGTGCTTACCACGATGATTTAATCATGCCCGAACCGAATACCATTCCGGTCGATGAAGCGTTGCTTATGGAGCATCCTGAATTAAAGGACTTTATCCAAGATCTTGCCGCACATCCATATAATATGGAAAAAGGTCAAGTTGGCGTTGTCGGCGACCCAACTTCCATCTTTCTTGTCGCGAGCAAGTTAAATACGCTTCCTGACGGCTATGAACCGGAAGACTTAACCGAACCGGATATTCCCTTCTATTTTGAAGAATACATGGAGAAACGGAACTTACGCGAAGTCGCTGCTCATGCCCTTGAAGACTTGGTTAACGGTGCCTTAGCCGATGATATTCATATATTAGGTGCCTCCGGTTACCGCTCCTATACAAGACAGCATGCCATCTATACCAACAATGTCGCTAAACGTGGTCAAGAGGCTACCGACCAAATCTCATCCAGACCGGGGCACAGTGAACATCAAACAGGTTTAGCCATGGACGTCACTGCTGCTTCTGTCGGTTACGCATTAAATGAATCTCTAGGTGAAAAACCGGAAGGCCAATGGCTTGCCGCACATGCCCATGAGTATGGTTTTATCATACGCTATCCCGAAGACGGCTATCCTATTACCGGCTATTCCTACGAACCTTGGCATATAAGATATGTAGGTACGGATACTGCGACTTTTTTATATGAAAACAACCTAACGTATGAAGAATTAATTATTGCTACCCAAGCGATTCTTGCAAAGACACTAGAATAATGAAGAGGATACGGCCTACAAGGCCGTATCCTCTTTTATTCCCATCATAATATTCATATTCTGAATGGCTGCTCCTGAAGCGCCTTTTCCTAGATTATCAATACGACTAATCACTTGATATTGTTCCTCATTCCCATATATAAAAAGGTCCAAATGATTCTTCCCTTGGGTCCCTTTAACATCAAACATCCCTTTAACAAGACCTGATGGATCATCGACTTCATGTACATGAATCATCGGTGCCTGCGCATAATAGGTTCTATAAAAATCTACCAATTGCACCTTCGTTAACCTGTCTTTCAACTGTTCTTTGAACAATGGAACAGTCACAGCAAGACCTCTCGGAAAAGGTCCTACTATAGGCATCATAATCGGTGTACTTACAAGCCCTGTATGTTTGACAATCTCCGGCACATGTTTGTGGGTAAGCCCCATCCCATATGGACGCGGTACATGGTAAATCTCACGATTATCCCCGTCCTCCGTCTCATAATCTGCAATCATCTGCTTACCACCACCTGTATAACCGGTAATTGAATGGAAAGAGAAATGATGGCACGACTCTACGATACCTTCTACCACCAATGGCTGTATAAGGCTTATAGCCGCTGTTGCATGGCAACCGGGATTTGCTACCAATCGATTTTTTATAATGTTTTTTCGATACGCTATACTATGCTCCGGAAACCCATAACTCCAGTCCTCATGGATTCTATGGGCTGTTGATGCATCAATAATACGTGTCCGCTCATTTTCTATAAGTTTAACAGCTTCTTTTGCCGCTTCATCCGGTAAGCATAAGAAGACGAAATCTGCTTCATTTAACTTTTTCTTCCGTACCTCGACATCATGACGTTGATTATAAGGTATGGTCATAAGCTCCACTTCCGGATGTTCAATGAGACGTTCATTGACCAATAAGCCTGTTGTTCCGTGTTGCCCGTCTACATATACTTTCATCAACAACCTCCATTAATATAATTATTCTTAATTATGTATAATTATACACTTTATTTGTAACTTGTCAATCCTATACCGGCATTTATATGTGCTGCTGAATATAATTTCGTATCTCTTCATGACTTCTTGCTACTGCATCTGCCTTACTATGATCTTGCCCAGGTGATGATGGATTATCAAAGGCTATACAATATGCACCGGCGGCTTTTGCACCGTTAACACCATGGGTTGAATCTTCAATGACAATACATTGACTCAAATCAACATTCAAACGCTTGGCTGCTAATTGAAAAATATCCGGTGCAGGCTTAGGATTCTGAATCTCGTTGCCACCTGTCATCGTTTCAAAATAAGAGGTTAGCGCCAGCTTATTCATGACAAATTTCACATAGTCCAAAGGCGATGATGACGCAACTCCACAAGGAATACTTGTTGATTGCAACAACTCCAACAATTCAGGAATCCCTTCTATGGGTCCTTTAATCCACCGATCAAATTGCTCATATTTATTTTGTTCTGCTCGTTTAAGCATCGCCTCTACTGTCACCGACAAGTTATATTCTTTGATTGTTGTCTCCCACATATGACGCGCTGTTGTTCCTGTAAAGCGCTGAAATGTCTTTTTGTCTTCCGGTACATTCAATTCGTGTAATAGATCCAGTTCCACTTGCATATGAAATGGTTCTGAATTCATAATAACGCCATCCATATCAAAGATAACAGCTGCTACATCTATCGTTCCTAAATCCCGTCGTATTATCATGACCTTTACCTTCCTTTTCTCTGCTCGTTATAACTATTTGGCTAATGGTACCATAAGTCACCCACTACGTCAAAAGTAGCGTTTGAACATTACCCAAATGAATGATACAATAAAGCAAAGGCTATGAGTGGTTTCTGATCGATTTTCGAGTTAGGAGGCATTACTTTGACCAAACTCATTCAGGAATTAATTATGAACATAGCCATTATCATAGCCTCTCTCTTTATCATAGGCCAATTGTTCAAAAACTATACATTCGGAGATTCTCTTCCGCCAAAACTCCGTGTGGAACTTGGTCTTCTTTTGGGTTTTATGGGTATACTTATCATGTTCTATTCTATTCCTCTTCTTCCCATTGTTGTTATCGATTTGAGAATATTGGCTGTTTTTTGTGCGACAATTTTAGGAACGCCTCTTACTGTTCTTATCAGCATACTTCTCATTGGTTCCTTTCGCATTATTTATTTCGGACTAAATGAAGCTTCCTTTAGTCACTTTATTCTTCTACTCCTTTTCTATCTCACCTATCTTTTTCTTTACCATCGTCCTTTACGTCGCAAATGGCGCTACATTATTCTAGTCGTCTGCGGTTGTATATATTCTGAAGCCCTCCTATATTACCTTCTAAGCGATCATGATTATCGTTTATTTGTTGTTTTCTATTACTGCATTATCTATACTTTGGGTGCTGTTCTAGCCAACTTTACCGCAGAGTATATTCGAGGAAGTAATCGTCTTTACCGAGAACTGAGCTATTATCGGGTTATTGCCAACAGTATGCGTGATATGGTCATTACCTTTGAGACCACCGGAACAATCCGCTACACGTCACCTTCTATGATTGAATTATTAGGCTATCCTCTTGAATCTCTTAATAATAAATCCATTCATGACTACGTTTATCCTGAAGACCGCCCCCTTGTCGCACATCTCCTAGAAGCATCAACACAACTTAATTATAAAATACCACCTATCATTGAAATCCGTCTATTGCATAATCAAGGCTATTATATATGGGTAGAGGCAAGTTTCAAACGGTTAAAACTCCATCCTCAAGAACCGCTCTCCCTTGTTAGTGTATTGAGAGACACAACGAATCGCCGAATGATTCAAGAAGAACTTTATATTCAAAAAGAAGAAGCAATTAAAGCCAACGAGCTGAAAAATCAATTTTTAACGAATATAAGCCACGAAATTCGTACGCCCCTAAATTCTATTATCGGTTTCACCACTCGGGTTATAAAAAAAGGGAAAGATCAGCTCACTGAACCCCTCCTCGAGAATTTAACCATTGTTAAAACGGAATCCAAACATCTTCTTCTTCTTATCGATGATCTACTCAGCTTTGCACAAATTGAATCCGGAAAAATAACACTTCATACGGAACCGTTTAATCTAAGAAGTATTGTAGAAGAAGCTTATACGGCAACTCAACACCATATTGACGGTAAATCCATCACTTTCATTTCAATAGTAGATTCTGATTTTCTCATCCATAGTGACCGGACTAAGATCAAGCAAATTTTGATCAACCTATTAAGTAACGCATTCAAATATTCCGAAAAAGGTCTCGTCCAAGTAAGCGCTGAACAAACACCTGACTATTGTATCGTGAAAGTCAAAGATGAAGGTGTCGGTATTGATAACATCTATTTGGAACAAATTTTTTGGGATTTTCACCAAATTGACGGTACCTATACACGAAAAGTCGGTGGCATAGGCCTTGGATTAGCTCTCACCAAAAAACTCGTGACGCTTCTAGGCGGAAGGATATGCGTAGATAGCACGCCTAATGTAGGGAGCACCTTTACCGTCACACTACCACTATCGACCAAAACATCTTCTCTTAAAGTCGAAGAAAGGAGAGAATAATGGATAAACGTATATTAGTCATTGATGATAATAAATTTAACGTAAAATTATTGACTGAAATCTTAACCGACGAAGGCTATACCGTCTACTCTGAATACTCCGGTGAATCGATATTAGAAAAATGTAATCTGTATCAACCGGACGCCATTCTTCTTGATATCATGATGCCCGGCATCGATGGATTCGAAGTATGTCGTATTCTCAAAGAAGACTCAAAAACCTATAATATTCCTGTTATTATGGTAACCGCCAAAACCGACCCGCAAGATCTCAAATATGCTTTTGAGTTAGGTGCTTTTGATTATATTAAAAAACCCATTGACGAATCTGAAGTTCTAGCGCGTCTTGAATCCGCGATTCGATTCACTCAACGTCAACGTCAATTAGAAGACTTAGCCATGAAAGACGGACTCACAAGCCTGTATAATCATCGTTTAATTGTCGAATTATTTTATAAAGAGTTTGAAAAAGCCACTCGTAACAAGCAACCCATTGCCTTTATGATGCTTGACTTGGACCATTTTAAAGAAGTTAACGATACTTTTGGCCATCAGGTCGGTGATCAAGTTCTTCGAGATTTTGCTCTTATTCTTATGGAAAATTCGCGAAGCAGTGACCTGATCGGCCGATATGGAGGCGAGGAATTTAGTATTGCCCTGCCCAATGTTAAGAAAGAAGATGCCCATATCATATGTGAACGGATACGTTTCGCCGTTGAAAACTTTACACATCTTATAAGCCAGGCTAAACTTTTTGTTACAGTAAGCATCGGTGTCTGCGTTCATTATCCTGATTCACCGGCAACCCCTCAGGATGTTATTGCTGAAGCTGACAAAGCCCTCTACCTTGCAAAAAGTGGCGGACGCAATCGAACAGAAGTCGTTGTGTTGGATGGAACTAAATGATAATGTTTTTGACAAATTTCCATCATGGCCATACGATTTGTAGCAATAATGATTGTCTTGTGTCCCAAATATTGATTTAGGACATGTAAAACTTGACGTTCTGACTGCTCATCTAAATTGGATGTCGGTTCATCAAAAAAATATAATTCCTTATCCATTAAGATCGCTCTTAGTATAAGTAAGCGCTGTTTTTGTCCTGTAGACACCACTGTGCCTTTTTCTCCTACCATCGTATTCAATCCGTCATTTAGTTCACCAATCCACTGCCCTAATCCTAATTCACGTATGAGTCTGTTCATAAGGAATTCATCGACTTTATTGCCTAATGTAATATTCTCTTTGATGGTCATGTCAAACAGTTCCGTATCTTGAGAAATATAGACACTGCTTAACCGTCCGGAAGTTTTTACTTGACCGTCTACATAAAAACTCGAATCCCTTAATTCGTATATACCCGATAGTATATTCAATAAGGTCGTCTTTCCTGAACCCGATTCCCCATATATACTGATATTTTGTCCCTTTTCCATAGAAAATTCAGGGATGTCCAAACCTAATGTCTTGTCGTCGTAGTAAAATCTAGCTCGACGAATTTCAACGTGCTTCCATCCCTCAATCTCCTCTTCTTTTTCCTCTTTCTTAACATAAGTCTCAATCTGAGCTTTTATATGTCTAAAATTCACAACAACCGCCATGGATTGCACAAAATCTTCCATACTTCCTTTTACCTTACCCATAATAGAAATATAGAATACAATAAAAGAAAAAGGATCGCCACCTTGCCGCAACGTTAACCATGCACTTATTAAAATAAATATATAGGCCATGTTAATCAAACCATTAAACATGACAAAAATATTCCCTTGAATCTTCTCACTCGTCTGAAGAACATCTAAGTATTCGTCCACACGATCATCCAACCGTCGATTCGCAAAGACTTTCATTCCTTCTTTTTTGACTGTACGAATATTCTGTATAAAATCCACCAAGGTTCCTTCGAAGGCCGCATAATAATCCCGTCTCTTTCGCTGAGCCGGTTGACTATATAGAATCATACGATGCCGGATAATAATTGCAATGGCAAAAAGCAGTGTACATATCCCACCTAATATTACGGATTCATTAAAGGCAACCGCCAAAAACGAGGCTAATCCGATGAATACCGGGATGTAAACCTCCAGTACGCCTTTAAACACTGCAATAAATGAAGCCGTTAAATTGCCCAATTGGTTACGTACAAACCCTGTGTGCATCTTATTCAAATCCGACATTTTCATCTCAATCATCTGGTTGAAGTAATATCGGCTTATCGAAAACTGAACTTGCCCATAAAAAACTTCTCCATAGTAATAATATAACCAATTGGCCAATAAGGTTACCACAAAAACGATAGCCAAGGCTATCGTTGTGCGGAAAATTTTCTCTTCCGTTAGTGGTGCTGTAATGTATAAGGAAAAACAGAAGGGTATCAAATAACTTCCGATAACCGCAACAATCTTGGATATGACGACAATAAACCAATGTTTTTTATTTGCAATGTGATAAAGTTCCCGTAGTTCGTGCATCTTATCTCCTATTCATCCTGTTCATTATGAACCAAATTCTGATTTCAGAACACGCATATAGCGATTATTATCATCCAGTGTATACGTGACATAATCACCACTTTCATAATATAGATGTTCCATACCTATTTCGTAACGATGGTCTCCGTTCAAATCTGCCAAACTTATGACTTCAATAATAATCCCATAATTACTATCCATAACTTCCATCCGATTACCCTCTTCTGATTCAAAGGTTCCTGTAAAAGGTATACACTTCTCATAGACCGGAGTGACGGTTCCATCATCATCTTGATAAAGCGCTAATGCATAAACACCTAGATTCAACGTTCCCTCGTCGCCTTCAATAATAGGATCCCCTGTTTCACTTCGTTCATTTTCAGCTATATAAAGCGATTCTGATTTACCATCCCCATCCAAGTCACCTTGATAACCGTCTTTCCATACCAGGACTTCATTACGCATATTATATATACCAAATATATCTTTGGCATACGCATCAATTGTCTCTCTTTCTTGCTCTCCCGGTAGATCTTGTATAATATATGCCGGATTAACCTCCCAATCTTGACTTACAATTGTTCGATGTCTAGTCGACAATAATGTATTCAATGCGTCTTCATCAGCCGTTGCCATATCAACGCCCACAAGGATAGGGAAACTATAATTCGGAACAAGCATACCTTGATACATGTCAATCAAATCATCGGACACTTTCAAAGGTACTGTATATTGGTAATAGGATTCACCCCATGCATCAATGGGCTGACCTAATTGACGAAGGACCTCGTCATCACCTTCTTGATCGACACCTCCAAGTTCCCCGGCAGGAAGGATTTGTAAGCCGATAGATGACGTTGTGCCTACCCGTACACTATCATCGTATATGGTATAGCTATCAACACCTAGCACATCATCTATCGTAATAGGAAGAACACTATCATCACTCCCACCGATTGGACTCAATGATTGCCAGAATCCATTTTCATAAATGCCCATAAGTTGGTTATCGTACAAGATAACATTTCGTCCTTCTTCCGGTTCAACTGGCTCAATCGTAATATCCTCTTCATCATCGATGGACTCACTTTTATCTGTTTTTTCCGGTTCAACCGGTTTATAGAGTGTTGTACTACAGCCGCTCACCGCAACTGTCAGAACAACAATACCGATTAGCATACCCGTTCTTTTGAGTGTATCTTTGATTCGTTTCATCCTGTTACCTCCTTATCCTTATTGTTAAATTCCCCAAGTCTGTCAATCACATCAATACGCGTCTTAATTATATCATAAGAAAAGGAACCCCGTCACGATTTAGACAGGAAAAGGCCTATTTCAAATTGTAATTCGAAATAGACCTTTTCTTATTTATCTATTATTTACGGATAGTCCTTCACTACACATAGAAGTCCAAGTGGTGTATACTTGACACATCACCCTCTTGTGTAAGATAGATACCGGATTGTTGAATAGCTCCCAGCTTATTATAGGCGTCATCCATGGATTCAAAATAAGTGCTAAGATGCCCTACATAAATAGCACCAACACCTACCTCTCCAAGACCGATAAGCTGACGACTTCCTTGATCGTCACCCATCCAAATTCGTAGCTTATTAAAAATCGGATCGTTTTCATCAATCCAACCATTCTCATCGGCATCAAAGGCGGCTAATTCAGAAAAGCCATCTCCTGTACGTGTTCCGAAAAGTTCACTTCCGTCATGAATTCTGCCGTCCTCATTTTTATCATAAACAAGAAAACCACTCCCGGAGGTTAACTGATGAATTTGATCGTCTTTCCCGTCAAAATCAATATCAAAAACGCATGGTTTCGCCGGATAGTTCCGGGAAAGCTCCGTCGAATTGAAGAACCAATGGATCTTTGGGCTTTGTCCATGTTTCTTGACGACTCTTCATGGTCACCGATAGACTTCGTTGCTGTGACAAGTGTAGCCCAATATTAATCTGTCTACCATCTTCTGTCGTTACAATCCCCTGAGCATCAAAGCTGATTCCTGACTCTCTATGATATTCAATCGATGTCTCAATGACCTTATGATTCCATTGGGCTCCACCGACAATACCTTGGATTGACGAACTATAAGCTGACGGTTGGATATCGCTAAGATATGGTCGATGGAACTTGAATTCTTTACCCAAAAGCATACTAATCAATTTTTCAATGACAGAAATTTGACGCATTTCTTCTTGTTCAATCTCTATCGGTTTAGGCGGCTTGAGTGCTTCCATACGACGACGGTATTCATTTAAAGCTTCTTTTGCTGTCATTTCACCTGTGGTCTTGCCTTCTCCTTCTTTTCCAACAACTTCAACAATCCTTACTTTTTCCTGTTTTACGGAAATGCGTTGACTCTGATGCTCACTATCTGTTGAGCGTGCCTTCATCTGTATATCACTTGATTCTATTCGCATACGACCACCTTTCACCTTTATTGCCCTAGTGTGTTGGCTTGTTCATATTTGAGCAAATTATGCAGATACCTTCTTATGAACATGTCCGATTTCATTCTACTGATTATATCGGTTCAATAATGTGAAAGGTTTACGTTTTAACTTCTCTTGGTGAGGTCTTTCTTTCCTCAAAAACTAACAAAAGCGAGCCACTTGGCTCGCTTTTGTTTTGTGCCTAATCTAAGTTATTCTTTGAAAATTTGTAAGAGACGACACTCAACGTCTCTATCTATTCAACCGTTACTGATTTAGCCAAGTTACGTGGTTTATCCACGTCATGACCTAATCCACACGCAATATAATAGGCAAAAAGCTGTTGTGGAATGTTAATCAATAGTGTTGTCAACATCCAATGGGTTCTTGGTACAAGTATGATATCATCGGCTATGCGTGATACCAATTCGTTACCTTCCATGGCAATGGCTAACACATTGGCACCTCTGGACTTAACTTCCTTAATATTACTAATGGTTTTTTCCATCAATGCCTCATGACCTAACAGTCCTACTAATACAGAACCCTTTTCTATCAAAGCAATCGGACCATGCTTAAGTTCTCCTGCCGGATAGCTTTCGGCATGTAAGTATGCCACTTCTTTAATCTTAAGAGCACCTTCCATAGACGCTGCATTATCTAATCCACGACCGATATAGAAGATATTCTTCATAATAAGATGTTTGTCTGCAAGGGCTTTAATCGTATCTGCTTGTTCCAAAATACTTTGTACTTGCTCCGGTAATTTATTCATTGCCACTTTCAATTCATTGAACTCGGCATCATCAATACGTCCAAGTAAACGTCCCATTTTGATACACATCAGATACATTGCAACTAACATGGACGAATATGCTTTTGTTGAGGCTACGGCAACTTCCGGTCCGGCCGATGTATACAGAACATCATGAGATTCTCTAGCAATGGATGAACCTACCACATTAACGACACTCACGACGTACGCACCGGCTTCTTTCGCCATGCGAAGAGCCGCAAGGGTATCTGCTGTCTCACCGGATTGAGAAAGTACAATCATGAGAGTTTTATCATCCAATATAGGGTCTTTATAACGGAATTCACTAGCAACTTCTGCGACAACAGGGATTCGGCATATTCTTTCCATCAAGTCTTTGCCGACATACCCCGCATAATAGGCTGTACCACAAGCCACCACATAAACTTTGTCAATCTTTTTCATAAGTTTTTCGTCAATCCGAATCTGATCCAATTTAATCTCTTTATCTTCTACGGAGAGGCGACCGGCTAATGTGTCACGAATGGCTTGAGGCTGTTCATAAATCTCTTTGATCATAAAATGGTCATAACCACCTTTTTCTGCCGCATTGATATCCCATGTTACCGTGAATACTTCCTTCTTTAATTCACGTTGTTCCATATCAATAATCTTAACAGAGTCTTTGGTAAGAATAGCCACTTCACCATCTTCTAGGAAATAGACATTACGTGTGTGCTTAAGTATAGCAGGAATATCAGAAGCAATGAAGTTCTCATTTTCTCCAAGGCCGACAACCAACGGACTGTCCTTACGTATAGCAATGATTTGATCCGGATTTTTGTTGGAGATAACGCCAAGACCATAAGAACCCTTTAAGCGTTTTGCTGCGGCCAAGACAGCATCCAAAAAGGTTACTTCTGTCTTTTGACACTCTTCAATAAGGTGTACAACTGTTTCTGTATCCGTTTCTGATACAAAAGTGTGACCGAGCTGTGTCAATTCTTCTTTCAGTTCCAGGTAATTTTCGATAATACCGTTATGCACAATTGCAAGCTCTGATTGGACATTCATATGAGGGTGAGCATTGATATAAGACGGTTCACCGTGTGTTGCCCAACGTGTATGACCGATACCGACAGAACCCATCAATTCCTTACTCTCAAGAAGTACACTCTCTAAATCTGCCAAGCGACCTTTTGTTTTGACCAATTCAATCTGTTGATCATATACAGCAACGCCTGCTGAATCGTACCCTCTATATTCCAACGCCTTCAATCCGTCTACAAGAATTGGAGTTGCTTTTTGATTTCCAATATATCCAACTATACCACACATAATTACGCTTCCTTTCTTATCTCAACCGTTCTTCTATTAAGGTTGCCAGTGCTCTGGCATCTCGTTCTAATTCTGCCTTGTTCTTGCCTTCTATCATGACACGAACAAGAGGTTCTGTTCCTGACGGACGAATAAGAACACGTCCGCTTCCTTCAAATTTATCTTCTAACTCTTTGATTGCAGCCACAATGGTTGGGTCACTTGTATAATCATTTTTCTTCTCAGTACTTACGTTAGCATTAATCAATACTTGAGGAAGTACTGTCATAATCGACTTTAATTCTGATAGTGTCTGACCTGTTGCCTTCATTACTTCTAATACATGAAGCGCTGTTAATAGACCATCACCTGTTGTATTCTCATCTAGAAAAATAATATGTCCGGATTGTTCCCCACCAATGTTATAGCCTTTTTCGAGCATATGTTCCAGTACATAGCGATCGCCAACTTTTGTTTGTACAACGTTAATGCCCTGCTCTTTTCCCATCAATGTAAAACCAAGATTGCTCATAACTGTACCGACAATGGTGTCTTGCTTCAATGTCCCTTGTTGTTTCATATAATTTCCGCAAATAGCCATGAGTTCATCCCCATCGACATATTGACCGTGTTCATCCACAGCAAGACAACGATCTGCATCTCCATCAAAGGCAAATCCGATATCTGCACCAACCTGTACCACGTAGGCTTTTAAGTCTTCCATATGTGTTGAGCCACATGCTTTGTTGATATTGGTACCATCCGGTTCATTATGAATGATAACAACCTCTGCTCCAAGTTCTTGCAAAGCTTCCGGTGCTGATACATAGGATGCCCCGTTGGCACAATCAATGACGACTTTCAAGCCTTCAAATCGCGCTTTAACCTGGCGTTTCGCATAACGAATATAATCATATATACATTCTGATCGATAGGTTACTCGACCGATTTCTGTTCCTGTCGGTAGTTCAATACCCTCGTTGTTGTTAAACACCAATACTTCAATTTCTTCTTCCAATGCATCGGACAATTTGTATCCGGCATTATTGAAAAATTTGATTCCGTTATATTCAACCGGATTATGGGATGCGCTAATAACAACTCCTGCATCTGCTTCATATTCTCGTGTCAGATAAGCTACTGCCGGTGTTGGTACGATTCCAACTGAGATTGCATTCGCTCCTACTGAACAAATACCTGCGACCATGGCCGCTGTTAACATCTCTCCACTAATCCGCGTATCGCATCCGATTAAAATCGTTGGTTTGTGATGTTTTTCCTTTGTAAGTACATAAGCTCCTGCTTGTCCTAATCGATATGCCAGCTCAATAGTCAGTTCGCTGTTTGCAACACCTCTCACGCCATCTGTTCCGAATAATTTCCCCATCCTTGTTCTCCTTTCAATATCTCACGAATTTTATTATAGCATTCTGTTAATGAAGTTCAATTGTTTACTAAAAAAAAATAAGCCAAATCCTCATGTGGTCTATACCAATTTTAAAATGGTACACTTGGATTCGGCTTATATCACATACGTATAACTCTAAAATCAGAGGGTTAATTGTTCGTATTCTGTTGATCCGTCACATCATCCCCTGAGTTATCCCCCGTTGTACCGGGTTCTACTGTTGTTAATTCCACCCTCACAATCGGTGATTCGTTGACTAAATCCACATCAAAAGGAATATAGTAACTAAGTGGTACATCATGAATTCCTTCATCCAGATCGGTCAATGTTATACTTGGTGATATCCCATCTAGATTAATATCATCCAGCTTCGATCGAATACCTCTAAAGGTTAGCATATAAGAATTCTCATTCACATAACTAAACTGCATATCTTCCGGCAATCCTCGAACGGTAATATCACTTGATGTAACTTCGATCGTCTTCTCCACAATCGGTTCAATTTCTACATACACCTCTATTGTCGATACATCGTCATAGATAGATACTCCTGAAGGTAATAGCGCTGCTACATTCACCGATAAGGTCGTATTCTCCGTTAAAGCAGAAATATCTTGATTACTGATGCTGATATTGTTAAGTCCGCTTAATGTCTCTTCTTCACCTCGGACCTGTATCGTATCCTGACTCAATGTAATATCCACTAATTCATAGCCATCCGCCACTTCACTACCCAAATTTTGCAATAAATTCAACTGCTTCAATTGCTGAATAGGTACTTGAATCTGTACCTGGTTCAAACTTTTTGATAAACCACTAATTTCATTGTTGGACTCATCCATGATTTTGGGGGTGCGGTATAATGATACATCTCTTTTAGCATTTTCAATATTAACCGGTACGAGTACACTCTTGATTTGCGCTATCTTAGACTCCGGACCTTCAATCTCAATATTGTTCGGTGTAATAATGGGGTCAAGATATATATAGCCTTCTCTTGGTTCCCCTTCCATATAATATTGAATTTCTTTTTGTACTGTTATGATATTCTCTAAATCAACCATCATCATGGATGGTTTCTTATCTAAAACTGTGACGCCATCTGCTACATCAATCTGTATATCAATAGCCCCTGTAATGGATTTTTTCTCCAAATCAGCATAAGCATAGATATCACTCGCATTCATACGGTCTAATACAGAACGCTTGCCACGAAGTCTTACCGTGACTGTTTCACCTTCCTTATATTCTATAGCTTTTCTCTCTGATTCTATAGCTTCCACATTCTTCTTTTCAACAGGAATATCGGATACTGTTATGGTTGTGTATGGATCTTCATAATTAACTACAATAATCCATAATAAAAAAGCCAAAAGGATGGAGAGCAGTTTCCACCCGAGATTATTCGTTATCTTCTCGATCAACTTTACGCCACCCCTTCCATAGTCGGAATCGTCGTGTTTCATTATTACCGGTGAATAGATTCAGCAATTTATTTTTCAAATATTCAGATTCCACACCACGAACAAGATTACCTCCAAGGGCAACAGATACTTTACCGTTTTCCTCAGATACAATAATAACAATCGCATCGGATACTTCTGCTATACCGACTCCGGCTCGATGGCGGGTTCCCAATTCTTTACTCAGTGTCATATTATCCGATAAAGGCAAATAGCAGGTTGCCGCTACGATCTTATTATCTCGAATAATGATGGCGCCATCATGTAATGGCGTATTGTGTTCGAAGATATTAATAAGAATTTGTCT
Source organism: Vallitaleaceae bacterium (assembly GCA_965140555.1). Taxonomy (GTDB): domain Bacteria; phylum Bacillota; class Clostridia; order Lachnospirales; family Vallitaleaceae; genus UBA1351. The sequence goes on along the minus strand of OZ223259.1, from coordinate 2,539,989 downwards.
GGATACGATAGCCCCGATTTCTATACCGGTTTTCTCATATTCATCCAATCGCTCATCTTGTTCAATAACAATTAATGCACCGGTTTTAGCTTTCGCCATTTCATAAACAGCTTTAACAATTTCATTGATTGTAGATTCATCCAACTTACTATCGTCATCCCTACTATCATCAAGAAACACTAAAGTATTGAGTATATTTCTTCGACCTAGCTGTTCTAATGCACGACGCAATTCCGGCTGAAAGACGATAATGACCGCAATAATTCCAACATTCAACGTCTTACTGAAAATCCATAAAATCGTATTGAGTTCGAAAATCATGGCAAATCCGGAAATAAAGCCCAGAACAATAATACCTTTAAACAGCATCCATGCACGCGTTCCACGAATCCACACTACAAGTTGGTAGATGACAAAAGCGATTAATACCATTTCAAAAATATCTTTAAATGTAATTTTTGGTAACTGGTATAGGACACCACCTAACCAATCATATAATTCCCGAATCGACGTCATGACGCCACCTCTTCTATCCATAAGTTGTTTTATTTGATTTTAACAATTTCCTTTTGTGTCTTCACTGCTGAAACTTTAGGTATCGTACGAACGTAATAGTAGTATTCATCATCTTCAAATTGTAGCTTTTCAGCACGACGATAGTCCAAGTTAAATCGGAAAAACTGCATCGCTGCTACCAATAAGGCTGCTACAACCGTTCCAAATATAGGGCCTACAATACCAATATTCTGAGTGTTCAGAACAATAGAACCGACGATAAAGAAGACAATCATCGCCAAAGCACCAATACCAATGGTAATATACCAAATATAATCCAATTCAATTTTCTTCACAAAATACATAACAAGAATTACGGCTGAAAAAACAACGATAGTAAGAATCATATCCTTATCATGTAGTATCGAATTCATAATATACTTATACATATCAATCATAATTGTAGGGGATTCAAACAAACTTGCATCCGCTGATTGCATATCCAGTAGTTGCGGCAAATAGCCGGCAAAACTGTAGATACCTACACCAAGGGCAATAGGAATAAGTGCTCCGGGTGTTAAAAATAAGCCCGCAAATAAAGGCAGAATATATACTAATTTAAGCCCGTAAAAGAGTGGCACTAGCATAATCAAGTATGCATACTTTGGTTGCAAACGGGCAAACAAGAAGTAAGCCACTAACATAATCAAAGTTACAATAAGCGTCGCTTCCATCGACAATACAAATAAGTGTGCCGATACAATAAACAATAATAAAAGCAGAAACCAACTCCCCGGCAAGAATGCCGCTAATGCTGCCAAAGCAAAATTCACCGTTAACTTAGCAAATATAGGCGATGCTGCCAAAAAGGTATTCAAGCGAATCAATATGATCAATGAAATGATAAATTTTGCCACCGGGTTAATAAACATATCAAATCGTCTATATAAGCCCATAATAATCGCTTTTATCTCTAATAATTGTGTCATAATTGTCCTCCAAATTATTTGTTTCTTGAAAATTTCTCAAGCTCGTTCAGTTGTTGTTCATATACCTTCACGCGTTGCTTTGCCACGTCATATTCTCGACGATACGCTCGCCCGCTGATAAAGGAATAGACAACCATGACAAATATCCAAATTGCCAGATAATTAAAGCCTTCACTTACCAAATCAAAATCGGAAGTAAAGGTTGCCATGTTATCAATAAATTTTGTTCCGAAATCCGCTGCAAAAACAATCAATAATGCAATGGTTACAAAAATACAGGTTGTAAAACTCTTACTTGAAACATAGTCTGATTTCATTCGTTTTATAACCTCAAAATCTTGCTTCCCTAAGTGTTCTTCGTAAGAAGCTAGTTTTGTCATGATTTTGATTTTTTCTTCGTTAATCACAAGGGTCACCCCATTTCTTAGACTTGTACATCATTACCATTATATCATATTTGATGGGTTATACAACCCAAAAGGTCACGGGAAACTTTACAATTTGATGACAGGCTCATGACAGAAAACCAGCTATTTAATGACGATAAAATAGCCACCTATCTGCACATAATCCTCACCATTCTCCTATATTCTGTCTTATGCGAAGAATAGGGATATTTCCATTGTTAGGAAATATCCCTATTTACAGCTTCCTGTTATATCGTATTAACCTTGTAACCCTCTTGATTGTCTATCCATATCTTCGATAACAATATCATGTATTTCTCCAAGAGAGGAACAATATTCGAGTACCTTCCACGGTTCGTTGGTATGATAGTGGATCTTGATTAACTCTTCATCTCCTACCACAAGCAAACAATCTCCCGCAAACTGATTACAAAAGTAATCATTGATGGTATCCTCATCCAAATTCGTGCCTTCAATAAGTAATTGCGTGTCATATTTATATTCAATCATAGGTTTTCTCCTTTATTCTAAATTCTCTAAACTCCATATATTGATTTGTTCCAGTAGCGGAACAAATTTGTTTCCTGTTTCTGTAAGTGAATATTCAACTCTTGGTGGAACTTCACGATATACATACCGTTGAATCAAGCCATCTTTTTCTAATTCACGTAATTGCTTAGTGAGTGCCGATTGCGTAATTTCGTCTATCGCTCTATTTAATTCACCAAATCGCATGGTATTTCCGTTAAGCAACCATAGAATTAGAATTTTCCATTTACCTGTAAAAATCTTTTGAATTTTTCTCATTCCACAAGATGAGTCGTAGGTGCAATTAATTTGTTTTTCTTTAGTCTCGTCCAATAAACCCTGTTCCTTTCATAATAGTAGCTTTTTGTATAGTATCTATTAAAAAATACAGTACTTGAATCTTTTGATATTTAGCTTAAACTAACTATATCAAAATTATTGACAAAACACAATTCCAGTCGACACACTTCAGGAAGTTAAAGAAAGGAACATTAAAATGAATCGTGTATGTAACCTATTAAACATTAAGTACCCGGTAATCCAAGGACCTATGGCTTGGATTACTTCACCAGAAATGACTGCTGCCGTATCAAATGCCGGAGGCCTTGGTACACTTGGAACAAGTGCCGGTGTTGATGAGATTATAGATGGTGTTGATAATACTGTGTCCGCAATGAGAGCAGCTATTCATAAAACACGTCAACTCACAAATAAACCTTTCGGGGTAAATGTATTTCCTAAAGAACTTGATCCGAAGGGTTTTAGTGCTGCCATCGTAGAGATGATGAAAGAAGAAGGTGTTAACATACTCGTTGTTGCCGGTAATATTGATGTCAACGAAATAAAACAATGGAAAAGTGAAGGATTTATTATTATATTCCGCGAATTAAATCCGACAGTACGTGGAGCAATCGAGCTCGAAAAAATAGGCGTTGATATTCTCGTTGCTACAGGATGTGATGAAGGAGGTAGTATGCCTCATTTATCAACCGGAACCACTGCTGCAACCGCTCTTTTATCTGATGCCGTTAACATTCCGGTTCTATCTGCTGGTGGTATTGTAAACCAAAAGATGGCTAAATCAGCCGAAGTTGTTGGCGCTGAAGGCGTTTATGCAGGTACACGCTTTATTCTTTCCAAAGAATGTCGTGCTTCTGAGCGTGCAAAAGAAGATATATTGACAACACATCCGGATGATTATATTGTATTCACTCAGTTCAACGGATTCACAAAATGGCGAACAACACCTCATAAAATCGGTAGAGATGCATTGCTTGCAAACAATAACGGTGACTTAAATCCTTCCTCCGGAAGCTTTTATCATGGAATCCTGAAGGGTGATCTTGATGCCGGAGTGAATACACTAAGTAATGTAGCCAGTCTTATCAAACACATTGATTCCTGCGAGGATATTGTCCTCGAACTCGGCGCTCCATTTGCTGATTGAAACTACCCAATAGCTTGAATATTGCAACATGCTAAAGAACCAACCACCTATTTTATGAACATGCCAGTACACTAGTGTGCTGGCATGTTCATAGTTGATCAAATTATGCAGAATATTTTTGATAAGCAAGGCGCTGGAATGAGGCGATGCATGGCATCAAATAAAAAGAACGTCTGTACATACTCCTATAAAGAATCGATTAGTTTTTTCATTTTAATTTCTGTATCCGCTACCGGACTGTTAATGAATAGTTTCAAATTCATATTGTCTGCAACAAAAAAACAAGTATGTTCAAAGGTTAATTTTCCTACTATGGGATGGTTCAGAATTTTATAGTACTCTTTTTCGGTCTTAACATCATGCATCGACCACCATCTATCAAATTCTTTGCTTTCCCTTTTTAATGTTTGAACAAATTGAGTTATCCATGGATCATCGATAAATTTGCTACATTCTCCTCGAAAAAGTGCTATTTGTTCTTGTGCATGTAATTCCCAATTCTCATAAATTTTCATATAATTCGGATCAGTAAACGTAAGCCATATAATATTTCTATTTTCAATACTCACATTATCAAAATCCATTAAAGAAACTTTAGCTGCTTTATTCCAAGCAATTATATTCCAACGACTGTCAAGAATTGTAGCCGGGGAGTATGAAAAATTATCTAATACACGTTGTAACATAGGACTAATCTTTTGATGATGTGACGGAATACCTTTAGACGGTGTCTGATTTGCAAGAATATATAAGTGGTGTGTTTCCTCATCATTTAGCATTAAAACACGCGCTAAACTTTCAAGCACCTGTGCCGACACCTGTATTTGCCTCCCTTGTTCTAGCCATGTATACCATGTAATACCTATTCCAGCAAGAGCGGCAACTTCTTCTCTTCTAAGCCCTGGAGTCCTTCGTCGCCCACCCTCCGGAAGGCCTACCATCAAGGGTGATATCTTTGCTCTCCGCGTCTTTAGAAAATCTCCAAGTTCTTTATATCGAGATATATTTTCTTTCATTAAGTTAGTCTCTCCTTTTGTAAAACACCAACATAGATGGTGCTGTTTCTTAAGCAAGTAGTATTTATACTACTATAAATACCATACTTGTTATAGTATAAATCATGAAATATACTGAAATCAAATTTTATGTAACGATTAGGAATCAAAACTATATGCTTATGTCGACCTAATCATCATATGATTAGCCCGACAAAAGCAAGTTTCCCTAAAATCACATACAATATATAGATTACGTAGAAGCATTCGTAACAATATATTGTATATGAAAGGTCAACTATGTGCATTTGTCGACCTAATCATCATATAAAATAAATAATAAAAAGAATTGAGGCTAACTTTATGGAATTAAGTAAACATGGTACTGTAAAAAAAGAATCACTAAGTCAATCACTCATTTTAATTATGTCAATTGCAAGTGGATTGACCGTAGCAAATATATATTATATACAACCGCTGTTAGCAGAAATAGCACGCTATTTCCACATCACGCAAGGGTATTCCGGTCTTATGGCAACACTAACCCAAGTAGGCTATGCTTTCGGATTATTTCTCATTCTACCCTTAGCAGATATTTTTGAAAAACGACGCCTCATTTTAACAATGCTACTAGGCTCAACCTTTTTTTCAATCCTATTATTTTTGTCACCGACTATTACGGTTGCGCTAATTGCATCTTTTGGATTAGGTTTTTGCTCTGTGATACCACAACTTTTAATCCCATTTGCTGCTCAATTAGCAAATCCAAATGAAAGGGGAAAGGTAATTGGTAGTATTATGAGTGGATTGTTAATCGGAATCCTTCTTGCTCGAGTAATTAGTGGTCTTATTGGAAAATATATGCTATGGAAAATCACCTATATTCTTGCCGCATTCTTCATGATATTAATTTGGTTGCTTTTACGCTCTAAACTTCCTCAGAGCTATAGTAACTCCAAAATAAACTATAGGGAATCTCTTAAATCAATGATTCCGCTACTAAAACAATTTCCCGTATTAAGAGAATCGTCTATTATTGGGGCTTTGATTTATTTTGCATTTAGTGCCTTTTGGACCGCCCTTACCTTTCTACTCCAAAGCCCACACTATAATATGGGCACGGATATAGCCGGCTTATTTGGAATAGTTGGAATTGTGGGTGCCTTATTTTCTCGATTGGCAGGTAAATTTTCCGATCAAAAGGGAGCTCGATTTACCATCGGAATAAATATAATCGTTGTTGTCATCGCCTATGGGATATTTAGCATTTGGGGATTTCATCTTGCGGGACTCATTATAGGCGTCATCTTGCTTGATTTGGGAATCCAATCCTGCAATGTCAGTAATCAGACAAGAATACATCAGCTAAGTGATGAAGCACGTAGCCGAATTACCTCTATCTATATGGTCTCCTATTTTTTAGGTGGGTCCCTAGGTTCTTTCCTTGGAACCTATTGTTTTCAGCATTACGGATGGATTGGAGTATGTATCATTGGTCTTGTTAGCCAATTAATTGCAGCTTATATCCACATAAAAGGTACTAAAAGCGTATCAAAGAACTCTACGTTCAAAAATAACTAATTAAACAACAAGAATTAAATGCATGTATAATTCAAATGAGCGTATAAAGAGACCTTAGCATGGGCCCTAAGGTCTCAGTCAACTTATTGGATGTTAAACCAAACTTCTAAAATCTCAATAACTGCCTGTGGTTTTTCTTCATGAGGCATATGGCCACAGTCAGATACAACTTTTAACATTGCATTTGGTATTTCACTTGCAATCTGCTCACTATCTGACAAAGGTACTATTTCATCATATTCGCCACTGATTACCAGAACTGGTTGATTAATCTGATTTAATTGGTCCCCCACTTCACTTGGAGTAACAGACCAAGCCTGTAGATATTCCCACATAGCTAGGTTCCAATTATTAATGTGAGTTTCTCGTTTAGAAAACGCCAATCTTTCGTCTGTTAATAAGTCTTTGTTGTAAAAGGTACTCTCGTAAAACTGATCTCCTTCTGAAAGGCGGGCCGCAAGTACCGGTCCTAGATGTTCTACTTGAGGCAGTGTAACTAACCAAGCAGGTAGGGATTCACTCACTAAGATTGCAGGATCAATGAGTATGAGGGATTCCACCCTGTCTTCATATGCCAAAGCTGCTTCGGCAGCTAAAACCCCTCCAAAAGAACTACCAACAAGAGTAGCCTCTTCTACATCTAAGGCATCCATGAATAAAATCAGTTGTTCTATAGCTGAGTCTGTCGTATATGGATTCTCGCCTGACCAGTCTCCTTCAAGAAGTTTTTCACTATAGCCATAAGGGATTTGATCATAGGCATAAACATTTCCATAACCTGAGAGAAATTCCATTACTTCACTAAAGCTTTTTGAGTTATACATGGATCCATGTAATAATATAAAATTCTTCTCAGTATCATCACTTAATTCATACTCATAGAATAAATCTATGCCATCTGTCCCTTCAAATGGTATGGTGACAATACCACTTCCATCTTCTACCATTTCACCTGGTTCATTTAAACCGACTTCACCTTCAATTGGAATAAACAAGGGAACGATGGCTACAATTGCAATAATAATGATTAATACAAGGCCTATTCTTTTGATTAATTTTTTTTGGTTCAATTTCATTTCACGACTCCTTCTTTGTGTTATAATCACTATAAAGTGTGACCTTAGGACGAAGTCAAGAAAAAGTTAAGAAAGGTGATAAACTTATGAAATACTCATCTACTGAAATCTGCAAACTTGCTAATGTAACAAAGAAAACCCTAAGACATTATTATAAAATAGCTCTCCTCTCTCCATCTACTATTGATGATAATGGTTACTGGTACTACAGTGATCAAGAATTAGAAACCATTCAGCTGATTAAAAATCTTCAAGTTATTGGGTATTCCTTAAAGGAAATTAAAGAATATCTTGAAAATGATTTTCAAGGTTTGCGAAGTAGCATTCCCGATAAGTTAAGGTATATTGATGAGCAAATCATTCAACTAAATTTAGCTAAAAGACTTTTAAGAAAGTTGGAAGTAAAAAAAGATCTAGATCCATACGATGCAGTCAATGAAAGTATGGACGAAGAACATATAGAATGGTATCAAAAAAATCTTCAACCCGATCAATATAAACTGGTTAAAGATTTAATGGCAGATCCTAAGAGTATGGTTATTCATGAAAAACTAGTAAATTACTTATATAAGTTAAAGCCCTTTATCCAGCAAAGAAAGTTAGAAGATATAAATAAAACCCTGGACCAGCTTAGAGCTTTATTTATAAACCCTAACTTTGAAAAAAAAACTGTGGATAAACTGATCGAATCTTTTCTAAAATCAAACTTAGAAGGACCTCTGTCAAGAAGAATCCTTACTGTAAGTGAAGTTGTTTATTTATTACAGCTTCTTTGATTCGAAGGATTCTAAATAATTAATGAGTTTAGTTTTTTGCTTCTCATCGACAAAAGTATTAAGCAACGCTACTTTCTTGTTTTGAGAATAATAATGCCCATCTTCCATCACATCCATCTGAAATGGCTCCATAATCTTCTGAGCAGCAATACTTGGTTTTTGTAGAAAAATGTTCATTAACTTCATGACAATTTTGGGATACTCACGAAAAGCGTTTGTGGCAACAACCCCAGGATGTATGGCTATGACTTTAGCGGTAGCTTTTAATCTATTTGAAAGCTCATAGGTATAATATAGTTGTGCTTTTTTTGAATCATTGTATCTTTGTGAACCATTATACTTGACAGGCTTTTTGATTTCATCTACGACTATCTTGCCCTTCTTGAATAACTCTGATGTGACATTTATAATATCAAATCCATCATATTGCTGTAACAAACCTTCTGTCAATCTGTAAACGGCAATTATGTTCACTGCCATGGTCATTTCAATGCCTTCTTCTGAATATGATTCTTTTAATTTCAAAACGCCAGCATTATTAATTAATAAATCAATACGATCTGTTTTACCCCTTATTTCACTTAATATGTAGTCAATGTCCTGTTTAAGTGACAAATCCCCAAAAATAATATCCGGTTCATTCTTTTTTGCTGAAGCCTCTAGTTCATTATAGAATTGTATAGATTTATCAGACTTACGGCATATATTAATCACATGATATCCTTGCTCAACACAATAGAATGCTAATGCTTTACCTATACCACTGCTAGTCCCTGTTATAACAATTGTTTTATCCATCATAGACCTCCTTTTTTACCAGTGTACAATGTGACCTAAGGTCTAAGTCAAGACTTATTATTCTTAATTACTATAATGCTGCGCCTGGGCATTCCATAATTCAAAATACTTTCCTTTTACATCTAACAGAAGTTTCTGATGACTTCCTCTTTGTATAATTCTCCCCTTATCTAGAACCAAAATGTCATTACAAAATCTACAAGATGACAAACGATGTGAGATATAAATTGCATATTTATCTCCAATGATTTCATTAAATCTTGTGAATACTTCATATTCAGATATTGGATCTAAAGCTGCAGTCGGCTCATCCATTATAATGTAAGGTGCATCTTTATATAATGCTCTCGCCATCGCAATTTTCTGTGCTTCTCCACCGGAGATTTCAATACCGTCCTCTTCAAAGTTTTTATACAAATTTGACTCTAAGCCCTTTTGCATAGAAGTAAATCGTTCAGATAATCCTGATTTTTGAATAGCCTCTATTGCTTTGCTCTTCTCGTACTCAATTGCGCCTGCAATATTCTGTCCCAGTGTAAATGAAAACAATTGAAAATCCTGAAATACTACACCAAATATATTCATGTATTGATCGTAATTATATTCTTGTATATTAACCCCATTTAAAGTAATCTTGCCTTTGGTTGGTTCATACATACGACATAATAACTTAATTAAAGTCGTTTTACCACTTCCGTTCATTCCTACAACAGCAGTTCGTTGTCGAATGTCAAGTTTAAGATTAATATCTTTTAATACATATTGCTCATTTCCCGGATACTGAAAGTATACATTTTTAAACTCAAATACATATGGAGCGTCAGCATTAATATCTATTAAATGCGTTCCTTTATTCATCTTGTTTGGTACATTTAAGTATTCTATTGTACTTTGCTGGCGTCTTGCCGTTAATGCTAATCTTAAGATGCAGTCTAACAAGGATATAATATTTCTTGAGAAATTAAAAATTATTGAAGCATACATTACTGCATCACCTACTGACAAAACTCCATGATATGCTTGCATAATTACAAATACATATGCTCCGCCTTCAAAAATACCAGAGGATAGTCCAATCATTGCTCCTTCCAAAGCGTATATCTTAGTAAACGCCTTAGTCCATACATTTTTCCATCGATCAAAACCGCTATCCAAAGATTTCTTAATAATAGGCTCTGCCTCATAGATTCGAATGTCTTTACCAAGCTTATAATCTATTTGATTGAGTAGAAAATAATCCAAATAAGATACTTCATTCGTTGATTCATCCATAATAGCATTCTTTTTCTTAGTAATATACTTTGTATTCCATAAATTTACTAATACAACAAAGATAATAAATACTGCAATAAATACTATGGATACTTTATCATGAAGAATCTCTCGATTTAAACATAATGGGAATAATAAAACTAGACCAATCACACATCCAAAGAAGAAATTGAAGAACTCGAATGTTTGATAGAATACAGTGAGGAATCCAGCCCCCCACGTATTATCCGTTCTCATCTTACTTCTCAGGTTATTAAGCATTGGACTATCTACCATTTCATAATCCATCATAAGCGTTTTTTTACATTTTTCCAAACTAAACTTACGTGCACAAAGTTCAACATGAACAACCCTATACTTATCTAAAAAACTATCGATTATCGTTAAAGCAAAGATAAGACTTACACCGCATATTACTATCAATAATATATTTTTATATGACTCTTTTTCATAAAATTTATTTAAAATATATCCTGACAATGCAAATGCTATATATGGTTTTATAGAGCGAATAAGCGAAACTAAAAATGTTAATAGGATCGATGCTTTATCCAATTTGAATGCTATATATACTAACTCTTTAATCTGTTTAAAATTTTTTATCATAAGGAAACCTCCTCTGTAGGATTATTGTAGTATACACTTTGAGCATGATACATTTCAGCATAAATTCCTTGCTTCTTAATTAATTCATCATGAGTTCCACTTTCAACAATTTTTCCATCTTTTAGCATAATAATTGAGTCACAAAAACGTGTACTCGATAAACGATGGGAAATAAAAATAGAGGTTTTTCCACTTGAAAATGAATGAAAATTTTCATAAACTTCATTTTCAGCAATTGGGTCAAGAGCAGCCGTCGGTTCGTCTAAAATGAGAATAGGTGCATCCTTGTATAATAACCGAGCCATTAGTAATTTTTGCTGTTGTCCGCCAGATAATACCACACCTTCTGCATCTAAATATTTTGTCATAAGTGTATCGATTCCTTTTTTGGATTTCTGAATCTCAGATAAGAGTCCAACTCGCTCTAGACAAGCTGTTACACGCTTCTTATCTGTGTCCTCATCCGTTTGCATTGAGACATTTTCTGCCACTGTAAAAGGGAATAGCATAATATCTTGGAATACTGCTGCATATAACTGAAAAAGATCTTTCTTCCGTAACATTTTTATATCAATTCCGTTAATTAAAATCTCACCTGAATCAGGTTGATAAAGACCACATAAAAGCTTAATTAATGTTGTCTTACCTGCCCCATTCACTCCAACTAAGGCAAGTGATTTACCAGCTTCTATTTTTAAACTAAAATGATCTAATATCATTCTTGAACCAAAACCATAGGAATAACATACATCTTTAAACTCTATGGTATCACCTTCATGATTTAATGAAATTGATTTTGGTTCTTCTGGCTCAGGTGCATCTGTACTTTCTAAAAATTCACGTAGATCATTCATCTTAATATTTGCCTTACTAAAGGTATTGATATCCGTAATAATTTGGCTAATCCACATAGAAAGACCTGAAATAGCTCCAAAACAAAGTACAAAATATGCAATTGTAATCTTATTATCGGTTACAGCCCAAATTAAGTATGCATACGCTATGCAATCACGTAACAATAGCGTAATTGCATCAACAACAGCAGAAAAGAAATACCGATTTTGTATATTCATTCTTAGTCGAGAATAAACCCTAGTAAAATGTGTATGTGTTGTGATAAACCAAGTTGAAAGTGAATAAATTCGAACATCTTTTGCTGCTTTCACATCACCACATGTATTCTCTACATAGTCCAATTGGTTTTCGATTTTAGCTAATTCTCCCCTTCGATTCTGTTCATATTTCTTAGCATGATCTAAGGTAAAATAGTTCAAAATGGTAATACCTACGATTAAGACTACAATAATAGGATTCAATGTAATAATAATACTAGTATAAATAATCATACATAAGAATGCACTAACGATGCTTAATAAAGTAGATATCATCATGGTTGTACAAGAATCTTCGCCACCTTCTACACTTCTTCTAGCTTTCTGATATTTTGTATGACCCTCAGCACTTTCAATAAGTACATAGTCACAATTAAGAGTTTTTACAAACAATTTACGCATAAAATGCCAGCTCATATTGTGTGTATATAAATATTTGGCACTAGTAGCTGATTGTTGAATCGTTAATAGAACAACAAGCAAAAGAGAAAACATCGCCATCGTTACTACGGCATTCTTTGTTCCTGTCTCTGATAAAATAAGTTGTACCGCCACCTTAGGTAAATAAATCTCGAGATAAGGTATGATTACTCCTAAAGATGCAGAAATAATCATTAAAGCGAATAATGGCTTATAGTATTTCATAATATCTTTTAATATGAATCTTACATTACTCAATACTGAAAATTGTAACTTTTCTTTCCCTTCTCTAACTATCATTGATATGCCTCCACTAATATATATTTTGATAACCCTCTTTGTAAGGAACACTTAACATACATAAATTATACTTACTGCAATATCTTTACCCTACAATAATTGATATATGTAAGGGCGTGTAAGATATTCTGTGTAAAGTCTCATATGATATAATATTCAAAGAAGATTATGGAGGCTTACACAATGGCAAAGAAAAAACGAAACCCAGCTAATAAGGAAATCACTAATTACATGTTCGATAACTATGAGATCAAGACTGCTCTTGATGTCCAGGAAGCTCTAAAAGACATGTTCGCAGGTACTCTTGAGACTATGCTCGAGGCTGAACTTGATGATCACCTTGGTTATGATAAAAGTGCAAATAACGAAGCTGAAACAACTAACCGTAGAAACGGTCATACAAGCAAGAAGATTCACTGTCAGTTAGGAGAATCTGAAATCAACGTTCCACGTGATCGTGAAGGTTCTTTTGATCCTTTTATTGTTCCTAAGAGGCAGAAAGATGTCTCTGGCATTGAGGAAAAGGTTCTCGCCATGTATGCAAAAGGTCAATCTCAAAGGGATATTCAAGCTACTATTTATGATATCTATGGTATCGAAATCAGCCATGAAACTGTATCGAAAATCACCGATAAGGTCATTCCACTAATCCGAGAATTCAGAAATCGCCCATTACAAAAGTGTTATCCATTCGTATTTGTTGATGCTATGTATACGCCGGTTAAGACAGACTCAGGTTCAGGTCAAAAGGCACTCTACAATGTCATCGGCATTGATGTAGACGGTCGCAAAGATGTCCTTGGGTTCTGGCTATCCGAAGACGAAAGCTCTAGGCATTGGCTTCAGATTCTTGAAGAAATCAAGAAACGTGGTGTCGAAGACATCATTTTTATCTCCCTAGACGGATTGACGGGCCTTGAAGAAGCCATCCATGTAGTCTATCCAAAAGTAATACAGCAGCGTTGCATTGTCCATTTAATGAGAAATGCAACAAGGTATATACCGCGAAAGGACTGGGCTGCTTTTGCTAAAGATATAAAAAACGTATATAAGGCGGTAAGCCTTGATGAAGCACGAAGCTTATTCGATGGCTTCAAAGAAAAATGGAGTAAATACACATCAGCTGTCGCTGTATGGGAGAAAAACTGGGGTTCTGTTGAAAACCTATTTACCTACCCAAGCGATATACGAAAAATCATCTATACAACCAACACCATAGAGAGCTTTCACAATCAGCTCCGAAAAGTGACAAACCGAAAAGGTGCCTTTCCAAATGAGCAAGCATTGTTCAAGTTGGTGTACTTACGAACTATGGAAGTAACAGCAAAGTGGCATAGACCTGTACAGAACTGGGCTAAGGTATTAAATCAACTGGTCTTGATTTTCGAGGACAGAATTACAGACCAACTACGGTACTAGGAAACAACTTTACACAGATTCCTTGACAAGCCCATATGTAATCGTCCAATAAACTATAGCTGCAATGTTCGAATGTATGATGACCTTACTTCCCAGTCCCTCCAAACCTTCCATCTTAGTGTTCCAAAAGATTCTCGCAACTTAAAGCTACTTACTCCAAAGAATACTAAAACAAATATAGTACTTATAATATATCCTTTTAAAGAATAGCTCAATAATATATCCAAGTATATCATAATTTACCGTTACATATTCAAATTCATCCCCTGACAACCGTTTTATCTTTATTCCTGATAGTTTCTCAGTCATCTCCTTCAAAAAAAACATTCATAAGCGTAAAGACTATTTAACAACTTAAATCTTTTTTATGAGGTCAAACTAGTATACTGGCCCATCAGTAAAGAAATAATTCATAATATGACATAAAGGTGTCATATTATGTTCTGTATACTCCTCTTATCAACTATGAGAAGCGAGGTATAATTATGAACTATGAAATCGTCAACTTAGAACGTAAGACTGTACAAGGTTTAACAAAGAGAACCACCAATGAGAACGGGCAAGCTGCCAGTGATATAGGTACTTTATGGCAACACTACATAACCGGCGGTTATCCGGTTCAGATGACCAATGCAAAAAATGAAAAGGCCATAGGCTTATATATGAACTATGAATCTGATTATACAAAGCCATATACCTTTATGTGTGGAAAAGAGATTGTCGATGACGGTACGAGCGTATCCGAAGATGTGACTAACTTTATTATCCCTGCTGGTAAATATGCAAAATTTACTATTAAAGGTCATATGCAACAAGCCGTTGCTGAGGCATGGGCTCAGATTTGGAAAATGCATTTGAATAGAACCTATGTGGCCGATTTTGAAGAATACCATAATGATTCCCAAGATATTAATAATCAAACTATTGATATTTATATTGGGATTAAATAGACAAGGTTCTATGACCTACTTTAAATAGAATGCTGTAGCGACCAAGGTCCTGCCTCCAAATGAATTTCAGAGGCAGGACCTTGGTATTGTTGCATCCTTTACATATCGATCCATAACTGTTGCATTTAATACAATCTGTCCCACAACAACTTATATCCTCTTTATGCTCCAACTCTAAACTTCCTACTATTTGATGTTGCTTTTTCTTACTAAAACCAGAGAGCACTAATTGATAAGATTTACTTAAAAGATCTTTTAAAAGATCATCCGGCACTTCCCCATCTGGCTTAATTGAATTCCAATGTGTTTTGTTCATATAATATCCCGGAAGTATATCCTCATATTGGGCTCTTAAAAATTCACCTTCGGCTGGATCCAATTTTAAAGTGATATAGTAGGGTTCATTATTTTCATCAAGACAAATTGCCGCAAACATCTTCCCTCCTATTTGATAGCGTATCCAATTCCAATCCTTTTGTAAATCTTTAGTAACACCTCTTTTACTTAACAAATATTCATCAATCCATGTATATCTCATATCGTCCTCACTTATACTTCATTCTAATCTTTCCAATGCTATCTTCTAATTTCATATACATTCCTTACTATTACATCCTATCAAAGCTAACGCGACATCTATATGTCATGTTTTAATTGTAACATACTAAAAGTTACTTCTTTCTTCTTTCGGATATGATAACTTTTTACTATTTACCACCTTTAAGTCCCAAAAACTCGTAGCTAATATCGCTTGTTGGATAAGTACGGCAAGCAAGTACAATTCCTTGATCTAAGTCTTCATCGGAAACATGTTCCCTATTCATAGGTCCGGTTTTAAAAGTGCCGGATATTATCTTAATACGACAATAGCCACAGCCACCTTGACGGCAACCAGCAATAAACTTAGCCGGATGTATGGCTTCTAATGATACAAGAAGGTTTTGTGTTTCTGAACAATTGTAAGTTATATCCTTGTTTACCACAGTAATCTTATATTTTCCCATTATTGCCCTCCTACATATATAGTAACTAAACTTATTTTATACAAATACTCTAACACCAACTGTTCGTTATTGTCAAACTCTATTTGATTATTTCAAATTTTTCCAACAAAACTCTTTACATCTTAAAATTCATATGGTACTATTTAAACATAGAAACTGATTATCACATAAATTTTTGTCATATTCACACAAAGCCTTGTTGCTTAAGAATATATGAAAAAGAAATGAGGTTTATACATGGGAGACTTAAAAATTGTACAATCGGTAGATCGAGCTATTCGCATTCTTAAATGCTTCACTGATGAAAGATACGAACTAAAATTAGCAGAAATCTCTGATCAATTAGACTTAAACAAGAGTACAACACATGGAATTGTAAGTACACTTAAGGCTCATGGTCTTTTAGAACAAAACGAAGACAATAAAAAGTATCGTCTCGGCCTTGCATTAATGGAATTTGGCGATCGAGTGACTAACTCTATTGACATTCTTAAAATTGCTCCTCCATTATTAGCCGACGTTAGTAAGCGAATTAATGAAACTATTCATATCGGTATTTTAGACCATATGGAAGTTATCTACATTTATAAACAAGAATCTAGTCAGTCCATGAGAATATATACGACTATTGGCACTAGAAACCCTGCTCATTGTACCGGACTTGGCAAAGTACTTTTAGCACATAAAGACCCAGAAGAACTTTCAAAGTTGATTCCGGTGGTAATGGAACGTAAGACGGCTAATACGATTATTGATCGCCAAGAATTACTGAAAGAACTTCACTCCATCCGAGACAAAGGATATGCGCTAGATAATGAAGAGATTGCAGAAGGTTTAATATGTGTTGCCACACCTCTTTTTGATCAAAATGGTGATGCCAAGTATGCAATAAGTACTTCCGGTCCGTCTTTTAGGATGACCGATGAACGAATACAAGAAATCACAGATATAATGAAAGAAGTTTCCACGGAATTATCATTGAAACTTGGTTATAAAGGATAATAGATATACCATCTATTTCCTAATTTTTTAATCTATCGTGAGAACATAGTTCGACATTATCAAACATCATTGCTCACTTTCACAAATTTATCATTTTCGAACCTATCACTTTCCACTATAAATAAAAGGAGGATCAAAATGGGAAAGTTAAAAGTTGCAATCATCGGTCCAGGTAATATCGGACTTGATCTTTTACACAAATTGCAGAGAAGTGACTATCTAGAATTAGATTATATGATTGGTATTAAAAGTTCCCTTGGTATCAGTACTGCTAAGGAATTGGAAATTAAGACCACCACAGATGGTGTTGATGCCTTTTTACAAGATCCCGGAGAAGTAAAAATTGTTTTTGACTGCACAAGTGCAAAAGGTCACCTCTATAATGGCCCTAAACTTAAGGAAGCAGGTATTTTTACCATTGACTTAACACCTGCTGCTATTGGGCCAATGTTAATCCCGGCTGTTAATTTAACAGAAGATGTCTTTGAACTCGATAATGTAAACATGGTCACATGCGCCGGGCAGGCGACTACACCTATTGTAGCAGCAATCAACGCAGCAGCAGATGTTACCTATGCAGAAGTTGTTTCTTCAATAAGTAGTAAAAGTGCCGGCCCCGGAACAAGAGCTAATATTGACGAATTTACTGTAACGACTCAAAATGCACTTAAAGATGTTGGTGGCGCAGATGATTCTAAAGTAATTATAGTGTTAAATCCTGCTGAACCTCCCATTCATATGAGAAATACCATTTATACAAAAGTAAAGGATGCAGATATCAAAAAAATTCAAAATGCTGTAGAAGACATGGTAGCAAAGATAAAAGCATACGTTCCCGGATACAAGCTTCTATTAGAACCAATTATCCAAGACGATGTTGTTACAACAATTATTCAAGTTGCAGGATTAGGCGACTACTTGCCGGTATATTCAGGCAACTTAGATATTATAACATCAGCAGCTGTAAACATTGCAGAAAAATATTCAATTAAACAGTTAGGAGGTGAATAAATTGTCTAGAATAATGTTAACAGATACAACTCTAAGAGACGGTAACCATACAGTATCCCATCAATTTTCTCCTGATGACGCAAGTAGGATTGCAGGTGGTTTACAAGCCGCTGGTATTGATTTAATTGAAATGGGTCATGGAGATGGCCTTACAGGTTCTTCCATTAACTACGGTATATCTAAGTATGATGATTTTGACGTCATTAAAGCAGCTTCGGAAGTTTTAACCACTTCTAAGCTAACTGTATTGTTACTGCCGGGTATTGGTACTGTTAAGGCTCTTGAAAAAGCTCAAAAAAATGGAGCAAAAGCCGTTCGTGTGGCAACTCATGTAACAGAAGCAGACGTTTCAGCTCAACATATTAAAGCAGCAAAAGAAATGGGACTTTTCACCGTCGGTTTTCTAATGATGTCTCATATGACAGAAACAGAACGCTTACTTGAAGAAGCTTTAAAAATGGAATCCTATGGAGCTGATGTTGTTTATGTGACAGATTCTGCCGGAGCCATGGTTCCGAATGAAGTCCGTCAGAAAGTTTTTGCTCTTAAGCAACAATTAAAAGTTCCAATTGGTCATCATGCCCATAACAACTTGGGTTGTGCAATCGCCAACAGCTTAGCAGCTTTGGAAGCAGGTGCAACATATGTTGATTCTTCACTTCTTGGGCTTGGTGCCGGAGCAGGAAATACAACAACAGAAACATTAATTGCAGTTCTTAACAAAATGGGTTACGAACATAATGCAGATCTATATAAAGCGATGGATGTTGCAAAAGATATCCTACTTCCAATCACTAAGGAAAAAGGTATCCATGTTACTTCCCACCAAGACGCAATGATGTTAGGCTATTCAGGCGTGTATTCAAGTTTCCTTCTACATTCTAGACGTGCTTCAAAACGCTTCGGAGTGGATGTAAGAGATATATTAATGGAATTGGGCAGAAGAAAAGTTGTCGGGGGACAAGAAGACTGGATCATTGATATAGCTCATGATATTGCATCAAAATAACGGGTTTTACAACTATTAATTTAATTTAGGAGGTATTTTATGGCACTTAAAGGAGTACTTAGACCAGGGTTAATTCAAATCAGAGTATTGGATATGGAAAAATCCATAGACCACTACGTAAAAAGAGTTGGTTTACTTGATGTTGGGAGAACATCTGACGGTCGTGTTATGTTAAAAGGTGTTGATGAATTTGATCATCACTCCGTTGTTTTAAGATTAGCAGATACACCTGGGTTAGACTTTATGTCATTCAAAGTAGATAGTCCCGAAACTCTAGCAAGAATAGAAAAAGAAACTGTTGCCTTTGGTTTCCAAGTAACAGAAGTAGCAGCAAACAGTGATCAACCTGGCTTTGGCAGAAGAATTGCTGTTGATTTACCAACCGGCCATCGCATTGACGTTTATTCAGAAGTTGAAATGGCAGAAAAACACCCTGGATTATTAAATCCAAAAGTATGGCAAGAAGAGCCGGTGGGAATGGCTGCAAGTTGTTTTGACCATGCTTTGTTATATGGACCTAACGCAAAAGAAGCTACACGTTGGTTTATGGAAGTCATGGAATTATCATTAGTTGAAGTTGTAAAAAAAGAAGACGGCGTTGAGAATTTAGCCGTTTGGTTAAGTGCTTCTAACCGTGGTCATGACGTGGCTATCCTCGATTATGACCAACCGGGTAAATTACATCACCTTTCATTCCACCTAGAAGATTGGACAGCTATTGGACATGCTGCAGATATCATTGGTCAATATGATATTTCAATCGATATAGGACCTACTCGTCACGGTGTTACAAGAGGAAAGACCATCTATTTCTTTGATCCATCCGGTAACAGAAACGAAGTATTTTCCGGTGGCTACTTCTATTACCCAGATATGCCATTAAGAGTGTGGGATATTGAACATGTAGGCGAAGGTATATTCTACTACGATAAAGTCCTAAATGAACGTTTCCTAAATGTTGTGACCTGATAAGCATAAGCATAAGACATAAGAAATAAAATTAAGGAGGTAATTCTAAAATGTCAGAAACAAATTTAAACATTTCAAAATCAATTAAAGCCGGAAAATATACAGTAAACTACCACGATCAAGGGGAAGGCGATACCGTTCTTCTTATTCATGGATCAGGCCCGGGTGTTACAGCATATGCTAACTGGGGCAAGGTTATGCCTTACCTAGCTGAAGACAGACGCGTTATTGCTCCTGATATGTTGGGCTTCGGTTATTCCGAAAGACCTGAAGGTGTCACCTATACAATGGACCTTTGGGTTCAACAAACCATTGACCTCATTGATGCCCTTAAGATTGATAAGGTTGATGTCGTCGGAAACAGTTTTGGCGGCGCACTTGCTCTCTCATTAGCCATCAAATATCCTGAACGCATTAGAAAGATTGTACTTATGGGAAGTATGGGTATTGAGTTTAACCTAACCTATGGTCTAGACCGCGTTTGGGGATATGAGCCAAGTGTTGAATTTATGCGTAGCGTTTTAGATCTATTTACATACAACAAGGACATGATTACTGATGAACTCGCCAAAATTCGTTATGATGCAAGTGTTGAAGAAGGTTTCCAAGAATCCTTCTCCTCTATGTTCCCTTATCCTCGTCAAACATCCGTAACAATGATGGCTTCAGATGAAGAAGATATTAAGAAAATAAAAGCTCCGGCATTAATCGTTCATGGTCGTGATGACTTAGTGATCCCGGTATCTAATGCTTACAAGCTCTTTGACCTACTTGAAAATTCTCAAATGCATATCTTCGGAAAATGCGGACACTGGACACAAATTGAACATACTAAAGATTTTTCTAGACTAGTTCAAGCCTTTTTATCAGAATAAAAATCAAGGGAGGTTAACGATGGAGAACATAGTATATAGTAATAAGGATTTGGCTCAAATGCTATTTAACGCCAATGAAACCAAGGAACCTATTGAAGCAATGACTGCTTTAAAGGACGGTTTAACTGTTGATGACGCATATGAAATCCAACTTATAAATGTCAATAAAAATCTAGCCTCCGGTGAAGTTATTAGTGGCAAAAAAATAGGTCTTACCTCCTTAGGCATGCAAAAACTTCTAGGGGTTGATGAACCTGATTATGGACATCTTTATAAAAGTATGTACATCAAAGATGGTCAAATCCCCAAAAATTTAGTTTTACAGCCTAAAGTCGAAGCTGAAATCGCTTTTGTCCTTAAAGAAGATCTTCAAGGTCCCGGCATTACGATTGAAGATGTAGTAAGGGCGACTGATTACGTAGTGGCAGCCTTTGAAATCGTAGGTAGCCGTATCAAAGACTGGAAGATTAAATTAGTCGATACCATATCCGATAACGCTTCCTCAGGATGTTATGTCTTAAGCGACAAAAAATGTAGTCTAACTGACTTTGACATTAAAGCTGAGAATATGAAGTTCTATAAAAACGGCCAACTTGCTAACGAAGGAAATGCAACTGAAGTTATGGGAAATCCAGTATATTCCGTTGCATGGCTGGCAAATAAAATGTCAGAATATGGTGTTGAACTTAAAAAAGGTGAAGTCATCCTTTCAGGAGCTTTGACAGCCGCATTAGAAGCAGTAGACGGCGACGAATTTGAAGCTGTTTTTGATCACTTAGGACCTGTAAAGGTAGTATTTTAGTCATTAATGTTTCGATACCATACAATAACTAAGAACAGCTATTGTATGGTATCCTATAAAAAAAGATTTCATCATCCTTCCTAAGATATGAAATCTTTTTTTGTATCATGAATCATTGACCATAAGATCCTTTTTTTGATATGATACGAGTGTACTGACACGCTCATAAATAGACGAATTATTTGCCTGTTTTCCCATAGGACATCGTTGCTGTCAATCGACGATGCCACCGCATCGCCTCATTCCAGCGCCTTGCCTATGAAAAAACATTCTGTATCATTCGTTCAAATATGAACATGCCAGTACACTAGGTGATTATATTCCTTAATCATAAAGCTGAAACCGGAGGTAATAGAAGATGACTGGAATTAAGAATATTTCAATTATTGGCCTAGGTGCATTAGGTATTATGTATGGACATTTTTTATCCAAACACATGCCCTTTGAAAATCTAAGAATCATTGCTGACCAAGAACGAATCCAACGTTATACAAATGAGGGCATCTATTGTAATGGTGAAAAATGTCACTTTAATTATATTTCACCTACCACTCCATGTGAACCAGCTGATTTATTGATTTTCACCGTTAAATACACTCAGCTTCCCCAGGCTATTGAAGATGTTAAACACCATATCGGTAAAAACACAATCATTCTATCTGCCCTTAATGGGATTGTTAGTGAGGAAAAGATAGCCGACAGGTATGGCATAGAACATATTCTATACTGTATAGCATTAGGCATGGATGCTGTTAAAGATAAAAATCATATGAACTATCAAAACATGGGCCACTTATGCTTTGGAGAATTTAAGCAAGATGAACATTCAGAAAAAGTAAAACGTGTCCGTACCTTTTTTGATCAAGTAACCATGCCCTATGAAATCGACAATAACATGAGTGTCAAACTATGGAGCAAGTTAATGGCAAATGTGGGCATTAACCAAACCGTAGCCATTTATGGTGGCACCACTTCCATCGTTCAAGAAGAAGGCCAAGCTAGAACTACCATGATTAAATCCATGGAAGAAGTTTTAACGATTGCCCAACATATGGATATCAGCCTCACCTATGACGATATAAACTATTGGCTTAATATCTTCGACAACTTAAATCCTGAAGGTATGCCTTCAATGGCACAAGACCGTAAGGCAAAGCGATACAGTGAAGTTGAACTATTCGCGGGCACCATCGTCAACCTAGGCAAAAAACTTAACATTCCTGTTCCCACCAACCAGATGCTATACGATAAAATACTTGAAATCGAAAGGACGTACTAATTTAGCTTTTTACTTTGAATTTTCGTATAAAATCAGTCTTCAACCAATATTCTTACTTCATTCTTATCGTTACATTCTATCATTTTTCTTATATATATCATCATCTATGTTATCAAGACTAACCAGTATCTCATCTAAAATAAGAAACATGTCTCTAGATAATTTCTGTACCTTTACAAAGCTTTCTTTTGCCTCTGCAATTTCAGAGTTTTCAATTGCTTCAATTATATCATATCCGATGCTATGAAACTCATTGTGAATTCCATCGATCTTTGCCCAATTTTCACTTATGGATGGATGATCTATTTTTAGAGAATGATAAAAATGTCCAAAAGCACATTTTTTTGAATCCAACTGCAATGGTATCACTTCTGACCTACTAATCATCTCTTCAACTTTATCCATCCATGCTTTATGCGCATCCTTTGCCTTTAAAATTTCTTCAATTATTTCAGAATTATTCAATTGATTTGCACTATTGTTTACTGCATTCATTTGCTCTTTGATAATCCTTGATAGTTCGCTATCAATTTGACTTATCGTCTTTGCCATCTTAGCGCTTTGGTCAGCATCTTCTTTAATCTGAATTGTCATATCACTTAGTTTTTCAGCATCACGACTGGATGAATCCATTGCTTGGTTAATCTCTTCAACTGCAACTTTGACACTGTTTATTTCTTCAGTTACACTTTTAATGTTTTCAACAGTTCCTTCAAGCAAAGCAACATTTCCACTAATTGTTTCATCAACAGTTTCAATTTTCTCACTCATACTACCTGTGGATGTCATGGTGTTCTCCATACTGATTCGTCCTTGTAACGTCGCTGACCTAATATCTGAAACCATAACTCTCATATCAGCTAAAGAAGTTTTTGTACCTTCAGCTAATTTTCTGATTTCTTCTGCAACTACAGAAAATCCTTTCCCCTGTTCTCCAGCTCTTGCTGCTTCTATAGAAGCATTTAATGCTAATAGATTCGTTTGAGCCGCTATCGACTCAACTGTGTTTACAATTGTATCTACTGACTCTGTTAGCTTTATAAGTTTAGCAATATTTTCACTCATACTATTAGAATTTGTAATCACTTCTTCTCTTAGAACATTAATTTCTTTTATTTGTTGAAGACTATCTTGATTCTTCAATACAATCTCTGATGCTGAACCGGACAAATCCGTCAATGTTTCAGAAGCTCTAGTAATAGTCCCGTTTACATTGTTCATACTTGCCGTCGTTTCCTCAACAATTGCTAGATTTGATTCACTGAATGTGGAAAGATCATTAGATAAGCTTGACAATTTTTTTGCTAAGTAACTCGATTCAACATCAAAGTTTGATAAGGAAACAACACTATTCAATGTTTTTTTTGTTGACAGTTTCATAAGTTTTTCTGATGATAATAGTTTTTCAAAATAATGAATCACTTTTTTGTGCATACCATGTTCAACAGGTGGAAAGTCAATATCTTCTCCATTGAATTTTTTATCCACCACTTCAATTACTTTATGCATTTCTACGCAGTTTCTTTTTTCACCTTTTAACATAACCAATCTCCTGTCATTAATCTGTAATAGCAAGCCTTTAAAACAATATTAAGTTATTACATCATTATATCAAATATATCCTTAAATTACTAAGCATTCTCTATTCCCCACTTGTTATTTTTTGCTTGCCTATTTAATTGCTTAACCGCTCTGCAAATGTCTTTTCTCCTGAAATATCGTCAGAAATCTGAATATATATTTTCTCATTTTGCTTTATCGCCACAATATTAAATTGTTTTCATTTTTGGGAAATAGGATACTGTAATAATGGACAATATAAAGCGGTAGGCTTTCGCCTACCGCACAAGATTTAATAATAATATTATGATTTCTAGTTGCTTGATAGTAACTTGGTCCAAGTCAACACTTAGTATATAAATACGTATCTGCCTTCAAAATAAACGACAGGATTTAGCAAGCTTACTCGCCTTTTTGCTTCATTGTAGGGAATAACAAGACGTCGCGGATAGAATAAGAATCGGTCATTAACATAACCAATCGGTCAATCCCGATACCTAAACCACCTGTTGGCGGCATACCATATTCCAAAGCAAGTAAGAAGTCTTCATCGATTTGATTGGCTTCATCATCACCGGCTTCACGTAATAATTCTTGATACTCAAAACGTGAGCGTTGATCAATGGGATCATTCAACTCGGAGAAGGCATTAGCAAACTCACGGCGAGTCATGAACAATTCAAAACGTTCTGTATACGCCGGATTTTCCGGTTTACGTTTTGCAAGTGGTGAGATTTCAACAGGATGGTCCATGATGAACGTTGGCTGAATTAAGTTTTCTTCAACAAAAGCTTCAAAGAACGCATTGATGATTTCACCCTTTTTGAAATGTTTTTCGACTTCAACATGCTTTTCTTTTGCAAGAGCATGGGCTTCTTCATCTGTTGAAATTGTATCAAAATCAATGTCTGCGTATTTCTTGATCGCATCGACCATGGTCAAACGTTCAAAGGTCTTACCTAAATCAATCTCTGCTCCGTCGTAGTTTACTGTCGTTGTTCCAAGAACGGATTGAGCCACTGTACGTACAAGATTTTCTGTCAAATCCATCATACCGTGATAATCTGTATACGCTTGGTAAAGCTCAAGTAATGTAAACTCCGGATTATGACGAACAGAAAGACCTTCATTTCTAAAGACACGACCGATTTCATAGACACGTTCAAGACCACCAACAATCAGACGTTTCAATGGCAATTCCAAAGAAATTCGAAGATGCATTGGCATATCTAATGCATTGTGATGTGTATTAAACGGACGTGCTGCTGCACCACCCGGTATCGCTGTGAGAACCGGCGTCTCAACTTCTAAGAACGCTTGATCGTCTAAGAAGCGACGGATTTCTTTAATCACTAAGGAGCGCTTTACAAAAGCATCTTTAACATCCGGATTAACAATCAAATCTAAGTAGCGTTGACGATAACGAGTATCCGTATCTTTCAATCCATGGTACTTTTCAGGAAGTATTTGCAAGCTTTTTGATAAAAGCACAACGCTATGCGCTTTAACAGAAATCTCACCTTTTTTTGTTTTGAATACTTCACCTTCAATACCGACAATGTCCCCTAAATCATAATGTTTAAAATCATCATAGGATTCATCACCGATAGCATCCTTACGTACGTAACTTTGAATTTGACCTTCACGGTCTTGTACATGACAAAAAGACGCTTTACCCATTAAACGTTTTGTCATAATACGTCCGGCTATGCGTACGGTTTGTCCTTCAAGGTCATCGAAACCTTCAAGAATATCACTGCTATGGTGGGTTACATCGAACTTAGTAATAACAAAAGGGTCCTTTCCTTGGTCTTGAAGTTCTTTTAACTTGCCACGACGAATTTGTAGTAATTCATTCATCTCTTGACCGGTTAGTTCTCTTTGTTCCTCTGTTTGATTTGTAGTCCCTTGGTTATTATCAGACACTTTATGCACTCCTTTTTTTTGATAAACATTTCGTTTATGCCTTAATTGCTATAGTTCCTATATTAACGATGGATTTCCAATACCTTAAATTTAACCACACCGGCCGGTGTTGAAACCGTCACAATGTCGCCTTCTTTGGCTCCCATAAGTTGCTTTCCTACAGGGGATTCATCAGACAGCTTTCCTTTTAAAGGGTCCGCTTCTGTAGAGCCAACAATGGCATAATCCACTTCTTCTTCAAATTCCATATCATATAATCGTACTTTACACCCAATACTAATAGTACTCAAATCTACTTCATCTTCATCGATAACTTCCACATTTTTAAGGATTTTATCAATCTGAGCGATTCGTGCTTCTACTTCTCCTTGTTCATCTTTGGCCGCATCGTATTCTGCATTTTCGGATAAGTCGCCTTGGGCCCTTGCTTCTTTGATTTTTTCTGCGATTTCTTTACGTTTAATAACCTTCAAGTAATGTAATTCGTCTTCTAATTCTTTTAAACCACTATATGTAAGAACTCTTTTCTTATCTGGCATCTGCCACACCTCGTCTTTCCTATTTTATTGTAGAATTTATGCACGATATCATATGTTCAAAGTATTATAACTTAATCTTCAAGCATTGTCAACTCAAGTCTCTTTCAGTGACAAGTAAGTATAGACACAGCTACTCTGCCGTATCCATCAAAATATTCAGTAAGGCATCCATATCTTGGCAGGTTTCCATGGTATTCACGTGACCTCTCAATGTGGTCGCATGACGCATTCCTTTTGTGTACCAAGCAATATGCTTACGCATTTCTCGCATAGCTATGAATTCTCCCTTGTGTTCAGCGAGATTATAGCCATGTCTGCGTATAACCTGTATCTTCTCTTCTAATGAAGGAGTAGTAATCACCTCCCCATTCATCCCTTCCTTTAATTGTGAGAAAATCCAAGGATTTCCCATGGCCGCACGTCCGATCATTGCACCATCACACCCTGTCGCTTCAACAATTGCTGCTAGTGCCTCGGGTGAATCCACATCACCATTAGCAATAATTGGTATTGTCACTGCTTCCTTGGCTGCTCGTATAATGGACCAGTCCGCCTTCCCTGAATAATATTCCTCCCGTGTTCTCCCATGAATCGCTACAGTTGTTGCCCCGCTTTCTTGAGCGATTCTAGAAACTTCCGGTGCATTCTTATCCTCTGGAGTAAATCCTGCACGAATTTTTATGCTTACGGGTTTATCGGTTGCCTTCACTAATGCTTCAACAATCTCACCTATACGCTTGGGTTCTTTCATTAAAGCAGATCCCTCACCGTTATTAACGACCTTCGGCACAGGACACCCCATATTCACATCAAAGCCTTTGATATGTGGGTTATCAATACGACGCGCCATCTCCGCCATTAACTCCGGTTCTCTTCCAAAGAGCTGTATCCGTACTTGCTCCTCCTTAGGATCACTATCTAGCAATAGAGAAGTCTTTGGGTTATTATAGTAGATAGCCTTCGCACTCACCATTTCCGTCACTGTGACGTCACATCCCATTTCCTGACAGATTAGGCGATATACTTTATCTGTAACACCTGCCATAGGACCTAACCATAGTCCTAAGGGCAACTTTATTCTTTCGTTCATTTGAAACCTCATTTCACGTCTTATATGCTTACTTTTTGTTCTTCTCATAAATATAATAAAGACCTTTAAGTGTCAAGTCCGGGTCATAAATAAGTTCAGGAAGGGATTCAACAATCACTTGTCCCATACCTCCTGTGGCAACAACCTTCATCGTATCCATTCCCATCTCTTTTTTTATCTGCGCCACAATGTAGACCACTTGTCCGATATAGCCATACACCAAACCGGCTTGCATACTCGTCGTTGTATTTCTAGCTAATATACTTTTGGGTTTGGCAATTTCAATTTCCGGAAGTTTGGCGGCTTTTTTCCATAAAGCATCTGCACTGATTCGAATTCCGGGGGCCGTTATGGCTGCATCAAATACACCTTTCTCCGTCACCACATCATAGGTTGTCGCAGTCCCGAAGTCAATAACAATAAGAGGACCTCCATATTCTTTGAATCCTGCTACAGCATCCACAATACGGTCAGCCCCAACTTCTGCGGGATGATCTGTATGAATGGATATACCTGTTTTTATACCCGGTCCGACAACCATCGGTTCTATATAAAAGTACTTCTTAATACCGTTCATCAAGGAGTACATTACATCCGGAACCACCGATGACAAAACAACAGAATCGATGCGATTTGGTAATATTCCCTTTTCACGAAGCACCGTCACCATAAATACTCCAAATTCATCCGATGTTTTTTCTGTCTTTGTTCGCATACGGAAACGGGCTACAATAGATTCACCATTAAATACTCCAAAGGTGATATTCGTATTTCCTACATCAATCGCGAGTAACATGAAAACGCCTCCTCTTTGAATAAAAGAGAGAGCCTAAAGCTCTCTCATTATATGCCAATTAAGTTATGTCCTTTGTTTTATGTATGCATTTATAGTTATTAAACATCATCTATTCAATCCGTCGTTTGAAAATGGAAAAGTACGCACTTGTAATAGCCGCAACAAGCACTCCGGCAACGACTGCCTCTATAAGCGCATTACTTGTTACAACACCAATTAGCATGACGCGTACAGCGGTTGCATCAGAAAGACCCAATTTTTCTATAATATCTTGAACATATAATAGATAAAGTGTTCCCAATGTCAAAATTGTATTCGTTAAGCTTCCTAGAATACCACCTACTGCGCCACCTACTGTATGTTTTGCTTGAAGAATACTGCCTTTAAACAAAAACTCCCATACTTTTACCGTCCCTTGGTAACCATAGTACGCCACGACACCAATAAGCAATCGAGGAGCTATAGATAAAAGCGGATTAATAAATAGTGGGTCTAACGGGGATACGGGCCGTGTTGCTGCATGAACTAATGATACCAAACCAAATAAACCACTCATAATTAGCCCATATAAGGGTCCAAGTATGATACCGGTTAATATGGCCGGAAGATGCACAATCGTCGCACTTACGGAACCAATGGGAATCGCGCTAAGTGGTGTTACATCCAGAATCACCGTTATGGCCAACATCAAGCCTAAGATAACGAGTTTACGTACTCTGTTGTTTATATTCATTTGTATGCCTCCTGTTCTCGTTCCAACGCGTGGATACAAGACATTATTTCAGGTTTCCCTGTGTTTCACCTATATTATAGCAGACTTATCAGAAAAAACAATTGTAATATTCTTGAAGGGATTCAAAAAGCTCTTTCTTCTCGATCATATAGCTTTTAATCTTGAGGTGTGTCCCGATTTCATCATAATAGGCATCAAATTCTTTGACTTTTGATTCAATAAACAACTCGCCATCCGGTCGGAATCCAATAATCAGTTGACCTCCCAACTCTTCTGTATGCATAACCATGAGAATCTGTAGTTCCTTTTGTACGGCCTCCGGCAGATTGTCAAAATCATCGTTAAAATAATAAAGTCTATCATAACTGCTTGACACTGCTAAGATAACCCCATTTGAATAGTCTTGGTTATTGATATCAAAATTTTCCATAATCTAAACTTCCTTTCTTACGTCCGTTCTTTTCTACTCGTTCACTTACGCCCCTAAAAGGGATACTTCTTCTAGTTCCTGCCATACATTCATGCACGCCCTCTTACTGATGTCCTTCCCCTGCATAGCCATATAGTCCTCGAACAGATACTTCTCCCGATTGCACGACACGACGAATTCCGGATAGCTCTTCTATGATTAATCCACCGTTTTCATCAATTCCGATTCCTGTTGCTTGCATCCATTGTGCCCCTTCTTGAATGCGCAAAGGTTGTCCTACTGATAGGCAAAGGGCTTCATAACGTTCTTTTATAAACGTCAATGACCGTTCTTGTTCAAAGTGCTCTAACGCCTCCATAAATCGCCGAACAAAGCCTACGACAATTGCTTCGGGTGTCACTTCCTTCCAGCATTCATCCTTATGGGCATCTTGCATCGCCTCTTCTAAGGATATAGCCTTGTCCTTCAGCTCCTCTGATAATGTCATGGCGCTATAATTAAGCCCGACTCCTACCACCACATAATTTAAGAAACCAATCTCTGCATTAAGTTCTGTTAAAATGCCGCATACTTTCTTCTGATTGACAACCACATCATTCGGCCATTTGATTCCTACTTGAAGACCGGTCAACGCCAATAATGTTTCCGTCATTGCTAATCCGGCTATCAAGGTTAGCATGGAACTTTCTTGTGGCAAAATATCCGGTCGCAGTAACAGGCTCATATAGATGCCACCCTTAGAGGGTGATTCCCAAGTTCTTCCGCGTCGTCCTTTTCCTCCTGTTTGCTCTCCTGCAATTAGAAGTCTTTGTCCTTCTATTCTTTCAGCCTCTCGTTTCAACACTTGATTTGTAGAATCCACAGACTCTACAACTGTAATATGTTGAATATCTACATCCCTTAAGTCACGGCGAAGCAAGGTTTCACTTAATGTTTCCCTTGGACGCTCAACAAGTCGGTAACCTTTATGGGTTACCGACTCTATGATAAATCCTTCTTGTTTTAAGTTATTGATTTGTTTCCAGACGCTCGTTCGACTGACTTGAAGCGAAGCACTCAATGCTTCACCCGAAACAAAATCATCTGCAGTCATTAGCACCTGCAATATACGATCCTTATTCGATATCTTCAATGCTCTTGCCTTCTTTCTTCCTAGATTATTCCCCTATCCCATAGAACGTATCCTTAACGATTTGTGGGGAATTCTTGGAATGTCTTAAGAATTGATTCATAAATCCCTTTGGCAATGTCATCTTGATATGTTGGATCAATCAAGTAACTTCTGTCATGGTCATTAGATAAATATCCCATCTCCAAGATTATTGACGGCATATCTGTATGTTTAAGTACATAAAGATTATCGCGTTGTTTCGCTGTATAATCCTTGAACTCTGTGTATGCCGGGAATGTCGCTTGGAAAATCTCCGCCAATTCAAAATGATCCATTCCCGGTGTATCCGGTCCCGGATAATATAAGGTTTCTGTCCCATTATAGGAAGATGCAAAGGAATTACAGTGTAAACTCAAGAAGAAATCCGCTCCGACTTCATTGGCCAAAATCGTTCTCTCTTGCAACGTAGGATATGAATCATCCAAACGTGTGTAGTATACTTTGGTATCCGGCAAATTATCTAGTAATTTTTTTAATTCTAACGTTACAGCAAGATTCACATCTTTTTCTCTATATGTTCCGATAATAGCACCCGGATCTTTTCCACCATGTCCCGGATCTACAACAATAACTTGCTTGTAAAGTTCATTGGGTACATACGCCTTAATCTCGAATCCATCACTCGTTTCTTGAATTCTAAATTCTCTAACTTTTTCGGATGTAATTGTTAGCTCCGTATTGCCCTTACTGTTCAACGCCACTTGGATGTTTTTAATAACCGAATCATTGATTTTAATGTCTTCAGAGCCAAAGTAGTCTTGGTAATCTCCCGGTAATGTGATTGTAAATGCTCGTTCCAAATAATCACTTTTATAGGTTATATTATCCATGGTTAAGTCACCTTTATCCGCATCTTTATCGATGGTAATCGTCGGTGTCTTATCACTGTTATCATAGGAGATATTATCAAAGGACGGTTCTTTTATCTGTATAAAGGTTCCTTCTCCGGCTATAGAACTAATATCATAATCCGGTTGTCCGTCTGTCTCCACAACCACACGAGTTGTCCCGGCATCAAACTGCGCAGTCCGAATAGATGTAACGTATTGCCCGGATGCTTTTGCAGATTTGGATCCTAACGGTGATACTGTATTAGCAATATCAAAAACCAATCGAGATGGATTACTCAAACGGAACGCAGATACATTCGATTCACTAACACCATACAACTCAATATAATCTCCCACTGAACTCTGGCCTAGCTTAATCCCTTTCATAGAACCGCCTAGTGCCTTCACAAGAATTTGGTCTCTATCCTCATTAAGACTTACATCAAATTGATAACTCGGATCCAACAAGTCGAACACAATTCTACCTTGTGGTAAATTGCTTTCTTCATCTACATGTTGTCCAAATCGAATTTTATCCACTATTGTGTTTTGTTTGTAATCTATTTCCATTGTAGGTCGGTCGTACTTGGCATTTTTAACATCCAAAACTACTTTGCCATCGTCTAACATAAACCAATCCAAATCCGATATGGGGTCTGATGCATTGATAATAAAGATATTCTCTCCATTATCGTCTTCATATTCAACATCCTGAATATAGGTTAATCCGGTGTTCATAGGCTTAATAACACTTGGAGTAAACGTTTCTTCTTCTGTCATAAAGGACACAGGATTATTTGCCAAAGCTGTTGGTAAACTTCTGCTTGCATTCCCACCTTCCAATCGATTGAGTTGTTCATCGTCATCAAAGTCATTGGTATCCGGTGATGTGACAACGTCATCATCCTTGGACTCATCAACTTCTGAGCCCGTGTTGGTTTGTGGTGTTTCCACGCCTGTGCCGTCCTCTTTACTTCCTGTACTTTCTCCTTCTTTATCTTCTGCATTGTCTTTATCTTCTGTATCTGCACTATTGTCTTGATCTTCAGACGTAATAATTGCCGTAAACGTATCACTGTCCCAATCAACATCAAAGTCCAAATTTTCCGCAACAAATCTTAGAGGGAGCATCGTCTTTGTATTGGCCTTTGACATATCCCGTACTAGAGTGGGAGCCACATCCAACGTTACTTCTTCACTATTCACATAAGCCGTCTTGGAACCTACTTTCAGCACAATAAAATTATCTTTGTAATTTACATAAACTTCATTCGTAGATGGATTCCAGTCAACTTTTGCTGCAATTGAATCGGATTCAAAGACTTCACGAACAGGTACCATCGTTGTATCTTCAATCAATATTGCCGGCATATCACCTGTCTTTAATTCTTCTCCATTAATCTCCAGCGTAACCAACCGATTCTTATACAGATATGTTTCATTATTGTAGAATAAGTACAAATCATCCACATAATCGCCGGCATGTACAGGCACTACCAACCCTGTAAAGCTAATCGCTCCTGCTACCAAAACGGCGGCACATTTATATTTTATTTGTTTCACTCTTAATCGCATGAAAATCTCCTTCATCATAGATGCACTTGTATGTTCCCTAAATGTATCGGTATTATTATACAATACTTTGACCGAGAATTGCCCCTTGTAAAGAAAGTTTAATAAAAGATACACACTTGTCATGACGTTTTAGCAAAATAAAAAGTTCCGGATCCTTTTTTTTCTATTGATTCAAGACATCAAACCGAAACAACCGTCGGGTATGTTGAATAAAAAACTTAGACGCAATTCCTACAAAAATACCCGTAGCAATACCTGTAATCATAAGAAGTGGTGAATAGGTTAGGGCAATGGTCAATTTCCCCGCCGCAAAGGTTAACACCATTAATTGACCCACATTATGAAGGACAGCCCCAACAACACTAATCCCTATTAAGCTGATCATTTCTCCAAACATATGGAATAATACTACCATGCCTAAATAGCTTAATATACCCCCTGCCAGACTATAAAAGAAACTCATCATATTCCCTACAATAAGGGCTGTAAGCATAACACGTAATATCACTATCGTAAAAGCTTCTCTGGGTTTAAAATAATAAATAGCTGTCATCGTAATAATATTTGCCAATCCGAGTTTTAACCCTGGGAAACCACCCACTGGCATTGGAAAGACTCGCTCCATAACGCTCAAACTCATAGCTAATGCTATAAGTAGGCTCATCAATACTAATCGACGCGTTTTATTGTGAGAGGACATCAATATCGCCTCCTTCACCTATCAGTTCTATCGTAAATCGATTTGGAACACATACGATAGCATCTCCCGGTTTTGTTGCATCTTTGGTTTTAACGCAAATTTGATCCGGACAATCCGCATCACTAATAGTTGCTACATGATCCCTGATTATCAAGTGATTATGACCATATATCGTATCATATTCTTTCTCAATATCTTCATCCAAAGAAAATCTATCCTTCACATGGCCGTTAATACGAACTTCTACCACAATTTTGTCTCCGTCACGCACTTGATTCCTCCATGTATTGATGCCTAAAAATAGTCCCACTAAGACCACTACTATACCGATAATAATAATATCGCCACGTTTCATAACAATTCCTTTCTGTTTCTTATCAATGTGTTGTCCGTCATCTTCTTATTCCTCTATTAAAACCAAACACTCTACGACATTTCTTATAATAATAGATTACATAACAAAAAGGCGGGTACATACCCTCCTTCCCTATCATACGGTTATACATATACAGACATTCTGCTTTTATATCTCTGCGCCTACACACTTCTTGCACACTAATTTTTGATAAACCGAATAATCATCTCATAAACGGATTCTTTCGAGAGCCCATTCAGAACTTCATGGCCTTCCTGTTGAATCATCTCTAATTTAGCATTATACCCCAAATGTTTATAGGTATCAACTACCCTTTTGGGTCCGTCACCATAATCTCCTATCGAATCCATTTCCCCGGAAATAATTAGCAACGGAATTTTGGGTGTTTTCAGTATATGTGTTTCTTCCTGCATCTTCATGATTCCTGAAATACATGATTGGTAAAACCTAGGCGTATATAAAAACCCACATTGATCACTTTGACGATACCACGTTATGACTTTAGAATCTGATGTCAACCATTCCAGTTTCTGCGTATCCACACCCATAAACAAACGGTGTAACCATGGTCGTTTTTGGTTCGGTGATATTTTTTCTATGAGCCAAATCAATCGTCTACCCCATATCATTTTTTTCTCGTCTTTCCACCCTATTCCTATGAATATCGCCTTTTCCACAGGATGTTTTGCCTGAGTCAAATAATCTCTCAACAGAAATGAGCCCATAGAATGACCTATCATAATCATATTATAACGTCCTTCTGTTTGTTGAATAAAGGCCTGTACGGCTGCTATATCTCTTATCATATCATTCCATGTATCATTAATAAAATTTCCCGGGTGCCTATCTTGATCTAAGCTCTTTCCATGTCTTCTATGGTCATGAATATATACGACATATCCCTTTCTAGCGAGGTGCGTCGCAAAAGCATCGTAGCGACCTCCATATTCACTCATTCCATGTAATATGTGAACGACATGCTTTAAAGGCACCCCTACGGATATATCAGCTTTCTCATAGCGTCGTACATGAATTGGAAATTGTTTATATCCTTCAATTACCCAAGTTCTTTTTATCACCGTTTCACTCCCTAACCATATCAATATAGCGAATTGTTCGATACCGCACATAAGTATCAAAATTGCGATTCTGAAGCAAGCCTATTTCACTCATTGCAATAAAACCTCCGGCCATTTCATCATGACCCCCACCGGCACCATGTTTATCAATAATATAAGACACCAGATTGTTGGCCTTAATTTTAACATCGCCACTTCGAATAGATAGCTTAACACCGTCTTCTCGCTTGGCGTAAGAGACTATAACATCGACATTTTCAATGGTAAAAACCATATCACTAATAGTTCCTAACAATGAATCGTTACAATCCCCAATATCTACAAAACACGTCGAACCATAAATCTCTATATTCTGTAGGGCTCTCGTATAGGCTTCCAAATCTTCCAAACCAATTTCATTCATTCGTAAATAACGAATTTGCGTCATATCTGCTAATTTATACAGCCAATAGAACATTTCCAAGTCTAACTGATCCTGACTCCTCACTAAATGGTCCGTATCCGTCATTATTCCATATAATAAAGCAGTAGCAACCTGTGTGCTCGGCTCAATAGCTAACCCCTTGTAATAGGATGCTACTATAGAGGAACAAGCTCCTATACTTGATTTTACATCCATATAGACATAGTTCTTATTCCCTAAAAATTTATGATGATCAATGACTCCAACAAATTGTCCCCTTAAATCCGTCACATTCGAATGGCCTGTTTGGGTATCAATTAATAGAATCAAATCTTGCTTCCCGATAACCTTTGTTTCTGTCTTAATGGTCATCGGAATATCAAAAAGCTCCATCATACGCTTTGAATTCGCTTTTTCAACATTATCCACATAAAGAATCTCTGTCGGTATATGAAAATGCTCGAGTAGACGTAATAGTCCAAAACTACTGGCAATTGCATCCGGATCAGGGATATCATGGGGTTGCAGTAAAATAGTATCAAAGTCTTGTACAACTTCTATAAATTTCAAATAAGGCTCACTCGTCATCGGAGTCATGCCATTCCCTCCTCAAACCTCTGTACGATTATCCTATATTTCGTGTAAATGCTTTAAGACACACATTGGCTTTGGAATTCTCCGCTGTCTCCGTATTCGTCCACTCTTGTCCACCCGCACTCATATAGCCTAATCCATCACTTAAATCAACATTCTGCGTCCATTTCTCATTCGTTACACATTCTGCTGCCACCGGATGTTTTGACCCCGGAGTCGTGATTTTCACCATAACAGCATATGTACCGTCTACTTGAATCGGTGTATTTAAATCGACAGTATAATACCCTGCAAATTCAAATCGTCCTTGCTTAACTAAGGTTGCCTTAGAAAAATCCGCTTCTGATATAAACTTAGGAACGACATAGACTTCATAACTTGTTTTTTCACCTGTCGCATAAAAACTAACTGCTGATAGGTCTTCAAGTTTATCTGTCTCATACACATTAGCAAAATAAGCGGAATCCTGCCCATATCCTAATGCCTTCACGAACCCTAATTTATCTGACTGATAGATTTGATCATAATTGCTAACATTATCAATTCTTGTGAACACCAAGTTATTCGTTCCAATCGTCATATCCTCATAGGAGATATAAAAATACCCTGCATCTCCAAAAGCTGTCCCAAAACTATTCTTCACAATAAAAGCACCATTACGCTTTGGAATCGTGTTAAAATTTTCCTTAGGATAATTATCATCCCATCCGACAATAACAACATCATGATTGTATTTCATCACACCGGTTGTATCGGTATAATAATAGCTGGCAGTATCGGGATTATAATAATCCGTACTTTTTGTAAAAGACAAATCCTCCGCATAAATTGCTGACTCCACACCTCCGTATGTCATCACTGCAACCTTAATTCCCGAATAATCTTTAGATGGTATATATTGAACTTCTTGGACATGTTTAACTACTGTTGCATTTGTGTTCACAATACCATCATTGAACGGATCTTCACGCTCAATAACAGGCCCTGCCCAACGCGTCACATAGCCCATCATCATGTTATAATTTCCACCTTCTTCTCTGGACACATTATAACCATTTCCTAAGCTCAAATGGTCTTCAGAAAAATCCCACTTTTGATTAGGCATAAGACTACTTTCCATTGCCGCTAATGATGCAAATGCCCAACAAGCACCTGTATCAAACTGATTTTTTACCGATGTCAGCTTGTTTTTTGTTCGTAAATCATAGGTAACTGGAATTCTAGTAAACAAATTCCCTTCTTCTTCGTATGTAACGACAACACGAACTTCTTCAGCATTCCAAGCGACGGTACAACCTAATGACTCCAAAACAATACGAATGGGAAGGTAGGTACGATTATTATGTACTGTCGACTTTGTGTCGTTCATAATTTTGACATTATTTCTATAAATATAATCCTGTCCGATCGGCACATCAATTCGAATGCCGTCTTTGACTGCCGTTGCCGTCTGTTTCTTCTGATTCCAACTTACTGTAGCACCAATAAATTCTAATGTTTTACGAAAAGGTACTTGGGTTCGATTCTTTTTATCCACAAACGGGATTCCACTAACATCATCAAATTCAATCAGCCTTCCGTTGTAACTGATAGAAGGATTTATGGCTCCTACAGTCGGTACTTCATAAACTGTCATTCCTATCATAATGCATAAACATACTGCAACTAATCTACTTGCTTTCTTCACTATTCTCAACTCCCTTAGGACGTCTTGGCGGCCTTGGTCCCATGTATTGATATATATAAGATTTAATCATCCCATTATACAGTTTGCGATTTTTCGTCGCTTTTTGACCATAATATCGTTCAAATTCATCAAAGGATGTAATGATAAAAAAGCTCCAATCCTTTAATAGACGAAATGAATCCCCCATTTGTTCGTATATTGCCTTAACTGATTCCGAATCTTCTAGGCGCTCACCATAAGGAGGGTTCGTTACAATCACACCATAGTGCTTAGAGGAGCGCAAATCTTTTACTGCTCTATCTTGAAAATGAATATAATTATCCACATATGCGTTTTCAGCACATTCTCTAGCTAATTGAACCGCTTTATAATCCAAGTCAAAAGCCTGTATATTCAATTCCACATCTGTCTTGATAGCTTCATTGGCTTCATCTACCGTCTCCAACCACAACTTTCGCGGAATAAGATTCACCCAACTTTCCGCCTCAAATTCACGGTTCAGTCCGGGTGCCATATTCGCTCCAATCATCGCTGCCTCAATAGGAAGTGTCCCCGAACCACAGAAAGGATCAATAAACACCCTCTCAGGTTTCCATGGCGACAAGAGAACAAGCCCTGCTGCCAAAGTTTCTCGAATTGGCGCTTTGGCTACCTTTTGGCGATAGCCTCGTTTATGTAACCCATCCCCGGATGTATCTAATGTTACATTTACTACATCTTTATTAATAAAAATACGGACCGGATACGATGCTCCCGTTTCCGCTACTGTCGTCGTTTTATAAGCAGTCTTTAATCGTTCCACCATTGCTTTCTTTACAATAGATTGAATATCTCTCGTACTGAATAATTTTGATTTTACCGATGTTGCTTTTTTTACCCAAAATTTACCGTCCTCCGGAATATACTGCTCCCAAGGTATTGCCTTAACTTGTTCAAATAGCTGGTCAAAAGTTGTCGCCTTAAAATCATCTACTTCAATAAGCACTCGTTCTGCTACACGCAACCAAATATTACTTCGGCAAATCGCTTTGGCATCACCGACAAAGGTAACACGTCCGTCTGTCACGCTATCTATTTCATATCCCAAGTCTGTCACTTCACGTTTGACGACAGCCTCCATTCCAAACATACAAGGCGCCGTTAATCTATATTGTTCCATATTATCTCCAATCTAATATCATATCTTATCTCCATTATACGTGAACTTATTCCCGAACACAATGACGCTGTGAAAAATTCCTTGTATGTTTCCCTAAAGAAGGATACAATGATTAAAGAGTTTTATTACTAGACGGAGGTTAGCATGAAATCTTTACATTTTTTTCAACGTTTTAAACACTCTTTCACTGACAAACGGTTTTATATAACCATTGCCACTGAAAAATCGGGCAAAGCAATTCAATACATGATTCTTTTATTAATTCTTGTTGGGCTTATTACCGGAGCTGTACGCGGATATTATTTCAACCAGGAAATGGACCATGTCATTGATTTTGTTGAATCAGATGACTTTCCCGAATTTCAATTTGAAAACGGAGTTTTCCAAGTCAATCTAGATAACCCTTTAACTTATGATGTTGATACACAATTACGTGTCATTATAGACCCAACTAATACCTTAACATATAATAAGTTGGCAGGCTATCAGACAGGATACCTATTGAATGAACATCAACTTGTTTTATCAACACTAGGAAATTCTCCACAAGTTTATGATTTATCTCGATTTGATTTTATTACCTTCAACAAAACGTTACTTCTTGAATCCCTTGAAGACATGAAACCTTTCATACTCCCTGTGAGTATTCTCGGCTATGCCCTCTATATGTTGGCTTCATATTTTTTCAAAAGTTTATTGTTACTTATTATGGCAATACTCATAAAGAACATGAACAGGATTCAAAATGTTCGTTCGTCGACGCTTTATTGCTTTATACTCTATGCCATGAGCATCGGTCTAGTTGTCACTGAAGCACTCAGTCTCCTTCTCTTTGCTCTTAACTTTGCCCTTGTGGGAGGTGTGATGGCAACACTACTTCCGTTTATCACCTTTTATATACCGACAATTTTCATCTACACACGAGGATTGCGCGTTTATAATATGGAGCAACTAAAAAAGGACCCATCTATTGATGAATCCTCAAACTAAACTATAGCCAATCAAATATTCTTTTCTATATAACAGTCACCTTCAAAGGTTTTGACTGTTATTTTTTTATCTTCATAAATGGCATACGTTGGTGGGTGCCCTTCCTTTGGCAACGTAATTGACCCTGGGTTTACATGCCATACGCCGCCTTTCTCTTCAATCATAGGTATATGCGTATGCCCCTGTATGAAAATATCACCAGATGACAAAAGTGCCGGTGGTTGACTATTATACAAGTGCCCGTGTGTCATAAAAAAGCGTTTATCATCAACAATATACCAATTATAATCTGCCATTATAGGAAAATCTAAAACCATCTGATCCACTTCCGAATCGCAATTACCTCGGACCGCTATAATGGAATCTTTCATCGGATTCAGCAAGGCTATAACACCCTTTGGATCATAACTTTCCGGCAATGGGTTCCGTGGTCCATGATAAAGAATATCACCCAAAAGAATCAATTGCGTCGGTTGCTCCGTTGCATAGATAGCCAATATTTTCTCTGTCGCTGTAACACTTCCATGTATATCCGATATGAACATTACCTTTGCCATATATAACACTCCTTTTAAGAAAGCCCTTAGGATATATCACTAAGGGCTTTTATCTTATTCATTTTACACTTCGTTATTTCGACTCATCAAGTTGGTAAAACTTCCGGTGCAATATCTGCCGCATTCGGATCATCCGATACATCTTGTGCATCATTTCCAAACAAGGCTTCAAACTGAGCACCGTCAATTTTTTCTTTTTCAATCAACAATTTTGCCGTTTTATGGAGAACTTCCATATGTTTTTCCAGCAATTGAATCGCTTCTTCAAAAGCATCGCCAACAATTCGTTTAATTTCTGTATCAATGATACCGGCGATATTCTCACCATAGTTTCGTGTATGACCCCAATCACGACCGATAAAGACATCATCATTGTCATTACCATACTGTATTGGGCCTAACACATCACTCATACCATATCGCACAACCATATTACGAGCAATTCCTGTTGCACGTTCAATATCGTTTGATGCACCTGTTGTTACATCATCCAAAATCAACTGTTCCGCTGCACGACCACCAAGCAAGGCAACAATCTCTTGCTCCATTTTATTCTTGGTCAAATACATCTGATCAGCCTTTGGAAGCGGCATCGTATAACCACCAGCAAATCCTGTAGGGATAATTGAAATGGAATGTACCGAGTCAATCTCTTCAAGAACGTGATGGATAATAGCATGTCCGGCTTCATGATACGCCGTAATTCTCTTTTCTTTCTCACTAATAACACGGGATTTTTTCTCCGTACCAATCCCAACTTTAATAAACGCGCGACGCAAATGTTCTTGCTCAATAACACGCTTGTTCTCACGGGCTGCATAAATGGCCGCTTCATTGACCAAGTTTTCTAAATCCGCACCGGTGAAACCTGCTGTCGTTTGAGCCACTTCATCTAGATTAATGTTATCTGACAACGGCTTGCCTTTTGCATGAACTTTGAGAATCTCCACACGACCTTTGACATCCGGACGACCGACATAAACTTTACGGTCAAAACGACCCGGACGGAGTAATGCAGGGTCCAAAATATCCACACGGTTTGTTGCCGCAATGACAATAACACCTTCATTAATTCCAAAACCATCCATTTCAACCAATAATTGGTTCAAGGTCTGTTCACGTTCATCATGTCCGCCACCTAAGCCGGCACCACGTTTACGACCAACAGCGTCAATTTCATCAATAAATACGATACATGGAGAATTTTTCTTTGCTTCTGCGAATAAATCTCGAACTCTAGAAGCACCGACACCGACAAACATCTCAACGAAATCTGAACCGGATATGGAGAAGAAAGGCACCCCTGCTTCACCAGATACTGCTTTAGCTAGTAATGTTTTACCGGTACCCGGAGGACCTACTAAAACAACACCCTTAGGAATACGCGCACCTAATTCGACGAATTTCTTCGGACTCTTTAAGAACTCAACAACCTCCTCAAGTTCTTCTTTTTCCTCTTCAAGTCCGGCTACATTGGCAAAGGTAACCTTCTTATCACTATCTATGACCATTTTGGCTTTAGATTTACCAAAGGACATGACACGTGAACCACCCCCACCACCTTGGGCTTGATTCATAATGAAAATCAACAAGAATACGACAGCAATAAGTATAATAATGGATGGTAATATACTCATCAAGAAGTTAGGACGTTGTACATCCCCTTGATAATAAGGAACCTCTTCTTTCATAAGCATATTTTCCAAATTTGCTGTATTGGATATAAAAAACGTCTTTTCCGAACCGTCTTGAAGCGATACGGTTGCACTACCTGTCGGGATTTCCCCATTCTTCGTTATATCTACACGAACGACTTTCCCTGATTCAATGTCTTTTTGCAATTCCAACGGTCCATAATTATAGACCATTTTATCACTTGGATTAGTCGATATAATCAACGCAAACAATAAAACAAGGATCAGAAGCGCATAAAAGCTAAATCCACGCATATATTTCTTCATTTTGCTTCCTCCTTTCCGATATGTTTAATCATACTCTATTCTATTCCTTCAACGATACCAATATATGGTAAGTTACGATAATGTTGAAGGTAATCCAGTCCATACCCAACAACAAAATGATCCGGAATGCTAAATCCGACATACTCAACATCGACATCCACAACGCGTCGATCCGGCTTATCTAATAGAGTTACGATTTTAACACTGCTCGGTTTTCTTTCTTTCAGTATATGCACAAGATAATTCAGAGTTCTACCTGAATCTATAATGTCTTCAACAATGAGAATATCTTTGCCTTCAATCGGTTCATCCAAGTCTTTGACAATTTTCACAACGCCACTACTCGTCGTTTCCGTGCCATAGCTGCTAACTGCCATAAAATCCATGGTGACCGGTGATTCAAATTCTTTGGCTAAGTCCGTCATGAACATAACGCCGCCTTTTAACACACAAATCAGGTTAATTTCTTTCCCTGCATAGTCCTTTGAAATTTGTGCCCCTAATTCTTTTGTACGTTGAGTGAGTTGTTCTGTTGATATAAGAACATCAATCTTTGCTGCCATTTTTGTCCTCCTTGGTTAGTTCCACTTTTATTATAGCACTTGACGAAGCTTTTGCTGCATATATAGGGTTGATCCGATATCCAACCACCCA
Organism: Vallitaleaceae bacterium; assembly: GCA_965140555.1. Taxonomy (GTDB): domain Bacteria; phylum Bacillota; class Clostridia; order Lachnospirales; family Vallitaleaceae; genus UBA1351. The sequence goes on along the minus strand of OZ223259.1, from coordinate 2,496,057 downwards.
TAACACGTAATGGCCATCAGTCAATAACAGTATCTGATCCCGCTTCGATGCGGCAATCTTTTCGTCAATAAAAAACTTTTTGAGTGTTTTTGTATGACCATCATCATCAATATGCAGAATATCACCCGGCTGTCGTGTACGTAGAACTAAATTAGCTTTTATTTTATCATAATCAAACCATTTAGTGTACATGTTTTCTGTATTTTTTAAAGAATCTTTATAAATACTGGGTGAAACCTGCATCACATTATAATATAACTTCGCACCTTGAATATACCCTTTAATGGGAAGCGTGTCAAGGGTATAGCTTTGTATTTGAATCTTGTTATCTGCTATATCCTTGCAAATAATCAACGCATCAAATTCACGAACAGCTTTCAGTCCATTTCGCACAGGAACTTCTTTGCCGGATTGTTGATACAAAAGACCTATAACCCGTTCCACATGTTGAAATTCAATATGCTTAACTGAATGAACGACATGTTTAATTCCCAGCCGAACAACACGACGCTGCATAGCTATTGCCTCGTCCATAAGCAAGGGGATATTCATTCGACAACTCCCGTCTGCTTCAGAAGTAGCAACGTTATCATATACATGTTTTGCTTGTTGTTCCATATACTCTTCTTCATCTGCCATCAAGCAACTCAATCGATGAAGGGATTCAACGATATTAGGGTTAAACGACTCTTCAAGATACGGAATCAATTCCAGGCGAATACGATTTCTCGTATAAACAGTCTCTGCATTGGTACTATCTGTAACATATGCCAACTCGCGCGCATTGCAATAGTGTATAAGGGTATTCTTACGCATATGAAGCATCGGACGAATCAGATTCCTATTTTTCATTTCCATGCCTTTTAGACCTAAGAGGCCACTTCCCCGAATAAAGCGATGCAACACTGTTTCAGCTTGATCATCCATGTGATGCGCCAAAACTATCGATTGACCTTGAATTTTCTTTAAATGCCGATAAAAGGATGCGTAACGGAGCTGTCTGGCACCATCCTCCTCTGAGAGGTGATGCTTTTTACAAAAAGTCCTTACATGCACATGGACTACTTCTAAAGGCAATTCTAAGCGTCGACAATGCATTTGGCACAATGCAACATCATCGTCTGCATCCTCTCGTAAACCATGATGCACATAGATGGGATAGACCTCAAAGTCAAGTCCCCGCCGTTTTACACCATCCAAACCATATAATAACGCAACAGAATCTACTCCTCCGGAAAAACCGACAACAACCTTTTGTCCATCCTGAATTAACGAAGATTTTGTAATTTCTTGATATAATTGTTCAATAAATGCATCTTCTTGCATTCCCATATCCTTACCCTCTGCTTTTAATTCAGTGTTGTTTTTAGTATTATGGATTTCTAGAAAAAAAAAGACTCAACAACGTTAAGTCATTTATTCGTTTCGTTTAATATACAGCGTCTCGCCATCTCTAATCAAATTAAACTCTTCACGAGCTTTTTTGACAATAAATTCATCCGAGTCAATATACGCCGCTTCTTCTTCTAAACTAACTTTCCTTGCTTTCTCAATGGTCAGCTCCTGCTGCAAATTGCTTAATTCTCGTTCCTTAACCATCGCCTTTGAATAGACAGATGTAATTTGGAAAAAAACAACACTTCCCAATAAAAAAACAACAAATATGAGAAATATCATAGATCTATGCCATTTACGATTCACTAACTCACCACCTTTGTAGCGTATTCATTCTACCACTTATATCATGATTATTATCGGAATATATTTCTCCACTAAGTATACCACTAACTTAGATATATTTAAACATATTCGATGCATCTTCTTTTTTTGTTGATTCTTTTATTGATTCTATCTGCACTTTTACTTGGTTATTACCAAAAGCGATTTCTATAATATCGCCTTCTTTAACCGGCGTTCCTGCTTTTGAAACTTTTCCGTTCACAAGGACTCTTCCCGCATCACACGCATCATTAGCAACAGTACGTCGTTTTATAATTCGTGATACCTTCAAAAATTTATCTAATCGCATACGTTCCTCTTTTCTAAAACAAAAAATCTACACCTCTGTGTAGATTTTTTGTTTCAACCACTTTACTATTTCGCATTCACAGCGTCTTTCAAAGCTTTACCTGCTTTGAAACGAGGTGCTTTTGAAGCAGGAATGTTCATTTCTTTACCTGTTTGAGGATTTCTACCGGTTCTTGCTGCTCTTTCAGAGACATCAAATGTACCGAATCCTACTAATTGAATTTTGCCGCCTTCAGTTAATTCTTCTGTTACGACATCGATAAATGCTTTTAATGTTTTTTCAGCATCTTTCTTGCTTAATTCAGTCTTTGCTGCAATAGCGCTCACTAATTCAGATTTGTTCATGTGTCGCTCCTCCTCGATAAGATTAAGTTTGTTCGAAAACAGTATCTAGGATTCTTCCTTGACCTGATCCCAAAGTTCTTCCATTTCCTTCAAGCTTAAATCGTCTAAACGCAAGCCAGAAAGGCTTGCACAACGTTCAATGCCTTCAAATCTATTTATAAACTTTTCTACGGCTTTTGTCAAGGCATTTTCCGCATTTAGTCCAAAAAACCTTGATAAATTAACGGTTTGGAACAATATATCACCAATTTCGTCCTCTATTGCATCCAAATCACCTTTTATAATGGCATCCCGTACTTCATCCATTTCTTCATCCATTTTCGCCATCAAGGTCTCAGTGTCAGGAAAATCAAACCCAACTTTTGCCGCTTTTTTTTGAATTTTTGAAGCACGAATGAGTGCCGGTAAAGCTTTAGCTACATGATGCATACCGTCTGCATGCGTTTTTAATTGTTTTTCTTCTTTCTTCAACTCTTCCCATTGTTTGACAACTTGATCCGATGTTTCCAAGTGATCTTCTGCAAATATATGGGGATGACGAAATATCATTTTTTGACCGATTCCCTGAATGACATCATCCATGCTAAACCGGTTCTCTTCTTCGGCAATTCGACTATGAAAAACGACATGCAATAACATATCCCCCAATTCTTCACACATATTATCATCATCTTGATTGTTAATAGCATCCACCAGTTCATAAACTTCTTCTACAGTATCATTTTTAATTGATTCATGTGTTTGAACTCGATCCCAAGGGCACCCGTTTTCACTACGCAACACACGCATAATTTCCAAAAAGTCCTCAAACGTAATGTGTTTATTCTTATCCATTTTTCATGCCTCATTTCTATTCTTATAGTCATTTTCTTTTGTATCCCTATAAAGAATTCGATTCGAAACACCTATGCATGGCGTTTCGAATCGAATTTATAGCCGGTACGTATAACTGTCTGAATTAACTTTGCTTGTTGCCCAAGCTTTTTCCTGATTTTTTTGATATGTGTATCAACGACGCGATCATCGCCATAATAGTCATAACCCCAAATCATGTCTAATATCTGTTCTCGCGAAAGGACACGACCGTCATTTTCTGCCAAATAGACTAATAACTCATATTCTTTTGGCGCAAAATCAACGACTTTTTCATCGAGTTTCACTAAATATGCCGTCCGGTCAATAACTAAGTTTTCTTTGATAATTACATCCTCAGATGCTTTTTCTCCATCCTTCTTAATACGCTCCAATAAGCGCAGACTCTTCGCTTTCAAAATCTTGATATTAACCGGTTTCGTTACATATTCATCAACACCCAATTCATATCCCAAGAGTTGATCATCATCCTCATCCCTTGCTGTTAACATCACAATCAAGACATTAGATTGTTCACGAATTCGCCGACAAACAGACCACCCGTCCATCACAGGCATCATAACATCCAATATAACCAAATCATATTCATTATCTTCGAAAAGCTTTAATCCAGCCTTTCCGTCTGATGCCTCATCCACCAAGAATCCTTCTTCAGTAAAAACTTTGCTTATAATTGCGCGCATCACTTCTTCATCGTCAATGATTAGGACACGTTTCACCATGGCATTCCCTCCTAATAGAACCTAATAACCTCTATTCGACTCCTTAACACCATTATAGAATAAAAAATGACCACTTTCAACCAAGTGGCCATAATATTGTTAAAATTTCCTTAATTTTTGTTATATAGTCAGACAATTTTACTATATGACCTTAAACATCTTCTTTTCTTTCTTATCGGATAAACGACGAATATCCGCACCTAAGGCTATGAATTTTTCTTCGATAAACTCATAACCACGATCGATATACTGCACATTATTAATAATCGTTTCACCATTAGCTACTAAGCCGGCAATGATCATAGCTGCTCCGGCACGCAAATCCGATGCATATACTTCAGCTCCCGATAATTCAGAAACCCCTGTAACAATAGCGGTCATACCTTCAACCTTGATATTCACACCCATACGATTCAATTCATCAACATATTGGAATCGACTGTCAAAGACACCCTCAGTAACAATACTGGTGCCTTTTGCCATGGTTAGCAACGTTGTCATCTGTGGTTGCATATCTGTCGGAAAGCCTGGATATGGTAACGTTTTCACATTAACCGCTTTTAAGGGGCCATCTGCAATAACTCGAATACTATCGCCTTCTTCATGAATGTCAACACCCATTTCTGCCAATTTAGCAGAAAGCGCTTCCATATGTTTCGGTATCAAATTAGCAACGGTAACATCACCACCAGCCATAGCCGCGGCTATCATATAGGTTCCGGCTTCAATTTGATCCGGAATAATTTGATAATTCGATCCGTCCAATCGAGAGACACCGTGAATTTTTATAATATCTGTTCCGGCACCTTTAATATCAGCACCCATTGAGTTTAAGTAATTTGCAACATCAACAACATGAGGTTCCTTGGCCGGGTTTTCAATAACCGTCACACCTTCTGCCATAACAGATGCCAACATGATGTTAATGGTTGCTCCGACACTTACCACATCTAGATAGATGTTCGTTCCCACCATACGATCCGCTTTCGCTTTCACCATACCATGGGTAATCTCTACCTTAGCACCCAGTGCTTCAAATCCTTTGATATGTTGATCAATTGGACGCTGACCTAAATTACAGCCTCCCGGCATCGCAACTTGGGCGTCTGCAAATCGTCCCAATAATGCCCCAAGCAAATAGTAGGACGCTCGAATCTTATTGATATGTTCATAGTCCACAACCAATTTGTTCACATGCCGACTGTCAATCTCTATTGTATGCTTGTCCAAATACTTGATGTCTATTCCTAAATCACACATTGCTTCTATTAAGACCTTGATGTCATTCACACAAGGTACATTTTCAATGGTACTTACACCGTCAGCCAATGCCGCAGCTGCTATGATAGCCAGGGCGGCATTCTTGGCACCACTCACTTCCACTCTTCCCGAAAGGCGATTACCGCCATTTACAATCAATTGTTCCATTTCACACCTCATTTGTTTATGTCGTTGTTCGACTTCATAAATTTATGTTCGCATCCGGTAATGTATTATATCCTGTCCATTTCCGTAGCAAAAAGCCACGGATAATCATTGTGATTATAACATATATCCTATGGCTTGTAAATTCCATTGGTAAAGGCATTAATATAATATATATCGCCATCACCAAATATAATTCGATAGTAAGGGTCGAGCTGATAAACCAAGTTCCGTTCATCCGCATCAATCAGATAATATCCGATATCCACATCGCGTATCGTCCATTCTTCCTCCGTTCCGTCCCCGACTGCATTCCCCTGGTCTTCCAAGTAATAAAACAAGGAATAAATAACCTCATCAAAAGGATAGATACTACGCTTTTGTCCCAAGTATTCTATTGGTCTATATCGTATAGCTAGCGCTTCAATAATTCCGTCTTGAGTCACCAAACATTTAATATAATTTTGAAAGACTATATTATCATGGTAATTTTCATTCAATTCGACACGATATCCCGGATTCCCATTCACATCTACATCTTCTTTCCAATTGGTAATTTCCATGGACACTTCACCGCCGTACAAATCTTTCGCAAATTGAATCACCTGTTTTTCCACATTCTCATGAGTTAGATTTTCCGGTATGTAGGAGTCCCCACCACCACTAAAATAGATCATACCTTTTCTTTCACCTGAATAGAAATCTAAAGATGCGGTTTCATTCGTTATATGTTCTCCTTCTTCATTCAACCGCCGGGTCACCGTATTTCCCAGTACACGTTCAAAAATCTCCTCTTTGTTGATTTTTGGCGCTTCAATTTTTAATGAGCTCTTCGGATAATGTTTCGGTATAAACGTATACAATTTAGCTTCTCGTTGATTAATGAAGGATGTTAACTGATCCATTCTTTCTTGAGACAGATAATATCGCTCTTTTTCATAGTGATTCTGATAAGCATAAAGAGCAACATTAATACCTATGAAAATAACAATAAAAACATTTAACACTTTATTCCAGTTCAATGAAATACCTCTCTTTATCAATGGTGACCACCCAATTCAAGATTGCCTGCCCTGACATATCTTCCACTTCATAACTCAGCTGCATGTCCTGTATTAATAACGGTTGCAATGAATCAATTTGCAGCAGCTCATCTAATGGTTTTTGAAATTGAACATCAAAAGGAGCACCTTGCGTTACAACATCTTGAGAACTCCAAAGATAACGCTTATATTCAACAACGGTTTTATCCTTAACCGTTATTTCCATAGGGTACTTCATGGAGTTATCAATACTTTCAAATAATACAGGTACATTTCTATATTCATAGTCGTAATAATAGTGAATCCCACTATCGGTAACTTCAAATGCACTCAATCTATATTCAATATCTTTGAGCAACCCATCTGTAGCCAAAAATTCATCAGCTAAGGTTAATCCTTCCTCAACAGTCGTCTGCTGCTGATCCAATTCGGCAACCAACTTATAATCAAATAGTCCACTGTCATCATAGTGAATGACTGCCTGCATATCTCCTACACGAATTTCATTTTCAAATGTTGTGTTCCAAACACTCTCCGGTGTCCTAAAAAAGCTTTTAGAATACGTAATAAAACTATCAATGTCCAAATGACCACCACTCATAAATGCTAGTACACTTGGTACGCGTTGTCTCAAATCAAAAGACTGACTACCCACAGGCAAAAGTACATCCTGTTCAAAGTAACCATAACCTGCTTGCTTCGTTGAATTATACGTCGGCAACGTCATTTGAGATACGGCTTCCATCCAATCCGACATGCCTTCATTAAATAATGTGACCTGTTCTTCATTGACCAGAATTGTCATCATTTCCGATAAGGTTGAATTTGAGAAAACCACCTTAACAGCATCCCCACTTGTGATAATATAGAATCTATCAAATTCATAGCTGTCAGGGAACCAATTATCCTCCACATCGTAATCCTCTTCCAATATAGCATCTGTAAGCGTATACGGTAATATAAATAACAAATGCGGGTTATCCCATATGTTTTCTGCTTCAGCCGTGGTGGAACTTGGTTGTCCTACTTGAAATGCATCTTTAATTAAATTCAAACTATCATCTATTATATTAACACTATCACTTTGAGATAGTGTTAATATCTTATAATCCCCCACTTCTATACCTGTATATACAGCCAATGTTTTAGGGTAAAATAAATTATAATTAGGTTCTTGGTTGGACGCCAGTATATCACCATCAGTTGTTAAACTATAAAAAAAGTTATAGTTTGACGGATAATCAAACCATAACCTTGTTGTCTGGTAAAAACTAGCGAAAACAAGCACCATGAGAACAATCATCTTAAATGCTGTCTTCATTGTGTGCCATCCTTTCATTATTCTAAAGTGAGATTATTAATACTTGGAATAAACTCTTGCAACTCAGGAGATTTCCCCCCTGCATCTTGAATAAATTCCACTTGTATATTCTCAAGTTTTTCCTTTGTCTCTAGCTCTTTACGAATGACTTTAAAGAGTCTGTAATAAATTGGTTTATCTTTCTGGCTATTATCTTTTGCTGCAATCAACACATAGTTAGTACCAATATAGTCAAGATCCACACTATCACTATATAAACCCGAAAGTCCAATCGTACTTGTCTTTTCTTGTGTCATAACTAACACTTTTTTTGTATTACCTTCCGTATCTTTTGATATTTCAATATGAAAAACAGCTAAACCGACAACTGTATCTTCTGTTGCTGTTCCTGAAATCGTTTTGCTTTCAGAAAATGTCGTCGTTTTTGCCTTATCAAAACTATTCTTCAAAAGTAAAGGCCCAAAATCTTTCATATAATCTAAAACTTCCTCATCTAATGCAATGCCTGATGTATTATATACGAAAGATTCATTATGACTGACTCGATCTAAAACATCACCTTCTGACCATTGAAGTAAATCTAACACCTCATGATCTTCCTCGGAAGCGGCATAAGCTTGCATTCCAAATAAGAACATACAGGCAAAAACAATGACTAATAAAGAACCAAGTTTTACAAGTTGCATATACCGGCCTCCTTTCCCACAATATTTCACTAAAATTGGGTATCGCTTTATCCCACAATGTTTTTATGATACAAAGAAATTATATCAAATATATGTTACAAAACCATTACAAGTAGATAACTATTCTGTATCAATTATTCTTTTTCAACCGGAAAATACAAAGAAAACGTCGTTCCTTTTCCAAATACAGATTCAACACCAATCCTGCCATGATGCAATTCCATAATCTCCTTTGCTATAGCAAGGCCCAATCCTGTACCTCCCATAGCTCTTGACCTAGCTTTATCCACCCGATAAAACCGTTCAAAAATATGCGCCATATCTTCTTCAGGTATTCCCATACCGGTATCTGTAATGGAAATTTTATGATACGTGTCTGTGGTATCTAGTTGCACATGAATCTCGGCATGCTCTCCGCTATATTTCACGGCATTCGATAACAAGTTTTTCAGTACTTGTTCAATTCTTTCTGAATCTCCCAATGTTATAGCAGCATGTTGCATCGGTGCGATAACCAAATCTTGATTCTTTTTCTGAGCATGAATACGATAGCTTTCTACACTATTAAACACTAATTCAGCCAAATCCAAAGGACATCGTTTAAAAGCAGATTTCTGATTGTCCAACTTGGACAACTCAAGTAAATCTTGTATTAACGTCGTCATTCGATCACTTTCTCTGTTAATAACCTGTAAAAATCCAGTCGCTATATCCTTATCTTCTAAAGCACCATCCAGCAAGGTCTCTGCATAACTTTTGATTGTCGTCAGCGGCGTACGTAATTCATGGCTCACATTAGCCACAAACTCTTTTTGCATATTTTCTAATTTCTTATGTTCCGTAATATCTTGTATAACGCATATCAAACCAACTGTTGCTCCCATTTTATCTAGATACTTAGCAAAATCCACACTATAATAGCCACTGTCTACCATAATTGTCAAACGACTTTGCGCCTGCTCAACTTGCTGCAACAGTTGATCAAATTCCAACGTAATCTTTCCTTTAAAAATCTCACTGAACGTCAGTGCTTTTGTTACCTTTAACATGCGTACTGCTGCAGGATTCACATGAATGATTACACCAAAATTATCAAATACCAATATACCGTCTGTCATATGTGTAATCACTGTTTCCATTTTATTTTTTTCACTATCCACCTGAGCTAATGTTGCATTAAGTGAGAATGCCATTTCATTGAAATTCGTCGTTAATTGCCCAATCTCATCATCTGAATAAACCTGTATAGGATTATTCAACTCCCCTTTTGCCATATCTCTTGCCTTTTTTGTCAAAGCGATAATCGGTTGTGTCAAGAACGATGAGAACAAGAAAGACAGCACAACAGAAAGTACGATAGCTAAAAGAATCGCAATAGCAATCACTTTAACCATGACGCTAATTTTTTCTTGAACCTTGGCGGTTGATGCTAGAATATAAATAATATAGACAGTCTGATTATCCTTTTTGATTCCTCTCGCATATCCAAGATAAAACGCTTGGTCACCATACAATTCGACTTCATCAAACTGACTGGCTGTTTTGTTTTGCAATACAGCCATTACCTGGGCTTTATAAAAATTCTTTTCACGAATATTCGTCGACTGAGTGTAGACAACATTCCCTTTGTCATCTAAGAGAAACAGCTTCATTCCCTTGAGGTCAACATCATTACTTTCGAGACGTGCAATAATCGCACTTTCCATATCCGCAGCCGCCATATCCGAAATAACAGCAGACTGAATACTGGTTGCAGCCGCACGTACATCGCGCTGTATCGACTCATACTCATATTCACGTGTCTGATACACAATCAATGTACCGCTTACAATCATAACAATGACGACTAATAGTACAAAAATACTAACCAAACGCCATTTGATACTTCGAGTCATAATCCTTCCTCCGACATAGAAGCGATGCTCACATCGCTCCTAGCATCTCCTATTAATCGCAGCTACTTATGCTTTAAAATAGTAGCCTATACTACGCTTTGTTATAATATATTGAGGTTTGCTCGGTTCATCTTCTATTTTTTCCCGGAGACGTCTTACTGTAACATCCACGGTACGCACATCTCCATAATATTCATAGCCCCAAACTTGCTCCAATAATTGTTCCCGACTAAAAATTTGATGTTTTTGAGAAGCCATAAATTTAAGTAATTCAAACTCTCGAATTGTAAGTTCGATAACTTTCCCTGCCTTCATTACTTCATATTTGTTCAAGTCAATAATAAACTCACCAAATTTCAGTATATTTTCATCGTCTGTAACAGGCACTTGATCCATCGATAAACGTCTCAAATTCGCCTTAACACGAGCTATTAATTCTCTAATCCCAAAGGGTTTTGTAATATAATCATCTGCACCAAATTCAAGTCCCAAAACTTTGTCAACTTCCTCTGCTCTAGCCGTCAACATAATAATTGGCACCATAGATGTTTCACGCACTTTCTTACACAAGCTAAGTCCATCCATTTTGGGCATCATAATATCTAGCAACATCAAATCCGGCTCTTGTTCTTGAAACAAGGTTAAGGCTTCTTCCCCATCACCGGCTGTAATCACTTCAAACCCTTCACGCACTAAGTTAAATTTCAATATATCTACAATTGCTTGTTCATCATCAACAACCATTACTCTCGCTTGCATTATTATCTCCCATTTTCATTCTATAATCCATCCAACAGTTATTAAGGTCAAGTACATAATATCACAAACGCCACAAAGACGCCATAGGGCGCCTTTGTAGTCATCTGTATTTAGCTTAGTCCTAACTGTTACTCAAGGTAGTTAAGCGGATTAGTCGCAACACCATTGAAACGAATTTCAAAGTGAAGATGTGGTCCTGTAGAACGGCCGGTACTACCAACTTTTGCTATCTCTTGTCCTTTAGCCACACGTTGTCCGACTGATACTTCCAGCTTACTTGCATGAGCATATCTTGTTGTAACACCATCCCCATGGTCAATCTCAACAAAATATCCGTAAACACTACTCTTCCATCCAGAAAAGATTACCGTTCCGCCATCTGCCGCATGAATCGCCGTTCCGTAGGGCACTGCTAAGTCCACACCGTGATGCAACGAACCGTGACGATATCCAAAAGGAGAGGAAATATAAAACCCTGATACTGGGTAGCTAAAACTACCTGTAGCTCCTTTTACCGGAAATGCTTTCGTCCCTTTAGATATAACCTTGTCTACCGGTTCTTGAGTTATCTCTGTTTGTGTAATCTCACGACCGATCTCTTTGCCATTTAATTTAGTAATAACAGCAGTGATAGTTTTAACCCCATCACTCCCGGATGAAACAACCTTATTACTTCCGACATATGTGTCCGGATCATTCACATAGCTCGTGCCACGTTCTATGCTCTCAGTATATTGAATTTCTTCCTTTGACTCTACTTTTAATTCAGGTTCCGGCACCGTAACAACAACTTGTTCTCCTATTTGAAGCGATTTTTCTTTGGCTTTAAGCCCGGGATTCATATCATATAAATCGGATAATCCCATATCGTTATCACTAGCAATTTTTGAAGGACTATCCCCTGATTGAACCGTATACATCGTTTCTTTTTCATTTTCTTTGGTAATCGCTTCAACAGCCGCCTTGATATCCATGATATCCGACGGATTAACATGTGTCTTAACAATCGCCACATCTTCTGCTAATCCAACTTCCATGACGCGACCGCCCGTGCTCTCTTCTGTATCCTGTGACACATTGGTTTCCGTCTCTTCAGGCATCTCTCCTGCTTCCGTTTGATCACCGGAGGCATCTACGATCCCCTCTTCAACATCTTGTTGTGCAACGGCTTCTTTCGCATTCACTTCTTCTGCATCTGTTTCTGTTGCCGGAGCCGCTGTCAGCATCTGTGTTGGTTCCGTTGACTTTTCACGCATCAATACTTTCGGTGTCAACACTAAAGAATTGTAGTTATTACTATCTAATGAAACTTCTACATTCACATCACTATTCAAAAAATATTCTTGCGCTTCTGAAAGTACCTCTTTAATATCGTCCTCCGACTTCAGTGCAATTGTAAAGTCATCTCCGATACGCATGACATATGCTTCTTCCTTAATAACATCCAAGTTTGCCAACATTTCAGATTGTAATCCTTCTATAATCGTATTGGTATCTGCTGTAAGCACACCTGAAAAAACAGGTTCAACATCTGTTTCCGGAGTCAACTCCGGATCATATCCGATAGACTTTTTCAATTCATCGTAGGCTGCTTCTATTAAAGGTTCAACATCTTCTTGCGACTCAACAATACCTACCGACATACCCTTGTAACTCACTTCATATCCGATAGGTTCTTGCTCTTGCTGATTTTCTATTGTTAATCCCGCTGTATGCATGGCTTGTTCTTCACTTTGACTATCTTTTGGCACAACTTTAACTACTGTAATAATAGTTAAAAGTGCACCGACTGATAACAAGACTTCTTTTTTGTATTTCATAAAGAAGTTCTCACGAAATTTCGGTACTCCGTACATATATTATCCTCCACAGTTTTAGTCACTCTTACGCCAACATTTGTAACATAGTTGTAATAATTCCTCTATAATAGTAGCATAATTTGTATACCCTGTAAAGACATTACCTATATTTATGGATAAACTTCCTATATATATGTTCTTCTATGTGCAAAAGAGCAAATTTGTACACGAATTTTCATAAGTAATCCACAATACCTTTTATGAAAACACATCCCAAAAGGGGATTCACCGACTTATGGCCTAGTCTTTTCACATAAATATGAGGACAATATTCTTATGTTTTATGCTATAACCCACTCTACTTTTTTGTTCTTAGTTATAGATTTGTTCTTAGTTTGTCTATGCTTTGTAAGAAACTCTACGTGATAATTTCCACTATTATTTCTTTTCATGGCACAATTCTAACATCCCTTCTTCATTTTTAAATTATTCTAAATTAAATGAATATTATATATATTCTCAATTAATTTACTTTAAACCCCTACTATTGACAAACTATTAAAATTATATTATCATAATGTTTGTAAATTCTGATTCTCTTAATGAATGTTCCTCCATAAACTTTTAACCTTACGCCAAAGGTCCCCCCCATATCAGGGCATTCATTAACAAATCTTACTCTATAAGATATAGAGTAAAAAATACTCAGGAGATACGTGCTATTGTGTATGACCATAGAGGAGAGAACACTATGATACAAGACATCATGACTCAAAAATGGGATCTCATCAAAGAAGATGTGAGATCTCGATGGAACATGTTATCCGAAGAAGAAGTCTCTTTAATCGATGGGAAACCTGATCGTTTAATGGCTTTCTTACGTAACAAATCCACAAACAATGACGAAACCCTCCAAAAAGAACTCGATGATTGGACATGGTTTGTTGTCGACAAGTACTATTCATGATTCTTAGTAGTGTGCTGTAAAAGAAGAGAGAGAGAGACTAAAAAAGGCTGATGGTTAACCATCAGCCTTTTTTAGCTTCTTTTTTCAAGAAATCAATAAAAGTATCCACCATATTTTTGTCAAACTGCTTTTTTTCATCTAAAAATAATCGATAAGTTTCTTGGTCATCCCTTTTCTCATGATAAGGTCGCTCCAATTGAATGCCAACATAGGTATCCATCATTCCAATGATTTGAGCGATGACCGGTATTCTATCTCCTTCTATTCTTGATGGATAACCACTCCCATCATAGCGTTCATGGTGATTTAAAACCTCACATGCAATATCTTCTAAGTCATTCATATTCTTAAGCAACTGAAAACCAATCTCAGGATGTGTTTGTATTACATCCCGCTCAGGTCTTAACAATTGCCCCGTCTTATTTAACATATTTTCATCCATCAAAAACTCGCCCACATCTTTATACTTTGCGACACGTCTCATTTTTCGTATATCCTCCGCTGACAAATGAATATATTTAGCAAACTCTATAGCCATTTTCCCAACAAAGGCATTATGTTCTTTCAACCACGGCGTTTTACGGTATAGCTTACGCATTAAATCATCTGCAATACGTTTTTTCTCAATGTTATGATAATCCGTTTTTTCACATTGCATGACTTTTTCAGCTTTCAATATGTGTTCATCTATCTGCCCAAGAAACCGTTCAATAACACAATAACCGGTCGCTATACTCAGTGGATAATCAAATTCTTCCAACTCTCTAAGTTGTGTCTCTAATGTTGAAATCCACTGTTTCGTCTCCCAATAGGATCGATCTTGTAGTAGCACAATAAATTCATCATCACCCCATCGCGCCAACACATCCTCATCCAGAGATAAATCCTTGAGTTGCCTAGCTACTGCCAATAACCGTTTATTGCCGTCTTCATAACCAAAAAGAGTATTGGTAAATTTCAAATCGTTGACATCGATATAGACCATGTTCAATTTATAATTCTTCCATTTACCGCGTTCAATAGCTTCCTCAATATATCTCCGATTATACAACCCTGTCAATTTATCATGATGCATCAAATATTGTATCTCTGATTCCTGCTCTTTTTCTTTTGTTATATCCACCATTGCCATCTTCAGGCAACGTTCTCCCATATAAATTTCTTGGTTGCTGTACAAATGAATATGCCGCTTTTTCTGACCCACAAGGATTTTCATTTCTAATTCGACGATTTCACTTGATTCGAAGACCTCATTCACATGAAAGTAAAAATCATCCTGACATTCCGGAGTAATAAAGGAAAGAAATGAGCGCCCCACAAGCTCTGAATTTATTTTATGTACAATGTCTCCAAACGTCCTATTTATACGCCGAACTATTCCATCCCTTGTTATCAGTGCATATCCAAGAGGTGCATCTTCAAAAAGATTCTTGTACCGCCTATTTGAATCTTCCAATTCATTCCGAATTCTACGTAATTCATCATTCTGAAATTCCAGTTCTGCATGATATGTCGACAATTCGTGAATCAATGTCTCAACATCCGACTCTACATCAAAACGTGTTTTCGTGGATCCGGACTCCAATACTTCCCGAATTCTCTTCTCCATATTATAGCGTTCCATTTGCTACCTCCATAATTACCTTTTAATCAATCCTACTAATCGTATCACAATTGTATATTTAGTCAAGTTAGTCCCCAAGACACCCTATAGGTAATTAGACTCACTTCACTTCAATAAACCTTTCAAATTGCTTTACCATTGCAGAATCAAACTCCATGCCTGAACGCTCTATAATATAAGCCAAAGCCTCTTCTTCTTTATATGCCCTACGATAGGCACGAGGCTCTGTGAGTGCTGTATATACGTCTAATATGTGGATCCATCTTGAAAAGAAAGGAATAGCGTCACCAGATAATTGTTGAGGATAACCACTCCCATCTATATTCTCATGGCTATGTAAAATCACTTTGGCCATACTCGTATACTCGGGAACAGACTTGATAATTTTGTATCCGGCATCTGTATGCTTACGCATCTGAACAATCCCTTCTTCTGTCAACCGATTATGTGCATCACAAGACAACGATGCGATTACTGCATAGCCTATATTCATATACTTTACCGCAAAAAGAAAATGTTCCTGTTCTTCTGTGATAAAGTTAAGATACTGACTTAATTCTTCTGCCAACCTCATCATATCCTCATGATGGTCTTGTTCATGGGAAAATGTCGTAAACGTATAATTCAAAATATAATCTAGCATATCTTGCTTATTCAACATATGATACATTAACTTGGAATAATACATCATCTTCTCACTCCGATTAACAGCAGTCTGAATGCCATCTTGGAATCCAACACTATGTCCAAGAGATAAACTGATGGGTACAGGAAAAGAAGACAACGCTTTAACTTCTTCATTCAAACGTGCCTTTATCTGTTTGACATACTCCACATTCTCTTCATATACAATTATTATAAATTCATCCCCACCTAGACGAAGTGCAATGCCTTCTGATAAAACCACTTCGGACATGACATTAGCGATAGCTTCCAAAACATCATCCCCTAGTTCATGACCAAAAACATCATTAACAAGTTTAAAGTCATTGATATCTATATAAATAACACTTCCGACTTTGATCACATTTTCTGCTATAATATACTCCATGTAATGTCGGTTAAAAAGTCCCGTTAAACGATCATGATAACTGAGAAACTCTATCTCTTGTCTTGAAATCTCCTCTGTCGTCACATCATTAAAAGCTGTTAGAATATATTGTCTTCCTTTAAATACAACATACATACTATTTATGGCAATAAATCGACTCATATTTTCAGCAAATACAATCATTCCATTCGACGTTTCTTGTTTGTTTTTTAATTCTTCTAAATGAAAGTAATAATCATCTTGACTTGAAGGGGCCACTAATGCATATATGGGTTTTTTATGAATATCTGATTCATGTATCCCGGCTAATTCCAAAAATCGCCGATTTACTCGAAAAATTTCTCCATCTTCTTTATACAAACAACACCCATAAGGGGCATTTTCAAACAAACTCGTATACCTTGTTCTAGTTAACTCCAAAGCTTCTTGGGTCCGCTTTAACTCTTCATTTTGTAGACGTAATTCCATATGATACCCTTTTAACTCATAAAGTAGGGCCTCAAACTCTTGAGATTCTTTTAACTCTTCTATATGACGCGTGCTTTTTAATACATCTTCTATTTTTTTTGTAATATTATCTTTCATCTGTCACCTCGTTGGGCCGCTTTTGAAGTACCTTATCTACAAAAACATCCACAATATAGGGGTCATACACCTTCCCTTTACCTTTTATAAGCTCTGCTACTGCCGCTTCTTCTGTCAAAGCATGGCGGTATGGACGTTCACTTATCATGGCTACATAGGCATCAATAACACGAATAATCCTATCCACATAAGGGATCTCATCTCCCTGCAACCCTCTTGGATATCCGGTTCCATCATAATGCTCGTGGTGATACAACACCAAATCTGCAATATCGGCATACTCCGGTATACCTTTAAGAAGTTTATATCCCGCTTCTGTATGACTCTCCATTTCATATCGTTCTTCTTTCTCCAAAGAAGAGTCTTTTGTCAGCAACTTGTTTTCAACAACTAGATTACCGATATTAATAAAAAAGCAGGTTTGTTTAAGTTGTTTCATACTATAATGGTCCAATGACAAGGCCTGCCCTAATCTGCGACACAAGGACTGTAATTTGTGACAGTGATCGCGCTCGAAAAAGATAGACCGCTGGAGATTTTCCATCATATTTCTTACAATATCTTTCTTACTGGATGCATGATAACTATATTTTGCATAATACATGACGGTTTCCGCTTTGGCAATTGCAGCCATTAAATCACCACTGCATTGTTCCACCATGCTATAACCTACAGAGACTGTAATTTCAAAAGGAAGCCCCTCTATTCCTTTCACGCCTAAAATAATAGATTCTTTTATTTTTTTGATTCCTTCTCGATCGGTGTCAAGTATGACGAGAATAAATTCATCGCCTCCCCATCGAACAGCATAACCCTTAGTGCCTACTAACGTATCTAAGATTGCTGCCACTTCACCTAACATCCAGTCCCCTTTTTCATGGCTAAAGACATCGTTGACCATTTTCAAGTCATTGATATCAATATAGACAACCCCGGTCGTGGATGAATGTTTCATGCCTTTTAATAGTTTTTCTTCAAAATAATGGCGATTATACAAGCCTGTAAGCTGATCATGATAGCTCAAATACAACAGCCGTTCGCTCTGCTTAATACGACTTGTAATATTCATACATGCTGTCTTAATATAGACACCGTCCGGTAGGACTTCCCGTTCACTAAACATATGCACGTATAAAGGGGAATCCCCTGCACGCATTACAATCTCTGCAACACGCACTTCATCGTTTTGTAAAATCTCCTTCTGATGAAAGTAAAAAGCATCTTGACTTTCCTTCGCTATCAATGCAAATACCGTCTGTTCTTTATTAAGCTGTTCCTCCCAATTCAACCAATCACGCATACGCTTGTTAATTTCTGTTATTTCTCCATTAGGCCGATACACTATATACCCATAAGGCGATTGCTCAAATAAATCATGATAAAACCGCATGGATTCACGGAGTTGTACTTCTGTACGCTTTAACTCTTCGTTTTGAAATTCAAGTTCTGTATGATAAGTATTCAATTCCTGTATGAGCATTTGTATCTCACTAATATCTTCATACCGCTTTAAGCGATTCTCATCTTCCAATACATGTTCTATTCGAAGAATTGCATCTTCTTTCTTCATCGCTACTCACCTGCCTCCTCAAGATCGGTTACACTGATAACCGACCCCTTTGCATAAACAGGTTCACCTTTTTCATTCCATTCAATAACTTTACCTTGGTCATGATAGATTTTGAATGCTCCTGATTTTGTTCGAATACGATAAGTAGCATCCCATATCTCCGTTTTCCCCATGAGATGATCTCGCATAATCTGCATCGTTTGCTCATAGTCATCCGGATGTATCAAATCACAAATTTCATAAACATTATTAGGGAACTCGTTTGGATGATAGCCAATCATTGTTGCTTTCAAATCATCACACACAACATTACCTGTCTTAATATCCCATTCCCACCAAGCAACGTGTGCAAAGTTCATAATCTGTTCCAATCGTTCATTGGCAATAATGGTTTTGTTCATTTGCTTCTTTAAACTGGTCATATCAATAAACGTAATCAAAATACCACTAATGGAATTATATTCCGTACGATAAGGTCGAATTCGCATTAACCAATACTGCCCCAATTTATCCACAATCTCTTTTTCCATTATTTTGAGGGTCTTATTAACCTCGCGGATATCTTTGATAATATCATAACTATAATCAAAAATTGACAGGTGCCCAATTGGCCGGCCTAAATCAGAAGCCATTATATTGGTCATTTTTGATACCAACGGGGTCACTTTCCTGATTCGCATATTCTTATCCAAATAGATTGCTCCGACCTCGATATTGTTCAAGAGATTTTCCAAATCATTGTTAAGCTCTGTAAGCTGATGAATCTTCTCTTGGTATTCGCTATTGACCGTATAGAGTTCTTCATTGACAGACTGCAGTTCTTCATTCGTACTTTGAAGTTCTTCATTGCTGGCAATTAACTCTTCATTGGCTGATTGGAGTTCTTCATTCGATGTCTCAACCTCTTCAACCGTTGCACTTAAGTTGTTCTTGACTATATCTAGTTCCTCTTCCAATTGCTTAATACGACTTCCGTCTTCCATTCTTATCTGAATGGCTTCATCCTCTTCTTCAACCTCCAGCCTATCAAAACTAATACTATAAAATACTTTATCACGCTCTTGAACGGAAACGCATTCTAAGTTAATCGCAACAGCTGTATTATCTATAGTATACTTCAAATTTCTCATGATGACTTTTTCCCCTGAAGATCGCACCTGACGAACTGTATGCGTAATAAAAGCACACAATTGTTCCGGGAAGTTTGTAAACAAATTATTGCTAAATCGGCCTTCTTTTACTTTCATAAATTGACTGACAGGTCCTATGAGCTGTACAATCTGTTCCTTTTCATCTAATATAATCGACGGTCGCATCGATTTACTCATTACCTTAAGGAGCAAACTCTCTGTAGCTGCCCGGCGTTGACTTATTGTCTTATCAATCTTATCAATGGCTGATTTGTAAGACCCCATATCGTTTAAGTTATCCAAATAAGAGTGTCGGTGCCCTTCTTTCTTAGTAAAGACCTTATGCTTACTGTCAACTGTCTCATATGCATCCTTCATATCACCCACCGTCTCACTATTTCCCATAACAAGTATTCCTTGCTTATCCAATGAAAAATAGAATTTTGATAGAATTTTCTGTTGAACTTCAACCTTCAAATATATAAATACATTACGACACGATATCATGCTCATATGAGAAAAAGGAGGATCACTGATAAGGTTATGTTTGGCAAAAACAATCATTCGTCTCAGTTCCTCAACAACATGAAAAGCACCATTGACTTCTTCGAAATTCTTTGCCAACAGTTCTTTGGGTATACCTTCAACCTCTGTAGCCGAATATTTACCGGCTGCGGCTTTATCTAAAGAACGTTTGTCAATATCTGTCGCAAAAATTTTTACCTCTTTGATCGTTTGGGTTCTATCAAAATACTCACGCACCAACATCGCATAGCTATAGGCTTCTTCGCCTGTTGAACAGGCCGGTATCCATATACGTAGTTGTTCAAATCCACTGATTAGTTGAGGGATAATCTTCTCTTCAACAAACTTGAATACTTCTTCATCTCTAAAAAATTCGGTTACCCCAATAAACACTTCCTTATACAGAAGCTCTTTTTCTTCATCAGATTCTTTTAGCAGTCGCAAATAATCATCGTGGTTATCAATCTTGTTAATTGCAAAGCGACGATCCAAACGCCTCAATAAGGTGTTGGCTTTATAGGATGTTAGGTCAATACCTGTAAACTCCCTCAAAATTCTCATAACACGTTCAACAAAATCCAGCCCCTCGTTAATAGTTTTACTTCCCTTTGGTCCTTCTTGAGTCAATTTGAAATGTTTGAAATGTTCCTCTAAAACTGCCGGCATCTGATAGGGTTCCAATATATCATCTACATGGCCTGAGCGAATGGCACTCTGTGGCATCCCATCAAATTGAGCACTCAATTGATCTTGTACAAGAACATATCCTCCACTTTCCTTAATCGCTTGAATGCCTTTTGTTCCGTCACTTCCTGTTCCCGATAAAATAACAGCCGCTGCATGGGGCCCTTGATCGGCTGCTAACGTTTCAAAAAATTTATCAATAGGTAAATGAAGACTCTCCCCATAATCAATCGGATCCAAAAATAAAGTATCATTATATATCGTCAAATCATACTTAGGAGGAATTAAGTAAATATGGTTCGCTTTAATCTTCATCTTATCACGAGCCATCTCAATCTGAATATGGGTATGTCTGGCTAATAGTTCATCCATCATACTTTCATAATTTGGAGACAAATGTTGAATCACTACATATACCATTTTGGAATCATCCGGTACAGCATCAAAAAAATCGCTGAGGGCCTGTAACCCACCTGCGGAAGCTCCAATACCGACATAGCATAATTGCGTCTGTTCTTTCATTATAATACCTCCAAATTTAATATAGAACTATTATACCACACATCCCTCTCTATTTTAACAATGATTCTCCTCTATACACCCTGTTCATTAGACACATGATACATAGCGACGTTTACCTATACGAATCACATCTTTTTGATGAAGTTCTATTGTGGATGTTGCTACCAATTCATCGTTGATACGAATCCCTTTTTGAGCGACTAATCGACGCACCTCCGACTTACTTTTCACTAAGTCATGGGCCACAAGAAAACCTTCTAACTCACACGTATCTCCGATTCTTTTTTCCGGAATCTCCAAGGGGCGTTGTTTCTTTGAAAAAACAGTAATAAATCTCTGTTCTGCCTCTTTGGATGCTTCTTTCCCCCAGTATAGAGTAACAATCTCTCTAGCCAAACACATTTTTATATTTTTAGGGTTTGTCTGGCCCGATTTTATCTGATGTCTGTAATCTTCAATCCGTTCCGGGCTTACATCTGTCACCTGTTCAAAGTATGGAATAATTTGTTCATCCGGTATCGTCATCACCTTTTCATACATCACTGATGGTTCTTCCCATATGCCGATGTAATTATTCAAACTCTTGCTCATCTTTTCTACACCATCCGTTCCAACAAGGATGGGTACCAAAAGTGCCACTTGCCTCTCTAATCCCAGCTTACCTTGCAAGTGTCTCCCCGCCAAAATGTTAAATGTCTGATCGGTTCCACCCAATTCAACATCCGCTTCTAATATAACACTATCAATAGCCTGTAATGCAGGGTACATAAGCTCATTCATGCCTATGCCAACACCTTCTTCCATGCGCTTAGAAAAATTATCTCTTTCCAAAATACGTGCCACTGTAAACGCTGATAAATAGCCCATCATCGTCTCTGTATTCATAGAGCTCAACCATTCACTATTAAAACAGAATACTGTTTTATCCGGATCCAAAATACGCTCAAGCTGTTCTCTATAGGTATCTGCATTAGCAAGAACTTCCTTCTCCGATAAGGGCGGTCTACCCTTTGTCTTCCCTGTAGGATCTCCGATTCTAGCTGTAAAATCACCAATAACAATCATTACTTGATGTCCTAACTCTTGAAGCTGCCTTAATTTTCTAAGACCGACTGTATGCCCTAGATGAATATCCGGAGCCGTCGGATCCAGTCCGAACTTAATCACCAACGGTTTTTTGCTCTCACCGGCTTTTTCCAATTTGGCTTTTAAATCTTCTTCTGTTGAAATACTGTGTATCCCTTTTCGAATAATTTTTAATTGTTCCTCAATGATTTGATTTTGATTCATGACGCTTCCTCCTTGTAATGATACAATGTGAAGCATTAGCTAATAATACTATATGACTATAGATGACTTTTTCGCACAAAAAAACTCGTCTTCTATCCGATTGTTACGGATAGAGGACGAGATTATCTCGTGGTACCACCTCTATATATCATCATATCACTATGATGACCTCTTCAAGTACGGCTAATGCTTATACTCTAGCACGATAACGGATGCAGGTTCCGGCACAGCCTACTGTAATTTCGGTGCGCTGCTCGAGGGTGTATTCATTAACGTCTGATTCTTACTGCGCCTTCCACCAACCGGCAACTCTCTGGAGAACCTTCACTTAACTACTTGTCCCTGTCTTCACATTTATGGTTTCAATATATACCCAATATACCCATTCAAAAATCACTTTTCCTTTGGGTTAGCATATATTATATCCTTTTTCTATTGATTGTCAAGACCTTCATCCATATCAATCGGAATCTCTTGACCAAATTGGGCCTGAACTAGATGTATATAATGATTCAGTGACGAAAAATCTTTAGGCATATAGGCATTGTAAGGCGGCTTCTTATGAAGCAAATCAATGGCCATGTAAAGCACAGCGATTAACTCGCTACAGAAAAACTCTTTTTTGGACACTTGAATTCCAAAAATCCGTCCTAAAATGACGTCCAACATCATCTGTTTATCCGATGTCTCATAACGCCCATGGTATAATGTATGACATGCTAAAAGACGTTCTGTCGTTGACTCTGTTCGTCTAAAATGAATGGGATGATATACAAACGATGGTTTTCTATAGGGTTTGACTTCTTCCCCATAATGTAATAGACGTTGTTTCAAATCCACAATTTTGGGACCCTCTTTCGTATCCCCTGTT
This sequence comes from Vallitaleaceae bacterium, assembly GCA_965140555.1. Lineage (GTDB taxonomy): Bacteria > Bacillota > Clostridia > Lachnospirales > Vallitaleaceae > UBA1351. Next base: position 2,472,342 of record OZ223259.1, on the reverse strand, counting down.
AAAACATCCGGCAAATTTGTCAATGTTGTTGATTCAAACAATAGAGGCTCCTCATAACCTTCCAGACGAATCACCATACCCACATGAGAATAGGGACACCCTGTTACTTTCTCAATGATACGGCTGATACTATATTGTCCTTCAAATAAAATGACATCACCGGTTTGCATTTGATCTTTTAATACATCATAATTCATAAAACCCCTCCTTAATAAGATATTCGACTTTTCCCTTTATATTTAGAATCATACATTTTAAAATCTGCTGATTCAATAAGGCAATCTTCATTGTCTTCTGTCAATTCTACAATTCCGATACTCAATGTCACATTAATATGAACACCGTTATCATTCACCTCTATACATTGTAGAGGTTCCAAAAGTTCTGCCGCCTCGCTTTTACTAATCCCCGGCATGATGACTACGAATTCATCCCCACCATATCGACCATGTACATCTACCGTTCTGGTCGCTTCTTTAATATGATAGGCAATCATTCGAATAATGTGATCGCCCACTTTATGTCCATAGGTATCATTAACTTTTTTGAAATTATCCACATCAATAACCACAACGGACAATCCTGTTTTCTCCTTGATCGCATGGTCTTTATAGGATTCTACCAATTGATGAATACTTTGATGGTTATAGAACCCCGTAAGCATGTCATGCTCCGATAAAAAACGTAATTCTTCATTCTGAGCTTCTATATGCATCCGATCTTTCACCAATATGTACGTATGATGATAAAGTAACATATTCGATAGAAGTCCAATGGTTATAGAAATTCCTGCATTCAAATAGTCCCAATGAACATAATCTTCATTTGTTTGGAAATATGGCAATCCTATATAGAAATAGATAAATGCAATACCGTATATTATCACTGCATTTATCGGCCGCATTCGAACAACCATAGCTGAAAGCATAATAGTAATAAGAAAAATTGTAATACTCGGCATTAACTCTTGCACGGCAAAGGAGTTGGTTGCTCCTAATATTAAGAAAAAAAAGGCTATAAAATGAATAACCGTTGTAACAAGTCGTGTCTTTGTTGTTTTACGCAAATGAAACAACAGGACAGAGGCCCCCACACTAGCCAAAATAAAAAAAAACTTAATTATGATCGTTGCCTTGAACTCAGGGTTTCCGGATGACCTCGAAATTCCATCCAGAATAATAAATACTAAATATATCGCAGCTGCGACAAAAATGATGCTCATTCGAGTTGTATTTCCTTGATACATCTCTCGATTCATCGCTTCTTTATATTGTTTCGGAATAAACAAAACATCTTTCAATTTTTCATACATCAAATAGGCAGCCTCCCTTAGTAGCCACAGAACTCTACTTATACAGCTTAATACCTATTATTGTAGGTCCTAACCAAGAAACTGTCAATGTTTTTAGAATTATTTGGAAGCTGTAATAATCAATGGCAACCCCTCTCCGTCATATGCTACATCTATATAATTTTTATAACACTGCACCTCTTGAAACCCAACATCGTTGAGCCATCTCACGATATCCTCTCTATAGACAGGGTATAAAGGAATGCTTCCTTCAATCGTTTCACCACTTTCTTTCATGTACAACGATGTTGCAAAGGTCAATTCTCGACGACTAACTTCCTCATATCGACGTTCAAAGCGCAATACATCCGTTTCAATTAACGGTAACTTTCGGATATTATGCTCCATCACATAATGGTAGTTTAGTAATTGTAGAATAAACATACCACCTCTGTTTAGCCGCTTATATACAGAAGCAAAAAATTGACGGACATTCTCATCCCCGATATGAACCAATGTGTTCCCAAAACACGTGACCATATCATAAGATGTACTATACAATACATCCAATTCCAACATATTACCCTGTCGATAATTAATCCTTTCATGGGGATAACGTTCTTTTGCCAAATCAATCATATCTTTGTCCAGATCAAAAGCATCTACTTGCTGAATGGTTGGTAAAGACTTTGCAAGTAAATACGGAAATTGTCCCGTTGCACAACCAACATCCAATATTCGGGCTCCATGAATGGCCTCTAAACGTTTTTTTACGAAGCTTAGCTTCATATCGCTTACAGGAAAAATCCCTTCATAGTTCCATGCCATCTTAGAATAGAACGTCATCTTATTCATCTCCTTCTCGTGTTGCCATTACTTTACGTCGTTGTTCTACTACTTCGCCCAGCTCTTTTAAGACTTTTTCTATTCCTTTTCTATCTTTAGTCACGGCAACTCGAATGAGCGCTTCGATGTGTTCATCGACTTGGCCGTCCAAAATCTTATCTGTTCTTGTATCTGCAAAACGTAGGTGCTCGACTAACTCCTCATAAGGTTTTTCGTACCCTATGGACTCTAATAGATTCCTTATGGTTGTCATCTCGTCAACCCATGCATGAATATGTGGCGGCATAACTGTTTCTTCCCATACTATCTTTACATCGCGTCTCTTGTTCCTTTTATAAAAGCGCCAAGCCACTATCCCAAGGATAATGACTACAGCGCCTATGAGGACTCCTATCATTTCAGTTGGCATCCTTCTACCTCGCTTTACTTAATCTTGCTTTATGTATAGCTTAGCACGAAAGATGCTTCTTGTCATGGGGAGATTCTTACATTTTATTTACAAAAGCAATACGACCTTCAAAGACAAAGTTATTGTCTGTCACTTGATAAACCTCAGCAAGTTTTGGCCCACATGCCGCCGAACCTGTTCCTGCCATTTTGTAATCCATATAGATGAGATTATAAGGGGCTTCTTCTAGTTCATAAGCATGTTGTGCTTTTGCAAGCATCTGTACCGCATATACAGAAGCTCCAAAAGAAAATGCTCTTGAAGCTGTCAATAACATATCCACATCAGGTGCCTGTCCTTGTGGCTTTGATATAATGGCATAACGGGTATTATAATGGCTCCCGTTTTCTTGAGGCATCAGGTAATCTTCATGCATCTTATCAACGGTTGTCGTGAAAACCCCCAAATAATTCGATTCTTTCTTGTCTATATAACTCTCATGGGGGCCATAACCATAGTATGTCACACCATTATGTTCTTTCGGCAGCGCCATACACAGCCCAAACCTTGGTAATGACGGTAGATCAGAATTTTTTTCTACTTCATAACTGAAATCTATCGTACCTTGTCCATCTATCGATACAGTCATCTGAATATCCATCGCTTTTTGCTTCACGATACCCGCCAGTCCAAGATGACTTCGGATGAGTACGCTGTCGTTCTTTGCTTCGATTGTTGATGCATAGACCTTCGTCTGTACATGGTCATACCCTGCATCATTCCAAACTTTTTTCATGTTCACATCATTATCAATAGGCGCTCGATAAATCGTAAGTTCTGTCGGGCCTGCAAGACGCTCTTCTCCCATAACATTTAATGATACAAAGCCTCCATGACGTCGATCATAGGTATAACACCAATTTTCCCCGGCAATTCTATACTCTGACGGACGCTCATCTATCTGTATAGGGTCTGCATCTGCGCTTAATTCATAATCCAACCCTAAGACGTTTATCCAGTCCATATCCTTACTATCATCAACCAACTCAAATTCATCATGTCCAAGTATATGCCCTTTTTGACGTAAAGCATCTTCGCCTTTCCATCGTTGAATCAAACGCAGATGGGTGGCTTCATCTAGATGCTTCCAATCCGGTTGTTCGACGGCTACCCGTTTATGAGGCATCATTTCTTTTAACTCTACTAATCCTTCTTCGATAACTCGCCCATGCTTGGTCAATACATAAGTCACATCAATCACATCTTCCGCATTGGTATAATCCATATAGTTTGTGCAATATAGCCCATCCTCCCATTCAAAACGAATAGGGCGCATCACTTGTTTATATTCCAGAAGACCCGTATGCGGTGTCCGATCCGGGTAGACTAGTCCATCCATACAGAAATTCCCACTATGTGGATACTCGCCAAAATCGCCACCGTAGAAGTACTTCTTCTTACCATCTTGCGTACGTCCCATATCAATGGCATGGTCACACCACTCCCATACAAAACCACCGATAACTTGAGGATTTTTGGACATCACTTTAAAATAATCTTCCGCATCACCGGGACCATTGCCCATAGCATGAATATACTCACAATAAACATAAGGTTTTTCATTGGCATCATTATCCAAATATGCTTTGAGGTCATCAATGGATGCATACATAGTACTATAAACATCCAACATGGAGCCATCATTCGTATGCCCACCTGTTTCATGGACAAAACCTTCATAATGCAACAAACGACTTGGATCATAGGCTTTCACCCATCGACCGGCATGTTCGAAGTTCGGACCATACCCCGCTTCATTGCCTAAAGACCAGAACAGAATAGAAGGTTGGTTTTTATCTCGAACCACATTCCTCTGTACCCGATCAAGAATAGCCTCCTCAAATCTAGGGTCTTGAGCAATCAGTCCATATGTATTTTGTGCGGAACCACCATATATGCTAACAACACCATGAGCTTCGATATCCGATTCAGCCATCATATAAAAACCGTATACATTGCATAACTTGGCAAACCAAGGCGCATTCGGATAATGACTACTTCGAATAGCATTAATATTATGCTCTTTCATCAATTTCAAATCTACCATCGCTTGCTCTCTAGAAATCGTATAGCCGGTAACCGGGTCACTATCGTGTCGATTGACACCCTTCATCGTCACACGCTGTCGATTAAGAAGCATAATCTTCTCATGAATAGAAATCTCGCGAATACCTACCTCCTGGACAATCGTTTCTCCAGAAAACTCAAGAAGCAACATATATAAATTCGGTGTTTCTGCTGTCCACAGGAGCGGATTCTCCACGACAAACGTCACCTCTTTACTTGTCACCTCCAAATGACCGACACTCTCTTGCTGTTCATCCAATAATGTTGCTGATACAGGAAGCGGGTTTGTATTATCCCCATAGTCGAAGGTAACCGTTACCTTCCCTACAATTGTCCCATCCATCGTATCTAATGTCGTTTGTACAGTGAAGTCTCTTACGTGTTCTTCCGGGCGCTGCAACAAATAAACATCGCGAAAGATTCCGGACATACGAAACTTATCCTGATCTTCCAAATAACTACCGTCGCACCACTTGAGCACAAGAACGGCAATAGAATTGTCGCCTTGATGCATAAAACCATCGACACGAAATTCACTTGTCGAGTGAGCCACTTGACTGTAACCGACAAATTCTCCGTTTATATAGACATAGAAACAACTGTCAACCCCTTCAAAATTCAGATAGAGTTGTTGATTATTTGCCAGTTGTTCGTCACTTATAGAAATCTGACGCACATACAGTCCACATGGATTGTCTTCCGGAACATAGGGTGGGTCATAAGGAAAGGGGTATGCCACATTCGTATACTGATGGCGATCATACCCTTGGGTTTGCCAGCATGAAGGAACCTCAATGGTATCCATCTGCGAAACCATATGCTCATCCATACAGCTTGTTACCCATTCTGTCGGTATTCGATCCGGATGTGTTTCATATCTAAATCCCCACTTACCGTTTAAGGATATCTTCCGGTCCGACGTGTCGCCAAAGCCTTTTTCGGCAATCGCTTCTTGTTTTTTTGATACGGAATAAGGTATATAATAGGCTCTATTCGGTTCAACACCTACATGGAGGATATCTAAGTTTTCATAATAGCGTTCTAAATCCATTCTCTCGTCTCCTTTATCATCTTAATGCATGATTTATTCCTATTTAGCATACCTCTAAATCTGAGTTTTGACCATATACTGCATTGACAGTTTTATGCACAAAATGATACAATTTGATACATCTTATCCACTGAAAGGAGTTTGTTATGCTCTACCATTCCGGTTATCTTACCCTACCAAATGATATTAGCTACTCACCATCCACGGACTTGCTTGTCAACTCCTGCGGGCACATCCGTCTTGAAACAGTTAATGAATTTACAACAGACCGCCCCCATGGACGCTCCGATTTTCAACTCATCTATATGGCTAAGGGTCAAGGTACCTTTCGTATACATGGACAAGAACAGATCCTTCGAGAAGGTCAGGGCATTCTCTACACGCCCGATATTCCTCAATTCTATCAATACACGCTTTCGGACAATCCGGATATCTACTGGCTTCATTTTCATGCCGTTGTTCCATCCCCGCAGTTAGAAAGACTCCGATTCGACACGGCCCAATGCTACACCTTCGGTTCGCATTTGGATATCCTCTTCTACTTTGATTCCATTATTAAAGAATTACAACAAAAACGTAAGCATTTCTCATCTTTATGCAATGCTTACGCCACAACACTTTTAACCTTACTTCACCGTTATAGTTTAGAAGAAAAAGAAGGCCAATCAAAAGGGCAACGCGCCTTTGACGACCTTCTTATTGATATGAATGAACATTTTTATGAGGATATTCCTATTGAAGACTATGCCGCAAAGTATCATATGAGCACTTGTTGGCTGATTCGGCGTTTTGGAGAACTTTACCAAACGACACCTCGGCAATATATCATCGCCTTACGTGTTGACAAGGGTAAAGAACTTCTTCGTAGTACGGACTTATCCATTAATGAGATTGCCGGTGTTGTGGGCTATAGCAATCCCCTTTATTTTAGCCGAATTTTCTCCAAACTAACCGGCATGCCTCCGAGTACCTACCGTAACAAATCTATAGCACATCATTTATGAATACCGGTTTATACCAAGGACTCCTCTTTAAAACTTTCTATAATCGCATCATAGCTATCCTTCGTATAGCGTCTACCTTCTTCTGTCAAACAGTATATCTTGTCCTTTCGATATATAATGGCATCTCTTTCCAATTCTTTCAGAATTTTTTGAACAAATTCTTTGTTCCAATTCAAGTGCTCATATATACTCGCAACACCATTTTCCCTGCTCTCCACGTCACTATTCTCATGATTCATTAAGTGAAAGAGCAGTGACTTCTTCGCAAAATCCCAACGTTGAAAACGTCGTCGCCGAAGAACTGTAATAAAGCCTCGCTTCGGTGCAAAGACGAAGATTAAGAAAAATGATATGCCTGTCATAACCGCCATACTTCCTGCAATGGATACATCAAAAGCAAAGGCAATTCGGTAACCGATAAGGGCATTTACAGCACCGATTCCGGCACTGATAAACAACATCTTCTTCAAATTATCCGTCAATAGATAGGCGGATACAGGCGGTCCGATCATAAATGCAATAACAAGAATGGAACCGACGGCTTCAAAAGCACCAACTGTCGTGACGGATACAGACGTCATTAAGCCATATTGCATCAAGATGGGAGAAAAGCCTAATACTGCTGCCAGACTTTTATCAAAAATTGTTATTTTCATTTCTTTAAAGAAGACAAGGACAAGACTGACATTAATCAATAGTATAATACCCATAGTAATCAATGCTTCAGGCCCTATGTCCACACCCCCGATAACCATCCGGTTAAAAGGAGCAAAGGCTAATTCACCGAGTAATACGGAGTCTGTATCCAAATGAATATCCCCTGCATATCGGCTAATAAGAATAATCGCCGTACTAAATAATAAAGGAAAGACAATCCCTATCGCCGATTCTTCTGACACCAACTTTGTTCGATCTAACACTTCCACCAAATATACAGTTACAACGCCGACAACAGCTGCACCGATAATTAAGAGCGGGGAGCTCAAGTCATTAACCAAAAAGAACGCCAGAATAATACCCAGTAATATCGTATGTGTAATCGCATCCGTCATCATTGCCATCTTCCTTAATACAAGGAAAACACCCGGTATGGAACACGCAACAGCTACTATTACAGCAATGAGTTGAATTTCTAATTCAGGATTCATAGGATTCCTCCTTTTTTAACGGATGTGCTTTGGCATAAGCAATACCGGTATCTGTCAAATGCCAGTGGTCAAAGTATTCTTGGTCCACCAGTCCTTTTTCTTGTAGCTGTTCCAATTGACGTCTTAGAAGTTCTACGCCCTTTCGATTTGTCGCAACCATCGGTTTAATCGCCTGCAAGTCATGGGATGCATGAGGATTATCATGATTCATCGCCAATTCAAACAAGTTCAATACAACTTTATCTTTGTCTATATCGATTTTCTTCCTATAGTCACTTACAGCTCGCCATACAAGACCACGATTAGGGGCCAATGTCACGCTGACCAACACAATAAGACTAATCACAATAACGATAGTCGGACCTGTCGGCATTTTGGGAACCAATGAACTGATAATTGTCCCGATAACACCACTCACACTCCCGAATATACCGCCAAGAATTGCCATTACGGATAAGCGATTCGTCCATTGTCGCGCCGCTACTCCAGGTGCTACGAGCATGGCGCTCATTAAGATAACACCGACAGTCTGTAATCCGATAACGATAGATACGACTATAATCGCCGATAATAAGGTCGATATTCGTTTCGATGAGAACCCAATACTATCTGCAAATTCGGGGTCAAAGGTCATCAGCTTCAATTCTTTCCAAAAAACAGCAACGATCATAAGTATAGCAAGACCTACTGCCACAATAATATAAACATCACGTTGCAATAGTGTTGATGCTTGTCCGAATATGAATTTATCCAAACCTGCCTGATTGGCATTGGGAATTTTTTGGATATATGTGAGTAGCACCAGACCAAAACCAAAAAACACTGATAAAACCAACGCCATCGCGCTATCCATTTTAATTCGACTATACCGATCAATACCAATGATAATTCCTGTTGCCAATAACCCGGCAATCAAAGCACCTAGCATAAAAAGCCCGGTATTCTTCGTTTGAAAGAGGATGAACATCAATGCAATCCCCGGAAGTGAGGCATGAGAAACAGCATCCCCTAGTAGCCCTTGACGTTTGAGAATCGCAAAGCTCCCGACAACACCACTTACACAACCGAGCATTGCCGAACCGAAGGCAACAATTCTCAATGTATAATCATATAGTAATATATCAATCCATTCCATCTACTCACCCCTTTAATATGTCGCCGGTACTTCGATAGGCTCTTTTAAGATTTTCTTCTGTAAAAATCTCACTCGCCAAACCCGAGGCAATCATCTTTGTATTCAAGATCGTCACCCAATCGAAATATTCCGTCACTGTCTGCAAGTCATGATGGACAACAAGTACCGTTTTGCCACGTTTTCTTAATTCTTTGAGTATCGCAATGACTGCACGCTCTGTCTTTGCATCAACGCCTTGGAAGGGTTCATCCATAAAGTATATGTCGGCGTCTTGCACTAGCGCCCTTGCAAGGAACACACGCTGTTGCTGTCCTCCGCTTAACTGACTGATTTGCCGGTCGGCAAAGTCTTCCATGCCAACTTTAACCAGTGCTTCCTGTGCCAACGTAACATCACGCTTTTTGGGTCGCTTTATCCAGCCTATATGCCCGTAACGACCCATTAATACAACATCTAACACCGTTGTCGGAAAGTCCCAATCCACACTACCTCTCTGAGGTACATAGCCTATATACTTACGTTGACTTTCATAAGGCTTCCCATTGAATAAGACTGTACCGGATATGGGTTTAATCAAATTTAACATGGCCTTAATCAGTGTTGATTTTCCTGCACCATTCGGTCCGACGATTGCCATTAATACACCTTTAGGAACTTTTAAGTCAATATCCCACAATACCGGTTTTTCTTGATATGCTACGGTCATATCTTCCACTTCTACAACATATTCTCGATTGCTCATTGGCTAGCCTCCTTCTATTATTGCAGCGCCGCTACAATGGTGTCTACATTCGCTGTTACCGTTCCTATATATGTCTCAGCCGCTGTTCCTTCACTACCCAATGAATCGGAATAGAGTTCTCCGCCAATGTCCACATTAAATCCTCTTGCTTCTACTGCTTCTTGAAGGGCTTCTATGTTTTTCTTCGGAACACTCGATTCAACGAATAATGCCTTTATTTTTCGTTCTACAATAAAGTCAGCCAATTCTCTTACATCACCGGTTCCTGCTTCGGAGGCCGTTGAAATGCCTTGCAACCCGATAACTTCAAACCCATACGCTTGACCAAAATAGGAAAACGCATCATGAGCCGTTACAAGAACTCTAGACTCTTCCGGTATAAGCTCAACCTGTTCACGAATATAGCTGTCCAAATTATCCAAATCTGTTAGAAACGCTTCATAGTTTTCAGTAAAATAAGCTTCATGTTCTGAATCAAGTGCCACCAATCCATCATAAAGGTTCTTTGATGCTTCTTTCCATAACATAACATCAAACCAGATATGTGGGTCATGAGCACCTGTCGCAGCATCTTTAATTAATTTATCTTCCGGTAGTCCATCCGATATACATACGATTGACTTATCTTTTGATTCCAAATTTTCAAAAATCTCCCCCATTTTACCTTCTAAATGCAAGCCACCATATACAATTAAATCGGCTTCATTCATAAGTCTTACATCACCGGCACTGGCCTTATACAAGTGAGGATCAATTCCCGGACCCATGAGCCCTTCAACGTCTACATACTCACCACCAATAACTTGTGCCATATCCCTTAGCATTGTCGTTGTGGCAACCACTTTATACAATCCACTTCCTGAATCGCCCTCAGCTTCTTTATCTGCCTTGGCACAGCCACTTACTGTGACGGCAATAATCATCATACTTGCAACCATACTCCATTTAAACCAGTTCTTCATAGGATGTCCTCCTTTAGTTCTTCTTCATAATCCTTGATTAAGTTTCCTTTATATTAGGAATAATTCGAACATACATCTTTTCTGCATATTCCTTCTTTAATCGAATAGGCTCTGATGCCCCATTCTCTATAATGAGATCGTTATCTTGATAGCGCACAAGGGTTAATTGATCACCAATGTTGATATCATGATGTGTCAATTCAAGCAATGTATCCTTATCATCAACGACACGGGATACCGTAACAACTTCGCCCTCATTCACACCGGAGAGTTGATTATCCTTAACCGGATAGATCCATTCACCGTCTTTGGTTATCCAATCGCCATGAGGGCATTTTTCAGGTTCATTCAAAAATCTGTATAGGGCATTTGAAAGACGACTTGATGTCACATGCTCTAATTGCTCCGCTTCTTCATCGACTTCCTCCCATGTATAACCACAACAATTCACGAGAAACACTTCCCAAAGACGATGTCTGTTAATCAATACGACCACCCGCTGTAGACCTTTATCTGTCAATTTACTTCCCTTATAGGGGACATAATCCACATAACCTTTTGTACAAAGACGTTTTATCATCTCATTAACGGTCTGAATGGTATGCCCGAAGTAATTGCACAGTTCTTTATTTCCTACACGTAAGGTATCCCCTTGATTATACTGATACGTCTTCTTATATAAAGCTTTTAGATAGTCTTCCTCGCCACGATGACTCATTGTCATGATTGTCACATCCTTCTCTCAAAATGTTAAGGTTACCCTTAACACTATGGTATAGTAGTTCTTATTCTTTGTCAACTAATAATTATTATTCTTTGATACACCGTATTGACCCTAACCATATATAGTGTTATTATAGTCTAGTACATACCATATATTGTTAAAAGGAGCGTCTTATGACATTATTGATAAAAAAAAGAAATCAGACTTTAGTCCCTTTTGATGCCACTAAAATAGGCATTGCTATTTCTAAAGCATTTGCAAGTACACAGCAAGAAGCTGACTCAACCTTGATTACATCGATTGAAGACTCTATCTATCACTATGCTCTTCAATTAAATGATAAACAACAACTTCTCACTGTAGAAGATATCCAAGACCGAGTCGAAGAACTTCTTATGGCCGGAAATGCACATCATGTGGCCAAAGAATATATTCTCTATCGAAATCGTCACTCAGAATTGCGGGACTGCCTTAATGCCTTCCGTTCTCACGGATTTGATGATGCCGTTATGGACCTTCTACATCAAATCCCTGAAACTTTTGGCCCTATTTATTCCCTTTCCGATTTACATCGTAAAGTTGAGACCTTTATAACCCCAACTGCCACTGCTGATGCTCGTTTTCAGACGCTCATCCGGTCTTCCCTTGAACTCACCGATGCTGATGCTCCGGATTGGGAATATATTGCCGCTCGTTTCTTGAGTTTGCATATTCATCGTCAAGTAAGCGAACAAAATCAACAGTTGGGTCTTCACTCGTTTTATGATAAACTCGTGCATTATACCCAGAAGGGCTTTTATACGGATAAGCTTCTTGCTCATTATTCAAAAGAAGAGATTGATACCCTTGCCTCCTATATAGATGACGATAACGATAAACACTTTACTTATTCAAGCTTAAGTTTACTTAACAAACGGTATCTCTTGCGTAATTTTGACGGACAGGTTATTGAAACCCCTCAAGAGATGTTTATCGGCATCGCCATGCATCTTGCTATGAATGAAACCTCCGATCGATTATCATTCATTCGTGACTTATACGGCATACTCAGTTCTCTAAAAGTCACAATGGCAACCCCCACATTAAGCAATGCTCGCAAACCCCATCACCAACTTTCCTCTTGCTTTATTGATACCGTTGATGATTCATTAGGCGGCATCTACAAAGCCATTGATAACTTCGCAAAAGTATCGAAGTCCGGAGGCGGCATGGGCCTCTATTTCGGAAAAGTACGTGCCAACGGCTCTGACATTCGAGGCTTCAAAGGTGTTGCCGGAGGTGTCATACGCTGGATTAAACTAGCCAACGATACTGCTGTTGCTGTGGATCAATTAGGTGTACGTCAAGGTTCTGTAGCTGTCTATCTAGATGTCTGGCATAAAGATATCCCCGAATTCCTTCAAATGAAGACCAATAACGGGGATGATCGTTCCAAAGCCCATGATGTCTTTCCAGGTATCTGTTACCCGGATTTATTCTGGCGAAAAGCCAAAGAAGACTTGAATAATACATGGCATTTAATGTGTCCCCATGAAATCCTCACGGTCAAAGGCTATAGCCTGGAAGATTTCTATGGCACCGAATGGGAAGAGCGCTATCTGGATTGTGTGAATGATCCGGCGATATCCAAACGTGAAATCAGCATCAAAGATTTGGTTCGTCTCATTATTAAGTCCGGTATTGAAACCGGAACACCTTTTACCTTTAACCGAGACCAAGTTAATCGAGACAATCCGAATAAGCATTGCGGAATCATCTACTCCTCCAATCTCTGCACGGAGATTATGCAGAATATGAGTGCCATTGAACAGCTTGAACCTGAACGCATGGTCATTGATGGGGAAACCATCATCGTCGAACGTAATAAACCCGGCGACTTTGTTGTCTGCAACCTTGCTTCTTTAGTTCTAGGACGTATTGACCTTCACAATCGGGAAGAATTACGCAACATTATACATGTGGTCGTTCGTGCCCTCGACAACGTTATTGATATGAACGCCTACCCATTAACCTATGCGGAACATACCAATCAACGCTATCGAGCCATAGGCCTTGGCGTAAGCGGTTATCATCACGCTCTTGTCAATGAAGGTATCCGTTGGGAATCCGATGAACACTTAACCTTTAGTGATGAACTCTTCGAACAGATTAATTATTATGCCATCGAAGCCAGTATGAACATCGCCAAAGAAAAAGGAAGTTACCACCACTTTAATGGCTCAGATTGGGATAACGGTGCATACTTCCAAAATCATGGCTATACATCGGATGCTTGGCAATCCTTGGCTCAAGATGTTCACCATAACGGTTTACGCAACGGCTACCTTTTGGCCATTGCTCCAACCGGTTCAACTTCCATTATTGCCGGAACAACAGCAGGTATCGACCCGGTTATGCATAAGTATTTCTTAGAAGAGAAAAAGGGAGAAATCCTCCCTCGTGTTGCACCTGATTTATCTCCTGCAACCTATTGGCTCTATAAAAGTGCTCATACGATTGATCAACACTGGTCCATTGAAGCTGCCGGTGTTCGACAACGCCATATTGACCAAAGCCAATCCTTGAACTTATACATCACGACAGAACATTCCATGCGTCAAATACTCGACTTATACATTCACGCATGGGAAAAAGGCATCAAATCCATTTACTATATCCGCTCCAAATCCTTGGAAGTTGAAGAATGTGAATCCTGTGCCGGTTAAAACGATTACTCTTATAGAAAGTAGAGGTTACTACAATGACTGCATCAAATTTAGAAAGAAAACAACTTTTCAATGCCGATGGTGATATTGATATCTTAAAACGACGGATTATCGGAGGTAATACAACCAATCTAAATGATTTTAATAATATGAAATATACATGGGTATCCGGTTGGTATCGCAATGCGATGAATAATTTTTGGATTCCTGAAGAAATCAATCTGAATCAAGATACTAAAGACTATCGTCAAATGACACCTGAACTCAAAACCGCCTTTGACAAAATCCTATCCTTTTTAGTCTTTCTAGACAGCATACAAACAGCGAACCTTCCGAACATCGCCGATTATATTACAGCAAACGAAATAAACCTCTGTTTGACCATTCAAGCGTTTCAAGAAGCTGTTCATTCACAAAGTTACGGCTATATGCTCGATACCATCTGCTCTCCTGAGGAACGAACAGATGTCCTATACCAATGGAAGAACGACGAACGACTTCTGAAGCGAAATGAATTCATCGGTGATTTATATAACAGTTTTTATAACGAGCCCAACAAGGAAAACTTTATGAAAACAGTTATTGCCAATTATATTCTTGAAGGTGTCTATTTCTATTCAGGCTTTATGTTTTTCTATAATCTGGGAAGAAACGGCATTATGATGGGATCCGTTCAGGAGATTCGTTATATCAATCGGGATGAAAATACCCATCTATGGTTATTCCGCAACTTGATTAACGAACTTCGAAAGGAAGAGCCGGACTTATTTGATGAAGCGTCCAAGGCCGTTTATGAATCAATGATTCGTACAGGTGTTGAACACGAAATCGAATGGGGTGCCTACATTTTAGGTGACCGTATCAGCGGATTAAGCATGAAAAATGTGGAAAGCTATATCAAATATCTTGGTAATGAGCGCTCTACAAGTATCGGTTTGTCTGTCCTATATCCTGGATTCGAAGAAGAACCCGAGAATATGAAATGGGTCAGCGAATACGCTGACCCAAATCTAGTAAAAACCGATTTCTTTGAAGCTAAATCAACTGCCTACAGCAAAGCTGGCGCTATTGTTGATGACCTGTAGTCCCCCATACTTCTTTTGCAACGTCTCGAACAAGAGCAATCTTTGCCCACTGTTCCTCTTCCGTCAGGTTATTGCCTTCATGAGTGGAGGCAAAGCCACATTGAGGGCTTAACGCCAATCGTTCAAGAGGAATATATTGACTCGCTTCATGAATACGTGCAATTAGGGCATCCTTATCTTCTAGGGATGCTTTTTTTGTTGTCACAAGTCCCAATACAACGGTCTTCTTCTCGCCTACATGGCGTAGAGGTTCAAATCCACCGGAACGTTCATCATCAAATTCCAAATAAAAGGCATCTACATCTTCGGCATGAAACAACGGATCAGCAACAACATCATAACCTCCCTGACATGCCCATGTTGAGTGAAAATTCCCCCGACATATATGGGTTGTAATGACTAAATCTTCCGGTTTACCTTCAATCGCCATATTATTTATCCGAACCAGCTGATTAATTCTATCTTTTAGCCCTGCTTCATCGGTATCTAAAATCATGCATGCATTTGGATCAACACATACACCCCAAGTGCAATCGTCAAACTGTACATTTCTACATCCTTCATCATAAAGATCTCTAATCACTTGACGATAGCCTGCTGCGATATCCTCCATCAGTGCCTCATCTGTAGCATAAATACGACGTGTTGATGCTAGATTTTCTGATGTAATCATTTGAAAGAAAAATTGGGCAGGAGCCGGTATCGTTTGTCTTGCCACCATTCCTTCTTCTTCAAAAGATTTCACAAATCGGAAATGATCCACAAAAGGATGTCGACCAACTGAAACCTTCCCTGTCAAAAAGGTATCATCAATCATTGCCGGTTCTCCATGAAACGGGATTCCTGTCTTTGTTTGCTCATGACCAACGCCCTCAAAGGCCCACATGAAATCCAAATGCCATGAACTTCGGCGGAACTCACCATCCGTAAGCACTGATAATCCGGCTTCTTTTTGCTGTTGAATCAATCGTTTTATGGCTTCATCTTCTATACTTTTTAACGCTTCATCATCTATTGTTCCCTTTTTATAGTTCTCTCTTGCCTCCAATAATGCTTTTGGTCGAAGAAAACTTCCCACAATATCCATTTTAAAAGGTGCTGCTATCCGTTGATTTTCCATTGATTCTTCCTCCTTAGATGTTTAAACCTAGTATACCGCCATTCTTCCTCTTTGAATAATACAAATAAACAAGGGCTTGATATAGATTATAACTATATCAAGCCCTTGTTTATGAAAAATCATATACACGAGTTTTATTCATTCTCATGAACCGATTCAAAGAATTCCTCTAAACGAATCGTACCATAGGTAGGTCCAACCATGTCTTCCAGCAAAACAGTAAGAAAAAATTCTATAGGACCATAAAAAGACTGCTTTGTTATTTTAGGTAAAATCTTAGTTAAGGCCCTTGCCACTCCACTCGGGATGTGGGTGATTTTAGGTTGTTTCCCAAGAACTTTAAATGCTATTTGTGCAATGTCTTCTTGGTTCAAGACGTCCGGCCCACCAATGCTATAGTCTCCATCTCTATCCTTCCATTGATTCGGATTCTTTAAAACGTCTAAGCAAAAATTTGCCAAATCATGACCATGAATAGGATTCGCACGTACTTCCCCTTGACCAAACACATAAGCCCTGCCTTTTTTAGCCATATCATAGATTTCTTTGATATCACTGAAAAATCCACTTGGACGAATGACATAACTATCAATAGGAGCCTTTTTCAATTCTGAGACGAACCGTTCCTTTGCATTCATGATTTTCAACTGTGTAAACCGTTGTCCGTTAAGGGCAGATATATACATGAACCGTTTTACCCCTGCACGCAAGGCTTCCTCCAACAGATTCATATTCGCCCCATAGTCTACGTCCATATAGGTCACGCCATCTTTTTGACGCGTGATTCCAATACTCGTAATGACCATGTCGACATCGTCCATGATTCCTTTTAAGTCTTCAGGACGCGTAACACTTCCAATAATAACTTTATCTATGTAAGGCTTCAATTCTCTAATTTTCTTCTCCGACCGAGCAATCGCAACCACTTCATATCCGGACTCATGAAGTACACGAATCATGTGCCCACCAAAATATCCTGTTCCTCCGGCAACTAAAACTTTTTCCATAATAAACCTCCTTTAAATTAAGTTTATTATATATGAATCCACCGTCTATTGATTGTAAAAAATCGGCTAGTGTACTAGTGTACTGACACGCTCATAAATAGAATAATTATTTGCCTGTCTTCCCATAGGACATCGTTGCTGTCAATCGACGATGCCACCGCATCGCCTCATTCCAGCGCCTTGCCTATGAAAAAATATGCAGCATAATTAGTTCAAATATGAACGTGCCAGCACACTAGTCCTCTTCCTTCAGCATTTTTTTCAAACTAATTTTCTTGGATGCTTCCAATGCTTTAGGACTCATAAACGTATACTTTTTCATTGTTTTAATGTAATGGGGTTGGTCATAGAAGTAATCTAAGGCATCCATCTTTGAATAGGCCTGTTTCAACTTGATGATATCCGCATATTGCTTGAGGGTCATCCCCATATATTTTTTGAATTTGCGTTCGAGCCCATTCAAACTATATCCCACTTGGGATGCGACTTCTGATATCGTCACTAAGCCCTTCCGGTCTTCTATTGTTTGAATAACACCTTCTAACATCGTTAACACCGGATCATCCCACAGTTTTCCAACAAGATACTGCTCTATCCGGTGGTATATCTGTTCTACTATCGCTTCATCGTCTATTGTCTCTTTGGATACAACTCGACGAATCATCTTCTGTACGTCATTCAAAAGCCTTATGCTTTGGGCATCTTGAATCAAGGTCTTAAAGCCACCCACATGGGAACCTGATAGGCTATAGAATCCCAACGGCTTTATAACAATACCCACTTGCCATAAATTTTTTGAATATTCAATGTACTCCGGTTTCTTCATTTGACCTACAAGAGCAATATCAGGAAGTCGCTTCTTCTCTTCATCTTCTTGTACCCAGTAATAAGGCTCCCACATATTATAGACAACGTGTAGCCGACCGGAAGGGATAATAATATCTTTCTGTTTCTCCTTCGACAAGTCCGACTCTTTAACATACCATATTTCTTCTATAAAATGCATGGCATGGCCTTGGGCTTTCTTTTGGAGTATCACACTCAGCCACCTCCTTCTCTCACGAGTGTACTGACACGACCCTTATTCCTTCAACTTTGAGCCAATAATTTGTCTATTTATGAGTCATACAATAAACTAACACTTCACAACGCGATGTAACGCTTCAATGTAATAGTTCCCATAACGGCTCAATGCAACGTCTTTTTTCTGAATAATACCAATACGCATGCTGCCTTCTTCCAATAGCGGCTTTGCGATAATATCCTTTCCATTCAGATTCTCATTGATAATGCCTGAACTTACAGTATACCCATCCAAACCAATCAATAGATTAAATAGTGTCGCACGATCTCGCACCTTAATATTCTTAGGTCGATCTAAGGTATTCAAAATTTCTTCTGAATAATAGAACGCATTATTCGTTCCCTGTTCAAAAGAAAGATAGGGGTATGCATCAAGTTGAGAAATTCGAATGGCATCTAAATGCGCTAGGGGATGTTTGGCATAGATAAAAACATGAGGTCTAGCCTCAAAAAGGGGGTGAAATAAAAGCTGATGTTGTCGCATAAGCTTTTTCATGACTTGTTCATTGGCATCTGACAGATAGATAACGCCTAATTCACTCACTAAGTGACTCACATCTTCTATAATTTCATACGTTTGTGTTTCACGCAACGTGAATTCGTAGTTCTCTCTGTCAAAGGCTCGTATGACTTCTGCAAAGGCTTCTACTGCAAAGGAATAGTGTTGGGTCGAAACAGAAAATCGAGGCCGTTGTTTCGGAATATTCTTATAGCGTTCTTCAAGAAGTGCCGCTTGTTCTAGAACCTGTCTAGCATATCCTAAAAACTCCGTTCCTTCCGGCGAAACTGTGATGCCTCGATTACTCCGATTGAATATCGTAATCTGCAATTCCCGTTCCAATTCTTTGACCGCATTCGTCAAACTCGGTTGAGTAATAAACAACGCCTTCGCCGCTTCATTCATAGAGCCTTTTTCTGCAATAGTAACGACATACTGTAATTGCGTTAAAGTCATAGTATAAGCCCCTTTCTTACTCTATATCATACCATGATTCCCCTCAGATGTCATGATATATAATATGGTACCTTCCCATCTCAGCATCATAGAGGTACTTGGCTTCGACATCATATACATCACGAATTAATTCCGTCGTTAATACGTCCATCGGTTTCCCGCTTGCTACGACATTCCCATCCTTCATGACATATAGTCGGTCACAATATTGTACAGCTAGATTCAGATCATGTAACACCGTCAGCACTGTCACAGGCATCCCTTTCACCAAGGACAGCAAGGTGAGCTGATGCTTAATATCCATATGATTCGTGGGTTCATCCAGCATAAGGCATTCCGGCTCTTGAATAAGCGCTCTCGCCAATAATACCCGTTGTCTCTCACCACCTGAAAGTGCATTAAAGGAACGTTTTGCATATGTTACTAAGTCCAGTTGCTCCAGAACCTGTTGTAACTTCTCATAATCCTTGCGATGGTTACTTTCAAAAAGTTTCTTATAGGGTGTTCGTCCCAATAAAATCAATTCTTCCACGGTAAAATCGAAAGAAGCCTGCTGTTGTTGGGCAACGACACCTAACTTCTTGGCACTCTCTTTATAAGGCATCTCCAATAAAGACTCCCCTTCCAGATTCACCCATCCCGCGGTCGGTTTTAGAACCCGATACATCGTCTTTAACAATGTCGATTTCCCACACCCATTAGGTCCTACAATACCAACAAATTCTTTCTCCTGTATATGTAATTGAATATCTTTCAAAATATCTTTTTTACCATATCCTGCGTGTAGTTGACCCACTTGAAGAAACATCAATGCTCACCTCCATAACGGTATTCCTTAGCTATAAGCATATAGACAAAGAAAGGGGCACCAATCATAGATATTAGAATACCTATGGGCAACTCTGTATAAGGTATGATGATACGCGATGCTACATCTGCCCAAACCATAAATAGACTCCCACATAGAAACGCTAAAGGAATATTGGCTTTGTGTCCCGTGCCTACCAGCATTCGAGTTACATGAGGGATGATGAGTCCTACAAACCCGATCATTCCTGAAACAAAGACAATAAATCCAATCATAACCGCTGATACCATCATAAACAAGATACGTGCCCCATTCAAATTTTTTCCAAGGGTGATCGCAACTTCATCTCCTAACAGCATAAGGTCTAATGTCCTGTATCCGAAAAAGAAAAACAGACTCCCCAATAAAACAACACATGCTACAATGATCAATGTCTGCCAGTTGGCACCTGCTAAACTCCCCATAAGCCAAAAGGTAATTGTCTGTATTCCCTCTTTATCATTCGCAATAAACACAATAAAACTTGAAAAAGACGAAAAAATCGAACTCACTGCCATACCGGATAGGACCAACTTCATAGATGTGGGCTTGGACTTGGCATGGGCTATAACAAGCACCAAAACGCTTGCACCCATTGCTCCGAAAAAAGCCATAATCCCAACAGAGTAAACCCCAAAATAAACACCTATCCCAAGCATAATAGCTAAGGTCGCTCCTAAGGAGGCTCCTGAAGAAACGCCAAGAATATACGGATCGGCAAGAGGGTTTTTCACAATAGCCTGCATCACTAAGCCACAAACAGCCAATCCCCCACCGACAATGACTGCCAATATAACCCTTGGAGCTCGAATAAGCCATATAACATCATGGATTGCTCCGTCCCCATACATTGATAGCTCATCACCCCGTAGGAGTTTATATTGAATAACATGAGTCACATCCATAAATCGGATGTGACTCGAGCCCAACGCTACAGCAACAATAACTGAAGCACACAACAGTCCAAGTAAGATGCAACATAACGTTATTGTTTTTTTCATTATTGTTCCTCTAATGTATAAATCCCTGCCGCAAGTGACTTAATCCCATCAAGGGTGCGTGTTCCGCTACAATAAATTTCTCCTAAGGAAATGGCATATACATGCCCCTCTTGAACTGCTGTCAAACTTTGATACTTGGGATCCAAGGTTAATTTTTCTACAGCTGCTTGTGCATCTGCAATACTGGAAGAACTACCGAAGTATACGGTGAAAATAACGTCCGGATTTTCCTCAATAAGGACTTCACTACTCATATGGTTATCCGGCGCCGTCACCAAATCAGCTCCCAACTGACGAACCATATCGCCACCCAATGTATTGTCTCCATACACACGGATACCGTCTTTCTCAACTTCCATCAATAGCGTACTCGGACGCTCCTCTAGATTCTCTGTTTCTGCCAATATACTCGCTATTTCATTTTTCATTTCATCCACAATGGCTTGTGCTTTATCTTCGACATTAAAAACAGTACCCAGGTTCAATATATCCGTATATTCATTTTCCAAATCACGTTCTTTGGCTGCCCCTGAGTTTAACATCATATAGGTATTAACACCACTATTGTGCCAATAATCCACATCCCCAAGGCGTTTGTCGCTAAAGTAAGAGTACCAGCTCACGATAAAATCAGGCTCTAACATAATGACATTCTCTTTATCCGGAGAAAATTCTGTCATATAGTTAATCGTATCAAATCCTTCTTGATATTCCTCTTTCACCTCTTGATCCAAACCGGCTGCTGCTACAATTCTATCCGCTAAACCCAGTGCCAATAGGGTTTCAATTGAGTCTTGATAAACAGCAAATACCTTTTCCGGTGCTTTCTCAAAGGTAATCTCAACAGGCTCTTGACTGTAATTATACGTCGTTATCGTCACCGGATAGTGGGCATCGTCGGCTGTTTCAGTTACTTCATTCTCCTGTTGTACATCTTCACCAACGGTTTCCTTTACTGTTCCATCCCCATCACTTAAATGCTCCGTTGCTTCATTTCCACAACCAACTACCAATAGCATCATGAGGATGATGCTCATGATTCCCATCTTTTGTATACTTTGTTGCACATACCTTTGCTTTTTCATTCACTCGTCTCCTGTTCTCTGAAGGTTTAGATTATGATTACTCAACGTTATTGCATCCATGAAATAACACAACTTCTCACGAGAACATCGGATTTTCCAAGCTTTGCGTCGTAAACTTCGAAAACTTTTCTATGGCATTAATAGCATTAAAAAACGTCCATAGTCAAAGACTATGGACGTTTACTCTTTTTATAAACACACCAAAAGGACAATGTCCCATTCTGCATTGCAAGTAGCTATCCAACAATCTCCATCTCTCGTAGAGTTGAGTACAAAAAATAGGCAGGTCTTCTGGCTTAGCATCATCATTTATTGGCCTTCCCAACTCTAGAAAAGTGAACTTCACTCTATCACTTATGGAGCAGTGGCTTTTCAATAAACTCGTCATCACAGCGGCGGGACCGCGAGGGATTAATACCCTCTTCCCTTTTCACCGACTTTACGTCGACACCTATTTCGTATATGATTTTTATTCATGGAAGGATTCGCTCTCATGTGTCGAACAAATCCTAGCATACGAACGCTACATTTATGGCATTCGCATCGTCATGTGAAAGAATAGCATTAAGTTTTCATAAAGTCAAGAATCCTTTATAATTCTTGTTTTTTATTTTTGAAGGCTTGAATATATACAAAGTTTTCATTGTCCCGTTCCATACGATAATCATCGAATAGTACGGCTTCCAAGAAATCTTTACCATCAGCTTCTATCGGTGTAACGGTCATATCAATGGCCTCACTTACTTGATCCACTGTCACATCATCTAAGAATACAGCTTCTCCGCTTCGTAGCATATTCCCCGGAATCTTTAGTTCATTCCCTAGGTTTTTCTCCTTCTTGGCAGCATTCACTTGCTTCATTAAATCTTGCCCGGTAATCAATCCTGACACCGTAATCGTCTCTCCGAAAAAGTCGTTTCTAATAGAAAGGACTTCGATATGAACCTTAGGAAAAGCCTTCATAATAGCGTCGGCAAACCTTTGAATTGTAGGATATGTGAGCTTCCCTGTCGCAATCGCAAAGTGTCTTTCAAGATTCTCTTTAAGATCTTCATAATTCGAATCATTGATCACTTCATCTAAGGATTCATTAAATTCATCATTGAATAAACGCATCATACCGACACCATTATCTAATTGAATGTAGTCGTCATAGCGTTCTTCATCAGGAAAATCACGTTCAGCAATAATGTACCATTCATCACTGGCATGAATAAAATGCAGACCGTACTTATCATAAAAAGCCTGTTGTCGACTTTCTATTAAATCGATCACCTTTCCTGCTTCTTCCTTATTAAACACCTCTAGAGGGTATAACCCCTCTCGATACTTGCTAATCCCGGCAGGAACAACAGATACACTACGCATATAAGGCAAATACCCTGCCAGATCATCAATGGTTCGAATGAGTTCATCCCCATCATTAACCCCTTTACACAGGACCACTTGACCGTTCATTTCGATTTGTCCCTCATATAATGTATCTAAGTATTTGAGCTTTTCTCCTGCGAAACGATTATTCAACATTTTGCTTCGCAGTTCCGGATTCGTCGTTTGAACGGATATGTTAATCGGAGCCAAATGTAATCGAACAATCCGATCTATATCTTTGTCTTTCATATTGGTTAGTGTAATATAATTGCCTTGTAAAAAAGACAACCTAGAATCATCATCTTTGAAATACAACGTATCACGCATACCACAAGGCATCTGATCTATAAAGCAAAACATACACTTATTCGTACACGAGCGGTACTCACTCATAAGGCTATTGTCGAACTCAATACCTAAGTCATCCTCGTACTCTTTGTCGATTTCCAAAAGCCATTCTTCACCGTCTGCCTTGCGAATCAACACTTCTATATATTCATCTTTAATAAGATAGCGGTAATCAAACACATCTTCTATCTCATCATTATTAATCGTCAATAAGACATCCCCAACCTCAATCTCCAATTCCTCTGCAATTGAATCCGGAGAAACAGTTTTAATGCGATGTCCTTCGTATTTTTTCTTAGCCAACTCTATTTTCCTTTCATATCGTTTGCTATCAATAAGGTCTATGCTGATTATAAGGGTCTATGCCCCTTACGTCAATAGATTCGGCTCATGCTTCATAGAAAGTCCACAGATTGGTTACGATATGTCCACGGTTTTCCCCGGTGCTATTACAATCTCTTTGCCTCCCACCACACCATACAGTGTAACGGCTGTCGGATTATAAGCTTTGGTCCCTGTCATGCTCACCACTAATTGGTTATAGGCCGTTATGTAATTCATAATCTCTATATTCGTTGCATACCATACATCGTCACGTCCACTAATCTCCGAAGCAAAAGATTCTATAACCTCCCAATTATCATCGGCCTCAAACTCATAACTATGTCCCCATAGATAGAAAAGATAGGCATGATTAACCGGTGTCTCTTCTACAAAACGCTTCGCAAGCTCTTTAAGACGTTCATCCTTATGATGGCACGTCGGTTGAAGACGCAAAAGATCACTCGGAATATAGAATTGTCCTGTACTATTTACCGTTCTGGCATAGACCACACCATTCATTCGAAGAACATCTACCACACCATCATTATATGTTCCAAAAGGATAGGCCATCCCTTGAACGATACAGTCAAATTGCTCTTCCAAATTTTTTCGATCCTCATAAATCTCTTGATTGCAATGGGGCAGGGATAACCGCTCTAAAAATGGATGGGTTAATCCATGAATAGCCACTTCATGCCCACTATTTTTGTATAATGCTGTCACTTTGGATTTGGGCATCCGTCGATGAATGGTTCCCGGTTCATAAACTACCCCTTCATCCGGATAACAACCGCTATTAATATTAAAGGTACCTTTAAGCCCATAGGTATCCATAATCTGCATTAATCGCTCATCTTGTTCCACACCGTCGTCATAGCTCAGTGTCAGTGCTTTTGCTTTGCCTTTCGGAAAACGCATATACATCTCTTTTATCATAATTGTCTCCTTTACATATCTTTTTATTATTCTATTCTATCATATTCCCATAACTCCTTGCACGATGACGTCATAAAAAAAAGGATTTCTTTATCTTGAAAACACCTCCCTATCGGCGCATAATAAACAGGACAGCTTTCTGCAACGATGATGAAAAAGAGGAGGATATTATGATACAGATTCCAAACGGTAAGAAAATACGCGTTATACTTGATACTGATGCAAAATGCGAAGCGGATGATGCTTTTGCCATTGTTCATGCACTCTTAACCCCTAAATTTGACATGCAAGGCATTATTGCCGCCCACTATAGTCCGGACAGTCAACCGGAAACGATGGAAAGCAGTTATCAAGAATGCGTCCATCTTCTTTCCCTTATGTCACTGCCTAAAATACCCACTGTCTATAAAGGGCATGGCTCTCCACTCCCCGAAAGCCTTTTACTAACAGATCATGCTGCTTGTCCCCCCTTATCTGACGGAGCTCGTTTTATTATAGAAGAGGCCATGCGTGAGGATGAACGTCCTCTCTACATCGCCTTTCAAGGACCTCTCACGGATGTGGCTAGCGCTTACCTTCATGAACCCGCAATCGCCAAACGCTTAACGCTTATATGGATTGGCGGTGCGCCCTATCCTCATGGCGGTTGGGAATTCAATCTCATGAATGACCGAGTTGCCGCTCAGGCTATCATGAACTCAGATATCGAATTGTGGCAAGTTCCTATGGATGTCTACTGCCGTGTAACGGTGAGTTTGACGGAACTGTATACTAAAGTTCGGCCTTATGGCGCTATCGGAGCGTATCTCTACGACCAATTAGACACCCTCAACAAGGAACTGGGGCATCGGGACAGTTGGGTATTCGGGGAGACATGGAATCTAGGCGATTCTCCTGTAGTCACCCTCATGATGTATCCTCAATTCCACTTTTCTACCTTACGCGAAGCCCCATCCATTCTGGAAGACGGCAGCTATACATTTGATGGAACAGGGCGTAACATCCGTGTCTATCACGACATTGATTCCCGACTAATTTTAGAGGACTTTTACGCCAAATTGATGTTACATGCCGAAGGTTAACGTATGTTGTAAACACTATATCCACTACTTTTCTATAAAAATGAGCAATGCTAAACGCATTGCTCATTTTTCCTGATAGGAATCTATATCACTTTTTCATACAAAACCATTATATCTTCTTTCGTTGGCTCTTTCGGATTTCCCGGGGTACATGGATCAACCATGGCCAATTCAGCGAGTTCAGAAATATCCTCCCGTTTTGCACCCATATTCGTGAAATCTTTGGGTATCCCTACGGATTGGGATAACGCTTTAACCGCCTCAATACATGCATAAGCCGCCTCGTCCTCGTTCATATCTACAACATCCACCCCCATCGCCTCGGCAATGGCACGGTATTTGCTCTTAGCAACTTCCATATTATATTCCATCACGTGCGGTAACAAAATAGCATTACATACACCATGGGGTAAGTCATAATAACCACCTAATTGATGCGCCATAGAATGAACAATCCCTAGTCCACCATTGGAAAATCCCATACCGGTAACAAATTGTCCATATGCCATCGCTTCTCTTGCCTGCACATCTTGCCCCACTTCAACAGCCTGTTTCAAACTTTTGGCTATAACCTTAATCGCCTCAATATTGAACATATCTGTAAATAGGGTTGCTCCCGCAGTTATATACCCTTCAATGGCATGGGTAAGCGCATCCATTCCCGTTGCCGCTGTTAACGATTTAGGCATATCCACCATTAGATTCGCATCATTGACAGCCACGGTTGCAATACTGTTCTTATCGACAATGACCATCTTCACTTTACGCTCTTCATCTGTTATGACATAATTAATTGTTGCCTCACTCGCCGTTCCTGCTGTCGTGTTCACAGCTACGACAGGCATCCCTTTATGTTTGGATAGATTAACTCCATTATAATCGGTAATCACACCTTTATTCGTCGCCAGAATAGAGACGCCTTTTGCTGTATCTTGAGGTGACCCGCCACCAATACTGACAATAAAATCACAATCTCTTTCCTGTAACAACGTATAGGCTGCCTGTACGTTTTTCACCGTCGGATTCGGTTTAACATCCGCAAAAATTGTAAACGTATAGCCTGCCTTCTCAAGAACATCCGTCACTTTCTTAACCACTTTCAAGTCCACCAAGACCTGATCTGTAATAACAAGGGCTTTTTTTACTTGTAAATTTTCAATGGCTTCGGGTATAGATTCCAGAGCACCCGCTCCCATTAATACAACTCCCGGAAAAAAATAACTACTTGCCATAATATCTCCTCTTTCCTCATTCTATTCATTAAAACCTATCGGCAAGACACTACTTCCCTTGCCGATAGATGAGTAACCAACTGCTAGTACCTTCTTTCAAAAGCCACTAATCCAAAAACTCTTTCGGCAAGGTGACGCCAAAAGCGACAGCTAATTCTTCAAAGTTCTCTGACGAAATGGTTTGTCGTTTATTCGGTGACATGGATAAGACTTTCACTAAAATTTCTGCCGATTTTTCCACCGTGTGCATGAGTCCGAATGTAATATCAAAGTCATCTCCCGAACAAAACACACCATGATGGGCCCATATAGCCACATTATATTTCTCCATAAGATGACTGGTTTCCACAGCAATCTCACGACCACCCGGAACCATCCAATGAACAAGACCTACCCCTTCCGGAAAGACGACAGGACACTCTGTTGCCATTTCCCATAGCTCTCTTGTGAACACCTTATCTTCTAAGGGAAGGACGAACGTAAGGGCAATGACATTCGGTGTATGGGCATGATAGATGACACGATGAACACCACCGGTGGCACGCTTTTTGACCTCATGATTCATAAGATGAGACGGCAATTCACTTGTCGGTTTAGCTCCGTTAATGAGTCCCCAACAAATGCGATAGTTCTCCCCCGCGTCATCCAATTCAATAATGCCGATGCTTGCTTCCGGATCAATGATTACATTGCGGAAAAACTTACCACTTCCGGTTACTAAGAAAAATTCACGGGCCAATGTAGGAACTTCAGTGCCTATAGGCTTCCAGTCGCTGTCTTCCTTTAAATATTCTCGAACAGCTTCTACTTCTTCCGGCTTCATGCGATAGGTCAAATTCCCTCCGTTACGTTCATGCCAGCCTTGTTCCCAACCGTCATTTGCCATACGTATATATCCTTGCATAAATTTATGATCAACTATCGTCATTATTATCCTCTTTTCTTTAAAACCGTTGTTTCATAGTCTTGTACTGTTTCATACCATGTTTCATTGCCGACTAATCCTTTGGACTCACAATAATATGCCCAAACATCCCCAATCGGATAAAGCTTTAATTCCTCTTGCCATACCATTAATTCTGTAAAACGACGCTCCTCTTGCATGTTTTTCAATGCCTCCGTCGGTTGAAGCATGGCTGATAATAAAGCTTTCTGCATGTTTCGCATCCCCACTACCCACGCAGCAATACGATTAATACTGGCATCAAAGAAGTCTAATCCTAAGATTACCCGATCTTTTCCGTTTCTTACAATTTCTTTAGCAATATCAAGGGTATCATCTGTATATAGAACCACGTGATCACTGTCCCAACGTACCGGACGCGTCACATGTAGGGCTACCTTATCTGAAAACAAAAGCATCGATGAAATCTTATCTGCAATGGATTCTGTAGGATGATAATGCCCACTGTCAAGAAGGCACAAAATCCCTTTGCTCGCTGCATAGTTCATGTAGAATTCATGGGAACCGACGGTATAGGATTCCATCCCGATTCCAAAAACCTTGGATTCCACTGCCACTTGAACTTTCGACTTATCATAGTCAATGGCAAGGATTTGATCCAAGGAATCCTTCAATCGTGCTCGAGGTGCCATGCGATCGGCCGGCACATCCTTAAGACCATCCGGAATCCATATATTCATTGTCACGACATCATTCAGTTCCTTGGCAAAGTATTCTGAAATTTTAATACAACGCTTTCCATGTTCAATCCAGAACCCTCGAATTTCTTCATCTTCACTGGAAAGTGTCCCTTCATCGGCCTTTGGATGCGAGAAAAAAGTTGGATTAAAATCAAGACCTAATCCACGCTCCTTAGCAAAATCCACCCATGCCTTGAAATGCTCGGGCAAAATAGCATCCCGATCTACTGGCGCTTCATCGCCAAAAATAGCATAGCTGGCATGAAGATTAATGCGATGTTTTCCGGGAATTAAGCTCAATGCTTTATCTATATCTTCCATTAATTCTTGAGGATTTCTTGCTTTCCCCGGATAGTTTCCTGTTGCTTGAATTCCTCCTGACAAGTCGCCCACTCTATCAAAGCCGGCCACATCATCACCTTGCCAGCAATGCATACTAATCGGCATACCGTCCAACTCTTCTAATACTGCATCGGTATCAATACCGATCTTTTGATATAATGCTTTTGCTGATGCGTAACGTTCTTGTACACTCATAATCATTCTCCTTCTCTATTTCTTTATTCATTCACATATCCTATGTCCATGTTGACATCGGAAAGGATTCATAAATCGTGGCTCGAACTTCTTGTAGATTTTCAAATAAACCATTCGCAATCATTTGTACCGATAAATTTCCTATAGCCGTTGCCTCAGCCGGACCTGCAAGTACTTTTCTTCCCGTTTCCTTTGCTGTCAACTGATTCAAATAATCTGCCTGGCATCCGCCACCCACAACATGAATCGTGTCATAGGTTTCATGCGTCATGGTTTCTAATTCTTCTATCGTCTTCCCATAACACACTGCAAGGCTTTGATAGATAACCTTGGCAATTTCTCCCGGCGTTGTCGGTACTTGGTCCCCCTGTTCACGAGCGATTTCTTGTAGCTGCTTGACCATGGATGACGGTGCAATAAAACGAGGATCATTACAAGGAACAATGGTATCGATCCTCGCATTATCTGCCATTGTACATAATTCTGAAAATCCATACACATTGCCATACTCTTTCTTAACCGACTGTATCATCCATAATCCCATAATATTCTTCAGATATCGAAATCTATAATCATAGCCGCCTTCATTCGTAAAATTCATCCGCCGACTGTTCTCGCTACAGATAGCCTGTTCTAATTCAGTACCCATAAGGGACCATGTTCCTGAGCTTATATAAACTTCGCCCTTTCCGTTTCCCTTTGTCGGTACCGCCACAACCGCCGATGCTGTATCGTGAGTTGCAGGAAGAACAACTTTACAATTATAGCCAACACGCCCGCGAACCTCTTCTGTTAATTGACCTAAATAACTTCCGGGCATAAGTATAGGACGAAACAAAGACGCCTTATAACCTAATTGACGAATAAGGTCCCAATCCCAATCTTTGGTCACGGGACTGACTAACTGTGTTGTTGTTCCATTGGTATATTCCGTTGCCTTCACACCGCTAAGACGATAATGCAAATAGTCCGGAATCATAAGAAGATCCGTTGCCTGTTCTATACGCCTATCTTCCATTACATACTCCGACATCAACTGATAGATCGTGTTAAACGGTTGCTTTTGTATCCCGGTTTTCCGGTAGAGCATTTCCTCATCAATACGATCATAAACCTTCCGATCCATTCCCTCTGTTCGTGCATCTCTATAGGCAATTGCCTCTCCGAGACGCCGCCCTTCCTTATCTACCAGCACATAATCTACCGCCCATGTATCAATGCCTACACTGACAGGTATTTTGCCTAGTGTCTTACATTTTGCCATACCTTTTTGAATTTCCTCAAACAGGTAATCTATATCCCACGTCTTTGTGGTAGCATCCTCTCGCATACCGTTTGCAAAGCGGTGTATTTCTTCCACCTTCATGTGCCCCTCTTCCATATACCCCAATAGATGTCTCCCGGATGAGGCTCCTATATCGACTGCAAGATAATATTCCTTCATAATGCGACTCCTTTTTTCTTAAGGTTTTTACATCTCCTATACTGCTCTTTCTTCCTCTATTTTACCTATATTTTCCAAAAAAAATAAGGACATGATTTGTAAAAAAACATGTCCTTATTTGCAACTCATTTAAACTTTCTCTCTTATCTTGGCCACCGATATTCCTTTTTCTCAAGCTCCTTATGTACCTGGGATGGCAAATCTTGATACCAATAGGATACACAGGCTACATCATCTTGTCTCTCAAAAAGGCCTTGATGAGATGAACCCATTTGCTGTACAGTCACTTTCATTCTTTTCTTAAACATCACAGGATCCATCAAATGCCAACGGTATAACCCCCTCTGAACGGGAACATCGTTATTATGATAATCGCTGTATATATCATCCTTCTTCGAATAATATGGATATCCTAGAAATGGTGTCGAGTATGTCGTCTCATACATTTCTTCTTGCTCAAAAGATGCAAAACTCCATGCCCCACCAAAATAATCTTCTGTCCCTGTCCCGCAGATAGTGGGATACTCTTCATCTTCATCAATATAGAACTTGAATTCTCCCTCACCCCACCAGTATCTCTCCAATGTGGTAAGCGCCATATAAGTCCCTATATAATGCCCCATACCTCTCATTTCATCATTGATGACAAAATCTACTCCCTGTTGCGTTATACGTTCTCGACGCCATATAGCATGAAAATAAGCGATATCTTTTTGGACATCATCAAATTCAACATAATCAATTTGGTAAAAAAAACCGGGAACTGCTGTTTCATGTTGATTTTCAATGGTTATCCTCGCTTTTTTATTAAATGGCATAGGTAAATACATATTAAATCCTCGCCTCGGATTAACCACAACGGGCAACGATTCAATTCTTGCTTCTCTTGCAAATCCACAGCAAAAGAAATCACCTAACGGACACTCAACAGAGGGTATATCCGAATCGTCCCAATACATCCGTAATACTAAATCAGACAATACAAAGTAATCTTTCGCCGTTCGATCAGTTACTGTCATCCAAATATGGCGAATCTCACCCGAGCCACTAATGGTTGCAAGATCATATATTTGCCCCGGCTCCAGTATATCTATGCACGGTCGTCCTTTTCGACCTACTCCCAATGCGCTCGACGTCTTGCCCCCATTGCCTCTTTCCCCTGTTGGATTTTCAGCAGTAATAGATCTTGAGTTTCCATGTTGAAGCCTTCCAATATCCACCCGATTGCTATTATACATCAGACCATCCTTCTTTCCCGTCATAACACATGATTGTCCATTCTTCTGCATCAATATGCAGTTCTCCTGACATCGGCAATAATAAGGATGCCACACTTATCACGGAACGTCCCCCATTTATATATACCTCTATGACAGAACGATCCAACAAAATAGTCATTTGCTCTTCGTCCGTATTATGAATCGGTGCCTTATATATGGCACTTTCTCCACCTTCCCCATGAACCGTTACAATGACCGAATCCTGTTCACTAGCGTAATCAATCTGCATCATCGGCATCTCATAAGCTTCCTGATCTTGGCTTTTCAAATAGATGGCCATATCTCTATTTGCGCTCCCTTTGCAATCAATCTTATACGCTGCACTATTATGATAAGAGTAGGTATCCTCACTTCCATTTATGGCCTTTACTGGCTGTTGAAATACATCAAGAATCTCTTGACACGGCTGATAATAGATGGTGTTGTCACGAAGGGTTATTTCTCTTGGTACCGTCATCATCCCCGTCCAATCGGAGTTAGCCATTGGTTTTTGCATCCGTAACCATCCAATAACAAGACGTCTATGATCCGGTGTCACCATGGATTGCGGCGCATAAAAATCCGTCCCATAATCCATTAATTCGATAGCTTTAATCGGCTCATTGAAACCTTCCTCTAGTGTATCTAAAAGGGGAACGTTCCCAATATATGTCAGGTTATCTTCCCGATATCCTAGAGCGTGTCCTCCACCCATCACAGAAAAAATCATGATGCCTTGCCCATCTAATTCAAAGTAATCCGGACATTCCCACATATAGCCAAACCCTTCATTCTGAAAAGCTCCTCTATAGGAAATTGCCGTCGGCTCCTCTAAAGACGTCATGTTATAGACTTCCACTTTACCGCCTTTGTCATCTTTGGTTGATAGTACAAAGGTATAGTTTGACCCCGTTTTCCAAAGCTTAGGATCTCTGTAGTCAAGGAGGCTATTCGTCTTTCCGTTAGGCCGTAGAACAGGATTTATTGTATACTTCGTGTAATTAATACCATCTTGTGAAACCGCCATACATTGAGATTGCTCATAGTCAAACTGTTCATTTGCAACCCCTGTATATAAAAGGTAATGCTTGTTATCTTCGACAATGGCACTGCCTGAGAAAACCCCGGATGCATCATAGTCTTGATCTCGCACCATAGCCAACGGTAAGTGTCTCCAGTGAACAAAATCCTTGGTTATAGCATGCCCCCAAGACATATTCCCCCATTCAACAGAATAGGGGTTGTGTTGATAGAAAAGATGGTATTCTCCATTATAGTAGCTCCACCCATTTGGATCGTTTAACCAATTCTTAAGGGCTGTAAAATGTACTAACGGTCGATACGTATCACCTATATCCATGTCTAATTCTCCTCTACGTGCACCGAATTGTCTTCCAGATTCATATGAAGGGTCAATCCCTTACCTTCATGTGTCCAAGTAATTCCCAGAACATGATTTGGCGTATCCAATAGGCGTATTTGAGCTTGTTCATTAAATACAGAATGTCTTTGACGCAACTGTATCAAACGGAGTTGCTCCTTAACAGCATCCTCACTTATCTTCTCCAATGCTTCCTCTACGGATACATTCGTTCGATTAATTTCCTTATGTCCACCGCTTCCTGCTTTTTCAACGGCATCCAAGTCATTCTTTCCATTCAAAATATCCAAGTACCAGACTTGAGGTTTACCCGGCATAAACATTTGAATAGCTCTGGCCATAACCATTCGTTGCGGATCTTCACCCAATGCACTGTAATAGGTTGCATTCACTTGATAGTATATATTCTTCTTACCATGTAAGTCCTTGACCTTTCCGCCTCGTCCTACAACGGTATCAATCAGATTCTTAATGGCATCCTCCGTCAGCAGTCCTTTGAGGTCAAGAAGTGGAATACCATCATGGCATCCTAGCATGTTGACCGTCTGATAGCCTTCATCTAAAATCTCCGTAATCCATTGCTTAAGATTTACAAAAGATCCTTGTTCAAAAGCATCCAATATAAGCCCCGGTAGGAAGAAATCATAAATCATGTAGCCCTTTTGGGCTATCTTACGATAAATCGCTTCTTCATAACTTGCATGTATCTCCGGCAGTAACGAAATACCCCATCCTTTTGCTATACGATATAGCCGTTCAAGAATATCCCATGTCTCCGGTTCATTGAAGAAGTTTCTCTTGCCCGGTTCTTTTGCCGCATAGGCAAATGCATCAAGCCTTACAATATCTGCTCCGTATGCTGCCAATTGTCGCAATGTTTTTTCATAGAATTCCCATACCAATGGAGATTTGACATTCAAATCCAACTGTCCCAGATAGACAACATTCTTATTCAAAAGACGAATAAGGCTTGACCGATAAGCATCATAACCATAACGTTCCCATTCAAACGCCTCCGGCTCTTTTCCTTCATCCATTGCCTCTTGCATAAAGTTTAATAATTCGATGGCCTTTTGATATTGAACATGGCAGGATTCCATGACTTGCGTCACAAGAGGTAGTCGAAATTGCACATCTTGGTAAAAAGTATTCCAAAAAGGTATGACTTCATCCGTCTCTGTTCTTACCTTCAAAATGGGCATCCCCGGTTTTCTGAAAAACATAGACTCCGTATAGATTTCATCCGGTACGATATGTCCATCTTCCATACGTTTGCCATAACCCTCCCAGAAATGATTCCATGGAATGAAAAAGTCCATAAATTCAGAAGAAGAACCGTTCTTCACAATATCTTGAAATTGAGGGCTTAGCACCGAGGCATGATTGAGCACCATGTCAAATTTATAGTTGAGTCCCATTTCACTCAAATAATCCAT
The DNA here is from genome assembly GCA_965140555.1 of Vallitaleaceae bacterium. Lineage (GTDB taxonomy): Bacteria > Bacillota > Clostridia > Lachnospirales > Vallitaleaceae > UBA1351. The sequence goes on along the minus strand of OZ223259.1, from coordinate 2,437,042 downwards.
CGACTGTTCTGAAGCATATTCTTTATTCAAAGCATATTCAATGACTGAGAAACCACGATCCAAATCGGAATGGAAGATACTCGGCAATAGATACAAGCCACCGAAGGTATTGTGCATACGATCATCTTCCAGCCATTTGATGAGTCCGTCCAAATTACCTCCGATACTATCCGGATAAACGTTTAGCATGGGTTGCAATTGTTTTGACTTGCCTGTATCCAAATGCACCAATTGATTGTAATCGATGAGTTCACCTTTCTTCGTGACAATAATAGCTGCTCGATGGGCTTGGGACATAAGCTTTCGTTGCTCCAGTTCCAAGACCGTTGTTGTAAATGGGCTATCCACGCCTTTATCCCTATTGCGTTGTCGTCGATGTTCCAAGGTCTCTTCCGGTGTACTATTGAGTAATATGGGAAGATCAACGCCCTTTAAATGGTCGTTATTCCCATGTGTCCACTCAATAATAAGTACATCAACATCTGTCATTGAGACACAATCATACCAAAGTTCATGATCTTCTCGTCCCATTCTTTTGAGTTCTAATTCGGTATCACCTTTTTTGAAACGCTCAATAAGTGCATTGATTTCATCAAAGTCAATTTCTTGATAACTCCCCAAATAGTCCGATAATGCTCTCTTTGCCGCCGTCTGATAAACCTTTAGCCACGGATGTTCTTTGCACAACGTCGAATCTGCATCTTGCCCGTCCTGTTGTAACGTTGCAAGCTCGTTTTTTATATCATCCGCAACGAACCCATGAACCACAAGGGCTCTCATTCCCGCCGTTCTGTAAATCCTCAAACGTTCTGCATCATTATATATCGGCATACGTCTTGGATAATTGTCTCCTGATAAAACATAAGTTTTCAACCCGGCATCGGTTAAGTAATAACCAAGAAGTGCTCCGATTTCAGATTTACCTACACCTGACCCCCCATGAACGGAAAGCACCGGCTTAAGATTTTTATGTTCTTCTGCCCAATCCTTCATTTTTTTTACAAGTAGAGGGAATACAGTCCTCGCCTTTGCTATATGGGTGTCATCAATTTGAATCTTATCTCCGGGCATATCCCCTTTAGGAATCAAATTGTAATCCTTTGCGACAGGATACTCATAGGGTCTCAGAGTCGCTTCATGTAATTGTTGTATTGTCAATTTATTTCACTCCTTTATCTGGATAGTATTATATTACTTGATCGATCCTTGCATAACACCTGCAATAATATGTTTTTGTAGGAATGCATACATTATAATAATCGGAATAATGGTCAACATAAGACCTGCCATTAATAATCCGTAATCCACTGTATATGTACCGAAGAAGAAATAGGTGGATAGGGGCAACGTCCTCTTAAATCCTGACTGAAGTACAAGGGAAGGCAAGAGAAAGTCATTCCATATCCATAGAACATCAAGGGTAACAATGGTCATTGTGATTGGTTTTAATAAAGGGAGAACAATGAGTAAAAACGTCCTAAACCGCGTCGCCCCATCAATCATCGCTGCTTCTTCTAATGATAGAGGTATATTCTTAATAAATCCATGGTACATAAAGACTGCCAAGGACGTACCAAACCCGAGATACATAAATATGAGAGTTAACCTACTATCGAGCATGTCTAACTTCCCATAGATATTAACTAAAGGAATCATAATACCTTGAAACGGTATGATCATGGATGTAACCATCAAGATAAACATAAAACTATTAAAACGCGTTCTAACACGAACAAAATAGTAGGACGTCATGGCTGAGAAAAATACAATGAGCAACACACTCAACAATGTTATAAACATTGAATTACTAATTGCAGAAAGAAAATTCATTTTCTCATAGGCTTGGACATAATTGTCAAAATTTAACGCGCCCGGCATCTTTACGGGATTTGATATAATTTCCGTTCGGCTTTTTAATGAGTTCGTAAGCACGAAAAAGAATGGAATAATATAGATAATAAACAGGATTGTGATAAAGATAAACTTCCCGGCTCCTGTAAGCTTCTGTTTTCTCTTCATTATGCTTCGACCTCCTTACTCTTGCTAAATCGCACTTGAGCTGTAGTTACTGCTGCCACAATAATGAATAAGACAAAAGCTTCTGATTGACCTATTCCATATTCTTGAGATAAGAATGCCTTATTGTAGACATACATGGACACCATTCGGGTTGTATTAAACGGTCCACCTTCTGTTAATGCCAGGTTCAAATCATAGACCATGAAGGCACGTTGCAGACTCAAAAATATACAAATAGTAAAAGCATTGACCATAAGAGGGATAACAATACTTCTAATCTTTCGGAAACCGGATGCCCCATCAATTTTAGCCGCTTCCAATACAGATTTTGGAATTCCTGTAAATCCGGCAATATAGATAATCATCAAGTAACCGGATAACTGCCACACAGTAACGATAACCATGGCCCAGAATGCCTTGTCCGGATTCCCCAACCACGATTTAGATAGAAAGTCAATGCCCAAGGAATCCCCGGCATAGGTCATAACGGATGAAAAAATGAATTCCCATACAAACCCCAAAACAATACCACCCAATAAGTTCGGAGTGAAAAATCCTGATCTGAATATATTCTCAAATTTTAAGCCACTCGTTAGGATAAAGGCTAAAAAGAATGCAATAATATTGGTAATGACAACGACGAAGAAGACATATTTTAATGTAATTACCATAGATGACCAAAAAACGTCATCCTTAAATACTTCAATGTAATTGGACAGCCCCACAAAATTTATGGTTTTGGACAATCCGTCCCAATCGGTAAAGGTTAAATAGATACCATATATAAAGGGAACAATCATAACAGTGACAAAAGCAAACGTACTTACACCTGCATACAGTAAGTAGTTTGCTATGTGTTTCTGGGTTTTGTTTTTTTTCTTCATCCTAACACCTCTCTCTGATGCTTAATTATCGTTATATGAAGGTGGCTGTCAAGCCACCTTCATCCATTTTATTTATTTGATTTCCAATAACCTTCCATTTTTTCATAGAACTCATCACGGGTACTATATCCGGCCATATATTCTTGGAAGAACGCACCGACTTCTGACCAGTAATCTGAAGGGAATGTCAATACCATAGGGTAATAAGCATCTTTCTCGATATATCCTAGAATAGATTCTGCCAACGGATCATTAGGAACACGTCCGATATTTGTAAATGCAGGAATCAAACTGAACTCATCAACCAATGCGCTTTGTCCGTTCTCTTCATAGACTAACCAATTCAAAAATGTCAACGCCGCTTGTTGTTGCGCTTCACTACTTTGTGATGCATCAATAGCTACATATTTCGTTGGACCTACTGATATTTTTTGCATCTCCACATTATCTAAAGGAACAGGGATAAAACCGAAATTGTCACCTTCATTACGCAACTCATTAATTTGTGGCCATGCCCAGTTACCCATAAACCAGAATGCAGCTTTACCTGTTGCAACCGCTTCTGCTCCTGAATCATAAGTTCCTGACAATGGGTCATCTTTATCAATATTATAAGTTGCCATCATATCAAATGTATCCATTAATGCATTAAACGTTTCAAAGTCCGAAAAACTCAATGTACCGTTTCTCAACTCATCCATAATGGCATTTTGTCCGTCTGTATCGCCACCGGTCTCTGCAAATGCAATTTGTGTGTAATGTGCTCCAAGAGACCAATCAAGTGGTGAAATAACAATAGGAGCTGTTCCGCCGTCTTGAATCGACTTGAATAACGTTTCTAAGTCTTCTTTGGATTGAATACTACTTGGATCAAAACTTTCTCCCGTTGCTTGTTCAACAGCATTTTGATTATAAATCAAACCAAATCCTTCAACAGCAAAAGGAAATGCCAGTAATTTACCATTGATTCTTGCTACATCCAAGCTACCATCCATAGCATCGTCAACCCATTTTTCATTGGAAAGATCCAACATATTCTCTTCAAAAGAACTTAGGTCACCGACATCCATCATAGAAATTGTTGGTGCATTTCCTGAATTATACAATGTCGTCATCTTTTCAAAGGGTGATTCGCCTGCACCTGTAGGAATAATCTCTAATTCGATTCCTGTATCCGCTTGAAATGTCTTTGCTGCCTCTTCTAATTGTGCTTGAATCTCACCTTTTGTATTCAAGAATGTTATTTTTGTTCCTTCTACTGATGTTGCATCACTTGATGTTTCATTGCTTGCCTCTTTATCATCTACGGATGAATCATCACCTTGTGTCTTATCTCCTGCGGATTCACTTGTTGAAGTTGAACTATCATTGCTGCCATTGCTACATCCTATAGCAATTACCATAACAAAAACGAGTACCATTGCCATTATTTTTTTCATAACTACAACCTCCATTATTTTTTATAATGCAATTTTACCAATATTATATCTATATGTCAACCGTTTTCATGTACATTATTTATTATTTTTATATTCTCAACATATATATTACACACTAAATCCATCAAAAGACGCGTTATTTAGGGCATTACGTTTACTTTTCACTATGTTTTTTATGTTGTTACAAAATAATTTCTTTGAGGAGTTGTCTGACATGTGTCAACCGTTTTCATGCATGTCATTTTATCAGCTCCTCAGTTGCTTCTCCCTATCAAAGATGCTATAATTTTTGTACTATAATGATTCAAAGGACAATTGCCTAAAGTCCTTTGATGTACGTATACAATAACTGAAAGTTGGTAGATTATGAGTACAATAAAAGATGTCGCTAATGAGGCAGGTGTATCGATCACCACGGTCTCAAGGGTTTTGAATAATAAAGGCTATATTAGTGAAGCCACCAAAGAAAAGGTGTATTCTGCTATGAAACACTTGGATTACCATCCTCACCAAATCGCTAGGGCTTTATCAAAGAAACAGTCCTTCCTAATCGGTGTGATTATTCCCGATTCCTCTCTATCCTTCTTTGCTCAACTTGTCCGTAGCATTGAAGATACCTGCGGAAAAAACGGGTACAAAATTATATTATGCAACTCTTTGAATAACCAGTCCAAAGAAAAGGGTTATATCCAAATGCTTCAAGAAAATCGCGTTGACGGCATTATCATGGGAAGTCATGCTTCGCAATTAAGTGATTACAAAGAACTCAAAAGACCTTTAATCACCTTTGAACGATACATCGACAATATCCCTTATGTCACAGCCGATAACTTTCTAGGTGGTCAACTTGCTACCCAACATCTTATTGACTCAGGATGTAAACACCTTCTTCATATCTCCGGACCTCTCGAGCTAAGCATATTAGCCAACCGACGTTCCGATGCTTTTCAAGTAACATGCAACAAAAACCATGTGGACTATTCCGTTGTCGACTACACCTATACACATTTGGATTTCAATTATTACGTCAACTATATTCAGACAACCATCGGACCTATGCTGGATTATTATGACGGTGTGTTTTGCAGTAATGACTTACTTGCCTACGCCTTATATCTGTATTGTCATTCAAACAATATAAAAGTACCCGACGATATAAAAATCGTCGGGTACGACCACTCTCCTTTTTCCCAAATTCTAGCTTCCCCTAAGCTGACAACGATTGCACAACCCATTGACACCCTTGGGGATCTATTGGCTAAAGGCATTATTTCTCTTGTTGAGAAGAAAGAGGTCTATAATCAGCAACTTTCTGTGAGGTTAATAAAAGGCGATACCACATAATAATCATCTATTGATTAGAGCATCAAACGCATATAGTTGAACTTTCACATACAATATATTGTTACGAACGCTTCTACGTAATCTATATATTGTATATGAATTTAGGTAAACTTGCTTTTGACGCCCTAATCATCTATTCAAAATAGAACAATTCTTCAAACTTCTTATCTAGGGCGATGCATAAAATTAAGGCTAGTTTAGCTGTGGGATTAAACTGCAAGGTTTCAATAGAGCTGATGGTATTCCTGGAAACACCGATCCTCTTAGCCAATTGTGCTTGAGATAAGTTCGCTTCTCTTCTAGCTTCTCTCAAGTTGTTGTACAAAATTAATTCATCATTCATACTATTCCCGCCGTAACGAACACATACCAAACTAATGAAGCTAAACAGACTAGTCCATAAACTACGAACGCCCATAAGTGCCCCTTACTCTTTTTCTTTTTATATCGGAAAAATGATCCCACGGATAAAAAAACAAACAAAAGAGAAAACACATCGCCAAAAGGCTGTTCCATCCATACTTTATACAACGTTAATACTAATGCCAAACCGCACAGAGCATAAAATCCATTGGTATCACCATATTGGTTAATATTATCTCTTCCCTCATCGACGCCTTCATTTTTATAACGTTCAATAATCTCATCATTATTCATAGACATTCTCCTTTTTGCCAAGTTTACTTGTCATAAGTTATTATACTCTTGCCAAGTTTACTTGTCAAAACGTTCCTCTCGCATATATCATTCAGATTAGTGCTTTTTCCGATATTCTCGCGGTGTTTTCCCATAAACCCCTTTGAACAGTCTGTAAAAATAACTGGTGTTACTATAGCCTACCAAATATCCGATATCTGCCACAGACATCGTAGTTTTTTCCAACAAAAATCCCGCTTGTTGTAACCGCTTCTGTTGAACCAACTCTGTATACGTCTGGCCCGTCAGTTTTTTTATTCGCCTGGATAACCAATATAAATCATAGCCTAGTGTATTGGCTAGTTCAGATAATTCACCGTCTTGATAGTGTTCTTCAACAAATTGATAGACTTTGGCTAGAATTTCATGGTCCAGTGCATTGGCCCCTGTCTTTAATTTGTCAACATGGTTAATCAATTGCATAAACAATAATCCCATGGTTGTCTGATTCAATTGACGATCATTTTGTTGTTTGTTATGCAAGGTCCATATGAGATTCTCCACAAGATTCTGAATAGGCAATACATCGGTTACATGAAAGTGTAGAAAGCTTACATCGCTATCGCTACGATTCAAGCAACCGATAATAAAATCGCGAACCAAGTTCTTCTCATCGCCTAACATCCGTAACGCCTGATCAAAAAACTCCGGGAGAATGATAAGATTTACAGCAATATCCTTTTCCCCCGCAGGCATAATTTCTTGCATGGCATTTTGATTCAAAAATAGGAGCTCTCCTTTTGATAATACCACCTCTTCGCCATTGATCCGGTGTGTCGTACTCCCTTGACACATATAAACCACTTCCACATAATTATGGCTATGCTTGGGAAAATGAACAAAACGAGTATGTGTACGTACCGTAATGAGTTTTCCCTTTTCTAATAGCATCTTACTATTAATGACACCGGTATCCGGCCGACTCATATACAGTTCACTACTTATCTCACGCTTACCCCGCAACGCCTCTTGCTCTTCCTTTGACAAAACCGCCAACTCTTCTAATAACCGTTGATCCATAACGTCTCCTTCGTATTCAGCCCTATGGTGGTCCATCTTGTTCCTTCTATTATACCTGTTTAATCAAAAAAGAAAAAGACTTCATATTCCTTTAGGAACGTAATATCCCCCCCTCCAGTCGATGAGAAAATAATTTCAAGCAACTGGCTTCGCCGAAAAAATTTCGGATTCAAGTGTAAGAAATATCCTTTTTTTCAGTTAGTACTATGTAGAGTTTGATAGACTTAGGCATAACTCGAATTACAACATAAAGATAATTGTGAAACTTGGGAAGGAAATGAAAAAATGAGATATAAGAATGAAGTACAATATGTCACTTACAGCACTTCTTGGTTAAGTATGGATAACCTTAATTCAAGTATAGCAAATGAGGTTAGGTCGAAAGTTACTCGTAGCTATACTGAGGACACGTGGGAATATGCTACAAACTCATGGGTTAGAGATCAAGGGACAAAAAGATTTGCCGATTATAACAAAACTCATGAGTCTACTTCAAATCATGAAGAATCACCAATTGATTGGCCTTGGGCAATATAATGAAGTCAATTTCAACTAAAGTCAAAGTAGCTATATATATAGGACTAATTACAGTTGGTATTGCAATTCTTTTCATTGCTCCTGATTTTTCCTTTATGTTATTTGATAGACTAATTAATTCGCATGGAGGTTCTTATTCAGATGATGAAAGACAGTTGTATCTTTACGAAAACTATGATGTATTAATCTTTATTGGTAAAGCTTTTATTATTTATGGTTTTGCTTCACTTACTTGTTTGGAAATTAATCGCATGAAGATGAATAAATTATAAAAAGACCTCACTCAAGACGCCTAAAGGACGTTCTTGAGTATTTCTTCTAGTAATAATTACTGTCATTCTCTACTAATTTATTACATAGTGGTAATATTAAATTTACAAGAAATTACGAGGTTTTATTCACCTACCAAATGTACTATTTCTGCGAATGGGGTTAATGTTAAGGGTCTGTTGTATTATTTAGTGCAACAGCCCCTTTTTTTGTTTATCTAAATTTCTGAGCATATGGAAAAGGATTGACTATTAAATTATATTTTTCCCTTTATATTTTTATGATATTATATAGTGATAAAGATTTGTCATATATGCATTATAAAAATGAGGTGGGGAAAATGTTTTTTTTAATGATGATTGAAGATCTTGATAAAAGATCTTTCTTAGAAGAGATTTACACTACTTACAAAAAAGATTTATATCTTACAGCGTATAATATGGTTAAAAAACCGGAGGTTGCAGAAGATATCGTTCATACTGCAATAATTAAGGCAAGTAAACATTTAGAAAAATTATCTGATGTGAAAAGTAAGAATACACGGTCATATTTAGTCAGTATAGTAATGAATCTGTGTAGAGATTACTTCAAAAAAGATAAAGTAAAGGGAATTCCTATGTTACATAGCATCCCAATAGATGATATGAGAACCTTAAAGGACACTAAACATTTAGTAGAAGAAGGTTTTTTAAAAAAAGAACTGATGATGGAAATATATGGGCTTATGGATCAAATACATCCTTCATACTCTGAAGTGATTCGGATGCGGTATTATGAAGAACTGTGTATTAAAGATATAGCCGAAATGTTGGGAACTACAGAAAATAATGTTAGTGTAAGGATAAATAGAGGTATTAAGGCTATAAGAAAGCTATATTTCGAAGGGAATGAAAACAATGACCGAATTATCACAAAAAAAGAAAGATCTTAATCGTAAACAAAGTGTTTTTTATAAGCATTCCCAAAAATATACTGATAAAATCTGTGAAAACACAGATGCATTACATGAAAAATACAAGGATTTGGAAATTCCAGACACTCTTGATATGTGGTTTGATGGATATAATAAAGAGCAAATCAAGAAAGAACGCAAGAGAAAGCTCCAGAAACATATTCGCCTTGTGTCGAAAAGAGCTGCAATATTCATTATTATAATGATTACTTTTATTGCTTCATCAACGATAGGTATCTAAGAATCTATTACAGATTCATCGGCACAATATAGCACCGATGAATCTGTCTCAAAAAACAATCATCTCCTGGGAAGAACAAAATCATAACTCTATAGTTCAACAATAAATGTTTTTATCTCAAAGGGTCTAAATGTCACTTCAATTACAGGGACTTCTCTTAAGTCACCTTCTCCCTCTTCCATCAAATTACATGGGTACCAGCCTTTAATCGGACGATTGAAGCGAAGGTGCATCTTCGTCTTACCCCCATGATATTCATGGAATCGGAGTACGATTTTATCCCCATCTTCCGTTTTCTTCATTGCATCCAACATAACACCATCAACGTCTATATCAAAGAACGGCTTTTCCTGATGATCAAAGCCACGATCAGCCACCACTCTTAGGGGAGCATTTAGAGACCATGCCTCTTCTACCAATCTTGATTCATTCCATGCCTCCTTATGCGCATACAAACTATAGGTAAAGGATTGCATACCTTGATCAGCCGTTGGATCCGGGAATGTCGCTGATTTTAATACCGTTAGTCGCATGACGTTGTCTTTGATATCATAGCCATACTTGCAGTTATTCATCAAAGCAACACCTAAGCCTTTTTCCTCCAGGTTCGCCCATTGGTGCCCGACAACTTCAAATTTTGCCGCATCCCAAGAGGTGCTTCGATGGGTCGGACGTTCCACAGAACCATATTGAATGTCGTATCGCGCATTCACCCCACGTACATCTACAGGGAAGGCAACCTTTATCACCTTATCTCGTTCCTGCCAGTCAACGGAGGTCTCAAAGTCAATACGTTCTGTATGATGGTAGGCAATAAGGTCTTGCGTGATTGTTGTCTTGTTATAAAGCCAACGGAATCGAATCTTCACTAAGAGCGGTCCGCAAGCAATCACTTCACTTCCTACAAAATCATCGATAATTTCCTTCTTATCATCAATCGTTGCTTCTAATTCCCACGCATCATATTCTCGAGGCTTATCTTCAAAAATCTGCCATTCATTTCCGGCACCCGACAAGATGTTGGCCCCAATGGTCTTATCATATACTTTTATCAACTGTCCTTGTTCATTCCACTCAATCTTGCTATAGGGTGTCTCCAAACAGCGCTCCCCTACTGTAAAAGGAACATCGTCTATCTTATACCCGCTTTGGACTTGTCCTGCTAACTCCGTGTTCTCTTCTTTTACAAAGGAGACTTTACGAAGTTCTACCGGCTCCATATCTTCTACATAATAGTAGGCATCCCCTTCAATGTCTTGCATCGGGAAGGTTTCATGTGTCTTACTATCAATTAACGCGTAGCCTTCTTTCCCATTGCACCGAATCACTTCTGAACGTTTCCATGATGCCGAATTCATCACAACACCTTCTTGATTGTTCCCTTCTTTTTCACGAAGGATCCCCTCTACTAAAGATGCTGCCTTAGTATATTCTTCTCTTGAATCTTCATACACTTCATGAATACTCGAACCCGGTATAATATCATGGAACTGGTTGCGAAGAATAATCTTCCACCCTTCCTCCAACGTCGTTGTCGGATAGACACTACTGGTCTCTTTTTCTACCCATTCCATAACCGATAGTATCTCTGCGTCTCGATAAGCCAATTCCATCTTCCGGTTCATATACTTGTTATAGGCTTGAGATGTATAGGTTCCACGGTGGAACTCCAGATATAATTCACTGTCCCACACCGGTAGATACCCCAGATTTTTCGTATCATTAAGGGTTGAATGAAGCGTTTTTAGATAGTCCGTTACTTTGCCTGTTGTTGTACGGGGCATACTCGGAATCTTATCAATACGGCGGCGATTTTCCAACATATCTCGGTTCACACCACCCCCACCATCACCGTATCCGTAGGATAGGAGAAGGGATTGATTCACATCCTTATTCCGATAATTGTTCCATATCCCTTTAACAATCTGAGGCTTTATGTTTCCGTTATAGGTATAAAATTTAGTTGTCGAATCTACATCCGGCGTCGTTACAAAATGCGTCAAAACTTCTGACCCATCAATCCCACGCCATGTGAAGGTATCGTTTGGCATACGATTCACTTCATTCCAAGAAATCTTCGTCGTGATAAAGGTATCAATGCCGGACTTCTTCAAAATCTGTGGTAATGCCCAACTATATCCAAAAACATCCGGTAGCCATAGAAACGTATTCTCATAATTGAATTCCTTTTTAAAAAACTTCTTTCCATAGAGAATTTGACGCACAATAGATTCACCACTCGTCAAATTACAGTCTGCTTCTACCCACATAGAACCGGAGGGTTCCCATTTTCCTTCCGCTACGCGACGCTTAATTGCCTCGTATATTTCCGGGAAGTCCTCTTTGATATAATCATACAGTTGTGCTTGCGTTTGAAGAAAATAGTACTCATCAAAACGCTCCATTAATCGCAATACGGTTGAAAACGATCGAGAGGCTTTCTCCCGTGTATGCTTAAGACGCCATAACCAAGCCACATCTATATGGGTATGTCCTACACAGGTAATATCAATATCTTGTTTCCCTTCCCATTGACTTAGCTGTTGATTCAGATAATCATCAGCCCGACGAATCGACTCATAAAAGGACTCAGATTCCGGATTGGTGTAATCAACATATTTCATCGTCTCGACGAGGATGTTTTGAAGTTGGTAGCGCATCGGATCTTGTTCATCCATCACCTGAATGGACTCCAATAGATTCATACCAAAATAGTATAAATCGTCTGTTGCCTCATCTAGGCAGGCTATAAATGCAGTTTTTAATTGGTGATACTGGGTCTGTGGTTTGCCGCCACCTTCTAATCCGCTCCATAGGCGAAAATCCAACATTGCTTTGCTGCCCGCTAATTCTAAAGGGAAAAACACCTCTTGATGATTTGTATCCACACCTTGAAATTCTTTCCCATCAAGATATAACATGGACTCAAAAGAGGAATTATTCCCAATACCTGTTATACCAAAATCAAACACACCGACAACGGTTTCATCCTTCCAAGCTTGAGGTATTTCCATCTCATGATGTAGCCACAAATAGGCATCCCGACCGGACCAAAAGTCCCCTAAGTCAATGGTATTGTTTCCGGCATACGTTGGTGGTTGAGGGTTCACACACTTATTCTCACCCACCTCTTGTGCAAATTGATGAATGAAGCGTTTATTTCGATATCGAAGCTCCCTAAGAGCCGTCAATCGTTTATGCATTTGGTCTAGATAAAAAAATGTTGCATCCATACAAGTCCTCCTATTTGATTGCGCCACCTAAGGCAAAGCCTTGTGACATAAAACGTTGTGAAATATAGTACAATGCCGCTATAGGTAATGTATAGAGTAGGGAAAATGCTGCCAACTGTCCATACACAACCGAACCATGGGCTCCAAAAAACTGATAAATAGATACGGCAGCAGGAATTTTCTCAACTGAACTTAACAGGATAAAAGGAACGAAGAAATTCCCCCAACTTCCTGAAAATGTAAAGATGAAGACGACAAAGACTCCCGGAAGTATAACCGGAAATATAACATGCAAGATCGTTTGAAAAACACCGGCCCCGTCAATCCACGCCGCTTCCTCTAACGTTTTAGGAACGTCATCCATAAAATTCTTCATCATCCATATACTATAGGGAAGTGCTGTCGCCACCAAAAAGAGCGTCGTCGAAATCAACGAGTTGGTAATATGCAAACGAAAGAAAACCATATATACGGGTACCATAATTGCCGTAATCGGTAGACCATTCAAAAATAAAATGGAATACATAATTTTAGATTTCCCGCGTATTTCAAAACGCGATAACGGATAGGAGGCAAGAATGGCTAATATGACAACCATTGTCGCTTGACTAAACGAGATAATAAAGCTATTTAAGAAAGCTCTGAAATTCATAGGATTGGACAATACTTCTCGGTAATTATCCAACGTAACTTGATCCGGAATCTTGATCGTTAACGGTCCCGTTTTATCCAGCGAAGCAAAGAGCAACCATAGCATCGGCCATATAAAAATTAATGCAATCACAATCAAAACTACATACTGACTGTATTTAGATATTTTCTTTTTCAATTGATTCATATTCACGTTGTACGCATCCTTTCATTTATCCAAGGGACTCATCTTCTTGTATTCCCTCTCACGTCATCACACTTACTGACTTCGTTTGAAACTCTTCATATAGAAAAGACTCATAATCATACCGAATATAACGAGCACAATGGCCATTGCTGTTCCATAACCTAGTTGATAGGCCGAAAAGGCTTTATTATACATATAAATCGGCACCGTTGTTGTATCAAATCCAGGTCCTCCACCGGTCAATGCATAGATCAAACCAAACAATCCAATGGTTTGGAGGGTGATGAGTATGGTATTCGTAACGATCGACCCTGAAATCAACGGAATAATAATACGGAAAAGTATTTGGAATATATTGGCACCGTCAATACGTGCCGCTTCCTTAATACTATCACTAACATTTCCTAAAGCCGATTGAAAAATCAACATAGAAAATGCTGTTCCTCGCCAGATATTTGCAAATATAATAGCTACCATAGCGTGATCATACAACCAAGCAACAGGCCCTACACCAAACACTCCCAAAAAACTATTCAATGATCCTTCTGTATTCAAAAAGGCAAAGAATATAAAGGATACAACGACTTCCGGTGTCACCCATCCAAGAAGAACTGCCGTTCCGACAAATCGTCGAATAAAGGCATTTTTCTTTTCCATCATATACGCTAAAGCAAAACCCAATACTTGCTGCCCTACAAGCGCAGAGAAAAAAAGAAACACAATGGTATTGAGCATGGATGTAAAAAAACCGTTCGTCCGAGAACATAAATGTATAATTCTCTAAACCGACGAAATCCCAATGGACGGCCTTGGCACCTACTAATGTTTTATTGGTAAACGAATAAAAAATCGTTACAAACACAGGGAGTGCAAAAAACACGAAAATAAGGAGAAAGGACGGCAAGAGAAAGAGTAACGTTGTTTTCATTTTTGTTTTTTTTGCCATGATAACCTCCATAAAACATAGGGAGCAAAAGCTCCCCATGTTATCTACTTACTTTTGGACATATTCCCCGTCACCAACAATAGACTCGACATTTTTAGCATAGGTTTCCATCGCCTCTTCTGCTGTTGCCTGACCGGTTATAACCGATTCTACTGCTGATTGAATTTCAATTGACACTGCCGGATAAGCTTCAACTCCCGGTCTGAACTTAGTAAATTCTGTATAGCTTGTCATCGCTGCTCGATAGATATTCTGATCAATATATGCCTGATCTTGAGCAACGTCTTTACGTACTGCCATATCACCACCGGCTAACGTAAATTCCAATATGTTCTTTTTATTCAATGCTATTTTGATAAAGTCAAAACCTTCTTCTTTGACATCGGACATATCGCTAATTGCCATAGTCCATCCACCACTCATAGATGCATAACCATCACCATCACGATTTGGCATAGGTGTTATTGCAATCGTTTCTTCATAAGCGTCCGGAAGTGCCTTCATCCAGTCACCACTTTTCCAGTTCCCATCCAAACAGATCGCTACTTCTTTACTTTCCGGAAATTTTTGATTCAATACTTGCCAGCTGTTGGCATCTAACATCGTTGCCAATTCCGTATTGTCATATATCCCCATCGTTTGAATGGATTCCAGGAATCCTAAGGAATCTTTTAATCCATCTGATGTAACAACCCATTTCCCATCTTCATACAACCAATCATCCGTTCCTGCTAGAAGCATTTCAAAGGTCTGCATCGTTGTTCCTTCACCTTGAGCTTTCGAACCGTTCATCCAAATCGGATACTCAATCCCTGCTTCATGCAAGACTTCTACCGTGTCTAAAACCTCTTGCCAACTCTTAGGTTCCCATGGCATATCAATGCCGACTTCTTCGAATATTTTTTTATTGTAATACAAGCCACGTGTATCTGTTGTATAAGGAATCGCATATACTTTTCCATCAAACGTCATGCCGTCTTTAACATTATCCGGATACTGCTCAGCCCAATCGGACCAACTATCCACAGGAAGTTCTGCCAAACCTTCTGATGCTACCAAGGATGGTGCCAAGAAACTATCTACAATCATTACGTCAATACTATCATCCGATTGAAGCATAAGGGATGTCTTCGTATTATAGTCCCCTTCGTTGCTCGACATTCTGGATAATTCAACGGTTCTACCCGGATATGTCTTTTCATATTCTGCTTTAGCTGCCTCTAGCCACGCGTCATAGCCATCCACTTCTTTATAAGTTACATTGACGACGACGTTATCCTTGCTGTCTACGGTATTACTCCCGCTTTCCGTCTTCTCACTCGACGTATCACCGGTACCTCCTCCATTACCTGCTCCACAACCAGAAATGACAATTGCCATAAGTAAAACTAATCCCACTACTTTTTTCATTGTTTTTCCTCCTAGTTTTTTATTCCACATATAAATTAAACATATTTAATTATGCTTATATATGTGATTTCATCCAATTTACATGTCATATTATATATCTTTTTATACACGTTGTCAACAAATTACATATATTATCTATACTTAATTTTGAAAAAAGCACAAAAAAAGAAGATCAATATCTTGATCTTCTTACATATTCACGAAGAATACTTTCTATCGTTTTGCACAAGAGTCTCTCTCAATGATTGTAACCGGTAACTTTATTTGTTCATAGTCATATTCTGAGGCCCCCATTTTTTTGATAACAAGTTCCGCTGCTTTTCGGCCAATCTCAGAAAAATCTTGCTTGATGGTCGTCAACGGAACTTGCAAATGTTTGGACATCTCCAAATCATCAAATCCAATAATAGATAATTCATCCGGTACAGATATTCCACAATCTATAGCAGCTTTGAGAAGATAAGCGCCCACTAAATCATTCACAGCAACAACGCCTGTAATTTTAGCACGAACCATCTTATGGGCAATATCTTTATATACTTTATCATTATATTTCCGATGATATTCATCGGTAAAACCCATGGTGAGAAATTCTTCTTCTTCCATAAGTCCTTCATCCCGCAGGGCTTTTGCATAGCCAAAGTAGCGGTTTCGAATGGATGTTGTACTCTCAATCGAGAGATCCGATACAAACCCAATACGACTGTGCCCTAACTTACTCAAATATTTGGCCGCAATATAGCCGCCGTTATAATTGTCCGCCACCACATTACTAATCGGCAGACTTTCAAAGTACTTATCAATGGTTACAATCGGATAGTTTTCTAGATACAGACTATTCAGCAGACTATAATTTTCTCTATCTGACACAGGGTAGTAAATAATGCCCTTTATACCATCGTCATACATCTTCGATATAATACGTCGTTCATCCTCTGAACTCTTTACACCACTATGTACCACACTATAAAAGCCTGCTTTTTCAAAGGCTCTTACAGCCCCTGTTATGGATTTAGCAAAACTACTTTCAGTTACATGATGGGGCATAATAATAGCCGTTGCCTTAGCTCCGTTATTAACAATAGCCTCCTTATTACGCTTCTTATAATCTGCTATTTCACTGACAAAACTCCCACTACCTCGAACTCGGTAGATAAGACCTTCTTTTTTTAATTCTTCTAACGCGCGTTTAGATGTAATTCGACTTACATTAAATTGATCTGCCAAGTCACTTTCTGTCGGCAACCGCTCATCTTTCACATACTCCCCATTACATATTTTCTCTTTCAATGCATCTGCAATTTGTTCATACAGCAACTTACTCTTCACATCATGACCTCAATTCTACATTATTTGATATGTCACTTTATATATCTAATTTTACATATTCTTTATTTGATATATATAATTTACATCGTAAGTTATCATTTGTCAAATCCAATATTGATTCCACACGGTCTACTCTCCCAAAATCTGCGCTATTTTTTCCAAACATTCCTCTATAATCTTCTGTCTTTCTACAGAACTCCCCTCTCCCTCTTGCGTCCATATAGAAAGAGTCGTTCGTTGTAACCCCCGAACATAAACCGTCGTTATATCCTTTCGATTGGCAACAGCACCTTTAGGTAACAAGGCAATCCCACCACCTAATGCAACCGTTTGAATCATCGATTCTAGGGTATCGACTTCAACTTTACTATCAATCCTATCCCCTTCCCCCTCTTCCACCATCCACTCCATTAATGTCTGGCGATAAGGACAACTTTTCAAACTATTCACAATAATCGGAATCGCCTTCATATCGTCTATACCTTTACATTGGGAAGGTCCGATGAGAACCAATTCTTCACGATAGTTGCCTATACAGCGCGCACGTTCAAAGAAATTCCGTCGATTCGTAATTAACAGATCGATGGCTTTCGTATCTAATCGTTCTTGCATGAATTCTTGATGATCCGTTATAATTCGTATCTCCCTAGACATAGACTTACGCCTTAAGTCTATAACCACTTGAGGCAATAGATACCCCGCAATGCTTTGTGTCGTTCCTATAACAAATGGTTTCTTTATACCATCGTCTATGACAAACTTCTTTACTAATCCATCTAATTCCTTTATTATCCTCTCACTCTCTTTTCGTAGACGCTCCCCGTCCCTTGTTAAGGTTACCCCTCGACTGTGTCGTTCGAATAAAAGGCAACCAAGCTCTTCTTCTAGCTTTTTAATCCGACCCGTTACATTCGGTTGCACATAGCCTAAAATCTCCGCCGCTTTAGACATGGATTGATATTTCGCCACTTCCAAGAAAACTCTCAACTCTTGACTTTCCATTCCTGCACCTCCTTGACATGTATCATTTAAACTGATATCAAGCATCATTACTGACTATTATACACAATGAATTACCTCTTGTATAATAAAGATAACACAACAACTCCCCCATCACAGAAAGAAGGTTTTACCATGATTGCTATGCAATATACCATTCAACTTCCTGACGATTTCGATATGACGACCATTCGCCAACGGGTTCATCATAATGGACATAAAACGGACGGGTTCCCCGATTTACTCATGAAAGCCTATCTTATTCAAGAAAACAATGAAGAAACGGGTGCCAAAAATCGTTATGCTCCCTTTTATCTCTGGGAAAAACAAGAGGGTATGAATCAATTTATTTTTGACGGTTTCTATGACAATATTCTTCGCTCTTTCGGTTGGCAACATATTGCCATCGGCATTCCCTATGATATTACTATAGATAAGGAATCCATTCATAAGAGTCGCTATGTCCTCATTTTAGAACATGCAATAACCCCCTCCGACTCCATGTCAAGCCCTTCCTATACCCTCACGAAAACTCACCTTGCATCAGACGCCTTACCATTAGGCAAAATTCTCGTCTATAACCCGGATAAATGGCAATACGCCGAACTCTATTTCTACGAAACAGCTCCGACGTATTCTACAGGGGATAAACTTTTTGAAATTTTACACCTATCCGGCGAACACGAATAGGTTATCGCATCGTATAGCGAATGGACACCTCTTGCAATCGCTTATAGTGCTTGATCTTAAGGTTTAATTTATTTATATCAAAGAAAAGAATGGTAAAAATTTCCCATAAAGCAACCCACGCGCCAATGTTCAATCCTTCTACTACCGTTCGATAAGCAATCACATTGGTTAAATGGGGTTCTAGGAAAACCGATGCCAACATCATCAACAAACCAATACCGGTAAACACAAAAATCGTCTTCCATTGTCGCATGCGTTCATTCTTGATTTTACGAATTTGGTAGGCAAAATAATGGCGAAACCCTTCAATACTCCGACGTTCACTCACTTCATTGTAAATACCTGCAGGGATAAAGAATGTAATGGCCATCTTGCGTTTTATTCCGATTTCAAAAGAACACTCGACTAAGTATTCCAGAAGATCATCATCCAAATCTCGATTGATAAGGGGGCTATAATCCCATTCAGAATAGACATCCCGATAAGAATCCAAGTCAATACGGGCAATGTATGTTTTGGACTCTTTATTATATTCATAGATTTCACACAAAATCTTTTCTTTCACGCATGCATTCCGGCTTCTCATCGAGGGAAGCCTACAACCTTTCTTATCATGTAATAAAAGCCTTTATCCCATCATATCCTCTCTATAAATAGAGGAAAAGGTATATAACCGGCATCTTTATCTGCCTATTATATACCTTTTTAGTCCAATAATATATCTTTATTTTTTATTTATTTCATTCGTATCATACAGCACAATACAGGCTCTTGTATTGGACGAACGCGGTTTGATTTGTATATCGGTAAATGTCAGATTGTCTACATGTCTTGCCCATATACCATAAGCATCCACATCTCCAAAATTATTATTTTCAGGATACTCATATAGATATTCTTCAATAGTCTCCGGAACATCGATGATTTCCTTATTTTCTTTATATAGGAAATACACATCTGATATTGTTATGGATTTCAAGGCCCTTCTTTCGCCGTCTTTAACAAAACCTGTTATAATACAAGGCGCTTCCATATCCGTTGCTATAATTTTCCGGATGGTAATTCCGGATATGTCACCTCCATAAGGTCTATCCGGTTGTCCCTCATATTGGTAACCATAGCGATTTCTCATATTCAATGCTATAAAAACAGGGCAAACTACCTGCTTCATTTTGATACTATGTACATGAATATTTTTAACGACGGCACCATCCGCTGATTCGATACTAATCCCTGACACCATTCCGGGATATATATCCGGTAATTCAAACTGACAATTCGACACCTCAACATCCTCAATATCAAACTTGGTTTCTGTCCCAATTTTAAAGGCATTCATGACACTTTGAATACGACAGTCTGTAATACGAATATCATACATAGAGCGCCCTGTCGTCATAGGATTCTTCAACACGATACCATCATCTGCCGTTGCAATAAAACAGTGTTTAATCACAACATGGCGACTTCCTGTCACATCGATACCATCTGTATTGGCCACATGACGATTATTGTCAATGACCATCTGCTCCACTTGTACATCATCACATGTATCCAGATTTAAGGTCCATGCCATAGCATCTCTTAATATAATATTATCAATAACAATGTGGCTACTACGATGACACCATACCATATAATCCGGTCTCTGTATATCCGGAAGTCCTTCACCATATTTGTCATCCGCATAACGGATGCGTTGTCTATAGTGATAGCGCATCGTTCCTTCAACACCATTGATATCCGGCGCATCCCGTCTCGGCATTATACTTGTATCTAAAGGCTCCAATAATGGTTTCCTGCGGGGTTCGTATACAAACCATTCGCCTTGTCCGTGGATGGCACCGCCACCGGTAATCCTTACATGGCTTGCATCTCTAACTATAATAAAAGCACCTTGATGATTCTTCACATTCCTTGATGCCATTAATACAGAATCCACATTAATAAAGAGAGTTGTATTACTACCTATATATAATGTACCTGCTCTATATGTTCCGCCATTTACATAGACAATACCGCCTCCTGCTTGGCTGCAATGATCCAAAGCACTTTGGATTTCTTTGGTATATAATCTCGGGGTGATTTCTGTCTCCTCACCCGCTTTTTCTACATACTCATTTTCCGGGACTGCTCCATAATCTCTCACATCATAGATTTTGCCCTCAAACATTTCAATCGGAACCTGTTTGACATACAGATCATAAGGAATATCCTCATAATAATCCCCTTTATATATATTCCCAAAGGTCGGATACGTCGGTATATCCCATTGTGCTAGATTGTCCACTCCTATTCCTCCTTCTTCATTATTTCAACTAAAGGTCACGATAATCTTCCCTTAATCAGATACTATCCTATCGTCATCTTTTTACTCCGTCTCAACAGCAAGTGTTACTATCTCAAAGGGTTTATAGTCAAATCGAACACTGTCTTTTGAAAACGTCATATTTCGTTCCGTTGTCACAGCATTCTCCAACAAATCTGTTTCCCACACTTGCTTTATATTACCTAAAGACTGAATCTCCATATGTCCACGTTTACCGTGTAATTCCGTCATACGAACAATAACGGTCTTACCGTCATTAAGACCATGTTTTTTCTTAATCGATTGGATGTGCATCTCTCCGTTGCCTGTATAAGGTATGAATGCCTCTTTGTCTATACGTTGCATCGAATATAATGGTGTATTCATCGCCCACGCTTTCTCAATAATACCGGCTTCCTCCAACGGTCTATTGTGAGGAACCATACGTAATGTAAAACGATGCTCACCCATATCGGATTCATTATCCGGTCTTACAGTTCCGCGAAGAAGGGATACGCCCATACGACTTTCATCACACGAAATTCCATATTTACAGTTGTTCAAAATCGCTACACCATTACCCGGTTCATATAGGTCAGCATATTTGTGCATACAAACTTCAAATCGTGCTTTTTGCCATGTGGTGTTTTTATGTGTATCACGATAAATTGTTCCGCCACTTGTATCGTAACCGGCTTGTCTGGCAAGAATGTCAAAGTTAAACATCACTTTTGCCAACCGATGTTTTTCATGCCAATCGACATGGTAGTCCAAATCAATAGCATTAGACTCTCTAAAGAATCGAATACGTTGCCGCCACTGAGAAGCAGAACTCTTTAATACCACTTCAAATTCCACATATACAGCACCTTGATTCACTAGGTGTAATTCCTCTACGATATCAAATGTATCTTCTTTCTCATCATAGTTTGCAATAATATCCCAAGCATCATAGACGCCCGGATAATCATGGAAAAGATGCAATTCATTCAACCCTTGATGGGGAGATACGAGTTCTCTTCCATCTTCCTTCTTAATAAGACTTGTCATAACGGCAGATGCACTCAATTGAACTTTATACATCGGCGTATCAAGGGT
Organism: Vallitaleaceae bacterium; assembly: GCA_965140555.1. Taxonomy (GTDB): domain Bacteria; phylum Bacillota; class Clostridia; order Lachnospirales; family Vallitaleaceae; genus UBA1351. Next base: position 2,414,789 of record OZ223259.1, on the reverse strand, counting down.
TTTACCATCCCATTCAAACCATGTCGTACTTGTCTCAACGCAACGACTTTCTTCTTCGTCATCCGACGTATCGAATGACACCGCAGACAAAGCAGGAATAGCTATCTCCGGCTGTAGCCAATAGCCGTCTTTGTCTTCAAAGGTACCTTTTTGGACGTGACCTTTAGGAAGGTCTAACGGGACCTCACTCTCAATAAATTCCGGTCCTTGTCGTTCAAATCCCAAACCATTGTATAAGAACCCATCTGTCCCTTTTAATTTTTCCAAGGCCAGCTCTTCAAGAGCATGCAGTTTTTCTTCCATCGCTTCATAATCCGCACGTACATCCTTTTCAACCGGATGAATGTGAGTCCCCGGAAGAATATCATGGAACTGGTTAATCAACAGAAGCTTCCAGCAAGCATCAATTTCTTCTTCAGGATAATCTCCTGTCTTCAAATAGGCTGCCGTATGTAATTGTTCAAGAACCATCAAACGTGTTTCAAACAATCGGTTCATTTTCTTGATATATCCCTTTGTTGTAAAGGTTCCTCGGTGCATTTCAAGGTATAATTCGCCATCCCACGTATCTAATTGTTCCGTCTTTTCAAAGGCTTCCTTGAGATACTGATCCCCTCGTATATGACGTGATTTAGGAATAGACGGTATTTTATTCAGACGTTCCATATATTCTAACATTTCAAGGGTAACACCACTTCCGCCATCCCCATAACCAAACATATTCAACGTTTCAGGCACTTTGGTTTTCTCTTGAAAGGTCTCCCAGTTTTCAATTAATTGTTCCGGGGTATTCCAGCTAATAAAATGTGTCGGCGGCACACAAGCGTTAATGCGTGTTCCGTCAATACCTTTCCATATAAAATTGTTATACGGGAAGCGATTGGTATCATTCCATGTGGACATTTTATTGGATACAAAATAATCCATACCACTTTTTCGCAAAATTTGCGGCAAGGTCCATGAATTACCAAACACATCCGGTAACCAACAGTTGTTGATAGTTATATCAAAGGTCTCTTTAAAATAACGCTGCCCGTAAAAACATTGACGAACGAGGGATTCTACGGAAGGCAGATTACAGTCGGGTTCCACATACATCCCACCTGCAACCTCAAACTGACCTGATTGAACTTTTTCTTTAACCCGTTCAAAAATTTCCGGATAGTTACGCTCTAATGTCTCGTATATATAGGCTTGGGTATGGGCATAGGTAAATTCCGGATACTCATCCATTAGATTGAGTTGAATCAGGCAGGTCCTAGCATTTTTTTGGATGGTATGAATACGACGCCAATAATAAGCAATATCCAAGTGAGAATGGGCTACAAGGGCTACTTTACCAATATGATAAGCCGTCTCTTCATCATAAACCGTCTCTTGAAGTATTTTCTTAAACGTCTGTATGCCTTCATGTAACTGTGATGGGGTCGTTTCACCGACAACCTTCTCAAAAGGTATGGCAAGTAAAGCCTTATGCAAGGATTCTTCAATCTTTTGAGATAAGCTTTCTTCAATATAATCGCACTGTATGGTTTCCATCAGAAGTTTAGCATCATAATAGGCGGATTCAACAAGGGCATCAATCTCAATGAAGGCTCCCGAGTTAAATTGTTGACGGCAACCACGTAGATGGGAGGTCTCCGCATTCCGTTCATCATCAGGCTTACTTCGATTATACCCTTCCATATAAAGCTGAACTGTTTCCAATGTGTCTTCAGCCTTTTTTATACGAATTCGGTCTCTATTCGGGTCTACACCACCGACCCATTCACCATTTATCTGAATCATCATCTCCGATGCTGTCTTGAATTGGAACCATACCTCTCGGTCCTTTAATGCTTCAGGTAGTTCGATCGTATTATATAAAAATGCCGTCCCATCAGGGGTAAAAAACCAGTCCCCATCTTCTATAGGGTGACGATCACCAATTAATTCATAGTCATTTTCATGTGTTTGTCGAGCTTCTTGCACTTCCCAGCCTTTCAGCGGATAGTGAGCTATCATACGTTGCTCATTGAGCCAATTTACACGAATGGCAATCCATTCTTTAACATCCATTGAACGACGTGCTACTTTAATATGTGCCATGTTTCACCTCTACTTGTCCCAAAAATACGGTTTACGGATATACAACTTAACCTGACGGCCTTGAGCCTCTTGACTACGCCCTAAAAGCTCACTTTCCAGCCAATCATGGTAACAATGGTTCGTCAACGGACACCGACTGCACTCATTCAAGGCTTCAATATGAATGGTTGTATCATCAACCTCCATGAGCTTCAAGTCCCCTCCGTCACCTTGCACTCGAGGGCGGATATCTGTTTCTATAACGTGCTGTAACTGTTCATAAATTCTATCATTTTGTTCTTTATTCATTATTGATCACCTAACTTTTCGTTGTGTCCTCCTATATAGGAGACATACTATTATGAGACACTTTATCCTTTGACTGCACCGACTGTTAGCCCTGACATGAAGAATCGACTGGTAAACAGATAGATGATAATGATCGGTATGATAGACATGGTTGCCCCTGCAAACATAAGGTTCCACGCTGCCGCTCCATCAGAAACATTTCGCAGTGATACCACACCGACTGTAAGGGGTTTTAAATTCGGTCGTGACATAGTGAAAATAAGTGGCAAAACATATAAGTTCCATGCACTTCTAAAGGAGAGAAGAGCAATGGTTGCCATAACCGGTTTTAAGAGAGGCATAATGATTTTCCAGTATATTTCAAAAAACCCACAGCCATCCATTGTTGCAGCTTCATCCAAGCTTTTAGGTACTGTATTCATATAACCACGGACAAGAAATACATTCGTCGCTTGATTCGTTCCGATAGCTATGAAGATAACGCCCCAAAGGGATGTATGTAACTTGAGCTTAATAGCCAGTTCATATAAAGGACGTAGGGACACACTTCCCACATTAATAAACATGAATAACACCAATAATCCATATATTATATTTTTAAACGGAAAGTTTCGACGTGCAAAACAATAACCGGCCATACTCGTCACAGCAATGGTAATGACCATGACACTGACACTAAGAAAAATACTATTCACCGTATACTGAGCAAAATTTGCAATCTTCCATGCTTCCACATAGTTCGATACGACAAAAACCTCCGGTATTAAATTTCCACCACCGGCAACTAATTCATGATTGGATTTAAACGATCCCAAACAAATATACAGAATAGGATACAATGTAAATACTGTCAATATCCCTAGAAATAGATATCGTAACACTTTTCCCATAATCTTCTCAGGATTTAACTTCCTTCGTTGACTCATTTTTTCACCTCTTCATCTAATATACGTCATCGAGTCTTTTACTGATCTTCAAGTATGCTAATGTTATTAGCCCAATAATCAGTGCCGACATAATACTTACTACTGTTCCATATCCAATTTGAACTTGCATACCGCTGTTCGGATCACCAAACATCAAGTGATACAGATACAAGAAGATAACGTTTGTCTTACCCTGTGGTCCACCGCCTGTTAAGACCATAATTCCTTCATAGTCCTTAAGAGCTTGGGTAATGGCCAACATTAATACCACCTTGAGAACCGGCCCCATCATCGGTAGGGTAATATAGAAGAAGGTTTGAATAGGGTTACATCCGTCTAAGTCCGAACTCTCGTATATCTCTGTTGAAATGCTCTGCAGTCCTGCAAGGAAAAGAATCATATAATTCCCAAAAGCACCCCATGCTGCAACAATAACAACGGATATCAAGACAAGTTTCGGATTTCCTAACCAATCAATTTTTTGGGAGGTTATTCCAACTTGATTCAAAAATTCGTTAAGAGGTCCATTATACGGACTATATATAAAATAGAAGATAAGACTATAGATGGCTCCACTTATTACCGTCGGAATAAAAAATATAATCCTAAAGAAATTTGTTCCTCGCAGTTTCTGATTCAGAAGCACTGCAGATACAATCGAAATCGGCATAACAATAATAAGTTTCAAACCAGCATATTTAAATGTATTGATAACACTTTTCCAATAGATATCATCATTAAACAGACGTTTCACATTATCCCATCCGGTAAAATACGTTACAAATCCATTATAATCATATCGTATATATTTCAATAACCATGCAAAAGGATAAATTGACACCACCACTAACAAGATGACCGTCGGAGCCATCATTAGCAGAAGCGATATGTTTCCTTTTATGTAGTGTTTTTTTATTTTTTCTAGTACATTCACATCGTTTACTCCTATTCCACATATAGATACACTTTATTGTTACACTTATATCCGCTTTATTATTAAATGAGGCCGTATAGACGGCCTCATTTAAATCACTCACAATTTTTCACTATTTTATTGCTCTAAGTATTCTCTAGTTCCTGCTTGTGGGTGCATTGGATCAAAATCCTTAATAACAAGTCGCTTCACTTTTCCGATGGATACTGCTTTATCCAACGCATTATTGTAACTCACATTAAGGGCTGTTATCGTCTCATCAATGTCCGGTCCGCCTACTAAACAAGCTTCCCATAACGCATCTTTATAAGTTTTACCTTCCGGTGTTACTTCAGGGAAAGTCGGGTAGACACCTTCATAAGCTAACGGTGCAAAATCAGCTAAACGTCCAGCTTTTTCGATATCCACTTTACCTTGCATATAAGTACCGATCGGAAGTCCATATCCAGCTTCTACATAACCTTTAATAAACTCTTCACTAGAGAAAAAGTTAATAACTTCCCATGCAGCTTCTTTTTTCTTTGATGATGCAGACATCATCCAACCCATATTCGGAGATGATGTTAATGTTCCTTTTACTTCTCCGTCTAAAGAAGGCATTGGAGCAGCACCCCACTCTTCTTTAGCCGGAAATTGATCCGTTAATACTCCTGCTTCTTGAGAAGCATTTCCGTAGAATCCAACATTACCTTCTGAAAACTGTACCCTTGCAGGATCAACTTTCATTGATTCAGAACCAGGGAACATACTACCGTCTTCATTCATTTTCTTAAAGGCTTCCATCAATGGCTTATAGCCGTCAAATCTGTATTGTCCTATTGTATAATCATAAGGCAGAATACCACTTGTTTCCGCAATCGGAATGAACATACGTACAGCCGGTGCACTCTGTCCCGGAACAACGACTCCATACTCTTCGCCATTTCCCTTTTCTGTAATGAGTTCAGCTGCTGCAACAAGTTCATCAAGTGTTTTTGGAATTTCCACATTGTCTTTTTCAAATATTTCTTTATTGTAAATCAAACGAACACCACTTCTCATACCTGTTGGTACATAGTAAGTAGAACCGTCAATAACGTTTAATCCGTCATACTTTACATCATCAAAATTGGTAACTTTTTTGAATTCATCTGTTACATAAGAATCCAAAGGCTCAACCAATCCGGCATCCACAAAAGATTTAACATCCTTCACATGTTTGAATATATCCGGCATTTGCTCTGATGCTGCTGACATTAACAACATATTCTCAAAATTATCCGCTTGTACTACATAGTCAATAAAGATATTACTTGTATTGTTTTCATTAAATTCAGCAACTTTAGCTTCAACATAATCTAGGTTATGGCGATCTTCTGTCCACACTGTGATTGTCGTCTTCTCGCCATCATTGCTTGTTTCTGATTCATTTTCACTTCCTGTTTCATTTCCTGCTGTCTCGTCTGTTTTATCCGTTGGAGCAGATGCATCATCTGATCCACATGCAGATATCCCAATAACCAGTACGAACATAAGTAATAACGTTACCACCTTTTTCATAAAAAACCTCCATAATTTTATTCCATGGTTATGTCCATTTGACTTAATAACCACTTAATAATTAGCATATCAAAAGTATAGAGTTAGACTTCCTTTCGATGCCCTAATCACTTTATATACCTATGATAGCAAGTATAACGCTCGGAAACCATGACCGAATACTATAGAAATGTAACATTTTCTTGACTCTTCTCCGTTTCCCCATCGTCTTATGACTTGACATTACACCTCGTATCCTGTATATATAAACATACACTTAGGTTTTTTTATTTAGAATATAGGGGTATATTATCGCTTCATTAATTAAGGAGATTTTTATGTCATTGTATAAACTAATAATCGTTGATGACGAACCATCTGTACGTCAAGGCTTGGTTAACTTAATCGACTGGAAGCAACTGGATATTGAAGTTATCGGCACCGCCAGCGATGGGGAAGAAGCATTCTGTCTTATTAATACATACCGCCCCCATATCGTGATTACGGATATTCAAATGCCAAAATTATCCGGACTCGATTTAATAAAAAAAACGCTTGAATATAATATCAAAACGAAGTTTATCATCCTCAGTGGTTATGATGATTTTTGTTATGCCCAAAAAGCGATTACGTATAAAGTAGGATCTTATCTTTTGAAACCGTTAAAAGCAAGTCGATTGCAACAAGAACTTCATGATATCATCCGTTCCATTAATACCGATTCAAGGCAACAAGCGACTCAACGACAAGCAACATTGGGGCAATCCGCGCGTATCGATAAATTTTTCAATATGCTTATTGACCATTCCGAAAGTTATGATACGATGGATTCGACTACCTTTGAGTCCTTAAATGTATTACTCCCAACAACTGATTTGCGTTGCTGTATTTTTAGTATTTCCAATACTTCAGATTATGCACCTTCTTTAGTCAGTTTTCTTATTCGAAACATCCTAAAGGATATATTCTCAACAATCGAGTCTTTAACTTTCGAACGACAAGGTGAAATTATTCTTCTACTACCGGATAATGCCTACTCCCAAGAAGAGATGGATACCTTATGTATGCAGGCTCATGATGTATTGCTTTCATACTTTCAGCTTGAGATAATTATAGGCATTGGTGAACAATCGCCTCGCCTATCTGATATTCATTTTTCTTATCAATCAGCCAAACATAACCTTGCCTATAGTCTATATGATTCGAAAACCAAGATTTTCCGTACCCCTATGCCCCATAAGACCTCCATCTCAGTCCCTCAAATAAGCTCTATCGATACCTACGCTCTTATCGACTCTATCTTGCGAATCGACATCGATGCTATTGAGAAGGAGACTCAGGCTCTGCTGGAAAAGCTCTTTTATATCGAAATGCCCCCACCTGATTATATAAAAGGAATGTGCTCTTTTATTTTTATGGACGTGCTGAAGAAGATTAAGAATTACCCATTGGAAACAGACGTTTCCTCCATATGTCATAGGCATATAACAATGGCAACGACCTATACCGATATACACTCTTTTATCATGCTGTATTTTATCCAAATAGCAAAAACTCTGCGCGATCAAAACTTACTTGTTGATGATCCCGTCATTCAGAGTATTAAAGACTATGTTGAACTCCATATCGATGAAAAAATATTGCTTAAAGATATTGCTAAACACGTTCATCTAAGCGAAAACTATTTAACCATTCTATTCAAGAAAAAAACAGGTGATAGTTTTAGAGACTACGTTCTACGCATTAAAATAGAGCGCGCTAAAGCGTTACTTAAAGCAACAAATTACACAATAAATGAAATCTCACAACAACTTGGTTATTCAGATTACAGATCCTTTAATCGCGTATTCAAGCGATTTACCGGCCAAACACCTAGTACTTATTATTCTGAATTTCATAAAGGAAAGACATATGAAAACAATTAAAACCGTCTATATGAATTTAAAAATACGCTATAAAATTTTACTTGGTATGATTAGTGTGACCTTTGTCACGATACTTCTTCTCACCTTCGGGGCCTATTACTTTTCATATAAAGTAGCTCTTCAACAAGCAACCCTAGAAATGGAAAAGACCTTAACTATAATGAAGGATTCTTTATATGATGATATCAACAAAATACAGCTGGATATCGCTTATCTCTTAGATGATTCAGCCATTCACAAAACACTGGATGATATTCGTTTTCAAAATACGACGAATCGAGTGCCAAATTATATTGCTGTTAATGATAGTATTGAAGAAACCATTCAAAGCAATGATCTAATCGACTCCATCTCTATCGTCAGCAACAACGGAGAGTTCTATAGCACCTTTGATATAGGACTTAATCATGATTTCAATAATGCTTTTTTGTTTCCTGATATCTCCTATAACAATCAGTCGTGGTATCCCCCTATTCAAAATCCCTTAAATCCCGGAAAAGGTTATGTTATCCCCCTTGTCTTTCCCATTCCGAAAGCCTATTACTCCACCTATAATTTCTACGTTCAAGACCCTGACGATCTCCTTGCCGCCATCTATGTTTTTATTGATATGGATCGATTTAATTTGTACCTTTCACAAATGAATAAGAATGCGGATTCTATTGCTGTTCTGTTTAAGGGAAGTCAACCTATATCTCAACTCAAAACCACAAGCTTGGATTCTAAACTCCCCTCTGACATTAGCCATAGTCCGACAATTGCTCGCTTTATCGATAATTTGAAACCGTCATCACCGCTGACTTTTGACTATAATAACGAAACATTTATTGCCATAGGTGAGTCCATCGATATTCAGGATTTAGCCATGGTTACTATTATATCCCGCACGCAACTTCTCTCCCATTTATCCCAATTAAAGCACTTATTCTATATATTGTCTTTTGTTCTCCTGGTTATCGCAATAGGCCTCTCCTATACATTATCCTTAAGTATAACGCGGCCCCTACGGCAATTAATGGATTTAGTTTCTGATATTGGTAATGGAAATTATAGGCATTCGACTAGCCACAACTCCAATGATGAAGTCGGATTATTAAGAAAACGTCTCAATCAAATGTCCGGAATCATTGACGGTCAGATTCAAGTTATTCGACAACAAGAAAAAGACTATCGTGAAGCAGAAGTCGACATACTCGCGCAACAGATCAATCCTCATTTTCTGTACAATACCCTTGATTACATTCGGTGGGAAATTGTGAATGGGAATCCGTCGAATTCAACAAAAATGGTTGAAAGTCTCGGCCAATTTTTACGTTTAGGGCTTAATCGCAGTTCCCAAACGATTACTATTAAAAATGAAATACAACGAATCCAAGAATATATCGCCATCATCAATTATCGTCAAACGAGTAATATTCAACTCAAGACGTTAGTCTATGATGATCTTGAAGACGTACAAATCTTGAATCTTATATTACAACCCATTATTGAAAATTGTGTAAAACATGGGTTTAATCAAGAGTTTATCCTTGCCATTCCTAAACCGACTATTACGCTCTCTTTTTCCCGCAAGGGTACGTCCCTATCGATTACCGTTGAAGATAATGGAATCGGTATGGATATCCCAAAGATGGAATCCCTTATACAGCACCCAATAATCGACTCGCAACACGTGGGTATTCGAAATGTTTATTCGCGTATAACGATGTATTATGGTGAATCCTCAACAATGACCTTCGACTCTCTCCCCTTCTTTAAAAATTCAGTCACCCTTATTCTTCCTTTAACAGACTGACGGACTGACGATAGGCATTAGGGGTCATCCCTAATTCTTTTTTGAAAAGTGTCGAAAAATAAGAAACATTTTCATAGCCTACGGAAAAAGCAACCTCTGTTATTGTCTTTTCCGTAGCTTCTAATTCCATCATCGCCTTTTCTATTCTTACTTTATTGATATAATTCTTCAAAGAAATACCTTCTTGACCTTTGAAGAGTTTTCCCATATAATCCGGTGTCAAATAGACCAAGTTTGCCAAATCCTGATGCTTCAATTCTTCCCTATAATGCACATCTATGTACTCTTTTATAACATCTGTAAGGGTTTTGGGTTTTTCCACTTTTTTGACATATTCCAAGGCACGCCGTGTCATTACATTCATCCATTTCAACATATCAAACATGGACTGCTCAGAAAATTTACTTAATTCTCGTGTTGCCTCATCTCTAAAAAGGCTATGTGCTTGAATACCCTTTTTATTCAAATAACTGTATAAGATTTGCAAATAGTCCTGATGTATACCATGCATCACCTCTGATGTTAATTTTGATTCTCGCGTTAATGCTTCTAGCTGATACTTAACATGATTCAGTATTTCGACTTGTTTTCCTTGTCGGAGTAAGTTTCCTAATTCTTCCAAATCAATCTCAACATTTTTGTCATCTGCTTGCATCCATTTGTCTTTCGGCATAAATACATGATGCCGACTCGTCACATTTTTTTTGTCATAGTTTTGCGTCTCTTGATATATATGTGTCATCTGTTCCAATGGAACAAGTTCCGTGAAATAGCAAGCTGCGTAGATGTGGAAAAACTTATCGACATTTTCAATAAGTCGCGTTCCCAAGGCTTTCAGTTGATTTACGGATTTCTCATCACCCATTACCGTTATAATTCTAAGATAAGAGGATTCTTCTTCATAAAAGGTATGCTCAAAGTGCAACTCATCTAATAATATTTCTGCACAGAGTTTTCTAAGGGTATATTGCAACAACTTCGGATCGATATCCAGTGTTGACAGTTGGGATTTCATAACACTTACAACTGCTATGCGTCGCAATCCTTCGTCATTAATCTCAAGATGTCGTCGTAAAATCTCCCTCTTGATTTGCTCTTGATTCATCAACCCTTCACCCAAAACCAAAAGTCGCCAAAAATCTTCTTCAAGAATGCCTTTATTCTTTTGCCAATAGTTCCCTATTCGCGCATTTTCTTTTTCATGCTTCTTTTTATGAATTGAATCGACGGCCTTTTGAATCGCCATATTTAATTTTACTATGTTGAAGGGTTTGATAACATAACTAATGACATCATATTGCAACGCGGTAGCCGCAAAATCGAATCGTTCATGACATGTAAAGAAGATAAACTCCGTTGAATAATTCATTTGTCTTGCCCATTTCAACACCTCAATGCCTGACATCTTTGGCATCTCAATGTCACATATACATAAATCGGGCATAAATTCTTGTATTTTTTTTTGAGCCGATGTCCCATTATATGCAATTTGGACCTCATCCACCTGAAAGGCTTCCCAATGGATCGAGTCTCGTACAACTGAAATCGTTTGAAGGTCGTCATCTACAATTAAAACGCGCATTACAGTTCACCTCGAATCGGAATGATCACCGTTACAACACCTCCATGGGGTGATGCTTGACTTAATCTTAATTTACCTTTTTCACCATATAAAAGCCGTATTGTTTTCTTTATTGTTACCAAACCAATACCGGCATGTTCCGGTTTTGCTTCTTCGATTGAATCATTAATCCAGTCAAGTATATTCTTCTCAAACCCTTCCCCATTATCTTCTACATCTATCTGCATATAGCTTCCACCGTCTTTATATTCCTGTTTACCTCGAATATAGAGGGTCAATGGCTCTTCTAAGGTCATGGCATGTTTGATCGCATTCTCGACTAATGTCACAAATAACAATTGGGGAATTTCAATGTCCAACAGTTCATCTTGAATGTCAATAAAGTAGAACACACTTCCCGGAAAACGAATATCTTGCATGGTCAGATAATTTTTCAATTGGTGAATTTCTTGTGCAAGGGTTACGCTCCGTTGTCCGATGTTTACAATATAACGAAAATAAACACTTAACGCATCCACATACTCTCGAATACCGACTAATTCTCCTTGGTAGGTCATACTATGTATTGTCGTCATGGCATTCATCATAAAATGGGGCTTTAGTTGCGACTGCAAAAATTTCAATTCTGTCTTTTGCAATTCAATTTGCTCTTCGTAATGTGCAATCTTCAAATATTTGATTTCAAGAATCATGTTATTAAACGCCTGCTTGAGCCTGACAAATTCTCTTGAGCGTTCATTTATAGGAACTCTATATGTCCAGTTTCCCTTCTCTACATTCGCAAATCCTAAGATTAATTGATTAATCGGCCGAATAATCTCACGAATCATAAAAATAATAAAGAAAGGCATAACAAGTATCATCATTCCGGCCAATCCGAAAATAATCCATTCAATACCTGTAAAGCCCATCATCGTACTATTAATATTTATAACCGCCGTTAATGCCGCTTCTGCTCCCTCAAGTGGTTTCGATAGACTAACCGCATCATCGGTTATATCTACATTTTCGTGTATACGTGAATCAATTTCCGTTCCTTTTGATGTTTTCATAATATAATAGTCATCGGTGTCAAGAGACTCATCAATAAGGGACATGAGATATTTCGGTGTAACAATTGCAAGTACTTTTGTTTCTGTCATCGCATACATTTTATAAAAAAAGAACTTTCCGCGAGCTTCATAGACTTTCCACGGCTCTTTACTCGGAGCTCCAATCAACTTCTCTTGGGAAAGTGCCTCTTCAATATTGGCTTTATCTTCAACCGTTATCCTGCTGCTATATGTAGAAAGGAGAACTTTTGACTTTTCATTATAGACAAGCAACCCATCCGGATGTGCACTATTTTGCATACGTTTCTCAATTTCATCTTTTACTTGCATGGAGAAAAAATAGCGCACATTGTCCTCCTCACTTCCTAGCAAGGAAAAATCTTCTGTGTTTCTTACCACCGTATCCAAATCATCAACGGCATGTTGTAAGATATTGTCCATATCATTGGTATATATATTCAAGGTGTTCTTCTTAGCTTCTATTTCATTCTCCTTCATTCTATTCATCGAATAAAAGTAAGTCGTAATCATCACCAGTAATGATGCGATTGCTATGATACTAACTGTAATCGTAATTCTATAAACGACTGAAAAATTAGCTTTATTATCATGCCTTTTCATTTAACCATGCAGCACCCTCTTGTATATATTTATTCCAGAAGCCCCATTCATGTGCTCCTTGATCTTCTACGTAACAATGGGAACAGCCGATAGAATCTAAGTAGTCATGCATATCTCTATTTTGTTCAATCAAGAAATCATCCACGCCACAAGCAATATAGATGTTCATGGATCTTCCCGTAGATACGAACTGCTTTGCATTTACTTTAGGGTTTTTATTACTCGTCAATACCTCTTGCAAATCTCCTAGGACACTTTCATAGTATCCATATGGCGCCATTCCGTCCTTATCTTCAGGTTTCATTTTGCTGATTCCTTCAAGAATAAGTGCCGAAGACAAGGCAATAATACCACCAAAGGTTTCTGAATAAAACAATCCGTTTCTTAATGCTCCAAAACCGCCCATCGATAGCCCGCCAATAAAGGTTTTCTCTCGCGGCAAATTGATACCGAACATACGCTTCACCTTCTCAACAAGTTCGATGCCGATATAACGCCCATAATTTTCTTGGGTCTTCTCATGATCCAAATAGAAGCTATTATCCCCTTGAGGCAATATGATTGCCATGTTATATTTGTTGGCCACTTCAATAACCGGTGCATGATGAATCCAATCTTTTTCATTGCCTGAATATCCATGTAACAAGTATAATACCTTCGTTATTTGATTCGGTGTTTCTGAGCCTGTCGTAAAACTTTCCGGCGTATCTACCGGCAATATTGCCACAAATCCCATCTGCTTATTTAATTCCTCGGAATAAAACTTTCCTTCAACTACAGCCATTTCACTACCTCCTAATGATCCTCTGCATTTACATCATAGATTGTTACATGTATGATTTCATCTTCAACGCTTAGGCTACCTACATAGACCCCATAATTCAAATGCTTATAAGGACTTTCCATATCTACCCAAAATCGGGTTTTTGTTATAATATGTCGATCCTTTTCACCCTGTTCCTGAGCCCCTAGCATTCCGGAGTTCTCAATTCCGATAAGAACCCCTTCCTTCGATTGGAACATATATTTGGCAGATACACTCGATACGCCGTCACCTATAGTATAATTCCAATCCGCCCCTCCGGGTAAGATTGTTCCCTCTACATCTCCTTTTACGGTTCCACCTAGAATAGGTATTACATTCAGAAAACCATCCGGTGTTTTTCCGATTGATCGTGCATCTCCACATTGAACATACAAATCTAGCATTCTACGCACTTGTTTTCCCCCTTCCTTATTCTTATGTCGTCAACAGTAATCAAAGGGTTCTTTCGCATCAATAAATTGTATATGAACATCACCCAATTCACCTTCTAGCCACTCAACCATATGGGCCATTCCGGGTTCTTCACTCCGTTCATGTCCAACGACAATCATTGCTTTTCCCTTATCTAATGCACTTGCATCCCGAATATATGGAGCAATAGTCCATTCCAATATATCACCACATACAACGACATCCAAATCAAGGGCTTGCATAATATCCATGGGTTGATGTTCTGAATCAAACCCCAAACTAAAACCACCAACAAAAACCCCGACTCGTGACATCTTGTCTTGTGTTTTTCCAATATAGCGAAGCATCTTAACCTTTAATTTTTCTTTTAATTCGGCACACAGCTTATCCAGCGTCATCTCAGGAATTTCAAAACAATGCATTTGCTCCGGTATGATATAATTTTCCCAACCTAAATCTTTGATAACACCTCGATAAATGCCATCTTCTTGTGCCATATGCATATGGTCGTGAAACCGCCAAATTGTAATCTCATGTTCTTTGATTAAGGCTAATTTCTCTTTGTAGATTTCATCATTTTGAAGCCATCCGGTATCATCTGCCCCTGTATACCATGTCGGTTCATGTGTAATAATCAACTGAATGCCTTTGGCAATCGCCTCTCTTATCACATCAACGGTAGCCATAAAGGTTACGGCAACCCCCGTTACTTCTTGATTCCAATCACCTACAATCAAACGATCGCATGTATCCTTCTCATCTAATGGCTCCACGCCTGTTTTCTTAATAATTATATCAACAATTTCTCTTACTGTCATCCTTATTACCTATCCTTTCACAGCGCCTATAACGACACCTTTTATAAAATACCGTTGCACAAAGGGGTACATAATCATAATAGGGAGAACGCCCATTACTGCCATCGCCATTCTTACCGACGTCCCCGGTAATTCAACTTTTCCGGCTCCTAGAGCAGAATTAGCTGCTCCTGATTTCAAATAACTGATATTGTCCATAATTCGAATGAGTAAATTCTGTATTCCGTAAAATTGTGGCTTTGTTAAATAGTATAAACCATTCACCCAATCATTCCAATAGATTAACGCTGTAAACATACTAATCGTTGCAATAACCGGAACACTCAAGGGTAACATGATTTTGAAGAAAATCGTCCCTTCTTTCGCTCCATCAATTTGTGCCGATTCTATAAGAGACTCGGGAACACTATTGGCATAGTAATTTCGCACAAGGAATATATTAAATGCCGTTACCAAATAGTTCGGAAAGATGAGGGCACTCAACGTATTTTTTATGTGAAATACACGTGTCCACATCATATAACTGGGTACAATTCCTCCATTAAACAACATGGTAAAGAAAACAAAAAATGCTAAAATATTCCTATATTTGAAGTTCCGACGCGACATGGGGTATGCAAGCATTGCCGTCAAGAGAACACTTAATGCCGTTCCAACCACCGTAACTGTAATAGAGACGCCATAGGCTCTTAATATTGTCTTGCCTTGATTAATCATATAAATATATGCATCCCAACTAAATTTCCCCGGAATAAAAGAATAGCCTTCCGAAATAAGGGTTGATTCATCCGTTAAGGAAGCAATCACGATTAATAGAATAGGTAAAAGTGTAAGTACTGCCAGCAAAAAGAGTATGATTGTTGCAATTATTGTAAATCGTTGGGAATCGGATATTTTTCTTCTAGTCTTCATGGTAGCCCCCTTAAAACAGTGCATTGTCTTTATCAATGCGTCGCACAATGGTATTGGCAGATACAACAAGTATAAATCCAAGAATTGCTTGGAATAAGCCGGCTGCCGCCGTCATTCCTACATCATTTAATTCCATAAGGCCTCGGTATACAAATGTATCAATGGTTTGCGTTGTTTGATAAAGGGCACCGGAATTCATGGGTACTTGGTAAAAAAGTCCAAAATCAGAATAAAAGATTCTTCCGATTGCCATTAGCGTCAACATAATGACCGTTGGTCTTAACATCGGTAAGGTTATCCCTATAATCTGTTTCCACTTTGTTGCACCGTCGATACGTGCCGCCTCATAAATGCTTTTATCAATCCCTGCAATCGTAGCCATATAGATAATGGACATATATCCCACATTTTTCCACAAATACACGATAATGAGAATGACCGGCCAATATGAAGCTTTCGAATACCACGCAATGCCCTCCTGATGAAGTGCCGGTAACACTGAATTATTGATAAAACCGGTATCAGAATTTAAAAAGGCATAACCGATATATGCAATAACAACCCAAGAAAGCAGGAAGGGTAGGAGCATCGATGATTGAAATATTTTGATTCGAATACCTTTTCCCATTTCAAAAAGTAGAATAGCGACAAAAATGGCAGCCACAGTACCTAAGATAATAAAGGCCGTATTATATAACAACGTATTCCGTGTCATAATCCATGCATCTCGTGTCCTAAACAGAAATTTAAAATTTTGGAACCCGGACCATTCGCTTCCCCAGAATCCTTTAACAAAATCATAATTCTTAAACGCTAGTATAATCCCAAACATCGGAATATAATTATTAATTATGATGTACACAATTGCCGGAGCTGCGATCAAGAGCAATGGTCCTGATTTTGCATAATGTTTCTTTGTTTTTGCCATTTTTGTCACCACCTTTTATTTACCTTGCGTTTCTAGCCACTCATCCAGTTGACGTTGTTTTTCATTCATAATGACATCTAATCCCGCATCATTTAATGCATTGACAAAGGCATCAATTTCAGTATCCGGGTCAAGACTTCCGCATCGTAGTCCCGGGAGATATTGATTAATCACATTTAATACCGATGTGTATTCAATCTTAACGTTTGCATTATCAAACATAAAACCAAAGGCTTTGGATGTTCGACTTGTTTCATTGGCTTCCATTTCTTTCTTGATAGATTCTTCCTTATAGGTTCCCAACACATCCTGAATAAATTGATTCCCTACAATACCACAACTTAATTGAGCAGTATAAGGTACTGTTGATGCATCCAATCCCTCCGGATAACCTACTGATTTTTCACCCAACTTGACATAATCTCGACCTTCTATTCCGAATACGATAAGATTCAACACATCCGGATCGGTATAGGTCAAATTCAAAAACTTAAGGGCTGCTTCCGGCTGTTCACTTACCGATGAAACCATCCATGTGATTGCATTGACAGCATTAGTATCCAGATAAGGTTCTCCTATATTAAGCGCACCCATTTCAACGCCACCCATTGTCCCTGTCATGGATTCTGCCGTATCTTCCGGTGGATAACTATAGGATGCAATATATGAAAATGCCTTGCCTGACGATATCAGCTCGATTGCTGTACTTGTTGACGTTGCTGCATCTTTTGATATATAGCCTTTTTCATACCAGTCTCTTGCCAATTCGACACGGTTACGGAATTCATCTGTTGAATACAGGTCTTCCACCTGTACCGAATCTCCCATTAAAACCCCTTTAGGGTAGAACATATCATCCGATAAATAATCCACATTACCGATGGTTAACATGATTCCGCTATCCCCTTGATTTGCCGGTGCTAGAGGTGTAATATCCGGATACTTTTCTTTTATTTTTTCAAATACTTGAGTCAAATCATTGACATCATGAATCGATGATGGGTCAACCCCCACGGCTTCCATCATGTCTTTTCGATACAAAAATTGCGGTTGAAGTGCTATCGGTTTGTATGCCGGTATCCCATATGTGTGTCCCTCTTTTGTTGTTGTCGAAATAAACCGTTCACCGACAACATCCTTAGCTTCTCCTGCATACTCATCTATTAAATCTGTGATATCGTATGCTTGATTTTTACTCACATAGGATCCAAAATCTCCTAAGCTATGGAAGATATCCACTTGCTCTCCACCTTGCATCGCTAGACTAATTTGTTGTGTGTAATTGGAAATAGAAAGCGGCATCAAACTTACTTCTACACCTATTTTTTCTCGTGTAATCTCATTAATCTTTTCCTCTACTTCGGATGTGTCCTCAGGAATGTTATTAAAACTCACAAAGGCATACACCACTTTGTCATAGTTCTCTTTTTCAGTCCCCTGTGCTTCATTGCTTGAAGTTCCCATATCCTGATTTTTTTCTCCATTATCCTTATCTGTATCTCCCCCACAAGCTGTTAAAACATACATCATAACCAAAAAAACGACTGCCCACTGCTTAAATATTTTCATATGTAAAACCTCCTTTGTATTCATTATATCTCTTGAATACAAAGAAGGCTTTCAAAAAAAAGGGGTTTATTTGTAATATATAGTCATTCGTTCTATTTCTTTATCCTTTCACCCCTCCTAGAACAATCCCTTTAACAAAATATTTTTGCAAGAAAGGATAGACCAATATAATCGGTAAAGAACCAAGGAATATCTGGGATGCACGTAATGTCCTGTCTGAAATCGTCGCAAGCTCTGCAATCTCTTCCCGTGTCATCATACTATACGAACGTTGTACAATGATGGTTTGAATGTAACTTTGTAATGGATAATTCTCAGGATCATTCATATATAATAGCCCGTCAAACCAACTATTCCAATGAAAGACAAGAGCAAATAGCAACAACGTTGCAAGCGCAGGTTTTGATAACGGTACATAAATGCTCCATAGCGATTTCCAGTGCCCTGCTCCATCCATAAATGCGGCTTCCGATAACTCCTTGGGTAATTCTCTAAAAAAATTGAGGAGTAAAATAACGCTGAATACCGGAACTGCCGTCGGAAGAATTAACGAGAAAATACTATCTAAAAGACCCACATCTTTAATAACCATATAAGTCGGAATAAGTCCGCCATTAAACAACATGGTTATAAAGAAAAGCCATACATAAAATGTGCGAAATCGAAATTCAGATTTGTCTAAGGACAAGGGATAAGCCACCAATATAGTGAGTACCATATTAATTGCTCCACCTAATACAATCCGCTCTCCGGATATAAGCATTGAATGCCAAAAAGCACCTCGTTTTGCAACATATTCGTAGGAATTCAGGGAAAAATCTTTGGGCCAAAAGGTCACTTGTCCTGTTGCTGCTGCTGCACTTGAACTGAATGAAACTGCCAGAATATGTACCAACGGTACAATACACAGCATGGCCATTCCCACAAGAAATACAGTATTAAATACTGTAAAGACATCTATCTTTCTCTTTTTCATACAATCCACCTCTCTAGAACAAACGATAATCCGCAAATTTACGTGCGAAGAAATAGGAGCTCGAAATCATGATAAAAGCAACAACGGATTTAAACAATCCAACGGCTGTCGCCACACTATACTGGGCATCTAACAAGCCGATTCGATAAACAAACGTGTCAATAATATCACCACTCTCATATACCGGTGGACTGTATAGATTAAAGATTTGGTCAAATCCTGCATTAAGCACATTCCCCATGCTTAGAACCATTAACAAGACAATAACCATTCGCATACCCGGAAGGGTCACATGAAGCATCTGTTTGAAACGTCCGGCACCATCAATTTGTGCCGCTTCATAAAGATTCGGATCAATCCCTGTAATCGCCGCTAGATAAATAATAGTTCCGTATCCGAACTCCTTCCAAGTCTCTGTCAATATCATTACATTCGGAAACCACTTGTTATCACCTAAAAAGAAGATTGGTTCCATTCCAAAGAATTCAAACACCCGACTGACAATACCGCTTGACGGTGATAACATGTCAATAAAAATACCACCCAAAACAACCCATGACAGGAAATGAGGCAGGTATATAGCCGTTTGAATACTTCGCTTTAATCCTGTTCTTCTAACTTCATTTAATAAAATAGCGACTACAATCGGTATCAATAATCCTAATATAATTTTGAATAGGGCAATATATAATGTATTAAATATAATACTCCCAAAGTTTGGAAGATCCATTACATATCTAAAGTTATCAAATCCTACCCACTTTTGATCACCAAATAATCCTTTTGCAGGAATAAACTTTTGAAAAGCAATAACAATCCCTGCCATAGGGATATAATTGAATATCAGAATAATTAATACTCCCGGTAATAGCATCAAGTGAAGGGGTAATTCACGTCTCGCTTTTTTACTCATTCTCTTTCACTCCTTTTTCCATGGGGCACTTCTGTATAACCGTTATTCCTCGTGATGAATAAAAAGAGACCCGTGGGTCTCTTTTTGTATTCATTTAAACGTGCCTTACAGTGAATCGTACCACTCATTAACTTCATTTGTTATATCTTCGCCACCAAGCTTATACCAGTTGTCAACAAATTCATCAAAAGCATCAATACTGGATTCACCCATGATTATCTTAATAAATTCTTCAACTTCCATTTTTCTTAACGTACTTAAGCGTTCTGTCATTGTATCCGTCGGGGCACCAACAAATTTTTCGCGCATCAATTGATCGTTATCTAGATATTGTCCAAGAATACTAAACGCGCCTTCTTCTCCGTAGATACGTTCCCAACCCCACATCGCTTCGTCACCATTTTCATAGGCTTCGATGTTTTCTTGGATAACTTTCGGTTCTCCTGTTAATTGATCTAATGTATTATTCTTTCTTGCATCATCAATCGCAACAAACGCATCATAATTCTTATATGGAGGGAAAGGTGTTACCGGTGAGAATTTCCATACACCTACACCACCGTTTTCAACAGGCATATAATACTTATTGAAGTCATTGGTCTCACCCCAGTTAAGTTCCATATGTAGGTTACACATTTTAACTAAAGCTTCAGGATGTTCATATCCTTTTCTAACTGCAAAGTAACGCGAAGAGTTAAAGGATAACGGTACCTTAGGTGTTTCCCCTCCCATTCCTACGATAGGGAACGCTGTCCAATCTGCATCCGGGTCATTGTTATGGTTATTAATCAATGGCCACATCGGATTCCATTGTTGTCCGTAATCAATACCATACATACCGGCAACGACATTCTCTGATACTTTACCACCATCTTTGATTCCGAATTCCTTATCTATATAACCGGCTTGATATAACTCAGCCAATTTAGCTAATGCATCTTTTACTTCAGGTTGAACGCTTCCATAGACTAAGTCACCTTCGTCATTTTCTATCCATATGTTCGGATAAGCACCATAGGCTGAAAAGAAGCCTTCTAAAGCCATAGCACCGCCATAAAGTTCTTTTGTCAGCGGCAACCCATATGTATCATCTATGCCGTTACCATCCGGATCTTGTGTTGTAAAGGCTTCGATAACATCAAGGAGTTCTTCCATACTTGTCGGTACATCCATACCTAGGTTATCTAACCAATCTTGACGGATCCATAAGTATTGGGTTGTCTCAACCATGGATACCATATCAGGTATGGCCATTAATTTTCCTCCAAAGGTTACGGAATTGAGGAGACCGTCTCCTTCTTGTGTATATACCTTCTTCAATAAATCCGAACCATATTCTTCATAATAAGGTGTCATGTCCATAATCATATCGGATTCAGCCAATTGCTTTAACTGAGACGGATTGACCAAAATAACATCCGGTAGCTCCCCTGATGCTAATGTTACATTCAACTTTTGAACAAAAGCATCGGATGTCTCATTCCCTTTAACAATCCAATCATAACTCACATTAATCCCAAGCATTTCTTTGTAAGCATCAAGCCATCGGTTGCTTTCTACTGTTTCACCCGGTGTCTTCGGCAAAACATTACTTGCCAAATCATCGTCAATACCACGCACAAATGAAATATCAATACCATCAACATATTTACCACTTTCATCTACCGGCACATTTTCTGAAACATCCACTTGACTATCTTCTATATCTGAGCCTCCATCAGATGTTTGACCGGTATCCGGCTTTTCTACATCCTCTCCTTTGCTACACGCCGATAAAACAAGCATCATAACAAGAAGTAATACAAATCCCCTTTTTGCTTTTTTCAATTGCATAATAACCTCCTCATAAATCCATAGATTTTTGCTACATATGCTACATTTATAAGTATAATAAATTCGAATGCTAAGCTCCATATACATGTTTTTACATACAGAACTTAATTTGACCACATCCAAGGGACCTCTCTGTCTTGTCTTCACCTTTTTTTACATCCTACGCATATTTATACTTTTCTGTTATGTATATATGTCTCATAATAATCTTGAGGTGTTGTGTGCGTCATTTTCTTAAAAAAGCGCGTGAAGGAACCCGGATTCGCATATCCGACACTCATACCCAACTCATAAATCTTGACATTCCCCTTTTCCATGAGTTTAATGACGTGACGTATCCGTTGCGTATCAATATACTCGGATAGATTTCCCCCTGTTCTTTGCTTATAAAAACGTGATAAATACGACGGGTTCATATACACATATTCGGAAATTCTAACGAGGGATAAGTCTGAGGATAAGTTTGCATCAATAAACTTATGGATTTTATTAATGATTCTATCTTCCCTATCACTTGCCTCTTCTGCTCGGATATCAAAAATCACTTCACTTAATAAACGAATATAGGCTGCAGCCTCTTCCCAAGATCCATGCATTTCAAAGCGCATGAGCTTATTTTGTCCAATGATAAAAGCTACTTTTTCATTGATTCTATGTTGATTAATGAACTGCTGTAAATTAAGTGCAAGATGATAGTATATCTCAATCGCATAGGGATGATTCTTGCTACGAATAGAGGCTAGTCGTTCCAATATAGGCTCTACTTTTTGACCGAATAATTCCCGTTCACCACTTGACAGAAAATGTTGCACGAAAGAATAGTCATAGGTATAATCCATATCTTCTTCTGCCAACATAAAGGACGTATCCGATTCTTCCTCAATCTGTACTTGTAATTCTTCTGTCGTTGATATGAAGTCTATCCCTTTTACTTTTATGCGCTGATAGGTGTTTTGCATCTGACGATAGCATTCGCTAATCCGCTCCCACGGTACCCTATCATCGGCAATGAGGAAATCCACATCAACATTCTGTGTTGCTTTTATGCGATTTTGAATCAATTCAAACCCACCTCGCAGAAAAGCGATGAGTTGTTTCGTTGCGTATCCCTTCTCATCCCTCGGTTGAATGAGTAGGCAGAATTGATTCTCTCGATTAATAACCATGGAATGGCGTACCTTGATCCATACATACTGTTCAATCTGTTGCTTAATCATAAACAGTATGTTTTTATACCGACTATACGCAATATCTGATGTAAAGGAAGGAAATATAAGAGAAAGCATCACCGGCTCCTTCTCTGACAAGGGGAGATTCAACTCTTCAAACATCATGGCATTATGCTTAATATGAGCATCCCCGCGAAGTAAATGCAATAAAAAATCCGATTGAAAGAGGCTATTGGCTACTTGAAACTGCTCCTTTGCATCATGAATCATATTCTGCAGTTCATGGCTTTCATCAATTTGGCGAAGGGTTTCGTGAATAAGATGAATCACTGTATCCGGGTCTTCTGATTTTAGCACATATTGGACATCCCCCTTTTTCATCGCTCCATATAAATAATCAAATTTCTCATACCCCGTGAGAAAGATAACTTTACACGTCGGCCACTGTTTGCAAATCTGTTCATGAAGTGCCAACCCGTCCATTTCCGGCATCATAATATCACTTAACACAATGTCTATCCGAGTTCTGGACAACCATTGTAATGCTTCTGATGCTGAATAAGCCTTATAAATATCAATCTCAAAGTCATTTTGTGCTTTCAATAATTCATACAGTCCATCAACAATAATTTCTTCGTCATCAACAATAAGTAATCTATACATGTTTTTCCCCCTCTAACGGCAATAGTACAGTAAGTTTCGTTCCTCCCAATCGACTTCGCCCAATCAGCAATCCATAAGGTTTTCCGTATAGCAGTCTTATACGCCGATGAACGTTCAGCATGCCCGACATTTCCGTTGTTGACATGGCTTCCTTAATTCTGTTGCTTATCTGCATGAATACATCATCATTGACTTCCTTCCCATTATCTTCAATATGTACGGCTATCATCTGAGCATTCATAGAATAGGCAACAAGCAGTTCTGCCTTTTGTTGTTTTTCAAGGGCATGCTCAAAGGCATTTTCAATTAATGGCTGTATAATGAGCCTTGGTACTTTCACCCCTTCCGCTTGTTCCGGTAAATCATCAAAACTCAAGGTCAAACGTTTCGAAAAGCGCATTTTTTGAATATCCGTATAGACCTTTGCATGGTTAACTTCTTCAAGTAGCGTTATTTGGTCTTGTGTATTCTTTGTCACAAAGCGAAAATACTCTCCCAATTTTTTGGTAAAAGGAATAAGATGATCGTCATTTAAGCGGGCCATTGTGTTGATTTGAAAAAAACTATTGTAAAGAAAATGTGGATTGATTTGAGATTGCAATTGCTTCAATTCCGCCTGCTGTGTTAGGATTTTTTGTTTGTAGACTTGATTGATTAACGTCTTGATTTCATAAACCATATTATTAAATCGACTGTAAATGTAACTGAACTCATCGGTTTCCTCGTGTTGAATAGATACATCTAATTTCCCTTCTTCGACATACTTAAACGCCTCTACCAAATGGGATAAAGGTTCATGTATATATTTATATGTCGATATTGAATATAAGACTAATAGAATAAGGGACGTGATTGTAAATAGAATAAACCACATATAAACTTTTTGAAGAGGTTCCATGATCAGGGCACTTGGCGTATATTTTATTAAGTAAATATGCAAATAGTCTGACTTCGCAAAGGATGCATAGTACTTGCTCTTCTTCTCTACGATTTCCTTGCT
Organism: Vallitaleaceae bacterium; assembly: GCA_965140555.1. Lineage (GTDB taxonomy): Bacteria > Bacillota > Clostridia > Lachnospirales > Vallitaleaceae > UBA1351. The sequence continues at coordinate 2,390,042 of OZ223259.1, read as the reverse complement.
AAACGCCGTATACTCCTCGTATGTCCCTTCTCCCTCTATAACATACTTTAATAAACTCTCTTTCGACAGTCCCTCAAAATCACTGCCTGTAGAACTATCAAGAACCGTATGATTGCCAAAGTTATAGACAAGTGCCACGCCACTTTCCGGTGTCACATTCATAACGTTCAACTGGTTCATTATGTTATCGCGGTTCAAACGTATGGTAATAGAGAAGTGTTTATGCCTATTGCTTAGAGCATAAGCATCATAAGTTGACAGGTATAGACTCTCGCCATAGTGAATAATCTGCGCCCCGTCGATCATGTCTACAATTCGAACCTGTTCAAATTCGTCTTCATTAAGGGGCACAATACCATTGTTAGCTGTTATCGTCTTACCTATAGGCTCAATATGAACACTGACATCATCAATAAACGCACTGCTATTTCTAATCGTCACGAGACGTTTTTGTAACTGTAACATACGTTGTTGCTTCTCATAGAGATTCATGGTATCAGCTACGATGGCCAAGCGATTCAAATTTTCATCACTCAAGCAATCATATTGCAACATTTTAATGCTTTGAATTTCATTCTCCATATCTTGAACAAAAAACGTTACTTGGCTATTCATCGATTCGGATATTTGATTCTTTGTTGTACGAACCCCCCATTGATTCATAAAAAAACCAAACATATACAACGGAATAAGAACAATAAGAAATGTCCGAATCAATCGTCCGAAAATGGTCTCCCTAAAGAATTGCACCATAATAAATAGCCCTCTCTTTCCATGATATCCAGTATAGTCATCTATACTTAGTTTACCATATTCCAAAAAGGGCTAACATGTTATATTGTTGCTAATTTTATCTATGATTTATATGTATTATGTCTCTACGTCTCTAAAGCGTTAGGTTTATGTATTGCTTCGAATCACTCGTTCAATATGAACAATCAAATAAGCCAATTCTTCCTTTGAAACCTCAAAGTCATGTTCCTTCTTTGCATAATTTTTAATCTTTAAAGCACATCCATAAGCGCTTTCATACTGATTCTTGATGATTGAGTACAAGGTGTCATCCGTATCTTCGACACTTTCACTATTGATCACACGTTGAGCAAAAAACTTCAGGTGGGTCACCATACGTTGATAATTAAGGGAATTTTCATCGAAATCAATCTGAAAATGATATTTGATGATACTTAATGTATCTTGCAAGATACGTATCATTCGAACCACATGTGGCATATCCTCGTCCATCTGAGCATTCACAATATGCAGTGCAATAGAGGCTGCTTCATCCTCCGGTAACTCCACACCTATTTGCTCCTTAATAATGTCCAGAGCAACCAGTCCAACTTCATATTCCTTTCGATAGAAACGCTTAATTTCCCATAGAAGTGGATTCTTAACCGATACATTTTTACCGATACGCTCCACAGCAAAACATATATGGTCCGTCAATGTAATATAAATGTTATTATTTAATGTCTTATGTAACATGCCTTTTGCCTCATCAAGAATGCGTTCTGTTATCTGAACATATTCAATGGGAATTTCTTGAATCAATTCCACCAATCGATGAGAAAAATCCGTACTTTCCATATGAAATACGCGTTCAACTTTTTCTTGTTTAAGTAAGTCACCGGCCTTCATTTTGAAGGCTAATCCAAGGCCGGTGACGACAACATCTTCCCCTTTTTCGTTCAGTGCAATAACTGCATTATTATTAAGAACTTTTTTTATCTTCATAATAACCACCCGGTTTCTTTATTGCTCGTGTCAGACATAATTGCAATTACCCTTGCTTCATAATTCATAGACAATGGACTAAATAAGTACAAGTAAATCTTCTTGTTGATTTATTCCCTTACCTGTTTCAAAAATGATATCGGCATAGTTTGCTGAATTGGTAATAACAACCGGTGTAATCAGATTGTATCCCTCTTCTTGGATCTTTTTCATATCAAAGGTAATCAGTTTTTGACCTGTTGTCACACGATCGCCTTGATTAACAAAAGATTCAAAATATTTACCATCCAGTTTTACTGTATCCATCCCAATGTGGATAAGAATCTCTGCGCCGGTATCCGATTTAATACCTATCGCATGTTTTGTTTTGAATAATGATACGATTTCACCATCAACAGGAGACGTCAACACGCCTTCTTCCGGTAAAATAGCAACGCCGTTGCCCAATGCCCCTGATGAAAAAGCTGCATCTTCAACTTCCGATAACTCCATAACTTTCCCTTTAAGTGGGCTGTTTAAAACAACTTGGTTTAATATTTTTGTCTTTTTTTCAGTTACTTTTTCTGAATATAACACATATGTCATGATAAATGCAATAACCATAGCAATTAAAACACTAATTCCTGTCCACATTAAACTTGTTGTATCTTGTCCTGATGGATCAATATAATTCGGGAAGCCAAACAATCCTAAACCACCGAGGATATATGAACGCACACCGGCAAATCCCATCACACCACCACCAATAGCGGATGCAATACATGAATAAATAAATGGTTTTTTCTTAGGTAATGTAATACCGTAGATAGCAGGTTCCGTTACACCAAATATGCCTGAAATAGCTGAAGGAATGGCAAGTGAACGGGTTTTTTCATCTTTTGTTTTAAGAAGAATCGCGACAACAACTGCTGTCTGTGCAAAGGAAGCGACAAAGAATGAGGAAACAACCATGTCATAACCATATGTTCCCATATTCGTTAATAGAATCGGAATCATTCCCCAATGTACCCCAAAGATTACTAATACTTGCCAGAAACCGGCAACAAATACACCCGCTAGAATCGGACTCAAGCTATATATTGACGTTGTACTGATATTAACAATTGATGTCAAGAAGGCTGCAATCGGACCAATAACAATAAAGGTTAACGGTGTTGCAACGACTAATGTTAACATAGGTACCATAAATGTTTTGATTACATCCGGAATAATTTTTTTGAAAAATGCTTCAATTTTACTTGCCGCATATACTGACAATATAATCGGTACAACCGACGAAGCAAATCCACTAACCGGTAATGTCACCGGAATACCTAGGAATCGTGTATATACACTGGTTTCAAAAGCCGAACCTGCAAAGAATGTATTGATTATCTCACTGTTTTTAAGGACAGTTACGTCTTCAATATACATCATAGCAGCTCCCAGTGCCATACCTATAAATATATTTGCATTGAATTTCTTAGCTGCCGAATATCCTAAAAAGATAGGTAGGAAATGGAAAAATCCGTCCGCTACCGAATATAAAATTATATAGGTACCACTTGCTTCTGTCAATACACCTAAAAACACAAACAAAGCTAAAAGACCTTTAATCATACCGGTTGCTGCCAACACACCAAGGGTTGGTGCAAAAACGCCGGAAATGATATCAATAAATTTGGCTCCTATACTCATTTTAACTTTGTCTCCACCACCTTCAGCGGAGGAGGATTCAAAACCACCTTTACTTGCAACGACTTCATACACATCCGGTACATGATTGCCGATAACCACTTGATATTGACCTGCATTTTGAATAACCGTAACAATACCGTCTGTATTCATTAACGTCTCTGTATTCGCTTTGCTTTCATCTTTCAAACGAAAGCGTAGGCGCGTTACACAGTGAGTCAAACTAATAACGTTGGATTTCCCCCCAACATTTTCAATAATAATTTTTGCTAAAGCATCATACTTGCTTGCCATAAGACCTTCCTCCTTTTACTCGTATAGAGATTCTCCATTTGTATCAATAACTTTTTTGTACCAATCAAATGAGTCTTTTTTATAACGCTCTAATGTTCCTTTTCCATCATTATCGCGATCCACATAGATAAAGCCGTAACGCTTTTTCATTTCTGCTGTAGACGCACTAACGAGGTCGATACATCCCCAAGTTGTATAGCCCATAACTTCCACACCATCTTTTATTGCTTCATCCACTTGAACAAGATGTTGTTGCAAATAATCAATGCGGTAGTCATCATGAACGGTTTTGCTACCGTTTCCATCATCTACTAATTCATCAACAGCTCCCAGTCCGTTTTCAACGATGAAAAGTGGTACTTGATAGCGATCATAAAGTGTATTGAGTATGTAGCGCAGACCTTGAGGGTCAATCTGCCATCCCCACTCACTTGCTTTCAAATAAGGATTCGGGACACCGCCCATAATATTTCCTTCGCCACGTTCATTTTCACTCGCTGATTCACAGATACTCACATAATAGCTAAAGGAAACAAAGTCAACCGTATGCTTCAATATGTCTTCATCTTCCGCCCCCATGTGAATAGTTATTCCCTTTTCTTTGAATATGCGTTTAACATATCCAGGATATTCTCCCCGTACATGAATGTCACTGAACATCAAATTCGAATGATCTACTTCTAGCGCCTTTATCACGTCATTCGGATTCGGTGTAAGGGGATACACAGGCATTGCAATAACCATGCATCCAATCTTAAATTCCGGATTAATCTCATGTCCCAATTTGGTCACAAGAGCACTGGCTACCATTTCATGATGAATCGCTTGATATAGGTCTTGGTCTGACAACTCGTCCTTCGGTGTTGTTATACCACCAAAAAACGGCATATGTAAGATGGAGTTCACTTCATTAAATGTCAACCAATATTTTACCTTGTCCTTATACCGTTTAAATACTGTCGTTGCGTAATTCGCAAAAAAGTCAACCATCTTTCGATTCGTCCAACCATTATACTCTCGCGCTAGATGCAATGGTGTTTCGTAATGAGATAGGGTGACTAATGGTTCTATACCATACTTTGCACATTCATCAAATACCTTGTCATAGAATGCTAACCCTTCTTCATTCGGTTCTTGTTCATCTCCCTTGGGGAAAATTCGTGACCAGGCAATGGATAGACGAAATACCTTGAAGCCCATTTCAGCAAGCAAACGAATATCGTCTGCATAACGGTGATAAAAATCAATCCCCAGTAATTTCAAATTATCCTCTGTCGGTCCTTCCTTAGGTTCTTCCAAAACCCCTTTTGGCAATACATCTTGGATACTTAGTCCCTTACCTCCTTCATTATAGGCGCCTTCCATTTGATTAGCGGCTGTTGCGCCACCCCAAAGAAAATCTTTTTGAAATGCTGCACTCATAAACTGCCTCCTTCTTATATAGTGTTGTTCCATCCTGTACGTTTAAACTCATAAGAGCAAATATCCATTTGGCAAAATAAAAAAGACCACTACTGAAATCTCTGTATTTCTAAGTACAGAAATTCAATCATGGTCTTGCCTGCTTTCCAGTCACAATCCTTCTTCATCCATCCAACTATACGATATGACTAGTCCAACGGATAATTTGTATTCTCTTATGGGATAATAGTACCATATACATTCAGCAATGTCAACTTTTTTTGTATAATACGACTATATTTTCTATTTATATGTTTTTTTATATATAAATATTCATTCTTAATGTGATATAATGATATTATCTTATTATACTATAAAATCTTCTTCATAACTATTCCGTTTTATCCTTTACGTTTCAACGTATTACTATCACTTGTGTTTAAGCCCTACTCACAACCACAATATAAGGAGGATTACCTTTATGACCTTTAGAAAAAGACTTATTATGTTTTCTATAATAATAGGCATTGTTCCATTACTATTATTATCTTTTCTTACTTATCAACTCAGTTCAAACAGCTTAGAGCAATCTATTTACAGCGGAAATAAAATTTTTCTTGATAAATCCATCGAAGTTATTGATAATTACTTCTCCGAAAGAGTTCATGATGCCGAGATTATTTCCCATTATGAATCGGTATCCAATTTACTTCGAAATCAACAAAATGTATCCCCTCCCAATGCATTAATGCAAACACTCGCTTCTGTATACGGCTACACTTATGTCTTTGTCACTGATGCCGGCGGTACTATTTTATCATCTAATGATGCTTCTCTGGTTGGCAATAATATCGGGGAACGCGAGTACTTCAAACAATCAACGACTTCAGGCGAACCTGTTTGGTCTAAACTTCTCTATTCAGACGTTGTTCTTAATAATGTCATGGTCTTATCCTATCCATTATTTGAAAACAATCAACTTATAGGAACTGTTGCTATTACCATCGATCAAACGGTCCTCAATAGCTTAGTTCATAAAGGTATTAAATTTCTAGGGGAAACCGGCGACGCTTATCTTGTTAACGAAGACGGACTCCTACTTAGTGATACCATGCTTGGTGATTATACCAGTGGTGCCGCTCTCGTTGAGACGATAGATTCCCAAGGTGTCGATGATATAAAACAAGCTCTAGCAGCCGGTGATACTGAATATATGGGTGTTGACACTTATACTGATTATCAAAACCACCCTGTATTAGGCGCATTGGGTATCGTCAAACTTGGAAATACAAATGCAGGCTTCATCATTGAAGTATCTAAATCAGAAGCTTTGGCTCCGGTAGATCGCCTACGCTTTGTTATTATTGGTTTTATTCTACTCCTACTCCTCTTTGTTTTTGTTCTTTCTTTTTTTATAATCCGCTCCGTTCTAAAACCCATCCAATCGGTCAATGTTATGCTTGAAGGCATTTCCAATGGTGACGGTGACTTAACCAAGCGTCTAAATATCACTACGAAAGATGAATTCGGACGTATGGGCGATTTATTCAACCACTTCTTAGAACATTTACAAGACCTTATTCGAGATATTTCTAAAAACTCCACCAATTTGGCCTTTTCCTCTGAAGAAATTTCCAAATCTATCGAAATGACAAGTGACTCCCTAGATACTGTTAACAAAAAAACTACGGATATCAATGACATGGTTACATCCAATGCAAGCATTATTGAAGAAACCAATGCAAGTATTGAAGAAATCTCCAGTGCTTCCGACATTATTTTAGAAAAAGCACAAAGTGTCGGTTCAGACACTCAAGAGGTCATCAGCATCTCACGTTCCGGAGAAAAAAGTTTGCTTAAAGCGAGTGAAGGCGTAGCTATGATTAACGAAAGTTCCATCGAAATGGGTATGGTTATGGGGCGTTTAAATGAAACCTCCGGTACCATTGTAGACATCGTAGATGTCATTACCAATATCTCTGAACAAGTCAACCTGCTAGCCCTAAATGCAGCCATAGAAGCTGCTCGTGCGGGAGAACACGGAAAGGGCTTTGCCGTTGTTGCCGATGAAGTCAAAAAATTAGCCGAAGAAAGCGGTAAGTCTGCTGATAGCATTACCAAGCTCATTAATTCCATTACCGATGAGATTAAGCATGCCAACACTTCCGTTTTAAATGAACAAAAAAATGTATCCAATAGCGTTACGCTTATCCAAAATTCCAGAGACGAGTTCTCCGAAATCATTCGTCGTATTCAAGAGGTTGGTGATAATATTGATACCATTGTAAGCCTTGTTAATACCCAATCCCAAACGACTACTGATGTTACAAAAGCAATGGAAGAAATAACGGACTATTCGATGGAGAGCGCCACAGCCTTGAACGAAATTACTGCCAATATCCAAACCCAATCTGCTACGTTTGAAGAAATTACTGCAAGTACAGAGGAACTGAGTTCTATGGCTGCTATTCTCAAAAAAGAAACAGATCGCTTTAAAGTCGAATAAGAATTATAAACCAAACAATAGCTCCACCACGCTTAACTATAGCATATAGAAAGCCCCAAAGAGTCCGTCAAAGAGGTTGAATTCTCTGATAACTCTCAGGGGCTTTTCTATTAATATCGTATTCCTTTAATCCAGTGTACTGTATCGTTCATATTTTTATCCTTTGTTAATGCGTCCATTATCTATATAATGAACCTACAAGAATACACAAACTCCATAGTATTGCAAAGAAAGACGTCATATAGACTGTTTTTGAGATTCTAATTCGAGCGGATACTTTCATAAAGAATATATATCCTATCCATCCGATTGCAACAACCATATAGAGGATATTCCCCATAAAATGAGGCATTAGCGCTGTATCATTGGTGAATGATGCGATCATGACAAAAAGCCATAAACTATTGATAAAAGAAAGAAGTCCAAATAAATCGATCCAGGCTGCCCCCTTTGTCGGCAACGTTGTCTTCTTTTTAAAAAGTACAAGAATTAGCGTTACAAAAGGCCTCAATAAAAAGTATATACCACAAAGAAGTATTCCTGCAATTGTAAGGCTTCGACCGGATTTAAATCCCGAGTCCACCGGATAATATTCTGCGGAACTTAGTATCGCCATTTTATTCACATGTTCATCTTCCACATCAAAATATAGTTTCTTTTCCAGACCTTCTTTGTCCGTATAAACAAATGTATATGGGGCTACTTGTTCAGCCTCTATCCCGTCAAACAGAATGTGGGTGTTGTCAACTACCGATACATGACTCGGGGATACCAGCAGTTTTTCAAACCCCGTCATTGTACTTCTGTAGTTCAGGTAATCCCCTTCAAGCATATCAATAGACGGTAATGCCTCTTCAACAACAACTTTCTCTGTTCCGAACAACGCCTCTTCTAGGGCTGTTGTCATAGTTACTTCATGTCCTTGGTTTGCCATGGCGACAAATGCATAGCCGGTTTCAGGAGATATGGCAATCTCAGCCGAGAAGGCATTCGTATGCCCTGCATGGGCAACAACAGGAATCGCATAGTCTTTCTCAAATAAACCATGAGCAAATCCCGGTAGTCCTTCTTTAATAGCATAGCTGTTGTCTAAGAAACGATTCAAGGTATCTTGGTGTTCAAATAACGGGGATTGTACCTCTGATTGTGGGTTAATGCCTCGAACTAATTTGAGCATATCATCTAAGGTTCCTATAACAGAACCTGCCGGATAAATAGCCACATACAGCCTTGGTGCTTCAGTAAGTCCTGCCGTGTAACCGGTAATATCCTGACGTCTATCCTCTATTTCTTGATACTCAGACGTTTCATAGTATACGTTTGTTTGCGTCATATCCAACACATCTAAAATATGCTCCTGAACATAGGCGTAATAGGGTTGTCCGGATACACGCTCTACAATATAACCGGCAACACCAATACCATAATTGGAATAGCCGACACCTTCTCCTACATCATACAGTTGCTCCGGTTCATAGAGTTTTAATTGATGTTCCAAATCAAGAATATCATCTTCATTAGAATACATCATGTTACGAATATTATCACTCCAACCGGCATTATGATGCATAAGATTAAGCAATGTAATCGGTGTGTCATCCTTCCGTTTGCTAAAAAAATCATCCGGTAGGTACGTTTGAATATCTGCCGTTAAATCCAGCTTACCTTGTTCTACTAACTGCATAATACTTATGTATACCAATAGCTTTGATGTGGAGCCCCATTCAAAAACAGTCTCCGATGTAATCGGTTTAGATTGATCCACATTGGCATAACCATAATCCTTACGAAGAATGATCTTATCTCCATCCATAATTGCAACCACAGCTCCTGCCGTTTCACTTCCGACGCTTTCTTCTGCGTAGGCATCCACAAGTGCTTCCAATTCCTCCCGGGACACCTTTTCTGATAAGACGCCTTCCTCCGTATCTATTCCTTCCGTAGCATAAGCAAAGGAACTTCCACTGATGCATCCTATAATCAATAGGATTACCAGTATGCTTGTATGTGTTTTTCTCTTCATGTCTATCTCCTAACTCCATTCATTGTTCTGCAATTTGCTTAGTATAACATAGTTAATCATAAAAATAGCTGAATAGACCTTTAGAATTTGATTAAAATTAAGACATGAAGGATTGCCTGCATTTATTTCTCTTGACTTTGATCGCTTCCATCGGCATTTAACCAACGATCAAAAAAGTCAACCGTCATTTTTATCGTTGTTTCAACCGGTTTTTCGCCCTTTGAAAAAAGCGGACTAAAGAGAGGTAAATCCGTAAAGCTATAGTGATTATAATCATCAAGAACGACAAAATCAACGTCAGCTTCACTCTTTTCAAACGCCTTGTTCAAATTATTGACAACCGTATTGACAAAACTTCCTGTTTCTGATTCCGGATCATCCTTTAAGGCAAGGGTTTGCTCTGCCGATAGGTATAAAAATGGTTTCTGGAATCCTTGGTCTACAATACTTCCCCATAAACCACCATCATAACTCAAACCTGCATCGATTGAAGCATTTGTAGCCATCAAGCCAGCTATTGTTGCCCCACCGTAAGAATGTCCCAATGCACCTATACGATTGAAATCTATATTTTGACGTACCTTCTCATTCAAAATCGTTGCATCTGATTGAAGACTATCCAATACGAACTGTAAATCTTCTGTCCGAATCTTAACTTCCTCTTCATACACTGCATCACCCTCACTATCCAATGATAGATTACGCTTAGCTACTGTACCATCCAAAAACATAAAATCCGATGATGTATAGGGATGATCCACACCAACAACTGTATATCCTCTACTTACCAAGGCTTCCACAACGGCCATATTCTGGAATCTAGTCGAATTATTCCCCGGTGAATAGAGAATCAGAGGACTTGCGTCTTCTAATTCGGCGGGCACGCCTTCCACCTGAATGTGCGTGGGTATTTCTTTTATATGCGCAAACAAAAACTTAGGTATACCAAGAACACTATTGATAGCCTGTGCTACCTCTTTTGGATATGGTCGCACCTCTTCTTTATCACCTTCAAGCTTATCTTCCGGATACCATACTGTCACCATAACACGACGATGGTCATCAGGATCTTGTGTATAGATTTCATCTCGACTTTTATCTTCTAGTTGCAAATTCACTTCCCCAATAGCATAGTTTCCTTGAACATCAGGTAAGTTGAATCGAGGAAACAGTATTACTTTTAAGGCCAAAAGGAGTATTGCAATAACACCGACGATACTTCCCACTATACGTTTTATTTTGTTTTTCTTCATGATTAAATCTCCATTTTATCTCTGTGTCATTTCACTTATACGCATTCCTTATTCTTAACGTATGCTTACGTAGCCATTATAACACGATAACATATTGATGGACACCCTCAAGGGATTCATCTATGCCCTAAGAGGATGTCCATATGTTCAACTATGATCTTGAATAATGTCTTCTATACCACCAAGCAATGGCTGCAATACATATTCCTAGGCCTAAGATAGCCGGTACTATAACTTTCCCGCCTGATTCGCCGCCTTCGGCTACACTCCAAATAATTTTACCTACAGCAATTCCCACAAGAACGCCGATGCCTGCCTTCAGATTTCGTTTCCATAATCCCCATACTAATAGTCCCATGGATATAGGTACAATACTCGTTACGGCAATTTTGGCAAGGGTCCAATCCTTTGTCAAGTAATCCCGCTCCATCGCTAAAAAGTCAACAACTTTAGGATCAACCGTTGTCGGTTGTGGGAACCAGAACATACTTATAAGTAGCAGAAAAACACTGGCACTGATACCTGTTGCATTCCGTTTGAAGGCAAAATAACAAATAGGAATCATAAATATCGGTCGTATATACCAACTCAAGATATTACTATGTCTAGAAAATGCCCATTCAAAAAATACTGAATCTGTTGCCATAAGGAGGATAAATGCCACTGATAATACAGCAAATAAACTCGCAACTTTTTTATCAAAACTATTGAATAACTTCATTGTACTACCTCTTTCTTTTTTAAAATATATAAATTATTGGTTTACATTATATCAATCCGAAAATTACCGTAATCCTAATAGAATAAGAAGGACCAACAACAGTAAGGTTACGCCTTGTAATACTTTGGCATATTTGGCCTCATAGGATTTACCAAAAACCACACGAATAAAAGGAATTTTTTGAAAAACTCGAAGGAATACTATGGAGAGGATTAAACCGATGACTGTCGTTCCCACTCCTTTTATTACAGCCGGTATTGTCAAAAAGGTTAACCCATACTGAATGCACGTGATAACTGCATAGTGTATGACATAAATTCCCATTGCATCCTCTGCCAAAAGATTCATAAACGTGTTGTCGCCACTCATATATAGAGAGAAAAAACTAAAAAATCCAAGGACTGCAAAAAGACTAATTGGTATAATCATCCAATGATCCAATAGCATCAATAGCGTCTGAATCATTCCACCACCGACTGTTTCAGCCATTATATGAATCACAAGATTGACAACAGTCAATGCGACGGATAGTAGGATGTAGCGCCACCATCTCTTTTGAACGGCTTCCTGACTTATAAAGCTTTTGTAAGTACCATAAGTACCGATTATCGTCCCTACCACAAAATACATCAAGTATAATAGTAATCTGGATACCTGCATGTTAAAGGGATGGATAAGTGTCACAAATCCGCTCCCTACAAGAGCTTGCATCGGTAGCAATGCTAATGTTCCGATGATGAGCATTCTCCGTTCAAAACCGCCGACACGTTGAACAATCCCATCCCTTATCCCCTCTAATCTGAAACTGAATGCTTTACTCATTTCATAATATGCAACCAATATAAGACAAAAGAGGAATAGAACCCATAAAAACCAAAGATGATTGGATTCAATTTTTCCAAAGGTACTAACAAAAAATCGACCATATCCAATGAAGGAAAATGTTTTTTCCTCCCTAGCCAATTGTGCCGCATAATGGGCCAGAGGATTTATGAAAAGCGTTCCGAATACAAAGGGCAGCATCAATCGAATCAACCGCTCCTGTGTGAATTGTTTACTCCCCTTTTTCTCCAAAGAGCGATAAGCAAACAATCCTGATATGAAGAAAAAGCCAAACATGAAGAATAAATCATTAAACAGCGCCATTAAATCAAATCCCAAAAATGTCTGACGATCTGCTATTAGAACACCCACTCCTGATGTACTATATGCCAATGTTGAATGATGCCATACGACAAGGATCATAAGAAACGCCCGGAAATAATCAATACTTTTATTTCTGCTTGTTGAATTTATCCCGTTCTTGTTCATCACCATGCTATATACCTCGTTGAGTATATGCTTGTGTTAGTTCCATCACCTCATGTATATTGCCTGTGTCCGAAGTGTACTTGCCGGATGAAATCACCTGATTGTGTTCATCAAAGTACTTTCCTGTCATACCTTTAACCGTGGGATCCGTCGCTAAATAGGTATAGGTCTCTGCCATTTTCTCAGGTTCAATACACTTCTTACTCTTCAAACGATAGGCAAATTTCTGAAGGCCTGTTATATTCGGATGACGGTCCAAGTCGACCTTAACCGCTGTAACTCGAATACAATTGACGCTAATATGCCGATCCTTTAATGTATCTGCCAACCAGTATGTATACATAATCTGAGCTAACTTCGATTGGTAATAAGCTTTTGTCACTGAAAATTTACGATTTTTGTACTCCGGGTCTTCTAAGTTTACTTTAAGTCCCGGCATTGCCAACAACCCTTTAGATGCAATGGTAATAATTCGTCCATCTTCACTTTTCTCAATAAGGTCTTGTATGAGGGATGTTAAATACACCGGTCCTATATGATTGGTCATCCATACGGTCTCAAATCCTTCTGATGTATACATAGCCTCCTTTTGGGAAATATCAAAAATAGCTGCATTATGTATAACAACATCAATATGGTCACATCGGCCATGTAGTTGCTGTGCCACATCCTTTATTGAACCAAATAAACTCATATCAACACGTAAGAAACTTACTTCTTCTGACCCACTTTGCTCTTTTATATACTCAAGAGCGTCTTGTCCTCTGGTTATACTTCTACATCCGATGATGACATGATAACCTTTCTTGGCAATTTGTATGGCTGCTTCTCTTCCGATTCCTGCATTTGCACCTGTAATGAAACATATTTTTTTCATCTATTCACCTCACTGAATCCTTGTTATTGACCTTTTAGACCACATGGTCTATAATATGAATATAGCACTTATCTTTTCCCTTGTCAATTTGTTTTTTTCATTTTATATATCCATAACATTGGAATCTATGTTAAACTCTATGACAGCGGAACTATAACACTTAACCAAGGGAGGTCCCTAAACCCATGAAAAATTTTGATCGACGTGATCAACTCATTCAAGCGGCTCTCGATGAGTTCATTGACAAAAACTATGAGCAAGCATCCCTGAATACTATTATTAAAAATGCTCATTTAAGCAAAGGGGTATTCTACTATCATTTCAAAAACAAAGAAGCCCTCTATTTAGCCCTTCTACAAGATTCCACGACAAAAAAGTGGAACTATATTAAAGAGCATACGAACAACACTGATTATATGAATCTCTCCATTTTTGACCAGTTTCTCTATCAAACGGAGATTAGCATCGAATTCGCTCATGAACATCCCAAATACCATCAACTTGGTGGCATGCTTCTCAAGGAAAAGGGCTCACCTATCTATGACATTGCTATAGAACATATTGGTGGTTCGGGCCTAGATATCCTCGAAGACATGATTAAAGCAGCCTATGATAAAGGGGATATCAGCCCTTCCTATCCTATGGAATTCACTGTCCAGTTACTGACGCATCTATTCAGTGAATTCGATAATATATTTATTTTTGAAGACAATGATGATTTGCAAAAGAAAAAAGATGTATTAAAGCATTATTATGCCTTTATGCAACATGGCTTAATGCCTGATAATCACTTGAACTAACAACTAATGTGCTGACATACTACCAAATATATTATCTAGACCTTGCTTATATGTAGGATATAAATCCTTCATCTGCATGATATGTGCCTGAATAGGAACACCATACATGAGGGCCAACAATTGATTACATATAGCATCATAGGAGCCGGGCTCTATTGCCGGCTCTTGGGATAGATATTGTCTATAAAGCTCACATAAACGATAAGCGTGTATCTTCTGTTCATAAGCCTCTTTATTGAATAGAAGATACTCATACTCGGATATGTCTATGGGCTCCGGCTCCTGTGTTAATTTACTATAGTATTGGACTAATGCAAGCATTATTTTTATACTCAGAGAACCCATCTCACTGATACTACGAAACATCCGGTAGATGCCGCTAATCCCCTGATAAGTCTGTTTGTGCCATTCATAACTCCTGTCATAAAGCCACTTCAGGATATAATAATCCAATACCTGTTCCTTGTGACTGAAGTATTTGAAAAAAGTCACTTTTGTTGTTTGGACATTCTCACACAATACTTCCACTGAAATATCATTCAAGTTATTCTCTTCTAATAAATGAAGCATTTCCTCTAATAATGCGACTTTCAACATCCCCGGTTTCTTTTCTCTCAAACTAAATGTTGTCATGATTCTGACCTCTTCCCTTCTTGATTTGTAACATCTTTATTATCCCTATTCTTACACCAAAAATCAAGCATACTCCATAAAACAACATAACTGCGGAACTTTTTATTATTGTGAGGGAACTACATAGACGAACCAGCCACAAAACGACATGCTCTCTATCTGCTAACATAAGAGCAATGATTACATTCTCCATGTAGTCTGACAGCATTCCGATAAAAGGAAGGGTCATCCATAATGATGCTATACGCATATCTACCTTTTCTCCCCAACCCTTTAATATCCCAAGGGTTGTTATACTCAGAATGAAATTCATCATAGGATACAACACATCCAGAGGTAATTGAATCCATTGATAATAGGTATACCCTCTCGGGCTCAACTGCTCTAGAAAGTGCACCACATAGTCATAAGAATAGCCCAATGGTTGTGCATCCAGTATGGACATGCCACCTGCTTCACCTGCAATAATAGGCATTGTATAATGCTGCATCATCATAAAAATTCCTTGTGATATAAGAAGGAATAGCATCCAGTGCTTCCAATTAAGACGTTGTAATCCTTTATCTATCGTATCTTTCATAATAAAATCCTTTCACTGTTTAAATATTTTACTACAGTTAATTTATTTACCATAGTAATTTTATATCATGCATTCATAAAAATGTCAATAAAATTATTATTGACATGATATACCGAACGGTATACAATGAGTTCATGAATAATTCAACGACGACGAAAGAAACGATTTATCAATGTGCTCTAGAACTCTTCTCAAAAAAAGGATATGAAGCTGTATCCGTTCAAGAGTTAGTGACAATGGCAGGTATTACCAAGCCAACATTATATTACTACTTTGGAAGCAAGGAAGGAGTGTATGATCAACTATTGCTTATGTACTACCGTCAACTTGATACAGCACTGAACCAGGTCTGTCACTATCAACCAAACCCGGAATCCTATCATGAGGATATTTACCCTGTTCTTTTTCAGACGACCCTCATGTATTTTACCTTTTCCAAAAATAACCCTTTGTTCTATCAGCTGGTGTTATCCCACCTTCATATGCCAAAGGATTCCTCTGTCTATGACGTTATGGAAAACTACCACTTTGAACAATACCGAATGCTCCTAGAACTTTTTCATTCCATGTCAAGCATACACCCTAATTTGACGACGAAAGAACGCCGACTCACTTGGAGTTTTCTTGGTACCGTCAATACCTATATTGCCTTATATCTTGAAACGGAACCTGATTCTTTATCCGACATTTTGGCCAAAGAATTAGTCCATCAATTTATGCATGGCATTTACGCATAAAGACAACTAAGCTGTTGTCTTTTATTCAAACCACTATATACCTAACGGTAGGTATTCATTCCACTGACCTTTATAAAGGAGTGCATTATATGAACCCTTGGTACAACGATGCCTGTTTTTATCATTTTTTTACATTTGGTGCTTGCAATGCTCCATCGATACAATCCAACGAACCTGTCCGATACAGATTAGGAGAACTTGAAAAATGGATTCCCCATATGAAAACCCTACATTGTAATGCCGTTCTTCTTAGTCCTTTGTTCCAATCCCTTTCCCATGGATATGATACCACGGACTATTATCACATTGATGCCCGCTTAGGCGATAATGACAGCTTAAAAAGTCTTGTGGCTGCCTTTCATAACAACGGTATTCACGTTGTTCTTGATGGCGTCTTAAACCATTGCGGAAGAGATTTCTTTGCCTTCAAGGATCTCCTTATCCATGGAGAAACCTCCACGTATAAAACATGGTTTTCCGGTGTTGACTTCACCAAAAGGAGCCCTCTTGGTGACTCCTTTGATTACGATACATGGGCAGGTTATTATGAATTGGTCAAGTTTAATCTCGATAATCCCGATGTTGTCCGCTATTTGATTGACGTTGTTCGTTATTGGATAACAACATTTGACATTGACGGGCTACGCTTGGACGCAGCCGATTGCTTAAGTCCCCAGTTTATGAATACATTAAGGCAGGCAACATCAACTCTCAAACCAGATTTCTGGCTTATGGGAGAAGTTGTCCATGGTGATTATCGACATTGGGTGAGTTCCGATCATCTGCACAGCGTCACCAACTATGAGGTTTTCAAAGGTTTGTTCTCCAGTCATAACGATCAAAACCTCTTCGAAATTGCCCACTCATTAGATCGGGAATTCGATAACAAAAAAGGAATCTATCGCTATTTTCTTCCCTACAATTTTGTCGATAACCACGATCAAAATCGTTTGGCAAGCTTAGTTGATACACCTGCCTACCTTTATACCATCTATCTACTCCTCTATACCATTCCGGGTATCCCTTCCCTCTACTACGGTAGTGAATGGGGTATGAAAGGGGTAAAAGATGCCCAATCTGACCAAGCCCTTCGTCCGTATATTGATATAGAGCAGGTGGCACCTACGGAGCCTGATTTGGAAAAATTTCTGATAAACCTAGGCGCTATACGAGAGCAATACCCCGTTCTTCGAAGAGGTAATTATCAACAACTATCGATTGAATATCAACGTCCATTTGTCTTCCGGCGTGAACTTGATGGCGATAGCGCTATTGTTATTGTCAATGCCACTCCAGGTGTACATCATGTCTCTTTGGCCGACTATATGGGAGAGGATATGTATGACCTTCTCAATGGAGAAACCATTCGTCTGCACGACGCACAGAATATCATTCTCTATCCGCATTGGGGACGTATTCTATATCCTGCTGCTAATGTAACGGCATAACCGTAACAACTCCATACAAGAAGAAAAAGCTCTAAGCGTTATAATAAGGCTTAGAGCTTTTTGTATATCGTCTTTAATGAGAACGTCGTTGAATAAGCTTTTGGTTAAACTCATCCGCTTCTTTTACGACGCGTCGATAATTAATTAGTCGAATGATGCTATATGTCGGAACAACTAAGGCACTATTTAGAATAAGGTTCAACGGCGACAGCTGCCAAGCAAATACAAAGCTAAAGGCAATTGTCATCGCTATAACAATAGCTGCAAATACTAGTTGTCGTCCGACAGAAGCTGTAAATGTTTCATAGTCAAAACACAGATACCGTACCATGGCAAAGCAAAAAGACATAATGAGCACCTGTAGAATCAGCTTCCGATTAAGTTCTGTGCTGTTTAACAACATAAATAATATAATAATTGTAAAAATCATACACGTCAGTTTTAGTGCTGATTGGAGTTTAGTTATCATCTGTATCCCTCATTCCTAAGGCCGTTTTAAGGTTGCTTACATAGCGTCTTGATATATTAACACGTTCATCGTTAATCAGCTTCGCATCCATATTACCACTAAATTTGGGAATAAATGAAGCAATGGCATCTATATTCAAAATCATAGATTTGGACACCCTAATAAATTTCGGATAAGGAAGCATTTCCTCTAATTGATACAATCGCTCCTTTATCTCCAACGTTTTATTCCGAGTATATATAAATTGCTTCTTTTCAACGCTTTCAATATACAGAATATGCTTGATGCTGATTTTATGGTATTCTTCTTGAGCCTTACCAATAATATACGCATTCTTTTGAAGCTGTCCGGTCACATAATGAATGCTCTCAGTGACTTCCTCTGTCATCTCATGTACATTGAAAACCACTGTCTCATCCATATTTTTGTCTATAATATTAATCGTTACCTTCATAAAAGTACATCCTTTGGGAAATCACATGCATGCAACAGGAACATTCCTCGTCAATTGTTGCTCTCATTATAACACTTCTTTTTCTATAGGAAAACTTAAGGTTCTCTTGGTTTGATAAATTCCTCCTACAAACAATCCGACAGAGATACCACAGGCTGCACCGTATATAAATGTAAAGTCAAGGTTATGGATTAATTCCGGATGTATAGACATCACTACATTTAATGTATACTTGACTCCAAAGTTTATTAGAAAAATACACATGGAAAGATAGCTCCCTTTCCGGTAAAATACCCCCTCTAAACTATATATAGGTCGATACTTCCTATATAAGTAGTAGCCAATTACCGCTCCTACCATGAGAAACATAAAATATAAAAGAAACGCTTCATTTAAATAAGTAAAATGGGTTATAATCTTTTCAATTCCCCATAAGATAAACACCGACGGAACGATAAGCATTTTTTGGATAGATACTTCAGAGTCTTTCGTTGCTTTTACACCTCGAATAAGTAAATACCCTAATAATACCCATACGTAAAGTGGTGTGCCTGTGATAATAGCCATAATATATTCTACAATTGTCGTCATCGTGTAACTCCTTTCAATAATGGTTTACACATAGCATAATAAGGATTAGGAGAATTGACAACAGTTCTGCAACTAAGCGGTTCTTATAGGAAACTAAGCGGATTACATTCGTGTACTAACACGTTTGTCTGTGAATGAATTATTTGGAAGAAGAGCAGATACAAATAGACTTCGATATGCTATAATAAAACATAGATTGTACAGCATGTACATTGATTTATTTGAAAGAACGGAGAATGAACCATGGCAAGAAAGCCCATTAACAAAAATATGGAACGTATGCAACAATTGATTGAAGAAAAGAAAAAAAAGGCCGGTTACCTTCAAGCAGAGAAGAAGATCGGCTCCGGTCGTATCGAGAAAATCAACAAGAACAAAGGCAACGGTCCTGCAAAAACAAAACTTAAAGATGTCGGACTGTAAATGTCTGTAAAGCATCAAACAATCCTATGACCCAAAAAGACCGTCAAAATAATTTTTGACGGTCTTTTTATCTTCTTATTCCCACCAATGCCTTATCTTTGAATAACTTGACATCCCAAATCAGAGAAGAAGAATTATTATTACATTATAGATTATTTACAAAAAGATATTCGACCCTTTATGCCTTTGTATCAAATTCTTTACTGACTGTGCCTTCCTTTAATTTACCGGTTTCATAGACATTCACACTCCTATTGGTCACATATGGCATAAAATTACAAAGACCGATTCAATATGACATAATGGGCATGATCTTCCCATACACCATTAATTTTCAAGTATTCCTTACTTAGACCTTCATATTCAAATCCAAGTTTTTGAACGACCTTGATTGAACTATTGTTCCTTGGCATTATGTTGGCTTCTATCCGGTGAAGTCCCAGGTCATTGAATGCAATATCAATAATCTGTTGCACTGCCTCTGTCATATAGCCCTTATTAACCTCTGATGCATCTAGTTTATAACCGATATAACAGGATTGGAAAGGTCCTCGTATAATACTGGATAAGGTAACTGTTCCAATCATTCTATCCGTTCCTTTGAGGAATATGTAAAGACTAAGCTCGTTTCCATTCTCGTTATTAATCTGTTCTTCTTCCAACCTCTCGATGATGGAACTTTCGTCATAATAAGACTCCGATCTCGACGGTTCCCATACGGATAGAAACGCTTTATTTCTATCCAAATAATCCTTAAGTATCGAAACATCTTCCGTGCTTAGTCTCCGAAGGGACAAATGGTTCGTTTCATAGACATTACTATTCTTTTTATCTTTTTCCGACATTCTTATATCTCCTTTATATCTATATTCTGCTCTGTTCCCCAAATGAGTACACCCTGGTAATTCGATTAGACCAAGCAGTCTACTATCTATAATACTATAGATAGTATTCACTGTCAATAATATACATTCGTGTACTGCCAGGTTCGTAAAGGAACGAATAATGCAACAAGAAAAAAGTACCCATGATACATTATGGGTACTTTTAATTCTAGACTTTACTATCCGATAAGTGCCTAGGAAACAGGTATAATCTGCCACTCTTGATTGGCACCCCCGTTATCACTCCATTGCAATACATTGGCACCATCTGTGTTATATCCATGGTCAACATCCAAGAGCTTGCCGCTGTTGACATTTACAAGGTGATAGTATCCATTATTAAGAGGAACGAGATACCATCGTTGATTATTTCCGCCATTATCGCTCCATTGGATAACATCGGCGCCATTCTCTGTAGAGCCTTCCTCCACATCCAATGCTTTGCCACTACGAACATTCATAAGTTTATAAGAGCTACCTGTTGCAATAATTTGCCATTTTTGATTATCGCTTCCATTATCACTCCATTGGAAAACTGAAGCTCCGTTATTTGTGGATGCATTATTAACGTCAAGAACCTTTTGACTATTCCTATTCACCAATTTATATGTGTTCCCTGATATAATCCCATCATCTGGAATCTCTCCCGGAGTTCCCGGTGTCACATAGATACGATATCCTGATGAATCATTGCAATTATTCAATGAAACCATAATTTGATCGTTTGTAACGGAATAATTGGACTCATTTATCGTTGTCGGTCCGTAGGATACAGTGTCTTTGCTGACCCAATCAATCCGCTCTACTTTAACATGGGCTGTATCACCAATGAATTCCGGCAAATTTTTTATCGTCGTATTTATGGCGCCATCATTTGGACCCCCGAAAATAAAGCTTACATACTCATTGTCTGTATCCACACATGCCGCTCCATCCACCAAATTACTATTATCATTTGGTGGGGTAACACCTACCATATTGCCGCTCATATCCCCATACCATTTGTAAAAATACCATCCTGCTCCTCTTTGTGTATCCGTTGCCATAAGGCTTCCTAATCGTCCGGGTTTCGGTACAAACCACCATGTAATACAAGCACTTTCTACTTTATAGCGTTCAAACTTGCCGATAAAACGTGCTGACGATCCCGGTTGCCCCTCTAAGTCATGATTGGAATCACAATATTCATTAATACTAAGGGGGAGTTCACTTATTCCCAATTCTCTTTCTAAAGCTCGATAGCTTTTTATATTATTCGGTATTGTTGCCGGAGCACCACCCAATTCATGCCAACTCATAATATCAGGAATACAATTATTGGCTTTACAATAGGTTAAAAAGTCTCGCATTCGGTTTCCATTATAGTAGCTGAAACAAGGACCGATGATTTTTTCTGTCGGGTCCTTTGTACGAATTAAGTTGAAGGTCTGTTTCCACATATCATGAAAACTACCATTGCTGTCTTTCCATGTTCCATAAGGTTCATTCCATATCTCATATCCATAAAAATTATCCCGTCCGGTTGCTTTTTTATCTGTAATAAACGCGTCGACTTGACTCAACCAACTTGACATACCCGGCCATTGATAGGGCCAATAGGGCAACATATCTGCTAAATCAATGGATACCTTGGCACCCGGTACTGATTCCAAACGTGCGGATACAATAAGCGCATCCCCAAAGTTATGTTGGCTGCCGGGAGTTGCTCTAGCCGGATTCCGCATAACATAGGGACTAAGAGGAGCTACTAAATTTTGAATATCTCCCGGTGTGTCTTCTGTTATTCCATACAATGAACCACTCGCACAATGGGTTACTTCACGAATGACCTGATCACAATCAACCTCTAACATCGACGTTGCTTGTACCGGATTCACCATCACGGAACCGGCTACCATAAGTACACTCAATAAATAAACGACTACTTTCTTCAACTGACTACCTCCTTAATTATTTGTCTTCCTTCAATCTATAGAACCCTCTTCCATTGCCATATTCATCATAGCATAGACATTTTTCATTCACCATGTATTTTTGTGATTTATATATGTAATTATGTCACTTTTTCTTATATTTTTGGGTATTTTATACAATTGATATTTGACTTCAACTGACGACTTTGGTAACATAGGTACATAGAACCAACGCTCAAACTTCAGGAGGCCCATCATGAATACTAAGTATACAAATTCAGCACGTTATAAGTGCCTTGAACATTTGAAAAAAGCATCCATGGATTTATATCTCTGTTATTGTGGTTCCCAGATTTGTTGCTCAGGTCATTCTTATGGTCCCGAAATACGAGAGGAATATCTTATACATATCGTGTTAAGTGGCTCCGGTTTCTATAAAGTCGGAAACAAAACTTATACTATCGGGCCAAATACTGCCTTTTTAATCAATCCGGGAGTTTCAACCTACTATGAGGCAAGTAAAAATGACCCCTGGACCTATCTATGGGTTGGCTTTAATGGGATCAAGGCAGAGTCGGCTTTAAAACATACCAGTTTTTCACCAAACAACCATATCATGCACCTCCAAGAAGTCGAACCTCTTATACAAGCTGTTGACGGTATGTTAAGTGCCAGTCAATTAACCTATGCAAATGATCTTGCACGGGAAGGCTACCTCTATCAATTTATATCCAACCTCATCATGAATGGTCAATCCTTCGAACATTCAGAGAAAAGTCCGGACTACTCGTACCAAGTATACGTTGATCATACCTTGGAATACATTGAACATCATTACAATAAGCCTATAAAAGTTCAAGGCATTGCGGATTATATAGGTATCAATCGTTCCTATTTGACCAAATGTTTCAAGAATGTCATGAATATGTCCCCTCAAAAGTACATATTAAATTATCGCATGAATAAAGCGTGTTACTTTTTAAGAAACACGCAATTATCTGTTCATAATATAGCCAATAAAGTCGGATATGATGATGCTCTGGGCTTTTCTAAAGCCTTTAAAAAGGTCTATGGCGTTAATCCAACTGCCTACCGTTGTGAAAACGAGATATTGGACACCTCCACTATCGATACCCAAAACAAATATTAACACCTATGTATTCTATACTGAAAGGCTTGATAATCCCCCTTTGGTTGGGGTAAGTTCAGCCCCGCGTACATGAGGGAAGCACCGGAATGTGTCCTACCGGTCTCTTCAATCTTATATTGTTTCTTCTCATCTAATCCTTGAAGATACAACCGATAAAATCTCGGATTCCCATGGCTTTGATGAAAGACAACACTGACAAGACAGTCTTCTTGATTCT
Source organism: Vallitaleaceae bacterium (assembly GCA_965140555.1). Lineage (GTDB taxonomy): Bacteria > Bacillota > Clostridia > Lachnospirales > Vallitaleaceae > UBA1351. Next base: position 2,365,946 of record OZ223259.1, on the reverse strand, counting down.
TCGACACTGTTTCCCATGCTGTATAGACCGTATTTTCATAAGGATTGGTTAACCGATACAAATCACCATTATGTATGAGCTCATAGTTCTCCTTGTATAAAGCTACTTGTGCCTTAACCTCTTCTTTTTCCTCTTCTGTTAAGCATGTTACATCCAACTCATAGCCAAAGGTTCCTGCCATGGCAACAACCCCTCGTGTATGCATAGGCGTTGTACGACCGGTCTGGTGATTCGGAACGGCTGATACATGACTACCCACGGCACTCATTGGATAGGCAAAAGAGGTTCCATATTGGATATATAGACGATCCATGGCATCGGTATTATCCGAAGCCCATATTTGAGGCTGATAATGTAACATACCCATGTCAAAACGTCCACCCCCACTGGAACAGCCTTCAATCAACAAATCCGGATAGTTTTGATTCAACGCCTCTAAGATGCCATAAAGATTCACTATATAATCATGTAAGACTTCTCCTTGATGGGCCTTATCTTTAGATGCAGACCAAACTTCGGATAGACTTCGATTAAAATCCCATTTGATGTAGTCAATCTGTGCCGAATCGAGGATTGCCGTTATGGATTCATAGATATAGTCTTTGACCTCATGACGGCTCAAATCCAATACTAGCTGATTCCTACACCGGGTTGGGGGACGTCCTGGAATTTTCAAGCACCAATCCGGATGTTCTCGATATAGGTCACTGTCTTCATTGACCATTTCCGGTTCAAACCAAATTCCAAATTGGCATCCTTCATCGTGGATTCTTCTAGAAAGTTCTTCTAGGGATGTACCCAATTTTTCAACATTTGCCGTCCAGTCTCCCAGACTTGTATAATCATCGTCTCTTTTCCCGAACCACCCGTCATCCATGACCAACATTTCTATGCCTAATTCCGAGGCCCCTTTTGCAATCTCGACAAGTTTGTCCGTATTAAAATCAAAATATGTCGCTTCCCAATTGTTGATCAGAACTGGTCGACGTCTATTCTTATATTTCCCTCGGCAAATATGTTGCCGTACTAAGGTGTGAAAATTATGAGACATCTTTGCCATTCCGGCGGATGAATAGGTCATGGCAACCTCAGGTGTCTCAAAGGTATCACCGGCCTTTACTTCATAGCGAAATAAGGACGGATGAATGCCCATGGTAAAACGCATCTGTCCAATCTGATCCACTTCCGTTTGCGCTTGAAAATTACCACTATATAAAAACGAAAAGCCGTAGCACTCTCCTTGCCATTCTGTTGCCGTTGTCTCGGCAATCATAACAAAGGGATTATGCTGATGGCTACTAAGTCCTCGCTGACTCTCTACCGATGTGACGGTATGCCCGACAGATTGCCGTTCATACTCTCTTTCCATTTCATGTTTCCCATAAAAATGAATAAGATCATACCTATGGTCCGGAAAGTCTACACACGCCGATAATGCTTTGGTCAGATATATAGACTCCTTGCCTTCATTTCTGATTTTTACAGCTCGTGTTATGACATCGTACTCCTCAATAACCCCGTAATATAAGTCAACGTATACATCTGTAATCTTATCAACACACGTTATCACTAGCGTCATCCCTTGTACGTCCTGTGTATCATAAACCGACGGCAACGTATCAAGACGATATTTACCCTGATAAATTTCATGGGAATGATACCTCAAATCAACGGCACAACTTCCATCCTGATTAGCGACTTCAAGGCAGGCAATACGATAATCGCCCATACCGAAGGTAGAATATTCCTGCAGTTGTGTATCCAATGAGAAGGTACGATCCAAGCCCGCCTCATTTGGGTTTCCACAATGACTTCTATTCATTGTCTGTACCAAATGTCCCAATTCATCCTCAATACGTTTCCCATAATGTGTATGTAATAGTGTATCATAAGGTCCTATGGCTATATGATAGGAACTATTTGCTGTTAATAATTTAAATGTTCTTGTTCTGTCATTATATATAATTGCCAAATGACTAGCCTCCTCATTCGTTTTTCTTCGTTCATAACTCTGTCCCGATGCCATAGCCATCTTTCCTATAACTTGCCTCCACTTGTAGCTATACCTTCAATAAATTGTCTTTGGAAAAGAATGTATAATAGCATCATCGGCCATATTGCCAATACAGACGCTGCCATTAATTCCGGATAATCTACCGTATAGGCACTCTGAATAATTGAAAGGGCAGACGATAATGTTGCCGCTTCCGCTTTATTATTGACAATCAATGGCCACATCAAATCTTTAAATGCAAATAATGCTGTAAAAATGGATAATGCAACAAGTCCTGACTTGGTTAATGGCAACATAATTTTCCAAAAGGTTTTCCATATATTACATCCGTCAATTCGCGCCGATTCTTCCAACTCCTTAGGTAATCCCATAAAAAATTGTCGTAACAAAAAGGTCCCGAAGGCACTTACGAATCCCGGAAAAACCAAAGCAAAAATCGTATTGCGCATATGTATGGCATCTACCATAAGGTATTGTGGAATGACAAATATCTGTACCGGAACCATCATTTGAAATAATACCAACCCAAAGAAAAAGTTTTTTCCCGGAAAATCCAATCGCGCAAAAGCATATGCCGCCATAGCAGAGAATAGGACAGCACATAACACTCTTAATCCCATCATAGAAAATGTATTCACATACAGTCGAATAAAATCATTATTCGCCCAAACAGATTGGTAATTCTCCCATTGAAGGATATTCGGGAAATACACAAACGGATTCATTGATGTTGATTCTGTGACCGTTTTTAAGGATGTAAGGATCATCCATATAAAAGGAAATATCATAATGACTGCCCCTATAATGAGAATCACTTGTAAAAGAATTCCTGTAATAATCTTCTTGTTTCGCATTCTGCTCTAACCTCCCATTTTCCCGATACTGTTACATATACTTAACCCACTTTTTCTGTACCTTCATCTGTATAATCGTAATAATCATAATAATGGCTAGTAACAACACAACAAGAGCTGAGCCATAGCCTTTATTACTATATTTGAATGAATTATTATAGAATAGATACACAAGGGACACTGTTTGGTTATATGCAGGATTACTCACATCAATCATCATATAGATGACGTCAAATACCTGCATCGCAGTGATAATACTTGTAACAGCAACAAAAAACAACGTCGGCGATACTAACGGGAGAGTAATTTTGAAAAACTGAACAACAGGCGACGCCCCGTCAATGGTACTGGCTTCATAGAAATCCCTTGGAATCTCTTGTAATCCTGCCAACAGAATAACCATGCTATAGCCTATGGTACTCCATATACCGATAATAATTATGGAATATAAAGCGATATTCGGATTCTCTGTCCATCTGACCTTATCAAGTCCCCATTCTCCCAACAGATGATTAATAAATCCGAAATTATAGTTATACAGCCATCGCCATACCATAGTGATTGCTGCCGGAGCAGCAATCATCGGTATAAAATATATGGTTCTATAAATTCCTCTACCCGGTATATGATTATTCAAAACGACGGCAATAACTAGGGCAATGATCATAGTCAAAGGAACTACCAACCCTGTATAAAGCAACGTATTTCTTACAGCATACCAGGTTTGGGGGTCTGAGAACATGTCTTTATAATTGTCCATTCCGACAAATATATTATTCTGCCCAAAGGCACCACTTTTAAAAAAACTCAGGTAGATCGTTTGAAAAATCGGTATAATGTTCAAAATCATCAGTCCGATAATGGTTGGAGCAATCATTATATATGCCCATTTCCATTCGTTCAGTTTATTCTTAGGTATTCTTTTCTTCTGTACTTGATGCGTCTGAATGTCTGTCATACTGATAACCCCCTGACGTATAATCTGTCTTCGATTGTCCTCTTGCTGCGCATCTATTCTTGTGCAATGGCTTCATTCATCATCGCTGCTACTTGCTTACATGCATTTTCGACATCACCGCCATTGGTATACACGTTTGACAATAACTCATATGCTTTATCTTCCCAGACACTCGTTTGATTTGTATATGGTCGGATTTGTGCATAGTCAAGCATGTCCAAATATGCCTTGGCATTAAATTTAGAATAAGCATTTGTCCAAGCATCCGCCGTTCCTTCATACGCTGAAATAGCAATACCTAACTCTGCTTGTTTCTTTTGTCCTTCTGCATTACTGAGGTATTCAATCCATTTCCATGATTCGTCCGGGTGTTTCGTATTCACACCGATACAATTACCCAATCCATTGAATATGGACGCTTTTCCTCCATCATTGGATTGTGGCAATACAGCCACATCACAGTTATCAACAATGTACTCATTGGCAGCAAATCCTGACAGATTCCATGAGCCAAAGAAGCCCATAGCTACTAATCCGTTTTGGAAGGCTTCACCGCGTTCACTATCTGCTGTAATTGCCGGAGAAAGTCCTTCTTGTACCAAGTCAAAATAATATTGCATAGCTTCGATTGTCTTGGGGTCATCATACCCGGATTTCTTGTCATCGGTTACAATGGTTCCTCCGTTTTGATACACAAAGTTATAATATCCCTCTTGATTATGCAATGCCGCTAAGACTCCATATTGACTCTTATCAGGTTTTGTCAACTTTTTAGCAGCCTCTTTCATATCATCCCATGTCCATGTGTCGTTCGGATAGTCAACACCGGCTTCATCAAACATTGTTTTGTTATACCACAATCCAATGGTATCAAAATCTTTAGGGATGGCATATTGATGGTTATCTAAATTATAGATTTTGTTCAATCCTTCCGGGTAATTGGATAAGTCTATATCATCACTCGAAGCAATGTAGTCACTCAAATCCAATAATTGATTATTACTAGCGTAATAATAGATATTATTGGAATGCATCCAAAATGTATCCGGAAGAGATCCCCCTGTTGCTGCTGCTTCCAATGCTGTCCAGTAATCTGCCCAACCATTCACTTGAATTTCCACGTGAATATTGGTTTCTTTTTCAAAATCATCTGCAATTTGTTCAATGAGTGCCGCTTGATTGGAATCCCATACAGCATAGGAAATCGTTACTTTCTCAGAATTCTCCTTATCCACGTCACTGTTTCCACCTGTTCCTGTCGTTGCTTTTTCCCCACTACATCCGGCTAGAACTACCATCGTCAATACAATACACCATATAAATACTGCTACCTTCTTCATTTTTTCCCTCCATTTGTATAAATAGTCTGTTGATCTGTTCTGTATTTATACTAACATTCTAAGAAATAATTAGAAATGGAATTATGTCATGTCTATATGCTTAAATGTTGCTTCATATTCTCTAAAAAAAAGATACCCGTTATCTGAATGATAACCGGGTATCTTTATAGCATTGCTTTATGATTCAAGCTTAAAACTAAGCTTTTCTATAGTGCCTTCCTACGAGTAATTATTCAATATGTGCTTCTTGATATCCATAAGTGATATCCAAGAAGGTTAAGGATAAATCTCCCCATTGAGAATAATCTGTGTAAGTTCCGTGATTCCATGTTGTACCAAGACCAATACCATGGATACTATCTGCAAACAAATGCAATTCCGTTCTTGTAAGTCCTAAAACATCTTGATACATGGATAAACTAGATGTCGGATTTATTGTCGTATCTTTCTCTGAAACAACGAAGAACATTTCTGGCAATTGTTTTGTCTCAGGATCTGTTATAGCACCTTCAACAGCTCCATATATTATAAGTCCTGCATCGATTGAACTATCAACTTTATCAATGTCATCAGATACATAATCACTAAAGTAATCTGTCGGTACGCTATTAGGATCAAACTTATCAATCATTCCGTTGATGTTCATACCACCGGCAGAAAAACCGACAGCACTAACGCGTTCAGGGTGTGCAAGACCTAATGCTTCTCCATTATGCTTAATATAGCGAATGGCACGTTGTAAGTCTGCATTCGACTCTTCTTGTCCATAAGGTGAGACACGGTATTGTAACACAAAAGCATTATATCCATTAGCTTGGTAGAATTCTGCTGTCGGATAACCTTCAGACATATTCGCTCTCTTGTAGAATGCACCACCTGAAAGAACAATCATATTTCCTTTAACCTTTGATTGATCCTCTGCTAGATAAGGTACTAAAAATGGTGCGAAATCTTTTTGATCAAATGTCATATAGAAGTCTTCAGGTTTTGTATTATTTGGAATGTCATCACCCCATATATACCAAACGTCTTCATCTACATCGTCTGTTGTTTGAACCAACTTATCACGATAGTCCTTAATTTCATCAATGATTCCCGGATTGTCAATAGGAGCTAAGCGACCTTGAGCATCTACAATACTCAATGAATCAATAAATGCTGCATAATCATTATACGCTTCCATATTCCCATCCCATGCTTTAGGACGCATTGTGATTGATTTGGCTTCACCCATTAAATCTAGATATTCATTAATTCTCGGAAGTTCTTCGTCACTCCACTCTGACCATCCGATATACACTGTCGTATCTTCATTGATTACAAAGGAATTATCAGGGACTTCTTGTTTCCCTTCAGCATCAAAAAATAATTGTTGTTCTCTCTTATAACCTTCACGATTATAGAAAAAACGTTTCTTTGATAAATCCACTTCTGATCCAACCGCATAGTCTGTCGTTGATACCGGTTGTCCGTCAAAGTTCGGGTCAATCGTCAAAGTCACCGTATCCTTAGACTCTGTATCTTCCGTTTCTGTATCTGTATCTGTATTCTCTGTTTCCTTTGAATCGTCTGTTACCTCGGTATCCTCTGTTTCCTTTGAATCAACCGTTGCATCTGTGTCATTACTAACATTGCCGTTAGTTGTATCTGCATTATCGCTATTACAGCTTGCCAATGCAAATACTACGAACAGACATAAAAGTGTGTGTGTTATCATCTTGCTTATCGTTTTCATACTATTCCGTCTCCTTTTATAGATTATAACTAGAACTTTTTTATATCCCTTAATCTATATTAGCACTTTCAGACGTATTCAAATAGAAAAATAACACACCATTTAGTACATTTTTATCATTGTTTTGTTTTTTTTGATCGATTTCTCTTATTTCTTCTTATTCTTTAATATCTATAGCGACAACACCGTAAGGCGGCACACTTATTTCTATACATCCATCCTCATTCAACGCGATTGTATCAGCGCTCAATTCAGATGCCTGACACAACATACGCACTTGTTCCTTGCTCGGATATTCCGGCGCTCCCATATCAAGCCATAAAGCTTTAGGATTGGAATGGTCTTCATCAATGCGATAGATTATCCCTTCCCTTGCTGATGTAATGGACCCAAGTTCAATACGAACCATTTCCTCTTGAATAGGATTATCCGGGATATTATGATTGTGCAGTAAAAGTCGATATCCATCTTCCGTTTTTGTTGCCAGCATTTCAACTGTGCCTTCCTCTTGCATACCACCGACGGCTATCCTCTGGGTTCCAAGACCATGGAACAATTCAAAGAGTCTATAGGCAGGTTTAGGGATTCCATGATATGTCTGTAGTCCAAATCCACCATGAAAAGCACCGGCTAGTTGACCACTCTCTTCAAAAATATCTGAGAAAGTCCAATAGGAGTATCCTTCTACCAGACCGTCATTGTCTGCCAGAATTTTAGCAATCATTGCTGATGCAAAGGGTTCATCATGCTTATGATCATTCGTCATTGCCGATGTATTCCATTCTGTAAAATAGACAGGGTAACTTCCCGCCTCGTCGCGAACAAATTGGGTCATTTTTTTCATAACGCCCCGCTCATAATCTCTTTTTCCTGATAACTCTGACTTATAAAAATCAAGAATATCGAGTCCTGAGCTCCACAGAGGATCATCCGTCGGATAATGATGAGTTGATATAAAGTCAAGAGGCACATCATTTCCCTCACAAAACTCAATGAAATCTTTAATCCATGAATTACAGGATGTAGCCGGTCCACCAACTTTCAGGTTCTTATCGACGGACTTAATCGTTCTAGCCGTGACCTCATATAATTTGAAATAGTCGTTTTTATCTCCATCGAAGAAGAAAAACAGATTCGGCTCATTCCATACTTCAAAGAACCAAGTCTTGACTTCTTCTAGGCCATATCTTTCGATAATGTGGGTTACAAATCGACGTATAAGCTCTTCCCATTGCCCATTGTCTTTCGGCAATGTAATATTCCCCTTATAATGAAAAACGGTTTTATCACCACTGGCAATGGCTGATGGCATATATCCGAGTTCAATGAAGGGCTTCATCCCTATTTCCAATAGATAGTCAAAAATATTATCTATATTCATAAAATTATAAACTAAACCAAATTCATTTCCCATATGGTCTTTTTTCATCAAAAGAGTACTCATATGGTCATCAAACAAACCATGAAAGCGCACATATTGAAACCCGAGTTCGTCATGTGCTTTTTTTAATTGTTCTCGGTAGTCAGCACGCAGGGCTGTATATGCATTGGCACTTCCGACACACATTTCCCAATAGTGGGGAAATGGTGTCACTTCTTTTTTATTAATCGTATACTTTATCATCATTTACCTCGATTACTTTTCATTTAATCTATCAATTTCCAAACCGTTTTCTACATTCCACTATTAACATAAAAACAGTCTGTCCTTAACGTTTTAATACAAACTCTTTACTATATTGAGTGTATTGTTCTGTATATACCTCAAGTTGATTAAGCTTTTCATTGATAATAGCTTCACTGTACTCGTCTTTATTCGCGATAATATCCTTTGCAACGGTATGCAACTCTTTATGCGCCTCATAAAGTTTTGTAAATAATTGATCGTTATTGCCTTTGTTCTTAAGCATTTCATAATATTGCCCGACATTGCACTCATTATGAGCTTGAATCTCATCCTCCGTAACATCAGCAAACCCACATAGCACATTATAGACCTTCCACTTCAGCGTAGAATGTTCTATCGCTTGTAACTCAACAGATTGAACCATATTCAAGTCTTTATACCATGGTACGGCTTTATTTCTATTATGGATAACCTTGTCACTTAGATTATAAACACCTTGACCGGTTTTCATACACACATCAGTTAAGTGCTTAGATTCCTCTTCTAACCCATTAATGCGTTCATCAATATTCATCATTGTGGCACTTTCTTCTTCAATATTCGACGAAATCTCTTCAAAAGAAATGCCTATATCACTCAGATTGCTTTTCATATAATCTGTCGCCGATTTTGATGCGGCAATCGCTTCTTTAGACTGACTGAATACGTCGACCGTTGCATCGATATTCTCCGTTACCTTAGAAAACTCACCTGTCAAATTATCTATTTTACTTTTGATGCTTCCTGTTGAAACCTTTGTACTGTCGGCTAGTTTTTTTATTTCTTCAGCGATAACGGCAAATCCACGGCCACTTTCGCCTGCTCTTGCTGATTCAATGGATGCGTTCAATGCCAAAAGATTCGTTTGTTCTGCAATTTCATTAATAAAGTCACTGATGTTTGAAATATCTTTAATATCCGCTACAACACTTAATATTTGATCTTTTAACGCTACAATTTCATCATAGGCCGTCTCCACGTGGTTAAAAGTACTTGTGATAGATTCTATCGATTCTTGAGTTTTATCAATGACATCCATTGTTTTTATCATCGACGTTTGAACATGCGATGCAACATCTTCAATGGCTGTACTTAATTCATTCGTACTTGTATGAATCTTTTTGACTTCTTTCTCTTGATTGGTAATGGATACAATCATCTGTTTGATGTAATCCATTTGTGTAAAATCATTAATGACATCACACGTATCCAAAAAGAGTTCCTGTACTTGATGCGTCTTGACATCCAACAAGTCATTCATAGAATCGGTTACAGGTGTCGATGTCTTAATCGTTAATGCTTCCCCAAATCCCTTATATTCTAAGGATTGATGCTTTATTGACTCCAACTCTTCTCCAAGAACATTTAGTACTTCCTCTTCTGCAGCTGTTTGTTCATTGGCATTCTTCTTCTTAAACCATGTTCTCATTTAGGTAAAACCTCCATTGTATACAAACATTTTATAATAAACCGAAGAGGTCATTGCATAGCAACCACCTCTTCTATTTTAAGATAAATTTTCTTTCATCTGTAAAAGTAATCTGTCTTGAATTATTGTGTCAAATTTTTGATTTAGGAATAGTGAAAAATAATTTTGTCTAAAATCGTTCCAAGATGCTGATTCCTTTGCTGCCAGTATAGGATAAAACCATACTTGGTTTTCTTCAGCTGCTTTATGATCTCCAAGGGCATCCCCTAGCATGATTGTTTTCTTTCTATCATAACCTGATTGAATCAGCTTATGAATACATTTACTCTTAGTCCCATCAGATTGTGAGAAAACGTGGTCTACATAGTCATATAATCCACTGGCTTCCCATTCTTCTTTGATGGCTTCAAGATTTGCCGAAGAAACCACAGCTATATCTGCCTTTTCCTTGATAAGACGGATTGTTTCCAATACACCTTCAAAAGACTTCGCTAATGGTAATGCAGCTATTTTTTTATTGACTAACTCCGACCAAGATAAGGCATTTTTCATAACATCTGCCCCGGTCTCTTCATAGGCTTGCTGAAGACTTGCTGCTGACAAAGCCCTCGTTGTCTCAACCCATTGATCAAACAGCTTTAACTGATCTGCATCGATATATTCAGGATGAGCCTTTAGAATGGCCAAAAGGCCTTGAAAACGATTAATCCCTCGACTTAGACTATAGAGATTTAATGTATTCCATTCTTCAAGAATCGTTTGTCTGTGGGCATCGTCTATCTTCCATATGTCAATAAATGCCGGTCCGAAAGCTTTTTCGTGCTTTATCGTCATGGAATCTATGGCACAGCCATCAGAATCAATGCACACCAAAAATCTATCTTTTAGCTTATCACTCATTATAACCTCGCTTCCCAACGATTGCAGAAATAATGCTCTTTCACTTCACCATTAAACGCAGACTGTCCGCACATTTTATCTACTGCTGCTTTAATGTTATCTCGTGTACTTCCGAATGCATTGATAAAAGTTTTTATCTGAGGAACATCAATAAGATGATTCGTATAATTCAAACTCACACCAATAGTCGGCACTTCAGATATATACCATGGCAATTCAAAGCTGTGATGTTGGCTCCACTTAACACGTACCACATTCTCTTGCGCATACCCTTTAACATTGATTGCAAGAATCACAAGATCATATCTATCTATGAATGCTTGCCTTGGTTCCTTGCTCATCATCTTAACCATGTTAAATGGAGTTACGCCATTCTCCGCTTCTAAATCATAGAAAGAAGGGGCAAGGGTCACATCAAAACCGGCTTGTTCTAATTCTTCAACCATGATTTGTCGTGCCGGGTCCGGTTTATAAGCTATACTCGTCGGTGCTGATTGTACATAGACTAACCAAACCTTTTTCTTCTCCGCCGGATTGACCGGTATCAAATGAGCTGTATCTTTAACAAGTGTCGTACAACGCTCAGCAGCTAGTTTTCTATAACTTTGATGCTCTTCTGTATTTACCCATGTGTGTATTAAATCCGGATTAGGAATCGCCACTTCCGGCTTCGTTAATTCTAATTTTGCTTTTAAGGCTAAAATTCGAGTAACGGCTTCGTTAATACGTTCAACAGTTACTAGTTTTTTTTCAATTCCCTTTTTAACAAAGGCAATATCTTCTTCAATATCATTGACAAAAAGAATCATATCGCAACCTGCTGCAATCGCAAGAGGAATCGCTTCTTCTCTTTTCTTAACCGCTGAGAACCCAATCATATGGGTGGCATCCGTTAGAATAAGTCCGTTGAATCCCATTTTCTCGCGCAGTAAATCCGTTAACAACTCCGGTGCAAATGTAGCCGGCATAATTTCAGATGCTTTCAAGTCCGGTCGTAACGCTTTACTCATATGAGGTAATGCAATATGACCTACCATGATGGATTCAACACCTTCGTCAATTAATTCCGTATAAACTTTACCGTAAGTACGCTCCCACTCATCAACACTTAGGTCATTAACACCCATGACCAAATGCTGATCCAGCTCTTCAACGCCATCTCCCGGAAAATGTTTGATACAACAAGCCATATTGGCATTGGCATCTTTAGCACCTTTGATAAATGCTTTTGTATTCTTTATAACGGTGTCCGGATTATCCCCGAAACATCGCGTGTTTACGATTGTATTTCTCCAATTCATATAGATGTCTGCAACGGGGTTAAATAACCAGTTACAACCAATACTTGTTGCTTCACGAGCTGCAACAAGACCCATATGATAGGCTGTTTCTTCTGTTTCATTTGCTGCTGCTTGAGCACCGGTTGCCACAAAAGTTCCCTCTTTAGGAAGACAACCGTTTCCGCCATCATCACAGTTTGCTGCAATGAGTAGCGGAATATCCGACATCTTCTGATACGTCGTGTTTTGCAAGTATACCGTTTCTTTATCGCCACCTTGCCAGCGGAGACCGCCTTGGTGATATGTCTCTAGAGTTTTCTTGATTTTGGCTTCATCCACACCGGGTTCAGCTTTTAGAACAATAAATAATTGTCCGATTTTTTCCTCTAAAGTCATGCCTTCTAATGTATGTTCAACCCACTCAATTTGTTCAGGATTGAGTGCATATGGTCTTTTTTTCAAGTCCACCATTGGTACCTCCATAACTTAGCTTGCTATGCCAAGCTCTTTTCTTTTTTCTTTTGCTTGTTTGATTCTTGCTCTTTCACGTTTTCGTAATGCAGGAATATGTCGATTTGCCAAAAATGAAAGGAATAAGATAAATAGCACCATGTTAATAGTTGTATTCAGCGCTGTTGAAATCTTTAAGGCAATCATTCCAATTCCAAGTAACTTTACTGTTAAGGAACCAACAATAATACCAACGGCAATATTACTTCGACGAGCTAAGTAATTCCCCATAAACATAGGAAATGTCATTGTAATAACGGCACTATTACTTGTCATACCCAATACCGGTGCCAACGCTCCTGAAAATGCAGCATTAAACACACCTGAAATAGCAACAAGTCCACCTGCAAATGTATAGCAGATAACAACATGACGGAATACGTTAATCCCTGAAATTTTTGCTATTTTTTGGGATCCTTTCATGGCTTGCATCTCATATCTGAATTTTGTATAGGTAAATAAGATAAAGACAAAAAGTGTCCCGATACCAAGAACGATTAATGTAAAATTCGGATCCACTAGCATATCAATATTAGGGACACCGAACAACTGAATCCCTCGTCCTGATGAACCGGCAAACGAAAGACTTTCGTAAATCATTGCCATACCCAATCCAAGGATAACCGGTGGAACACGGAAGATGATAAAAATCATACCGACCACAAATCCTGCAAGTAAACCAAATAGAATAGCCATTAAAAGTAAACCGACACCATTAAATCCAAGACTCAAAGCGATATTACCACCAATAATGGTGGCAAGTAATCGCTGTGCGCCTAGGGATAAGTCAAATCTTCCACTACCAAGGTTTAGGGATAATGCAAAGGCTATGATTGCTGTTACACCTAAATCTCTAATCAAGTTTCTAATATCAAGCATTGAAGAAATCAAATGCTCACCAGTTCGCATATAAACAATAATCTCCATAATTAGACCTACTACTACTGGAAACGAAAGAACATATGCAACTTTAGACATGTACGCTTTAATATTCATCACAGTCTTTCCCCTTTACTGAAAGTGTTTATTCTAATCCACGGCGTTCCAAAATGTTTGCTGTTGAAAATTCACTAGCTACATTCATAAGATAGTCATAATCAACTGCATCGTTAAATGGTTTCAACATATCTTTTACTTCATCTGCTGAATACACATACATATCATCTTTTGTATCTAGTTGTTCAAGTTTTTTATAAGAGTCTGCATTACTAGCAACCAATGGTCCTGGGCCAAAGTATATTGCTTTACCTTCCGGTTTGATTGCATCGCTATATCCTTTAATACCATTGTAAAGAAGTGCAACACCGTATGCATCTGAAGCTGTACCGGAGTAAACAACAGCACCATCTAATGTCGGATTACCTGTTGAGTCTAATGTATTAAACGCTTTTTGTGTACTTTCACCAAAGTTTGCTTGACATAACATTTTGATATTTTTACCTAATGCTTTTTCAACTTCATCAATTGCAGTTGCAAAGGTTTCTGTCGCAGCATATACGGATACTACTGCATCATAATCACCTGTTTGAAGTAATCCTGAAACACCGGAAACATATCCGTCCATGTTAGGGAATCCTGGTACAATTGTAATTTTTACATCATCATTACCTGTACTGAGCTCTGTTGTTGCATTCTTAGTAGCCAAGTCTTTAACATCTTCATCATATGTCAAACCATATTTTTCTTGAAGTGTTTCAAGCATTGAGATTGCTGCTTCACGATGTGAAGATACGCCCATTGCTGCACCACCGGAAATGATAATAAAGTTAGCTGGTTCATTTGAATCAAATTGTTCATCTAATAATTCACCATAAGCATCTGCAATTTTTGTTAAGTCAATACCTGTTGATCCCATATATGTAGGAATATCTGCAATTTCATCTTTTACTGATGAGGTAACAATCGCTGAATACATACCTAATTCATTAGCTTTAGATACAAATTGTTCTGTACCGTCAGTTACCAAACTTAATATACCGTCAGCACCTGCTGCATATGAGTTTTCAAGGAATGTCATCAATTTAGCTGTATCTGATATTGCTTCTGAGAAGATGAACTCAATACCTAATTTAGGTCCTAAGTAATCTTCAAGGTATGTCATTCGTGTTTGTGTTGATGCATCTACCGCATTCAATGCAACGGCAATTGTAATTTTATCTTGTGAATCATTTGAACTCGTATCATCTGAACTCGTATCATCACTCGTTGCTGCATTGTCGGAATCATTTGCACCATTATCCGTTGTTTTGTCAGAACTTCCACAACCTGCGAAAGCAAAAACCATCATCATTACTGCCATTAATAAGGCTAATTTCTTTTTCATATCCTTCTTCCTCCTAGAATTAAATTTCATTATCCGGTAATCGATCAGGTCTCTTTTGACCTGCGAAAATAAATGTTAGGAAAAATATCCCCCTAACTAATTGTAAAATAGTTGGACTAACGCCCACCATTAACAACCCATTGTTCAATAGTGTTACTGTTAACGCTCCAAGAATACCTGCATATATATAAGATCTTGTTCCGCCAAATACTGACATCCCACCAAGAACAATCGCAAGCACAACGTCCATGTTAAGACTGGATGCTGTTCCTACACCAATGGTTCCGGTTCGAATTCCGGTCATAACCGCTGCCAAACCAATACCTACACCTGCAATAGTAAAGGCAATCATCAAATATTTGTTCATATAGATTCCACTTTGTTCTGCGCAATATTTGTTCGCGCCGATAAATTTAATCGAACGTCCAATAGATGTATAATGGAATATAATGGCGCACAGAATAAAATAAGCAACAAAAGCTATATAATGGAAGTTTGCTTTCGCCAATTCAGATGTCATGGCATAAGGCAGCGTCAACGTTCCTGCCCCTAATACTGTTTGTAAGATGGCCAAAAACAATACCATCATTACAATGGATACAAACATAACACTTACTTTCATTACTGTACTTAAAATCGCTGTTGCAATCATAATCAATGTCGCAATCACAATAGCTGCAAGAATCATGATCACTACGGATTCCGTGTATAAATATACTTTTGCCATAAGAGCTGCAGTTATAGCTGTCGTGGCACCAAGGGCGATACTCACATTACCTGTTCCGAAAATGAAAACCGCTCCTGTTGATACCGTCGCAATGATGACGGCTTGTTCAACAATCAACTTCAAATTTGTTGGATTACCAAATTTTCCATTCGTCGTTATGTTGAAGCCCACCGCCATAACCAGCAACAGAACAATCGGCACTAATCGAATGAAAATTTGTTGTTCTTTTAATCGAATTAATTTTTCTTGCATGTCTACCTCCTACAACATAGCGTTAATCAACTTTTGTTCGCTAAGCCCTTCGCTTCTACTGATTTCACCGCTGATTTCACCGTCTCTCATAATAATGATTCGATCACTCATTCCAATAAGTTCCGGCAATTCCTCGCTAATTAATAGAATAGACTTACCACTTTTTTTCATGTCATAAATCAATTTATACATAGCAGCTTTTACGCCGATATCAACGCCTCGTGTCGGGCAATCCATAATAAGTATTTGAGAATCAACACCAATCCATTTACCAAAAACAATTTTTTGCTTATTCCCACCCGATAACGTATGAACCATGTGATTTTCCGATGCACATTTAATGGATAAATCATCAATTTGTTCTTTGGCATATCGTGTTTCTTTCTTGTTGGAAATAATAGGACCAAGCACTTGATTGAGTTTATATGCCGTACTTACAATATTTTCCTTAACTGTCGCATTCATCGCTAAGGATTCTTTATCTCTGTTCTTGGACATATATCCCATTTTGTTCTCAATGGCAACTTTTGTATTCTTAACAACTGTGCCGTCGCTCAATGTCACCTTGCCATCCAACACCTTTTCCTCTCCGAAAAGAGCTTTTCCTAAGGTATGCATCCCACAATCGGATAAACCACCGATTCCAAGGACTTCTCCCTTATGCAATTCAAGGTTAAAGCATAGAAGATCTTCCAGCGTTGTAATGTTCTCAGCCCTAAGCACAACTTCATCCGAATAGCCTTCATCATCAGCATGATAATAGGCACCTTCAAGATTACGTCCAATCATCATCTGTTTCAAACGCTCTGTGTCGTACTCTTCTCGTTTTAGTGTTCCGATGAAATCGCCATCACGCAACACGCTTAGCATGTCGCATTGGGTTTCCAATTCATCCAAGTCATGACTAATAAAAATAACCGTTGTCCCTTTACTTACAAGTTTCTTCATAAGTGAATACAACAATTCTCTACCGTTATGTGATAAAGCCGTTGTCGTCTCATCTACAATGAAAATTTTGGGATTCCAGTACATCGCTTTAGCTATCTCGACGAGTTTTCTTTGTTGCATATCCAATTGGTACGTTGGTGTAAGTGCTTTGAATTCTGTGATTCCAAGTTCATCCAGAATACCTTGGGCTGCTTGAAACATCTTTTTACGACTGATAAATAGTCCTGTAGCAAACAGTTTTTCTTGTCCCATAAAAATGTTCTCAGCAACAGTTACATTTTCAATGGTTCCCATCTCTTGCACAATCATTGCTACACCGTTCTTTTGTGCTTCTAGAACATTACTAGGCTTCCACAATTCACCATCAACATAAATTTCACCTTTTGTTTCATCGGCAATGCCGGCTAAAATAGAAGCGAACGTTGATTTTCCACTTCCGTTTTCTCCAACAAGCCCACAAACAACGCCTCTTGGAATTTCAAAGGATACTTCATTCAATGCAACGGTTACACCGAAATGTTTGCTTAACTTGTTAACTCGAATTAAAGGTTGAACATCATCAACTTTTTGATTCATTCCCATGATTTAACTCCTTTGTCATTACTTTAACTATAACATATCACATTTCATACGAATCTGTTAGAAAAATAACATCAATATTAGAACTATTTTAATGTAAATATTCTTTTTTGCAGATTATTGTATGTTATTTCTTTATTTTAACCAAACAATCATTAACTTCCATAATCTGCTCTTCTGTAAAAAGCGCACGCATCTTATTGAATACCCAGAGCAAGGTTACCTTGGATCCGGGGGTTGCTCGATCAACAATCTTAGGTACTTTTTCCTTAAGCACTTCCCACGCCTCTTCATTTTCCATGATGTCACTCATCGTATCCTTTATAGAGAAATGATCCTCAGGGAAGAAATCCAGCTCACTCTTTTCTTGGGTGAACCAATTCTCTACATTTAATCCCGGACGAGCATCAGCATATATATACGATTGATCTTTTTCTTCCGTTCGTACAAAGGTTGCTTCATCAACATACTCTGTTCCTTGGTCGCCACTAACAACCTTAATCATGTTATCCCCAAACTTCAGGGTGATATCCTCAAACTTGAATACGCTACTACCTTCTATTGTTCTAACTTCGTTATCATTCACATATAAGGTTACTGCATCTAAATTACTATAAACCTTAATGGTTACCTTCTCTTCGCTACGATTAACAAATCGTTTTTCTCCTATATGAACAAAGGGTTTATCTGACCACTTTGCTTTATAGTAATAGAAGGCATCTTTTCGTGTTTCACGGTCAAAGGTTACTAATCCTTTGCAGTTCTTACCTTTAATGCCACCTTCATCACGAACTTCACTTCCAAAGTCAAACATATTCCATACAAAGCTTCCCCAAAGATACGGCTTTGAGTCTATAATCTCATAGGTTTTTTCATGATATAATGCTTGATATTCCTCTGTGTAATCCTTCACCTTAGGATCTGCTGAATGGAACTTCAAGTTACAGTCGGCACCATATTCAGACATTCCAAGGGATACATTGGGATTCTCGTCATGAAATGTATCAAACCAATCACCTAAATCTTCTACGTTCCCATAATACCAACCATAATAAAGATTATATCCAAGAACATCTGTAATAAAATTCAACGGACTTTGATTCTCTACATAATGCATGTTCGCTGAAGTCGATAATTCCTTTGGCATAAGAGAGTGGAATAAATCATTCAGTTCATGAACACCTTTATACATCGCCAATGATTCGCCACCCATGGCAATCTCATTTTGAATTCCCCAGAAACATATAGAAGGATGATGACAATTTTGATAAACCAATTCCTTCAATTGCTCCTTCGCATTCATCATGACCGTTTCACTATTTGGCATAGCCATCATCGGAATCTCCGCCCAAGTGATAAGACCTAGTTTATCACACATGTCATAGGTTTCTTGATGATGTTGATAATGTGACAAGCGAACAGCATTCGCTCCGATTTCTTCAATCAACTCAAAATCTTTGTGTATATGTTCTTTCGTAATTGCATTACCGACGCCTTCAAAATCTTGATGTTTTGCCACACCATTAATGCGTACGCGTTCGCCATTAAGAATAAATCCTTTTTCACTATCAAAGGCATATTGTCGAAATCCTACTGTAAGTTCTACCTGATCATAGATGCGTTCTTCAGACTTCAAGAGCGCTGTCAACGTATAGGTCTTTGGATTCTTTTTACCATCCCATAAGCTACACTGTTCAACAATCAGTTGATGTGTCTCTTCATTGCCCGACGTTAAAGATTGCACGAGTAAGTCACCCTCTGAATTTCTCACCTGCAATTCCAAACTTACATCATCCCCATTTATAACATGGGATTCAACATTCAGCACACCGTTACCGGCTTCATCAACCTCACTTTGAACGATAACACCGGTACTGCCATAGAAGAGCAAGTCAAAATGGGATTCCGGAACACATATCAAGTTTACAGACCGATACAAACCTCCATATATGGTGAAATCACCATTCAACGGAGATATATCTTCTGTCTGACTATTATCGACATAGACCTTTAGTCGATTCGTTCCGCCCCATTGATATACATCTGTGATATCAAATCTGAATGTCGAATATCCACCACGGTGTTCTCCTATAAATTCGTCATTGATATATACTTGACAAAGTGCGTTAGCACCTAAGAATTCCAGGAACAGTTGATCTGTCGCATGCTGTTTGTTTACTAGCAACTCTTTCTCATATAGACACAATCGGCGTTCTGTATTACTTCCTACATTCCAGGTATGAGGCAACTGGACCTCTATCCCTGCCGTATCCATACTTCTTGAATCCACTTCGTGGTTTTCATCCACATAGGTAAACATCCAATTACTATCTAAGGAATACATTTTTCTCATTGACTTTTCCCCTTTTGCTAACGTATATTTTCCTACTTAGTTCTATTATAAATGATAGCATATTTTTTACTACATTAATAGAAAAATAGCATTCACATTAGTATATTCTTAATATTTTATCTCATATTGTTGATTTTTATACTATTTATCGTTATAATAATCACTGAATTATTAATCTCTTATGAGGCAAGGAGTTTATCTATGAATAATCGAACATTAGACTTTATTACAAAGTTACTTAAAGATACGATGAAATTAGACTTAAATTATTTAATCGAACCTTATAATAATCTTTCGATTTTTGATCGATTTCTTCGAGAAAGTTTACAGAACTCAGACTCTCTCTATCATGAAATTCGAAAATTCATTCAAGATTTAGATCATAATACTTTCTGCATATTAACCGATTCTTATCAACTCAATTATGTGTTTTTCTACCCTTACCAGGAAAAAAATGATTTAATTACCGTCGGTCCCTATTTTAACGAAGAAATTGACGAGAATTATTGGCATGAGCTTATGAATATCCACAAACTTACGATTTCTAATATTCAACCGTTGAAAGGATTCGCCTATGGTGTTCCTGTCATCGGAAACAATCTGAATATCATCTCAATTATCGGTGATATTATCAGCTATATCAGTCCCGATGTTCAACCGTTTACTGTCACCTACCATGAATTCAATACGACGGATGAAAACGGAGCACTCTATCAACCCAATAAAAACTTTGCTATACATGCGAATCAGATTGCTGAACGGTATAAACTCGAACAACAATTATTACGACATATTAGTACCGGAAATCGAAAAGAAGCCCTAGATGACGCCAAAAAAATGGTAACCATTCCTTATGAACCTCGCTTGAAAAATTCACTAAGGGATCGAAAAGCTTCTTTAATAACCGTAAACACCCTCTTTCGCAAAGCCGTTGAAGTGAATGAAATCCACCCCGTTTTTCTTCACGAAATATCTAGCAAGTTTGTGAATAAAATCGAAAACGCAACCTCGATTACCGCTTTGAATTTACTCTATGAGAAAATGATACGGAGCTATTGTCATTTGGTAAAAAACAAATCCACAAAGCAATACTCCCCTATTATTCGGCAAATTCTTCATTATATAGAGTTTAATCTAGACAGTAAAATTAGCCTTCAAGATCTTGCTGCCAAATATGATGTTTCAACCCCTTATTTGTCGAGTCAGTTTAAAAAGGAAGTTGGTATCACCATTATCAAATATACCAACCAGCGACGTGTGAATACTGCCATAAAATTACTGAATACAAGTACCTTATCCATTCAAGATATTGCCTTTAGCGTGGGTATTCATGATTTCAATTACTTCACTAAGGTCTTCAAAAATGAAATCGGACTAACCCCAACAGATTATCGCAAGCAACTATACCTGGATAAAGAAAATCTTAGCAAAATACATTTCTCCGATCCTCAAACTTAAAAAAGGCGGATAGATCAGTAACTTGTAGTTACTGATCTATCCGCCTTATTCCTTTTTTATTTTAATTCGAAGGATGCAAACTGAACACTTCCGGTTCCTTTGAAGGTGAAATATAATGCTTGCTTACCTTTTGGCAATTGTACCTTGGCACTATAGGTTTTCCACGCATTTGATGTATGAATCGGAATCTTCGCGAATGCTGGTCCGTCCCAACTCGTCTTCACTAAAAATTCACCTCGTGCATATCCCCGTGTTGTGATTTCTATTTCCTTGACCTCTTGAATGTCGAAGTATTTGAAACCTGCTGTGGCACTGTCTTTCATATTGGCTATATAACCTAGTTCTTCATCCCCATCTCTACCGTCTTGGGTAATTTTAGGGAATTGATTATTCATCCATGATGCCGTAAAGTCCGTATACACGGATTCTTCATCACAGAACAAATGACAGGCAATATATGTAGGATAAAACCCATGGCCAACGAGAGGCTTACCATTCGATCCACATGATGTTAGCGGTACTTGCGGTATGCTTCCGTCTTCACGGAATGTTATGGGCTCGATACACCCTTGACGGCTGAAATTGGTTCCGTTTGTATGTCTATGGTAGAAAACAAACCATTCGCCATTAATTTCAATAATACTTCCGTGATTATTTCCTCCATAAAACATGGGTTTATCCTTGGGCTGTTCCACATCGCACCCCATATCACAATTACTGATAATGACGCCACCATAGGTAAAGTCTTTATCCGGGAAGCGACTCGTTGCATAACACAGCTCATGCATTTGAACCGATGAATAAACAAAATAATACAAGTCTCCACGCTTGCGAATTGAAGGTGCTTCAAAAAACTCAAAGCCCTCAAATCCTGACCCTTCACTATAGGAATCGCTTGGAACAATAAATTCCGGTCCTTTAACCACCGTTAACATATCTGTTGACAACACCGTCACCATTGCTCCCGATCGACTTGTATCCCCTTTGCTACAAAAACCTGTATAAAGGTATACACGATCATCTTCCAGTATAACGCCGGGATCAAATTGAGGTTCATCTCCCTCAGCCTCACCTAATCGTATTCCGTCTGCATAATGCACATAACCGTAGAACCGATATCTTCCTGCCGGACGATCACATACGGCCACCGATACAATCCCGCGCTTACTATCTACATAGTATAGATAATAGCGTCCGTCTACCCCTTGTACAACATCCGGTGCGTAGAGACAACTGTCCCGATCGTCATTATCCTCTACATCCGTCGCTTCATAGATAACACCTTCATAACGCCAATCTGAAGGATCATCTAGAGATCGTGACCAACCGACATAATCATTCAAGCAATAGGCATGTCCGTTAAACTTATCATGAGAACCATACACATAAAGGCGATTTTCAAAAATATACGGTTCCCCATCCGGTATATACTCCCATGATGGGAGGTATGGATTGTACGCTTGCTGTTTATTCATCTGTTTCATTATAAGTCTTCCTTTCCGTCATCTAACTTGCATCTAATGATTAGGTCAACAAAAGCATATAGTTGAACTTGCTTTTTCGGGCTAATCATCTTATGATTCCTACATTTTCCGCTGTATTCCCCGACTATTTTCCCATAGCCGCGTTTCTGGCATCAACAACCTTTTGATATTTTTCCGTATCAAAAGCAACCAATGTGTCCCAACCTAACCCATCTAGTGTCGTTTTCATGGATGACCAACGTTCTTCAAACTCTTTCTCATCCTTTGCAAAAATCATTTGCCATGATGTATCACAAATAATTTCACCACATTGACTTCGAATAAGTGCTATATCCGTTGAATCACTTGGTAGAATAATGTTCACACTAGGTATAACTTGAAGTTGACCATTCTTCTGCAAGTAATCTACTTGATTATCAGCAGCATAGACCTCACTCCACTCTTTGGTCATAGTTGTTCTGTTCTCTTCCAAATAGCTGGACCAATAATCTTTCATGTACGATTCTCCTGTATTCGGATTAATCGACACACCGGCCATCGGCCATTGATTTATTTGAGACATACCGTCCGAATAGCCACCACCGCCAAATTCTTCCGGAACTTCTCTATTCTCCATTAAGGCATATTTACCATCTTCTGTCAATGTATATGTTCCGTCTTCATTAACCGTATAACTATAGCCTTCTAAGCCGGCATGTTGATAATCAAGTCCTTCCGGGCTGATTAACCAATCCATGAATTCCATAATACGCTCTTTTTCCGCATCCGTCACTTGTGAACCGACAGCAAAAGCTCTTCCGTCACCATAATAAGTATCCGACGTTTGATAAACATTCATATCCCCAACAGGAACTGCTATATACGCATTTCTTTCTTCAGCTCGTTCAGGTGTATTCCAAAAACCACGTTGCCAGATATACCAATAAAGCAAGACTTGTTTGTTTTTCATCTTCGTACATGCTGCATCCCAATCTTGAGTTCCGGAGTCCGGATCAATAAGGCCTCTTTGATTCGCCTCATAGAAAAACTTCAACATTTTGTGATAGGTACCTGCATCATCGGTTAACGGTTTCATCTCTCCTGAATTACTTAGAAGAATCGAGCCTAGCACTTCATCCCCATACCATTTGGTTATTTGATTCACCGTCTCGATACTTGTGTTATCCCAATCATCCCATAGTGACAAGGCATAATTCGCATCTCCTGCATCATTGGTCGGATAGGTGTCTTGAAGTAATTCCATCAAATCCAGTAATTCATCTAAATTACTGACTTCAGGACGCCCCAGTTCTGTATAGTAATCCCACGGCACCATTGGCGAGGAATAGACTTCTGTCTCAGAATATGTGGTCGGTGATGTATTGGTAATTTGGCACGGAAGGCCATATATCTTGCCCTCTTCATTCCCTTCAAGGGCTTTATTAAATAATTCATATTGATCGAGATATTCCTTCAAATAAGTCGTTGATTGTATATCTTGTGTAATATCTTTAATCAGACCTGATTCAATACAATCTTGCAAATCTGCATTATCAAGTACGACGATGTCCCCGAGAGCACCGGCTGAACTTCGTGTCTGATACAAGGCTTCCCCATCTCCAGATACCTGTGGTGCAATAATATTCAACTCAAGGTTAAATTTATCTTTGACAATCTTACCAAACCACCCTGTTTGAATCCCCTGATAATTGGCTGCCACATCATACATTTCAATCGTCATCAACTCGCTACTGTCCGAGTCACTTGTTGTCCCGTCTGATGCACTTCCCCCCTGTGCTACACCTTCTCCTTTTGAACCGCAGGCACTTACTACCATCATAAGCACCATCATCATGACTACACCTTTGAACCATCCTCGTTTCATCATCGTAAAACCTCCTTAAACCTTGTTATTATATACATGAATAGCTACCTACCCCTTAATTGCTCCAATCATAATTCCTTTGACGAAATAGCGTTGGAAAATAGGATAGATCATCAAAATTGGAGCCACAACAATAACTGTAACGGTCATCCGAATGGATGTTGCCGTCTGAACCGTTGCCAAACTTTGAGCCACACTTGAACCGGCACTTGATGAGTTTACTAACGCCTTCAGCGAACTTGCTTGATTGATATACTGGTAGAGAATAAATTGTAATGTATATAGCTTGCTATCTGTCATTAATAACAATGTATCTTGAAATGCATTCCACTGTCCCACGGCTGTAAAAATAGCTACCGTTGCCATAATCGGTTTTATAACCGGCAGGATAATTCGCGTAAAAATGGTCATAGTTCCTGCCCCGTCAATTTCAGCCGCTTGCTGCAATTCCTTCGGAATAGATTCAACAAAGGTTTTGGCTAGAATCACATAGAAGGGTGATACGACAGTCGGCAAAATATAGCCCAGGAAATTATTCGTCAAATGCAAGTTTCTCATGGTCAAATACCACGGAATGATCCCTGCATTAAAGTACATGGTAATGACCATAAAGCGATACCAAAACCGACGTTTCCACATCGTCTCCCGTGTGAACATATACCCCAAAAATGCTGTCGATATAACGGTCAAAATCGTCCCAATAACAGTCCGCCCAACCGATACACTTGCTGCATTTAACAAGCCCGGTATTTTTAATGCATCCAAATAATTCTGTATATGTAGTTCCCTTGGCCAAAAAATAATCAACCCTTTTTGGCTTAACACATTTGAACTAATGGTATTAATAAATATATAGTAAAAAGGATAAATACAAGCAAATCCAAAAATACCATAGAAGACATATGTCACGATATCAATCACTTGATCTTGAACACTTCTTTTTTTCTTCTTTACAGATGCTACGCCTTGAGCCACACTATCTCCCCCCTTATAAAAAGCTCTCGCCACGAACAATTTTTGACGATACATTTGCTACGGTTAAAAGAACCAAACTCACAAGACTTTTCAATATACTTAACGCTGTTGATACGGAATAACTACCGCTTCCCATTGCCATATTGAATACATAGAGGTCAAGCACTTGAATATGTTCTTTGTTGAAGGCATTTTGAAAAACATAATATTGTTCCATGCCGTTCGATAGAAAGCTTGCAATACTCAACATAAGAAGAACAAAATAGGTTGGTAGAATACTCGGAATCGTAATGTATCGAATACGTTGCATTCGTGTCGCTCCGTCAACTTTTGCCGCTTCAAACAGTTCTTCATCGATACCTGTAATAGCTGCAATGTACATAATGGCAGCCCATCCTAAATTCTTCCAAGTAAGCCATAACCACATGGACAGCCATACATGTTCCGATGACTGCAGAAACAAGATCGGAGCCTCAATAATTCCCAAATTCATTAACAAATGATTCACCATTCCGGTGCTGTTAAAAATATTATAGGCAATGGAATAGACTAAAACCCAGCTAATAAAGTTCGGTATTGTAGTAACGGTTTGAACAACCTTTCTGTAAGGCATCCACTTGATTTCATTTAAAAATACCGCAAAAATCATCGGTAACCAAGACATCAACACCGTCAATCCACTCATCGCCAATGTATTCTTCAATACATTCAGTATCATTTGTGTCTTCACCGGATTCTCGACTAATGATTTGAACCACTTCAGCCCCACAAAATCCTCCATGCTTAAAGGTTTCGGTGGTCTGAAATCAAAAAAAGCATACACCCAACCATATAATGGATAATACGCAAACATGCCTATCAAAATGATAAACGGAAGAATATAGAGAAATTCTTTATATCCTCGCCACGCTCTCTTGTTTCGAATAGGGTTCATAGAATACTCCTTTCTAGTTACAGCCGTTAGTTATTTTGTACTTTTTCTGTCTTTTTTTTAACTTTTTTTGTTTATTATGTACATTATAATTCATGACCTCTCTACCAACAATGACCTATCATTAGGTATTTATGATATATTTTCATATGATTCGCTCCATATATTAAAAAAAACCTATAAAGTTCAACATTAACAGCCCATGTTGATTTATAGGTTCTATTCGGTTACATTTCATTCTTATTCAGTTTAGATTTTCTATATTGATTCGGTGTTTTTCCGGTGTGTCTCTTGAATTGTCTGAAAAAGTGTTCCACATTTTTATAACCACAGAGTTGCGCAATTTGTACGACTGCATATTGATTGTAGAGTAGATACTTCTTGGCCAGCTGAATACGACAATTAATAACATCACTCATACATGCTACCCCAAAATGTTCTTTGTAAATAGCTTCTAAATAACCGACGCTTATATTCAGCCCCTCTGCCATACGACTTACCGTCCAATCCTCCTGGGGATTTTTATAGATGTTCATTTTCAACTGATTCAATTCATTGTGATAGGGGTGTAAGCTTTGTTCCATATTCGATTCCAGCAATTTATTAAATAACAATCGCATAAGATTATCAATCGACGCTTCCTTATAGGGATTATTCAACACATGTTCCACGACGAGCAACTGGTAAATACCATGAACATACGCATAGTCTTTGACCTCAAAGGGCTTTCCCGTCTCTATAGGCGAATTAACCACATAGGACTCATCTGTCCAAAAGCGAATCCAATCGTTGGCATAGCTTTCTTCTACGGCTCTATACCAAATTCTATCTCCCGGCTTATAAACAACAACGGAATGCTCACGCACTAAGGTCTTCTCATTGGCCACCAAAAATTCAGCCGGCGTTTTGGTTAGTAAAATCAACCATGCATCATGCCCCTTTGGTTGATCAAAAACAAAAAGACTATCATGAATAGCATCATCTTCCACATATTCAATTTCTATCAAAGAAAACCTCCTTTTATGTATAGCTTCTTTTCTTTATCCCTTTGGATTATTTTCTGAATCTCTATCTATAAATCGGACGATTTCCTCTTTCAGCTTAACAATCCATTATAATTAGGGCGTCAAAAGCAAGTTTCCCTATATTCGCATACAATATATAGATTACGTAGATTCATTCGTAACAATATATTGTATGCGAAAGTTCAACTATATGCTTTTGACACTCTAATCATCCATTATAATTTTACCATGAATCATCAAGTGATGCTTGTATGTGTTTTTTTATAGGCAAGACGCTAGTATACCGCTATAGGACCATAAGGTCCTTCAATAATCTCTATCGGGGTTTCAAAAATATCCGTTAGTACCTTCCCTTGCATCACCTCATCAACGGAACCATAGGCTGCAATCTTTCCATCTTTCATGGCGCATATTCGATCAGAATATTTGGCTGCAAAATTAATATCGTGTAACACTAACAGGATTGTCCTACCAAATTCTTCCGCGGCCTTCTTCAAATGTTGCATCATCATCACGGAGCGAGCGACATCCAGATTATTCAATGGTTCATCCAAGAGAACGTATTCCGTTTCCTGACATAAAACCATAGCCACATAAGCTCGTTGCCTTTGACCACCGGATAGTTCATCTAGATACCGCTGTTCTAAATCCTCTAATCCGAAAAAATCAATATATTTGGATATAATGACCTCATCTGCCGGAGTCAACCGTCCCTTTGAATAGGGATAGCGACCGAACCCGACTAATTGCCGCACCGTTAAGCGCGTCACAAAATGATTTTCCTGACGCAAGACGGTTAATATCTTTGCAATATCTTCAGATTTAGATTTGGTAATATCGAAACCTGCAACCTCTATGAGCCCATCATCCAACCCAAGCAATCGTCCAATCATCAATAATGTCGTCGATTTCCCTGCCCCATTCGGACCTATCAACGAGGTAAGTCCTGCTTTCGGCAATTCCAAACTCACCGGACCGATTTCCACATTTTTACTATATATTTTTCTAACATCACGGATTTTTATCATAACTTTCCCTTTCTTAATATAACGAGCAGGAAGATAATCCCGCCAAACATTTCTATAATAACGGATACAACGCCTTGGGCATTAAAGATATGATACATAAAAAAATACGCTCCGGTCATCATAACAAACCCCAACGCAAGGGACATCGGTAGTAAATAACGATGGTCATATGTCGGCGTTAATTGGTAGGTCAACGTTGCCACCAAGAAACCAAAGAATGTGAGGGGTCCCACCAAAGCCGTTGAAATGGCCATCAGTATGGATACAAAAACAAGATTTATTAATACATGTTTCTGAAAACTCACACCAAATGTTTGGCATACATGTTGTCCTAAGGACAGAACATTTAAATTTCTCGAGGTCATGAACAGTAACGTTGCAATAACGATAACAATGGGTATTGCTATGCTAAAATACTCCGATTCTGCATTGTTTACCGATCCAAACATTCGAGCCTGAAGGATATCAAACTCTGACGGGGATAACACCCGGCGCATAAATGTTGACAAGGACCTAAGGCCGGTTCCCAATATAACGCCGACAAGTAACATAAGCTGTAAATCTCCGTGTTTACCTGAAACCAACCAACCGTACAGCATTAAGCTCATGGCAATCATGAGTATAACTTGTAGCAAAAAAGCTCCCATTCCTTTGAATTCTAAAAATGCACCGACTCCAAAGAGAAACATCGTCCCTGTATGTATGGCAGAGTAGAGCGCATCAAACCCTAACAACGACGGTGTAATTATACGATTGTTGGTCATTGTCTGAAACGTAACCGTTGATAGACTTTGACATACGACAGCTATGCTCATAGCAACAACGGCAACAACCCGTCGCTTTACAACAGGTAGGAACGAGGGCGAATTTACCGGTACAGGATTGTTATATACCAATAACCCCACCGCCAAAAGAATTCCGAGTACCGTACATGCTATTAGCAATTGCCAATATCTAAGCCGTTCTTTTTTTGTCCTAAAAGAATCTGTGATTCTTAAATTTTCCTGACTATTAACCTGCATTATCGACCTCTCCTTTGTCGTAATAAAATTACAATAAACATGACTGAACCGACTGTTCCCAGAATCAACGACACAGGTAGCTCAAAAGGCATTATGATGACTCGAGAGATGATATCGCATAAAGTAATTGCTCCCATGCCGAACAAACAAACCCAGGGCAAATTTTCTCGCAAATTATCCCCTCGGTACATGGAGACAATATTAGGGACAATCAATCCCAAAAACGGAAGGTTTCCGATAATAGCTGCTACCAAACCGACAGCAAAGGATACAATCCCGGTACCTATAAGAACCGTTCTATTATAATTCGTTCCTAGTGACGTGGATATATCTTCGCCTAACCCTGCTAATGTTATACGATCTGCATAGCGATAGATAATAAACGTAACCCCTATAATGAGCCACAGATATTCATAACGCCCGCTTTGCACAGGGGCAAAGGAACCGATAAACCAATTTTCTATATTCTGAGTCATCTGAAACAATAACCCGACAAAGGTTGAAACCGCTGATACAACAGCGCCAAGCATCATGCCGATAATCGGTACGATCAATGACGACCTCAACTTAATGCGACGCAAAAAGAGGAAAAAAATCATCGTTCCTATAAATGAAAACACAATGGCACCGGTCATCCGTTGTACTAAGGTTGGTGCCGGAACGAGAAGATAAACTGCAACAAGTCCTAATCCTGCCCATTCAATCGTACCTGTTGTTGTTGACTCTACCAATCTGTTTTGCGTAATAAGCTGCATCACAAGTCCGGCCATCGACATGGCTGCACCGGTTAGCATCAACGCCACCGTTCTAGGCACCCGTGTAATAAAAAACATCTGCATACCGTCTTCTTGACCCTGTATGTCATATACGCCGGTCAGTAACGATATGCCACCTAATAACAGAACACATCCTATTGCAAAGACCATTGACCAGGATATTTTTTTCTTTGGATTATTGAAACGAGGCTGATTTAACTCAGCCTCGTTATTGTGTAATTGTTTCTCCATATATCTTACTCTGCTAATCGTTGAGCTAATCGTTCAAACAGTTCTAGATAGGTCTGAATGGACTCATTTGTATACGTATCATTCGGTGCATAGACGATATTTCCCTCTGTAACAGCTGTTACATTTTGTAATGCGGGAGCATTGTCAATCACATCTTGTGCCGGAACGGCATCTGTTAGGGATGCTATTGCTGCATCACGATCCAAGACAAAAATCCAATCCGGATTACTTTGTGCAATAGCTTCAACAGATACTTCATCCCCTTGATGATCCGATGTGGCATCGTCTACGTTTAACGCTGCTTGCCATCCAAACAAATCATACATCGGTCCCCAAACTCTTCCGTTTGAAGGTGCTGCATAACCGATATTACCCCCTGAAACGATAACACTCATGATGGTATCGGTTCCGTTATAGGCTGCTTTGACATCCTCAATTGCTTGATTGAAGTTTTCTGTTGTTTCACGTGCCTCTTCGTTTTTATCAAAAATCATACCTAATGTTATCGTTAATTGTTTCAATCCATTCACAAGATTTTCACCCGGATTACCATCACCTTGTGTCATATCGATATCAAGGTCTATAACCGCTGCATTTGGAACAATTTCTTTGATATCTTCATAAAAACTTGAAAACCGCTGTCCTACAATAACAAGGTCCGGATTTGCCGCTGCAATCAACTCTAAGTTCGGCTCGCGATGATTCCCGATATCTTGTACCGACTCATCCGCTACATATCCGCTATCTGCCGGCATAACCGCCTTTGGTACCGCAACTAATTCAACACCCCACGCTTCTAATGTTTCAAAAGAACGACTGTCCAGTACAACGACGCTTGCAGGATTTACAGGAACTGTAACCGTACCATGAGCATCGGTTATCTCAACTTCTGTCACTTCAGTCCCAGCATCAGCATCGCCATCTTCACTTGTCTCTGCCTCTGTTTCATCCACTTCTGCATCACTGCTTTCGGACGTTTCACCATTAGTCTCGATCTCCGCTGTTCCTGCGTCTTTAGCCGCATCTTCTGAAGAATCGGATTCCTTGGCACATCCAATGAGTGCGAAGGTTAATACAACAACTGCAAATATAAATGTTAAACTTTTCTTAATACGCATAGTAACTATCTCCTAACATAACTTTATCCTTCCGATTTATTAATATCTTGGACTAACAAAAAGCCATTTAGCCACATTGACAGATATGAAATAAAACGCTAATATTGATAATGATTATCATTATTATGTAACGAATGCATTGTATCAGATTTATCCCCTACCATATTTGACTATATTCATATTTTTTTGACTCCATTAACACATTGAGGTCCATCACTTCAACAATGTACCTCATCGTAAGAAAGGCTTCATCATGTTAAACCAAGACCTTATAAAAACAGTCCAACACTTTTATATCTGCACAAATTTACCCATCTCCATTCTTTCCTCGAGGGGAGATGTCCTCATCGCCTATGGCAACACACCTAGCTTCAAGAAATTATTTCACTCCAATGCCATAGCCGATCAAGTTCTCACTCACAACTTTGAGTCCGATTCTTGTGATTACACTCTATTCCCCTGCCCTGAGTCAATCCATTATACCGCACTACCAATAGACCCTCATGCTCCCGAGATAGGTTTTTTTGTCATGGGACCTCATACTTGTCAGCCCAACCATACGTTAAGCATTCCTTATAAGCCCAAATGCTTAATTGGTAACCTCGTTGCTCTCCTCCACAATATTCAGCATACATGCCATACACCGTCTGCTCATATCGGCAATCATATTTATCACGTCAATCGAGCCATGGACTTTATGCACCGACATTACCACCGTAATTTTACTCTTAACGAGCTTTGTGATTACTTAAAACTAAGCAAGCCTTATCTGTGCAAACTCATCAAACGGGAAACAGGGGAAACCTTCTCTTCCCTTCTGAATGAGATTCGGGTAAAAAAAAGCCAATCCCTATTACTTCAAAAGGATTGGTCTATTTTGGATATTGCTCTATCCTCCGGCTTCAATAACCAGAATTATTATAATATTACCTTTAAAAAAATTACCGGTATGACACCTCAAGTTTATCGTAATACCCATAAGAAAAGATAACTGTCTTTTTTTGTGGGTATACGAATCTCTTGTTATCTATAGATTACTTCTACTCATCTTCTTTCGCAATCTCTGATGCATTAAAATCAATAACCATATACATCCCTGTTACTTTGCTATCTTTAAGAATAAAGGTTAGATTTTTTTCATAGTAATCAAAGAAAATCTCTTCATGATCTTCCTCTTCAAGTATACTCCCGTGACCATATGCCTCTGTAATATCATCAAGACTACTTCCTATTGTTATACCTCGAGGTGTCTTAACCTTATCTGTTTTGGCATCAATTTGACTAATATAAAGCGATTCTTCATCTCTTTGTTTCTGGTCATATAGTGCATTTGATACATAAATTTCAAAATCATCATAGGCATAGTTATACGAATGAAACCGATATGCTCCGACTTCCACTTCCCCAAGATCATGATCCGATACATCCATCACTTTACTCGCTGTCGAAAAACTCTCAAAAGGTGCATCCAATGCAATTGTCTCGTCATTGAATACTAATGCGAAATCGGAATTTTTCAAATCACTTTCTGATTCCGTCCCCGCACAATTTGCCAAAAAAATAACAAGTACTAATACACCAAACTTTTTCAAATAAACCATTTTCATTTTCCCCTTTATAATTTTTATTATATCATTAGCCGACAAAAGCAAGTTTCACTATATTCCATACCATATATAGATTACGTCAATACATTCGAAACAATGTATTATATGCGGAAGTTCAACTATATAGTCTTTTAGGCCTAATCATTATACAGAAGATTCATAGGCCTGTCCATGCCTTTTTTCTTTACGCACACTTTATTCGATCTTCGTATCCTGAAGGTTACGGCAAAATAATTGATGCATGGAAAAAGCCTGTCCATTCGACATATTATTATCGAATGGACAGGCTCTATAGACTGTAGATATCTGATTACACAAAAAATGTCAGATAATATAGCTTACATTATCCATGTACCATAACTAGCAATTCCCACTTCCGTCTAGATTACATGCATCTCCGGACGCCGCAACACCTTCTAGGTTCAGCGGACGTATCCCAGATATTTTATCCTTAGCAGGCTCTAGCGCCTCTTCAAGGTCAAAAGTTTTGGTTCCGTCTTCTTTTATAAAAAACGGAATACCGATTCTTCCGCTTTCAATGACTTCCTTAAACAGATCATCATGATCTCTAAATGCAAGAAATTCTTTCATGAGACTTGTACTTTCCGTTATATTTCTATAGTCAAGCTCGACATCGTGGCGTCCTTCAATCTCTGCCTTAGCTGCAACACAGCCCGGACAGATCGGCGCACCATACATTTTAATTCGCATCGATATCACTCCTTTATACTGTCATAAATTAACAGTCCTATTGTACCATAAAAACACCCCTCTTGTACATTACCTTCTTCCTCGTCATAATGCTCATCAATTTGAAACGAATTGCCCCTAAGACTATACGGAAGGGGAATCATCTGCTATAATAACGTGTACTTTATAACCTATTATTATTGATACGATTAGTGAGGATTATTATGATTCATAAACCAAAACCTTCCGATAAAAAGAAAAAACAAAAGGACATCTTACAAGGCTCTCTCTATCGAGTGATTCTAATGTTGGCACTTCCGATTATGCTTAACAACCTGATCGGTACATTATACAACTTAGGGGACGCCCTCTGGGTGTCACGTCTTGGCGATATTCCTGTTGCAGCTATTAACTTTGTATGGCCTGTCTCCTTCTTAACCTTATCAATCGCAACCGGTATGTCCATCGCCGGTGGCGCTATTATTTCCCAATTTTTAGGTGGGGAAGATGAGATTTCCGCTGAAAAAACAGTTCAGCAACTCTATATTTTCGGAGTTCTATTCGGCATTGTTTCAGCCTGCATCGGCTGGGTTGCAACGCCCTATATCCTGCGTTTAATGCATGCATCCCCTGCACTTCTTGATGCAAGCATTCGCTATCTTAAGATTATGTTCTTAGAGATGCCTTTCCTCTTTATGATGAACATTTTCTTCTCCGTCAATCAATCGCAAGGGGATACGGTAACCCCTATGCTTGTTAACGGCTCCAGTGCCATCTTGAATATTCTTCTGGATCCGCTATTTATCTTCGTCTTTAATCTAGGCATTGAAGGTGCCGCCATTGCAACGGTTCTTTCCAAAGTTCCTTTTGCTCTCTATGGTATTTATCGAATGAGCCGCTCTGATAATGCTCTTGTTCTGCGCCCCTTCTCCTTTACGATCAACGGTCATGCAATGAGAGAACTTATACGTATCGGTATTCCTTCATCCCTCGGTAATTCAGGGGTTGCCTTAGGTTTTATCGTCCTATTCAGCACCGTTGCCACCTATGGTGATATTGCCGTAACGGCCATCGGTATCGGTAATCGTTTGAACGGACTAGCCTTTATGCCTGCTGTTGGTTTCGGCGCGGCACTTTCCACCATTGTAGGTCAGAATCTAGGCGCCAACCAATTAGATCGGGTCAAAGAGGCCTTTAGTAAATCTATCCGTGTCGCCTTAGTCGCACTCATCGGTACGTCCGCCATTCTTTGGTTCTTTAGTGAGAATCTGGTACGTCTCTTTTCTGACACACCGGAAGTTGTCTATCACGGTTCCATTTACCTCCGTTCCCTTGCTATGACCACATGGAGCATTAGCTTTTTCAACTGCTCTATCGGTTTATTTAACGGCTCGGGCCAAACACGTATCAGTATGTTCCTCGAAGCCGGAAGAATATGGGCAGTTCGTATGCCTCTCATTCTCTTGCTAACCCAATATTTCGGCGTACTAGGTATTTGGTATGCTATCGGGTTGAGTAATGTCATCTCAGCTGCTATTGCCTTTGCCATAACCCATCTCGGAACATGGAAACGAACATCCCTGGCCCGCTAAATTATCCATAGAGCTCATGCATATACGCTCAACAATGCGGAAATCGTACCCTATTTGCCCTCTGAAACAAGAACGCTTCCATTCTCTGTTTTTAATTGGATCAAATGGTCACCATTGCCAATAATCAAGCTATTCGTATCGTCTCCGAAAATATCAATTCTCCCGTTCTCGGTATCTGCATCAAACGTGACATTCGTTGGTTTACTGCTCGTTTGAATTTCAATCGTTCCGTTCTCAGATAACAAATGAACGGAGTGATTCAAGTCTTCCTGCTTGAGTGATATTTCTCCACTCTCCGTTTCCCCGTTAATGTCACTATCTATGTCCCAGAGAACTAATTTGCCATTTTCGGAATATACGTCAAATTCTGTTGCTGTAATATTGCCCATCTCAATTATGCCATTTTCCGTATTGGCTACTAGCTGCTTCGATTGAATTTGGGTAGCTTGAATACCGCCGTTACCCACCTCTACTTTAATAAGGTCATACATTTTTTCGGGTACATACACCATGAGCTGAAATTTTGGCTCATATATTCCAAAATTGAATAATTTCTTCCCTTTATTGTAGTCCAAGTTTATTGACACCTTATTATCTATACGATCAACGAGGAGATTATTTTCCTTTCTTGCGGTCCCTGTCAAGCGTATTTTCATAGATGAATCCGTTGTCGGTATCAAATTTACATCGGCATTTATCATATTAATATCAATTTCAGAAATAGTGTTTTCTTCAATAATTCTTTCTTCTGAAACCAACATCGGTTTGTCTAGCAACTTAAATGTCAGAAGACTTCCTATTCCCCCAACTAAAATTAAAATACCGGCTATAATACCTATTTTTCTTATATTATTCATTGCTTATTCCACCTTTCGCTATTTTAACGTTGAATCTCAAGTAAGTCACAAAACTTTTTGCAAGAACCCGTGTTGCAAAGTACATACCGGATAACAGTAGCATTCCAACGCCTGATAAGGTAATTGAAAGGAAAAGGTCGAACCACTCGAATGTTGCCGAATCAATAAGAGAACTCACTAGAACCAGAAGTGGCGATACTATGAAAACCGCCCCCGTTAACCATGCAGCTAACACGACTATGGCTATGGCAAGGACAGGCCCTAGCACAACTATTAGATTAAAAAAACCTAACCCAAGCGTTGCCCAAAGAACACGCATAATATTACCTGGTGTTAATGATTCTTCTGCTTTATTCAAATGATAATTGGTAAGTATCTCTTTAGAAATCTGACGTGGTGTCCCTAGGGATGCTGCAATATCTTCCTCTTTCATTTCTTCATTCTTACCAAATTCAAAATGATCCTCGTAGTCTCTTAAGATATCTTTACGTTCGTCATAGGGTATGTCTTTTAACAAGGAACTTAACTGATCTATAAATTGTTTCTTATTCATCTTTATCACCTTCCTGATTATCAATCAAATAGTTTACTGCCTGAGTAAATTCGTTCCAATCATCTAGCATTTCCTTTAGATTTCTCTGTCCTTTATCTGTGAGCCTATAGTATTTTCTTGATGGTCCTTCCGAAGACTCTTGTAAGTATGTTGTAACATACTCCTCCTTACTCAACCGTCTCATAAGCGGATAGATTGTTCCTTCAGAAATCTCAATCTGATCGGATACTTTTCGAACCAGTTCATATCCGTAATAGTCTTTCTTGTCTAAAAGAACGAGAACACAAAGTTCCAAAGCGCCTTTCTTGAATTGTATATTCACTGTATCAACTCACCTCCATATAATATGCTTTTCTTATACTACTATACATTATATAGTACCTGTTAATAACACTATACTATAGACTACTGTATATTGCAAGGTACTTATCAAAGCTTAATCTCTTTTTAATTTTTCGATTAATGTATTGAAATCTTTCCTAATAGCACCAAAAAAAGAAACACGACATCTGCTGTCATGAGATATAAAAAATAAGCCATCCTCTGTAACAGAGAACGACTTATTATTCGTAGCACTTATAATACTTAATTAAATATTGGATGCAAAGAATTCCTGAAGATGTTCAATCGCCTTATCTTCATCATTGCCATCGGCTGATACAACTACTTCATCGCCACATTTAATTCCTAAGGTCATTATAGAAAGAAGACTTGTCATATTCACTTCTTTATTCTCATAGGCAATTTTCACCTTTGATTCAAATTTCTTAGCTTCCTTCGCCATTAAGCTGGCAGGTCTTGTATGAACACCTGTTTCATCTTTAATTACATAGCTAAATGTTTTCATTCCTATAATTCCTCTCCATTTGTTGCAATAACATTCTTGTACCAATCAAACGACTTTTTCTTTCGTCTTTTTAAACTTCCTGTTCCATCATCATATTTTTCAACATAGATGAAACCATATCGTTTTGCCATTTCACCTGTGGATGCACTTACGAGGTCAATACAGCCCCAAGGGGTATATCCCC
The DNA here is from genome assembly GCA_965140555.1 of Vallitaleaceae bacterium. Taxonomy (GTDB): domain Bacteria; phylum Bacillota; class Clostridia; order Lachnospirales; family Vallitaleaceae; genus UBA1351. The sequence continues at coordinate 2,327,836 of OZ223259.1, read as the reverse complement.
ATAGTTCCACACCATCGTTAACGGCTTCTTTCATTTGTTCAATGTGCTTTCTCAAATAGTCAATTCGATAATCATCATTAATGCTTCCATCCGCTTCAATCTCATCATAAGCGCCTAGACCATTTTCAACAACCATCATCGGAATCTGATATCTGGAATATATTTCATTCAACGCATATCGAAGACCGATCGGATCAATTTGCCATCCCCAATCACTTGCTTCCAAATAGGGATTCATAATACCAAGGGACATATTTCCTTCTGTCTTAGCAACATCTTCTTTCGTCGTAACACAAGATGTCATATAGTAACTAAAGCTATAGAAATCAACGGTTCCTTCTTTTAAAATTTGAGTATCGTTCTCTTCCATCGCTATCGTTATCCCATTCTCTTCAAAATAACGCTTCGCAAAATACGGATATTCACCGCGTACCTGAATATCTGAACAGTACCATGTCAACATCTGATTATACTTCTGAGCTTCAACTATGTCCGCAGGGTCACATGTATATGGATAGCCGACGGTGAATAACACCATATTCCCTACCTTATAGTCGGGATAGTTATCATGTGCCAACTTCACTGCTTTTGCGCTGGCTACAAATTGATGATGCAACCCTTGAAATCTGTGTTGCGGATTATCTACTTGATCTGCAAAACTTTGTGTCTTTTCGTCAATCGTACCTAAGGATAAGATATTCCCCATAGGCAACGTACCGACATTAATTTCGTTAAAGGTAATCCAGTACTTCACCTTACCTTTATAGCGTTCAAAGATAGCCTTACAGTAGTTCACATAATAGTCAATGCATTCTCGACCTAACCAACCCTTATACTTTTCAACAAGAGCATAAGGCATCTCATAATGGGATATGGTTACCAGTGGTTCAATGCCGTGCTTTTGGCACTCATCAAACACACGATCATAAAACTCTAATCCCTTTTCATTCGGTTCACTTTCCATGCCTGTAGGAAAAATACGTGTCCATGCAATGGAAAGACGGAATACTTTATATCCCATTTCTGCTAAAAGTGCAATATCTTCTTTATAATGGTGATAGAAATCAACAGCTTCATGGCTTGGATATTTACAATCAGGTTCAAAGGTTCTCGTGATTCTTTTTGGGACCTTTCTTGTTCCGTTTGTACATAAATCCGGCACTGCAATACCTTTACCGTCAACATCCCATGCACCTTCTATCTGGTTTGCAGCTGTGGCTCCGCCCCATAGAAAATCTTTTCTAAATCCTGTCATGTTGTCTACTACTCCTTTCTGTCTTATGCTTTTTTGATTGTATTCAGTTCTTTATTAATCACTGTCAACAATTCTTTTGGCATGCGAAATCTTGAACGCTTGGACATACTCTCAATTGTCATCAACCCGCTCATCGCTTTAATTTGCGGATTCTGTGCAATATCGCCGAAGTATTTTTCAAAAATCTCTCGCGTCTCATCATGCTGTAGCAATTCTTGTAATGTATCAAATGTGGAGTAATAGCCATCTTTAATGGCATAGTCTTGTACTTCTGATAAGTCAAATTTCTCGAACCAGTTGGTTACATTGTCTGACTTTTTCTCTACAACCAATTCATAACTTGAATCTTTTTCCTCACGATAGCAAAGTGTCATTGAATCTATATAGCATTGGCCGTCTGTATCTGTCGCTTCAACACGTATCGTATTGTCGCCTAATTCCAATTCGATTCCTTCAAATACATAGCGCTTGTCTGCATCCTCAACGCTACCTACCTTTTGTTCATTCACATACAAGCTACATTGTTTCAGATTCGTTAATATAGCAATATCGTTGTTCTTCTCATGACGGTTGACAAAACGGCTTCCTGCCAACTTGACAAAAGGTTCTTTTGACCAAAAGGCCTTGCATAAATAGAACGCATCTTTCTTCAACTGTCTATCCATAGTAATCAAGCCTTTTTGGTTTCTGCCCTTCTTGCCACCTTCATTACGGCTGGCACTACCAAAGTCAAACATTGCCCATACATAGCCGCCCATGACATAAGGTCTGCTATTAAAGGTTCTCAACGCATTCTCATGAAAAAGAACTTGATACTCTTCTGTATAGTCTTTGACGCCCGGTGTATAAGAGTGATAAGCCGGATTCGTATCCACACCATATTCCGTAACAAGAACAGGAACATTCGGTTGCTCGTCATGGAAGGCATCCAATCGGACAGCAAGCTCTTTCATCTCTTTGTAATACCATCCATAATACAGGTTATAGCCTACGATATCCGTTAAACTATTAAGCTGACTATCATTGGTTACTGAATGGATATTGGCTTGAGCTATAAGTCGCTTAGGATCCATAGCTCTTGCCATATCCGCCAGTTCTTGCACCATTTCATAGATTTTTTCATTTTCTATCGCAATGGTTATCTCGTTTTGTACGCCCCAGCAGTATATTGATGTATGGTTATACGCCTGCTTGATAAGGCATTCTAATTGCTCTTTCGCATTTTTATTCTCAGCATCTGTTGTCGTCGGAACACTAATAAAAGGAATCTCTGCCCAAACTAAAAATCCTGCTCGATCACATAATGTATAGAAATAATCATCATGTTGGTAGTGTGCCAGTCTTATAGAGTTGGCTCCTACTTCTTGTATCAGCTTGATATCTTCTTCCATCTGTTCTCTTGTCAACGCATTCCCTAAACCTGCATAGTCTTGATGACGACTCACACCATCAATTTTAATAGGTTTTCCATTTAGGAATACACCTTTATCCGGTGTGAATTCTACCGTTCTAAAACCGAATTCAATCGTTCTTTGATCCAAGATACCTTGATCATTTACGATTTCCAACTCAACGGTGTACAGATACGGATCTTCTATTCCTTGCCATAGGTGTACATCTTCTAACGTTTCTTCTATCGAGAATTCTGTCCGTTGACTTAACTCGATTGATTGGCTTGTCTCTACGATTGATGTTTGACAAGCATCCAGAAGTCGCATTCTAATTGTACATGCGTCTGCATTAGCGGATTCTTGAACTATACTTCCTGATACTTTAATGCCATATTTCTTATCATCCAGCTTGGTTTGTTCCACATAGATACCATCACGGCTCTTATCTAGAAGGTCAAAATGTATAGCTTGTGTTGTTACCCAATATACATCTCTGTATATCCCTCCATAGAATGAGAAATCCGCCATCAATGGGTATACGTCTGTCATCGCGCTATTATCGACCATAATAGTAATAAGGTTTGTACCTTCTTGTAAAAAAGGTGATAAAAAGACACGATACATGGAAAAGCCACATCGACTACTTCCTGCTAATTCACCATTGACATACACCTGTGAAACAAGACTTGCCGCACCGATTTCAAGGTAATGATACTCGTCAAGCATCTCTTTAGAAAGGTGAACTGTCTTCTGATAGCTCGCATTGCCTTTCCACATTGGACCGCCATTTTGCCCGTCTTCGGCATTATAGCTATGGGGTATGACAACTTCCTCTCCCTGAGAAATCTCAGTATTCGTATAGGTTCTTTCTGAGTCCTTACAAAAAATCCAGCTTTTATTAAATTCCTTCTTCATTAATAAATCCTCTCTAAATCACTACTGCTCTATTGCTCTACCGTTGCTTCTTCCTCTATTTTTAGCGCTTCTCTATCTGCTTTTTTGAAGAACGGATACCATACTAATGTTGATAATCCTACAAGAGCTAATTGGAGCACACCAATCTTCCAGCTTCCTTCCATTAATCCACTGAAGAATAAAGGCATACCGGACATCGGAGTCATTCCTGCAACTCTTGGAACAATACCGATTGCAGTAAGTGTATATGCTATAATTAAGTTGATTGCATTCATAAATACAAAAGGTACAAAGAATCTAAAGTTAAAAACCAATGGTGTACCAAATACTAATGGTTCACTAATCCCGAATAATGCAGGAACAGCTGATAATTTACCCAATGTTTTGTATTGTTTACTTTTTGCTACGAAAAGCATCAATAGTGCAAATCCAATGGCACTTCCTGACATTGTATACGTACTAACAAATGCTCGACCTGTAATATTAGGAAGGGCTTCGCCTGCTGCAAATGCAGAAAGTTGAGCAACATCCATTGCTGTAAAGATCGGTAATACTACAGAATAGATAACTAATGTTCCGTGGATACCAAAGAACCATAGTACTTGAGCAAAAGTCCAAAGAATAATAATGGATATAATATTACCACCTACACCTTGAAGAGGTACTTGTAAGAATGTGTAAATGAATTGGTGCATAGATCCAAAGCTTGTCGCTTTAAAAATACTTGAAACAATGACAAAGAATATAATAGCCGCGAATCCCGGTATTAAACTACCAAAACTGTTTGATACAACCGGTGGTACACTCTCAGGCATCTTAATCGTAATACCTTTTTTGGTTAAGACAATGTATATTTTGGTTGCTACTAAACTTACTATAATTCCTGTAAAGATACCAAAGGCACCTAACCAATAAAAACTAAAGGCTGTAGCCCCATCGGCGGTGGCTTCCATTGGTGTTACAACGAAAAAAGAAATGAGCGCGATAACGGAAGCAACAAGACTTGATTCATCATGTTCTTTGGCATAAGCACCTGCTATAGAAACAGTGAACACAACTGCCAAGAAATTGGTTGTCAATTGTATAATAAGATTCAACGCATCTACAATTCCTGCACTTGCAATAAAATCTTGGTATATTGAAATCGGTAAGTTAATGAGCAATGCTGAAAAGGCACCTAAAAGTGTTATCGGCATAGCTTGCATCATACCACCGGAAATACCATTAGCTATTTTACTCTTTTGAATTTTATGCACATATGGCGTCATTTTCTTCGATATTGCATTTACATCTAATTTGGACATACCTAAAATCCTCCCTAATACGAATATTTTTTTGTTAATCTAGTAATGCTAATGCATCATTTAGTACTTTTTCCCCATTCATGCTACCGTAATCCATCATGTTAATAACGGCAACTTTCATACCTTTTGGTTCATATTTTTGACGAATCTCATCTTCCATATAAGAAATTTGAGGTCCTAGAAGCAAAACATCTGTTGGCTCACTATAGCTGTCAAAGCTTGAAGCAGACATTGCGATGATATGAGCATCAATCCCCCGTTGTTCTGCGTTCTTTTTCATTTTTGCCATCAACATCGATGTTGACATACCTGCTGCACATACTAATGTAATATATTTCATTGTATTCTCCTTTCTACTATGCCTTTTTGTCATAGATTAATTTATACATTGCAATCATTTCTATGGCTAAATCTTTGGTTGTGATTGCATTCATCAGATGGTCTTGACCATGAACCATCAATAATGACATTTCCGCGACTTTTTCTCCTCTAGACTCTGCTTGAATAATTTCTGTTTGGAACTCATGCGCTATATGCAGTGAAGCATTTGCTTCATCAATCAGTGCCTCTGCTTTTTCAAAATCACAGTCTTTTGCTGCTCTTATTGCTTGGATCGCTTTACTTTTGGCATTCCCACCATTCACAACAAGCTCTGTAATAATTTCTTCTAAGCTTATATTCATTTTTTTGTTTCCTCCTTTTTTATTCCTAACCAAATACTAACATTATTAACTATCGAACTCCACATGAAAAATTACCATATTCAATGTGGTAATTTTTGAATATGGTAATCTTAGGGTTGTTCTATTATTTAATTGTTGACTTGCTTTTGACGCCCTAATCAATTGTTACTTGCTTGATTTCCTAGTAAGTCCATAAGTACATTGAACGTAGGATGCTTGATTAAGTACTGTAGACTTTCTCCATCAAATAATAACTGTGTTGTCATCTGATAGAAATTCTCTATATCCACATCTTCTTCTTTGGATATGGCAATTAGGAAAACAACCTGCACATCATTGTGTCCCCACCAGATGGGTTCATCCAAGACACCGACAGTTACCATGCTTTCTTTTGTAATGGTATACATTGGATGGGGAATGGCTGCCAAATTTCCAAAGTCTGTCTGTCCCAGTTGCTCTCTTTTCATGACGGCATCATAAAAGTCTGGTGGCAAGTCATAAAATTCTGACGTCAAATCGCATAACTGCTGAATGACCTTTTCCTTTGACTCCCCATGAATCTCTGTAAAGAAGAGCTCTTTTTTATAGAAATGGTTTAATGTTGTCGTATCCCCCTGTTCAAAAATATCTCTGTAGGTAAGAATATCATCCTTTTCCAAAAAAATATTAACTTCAAATATGGGTACCGGCAATTTATTGTAGATAGGAATTGTTGTAAATACATAGTCAATCTTCTTCCCTTTAAAATCAAAGGTTTCAAGCTCATAAGTTGTACACTCGTACATATGGTCAATATACTTGCCAAAGGCTTGCTTATATCTATAGATGAATAGTTGGGTCGTTCCTTTTCCCGATGCACACACCACAACAATATTCTTCTTGTCGATTGTTTTATCCTGTTTCTCAAGAGCCAATCCAAAAATCATGGCAAAATAACCAATTTCATCTTCTGTCATATCCACCTGATAATAATCATTCAGCACTGTGCACGCAGAGGCTGCAATGGTATAAGCAAAGGCATATTGCTTTTTCACTTCATCTAAGAGTGGATTTTTTAACGGAATATTGTATTTTAATCGAATGTCTAGGGGAACCATATGTTGATTCAAGGACATCCTCAATTCTAAATTGTCACGAAAATCCAAGGTGAACCCTTTAAAGACTGTCTCAATCATTTGTAGGGATAGGTGATCAATCTGACTGGAAATAACGGTATTGGTTCCATACTTGCCAAAAAAGTCAGAGGATGTTTTTGAAGCCAGATGCAATGCCAAGTAAGATATGTCATTGGCCTCAAATGTAATATCTTCTTTTTGCTCCAGTACTTCAACTAATAACCGCGTAGCTTGCATAATCTGCTCGCCTACAAGCTCTTCAACTTTATCATTATCTATCTCTACTTGAGCCCTTCTTCTAATTCGCTTTATCGTTATATAAACATGGGTAACCAGACTGTCAAAGGACACCTCTGAAAGTTTAATATGAAACTGCTGAATGGTCGTTAGCACACTGTTACCAAGATCATATAGCTCCTGTTGGATTTTCCCATTATCCCGCATGAAATTGCGATTAATCAAGTTATTCGCTATACATATTCTTTTATCAAATTCTTTCCCAATAACACGAACACCATAATTGGGTCTTCTTTCTAATTCCAAATCATACATATTGAATATATATTCTACTTTTTTCAAATCTGCGCTAAGGGTATTCCTAGAAATATATAAAAAATCCGCCAAGTCTTCCATTTTAATGTACTCATCTCTATTGAGTAAGTATGCGAGTATATAAGAAACCCGCTCTGTTGACGTGGTCGGTATCCAATCTTTTTCGGGTTGTTTATCCGTTTCTCTGTATTTATCTTCATCATGTATCTCTAGCCAATATCCTATTTTAGGCTTTGATTCTACCTGCGCTCCATAGTCCAACAAATAACTATTCAATTCCTTAATTCGTATACGTATCGTCTTGGTACTGACCTGTAATTTTTCAGACAGTTCTCGTGCCGTATGGTATTCTTTATCTTGTAGATAGCTTAAAAGAATTTCCAGTTTATCATTCAGCATAACGACTCCTTTGCGCACATGATGTATAAAATAGTTCCACCTTATATTATATCACGCAGGCGCCATTGTTTCCATCCAAGAATATACCATATTCAATGTGGTAATTTCTGTGTCGCCTCTTCTCAATTAACCATTTACTTTGTTGCTGTTTTTCCCTATACTTAACTCATGTTAGAAATAACGATTATGGAGGTATAGAATGTCAAATTATTTAGATTTTTTAGAACAGGACGAGGTTCAAGCACTCGTCAAATCAATTCCGTGGTTTCAGCGTATTTTACCGTCTGATTCTATGTTTGCTATTACGGATACAGATGTATTTGCCTATCTATTGTTTTGCGATAAGCTTCGTCTGAATATCCAACCGGGCTCCCCTGTCCCTGCAAAAAGTGGTATCCGTGAATGTCTTAATACAGGCAAACGCGTCTCTGCACTTTTGCCCAAAGAAGTATACGGTGTACCTGTACGTTCTATTACACTCCCCATACAAGATGACAAAGGAGCTACCATTGGGGCTTTTAGTATCGGCCTGAATGTGGAAACTCAAGCCTTATTGTCTGACGTATCGCAATCTATTGCTTCTACTTCTGAGGAAATCACCGCTTCTACTTATGAACTCTCGGAAAAAGCAACCACTCTATCAGAAAAACTTATAGCCCTTGAACATGTCGGCGATGGTATCAAAACCGATATTGCCAACACGTCAAAAATCCTGACCATGGTTAATGATATCGCTGCCAGCACCAATCTTCTCGGATTAAATGCCGCTATTGAATCAGCTAGAGCCGGAGAAGTAGGTAGAGGTTTCTCTGTCGTCGCTGAAGAAATCCGTAAGTTAGCTACCAACAGTGCCGAATCTGTCAAAGATATTAACGCGATTTTGAAAAACATTCAAACGAATATTCAAGACATGATGAGTGCCATCCAAGACACCTCTGAAATCGGTAAGAATCAGGCGACAACAACGGAACAAGTTGCAATGGCAATACAGCAACTGTCTGAAGTTGTCGTCGATATTGAGGAAATTGCTAAACACATTTAGTGTACTGACTGCTATATCGGATTCACGCTGTGTCCGATATAGCTTACAACGGCTATTCCCTAATCGGTAAATAAATTCCCGGTGTAATTACTTTTTTGCCATCTACGTATATAATCTCATTTTCGGGTTCATAAATATCCATCTCATTCTCTTTTAAAACCACTAGAAGCATATATATCCCTTCGTTTTCCTCATTTACATCATCTCTGGGAATATCATTAATCAGGAAAGAATAGGATTCTCTATCTGTTTCAACCAAAAAGAAAGATGCAACCTCTCTGACAATTTCTCCATAATCAACACTCTCACTTACATACTGTCCATCACTTTTCTCAAATGACACGATATCACCTTCAATAAAATCAAAAAGTAACTCTGCATTTTCATCAAAATTCTCTGCTTCCTCTAATGCTCGATCAGAAAACATGGATTTCAATCCCTCTTTATCCCTTTCATTAATATATTCAATAATTCGACTCATTTTCTCAGCGGCATCTTCATCATCTGTTGCTTCGTTTAGCATTTCTGTTCTTGAGTTTGTTATTATCGAACTCTCCGGCTCTGCGCTACCAAATAGATTAGTAAAGATTATAATAATTATTGCTATTATGATTTTCATGGTTCCTCCTGATGTGTTTGTTTTTAGAAAAATTCGTTAGTTATCTATTTCAAAGTCTTTTAATATGAAGGTATTTGAATACCTTTATAAACCAATAATTATTTTAAACTTAAATCTCTAGTTTCAATTACTTTGGTCTTGGCTATGATATCACCAAGACGTCGTTGTTCTTTATCAAATGCTACAGTTATACTTCCAACGTATAGAAATACATCTGTTATTCTGAATATATTTCTTACTATTATTTGAAGTAACTTAGGTTTGAGCCCATTGAAACTTATTACCTTTAATCCCATAATTTTCTTTCCAATGGTAGTTGCAAAAACACCTTCTTGAACAACATAATAAATCAAAACACTACTTAAATATGCGAATGTGGAATACTTTGTCAAACCAAGAATTGGCTCAATTATCGCCTTAAAAGTTTCATTTATTATCAACAATCTTGCCAAAATTAAAACTACTGCAACACCAGTTATAAAAGATAAAAACATATCAATAACATATGCCATTATTCTTTTACTTACTTTTGATATTAATAGTTTTTTATTTGACATATCCATATTCGCTCAACTCCTCATATATTATTTTATAGATTGTTACTGGTTCACCACTTACAAAGACATAAGCACCTGCTCCGATTCCGATATCTACCTTCTCCAGGGTGTTTTTTATATCATCTAAACTATTTCCATCAATATTAAGTCCAAAAGTAGACTTCATTAATTTTAATAGTTTCATTCACTAAGTCCTCGCTATTGTATTTCTCTGGGTTGAATAATATATTTTCCATTTGGGTTACCTCTTGTAGTAATAATGATTTTAGCTTGTTAGGCACTGAGTGGTCTATAATCCCCCACCATTATTTGATAATATCATTCCAAACACAATTTTCTGTATTAATGACCCTGAACAACTCATCATAACCAGCTGATAATTCTAAAAATGTTGAATCACTCGATGGTATAGAAACTATTAATGTTATTGTATCGTTATTAAAATAATAATTTTCACTATCAGCATTTTCATAATACTCTTTGAATAGATTATTAATAATTTGCTTTTCCGCATTTAAATAACCAAATTCATGCGTGTTTTCTTCTAATTCTTCACCATCTTTTATTTTATCTTCACCGCTATACAAGAAAATATCTCTTCTGAGTTCTGATTGTATCTCATCAGTAAATATTTCTTTAAATTCAATATCTTTACATTCCAACAAATTGATATTTGTTGCGTAGATGACATCAAATATACTTTGTGAACTATTATAATTACCGTAGCCATAATATTTTACAGATACAATTGTTTTACTTATTAACTTCACGCTTGCATCCACTTGTAATTCTAATCCCTCAATAAGGTCATCCTTATACACAGAAATGCCCCGGTCCTTAAGCAAATCATTCACTTGATTTTCCAACGCCTCATTCTCCATCCCACTTATTTGAGGATAAGTTATGGAAATATTTGTATTTGACTCCTCGTCAATTACTTCATACTTTTCCAACCTGTATGGATAATAATTCGTTGTATAAGTCTCATCATCCGTATCGTAATTGCTTATCATATAAACATCATTTGATTTAGCATTGGATGTTTCATTAATTGCTTCTTGTTTTTCTTCGTGTACACTATTTACTGAACACCCTGAAAATATTAATAAAAAAAATATGAGAATACGAATTTTTCTTAATTTCATCTATCCACCTGCTCTTTAATAATTAAGTGTTTCTTTGACCAATTTATAGCCTTTTTGTACCTATGGTACTTTTATCATCAGTTACAGACTCTTTCATTACTTGGAACAAAAACGATATATTTATTCTGGTTGAGTAATATTGCAATATTCTAACATATCATTTAATTCATCTAACGTTCTATTCCTCTGCTCTATGAATGTTTTATGAAATTTTGGTACGAGTAATACAAGGGTTAACTCTTGTATTACTCATAACTTTGGTTTGTTAGGCATTAGGTAAGGTTTACACCTCAATATATGAAATCTACAAACTACTGAATTGGTAGATAAATCCCTGGAGGGTTTATACCTTTCCCGTCTTTATACAGAATCCCCTCCTCATAAATATCATCATGATTTTCTTCCCTGACCACCAATAACATATTTATACCTTCATTGTTAGAATTCTCTTCATCTACTGGGAAGTCATTTAGCAAGAAAAAATACGATTCCGTCTCTGTTTCTATATTATAAAACGAATCTACTTCTTTTACCGTTTTCCCATGATTATAAAAAGTACTAACCCCAGGTGCTCCATTTACGGGTTGCTCCCATGAAATAACATCACCATCAATGAACTCAAATAATTGTTCTGCTTTTTCTGTAAAATCTTCTGCTTCCTCTAAAGCTCTCTTTGAGAACATAGATTGCAGGCTTTCTTCATCTTCACTATTGATATATTCAACAATTTTAGATATCTTTTCATTTGCAATCTCTTCATCTGTCGCATTATTAAGCAAGTTTAATCTTAGATTGATATCGCTCAATGATTTTTCATTATTCGTTGAATCTAGCTCTAGTTTCCAACTACATGAACTTAAACCTATCAGAAATATAACTGATACAGTTAATATCTTTACTATCTTCACTATTTTCTATTCTCCTTAATATGTTTGTTTTAATCCATTAAGACATTTTATTAAAACTCCAACTGCATTAGATATTTATTGTTAATTTGTTGCCATGCTGTGGTATGTACATGATACCCACCGTTTTTTCTGTACATATCTAATGCTGATGCACCAAGTTCATCTGTTCCTACTAAACCAAATGTTTTTTGATTCAAAAACCAATTTAACATATAATTTTCAACCTCAAGATGATATTCTAATAATATTGGATTATCTGCTACTAATTCACTCGTACCCTTATCCGTATTATTCGTTTCAACTGTACTTCCTTTCCTATCGTCATTACCGGAAGAATAACTTTGATTGACTGTGTCTTGATATCCCAATGTATCGTAAATAGCATTGGTTTTAAATTGGAACACTTTTCTATACATTTAACATCTAGTCCTCTTGATTAAGTATTTGGCTCTCTGTCTTATCTTCAAATATATAACCATATGCATCCAAGTTATCAATTTCTTGAATATCACTGACTTCAGCTATGGTATTTTTGTCAAAAACTGTTTTGAGCACAATTCCATATTCCAAACTAACCCACAATTCACAAGGTGTTTCGTCACGTGTATATTGAACATATAAAACATCTAATCCATTATATTCAATCGCTTCAACCTTTAGATTTTTTGCCTCTAATATCCATTCGCTTTGTATTCGTTCCGGTATATCCGATTCAGTCTCTTCTTTGGCCGACTCATAATCAAATATATATTCTTCATCGTATCTATACTCATCTAAATGCTTATCTTCATAAAAATATATATAGAATTTTTTATCATCTGTGTAGTAAAAAATAATTGAATCAATTAAATCATTCACTATATTGTTTTCAAAAAGACTTACTTTACTTCTTTTTACTTCCCCCATATATGTAGTTACATTATATGAGATATTTGCTGGAACATCTGTTCTTTTGATCGATTCGAGTAATTTTTCATCCTTAGCCTTAACATCATATGTTAATACTTTATTATTCGATTCTGTTTTTCCTATTTGACCAGAACCCTGATTGATGCAACTGGAGCTTATAATTACAGCTATTATCATTCCCATGTATAATTTTTTCCATATCGTTCTGTTCCTTTTCATATACTATTTCCATTCTATTCAAATTAACTGCTTCATTAATTAACTCTGCTTTACTTTTTTCTTTCATTTCAATATATCCATTATCATACCTTTTTAAAATCCTTTTTCTACATCTATTGAATTACCGCCATCAAAAGTCATTTTTAAAGAATTATTTACCCGATCATCTATTATCTTATCTGTTGTAAGTAATTTCTTCTTTTCATTATTAACTATCTAGTTTTGACACACATAAACCTTATTGAAGAGATAGGTCAATCTAAGTACATAGCTGATTTGGCGACCTGTCGTATCGCTTTCTTGGATAAGATAACTACCGTCATAAAGGAATCGAGTTGTTACCATCTCTGCTTCAATTTTCTTTAACATGCTCATTATGGAGCCCTTCTAAATACCTCAAATATTCATCCCATGAAAATTCACCTTTTTTATTAATAAATTCACTTGGAAAACAATACTCATAATAACTATCCGATATATTTTCAGGATTAATATCCTCATACATTCTTTTCATATATAAAATCACTTTATCTTCTTCTGTTTTTATACCCATTGAAAAAGATTCTTCATTCTCAAAAGGAATATACATAGCATTTTTTAGCGCCGTTACATAATCTATTATCTTCTCTTTATTATGGTTCTCAAAATAATATATGTCCCTTGATTCCATACTAATTACATGATCACCTCGTTTTACTATTTCGATCTCAACACTTTCCATTACTATCTCATCGAATAATTCTGTTTTCCCCTCATTTAGTTTATAAACTATTATCTCTTCATTTATAGGTTCCTTAAAACAAGCTGATAGAATGAAACTAATTGTCATAAAAACTAATATTTTTTTTTTCATCTTATTATTTCTCCAACGTAATTATCTTAAGTTCTCTATAAGACCATGCTCAAGGTCATCATAAATTAGGTTCGTGGTATATTCGTAGTGCTTTTTGTCTGGAAACCTGGATTCTCGGCCTCTCATGACGAGGCCGGGACAGGGATGTTAAGTGCCTTATAGATCTCTTGCTGTTTTGTAAGGATTTCGCCTATTCTTAGCGAATATCCAGGGTCCTCGAAGCATTCAATAACGTCCAGTTTATCCAGTAACTGAGACATTGTGTAATCCTCATAAAGTTTTGCTTTTTTCATCCTTTGATCAAGATGAGAGATTAATATAAGAGCTGCAAATTCTGTGAAGATCTTGCCTTCAAGACTTCGTTCTGAAGACACAAGCAATCTTCTCATGTTAAGACGCTCTTTGATGTTGCTGAAGCCTTTTTCCACGATATCTTTCATTCTATAGAGGTGCAATGCCGTGAAAGCGTCCATCTTCTCATTGGTGATCAGAGCAAAGTAACCTAAATACCGCCTTCCCTTACGGATTGCGTCTTCCTTATAGGTTACAGTTATGCCACGTTTTGGCGTTTTCTTGACCTCGAAGTACTCTGCATAAGACTTCTCATGAGCTTCAATACGCTTATCTTCCTTAAGTTCTTTGTACAGAGTGGCAATGCGTTTGTCGAATGCAGTCTCTTCGTCGGCACCCTTGTCAATACTGTAGTAATAATGGATATATATCCTGCGTTTCTCTTGGATGACATCGCCTTTATAGGGCCGTTCCTGAGTATAATCCCAATTAGCACTCACGGTGTAGCCATAGGTGTTGATTGCTTCATCGAAGTTCATGAACATTCTGATATCATCATACACCTTGTCAAGGTTCTTCCTGATAAACGCCAATGAAAGCTTTACACCAACTAGGAACTTGATGTGATCCTGATATAAACTATTGATGTTTTTCTCCGAGTAAAAGCCCCGGTCCATGACAAACTTTGTTTTGCCAAAGCCAAGGATATCGAGGTCTTCAAGAAGATGTTTGACCGTTTTCGAATCGGGTATGTTACCAGCGAGTTTTCGGTAGTAAAAAGGCAGACCGGATTTTTCGCCGAAAACTAGGAGAAGGTTCAGTTGTGGAAGTCTGTCATCTTCTTTATTCTTGCCGTACTGCACTTGAGCAAGGGTCTCCGAATAACTGGAAATGCTTGTACTGTCATAAGCCCAATACTCATCCTCAATACGGCGCTTGCCTTGCAGACGGAAGAACTTAGTGATCTGGTCATCGGAGATTCCGGAGAACAGCTCACTGCTTCTTGGCGATGTGATATCTTCACCATAAGGATGTTTATGGGTATGATGCCATTTTTCAAAGCGGTAAAGGGGTGTGTTGTCCTCAAGTATGAGATAAAAGGCAATGGACAACAGCTGTTTGTAGGTATCCGGAAAGCAGGCACGTAAATCAGCGGTAAGGCCCAACTCTTCGGAAAGGGTTTCCAACAAGTAAGTGGCACCAAAGTACAAGTGCCTGGAAACGGTAGATGGAATCGGACCGCGTTTCGCAGGCGTTGCCGATTTAGCAGGTTTATCTTTTCTGCAACGTCCATCGGTTGGAACTATTTCACCGGTTTCCGGATCAACTCTGCCGATCAGCTTACGCTTGCAACGGGATTGTTGTTTTTCTTTATCCCAGTGGTAAGTGGCCTCGTATGCATAGGTTATTCCAGAGCGTTTGTCATACTGTCTTACTATTGCCATCGATCATCACCTCGTCATGTGTCGTATATAACAATCATAACACATGACGATTTGATAATCAAGCAAAATGTGCTCAAAAGTCAGTAAAATCAATAGTCCCAGGTATTTTTAAAGTGTGATTCTCGTTATGAGTTCCGAGAATCTAGGTAGCAATCTATGGATAAATAAATGCAATACCTTTCCTTCTCTCATATTAACAAAAAAATCAAAACTTACTCCTTATAAAGTTTGATAATACCTTTTTTAGGAACTCCATCGATTATATTATCAATTACAACGTATGAATTCTTGACCCCATAAATATAATCAAATACTGGCTCAATTCTACCTTCACCATTTATTCCAACTAATCCATATTTTTTATGTCTCATATTTTCATCAATAAATACATACCCTGGGATAACATCATATTCCTTATCATAATCTAACACACTAATAAAAAAGTCTGAGTTTTCATTAAAAACATCGTTACCAGCGCTATCAATTATTGTATATAACGTTTTTGACACAAATACATAGTCATCTTTGAATGCCCCCACAAAAATCATACGTCCATCAGCTGCATCATAAGGATAATAATCTATTATTATAATTTCATTTTCATCGATATATGCCCAAGCATCTGTACCTTCTATATATTGCTTACGTTTTACAGATGCCTTGCCTTCGCTAAAACTTCCTACATCGTCATATTTAAAATCAATAGCAACATTGCCGCTTGAATTAATAAATCCCCATTTGCCTTCCTTCTTAACCGCGGCATATCCTTCGTTAAAGTTTTTCACATCATTGAAGATGAAATCCGTAATCTTTTCATTTTCATTATTTATAAACCCCCATTTCCCATTTAATTTAAGTGCTGCAATACCCTCTTTGAAATCTTTAACTGCTTCAAAATTGGGATTAATAACAGTAGTCCCATAAACGTCAATAAACCCCCATTTATTCTTCATCTTTATTGCTGCCAGATTCTCACTAAATGATTTGACCTCGTCATATTGAAATGGTATCGCTAACTTTCCATCAAGTTGTATGAACCCCCATTTATTATCTCTTTCTACAGCGGCAAAAGATTCATTAAAACTATGTCCGTTTTGATAAGTAATTTCAGATATAGGGGTTCCGTTTTCATTAATATATGATACTTTACCATCACTTTTCACTAATGCAATATTGTCACTAAATTCTGAAATATTATCATACACATCATGAAATACATCTTCCCCCATTACATTGATAACCTTATATTTATTTTTATTATCTTTAAGCGCAATTAGGTTATCACTAATAAAAAACATATCTTCATATAAGCCTGGCTCTACTACCCAGTCCCATTTTAATATTTTATTAATATTACCTGTATTTCTTATTTCTTCATCTTTGCTACCCAAAATTTCATCAGAAAAATCAGACTCTTTCTCTACCTCCTTGCCTACAATTTCATTATTATCATTATTGCTATAAACATTTCCATTCATCAGCTTTTTACCATTACATCCACACAGAAGTAAAAGTCCTAACACTATAAATGTCCTTAATATTATTCTTTTTATCATAATCAGTTAGCAAATCTTCTATAAATAATCATTTCTTATTATTATTGATTAAATAGATCTGCTTCAGTCCTCCTTCGTGCTTCATATGAATACCTCATATTCGCTCCTTTACTATTCACAAATAAATCAACAATTCTCTCTGCATTATATGATTCATTTGTATTTATTAAATAATCTCTCAGTTCAACTCTTGCTTCAGCACGTTCATCAGACTCATAACCCATCCACTCCTCGTATTTTGAATCAGTGAAAACATCCGCCCCATTAACATAGAAGTAATTGAAGAGTGCATCGTATTAATTTTGATTAAACGATAATGGCTTTATGGTGTTCCCTGTACCATCGCATTCACAACCGCTTCTGCTATTGTCTCATCAATGATTTTTGTTGTCAAAGCATCTTTGGTTAATGGGATGCTAATTATCGGGAATTGTGCTTTTCTTATACCATTAATCTATAAGTCGTAATTATCTATTATAATGTTGCGGTGATTTTGATGATTTTATTTCCGCCCGCCAACTTTAGCGATTTACATGTGGATATATATATAACGCAAAAAATACCCAGTTACCGAGATAGTAACTGGATATTTTAATATACTTTTCTGTAATTATTAGAAACTATAAATACATGGTCTTCAAAGACCTAAGTCTGAACCTGTGGGCGGGAAATTTCAGAAAAATTTCTCACAGGTACTACAAGGGTTACCTCTTGTAGTAATAATGGTTTTGGTTTGTTAGGCACTGGGTGGGGTAACCCCGCCTAAATCACATTTTTACTAATATAGATTCGATTAACAATACAATTATTCATTGATGAATGCAAATTGCTCTCTATACATTTCAGTTTCTCTCCATTCTGACAATGAATAAACTTCACCTTCAACAACATCATAATACAGTACTCTATCTAAGTCTTTACTGACATAAAACCAACACCAATTCACATCATGGTCTTCATACCGTTCTCCGACATATACCATGTAATACTCATCTTCTGTACCTTCAAAATTAATTACATGAAGTGTTACATCACTTTCTACTATCATATACGCCTCTTTTTGTGATTCTTGATATATATAACTCTCTAGTGGTTCAAGTTCCTCCACCTCCTGATACAAAAAGTTTTCTGCATTCACACTTTCACTTACATTTACGGAACTATCACTTGAGTCCACTACATCTAAACTTGATATTCCATCTGTATCATCTATAGCCTCCTGCGTATTGCCATCTGCTGTATTTTTATTTATTTCGCTAGAATTATTACTCACATCGTTGCAACCAGTAATAAAAAGTATGGTCAAAACGATTACAATTACTTTTCGCATAAAACCCTCCAAATTTTGTGTTCCGTCCTATGTTAGATACTTGAGACAATTTCATATTTCTAGAACATTGATATAAAAGGATTTGCTGAACATATAAACAGCAGCTTACCCCGATCCGATATATATTCTACGAAAAATATCCACACCGAAACGGAGGAAACTGCAGAATATGTATCGACAACATTCATTGTTTACATTAGATGATTATATGGAAATTCGCCCATTGAATCATCTGGAAGCTATTCTTAGCTTCATAGATTTTACTCTTTTACATCAGTATTACCCCTATAATCCTCATAAACGAGGCCCAAAGGGTTACGAAAAAGAAGATTCCTGAAAATGATCCGGAACATCCTCACTGGGGAGGTAAGTTTGACACGAATGAAAACTTCATCAAATGGTACGGTTGGAAGATGCATGCCTTGGTTCATACCAAAAGTGACCTTCCCATCTGCTGCATTATTACACTAGCCAACATCTCAGATATGGATATTGCACAACCTTTAATCTAGAAAATAATGGATGACTACGATGAAACCATTCAACTTAAATACTACATGATGGACGCCGGTTATGATGTACCACGTATTTATTTATATTTCGTGTCTCGCCATGTTGGCAGATCGTTTATATAAATCAAACGAAGCTGAAAAAGTTGCGTAAACTACTTGTATTTCCAAATTACTCCAAACATACAATTAAATAAATAGAAGCATAGTTCTATTATAGAATGCCATAAAATAGTCTATTATAACAATTGCATGAAAAATGAAATATAACTACTTAAGGAGCGACATTAATACCACTAAAAAGGCACCACCAAACAGCATTCTGATTTTGGTGGTGCCTTTATTGTTACTTATTCAATTTGCTCAGATGTTACACAAAACAATTACTCACCGATGGTTTCAATCTTCTCAAGGAGTCTGCTGACAACCATTGCTGTTTCCGCTCTGGTAATCTCTCCCTGTGGATTGATCATCTGATTATAACCTTTCACAATCTTATTCTTAATACATAGAGCTACCTCATCTGTTGCATCGTCTGAAACAGCATCACCATCCAGGAACTGACTAATCAATGAAGCTGTTTCATTTTCTGTTAATGAGGTATCCATTCCTATTGCTTCATAAGCATTGGCTACCATTACCATTACTTCTTCTCTTGTAATTTTCTCATCAGCATTGAACTTCTCTGATTCACAATCAGCCAGAAGCCCATAACTTTTAGCCGTGGAAACGGCATCATAGAACCAGTCATCAGAGTCAACATCTTCAAAACACTCCACGCCTTCACCATTTCTCATAAGTCCCATGGCTCTTACAAGGATTGTGGTGAATTCAGCTCTGCTAATATTTCTGTCTGGCTCAAAGGCTGTTTCAGACACCCCATTAATGATCAGTTTTGAAGCCATATCACTCACCGCTTCTTGGCTCCAATGACCAACCAGATCATCAAAGGATTTCTGATTATAGATAACTGAATAGGTACTGTTGGTCATACTACTGATTCTTGCATAGTACTTTCCGTCAATTACTTCAACAGTGGTTGGCACATGTTCAAAGGTTCCATCACTGTTGATGACAACTCCTGTGGTTACATGCTCTGGAACAACATCATCGGGTATAGCAATATATCTGGTTACATAGCCGCTGAATTGATCTATAACCACTTCTTTATCAGCATTCTTACATACAATATCGAAGGTAACAGGTGCCGCAATAATCTCCTGATTATTCTTCATGGCCGCTTTTGTTATCTCTTTGATTTTCTCATCAGAAACTTTGGCAATCTGTACAGTGAACTCAATGTCTTCCATGGAGGTTTCTTCGCCCATTGCTTGGGCTATTGTCTCCATAGAAATCTTGGAAGTTTCAAGTTGATAGCTAACATCATCGGTCTTCACTTCTAGTACAGCACCAGTGTTCGCCATCTCTTTCAAAAGATCTGCACCAAGCTTTCCTACAACTTTGTCAGCATCTTTACTACCTGGGATGGTCACTTTTGCACCATTTTCTTTACCTATTTTTTCTTTGATAGCTTTTGCATCCACAGTCATCGTCTCAACTGTCTTACCATCAACTTTTTCTGTTCTTCTGCCAGCAATCACTTCCTTGGTTGTGTTCTGAGGTCTGGAGCTGTTGGAATGATCATGCTTGTTACTGCCACCACCACTGCTTCCACCTGAACTCTTGGTGGTTACCGCTACAGCTTCTGACAACCCAGATTCGCCACCACCATTGACGGCACTTACTTTATAGTAATAAGTTGTCAGCTCATCAAGGTCATGGTCTGTATAGCGATTGACAACACCACTGTAAATTTGTGTATAGGTGCCATCCAGTGAATCTGAGCGATAGAGCTTATATGACTGAGCACTTGTCATCAAGTCCCATACAAGATCAATCTCCTTATCAGTTATAACTTTTCCAGCTGCCAGACCCGTTGGTATGTCTGATATCCCAACACTTTTAACTGTCAGTGCGCAAGAGGCAGTTGCGTTGCCATCAGATGACTGAGCTGTTATGACCGCTTCACCAGGCATTATGGCAAGAACATTCCCTGTATTATTTACAGTGGCAACCGTTTCATCACTGGAGCTCCAAAGAACTGTGCTATTGGCTGCATCTTCTGGTTCCACATCAACTGAAAGTTGATAAGTCTGACCTTGATTAAGAGAGAGAACCGAATCGCTAATAGTAAGTTTCTCAGCTAAAACATCAGCTTCATAAATCTTAATGAAATTAATAATTGGTCCATCCTTGTCCGTATTTCGATTCTCAAGCAGTATAGATAATTGACCATCACTTATTTCTGCTAGGTAGGTTTTGGCTTCCTTACTGTTAATCCAATAACCATCTGTATCCTTTTCAGCAGAATGCACTATATACTCATCCACTAATGTGTCATTAAATGATATATTAATAGGCCTGTAAACGTGATAGAGATCATACAAACCAAGTGTCACCCAGTACTGACCATTTGGCAAATCAAATGTATACTTAATAGCATCTGTCTTCTCTGCAGTAGCAAGAAAGCTGTCGAAAGGCTCTTCGGTGAAAGTCGTCCTGCCAAAACTCTCATGAGGGGCATTGCCGATCATCTCGTAACCCCAATTATTACCTGTCAATGGATCAAGTCCGTAAGCCTGATTGTAGACAGAGTTCATAAGTTCAGCATCAGATACTGAATGGACCGTTGTATCTGCTGGATAGTAGTAACAATTCACATCATATAACAGTTGTGGTGTCCTGTTAAAATCAAAGCGGGTCTTAAAATCAATTGAGTACTCAAAATCATCCTCTGGACTGGTTAGATTTTTTACGTCTATATAGGTGCGTTCTTCTTCGGAAAGCGATTCAACCCAAGGTGAGAAAGTATGAAAGTGAATCTTATTGTTGGCCTCATCGAACTCTGCAAATCTTGTCCAACCATTCCCTCCCTGATAAGCACACTGATAATCTACCACCATCTCAATAACATCGTGCCCATAGGCATTCTTACTTACCTGATGTCCTGCACCATGGTGATGACCACATATGGTCATAAAGACCTGATCATTATTGTAGACAAAATCAGCCCATAGATTTCTTCCCCTTGCTGATCTCTGGGTTGTATTGTCTGTATTGAATTCAAGTATCTCATGTCTTTGAATAATGGTAGGAATCTCTTTATGAGCATCCAGTACTTCTTGTGCCCACGCCATATCCTCCTCATAATTATCCGGAAACCAATCAAGGGCCAGAATCATATAAGTATAGGAACCTGCATCAAAAATACTGTAGGAACTATAACCAGATGGTGAATCATTATGGTAGTAGGATCTGTCATCATATTTGTCTGCCCCAAAATATTTAAGATAAACATCGTTGTTACCATAGTCATGGTTTCCAGCCATAACCATGTAAGGTGCGTTGTAGGCATCTAATTGACTCAAGGCTTCAGAAGCATTGAACCATTCATATTCATACTCTTCCCTATCAACAATATCACCCAAAAATGATGTAAAGACAATATTATTGTCATCTTGATTCTGACCTATCCACTTCATTTGCTCAATGGTTATATCATTAACATAGCGAACTGTTTTTTGTATATCTGGAATAAAAGCAATATTATAGTTTTCTTCACTGCTAAGTAATGATAAGTCATCATTATTTCCTTCATATTCAGGCTCATCAGGAGGTGTTGAAGCAATCCAATCTTCCTGTGCCAATGCACGATCAGTAATCTTTATTTCTTGTAATTTCCCGGCAAGGAATCTTTTTGCGCTGTCTGGACCCGTTCTTTTAGCACCGATATCCCAGTTGTTACCAATAACAGCTTTGATTCCTTCTAGTACACCTGAAGCACCGCCAACGTTCTCAACGCCATTTAGATAAAGTTTTGTCGTTGAACCATCATTAACGATAGCGATATGATACCAGTCATCTGCACTGTCCAAAGAATAGGACCATGATGTTGCTTCGTTGCCAATAGAAGTTCTATTCGTTGCAAAATAGAAGTTCTGAATTTCCTTTAGATTGGATATGGCAAGTTCATATAGCGACTCGTCAAAGTCTGATCCTACCCATGATTCTCCATACCCCTCTCTGTATAGAATTTTCATCCATTTATGCTTATCTCTCAAGAACGTTTCCGGCAGCTGGTACATCACCTCAATTGTGAAACCTTCTTCAAAGTTTTCAATATTAATTGGTGCTGAATCTACAGTCCTGAAGTATTGCCCTTCACGTGTAGTATCATTGGTGTCATTCTCTAATTTCAGACTTCCTTCTTGATCACTATCATAATAATCATCATCGGACCATGAGAGAGTATTTTCCTCCAGGTCTCCTACGGTAACTAACTGTAGATCATTACCATTCCCTGATACATCTTCAAGGACAAGACTTCTATCTTCCAGAGATGTACCCGATTTAGCATAATTATCACTGAATTTCCAATCAGCTAGCACCGTTGGGTCTTCACTTTTCACTGTTTCACCTGAATCGGTTCTTGTGACAACCACATCATCCAGCCCAAGAACTCCCCACTTCTGTCGTAGACCTATTTTCCCTTGAGTGAAAGAACTGTCAGTCTCTTCAATGATCATCTTCCCATCAACATAGCACCTGATTGTACTCCCCTCAAAAGCAAATTTATATGTTGTCCATCCATGTGCTTCATAATCAGCACTTGCTGTAGTAATTACGGTTGAACTCCCTGCTACATTTTTTGCTAATTCATAGCTGCTACTGCTACCATCATACCTAAAAGAATAATAGTTGCTTGTGTCCTGAAATCTACCATAGAACTGCACCCAACCATCATTATATACTTTAGCTTCAAAAGCATAATCCTGCCAGTCATCTTCACCTGTGGAGATTTTCACCTCCCCTGTGCTGTTATGATATAGAAATCCTCGGTCTGTTGTCAAACTTGTTGCTGAAGTAATCACCGTCCAATTTGACAAACTGGTATCATCATCAAAATGATCTTCATACAAAACATCTTCATCCGTTTCTGCTGCCATTACCATCTCTGTATGATAATCCATACCCCAAAAGACAGAGATGACAAATGTTAGTGCCACTAATAAACTTAATCCTTTTTTCTCTTTCATTTCTTACCTCGCTTACTCTCGTTTACTATAAAAAGAACGTCTTACATAACACAAAATTTTTGCAACTCGCTCATTATAACAAGTGAATGTAATCCAAATGAAAAGTATTCGTTTTCTTTATGTTAATGGTTCCTAACAATTTTCATCTACTTTTTACATATGTTAATGAGCATATTTGAGGAAGCGATTAAATTATTACTCAACTTTCCCACATGAAAATGGGATGTAAATCCCGAAGTTTCTAAGGAAAAGTTATAAAAAATACGTTTCTCGACATAGCAAGTTATATACTTATGGACACGTGGTTTACTCATGACCCTCTCAGCAAATCCTGTGTTAAAGAAGGTGTTGATGTTATAGGGATGGTCAAACAAATGAAGCAAAAATATACGTATCAAGGGAAGAAATACACTCTAAAAGAACTACGTACAACACTTTCCAAGTGCCGTAATGGCAATATTATTGGTTCGGTTCAGGTGACTACAACGTCTGATATTCAAGTAAACTTAGTTTATCTGAAAAACCGCAACAAGAAACAAGATTGGAAACTCGACGCTTTATGTGTGTTAAGATTATCCATTATTAAAATTATTTTCTCATTTTCAGCATACAGTTCATCCACAAGATATTTAATTTCTTCTGCCCAATCTATAGCAGTATGACGTTGCCTTACGCTGACATGATGTTTACCACCGAAGGGTTC
Source organism: Vallitaleaceae bacterium (assembly GCA_965140555.1). GTDB lineage: Bacteria > Bacillota > Clostridia > Lachnospirales > Vallitaleaceae > UBA1351. Next base: position 2,303,040 of record OZ223259.1, on the reverse strand, counting down.
TACAAAAGCAAATATACTACAAGTACCTTTTCATCCATACATACAACAGGAAGGTCCGGACTATAAGGAAGTTCATAAATATCAAAAATATCTTCTAAACAAGCTACGAATTCGGAATCTCTTTTTCCGGATAGACACCAGTAGTCGGAGCGGTGAGGTCGAAGCCTGTTTTTTTTAAAGATCTTCTAATAGCTTCGCGACTAATTGATTCATCCAATTCGATTTTCATATGTTCTTCCAATAATCGAATAGTCCAACGACTATGACCTTCAGGAACCGGACCACATGCAATCTCAATAATATGTGCTTCAACTCTTCCATCTACTTTGCGACGTGCATTGTCAGAATTGATATTTCGGTTAGTCGCAAGTACTGACTCAATGCCACCTGACGCATACAACTGTACTACTTTTGCAATTGTTGCCCTACTAACACTATGTTTTTCAACACACTGCTCATATGTTAATGCTGGCAAGTGATTTTCATCAAGATCAAGTAAAATTCGACAGCGATTACAAATGGTTTGAGTCGTATCTTTTTTCTTTAGAAGTACCTTTAATTGTTTCATTTCTGCATCTGTTAGTGTGATTTTGTTTTTCTTTGGACGTGCCAGTACACTAGTCCTCTTGATTAAGTATTTGGCTCTCTGTCTTATCTTCAAATATATAATCATATGCATCCAAGTTATCAATTTCTTGAATATCACTGACTTCAGCTATGGTAATTTTGTCAAAAACTGTTTTGAGCACAATTCCATATTCCACACTAACCCACAATTCACAAGGTGTTTCGTCACGTGTATATTGAACATATAAAGCATCTAATCCATTGTATTCAATCGCTTCAACCTTTAGATTTTTTGCCTCTAATATCCATTCGCTTTGTATTCGTTCCGGTATATCCGATTCAGATAATTCTCTAGCTGAATCGTAGTCATATAAATACTCTTCATCGTATCTTATTTTGAGTGACTGATGATCCTTAAACGAATATATATATACTTCTTCATCTGTATAGTAGTAAATTTTTGATTCAGGTTTTTCTCTTACTATATTGTTTTCAAAAAGACTTACTTTACTTCTATTTACTTCCCCATATATGTAGTTATATTATATGAGATATTTGCTGGAACATCTGTTCTTTTGATCGATTCGAGTAATTTTTCATCCTTAGCCTTAACATCATATGTTAATACTTTATTATTCGATTCTGTTTTTTCTATTTGACCAGAACCCTGATTGATGCAACTGGTGCCTATAATTACAGCTATTATCATTCCTATATATAATTTTTTCATATTGTTCTGTTCCTTTTCATATACTATTTCCATTCCTTCTTCATTTTATAATCATCCTCTCGAACATCTGCAAAGTTCTTATTCATAGCAATCACACTAAACTCACTATCCGTAAATTCTTTGCCCTATGCCTCATAAAAACTAGAGACATACTCACTTGTGTTTTGCAATAGGTATTATATTTTTTTTCTTCCAACAACATAGGAATATTTTTCAACTCATCTTTAGCCAAAATAATATCATCTTCATCATTATTCCAGTTTAGTCTATCAATAATTTTTAACCAGTCCATATTTCCTCCTATGGTTTCACTTTAGTCGATATAGCTTGCAATATTGCAGTTAAATAATGAGGATTATCTTCTCCATTGGCTCTTGCAGAAACCTAGTCATTCATTGTTTCTGCTGGAAAAAGTACAGGTGTAACAGATACATGGTTTTCCCCATCTTGAATAGCTTTTAGCATTCCTGTAGAATTAACAACTTCCATATATATTACAGTATACTTTACACCTACGGGTTTAATTAAAGTATATGATAATCCCGTTGCTGAATCTTTCGTTCTTGGTGTTAAGTTCGTCGAAGTTCCCGAACCTAAACGATATATTGGAGTGAAATTCTCTTGCTTCTTCACTACGTCTAATTCAATGGCATAATTTACTTCTAATTCATCGTCATCTGTAAAGAATGCTTCATACACTAATACTCCACCAGCTACAAGCAAAGTTCCTGCCATGACGAACAGAATAGCCGCATCATCAGCTAAAAGAAACATTGTAGTAGCACTTCCGACTGTATTGTCAGTAATTCTTTTCTTTCCAAACTCGGTAACTTCTTTTCCGCCTTCCGGATGTAGCATACGGTCACGCTCTCGGATACAATTTGCCTGATTTTGTATTTCCTTCTGTCACTTCTTATTCGATGTTCCATGATACTCATCTGTTAAGCGGTCAATCTCTTTCTGAGCACTAAGTGTCAGTTTTTCATCACTGAGTTCTCTATGTCCGCTTGGGTCCACAAAGTTTACCGGATCATTATGACAATAGCTATACAGATTCAAGGCAAATGGATTCTCTTGACCTGCTCGGTAGCTGTCTTCACTAATAAAGCGACCGGTCATTGGGTTGTAGTAACGGGCTCTTAGGTAATATAAACCACTCTCTGCGTCTTGATATTCCGATATAAAGCAAATAGCATTGGTTGCCCCATCAACAGCTTAGCTACGTTTATTTTTTATATTATAGTTAAACACTTAATCATAATAAACATGTACCTACCACTCATCAGATGAAAACACCATATTAATTTCTCCGGTAATAATATATAAATATTCTAGCAAAGAATACGCACGTGCTTTAGTTTCTTCAACAGAGAGCCCCGTTCTCAATGTACCAACCGAATCGTACTTGTGTTCATAGTAGAAGCTCTGTTCAATATACTTTTTACTTTCCATGTAGCATAGAACTGACAGCTCGAAATCTGGAAGAAATGATTGTTGAGCTAGAAGACGGTGGAAAACAGAAAACGAGGGGTTTAACAATCAGAAAAACGGACTCTATCGAATTGAACATCTCAATAGCAAAAATAGCAATGCGATGAAGAATCATTACCTATTTACACAGATAACCGATATTCGGATGCAGTTATATCTAGCCTGAAATACCTATATATATATAAGTTGAAACAAAGCATAAAATATACTCGGTGAGATTACTGAAAAACAAAAAGGTTTTTACGAATCCATTGGCATGGAACCACCTTCGTTATAATTTTCGGGAATCCAGGTTACCTACTTTCCGTCCCGATTAGGTAGATGCCAGCTTAAAGTAACTGCAGAATGTCATTTCTGGCGTGATATTTTTATTGATGAGAAAAGAAAAAACCATGGTCTGACTGAATTTGTAGAAACCATGAGTTTTGTGTTGAATTAGGTGGCGAGAATAATAACACTAATGTTGCGAGATAAAGTGACGGTTAAGATGAGTTAATACTTTAGACTTTGGCATTGCTCCTGAAGAAATTCTTTTGTGTATTTTCTTGTTTAATTGTATCTTAGACTTAATGACATCAACATTCTCTCTTTTTAGCTCCTCCGCCAAATCATTATCAGCCAAAATATTTGCAATACTTTCTTCATCTTCCGCTATAATTCTATCAAGGTATTTCTTACTTTCATTGATATGGTTTAATCTGTACATAACATAAAAACACATCTCTAGGTCAATCCCTGATAAGTAAAAGAAACTTAATACCTCATCCAACAACTCCTTAGCTTTCTCATATTCTTCATTCAAATAATAAATAAATGCAATATCAACTTCATCAATAGTTTCTATGACATCTTCAACTAATAAGTGCCTTAGTTGACTAGCTATCTGTAGGGATAATTCTTTCTTTCCTAGATGCGCTCTAGCATATGCAACATATAATGAAGCATTATAATCATCACCTTCTTCTTCATCAGAACAAGCTTCCAAAAAGTAGAATTCTGCCTCTTCATAGTATCCTTGATTATATAAGCTAACACCTAAATTATATAGATTAATATAAGATCGTTCGTGCAATATTAATTCCTTTATATACTTAATCGCTTCGTCATATCTTCTACATTCAAGCATATATTCTACCAACATCGATATGATTTTGTAGTCAGATTCATCTATACAATTAGCTTTTCTCAAAGCCTCAATCGCCTCATGAATATTCCCTAATTGATATTCAACTGATGATAGTTTAAACCAGTTACTTATATTGCTGTTGTCAATGTATAGCTCTTCAATTAGGTCTCTTTTAATCTGATTTAGTTCTTTATCGTTCATTAGCCCTCCTATTGTACTTCTTGTTTTATAATCTATTATACATTTTTTTCTGTAAGATTTCTCCAATTAAAATGATGTAATCAAAATCCAAAAACTGGAGCTCCTCTATTCTTGGCTTAACCTCAACTTCATACTTATACACACCATAAACATACATCATAGTTCCTGCTTTTTTTAGATAGTCTTGGATTTCAATCTCATGACTTTCAACAACTACAGTCGTATTAGCAGGTGAAAATCTTCCTCGTTTTCCTTCACCTTCTCTTACATGTCTATTATCATATACATTGTCGTAACCACCCTTAGGATATTGTACATCCCAGTGGTCTTCGTTTTCGTCTATTACATTACCATCGTTGTCCCTGCTTTTTCCATGACCTGATTTATCTCTTTGCCATACATTTCCCCTTTTATCTTTCCATCCACGTTTCTGTTTATCCCAGCTTGGATCACCTTTGGGTCTTTTATACCCTGACTCTGCACTTGGTTCAGCCGGTCTTGCAAACATAATTCCATCTTGACTCGTACCCTCACTCGTAACCTTATCCGACATTCCTTTTATCCATGTGCCTGCTATTTCAGGTGCGGCTGCCATGCCCATTGCGAATTTCCAAAAAATCCCTGAACCGGTTCTTTGGCATCACTGGATATCTTCTCTCGAATAGTTTCTACCACTTTCCCCGTCTGCGTTTTTGCATTCTCATATTTTTTGTAAGGCGATCAAGCTCGGCTTTTACACTTTTCGAATATTTTGAATCACTCATCTCCCAGTGCCCACTTGGGTCCACAAAGTTCAATGGATCATTATGACAATAGCTATACAGATTCAAGGCAAATGGATTCTCTTGACCTGCTCGGTAGCTGTCTTCACTAATAAAGCGACCGGTCATTGGGTTGTAGTAACGGGCTCTTAGGTAATATAAACCACTGTCTGCGTCTTGATATTCCGATGTATAACGAATAGCATTGGTTGTCTCTGTTTCTAGACTTAAGATGGCTTGTCCAAAGACATCATAGTCATATGCATTCACAACAGCTCCTGCTTCATTGACCATATAGGTGACGTTCCCATGTTCATCTTGTAAGTAGTAGGAACGTGTCTCTGCTTCTGCTATTGTCTCATCAATGGTTTTTGTTGTCAAAACTAAGTTTCACGTATCCACCAACAAGCTATAAATTCCGTTAATTCATCGGAATAATAGCCTGTTGGTGGCGTTCAACTATCTAGTTTTAACTACATAAACCTAATTGAATAGATAGGTCAATCCTCGTACATAGCTGATATGGCGGCCTGTCGTATCGGTTTCTTGGATAAGATAACTACCGTCATAGAAGAATATTAAAAAAGATTGACTTTCACTATACACCAAAGCACTGTAGTTGGCTTAATATTGCGGAGATAGAACTAAATGTTATGACTCGACAATGCTTATCAAGAAGAATTAAATGCATCGAGTTACTTCGAAACGAGCTTCTTGTTTGGGAAAGTAAACAGAATAATAATTATGCAAAAATCAACTGGCAATTTAAAACAAAAGATGCAAGGGTAAAACTGGCATCACTCTATCCTGAATTATAGTCAGGATAGAAAAGATTGTTGTCTCAACCATCATTGATAAATCATTATTAAACAATTCATCTGCTTTATCCTTTGTAATTCCACCAGTAAAATCTTCTCCTGGCTTAACTTTATGTCCCCATCCAATTGTTCCATCATATATTTTAGGATCATCTGGTCGTGCATCATACTCAAAACGGTCTGGTTCACTTTTTCCAGTTTCATAATTTTTTATTCCTGTAACATCACCCTACTCATTAAGTCGTAGTGTACGTACAAAGTGTTGCGAAATAATTTTTTTAAAGTGATTTTTATAGACGGAGGGAGGGCGAGGATAAGGAAATCGGTTAGAGGTATAGGGGTTACTGGTTATATAGGTATTGTTCTTGTTGGTGGCATAGCATTTGCTCCCGCCCTCAAAAACTATAAATTAGGGGTGGAAACAGGTATAAAATTGCACAGAAAAAGAAGCACCAATTACTAGGTAGTAACTGGCACTTCTTATAGAATTTTTCTATAATTTTCCAGATGGCTATTTAGGGGTACAGAAAAAGCCTTAAGTTCACTAGAAATTTCATTAAATTTTAGTACAGGTACTACAAGGGTTACCTCTTGTAGTAGTTACTATTTTGGTTTGTTAGGTACTGGGTGGGGTTATTATAGCCCACCGCTATTCCACAGTATCCCTTTAATATGTTTACAAATAATCTCCCTTTGAGTCTCTTGATATAAAGGTAATGAAGCAAGTTGCTTTGAGTCAATACTCTCACAGTTCACCCACCAACTAGGTACAATTACAGTACCATGTGTGAAATTATGACAATTAGAACACCAAACCCAAGCACCACCGTTTCGCCTATTTTCTCTTTTTATAAAATAAAAATTTAATGATTTTTCATTACATACAGGACACTCTAAAGGATATTTATCAATATCCTTTTGGAGTATTTTTCCTAAGACTCTTTCTAGCCTGTCATCTCCATCATTCCACACTTTACCTACCTCCATTTATATAGTCAGACAATGCATCACCAGCCTTATATGCTGGGTCTTCAAGCGCATCTCCACCTTTTAGCCAGTCTCTTGCGTGATTCAATTCATGTGCAATTGTATTTGCTAACTCTTCTTCACTTACTAATGCACTTGGACCAATTTCAATAACATTAGGTGTTAACTGTCTAGACTTACCAGCACTTACTAAATCTGGGTTGAATACAACTGTTATATCTTGACCTGAACCTCGAAGGTTTATACCATATTTATCAACAACGGCATCAATATATAGTTCAGGATTAAGTGCCATATCATAAGTCTTTTCAATAGGGTCTACTGCATTACCAACCTTATATCTCACTTCACCAACTTCATCCATCCCCTTAGTAGTTCTTACAAATCCTAATATCTCGTCTGAATGTTTTGCTCCTTGCTTAAGTGCTTGGTCAACTATTTCTGGAGCTATTATTGTAGCAGCCAAAAGATATCTATTTGCTTCTTCACCTGTAAATACATCTTTTCCAGCTACTAAGTCTGTAAAATCTTTTGCTGCATCCACTGGAGTAAATCCTACAATAATTGAAGCCCATTGCCGCGGTGATACATATGTTTTCGTCGCTTCTCCCAATTTTTCAACATCAACATTTCTATCATCAACATAAATTTTGCCATTGATGTATACAAACTTATATCCTGCATATAAATCTGCATCTAAATTTGTACCCATATATTCTGGATTATATTCATATAAATAATCAGGTACTTCAACTTCACTCGTACCCTCACTTTGAATCTCGTACATCACATCCATGATTTCATCATATGTTAGTACGTCAATCATTTGTACCTGTTTTCTCATAAGTATTTCTTGCAACATTTTTGGATTCGCATTTAATTCTTGAATCACTACTCTTTTATTATCTTCAGTTGCACCTGACAAGTACATTGAAAAATCAAGTGATGACAATACATCCTCTTTCTGATCTATCTCTAAATCATTAGATTCAGTTGCTTGTCCACCTCCTGTAGTCATATTTGCTGCATATTTTAAGAGCTGAGTTGTCCAAGGCGAACTTTCACCTCTTTCTAACCTCGGCATACTAACATAACTTGCTATCTTCTCATTAATCGTCCTTACTACATCTTCATGCGTTCCTTCTATGATTCCTGTGTATTTCTCAATATCTGATTCATAATCTCCGGCTATTTCTACTTCTTTTTTAATGTACTTCGCAACATCCTTCGCCGCTTCTGTCTCATCATACTGAGCTTTACCACCTGTACGTCGCTTACTTTCCTTACTTAATTTCTTCCATGTATCACTTTTCACATAGTTCTTCTTACCGTCATTATAGGAACTGTTCTTCACGGCTTCATTAAATTTCTTCCCAAACTCGGTAACTTCTTTTCCGCCTTCCGGATGTAGCATACGGTCACGTTCTCGGATACGATTCGCCTGATTTTGTATTTCCTTCTGTCGCTTCTTATTCGACGTTCCATGATACTCATCTGTTAAACGGTCAATCTCTTTTTGAGCACTAAGTGTTAGATTATTATCACTGAGTTCTCTATGTCCGCTTGGATCCACAAAGTTCACCGGATCATTATGACAATAGCTATACAGATTCAAAGCAAATGGATTCTCTTGACCTGCTCGGTAGCTATCTTCGCTAATAAAGCGACCGGTCATTGGGTTATAGTAACGGGCTCTTAGGTAATATAAGCCACTCTCGGCGTCTTGATATTCTGAGGTATAGCGAATGGCATTGGTTGTCTCTGTTTCTAGACTTAAGATGGCTTGTCCAAAGACATCATAATCATACGCATTTACAACCGCTCCTGCTTCATTGACCATATAGGTGACATTCCCATGTTCATCTTGTAAGTAGTAGGAACGTGTCTCGCTCGCTTCTCCTATTGTCTCATCTTTGAAGAGATAGGTCAATCCTCGTACATAGCTGATTTGGCGACCTGTCGTATCGGTTTCTTGGATAAGATAACTACCGTCATAGATGAATCGAGTTGTTACCATCTCAGCCTTATCACTGGAACGCACAATCTTCTTCACGCGTTGGTCTGCTCCATTATAGACATAGGTCATCCGTTGTTGCTTACCACCTCGTGTTTCTTCTATTCCTATAAGGCGATTGAAGCCATCATAACGGCTCATTCGTCTGGAGATAAGTTCACTGGTGGTTTGTCCCTCTCCGTTTACACCACTTTCCATCTGTTGGTTATCACCAAGCATATGTGGCTTTACATAAGTACCAAATTGGGAGATTTCGTTTCCGTTTGCATCATAGAGATAGCCTGTTGTTTCTTGTAATAGCTCTCCATTGGTATCATCATACATCTTTTTAATCGTCTTCACAAGGCGATTACTACTATCGTAGGTCGAATAGATGATTGCCTTACGGTAGAGAATTTCCTGACCGTCTTGTCCTTGGATTGCCTCTGGCGTCTCACCTTGATTACTCTCTGCTGCCCCTTCTTCCTTGGCTTCCGGTTGATCATAATAACCGGAATGTTGAAGATTCATATAGGATGTTTGTTGTTGGGTTCTGTTGCCGTTGGCATCATAGGCATATACGGTTACATAACCCGGTGCATTGACTTCCTTCAGTCGACCCATTCGGTCATAGGTATAGTCTGTTGTACCATAGGCATCTTTTTTCGTGGCTTCACGCCCGTTGACATCATACGTATAGTCATAGGTACTTATTCTGTTCCCTTGTTGTGTCACCTGTTCCATATGTACCACACGACGTTCTTCATTGTAGACATAGGTTGTCTGAACACCGTTAGGTAGTGTTGTCGCTGTTCGATTACCTGCGGCATCATACGTATAGGTTGTTGTTGCCCCATCATAATCTACTGCTGTTAACAGGCCACGGTCATCATAGGTATAACGAGTTACTTGACCATCGACACCTGTCATACGTGTACGGTTACCTTTAGTATCATAACTATACGATAGTTGTTCGCCCTCCGGATAACGAACACCGATTCTTCTGGAATACCCATCATAGGTATAGCGTGTCGTTCCGGTTGCATCCTCCATCGTCAGTTGATTACCTAGGGCATCATAGGTATAGGTTATGCGAAGGGATGCACGACTATCCTCTGTTGATTCAGTTTCTCTTGCCGTTAACATCCCTCGGTCATTGTAGCTATAACGAAGGGTTGTTCCATTACGATCCGTTATCTGAATCGTATTACCAACGATATCATAGAGATAGCTGGTCTCTTGGCCCAAGGCATCTGTCCATGTCAAGCGTCTTCCAAAAGCTCCGTAACTATAGCGATTAATATTACCTTTGGCATCTACGGAATACGTCAAATTCGATGCTTTATCATAGCCGTAGTGGATGGTTTGTCCCATGGCATCTATGACAGAAAGCATACGTCCTGCACGGTCATAGGTATACTGGGTTGAACTACCGTCCGGATTCACTGCTTCCACTACATCCCCAAAAGCGTTATAAACCGTTCGACTGGTATGTCCAAGAGGCGTCGTGACTGCCGTCACTCTACCTTCAAGGTCATATTCTGTCACTGTCTCATTGCCTAGGGCATCTGTTGAATGTGTCGGATTCCCCATAATGTCGTAAGTTGTCGACAACACTTGTGTCCCTGTTCCGTCTGTTACTGTTAGCACTTGCCCTAAAGCATCGTATGTATAGGATGTTTCATGACCAAGGGCATCGGACATTGTCGTCACATTTCCAAGTTCATCATAGGTATAGCTTGTCGTTCCTTCTTGACGTTGAGTCAGGACACGATTCATCGTATCATAAGTATAGTTTGTCGCCATACCCGGTAATTGTTCTTCACGAAGGACATTCCCCACTGCATCATAGGTATAGTTTATCGTAACCGTTCCTTCATCATAAGTACCAATCATTGTATTAACCCGTTGCAACGCATCATATTCGTAGGTTGTTACAACACCGGATGGTTCTGTTTTAGACAACATCTTACCATAGGTATCATAGATATAGCGTGTTGTTTTGGCATAGCTTCCGGCCAATGGTTTTGTAGATGTTTCATCCAACATAAAAGACTCTGCAATTAGACGATTTTCCACATCATAGGTCATATGGCGTCGATCGGATACCGATGCTTCTCTTAAGGTATAGACATCGGTTATATTCCCGTTAACATCATAGGTATAGGATACTTTTCCACCTTCCCCATCTGTTTGAGTATCTACAAGCCCGTTGATATAATAGGTTATTGTTTGAACCCGTTCTTCTCCTGAGTCAAGGTCTTTCATACTCTGGGAGGTCATTTGTCCATCCAGATTATAGATATACGTTTCCACACGATAGTGGTCATTACCCGCTGCATCTCGCATTGTCGGAACCTTTTTCTCTACAAGTTGACCGACTTCATCATAGGATAATACCGTAACACTTTTATCTGCTGCTATAATTTGGGTACAATTCCCTTTCCGGTCGTAGAGATAGCGCGTTGTATGACCAAGGGCATCCCTTGTCCATCGTTGTTTACCAAATCCGTTGTACTCAACAGTCGTTGTAAAGTTTCCTTGATTGGTTTGGCGGATCACTTGCCCGTCAAGGCTATACGCCATATGAACGCTAGAACCATCCGGATAGGTTATAGATTCTACGCCACCTTCTTGGTTATAGCTATATGAGGTTGAGCGACCTAACGGATCTACAGATACGAGAAGATTCCCTAGTACATCATAAGTCAATCCAGTCACATCACCTAGAGCATTCTCTTCTTCTACAACATTATTTAGACCATTATAGCGGTATGTAGCTACTGTTCCGTTATCAAGACGTAGCAGTTGCCCGGCCATGTTATAGGTTCTGAGCTCAATGGCTTCACCACTCTTATCATACTTACCGATTTGACGTCCCATCACATCATACGTATAGGTAACCCCTAATCGATTCGCATCCGTTGTTCCGATAAGGTAGTCCTTAGGTTCAATCTCTTTGATTAATCGGCCGGCTTTGTCATAGACAAAGGCATTTATCGCCTTATAGTCCGTTGCCGATTCCGTAATAACACGGTGTTTTTGTCCTGCCAAATCATATTCCGTCTCTACTACAAGTCCTTGAGGTGACTCTCTGCGAATGACTCTGGAATTAATATCATAAGTCGTTGTTGTTACACGATTTAAGGCATCTGTTTGTTTAACAACGCGTCCGTTATAGTCATATTCAAAGGTTGTTGTCTGACCATTGGCATCTGTGCTTTGTCGAAGATTTTTATCTACATCATACATATAGGTTTCTTTACTGCTGATACGATCCATATAGTTACTATTATACTCAGCTCCGGCCAAATACCCGTTATCAATATCAGATATCTTAACAAGACGAGCCTTCTCTACTATGTTCCCCATATAATCGTAACTAAAGGTTTGAATCGTCGGCTCTTCTCCATCACGACTTGTTACCCGCTCCGTCATATTTCCGGCTTTATCATAGGTTACCGTTATTTTAATACCTGATGTATGGACTTCTTCAATCACTTTACCGATTCCATTATAGCGATAGGTTACACCTTTACCTACAGCATTCTTTGAAATAATGTCGCCGGTTGACGATTCTCGCAAGTCATAGACTTGTGTCGTTATCCGATCTCCCATAGTATTATAGCCATACTCTGTACTTTGATAACGTTCTTGTCCATCTTTTGTTTCAACCCAAAGACGTTGTTCCGTCATCTGCCCCGCAAGATTGTATGTATAATATGTAGAGTGACCCAGTACGTCTGTTTTTGACATCCTATAGCCCTTATCATTATAGGTTGCTGTTTCCACGCCACCATCCGGATATACTTTACGATATGCTTGACCGAATACATTCTGCCATGACTCTTGGGCATGGCCTAACGGATCGGTTACTTTAACATAATGCTCTCCCGTAAGATCATAGGCATAACGGGTGGTACGACCTAATCCATCCGTCTTTGTTACCATCCGACCGATGCCGTCATAGGTATAGGCCCATAGCACATGACCGTCTTGGATGTCTTGACGTTTATTACCTACCCCATCATAGACATAGCGCATCGTTGCACGTTCTGTTCCATTAATCTTATTCTCATAAGTGGTCTGAGGATCCGTCATACGGACACATTCTCCATAGATGTTATACACATAAGTATTTCCAATGGAAGCTGTCGGTTGTTGTTCATTGTACCCCTGATTATCTGCTTCTAGACGCACTTGTCCATAGGCATCATAGAGGGTGTATCGGACAACATGTTGTGTTTTTCCGTCATAGGCATATGTATAGGTGCGTTGGTTCAAGGCATCATATCCATAGATCATTCCCGGAGCTTCATCCATGGATAGGTTGCTATATCGTGGATCCACAGTACGAATCAGATTCCCCACTTTATCATAGGCATAACGGGTTCGTTGACCAAGGGCATCTATTTGTTGACGTACTTGTCCCATCGCATTATACGCATAAGATGTTTTACGGCTTACGCCATCGGCAGATACTGTTTCTGCTAGGACTTGACCTTTCTTATCTCGCTGATAGGTTGTCGTGCGCCATGCCGATTCTTGCATCTGCTCCTTCATCTCTACAACTAGATTCCTATAATCGTAGCGATACTCTTTGGTTTGACCGTTAACGTATTGTGTTGTCACATTACCGTTATAATCATAGGTATAGGTCTTGGTATACTGACCTTGATACTTGCCGGCTTCCTGAAGCAATTGACCGGATTCATCATAGGTATAGGTCTTTTGCACATAGGTTTCGTCATCGATATATTGACGCTGATCAACCAATTGGCCTCTATTATCATAAGTAAACGTCTGTTGTGTCATTACCCCTTCTGCAATCCTATCTTGCTGGCTCACCATACGATTCATGGCGTCATAAGTATAGACGGATTTTGATAGACTATGTCGGTTATCCCCGTCATAGTCACCACGTTCGGTAGCTACTATTTGATCGTTATTATTATAGCTGTTTGCTGTAAAACGGTATGCATCACTGCCGTTTTCCATGGTTCGCACTTCTCTAACCCGTCCTTTTGCATCAAATAATTGAACCGTTAGACGCTGGTTATTCTCAAGGGTTTGTTCCACGTCTCCCAAGGGATTATAACTATATAGAACATAATACCCCAATGCATTGGTAACTTTCACCAAACGTCCTAAGGCGTTATAGGCATAGGTCGTCTGATGTCCGTTGGCATCCGTCTCAAGCACCTTGTTCCCCAAATAATTATACTCAAACGTTTGTGTTGCTATCGCTTCATTTTCTATATGTCGTTCCCGACGCGTTAGTAATTCCTGCATGTTATAGTGGGAAACGGTCTTATTGCCGAGTTCATCTGTATACGTCAGAATATACTTCTCCCCATCCTCGATACCACCGCTATAGTCATAGGTTTCTCGACTCAATACTTGGGTTCCGCTTCCCATATAATTCTTCTGAGTCAAATACCCTAAGCTGTTATATGCATAGGTAATTGTATTACCCATGGCATCTATATCTTTTAACAGGTTACCACGGTCATCATAGAAGCAGAGACCTAGAACAACCCATTCATTACCGACCATTTTCTCACTTTTACTTGCTTGGCCCAGAGCATTGAACGTACGACGCGTTTTATACCCTTCTGCATCCGTTTCGGTAATTTGACGTTGACTATATGGGTCGTTTGTATAGGCCATCAATCGTGAACTGCCATCCGGATTCGTTTGCTTAACCATACGCTTTGAAACGTCATACGTATACGTTGTTTCATAGCCTAAGGCATCTTTCTCTCCGATAACGAGTCCTGTTACATGATCGTAACTATATTGATACGCAACCGGTTGTCCTTCTACAAGCATATAGCTTTTGGTTAAAAATGCGCCTTTATGATTGACACCTTTATAATCGGTACCATACTCATAGTAAGAAACATAGTGGTCATCGCCAACATGTTGATCTTTGCTCAACATATTCCCATAAGTATCATAGGTATAATCCGTTTTTTGAATCTTTTTCTGTCCCCTATCCTCGTATTGAGTGGATTCAGATAGCACATCTCCTTTATCATTCAGGGCGTATGTCGTCTGAACGGTTGTCTCTGCATCCATTTTATAAGTTTTAGAGGTCACACCATGATAGCGCTCATAATCATAGGTATAGATTATCTTATGCTCACTGTTTATGGGTTCACCGTTCTCATCCCTTTCAGCTTCTATCCCTGTATAATTGGTCAGATTACCATATTCATCGTAGTTGAAATTTTCAATCTCCTCTACCGGTTTTCCTACAATTTCACCATCTTTACGCATCTCAAGAACGACTTTCTTCATACTCAAAAGATGCATGGAATCATAAGTACTGATCACCGATTTCTTATGATCATTACCTTCTTCTGTCAAATCTACAAGCTCATGTAATCCGTCATAGCTATAGGTCAGTCTTACACCGGACAAATCTTTATATGACGTGGTATAGCGATAAGACTTCAGCTTTTCATAGTCTTCAGAATACCCTTCACTATTAAACCCATCGGGTTCGTTATGATAGGTATAATCCCTTTTAGTTAGGGTTGTTGTCGTATAAGATCCTAGAAAATCTGCCGCATTATAACTGAATCCTTCTTTTTCCAGTTCCATATCCGAGAAGATTTTTCTATACTGCATACTCCCGGTGTTCAATGTTTTCTCAAAAGTATCATAGGTATAACGCTTCAAACGGTTTTCTTTACAGTAATCAATTTGAACAAGGTTTTCATAACGGTTATACGCTGTATACGTACTCGGATTGGAATAACTGAATCCAAGACTCGGTTGTTCATACCAGAGATGGTATTTGACTTGGTTATCCACATCATAGACCCGTTGCAAACGAGTTCTCAACACTTTTTTATTATCATCCACGAGTGCTGCCGATTTATCGTACACAATCTTTTGACTATTCGGTAGTGTAACGATAACTTGATAACTACCTGCCAAATCTCCGGAATCTGTCGTATTCGGATTCTGGTCTACATCATAGGCATGACTGACAGATTCACTTCCTTGAGGCTTAACCGTGTAGTTATGGTTCTCCTTATAGGTCAGTGTTACCACACGGCCCACACTGTCTGTAATTTTGCTTATGAGACGTTTCTCAATTGTCTCACTACCGATGGTATAAGACAGGGTCTCATACACAAACGTAATACGATTGCCATACTTGTCTTCAATTGCTAGTATGCGACCGTCTTCAGAAAAATACTCCAAACGTCCGTCTTTATTGCTAAGTACATAGGCACTCGTTCCGTCTGTCTGCCCGTTTGAAAAGGCCGTTGACTTTTTCATCACAACATCAAGAACCCTTTGTCCGATAGGCATATAGAGTTCTTCGCCATCCACCGTCGTCGGATTTCTAAAACGATAGACATCTCCTGACTCATTATGTAGGAAAAGGTTCTTACTTCCGTCCTCATTGTCTACCACTTCAATCATAGGAAAGGAAAATCGCATACCGATTCCCAGATTATAGGCATTCTCATAGAACGATCCCGTCGTTGCATCAGCTTCAACATAGTCCACCCAAGCTCCGGCAACATACTTCACCTTCATCTCACGAATATTGGATGACCCACTTTTATAAATACGCTTTATCTCTAAATCCAAGCCATTTCTACCCGGCAATACATAATCTGTTTGGGCAATGGATAGGGTCCCGCTTTGAGGACTTATATTCTCCTCATCTGTATTGGTTCTAATATAGGCAGGGGATAGTTCTGTCTCATACTTTTGAGATAACCCCTCGACATGATTCAATTCCTCTTCAAGTGTTTCTGCATGGATTACATTAGGTGATAGTATCATCCCAACGAGACAGCCACACAGTGCTAACCATTTCTTATTCATCCTCGTCTCCCCTTACTTGCTATATATGTTTGTCAAATAGTCTGCTAATATGGCTTCATCTGTTATCCCTTTATTGACACGGGCAATAACTGTATCAACAGAACGATTCACCCGTTGAGCCAACACATAGCTCGTAGCAATATATGTCTCTTCATAGCCTGCATCCATATAACGATTAATCGCATCTAGACTGATACTGACATGAGGAAGTGTCTCTCCACTTCCAATCAGTCCATAATCCAAACATATTTCCTTAACCGACATACCGCGTATTCGTTTATCAATAATAACCTGAGGCTCTACCTTTGCAGAGTAAGCAATATGATCTGCAATCATAATATCATCACGATTTAGGGTCCCGACTTCAACGAGGCTCTGTAGATAATCTTGTTCAAAGTTTGTCGGTGTAAACGTACCTTCTGATTTCTTATAAGCTAAGAATATAGCTTCCCAAGATTGCCCGTCCTTGCGTTGGGCTAATAGGTGCTCAAATTGTTCATAGGATGCATAGTCTTCTTGCAAATAGTCGTAAGCAACCATAACATCTGTTGTATCATACCCTTCGATAATAAGGTCTTCCAATGCGATTACATAATCTGTTTGTACATTCATACGAACTAAAAAATCCTTATAGATTTCCAGTAATCCTTGTTTCTCAAGGGTTGCTGAAAGTGTCTCGGATAAATCGATATCCTCTATGACTAATTCATCCGGTTGTTCCTTATAGGATACGGTCTCTTCATCTTGTGCATGAACTGTATTATCTGAATACTCTGCGTAGATACTTGTCATTCCGATCATTAAGATTAGAATAACCCCAAGTACTGCATATCTCATTTTTTTCACTATAGCGTCCTCCTACTACTCTTTCTCTTCAACCAATGTTAGTGTTGTTGTTCCGTCTTCTACCATAATAAACCGCATAGCATTTAATTCTCCGTCAAAGGATGTTCCCGGTACAATGGGAATACCTGCTTGAATACGGATTTGATTTTCAACAAATGACACCTGCATGTTATATGGTTCAAATTCCATTGCTTCTGTTTCTTTCCTTGGTGTAAATAGGCTCAAATCTTCGACGCGTAATTTACTAGGGTCAAAGGTTAGCACATAGGTTTTTCCGGTAAAATCCTGTACATTTCTTAACAGCACAGATACATCAACAATGTCACCTTGTGTCAGATCAATTGTAAACTCAGGACTCAAGGTACTAATGGCTATCGGTTCACTCCACCCTGTCGTTCCGGTAATATTCAACGCTCTGATTCGGTATGTATGACTCGTTCCCGGCAATAAATTTTCATCTTTAAAAATCGAGTTATCCCCAATCATAAAGACATTACCGTCGACTTCTAATTCATACATCGCACCATCATCGCTTTTTACCCAATTCAGTTGGACATACTCTAGTCCGGCTTCTGCCACAAACCCTTCAGGTGCATCCGGAGGATTTGGTAGTGTCGTCAATATTAAAGATCCACAGTAGAACTCTTTACTATCTTTTACTGCTACAATTTTATAGTTATGAAGCGTCCTCGGTTCGAGATTGGAAGACATATAGACCTTATCCTGACCGAGGTCTATACGATTACCGTCTGCTTCTATGTAGTAACGCACATCATAGTCAATAGATTCCCAAGAAATAGAAATGGAACGATTAGTTACCATAGCTCCTATATTCGTCAGCGCAACATTTTCACCACTATCTTCCGTCTCTTCTAGACTTGCTATGGTGTAGGGGACACTCCAAGGACTTTTCCCCGTTACATTACAGGCCCTTACCCGATAGACATGCTCTTCACCACTATTTAGACCTTTGTGGTCAAAAGCTATCTGTTCATTATGAACAATCTCATCGCCATCAATCTCTACCTCATAATAGTCTGCGTAGTCGACTTTATTGTAGAGCACGGATATGCTCTCCCGTGTGGATGTCCCAAATAAGCTGGAAGGAGCCTCCGGTGCATCCGGGTGTGTCTGAATAATCATCCTATCACTCCATTCACCTTTACCCCCTCGATTCACACCACGAATACGATACTTATGGGTTGTTAAAGGCCCCAAGTCGTTATGAACAAAAGTTCCCTCTAATCCGTTATCAACAATTGTACCGTCAACTTCTACCTCATAGGTCTCTGCCTTAGGGTGCCTATCATAAGCCAATGTAATAGACGTATTCGTTTTCTGAATCTCAATACCCACCGGTTTCGATGGCGGATAAGGATAGGTAACGAGTGCTATCGCTTCGCTATAATTACTTATTCCTCCACGGTTAATTGCCCGAATACTGTATGTATGTGATGTTTCCGGACGTAACCCTTCATGAACAAATTGGGTCCCTGTTACGGTCTCTGTTCTATTCCCATCAATGAGAACTTCATAAGAATCCGCACCGATTGTCGCTTTCCAATGAATCGTCACTTCTGTTTGACCGTTCACAACGGTATCCACAAAAGGTGCTTCCGGTGGGTATGGCAACGTTCTCTCATACGCCCACTCTGTCCATGGGCTTGCCCCTCCTTTGTTCACGGATCGCACTCGATATCTGTATTCTTCATCAACACCCAATCCCGAATGCCTGTATTGTGCTTCATTGCTTCTGATAATTGTCTTACCGTCTAGTTCAACCTCATAATACAGAACATGCTCTATAGCATCCCAATGAAGGGTCATATCTGTTTGGGTCGGTGTCAACTGAAGATTGGTCGGGGTAGGTGCTAATGTCGTTGCTTCAATAGTAGAAGACCATCCCGTTTCTTGTCCCTTACTATTCTTTGCACGGCTACGGATGACATAATTCGCATTCAACGGTAAATTCGTAGCCACCGCTTTCTTATTCTCCAATTCAATCCATTGCGGGGATGCACTCAACTGATGATTACTGCCAAGGTACATATCTCCAAATTGAACTTGATATAGCGTATTCCCGGGATTATCATCTGCCATCGGAACCGTTATATCGGTTAATGTTGTCTGCACATTTCCAAGTACAGGTACTTGTGCCAAAGTCGTAATATTCTTCGAGCGCATGGCCGTATTCCCTACGTTGTCTCTAACTGTTACATTGACCGTATAGGCCTTGTTCGGTTGAAGATTTGAATAGGTATGCTCTGATGCGTTCGTCCACACCCCACTCTCCTCATCAATGCTGTATTGATATGGTTGTGTAGCCATCCCTGATGCATCATCCGATGCTACTATCAATAATTGGATTGATCTATCATAAACTTGCTCATTCATTTGATCAATATTCGGTGCTTTATTATCCACATAGATGCGCTTTGTCTCAGATACTGCATCTGTTCCGTCATATACTTCAAAGTAGAAGTCATGCCATCCTTGAGACACTGTTGTTAAATCCAGCCGCTGAAAAGAAACCGTCTGATTCTTCTCTGTATTGGTCGCATAGATCTGCTCCTTCCAATTGGTCGTTGAATCTATGGCATAACGGCAAATCAATACATCTGAATCCTCATCCGACACCTCAATTTGAGGAATAAAGGTTTGTTGATTACTATAATAGGCCTTGTCTATGGGAAACTTAACATGCAACGCAGGAATATTTTGAATTTGCTCAAATATTCCTTGCAATGTATATCCATAATCCGAATTTATATTATAAAACTGACCATTAGTAGGTACTGTCAATTGTTCAAAATGACTTCTTAACTTCGAAGTAGCTATGGCCGTTAAGATAATATTATTATCCGTCAAACTTTGCCTTACACGGCCAAAAGAATTCCCATACTCAGTATGAATAGTTTCATCTCCGATAATGACAAAATACTTAATTGCTCGGTAATCATAAGTATAATTATTAACTGCATACATAATGGCATCCAAGCCGTTCTCCGTTCCTCCACTTACATGAATATTGTCCAAATTCGACTTGAATTGCTCTACGTTCGACGTTATAGGATATCCTATTGGTTCTTCCTCATAGCTCACCAAACCAAGCCTATATTGTATTCCCTGTTGACTTAATTGGTTCGCAAAGGACGAGATATTCGACTTAACCGAACTAATATCTCCACCCATACTTCCGGATCGATCAATGATAAAGACGATATCCAATTTATTGCTGGCCGCCTCTACCGGGGATACCCCCACTATATTCATTAATAAGCACACACATAATAGAAACACTCGTTTTCTCATTTTCATCGTCTTACTCCACTTCATACGTCACCTGTTGAAATCCACTCTTAAGTACTTTAAACTTAATGATATTCATGGCCGAATTTCCTTTTGTATCCAGTTCAAATACAACCGTATCATCATTTATTGACTCTATAGAAATAACTGTCCCTTCCACATTTCCGACTTCTGTAACCTTGTTTGTTGTAATTCCGCATAAATCATCAATATCCAAGGATTCTCGGTCATACTTGACGGTAACCACGCGTTTTGACCTACCGTTACCCGGTACAACAAAGACAAAGTTAAAATATTCATCAATACTCATGTCCAGTTTCATCTCTATCGGCGTATTCACGACAACGCGCTCACTCCATTCACTGCTACCTCCTGCATTGGTTGCTCGTATTCGATATGCATGCGCTGTATTGGCTAACAATCCATGATGTTCATAGGTTTCTTTTGTCAGATGTTCCACTATTTCTCCATCCACTTCTAAGTCATAGGATGTTGCCCCTTTAACGTCAAACCAATGGAGAATGATTGTGTAGGTTTGTTCATCATCTTCACGGTATACATTGTAAAACTCAGGAATTTCAGGTATCTTGGGAATACCCGGAGATGTAAGGAGTTCTACATAGTCACTAAACATACCGATAGTATACGTATTTTTAGCACGAACGCGAATAGAGTAGGCTGTATTGTCCGGAACTTCCAATAAAGTGTATTGGGTTGCTCCAATATCCTCTATAATTTGACCATTGATTTCTACATCATATGCTGATGCACCCATAACTGAACCCCAACGAATGACTATTTGATTATTGGTATATACAGCACTTGGTAACACCGGTGAACCCAATTGAGTGTATGCTTCTATTACAGAAGTATAGCTACTGACGTATTCTCCTGATATGGCGCGAATACGGTATACATGCAAGGAGCCACTTGATAACCCTTCATGTTTAAACATCGGTTCTGTTACTGTATAAACAACGCCATCTGCCACAATTTCATAATAATCCACTTGTTCAATTGCTGCCCAAGTCAGTTGTATAGTATCCAATTCTGAATCCACTACCACTTGTGACGGGGTATTCAATTCGGTTTTAATCTCAATTGGTTCTGTCCACGCCCCTTGACCGTTACTTTTAAGGCCTCTTACTTTGATTACGTAGGTTTTCCCCGGTTCAATACCCTTATATACATAGGCGTGACTCGAAGCAGTTATGCTTGTATCATTAATAACAACCTCGTATTCTTGAACATTATCAAGGGCCATCCATTCAATGTATAGTCCTTCTTCCTGCACGCTATACTCTGTTATTATCGGAGCATCCGGAAGAGGTGAAACAATCAACTCTTTTGACCATTGACTCTCTGTTTGCTCATTTATTGCTTTTACTTGAACGGTATTGGCAACCTCTTTATTCTCCATCACATAATGGTATGTGGTCTCATTTCCATTATCAATAATGACACCGTTTATTTTTATCTGATACCTTGTTGCACCTGATACCGCGCTATAGCTTATATCCATTGACTCCAACTGCATCCGGACATCAATATCCGTTGGTTTTTCCAATTGTGTATAGGCGGCTGCTGCTTCAGACCATTCACCAAAACCTTCTCCATTGTATGCTCTGACTTTATAGCTATAGTATTGTCCGGCTTCTAAGTTTTCCATTCGATACTCGACTTCTTGGGTTTCCACAGTGCTACCCGTACTATCCTTAATCTCATAATACGCACTTCCTGAAATGGGATCCCAACTTAGATTTATTGCATTTTTCTCAGCCTCTATTGCAACATGCTTCACTTTCCCCGGTAAGGTTTTTTGAACAAAATACTCGCTCCATGGACTTTTCCCGAAAGGATTAATCGCACGCACCCGATAGACATACTGCATATTTTCTCCTATATCTGTGTGAAGATAACTAGCTTCTCCATCTGTATCCACAAAGTTATTCATCACATCTATTTCATAAGAAGATGCTCCTTTCATCAAATCAAAGTCAATCTTATTACCTAAAGATGACGTTCCGATTTGAATATTGGTAGGTGTTAAGGGAATCGTTGTCAATGTAACAGCTTCACTCCACGGCGCATTTACTGTATTATTTTTGGCCCGTATGCGTATAGTATAGTCTGTTCCGGGTTCTAACGCATTGTTCTCATAGGTTGTATTCACAATTGTATCTTCAATAACTCCATTTACTTCAACCTCATATGCTTCTGCTGCATAGATGGAATCGAATATCAGACTGAAGCTATTCTGTCCCACCTCTCGAATCGCAAGGTTGTAATAAGCCATATAAGAATTCAAAGGAACAGGTAACTTGGAAAGAACCGGATATGTCACTCCTTCCGTCATCTCCCATATATCCTCAAAATCCCAACTACTATAGGTTTCTTCATGTTTCATGGCTTCTGTTGTTCTAGCTTGTTCATAAGGCGTTTCTTCATGATATATATCTTGATCATAATAACTGTTGTTAATTGTCATATCTTGGCTAGAACCAATAATCCCATTCATCTTCTGTGCCTGTATGCTACCTAACATATACACCTGACTGATTCTTCCGTCACTACCTCGACCTAGTATTCCTGATACCCCATTAACACCGTTTACCGCTGTAATCGCATAACCGTTTGACAGTGTTATGTCATATCCATAACCAACAAGACCTCCGATATTTTCATTACCTCCACGAACAGTTCCACTACCAACAACTTGATCTATGGTCACATCATAGGCCGCACCTATAAGTAACCCAAGATAGTTATTCCCTTGGACATCCCCATAGGCAAATAACGATTCCCCATGGACATCCGTTGCTCGTCCGAAGAAACCGCCGGCATACTGATTACACCCGGATAATCGTCCGTCATACACTAGCTCATCAATCGTTCCATCTTCGATATCTCCGGCAATACCACCTATATAGTTGTTCCCTGATAAGATGCCTTTAACTTTAATAGACTCTAGGCCGATACCCTTTCCTTGTCCGAATACGCCGCCTATATAATCATTATTAGCCGATATTTGGACAACCATATCTATCCCTGTATACATATCGTCATTGGACGTTGCCGCAATACCACCTACATAGTTATTCCCGCGAACACTACCTTCAAAGGTTACATCCTCATATACCATATCTTTAGATTCAGAAAATAATCCTCCTGCATATTGATTCTGTGCAAAAACCTCCCCTTGAATAGATACATTTTCAAGATGACTATTTGTTCCTTTTGTCGCTATACCGCCTACATTGCTATTGCCTCGAATCATCAATGATACAATGTCTACATCATGTATATACCCATTATCTAGACTCCCAAAAATCCCAATATTATCTCTTCCGTTATCCAATTTTATGTTATAAAGGGTATATCCGTTCCCATCTAATTCTCCCGTAAACCCATTCTCCTTTGTCCCAATCATCTCATAGGAAGTGCCGAGAAAATCAATGTCGTTGCTTAATCGATACTTAGCAGATAAATCATCTCCTATGGATAAAAAGTCTTCTACTGAATCAATAAGATAATAACCGTCTTCATCCTGTGCTATTGCTTTAGCTTCCACTTCCAAAGTCAACATATCCCCTTGTTGACCAAGGTCTTCCCCAAGATTTTCAACTGGTTCCAAATCAATAGTCGGTTCCTCTTCCTCTACACTATTTTCTGCTTCCTTTTGCTCATCCTGTTCTACTTCATCTGTTTCTTCCTCTGCTACTTCTTCTGTTACTTCCTTTGTTTCTTCTTCCGTAACTTCAATAACGGCATCTGTTTCCGTATTAGCTATTGCTTCTTCTGCATTCACTGAAATACTTGGACTCATCATTATTACAACTAATACCAGTATTTCTAATCGTCTTAGTACCCTACTCATATTCTGCCTCCTACTTATTAATTATTTATTGGGATTCAAAGCGTCCAATTCCTGTTGAATGGCATCCGCCGGATTCATCACTTTCGGCATATCAATCCCTTGATCTGTTTGAATAGATTCTTCGCTATCCTCAACCACATGCTTGTTTGTCCTGTTCATCCGTTCAATAGCTAGAAGATTAATATCTTGAATGGTTAATATAGCGGCGCCTTCCCAACGAGTTGCCTTTTCTTCCAAATATGCATCATAGTCCTCTATCGCCAACGCAATATCTATATCTACTTGCAACGCATATAGATATTCATTTATGACACTATTCATATCCGGTAATACGTCCTGTAATTGAAAAATAAGGTATAGAAGGTAATCTTCATCCAATCGATTTGCTATACGCCTACATTCCTCCAACTTTTCTTCTTCATTTTGTGCAATGCCCGTATCCGGTCCTGCCTTTACTATATTCGCTTCAACTACCGCACCCCCATCTTCTGACTGTAAAATCTCATCAATCAGCATGGATACATTAGCAATAGCCATTTTAGCATCTTGAATAGCACTTAGCTCTACGCCTTGAGCTATAAGGATTTTTTCATAGGCTCCATCCTCTGTTACTCCATCATCCAAGTTCATCCCGTCTCTTTGATCTTGTAATTTTTCCAAAACTTCTGTCCAACCATATCCCTGACGTCTTAGTTCTTCAATTTCTTTTGTTGATGCCCCGGTCATATTGCCGATTTGCTCCGTTAACAGTTGTTCTTCACCGGCATTTGTCATCTCACTGTCGTCAATTTCCCGCATCACCGCCTGATTCATAAAAATCGGCACAACAAAAACACCTACAAGAACCAATGCTATGATTCTGTACACACTCTTCTTCTTTATTATCTCCATGATTTTTTATAAGCCTCCTGCTTACACTACCTCCTTGTATTATTATTTTTTTCAATACCTGGGAATTAATATAGAAATATCTTACTTGCCCTCATTTATTTCCACACGCACCAAATTATATCAATTATTTTATACAAAACTCTTTTTTATAAGAAAAATTGGCTCCACCATATTTACACCACAAATTCCGAAGGCGAAAGGAACGATCCCTATAACGCAAAAAACGGATAGCCTTAGCCATCCGAATCATTCTTTCTCTATTACAATCTCGGTGGCTTGGCAGTCATAGCAGTATGCCTTAGACCCATAGCTTTGCGTCCTTGTCTTTCAACAAGTTTGCCTTTTTCAGTTGTGATTAAATAGTACCATTAGAGTATAGTATTAAACACCTGTCAAGTCAAGTAAATTTCTAGTACTATGCTAATACTATAAAAAAAGACGGCGCGTACGCCGTCTAAATATCGTAAAATCTCTAATATATAAGTCTCTATTCTTCAACTTGAAAAACGTCAATATGTTCCCTGAGGTTCATTGCCAACTCACTTAACAGGTCTGCATTTCTTGCCACTTCCTCAATGGCTTGCATTTGGTCCATCATGGAAGCATTGACCTCTTCTGTTGCAGCCGCCGTTTCTTCAGATACTGCCGACAAAGTACTTGATATTTCTACAATCTGGTCCTTTTGTTCTTTCACATCCGTCAACCCAATGGAAATGTCTTGTATCCCTTGAATGACATCATCAATAGCCTTGAAAATTGTATCAAAGATATTATCTACATTAGTCACGGCTTCATTTTGGTCTTTGGATATTTCATTGACTTCTTCCATAATTGTAACCGTTTCTTTTGTATCCGTTTGGATGATTTGAATAATATTACGTATTTCATCCGTCGCCGCAGATGAATCTTCCGCTAATTTACGAATTTCATCTGCTACAACTGCAAATCCCTTACCTGCTTCACCGGCTCTCGCGGCTTCTATAGACGCATTCAATGCCAATAAATTCGTCTGACTGGCAATTGAATTAATGGTGCTTATAATATCGGTAATGGCTTTCGTTCTAGAATCCAATTGCCCGACAGCATGGTATATTTTCTCATTCGATACTTGACTGCTATTTGAAATTTCTCTTAAGGTTTTTATCGCTTCGAGACCACTTTCCTTACGGTCTCCAACTTTTTGGGTCTGTTCATACATACTATCACTCGATTGAATAATAGTCTTGAATTTATCATCCATAATACGAACGACACGTGTACTTCGTTCTGCTTCACCTGCTGTATCTTGCGTTCCTTTTGAAATCTCGTTCACCGTCGAACTCACTTGCTCAATGGTAGCATTCGTTTCTTCAACCATAGAGGCTAAAGTGGTTGATGAGTCTACTAATTTACTCGTTGCCGTCTTACTGTCTACAATAAGATTGCTAATATTGCCAACCATCTCATTTAACGAATCTGCTAATAAACGCGTCTCATCATTGGATTTGGATTGCACACGTGTTCTGAAATCACCCTTTTTGATTTGTTCCAGTGCTCCGACAACCCCGATAATCGGTTGACTAATTGATTTGGATATCAAGATTCCACCCACTATGGATAAACCTATAGCAATAAGACCTATAACAATGCCAATCAAGGTAAGCAAACGATTGATGGCATAAACTTCATTTGTAGGAATACTAGAGGCAACAACCCAGCCATTTGTCAGATGCCCAAAAGCTGCTGTTACATGAACGCCATCATTACGGATATAATTCGTAAGACCTTGGTCATTTTCTCTCATGTCATCGAGCAAAAATCCATAATCATAGATATCCATCACATTTACAGAAGTATCCGGATATCCGTCATTATCTGTATCTTCCCATGGTACATTCTTATGAACAATAATATTCCCGTCCGGGTCCATCATATAAAGATAACCGGTATCATAAAGCTGAACGGAATCTAATGTTTGACTTATATCTTTTAAGTCTAAGTCCATTCCTACAAGGCCGATAATTTGACCGTCCTTTTTAATTGGTGTTACATAGGATGTTACGAGTGTTTCTTTTGTACTTTCCGTTGCTCCTACAAAAGGAAATGTCCAACGCGTTACACCTTCATCAATGGGCAAATTGTACCACTCATTGTAGGTTTCAAAATATTCCATTTCCAAACGCGGTTGGCGCACAAACTCATCAGTATATAACCAAACATCGGCCACATCACCAAAAAAGCTATTGTTAAAAAACACATATATTGAATTCGCAACTTGAGTTTCAAGACCTATTTCTCGTAATCTTATCTCGTACGCATCCGTAAAGTCTCTCAGATATCCAATATCATCCATTGCCTTATCCACATCCACCTCCACAGCTATTTCAGCTGACAGGCTATCTACCAATTTTTCTACTATTAGAAAATCTTTGTCAATCTCATTCACATTTGCTTCGACTTGGGATTGAGCATATTTCATAGATAAATCATCCACATTCATACGTACGATTCCACCTATAACAAGGCCGAAAAGCAAAACAACTAAAACAGTTATAGCAATAACAGACAGAAGAATTTTACTCGCTATCTTTCCAGTTTTCTTTCCTTCTGCTTTGCGACGATTGTTACTCACATTTTTCATACGCGCTCTCCTTTTTAATTTTGGGTTCATATATCTATAGACTCCCACTTCTTAAAAAATGGCAACAAAAGTACCCTGTTTTTTAGTTATCACCATAGCCTTGGATAGCTTTATTATATCACAAAATCAGCCCCTTGCCATTATTCAATTTTTCTATATATACTTTCGCCTTTTGATGTGTTTCCTCAATCAGCAAGGCTTGCTCCAAGTAGTGACGTGCGGATGTCTCTTTTCTTAATCCAAGATAACCTAATCCCATCAAATAATAACAATGTGCTCGATTTCGACGGGTCAAATCTTCATCGAATATATAGAAGTCCGGTAAAGACACCGCAAAATAGTCATAGGTTACCACATCTTCTAAATGGGCTTGTCCATACTCAATCAAACTGTAGAACCGTCGATTGGCCTCTTGATCATTATCCAATTGTTCAAATGCCAATCCCTGATATAAAATCATATCTGCGGGCTGATCATAATAGTACATCATGCCTGCCGGTTCCCATACCCCCTCTGTTGCCATAGCATAATAATATCGCGCTTCTTCCTGTTCATTAAGAAAATCTTCAACCTTTCCCAACATATAATATACATGGTTATCTTTCGTTCCTTCTAACTTTCCTTCACCCAAATTCTCGGGATAAGTCAAACACCTTTTCAATAAGTCTTTGGCCCTTTCCATCTTATTCTCTTGAATTGCATTCTCGGCCATTTGAAGTAAAGCCATCTTATATTGGGTGGAAATCCTACCTTCTCCACCTTCCCACGGACGGAACTCATGGGACATAATTGCTTCATATGCCTTTTCGTATTGACCGTCTATATTGAGCAAGGTTATATGTTCAATATATAAATCATCCCGGCTTATGATGCGTTTCATATGCTTCTTATGCAACCATAAACGTTCCTTAACTGTGTGACCTAATTTCTTGTATAGCTGATCAAGCTCTAGAAAAACACGTGCATCCGTCATATCCAATTCGAATGCTTTTTCCAGACATCTTTTTGCTTCCTCCTGTTTTTTTTCTTTATTATAATAAGCCAAGGCTAGGTTTCTATAAACTGTCGGATAGTCTTGCACACGCTCTTGACAAGCTTCCCACAAACCAATCGCTTTGCCAAACTGACGTTTATCATAGAATAGATTACCTAGATAATAATATGCCATGCCACCTTTGGGATTGAAAGTTATTGCATCTTCCAACACAACCAAATCTTCTAATTTATTCGGGAAGCAATACATAGGATTTGCCTTTTCCGCCTTTTTGTACCACCCTTTCGCCTCTTCTTCTCTTCCGATTCGATGACTATAATAGCCCTGATAATAGCGTACCAATGCCTTTTCTTGAGGCGCATCAGAAAGAATATGTAGCGCATCCTCATATAATCCTGCATCGGCCATATCGCGTGCAACCATAAGATAGTTTTCATCAAAACCACGCATGAGTTGTTTTAGATGATCTTTGATTTGTTTTTCTCCTGTCATCATCCATTGATAATACATGGAATAGTAATCAAAGGCGTCAATCTCTTGATTTTCAATAGCATAGATTACCGCCTCATCCACTCGACCAAGATCACGTAAAATAACCACGCGTAACCCTCTGGCTTTCATATTGTGTCCATTTTTCACTAAAGCTTTATCAATCATTTCAAGGGCTTTCTCGCAATCTTTATGCCGCATCAACAAGACAGCCAGATAATAAAAAGACATCTCTTGTTGTTCATTGCTCCAGGTTGCCTTATAAAAGGCCTTATATGCCAATGCTTCCTCTTGCTGATAAAAATATACCAACCCTAAATTGTAGTAAGCTTCACTGTTGTAAGGATTTGGATTCAAATGGGTTAACCGACTAATGGCCTTATCAAAGCAAGCTTTGGCATCCATAAAATCACCCCGACGTAAATATAACATCCCATAGGCATTGTTTATGCGGCTATCCATGGGGTCTCGTTTCAAACCTTCTTGATAGTAATCATCGGGTAAATAAGTAGCATGACGGTATTGTTCAATATGCTGTCCTGTTAGGTAGAGTTCTTCATTTGTCTTTATCTCTTCCGGCCTTTTGGCAGCCTTGGCCGGTTGAGCCGGTTGACATAGTTGCTCCACTTCTTGATATCTATGAATATATTCTACAAGGATGCGTTTTTCATAGACAATAGCTGCGTACAAATCATTGGTCCTGTATTGTCCCATATCCTCAAAATGTCGGTCAAAAATCTCTGTCGGCGATACCTTCACAACCTCTTCATAGATTCGCTCATTCTCTGTGCATATGATAACGGTTGCTTCTTCATAGGTACTTGTTGTATAGATACACAGGTCTAAACCTTCATCATTCCATTCAAGATTCAGTGCAGCTTCTACCGTCGCATTTTTCACCCGTCCTACTGATTTATAAGGCATAAAGTATTGTTTGAATCGCTTCTCTTCATAAGGTTTTAACCATGAAAAATCCGGTTGATTATCCGTATATACACCGGTCATCAGTTCTACATACGGGCCGTCGTCATCTGTTAGAATTCTATCCCAAGCCTGACCGAAATCACCATATCCCCATGTCCATTGCTTCTTCCCCGGTGCTATATGATGATCGGCTACATGCAAAAGCCCCGCTTTTTTCTCATAATCATATCCCCCAATAAAGTCATACTCCGAGGATTCTGCCATATACGATGTAGGAACGGGAATATTGTTGTATCTAGAAATATCAACCCCTTCACTATAGTCATGTTTGTAGTAGATTCCTCGTGCAATAGGAAATCTAGATACATCGCGTTTCCCATGATCCATAACGTAATGCACATCCGGGGGAAAAATAGATTGGGTATGTTCATTCACCGCTACAGCGGGATTTGCCCACCACAAAAATGTCTGAGGTAGGGGGGTTCTATTATAAAGTTGTCCTTCAATCTCAATATATGCTTTGTCCGGATAGAGCGTATAAGTGGCAATCGCCTTGGTTCCGTACATTTGGTCCACATCATGAATCATCACCGACTTGCTCCCGTCCGCATTCTCACGTAATCGATAATCTACCGGCAAAAAGGTTGTCGGTCTATGATGTTGTGGCCAGTTGAATTCAATACCACCGGAGATCCACGGTCCTGTTAATCCCACAAGCGCCGGTTTTATGACATGGTTATAGTAAACAAAATCATAGTCGTTTGTCTTATCATAAGCCCGTTGAATACGACCGCCCAACTCCGGCATCACCATCACTTGAATATAATCATTTTCTAAAAACACCACACGATAGCTCTTGTTTGTTTTATTACGACTAATTGTATCAATCGTCGGGTATGGATAGACCTTTCCCGAACTTCCTTGATACACCCGTTTTTCCAAAAACATCGGATTCTTATCCGCTTCCCCGATTTCATAGGTTGGAATAACCACTTCTTCTTCCCATACTTGAACACTCATATCTATAACCTCCATACTACACAACTATTGTATTCTTGCCTTGTCTATTTCTATTGTATGTTTAGCCTATGGGCATTTCATTACTGAAGCTTGTGGCATAATTACGAAATATTGCTCTCCAGCTCTTGATTACTTTTGGAAAGATAGCTATACTGACTACAGATAAATCTTTTTCCTCTCACTATAAAGGAGTCCTCCTATGCATTCAACAGAAACACATGTCCTGCCACCGTCTGACTATTATATGTATACACCAAGTACTACAGCTAAACTATTATTCTTCTATCCTCTCGTCACAGGATACTTTTATTATGCTCCCAACTACGCCTTGTCCCGCAAGGACTACAACTGCTATCTCATCATGCTTATAACAAAAGGCAGCTGCCATGTTACCTATAATGATAACACGACAACTGCCTCGCTAAACGATGTCATTTTCTTAGACTGCAATCTTCCTCATTCCTATAGGAGTGAAGCGGGCTTTGAAGCTTTATGGCTACATTTTGACGGTGCTATGGGTATCGCCTATGCCAATCAACTCATAGGTACCAAAGGACCTCTATTAAAACCGGCTAATCCGCAACGATTTCATCACCATCTGGAACGAATTTATAAGATATTCAGAGAGCGTCGCGCTATCAGTGAACCTCGACTCTCCGATTCCATCACGGCTCTTTTGACCGAATTGTTAATTACCGATAGTGATTTATATGAATCCTCGTCAAAAGGTCATTCTCTCGATGATACGATTAGCTATATCAATGAACATTTTTCCAAACCACTGTCTCTGAATGACTTAGCAACACAAAGTGCCTTAAGTCCCTATTATTTTACTCGTGTATTTACTAAGGAAACCGGTATGACCCCTTATCAATACTTAATTCAAACGCGATTATCCGCTGCAAAGTATTTGCTCAAAACAACCTCTTCCAGCATTAAATCGATTACTTTTTCCTGTGGCTTTACTAGTGAAAGCAACTTTTGCTATACATTCAAAAAGTGGGAGCACATGACTCCCACTCAGTATCGCCAGTCGGCGAATTTAACGCATTAATGCTTCCCTGTAATTATTCCTTTAGACATTAAAGCGATGAACGGCTTCTTTCAAATCAGTAACTACGTCTTCTAATACGCGAGCCGTTGATGCCACTTCTTCTGATGCCGCTGTTAATTCTTGCGAAGATGCTGCTGCCTGTTGCGTCGCAGCAGAGTTTTCCGATGTAATACCACTGGTTTCTGTCGCTTTATCAGCCACTGTATAACCGGCTTCTTTAATTGCTTCCATCGATATGTTCACGTCTTTAATCATAGGAAGAACGGCTTCTATCGAACTCAATATATCGTCAAAGGTCGTTGCTGTCGATGAAATCGATACAACTTGGCGTTCAATAGTTTGATCCATAATCTTGGATGTGGTTTTAACCTGTTCGCTATGTTCATTAACCGATTGGATTAATTGAATAATAGTATCTGTGGAACGTTTAGACTCTTCTGCTAACTTACGTACTTCTTCAGCAACAACCGCAAAGCCTTTACCCTGTTCTCCGGCTCTTGCCGCTTCAATGGCAGCGTTCAATGCCAAAAGATTTGTCTGTCCGGAAATACCGGAAATAATGTTCGTAATCCCACTAATTTCTGCAATGGAATCTGAAAGGATATCAATCATGTTGATAACTTCACTAAACGAATGGCGAACCTCTTCTACCGCATGAACCATACTGTCCATTTCTTTCTTACCGGTTTCTGCCTTAGCTTCTGTCTCCAAAGACTTTTCACTCACATGACCTAATCCTTCTACGGCTAGAACCATGTTCTCATTTAATTGCTCTACTGCATCCAAGATATTCTGTAAGTAATTATTCTGATCCACTGCACCTTCTGCCACCTGTTGCATCGTTGTTGACAACTCTTGACTTGACATAGACATATCGCCTGATGTTTTAGTCAAAACGAGAGAACCACTTCCTAATTCTTCTGATTGCATGAGTACTGATTCAACAATACTCGAAACCGAACTTTGCATGTATTCAAAAGCTGTTGCAATGTCTCGAAATTCATCCTTCTTGCTTTTAAGTATTGCCGGTGTTTCTCGGGCAAAATTACCATCTGCTAAGGCTTCAATATGTTCCTTAACCGCTTTGGTCGGTTTTGATACCATCATTCTGATGATAAAATATGATGCCAGACCACCCAAGATTGAAGCACCTACCATTGATACGATTGTTACAAGGCGTTCATCAATCCCTTCGCCTCGAATGGCAATATCAATCAGTACTGTCCGAATCGCAATAATTGCAAAAAACAAAAGCGATATAAAAAGTGTCAACTTACCTTGTAATTTTAATCCTTTACGTCGTTGCTGCCCATTCAAATTATCCATAAAGTCTCCTTATTCTTTTCTTCCATACTCGTGTATCTTGGTTACCCAGATTCTACCCCTCTCAGTGGGTAATCCTCGTATGTATCCAAGAACCCTATAACACTTCGAATTATAGCATAATTTTCATTGGACATTTATGAATTTTTTGTTAATATAGACTATTTTATTGCTAATCATGTAATGTTCAGTCGATTGATATGTATGATTAAGTATATCTGCTCTTCACGGGTAATCTCTTTATCATACTGCTTCAAAAGATAATTCTTCACTTTATCTGCAATGACGACTTCTTTTTTGCACTGGTCATGAATAGATAACCGGAAGGCATTATCGTTTTCTTCAAGCATTTTGTTGGTAAAAAAACGTTCTACAAAAAAACGTATATGTGTCACAAAGCGTAAGTAATGTATACTATCCTCTGCAATGGGTTTATTCAGAGAATAACATACCAAATTAACAATTTCTCCAATGAGCTTGGCATATCGTGCACTGTCATAGTCCGGATTATCTTTAGCCTGAGCATTAATAAGATGAAAGGCAATACTGACCGCCTCACTCTCCGGTAAATTCATATGCAGTGCCTTGTTAAATAAATCAAGGCATTGCATACCGACAGAAAACTCATCGGGATAGAAGTTTTTCACCTCCCATAACAATCGATTGGTTGTAAACATATTGTTATCAAATCGCTGAACAGCAAAATTTAAATGATCTGCAAGTATAAAATAAAGATTGTTATTAAACTCCGAATGAAGCTTTTCTTTCGCAAGTGTTATCATCTTATAGGTCACATCTAATATTTCCGGTGCAATTGAATTTAAGAGTTCAACAATTTGCTTTGATTTATTGTTAGCCACGGGTATAAATGTCTGGAACGTAGAATTGTCAACACTGAGCTCTTCATTTTGTTTTCTTCCGTAGCCGATACCTTTTCCGAGGATGATATATTCTGCATCCTTTTCATCTGTTATCAACACAACGCTAGAATTAAGAACTTTCTTTATTCTTGCCATTTCCACACCTCCATGGGGCTATTCAACGTCGATACTATTATGCTCTATAACTTTCTGATACCAGTAGAAGGAGTCCTTACGGTAGCGATCATAAGTCCCGTTTCCATAATCATCGAGATCAACATAGATAAATCCATATCGCTTGGATATTTGTTTGGTGGACTCACTAATCAAATCAATACATGCCCAAGACGTATAGCCCATCAAATCGACACCATCTTCTTCTATTGCATCAAGCATACATTCAAAGTGCTTTTTATAGTAGTCAATGCGATAGTCATCATGTACCTCGCCGTTAATGAGTTCATCTCTTGCTCCCATGCCGTTTTCCACAATAAAAAGTGGCTTTCTGTATCTATCATACAATTCCACCATAGAGGTTCTGAGACCAAGGGGATCAATCTGCCAGCCCCATTGTGTCGACGGTAAGTAGGGATTCTTCAATCCCATCACCGTATTACCGGGTGTTTTCTCTATCCCTTCTTCTTCTGCCGCAACACAACTGGACATATAATAACTGAAGGATACAAAATCCACAGGATATGACTTCATGATCACATCATCGCCGTCTTCTTTTTTGATTGTAATGCCTTTTCTTCTGTAATAATTCAACAGATACTCCGGATATTCTCCAAAGACTTGCGTATCTGAATAGGCATAAATATCACGCATTCTTTTCTGTGCTTGTAAGACATCTTCCGGCTTACAGGTCATCGGATAGAACATAAGTTTCGTAATCATACACCCCACTTGAGCATTCGGAATTATTTCTTTGCAAATCTTTGTCGCCAAAGCGCTTGCCACAAATTGATGGTGCATGGCTTGAAAACAGGCTTCTTCAAACTTCCCGTCTTCAAATTGATCCTTAACAAGCCCTCCTGTCGTATAGGGATGTCGAATAATACTATCAATTTCATTGAAGGTTAACCAATACTTCACCTTATCCTTATATCGAGAACATATAGCTGTGACATAGTTTTCAAAGAAATCGACGAGTTCTCTTGAATACCATCCTCGATACTTTCTCACCAAATGAATCGGTAATTCATAATGTGACATGGTAACAAGGGGTTCTATACCATAACGACGCAATTCATCAAAGACATCATCATAGAATTGCAGACCCTCTTCATTCGCCGTTTCTTCATCACCATTCGGGAAAATCCGGCTCCAGGCAATCGACATTCTAAAAACCTTGAAGCCCATCTCCGCCAGTAATTTGATGTCTTCCTTATAGTGATAATAGAACTGACTTCCGTGTCGCTTCGGATAATATATCGTATCTTCCAAATTGGCAAGGGCTTGTTCTATATCCTCGGTCGTTATCTCATTGTGCTTCGCATAGTTACTGACATCCACATCAATCTTCATCCTTGCACAATCCGCTACAGATATTCCTTTACCGCCTTGATCCCATCCACCTTCGATTTGATTGGCGGCAATGGCGCCTCCCCATAAAAACCCTTCCGGAAATTTTCTCATGATGACTTCCTTTCTGTTGACATGACAAGTCCTGATTGATTGGCTTTCTTCGGTTCGTTGATATCAATAGTGTACTCATTGGAGTTGGTAACAATAATAGGGGTCGTACAATCATAACCTTCATTCTTAATCTTATCCAAATCAAAGGTAGCAATGACATCCCCTTGCTTCACCGGATCCCCTTCTTTTACATGGGTTTCATAATATTTGCCGCCCAATTCCACGGTGTTAATCCCTATATGAAAGAGAAGTTCCGTCCCGTTATCAGCTTCCATACCAATAGCATGCTTTGTATCAAAGACCATCTTAATTCTACCGTTACATGGTGCTGTTAATTCACCTTTCGTTGGGATAACGGCTACCCCTTCTCCGAGTGCTTTTTGAGAAAACAATGCATCATTGACTGTCTCTAAGGCAACAACTTCACCTTTCATCGGATTCATTATGTTAACTTTTTTGGCTTCAGCATTAGATACTGTTGTTGATGCCGTCGTTGCTGTCGACACACCTGTTTGTTTACTTTCATCCTCACCGTTCTGCTCTTTTTTCCAGAAGATAATCGTGAAGATAAACGATAAAAACAGAGACATCACTAAGCCTATAAACGCATAGACAATATTCATACTGTTTGCCGGATCCACAAACATTGTAATACTGGCTAATCCGGGTCCCACAGCAACAAGGGCTTTTAATCCTACAATACCAAGAAACGTACCCGTAATACCACTACTAACCATAACCGCTTTTAATACCACCTTGTTTTGCAAGGTAACACCATATAAGGCCGGTTCTGTAATACCCATAAGAGCAGAAATACCTGCCGTAACAGCTACTGACTTCTCTTGTTCATCCTTTGATTTCACTGCAACTGCAAAACAAGCACCGGATTCAGAAATATTATGTGCCAAAGAAGCCGATAAATAAAGAATCTCATATCCCAATGAGCCAATGGAGGATATAACATACGGTATCATTGCTTTATGCATCCCTGTGGATACCATCAACGGAAGAATACATGCCACAATAGCAACTGCAAGAAATCCGAAGTTTGAGTACAGCATAATAATGATTTTTGCCAATCCTTCTCCAACAGTATAACCCAACGGTCCCAAGAACAACAGGGTGATTGGTACTGTTACAGCTAACGACACCATAGGAACGAAAAATGTTCGTATTGCTTTTGGCGTTATTTTGTTCAAGTTTTTCTCCATAAATGCAAGGAAAAATACGCTCAAAATGGCCGGAAACACTTGTGCACTGTAAGGTACATTCTTCATCCCTATACCTGAAAAGGTAACACCTTCACTAAGCATAGCAGACATATTCGGTAATAACAAGACACCGACAGATGCCAATGCGACTAATTTATTAATCTGCAATTTAGTCGCTGCTGTAATCGCAACCATCATAGGCATGAAATAAAAGGTGGCATCACTAATTGACATCAACACTCTATAAATCGTGTTACTTGTATCTAGTATACCAATGGTACTTAATAAAATCAAAATAGACTTCAAAATACCTGCTCCGGATATCGCAGGAATTAAGGGTTGGAATATGGCCACAAGATATTCCAATACCAATTTACCTATTTTCTTCTTCTCATCCGATGATGTCTGTCGATTCTCTTGTATGGTAATCATCTTCATGAGTTCATCATAAACCTCAATCACTGAATTCCCAACAACCACCTGTACTTGAGAATTGATAATGACTTGTAAAACCCCAGGTATTTCTTTTATTTTTTCTTGGTTAACACGTCCTTTATCGGCAACATTAAATCGAAGTCTCGTAGAACAATGCTCAACATTGACAATATTGGATTCCCCGCCAACATACATTAAAATATCACTTGCACACTTCTTATAGTCCATCTTATTTCTCCTTTTCCTAAAACTATGAATAGAATGGCTAAGACAAGTTTCCCTTATGCGCATAAAAAAACAGGACCTTCAACCAAAAAGAGAACTTGTCTCTGTTTCAGTTAAAAGATCCTGCCCGATTTGTTAAAATCAGTTACATGTCTTATTACCTGTAATTATAACTGCAATATATACACTTGTCAACTCATACTTCATACTATACGTTCATTGTTTTTGCTCTATATCAATACACACCTTGTTCCAACAGTGCTTCTACCAACAATTCAAATCCTGCAATATTCGAGCCTAACACATAGTTATTCTCTAGTAAACCAACATCTTATGCCATAAATAATTCAATATCTTCATCTACTGTCTTAATACTTGTCATTCCGAATTGCTCTACAAGCACCTTACCCACATTGGGTGATAAGAATCCCGGAAGGGTTGGTCCTGCATGAATATCTTTCACGCCAAGGGATAGAAGGGCGAGGAGTACGATAATTGCCTTCTGTTCATACCATGCTATATTAAAGGCAATCGGCAAATCGTTGATATCTTCTAATTCAAAGATCTCCTTTAATTTCAATGCAATAACCGCCAAGGAATAGGAGTCATTACATTGACCGGCATCAAGAACACGTGGAATGCCACCGATATCACCGAGAGGCAACTTATTATAACGATACTTAGCACATCCGGCGGTTAGAATTACCGTATCCGCCGGTAATTCACGAGCAAATTCAGTGTAGTATTCTCTCGACTTCATACGTCCGTCACAGCCTGCCATCACGAAGAACTTCTTAATCGCTCCGGACTTAACGGCATCGACAACCTTATCTGCTAATTCAAAGACTTGATTGTGAGCAAATCCACCTACAATAGAACCGATCTCAATTTCCTCAGGTGATGACAATCCTTTAGCCATCTCTATAATCGCTGTGAAATCTTTCTTGCCTTCTTCATCCGGTTCGATATGACCACATCCGCTAAATCCGGCAGCACCTGTGGTAAATATGCGATCTCGAATTTCATCCTTGCGTGGTGGGACAATACAGTTTGTTGTAAAGAGAATAGGGCCGTTAAAGGGACCAAACTCATCCACTTGACGCCACCATGATCCACCATAGTTACCGACAAAGTTATCGTATTTCTTGAAGAATGGATAATAATGGGCCGGTAACATCTCACTGTGTGTATAGATATCCCTATCTTCTTTACCGATATTATAGGCATGGTGGGTATAAGCCGCCATTCCTTTGAGTCCATAGGTTATCAATTCTCTTAGAGAGCGTATATCTTCATTTTCTGTTGATAATACGCCTACATCAGACGCTTTATCTAACATATCCTCCGGTGTCTGTACATCAAAGGTCGCTGCATCTGACAGTTCCACTCCATGGACGCGTTCACCTAATGTATCACGCATAACCATCATTTTAATAATCTGCTTGCGAATAGCTTCTGCGTCAAAGTTGGCATTCGTTATAGTGATAAACAAACTTTTCAACACTTCTGCATTGAGTTCACCTAACTTGTCCACAGCCAAGTTACCTTTGACCACAATGTCGGCGATTCCCTTGCACGTATAAATTAATAAGTCCTGTAACAGCTGTTACACTTAGGAGGAGTAATAAGCTATGATTCCTATTATAGAACTATTATCCACGCCACTCTTTGCTCATATTGAGGCCTCCGAGTTTCATAGGTATATTCACCCAGATGATTGTATAGTACACACTTATCACCCACACTCTTATCGCTCATCAAGGAGAATCTTGTTATCATCTCTCCTATGTCTTAAAAGGCACACTCACCGCTCAACAATTGTCCCGTGACGGCAAGCAACTCATTGTCAATACATTCAGTTCCGGTGACTTTTTTGCCGCCGCATTGTTATCCACTGACAATCCATGCTATCCCTTCAACATATCTACAACAAAACCTAGCCGTATTCTCTATATCAGTTATGACGCCATCGAATCCCTTCTCAATCATAGCACAACCTTTAGCGCTAATTATCGACATTTTCTTTCCGAAAAAATTCTTCTGTTCAAAAACAAAGTCGAATTATTACAGAATAAAAATGTTCGTTCTCGACTCCTTACCTATCTGCAAAATGAATCGCACATGTGTCACTGTTCCACCTTCAAACTCCGTCATACAAAAACCGCTATCGCCGAAATGATTGGTGTCGCTCGTCCTTCTGTTTCCAGAGAATTGAAGCACATGAATGAAGATGGTCTTCTACGGATGAAGGGTAATTGGATCGAGCTTTTGTAGAACAGTACAAAAAAGCACTTGCTGAATGATTCATTCAAACAAATGCTTCTCATAGGTTTTATGTCCCTGTCCATTGACTTTATTCAAAATATTCGGGATGATTATCTTGCAAGGTCTTTACTTCATCCAATAATTCGTATATGGATTCTTTGGTGATCTTAGCCACTAAGTCAGGTTTATTATCCATAATAGCCTGTAAGATTTCTTCATGTACATTATAAACGCTTTCAAACTTATCGATGTCAATCAACGTAAGCATCGAAACTCTTTCCGATTGTGCATTGGAGTAATTAATGACACTCCATGTATACTTATGATTGGAAATATCAAAGAAATACTTGTGAAACAAACGGTCATGGGTATAAAACTTCTTGGCATCACCATCTTCTAACGCTTCCTTCTGTTTTTGAAGAAATGTCCTTGCTTCCAAAATCTGGTCCGGTGTGATCTTCCCTGAAATTTCTGTTAAAACCATACTCTCAAGACAATTTCTAATGAATAACCCTTCATTCACCTTTTCAATGTTCACCTTCGTAATAAAAGAGCCTCGGTGGGGAACCACTGTTACAAGCTTCTCATTCTTGAGTCGTATAAAGGTTTCTCTTACAGGCGTTCTACTTACATTCAATATCTTTGACATCTCAGCTTCACTCACCTGCTGGCCGGGCTTTAACTCCCAATTAACAATCATATTTCGAATTACAGAATATACATAATCACCTACTGTCGGAAAGTTATTTATAATTTCATGTCCTGCATTGTACTCCACAGCAACTCCTCCATCATTTTTAATTTACATTACCATACATCATTTTTCTAGTCAATCCTAACCTTCCTTGGTTAGCACTATGGTACCCTTTGACATCTATTCGTCCCATTTATCCTATAACACACACTCGTTATCAAAGGTTAGTATGATTTTTCTGAATTGCTTGCTGTCGACAACTTCCATCGCCTTATCAATCTCTTCAAATGGGAACACATGGGAGATTGTATCTAACGGATCAATACTTCCGTCTGCAAATAACGCAATCACTTGTTCAAACTTATCATGTTGTAATCTGGAACCGATAACATCCAGTTCCCTCGCCGTTATCTTAAACTGCGGAATATGAGACGCTTCCATGTCAAAGCCCATTAAAACGACTCGTCCTGCATTCCCTACCACATCGATTAGAAACTCGACAGATCGCGCATTACATACCGTATCAATACATAGTGTCGGACCATAGCCATGGGTGATTTCCTTTAACCGCTCAGCAACGTCCTCTTTCTTGCCATGAATCGTATAATCTGCTCCGATTTCCTTTGCCTTAAGCAGTTTATCCTCATCAATATCCACAGTGATAACCGTAGCGCCAAAGCTACTTGCCACTTGTATAACCGAGCTACCTAGAGCGCCTGCTCCATAGACCAATAACGTATCATCGGATTGAAGACGTCCTCTTGCACAGGCTTGGAAAGCAATGGTAAAAGGTTCAATTAAGACAGCCGTCTTAAAATCAAGATGATCAGGAATCATATAGGCAGAATCTTGGGGAACAGTGACGAATTCACGATAGCCACCGTCCATATTGACCCCTCGAACTTTAAGGTCTACACACACATTATCCCGTCCATGTTTGCAGGCATAGCACTCTCCGCAGCTCTCTGTTTGCTTCACAATAACGTGGTCGCCAACCTTGAATTTTGTAACTTCAGGCCCAATCTCTTCCACGATACCGACCACTTCATGTCCAAGTATTCTTGGGTACGTTGCCACAGGAGATTTTCCGTTATAGATACTTATATCACTCCCACAAATACCTGCTGCTTTAACTTTGATCAGAATGTCATCCGCCTTCTCTATCTGTACTTTTTCAACGTCAACTACCTGTATATCTTTGGGTTTATTTAGCATTAATGCTTTCATCATTATTCCTTTCACGTGTTGGTGAAGGTATCAAAACGATATAGTGTATGTCACTTTAGTGAACCTTTGTTTTGATACCTTCACCGTCATTACTTATTTACAGGGATTTAATTTCACTCCATACCTCATCGTCAACAAAAATACCTTCCTTCTCATGCTCTTCTCTGAATCGAATAAAATCTTCACCGGGAGCATAAATGCCTGTTGAGTTTTCGGATAGTTCTGAGCTTTTCAAATGCGCAATGGCTTTTTCGATGGTGTCGTCCATAAAGCCACTTTCCGAAATTTTATCCGGGTCAATAACAATCATCACTTGTGAGGCACCGCCACAACTTCCCATTCCTTTGTTGTCCAAATCTGCTGCACCGATACCGCCAGTTAAGACAGAACCGAGCACATCTAACATAAAGGAGAAGCTTGACCCCTTCCAATAGCCAATCGGCATAATACGCATGGATTCTTCAATGGCACCCGGATCATCGGTTATATTTCCGTCTTTATCAAAGCCACCCGGTAATGGTAATTTCTTCCCTGCTAATCGTAAGACTTGAAGCTTCCCATAAGCATATTGTGAAATCGCCATATCTAACATAATCGGTGCGCCACCATTTGCTCCGGGAACTGCCATAACAAAGGGATTGTTACCTAACTTACACTCTTTACCACCCCATGGCGGCATACAAGATTCGGTATTGGTCCACATAATGGATACATATCCCTTATTGGCCGCATGTAATCCATAAGTACCTCCACGCATCCAGTGTGTCGTATTCTTAAGGCCCACCATGCCGATACCATATTGGTCAGCCATTTTCATGGCTTCTTCTACACCATAGAGTGCATTCAAAATACCGGGGCCCATATTTCCATTAATGATTTTCATCGCACCCATGTCTTTTTCTATGGTCGGTTCTGCATGAATATCAACCCAACCCTTCTCTATGTAATCAACAAATCGTGCTACGCGGTTCGTCCCATGAGAGTATATCCCGTCATTCGTTGATTCTGTATGAATTCTAGCACAGGTAGCTGCCTTCTCTTTTGTCATACCATGTTTTTCAAACACACGCTGTATCTCTTCTTGAATTGTTTCAAATTGTAATCGCATAATTTCTCCATTCATTATCTAAATTTATTAACCAAATACTAAATTCGGTAGGAACAATACAATCTGCGGGAATGCCACAAGTACGCCAAGCAAACCGATAATCGCTACCAGGAAGACGATGGATTCCCGTGTATATGTCTCTATGGGACACCTAAGGATCGAACACGTCGTATACATGGTCACTCCTATTGGCGGTGTCATCCCACCCATTGTTACTAGAATCATAAACAAAATCCCAAAATGTACCGGATCAAATCCAAGACCGATAATCATCGGTAAGAAAATAGGTGTTAAAATCAGTACATTTGCTGTTGCTTCCATAAACATCCCAACGACGAATACAAATGTCAGGATAATGATGAGCACAACATACTTGTTGGATGATACGGTAATAATGGCATCCGCTAATGTTTGAGGAACTCTGCCTGTCACCAATGCATAACCAAAAGCATTGGAACAGATAATAATCAGCATAATGACAGAAAGGTCTACCGACGTTTCCTTTAATACCATGTATAATTTGGACATGGTCAATTCCTTGTAGACAAACTTTCCGATAATAAAGGCATAGACTACGGCAAACGCCCCTGCTTCTGATGGGGTAAAAATCCCAAAACGAATACCCACAATGAGGATAATCGGAAACATCAATGCCCAAAAGTTCTCTATCGCTCCAAATACAACGTCCTTAAAGGTCGCTCGTTTTTCACTTTCTCTTGCATAGCCTCGTTTCTTCGAAATGATATTCACCGCTATCATCAAGAATGCCGTCATTAATATTCCGGGTATAATTCCTGCTAAAAATAATCGTCCAATGGATACTTCTCCGGTTACACCATAAAGAATCAATCCAATACTTGGCGGAATCGTTGACGTTATTAAGCCACCCATTGCCAAGATCGCTGCTGTAAAGCCTCTTGAAAATCCTCGCTT
This sequence comes from Vallitaleaceae bacterium, assembly GCA_965140555.1. Taxonomy (GTDB): domain Bacteria; phylum Bacillota; class Clostridia; order Lachnospirales; family Vallitaleaceae; genus UBA1351. Next base: position 2,258,569 of record OZ223259.1, on the reverse strand, counting down.
ATCCATATCCGGACCTAATATACGGCTTTCCATGGCCGCATCGGCTGTCGCTGATCCGGAGATTCCGCCCATCAAAGCACTTAAGACAACAGAGACTTGAGCTAGGCCACCATACATATGGCCGGTTAAAACCGTTGAAAATTTTATGAGACGTTTGGTAATACCAGTCTCGTTCATAAGGTTACCCGCCAATACAAAGAAAGGGACCGCCAGCAACGAAAAAGATTGGGTACTACTTACCATTCTTTGTACCACAATCTGAACCGGCACATGTTCTGTTATAAAATAAAACAAACTCGATATTCCAACGGTAAAGGCTACCGGCATTCCTATTGCCAGCAGTATTACAAAGGAAACAGCCACATAAATCATAGGACATCTCCTTCCTCGTTAAGATGGTTTTCATTGTAAGTTCCGTCTTCTCCACTGATCATGTTCCTTATGTGTGTCACCAAGAATCGGATAGATGTCACAAGCATTAATAAGGCACCAAAGGGAGCACTGGCTGTTACAAAGGAATAGCTTAACGGCAAGGTATTAAATTGTCGTTTTACATTAACAATACATAGGTTCGTCCCATAATAAAGAACCATGAGAAGAAACCCTATTATCATCAAGTAATTCACTATATATATAATACTTCCTAATGTCTTTGGCAGTTTATCCACGAGTAAATCGACTCCCATATGTCTCACCCGACGCATTGCCAGATCTGCTCCTATGAAGCAGATCCATGCAAACATCAGTTGAGCCATATCAATAGACCAAGACATATCAATTCCAAACCATCGTAATGTTGCACTGAAGAATACCAATAATATTAAGGCTATCAATCCAACGCTAACCGTTCTTTCTTCAATACGTTGTAGGCTCATACTCTACCTCTTTCTATCTTCCTAATTCTTCATCAATCTTATCTTTAAGTTCCTTATAACCCAACTTATCATATGTCGCTTCTGCGGCTTTTTTGAAGGCTTCCTTATCGGCTTCCACAACTTCTATACCATTCTCCTTCAATTGTTCCAAATACTTAGCATCGTTATCCAATACGGTCTGTGACCCTTCTTTACCGGCAGCATAGGATTCATCCATAAGAACTGTCTGATATTCTTCAGGGAGTTTTTGGAACCAATCATTGGAGATAACAAGGCCTGTTAATAATTGGAAGTGACCTGTCAATGTCAGATAATCCGTTACTTCGTAAATACTGGAACCAATTGCTGCAGAGTTATGTACCTCAACGCCTTCGATAACCTTTTGTTGTAATGCTTGGTACGCTTCAGACCATGGTAATACGGTTGTATTGGCTCCCATCGCTTCTAAGGATTCCGTTACGACATCTGATCCTGAACTTCTTATTCTCAATCCGTCTAAATCAGCCGGTGATGAAACCGGTACTTTTGTGAATAGGTTACGACTGCCTTGGAAATAGTTGAATGAAAGAATCTTGAACCCATAATCTTCAAATTCTTGTACTAAATCCGTATACACCGAAGTCCCCATAACTTCCAATGCTTCGTCATAATCTTCTGCCAAATATGGCCCACCCAAAATTCCAAAATCGTTGATGTAGTTACTCATTCGCCCTGGATCGGTAATAATCCCAACTCCGGCACCCAATTTTGCTTGTTCCAATACATCTTCATCTGCTCCAAGTTGTGACCCTGAATACAACTCAACGACAACGCCCCCATTGGTTTTTTCTTCAACATTTTTTTTGAAAGATTCCAATGCTAGAAACAAAGGATCTGTTTCTGTTAAAACCGTTCCTAATTTTAAAGTGTACGTTTCATCTTTTTTTGTTTCCCCATTTGAACCACATGCTGTGAGTACCATTACTAGTATCATCGTTAAAATCAACAATTTGCTTTTCATAATCCTTCTCCTTTTTGTTTTCTTTGATACTAGTATGGTACCATACTAGTTGATATCTCGTCAACCTATATATTTTTTATAATTTTCACATTTTTTTGTCGTTATTTTTGTGCAGTATGTATATAGCAAAATACACCCTCCGGATATTACAATCCTGAGGGTGTATTTTTAAATGATTATCTATAATGCCATCTCAAATTTTATCATTGAGAATATCGGCAAACTCTGCGGTTACACGAACACTGTCCACTTCTATCGACAATTCAAGACGGCCACCGGTCTTACCCCGCAGAAATTTAATGCGTTTTCCCCTTACCGGTATAGGGAGTAAGGGGGAGACAGGTAATCCTATCAACTAATTTATTTCCTTTTTATTGAAAACGAGTAGTTTTCATTAGAAAATCCACGATAAGATGAAACCTCCACATAATAAAATCCAGGTTCTAACTCCATAACAATTTCTTCATTGCTATTTCTTTTATTATCTGATATTGCTATACTATTTTCTACATCCATAGCATTATATAATTCAATATCATAATCACAATTTTCTGGTATGTTTTTCAGTTCTATGGTATATCTGTATCTTGAATATACCGGAAAAGCAAATACATCTACATCATCTTGATTATGGATATTATGAATCATCGTCGATTCACCAATTGTTCCCGTCTCTTGCATTAACACCATGGGCATACCAATTTCATCACCTTCCGGTTCATACTTATCTGGTGTACCTTCTTCATAATCATAGTTTGCCTTTAATAATGAAAAGTCCTCATCACTTTTTTTATCATCTTTTGCATAGGACGTGAACGATAAGGATACGATAAGCACCGCTGACATAAATACTGACAATACAAAATTTTTCTTCATCATTTTCTCCTTCACTTTGTTTATGTTTTCTATTAATCTTTTTCGTTTATAACAATACTTCAAACACGAGTTAACCACCCATCATCATCTTCATCTGACATGGGAATTACCACCTCTGATACTTCACTTAAGATTATCAATACAAATATTCCATTTAACTTTTTCATTGTTTACACATCCCATCATTTTTACTGCACTTATCATTTAAGTATAGCGCTTTTAATTGCTCATATAAACATGTTTACTATTCTGTTATATCACACATTGAATACGTCATCGGAAATTACACATTACCCTAATTTGACAATCATCCCCTTCTATATCTGCGCTGAAATAGAACAGATTCATATGGATTACTTATACTCTTAGCTTCCTCACTACTTATTATAATGCTATAATAAACCTATGTCACTAGACACATATGTTGAGTGATTTTCGGTATAAAGGGGAGGATTATTTTATATGAACAATTATATAGGTTCTACGATCAAAAAAATACGTTTAGGAAATTCCTTGTCACAATATATACCTTATTCAGACTGTCCTATTTCCTATGAAGCTAAAAACGAACTCGATTCACTTACCTTACTTTATGACCAATCTCATTATCTAAACGTTGATAATGGGATAAAGAATAATGCCTATTTAGACTTATGTGAATCCAAACTATTGCAAAAAGAATTCGCATGGCTTAAAGGGGCAAACGCCTTTCATGTTATGTCAAATTGTCTCTTTAATACTGACTATTTTTACCAACTTCTCGAGACTTCTGAATCTGATATTTTTAGTTTACTCGCTCATTGATTACCTGCTATTAATTACCGCATTATTAATGTAATCTGTGTTCTTTATCTAGAAGAAGGTAACTCTACACATGCAGAAAAACTTCTCGTTTGTACAATAGAAAATATTGAAAATTCATTCTATCCAATCACAGATACTTCTTATCTGAGACTCCTGTATAATTTAGCTCGCTTTTATTTGCATTCAAATGATCTTGATGCATGTATTAAATATTGCGATAAAGGAATCAACCATTGCATCACCATGGATCGATTATCTTATCTCGATCATTTATCTCTGATCAAAGGTCACGCATTAAAAAAGCTAGGGAAAACATCCCTAGCCTTGTTAGAATACCGGACCTATATAAGCTTACATCGTGATATTCTTCATTGTAATACTGATATCGTTGATTCTCTTATGGAAAAGTATGAAGACTTGAAATAAGCGCCACCATAACGTCATATGTGTCATAATTATAAACAGAGAATTATTTATTTCCTCGCAATATCTATCTCTACATCAACATCCTTAACATAATTAAAATTCCCATAATTCATAAGCGTTTCAACAACTAACTCATAATACTTTTCATTATCAAAATCGCTAACCAAGAGTAATATATGTGTAGGATCATAGTAAATGACAGCATCCACTTCAGCAAAAGCTCCGTCCACTTGATCTTCTCGTTTCTCATCCGTATCATATGCGGTTAAAGAATAATTATTTGGATTAATTGTTGTTTCACTAAATCCAACAGGCAAATCCGTCTCAATCATAATAATATTATCGCCGAGATATACGGATTTATCAATTCCAACTTCTATCGGATCTTTTGTCTTCGCATCAAAACGTTCAGAATATGGATTCTCCAACTCTTGACCTGTTGCACTTCGCATACCTCTAGATATCAACAATCGGTAATCTGCATTCCGTTCCATAACTACTTCATCACCAAAATATACAGTTGCACTCCAAGTATCATTATTATAGTATATTGCTTTAGGGCTATATGTTTTGTTTCCGTGATACAACTCAAATTTATAAAAATCCGGATTTGTCACATCGTCAACATTCATAGGCTGCTCAAATATAACCTCTACCGTGCTCATATCCACTTGCTCTACGTCATCTATATCGACAGGGTCCTCTTTATCCAACTCCGCTTCAAACTCGTAAGACTGCTCTATCATTGATTCCTCTCGATCTATTGTGTACATCTGATTAATCATTAATGTATAGTCTTCATCTTCTTCCAAGTTTTTATCTAGGGTTAATGTAACATTCGCTTTGTCGTTCAAATTATTGACTGTTACTTTACTAATTGCAATAGGATTATCCTTATCATCTATCACATAATAGGAGAAAAGTTGTTCTCCTACCGTTTTATTGATTGTACGATTCACCTCAAACATTAGTTTATCTTCTTCAATAAGTCTAAAATCTGATGCTTCAAACGGTTCTATTTCACTTTTAGAAGCTATAAATCTTATGGAATCATCTTCATTTTGATTTAAAAATACACGATAATCTGATTTTAACGTATTTCTTGCTACCAGCGTATACTCCTCATCGTCATTAAAAACAGATTTCTGCAACGTCACTATTACTGTATTGCTACCCGATATGGCAACTTCCATATCACCTGATTGTTCTCCATCTGCAATGATATTATCCCCATGTATAATATAGAAAAACTCCGGTCCCAATAGCTTTTTGTTTATTGGATGCGTAAATGTAATTGAAATTTTACGATCACTTAATTGTTTCACCTCAGATATTGCAAAAACATCTGACTTATAGACATCTGGTCTAAATCCAATAAATTCAGTTTCGAATTCATCAAATTCATTGCCATATTCATCCATAATACCCTCAATCTTAACACTATAAGAACGATCTTTATCTTCACCCTCCGTTCTGACGGAGTAAATATCTTGTAAGTCCGTAGATGATATTTCTACCACTTTAAGTTCATTCCCTAAGTCATCTGTTATTTTGATATTATCTTCCTTAACAGCACTCGGAATTGATGATAATTCTAAGCTAAAGTAGTCTTTATCAACACGACGAAATTCATTCACTTGATTACTTCCAGCTCTAACTAACAAGCCTTGATCAATAAGGTCTTCCTCCGTCGTATCTGATGATTCAAGTAAATTTGTTGCCATTCGGATACCTGTCACATGGTGGTTCATTTTCAATGTTCGGTATAAAAGACCAACTACATCACCACGTGTGAAATCACTTGATTGTCCAATACCTGTAGCATAATGCTCTTCTGTTACAAGTTTTGCATTATAAGCCGTTTGAAATACACTCGTCCATTCAAAATCCGCTTCATAATCATAACCTAAGGCAACAAGCAATATCTTTATCATTGCTTTTTCACTTAATGATTCCATTGGCTTAAATGTGCCATCTGTAAATCCATTAATGATACCATGTTCCACACAATATCCGATATATGGCGCATACCAATCAACAGCAGCAACATCCGAAAACCCGGTCATTACATAGTGTCCTCTATCTGCCATCACTTCTTCTTCTTTACCTAGTATCCGTACAATAAAAGTTGCCCCTTCTGCTCGATTCAAAGATTGATCTAAATTATAACTCGTACCATCACCACGTAGAATATTCACTGCATTCAATACTTTTGCAGCTGTATCCTCATTTTCTTTGGCTTGTATTACTGACCATTGACCAAACAATAGACATAGACTTAATAGAACAGCTAAACTGCGTTTCATAACTCTCCTCCTATTCTTAATTAACACTTACCAAACCATTATACCACTCGTATACAGCTACATCAACGGATGATGAATTACGATTTTATTACAAAAAATAAAAGAAAATGAAAGAAAAAGACCCTATAGCTGTATAGCTATAGGGTCTTTCTTAAGATAAAGAGATAATTACCTAAATTAGGTAGTTATCGAACTACTTTTATTTTTCAGACCAGGTTGATGTTCCTCCGCTAAATGTATAACCAGGTCCGTATGTTTGAACTTCATCTGAATTGTATAAAGCATCACCGATGAATTGTACTGTGTCACCATTAGCAGGTGCCATACTGAATGTAAATGTTAAGGTTAATGCGCTTGCATCATATGCAACAGAATTTAATACTCCAGTTGTAGTTGGTGTATATACTAGGTAATCAGCAACTGTTAAGTTACCTGTTGCCACAGCAGTATCGTTTGCATTATATAATGCTTCTGATAATTTAAGAACCATATTTGCTGTATTAGTTGTTAATGAAACTGTCATACCCATCTTGCTTGTAGCTTCAACCACTTCAGCGTCGTCAGCATCAGCAGTATTTCCTTCGGGTTCATCATAGATGTCTTTTACTTGAAGTACATCAGGAATATAATCACGATCAGCATATACATCTGCTTCATCAAGTGTTAATACAACGTATTTACCATCTGCAGGTGTGATATTAGTCATGTCAGAAATGTCATTTGTAACAACAGCAGCTGTTACAGCAACATCATCACCATCAACTTCAAATGTGTTTTTGTCAACACCATATGATGATTCAACGTTTTCTTGATATTCAATGACAATTGTATCTGCTTTATCATTTTGATTGATGTCATATACATAAACTGCATCGCCATCATCAGCTACCATTGGAGCAACTTTATCAGTTACTGAAATATTTTGATTAGCAGCACCAGTATCAAATTTGACACCATACTCAGTTTCTGATTTTTGACCTATAGCAGTTACTGCAATTTTATTCGCTCCGGAAACTAGCTTAGCAGATCCACCTGCTGTCAATTCAACATCTGTGTCATCATCAAATCTTACAGTTACGATGCTATCATCGCCATCTGGTTCAAGATCCATGTCAAGTTCACTAGCTTTAACTGCTTTAGAATCAAGAGTTAATGTAATATCGTCTTGATCAAAATCAGTAATGACTTTGTCAAATTTAACTTCAACATAGTAGAATTCATCATCCATGTCATATTTTAATTTAGCATCTGAAATCTTAACAACTGCATTATCGCCATTGTTAATTGTAAGTTCACTCTTGATTGTATCAGTTTTGTTATCTGCCGCATCTTTAACACGAGCAATATAGATTTTGTCAACTCCTGGATCTACTGTGTAATTGTCATTATCTGAATTTTTAGGAATAGAGATTTCTACCGCTTCTCCATCATCAACTACAGTTAAATCAACATCATCTAAGCTGCTAAGAAGAATTTCTTTGTTAGCAGTACTATCGAAAATACTATAGTTTTCGATGTTAGCTACTGAATAATCACCATCGTCTTCAGTATTCATTTCTTCACCGAAGTATACACGAATCATTTGATCATCAGCATCTCCAATATCATAAGCATCAGCTGAACCATTTGCCTCAATATCAGGATTAGTTTCATCATCTACATTGAAATCGAGTGTAGTTTTATCTAACTTATTACCTGTAGCATCTTCGATATCATCGATTGTAAGAGTAACATCACCATCAAGATCTTCTCTAAACACTACAGTTACTTCATCATCAGAAGTTGAAACAGATGAAACTTTAACTTCATCTCCATCTTCGTTTTCAAGATAGAAGTCACTACGTTCAACATCTTCTACATTTTCAGAAAATGTTACAATCAATGTATCTTGAGAATCAACTTCTATATCTTCAACAACTGGTGCAACTGTATCAACATCAATCTCTACAGTCACTGTGATATCGTCGTTTTCATTTTCCCAAAGGTCAGCAACTGTTCCATCTTCAAGGTAAATATATGCAGTACCTTCTGGTAATTCATTTGAATCAAAGTACAATGTCAACTCATTACCATCTAACTCATAGTCTTTATGTGTACCATTTGAACCATCAGTAAGATTTCCATCATCGTTACCAACTTCATTCTTGCTGTTAGTGTGATAAATGTCATCATCATCAGTTGACTCAACAGTAATATCTGTATCAAAAACAAGAGTTACTTCATCAATTTTTGCATTTTTATAGCCGACTACTACTGGTTTAGCATCATCTGGATCAACATCTAATGATACTTCATTAGCTTTAACAGAAAAACCAGCATAATCTTCTAAATCAGCATCAACATCAAGAGTGATAGATTCAACATCATCTAAATCAGTTGATAAGTATACATAAACTTGTTCATTACTTGCATTTACGTATTTAGTCGAAGACTTAACATAGACTTTATGACCATCTTGATCTTCTACATTAAATGCATCTTTAAGAGATTTACCTGAATCTGGAGTTACAGCTTCAGTAAAAGTAACTTTTACAGTGTTAATACCAACAATCTCAACATCTTCAACTTCTGGCAATGTTTGATCGATGAAGTATACATCTTCAAATGTTACTTTATCAATAACATTTTCATCAAGATCTTCAACTTTTTCAATTTCAACATCAACTTTATCTTGTTGATCAACAGCAGCAGATAATGTTAAAACTACTGTTTTACCATCTTCTTGCAATTCAGCGTAATTGATTGTTTTATCTTTTACATCATAATTTGCAATATCTTCAGCAGTATCTGCGTCAACTTCTTTGTTGAATTCTACAGCTACTTGAACTAAGTTCAAAGCTTCAACATCAACAACAGCGATGTCTTCTGGAACTGCTTGCATTAAACCTTCAGCTTCAGCTACTGCACGAAGTTGAGCGTCGTCGCCAACGATCTTTTCGATTAAAGTCATGTCGCCATCAACTGGAGTAGTTGTAAGAGCTTCATAGATTACGTTAACAACATCATCACGAAGTTTGTTTTCAGGAACAGTTAAACCAGCTTCTTCAGCTAATGTATCTGTTTCATCCCATGATTTAGTCATGTCGTAACCAAGTGCACGAAGCATCCAAGCTACCATACGTTGTCCGTCGATGTATTCAGTACCGAATGTAGTATCGCTAACACCATTAGTGATTTTAGCATCTACCGCATAAGCGATATAAGGTACTGCATAGTCAGGAACGTCAGTGAATGCTACAGTAGCATCTTCATCAACTTCCCATTGTAATGCACGACCAATCAAAGTGATTGCTTGTGCTGCGTCTGTTTCTTGATCTAAAGCGGGATCAAACTCTGTTGTTGATACCCCTTTGAATAAGCCGAGTTTGTAAAGAACTTCAGCTTTGTCGTCATTAGTAGCTGCAAATGCTACAGTCATTGTTGAAAGAACCATAGCGAAAGCTAATACTAATGATAAAACTTTTTTAAAGTTTTTCATAGGTGTTTCTCCTCCTTTGAGATTATATGTTTGTTTAGGGGGCTCTCCCCATTACACAAGCTAAATTATAGCACTCGTATCATAGGGCGTCAACCATATGGCCATAGATGTAATATTTCTGTAATTTAAGCCTCACTCTCTGTAACATTTGCAATAAAACCTGCTTTTTCCAGGAAGTACTCAAATTGCGTCAACCCGCTCTGTGTCTGCTTATAGACACCGCCACAGGCAAGAACTTCCAAAAACTTCTCTGTTACCGATTGCTTGACATAATCATTCAGCCATTGCTCTTCATCTACAGTCACCTGTCCTGTTTGACGATTCTCCTGTCCCCAATGTTCCGTCTGACGAATGGACTGTAACATCTCGTCAATCCATAAAGCATGTTTTTCTAATTCGGAAGTTATAGGAACTTGATGATTTACATCCAATGTTAAACGACTTTTAAGAATGTTCACCACACCTTCCAATTCGTCTTGTAACCGTGCCGGCAAGATAGCAAGACCCATTACTTCAATAAGACCGATATTCTCCTTCTTAATATGATGCAAGTGAGCATGTGCATGGAAAAGTCCGTCCGGATGTTCCGGTGTCTGACGATTATTACGAAGGACAAGGTCTAGCTCATAAGCGCCTTCCTCATTCATCCGTGCAATTGGGGTGATCGTATTATGTGGTACACGGTTACCGTCTTCAAAAGTATACGCATAGATATCCGCTTCATAATCCGAGTAATCTCTCCACAATTGAAGGAAGTGATCGGCAGCCTGTACAAGTACCTCTTTATTATATGAAGAAACACGTATAACCGATAGTGGCCAATGTACGATACCGACACTGATTTCCGGTACTTTCGGGGTATGAAACGCTTTAATAATCGGTGCTTTTGCCATGGCAAAGGTATGATGCCCCCCTTGAAAATGGTCATGACTAAGAATAGAGCCGCCTACAATTGGTAAATCTGCATTGGATCCCACAAAATAATGAGGATAGTTTTCCACAAAATCTAATAACCGGCTAAAGGTTCCTTGATGAATCTTCATGGGGCTGTGTTCCCCCTTGAATACGATACAGTGCTCGTTATAATAGACATACGGAGAATATTGCATAAACCACGATTCCCCCTGCAAGGTTACCGGTATGATACGATGATTACTTCTTCCCGGATGATTAATACGCCCCTCGTATCCTTCGTTGGTGTGACACAGAAGGCACTTCGGATAGCTTGCTTGAGGCATCGTCTTTGCTTTTGCAATATCCTTCGGATCCTTTTCCGGCTTCGAAAGATTAATGGTTATTTCCAACTCACCGTAGGCGGTCTTCCCTGTCCATATGTCATTTTTGGCAATACGGTCTGTATGAATATAGTTACTCGCTTGGCTCATGGCATAGAAATCGTCCGTTGCCATCTGAACACCATAGTGACTTCGAATCCACTCAAAACGACTAATATATTCCGACGGTCTCGGCATCAAGCAATCCATTAATTTGGCATCCCATATATCACGCATCGTCTGACTGTCCTCAAACAATCCTCTCCCCACCAATCCTTCAAGAAGGGGTTCTAGAATGCGATGAATCGGAATTTCCGGTTCTGCCTGCTGAATGGCCGCCATTATTTTACGCCCCTTCCCCTCCGCCAAAGGCTCTGTCAACTGACATAGGGCAAGTAGTCGGTTCCTTACATAAACTGTGTCCGACGGTTGCATGAGGTGATGGCGTATACCATAGGCCAATAACTGCTCAATTCCGACTTGAATTTTTTCTTCTATATAATATGCTTCAGATTCCACATCCCCTTGAACTTGTACATAGCCTTCCGGATGACTTTGATGCCAGGCCCAAGCACTGCCGATAATTTCATCCAAGTCCGCTACGTCCGGTGACCAGCCGAGAACTTCTTGCGCCTTCTTAGCTGATGCAATTAATATACCCGGATCTCCGGCACGTCGTTCTTTTTCTATGGCAGGAATAGGATGCCCGGTCACTCTTTTGGCACTCTCTATAACTTGACGCACAGAAAAACCACTCCCGTTACCCAGATTGAAGACGTCACTCTTGCCACCCTTTTCTAGATAGTTCAACCCTAGTAGATGGGCTTTAGCCAAGTCCATGACATGAATATAATCCCGCACACACGTACCGTCCTGTGTGTTGTAGTCGGTTCCATAGATATCGATAGAATCGCGCTTGCCCAAGGCGACTTGAAGGATAATCGGAATCAGATGCGATTCCGGCTGATGGTCTTCGCCGATTGTCCCACTAGGATACGCTCCTGCTACATTAAAATACCGCAAAATTACATACTCGATACCATAAGCTTGTTGTGACCAATGAAGCATTTTCTCCACAGCAAACTTCGTCTCTCCATAAGGATTGGCAGGCTCTTTTCTGTCCTTCTCCTCAATCGGTACACGTTCCGGTTCACCATAGGTAGCCGCCGTTGAACTGAAGACGATACGCTTGAGCCCTTTTTCTTTCATTACTTCTAAAAGACAGCGGGTTCCTTCCACATTGTTCCCATAATAGAGAAGGGGTTTTTCTACAGATTCACCAACAAGAGAATCCGCTGCAAAGTCAATGACCCCGTCAATGTCATATCGGTCAAAAACGGACCTAAGGGTTTCTTGGTCTCTCAAATCCCCCTCAATAAAAATAGCTTTTGAATCGACTGCTTCTTTGTGTCCTTTTTGCAAGTTGTCATAGACAACCACTTGATGTCCTTCTTCTAATAGATATTTCACCATATGGCTACCGATATAACCGGCACCACCACATACCAATATTCGCATTATAGACTCCTTTCTATCCTTTAATTTCCGAGGCACCATCACCGACGCCTGCTACGTAGAACTCAGGTACAAGTCCTGTACGTGCTTCATAGGCTTCACCTACCGCATCAATATAACGTTTAACCGCTTCTTCTTTCACGAGAGCAACCGTACAGCCCCCAAAGCCGGCACCCGTCATGCGCGCTCCTAATGTCCCGTCAATCTTCTGGGCTTCTTCCACCATCGTATCCAACTCCACACCGGTAACTTCATAAAGGTCTCTTAGTGAAGCATGGGATGCATTCAGCAACTCGCCGGCTTTGACCAAGTCACCCCCACGTAGTGCTTCAACACATGCTTTGACCCGTTCATTTTCACTCACTGCGTGAAGAGCTCTGTTACGTACAATAGGATTCTCAATAAGATGCGCATGGCGTTTGTATGTATCAAGATCTAGGTCACATAGATAGGTAATATCTAACTCTTGTTGAAGAGCTTCTAAAGCCTCATCACACTCACTCCGACGTTCATTATACTTGGAATCCGCTAGGCCACGACGTTTCTTGGTATTACCGATAACAATTTTAACCCCTTCCAACACAAAAGGTACATACTCATAGTCTAAGGTATTACAGTCTAAGAGCATAGCATGGTCTTCTTTCCCCATCCCCACTGCGAATTGGTCCATAATACCGCAGTTCACACCAATAAATTGATTTTCAGCTTTTTGTGACAGCTTCACCAACTCGATAGGTGCCACATCCCCACCGGCAAGAGCATTGATGACCGTTGCTGTTAATACTTCTAAAGATGCCGACGAACTCAGTCCTGAACCGTTTGGAATATCGCCGAAGTATAAGATATCAAAGCCCGGTACCCGAGGGCCAATTTCTTCATACATCTTGATAACACCCTTTGGATAGTTAGCCCAATCATGGGATTTGTCATAGGTAATTGTCTCATCCAAATTAATACTCACCGGCAACTCAAAATTCTGTGTTACAAAATTGATTTTCCGGTCATCCCGTTCACGAACGACACAGTATGTTCCGAAATCAAGGGCACATGGGAAGACATAACCTCCATTATAGTCGATATGTTCTCCGATTATATTCACCCGTCCCGGTGTGAAAAAGTGACGTATCGGCTTATCGCCTGCACCAAATCGTTGCAAAAAGTCTTCAGTTAGTGCTACAAATCGTTGTTGATCCATCCTTCTTTTCTCCTTTTCTTGGCTTCGTACTCCTATTATTGTATCTGTTTATATCTTTCTAGCTCGTGTATCGTTTCTTATCGTTACGATTCTCTAATGATCAGTCGCGTCGCGATATATGTTTTTCTCAAAGGTTCCTCCTGACGTCCTTTCCCACCGTCTCCAATAAGCTCCACAATGGTTTGAGCGGCTGTTGTTCCCAACTCTGTCATATGATGGTCGACTGTGGTAAGGGGTGGGTCTGCAATTTGACTTACCAATGTATTGTCAAATCCGATAACGGATAGGTCACTCGGCACTACCAGTCCCTGAGCTCTTGCTGCATGAATCACCCCAACTCCCATAAAATCATTACAACATAAAATACCGTCCATTCTCTCGTGGCCTTCCTTATCCCCTGTCTCTATGTACCTCTGCATCCCTTCTTTAGCAAGGGCAACTGTCTCAATAGCATTTCCTTCATCAATACTTACAATATAAGGTGTCTCATACCCTTCCCTCTCACAGAATTCTCGATAAATGGCTTCTTTGATATCGTAAGAATGGCTACTCTTTCCCCGCATAAAACCGATGCGTTTAAGTCCCCGTTTCTTTAAGTGTATTAACGCCTCTCTTGTTCCTGTCACATCATCATTAAGAACAAAGTGACAGGCCACATCCTCATGATGTCCATTGATAATGACAACAGGCAGACGTCTTGTCAGTCCTTCAAAATAGCCATTTTGCATATTCTCTGTCCGTGGATCAATGATGATAAACCCATCTACACTACGATTGAGGAGAGAGTCCACCATATCGCGTTCCGCTTCCGGCTTTCCTTCTGTATCACATAAGAAGGTACGATAGTCTTTGGGCTTCAAGTAACGGTCGATGCCTTTAATCACTTCACTAAAGAAAAGGTTTTCTATGCTAGGTGTTAAAATGCCGATGGTTTGTGTACGGTCACGGATTAAACTACGTGCTAATAAATTCGGTCGGAAGCCTAATTCAGCAATAGCCGTGTTCACTTTTTTCTTCGTTTTTTGACTCACCGGATAGTTTGCATTGATGACTCTTGATACCGTTGTAATGGAAACCCCTGCTAATTTTGCTACATCATTAATCGTGGGTCGTCGGTTCTCATTCATATCTTCCATGATTCACCTCCTTTGATAGAAAAGGTTTTCTATCCTCTATCTTTATTATAGAACTGAGCGTCTAAATTGGCAAGATAGAAAGTTATTTTCCCTAAAAATTCCGGTCCGATATAACTAGTATTTCCTTAATCACTCCCCCCCTGTATTACCTACTATTTATATTGTCACATAAATGCTATACTTTTCTTACATGACTAGGGAGTCAAAAGGCTAAATTGAGTAGAAATCATTTCCTATATAGTAGACCATCTTATTCACAACCTACTATATTCGCTATAATTTCTGAATACAATTGCCTTTTGGCTCCCTATTACTATTCCTTCATTTTAATTTTCAGAAAGGAGTGACTTACTATTAAACCTTATATTTTCAAAATGATTCATAAGCTATTACTCGGATTGTTTGTTATTAGTTTGCTTTTAGCGCAACCTTTCCAAATATATGCTTACGACCTCCAACAAGGCATACCTGCTGCGGGTGGAGAATCTGAGGGAGACAGTTACAAAGTTAACGGAACTATGGGTCTACCAAATGGTGATACATCCAGTGGAGGTAATTACACGATTCAGTCCGGATTAGTTATAAGCACATCACCGGGCATCAGTTTATCTGCTTCTGAACTTAATGTTACAGAAGGTGGCACCAGTGGTAGCTATACGCTACAACTACTTACACAACCTTCTGATACTGTTACCATAACCGTCTCTGCCGGTTCCGGATTAACGGCGACCCCTACCACGTTAACTTTTACCACTGTCAATTGGTCTACAGGCCAGACGATTCAAGTCTCAGCTCAAAATGACTCTGTTAGTCAGGGTACTCATGATATTATGATCGTCCATACATCTTCTAGTACTGATACGAATTATAATCAACTCACCTTGCCTTCCATGACTATCCATGTTGCTGACGGAACCACTTCTTCCGGCGGTTCATCTGGTGGTTCGTCTGGTGGTTCAAGTAATACTGTATTTTTTCTCGACAATGAACCTGTCATAAGCACTGACGGGCAAGCTCGAGTAACCCCTTCACAAGGTGGTAAAATTACTCTGGATGAAGCCATTCAAGTATCTATTCCGGCAGATGCTATTAAGGGCTCACAATCTGTTACCATTGAAATCAAAAAAGTAGAAAAAAATCCACCGGCACCACCATCCGGTTATGCTTTTATCGGTGTTCCTTATGAAGTCACTGTGAATGGTCAGCCTCACTATGAATTTTCAAAAGCCATCACCTTAAGTTTCAACATACAGGAATTATTATCCTCCGGTGAAGCCGACATCTACTATTACGATGATCTAGACAATGTTTGGAAACCGACAAATGGCTCAATTGATGATAAAATGGTTATCACTGAGACCACTCATTTGACCATATATGCTGTCTTTGCCAAGACCAAAGATGAAACCGGTATAACGGATATATCCTCTCATTGGGCTATGGACTATATCTTATCCTTAATGGATACAGGTGCTATTACCGGCTATCCTGATAATACCTTCAAACCTAATCAATCCATCACACGAGCTGAATTTGTGACAATTCTTGTAAAGGCTTTAGATTTATCCAGCCTAGAGCCTACATCGTTCAGTGATACGACTAGCCATTGGGCCAATGCCAGCATTGGTATAGCCGCATCATTAGGTATTGTTGAAGGATATTCATCCGAATTATTTATGCCGGATGAATTAATCACCCGTGAACAGATGGCTGCTATTCTATCTCGGGTCCCTTCAATAGAAGATCGTAATGATACGTTCGAGTTCACCGATCAATCTTCAATCTCCGATTGGGCCATGGATAGTATATCAACAGCAGTAAGCTATAATTTGATGAACGGATATCCCGATCAATCCTTTAAGCCACTCAATCCGGCTACAAGAGCTGAGGCTGCAACTGTTATTTATCGATTATATACCTTACTAGATAAGGAATAGAAAAGGAGCTGCTTATGTTAAAAAGAAAAAAATTACTACAACTCATATCCCTTTCCATGTGTTTAATGTTAATCCTTATAGCTTTCCCCACTTCAATAAATGCCCAAGTCGGAACAAGTTTTACCTACCAGGGACAACTTCAAAATTCCGGCTCTATGGTCACCGGAAGTTATGATTTTCAATTCACCCTCTATGATGCTGCTACAAACGGCTCTGCACAAGGTACTCCTGTTACTGAAACCCTATCTGTATCAAAAGGCTATTTTTCAACAGCATTAGACTTTGGTTCCAACATTTTTGACGGTACATCCTACTGGCTTGAAATCGCTGTACGCCCTGCTGGTGACCCTACTTACACCACACTCACCCAACGCCAGGCACTGACCCCTTCCCCATATGCCATCTTTGCTGCAACTATCGCTGATGCAAGTGTAACAACTAGCTCCATTGCAGATGCAGCCGTCACACCTGCAAAAATAAGCACAACAGGTGCTTCCAATAACCAAGTTCTAACATATAACGGTACATCCGCAGTCTGGGCTCCTCTTCCCGGCGGTGGAAGCCAACCGACATTATTCTTCTCCAACACGACCGGAGCTACAGCAACCTTTCCTCCTCTTAGTACAGAGGTAAGTATCGTCAGCGTGAATTCTTCTGTTGAAGCCGGTAACGAAATAAAACTTGATTATTCCTTAACAAATAAATTCATCGCTAATGCCAATTGGTCAATAACTAATGAGATTCGTATATATAGAGGTGCAACCTTAATTCACACTCAAATCTTTGCTGATCAAGGTTCTGTTGCAGGTACTTATGATCAGCCTGTAGCCGGTACTTATGTAGACACGGCACCTGCAACAACAACTTCAACTTATGAAGTTCGAATCATAACAACTGCTGCAACCAATATCACCTCCTCGTCTGCGGTAAACAGCACTCTAAACGGCATCATCTTCACCACACCATAAAAAGTCACGTTATGAACAAGACCTCCTTTCTTGAGAAAGGAGGTCTTGTTTTTATTTCACCGCCACCATTCCGGCGGAATCGTCTCTCGTTCCATAAAACAATCCGATTCGTGGGCAAGGACCTGTTTCATGACGTTATAGACACCGACAGCATCACATAGCAAACAAGATGCATCTCCGAAGGACACCTGTTTGACGACTTGACGCTCTTCGAAGCCTTGGGCCAACTTATCATAAGTTTCTGATATATGAGCCGTTGTTGCATTATAATGTCGATAGACCTCTTGCTCTCTTATCCTTCCGTCCGGTAACACAATCTGAAAAGAAACCGGTTGTTTTGTGAAGCGATTAGGTACCTTTAACATCTCCTCTACACAGTGCATATAGGTATGCCGCCCATGTGTCACTCCAAGAAGTAAGATTTTGGCCTTCCTTTTCTTTAATCGTCCATAAACACCCTCAGGGGCACACGGTGTCCGGCGCGTTTGTTCACCTTCTATATAACTAACAGCATCTTCACCATAAGCTGCCACACTATGGGTCGGATGCAAGGAACGCAACACCCCTTCTCTCTTCATAAACATATTGGTTAATAGGCCCACACATGAAGGCTCTACCTTAGGATCATAACACCGATGTTTCTCGCTCATCGATGCCCACGTATGGGTCGGAAAGACAAGAAGCCCATCCTTCATATATTCCATGAAGGCATCTAACACCGTATCCGCACCACCGTCCACTTCACCGATGGCTTTCATGGACGCATGTACAAATAACGTATCTGTAGGTTGCATCCCCATTCTCTCAAGGTCCTGTTGTAACGTTTGTTTGGTATGCATTGCCTGTCATCTCCTTTTGCCGAATCGCGTAACCATCTAATTTCATCATAAGACCATTGCCTACAGAAAACAGTGGGGCTTTTGAAAGTCTCACGGGAATCTGTGTCCGTTCTTCTATCTGCTGCTGCATCATAGGCATCATACTCCCGCCACCTGTTAGTATAATTCCCGTTTCCATAATATCGCTGACAAGCTCCGGCTCTGTTCGTTCCAGCACCTCATGAATCCGAGTAACAAGTGTTTCAACAAGAGGCATCATACTTGCTTCTATCGGTGCCCATTCAAGTTGTCGCTTTTCCGGTACACCTTTTACAATATGCAATCCAAAGCACTCTAGCGGCTCCCTGTCCTCATCATTATAATGACGAATATAGGCGAGTTTGATATGCTCTGCCGTGAGTTTCCCTATACTTAATTTATAAACATCCCGAACCGTCTTTATAATAGCCTCATCAAAATCGTCCCCTGCTACTTTCACCGTTGCGCCTTGAACAACACTACCTAACGATATAACCGCGATATCTGTTGTCCCCGCACCTACATCCACAATCATTTGCCCTTGTGGTTCATTCACGTCAACACCTTCACCTAACGCCGCAACAATAGGCTCATCTACAATTTCCAGCTTCCGGTAGCCTAACTGATTGCCCAAATCCATAACCGCACGCATCTCAATTTCCGTTACCCCACTTGGCACACTAATCGTCATACGTCCTTTTAATCGCTGTCCGACTTGTGCCTTTAACACCGCTTGAAGCATGGGAAGTACTGCATTATGCTCTGAAATCACCCCATCAATAAGGGGTCTTGAGGTCATAATATTCGGATTGGTTCGCCCCAGCATCTCCTTAGCCTCCTGCCCCATAGCCATTATCTTTTTACTTTTCACATATTGAGCCACATAAGACGGCGCATTGTAAATCAATCCTTTATTCCGACTATATATGAGCGTATTGGCCGTTCCTAAATCTATAGCAATATCATTTGATATAATCATACAATTTCTTCCTTTCTCCTGTTGCTGTCACTCATGTCACTCATAAAGACAGACAATCATTTCTTATTATATCCTTTTATGACTGAATATTATACCCTTGTCATAAAATCGTAAAGGAAAGATATGTCCTATAATTTGCCACAACTTAGTACTGATGAACTATCTCGTGTTATTTCTTGACAACTTATTGTATTTCCTATACGCTATCGAATATAATCACAGTTACAGGAGGCATTATGAAAAAAATAGTACTTACCGGCGGCGGTTCTGCGGGACACGTAATTCCCCATTTTGCACTGTTGCCTTATTTAGAAAAAGATCATGTCACTATTACCTACATCGGCTCTAAAAACGGCATAGAAAAAGAACTGGTAATGGATAAAAACATTCCTTACCGATCCATTTCAACCGGAAAATTGCGACGCTACTTTGATGTTAAAAATTTCACGGACCCTTTTCGTATCCTTGCCGGTTTTTTTCAATCGATCGGACATCTTCGAAAGGTCAAACCGGACATCATATTCTCAAAAGGAGGGTTTGTCTCTGTTCCGGTTGTTCTTGCAGGTCGCTTACTCAAAATTCCCGTGGTTTGCCATGAGTCCGACATGACTCCGGGCCTTGCCACCAAAATCTCGACACCCTTTGCCAGCAAAGTCTTGACGACCTTTGAAGAAACCTTAGCGTATCTTCCGTCAAATAAAGGCGTGCATACCGGTTCTCCCATCCGCCAAAGTCTGTCGAAGGGATCTCGTGATAAAGGGTATGCATTCACCGGTCTTAATCAAGACAAACCTATTATCCTCGTCATGGGGGGAAGTCTCGGTTCTGTTAAGATTAATCAATCTTTAC
This sequence comes from Vallitaleaceae bacterium, assembly GCA_965140555.1. Taxonomy (GTDB): domain Bacteria; phylum Bacillota; class Clostridia; order Lachnospirales; family Vallitaleaceae; genus UBA1351. Next base: position 2,238,094 of record OZ223259.1, on the reverse strand, counting down.
GTGGCATTTTACCGATATTACTTGACACTTATCAAGTTGTTCACCTATGCGGTAAAGGACATGTCGATTCTTCGCTCAATAGTCTGGATGGATATCGTCAATACGAGTATATATCCGAAGAACTGATGGATATTTTTGCCATCACTGATGGGATTATTTCTCGAGCAGGGTCCAATGCCATCAATGAGTTTGTCTATCTACATATTCCGAGTTTACTCATCCCCTTATCAAAAGCTGCCAGCCGAGGTGACCAGATTTTAAATGCACAGTCCTTTGCCAAAAAAGGGTATAGTCTCATTCTGGAAGAGGAAAATCTTACCGATCAGACCTTATTACAAAGCATTCAAGAGCTCTTCTCTCAATCTGTAGCCATAGTAGCGACCCTAAAATCAGCCTCAGAAAGTAATGGCACCCAAAATGTTTACAATTTATTGGTAAAAATCTCATAAAATGTACCTTTCTTGTTGGGGCTAATTGTGTTATCCTTTTTAAGTATAAAGTACTAGTATTAGAAGAGGTGTGAACATGATTAGCCTAAATAAGCTTTCAAAAATTACTATCGGTATCATTGGTGTCCTTGTTACATTGAGCATATTTTTTAATGTATTGGTTTATCACCCTATCGTTGAAGATCTTCAAGTCGCCGGCAATACCCTAGATCAACTTAAATCCGAAACTGCCAACATCGATTTACCCCTCCGGGTCGTTTATAATATCATGGGGCAGATTACGATAGAAAACGATACGTTTACCATATCCGAAAAACTCCAGACCGCATATGACAAAAACAACGATTTGTTAAATAACTGGCTTATCAACTACCGCCTTCAGTTGAACGGACTCTATCAACGTCTAGGCTCATCACGACTATTGTGGTTCAGCCCTAATGAGAAAAGAGTAACGCGGTTACTCAACTTAATTCAGTCTGTAGATGTGGAAACGTCCAATATCTACGAGTTCTCTCAACAGACTCTCTTAGAGAAAACAGAAGGTGATTTTCCTAATGCTAACGAAGCGTATGGCCTCATAGTAGAGCGGATTAATATAATTCATAAAGAATTCCACATTTTAAGTAACTCTGTCATCAATACCGTTAGCTTGATTTTGAATATTATTTTTTTTGGCTTGGTATTTCTTGTTCTATCATTGAGCTTTATTATCTTGCGCCTCATTAACCGAGATATGGCCCACACTACCAAAGCTTTTGAACAAATCGAAACCTATGACTATGACAAATCTCATTTACCAGAGCTTCGCCCTTTCTTCCGTGAAGAAAAACACGCATTATCTCTTATAGACACCATATTGGATGAACACAAACTCTCCAATGAGATTAAGAATATTGTCATCGACACCTACGATATGGACGATTTACTGATTCAGCTGTTCAGTGTCTTGGAAGATAAACTTAACATTGACCGCATCGGCATCTGCTTCGTCGATTATTCATCCGGAAAATTTATAGCCGAAAGCGGGTTTTCCAACTACCGTAAACCACTACTCGGTCCGGGTTTTTCCGTCGACATTGAATCCTCCAGTTTAAAGGAAGTCTTAATTCGTAAGACCGGCTACTATAACAATGACTTAGAAAACTACTTGATACATCATCCTAATAGCACTTCATTAAAGTTAATCCTCAAAGAAGGTCTTCTTAGTAATATGACCTTACCTCTCCTCATCAATGATGAAGTATTTGGCATTATGTTTCTCAGTTCTAAGAAAAAGAATCAATTTGATGAAAATTCACTTCGCATTGCTACAAAAATTATCCATGAGATATCCGGTTTCCTTAATCGAGCCTACTTTATCAAAGTTATCTTCACTAAATTTACGTTAAGTTTTTCAACCCTTGTCAATGAGCGTGATTATGAAACAGGGGATCACCTACAGCGTATGACACTCTATTCAGGTGTTATTGCCAACCATCTACGTGAAAAAGATTTGAATGGTTATCATATATCTGAAAATGAAATTCTAGAAATTGAACGCTACGCTGCTTTACATGATATCGGAAAAGTAGCAGTTCCTGATAATATTCTGAAAAAACCCGGCATGTTGAACGAAAAAGAGTGGGGTGTTATGAAAAGTCATGTTCTTGTAGGACGTGAAATCTTCCAAGGACTGCGCAAAGATCTTGCTATTTTTAACAACAATTTTTTTGAAACAGCCGAGAATATTATTGCCTATCACCATGAAAAATGGGATGGATCCGGATACCCTTATGGACTAAAGGGATTTGAAATCCCCTTAGAGGCGCGTATTATTGCCTTAGGCGATGTCTTTGATGCCCTTACCTCCGCCCGAGTATACAAAGAGGCTTTTTCCATGGAAAAAGCCCTTGAGATTATCAAAGAATCCCGAGGGACCCATTTTGATCCGGTCCTCGTCGATATATTCTTTGAACAGTTAGATGAAGTTTCCCGAATCTATCATAAATACCAAGACTAAATTTCTTTGGCTAATCGTTCTGCCAAATCATTAAGTGCCTCATCCGATGATTCATTACTTGGCCATGTTAGCTTTAGATGATCATCTTTATACCTGGGAATAAGGTGAAGATGAAAGTGATCGACTGTTTGCCCGGCTATACGACCATTATTCTGTACCACATTTAGGCCTTCAAGATTCAGCTCTTTCTTGAGGGCCTTTGCTACGACTGTCGCCAGCCCGAATAGTCGCCCTGCCGTTTCTGCATCCAAGTCAAAAATATTATCGAAATGCTCCTTTGTCAATATTAGCGTATGACCTTCATTCCCCGGAAACTTATCCAATATAACACGGAATTCCGAGTTTTCAAAAAGTGTTGCTGATTCAAAGTTCCCATTGGCAATGTTGCAAAAAACACATCCTTGTTTCATCCTCATTTACCTCTTTTCTGTTTGCAAATTAAACTGTCCATCAAATTTATTAATAAGGGTGAAATCTCCTTTAGCTTTTATTTCACCCGTCATAAAGGCACGTTGCATGGTAAGCTTTCCGTCAAATATTCGCTGCATAACACTTTCTTTACCGGATATAACTACCCCTGCCTCTTTTGCCAATCCATAGTATGAACGAATCGTATCTCCCTGACATTCTATGACCATATTCTCTCTCGAATTGTCATCCATTACAATTTGGAAAATGCCTTCAAAGACATCTTGGGGATTATAGGCCTCTTGGATGCGTTCCGGCAAGCTTTTTTGCTGGTGATTATCTTTATGGTGTAATTTCTTCTTAAAAAGTTGTGATAAACTTTTAATATCTTCCTGTTGCCGTTCCACAAATGTATCATAATCCTCAATCAAACCTGTGTCTCTTACCGGTAATACACTTTCATAGTCAGGCACTCTAGATTCTTGGCTTATCTCTGTCACAATAGGTTTTTCAATAACCACCTTTTGGCTTAAAACACTTGTGGGCAGCCATCCCTTGCGTTGTTGCAACAATCGATAAAACTGCTCCCCCTTCTTGTCGATCCCATAGAGCCAATCAAAATTTGTCTCTAAAACTGCTGCTGATTTTATAGCGGCAACAATCTCCATACCATCACGTCCACCCAAATACTCCCAAGACTGCTGTATATGTCTGTAAGCTTCACGCTCAAAAGCATGTCGTGTCAAACATACACCTAGTAAGGGCCGATTTTTGAAGTAACTTTCATCACCTCTATAAAAACATTCATCCAAAAACTGTTGCATACGATGCCCGATGCCTAACCATTCAACCAGTACTCCCAAGACTACACCTTTAGAATCTTGTATATAAGATAAGGCTTTTTCCATCGATACATTGCCACGGTATAAATCAATTCGATGTATACCAAGTCCTAGTTCTGCAAACACATGGGATAGCCGCTCCAAAACAACTAAGACCGGGTCATCCACATACCCTTCTCCACCATAAATCATCGTAATATATGACTTTCTACCTTCTCTTTCAAAGTTCTCAGATAATTGTATCTTATTAAATACACGGACTTTCTCTGCAACTTCCTCTTGTCCTTCGAGGTCATCTTCTTTCCTTACTGAGGTCTCCTTATCTTCACCTTCACCCATTACCTCCGGATTTTTCCTGACTTTTTTGTCCATTGCAGGCGTTAATCGTCCCGTTAGCGGCAAACTTTGGGATGTTGATAAAATGCGCACCAACGATTCTTTATCTTCTTCGATCGCTTTATGTAAAAATGCAGCATAGTCTTTATGCGAAGGATGAGGTAAGGGATAGAGTTTATAGCTCTTTCCTAAAACCCCTACAACGAGGAGCTGGTCTTGATGTAAATCCGGACTCAATGTCGGATCTTTACTCAATCGGTGCAAACTCTCAAGGCCTAGGGTAACAATAAGCTTCGGGTTAATCAGTGTAATTTCTTTTTCCAAATAGGGTACAAAAAATTCAAACTCTTCTTCCTTTGGCGAACGGGATACGATACGTCCTTGTTTATTGACTCGGTAAGGGCGATATTTCATCAAGTGGGTTATATACACATCTGCTATTCCGAATCCAAATATATCCAAAAACGAAACAAGCCGCTCTCGATCATCTTCTAAGAGGTTCTGATCATACTCTTCCTCTTTGGCACTGGGATAATCGGCAATCACTAGAATAGAGGCATCCACATTCCCTTCACCAAGCAACAAATGTTGTATCTCATTCGTTCTTGCTGTAATTTCCTCGGAACATTCCTTGTACATACTCCGAATTTTATCTCTCTTCATGTGTTCCTCCTAATTGCTTTCTACTTTTTAATATCAACGGTACGGTTAATAATAACCCCCCGATAAATCCACCAACATGGGCAAAGGCATCTACATCCGGGCTTATGACACTATAAACAATCCCATATAAGAAAAACAAGCCAATAACAAAAGCATTAAGTCCTTCAATGGAACGTTTCGATGCTTTGGTTAACAGTAATATACTTCCTATTAATCCATAAATTGCACCCGAAGCACCCACAGATACCGTCGGACTGTCCATCCATAAGGCTCCGGCATAACTAACCATATTACCGATGATTCCTGACCCCAAGAATATCAGTAGCAGATATATTCTTGACATATATTTTTCCAAACGGGAACTAAAGATATAACATCCAAAAAGATTAAATATCAAATGCATACCGCCTGCATGTAAAAACATAGCTGTTATCAAACGCCAATACTGATGGTCATATCGAATATGGCGAGGACTCATAGCACCGTATCGCACTAATACATCAATATTCGTGGATCCACCTGCCAACTCCAAAAATCCCCACACGAGGACTAAACTCAGCATAAGAATAAAGGTGAGCCATTCATTCCGGTCTCGCCTTGCAAGGGATATATACGTCGCCTCTCCTGTTTTGATAAGGGTTTGTATCGGCTTTTCCAACCCCAAAACCGATCGCAACTGATTATCCATAATAATAAGCTGTCGCTTTTGACTGTCCACAATCCAATGAACATCAATAAAATCTGCATCCAAATCCGGCATAACATCAATGGACGAATCCACTCGTGACGGTTGGTCGGTAATCACTAAATTTAATAAAATTACTTGATCCGTCTGTATATGCTCAAATTGACGTCGTGTTGTTTCTCGATATGATCCGTAACTCACTGAATCTAATGTATGCGTGTCATCCAGCAATATAAGATTCACAAGATACAACCTACTTTTCTGAAAAGTGGCAAACATGTGAACTTGGCCGGTATCTGTCGGTATTTTTTGAAACTCTCTTGCTTCAAAAAAACGCTTCAAGATGTTAAATACATAGTCGTTATCTTTATGCATAGCGCTTCCTCCAATTAGAACCTCTAATTCTATTCTAAAGGAGATAGCCATAAAGTCAATAGTCAATCTCGGACTTCATAATCCCTGAAGGGGTAAACGTTTGTATCAAAGCTTGCCCCAATCCATAATTTGAGGTACCGTCATACACGGCAATAACACCTAAATCATCTGCAACGGTTGTCCCGAAACTGTCCTCATATACACCCGTCTGAATCGTATAAGATGGAATTTCATTAGCCACGGCTTCCTGTAGGGAGGCATAGATAGCCCGACTCCGTCTTGCCTCTTCTACAGAACCAAGTACTACATCATCAATGTCCTCTTTTTGAATCAAGTTCCCTTTCATCTTGAATCTGTGTGTTCCCATAGTATACAACATTCCCTCTTCACTCAAATAATAATAGGGTCTCGAATATGTTTTTGTCTCCGGCTTATATACGGTCACTTGACTATATCCCATAATAATCAACGCCGGAAAATCCTCTGATTGATAGTTAAACTCTCGATACTTAAGACTTGTAAAAAACGTATCAACTACCGACTCAATAGGAACACTTATAGAGTAGACATCGTTGGAATCATATCCTCCCTGGCTATACGTTTTCATGGCAAATGCTGCATCTATCCCTGCCCCTTCTATTTGATCGTGCACATAAGCAGTTGTACGTTCACGGTAACGGTATGTATCTCCCGTTAATACATTGATAAATAAAAACGGAAGAAGTATAATCATTCCTATGACCCCAAACTTAACTATGTCCATACCTTACCACACCTCCGGCTTTCATATAGATATCTATCTGACTATGTCCCCCAATACCAAAAACCCCGGCTAATGTTCGACTCATTGTCGGTGATGTATTCACCACGCGAACAAAGAAAAAGTCACCGACTGCTAAGGGGTAAAGCTCTTGTGTTGCCAACACTTCCATAATATCCTCGTGATAGATGGCATCATAATACACTTGATTATTCAAAAAGCGCTTCCGCTCATGTTCAATTTCAACATCATAGTTCATGCCGGTTGCCGACAAAGTACGACGAAAATCTGTCACCATAGCTTCTGTCAAATATCCCTGTTCCCTTACTCGATCGCTGAAGGCATTACATTCATTGATGACAATTTGATAACTTATATCGTCTTGCCTCTGGTAGAAAAACTGCGTAGGGACAACAAAAATTAACAGAACAATTAAAATCATTCCGAATAATTTCCATAAACTATCACTTACCATGTGTATCCCTCCATTTCAATATAGTAATCTCCAGCATATTAAAATCACTTGCCTTCGTATCCTCATCAATACGTAAATTGATCGTTACAGTATATTCTCTTTGGGGATCTTCTATGCCTACCTTGCCCCTAAATGTCCCCATCCACTCTTCAAACTCTCTCATGGATTTTATAAAAACCGTATCGTCTTCAATCTGAATCCGCAACCCTCTTCCCTCGATGACTGTCCCCATAAATAGACCGGTCAAAGCTTTTTCATGCATGATAAAAGCCCTCTTCTCCTCTAGGTCGTTAGAATCGTTCAATTCTATCCCTATTTGGTTATTCGTTTTGAGAATTCCACCTTGGGCTCTCGCGCTATAATAGCGCTCTTCATAGCTTGTATAATAATCCCGAAGGGATTGCTGCTGTATAAAGGCATTCCCCAATCCCATAATAACCAGCAACAATCCTGCTCCCAAATATAATAGCTTCAATCCTTGTCCTGTCATTGTTGCGTTGCAATGACTCCTTTGACAACCTCATTCTTATCATAAATAAGCTGTGTCATAAATCTTCCATGGGGATTAATATAATCATCTGATGTCTCATCCTTCATATCCTGAAACTCATCATTCAAGTCATCCGTCTGCTTTTCCGTTAACCCTTTTGACAGAATTCCATCACTAATAGACCCTTCACTTACATATTGATGGGCTGATGGATAACTTGTGTTTACAACAATAATAAATTCACCGGTATCATGCTTCTTGTTTTGAATCAGATTCAAGACATCGCTACCGCTGACTTCCTCATAATCAAATTTTTGTGTCTCCACTGCTGCTAATTGTTCCGCTGTTGCATCGAGCTGCTCCCCACTTTGATCCGCTAGACTTTTTCCCTTGTTGAAAATAAACAGTCCTGTTGTAATAATTGCTGCAAACATCATAATGCCTACGCCAAGCCATAATGCGCGTTGAATATTTTGATCCATAATAGTTCCTCCCTAATTTTCATGGACTACACGTCCTTTTCATATTGATACACTTGTAACAACCCTCTTTCTTCGACTCACACTACTTAATATACCTTTTTCTTATCACCTCGCCTTTCTTTCTTTTTGTTATTATCCACTCACTTCCCGGACAACTACCTATAAAACTACTGCATCGTTTGAAAAAAATAATCTAACTGTCCCACGCTGGATACAATCATCGGAACAATCATATATAAGATAATCAGGACATAGGCCGGTATAAATCCGATATTCTGTCCCAATAAAACCTTACGTTCCACTAAGCGATCATTCAACCACTTTCTTTTTTCAAAATAATTCTGTTTCTCCTGAACCAACTCATCAAAAGCTTCTACCACACTGATATCTTCACTTGCCATGCCTAATTGGTGGGCAATACGTCGCATGTCATCATTATGAACTTCATTACCCAACACCTCAAAAGCCTCTTGATGGCCCATACTCATATTTAGTAAGCAACGGTGCAAGGGTTCTTTAAATAGTTTCGCCTCATTTTCTAACCACTCCGTCAATTCAATAGCACTCATCCTAGGATGATGCATCAACATCATAATTAAACTTTGAAAGGTTGCAATTTCTTCTTCCGATTCCATGGCACGTACTCTTTTCTTAAACCACTGATCAATCCCAGGCAATTGATATCCAAAAACCCCGACTCCCATCACAACAAGCCACTGCCACCATTTGAAATCCATCTTCTCATATATCTTACGTTTCATTAGGATTCGCATAACACGAGCCTCTTCTCCTGTATCCGTAGCTTTGTCTGCTATGTCCTCATCAACAATCTTAACGGGATGACTTTTAACCCATGATGTAATGCTGTCTCTATCAACAAATTCATCCACTTGACCTGATACAATAGGATAATCTTGTCTGGATTCTGCTAATCGATATGCAGATGTCGCACGATCCACACCCGACATGAGAAACCCTTCATCATATAGCACCTTATCTCGCAAACTATAGCGTTGTTGTATTTGTACAGAAAAAATCAGCACCAATGCCAGAACACTTAATACAACGCTATACAGCCATCGTTCTTTTTGTCTCTCATTAAGAGAAATCGGCAACTTATGGCTAATGGATGGCCGCTTCATTTTCTCATGTCCTACATCCATTCGACTGATACGATTTAGCAAAATCATCGCTACTAGCATCATCACAATCGTCACAATTTCAACTACTTTGCCGGTAGCACTGGCATAAAACTGTCCCAAAGGCGGAAAATTATAAACGGCCCAACCACGAATCGGTGTAATACAAAATAGAGGAAGCACAACAATCACATGCATACTTTTCAATGCATAATTCAACCGTCTTTGTTTATCCAAAGCAAGATGTATGCTTTTACTTAAAAACCCCAAGTTCAGCAAAAACACACTATGTCCGTCTTGTTTCTGATCACCATATTCTTGTGTCATCTGTGCAAAATTTACAAGCATTTTAAGATATGTGTTTGGTGCTGATTCTTGATAAGCCAATATAGCCTTTTCCTGATCTGCGGCTGTAAGTACCTCATATATAGCTTCCCCTTGAGCCGCCATCTCTCTTTCCTCAGGAGCTAAAAGCTGTATCGCTTCATAAACCGCATCATCCACAACACCATATTCATAATACTTCTGCCTCAAAAGATCAAGAAATCCGATACTTTGTTCCATCAGACGATGGTGTCCCCTTTGTAGAAAAAATTCAATATAGCTCTCTCCGATATACCCTAAGAAAACTACAAATATAATCGTATATAAGACATTGTCTGTCACTGACCAGAAAACCCCTGTTACTACTAGGGCAAGAAGAAAAAAACTGGATAATATTTGTACCGTCTTTTTCTTAAGGTATCGCTCATCGCGTTCTCCGATCTGACGATATCCTAGTTCCATTCGGTTTACTAGTGTTCTTATAGGCGCTATTTTGATATAAGTTTCATAGATCAACTCTATTGGACTTGATTGTCGCGAAGTTCTTCCCTTTGCTTCATTCCGTCGTTTTTGTAATTCTTTATATCGTAAATCTTTACGTGCAGGATCTTTTAAATAGATCAAGCCCAGAAGAATCAGCAATAGGAACATCATAGACAGACTACCCCAGATGATGTAAAGCATGCGCTGTCTCCCCTCCAATCCATGCATTAAACTCCAAAAATTCCTCTCGGTCTTCAGGTTCCATGCGTCCTGCCATAATCGCCTCTTGCTCCTTGCTTATGGCTTCGACAAAAACATAACTGCCATTCTCATAACGACAAATGACCCGTTCTCTATAAAATTTTCTAAAGGACTGCCGTTCAAAGTAGTCGACCATGGTATGCATAAAAGCGTCCATTTTCTCTCCCATCGCTTCTTTCTCTGTAAACACGCGATTAAACCCTTCACTTACTGCTAATGGCTCAATCTCAGATATACGTTCTATATAACGATGTCCATGAACATCCCTATTCAAGTGAATCTCGAAGTCAAGAACGCGAACGACTTGCTCCTCTGCAATCGCTTCATCACGAAATACGTCGCACTTTAACAAACTGTTTCGAAGAGACAACACTAAGTCCTTCAAGGTCTTTGCATGATGGGTAAACAAGGTAAATTGAGATGCAACTTGTGCCGTCTGAAGCATCAAAACACTGATCTCATCTGTTGCCACCTCTCCCAAAATATTAACACTTCCGTCTGTTTTTTTCTGAAGGTCAAGCCCGGCTTGTCCACTTACTGAGTCTGTCTCTCTAAACGTCAAAATATTGCGATAGGGATAGCGTTTTCTAAGATGCAATTCAAAGGCCATCTCCTGTACACGCAACGTTAGCGTCGGATCAATATGAGCAATAAGGGACATCAGCAAGGTTGTTTTACCGGAACCCTGTGAACCGGTTATCGCCGTAATCCGCTCCCCTTTCATTAAATAGGTAAGTAACTCTATTAGTTGACGGCTACCCGAATCTTGGAACAAATCCTTTAACTCGATACTGGATAGATGAAATTTTCGTATAAAAAAAGCCCAACTTTCACTAAATGGAGGCCTCACCACGACAACTCTTGACCCGTCACGCATATCATTCACCTTATACCCTACATCTTCCGACAGTTGGCCTGCTTTATTGTAGCGATAAATATTCTGACAGATGCGCTTTAACTCCCGTTCATTTCCAAAAGATAAGAAACTAAAATGAATCGATGTCCCTTTATAAAAAATCCATATACTGTCATAATTTCTAGGTACATAGTCTCCCGGCTTTATCAAATTCAAATCCCATCCATCCTGAATATCTACACGCCCGGAAACACCTCCCGAAAGACCGTCTATTCCCATATCCTTTATTTTATCAATGACTCCAAACCCTTTATACTGCTCATAGATTCGCTGTGCAATAATCCATAATTTATCCTCATATGTCAACGTTACAGGGTGGTTGGCGTATGCTTTATCAACATCCCCTTGCGTCACCCGATACATCAGCTTTCCTTCCTTATCTTGAGCCTTCAGTTGATGCCACCCTTCCTCTTCCATAAGGGTCTCCAATCCTTGACTTTTGTACCGGTCATAATAATGGTACATGAGTATATCAAACTTATCCTTTGCTGTTAAAAATCCCGGCCGATTGAACGCAATAACTTTATCAACCTCCTCCCTCGTTACTAACCCATCTTGTAGCAAATCCTTAATAAAACTGACAATATACATCTTGTCATTAATACTTCCATTCGTACACCCTTTAAGCGCCTTCTTCAGCTCTATCCGTCTGTTCAATTCACGTTCATAGGCCTCCTTAGATTGCGTCGATGGCTCAAATCGACTCGTTGTTAAACGATACATGGTTTCCTTTACAATTGCTACTAAAGCCTCCGGGTCCAAATGTTCCCGCCGACGGTTGTCTTGTTCTACCTTCTCCCTCCTTAATTGATACACAAGAAAGCTAACCGTCGCCCCAATGCTCATTAATATCACTACTCCGAGTAGCCACATGTTTGTGCTATTGTCCAACTGCCTTCACCTCCTTGTGGTCAAGAATGCCTGCTGCAAAAGCTTCCATAGCATCTAAGAAAACATTCTCTCCTTTTCGTCGATGATCATGGCTTTGCCTCAGAATATAATCGACCAGGTGGTGGTCATTTGCTTGTTCGGTAACAGGCGTATGCAGGGGAACATAGGTAATCGGATGAGTGGTATACTTTTTACAACGCTTTGCTAAGTCCTTTTTTCTGATAGACATATCCGGCGGCACACTGTTAACTATAAATGAAATATCGTTTTTCATTGCTTTGTTTTGATACCAATGATCCAATTGCGCCAATATCTGTTTCTGCCTAACTTCGTTTGGAGGCAATACTACAATAAGCCCATCACTCTCTTCCAATATTCCCTTCGTTAATTCACAAGAGAGTTGTCGATCCAAATCCATCATAATTAATTCATAACATTGTCTCGCCTGATAGAGCAAATACCTAAAAGTAACTTGGTAACTTTGATCCGCATCATATCTCCGATAACTTCCCAACATGTCCAAATTAGAATGCGATAACAAGGAATAACAATAGTTAGGAATATCTGAAGGTGCTAATTTCCCATGTTGAATAAGACGAAGAAGTCTGTCCATATCTGATTCTCCAACTATACCTTCTTCTCCTTCTATCTCCTGCCCATATACCCCACTACAATAGGATAGCATGGATAAATCATTGGTCATCGTTGTACACATCAATGTTTTATACCCATAACGAGCTGCTATCACTGTTGAAAGAGCTGCCGTTATTGTACTGGTACCAACCGTTATATTAGGATCGGACCAAATAGCTATCTGCATCAATACCAACCTCCCCCACTGCTAACTCCGGTTGACTTTGCTTCAATACATGACTTAACTGCATAACTACCTGAATCCATTGTCTACTGTGCGCCTTTAAGTCAATACGTTCTTCATAGGCTGCTTCCAATTGTGCAATAGCATCTCTTTCACTGTATTCCAATCCAATAACACGGTTGATGCGTATAGTTTTACTTCCCATCTCCATCCGTCGTTGAATATACTTCGGCGTTATCCTGCTGTCTGGGTAGTAATCCAATACTAGAAGTGTATAGTCTCTTTGAATGTCTTCCTCTTGTTCAAATGCCCTTTCTAAAAGTGTTTGAATACGCTCTATAGATTCTCTCTCCGTTGTCAATACGTATACTTGCGACCTTTGCCTATCCTCTATAAGCGGATTCCCTTTTGCCGTTAACTGTTTGTCTGTTTTTTCAAAAAGCCTCTTGAACTTACGATGCTGTGTTTCTAACATAAAACGAACACATCGCTGCATATACTGACTACTTTCTGCCTTATCGTAGATAATCATTCTATAACCTCCCTTCCTCTAAAATTCTATATTTGCACCCTTTTCTTCCCCATTGTTGCCTGTGTCTGAAGGCTCTTCTTCCTTGGATTCTATCGCCTGTCCCTCTCCGGTCGCCCCATTCTCATCCGAACGAACTTGCGTCATATTCTCTTGCATCATGCTCTCTTGTGTTGTTTTAATCTCTGCTGAAGAAACATTGCCGTCTTCATCTTTCTCCTCTGCTTCTGATAGCCCACCTCTTTCTTCTCGCTGAACTTTATAGGTTTTTGCCCGCTCTGTTAATTCCTGTTCGCCTAATTCCAACTGATTATAACGATAGATAATCGTGTCATCATCATAGTACTCCATAAGAGATGCATCAAGAATCATCCGTTCTTCAACCGCATGGGAATTGGCCTTTACGATTCCCATCTCCTCAACATTAGGATTCATGGGGTATATGCTTTCTGCCTGGTCTTCTCCATCCGGTGGCAGGTACTTTGTCATATAAAGACGTGTTCCCGGATAAATCGTTTCATCCACAAGGCCACTGGAAAAATTAAGAATTTCCTCTTCATTCAAATCAATATAGAAGATTTCCATCTCTGTATCTACATCAATTAATTCCTTGTTTGCAATTAAACGATAATCTTGACCTGTAGGAAATTGAATACGAATGTTCACTCGATCCCCCACTTCCATTAGTTTCGGTGTGTGTAGCGCGCTTATCTCTATCCGTTCCATGCCCTCTTCTAAATAAGGAGTCGCCTCGCTTTCCACCATAGAACGCGTTAGAAGCATACGCGGTTCCAACGCCATCTTTGTTCGTTTTCCTTCTATGGATGCTATATCTTTAATATAATTCGTCGGAACAAAGCGTGGTTCGACCTCCATACGCATCAACTTTTCTTTTGTCACCCGTTCACCTTTTGCCACTGCCTCTATTACCGTATAAACAGACTCTTTTTCAATAATTTCTTCCTTTTGTTCAACGTCCCTTCCCTCTTGTAATCCAACTATCCAGTCCTCTTGATAACGAATAATCCATAGAGCCAGTAGCATCATAAGAATCGCCCCAGCTGAAAATCCTATAACCCCAATCCCAATTAACTTCCGTTGCCTTTTACGTATTATTGACATCTTCTTCCTCCAGTTTGTCAAATCCCCAATATCTGTTGTGTTACAACGTCCAACTCCTTCGACCAGCTAAAAGGGTCTTTAATAAAACCGATTGCTGTTGCCTTCTTATGATACCGTCGTTGCATATGCTTTGCCTCTTCCCCATCCCCTAAAGGTATGGCCAATTCCCACCGCTTATACGATTCAGGTTGTAATCCATCCAGTGCTATGTCGATATCTTCCATCTTCCATTCTATTCCCTGAGCTACAAGAAACTGCTTATCCAGACTTCCCATAATCCGTGCTTTCTCTATATCAAATCTCCCAAAATCCAGAATGATGATGCCTGTCGCTTCTTGACGAATATGATGAAGCCGTTCCTCTCCTACCTGCTGTTCATAATGTATACGACGCATTTTGAATCGTTGTTCCGCCCCTACCTCTTCACAACCTTCATAAGCTTTACGAATGCGCTGAAATGCTCCCTGTCCTTGCCATTCACATAAGGTTACTGTACTTCGTCGCTTAGCAAAATAGGTTGCCAGCATAATCGCCGTATGGGTGGTTCCCACACACGGTCCGGTTCCCATAACACCTATCGTTAAAATCTTATTTTGTCGAACAATTTGCTCTTCAATAAACTTCCCTTGAAAAATCCCTGTACGGGCTCTTTTTCCAAAAGACATGTCTGCCCCTCCTTCTTGCGAAACCATTTTCTTATAAGGTCCCAGTCTCTATCTGACATTGCATCAAAACAATCCGGTATTTTGGGTATGCGCTCAAACTCTAACATAGGCATCGTCTCTTTCAACTCATTGTAAATCTCTTCGCCACTATTCACCAAGTAAACAAACTCGGATTCTCCATTTTCGTCCATGCGCTCTCTGAGTTGGGGCGATAACATATCTTCTTCAAACATATCCATCTCCCATTCTCGCATACCGGCTACCATATAACATGTTTGAAAGGTTAATCCGCTCAACCTCAAAGCACTCTTCACACCCATATCCACGATTATATAATCGTAGGTATTCATTTGTTCCCTTAATAAATCATTCCATACTCTTCCTTCATCTCTCTCTGTCAAAATGGGCATGTTATCATAATATACAATACCGTCCCGACGAACACCTTTTGATGTATACTCCAGATTAGCTAATGCCTTACTCTCTGACAAATCAACGAATAACACCTTCAATCCATGGGCTCTAGCTGCATATCCATATAGCATCATGGCTAGTGTCGTTCCCGCGCCACGTTTTAATCCGGTAAATACGATACAGGGAATAGCTGTACGATTCAATCGCTGCACAGGATTCTCCTGAACTTGTCTTCCTAAAATCTGAGCCAATGCCTTCTCAAAAGCTTCCGCCGATTCAAAACGCTTGTGTCGATCTAACTGACACGCTTTCTCTAATACTGCATCAAAAGCCTTGGAAAAGGGAACCTTGCCTTGCATAGAACGTATACTTTCATAGCGACACGGAGGCACAGACAAATCTCTGCCTGTCACCAAATAGTAAAGGGTAACCCCAAGTCCAAAAATATCTGTCGTTTCACTTGATTGACTTAGTCCAAACTGTTCCGGTGCGGCAAACCCCTTCGTTCCGAGATATGACGTGTCTTTACCTTGGTCGGTTTTATACTGCCTGGCAATGCCAAAATCAATGAGGTAGCAGGTTCCGCTCTGGGTCAAAACAATATTTGCCGGTTTTATGTCGCGATGAATTATTGGGCGTTCAAAACTCTCGTGAAGATAACGTAAAACGCCACAAATCTGCAGTCCATAATTAATGGCATCTGCCTCACTAAAGAATCCATCACGCTGAACTCGCTCATGCAGGGTATCCCCTTCAATATATTCACGCACAAAAGTCATTTCATCGTCTCCGGTCATTGCTGCATCGACCATTAACGGAATACCTTTGTGTCGTAAATTCCTCAACATATCCACCTCACGGTCTGTTGTCTCGGATATATGATGTAGTTGTTTAATCATCCATTGCGTTTTGAGAATCTGATGTTCTCCCCTATAGACGGAGACATCCTCGTTCTCTTTCATGATATGTGTAATACGATACTTGCCAAATAAACACTCTCCTAAAACCATAGCCCATGGTATCCCTTCTCTTATTCTTCCCTCATGCATCTACTGAGCTGTCCTATGATTCTGTATAGTTCTCATCTGATTTCATATGCCATGCAACGAGGATTAATAACTACTTAGATATAGTAGCAGATTATCCTCCCACATTGGTCTGCCCCTAGCAGACTCTTATAATTATACACAAAAAATAATACCTCGACACATTTTCGTCATAAACGTTTAATATGAGGTAATAAACGTACGAAATGGTAAAAGCTGAAATTATATTTTATATTTTTTTGGTTATTAATGTAATTTTCAAATTATACTTTGGGTTCATTATGGACAAGAAAAGCAACTTTATCGCGCTTTGTATCCAATATTACTAAGGATTAAGCATTCCAAGCGCTCTTATAGAATAAAAAAAAAGAGCCTAGGCCCTTTTTTTTAATGTAACTCACTAAACAGTTTACTTACAGATTCATTGTAATGGATTGCATGAATCGCATTAGCAAGAATATCCGCTACACTTAACTGTTTGATTTTATCTATTTGCTTGGATGAAGCTAATTCAATGGTATCCAGTACAACTAATTCTTCAATTGCTGATTTCTTGATACGTTCAATGGCAGGTCCTGATAATACGGGGTGTGTACAACATGCAAAAACACGTTTTGCCCCTTTATCAACCATTGCTTGAGCTGCATTGCATATAGTTCCTGCTGTATCAATCATATCATCAACCATGATGACATTCTTTCCTTTAACATCACCGATAACGCTCATCACTTCACTGACATTAGCTTCAGGGCGACGCTTATCAATAATTGCTAACGGTACATCAACTTCTTCTGCGAAAGAACGGCTTCGCTTAACACTTCCGACATCTGGAGAAACAACAACAAAATCGCCTTCTACTTCTTGAATTTTTGAACTGTAGTAATCCACAAGTAATGGGTTCCCCAACATATGATCCACCGGCATTGAAAAGAATCCTTGGATTTGTGCAGAGTGTAAATCCATAGTAAGGATACGATCAGCACCTGCTGTTTGAATAAGATCAGCCACTAAACGGGCACTAATTGGGTCTCTAGCCCTTGCTTTTCGGTCTTGTCGGGCATATCCGTAGTAAGGGATTACTGCCGTAATACGTCCGGCAGATGCACGTTTCAACGCATCGATAGCAATCAATAATTCCATGAGGTTATCATTTACCGGGTCAGACGTGGATTGAATAACAAAACAATCAACACCACGAACGATTTCACCGATTTTTACATAACTTTCTCCATCACTAAATTGTCCGGCTTCACATTTTCCTAATTCACCACCCAGTGAATCAGCGATCCTTTTTGCTAGCGAACGGTTTGAGTTACATGAAAAAATCTTAATACCATCAACCGTTTGAATTGTACTGGTCATTGAATTTCCTCCTATATTCTTATATCAGCATGACAACATTATTTACGGTTCTTCTTCACCCATTCAAGCTTATTCTCTTGTCTTGCTCTGGCAACAGCCAACGCATTTTTTGGTACATCTTTTGTAATTGTTGAACCGGCTGCGGTAAATCCGTATTCCTCAACAACAACAGGAGACACCAAATTCGTATTACATCCGATAAAAGCATGATTGCCAATCTTAGAACGATGTTTGTTGACACCATCATAATTAACAATAACGGTACCACAACCAAAATTCACATGTTCACCTACATCTGCATCCCCGATATACGTTAAGTGCGATACCTTCGTATAATCATTAATCGTGGAATTTTTCACTTCGACAAAATCACCGATTTTAATATGACTGCCGATATGGCAATGAGGACGGACATAAGCAAACGGACCCACAGTTGTATCGTCTCCAATAGTACTGTTAAGGACAGTCGATTGATCAATCATCGTATTCCTACCGATGTGGCTATCTACAATCTTAGCATTAGGACCGATGACACATCCTGAACCAATCGATGACTTCCCTTCGATAATCGTCCCCGGCATAATGGTTACATCTTCTGCTATGACGACATCACTGCCGATATACGCATTGTCTGCATCCATAAAGGTTACACCATTTTCCATATGGGTATAGTTAATACGACGTTTTAAAAGCGTTGTTGCTTCATACAATTGGCTCTTTGTATTCACACCGAGAATTTCATCCGCATCTGAAATTTCCATTGCTTCGACTTTACCATTTTGTTGCTTGATATGCATGAGTGTATCCGGTAAATAATATTCACCTTGTACATTGTCATTGGTCAAAGCTCCTAAGGCTTCTACCAATGCTTTCGAGTGATACATATACATGCCTGAATTAATTTCCTTGGATTCCCGTTCTTCCGGTGTTGCATCTTTATGCTCAACACTACGGACAAAATGACCTCCAAGATCTCGAATGATACGTCCATAGCCACTAGGGTTGTCTACTGACGTGGTCAGTACCGTTGCTTGGTGCTCACCAATTTCGTGATATTCTCTCAGCTTCGACAAACTTGCTCCGGTTATAAGTGGTGTATCACCACAAAGTACAAATACATCTGACTCTTCTTCCAAAAATGCTTCTGCTTGCATAACCGCATGTCCGGTACCCAGACGCTCTTTTTGCTCCACAAAAAGAACTTTATGTGAGACAGTTTTCATAACCTCTTCCATACCATGACCAACAACAACACATACCTCTTGGGCACCTGCTTCAATAGCAGATTCAATGACGTAGTCTAACATAGTACGGTCCAAAATTCGGTGAATGACCTTGGGCATAGATGACTTCATCCGTGTTCCTTGGCCGGCTGCTAAAATAATCGCTTTAATTCGGGACATTGTATACACTCTCCTTTTCCATCACACATTTTACAACAGAACGCCTCCTTTAGCAAGCAAAAAAAACACTTCTGCAAGAGTACAGAAGTGTTTTTAGATTACATTAAGTCATCCGAATCCTCTTGATAAGCTTCATTTTGCTCGGCAAGAGAAATGGTTTCATACTTTTCCAAAATGGCTTTTTGGAGTTTTTCTCGGGTTTCGGAATTAATAGGATGTGCAATGTCTCTGAACTCTCCATCCAGAGCTTTGCGACTAGGCATCGCAATAAACAACCCTTTTTCTCCCTCAATAACCTTGATATCATGAACAACAAATTCATTATCAAAGGTGATTGAAACAACCGCTTTCATCTTACCTTCCTTAGCTACCTTACGAACTCTCACATCTGTAATTTCCATAACAAATAAGTACCCCTTTCTGTAACATGCTGATAGTGGTAAAACCCCCACTTCCTTTAAATACGGTCCCAACCTTAATATACTTAATATTATAGCTCACTTGTTTATTCTTTTCAACTTTTTTATCAAAACCTTGTTAATTGTGCGACTTTTGGTTAAAAATATGCTACATTAAAAGAAGATTTGTTCTTTGTTAATGATAATTCTAGGCTCTTCTGTCTCCGAACGATAGACCGATCCGTCTTGAAGGGTGCTCTTACTGTCAACGATACAATTTTCAATCACACAATTATCCCCGATATAGGTTCCATTTAGAATAATACTGTTGCGAATCAAGGTATTTTTGCCTACAAATACTTTCCTGAATAGCAAAGAATTTTCTACTGTCCCGTTAATAATACAACCACTTGAACAAAGTGCGTTGGACATCCGTGTCGACTGATTAAACTTAGCCGGCGGTTCATCCTCAACTTTACTCATAATATGAGGCGATTCTTTAAAAAATTGATGGCGCAACTTACAATTTAGAAATTCCATATTCACTTGATAATAAGAATCCAATGCCGCAATGGAACGCCAATAATTATCATGGATATAGGCCACCATCCTCTTCTGCCTACGATAGCGAATCAGTATATCATTCACAAAATCATATCGTTCTTCCATAGCACAGGCTTCAATCATCTCAATCAGCAAACGACGACGCATAATGTAGATTCCTGTTGAGACTAACTTCCCGGCAGGTTGAATCGGCTTCTCTTCAAATTCTAATATACGTCCTTCCTCATCTGTTGTCACATGTCCAAATCGCCTTAAATCCTCATCCGGATTCATTTCTTTGGTGACAATCGTAATGTCTGCCTTTTGCTTCACATGATAGGCCAAAACATCATTGTAATCAATCTTACACACCGCATCCCCTTGAGCAATAATAACATAAGGTTCATGACTGTCTTTTAGATAATGTAAGTTTTGGTAAATAGCATCTGCTGTCCCACGATACCATAAACTGTTATCCCTCGTTATATAAGGCGTGAAAACATATAGTCCACCATGTTTACGACCAAAGTCCCACCATTTGGAAGAACTCAAGTGTTCTATCAAACTTCTGGAATTATACTGTGTCACGACAGCAACCTTGCTCACACCTGAATTAGTCATATTACTCAATGCAAAATCGATGGCACGATAACTACCGGCTATAGGCATCGCTGCCAATGCTCTATGATGCGTTAATTCTTTGAGTCGCTCATTTTTACCGCCTGCTAAGATAATACCAAGTGCTCTCATTCTTCCACCTCCTCATCATTGAGTATAAAGAGTCCACTACTTAACTTCTTATCCGGATAATCTTCCAACGTTGTCACCCCTGTGACAGCACAGTTTTTCCCAATCCATACACCATCCGGAATAGTTGCATTTTGTCCGATAACTGTCAATCCACTCGTATATACTTTAGGATCCAATTTACTAATGGCATCTTCACCTTCACCGATAATAACACCTTCACCAATATGTGCACCTTCTGAAACAATTCCACGTACAATTCGCGTTCCCGGTTTTACAACGGCTTCACTCATAATAATGGAATCAATGATGTCACAATTTTCTCCGATAACAACATTGGAACCAATGACACTGTTGTACACACGACCATATATTTCTGTTCCTTCACCCAATATACACCGATCCACAACGGCTCCTGCCGCCACATATTGAGGTGGTTGAATGGTATTTTTCGTATATATTTTCCAATAGGCTTCATAAAGATTAAACTCCGGAATCAAGCTGATAAGCTCCATATTTGTCTCCCAATAAGCCTCTAGTGTTCCTACATCTTTCCAAAAACCTTCAAATTCATAGGCAATAATTTTTCGATTCTCCTCCAAACAGAAAGGAATAATATGTTTACCGAAATCACTGTTATTATGGTCTTTCTCTGCTTTCTTTAACGCATTGCGCAAAATCTTCCAATCAAAAATATAAATCCCCATAGATGCCAAATCGTTTTTAGGCTCTTCAGGCTTTTCTTGGAATTCAATAATGTTGCCTTCATCATCTGTATTCATAATACCAAAACGATGCGCTTCAGAAAGTGGTACCTTAAATACACCGATACTTACATCGGCTTTGCGTTTTTTATGATAATTGAGCATCATTTCGTAGTCCATTTTGTAAATGTGATCACCGGACAATATAAGAACATATTCCGGATCGTAATAGTCAATAAAAGGAATGTTTTGATAGATGGCATTTGCTGTTCCTGAATACCATGACTCGGTTTCTTTACTAACATAGGGGGATAGTACTGTAACGCCACCTATATTTCTATCCAAATCCCATGGTATTCCGATACCGATGTGTCGATTCAATTGCAAAGGTTGATATTGTGTAAGTACTCCTACCGTATCTACCCCTGAGTTAATACAATTACTTAATGCAAAATCAATAATTTTATACTTACCGCCAAAGGAAACCGCCGGTTTTGCTATTCGGTCTGTTAGAATACCTAACCGACTCCCTCTACCGCCGGCCAATAGCATAGCTATCATTTCTTTACTTTGCATAATACCTCCTTAATCCCTCTCGTTTTCATCCGTAACTGCCAACTAACAGAGTGATTTTAAGCCTCTCTACCATCATATCATATTTTATTCAAATATGAATCCAAATTGTCGAAAAAAACACCACTTTAACAACATGTTGTTAAAGTGGTGCCTTCTAATAATAACTATTCCCGTACACTCGGTGCAATTCGAATAGAATGCGTCTCATCATCAACCCCGTCATAATCCACTAAAGTATAATATTCTTTAATAAGCTTGTCCTTGGGGTGCTTTGTCGCCAATACCACGGCTACACCAACTATATGAGCATCGAATTCTTTCATCAAATCTACAATTCCTTTTGCCGTACCTCCCGCCTTCATAAAGTCATCCACCAAGAGAATGTTTGACTCACGCTTAATTGAACGGATAGGCATTGCCATGGTTCGTATTGATTTGGATGAACCGGTCACATAATTCATCTGCATCGTTGTTCCTTCTGATAATCGGGCCGACTTACGTACTACGGCTACCGGAATATTCAGCTCATGGGCTATAGACATTGCAAGGGGAATCCCCTTCGTCTCTATGGTCACCACATAGTCAATCCGTTCTTCTTTATACTTGGTCACAATACATCGAGCCATCTTTTTGAGCATTCTAGGATCAAAAAACAAATCATTCATATATACATAACCACCGGGAATCACGCGGCTATAATCATTTAACTGATCACAAATCTCTTGCTTGACGGCTTCTATCTGGGTTTCCGTCAGATATGGCGCGTAATAGATACCCCCGGATGCACCGGATACAGATATAATCGTTCCTTCATCCATACTTTGTATTGTTTCCTGTATCACTGTAATGTCTTCACTTAAGGTTGATTTAGCACAGTCGAAGCGTTCGGAAAAATATTGGAGCGTATAGAGTTTAAATGGATGTTCCACAAGAATTTTTGTTATCAAACTTAAACGTTGCGCTTTCGATATTTTTTTCATAACAACCTCTCAATAAACTAATTTCTTCCTATTATACACTAATTCTACGAATATTATAAGTAAAAATACAAAAAACGTTCGGTTGCACCCCTACTTTAATTCATATAAAATGAGAGTAACACGATACCATGCGTATCTTTATTCTTCAAATAGCGTTTATAGATTGGAGCATGTAATGAATATAGAAGCATTTAAATCCTACGAACATGTTTATTTTATCGGCATTGGCGGCATCAGTATGAGTGGCTTAGCCGTTGTATTACAAACACAAGGTAAGACAATCTCCGGTTCAGATCAATCCCAAACATCACTAACCGATCATTTATCTGACTTGGGTATGACTGTAAACTACGGCCATGATGCCGCACATATCACATCGGATATTGATCTTGTCGTTTATACCGCTGCCATTCCAAAGACAAATCCGGAGCGGTTGGCAGCTGAAGCACTCGGTATCCCTACCATGGAACGAGCTGTTCTGCTCGGCCATATTATGGATACTTATCCTTTATCCGTCGGTGTTGCCGGAACCCATGGCAAGACGACCACCACCTCCATGCTTTCACATATCATGTTGGAAGGCGGGCTTGATCCCACAATCTCCGTTGGTGGTATGTTAAAGGGTATCGGAGGTAACTTTAAAATCGGTAACAGTGACTATTTTATTACTGAAGCCTGTGAATATGCGAATAGCTATCACCATTTTCATCCTAATATAGGTATTATCCTAAACATTGAAGCTGATCATTTGGATTTTTTCAAAGACTTGGATGCCATCTACGACTCCTTCAAAACATATGTCGGTAACATTCCCGAAGACGGTCTTTTGATCATCAATGACGGCATTGAGCGTTTAGATTCTTTTCTCACCGATGTTACCTGCCGTGTCATACGGGTAGGTTCCCATGACGCGTCTATTTATACGTATAAAAACGTTGTTTTCGATTCTCATGGTTTTCCTTCCTTTGATTTATATCACAAAGGAACCTTTATACGCCGTATCCAGATGCATGTAACCGGACTTCACAATGTGGAAAACGCCCTTGCCTGTATTGCTGCCTCGAAGGAATTAGGCTTGGATTATGATGCTATACAAGAAGGTTTACTTCAATTTGGCGGCGCCGATCGACGTTTTGAGTACAAAGGCACTTTTAATGGGGTAACCGTTATTGACGATTATGCACACCATCCTACCGAAATCCAAAAAAGCATTGAAGCTGCACGGCAAATGGATATTCGAGACCTTTGGGTTATTTTTCAACCTCACACTTATACACGTACAAAAGCCTTGATGGAGGACTTCACGAAAGTTCTTGCTTTAGCCGATCATATCATTGTTACGGATATCTATGCAGCCCGTGAAAAAGATCCGGGAGACATACACAGTTCTATGCTTGTGGAAACTATATCAAATTTGAACCCAAATATTGTATATATTGACGATTTCACCAAAATCGTCAATTATGTTCGCGAAAAATGTGTACCCAAAGATATGTTGATAACTATGGGGGCCGGAACCGTTACAAACTTGGGCCCTATGATTTTAGACACAGAGATATCCACATCATCCACAAGATAATCGTTTTTATCTGTGCATATGTTATTCACCGTTATCCACCTTCATAACCTCTCACAAAATACTTTGTTTTCTAACGGAAATTCTTGGGATTTCCGTTTTTTCTTCTTATTTTTTGTAAAAAAGTTGTGAAAAAATTGGCTTTCTTTTTTTCACGGGCAATATGTTGTATTCAAAAAAAGTTTCTCACCACTACATGTTGTATCTTCGTTCACCATTTCCCATTTTACGGCTTATTATGTAACATCCACCTCTTTTTGGCCCTGTCAAGGCTTTTTTTTGATGTATTATCCACATTATCCACAGGCAAAGGTGTCATTTCGGTGGAAAACTCTCTTTTTCATAACATATCCACTCCTTGTTTTAGCTTTGTAACATGTTCCAACTCTAATCACCTATTAAACTTGAATACTAGATGTGGTATAATAGACACATAAATTGCAACTGCAAATGTGCACGACACATATAGAAAAGTAGGTATATTATGTCCAATCGACATGTTCAACTCAGACCACACAACTTCATCCCGTATACATTGGTTCCCAATTTTTTTATTGATCAATGTCTCGCCAAAACTAATGGTGAGTTTATTAAAGTGTATTTGGTCCTGCTCCGTTATATGTCTGTCGGACAATTGGATTTTGATCTGAGCCAGATTGCCGATCTCCTTCTTATGACAGAATCGGATGTTCTTCGCGCTCTGAACTTCTTCCAATCCGAAAAATTACTTACTCTCGTTTATGAGAATAATGCCCTACAGGAGATTCATTTAAATCATATGGATCCTTCCGCACCGGATTATCGCCCTACCTTGGGAGATGAAGCATACTCCTATCATACGGGTCAACGAGACGGTTCTTTTGGCGACCCTAATTCTACGATACAAACGCCAACCTCTTCTTCAGCAGGTGCCTCTTCTGAAATGCCAAGAAACTCGGCCCCCCATGAAGAGACCGAAACAGCGCCGTCTCTTCGTGTTATCCGAAGTAAACCCGAATATACCGTTCAAGAACTCTCCCGTTTTGTGGAAGAAGATGAAATGAAGCAATTAATATATATGGTCCAAAAATATCTCGGCAAGACATTGAGTTCACAAGAAATGCAAATGATTGTCAGCTTTCATGATTGGCTAGGTTTACCCATTGACGTTATTGAACTCCTTATCGAGTACTGTGTTGAAAATGATCATCGTCATATGCGTTATATCGAAAAAGTAGCTATCGACTGGTCTGAATCCGGCATTAATACTGTTGAAAAGGCAAAAACACGTACAGAAACCTATAACAAATCCTATTTCACCATTCTTCGTGCCTATGGCATTACAGACCGTTCCCCGACACCGGGACAGATTAAGCTTATGGATAAATGGCTTGCTACTTATAACATGGAAATGGATGTCATTGCAGAAGCTTGCCATCGTACAATCATGCAGATTAACAAAGCCGAAATGCGTTATACCGAATCGATTCTCAATGCATGGCACCAAGCCGGTGTTCATATTATGAAAGATGTCGACGCTTTGGATACTCAATTTAATCAAAATTCGACCAAAGAAAAACCCGCTTCAGGGAAATCGAATACTCCGAAAAGTAGCAGTAAGAAGCCCAATCAATTTACCAATTATGACCAACGCACTTATGATTTTGATGCTTTGGAAAAACGCGCCCTTGAACTGAGACTGAAAGAATTTGATGGGAAGAGGTATTCATCATGAGTCTATCAACCAGCGACTTCAATCGAATTATGCGCGATTATGACCACCGTCGTGCACAGAATACACAGGAACAAAAGAAACATCAAGACGAGGCCTTCGAGCGCATCCCTCGTCTACGTGATATTCATAACCGTGTCGGACGTGTCGGAATAGAAATGATTCAAGCTACAATGAAAGAACCGCATCGTAAAGAAGAATTTGATCAAGAGCTGAAAGACCGACTCCAAGCACTTCGTCTACAAAAAGAACAGCTTTTAACGGCTCATGGTTATCCAAAAAATTACCTAGAACCTATATATGACTGCACGGATTGCGAAGATACCGGCTATATCGGTCATGAGAAATGCCACTGCCTTAAGCAAGCCATTATCAACTATTCTTACAGTCAAAGTAATCTATCCGATGTCTTATCTCTAGAAAATTTTGATACCTTCCGATTCGACTATTATTCTACAGAGACAAATCCTCAAACCGGTATGTCTCCTATGGAAAATATGCATTCCGTGTATCAAGCTTGTCAAACCTTTGTGAATGAATTTGATGATACCTTTAACAATCTCATTCTCTATGGCCGATCAGGACTAGGCAAAACCTTTTTATGCAACAGCATTGCCAAGGCATTGTTAGATTCCGGTAAAACCGTTGTCTATCTCTCTGCCTTCCAACTGTTCCGTATTTTTGAAAATTATCGATTTCATAAGGAAGAGGAAATCGTGACCAATGAAGATATCGAAGCACTTTTTACCGTTGACTTACTCATTATTGATGACCTCGGTACGGAGTTTATAAACAGTCTAACAAGTGCTGAACTATTTAATTGTTTGAATACACGACTTTTGCACAATCGTTCCACTGTTGTTTCAACCAATTTGAATCCTAATGAATGGGTCGAAAAATATTCAGAACGTATTGTTTCCCGTATTTTTGGCTACTATACTCAGCTAAAATTTTTTGGTTCTGATATTCGTCTTCAAAAATATCGTTAATGTACCTTTTTCACTTTTTTATCGTAAACCATTGCACTTAGGTAGAATCTGGTGTATAATACCTAAGCACATGCAGGCATGGCTCAATTGGATAGAGCATCTGACTTCGGATCAGAGGGTTGTGGGTTCAAGTCCTACTGCCTGCGGTTATTATAACATAAGGAAAAGCATTGAATTTGCTGGGTTTACAGCAGATTCAATGCTTTTTTGGTTTGAGAGGTTTTTAGATCCGACGGTTTATTCAAATACCATCTCTATGCTGTCTGTTTCAACTATTGTTTCCAACGAGTCAACATCCATCACTTTAATTTTCATTTGAATCGTCTTGATTTCAGTAATATCATTTTTAGCTAAATCACCTGAGAAAAAGGATATCTCAGGATAAGCTACTTTCCCCGGCAAAATATCCGCTGAAAAAACAGTATCTACTGTAAATCCGTTGACTGACACCTCTACCGCTTCAACTTTAACCGCTTTATCCATACTATTCTCTATGGCAGTATTCAAAAGGGGACCCATTAAGTCTTCACCCAAACCTAGTCCTACCATTTTAATTCCATCTTGATCAACGATGACCTCACCATCCATAGGATATTCTTGCACATAGGTATCGTTTACGTTTGTAGGAATCGTGACAACATCTGTTTCAAAAACATTATCCCAACTCGCCATATCAGTTCCTTTGAATACAACCTCTATGTTTCCAATAGAGCCAATACCATAGCTTTGCAATTCTTCCGAATGAAAGCCTAATTCATCACTAACTTCCTCTCCTGCGACAACATCAACAGACATCAATTGGTCCACCATTACATTATTGATAGCTGTATATTTTGCCGATATTGTCAAGTCAATATCAGAAAGGTTTTCAATAAGCAACTTCAATGCCGGTTCTCCTGATTCATCATAGACAAGTTCAGTTGCCGTCATTTTTACATAGTCGTTTTCAAGGAGAACTTGCTCCTCGATGTTGCTTTGTTCTGTTTCAAACGCTTCTGCATCTGTTGATCCTTCTACGTCTTGTGTCTCTGTGTCTTCTTGAATATCTTCAATTCCTAGTGCGTCTGCGGGTTCTTCTGTTTCTGTAGTCCCATCAACCGTCTGATTATCGGCCCCTGCACAACCCGTCACCAACATGGCAAACACCAGTAACATACTATACATCTTCTTCATGACTCTTATCTCCTTATTGTATCTAAATATATAATGAATCGGGGGATTGTAATGCATAAAGACAAGTTAAATAAACTTTCCCTCATTGCATATCCCCCAAATCAACAACGTTATGATTTTCTCATATTCTCCAAAAACTGTCAATATAATATGAGGGTCATAGCTTGATACATAAGTCCTATATTTTCTTAAGTCATGAATACTACTTTGATTTCTTCCTTTATTCCCCTTTGTACATCAATCTTAACTCTTGCTATTTTTATTAACGTCTTCCTATCTGCTTAATCATCTCTCACTCGCCTATAAAAGGATATTCATATCGACCATTTTGTGTACTGTATGACGGTCGATAAAATCGATTCTTTAGTTGAATAGCTTGCTTTGGACAAGCATTAATGCAGGCATAACATTGATAACAGACAACATTCTTTTTCCATTCCGGACCAATCGCCGAAAGGCTTAATTTTTCAGACGGACAGACTGTCATACACTTTCCGCAATTTGAACAAATTGAAGTCACATAAAAAAGACCATTGCCCTTCTTCTTTTCTGACAGTTTACGCAACCATCGATTCGGTGTCCTTTCCAACTTCTTACCAAGCCTCTCTGAATCGGTATAATACTTCCGTTGATTAATAATCGAAGCTAGCATGGATACCTTTTCATACATCAGCTCTTCCATTTGATCCAATTTGTCCTTAGATGGCATAAAAAAAGATTCTCTTCCCGGATTATTATCCGGCATAACAATAGAAGCTTCTACTTGTAATTGTTTCTTGGAAGCTTTCAGGCATTTTTTTAGCTGTTGGAACACATAAGATGAGTCTTGCACATAAGTTGTCACTGCGAAGAGATACGATGTCTTTGAAATCGTCAATCGTTCCAGCAACTGTTGCATCGGAATCGGCAAGGATCGGTCATGGGTCGGAAAAATAAATCCGATAACCTGATCGCTAGGCATATACAACAGATGATCTTTGTACTTCAAAAATTGAGCATTCACGGCAATCGTCGCAATGTCTTCGTTGTACTGATCCCTCATATGTTGCTGGAATGCTTTGGTAACATGATAAGAATTTCCGGTCCCACTAAAATAATAGATGACCATATGAACCTCCATTATATGTCGTTTACCAAATGCTTCTTAAATATTATAGCATATCTTCCTCTTCACATCCATTGTACAACCAAGCAAAAACCATTCCAATAAGCATATAAAGGATAAATCCCGTTCCTACAATGGTATCATTAACCAACGACGTAGCCAGAAAGAAAAGAAGGGGCACAAAGATATAGAGGCCCGCTACATCTCCCTGAATCATACGTATAGATCCCTGAATCACTATCCATATTAGACTTATAAGCATGCAAGCGAGACCAACAACCCCGGCTATAAACGCCCACTGTAAATATAAATTATGAGGATTTATGGCGGTACTGGATGTGGATGACCTAAATCGCAACAAGTTCAACAAGTCACCTTGTGGTTGATAAATTGGATAGGTATCCGGTCCATGCCCGATAAAGGGTTGCTGACAAATCAAATGAATCGCCACTGACCATATATAACCTCGATTACTTATCCCATGTCCATCCATAATAAGCGGAACTGGTGTTGATAATTCTTGAACTAATCCATAACTTGTAACAACCCCTAACTTCCCGTTCCTATCCGTTCCCAAATAAATGGTTTTGCCATTATGCTTAAACGCATACGGTTCATCCGCTTTTCCCGTATCAAATTGCCATCCCTCTAGTTGTTCACGCTCATCTTCCCTTAAGTCCGGCTGTATCCTATCATCTTTAACAACAAAGGACACGGTTTGTAAACCGTCATCAAAGGTTACCGACGCTTCTTCAAATCGTATATCCTGAATCTCTGCGCTTCTCACTTCTGACAAAATATCTTGCGCCCCACTCTCAGACGGTAGATATTTGTCTACAAACTCTCGGTAAACAGCTCCTTCTGATAACATATTCATCCCGATAAACAATCCGATTCCGCCAAGCAGAAGACCCAATAACTTTCCTTTGTAACCGACAAACAAGACCTTCAACTCACTTTTCCTTATTAGGACATAGATAATCTGAACCGCAACACATAAAAGCATCAAATAAAAACTTGCGTTCGCCCCTGATAATAACAAGATACAATAAGCAAATCCTGTCAGACACCCATAGAAAAGACTCTTACCCCTTCTTTTTTCCGTCCACAAAAGGCCTATACCAAGCACAACCAATACGCCTCCATAGACACCTAGATAGTTCGGATTAAATAAAGGGCCTGTAACAAATTGGAACCCCGGTTTTATCCGTCCTTGATACAATGTATAGAAAAGATCCACAAACACATCATTAGCAGAATCTGTCCCCATAAAAATAAGAGAGCGTAACGGCCTGTAGATTCCGATTTCCAAATTGTTGACTTCTAATATGACAATAGTAAAAACACCTATGCTTGATACCATAAGGCCTGTCAAAACTTGTCGCATCATTCGACGATTCGTGACCAGAAAATAGACTAAAAATATAAGAGCTATATAATAACTGTACACGTAAAACCCCTCATATCGGTCCGAAAACCCTTCATAAACTACTGCCGGGTAAGGACTGTGAAGGGTGGCGATAACAATACATCCATAACAATCCCTTTGATCCAAAAAGGTATGACTGCAGCCATAGCTAAGAGTATAATATGGCGATATCTTCCTATCATAAAATAATTTCTCCTCGTCTCTTATACTTTTGCTCCTCTTGTCTTTCCAACCACTCACCCTCGCGTCTATGACACGTGAACAGCAACCGTTGGCTGTCTTCTTTATCGATTCGATGCATCATACGTTCAAAGCGTTCGTCATCCATGTGTACAAAACTCTCGTCCATAATATAAGGACGTTGTCGCTCTCCATACAGATGCTTGGCTAATGCAAACCGAACACTAATATAGATGGCATCCAATGTCCCACGACTTAGTTGTTCTACGGATTTTGGCATGGGTAATGTCGGTCCATCCAATAAAATTTCCATATCCGGTGTCATAAAAACACGTGTGTATCGCCCATCGGTTACCTGACTCACCGTCTGCGTGATGGCTTCATTAAGTGATGGCGCTATCTTTTTCTGCAATGCTTTAGCTACTTCATCCATATACTCGTCGATGCCTTCATACACTCCCTTTTCATACTCTAGCGCCTCAATTTGAGCCAGCATTTTAAGACGCTCCTCCTTAAGTTCCTCTATCGACAGCTGCACTTCTTGACGAGCCAAAATTTCCCATTCCCCACGCATATCTTCTATACGGCGCTGTTTTGC
Organism: Vallitaleaceae bacterium; assembly: GCA_965140555.1. Classification (GTDB taxonomy): domain Bacteria; phylum Bacillota; class Clostridia; order Lachnospirales; family Vallitaleaceae; genus UBA1351. The sequence continues at coordinate 2,206,049 of OZ223259.1, read as the reverse complement.
GGCAAGGCGTTGAATGTCTTGAACACTTTCAATCACTGTATTTTTTTGAAAAGGTTCCAATTCTGCCAAAAGTTCCCGTTCTTGCCGCTTAAGTAATGCTAACTCCTGGTTATCGCGTTCTATAATACCTTTCATCCGCAAATGATAGGCCAGGCGATTCTCTTTCTCAATTGCAGCGTCTTCATCCTTCTTCTTGAAACGTTTAATATCCTCTTCCATGTATTTGGCCTTAGACTTAACCTCGATAGTTTTAAGGCGCAGGCGATTAAGTTCATTCCGCATTTTTTCTTTTTTCCTATAACTAAATACCGCTCCTACCACTCCGCCTAGGGCAATTCCTCCCATGATACCTAGAATGAGGGGACGATGTAATGCCCATCCGATAATGGCCGAAATCACAGCCAATCCACTGATTGATACAAACATGACCATGCGGTGCTCACCTTTGGACATAGCTGATTCCAATGCCTCATCTTCTTTGTCCGTTACTGCAAAATTCTGTTGCATCTTTGCCAACGTTTTTTCCAATTCATCCACAAGAGGTGCCATAGATTTCTGTTCTTCTCCTTCAATGGATTGATACTCTGATACCTCTTCTTCTAACCGTGTTGTCAGCTTTTGAATCTCTTCTTGAACATGTTGGTATTCCTGAAATATACTAACACCTTCATAGAGATCTTCTGACGTCAACCCACTCATAGGCGTCCCTTCTGCCAAAACTCCTTCTAATTCCCGCATCTGCTCCCTAATATGATTCTGCTTGCCAATGGATGTATCCAACTTACTATTGATTTCCTCTAATTTTCCCCATGCCTTACCCAAAGGACTTTGACTTCGGCGCTTTGTTCCGATGGCCTGTAATTTATCCTGTATCTCTTCCTTGACACCTTGTAACGAAACAGCCTCCTTGTGCCCTGTCATACCGGCTATCAGAAGTTGTTTGACCTCTTCCATAAGAACTGTATCCGTTGCCTGACCCAATTGCATAATTCCATATGTATTCATAAAACTTCCGTAACTCATACCTAGGTGCTTTTTGGCCACATCAGGGCAACGATAAATCGGATGCGTATCATATAATGCTGTGATAGTCTCCCCCGTCTGTTCATCCAATACTTCTACCGACTCTTGTCCGGGCATAAAATCACGATAAATCCGTACATGCCGTTTCATAGAGTCATCATAGAGCAAGAGACTTCCTTTATAGCTATTGCCAATCCAGGGACGAAAGCGTTCATGTTCCGGAAGATAGCGCCGTGTCTTTATATTGGGCCTATAAAAACCGTAAAACATACCGCATATAAAGTGCCAGATTGTACTTTTCCCGGCTTCATTATCGCCATAAATAATTGTCATATCTTTATGAAGGTTTAATCGGTAATCTTGAAATTGTCCGAAGGCTATGAGATGAATTTCTTCTATATACATATCATTTTCCTCCTCTTTCATGATTCAGCAACAAGCTCACTCCGGTACGCAGTATATCCTCCCTAAGTTTTACATCTTCTTCTCCATGTTTCACTTGTTCAATAAAAAGACCGATCAGGTCATCTCTGTGCTCTCTCTCTAACTGCTCCATATCCACATCCAACTGTGTCTCATCTACAATTTCCATATAGGCAACAACATCTTCTAGCTTTTCAATGCATGCTTGCTTCGCTCCCATCCAATCATAACTCATATACGGTGAACGGAAGCCTTTTAAATGACACCGTACCATATAACGACTCATGGGAATTGGATTATCGGCTAGTGCTCCTCGCAGACATATCGTTACCTTTTCGATTACTTCTAACACCGATTCCGTATCTGTTAAATCCACCTGACATTCATAAAAGGGCCATTCCATATGCGATTGATGCGAAAGGCTCAAGTGGTTCTTGTCAAAATGTCCGAGTATATAGCCATGAGTTCCCTGTTCTGAAAAATCCAAAGGCTCCAAACTTCCCGGATAGGCAATTTTATTCGCAACTATATCCGGTTTATGTATATGACCAAGGGCAATATAGTCCACCGATAGACCTTTCATATACTCTACATCCAGATATAAATAAGGCCCTTCATTATACATATCTCCATGAAGCATCGCAATCTTATATTTCGGATGATGGGTATCGCCTTCTATTTGCTCCATCAATTTATGCCATTCCATTGTTATCGCTTTCCTCTCTATCCAACCATGGGTATATATGGACGTCTGAAGGGATTCAATATAAATGGTTTCATACTCATCTTGACATATGGTCACATGAGGCAGACTGCTTAGAGGTTTATAGAAGGTATCTAATCGGGACAGAGGATCATGATTGCCATGAGTGATGACGATCTGTGTTGTCGGAATACTTTTAAAAAGATAGGCCAAATCCATAGCCCATCCGGCTTTCATGAAATCAGCTTCCATAAAGTCTCCGGCTATGAGCAATAAGTCAATAGACTCTGACTGACAAATCTTAACAATGCCTTTCAGATTGTTCCAAACACCTTCTCTTTTCTCCTTACCGAATCGAGGTCCGAAACTTGCCGATTCAAACCCCATACCCAAATGAACATCTGCTATATGTATAAAACGCATGGTCTGCCCCTTTCTTTACCCTTTTATTCACAAAAAGGAAAGGTACTTAAGTACCTTTCCTTCGCTATAAAGAGTATTACTTATTCGTCACCAAAATTAATACCGATAAGTTTACCCGTTGTAATCATGTTATGATCTGTAGGAACGAGTTTGAGCAAACCGGCTACTTCTTCCAAAGGTCTTGCCTTGATATCATCACAATCAATGGACACCGTCATTCCATAGTTCTCATCGTATATGAGTTTCGCTGCATAAGCACCTAACTTTGAGGCTAGCACTCGATCGTAGGGTGATGGTGAACCCCCACGTTGCTGGTGACCGGGAATCGTTACCCGGGTCTCCATTCCGGTTTCTTTTTGAATAATTTCTGCCAAGCGATACGAAGAGGATGGATGCTTCATATCCTTGATATGCTTCTTAAATTCTTTCTTACTCATTTTTGATTCAGAAACACTTTTAGCACCTTCTGCAATGGCTAGGATCGAGAAATTCTTACCACCGGCATGTCGTTTTCTCAGTGCATCAATAATCAATTCTTCATCATATGCAATCTCCGGAATCAAAATAACATCTGCACCACCGGCTACTCCGGCATACAAGGTTAACCATCCGGCTTTATGACCCATTAACTCCACGAGCATAACACGGTCATGGGAATCTGCCGTTGTATGAATGCGATCAATAACTTCTGTCGCTATATCCACAGCGCTATGAAAACCAAAGGTCACATCCGTTCCCCATATATCATTATCAATCGTCTTCGGAAGACCGATAATATTGAGGCCCTCTTCACGAAGAAGATTTGCATTCTTATGTGTACCGTTACCGCCAAGACATACAAGGCAATCTAATTTATGCTTGTGATAGGTTTCAACCATACTTTTCACTTTATCTACGCCATCATCTTCAATCTTACGCATCTTCTTGAAAGGCGTTCTTGCTGTTCCGAGAATGGTTCCGCCACGTGTTAGAATGCCGGAAAAATCAATAGGGTTCATTTCTATCAAATCATCTTCTATAAGTCCTTTAAATCCATCTTTAACACCTACAATTTCACAGTCCATCATACCATAGGCAGCTTTAGCAACACCACGGATTGTTGCATTGAGTCCCGGGCAGTCGCCTCCACTTGTTAATATTCCGATTCGTTTTTTCACGGGTCTTCACTCCTTCTCAAGTCAGTCTTCTTCTATTTTACAATAGATAGAAAGAAAAATCTAGTAGAGAGTGGTAAGGACTCTTCATAAATCTCTCATCGTTTCATCGGCATTTCTACCAAATCGCCTTTTTGGCGCTTTTTTACTTGTATTTTTCCTAAATCCGTGTAAAATAATATGTAGTGTAAATATAACAAATAGAACGTATGTTGCACAGAATATGGAATTAGAAATGGGGAATCCGAATTGTTAGCAAATGACATGTTTCGTGAATATGCGGTGGATAAATCAACGCCTATTCCGCTTTACTTTCAGTTTAAAAATATCTTATTGGATATGATGAAAGAAGGCAAATTGCAACCCGGGGATATGATCCCGACTGAATTTGAGCTCTGTGATATTTTCGGTATCAGTCGTACAACTGTGAGACAAGCACTTACTGAACTTGTCAATGAAAGTAAATTTTATCGTGTAAAGGGTCGGGGGACTTTTGTTGCACAGGATAAAATCAATCAGGATTTTATCAAAAAAATCGAGAGTTTCAAGTCTGAAATGGAACGTAAAGGCTATATACCAAGTTCTAAGGTCATTGCCTTTGAGGTCATCGAAGCGCCTGTTGAGGTTGCTGTTGCCCTAAACATTCCTGTAAATACAGATGTTATTTTTCTCAAACGCTTGCGATTTGCCGATAATGAACCTATTGTCGTAACACAAACGTATCTGCCTTATAACCTGTGCAAAAGCGTCTTGGATTATGATATGAATAAATCATCACTCTATCAAATTTTATCGAAGAATATCAATACAAAGATTTATAAAGTCGTACGTAATATCGAAGCTGTCGTACCTACGAAAGAAGACTGCGAGCTACTTGATATAACCAAAACAACGGCTATTCAGCTTTTCCATTACACAGGCTACAATAAATTCGATTCACCTATTGAGTATACGATGGCTCGCTATCGTGGTGATAAAAGCATTTTTACCATTGAACAATTTTTAGAATAGCCTAGAACATAAACAAAAGGAGTTGACACCTACGTGCCAACTCCTTTTGTTTAACCTTTTATAATATAAGCAATCAATACATTAAGTGTCGATTCAAGGGCTTGTACATGGGTTCTCTCCATGCCATGGGAACCATGAGTCCCCGGTCCGATAAGTGCAGAACGTACATTATTGCCTGCCTGAAGCGCCGCTGTGGCATCTGAATTATAGCGTGGATAGACATCCAGCACATAGGATACCTCTAACTCTTTAGCCCAGTCAATAAGGCGACCAACCATATCATAGTCATAAGGCCCTGAACTGTCTTTCACACAAATGGAAAGATCTTTTTCCGTACACGACAAATCATCTCCGATAGCTCCCATATCGACAGCTAACAATTCCCGTACAGATTCAGGAATATAGGACGATCCATGACCTACTTCTTCATAAGTGGAGAACATGACCATAAAGCCTTTATCCGGTTGAATCTGATTCTCTGAAAGATACTGTAAGACGCCCATAATAATCGCGACAGATGCTTTATCATCTAGATGCCTTGTCTTGATATAGCCACTTGCTGTCTCCACATAGCGGGGATCAAAACTAATAAAATCACCTACTTGAATACCTAATGCTTTCACATCTTCTACTGATGTGACCGCCTCGTCGATACGCACACTCATATTACCTTCACTACGCTCATAGTTTCTCGCATCATCAAAGACATGAACCGATGGATGATTGGATAATATCGTCCCTGTTATCTTTTTACCATCACGAGTATGTACCGTACAATATTCGCCTTCTACCGAATACATGGTATAGCCTCCTACACTGGTAAATCGGAGACTTCCGTCACTGTTAATACTACGAACCATAGCACCTAATGTATCGACATGGGCTGTTAACATACGTTCATTGGACTTACCGTCTTGTCCGTCAACGGTAATCAATAAATTTCCTTTCATTGTCGTCTCCGCATTAAAACCAAGACGCTCTACTTCCTCTTTCAAATAGCCGATAACTTCTTTGCAATAGCCACTCGGACTTGGAATTGTTATACATCGTTCCAATTGTTGCTTTATATAGTCTAACTTATTTGTATACATGGTTTACCTACTTTCTTATTGTTTGGCTGAAGGTGCAATACTATCGTAGCCATTATTTTATTCCGGTCTTTCTTGTAGTAATATAAGAGGATCTATATCATCAAACAAGGTAAGAGCCTCTTCAAGAGGATACAAATTCTCCAAGAAAGATGACCGATAGATCGTATATATATATTTATCTCCATTATTTAGCATAATAGAGATATAACGTACACCGTCATAGGAGAAAAAGGCCAAATCTTCGCCTTCTTCTAATATTCCTTGCTCTACCAGTGCACGCTTTACATTCTCTTTTGTCTGGTAATTTAACAACAAAATATGGCTCGTTTCAAACATATGCGTCGTCAAATTAAGATTGAAATTTGAATGCGCTGCATTTAATGCAACGATGCTGGGATAACTATCTCCTATAACTTCAAATTCGCCATCTACACGACTCAATACCACTGTTCGATAATTTTGATAATCACTGGACAGGGATATAATTCCAAAGGCATCTTCACTTCCGTTTTTGAGATAACGAATAAACACATCTTCTCCATAATAACTGTACATCGCATCATATAGTTTATCATAAACCACGGGATCGGTTGTATATTGACCGATTTCCGGTAACGGTCGATAATATGTCTTCTTGTATGTCTCTTCATCAAAGGCTATAGATTCTCTTGATGTAATACCAAGATAACGATTGCCTTCCAGTTTGGCAATCACATAAAGGGTGTCCTCAATAAAGGCAAATTGCATTTTATCCAATATGTTTTGACGTATGTTGAGCCCTGCATATATAGCAACATCATCTATGCTAATTGTTGCAAGTGCCTTCAGTTCAAAGGGATGTCCTTGATATATCAATATGGCATTTTCCTTAGAATATTGTTCTAAGGCCGATACAAGCTGTTGTCCATAATCAATAATGGCTTGATTTTCTAAAATATCCTGTTGTTCTAAAATAGTACTCTGAGGAACTACCTCATCCAGTGTCGGAACTGTTTCATAAACATCTTCTAAGGCCGATTTATCAGCTAATACCAGTAGATGTGCAATTGCTACACCTCCATTGAGATAGTCTTTGACCATAGCACCTTTCACACTGTCAGTTGCTTGTGCATAGCGTTCCAACCAATTTAAGGCTTGTTGTTCTTTTTCCGTACCTGTTCGATAACGCTCTTTGAGGAGGTAGTCCGCTGTAGAACTGATGGATTGCATTATATCCATAAAATGAGGAATTTGTACCTCAAAAACCAGACCCACACCGTCATCGTCCATATGTATATCATCCATTATAATATAGGACATATCTGAGTCTTGTAAAATATCAACAGGAACATCTAAAGGCTCATCCAAATCACCTGCCAAAACAATGCGATCCAAAACATTCAACAGTCTTAAATCCTTGCGCCCATACCCTTCAGGTGTAAAGGTAACGATTAATCCGCCCTCCGTAAACTCCTCGTTCAATACATAGACGACCGGAATATACATCTGGTGTATCATCACATTGGCATAAGCAACTTGACGCTGAATATTAACTTCAATCGAATTAACCACACGATGTTTTTCTGTCATTCTATCCATAAATTGTGCTTCAAGTTCATTATTAATTTCACTATATGGAATGCTCAAACCAAACTTATCGTCTTGAATCTGCTCCATTCGCTTCAACCCATCTCGCATCATATAATGGTTCAGTGTATGCGTTGGTAATGGGCGTACATCAAAAAGGCTTAATTGTGTATAAATAATAAAGCCTCCAATAAGGGCAATTCCTATACTGATTACAATAATGAGTGCATATATCCGTTTTTTCTTTCCGGTTTCAGTCATATAACCTCCTGCGATTTTTACGTTCGCATTTTATATGCTTTTTATTCCTATGCACTTATTCTATCATAAAAAAGCTTGTCGTATATCCTAACTTTTTAATTAATCCGAAAAACCTTTTATGCATGTTGCTACTTTTGTATGCCAAGGATCCAAAAACTCCCATGAAGGTCTTGTTGCTTGGATCGTAACAAAAGGAGTCTCTTCACCACGCGCAACAACATCAAAAGTTTCCTTATAAGTACAATTAAACTCCATAAATCGGGCCGTTTTTTTATTCGCCTCATCCCCCCAAGGATCGGCTTGTTCTACCCTAATATGGTTATCGACATAACAGTCAACTAACATAACCTTTCCATACGCTCTCCAAGGACGTCCGATAAAAACCGTTTCTTTCATTGCATCATCTTCCGGAACAAATCGACTGGAGACAAAGATAAATCCATATGGCTCATGTTCCCATGTTGAAGGCGCAGTTACATAGCCGTTAAGAACCTCCTGCCTATTTCGGGATACAATCTCACATTCCGTAAAAAGAGCTAAAGCAGAACCAAAGATAAAATCCACATCACCGATAATGCTACACCGATGGTACCATTGATGGCTCGTTTTATACGGTGCATTTTCCTTGGGTCCCACAAAAGAACCCGGTGTTTTTGGTGCCATCGGTAAGGGCCCTGCAAAAATCGTATCTTGATAGGCATCAAAAGCACACTCTATAAATTGAAGTTCATCCCCATCAGCATAAAGTGCTAAAGCCTGTCCCACTTTCCTTCCGTCTCCGGCTTCATTTTTCACCGTCATATGCTCTACACGAACACCGTTGGCCAATACATAGAGGGTTGCCGTTCTAAACGTTCCGTATTCACGGCCGTCCGGATGCTCCTTACGGGCATAGTCACTATATGTCAGCAACGTTGTCTTTGTATCCTCTCCTTTTAATGTAATTCCATCTGTTTTAATGTATACTTTTTCTTCATAACATCCGGCATGAATATGAATAATATCACCACTCATCGCAGCATCTACTGCTTCCTGAATTGTTGCATATGATTCCGGTCTTTCAAATCCGACATAACGTTCCATTAACAAATATCTCCTTTCCTGTTTCATGACTCCTATATTATTTCCCATCATAGCACAGACTCTATGCAAAATCTTATGGTATTTTGCTATATAATTGGATAACCCATCATTTATTGACATCTAGACCAACAAATTTTATTGCTTTTAGAGTTGAAAGCCCTTTGTGAATCTTTTATACTAAGGTTACTCTATTCATGCAACGGACAAGGAGTGCTTTAACGGTTACCCTAAATGGTGACAACCTATAAGGAGAAGACGAATGATTCAAGAAACAGTTAGCTATACAGGTCAATATTTTCATATGGAGATTCGCTCTGCCAAACACTTCACCATGCCTATTCATCATTTTCATGAAAGTTATGAACTCTATTATATGAACAAAGGGTCGCGCCAATATTTTATCAATAATAGAACCTACACCCTAAATCCCGGTGATCTAGCTCTTATCAGACCTCATATCCTGCATAAGACCATTGATACAGGCAATGAACATTCTAGGGTATTGATGAATTTTCACCCCAACTTTTTGAATTCAGAAGCTGACCGGGCTCTTTTAGACTCTACCTTCTCCAACCCGCTGACTCGCTTCTCTTTATCTGCAAGGACACGAATTGAAGAGCTGATTCGCTTCATGATTCATGAAATCACCTATCAAGAAATCGGCTTTGAAAGTGCCTTAAATGCCTACCTCAAAGAATTACTTGTCTATACGGCCCGTTATCAACAACATCATCTGAATGATACAGACGCACACGAAGACAATAAAATCCAAGAGATTATCGATTACCTTCACCAACATTATGACAAAAACCTTACCCTCGATCACCTAGCCGGTGAGTTCTATATGAGTCGATACTATTTAAGCCGGCTCTTCAAACGAGAGACCGGCTTTTCATTAGTTGAATATATTCATAGTATACGTGTGATTGAAGCCCAACGACTCCTTCGTACCACTTCATTAAAGGTTATCGAAATCGCATCCCTTACCGGCTTTAACAACGTCAGTAACTTCGGAAAAGTCTTCAAATCCATCACTAAAATGACGCCCATTGCCTATCGTAAAATGATGCAGATGTCTTAGCCCACCTTAGATATGGCAGTTATTCACTGTTCTTGGGAAGGAGATGACGTCACGTATATTGGTCATACCTGTCATGTACATAATCATACGCTCAAAACCAAGGCCAAATCCTGCATGACGGGTTCCTCCGTATTTGCGAAGATCTAAGTACCACCAGTAATCCTCTTCATTCAGACCCATTTCTGCCATACGCGCTTGCATTTTCTCTAGGTCATCCTCCCGTTGACTACCACCGATAATTTCACCCACACCCGGTACCAACAAGTCCATGGCTGCAACGGTCTTACCGTCCGGATTCATCTTCATATAGAAGGCTTTGATATCCTTCGGATAATCTGTGACAAACACAGGTTTCTTATAGATGACCTCTGTCAAATAGCGTTCATGTTCTGTTTGAAGATCACTTCCCCATTCAACAGGGTATTCAAATTTATCATTATTCTTCTTCAAAAGTTCAACAGCATCTGTATAAGTAATACGTTCAAAACTACTGCTGACAACATTGTCCAAACGTTCCGAAATCCCTTTATCAATAAATTGATTGAAAAAGGCCATCTCTTCCGGTGCATGCTCGCGAACATAGTTGATAATATACTTAATCATCTCTTCTGCAACATCCATATCATCAATCAAATCAGCAAAGGCCATCTCCGGTTCAATCATCCAGAACTCAGCCGCATGACGTGGTGTATTGGAATTTTCCGCTCTAAAGGTCGGTCCGAATGTATACACATTTCTAAAAGCCATGGCATAGGTTTCAACATTCAATTGGCCACTTACCGTCAGGTTGGCTTCACGTCCGAAGAAATCCTGTGTATAATCCACTCCACCGTCTTCTGTTTTTGGAACAGCAAGGGGGTCTGTTGTGGATACTCTAAACATTTCACCCGCACCTTCACAGTCACTTCCTGTGATAATCGGAGTATGAACATAGACAAAACCTTTTTCATTAAAAAATTGGTGAATAGCAAAGGCTGTTAAAGAACGGATTCTAAAGACAGCTGCAAAGGTATTGGTACGTGGACGAAGATGTTCAATCGTACGCAAAAACTCAAAACCGTGTCGTTTTTTTTGTAACGGATAATCCGATTGGGATTCTCCTTCAACATCAATCTGTATCGCTTGTAATTCAAAATCCTGCTTCGCATCCGGTGTTCTTACCAATTTACCCTTTGCAATAACGGCAGACCCGACATTGAGTTTACTTAATTCCTTGAATCCTTCTAACTCCTCATTCATAACGATTTGAAGTGTGTTAAAATGTGTTCCGTCATTGATGACCATAAAGCCAAAATGACTGGACGCACGAACGCTGCGAATCCATCCCGCAACAGTAATTTCTTTATCTACATATTGATCCAGGTTCCTATAGAGGTCCCTTACTAAAACTGTATCCATGATATACCTTCTTTCCGTTCGTTTTTCACCGCCTCCATGCTCCCATGTGCACAGATGACAGACCTATCCCATTATATCATTTTTCTATCGTACAATAAAGCTTTCTCATGTCCCTGCCTACCTGTCATAGGTCTGCTTATCCGTAAGCTTATTTATGACTCTTTTTTATCGGTGCATCACGAGGACGAATTGCCAGAATAATGGGATTTGTGCTATAATGACCTTATTATATTAGATGACGTTAAAACATTCAAGTCATTTAGTCAGATTATTATGAAGATATAGGAAGGTGAATACTATGGATCCACGTATTGAATTATTAGCCAAAAATCTAGTCAACTACTCTCTTAAGGTTCAACCGGGAGAAAAGGTTTTGATTGAACATATGGATAAGGATACAAAAGACTTGGCATTGGCACTCGTTCGCGAAGTCTATGCTGCTAAAGGTCTTCCTTTCATCCAATCAACAGATCTTCGTATTCAACGGGAGCTTATCATGCAAGCACCGGATGAATATTATGAAACATTAAACACATGGGAAGCTGAACGAATGAAAGCTATGGATTGCTATATTGGTGTTCGTGGCAGTGAAAACGTGAGTGAGTTTGCTGACATTCCTGCTGAACAAATGAGCAAGTATCAACGTATTTGGCAAAAATATATCCACAGTGAATTGCGTGTAAATGGTACGCGATGGGTTGTTCTTCGTTACCCAACTGCTTCTATGGCTCAATTATCCAACACATCAACAACAGGTTTTGAAGATTTCTACTTTAATGTGTGTACCTTGGATTACGCCAAGATGGATAAAGCTATGGATTCCTTAAAAACACTTATGGAGAAGACAGACAAAGTCCACATCGAAGGACCGGGCACAAACCTTACCTTCTCCATCAAAGATCTTCCGGCTATCAAGTGTTCCGGTCAATTGAACATTCCTGACGGCGAAGTCTTCACTGCACCTGTTCGCAACTCCATCAATGGTACGTTGCAATACAACACACCTGCTGTTTATCAAGGGTATACCTATGAGAATATTAAGCTCACTTTCAAAGACGGTAAAATTATTGATGCTACAGCCAATGATACAACACGTATCAATAAAGTCTTTGATACCGATGACGGCGCACGCTATGTCGGTGAATTTGCTATCGGCGTAAACCCTTATATCATCCATCCGATGAAAGATACTCTCTTCGATGAGAAGATTATGGGTAGTTTCCACTTTACACCGGGTAACGCTTATGACGAAGCTGATAATACGAACCGTTCTGCCATTCATTGGGACCTTGTATGTATCCAAACAGAAGAATACGGCGGCGGTAAAATATACTTTGATGATGTCTTAATTCGTGAAAACGGTCGTTTCGTTCTTCCTGAATTGGACTGCTTGAATCCTGAGAACTTGAAGTAGACTTTACTATTATATATAAAAACTGCCTGTCTCAAAAGAAACTCTGAGACAGGCTTTTTATATTTTTTATGAATAGCATTTGATTCTTCAAAACTATACACCTTCAAACAGGAATATACCATGGTATTATAACCTGGTTGCTACGCAAAGTGATGAATAATATCTCGCAACCATGTAGCAAGGCCTTCCCCATGCTGATCATAGTAATCTCGAAACCGATCATCGGCTACATACATATCTGCCAATCCTTTATGGTGTTTCGGATTATAGGCTTGCCAATAGAATGAAATCCATTCTTTATGCATTTCATAGACCTGTTTTGCCAAGGGACCTGTGTGGTCTTCCATCGCCTTAGCCTCTATTAACTTTTCTATAATATCTTCCGCCAGCCGGTTCATGGCTGCATGGTCTTCTTCACTCATATTACGCACTGCCTTATAAGAAAAATCAACAGCATCATCTCCATATTTTTCACGAATCTCTTTCCCATACTTCTCTTCATTATGTTGAATCATTGATTCTTTCAATCCTTCAAACTTCGCTTCATCAGACATATTTTTTCCTCCTTTTTCCGCCTCAATTGTTCTTCCGACAAGCTGTATCAATCCTTCCAGCCGTTGCTGCTTCGCTAGAAGCTCTTGACACTGTCCCTTAAGTAATGCCAGTCGACTACTTCCCGAATCCATCAACTCTCTAATCCGGTTAAGCGGAAAGCCCATTACTTTGTAGAACAGAATCAACTGTAACTGCTTCACACATGCTTCATCATAAAACCGGTAACCGGCGTCATTCACTGATGACGGTTTGAGTAAATCCACCGTATCATAATAACGTAATGTACGTGTACTAACTCCGGCAATTTCAGCCATTTCACTAATAGAATAAACCATCTTGCAACACCTCCACCTATAGAGTACTCGATGACGTAACGTCAAAGTCAAGGAAATAGTTTCACTTAATTCGAATATGCCTTATAATATAAGTACTATAGCATTTAAGGAGGCCAAAAATGGAAAAAAAATGGTGGCATGAATCGGTTGTTTATCAAATATATCCTCGTAGTTTTAATGATAGTAACGGAGATGGTATCGGTGACATACCGGGAATTATTCAAAAATTAGATTATCTGGAAACACTGGGGATTGATGTCATATGGCTTTCGCCTGTCTATGCCTCACCTATGGATGACAACGGCTATGATATTAGTGATTACTATGCCATTGCTCCTGAATTTGGTACTATGGAAGATATGGAACACCTTATTGATGAAGCATCAAAGCGTCATATTCGGATTATTATGGACTTAGTCGTTAACCATACATCGGATGAGCATGCTTGGTTTATCGAATCCAAACAGTCCAAGGAAAACCCTTACAGGGACTATTACATATGGCGAGAAGGCAATCCTGACGGAACGCCTCCAAGTACCACCACCTCTGTCTTCGGTGGTTCCGCTTGGGACTATGATCCCAAAACTGATAGCTACTACTTCCATCTCTTCTCCAAGAAACAACCGGACTTGAATTGGAAAAATGAAGCGGTTCAAGATGCCGTCTTTGATATGATGAATTTTTGGATAGACAAAGGTATCGGTGGCTTTCGTATGGATGTTATCGATCTCATCGGTAAGGACATTGATGAAGGAATTACGGATAACGGACCGACCTTGCATCCCCTTCTCCGTCTCATGAATCGCAAAACCTTCGGCTCCAAGGATTTACTTACAGTAGGTGAGACATGGAGTGCTAACCCTGCCATTGCCAAACTCTATTCCGACCCGAAGCGGGAAGAACTCTCTATGATTTTCCAATTCGACCATATTACCCTCTCATGGGATGAGCGATTAGGAAAATGGGGACCAAAACCTTTTGACCTTTTGGCCTTGAAAGCGGTCTTTAATAAATGGCAAACGGAGCTGGCACAAGACGGCTGGAACTCTCTCTTTTGGAACAATCATGACCTTCCGCGCGTTGTAAGCAAATATGGCGATACCGGTATCTATCGAGAAAAATCAGCTAAAATGCTGGCCACTGTTTTACACTTATTAAAAGGTACTCCCTACATCTATCAAGGTGAAGAACTGGCTATGACCAATGTTGCCTTTCCGGATCTTTCAGATTATCAAGATATCGAGTCGCTCAGTCATTATCGTCAAAACATAGCCGCAGGCATGTCCCATGATGCTATGATACATGCCCTTCATGAAAACAGTCGGGATAATGCACGAACCCCTATGCAATGGGATGATAACCTCTATGCCGGTTTTAGCACCCATGAACCGTGGCTTAAGGTGAATCCGAATTATACAACCATCAACGTATCGGATGCCCTTTCGCGAGACGACTCCATTTTCTATTACTATAAACAGTTAGTCGCTTTGCGTAAAACCTATCCTACGATTGTATACGGAACCTTTACCTTGCTGGCCGAGTCTGACCCTCACATCTTTACCTATACGCGGACAGATGAAGACCATGAACTTCTCATTCTGACCAACTTCAGTTCAGAAACGGCTACTTTGCCATTGGATGAAACAACTCGCGCTCTTTTTGAAGATGCTGATTGTCTCATCCATAATAGCCCTAACACACTGACCCCAGATATTCATCCACTTAACACCGGTGTATTAGAGCCTTATGATGCCTATGTCTTTATACGGAATCTAGCTAAGTCTTAAGTCATTACTAGACGAGATTTAGAAAGTCCATCCAAAAACTGATAATAATCATATACGAAAACAGACATAAGCCGGATGTCATAATGATGATATTTCCGGCTAAATCTGTATCCCCGCCCATTTCATTGCTCATGGCAAA
This sequence comes from Vallitaleaceae bacterium, assembly GCA_965140555.1. Lineage (GTDB taxonomy): Bacteria > Bacillota > Clostridia > Lachnospirales > Vallitaleaceae > UBA1351. The sequence continues at coordinate 2,190,602 of OZ223259.1, read as the reverse complement.
GCTACTAATAGCCGTCGGCCCGCCAAATAAAACGGTAATAACAATAATCGCCATTCCTGAAAATCCTAATAAATATGCCAAAAAAGAAAAGACAATAGGAAGTAGAATAAGTTTTATGACTGTCGCTAAGGCTGTCGTTTTAAGCGTACTCATAAAGTGGTCAAAGTGAAAAAACGCTCCGATTGATACAAGAGCTAAAGGCGTTGCCATAGAGGCCGTCATATCTAATGTATCCGCTATTATCAATGGAAATTTCAAACCAACAGCTGCTGAAATAAATCCTAAAACAATAGCAATAATCAGTGGATTCGTTGCCATTGTTCGAAGCAGTTTCCCTAGTTGCTCTTTACCATCTGCTTCCCCTCGAGGTGTCAATGCAATAATGGAAAAAATATTAAAACATGGGATTGCCACAACCGTTAATAGGGCTAACATAACAACCACATCATCTTGGAATAAATTCAACAAGATCGGATAACCGATAATAACATAATTACTTCTAAAGGCACCTTGTACAAAGGCTCCCCATACATAATCGCCTTCCGGTGTATAGGGACGTTTTATTACATGTCGTGCAACAAAGGTGGCTAACCCGAAGGCCGCCATGAGTCCGATGCCACAAAAAGCCATCAGATACAAATCCGACGGCCGAATGGATTCACTCAGATCAATCGCTGAAACCTTTGTGAAAATCATAGTCGGTAAACTTACACGAAAGACAAACTTCATGGCTTGATTAACAAAAGTTTCTGATACAATCTTGATTCGCTTTGCACCATATCCTAGTAGTATCATCAAAAAAATAGGTACAATGGCGTTAAATGCTACAATAAATGCGTTCATAATATAAGTCTATCTCCTCTAGTCTGTCACAATACAGTTCTTCTTTGTCAATTTAGCCTCTAATACTGACTTTTGACTTCGGGTCAGTAAGGTTTCTAAGTCTGTCGAATCTCCGGATTCACTATAGGCTATCCCAATGGTACATGTAAGAGGAACCTCCGGAGATATCATCTCCATGGATTTCGAATGGCTCAAAATATTCGTCATAAAGGCATGATCATTCAACTTTGCTCGCAATCGTTCAGCAAACTGTGTCATTTCCTGTAAAGACACCGCTCTTAGAAATGCCACAAACTCATCCCCTCCATAACGTCCGATTATACTCGACTGAGGAAGAGCCCTCTGAATTAATTTAGAAAAACTTTTTAAAATTTCATCGCCAATTTCATCCGTGTAGAATTCATTATAATAGCCAAAGTTATCTAAATCAATAAAAACAATACCATATTCCGATGTATCTTCCACTTCTTCCTCGCGCAACACTTTTTCAAAGGTTTGCCGATTATACACTTTCGTCAACAAATCTGTAACCGATAAGCGTTTTAACTTCTCTTTTAAAGCCTCCAGCTCTTTCGACTGATTCATTCCTTCGACTTTATTCGCCCATTCTTGTCCCAGAAGAACAAAGAAGGAAAGATCATTTTGCGTCAATACATGATCCGGTCTGGATGTAACAAACAGACATTCATAGCGTTTATTTTCCTGAATAACAATAGGAACATACATGACCGACACAAAGCCATAAATCTTACGCATCATCTTCATTGTTGATGTATTAAGATTCAGCATAGCCGCTTCTTGTGTATTTATCACCGTCGAATATATATCTGATGCCACTTCCTCTGGCAATGCTAATCCTGATGACGATTGAACTAAGTCTTTCGTTGAATCCTTTTTCACTAACCGACAATACCAACGATCGACATAGGTATTTCCCGTAATAAAATGTTCAAAGGATTGAACCCACTGTTCATCGTCTGTTATATCCATTAATGTCGTTTTATAGACTTTAAGTAACTCAATAGCATTGGCCTGACGTTGAAGCTGCCTCACTTTTTCTTCAATATGAAATTGATGGATAAGACCTTCATACATAGGTGTTATATCCATAAGTTTCAATTCCAACTCTTGGATTTCTTTTGCTCCAAGCTTGCCCAATAACGCATCCAGGCGATTCAATGTACGAACACTATAGGCATCTTGCCAATTGGTGCGCAACACTTTTGCCAAACGCTTATAGTAAGATTGCTGGTGTCGTTTATGATACTTTATTTCTTCAAAAAGAACAAATTTTTCAAAAATTCCTCGTTGTTCCGGATGCTCAAACGGGATACCTTGGATTTTGATCATTATATCTTGACCTTCTTCCCTTGCTCCGAAAATATAATCTGAATATATATCGAAAAACTGTTCTATCGCTGTGTTTCCATTTTGGACGCCCCAAAGATTCAACCGATACTGAACATTCCGTGCTTGCTCTTTGTTTCCATCAAGGGTGAGTGCTGTCATATAGATGTGATACAATAAGTTCAGAGAATGGCCTTCAATCTGTACAATATTCAACAATTTCGCTAACTCAAGTGCCTTTTTCATTATATCGACAGCTGTATGAACTTCCCCGGCTACTAGAGCATTCATTGCAATATAATATAATATTGTGACCAACTGCTCAAAATCTTTGGTCTGGTATATAAGGTATGCTGCTTCTGTAAATAATTCATGAGCTTGTTGATGCTTTTCCCTATACATATTAATTAACCCTAGTTGAAGGGGGACATCTACCAAGGGCAATATATCACGGATATTTCCCTTCACTTTATTGCTTTGTCTAAACAGCTCATAGGCTTCATCTTGCTGATTCAAATGCGTCAATCGCTTTGCAAAACGATAGTATCCAATAGCCAATTGATACATATTGCCATTTTCCTTAGCAATACGAATCCCATCTTCAAAACGGGTTATAATAAGGTTTCCCGATGTGCGTTTATTAAACAACGGATGTGTATAATAATAGCCCAAATGATTTTTGAACTTAAATTGCTGTGCTTTCTTGATAATCTGTTCATATAGACGTACATTGTCATCACTAATCGGTAAACCCACTCGTCGTAAATAATAGTAATGAAGAAACTCGTGACGGTAATGGTCAATCACATCTGTCTCTTCCTTCATCATCGTATCCAGTATATTAAGATAGCGTTTAGCATTCTTGAAATCTTCTGTCGCCAAATAATCATAAACCAACCGACGCAAGGACTCGACGCAATATAGTTTATTCTCTGACTCGTCCGCCAATGTATAGGCCATATGGTCATAGAAGAGTGCATTAGCATAATCTCGCTTACAATAGTATGCCCAGCCGTATAAGTTATAAAGTTTATAGTCTCTTTCCCATCCAAGTTCCCCTTTTAGACTTTGATGATTTGCCAAAATAATCTTACCATGATTAATACAATCATCATAGGCACAGAATTGAATATCACATGCCATCTGCTTGAATAAATTATCCTCATCATAGTCCGGCATATAGTCATAGAACGAATGATGTACAATGGTCGGTTTTAAAGGCATCAACCACTCTTTACGATCAATCAAATTCATTAGATGGCTTAATGCTTCCGAATTAATTGTATGTAAAGCAAAGGTATCTACTGTTAATACCAACAATATATTCAAGGATGTATGCTGTTCTAAGAGATGACTAATAAACGCCACAGTAGAAGTACTCGCATAGTGCAACGATCCCAAAAGAAATACAAAGGTGTGTTTTTGTGAGATATAATCCAGCAATCGTGTCATGTCTTCTTTAAGCATTTGTATTTCATAAAGGGTTTCATTTGGAAGGATATGTTCCTGACGTGTATAGGACTCTTCATAGAAAAATTCTATAAAAAGAGGAATATGTAGGGAGTAGACACCGATACTATCCAACAATCCTGTTGCTAGTGACGGGTTATGCTTTGAAAAGTGTTCCTTTATACATGCTAAAAAAGGAAAATATGGAGATAGGATATCATTTTCTCTAAATGCATGAGAATAATAAGAGATATCCTCCTTCTCCCTAAAATAGCGATCTATTTCCTTTTGATCAACAGAGGATGAATCAAAGGCAACACCTTCGATTGTATCCTCTGTTATATGACTTGATCTTAATTGAAAAAGTTTCTCTATATACGTTACATAGGTTAGTGCTCCTCGACCTTGATTTATTCCCATAAACGTCACCTCATATCAATAGGATTAACAATCTATCTCTATTATAGCAATAAATCTGACATTTTGTAACTTTTATTTGATTTGTCTGCCTTGATTTTTATTTTTCAGTATCCGTCACTCTATCCATGCCGATGCCTTGATTTGTCATAAAACTCGATACTTTTTCACTCAGCATCTCCGCCATTTCTGACAACTCAGTCGCCGATGAGGCTATTTCCTCAGACACGGCTGATTGTTCTTCACTCGACGCCGCTGTTGATTGAGCATAGCCGGACAACTCTTCTATACCTTTGGCCACATTGTCAATCGACCAATTCACCTCATCTGTGGAAGCTTCCGCCATCATTAGCTGCTCCTTGATTTCACTAATGTGATTTACCATGACATCGACAGCTTCTTCAATCGTTTCAAATGAGGCTTTTGAACCATTCATCGAGGACTCGCCTTCCTTGATTGTCATATTCTCATCGTGTACTAATTGATCCACATGGGTGATTTCTTTTTGAATCTCTTGGATTAATACTGTAATATTCTTAGCAGAATCTGCAGACTGAGCTGCCAATTTCCGAATTTCTTCAGACACAACGGCAAATCCCTGTCCATGTTCTCCCGCTCGAGCTGCCTCAATAGCAGCATTTAGCGCCAATAGATTTGTTTGGTCTGCAATCTGGCCAATTAAGCCATTGATTTGACTAATTTCATGAGAACGTTCAATAAGTGTTTTCATAACTGTCGCTGTATTCTCTGCCAAATCACCTATGGACTTCATCATAGCATCCGTTTCTTCAATTCGTCTTTGTCCTTCTTTCGTTACACCAAGTACCTCACCTGTTTTATCAGCAACCTGTTGTGCCACAAAAGAAGAACCTTTGATATTTTCTTGCATCTCCACAAAACACTCTCGTGTGACTTCAGCACGTTCTACTTTATCTTCTGCCGTTGCCGTAATACTTGACATAGCTTCTGCAATTTCTTCTGATGACGCCTTATTTTCTTCCGATGCAGCCGTCAACTCCTGACTGGATGATGCCAATTGTAACGCCGACTCTTTGATCGTAATAATAACCTCTTCTAACTGTTCAAACATACTGTTTGCCGTTAAACTCATACGATCAATTTCATCGCCTCGATGGGGTTTCTTCATCACGCGGTCACTTATCTTAACACGGGCAGTTAAATCTCCTTGTCCGGCCTTTTGTATAGCCTCTTCCATGTTACGAACGCGTCGTACAAGATAAACGCCACTCCAACTGGTACTTATTACCCCGATGATAAAGAAGACAATTCCTAAAACAATTACTATTTTCATCATATTATAAACCGGCTTCTTATACTCACTTACAGGAATATTCAAGGATAAAGACCATGAATTAAGAGGACCATAAACATTCAGTTTGGCAGTTCCTCTATAGGTATATTCAAATGCGTCACTTTCACCTGCTGTCATGGATTCAATAGAATCTGTTAATTTCTGCACCCCCATGTCAGCTAATGGATGTCCGTTCATCTCCGGTGAATGATGAGCGATAACAATTCCGTTTTCATCGATAAGACAAGCATAACCCTTTTTGCCGACTTGAATAGCTTCCACTCGGTCTCGAATATTATCAAAAAGCATAGACACGGCTACAATCCCTTTGTACGTCTCCCCTTGATAAATCGGTGCACTAATCACTTGAATATCTTCACCGGAATATCTCGATTCCACAATACTACTAACTGCAACTTGCCCGGCTGCACTCTGTTTATAATAGTCCCGATCTGCAATATTTGTCCCCGTCGTGCTACCATCTGTCGTATCAACAACAACCTCGCCATCCGCATTCGTAATAAAAACAGAATCAACTAAACCCATTTTCTGGTTCTGAAACATTTGTAGCAACGCTTTTACATCTTGTAAATCCTTTTGATTGTTTGGATCCATTTGCTTAACTTCATCAAACACTGCGAGTAATTTCAAATTGGACGTCAACATATCTTGATCCGATTGGATCTCCGACCGTATAACCTGTAGTTGATTCTCAATTTTTCCGATTATCTCCGTTTGAAGTGCATTTGAGCTAATGAATACAGTAACACCTGTTAAAATAGCAACCACTAAAAAAATAATACCGCCGTTGGTAACAATATTATTCACCAATAAACTTCTACCCTTTTTCATAGGACCTCCACCATAATAGTCTTTTTAGATTTGGTTATCCAAACCTATTGTTAGTGATAAAAACTTCGTCATTTTCTTAACTAGTGTACGGTGTCGTTCATGTTTGAACAAATAATTTGTCTATTTATGAGTGATACAGTACACTGGTACAAAAAAAATAAACTGTACTATAGTACAGTTTAGCACCCATAGGGCAATGTTTCAACTTTTTTGTACATTATGTTCATTTTTCAATTCTATTTGGTGTTTGCTCCTTTATTCTATGCTTCTTCAAAACGTAGCATATGCCAAGATAATGGCGGTAATTCAAAGCTGAACGAATTCTCTACGCTATCTACAATAATATCTTTTTTAGGAATAACATTCTCCGGTTTCTCAAATGAGTTCACCGCAAATAGATCGTCACCTGATAAAATTTCATGATCGACCATCTTCAATGTGTTAAACTGCTGTATATCCAGATTTACAGATATAGATTCCGTTTCTTCTGTATTGAGAATAAACACTGCCATTTGTTTTGTTGCTTCATCATAAGTTGTTACCGTTTGAAGCGCAGGGACTTCACCATATTTTTCTGTCATAATCGGGTCACAAATCACTGTATTCTTGATAACCTCACCCTTTCCATAGCGACTAACTTGTCGGAACGGATAATAAGTTGCATGAAGCAATACATCGCCGCCCGGCGCTGTATGAATAGGAGCCAAGGCATTCACTAACTGAGCTAAACATGCCATTTTCACCCGGTCAGCATTGTTCACAATCGTACATAATAAGCCCCCAACAACCAATGCATCGAGGAGAGAATAGACATCCTCTGCAATAGCAGGGTGTTCTTGCCAACGTTTTGTATCCATATGTTTGATGTACCAAACATTCCATTCATCCAAACTCAGATACATGGTTTTATCGCTACGATTCTTAGCTTTGGCGTAATCAGCGGCCGCCTTGATGGTATGAATAAAATCATCTAAATCATAGAAGGATGCCAAAAAATCACCTACATTACCATTATATTCATAGTAACGGTGTAAGGATATAAAATCGACGTAATCATAGCATGTATCGAGGACTGTTAGATCCCATTCCGGAAACGTTTCCATCTCTTTACCCGAGCTTCCGCAAGCAACAACTTCAATATCCGGATCAACCCACTTTAGTATTTTGGCCGTTTCTTTCGCCTTAAGGGCATAATTTTCAGCAGTTTGCTGGCATGTCTGCCATGGTCCGTCCATTTCATTACCTAGACACCATACTTTGAAGTTATGAGGCTCTTCATGACCGTTTGCACGTCGTAAATCACTCCATTTTGTCCCCTTGTCAATATTACAGTATTCAATTAATTCCCCTGCATCCTTAGGCGTACCCGTTCCTAAGTTAACAGCAATCATTCCGGATGTATTCGCTTTTTTTGCCCAATTAGCAAATTCATCAATTCCAAACTGATTCTTCTCAATAGAGAACCATGCATAATCCAATCGAGTCGGACGGTCTTCTTTCGGACCAATACCATCCTTCCAATCATACCCAGACAAGAAATTTCCACCGGGATAGCGTACAATGGGTACATTTAAATCGGAGATCGCTGACAATACATCTTTGCGGAAACCTTCTTCATCCGCATTCGGATGATCCGGCTCGTAAATCCCCGTATAAACAGCCCGTCCCATATGTTCAATAAAAGATCCGTAGATACGTTCATCAATAGGTGACACTTTGTGGTACTTGTTTACCAATATTTGTGCTTGCTTCATAACTCGTCTCCTTTTTATTTCTTGAAAACCTAAATTATTTTTAATATAGTTAAAGTTTATCATTGCCTCTTCTAGGTGTCAATAGACGGATAAATACAAAAAAATGGTGATGCTCTGCATCACCATTTTGAGTTGCCGGGATATGGACAATATTGTTTCTGCTTACGTGCACGAACCATGACAAAACAGCCACAAAATTTACATAAGCCTTTATGTAAAGCATCACATTCTCGGCATGCCGATAGACGTTCTTCGTAGACACTCTCCGAACATTTCATGGCAGGATCCAATCCCTTAATATATGTTTCTATCTGTTCCATAATATCCGTTTCATGATCTTCAAAAATCCCACATCGATGACAGATATTCATAAAATTATGCGATAACAAAGCGCGCTACAGTACATGGTGGCAATGTTAATTCCACTTCACGTTCTGATAAAACGCGTCCCTTCGCTGCTACTTTAGCAACTGCTTCGGGTGCTTCAAAGGTATTATAGGCATCCATCTTGCCTGTAATCATCTCACCTTCAATTGTTGATACGGACTTACCGATAATTTGTGTCGTTAATACTTTCTCGTTGTTAATATCTGCATTTACAACAGTCACAACAACTGAACCATCTTCACGTAACGATGCCGATTCCACAAGGTCCGGTACTTGGTAATCGCCGGCTCCGACTTCCTCTACGTCCACTTGGCTTAAGAGCAAGTCACTGTCCATATGCTCTTTGAATAAATCAAACACATGATATGTCGGTGTCAACACCATCTTTTCTCCTTCAGTAAGAATCGGAGCTTGTAATACGTTGACAAGTTGTGCGATATTCGCCATACGTACTCGATCAGCATGTTTATTGAAGATATTTAGATTGATACCTGCAACCATAGCATCTCGCATGGTATTTTGTTGATATAAAAATCCCGGATTCGTTCCCGGTTCTACATCAAACCATGTTCCCCATTCATCAACGATAAGATCCACTTTCTTCTCAGGATCAAAACGGTCCATAATTGCACTATGCTTGGTGACTAACTCTTCCATTTTCCATGTTTTATGCAGGGTCAAGTAGAATTCTTCTGCATCCATCTCTGTTGCTGATCCCTTCTTTTGCCATTCATGAGGAACCGTATAATAATGAAGGGTCAATCCATCCATATGATTTTTTGCTCTTTCCATAAGGACTTCTGTCCAGTGGTAATCGTCAGCATTCGGACCACATGCAATCTTAAAGACTTTGTTATCGCCATAATTACGTACATAAGTTTGGTAACGACGGTATTCATCCGCATAGTATTCCGGACGCATATTACCACCACAACCCCAGTTCTCATTGCCAACACCGAAGTATGTCATCTTCCAAGGTTCTTCATGACCGTTTTCTTTGCGAAGGCCGGCCATTGGAGACAAACCGTCAAAGGTCATATACTCGACCCATTCACTCATTTCCTGTACGGTTCCACTTCCTACGTTACCGTTAATATAAGGTTCGCATCCGATTTGGCGACAAAGTTCAAAAAACTCATGCGTTCCGAAACTATTATCCTCAACAACACCGCCCCAATGGGTATTAATCATCTTCTTACGTTTTTCTTTTGGACCGATACCGTCTTTCCAGTGGTATTCATCTGCAAAACATCCCCCCGGCCAACGTAGAACCGGCAACTTAAGCGCTTTTAATGCATCGACGACATCGACACGCATACCGTTAACATTAGCAATAGGTGAATCTTCCCCTACATATAATCCTTCATAAATGCATCGTCCAAGATGCTCAGAAAAATGTCCATATATATTCTTATTGATTGTTGCTTTTTTTTGATTTGCATAAATTGTATAATTTGCCATAAAAAAATACCTCCATCGATAATTTAAAATAACGTCACCTTCATTTTCATTATAGAAAGTTTTCCCAAAAAATAAAATGGACTTATCCTTTTATTCTTTTTGTCATTTTGTTTTATCTTAGGAGATATTTTTATCTTTTCTAATTAACGTAGTGCATCAACATGAATTTTAACAACCACTTTACGAATCGTCTCTTTTTGCTTCAATAAGCAACCCGGACGATGAATATCTGTTGGGAAAAAGATGGCAAAAGTGCCCGGCTTAAATTCAACAAATGTTTCAGCTTGCGGTGTTTCATAGAATATAACATCTTTGTCCGGACGCATATCTGTTTTGACAATCGCTTCCTCATCCAATACCGCATAGCCAATACGTTCGCCACCGGATATGGAATACTGAATATCCACATACTTTTCATGAGATTCTGCTTTGCGATTTTCAACGTCATCGGATTCCATTTCTTGAATCATCGCAAACATTCGCTGACCATCCAATTCCACTTTACCGCACTCCATGTTTGTGAAATCCGTATCTCTTAAATATACGAGTGCTTTTTGAATAATTTCAGGATATAAATCCATCTCTTCTAGGGTACTAATATGTCCAACTATCATTTGTTACCTCCATCGCTTCTCATTCAATTGGCTTTTTGAAGCTGCATATATTTTCTTGGAGAATACCCTGTTACCTTTTTGAATTGTTTACTAAAGTGGTATACATTATCATATCCGACCCGTTCTGCTATGTCATGTATAGGACTACTTGTTGCAATTAATAAGTACTTGGCACGATTCATACGTGTCTCAATCAAATCTTCCTTTGGACCGCAACCGAAGAATTCCTTATATAAGACCGAGAATCTAGACCGACTCAGATACACCAGCTCAGCCATATCATCAACCGTCCAATCCATACTCATATTGGTAATCACTTCTTCTCGTACATTCTTAAATTTTTCCAACATCGTTGCCTTATAGGGATTCATCACATAATCTTCCTTTGCTCTCCACATACGCGCGAGACTTATAAAAAAATCTTCTACTTGTATGCTTATTTTTTCTTCCCAAAATAAATCGCGGCGAATATACTCGCTCTCCATTTTACGGATAAAAAAACGCACAAAGTGATCATCGGATAATGTTGTCGGTGTATTCATAGGTATACCCATTCTCAAAAAGAATTCACCTAAATGCTCTCCTGAAAAATGGAAATAGTCATTGGTAAATCCATTCTCATGTTCATAGTATAACTGAGGATCAGTTGGTCTGTAAAGCATGAATGTGCCCGGCTCAATCCGATGCTTTTTGTTTTTTATATACATATCAACTTCTGTCGTAAAAAACAAAAACAAGTAATCGCCACTTCCACAAGGTCTCTCTATATAGATGGTGGTTCCTTCGATGCTATTATAACCAACTGCATTGATTTGAAACTTCACGTCTATCTCCCTTTCTCCTTTAATCCTCGAACCTTTATCCTTTTTGCCCGTAATAGGCATTTTCTCCGTGTTTTCTTAAGAAATGCTTATCTAGCAATGTCTGTTTCATCGGATAGGTCTCCCCTGCTTGACGTAGCATACAGGTCGCATAAGCCATCTTTGCCACTTCTTCTAAAACAACGGCATGATAGACCGCATCCTTGCAATCTTTACCCCAGGTGAAAGGCCCATGTTCTTTCACAAGAACGGCCGGAACATCCATAGGCTTTATATTCTTGCTGTTGAAGGTTTCAATAATCACACGACCTGTTTCAAACTCATAGGCACCTTCAACCTCTTCTTTGGTCATATCACGTGTTACCGGAACTTCTCCGTAAAAATAGTCCGCATGGGTTGTTCCAAAGGGTTGAATTGACATCCCTGCTTGAGCAAAGGTGGTTGCCCATGAGGAGTGGGTATGAACAATCCCTCCCAACTCTTTGAATGCTTTATACAACTCGACATGGGTCGCGGTATCGGAAGAAGGCTTATATTTGCCTTCTACCACCTGTCCATCTAAATCGACAACAACCATATCTTCCCAGGTCATCGTATCATACTCCACACCACTTGGTTTGATGACGACAAGATTTTTCTCTCTGTCAATACCACTGACATTACCCCAAGTGAATACCACAAGTCCGCGTTTCGGTAATTCCATGTTCGCTTCAAAGACTTGTTTCTTTAATTCCTCTAGCATATTGACACTCCTTTTTTATACTATCTTGTTTTTAGGTTCCACATCAAATCACTGATTTTAAGGTTTTGTCTAAAGGTATCCATGGATGTGTTCTTGTCAATCATGACTGTCTCAATATCCATAAACTCAGCAAAATCTTCAAGTTGTTCTGCTGTTACATCCAGAGTAAATACCGTATGATGTGCACCACCGGCCAAAATCCATGCCTTTGCACCTTCATTCAAAGATGGATTCGGTTTCCACATTGCCTTAGCAACCGGTAGTTTCGGCATATCATGTGGTGCCTCTACCGATTCAACAGTATTGATAATCAAGCGCATACGTCCACCCATATCAACAAGGGACGCATTAAGAGCAGGACCTGTTTTTGAAGAAAAGATAAACCGGGCCGGATCTGCTTTGCCGCCAATTCCTAACGGATTCACCAAAATTTTAGGCGTATCTTGTGCAATTGACGGACACACTTCAAGCATATGTGCACCAAGTGCTATACCATTATCACCGTCAAAGTGATACGTATAATCTTCCATAAAGGAGGTGCCTTTACCTTCATTCATCCCCATGATTTTAGTCAAACGAAGCATTGCGGCTGTTTTCCAGTCACCTTCAGCACCAAATCCATAGCCCTTATCCATCAGTCGCTGTACTGCAAGACCAGGTAATTGTTCGAGGCCGTATAAATTTTCAAATGTCGTTGTAAATGCAGTAAATCCGCCTTCTTCCAAGAAACGCTCCATTGCAATTTCCAATTTGGCTTGATACTTAATAGAAGCAACCGATGCGTCATCCTCATTAACAATTGTATAGGCTTTCTTGTACTCTTCATAAAGGGCATCCACTTCATCGTCCGTCACTTCGTCAACAACCTTCACCAAATCACCGATTCCGAAACCATTCACCTGCCAACCGAATTTGATCTCTGCCTCTACCTTATCCCCTTCTGTCACAGCAACAAATCGCATATTGTCACCAAAACGTGCAACTTTGAGGCAACGACTTTCACTAATAGCTACTGCTACTTGAATAAAGCGGCGAACATCTTCAAGGACCTTTGCTTCTTCCCAATAACCAACAACAACTTTTCTAGGAACTCTCAAACGTGTATTGATAAAGCCAAATTCACGACCGCCGTGAGCCGATTGATTCAAATTCATGAAATCCATATCAATGGCATCCCATGGGATACTTTTATTGAATTGGGTATGCAAATGCAAGAATGGCTTTTCTAATATAGATAATCCTCGAATCCACATCTTAGCCGGTGAAAAAGTATGCATCCAACCCACAATTGCTGCACACGAATCTGTTGCATTAGCTTCTTTAACTAATGCTGTAATTTCTTCCGATGTTGTCAAAACAGTTTTAAAAACAAGATTGTACGCAAAATTCCCCTTCTCATTTAATCCGTCGACCATCTTCTTCGCATCGTCTTCTACTTGACGTAATGTTTCCGGTCCATAAAGATGTTGACTTCCTGTAACAAACCAAATGTCGTAACCCCTTGATACTTTCATTTTTCTACCTCCATAAACTCTTGTTCGTATGTTTTATATTGCTTGTACGTACAACCCGTCATATTACATATGCTTGGTTGTCTCTATATAGACTCCTATCGTTGAGGAGCTACTACCGATTCTCTGACAATCAATTCAGGTTCTATTACTTCCTGAACCATTGTCACTTGCTTATTCATTAATTGAATCAATTGATTGGCTGCGTTCTTGCCTAATTGTCCTTTGGGATGGGCGATTGTCGTAAGTTTCACTTGATTACTCTTAGCAATCTTAGAGTTATCAAAACTGACTAAGGATAGTTGTTCCGGCAAATTATACCCTAATTCCATCATAAGTGCCGTAATCTTGAGTGCCACTTGATCATTATAACAAACCATACCGGTAATTGTCTCAAATTTATCACGTATGACACGTTCATCCGTTTGTGCAAGAACTTCCCGCAAGGTTTCTGTCGTATACCAAGTAACAAAACTCTCATCCGGTGTAATATCCGCTTCTCTTAATGCCTTCAAGTAACCGGCATATCGACCGTGCCCTTGACGGTCATCTTGTTTGAAAATCCCACCGATTCGTTGATGTCCATAGTCAATCAAGTGCTTGGTTACCAAGTATCCTGCCTGTTCATCATCTTCAATAATATAGGAAGCGTCCACATTTTGATAATAGGCATGGATAAACAAAATTGATACCCCTTGACTCATCAATGCTTCAAACAAGTCCTTATTAGATGTCGGATAAATACTCTTCGTTGGCTCAATAATCAATCCGGACAAACCGCTTTCTAGCATATTTTCTAAAATCATACGTTCTTTGGCCACATCATTATTGGTGTTACCAAGAAGAATACTATAACCTTCTTGGCTAAGTACTGCTTCGATACCGCTGATGATATCCGGAAAAATATAATCCTTAAGATATGTAGTTATAACACCTACCATCTTTCCTCGTCCGGGCATACTTCCCTTTGGACTTGCCACAAAGGTCCCTTTTCCTTGTTGCTTATACAACCAGCCTTCATTAACCAAATCGCCTAATGCTTTTCGCACTGTATGACGGCTTAATCCAAATTGCTTCATCCATTCATTCTCAGACTGTATTTGATCGTTATAGCGCAGTTCATTCGCATTAATATGATGGATGATATAATCCTTTAATTGTTTGTATTTGGGTTCTTGCTGTTGCATAGTTGCTCCTTTGTGTTTCATTCCAGTGTTCCTTATAGCCGGTAAGTTGTCCGTACAAGTTGATTATACCATTGCATTATTCTTGAAGCAAGTCATTCTTCAATGTTTTTAGTCCTCGCACCGATACCATACATTCTTCACCATTTTTCATATATATCGTTCTTTTTTTGTGATCCACATAATCGATATAATGGGTATTAACAACATAAGAACGATGACAGCGGAAAAAGCGTTCATCCAGCTTTTCCATGACTTCTTTCATCTGTCCGTAAAACTCAAATTGAAAATCATCGCCATGAATTTTCACTTTATGAATGGTTGAAGCTGTTTCAAAAAACAGTATTTTATTCAATTCTATATGCAAGGTTTTATCTCCGCTTGTTACGCTAAAAATGCGTTGGACTTCTCGACCGGTAATACTGTACTTATCATAGGCATTTTTCACACAATCATGGACACGTTTTTGAAGATTGGAAAATTCATCCTTGATGACATAATCAAGAGCCTCTACCTTATAGCGAAAGGTCAAATAGCTCATCTCCGCATGGGTTGTTACAAAAACAATAAACCCTCGGGGGTCATAGTCTCGTATTTTTTCCGCCAGTTTAATTCCATTCATTTCCGTATTCAAATCCACATCCAAAAAATACAAGCCCACGGTATCCCTACCCTGAATATCATTGAGCAAATCATAGGGTGTCGTATAGAGCCCCGTAACGGACATATCCAAATTATCAATGGTTATTACGGACTGAATCATATTCGACAAATTCTCCAATTGTTCTTTGTCATCTTCACATATAAATACTTCTAGCATGATCTTCTCCTCCCATACATATATAATAATTCGTGTGTCAAAAGGATTTTCGTAAAACTTGCTTTTGACACACGAATCATATAATATGAATATCTGTAATTTCTAACTCTTGAATGAATTCACCATCCTTGATACTTGTATCCAAGCAACAATTGTTAAATCCGTCAACCACTTCTTTCAGATTAGCTAACCCAAGTCCTCGATTTTCACCCTTGGTTGAAAATCCCCTTTCATAAATTTTATAAATAGGGGGCACATGTTCGGTACAACTATTAATAACAGCAATAATCACTGAGTTTTTACGACGCACCAATCCAAATTTAATCATCGGCTTCTCTGTCTCCATGGCCGCTTCCACTGCATTATCCAATAGAATACCAACGATCCGACAAAGGTTAATCATATTCATGGATATCTTCGTCACCGGTTCACTAATATCTATAAAAATATCCGCGCCCAATTCTTGAGCACGAATCAACTTACTCGACACAATCCCTTTAACTTCCGGCATTTCAATATTCCCTAAACGCCCTAACTTAAAAGTATCTTCCTTTAGTTGGTTGCTGAAGGGAAGAATATTGTTGTTAAAATGCTCCTTCAGACCTTCCATATTATCATCATCCATATAACCAATCATCGATGATAGGATATTCATGTAGTCGTGACGGAATTTTCGCATCTCTTGATACATGGATTCAAGATTGGAGGTATATTGAATCAACTGCTCCATCTCAATTTTCTGTTGTTTACTTCGCTCTTCTTTAATAAATATAGAGAACATAATATACATGGAAATACCCAATGCAACCAAATAGCCGGTAAAGATAATCAAATTCCAACGGTGGTTACTTAGTGTAAAATCGCTAAACACGGCACTGACATAAATAATACTAAAGGTCAGTATTATAATGACAATAATCATAAAGCTATACCGATTCAGAGACTGAAACAGCGTCATAAAATTTATCTTACGGATTAATTTTCCTAGAATTCTACTCACAATAAGACCCAAGACAAGTGTTGTAATAGTGAAAAGAATATATATTGAAAATTGATCAATCATTTCTTCATATTGGGATGGAGTATATCTTGTAACTGTCAAAAAAATAGTTGCTACCACACTATCTACAACCACTCCAATAATCATAGCTAAAATGCCATAAAAAAAACTAATTATCAGCTTAACTTCATTCTTGTACATCATCCATGTAATAGTTCCTAACATTGCTAGTCCACCCATAATTTGACCATATTCAGGAATTAAAAGTAACATTGACGAAATTACAGAGCTGATAGTTATAACAATAAAGACAAATTTTTTATTTATACGTACCTGCATTAAATTAATGTCAAAGATTGCTATAATACAAAATGTAATCAATGCTTTTATTGAATCCATAAAATCCTCCGTTATCGTATTTCCCTTCGATTATACCACATTCCTCCTTCCTGAAAAAGCATATTCCATGGCAAACCAAAAAGCACTAACAGGCTACCTGCTAATGCTTTATAAGAATTTGCTTATTGGAATTTTTTTAACTCTGCTTGAATCATTTCTTCTGGCATTTCATCTTCCCCTAAAAATACAAGTGTACACATTGATTCAGGTTTTTCTGATAATTCAACAGCAGCCTTACCTAATTTTTCTTCCATGTTATTCATAAATGTTTTCATATTTTTCATAATTGTTATACGTCCTTCCCATTACCTTATATGTGATTGGTAGAATAGTTACCGTTTCCATTAAAGCTCCATATGTCAAGAACACCCGTGCTGCAGCATTAGGAATTAAAACCGATGCCAGCATAAGAATCGCAGTAATGATGACAGCCTCTCTTCTGAATTTAGTCCTTCTCCCTTTCCCTACCAAAGGGCGTCGTTCCGTATCTGCCTGATACTGTCAATCAATATAATTATCTGCTCTCATCTGATTTAGTAGCTCCTCATTCAGTTTACTGTACACCTCTTGAACAAAATCATCAGTGTTTATGTACTCTTTATTGTTCGTTTGATCATTAAGCCAATGACCAATTAATTCCAAGTCTATAAGTATTTTGTGAAGTTTATTGCTTATTTTTGACTGATCACATTGATAAATAATGATTTCATTCATAAGTTCATACTCATAGCCCATGAGTATGTTTTGATAACCATAAAACTTATAACTTTCATCAGGGGCAAGCATCTGAATCATTTCAAGTTGACTTAAAGAATGATGTATATCATCACTGACAATATTTAGTTTTGATATCATCTCCTGGCCTTCAATAGAATCAAAATCATATCCAGT
This sequence comes from Vallitaleaceae bacterium, assembly GCA_965140555.1. Taxonomy (GTDB): domain Bacteria; phylum Bacillota; class Clostridia; order Lachnospirales; family Vallitaleaceae; genus UBA1351. The sequence continues at coordinate 2,172,798 of OZ223259.1, read as the reverse complement.
AATATGACTCACAAAACTATCTACATGATTTTGATATAATAATTCAATTTGATGATCTATAAATTCTTTTTGACGACCAACTTCTATTGCCAAGTAACCGCAAAGAATAGATAAGATGACTATTAATATGATTAATAGTCTAGCATAGAAATACTTTCCATTATTACGCATAAACTTCTCCATTTCATTTCTTCAAACATCGTCGCAAAATATCAGAATTGGTACAGTCCTAGGACTGTACCAATTCTATTATTTAATTATAATGATTACCTACAATTAAAGTACCATGTTCGAAAGCATAGGTTGAGTCAAACCCGATATCAAAACTAAATACTGCACCTGAGTACTTGTTGCTTCCTGTACCTTTATCCTTCATAATTGTAAGTGCTAAAAAATTTCCTTTTGATTTTATTTGTTGTTCAAATGGCCATTTTATACCTCTTACCTGGTCACTATAGCTGAAATTTTTGTAAGCGCCATACTTTGTTACTTCTTTCAGCGGTTTCCACGATATACTTCCTCCAACTCCTCCTGCTTGTAAACCAATTTCTAAATGTGTATTTAATTGAAGCCCCCCCGTCGTTTTTGTTGCTTCATAACTCCAAGACGCCTGACCTATTGTATCAGCGTTTGTTGCACCTTGTAATACGGCAGAAGCAACACACCCATAAAGAACAAGAAACTCACCGCCATATGAAACATCATTATAAAAATAATCTGTATCAACCACGTCCAATTGATAAGTATCCATTGTTTTATTACTATTCCCATAATCTCTTGTATTTGTCCACAATTTTAAATCCATAGTATACTTATAACTATTGCCTGGGCCATCTTCATAAGTAATCGTTTTTGTATGAATATCCTCATGAACATCTTCATTAATGCTTTGAGTCATTATATTCGCCTCTTTTAATTCTAAGCTCTCCTCAGGTGTAAATACTTTAATCCACCAATGTTCATTTTCAATTGACTCATTATTTTCTATATGTGAGAAATTAAGCTTATCCGATTTTCTTAAAATATCTTTAAGTTCAATCTCAAATGTTACAAATTCCCTTGTATCAATTCTCATAAGTCTAAGTACTAAAATGGATTTCTTTGATAAATTCCATTTATAGCGCAATTCACTATCTTTCACTGATTTTATCATTTCAATGTTGATTATTTCAAAATCTCCACTACTACTCATATTGGCCCCAACTAATTTGTCTTTATCTGTCATTGCATTATAAAATTTACCATCAATACCAAATGTATAACTTTCATTATTGTATTCAACATTTCCTTCGAATAAAAAATCACGTGTGTCATCTACTTCAAAGGTATATACATCAAGTTTGGCCTTTTCTGTTTCTTTCAATTCTTCAGAACCCTCATATGGCAAATCCATATTGACAATACCTTGGATATTTTTCACAACTTCTTTTTCATGATTTTCTGCTAGTACAACTGTATTGCTACCAGTTATTGCTAGGCATACCATTAGTAATAGCGATAAAATTCTTTTCATTGTTATTCTCCTCATCTACCTGTAACTACTGTTGATAGCTTCTTTAATTACAAATTTCATGCTCTCATAAATTTATATATAATGTTATAATCATATTCATCTTCAAAACTTCATAAGATAAACGCTTCAACTTTCTTGCCTTCTAATTTTTTGAAACACAAAATAACTAGCGTACTAGCTCATTCACTATTATGTTTATATGAATATGCAAGTACACTAGATTATTAATAACTAAGCATCAACGATTTTCAAGTGATTCATAATTATAAAACTATATTTGTTCTTTTAACTTTAAATATCTATACTTCATTATATTAATTATTTGTTATCACATAACGCTTTGCTTATTGAAATTTTTTCAATTCTGCTTGAATCATTTCTTCTGGCATTTCATCTTCCCCTAAAAATACAAGTGTACACATTGATTCAGGTTTTTCTGATAATTCAACAGCAGCTTTACCTAACTTTTCTTCCATGTTATTCATAAATGTTTTCATATTTTTCATAATTGTTATACGTCCTTCCCATTACCTTATATGTGATTGGTAGAATAGTTACCGTTTCCATTAAAGCTCCATATGTCAAGAACACCCGTGCTGCAGCATTAGGAATTAAAACCGATGCCAGCATAAGAATCGCAGTAATGATGACAGCCTCTTTTCTGAATTTAGTCCTTCTCCCTTTCCCTACCAAAGGGCGTCGTTCCGTATCTGCCGGCGCAAAGGCCAACATAGCAACCGCAATACTCATGTAGATCAAGACAATAGACCATGTATCCATTATCATTCCCTGTATGAAATACGGTATTACTACAAAGAATAGAGTGCTATATACCGTACATCGACCCTTTTTAATGCTGTGTAAGCCAAAGGCTCGGTGTCGAAGTAGATTAAAACTCAAAACGGCGATAATCGTATACGGCAACACCCCTATAATAAAGGCTATTAAGAAAATCAACGCTGACTTTGTTATGCTGCTTACCGTTTGATTGATTCCGTAACGAAGTTTTACGGCATCTAGACCTTCATAGTGACATCGTCGATTAATCCGGCCGGTGATATAATCCACAATGACTGTATGAATATCTAGCGAAACACTTCCTGCTGAATTTGCTTTCATCTGTTTTCACCTCCTACTTCATATTATAAATGAAGAGTTTTCTACTAACATATTTTAGTAATAAACGTTTGTTTTAAGGTAATAAACGTTCACTTCAGGCACAAAAAAAACGTTTATTATGTCATAAACGTTCAATTGCGCACAATTAAGTGCCACTTCTTATCGATAACGCGTGTCTAATAAAATCTTAACCGTATATAAATGCATATACTCTAGTACATCATTTGTCATCACTTTAATAAACATATCGTAGTTTTGCTCCAAAAAATCTTCAACGGCCTCTCTGTCCGTCCTATAACCTCGTTCCCTTAGTTCCTGTATCTTATAGGTCATCTGTAGGATACCTTTACCTATCGCTTCTTCTAAAGATCGTCCGATTCCGATGCTACTCATCATATCAATGTGACGTATATATATCTCCCGTAATTCCTGACTACCTTCATAAACCGTTTGCTCCGGCAGATAGTAATAACTCTCCGTTTGCACGCGCCAAACCGGTGTCCAAAACAAATCCTTATCATGATCATATTCAATCGCCAATCGTGTTCGCTGATTATTCCGGGCATTGAAAGTATGTGGAACGATAAGCGGCAACTGATCATTGAGTCTGTAATAGCTCCCGTAAACACTTTCATGGGGGTTAAAAGGTCTTCTCGCTGCATATCGACTGATATAAGATTTTGCTAAGTAGGTAAGATGTCCACTCCCATAATGAATAAAGGCTTGGGGTGTATAGTATTGTAACCTCATCCCTATTCCAGTATGGGGATTCATTAGTACATCCATTTGTTTATCATAGCCATAAAAAAAACGATAATCCGCCTCTAACTCCTCGGTTATCTTTCTACGATCATAATAGACCGGCTTTTTGTGAGGCTCATGATGATGTTCTAAGTGAATGGAACACGCAGGATGTCTAAATATATGGAGCCGGGTCATTGTCTCCTTCGCCTTGTCAATGACATAAAGAGAGTATGGTAACGTATTAAAATCAATATCCATTAAATAACGTAAAATAAGTTCCTGATTCACCATTTCTTCCGTCATCAATGCGCCTCGCTCATTGATTCGTTGGATAATGCCGTTCAAATGGGCAAAGTATGGGCTACGATTATCTTTAAGCCACCGGAGTGCACACCCTAGACATACATCTGTTTCCAAATTTTGAACCAGCGGTCCGATAAAAATAAACGTTCCGTCTTCATATATAGGTAGAATCATACGTCCTTTTAGCACGCCTTGCTTGTAATGATCATAAGGCAACTCATATACAAGGTTCTTCTTGATTTGTATCATAATAACACCGTCCTGTCTTTAAGTTCATTCCATTCATTCGTATACCTGAGTGCCGCATAACAACAATAGTGAATACGCACACCATAAATCCCTAAGTTCTCCATCCAGATTTCAATGCACCTGGCCAAAATATTCTGTTCTCTTTCCAACGTCCTCGATGCATCTATCGCCCTTTCACATAGATGAGGTCTTCCTTCATAATCAACCTCTGTCATGGCCCACGTAAACTGTCCATACCACCGTTCAAATCGTTTCATATACTCTTCCGCACTCTTACTGTCATATTCTTTGAATAGTTCCATCATTCGATCCTTAATAATATCCATCATCGATTCAAAGGAAATACATAGCGTATGACTCACATCCGTAATCAAATGATAGCAAAAGGCCAATTCACTTTGTGCTATGGGATTTTTTTCTGTCAAAAAACGACTTAATTTGTCTTGAGCACCAAAAAGTATCTCCGCAAATTTGATAATATCCTCTCCACTAGGTAGGTCCCGTTGATAAACATCACAGGCATAGTTACATACCACTTTTTTATGTCGATTCACATATATATCATAGCGAATCTGTGCATCGACTTGAACCTTCATTCTTGATTCATCTTTTATCTGCATAAGAAACATATTGGACCTTAATGCATCTTCTGAATAATGTATGTGTCGCTCTTCACAAAACGCTTCAATAGCATCTTCAAGTATATATGCACGACTAACACCTTCCATCTTCTCGTCATAATCATACAAAATTTGATAATGGGGTACGGGTCGACGTTTCTTTATAATCGCATAGTCTTTTTTCATATATTTTTGGGCAAAGGGGAGGATGACTTCGTGGAATAATCCGACAAATTCATGTTCACTTCCATAAAAGTATGCTTTCATAATCCGTAGATCTTGCAGCCTAAATCCCATATATACCCCACCTTTTCCTAGTCCCCTATTTATCTTATCCGCTGTCACCTATCTATTATAACGAAAAATAACATCAATAGAGCATTTTTGTAATAAACGGTGGTTTTGAGGTAATAAACGTTCGGCAAAATAAAAAGAAACAGTTCTTTTGACCTAAGAACTGTTTCTTAACGGTTAATAGCTAGTGTGTCCATATACTAATAGTCTTGCCTTTCAAAAAACGGGATAATTTTTCGAATCGCTACACTATATAAAATTGAATTTAGCAGAATGCTTGCACCTGCCAAAAAGAATAGGGTTACCTCAAAGGATAAGTCAAATTTCCAAGGAATATACACACTCACAAACGCAACAACAACACCGACAAGCATATTAATAAGTACATTCATATTCTGTTTCATGGCTTGTTGCTCATTATCCCAGTCTAGTTTAGGATGCAACATATCTATACACAGACCGGTCTGAGCCGTGATCCCCACCCCATAAACAGCGAGTAATCCACCTACAATAAGAGCCATGGTATGACCTCCTATGACATAGATAACTATACCGACAAAAAGAACACCCAAGTAACCCAATACCATGGCAACGATACCTTTTCCGATATAAAAAGTTCGTGTCTTAATCGGCAAGAAACGAAGAAAAACAACGCCTCGTCCTTCTCGCGTTATCGCCGTTGAGGCTATGGCATTCATTCCACTTAGTACAACACCTGCGGCAAAAATCACTGCCATTGTTATGGTTCCTTTTTCATCTTGCTGAATAATCTGTGTCAAGGCTTGCATTTGCTCATCATTATTCGGCAAAACCAGATAGAAAAGCACAAAAATTCCGGGCAATAGAACACTCGTCAAAATACCGTTCATAAAATACACCGGAGAGCGTAACAATAGTCGCCATTCCCGACGAATCACACTTTGTATCATACCTTCCTTGCGACTGGTTTTTTTCCACTCTTCATCACTGATCCGTTGTCGCTTCGCACCTATATCACTCAGCCCTACTGCCCCTGCAAAATAGATTTTGTTGGCAACCCATAGAAAGAGAAGAATAGCTAGACACATGATACCACTATAAATAGCAAGGTTTTGCAAACGCATTATAAAGTTCTCCGAACTCAAAACCAATGCCGAAAATTGAACACCGGGGAAAAATCGAGCAATATAACTCATCAGTCCGTTATTCGTGGTCATATACCCGACTATATCTTGCGTCTGTATGTCACTTCCTGCTATTCTTTGAATTCCAAAATTAAATCCAAGTGTAACGACCAGCACAGCAATCCCAGCAAAAAAACCTACTAATTCTTTATGCTTACCAACATTGGTAAAACGCATAATCACCATGACAATAAGGGCAGCTGCTATAAGTGGAATAAAGGGCAACATAAGACCGATAAGCGCTGCTAATATGAAAAAGATAGGGCCTCCACTGCTTACAACACCATAGACGACGATAATGGGTACATAGAAAAACCCGACAAACATATATTCATAGCACACAACCGTTAGTAGCTTTGCCATAAGTATATGACTGGCTTTAAAGGGCATAAAAAGCAAACTCTCTATATCCTTGCTAAAATAAAACACATTCAGTATGTAAAAGGCTCCGAAGAAAAACATACTGATATTCATCGCGACAAGAATTAGGGCAATAAGTACCCCCTCTTGGCTGATAGATGCTAACTGTTGATACATACCGGCAGTCCCAAAACCTAGCATCACCACAAGGGGAATAAGTCCAATTACTACAAGCACCAGTAACACAGCGTTTAGCAGGCGATTTTTTGTAAAGCCAAACATCTTGGTGTTTTTCATCAATGCTTTGAATACAACCCATGTCTTAGTCATGATCCGTCAACTCCATAAAGCGTTGTTCTAAACCATCTACATCGCCATAATAGATGATTTTACCTCCCGCAACAATAGCCGCTTGGTCACAAAGTTTTTCTGCGACTTCCAGTACATGGGTACTAAAGAATACTGTTTTACCTAAACGGGCATGTTCGCGCATCATTTCCTTCAACTTGAACGATGATTGTGGATCAAGTCCTGTCATCGGCTCATCCAGAATCCAGACTTCAGGTTCGTGAATAAGTGCTCCCATAATAAGTATTTTTTGCCGCATCCCATGGGAATAGCTTTGAATCCGATCCTTTAATGCAGATTCCATTTCTAACTTTTGAGCTAAGGACTGAATCCTCTGAGAACGTTCATTTGCCGACACATCATAGGCATCTGCCATAAAATTCAAGTATTCTATACCTTTTAAACGCAAGAATACATCCGCATCATCCGATACAAAACCAATCTGCTTTTTGAACGCTATAGGGTCCTTTGCTAGATCGATGTCATCTAATGTAATTGTTCCTTCATCCGGTTTTAAAATTCCGGTTAGCAATTTTATCGTTGTCGTTTTACCTGCTCCGTTGGGTCCTAAAAATCCGATGATTTTACCCTTTGGTATATCTAGAGATAAATCATCCACAGCTTTAACCTTACCGCCATATACTTTGGTTAAATGTTTCATCTGAATCATAAAAAAACCTCCATCCTTTTTTACCTAATCCTATAATAGCTAAAAGGAATGGAGGTGTCTATCAACTTTGCTTAAAAACCTCAATTTTATGTTTTAACGTGTCAAGAGCTTGATTTGACAATTCCTTTGACTCCTTTATAATACCGGCCTCTTCGTGAATACTATCGCTTCGTCTTGAAATATCCATCAAGCCTTCCGTATTTCCGGAAATCGCCGTTGCAATTTCACCCATACTTCGTGATAACTCTTTGGTCGCCTGATTCATCTGCCCAAATGAACCGAGCATATGATCCAATCTCTTTTTGAACTCATTGGCATCCATGCCGTATTGCTTACTCACTTCATACATGCCATGATAATCTTCCATTACATCTTGGTCAATAAAGGCCATAATGCCTTCTACTTGTTTGGTTAGTTGATTCACTGTGTTGACAATTTTTGTTGATACCTGCTGAATCTGAGCGGCACTCTGACCACTGGTTTCAGCCAATTTACGAATCTCTGTTGCAACAACAGCAAATCCTTTTCCTGACTCTCCGGCACGGGCTGCTTCAATAGCCGCATTCAAGCTCAACAGATTCGTTTCTTCTGTAATATCCAAAATCGTCTGGGTCAATACACTAATCTGCTCTACCTCGGCTGATTGTTCAATAGACTCTTGAATCTGTTTCCTTGTACTTGAATAAATGGCCCGCGTGCGGTCAATTTTATCTTGAACTTCCATCCCCACTGAATTGGCCCGCTCATCAATTTCCTCTGCAAAACGGTTTCCTGATTCAATCTCTTCTGTCACATGCTCCACCGTATCTGCAATTTCCTCAATCCGAGTGTTAACGTCTTGAGAACTGGCGCTGGTTTGTTCAGAACCGGCTGATATTTGTCGCAGTGTATCTGTCAAATCAACCAAATCATTGTCCAGGGAGGCTAACTGAAGCTCAATATCACCGGAATGGTCAAACACCTCTTTGGTCGACGTTTCAACCGTTTGTACCACTTCCTGCATACGCTCAAGAAAGATATTAACCATGCCGGCAATATCTGTAAATTCATTATGCCCTTTGATCTGCAGTCTTGTACTTAAGTCACCGGATCGTGTCGCATGTCCAAGTTTCGTACTAACTTCCTTTAATGAACGTCGTATAGTAAGGGTCAGTACAAGGGTAAAGACCATGCTCATAACAATGATTAGTACAAGAACTGTCAGTATTAATCGCATACTTCCAAACATCGTCTCTTCCAATTTGTCTTGAATATAACGTCGTGACAAATCCAGGTTCTCCTTAATGGCATCTGCAAAAGGAACAATTTGATCACTAAAATTTGATGATTCATCCTGATATTCTAAAATTGTAACATAGTAGTTAAACTTACTTAAGTAATTATCCACATTCTCGTTGATAAGATCCAGATAGCCCTCTAATTCATCTGAATCTGTCCGTTCCTTCGCTTCGGCCACCAAATCACTCATAGCAAATATATAGCTTTTTACCTCTTCTTGATAAGCTTCATCATCGCTTGCCAGAAGATTGTTCCCTTCTTGCGTTGCTTCCATTAAGTTATCTCTTATGTCTGCTATGTTGTTCGATAATGCATAGATATCCGCAATCAATGAATTCTCATAGTAAAACAACACACCAATACCCATGATAAAAAAAATGATTAAAGTAAAAAGCATTGGTACCAATGTTCGGATATTCGTTACTCGAAAACGATTTTCTGCGGTTCTGACCGGACCTCTTTTCTTACCTTCCATAAGTTGACCCCTTTTCATAAACTTCGTAAAGCCCCATTTACATTTACTTTCATAAACATGATTAGAGTGTCAAAAGCATATTGTATGCGAATTTAGGAAAACTTGCTTTTGACGCCCTAATCATAAACATCTATAACGAATAAAAGGGACTGCATTATACAGTCCCTTTTATTCCTATGTACTAGACGCTTTTTGTTTTTAAATTACGCGTCTTAACATCAAAGACAACTGCTGCAACAAGAACCAAACCACGTACAATATATTGGTAAGAAACACCTACGTTCATAAGGTCCATACCTTTTGTCAAAGATGCCATAACCAACGCACCAATGATAGATCCGGTTACTTTACCGACACCACCTGTCGCCGATGTACCACCCACAAAGGCTCCGGCAATGGCATCAAGTTCAAATCCCATTCCAGCTGTCGGTGTTGCTGATTGCAAACGCGCGGTAAATAATATACCGGAAAGACCGGCTAACATACCCATAGAACCAAACACAACATACGTAATAAATTTAACACTGATACCGGAAAGTTCCGCAGCTTCCGGATTACCGCCTACTGCATAAATGTGACGACCCAATGTTGTATTATTTGTAATAAAATTATAAATAACAACAACAACGGCCACAATGATTGCTGTCCACGAAAAACCTTTGAAGCTTGCAATTTTCCATACAAAATACATAACGATAACAGCCACGAAGACAAGTTGTGCTGCAAAGGCAGGTAATGAACTTACCGTTAGGTTGTACTCTTGTTTTTTCATACGATTGCGAACTTGGATATAGGCAAAGATGGCTATAGCCACTATCCCAAGAATAATCGTTAATACATGAAGATTCTCATTACTCGTAATATCCGGAATGTACTCATTCCCGATAGCATTGAATGCGTCATTATCGGTGAAAATAGTTGCACTGTTGGTAATTCGAATTAAAAACCCTCTAAAAATGGTCATAGCAGCCAATGTGGCCACGAAAGCCGGAATCTGTAATTGTGCCACAAGGAACCCTGTCCAACAGACACCGACAACAACACCCGCTAATAATGTAAAAACAATAACCACTGCAATGGGCATATGAAACTGGGACGTCAGTATAGCGGCTACCGCACCGAGGAAACCTGCAATATACCCCACCGATAAGTCAATATGACGAATAACGATAACCAGTGTCATACCAACGGACAAGACAGCAATATACCCGGTCATGTCAATTAAGTCACTAATTACACGAGGCGTCATAAAGAGTCCGTCTGTGAGTAATGTGAATATTAACATAATCACACCAAGGGCAATATACATACCATAATCACGAATGTTTGCTTTAAATGATTGTAACATATTCTAATCCTCCTATACTGTCGCCATTTCCATTATTTTTTCCTGAGACGCTTCTGCTATATCCAGTTCTCCTGTGAGCTGACCTTCTGCCATAACGTAGACTCTGTCGCTCATTCCCAGGACCTCCGGTAGTTCGGATGAAATCATAATAACACTCAAACCTTGGGCGACGAGTTCATTCATAATGGTATAAATCTCATACTTGGCACCCACATCAATACCCCGAGTCGGTTCATCCAAAATCAAGATATTCGGTTCCACAAACAACCATTTCCCAAGAGCTACCTTCTGTTGGTTCCCACCACTTAAGTTATTCACTTTCTGCTCAATAGAAGGTGTTTTGATATTCAATGATTTTCTATATTTCTCCGCTACCTTGATTTCTTCATTCTTATTCAAAACACTGACTTGTGATATACCTTTTAAGTTCGCAATAGATATATTCTGCTTGATATCTTGCATCAGAATAAGTCCGTTCCCTTTTCTATCTTCTGATACATAGGCAATACCACTATTAATGGCCTGCTTTGGTGATCGGAACTTTACTTGCTTGCCGTTTATATACATCTCACCGTTTAAGTCATAGTTTCTGGAATTCCCAAAAATACTATGGGCAAATTCTGTACGTCCGGCACCCATTAATCCTGCTAGCCCTACTATTTCACCTTTTTTGACTTTAAAATCTGCATTTTTAACAACATAGCGTCCTAGCTTATGATCAAAAGCTGACCAGTTTTTCACTTCAAGCTGAACATCACCAATATTTTTAACAGTCCGTTTTGGAAAAATATCGTTAATCTCACGGCCTACCATATACTTGATAATGTCCCTCTCATTTATCTCGCCTTTTTCCTTATCCAGAGAACAGATGGTCTGACCGTCCCTAAGAACCGTTACTGTATCGGCGATAGCGATAACTTCTTTCAATTTATGTGAAATCATAATCGATGTAACCCCTTGCGTCTTAAGGTCTTGGAGCAACTCCAATAAGTTTTCACTGTCATCTTCATTCAGTGCTGCTGTCGGTTCATCCAATATGAGTAATTTAACTTCTTTACTAAGTGCCTTTGCAATCTCCACCAATTGTTGAACACCGACACCAAGATCAATAATCTTTGCGGATGGATGCACTTTTTTCAATTTTACTTTTTCTAGCATTTTCTTGGCTTCGACCTGTGTATTATGCCAGTTGATAATACCTCGACTATGGACTTCATGACCCATAAAGATATTCTCATAGACGCTCAATTCAGGAATCAACGCCAGCTCTTGATAGATAATGGCGATTCCCTTTTTCTCACTATCTGATATTTTTCCGAATTTTTGTATGTCACCTTTATAAACAATATCACCTGAATAGTCTCCAAATGGATAAACACCACTTAAGACCTTCATTAATGTGGATTTCCCGGCACCATTTTCTCCGACCAAACAATGAATTTCCCCTTCTTTTACCTGGAAGTTCACATTGTCTAGTGCTTTTACCCCGGGAAATTCCTTGGTTATATTTCTCATCTCTAGTATATTTGCCATAAATCAAGCTCCTATCATTTGAAAAATCCAACATTAGAATAGTGATAGACCGTTTTAAAGGCGGTCCACCACTATCTAACACATAATTGAGGGGTTATTCTACAAGACGCAAGACTTAAGGTTACGTCATTGTATTAATAGCTTTTCTATTCCTTATAATCCTGTAAATTCAGATGCTTCATAATAGCCTGAATCAATAATTGTTTCTTGTACATTATCTTGAGTTACTGTAATAACTTTGATATCTTTTGCAGGTACATTGACTGAACCGTTGTCATATGAACCGTTTGTTTCGATATCAGCACCTTCAAGAACTTCTGTAGCTGTCGTAATAGCACCTGTTACAAGGTTACGAACGTCTTTAAGCACTGTCATGCTTTGTTTACCGTCGATTACGTATTGAATGGAAGGAACTTCAGCATCTTGACCTGTAATAAAGATTTCAATACCGTCTTCTTTAGCAAATTGGTCATAGATAGAACGTGCTGTTCCGTCATTTGGTGCTAAGATATATGTTTTACCTTCTGGAGGAGCAGCTGTGATATGAGATTCTGCTTTAGATTTAGCTACTTCAGGTTTCCAGTCCGTTGTGATTTGCTCAATAATTTCACCCATTTGCTCACGAGATAATTCTGCCATATCTTTGTATTCAACTGCTTTTGAAGAGTTTTGAACAACGAATGTACCGTCAGCAATTTTTGGTTGTAATACATTCCATGCACCTTCAAAGAATAAGAATGCGTTGTTATCTGTTGCCGCACCGGCATATAAGTATAGATTATTGCCGCTTGTTCCGTCTTCTAATTGGTCAACAAGGTATTGACCTTGCGCTTCACCAACAGATACAGAGTTGAATGTGATATAGTAATCAACAGCTTCTGTATTTGTTACCAAACGGTCATAAGAAATAACGGTAATACCTTCTTCTTTGGCTGCTTCTACTGCTGCTGCAGCTGCATCCCCATCTTGAGGCGTAATAATAAGAACGTCGATACCTTTAGCGATTAATGTTTCAACATTTTGTTTTTCTTTTGCTGAATCACCTTGGCTGAAAAGAATTTCAACGCTGTAATCTGTTTCATCGATAGCTGCATTAAAACGGGCTTCATCTTGTACCCAACGTGGTTCTTCTTTAGTCGGAAGAACAATACCGATATCTATGCCGCCGTCATCTGAACCCGAATCATTTGAATCCTCAGCATCATTTGATGTATCCCCATTTGTTGTTCCTTGATCGGATGAATCGTTTGATTCGTTATTGCTATCTTGGCCACATCCGGCAAATAATGCCATCACCAATGTTAAAGCAAGAACGATTGATAATAATTTTTTCATGTAATACCTCCAATTATAATAGATAGAATTATAAGTTCCGTCATCTTGTGACACTTAAAAGTATAGATAAAAGAGGTCCTAATGACCATGACTGTGAAATTTCAATCTCTGTACTTTTTTAACATATGGCATATATTCAACCCGGACATCTGTAATAATTTAACATTAAATATTTACTACATTGGCTTCTTTCTTGTGAAAACACCAAAAAAACAGGGTAAAACTTCCCCAATTTTTCATGTATCCAAGAGGTAGGCATTTAGGTTACAATGATGATAGAAATCGAAGATTGACTCAAACGACTATAAAGGAGAGTTCTTATGAAATTTAGTAATGGCTGTTGGCTGAACAAAGAAGGCGTCACTTCCCATAGCCCTGCGGAAGTCTATGACTATAAGTACGAGAATAATACATTAACCTTATATGCCCCTTGTCAAAATATTCGTCACCGTGGTGACACCCTAGCAGGTCCTCTTTTGACCATCGAATTATCTTCCCCTATGGAACATATCATCAAGGTCAAAATCATGCATTTTACCGGTGTTTTGAATCCGGGTCCTCATTTCGCTTTAGACACAGCTGAGGTAACCCCTGAATTCGAAGACTTAGAGGATAGCCTCGTTTTCCGTTCCGGTAATTTATCCGCTCAATTACAAAAAGGTGACCAATGGAAGATGGACTTTGCCCATATGGATTTCCCTCTTACCCATACAGGATCTAGAAATATTGCTTACCTCGATGTTGAAGGTGAAGGTAAGTATATGCGCGAACAACTTCACTTATCTGTTGGCGAAAACATCTACGGCTTGGGTGAACGCTTCACCCCTTGGATTAAAAACGGCCAAACCGTAGATGTATGGAATGAAGACGGCGGAACAAGCACCGAACAATCTTATAAGAATATTCCATTCTTCTTATCCAATAAAGGCTATGGTGTCTTTGTTAATCACCCTGAAAAGGTATCCTTTGAAATTGGTTCTGAAAAGGTAACCAAAACCCAATTCAGCGTGCCCGGAGAGTCTTTAGAATATTATATTATTGACGGTCCTAACCCTAAAGATATTGTTAGCCGATATACAGCCCTTACAGGACGCCCGGCCCTACCTCCTGCATGGAGTTTCGGATTGTGGTTAACAACATCCTTCACGACAGATTATGATGAAGCAACCGTTATGTCCTTCATAGACGGTATGTTTGAACGCAATATACCACTCCATACTTTCCACTTTGACTGTTTCTGGATGAAGGGCTTCCATTGGTGCGACTTTATCTGGGATAGAGATGTGTTCCCGGACCCTGAAGGCATGCTTTCCCGTTTGAAAGAAAAAGGCCTTAAGATCTGCGTATGGATTAATCCTTATATTGCTCAACAATCTCCACTCTTTAATGAAGGAAGAGATAACGGCTACTTCATTAAAAACAAAGACGGCAGCGTTTGGCAATGGGATCTATGGCAACCGGGTATGGCTATCGTTGATTTCACCAACCCTGACGCTTGTGCTTGGTATACCAGTCATCTAAGACGTCTTATTCACATGGGCGTCGATGCCTTTAAGACAGACTTCGGTGAGAGAATCCCTACGGATGTGACCTATTATAATGGCTCCGATCCTATGCGCATGCATAACTACTATACATACCTCTATAATGAAGTTGTCTTTGATCTATTAAAAGAAGAATTAGGTGAAAAAGAAGCGGTTCTTTTTGCCCGTTCTGCAACAGTAGGCGGACAAAAATTCCCTGTACACTGGGGTGGTGACTGTACTTCTGAATTCGAATCTATGGCAGAGAGCCTTCGTGGTGGGTTATCCCTGACAACTTCGGGATTTGGCTTCTGGAGCCATGATATCGGTGGATTTGAAAGCACCTCAACTCCGGATGTATACAAACGTTGGGCAGCCTTTGGTTTATTATCTACCCATTCTCGTTTGCATGGTAGCTCTTCCTATCGTGTTCCATGGGCTTATGATGAAGAAAGCGTCGATGTTGTTCGATACTTCACACAACTTAAGTGCCAGATGATGCCCTATCTCTTTACACAAGCTGCTCAAACCGCAGCAACCGGTATTCCTATGATGCGTTCCATGATGATGGAATTCCCTAATGACCCGACTGCCGGTTACTTAGATCGTCAATATATGTTAGGAGATGACATCTTAGTCGCTCCTGTTCTTGATGCTCGTGGCGATGTAACCTACTATCTTCCTGAAGGGACATGGACGAACTTCATAACCAATGAACGTGTAGAAGGCGGTCGTTTTGTTACAGAAAATCATGGTTATCTTTCTTTGCCTTGCATGGTGAAAGATGGTTCCGTTATCGCCCTTGGTGGTAATATGCAAGATGTCGTCTATGATTATCATAACGATACTACCTACCACATATTCCCCATGGCAAATCATGCTCAAATCGTCACTCGCATCCTAAGCTCGGATCAAACTGTAGAATCTGTCTTGACAACAAGTAAGGAAAGCGATACTCTTAAACTCAAAAGAGAAGGTGTTAAGGCTTCTTATTCCGTGTTGCTACGTCTTGTTTATGACGCTGAGTGCTCGGATGTTACCATGACCAAAACACCCGAAGGATTGTTACTACAGGTTCCTTCTTCTCTTGATACTATATCGATTCGTCTTCTATAGATGCATCGTGTGAATATGTTGTCAGAACAAGGAGATATTATGCGTTTCAATCAATTAATCAATGCTTTAACTTTACCTGAAAAAATAGCGATGATTCACGGCGACGGTCTGTTTAAGACCGGCGCTGTTGAACGTTTCTCTATTCCTGCTTTAACCATGTCTGATGGACCTATGGGCGTTCGTCAAGACTTTCATAACGGTCATTGGATGCCTCTCGGCCTGTCCAATGACTATGTAACTTACTTCCCATCCAATCTTGCCCTAGCAGCTACTTGGAATCCGGATCTTGCTTACGATTTCGGTAAAGATTTAGGTGAAGAAAGTCGCGCAAGAAATAAAGATGTTATCCTCGCCCCGGGGATTAATATTATTCGTTCTCCCCTCTGTGGTCGTAATTTTGAGTATATGAGTGAAGACCCCCATCTTATTGAAGAAATGGCTGTTCCTATTATTGAAGGAATCCAAGAAGAAGATGTGGCTGCTTGCGTGAAGCATTTTGCTGTCAACAATCAAGAAACACGCCGTATGAATGTGGATGTAGATGTGGATGAACGCGCGTTACACGAACTCTATCTTCCCGGATTCAAAGCTGCCGTTGAGAAAGCCAAAACGCGTACCATTATGACCGCCTACAATAAATTATATGGTGATTATTGTTCCGAAAGTTACTACTTACTTACTGAAATTCTTCGTAATGACTGGCGTTTTGACGGTTTATTAATTTCTGACTGGGGTGCTATTCATCATACAGAAAAGGCATACACCGCTTCCATGGATATTGAAATGTCTGTAACGGATGACTTTGATTTCTACCATATGGCATTACCGTTAAAGAAAGCGATTGAACGTGGGGAACTCCATCCTGAGGAATTGGATGCTAAAATCAATCGTATCCTCTGTCTCATGGAGACGCTTCACATGCTGAATGATGTTCCTGAAAATCTACTCCCTGATGATTTAAAAGGCGTCTCCGTAGATACCGCAATAAAACGTAGCCTGGGTGCCTATAATACAATGGCTCACCAGGAAGGTACCCTTAAGACAGCCCGTGAATCCGTTGTCCTTCTCAAAAATGACAACCATCTACTCCCTATTGACCCAACGGCTTACACAGATATTGCCGTTATCGGTCAGAATGCTAATGCTATTCATTCTAATGGTGGCGGTAGCGCAGAAATCAAGTCTCTCTATGAGATTTCTCCTCTATTAGGTATGCAAATGGTTGTCGGAGGCAATACAACCTTCCATTATGCTCCGGGTTATACTTCCGGTGATGAAGGCACCTTGAATCAAATCAGTTTCTTGCGTGATCAGGCTCTTCGTGTAGCCGGCGCTTGTGACTTGGTTATCTTCGTTGGTGGTTTAAACCATGACCATGATTTAGAAGGTCAAGACCGTAAGGACCTTGCCTTACCTTATGAGCAAGAAGCCCTTATCTTGGCACTTCATGCTGTTAACCCGAATCTTGTTGTTGTCAATGTCAGTGGTTCGCCTGTTGACCTTACAGCAATCAGCAAGGATGTCCCGGCTGTTGTTCAGACATGGTATAACGGAATGAACGGTGGCCTTGCTTTGGCAGAAGTTCTTTTTGGGAACGTGAATCCTTCAGGTAAATTGCCTGTCTCCTTCCCAAAAACCTTATCGGATGTCTCTGCTCATAGTATCGGAAATTTCCCCGGTGATGATACGGTACACTATACAGAAGGTATTTTTGTCGGCTATCGACACCATATTACACATAATATACCGGCACTATATCCTTTCGGACACGGTCTTTCCTATACCACCTTCTCTTATGAAAATCCACGGGTCAATAGCTCTTCCTTTAACTCTGAAGATGAAGACAGTGCCATTGAAGTAAGCTTTACATTGACCAATACCGGTGATCGATTCGGAATGGAAACCGTTCAACTGTATGTACAAGACGTAGAATCTGAATTACCTCGTCCTACAGTAGAATTAAAAGGATTCAGAAAAGTAGCTTTAGAAGCCGGAGAGACACAAACGGTAACCTTTAACTTACCACCTCGTGCTTTCCGTTATTACAACCCTGATAAAAAAACTTGGGTCTTCGAACCCGGTGCCTTTAAACTCCACATTGGAGCTAGTTCTACCGACCTTCTATTAACAGAGACGGTTACTTTATAGGCATTGCATCTTAAACGATACAAGCTATACCTCAAAAATAAGGGCGTCAAAAGATAACTTTCTTTTGACGCCCTTACATGTTATTGCTTTTTTATTTATTTGATGGCACCTTCCACCATTCCTTGGATAATCTGCTTTTGAGCAAATAGGAACAATATAATAATAGGAATCATAGCTAGAAAGGCCGCCGTTAAAATCAAATCCCATTGCTTCACATAAGAACCCACAAAGCTTGTCACAGCAACAGGCAATGTTTTGATCTTACCGTTCAGACCTAACATAAGGGACGGAAGCAAAAAGTCATTCCATATCCATATCCCGTTAAGAATAAGTACCGTCATTTGAATAGGTTTTAACAAAGGCATAATCACATGAAAAAAGGTCTGTTCCGGCTTACACCCATCAATACGGGCCGCTTCTTCCAGGGAATAAGGAATTCCTTTAATAAATCCATGTAGGACAAAAACGGAAAGGGACCCTCCAAAACCCAAATAAGCAAAAATAATCCCTTTGTAACTTTGAAGCATCCGAATTCCGGTAAATTCAGAGATTTCTCTAAACGTTGATAGCAGAGGGAGCATCACCACTTGAAAGGGGATAATCATTGCTGCCACGAGAACCAAAAAAATCGTATCCGACCATCGAGTCTTATTTCTCACAAGAACCCATGCCGCCATACTTGAAAAGAGTGTAATCGCTGCTAAGGAAGCTAGTGTAATAACGACAGAACTAAAGAAAGAGTTCCAATAATCAAAGTTTTGATTGTTGATCACCGCTTGCATATTCGTTAGAATCTGCCCCCAGTTACCGGGGAGACTTATTGGATTAATAATAATCTCGCTACTCTTTTTTGCTGAATTGATCACTACAAGAAGAAATGGAAACAAGAAAAGCACCATCAGAATGATTGTCATTCCTTCGAGTATATTCCGTTTTATTCGTTGGGGTTGCATTACATTTCCACCTCTCTTTTTTTACTAATAACGACCTGTGTTAGTGACACAATGGCAAGCAAGATAAAGAATACAACAGCCTTCGTTTGACCTAATGCATACTCATTTTTGGATATCGCCGTCTTATATATATTCAGTGCCAAAAACTCCGTAGATAATATGGAGAACCCATCCAGAATACGGCTGGGTCCACCATTGGTAATGGCTAAGTTCAGGTCAAATTGTTTGAAGGAATTCACCAATGTCAAGAAAATAGATACAGTAAATGTATTGGCAATCATCGGAATCTTAATACGAAACAGGGTAACTAGACTATTGGCTCCGTCAACGCTGGATGCTTCCAACACATCTTTAGGAACGCCTTGCAACCCTGTGACATAAATCATCATAATATATCCGGCATACTGCCAGCTGCTTACAATGATAATTGCCAAAATGGCCAGATTCGGATCTACAAGCATGGACATACTACCTTCAATGATATTGGTAAATACCTTATTAAAGATAAATTGCCATATATATCCTAATACGATGCCCCCAATAAGGTTTGGAACAAAGAATGCCGCACGATACACATTCCTTCCCTTAATCTTCGATGTACATAATAAGGCAAGTGACAGAGCAACAAAATTAACAAGTAGGATGTTAATGGTTGCAAAAATGATGGTTATAACCAAGGAGTATACATAATCCTGTGATGTGAACATATTAATATAATTATCCAAGCCTACAAATTGATTAACCTTAATACCGTTCCAATCTGTAAATGAATAGTATACACCAAAGGCGAAAGGAATAACCACTGTGACTGTAAATGCAAAGAGAAGTGGAAAAAGAAAGAGACCATTTACAATTTGCCTATGTTTTGTTGTAGGAAAATAATATAGTCCTACAAGAATTAGAACTAATCCCCCTATCAGTAAATAGCCCCTATAAGAATCACCACTGTCGCTATAGCCTAGGATGAATGCCACAAGAATTCCTACTAAGCCTATGATCATTAACCCCATTGAGCCTATTTTGATCCGTTTTGTATCCATAAATATCTTCCTTTCATCCAATGATAAAGGAAAATCTCCTAGACACAGTATGAACGGGTCTACGGAGATTTTCTTTATATCTTCCTTTTATTTCAAAGTTCCAATAGCACTTTCCATAAGCTCAACAAAACCGTCTACATCCACATCGCCTCTTGCGAAGGATTCAAATACAGGTCCCAAATCGTTCATGGCAAATCCTTCCGGCATCTTTGTCCATTGCCATGAATAGGTTTTACCTTCTTGTACCCATTCCATCAAGTTCAATGCTAAAGGCGAAACCGGTTCTATTGTTGTTGACTCGAACGGTGAAATCATACCCGCATCAACAACAAGGGCTTTAGCTCCTTCTTCTGTTGTTGCAAGGCTCGCAAGAAAGTCTTTGGCTGCTTGTATGTTTTCCCCTTTGTTATATACAGCCCACCATGAAGGTGCATCAGCAAGGATTCCGTCTGTATCTTCTTCCATAAAAGCTAGGGGGGCAATACCCATTGCAAAGTCTACATCATAGTCCGGTAATGAGGGATCAATCCAGTTCCCTTGATGTATAAAGGCTGTTTTACCTTGTGCCCATAATGCTAATTGATCATCATAAGTACCGCTTAACAGTGTATTTCTGTCTGAATAATCAAAGATCAGTTGAACAAATTTACCATATTGTGTCATACGCTCTTTATCAATCTCTCCGTTGTTTAACATATCAATATAAGTTGTATCACCGCGTTCTAAGCCTGTTGACAAATATGTTCCAAAATCATGATTCCCTGTTGACCAATACATTTGTCCTGCTTCCGCTGCCATAGATACGACAGCTGTCAAGCCTAATTCATCTTTCATAGCATCAATTTTTTTGAAAGCCTCTTGATAGGCATTTATATTGGTAAGCTCATCCGGATTAACACCGGCAGCATCCAATATATCTTTATTATATGTTAATCCATATCCTTCAACCGCATAAGGGAAACCAACTACCTTACCGTCGGGAGAAGTATAAGCTACGGATGTATCGGAAGCCCATGCCTCATTGCTTAAGTCTTCCATACTATCTTCCCAAGTCTTGAATTCTCCTTCGCCTCCAAAAACAAAGATATCCGGCATATTCCCTGCTGCAAAATAACCTTTTATTGTAGCACCGATATCTGCGCCACCTCCTATAGATTCAATAATGACTTCGACGCCGGTCTTCTCTTCGTAAGCCTTGGCATAATTTTGAAGTACTTCATCAATCTCAATTTTACCATTGATAATTCGTATAGAAGCATCTTCTGTATTGGTCGATCCGTTATCTGCTCCGGATTGAGATGCTCCATCTGTCTTATCTGTATCGTTTACCTCACTGTTCTTATCTCCACACCCCATTAATGTAAAAAGCATAGAGAGCACTATCAATGCTGAAAGTATCTTTTTCATGGCAATTCCTCCCTGTTTTGGCTATTATACAGTTTAACTTTTGCGCATAAGTTATATTTACTCTATAATACTATCATTTTGTTGTTTATTATGCAACATATTTTTGCTATTTTATTATTCTCTTTGTGACTTATGCGCATAAGCCTTCTGTTTATCAGCGTTGTCGTCTATAGGTCTCTTTTTCCCATAAGCCTTTATAGATTTACTGAAACCGAGATTTTCGCATTGATTTTATAACCGAAAAGGTCTATACTTAGGTTAATTTTATCCCAAGTACGTAGGTTTTATTCGACACTACGTCATCCTATTTATTTTTTTTACGACGAGGTGAACAGATGATCCAATCACTCAAAGACTTTTTCCCACCCATCGGATTACGGATCATAAAGACAGCCATTGCTGTCTTTGTGTGTTTTATCATTGACTCTCTACGACCGGATAGTATCCCCTTCTATTCTGTCATTGCTGCGATTCTTTGTATGCAGCCATACATGTCCAACAGCATGACAACGGCTATTAACCGTACAATCGCCACTTTTACCGGTGGTTTATTAGGTATGCTCATTCTCGTTATTGACCGCCAGACTGTTTATTTGGATTCCGATATTGTGTTCTACATACTCATCTCATTTTCTGTTCTTGTATTAATTTACTTCACCGTTATTATAAAGAAGACCGCAGCTTCCTACATAACCTGCGTTGTTTTTTTGAGTGTTACCGTTGTTCATGGGGAAGATTTAAATCCTTATCTTTTTGCCATGAATAGAATTATAGATACATTAATCGGTATTTTTATATCCTTAGGTGTCAATGCCGTTCATTTCCCTGTCGGCCATCATAAAAAGACTCTTTTTATTATTGATGTAGATGATGTATTTGATCAATCTGTGGGAGAAAATCTGAATACCTTTATGATTAAACTCAACCAGCTTATGGAGCGGGGCATCCACATAAGCTATGTTACACGTCATAGCCTATCGAATGTTCGCACCTTTATTCATGCACTCACCATAAAGTCCCCTATTTTACTCTATGGTGGTGCCTGTCTCTATGATGTGAATCAGAATAAAATTATCAATGCGATTCCTTTGAATACACAAATTTTTGAAGATATCATTGCCTTTACAAAGCACTTCCCTGTCTCCCCATTCATCCATGCGTTGGAAAATAATGACCTTCATATTCACTATGACTCGATTCAGACAGAAGGCAATGCCTCTTACTATAATGAGATTAAAACCCTTCCGCATCAAAATGTTAGCCGCCAAGCACTTCATCCCGATGCTCAGCCCCTTGCTATTGTCTTAGTTGACCATCACTATATGATCGGAAGTCTCTATGATGAACTTCACCGTTTCATATCAACCCATCCTCAAGGTCATCTGGTCCAACAGATTCTGCTCAAACATGGTATTGACAAGCATTATGCTCAGATTATGATTGTCCCCCATGAATCTCAAACAGATTACTTATTACAAGAACTAATGGATAGCAATAACTCCGATTATTCTGTTTTATTCGGTACAAAATCAGTACCAGGCATTATGAATCGAATGATTCACAGCGCCTGGTACGAAATTCCACGTCATATTCAAAAATATCCTCGTTTAACTAAGGATTAGTTCGCATATTTTTCTTATCCTGTTCAAGGACTTTATAGAAGGTGTCTGCTACATATGCAGCACCTTTTTCATTGAGATGCAACCCATCTTCCTGATAAAAGGAGGCAATCGTTACTTCCTTCAAGTCGTCAAAAACAGCTTTTAAATCCACAGCAATCATATCCGGATACTCTTCCAGCAAAACATCATAATAGGGATATAGACGATCCAAATACCTCTGTTGATGTTTCACCCAAATACAGTCACGGACAGGAATCGGTTTAACAAGAAGACGTTTGGCATGGGGACTCAATTTTTGAAGTGCCTCAATAATCCCTCTATAAGAAGGCAAGAAATGGTCCTTGTATCCAATGATGTTATTCTGTAAATTCTGCCCCTCTCCTTCAACAACACCGTCTTGTGCATCATTGGTACCCAACATGTAGATAATAATATCCCACGATTTATCACATATTGTCTGATATAGTGGTTGCTTCGTATAAGGCATACCTATGGTATGTCCGCAATCATCACATACATCGGTTACACACGTTCCGCTTATTCCTGCATTGAACACTTGATAGGGTCGTTGCCCATCTCCCGATAGGCGCTTATTAAGATAGCTCGGGTAATGCTTCTCCTTATCTTCTATTCCATAGCCTTCTGTATTACTATCACCTACACAGAGAATACGTATAGGTCGATCATAGGTGTAGACTTCACCCTTATCTAATGTGACGGTCACCACATGGGATTGATTTCCACCTGATTTTTGTCGCGTCATATCTATAAAGGATACCGTTGTCTCACGCAATGCGTGTAATACTGCCCGTGTCAAAAATCCATGTTCCCAATAGAGGTCAACGGATACTCCGTTTCTTGCACGGACGCCTTTTATATAACCTCTTTCCCACGCTTTCGGTAAAGCCGGTAATAACCGTAGAATCGATTCGTGGCTTTGCAAAAGCATCTCGGCAATACCGGCTGTTCCTCCAAGATTTCCATCAATTTGGAAGGGCGGATGCATGTCAAAAAGATTGGCTGCCGTCGATTTTTCAAGAAGTGCCTGCACATTCTTCCGAGCTTTTTCTCCGTCTAATAAGCGCGCCCACATATTAATAATCCAAGCCCGTGACCATCCTGTGTGCCCACCACCTTGAGACAGTCGCTCGTTTAATGTAACCTTGGCTCCTTCGAAAAGCTCCGGTGTCTTCGTAAGCGTTATTTCATTACCTGGGTGTAATCCAAACAAGTGCGAAATATGTCGGTGACCCGGCTCCCACTCCTCATATTCCTTCACCCATTCCAACAATTGTCCTCGGCTTCCTCGTTCTGTCTTTCTCAGACGATGTAACATAGTCTTGTGAATATTCTCATGTAGCTTCTTATCGACACTAGAACAACCTTCTTCCTGTGCAACGATAACTTCAGCCAACTCCAAATATCCTTCCCACAATAGTCGAATCATCTGACTATCCATAGTCGGACCATAGCATAATGCACTTTTCTCTCCATTGTCTAGAAGATACGTATTCTCCGGTGACGTTGATGGAGAAGTAACTAGATAACCGTCTTCATCCTCAATAAGATAGCCTGTGTAAAAACGTGCTGACTCCTGAAGTACGTCAAACATCTCTGTTAAAAAGGATATGTCCTTCGTATAGCGATACCGCTCTATAATATGCAAACATAGCCAAGCGCCTCCCATAGGCCATATCGTCGCCGGCATCCATTGATCTTGAGGCGCACAATCGCCATAGATATCCGTATTATGATGAGCCACAAAGCCTTCACATCCATACATATCCCGAGCTACCTTCTGTCCACGGGGCAGCATCCGTTTCAAATGCTCAAACAGAGGGTCTTGGCAGGAAGATAGTCCACATAATTCAGCCGGCCAGTAGTTCATCTCCGTATTAATATTAATCGTATATTTGCATCCCCATGGAGGCGTCATATCCTTATTCCATACACCTTGCAGGTTCGCAGGAAGACTTCCTTGACGACTACATCCCATCAATAGATATCGCCCGTATTGAAAATATAGAGGTACCAGTCTCTGCTCATACTCAGTTACATTCTCAAGCATCGTATGAAGACATATAGGGGACCCTTCTTGTCCACTGTATTCCGGCTCGTTTTCTTCATCTCCCAATGCAAAAGAGACCGTATCAAACAATGCTTGATAGTCTTGTATATGGCGTTCTTTTAATGTCTCATATCCTATATGTTCTATGTAATCCAGACGCTTCTTGCACCATTGTGTCGGATTGTCTGAACGAAAGGTTGTCCGTCCGGTTACAAAAATATCCACAGCATCTGCTTCCGTCACATAAAGATATCCACCTAATGCTTCTACTTTTCCACCTATCGTATGAAGACGAAGCGCTGCGCAAAACCCGGAGCCATCACCCCCGCTTTTCCCTTCCAGTAAAATCGTCTTATTATCTGGACAATACAAGGATTCATACAAATCACCTTCACGTTCTAATTGAAACCGCAACGTTACACCCGCATTTTCACGACTTTCGATGCGCATAACAAACCCTTGATCCGGATAGGAGAAAAAAGCTTCCCGTGTATAGCGATTTTCCTTTTGGTCATAAGCAATGGATAACATTCCCGTATTCAAATCAAGAATCCGAGTATAATTTTCCCAATCTTTATCTGCTTCTTTATTCCATTCACTATGATGAGGGATTGTCATCTGACTCGTCATTACCAGGTCCGCTAAGGGTTCATAGTGTCCTTGGCTCATAGGTGTCGCAAACAATCCGCCAAAGGCAAGGGCTTCTGCTTCCGATAATCGACCTTCAAAGAGTAGTGACCGAACATTTGGAAGTACCTTTATCGCATCCGGATTGACACGCTCACGACTGGAACCATACCAGACACTATCCTCATTAAAACGTATGCGTTCACTCGTAACTCCCCCGTAAACCATGGCGCCCATATATCCGTTACCTAAAGGAAAGGCTTCCTCCCATTCCGACCTATGCGCCGGTTGATTTTCATATAACTTTAAGCTTTGCATCCTTTTCTCCTCTCCAATAAATGATGACCTCTTTGTTTCCTCCATACTACTATAACCCTAAAGCCAAAACAATAACATATAGAAAATCATAGGAAAAATACCCGCAAAAAAACAGGTGTCTCAGATATAATCTGTATGACACCTGTTCTGTATTAACCGCTTTATGCGTCTGTTCGATCAATATCCTCGAGTAATATCAATTGTTCTTTGACACTTAAGATAGCGCTTCCTGTAACGGAAAATTCATCCAATCCATAGCTTGCAAGAATCTTGGTTGCTTCCTCATCTGACGCCATTTCACCACACATACCACACCAAATACCGGCTTCATGAGCGTTTTGTATGGTCATACGTATCAGCTCCAATACAGCCGGATGGAATGGATTATACAAATGCGCAACACCTGTATTCATACGATCCACTGCTAATGTGTATTGAACCAAATCGTTGGTTCCTATACTAAAGAAATCCACTTCTTTAGCAAACGCTCGTGAATGAACGGCTGCCGCAGGAATTTCAATCATCATGCCTACCGGAAGGGTATCACTATAGGCAACACCTTGTGCCTTAAGTTCTTCTTTACACTCTTCTAATATAGCTTTGGCTTCCATCAGTTCTTCCATAGCACTAATCATTGGGAACATAATATGAATCGGTCCATAGACACCCGCACGTAAAAGTGCCTTTAACTGTGTCTTGAACATCTCTTTTTCCTTCATACACAAACGTAACGCCCGCACACCTAAGAAAGGATTATCCTCTTTTGGCATATTCATGTAAGGAATTACTTTGTCCCCACCAATATCCAATGTACGAATAACCACCGGATAACTCGGAAAGCTTTCAGCTGCTTTCTTATAGACTTCATATTGCTCGTCTTCTGAAGGCATCGTGTCTCGTCCCATGAACAAAAATTCTGTACGGAATAATCCGACACCATGGGCACCTTGTTTTGCCAAAAATTCCAAATCATCTAGTGATCCCATATTTCCGGCAACTTTAATCGGACGACCGTCCTTATATGCAAGCGATGCATCCTTATATTGTTCAAGGCTCTTCATATGAGCAACATAAGTTTCAATCTTTTTCTCATAGTCCGCTTTAACCGCTTCTTCCGGATTCAAAATAATTTCTCCGCTAAAGCCATCGACGACAAGTACCGTTCCTGCCTCAATTTGGCCTAGCACATTCTCTACACCAAGGACAGCCGGAATTCCCATACTTCTTGCCATAATTGCACTATGACTTGTTTTTGAACCAACTTCTGTTATAAATGCTTTAACTTTGCTTACATCCAATTGTGCCGTATCTGACGGTGTCAAATCCTTTGCCAAAATAATAGCATCATTAGGAATCGCATCAAAACCTGCAAGAATGCCAAGGCTGATGTGGATAAGACGTTTGGAGATATCCTTTATATCTGCTGCTCTTGCCTGCATATATTCATTATCCAAACTTTCGAAAATCGTTACAAAATGATCACGGGTCACTTCTACTGCTTTCGAAATAGGTAGCTGTTCTTCTCGTATCTTAGTCTTAACCATTTCTGTGAATTCAGGATCCTCAAGCATCATTTTATGACTTTCAAATACTTGGGCCTCTTCATCTCCCATATTGGTTCTGGCTTTTTCTGTAATGACATCCAGTTCTTCACCTGCTTGCTTTAAAACACGCGCGAACTCAACAAGTTCCTCTTCTACAGTCCCTTTGAGTACTTCTTCTATATCAACTTCATGCTCTTCTAGTATAAATGCGTGCCCGATTGCATAGCCATGAGAGGCAGGTATCCCTTTAATCATTGTTAGCCACGTCCTTTCTTTGCGATTGTGTCACTTCAGTTTCCCAAAGCACATATATTGTTTGTTTCAAGGTTATTTCTACTTGTCATACCATTAAACTTTATTATAACGCTTGTATTCATGTTTGTGAATGGGTAAGAAAGTGACATTCTGTCACTAGTCATTCATGAAATTTATTTGGTTTTTCTTTTTCCAATGCCTAAGGCGACAGGTCCATACGCATATCCTATCTATTCTAGACCGATTTTATAAATTCCACCGGAAAAATCTATTATATACACATCACCTGACGGTCCCTGTCCAAACGATGCAATATTCATTCCTGACTCTGCCAGAAGATAATGGGTCGGGGCATCCTCTGCATCCCACCAAAGTCCCCATACCAATCCGGAGACAAAATCGCCATAAATATATAAGCCTGTTAACGCCTCTTCTTCCGGCCCTTTAACAACATAACCGCCTGTAATCGAACCACCCACAGGATGTTCATATTCCCACACCGGATTGATTAACGTCTCATCCGCTACCTGAGCGTTTGGTTTGTAGGTCGCTGTTCCTTCCATTCTCGGCCATCCATAATTGCCACCTCCGGTCAATAGATCAATCTCTTCACGGGCATCTTGTCCGACATCCGCAACGATAAAACGGTTCCTATAAGGATCATAACTGAATCGCCAAGGGTTACGAAATCCATAAGCATATATTTCTTCTAGAAATCCTTCGGTATTACCCACCAACGGATTATCCTCCGGTATGGCATAAGCGCTGTCTCCCTCTGTGTTGTTCACATCAATACGTAGAATACTTCCTGGAAATGTCTTCAAATTTTGGGCATTCTCTGCCGGGTCACCTGCCCCTCCACCATCACCGGTTCCGATATAGAGATATCCATCCGGTCCAAACACCAGTTGCCCGCCATTATGATTATCATAAGGTTGATCAAAGGTTAGTACCTGGGTACCTGTTGCCGCGTCTCCGTTGGTATATCTGGCGATAACACTCTTATTGCCTTGTGTATAATTAACATACGCTTCACCATTGGTCGCATAGTCCGGATGAAAGGCCAATCCGAGTAACCCTTTCTCACTGCCACTTGTTGATACTATATCAGATAAATCTAGATACGTTTCGGCCGTTACCGTTGTATCCTCCGCTTCTTCTACATAGCTTATGCGCTTCACTTGTCCTGTCTTCTCGACGATATATACAGCCTTGTCATCTCCCGGTGCATAGGTCAAATAAAGAGGTTGATCAAAGGCTATATCCGAAAAAACCCGTTCTAGTTCAATGGGCTCTCCCGTATAGGGGGCATCATAAACGGTCTTTTGTGATTCGGTTTCCTCACGCGTCTCACCCTCACCCATTACTGCGTCTGTGGAATGTTCTAATTCTTCCGGTACTTCTTCCCCCTCGTTCATATCGTCTGTACCCTCTGCATCCGTTACCGCCGTATCCGTTAACTCGATATCCGCCTCTTGACGCTCCTCATAAGCTGTAGCACATCCGGCCAACACCATCCATAGCCCGACTATATATAGACTAACTCGTATATTCTTCATCCTAACACTCCTTCCTATCCTTGCGTGGATTCGATGTAACGCCCTTAGAAAAATTCCTTCCCCTCTCTTCTAGTATACCCTTCATTATCCTCATGATAAATGCGGCTTTCTTCATAGAAGAAACGTCCTAGAGCACAAAAAACAGCTTTTCGGGTGGTTTGCCGAAAAGCTGTCATTTTCTAAGGTTGGCTGCTATACCAAGGGCTTAGATCACTATGGAAAAATCAATGGAACGAGCAGTTGACGAATCAACTCGCCTTGTTTATGATAGTTGTATACTTATTATATAAAAATCACACTTTGAAAACGCCTACATTTTTGAAAAAATACGTTATTTTTGACACAAGGAGTCTCTATGTTAACACGATTTGATATGCGCCACGAACGGCTGGACGCTTTTAAGACGGACTATCTGGCTATCAACCAGTATGAATTACCGCCTCATTACGAAGGAACTTACCGAACCTATGAGTATGCACGTCTCTACTGTATCCTCCGTGGTTCACAACACTTTACAACACCCAATCAAACTTGGACCATGGACCGTCATGACGCGCTACTTATCCCTGCCTATTCAAAAATAGCCGTATCCAGTCATCAACATTGCCACGTTCTTGTCTTTGAACTTTATGACACACTTATCGATGACGTCTTACATAAGCTCTCTCTTCGCCGTTTTAATCTGCAACAAGCTCAAAAATCGAATGAAGTTGTGCTGGATTTAAGCCATGACCCCTTAGCCACTACGATTAAACGCATCATTCAACTAGGCACATCCCCCACACGAGCCGATTCCTTTTCCTTAGATTTATCTGCTCAACAGTTGATTTTTGACCTTATCGGCTACAAAGCTGCCGGTCAAGCCCTTGCTACTCCTGCCAAGGAGCCTATGGAGAAGGCCCTTCGCCTTATCAACAACCGCATCGATGAGCCGCTGAATATCGAAGACATTGCCCATCATTTTAATATGAGTTTATCGAACTTTAGCCATACCTTCAAACGCTATACAGGTAAAAGCCCTATGGCGTTTATTCGTGAGGCCAAATTAGACTATTCGCTCCTATTACTTGAGTCTCAAAGCGTTACGGATACTGCCCTAGCACTTGGCTACGAAACACCCTCTTACTTTATCCGCCTATTTAAAGAACGCCACCAGATGACACCAAAGCAATATCAACGACGCTTCACTCAATTATAATGCTCACTTAGACGCCTTCCACTTATAGATAACGTTCTTCTAGAATAACCGCAACACCATCATCATCTATGGATTTTATCACTTCATCCGCCACTTCTTTTAATGCCGGAACACTGTTGCCCATGGCATAACCCTGAGCAGATCGGCGAACCATTTCTTTATCATTCATACTGTCCCCAAAGCTTACGACATCTGTCCAGTCCATCGCATAATGCTCGAGTAGTTTTTCAATACCTTCTGCTTTGGACCATCCGATATCCAATAAATCCGCACCAAAATTCCCATTGAACATATAATAATGCAACCCGGATACTCGATTACACAATTGTTGAATATCCTGCTCCGTCCCCATAAAGTGTATGCTATGAACATCATAATCCAACAACTTATCTGCATCTTGGAACGTCTTATCACAATGACCGGCCATACGTATTTCAAAATCACGAAGAATCTCATAGTGGGTATAAAATTCGCCCCCTCGGACGGACGCACCGACACATAGCCCAAGCTCTTTGGCAACATCAATCACCTTCGCCATCCGCTTTCTATCAAAATAATGCACGAATAAAGCGGTATCGTCTTTCGTCACTTTTAACCCATTCGAATGAACTGTCGCATCGGGGTTGATCAACACTTCAAAGGGTTGAGAATTCGGTGTATCAAAATCTCTTCCGGATGCAAGCACTATAATATGCCCGGCTTCTTTTAGCTTAGCAATTGCTTTGATTGCTCGTTCAGACACCTCATAAATCCGGTGATTTAGTAATGTATTATCCAAATCAAAACAAAACATCTTTCTTTTCATGGTTAACTCCTAACTTTTTATTAATCCCTGTGCTTCCTTACGATATACAGTATAGGTGAAAAATAGCAAACCTACAACTAGCGGAATTAAGAAAAATGCCCATCGTTGTCCGGTAAAAAGATAGAAAATATATCCCCTTAGTAAGTTTCCTCCATCTTGAAACGAGGTAATATTCCCTGTAAACCCGTTAACATCAATATTTTTATCTACTGCAATGGCTGTATACAAGTAGGATAAATTCGTGGAAATGTAAAGCTTTCCTATAATAATCGGAATGTAGGCAATAACCGCTCGGAAAATATTTCCTTTAGTGGCTACAACGATAAGCGCGGCCACGGGAATTAAGTTCGGAAGATCCCCTAAGGGAATAAATGAAATCCCCGGTAATGTCAAGGCCAAAACTACAGCAATAGGCATAACAATAATCCCCGTTACGATAATTTCAGGTAACCCGATAATAACAGCAAGGTCCATTCCCATTCTGGCATGGGCTAGCTTCGGACTCCTACCCATAATAAATTCTTTCGCACTGTTGGATATGGGAATCAATCCGTCCCCAAGAATACCTGCCATCTTCGGCATAATATAAACCACACCTGCTACACTCATTGCTAAGGTTGCAGCATCTTTTACCGAATACCCGGCAAATAAACCGATACCACCACCCATAATAAAACCGATAAAGCGTGGGTCTCCTACAAATCCTAATTTTTCCTGTATACGTTCCGGATTCCCCTCTATTTTTTTCAGTACAGGAATACGTTCAATCACTTTATCCACAAAAAGAGCAATGGGATAGTAGGCAATACCGCTTAGGGTTGTTATTGTAATCCCAGGGATATGGCTCATGCTCTCAACTCTTGATGCACTCCAATCCCCTACCTTTAAGATGATAATCATTGTTACAAGGCTTGCAACGATAGCTAATGTCATATTCTGTGTCGCATAGTACACCATCTGTCCGGCAAAAATAAAATGCCAGTAATTCCATATATCAATATTAATGGTATCTGTTAATTTCAAGAAAATCATAACAATGTTAGTCAAAACAATGAGCAAAATAATAATCGGAACTGCCGGAAACGTCCATGCACAAGCCGCTAACGGTGGCCAACCCACATCCAAAATTGCCATATCCGTACCTTGACGCATGGCAATCTTCTCAATAGCCGGTCCCATTTGAGCAATAAAAAAGTCGAACACCATAAAAATCCCTAAAAATCCAATTCCGAGTGTCATGCTATATTTGAATGCATCCATCACCCGAATACGCACAATCATACAGATGATAAACATCAATATGGGTAACATCACATATACTTCAAAACTCAATATATATTCTAGTCCTTCACGAATCAGTTCCATTTCTTCCTCCTAGTTTCTTAATAAGCCACTGCTATACTTTAATGATACTCTTGGTCATTATACACCCTACCCTAGTAAAGCCGTCAAGTCCATACCTTTGTCATTTTGGAGCAACTTTTTATAAAAGTCGTGACATATGTCCTATTTTTATTCTACAAATGATGCTACTCTAAGTACACACAATTTGGTACATCCCCAATCTATCCGATTCAAGAGGAGGCACAGCCCTCCGTCCAAGCGGATTTAACCGATGTCTATCGGGACTCCTTCAGGCGTCCTTTAGGCCTCAATTGGGCTTAATATATGCAAACAAATGAAAAGAGGTTTTTATGTATAAATTACTCGCAGCTGGCGGTGGCATGATCCTCGCCATTATGGTTCTTTCCAACAATATGATGGTTCTTGTCTTAGGTAATGAACCGGCTGTTGTCATCAATCATATTGTCGGACTCACAACGATATCTCTCATTCTGCTTATAACGAAAGAGCGCTGGCGTTCCCTCAAAGGAGTCCCCATCTTCTATCTTCTAGGTGGATTAACCGGTGTTGGGACCGTCTTCTTCACTAATGCTTCCTACATGGCCCTTGGTGCAACCGTGACCCTTATGCTCAGCATGATCGGTCGAATCACGACCTCGACGGTCATTGACCATTATGGACTCATGGGACGTTCGCGTTACCCTTTCAACAGTAGAAAAGCCATTGGATTACTCCTAATGGCCATCGGTTTATATTGTATTATCAGCTTGTAAAATAGGAGGAATACTATGATTTATTTTATCGCACTCTGTTCCGGATTCACGATTATCCTCTCCATGGTTCAAAATGGTCGTCTCTCTGGATACATCGGATTAAAGAATACAACCTTTATGAATTTTCTCACCGGCTTTCTAGGCTCCCTACTTCTTTTGCTCATCTCTCGGGGTACTCTTTCAGATTTTTCCCATCTACAAGGTGTTCCCCTTTTAGGTTTTTTTGGTGGACTCTTCGGAGTCATTGCAGTAACCATCAGCAGCTTGGTCGTTCAACATGTGTCTGTCATTGCATCGACCATGTTATCCTATATCGGCCAACTGCTGATGGGGATACTCATTGATGCCCTCCTAGGTATCAGTCTATCCCCCGGAAAATGGATCGGATGCCTGTTTATTCTAGCGGGTGTTATTATTTCTCAACAGCCTCAAAAGCAGGTTAAAGAAGACGCTTCACAAACCGATGGGCTTACTGCTTCATAATTTCCAAAAGCCGATACTTATCCGTCACGCATTAAGGCGCTATTATGATAATGATAAAAATAAAAACAGCACAGAAAAGTCTTTTACAGAAGACTTTTAGTCATCCTATATGAAAATCCTTTCCAACATTCCATGCCCGGCCTATTTTTTCTCCTATGCTATAGTAGTTAAATTCATACATCGACAGTAAGATTGGATTAATCTTGCTTAAATCAGGCACGCCATTTTCAAGATACTGTTCTTCAGCGTATGACTCCATAATTTCACCTATAAGGGTTATATTACTTCCGCCTAAATCTAAGACCTCAATCACTTTACACTCAATATTAATTGGGCATTCTTCTATCATTGGTATATCTCTAGACTCACTATAAAAGGTATTAAAAAGCTTCCCTTTGTCTACTTCTCTTCCAGATACTATCCCACAGTAATCCGTCTTTGCTAACATTTCTACCGAAGGAATATTTACACTAAAGGTCTTCTGCCCTTTAATACCCTCATAGGTATAATGATTCCTATTCAGTGATATGGAAAGCATGGCAGGAACACGATTAACGATTCCACAGTATGAAACGTTTAAATAATTAGGTTTGCCATCAACAGTAGCGCCAACCAGCACCGTCGGACTTGGATATAAATGATTCTTTTTGCCAATTTTAATCTTCTTCATTTTATTTCCTCCATATATTATCAACTTTACTAAGGCTAGTTTAATACAGCGCTATCTATTGTACAAGTACCTACTTTTTAGTATAATACTATACAAAAAGTAAGTAT
Organism: Vallitaleaceae bacterium; assembly: GCA_965140555.1. Classification (GTDB taxonomy): domain Bacteria; phylum Bacillota; class Clostridia; order Lachnospirales; family Vallitaleaceae; genus UBA1351. The sequence goes on along the minus strand of OZ223259.1, from coordinate 2,137,886 downwards.
CATATTAAGGAGATAAAAATATGTCATCTGTAAATAAAGAAAAGTTTTCTTGTCCTATAGACTTTACAATTGATTTGATTAGCGGCAAGTGGAGTATGTGGATCTTATGGACTTTACAAAGTGAACCGATAAGATTTGGAGAGCTTCGAAAGAAGATTCCTGGTATTACAGAAAAAATGCTGATTCAGCAACTAAAGAAGTTTGAGCATTATAAGATTGTTAATAGAAAGGTTTATTCACAAGTACCACCAAAAGTTGAATACTCATTAACTGAACACGGTAAAAGTTTAAAGCCCATTATGTCCTTAATTGTCCAGTGGGGAGATGATCACTTATATCTTCAAGATGAGTAGCGTAGGTTTAGGATAAGACGTAAAAAGACCCGAAAGGGTCTATTTTGAGAGGGGTAAATATTTTTGCACATTAGAAATAGGTGGATAATGAAGCCCCGTTGTTTCTCCATAAACGAATTGAACTGGAGTATTTCTTGCCTCATTTGTCCTCTAAATCATCCAACTGTTGCAAGGCGATATCTTCTGTAGGTGCTTGGTAATGTTGGTAATGCACCGTGATGTACCTGAATGCGTTTTTTTCTTAATCCTCGTCTCCATTCTCATGAACACTATAATAGAAAAAAATCATTTCCTTGTCCATATACTTTTCATTTCTAACTTCCGGTGATTGATCAGCGATTTCTGATATAACTTTTCTCCAAAATGTATATGCCCCCTGATTATTTGGAAGAACTCTGGTTATCCACTTGCCTGGATGCATTCTTACAGATAATTTTAAAGCTTCTCTCCCAACGCCCATTCCTTTGTATTTTCTGAGAACAAAAAACTGTCCTATGTCATTATAACCCTTAGAAAATGGAAACTCTCTAAGTAAAACGAAACCGGCAATTTCACCATCTATTTTTATTAAATAGGGATAGTGATTAGACTTAGTCCAATAATTATTCAATTGAATTATACTCTCGTCAACTATATACGTGCCATCGTCATTTGGAGAAAATTTTGTATACTCAGACATATCATAAATATAATATTGAAACATATTCCTAATTAATTCTGTTGTCTCAGCAATGACTAACTCTATTTTCATACAAACCTCTTTCTGATATATTATCTATGTCACTCTTCTATTTTAATTTTACGTAAGTGTATTAAGATAAAATCTAATGCTATTTCATTCTATAGTAATAAAGGGAAAAATGCACTTACTTATGATACCGTTCACCATACTACACTTACATGCGGTTTTTTCTGAAAATGTAATTATCAGTTTTAATTTTGTAGTTAGGTCCCTTCATTGTTTTTCTTACCTTTTCGAAGTCAATATCACGATTTCTACTAAATTTAAAATACTTCTCAAGGTTCTCAGTATCAATCTTGTTATTATGATTTATGACACCAATAAACTCATATTCAGAATCGCTGTATGCTAATGTTGCATCTCCATGACTATCATTGCATAGTAAGATGCCACCCTTTTTCAAGTAAACCTTTGTAGCCTGTCCCACAAATCCAGCATACTGTGATATAATCAAATCTACTTTTTTAAGATTTAAGTTTTTTTCGTAGTTATCATTATAAAAATTCATCTCACAACTACCCTCATACTGCTTATTCTTTTCAATAAAGTTAAGAATTTCATTCATGTTCTTAAAAAATTTTGCAGTGCCTTTAAAACTATCAACATAAGTTACTTCAGGAATTACAAGAGACGGATTAATATCAATATGACTACCTGGATATAATGCACTCTTTATTTTGAAGGCATCTGTAATTGATTTATATAATTCTGTCCTATCGCCAATTTTATTAATATATTCTTTATATTCTTCAATTGAAGATTTCATGAATAAACCTCCTTAATTTCTTTATATAGTAAAAAACCGCATTCACTTCTGATACGGTTCACTCCACATACTCCTACTTCGATTCTACTCCAAAAGTTACTCCCAGTCAAAACAAAACACTCCCAGCAATATCTCGTTCCATCACTTGGAATTCTCGTGAATATACCGATTAAAAAGTGCACCTTAACCGGCGGATCAGCTCACAGTAACCGCTCATCGAGTGCACTTTAACCGAACAGAGTGCGACTGCAATTTGAATGCTGTCAAGGGCGAGCTGTGCTCGTTTATCTTGACCCTTTACAGCGTTGGCCCCAATATCCTGATTTAGGGTTAGCAGTTAAAGCTGCTGACCTGGTTTCCGCCGAGGACAGGGTGTGGGACAGAGTCCCATTAGGAAACTGCACTGTTACCGGAAGGTATGCTCTCGTTGAACGGTTAAGGTGCTCTGATTTACCGGTTTGATCGCACTGTTTCAACGGCGTACTCACTCGGCTACTCACATAGCAGGTCCTTTTTTGATTACCTCACTTCCATCAAAAAACGCTAAAACTTCCAATCATGCGCACCCGTATAACGGGTAATTTAATGTTTCGCACACTTTGCGAGCTCAACTGACTAAATTCTATAATCTAAAAGAGAGCCTACAGCAGACTCTCTTGAAAACAGGATGGGGGCATTAATCAATTAAATTCTGAAGAATAAGATGTACATAGTGAAGAGGGACTGTATACATTTTTTTACCTCTTAGACTTTGAAATTAAGACAATACTAATAACAATGCAACAATAGCCAACGACAAAGACTCACTCTGCCGAAGGCTAGTACTATTTAGAGATTTACTCCATGTTGACTTACTACATCTACCAATGGACTATCATTTAATTCTAGTAACCCTTCAAAATCACCTCTCACACTATTATGCAATTTTGTAACACTGTCCTTAGACTTGAAAAAGTTCTTGTATATGAATTCGTTTTCCTCGTCTTGCTTATAACCACGCACACCTTTATTTAAACCTTTGATAAGCGTTGATAATATATTCTTATAAGCTGCATCCCACTCTTCTAATTGTGTAAGCATCTTGTTTTCATCCCTAAGATGATTTTTAATAACCGGGTCACTATTCAGAATATCAAAAAGAACCATGATTAGAAAATGCTGAGCTAATCCATAATCAGCAATCCCTTTATCATCAATTTTATCAAGTATCCCATTCAATGTATTATGGGCTCGATAATACATGATTAATCGTAATGCTGAAGTGTTTTTACTGAAAATTTCACTGTACCTAGAATCAAACATTGAAGCCTTTAGGTGAATATTGTATGAACGTTGAAGATAACATGACTCCATTAATTGTCCTGCATAATCAGAATATATTACTTGCTTCCCTTTAGGTATCTGCTGTCCACGTATAGACGAATATCTTATATTCAATCCATATTTCGAATCAAGTTCCTCAAACTGTTTGGTGAGTCTGTTTTGTATCTTGTCTTTCGATCTCAAATCCTTCATTGATATAGAATTCTGATTATTATTGTACTTTGAAATTAGACTAATTAAGTCTTTGTCATCACCAACTTGTGTTACACGTAAAAGAACTCTGATATCACCATTTAGTTTCTTCGCCTCTTTATAAAAAGTCAAAATGGACTGGGCACCATTTACAACTGAATAGTTTTCAGTATGTAATTCCCCTTTATCTGGAATGTAGTACGCCGCTTCACAAACCATAGATATGCCATTATGGAATAGCAGAAAGTTCTTTGACTCGTCTATATCATTGATGGTACTCTTTATAGCTTTATTAACCCTTGTATTTCCTAGTCCATATCTTACATTCTTGTTGAACAAAGTAAGGTCCTCGATACCTTTAAGTTCAAGAATCTTTTGAGCTTCAATTGGTACCATGATTGATTTCATGCCACTTCCTACTTCAAGTTCTATAACATCATCTGCATTGATGCCTTCAAATATGTGCTTATCAATCACTAGTGGGTCATCTTCAATTAGATGATAATGTCTTAATAACGTTTCTATATCCCAGACCTTAATGTCTTTTTCCACTTCAAGAAATTCCTCTGTATCATCATTTATAAAAGCATTAGATATAAAGTGATATTCGACACTATAATCATTAATTATTTCTTCGAGTTTTTGTAATTGTATAAGGTTTTTAAGCTCTGGATTTATTGTTGAACTTTCGAGAGAGTTCACTGATTCTTGATCCTTGAACCAATTTTTCACTCCTGAAAAGTCTCTAAGAACTTTATCGCCAATATGATGATCATTATTAGTTTTATACTTGCCTTGGAATACATAGATGATCTCTTCTAAATCATCCACAAATATTGCATCTACCCCTTTGTCCTTATTACCATCACAAATAATCGACTTAGCAAAGTCAGTATCTAAATCAAATACATTAACCAACACCCAATGAATTAGACTAGTGCTTTCGTTTCTTTTTCCTTTAACATTTTTGATTACTTCATTTCGTAAATAATCCTGAAATTCATTAATATTCATACTTTCCTCCAAATCATTTTATATACTATATTACCATTATCTCAAAATACTATCAATTTTCAATATGTATATCTTCATATTCCTTTACCGTTACTTATGATACCATTCTGGGTACCGCACTTGGGGGAATGTTAAAAACATCTATTTTTCAACCGTATCATCTAATAATTCATTTGCATTATGTTCTACTATAATCCACCACCAGCAGATTCCATTCTATCTGTTATCCCTCAGTCCTACTGACGATATTGATCCTTTGATCTCTGTAGCTTGACTAAAGTTTGGTTTAGCCTCTTCTATGAAATAGGTCTTATAATGCTATATGAGAAAAACGATGCTTATATTCAGTACAATAAACTGAATACAAATGAGCAACAATATTACTCAGTAAAAATCGTTCAATTTTTTGCTAGGAGCATCGCCGTAATGGATAGTATCATTGTTGGTCGACTCCAACATAATGGTCATATTCATTTTCAGAATCTCAATGAACTAAAACAAAATATATTTAGGCAGAAGAGAGCAAGTGTTCATCGAAAGTTTTATCGTTCCGTATGCTATTTAGTTCGAGGTTATTTCCACTTGTTTGAATCTAAATTTATATGCGTCCACTGATTTAAATTGCTCTAATTCGTCAAATTTATGCCGACTTATTGTACTTTTCGCTCTATCAACTAGCACCACTTCATAATGCTCACTATTATTCTTCATAGAACAATATTCAGCTGAAGACATGTGAAATTCACCTATGGATGATTTTATTTCAAAGTAAATATTCTCTCCGTGACAGTTTCGGTACCACATATCACAAATTATACTATTCGGTGGGAGATTATTTCTGTCCGATGGGATACTTGAGTATTTTGAGTGCCAAATTAAATCTGTGAAAGTCTTTTTCAGCTCAGTATATGCTATTTTTTCTGCGATTTCACCTGCATAATCATTATTTCGATTGTGATTATCGTAATCTCTTCTACTCAGTTCACTATTGTTGCTATCACTACTTTTCGCTATTTCATCTTCTTGGAGCTTTAGAGTAACTGTTGAAGTCTCTGTGTCTTGTGATTCTGTAATTTTAGATTCTTCTTCATGATATTCAGCCTTATTCAAAAATGCTTTTATTTCGTCTTCGATTCCACATGGAACTTTAAAATATAGCAGCGATTTATATCTCTCATGATGTTGGATGAAATAATCAAAATCAGTATACTCAATACCTATATTTTCAAGCAAAACATTTACATTCTTATCGTACTCTTCATTAATATCAACTTCATTGACAGTATCACCTTTTAGTACAGGAAATTCATCCATTATGAACTTAACATAATCAAAGTAAATACTTTCATCTATTTGACTAACATTTGGTTTAAAATGAACAAACTTTTGTATCAGATACAAATAACTTTCTTTTTTAATTTCATCTTCATATAGGAGTTGATTATATACCTTCAACTTATACTCGTTGTAGTATTCAATTATAAACCTTTTTATTTTCTCTATATATAAAGACTTCAAACTAATATTTACTATTGATTTAAGATCTGACACATCTTTACACGCTTCAGACAACAACTCTCTTAATAACTCATATTGTGGAAAAGTCAATTCCGAGCAATAAAAGTCAATACTTTTGAGTTGTTCATACTCATTTCTTTCATTAAACATATCAATAAATTCACTAAACCAATCAGCAACTTTTTTTTGTAATGAAGTGTACCCCCATAGTTTGTCATGGTATTCATCCCAACTAACATCATAATCAGTGAACAATCGTTGTTTCTGTTCGTAAATATTTTTTGAAAAGTAAAGTTCAACCTTATCTTTGTCAATATTAACTCGAAGTCTTGAAATCAAAATATCTACGAAAGATTCAATATACTCACTACTACTTATAATTGTTAAAAACTCATCATTTCGTACTTTTATAAAGAAATTATTACTCTCATCATAAGAATAATCGTAATCCTCTAGAAGGGTTCCTTCTGTATTCTCAACACTTATACAATGTGTCACTTTAATTCTTCTTATTTTATCTACATTGTCATCAGTTAGTTTAGCTAGTGCCGAGATTGTTGTTATAATATTACGCTCTAACTTTTCATATTGGTCTTGACACTTGACAGATACAATATGACTCTTGTACTTTGAATCAAACTCATAAGTACTAACACCAAACCATTCTTTAATAAACTTACTATTCTTTCTGTATGCAATATTTATGAAATGAGTTTTTTTATCTGAACTTGGTGGACGATCAATAGCATATTTGACATCTTCATTAGCATAGAAAAGACCATCTTTGCAAAAAACTTTTATTTTTCCTATTGAGTATGTGTTTAGAGCACCAACATTCTCAATGTTATCCAACAACTTACTGTATACGTGTTTAGAAATTTCTCCTCTTGGATCGGTTGTTTCATCAAGATATCTAAGAATTTCAATTATTTTCTTGCTAGGTAATTTTGAAATATCTGTTTTAAAATCCAAATTAAATATCAATTCCTCATTAAATCCAAGTTCTAATAACTGATCTCTCTTTATTCCGCAAATGCCAGGAACATAACGTCCTAACCTGTCATAAAAAACGATTTGATTTGGAGCATACTTATCTTCACCAAATTTTATCCATGGTATCTTATTTAATAAGTACTTTATATAACTTGGGGAAATACCTGAATAAACATCATCAGTCCATTTTTGTCCAACTCGATAGCTAATTTTACCAAATGGTTGATGATTGAGAATTTGATTTAAGAAATTATCATCGCTAAGAAGCCACTTAATAACGTCGCTTGTTTCTAATCGGCCAATCAGTTCTTCGAAATCTTTTATAGAATCATATCTATATGATGTAATATTCCAATTTCGTGTTTCATTTATTTTCCAAAGATAACCTTCAATTATAGGGAGTAAGGATATTCTTTTGAAATCTTTATCGGAGATTGGTATATTTTCGATCATTGGAAATTCTAATACATTTAATTTCTTTGCAAAATCTTTAAAAGCCATTATATTATCTTTATCAATGCCTAATTTATCAAAAGAAATCAATTCCTTATATTCTTCTTTAGTAAATAATGAAGCTCCCAGAGAATTGCCATATACTTCGCCCATGTATAGTCGATTAGCTTTTACTATTTCACCTGTTTCACTAGGAAGATTCAATTCAGCGTTAATCTTCGAAACGTCAAGAGTAATATTAAGATTACTATAGCAAGAAAACAACCATGATATAAACTCTTTTCCTCGCTCATAATCACCTTTAATAGAAGCGTTTATAGGGCTTATTATTGTTTCAGTTGTTTGCTCCATAAATGATAATTTAGCAATGCGATTGAACCAATTATACAATTTCCTTGTTTTATTTTCTCCTAGTATATTATTATAAGTATCATTTTTTGATAATCTTTTTTCCAATATATCTTGATATTTTTTGGATAGAAGCTTCAAGTCAGTGACCCAGTTATATCCAGGAAAATCGTTTATAACATTACCATCCAAAAATACTTTATCAGAATTAGATATCCAATTACCTGATCTATCACGTAACAGTTGCGGTAATATATTACTTTTTTCAAACTCTTGACACCACCATAAAAATACTTCTATGTGTTCATCTGCTGTCCAATGTATAGATTTGTTATTAATGATTTCAGCCAATTCCTCTGAAGCAAATTTTGAACAGTACTTATTCAGTAGTTTATTTCGATTAACCTCCTCAGAACCAAGCAATATATCACACTGATTCAGCGAATCAAAGAAAGTAAGGGTCTCCTCATAAAATACTGGTGAATCATTAAGTGAAAACCTGTCGTCAAATAACCCTGGTAACACTTTTACATTTAGCATCTCTTCTAGATAAATTTGGTCGAAATCATGTCCCTTTATATCCAGATTTGCAGGAAAATCACTTTTCTTAATTAGGCTGTCTAATCCTTCATAGGAATTGTGATTTCCTATTTTCATTGCATTATGACAAATGAACTTAGCAACCTTCTCAAGCAGTTCTAAATTTTCTTCACTCTTCTTTATCGTATTTCTATCCATATTCAAATCAAAGGTAGCATGGACTTTCCACTTTATTGGAAAATCAATTGTTGTCTCAAAAAATGAATATAATTTATTTACTTCAGGATCTATTTCATTGTCATACGCAATTACAATATTGTATTTCCTATTGTTAATCTCACCAGTCTCTATAAATGTATTGAAAATATATTCTTCGTTGTTTTCCGTAATAATAACTACTTCTTCATCTTTTTCTCTATTAAAAACAGTTTGCTCATCATCAATTATTACAATCAAATCATTTATCTTATCCAAAAAGAGTAAAGTATACTTATTTATATTCAATAGTTGTCTTCGCACTTCCTCAATTTGATTATCATTCGATATATTAATTATAATCACAGTAGCATATTCTTCTGTATCAATTGGCTCAATAATTTCCGGCGCCACAAGTAAGGCTGTTTTTGTATATATACCTATTTTCTCAAAATATTTTTTTCTATAGTCTTCTGTAAACCTAATACTCAATTCATTACTATATATGGTAATATCATTTGACCAATTCAACAATGAACGAAACCCCAGTCCTTTTTGTCCAATTGTGTCATTAAACTTTCTTTTTGGAGATAAATCAGACTTCATCAGACTTATTACACCATCTACAGAGAAATGTTCACCAGTATTTGCAACACGCAAAACATTCCCTTTAAACTCTATAAAAATCTTACCGTTATGATCCACCTGATCTACAGCATTTTGGAGTAATTCTAGTACTTCTCTACCTTCATAATCTCCTCGAGAACTTGTTTCTTTATTCAGATCCCGTTCAATTTCATCTGGATGTTCTGAGTAAAGATTTAGTACATGCTTTTCTTTATATTCTTCCACTTCTCTATTTATTCTCATGACCTCTCCTTGAAATAAGTTTTATTTACAGGCACTCAAACCACTATCTGCAATTAAAAAGATTTCAAATAGTAACACCCATTCACTTGTGATACGGTTCACCCTACATAATTCTATCTTCATTCTACTCCAAAACCCTACCCCCGTCAAAGCATACAACTTCAAATCTTCCCCACCTCAAAAAGAGGGCGCAAGCCCCTCAACACCCCTCACTTCCATCAAAAACCGCTAAATCCACATAACAAAAAAACACGACTTCCGTCGTGTTTTCTCATTTCCCTACTCAGGGCGAGGGGGATGCAAATGCGCCGCCTTTTATTCCGTTCATCACATATCAACATCCGATTCACTTCAAAAAGGAATAAGCCTAGGCACATTTGCATCCCCCGACTCTCCATTATTTATTTGAATAAAATTCAACCACAAGGTGATCTTGTATCTCAATCGGTACTTCATCCCGTTGTGGCATGGCTACGAGGACTGTTTCCATATCGTCTTCATGACGCTCCAAATAGGATAATGCAGTATTACATGTGTCGAAATTTGTTTTGAACAATTCTACATCTTTTGATTTGTCCTTTAATGCAACAACATCGCCAACACTTAGTTGGTAAGAAGGTCTGTCTACTTTCTTCCCATTCACACGAATATGACCATGTACGACCATTTGTCGTGCTTGACGAATGGATGATGCAAAACCGGATCGATAAACAATATTATCCAATCGTATTTCTAGCATACGTACAATATTGTCACCGGCAATCCCGGGTTGTTTCATTGCTTTATCCACAACATTTCTAAACTGCTTTTCCAAAACTCCATAATAAGCTCTTAGTCGTTGTTTCTCCAACAACTGTAACCCATAGTTTGAAAGTTTCTTATCTGCTCGGCTGGTTCCTCGTTTTGCTCGATCCATTGCTTTTGGGTGTCCCACGACATTTAGTCCTAAGCGGCGACACATTTTGAATCGAGGTTGTTTCATATTTGCCATTCTTTTCCTCCTATAGAGATGTTTTGCTCACAGCCGCATGAGCGCTCATCTGTTATTCAATTGATTCGTTTCTTTGACTGTATATAATAATCGGTCTCACACCTGACCGTTTATGAAGACCTCTTTAAATGATATCAATAATCATTACCATTTATAATATCATGCTTTTCTTATTTTGTCTAGTATCCTTGCCCGTTCGTATATGAATGAATTACGCAGGCTGTTTTTTCTTCGTTATAGGAAAGATTCCTTGAGGCAAGGCGCTGGAATGAGTCGATGCGGTGGCATCGTCGATTGACAGCAACGCAGTCTATAGGAAAACAAACAAGTAATTCGTCTTAATATGAGCGTGCAAGGATACTAGTATCCTTGTACGTTCGTATATGAATGCATTACGCAGGCACTATGCAATTCCTAACCGCTTTCCTTCAAAGGCGGCTCGTCTTGCAATATCGGCCATTACTTCATCAAAGCCTTCTAGTGTTAAGGATTGAGGGCCATCTGATAAGGCATGGTCCGGATCATGATGTGTCTCAATCATAACCCCATCAGCGCCTACTGCAATGGCTGCCTGTGTTAAGGGTTGAACAAGATGACGAATACCGCATGCATGGCTCGGATCAACGACTACAGGAAGATGGGTCAAGGACTTCAGAAGGGGAACTGCAGAAATATCTAAAGTATTACGTGTCGCTTTTTCAAAGGTTCTTATCCCACGTTCACATAGGATTACTTGATGATTGCCTTGTGCCATAATGTATTCTACACTCATCAAAAGCTCTTCCACCGTATTGGATAATCCGCGTTTTAGCAATACCGGTTTATCCGAACGTCCTACTTCCTTGAGGAGATCAAAGTTTTGCATGTTTCGTGCCCCGATTTGAATCAAATCCACATCCGCAAAGTAGTCGATAAAACGAATACTTGTAAGTTCTGTGACGATGGGTAATTGTGTCAGTCGCTTTGCTTTGAGTAAAAGACGAATCCCTTCTTCTTCAAGACCCTGGAACGAATATGGCGATGTTCTGGGTTTGAATGCACCCCCGCGCAAGAGTCCTGCACCACTTGCTTTTATCCCTTTGGCTATAGTTATTAATTGCTCTTCATCTTCAACAGCACAGGGACCTGCAATGACTTGCAGATGTCCTTCTCCGAAAATTTTACCATCCACATCAACGTAGCTGGTTTCTTGGTGGTTCACACGACTTGCTAATGGGTATGGAATTGTTGCTCCTGATTTCATTATTGTTTTCATCACTTGTTGTCCTTTCTTGTCCATCCATGCGAAGTGTTTTCTCACACGGTTTGCTCTATCCTATTGGATTGGTATCAGTAACAGTATCTTTATGTTCATACGCCTATTTCTACGCATTAACTTACGTTAGTCCTTCATAAAAGCACAAAAAAAACGGTGGCTGCTTTTGTTATCAAAAGCAGCCACCGTCATTTATATATCGTTGTTATGAGGCTTTAGGCCTCTTTAAATGAAGGGATATTGGCGTTTTTTGGATAACAAAAGAAGATGCATCTGTCATGCACCAATAATAATAATAGGCATATGTACTTGTCATCCATTGTTTTCCTAACGCTTTCATAAGTGTCCTCCATTGCTTTGTTTGCTTAAACTAATGTTGCACAAAATAATACCCCTATTTCCCGTGTTTGTCAACCCTATTCTTTCAGATGTGTGTTAAAAAAATCAATAATACGACTCATAACCTGAGGTTGGAAGAAATAAATATCTGCATGGTCCCCACCTTCAATACCAATCAACTCAGCCTCTACACCGACTTTCGTTAATGCATCATACATCAATTCACTCTGATAATAAGGAACCACTCGGTCATCGGTCCCATGAATGAGTAAAAATGGTGGTGCCTCTTGCGTCACATAGGATATGGGATTAGCTCGTTCCACTATTTCCGGTCGCATTGACACATCCACACCTAGTAAACGGGATTCAGGAAGCATACCCGTTGATATCCCTTCCTCTGTTCGCATCATTTGACTGAAATCTGCCGGCATATACCATGGACAGACCGCTTTGACTGAACTATCAAACTCCAGATAATTACCCACATCAAATTCATCCGTATGACTTGTTACCCCAACCATACCGGCGAGATGTCCACCTGCTGATTCTCCCATTACACCAATGCGCTCGGGATCAATTTGATACCTTTTAGCATGGGCTTTAATATAGCGAATAGCACTTTTGACATCTTCTAATTGTGCAGGAAATGTAGCATAATTACTGTCCCTGTAGTCTACACTAACAAGAACAAAACGTTCTCTTGCCAACTCCATCAGATTGGGAATATGTGCATGCCGATCCAACTGCATCCATCCGCCACCACATATCCACACAATACACGGCCAACTTTCTTGTTGATGTTCGAAAGGATAGATAATATCCATCTTCAAGTCGCGTGTTACATGTCCATACCAGTTGTCTACTTGAGCAAAAGTTACATTTGCGTCCATCCATAACCCTGCTCGTGTCACGTCCACCGTCATTAACTCCTTCATATAACGCCTTCCTCTCCTGCAAACTCGTAACTACATGTATTTGGATGATTGAGCTTGCTCTATTATTCCATATACCGATTCATCTTCTTGTTTCTCAGCTCAATGTTCCAATCAATCGGTATAACACCCACTTACGTAAAACGGATACTGTCAATCCATGTATCCATACCCCCAAACCCACGATAGGGTTTTTCATTTTCCGGTATTGCCATCCCTCTGCTATACGTCGTGCACCAGGTACTATCTAGGTTCATATACGTTAATCGCTCACTCGGTGCTATGACCAATGCATCCTCTTCACAAATCAAGTCACCTACCGTCTGAATCCATACGTCATCTGTAAGATACGGATGAGCAGTTGTCGATTCTTTTTCATCCAAACTGTAGCAGATGCACTTTTTGTATCCGAGTTCTTGTGCAATTTTCGACAGTCCGTTACACAAACTTATAGAGGCTGTCACACACACAGGCTTCTGTTTTTGATGATAGAAGATATCCCCTTCATTGTCAAGAAAAGGAGCATACTTTTTTTGCATTTTGTCCATATAAATGCCGTTAGGAAAGCGTCCCAACCCTTGACCGACTTCATGCAAAAAATCAACGGTTGCTTCATATCCATAGGGATTGCCTTGAACGAACGTAGCCCCTGAGGCCTCCACTAGATGTTTAGCTCCGGCAACGGACCAACCGGATAGGGCAACCACCACATCCTCTGCCTCTGCCTTACACCCTTCTTCCGGATAAAAAACAGGAACAACCTCACCAAATGCTTTTCTCAGCATGTCACCTATTTCTCTTTTATCCCCATAATAAGGTGCCTCTATCGCCGTTAATCCAAGAATATGTACCCTCGGTCTTTTATCCCTTCTCTCCTCCATAGGCATACAGGATACAACCTTTTCCAACGCCTCTTCCATGCCCTCATAGACATGACACTCAAATCCTCCTGTTTCAAATCCGATAAGAGAGGTTTCTTCTGCATGCTCTTCTTCCACCCACTCATCGGGGAAAAGTCCTATGGTTAGCGGTACTGTAGACGGCAGGTTAAAGATTGCACGGTACCGTTTCTCTTCTTGAAGCTGATGTAATCCATTCAAGAAATTCTCTACGCCTCCTAAGGCAATGTCCGCCTCGCTCATATGCACCGTATATAAGTCGGCTCCTTTTCCATAGGTCAGACGCTGTTGTTGTCTCGCATAGACCATATGTCCCATAGACCCGTATTCTATAACAGCCGTCTGCTTCACACGCGAGACGATGTCTAAAATCCCCATTCTAGATGATAACGGTGGTGAAAAAATATAGAGTCCCATCTTATGACTTCCTTTCTTCTCGTACTGTATTAATCCCTTCTTTTATCATAGCCATGCGAACATCATGACTCTTATCCCGCCAGTCTAGATAATTCATACTCTTCACGCCATATTCAGAAAATTTATCTTCCGGAAAATAGGACACGACAAGTTCAATCGACTGTCTCTTGCACCACTTTATCCATGCCTCTTCATGGTTGACATAACCGATATAGGGATCTGCTACCATAAGCAACTGTTCTTGATCTTCTCTGTAGGATGTGTCAAAATGCTCCAGATGAATAAATTGAACTTGGCATCCATAGGTTGCTAACTCTCCCGCTAACTTCAATCCATTCTCGTGAGGGGCATATATGGCCGTTTGAATCAATATATCCTTATCCACATTATCATCCTCTTGGGACATATGCTTCTCTTGATTTGCCGTCTCCGACGATGCCTTAAGGGGCATCTGCAGCATCTTCCATTTGGCTAATTGCTCCTCTAGCAAAGGTTTTCCCACAGCAAAACCTTTATACTTGAAATGGGCTACATCCACATAGCCGACAGCCATAGTATGGGTCGCTTCCCACTCATGAATCAATGCTTCCATGTCCTCTCCTGTCAGACTAGGTATACAGGTCATAATAATCAAAAGGTGCTTCACACCTCGGTCTTCCATTACTTGTAATGCTTCCGTCAGTCCGTCTCTGCATCCAAAGACAACCTCCTCTTCATCGAGCATATAGAGGGCATGATTGGCGCTATTCGGCAAGACAAAGCGGCTATAGTTCGTGCATTCTGCCGTCCCAACAACAATAGACGCCACCGAATCAATCTGTCTCAATCCGGATAAAACCATATGCATAGGACAATGCCCACCAACATAACCTGCCGGTCGCATCATCGTGATATGTTCATGGCTCTCCAGTTCTGACAGTCGACAAAATGCCGATTCTAATTCACACACTCTAGACCACCTCCTCAGGAATCAATATTTTGGACAACGCCACGTAATGCGCAGTCATCTCAGAATCCGGAAAGGCTTCGACTACTGTTTTCCCTAATGCTTCTGCCCGTTGAACATCCTTGTGCCTGGGTACTTCATAGCAGATTGGTAATTCCATTTCAGCGGCTGCTTTTTCCACTAATTCACGCTCATTTTCAATATGTTTGCTATTCAGTATGAGCCCACCTAATCCTGCATAACCTCGTTTACCAAAACTTTTCACCGCATGTCCAATATTGGTTGCTGCATATAAGGACATCATCTCACCGGATGTAACGACAAACACATCGTCGGCATAGCCGCCACGAATCGGCATGGCAAATCCTCCACAGACAACATCCCCTAGAACATCGTATAAGACAACATCCGGCTGATAAACCTCATAGGCATTTAATGTCTTCAATTTTTCAAAAGCAGTAATAATGCCTCTTCCCGCACATCCTACACCGGGAACCGGACCTCCTGCCTCGACACAAAGAACCCCTCCGTCACCTTCCACAACAATATCCTCAAGAACAAGACCTCTCTTCTCTCGTAACACGTCAAGAACTGTCGGTATCGAAGACCCCCCTGTCAAATTACAAGTAGAATCCGCCTTCGGGTCACATCCGATTTGCATTACTTTAAGTCCTCGCATGGCAAGGGCCCTTGACACATTCGATACCGTCGTCGACTTACCGATTCCGCCTTTTCCATAAATTGCTATTTTTCTCATGACTGACCTCCAATTTCTTTATCGACCATGCTGTGCTTACATAAACCATAACTAAGAATCAACGGTTCCCCTGTTCTAGGATGATAGGCAATATCGGCTTCAATACCAAAGGTTGTCTTCAACACATCCACATTCATAATCTCAAATCGATCACCACTGGCAACCACTTTACCTTCTTTAAACGCAATTAATCGATCACTAAATCTAGCCGCCTGATTAATATCATGCAAAACCATTACAATCGTTGTACCATGCTCGCGGTTCAATAATGCCAACAACTCCAATACTTCCAGCTGATAAGCCATATCCAGATACGTCGTCGGTTCATCCAGTAAGATCATATCCGTTTCTTGGGCAAGGGCCATGGCTATCCACACACGCTGACGTTGCCCCCCTGATAAGGCATCTACTTCATGGTCCGTATACTCTGACAGATTCGTGACATGCAATGCCCACTCAATCCTCTCATGGTCTTTGGCGCTCATTCGACCGATCCGCTTGCTATGGGGAAACCGCCCATATGCTACAAGCTCTTTTACCTTTAATCCCTCAGGTGCTTGAGGCGTCTGTGGTAATACCGCCATCTGAGTCGCTAACTCTTTTGTTCCGATCGTATGTATATCTTTACCGTTCAGATAGACATGCCCTCCTTGATGACCGATAATTCGACTAATCCCTTTCAGAAAGGTAGACTTTCCGCATCCGTTGGGGCCGATAATGGATGTTATCTTACCCGGCTCAATCCCTATATCGATAGGTTCAATAATTCTCTTCTGACCATAGCCCAGAGCTAATCCTTTTGTTTTAATCATGTTTCTCCTTCTTTCTCTTTGCCACTGTTGACTGTCGCCAACATTCCCTATAAGGACCTATCCGTTAACCATGCGCTTGGGTCGAAGCAATAAACGCATAAAATAGATTCCTCCAAATACAGTTACCACAATTCCCGTCGGTATCTCCGTTGCTCCCAACATCGTTCGCGATACAATATCGGCACCAAGAAGAAAATTACTCCCTATTAAAATCGTCATAGGAATCAGTTTTCCATGACGAGGTCCTACCAAGAGTCGTGCCATATGGGGTGCCATGAGACCAATAAAGGCAATACTTCCACTCACAGAAACGGCCGCGGATGCAAGTAATACTGCAATACCTAATAATATCCGTCGTTCTTTTTCAACAGCCAACCCTAACCCGATTGCCGTACCGTCATTTAGAGATAGGACATCCAATTCTTTATGTTTTATCCATGTCCCTGCCAATCCGACTATCGCCCAAGGCAATAAGGCAACAACAAATTTCCAGTTCGCACCCCATATGCTTCCTGCCTGCCACTTTGCCAAAAAATCAATATCTTGTGTATTTAGCGTTGCAACAATTAAGGTCATAGCCGCAGAAATTCCGGCATTAACGGCAACACCATTTAAGACAAGGCGCATAGGATGGATTCCCTGATCTTTTCGAAAGGCTAACAGATAAATAACAAGACCTGTCGTTCCGCCCCCAACAAGGGCTAATAAGGGTAACACCATAATCGATGTAACACTGTGTGTTCCAAGAGCCACCACATAGACAACGACCATAAATCCTGCCCCGGCATTAATGCCCATAAGACCCGGATCTGCCAGTGGATTACGAGTTACACTTTGGATAATAGACCCGGATACCGCCAAACAAGCGCCTACGAGTACTGCCAACACACTTCTCGGAAATCTGAATTCAAAGATAATCATCCGATCCATATCCGATCCTTGACCTATAAGAATTTTTAGAATGTCACTGATACTGTACTGGGTATACCCAAAATAGATGCTTAGTACAAAGATAACCGGCAGTAAGCCGGCAAAAAGAATAAGCCATCCATAAGGATGGTTTTTCCAAGACTTCTTCATCACAGTTCTCCTTTCTGATGCCGTGCGATATAAAGGAAAAAGGGAACACCAATAACCGCTGTTACCGCACCGACCGGTACTTCGAAAGGTGGATTAATAGATCGGGATATAAGGTCTGATAGGACCATCACATTGGCTCCTAAAATGACACACAATGGGAGCACCTTTTTGTAATCCGGACCCACCAAAAATCTGGAAAAATGAGGGACAACCATCCCAATAAATCCGATGAACCCGGCGACAGATACTGTAGCTCCAGCCATAATGACGACGCAAATCATTGTCAAACTGCGAATCAGGCGAACGGATACACCTAATCCTCTTGCTGCCTCTTCACCTAGAGAAAGAATAGAAATCCCTTTTGACAGAGCCAAACTTATAACCATTATTGTCAAAAATATTGGGCCAATCACTCCCAATTGTTTCCAATCCGATCCGGCCAAATTTCCCATGGTCCAAAACATAATGCTTGACGAAAGTTGGAAAACCAAGGCAATTCCTTGTGATAAAGCCGTTAAAAAAGCCGTTATAGCCGCTCCGCTAAGAATCAATTTCATCGGATTATTGCCTCCGGGAACCATCCGGCTCAAACCGAAGACACTGGCTGCACCTAGACCTGCACCGATGAACGTTAATAGCAACATCCCTGTATAGTCTATATTCTCTATAAAGGCAAACCCTATCGCCAAAGCAAATCCGGCTCCGGCATTTAAGCCCATAAGACCCGAATCAGCTAAAGGGTTCTTTGTAATGCCTTGCATCATACCACCTGCAAGAGACAAGACCGCTCCGATAAGACAACTTGTCAAAATTCTAGGCAGACGCAAATCCCTGACAATAAGATGGTGCTTTATCTCACCATCATAATGAAAAAGAGCGTTATAAACCGTTTTAATCGGTATATTCGCCCCTCCGTTTCCTAAACTCACTACCAAAACCCCGATTAAGAGGATGATGCCAAGCACCATCCAATAAAAGGGAGATATACGACGTTGCCAACTTACTCTCATTGTTCTGTCAGTATTTGGGTCATCTGTTCCATTGTATATACCATAGACATAATACTATTGGCATGGGCATAGCCTTCTAGTCGGTATACATGTCCGTTTTCTACCGCTGACAAGGATTCCCAAATAGGATCTTCCATGGTTTCTTCAAAGATAGCTTCATCACCTCTGAAGACAGCAACGAATATATAGTCCGGATCCATTTCCAATAACCCTTCTAAGGAAATCTGTTCATAATCATTCTCTTTCGGATAACCTTCAGGTGGCGTTAATCCTAACCCATCTTCCTCATCAAAAAGAACTGGTTTTCTTGCACTAAAGAATCGATCCTTGCCCATCATGGACATAACGACAACCGTCGCACTTTCATCAATAGCCTCTGCTATCGCCTCTCTCGATGCATCAATCTGAGCATCAATTTCTTCAATCTTTTGCGTTGCAACTTCCGGTTTACCGACAACCTTACCGAATTCTTCTAAGCCAAACCGCCAGTCCATACGGGCTCTTGGATCCATAACGATTGTCGGAGCAATTTTAGCTATATTTTCTACAGCCTCATCATAAGACGGTTCAATATCTAGATCCGGTGCAACTTGGGCCAACACTTCAAGGTTCACATCTGTATCCCCTAGATCTACAACCTCAGAAAAATCATAGCCTTCAAAGGGAGCCCAAGTATCGATATAATGTTGTGCCTGAGAAGTTGCTACCGGAGTAATTCCCAGCGTCACCAGATACTCCCAATAAGGCAAGTAACTCACAGAGATACGTGTTGGTACCGATTCAATGACCACTTCTCGTTCTGCTGCATCCACATACGTCATCGGAAAAGCTGCTGAATCATCAACGACCTCTTGAGTCTCTTGAGTTGTTGACGCTTCTTCCCCGTCTACCTCTGTTGTATTGGCACATGCTGTACTTAATGCCATCACGAGCATTAATGATAATGCTGTCTTTAATAAATTCTTCATCATAACCTCCGTATTAAATCTATAATCATTATGTTATTCATATGATTGTGATAATCATTCTCAATAACTCTGTATAAAATAACATACTTAGAGATGTTTATGAATAGAGGAATCTCCATGGACCCATGGACTTTTTTCAACAACATAGCGATATTCCGTCGGTGAGTACCCCGTTTGACGCTTGAATAGGCGGCTGAAATAGAAGGGGTCTTCATAGCCCACAATCCTTGCCACTTCCGTTACTTTACGGTCATGATCAATGAGTAATTCCTTGGCCCGTTTTATTCGTAATTGCAGTAAATATTTCTTCGGACAAATGCCCATGAATTTTTTGAAATAATAAGAAAGTTGCCGTTGATCCATATCAAAAACATCGGCAAGCTGTTTAACCGACTCTATTTTATTAAAATGGACCAGCATATAGGTTTTGATTTGACGCATTTGTGACTGTTCATTTTTATTTTCTGCCATAGCACCTTCCATGACCAATTGAATTAACCGATAGAACAGCGTCTTCGCTTTTAATGCTGATAATGCATCCCTTAGGTAGAGGGTTTCACAGAATTGATGCAGCATAGGCAACAATTGGCGATAATGACTCACTTCCATCATGAAATGATCCTCTATCCATTCCTGACTCGTTAATAAAGGCTTTCGCTCCATATGCTCTGTTGATACCGTGTAATGTATAAGTGCATAAGACCATGGCTCAGTACCCACCACATGCTTTTCAAGGGGTAACCCCGCTCCTGCATATAATACACGACCTACTTCCAAATCATAGGGCTTCCCATCTATAATATACGTCGCTTTCCCGCTAATGGGAAATACCAGGCCACAAGAGTCGGGATTTGTTGTACCTCCTATGGATACGGACCCCTTAGGCACCGTAAATTCATAAGCATCCACTAATTCAATGCGTCCATTTGCCATAAGTAATGTTTGTTCCTCTATATCGATCATCTTTAGCTCCTTATCGTTAGACATCCTGTATTTTTTGTGTATTTTTTAACTTTTTTACCAATACCTATTATACCGCAAATGATACCCATTATCAATAAGAAGGCTCAATTGTCTTGACTCCTATTGCGGCACCAATCCTATATGAAGCCCTAGTCAACACTACTTCAAAGCAACGAAGATCCCTTTGAAGACGCGATAAAAAAGAAGCCTTATCTCTTCCAAGATAAGGCTTCTTACATTACAGCAGTATTTATTTAATTCTTGCCATCTGATATAAAACGACGACCCGGATGTTTTTCAAAACTTTCTAGATAATCATACATACCGACATTATCAACCTTCATTTCACTCGCACGAATACGTGGTGTTGATGCAGGGTCGAAGTCGTCATCATAAGGTGACGGTGCCGGATTCCAACCTACATTCAATGCAACAACATTTTCATAAGCTTCACCATCATAGGACCCCTTTAACAGGTATTGGTCAAGCGCATCATCACTTGGTCGCTCTCCATAAGGTAGGGCCAATGTATTTACTTTATAAGATTTGTCATCAATCAAAGACTCTAAGTGGGCCTTTTGTGCGCCGATTGCTTCTTGAATCTCTTCTGCACTCATATTCTTGAGGCTTTCATGTCTCAAGGTATGATTTCCGATATCCATACCGGCATCGATAATAGCATTAATCTTCTTCTTTTCTTCATCCTTTGCTCCGAAAGCTGTCGGTCCGTCTGCAAAGAAGGTCGCTTCTAGAGGGAAATCCGGATGTTTTTCATGGAATTCCATCAAAATCCCTACGAGACAGTCAGGGTCGATACTGCCATCTTCCAAATAGACAAAGTTATTCGGGTTCGTATCATCGATCGTGATGACAACAGGACTGTAACCCGCTTCTGTGGTAATATTACCTGCCACATAATCCGTTAAGGCAATGGGACGATACCCTTTATCATATAAATTTTGAAGATCTTTTCTCATATTATCCGGTGTACGTACCCATTCTTCTTCCTCGTCACCGACATTATGGTACATTAACACCATGACTTTTCCCATTTCATTCGGTAACAATCCTAACGGATAATCTTCCGGGTTTTCCCATTTGATCTCCGGCTTATGAATTTTGAAGACACCGTCTTCCATTTGTATCGTAAAGACAGCATTGTTCAACGATGCTTCTCCTTCTGATGAACTATAATTGACGGATACTCTCGCTTCATAAACCCCGTCTGTATCCGACGGTTTAATGCCGATTAACTCGTAATCCGATACCATCAATGCTTCTTTCTCGTAATTAGCCTTGAATTCATCATAATCACTTACACGATCAGCACGTGGTGTCAGTAGATATAATCGCGATGTTTGATCTTTTCTCTCAGCATCTATAAACCGTTCCATGGCTTCTTCCGGTGTACGTCCGACTCTGTCCTTACCATCTAATGGCCACTCCGGTTTTAACTGGTCTTCATAGAAGAAAATCTCCGGCTCATAGGTATTACTCGGATCCCATATAATGTATTCTTCAATACCGACTTCGCGTGCTGCAATAATTTGCTTGGCAATCGTCGGTCCGTCATAGTTAATATGACCTTTAATCCAAGATGCGTTAAACCCTTGAATCCATGGACGAATGGCTCCCGGATTCTCTTGTGCACTATTGCGCTCTATGGATTCTGTTAAAGCATGGTTAAGTACTTCATAGGGATACTTATCCGGTACATCCATACCGTATACACCATATCCATAATGACTTGGGTATACCATCGGACAGATGTAGTCGACAACGTTGGCAACCTTTCGCCATGTCTGGCCGATATCTTCCGGTTGATCATCCCAAGAACGGGACGCTTGAGCAAACACATCCGCTGCCAAATTTACCTTATATGGTGCCAATTCTTCTTTAGCATAGGTAAGAAAGGCTTCTATCCCTTCATCCTTATCGCGTCCGTCGCGACCCGGAAAGGTCGTAATCGGGTTATACTTGGCTGCATTGTCCGGAAAACGGACATAATCGTATTGGATTTCATCAAATCCACGGTTGGCGGCTTCCTTGGATAAGGCGATGACATAATCCCATATAAACGGATCAAAGGGATTCACCCACGCAATACCGTCACTGTCCCTATAGATGCCGCCTTCCTTGAGTTGAATCGTATGCTCCGGATTTCGCTCTGCAAAGTAAGGGTCTTTGAATGCAACAACACGGGCAATCGTATAGATATCATGTTCCTTCAGATAGGTCATAAGACCTTCTACATCCTTAAAAGGAGCATTGGCATCACTTCCCGCTTGATTAACGGCTTCCACATCACTATCCCATTTTACAAAACCATCGTCATTTTTCACATCGATAACCACAGCGTTGACTTCTGTCACTTCACATAGAGCCAAAATACGTTCTAATCGGTTTGCTTCTTCAGCTTGTGATTCGGTTATTGTCTGCTCAATTTCACCGGCTATTCCACGAACATAGTTCGCATATAAATCGATATTCGCTTGGTCAAAGGAAAATCCCGCAATATTTCCTGTTACATATAAGGTCTTTGCCTTTACTTTTATCGCTTCTTTATTCACATCATCCATTGTCTCAATGACCGGAAGGGGTACATAGAAATCACCGTCTTCTTCCAAATTCTTGGCATCCGCAGTATTCCGATCTTCAATGGCTTGTGCCAGTATTTCCTCATCCGTCAATTCCGGTTCAGCCTCTACTTCATTCTCTGCATCACCCTTGACCTCCGCATCTTGACCGTCAGTTCCCGTCTTTCCATCGCCTGATTCTTCTGTTTGCTGATCGTCATTCCCGTTAACCGAGGACGCATCCCCTTGACAAGCCGTTAATAAAAGGCCGACAAGCATCATCAGCCCTATTCGTCTTAACTGTTTACTTGTTCGATTTATCATAAGTTTGATTACATTCATCCTGAATTCTCCCATCTATATTCTTCCTAAGTTCTACCCATCCCCTGAAAACAGACGCATCCTTAGCCCGCTCATAACAATTCTATCTTATTGTCCTTCACGTATTTATCAGACTTGACTTTCTCCCGCGGCAAGAAACGTTTCATTACGAACTTTCCTTTAGCATTAAAAACGAGCGGCAAGTCCTATTGGACCTACCACTCTAGTTTACCATAATCCTTCCTAAGTAAGAAGAGCTATTGTCAACTTTTTATTATTTCTCGCCAAGTTCTATGGCTTTTCCCAGCAATCGTAACATCTTCTTTTTATTTTCTATAAATATCCTCTTCTCTGTGAAATCCATCTGCAATTACTGTCTCTCGGATGGTTTCTTTCGTCACCTTTTCCACATCCAATTTGATATACGGTACATCAACTTCTCCATTGTTAATGGTCTCTGTATATGTATAGCTTTTCCCTGAAGCCATATCCATAGCTAATTCAACAGCTTGTTCTGCTAATGAGCGTATGGGTTTGTAAACGGTCACATATTGGGTTCCTTCAACAATACGCTGACATGCGGATATATCTGCGTCATGTCCTGCCACATAGACCTCCCCTGCAAGACCTTCTTCTGCCAACGCTCGAATTGCAGCTTCTGCTAGTCGATCATTGGCACCGATAATTGCGTCAATACGCACCCCTTCATCGATGAGTTTCGCTACATTATTGTACGCCGGCTCCTCCCGCCAATCATCTGCATAAATTTCGCTAACAATGCGTACATCACCGTCTCGTATGGCCGGTTTCAATACATCCATATAACCTTGATTGAACATATACGTGTTATTATCTTCCGGGGAACCGTTAATAATCACATAGTTCCCACTAGGTACTACCTCCATGAGCGACTCTGCCTGAATTTGTCCTACTTTGAGATTATCAAAGGAAATATACGCATCAATATCCGTATCCAATATAAGACGATCATAAGCAATGACTTTGATGCCTTCCTTTCTAGCCTTATCGATTGCTTCCGTCAACCCATCTCGTTCATAGGGAATAACGACCATAACATCCACATTTTTCTCAATGAGTAATTCAATTTGCTTCTTTTGTGTTTCATTATCCTCATTTGCATTGTACACAATGACATTCGCTCCCTTATCTGTCGCATAGGAACGAAAAATTTCCTGATCTTTTTGCCAGCGTTCGATAACAAGGCTATCGGTCAAATAGCCGATAGTTATCTGTCCGTCATCTGCCTTCTCCGCCTCTCGGTTCATGGACATTGTCCATAAAGCCATGGCTGCCGCTGCTACCCCAATTACAGTTATAAGAACTATTCCGTTTCTCTTTTTGTTTTGCATAACACCCCACCTTATTTGAAGTCTGTCGGCGATACACCGACGAGTTTCTTAAATAACCGGCTAAAATAGTTCGGATCATTATAGCCAATCTGATAGCAAATTTCTTTCACTGAATATTTCTTACTTCTTAACAACTCTTTTGCTACATCCATACGTTTCTGCCGCACATATTCAACAAAACTTACACCCATCTCTTCTTTGAAAATCTTACTGAAATATTGGGGACTTACTGCGACTTCTTTGGATACATCATTTAACCCCAGTTCTTCGTTATAACGTTCATCAATATACGCTTTTGCCTCAATCACCACCTTAGAAATATGCTGGTTTCTAGTATCTTTTAACAACCGTGCCACATAGAATACTTTATTCAAACACCAATTCTTTAATTCCCTAACATTCTCCATACGCCTTATTTCACCTAAATATGTTGAGTAGCCGACTTCAACCTCATTAAGATTATTCTTATAAGAAGAGCTGAGTACCATAACCATCAACTCTGTAATAATATTCATAATATCCGATAGGTTCTGTCCGAATTTTTTTTCAATCCGATTGAAAAATTGATTCAATTCATAGGTTAGCTCTTCTTCCTGACTACTCTCCATAAGCTGTACAATATGCGTTTCATCCCCCTTAATATCCACATACGTATAGCCGTCATCTTGAGTCGTTCTCTCTATGGTATCATTCACATGCACAATATGATCCCCTTCCAAACGATTTAGGGCGTAACTAGCTTCTTCAATAGAGTTTTTTATTTTTTCCAATCGGTAGCAGGAACCGATTCCTATATACACATCTGTATCAACAAAACCTTCTATACTCTCTAATATACTCTCCGCCAGATGAATGGCACGAATCCGCTGTTCATATTCTTTCTCAACGCGATCTTCATAGACAAGTATTGTCATTCGATTAATAATCATAGGACCGATGATACATTTACATTTATACTTAATAGCGCTTTGTACCTTCGGATAAAAGACCTGCCCTTTAACCCCTGAACCGATACGATTTTGTATGGTTTTATCCTGATCTTCATCCCCAAACTCAATCATCATGATATAGGCGGATTCTTTGTCAATTTCAAACAACTCTTGGTATCGGTTAATCTCATCTCGATAGTCCGTATTTAATAACAGAGAATAGATAAATCCATGCTCCAAAACGGGAATTATTTTTTCCAGTTTCTCCCTATTCTCCATTTCGCGGTATTTTTGACGTCGTTCTTCTTCTATATCTTGCATAATGCCACTTAAGACGTGAAGAAGCTTCTTTTGATTGATTGGTTTTAAAATATACTCACTAACCCCTAATTCCACGGCTTGCTTTGCAAACTCAAATTGTTCATACGCCGATATAATAACAAATCGTGCTTCATGATGCCTTGCCTTTATCGTCTCAATCGCTTCAATCCCATTGATTCCGGGCATCTTTATATCCATCAATACAATGTCCGGTACCACATGGTTACATAACTCTATTGCTTCTCTACCTGAATGGGCCATACCGACCACTTGAATATCCGAAAAATTCTCCTCAATCATAAACTTGATGCCCTCGAGTACGATGGGCTCATCATCTGCCAATAATATATTGAACATGCCACTACCCCCTTGCTGACTCTTCATCTTATCCTTCACATTTCGATGTTTGCTCCTGTACAATATAAGGGACATCCATAATAACCTTTACTCCACGATTCACTTCACCATACATTCGAAAAATATTATTTTCATGAAAAAACAGTTCCAAACGATCCCTTACGTTCCGGATGCCAATTCCTGTTTCATCACTGATTCTACTATACTCATCTGTCTTCGCTATGTCGTGCTTACGTAAAATATGGTCAAAAAATTCTTGCGCATACCCTTTTCCGTTATCCTTAACGGTTATAATAATCCGCTCTTTTATTTTTAATGTGCTGACTTCAATCTTCCCACCTTCTTCTAGGCCGCTCAGTCCATGAATATAGGCATTTTCAACAATGGGCTGTAAAATCAGGGGCGGTACCAAAGCCGTTGACGCTGCCTTATCCAGATGAAATTGAAACTGAATGCGTTCTCCAAATCGCACTTGCAACAATTCATAGTAATCTACAATATTGGAAATTTCTTCTTCAAGGGTACATGACGAGTCCATCTTCTGAATATTGTATCTGAATAATCTAGACATCGTTTCTAAAAACTGTCCTGTTTTTGGTGCACGTTCTATTATGGATAATTGGACACCGGCATTAATCGTATTGAAGAGAAAATGCGGATTAATCTGAGATTGTAAGGCATACAATTTGGCATTATCCAGCAGATGCTCCATTTTAACATTCTTCAGTTGTTCATCCTTTAATTTGGCTTCTGTTTCAGCTTGCACCGTCAACTCTTCCACATACTGGATAATACTGTTTTTCATTCGATTAAAGGCTGTAGCAAGTAGAAAAAACTCATCTTCCGTTTCGACGACAATATCTTCCGTTTCCCAATTCCCTTTGGCAATTTCTTCAGCTGCATGGGACAGATTGTTAAAGGGCTTCACCATCCGCGCTGTTATATAATATACAACGATAAAGGCAATGATAATAAGTACAAATACGATGAGGTAAGTTATTGTCTGTAATAAACGAATTTGGCTCACTAAGCCTAAGTAAGACTTCGAATTTCGATTTAACTGTCGGTTATTCAATTGGTCAATATAGTCATGAATAAACCCTTTAATTTGAACGCTTCGTTCATAGGATGCGTAGTATTTGGCTACATTTCTAGAGCGCTTATAAGAAATTGCCTCATCCCCTTGCTCCCTATATTTATCAACAAGGGTAGCGATATTCATCATCATAAGGTCTTCATTATTTACTGCTTCTTGAGGTATATCTGTAACAAGTTGTTTCAACGTTTCCATATTGATAAGATACTGATTCAACCGCGTTGAACTTTTTGAACTCAAAAACCCTAATAAATCGACATCCAATTCACCCATCATTTCTTCGATTTCTGATAAGTAGATATGTTTTTCAAACATCCCCTCAATTTGGCCTTTATAACGCTCCATAATTGAAAGAGAGTATACGCTTAATATTGTCATAAGCATGATGATCCCCAAGGAATATACAATCATATTGACTTTTATCGAACTGAACTTATTCAATTTCGCCATTTTGTTCACTCTTTTCACCTATATACGCATCAACCGTATCCATATCTATAACTTGTAAGGGGGTATTTACATAGCTCGATACAAACCCCACTTCAAAATACTCATCAAACGCATTAATGGCTTCACGTCCTACATCCTCATAATTCGTAGCAATTGAGGCCTCAATAATATTTCCTTTTTGAATGTAACTTAAAATTTCGTCATCATCACTATAGCCAATGAGCACTTTATCATTCACTAGATTGTTATCCAACAACACCTGAACCGCACCTAACGTATTCTGACCGTCTGTACAAAAAATTCCCGTTATACCCGGATAGTCTTTGACAATTCCGGATGCCACCGTTTCCGCACTCAATACGCCTTCTTCCGTATAACGTACGACCGATAACTTTAATTTCGGATATTCCTTTAAGACATCTGTAAGTCCCAAAATCATCATATCTTCGGATGAAAATTCTGAACTCGAAAAACTTTGTTGTTCAATAACCGCAATTCTACCTGCTCCCCCCATTTGTTTGGCCAAGGACATCCCTGCTGCTTGTCCGATTGTATAGCGATTAACACCCACATAACTAATCCGTTTGGTCTCAGGCAAATCTTCATTTAATGTAATGACCGGTATCCCTGCATCGCTCATTGTATTAATCTTCATCGCTAGCTCTTCATCATCGAAGGCATGCAAAATAACGCCGTCCACTTCCATATACATGGCCATATCAAGGCGTTCCATTAAGTCATTTTTATAATTACTTCCATCTATTTTTATCATTTCCGCTGCAATTTGATAAGACTCTCCGGCTTCTTCTATACCTCTGACAAAAGCATCCCCATAAGCCTGTGTCGAATCATCCAATAGCACAAGAATATGATATCTAGCCGGTTCTTTGGATGACCAGAAATATTCTTTTTTAGCTGATTCCGAGAGTTGATGTGAAATATAAAATCCGGCTGACAACGCAACTAACAATACGATAAATAAACCGGCAATTATTGGTATAGCGATTTTCTTATTTCCCATTTTTAGCTCACTCCTAACGTACAGTCTCTATTATTGTACACCCCAATAGGCACTTGTGCCTATCGAATGTCTTCACAGAATTAACGGAGTCTAGCATTTTTTTATACTTGTTGCTATAATTTCTGTGAATTCAGATCATAAATTATGCTATAATTGGCATACTATCAATATGACTAAGGAGCTTTCTATGAAATTTAATCTTCTAATTCCTAAACGAAAACTACCGTCCTATGCATTAGCTGCCATCAAGGAATACGAGAAACGTCTAAACCGTTATTGTAAAATCAGTCACACTCTCTATAAGTCCACTGATCAGTTGCTTAAGAAACTCCCCTCCTGCGACATCGTTTGCTATGTCAGTCCCGGTGACAGCACCCATTCATCTGAAACGCTTGCCGAACAGATTGAAGCTTGGGGGCTCATGGGCAATTCTAATGTCACCTTTGTTATTGATGCCGACGGCGACATGACAGATACGATTTCAAAGGATGCCTTCCCTCTACATATATCCTCGTTAACCCTCTCTGCCGGTATGTTAACGACCTTACTCACGGAACAACTTTACCGCGGATATCGAATTCTTAATAACCAAGCCTACCATAAATAACCCCGACTATTTATGGCAATACTGCCAATTGCTCTAATACCAGCAATCGCATCATTTGATGGGGAAACGTCATAGCAGAAAAGGATACTCCGTAATCGGAACGCGAAAGAATTTTTTGAGACAGTCCTAATGAACCACCGATAACAAGACATATCCGCTTATTTGATGGACCACTCAAACGATACATTAATTTTGAAAACCCTTCTGTATCTAAGGCCTTGCCTTGGATTTCCAATGTTATCACCTGATCACTCGGTTGAATATATTGCATCAACCGTTCCCCTTCTTTTTCCTTTACCATTGCCATTAATGCCGGTGACAATGATTCCGGTGCTTTCTCATCGCTGACTTCAATATGGGTCAACCGATGCCGTTTATTTATTTCTTTTTCGAAAAATTTTACCCCTTCTCTCAAGTACTCTTCTTTTAACTTTCCGACAGTCAACAACACAATGTCCATATTCTTACCTTTCTAATCCTCATGACTATAACGACTTATAAATTGTGCAGCTACACGCCCTGACATTTTCCCATGTTGGAGAGCATAGCGACGTGCTTGAGCAATCAATTCCTTCTCATCTACGCTCATGCCCTCTTTTTTGGCCATGTTTAGAATCATCGCCTGATACTCGCGCTGTTCCAAGCTTTCATAAATCAGCGTTAATCCAAATCGATCCGATAGGGACGTCATTTCATGTATGAAATCTTGTAGATGAATGTCATTTTCCCGTTCACTACGCACTTCTTTAATCAAGTGACGTCGATTACTTGTTACATAGAACAAGCAATTGGGTTGATAAACACCAATGCTGCCTTCCATAAATGATTTCAAGAATTTATAATCATCTTCGTTAGCCTCGAAGGATAAATCATCGATGAATAAAATGAATTTAAAGGGACTTCCTTTAATCTTACGCATGATTTCAGGCAAGAGTGTCAGCTGATTTTTCCCTAATTGAATGAGACGCAATTTATCTGCTGTAAAAGCATTGACAATTGCTTTCACTGAAGAGGATTTTCCTGTCCCGCTAGCACCGACTAACAAGGCATGCTGGGCTGGCTTTCCTTGGACAAATTGCTTTGTATTCTCGTACAGTGCTTCTTTTTGCCACGTATAACTATAGATTTCATCCCAAGAAATCCCTTCGATTTCATGTATCGGACGATAACCTCCCTGATCCGTCAATTTAAACCCTTTATATAGAGCATATTCTCCTATACCGTAATGGGCAACAGCTTTTTCAAAGGCTTCTATATCACCTGACATAAATATTTTCTTGTATACTTGCAGAACGTTTTTCATCAATGAGGGCATGGTTGTTTCCATATCCGATATATCCATTAAAAGTTCCTCATCACCATACTTAAGGGATAAGGCTTCATCTGTGACGGATAAAAAACGACGAATAACAGACATATCATGCTTAAGCCTCCGCCGGGCAGCCATGTTCTTGCCCATATGCGCATCTTTTATAGAGCTATAATCCAGTACTTTCCCTTTAGCCGTAGCAACCAGCCTATATACGCAGTAGGATGAAAAGGACATGCCTTCATCCAGCAGAAAACTAATCAGCCGATAATAGGATTCTTTCTTATCCTCCTGAA
Organism: Vallitaleaceae bacterium; assembly: GCA_965140555.1. Classification (GTDB taxonomy): domain Bacteria; phylum Bacillota; class Clostridia; order Lachnospirales; family Vallitaleaceae; genus UBA1351. The sequence goes on along the minus strand of OZ223259.1, from coordinate 2,106,557 downwards.
TCAATTGCTCTCTTAACTGTATCCACCTATCCTCACGAATAGGGTCAAATAATATGAGTTCTTCTAACATGATGCCACACCTTTCGTCTCTTTTTTGCCACTTATTTAGTATTCACCTTAATCCTTTTTATTATATCAGAAATCACTGGTGAATATGGTCAATATTTGATATGATAGGTTATATACTATCTTTTATGATTAATGCTTTGTACGGAGGCCTTGGATGAAAATTGACTGGAACAAAAAATACACGACAATCGCGGTCTATACCCTTATTGTTTTTAGTATCTGTTATCTCTTTTTTAAACTCACCGATAGTTGGATTGAAACCAAAAATGCCATCTTTGGTATTCTAGCTTTACTATCGCCTTTTATTTATGCGCTTCTTCTTGCCTACTTTATCAACCCTTTAGTTTCCTCTATAGAATCTTACCTCTTAAAACGATTAAAAAAAGGTCTCTTAAAACGAGGATTAGCCATCGCTATTAGTTATCTTATTATCTTTAGTGTCCTTATTATTCTACTTTCTTTTATCATTCCTCAATTGTTTAGCAGTATTCAAGAGATTGGTCGACTCATTTCAACGTACAATGTTGTCTTACAAGAAGTATTGGAAAAGGGTGAAGTCACCATATATAAAGATTACTACCTTGATCTTTCCTTAGTCAGCAAGTACCTCAATGATAATATTGAGTCTACATTTAACAGCTTTACCGATATGCTAGGGAATTTCGTTCCATTGCTTCTATCCTCCTTCACAAAAATTGCTTCCGGTTTGATGAATATTATTCTCGGTTTTATTATTGCCGTGTACCTTCTTATAAGTAAAGAAAATGGCCTGTTTGGTGCAAGAAAGGTTGTATTCGCCCTTCTGCCTCATCGACAAGCCATTCATTTCATAAATTTAAGTAAAGAAAGTAATCAGATTTTTATTCAATTTTTTGTCGGTAAACTGATTGACTCCTCAATCATCGGCGTGATTTGCTTTATCTGTTTACTTATTTTTAAATTCCCCTATGCTCTTCTACTCAGTGTTATCATTGGGGTTACCAATATTATCCCTTATTTTGGTCCTCTTTTCGGTGGATTTATCGGTTTTGTCCTGCTCCTTTTTATTCAACCGGTACAAGCCTTTTACTTTATGATTTTTGTCCTTGTTCTTCAACAATTTGACGGCAATATTCTTGGCCCGAAAATTCTTGGGGACTCCACTGGACTAAGCCCATTTTGGGTTATTTTCTCTATTCTTATCTTCGGTAAACTTTTCGGTGTTGCCGGTATGTTCTTAGGCGTTCCCTGTATGGCCGTCATCAAGAATATTGTCACCCGACAGATAAATAGTCGTTATGAGAAGAAAATGACTCCAAATTCTTGAATTTTCTGACAAAATTTATCTTTTATGTGGATAACTCTGTTTATTGTGTGGATTAATCCGCATAAATCTGTCGTTAAATGACAACTTTTTCACATTTTTCTTATCGTATGCTAGTGTACCGACATATTCATATTTGAGCAAATAATTTGTCTATTTATAAGCGCACCAGTATACTAGTTTATACTCATGGCTTGACTTCCCATTGAAATCCAAGCCTCTCTAAAATTCTGTTTATCCTTGCGATCAATGATTCCTTTTGATGGGTCACTGTAATACACGTATTGATCGTCATATCCCATGATCACAACACTATGCTCTTGATAGGTCACTTCCATATATCCTGTCTCTGTTCTCCATACTTCTTTGCTATAATCAGGGACTGCTTGGTATCGATTCGGAATAATAACTAATACCGGATGTTCCATACTCACATAGGTCAGAATTTGTTCAAAATCGGCGCCTGTTAGCGGTATGATTTGCCCGGGCATATACGTCTCTGCCAAGTCTTGTATTGGCTCTATATAGACACCTAAGCCCGGCAATGCTGTATCGGAGGAGCTTCCGGCAAATCCAACATGCATGTTTCCGAATTCAATCATACCGTCAACGACTTGATACACATCGTCTAATTCTATCATCTCTGCATTCAACTGCATCTTATCCGGTGCATCATCCATATAGTAATGTAGCAATATACTCAGTGCTGTTACTTCACACCCACGGGGCAATTCGGGACGTTGAGGTATCGTAATAATATTGCCTATATAGGCGCTCTCTTTTTTATCATCCGCATCAAATAATAGGGTAAAGCGATGGGTTTCTAGCTGATCCGGTTCATAATCCATTCGATAGATTTTATACCCACCGGCCTCCACTCCTAAGGACAAAGCTTTTGCGTATGTTCCTGTAAAAATACGCTTTCCGTTCGATGCTTCATACACATACGCATCTCTTAGCGGTAGATCTTCAAACTTAGTCATGTGGCTCACTTCACGCTTCACTTGAGGTTGTTCTATATACAACGACGTTGGCGAGGCCTTCGTGGTCTCAATAACAATCTTATCTAAGGCCATCCTATCATTCGTCTGCCCTTTGGACATATCTGTTGGCTCACTTGCCGGGGCGAGGATTTTTTGCCTTCTCATAGGAAGAAACCGTACTTCTGCAGTCTTCGGACTTCCATTTTTTATTTCTTGAATCTGAATATAATCAGCTTTCCATTCTCCACTCTGATCATCCAAATACGCCTCCCCAAACAAGCTACCTCCCCCGCCATCTTCGCCGTCATAGCTTGCCAGTAATTTCCCGGCATAATTATACATCCGAATAGTCGAATAGCCATAAATCATAGACTGATCCAGTGCCTCATACGTGTTACTGAGTTTATAGTCACCGACAAAAATATACCGATTATCTACACCTACTACACGTTGTGTAACACCGGCTTTGTAGAGATTATGAACTTCCAATGGATAGTCATTCAAATCCATGGTATAGATACCACCATTTACTTTTGAATCATTCCCCTGCCAAAAAACTGTCCCGGTTTCCATATTAAATCGACCGTCAAAGAACGTGTCGATATATTGGGCTTCTCCATGCTTTAAATCAACGGAATATAGCATCTGCTTATCTTCCAAGTAAAATCGTTCCGAATCAGAACTATAGTAGCCTCCATCATCTACCCATGCCATAAGCGCATCTACATTTTGACCATTCTCAAAGAAAACCAATTGCTTCAACCCACTACCTACTCCATACCGATAGAAAAGAATGCCGTTTTTTCCTGTCCATTCGCTCTTATCTTGTATATATCCTGCTACAGCAAAAAGAACATCACCGTTATCCAAAACATCCAGTACGTGAAGTTTGTAGTGCCTATATTCATCGTACACATAGTCACTATCTAAGCTATCAAATCGATACACACTCAAAAGTTGTTCTTCCAAACGATCATACAAGACAATTTCTTGATCATCATAAATAGCTTCATAGCGGTGTTGTGGACTCATTTGAACTTGACGCCGGTCTTCTGTTTCATATCCCACCTCCCACTGCTTTGTTTCCTGATTAAATCGATAGCGTTGTTTTTCCTTATATTGTGAGGATTCCAATGCAACGGTTTGCGTAATATCCTCATAGGTGTATGTCGCTTCATAATCCCTGTAATCAAAGGATTCATCTACCCTTGCAGCACCTGTAAAAATCATAGATATTGTAGCACCTTTTACTCCGGCATGACTTATTTGAATGAGTGGTTCTCCCATATACTGAACTTGTTCATCTTCCATGGCTTTTATCTGTTGTGTCTTTACCTGATTGGCCAAAAACTCATTCGGATTGCTCTCACTATAATAAACCGGCAAGTCATAATATATGACCTCATCCGGTTGAATCCATTCAATATGAAGGTTGTAGTATTGTCCCATTTCCCAAGAAACATTTGACACTCCCTCAGGAAGGATGACAAAGCGTCCATCTTGTTTATACGCAATACTTGCAGTATCTGACAGGGCATTTCCTACGCTATCCTGTATCTGAAATTGTACATTATCTAATGGAAGATAACGCTTTCGATCCGTATTGGTAAAACCAAGTTGAAACCCTTCTTGATTCATATATACCGCTGATTCTTCCACATCTGTGTCCATAATCGTACGGTAACCGTAAGTCGGTTGATAGTTGCCGTTCATCCCGGCAATCCAGAGAACCGGAATGGCTTGCTCATCCATGTCATAGTGATATGTTGTTGTTTCATTCCTATTATCTACAGCACATCCTGTCAAAATCAGGAATACAAGACTGTATAGTCCTATCCATTGCATCGTATGTTTTATCATTATATTAGCCTCTTTATATTGTTGTTTTCATTTTATGTTTAATACCACCAGTACTTACATACACTCTATTCATTATATCGGCAATTCCTGTATTTTTGTGAAGGGAAATTATATCTGAACGGCAAAACAGGACCATCTTGGGGTTGGTCCTGTCTCACTCATATTATAGAGGATGAATATGGATCTATCGAAATTTTAGAGATAAGCTTTTATTAGATAGCAACGACTGTTTTGTCTCTGTGTTGCTATGAATATATAATAACAATTAATTATAAAGATTCTATAAAAAACTCCTCAAAACTCTATTAAAAAAAACTGACGAATTTCTTACAATTCGTCAGTTTTCCGATCCATAATTTATCCGGCACTATCAATATCCAAATCCACGGTTTTAAATTGTGCCATATAGAGTTCATAATAATGTCCCTTAGACTGCAACAATTCCTCATGGGAACCGGCCTCTGCAATCCCTTGGTCATTAATGACAAAAATTCGATCCGCCTTTTGAATCGTTGATAAACGATGGGCAATGACAAAAGATGTCCTACCATTTAAGAGACTCTCGATCCCTTGTTGCACCAAACGCTCCGTATGGGTATCAATACTTGATGTTGCTTCATCCAACACTAAAATCTTAGGATTAGAAATCATAGTTCTGGCAAAGGCAATGAGTTGGCGTTGACCAACAGAGAGCTTAGAACCACGCTCATTAATCTTCGTATCATAACCGTTAGGTAATTCCATAATAAACTCATGCGCATGTACCGCTTTTGCTGCCGCAACGATCTCTTCATCTGTCGCATCCAGCTTTCCATAGATGATATTATCCTTTACTGTCCCAGAGAACAGGAAGGTATCTTGTGTCATAATTCCCATTTGAGAGCGCAGGCTTTCAATAGTTACGGATTGAATATTATGATCATCCACTAAAATCATTCCGGAATTAATATCATAAAACCTACTAATGAGGTTAACAATCGTCGTCTTTCCTGCACCGGTCGGACCAACGAGGGCGATACTTTCCCCTGCCTTCACATGGAAAGACAAGTCTTTCAAGATTTCTACCGAACCATCATATGAAAAACTAACATTATTAAACCGTATATCGCCTTTAATAGGGGGAAGTTCACAAGTCCCTGCTTTATCAGAAATATCTGCTTCCTCGTCCAAAATCTCAAAGATACGCTCTGCACCTGCAAGATTGGTAACCAATTGATTATAAAAATTACTCAAATTCATAATCGGATTCCAGAACATGGTAATATAGGTCGTAAAGGCTACAAGTAATCCTACCGTTATAGTCCCCGTATCCAACAGTCGTACTCCGACATAGAACACTAAAACACTTCCCAATCCCCATGAAATTTCAACCATGGGCCAAAACATATCATTCAGCTTAACTGCATGCATAAAGGAATGTTTTAAATCTTTTAAAAGCTTTGCAAATGTTTGGGATGTATAGTCTTCGGCAGTAAAACTTTGAACAACGCGGATACCTGAAAAATCCTCATGGGTGAAAGCGTTCAGATTTGAACTTTTCTTTCGATTTATTTGCCAGCGTTTATGCGCTCTTACTTCCACAAAGTACATACCAAAAATTAATAGTGGCAATAAAGTAAATGCCGCTAAAGCCAAACGCACATTAAGCGCCAGCATAATAACCATGACAACAAGTACCGTGGCAAAGTCCGGAATCAACGTAATAACACTGTTGGTCAAAATATCCTTCAGTGAGTTAACATCTCCGATAACTCGAGCCAAAATTTTACCCACCGGACGATGGTCAAAAAAATTAAACGATAATGTTTGTATATGTTCATAAAGCTCTTGTCGAATTTCCATTAACACTTTATTAGCTACCCGTCCCATAATAATGACACGGTAACGAATACAGACGGCTGCAATCAGGTTAATAACTATCGCAATACCGGCTACTTGAAATAAACCAAGCACATTTTTATCGGGTATATGTACATCAATTACTTGTTTTAACAACAAAGGATTGATGGATGTTACGACAATAATGACAACCATCAAGCCAAGGACTTGAACGATTTCTTTTTTATACTGTTTCATATATGAGAGAAGACGCATAATCGTAACACTTTTTAATACCTGCTTCGACTCTTCATCTTCCCTAAAATTGTTAATAGGCATGATAAACCTCCTTTTACGTTATACTCTTATGATACGGCATCAAAACCTTCATACTGTTCCCTATATGTATTATAATAACGACCCTTTTGTCGTATTAAGGACTCATGTGTGCCTCGCTCAACAATCTGCCCTTTTTCTAGAAGTATGATTTCATCCGCATTTTTCACGGCCGATATACGATGGGCAATAATAACTTTTGTACAAGCCTCCATTTGTTCAACCGCTTGTTGAATCTGATATTCAGTCTCCATATCAAGGGCTGATGTCGAATCATCAAGCACCAGTATTTCTGCTTTTTTAGCCAACGCTCTTGCAATAGAAATCCGTTGTTTTTGTCCTCCGGATAACCCCAGTCCCTTTTCTCCGATGATCGTATCATAGGATTCTTCCATACGTGAGACAAACTCATGGGCTTGGGCATTTTTAGCTGAATCAAGAAGATATTTCTCCGATTCCATTCGATCTGTTGCAAAGAGAATGTTTTCTTCAATCGTATCACTGAACAGGAATACTTCTTGCATAACGACAGAGATATGGCTTCGAAGATTTTTTATATCATAGCCCTCTATCGCCGTATCATCAATACGCACCTGCCCTGTTGAATGTTCATGAAAACGTGTCAAAATATTGATCAGAGAACTTTTCCCTGATCCGGTAGCGCCCATAACCGCTAATGTCTTACCCGGTTCAACGGTTATATTAATATCCTTGAGAACCTCTTGACCTTCTATATTTAAGCTTACATTCTCAAATTCAATACGTCCTTTGATTCGAGCCGGCGCAATCGCATCCTCTGCGTTTTTAATCTCAGATTCATACTCAAAAAGCGTATTAATCCGTTTGTAGGATGCACGGGCTTCCGCCATCATATTACTAAGCCATCCCATCATTCGCATAGGGGATATAACAATATAGATATAACTGCTAAACTTAACCAAGGTTCCTATCGTGATTGCCTCTGTGCCAAACGCTCCCATAACCAGTGCACCACCTGCTGAAATAACTAAAATCGGCAAGATATTGGTTATAAACTCAATTTTCGGATAAAAACGACCCCATATCTGTGCTTGGCGATAGTTCAATGCATAATATTCTTGATTTCTTGCCAAGAATTTTTGAACCTCATGTTTTTCTCTGGCAAAGGCTTTGACAAGCCGAACTCCGGCAATGTTTTCTTGCGCCGTTGAATTCAATTCTGCATTTTGCTCGCTAATTGCTTCATAGGTGGATCCAATGGTATTCTCCAACTTCACTGCCAAATAGCCAAGTAGCGGCAATGCTACAAAAGCAATAATGGATAATATAGGGCTGATGCGAAACATCAAAATAGTAGCTACAATCAAGCTTATCAGCATTTCTACTACCAACATAATACCAAAACTTATAGCATGCCATATCTTCTCAGCATCCTCTTTGATACGCGTCATTAACTCCCCTGTGTTTTTGGAGTCAAAGAAATTGTAGCTTAAACTTTGAATATGATCAAAAATACGCTGTCTTAAATCTGTAACGATTTGCACCCCAACAAAGTCAAAAAGCATCTCTTTGGCATACCCCATAACCATTCGCCCCATGGTAATCCCCACAAGGTATAAAGCAAGTGTCTTAAATATTGCTGTATTACCGTCTTTAATTACTTCGTCAATAATACGCCCGGTAATGACTGGATTGTACATATCCAGGGCAATTCCTACCCCCATGACTGTAAAGCCAAGAATATAGATCCATGCGTATTTTTTAATGTAATGCATTAGATTCACGAGTGTCCCTCCTTTTAGATGTCTATCATTAAATCGTTGATTATATCAATCGATTTTGCATCAAATCCATGATACGGTCAGACTCTTGACGCGCATTCGGCCGTTCATTGTTACTTCCAATTTGTTGCGCATACAACAAACGAGAGGGTAAATAGTTTCTGTTACGATCTTTTTCGTGCTGATTATGATTCCTTTTCATTCCATTACCTCCGGTAAATTCTCTGTTAATGTTTCCTTTTCCTTGTGCATTCTGTGCCATACTAATCTCTTTAACCATAGTGGTCCTCCTCTTGTTGTTTAACAAACGCGTTTTACCGCATTCTGCTTTATCAACTCTCTATATCAAATAAAAAGTGGCTCTGCCACGATTTTCCTTGCAAACAAAAAAACCAAGTCCATATTCTGCCATGGTCTTGGTTTTCATCCTTCATATTATAGAAAATTCAGTTAAGTTCATTTTGTTCATACTTTAAGAACTATCTCTGCCTATAACATCAAAAAAGAGCCATGGGTGTTAATACCCATCGCTCACATTCACTTATCTCTTGATCTTATCCTCTTACTATCCCCTCAATTGTGGGCACAGCAAAATATGTAAAACCTACGAAATTTTATATTATAAAATGTGAATCCCTCTATAGTAAGGGGTTGAGGTAGGGTATGTCTTATTCAATTCATCGTCATCCACACTGCTGTAGGCAATGTAATCCATACGCGGATCATCTTTTTTGAAATTCATAGTAACATTAAATTTGATTGTACTAAACATAGTTCTACCTCCTTTTTCACAATTTTTGTTGATTTGTCTGAATTCAGAATAGCACTATAGCGAATTCCTGTCAACTGTTTTTTTATTTTTTTTGAAACTTTTCTTGCAATAAATCTGCAAACGGGTTGTTAAATGGCTCGTCATTTTTTTCATTTTTCTTCAAATAACGTTGTGCTTCACGCTTTGACATCGTCTTATTTTGTTGGCGTTTCTTTTTCTCAAAAGTCTCCATTTTTTCTTTATATCCACAACTACACACAAAGGTCTGGTTCTCTTTATCCCCAACTAACTCCATTTTTTTATGGCAATTCGGGCAACGATGATTTGTCATTTTGCTCAGGTTTCGTTTATAATGACAATCCGGGTTTTTACATACCAATTTCTTTCCATATTTATTTTTTATCTCCAACAATCGCTCGCCACATTCAGGACAGGATTCTGTCGATAAATTGTCATGACGGAATGTTCGTGTGTCCATCTTGATACTTTTGACAACCTCTTTCGCCATCTGATTCATTTTATTCATAAAGACGTCTGACTTCAGCTGTCCTTTTTCAATAGCAACCAGATCTTTTTCCCATGTTGATGTAAGTGCCGGAGAACGCAACTTATCCGGTACAAGCTCCAAAAGCTGGCGTCCCGTAGCTGTTGTTCGTATATGTTGACCTACCATTTCTACATAATGGTTACTCAAAATTTTCTCAATCATTTCTGCCCGTGTAGCCACTGTTCCAAGACCATTTTTCTCCATGGCCGCTAGAAGGTCTCCTTCTGTCAGATAATTAGGAGGTGCTGTTTTTTCACGTTTAATACGAAGACCTCCAAAGGGAATCTTATCTCCTTTATTATACGTCTTCGACTTTGCTTGATTTTCTTCAACACGGAGATTCCCACCAAAAACAAGTCCATCAAGTTTCACCGTCATCTGTATTTCTTGATATTTGAGCGGCGGTGCCAATACACTCAAGAATCGTTTCACAACAAGATCATAGATTTTCATCTCTTTAGATGAAAAATCTATCAAATTCGGGCTTTGCTCTGTCGGTATAATCGCATGATGGTCGCCAACTTTTGCATCATTAACAAAGGATTTGTTCCCTTGTATTTTACTCCGTTTCACTAGAGCAATATCTTCTTTATACTTTTGTCTAGGAAGTGCTTCAATACGTTCTGCTAGTGTTTCCACAATATCCGATGTCAAATATCTTGAATCTGTTCGTGGATATGTCAAGACCTTATGACGCTCATAGAGGGTTTGCATAATAGACAACGTCTCTTTAGCCGAAAACTGAAACAAACGGTTTGCATCCCTCTGTAATTGGGTTAAATCATAGAGTGCTTGGGGGTACTCTGTTTTATTCTTCACCTGTACCGATTCAATAACCGCTGCCTGTCCTGCCTGCTTCGCTTTTTTGCTTATATCTTCAATGGTTTTGACCTGCTCTTCTTGGAAGAACCTCGTACCACCTTTTTCATCTCTTAAAAGCATGTTAAAGTCACCCATCATGGCATTCACTTGCCAATAGGTCTTTGGCTTAAAGTTCATAATCTGCTCTTCCCGATCCCGAACCAGTTGCAGTGTTGGTGTCTGCACCCGTCCTAAAGATAGAGAAGCTTGGTGTTTCACCATAAGACTTCGGGTTCCGTTGAGTCCCACAATCCAATCCGCTTTAGCTCTCGCTACAGCAGCATGATATAAATTATCATATTGTTCCCCACGTCGTAATTTGCTAAAACCGTCTTTGATGGCCCGGTCTGTAACGGATGAAATCCATAGACGCTTAATCGGCTTTTTGTTTCCTGCTAAATCTAAAATCCAGCGGGCAACTAATTCCCCTTCTCTTCCCGCATCTGTAGCAATAATAATATGGTCTACATCTTGACGATGAATCATCTTCTTAATAGCAAGAAATTGTCCTTTTGTCTTGGGAATCATGCTCAACTTGAAAGGATCCGGTATGACCGGCATATTCTCAAAATTCCATTCACCGAAGGATTTACCGTATTTTTCCGGATCCGCCAACGTTACTAAATGCCCGAAGGCCCATGTTACAATATAGGCGTTGTTCTCTGCATGACTTTTACCTCGGGACTGACACCCTAATACTTTAGCTATATCTTTACCTACAGATGGTTTCTCTGCTATAACCAATGCTTTTTTCATCATTTACCTCATTTCTTAACTGTTTCCTATTGCCTTCTATCCTACCACACCTCTTGCCTGTTGGCAAAATGTATCGAACAATAAGAAAAACCGATGCACAGAAGACCCGCATCGGTTTTTCTTATATTATCCTAACTCTTAATCCTCATCCTCTTCATATAAGTTCTCATCGTAGAACGTTAAAATCTTAAAGGATTCCACTTGTTTATAATAATCTAGCTTCGCTTGATCATAACTAAGCTCTTCTTCAGCAACTGCCAATTTGGCCTCTTCAACCCCATCCTCTGTCAACAATCCCAAATCATAGCGCTTCTTAGCATTGGATAATTGTTGATTCAAATTTTCCAATTGCAACGTATGAATACTTAGCTGATCCTTGGCATTCAATAAATTATTGTATGACGATAGGATATCATATTCTACTGCGATTGTCTGGTCATTAATATTAAAATGAGCATTCGATGCTTCCTTCTTAGCCGTAATAACTTCCGAACTATCTTCATCCGAACCCGAGTCCTCCAAGGCTTTGATATAGGTGACCTTCAAGCTATTCGTATCTTTTGCTTTTCGTATGTCCCCATTATACTTGATTACCTGATTCATCAGTTCATCAATATCTGTGACTTTATAGTCCGGTGTCGGAATTGACATCATATCTAAGGACAATGCCGTCGTCAAATCTACATCCATATAGCGATTTAGTTTGAGAACTAATTGGTCCATATCGTGTTCTACACCAAGCAATTCAAGCTCTGCCTTTTTAATAGCGAGTTCACTGTCTAGTACATCTGATTGCACGGCCGTACCTAAGGATACCTTAATTTTTGTTTTATCTAATTTATCTTCTAATAAATCGATTCTGTCCTTAATCAATCGCCGTTGATCTTTCAAAACAAAATAACGATAATAATCCACTGAAGCATCAAGCTCAACTTGACGTTCTGTAATTTTGCTCGTCCATTTGGCATAATCTAGATTCATCTGTGCCTCATCTATATTATAGCCGCGACTCAGTTTGCGATCTAGAGAGGATGAGCCCATCCCTTTGCGATCGTCTACCTTATCCAATGTATATTTTGCAATCATAACCTCTTCTTCTGCACGGTCTATGTCTTTATTTTCATCCTTCACTTCCTGAATATATGTATCATAACTCATATCCAGTGTATTGGTTTCAGCCCCGACAATCGGACTCACCATAAGGATAAGGGCTGTCAACGACATGGCCGCTTTCTTGACTGTTTTGCTTGCTTTTCTATTCAAGAGTCATTCCTCCTTCTGGTTGATATGCCGGGCCAATCTGACTGGCATTAATCAAATCTTCATAAGCTTTATCATAATCCGTTACGGCTGTATTATAACCTTCTAAACTGTTTGAAACGAGTATTTGCACTTGATTCAATGTAGCTGCTGTAACAAAACCTAGGCTCATATTGGTTTTTACTACATTGTATTGACGATAGGCTGCATCTAAATCACCTTTGGCAATATCCGCAGCTTTCTCTTTTTCCAATACATTTTGATAGGCAGAAATCAATTCAATTCGGATATCATTCTCCACCGATTCCATTTCACTCTTTTGGACTTCAAGTTCTAATGCCGTGGCCTTATACGTATCCTTTGAGTCTGAGAAAAACTTGTCTACTTGTGTCATCTCAATCTCCTTGGCATGGATGGCTTCTTCTTGAGTCAATATCTCATTCCTTTCCTCAAGGGCTCGATTAATATAAACATCCACATCCTCTAAGTCATGAGGTATAAAAGCTTGATTGGTCACTTGAATCTTGATGGGTGCCTCTGGCTCACGACCTATCATGCGATTGATATTCATGGTCAAATTATCCAGCTGACGCTCCATGGTATCTCGGTTCAACTTAGCAATTTCTAGTGTATTGGCCGAGGCTTTATAGTCTGCTTCACTCAAACGTCCCAATTCATACCTCGTTTTATCCGCTTCATATTTTTCCTTTGCTACGGCATAATTTTGTTCCTGTAGCTCAAGGTAACCTGTAAGCATGCTATAAGAGTCATAGAGTTGCCCCATACCGGTTGCTGTCCCTATCTCTGCCAATTCAACCCCCCGTTTAAGCTGCACAATACCATTTTGCAACGCTACAGGTGCTACCTCTAAGGGATAGACAAACATCTCATACTCTTCTGCTCGACTCAAATTAGGATCTGTTAACCCTAATTGCTCAAAGGCCGGTCTTAAGTTCACATATATAGCATACTGTCTAACGGTCATATAAGTCGGATCAACATTCGTATTCGTTTGATCTGTTAAATCCCCATAAATCTGTGACAAGGTAAACAACTCAAGCTGTTCATCCTGAGTTAATGTCTCTCCTTGCCCCACTCGATAAACCAATTCCATATATCTCCAATAGTCTGCATCTTGGCTTTGGGTATACTGTGCCAAATTATAAAGGTCTTGATAATCATCTAAATTATCGTATAGTTTTTCCATACCTTCTAACATGGCATCCATGGATTGATGCTGATTCACCAACTTTTCTAGTTGAATATCAAGCTCTTTTATCGTACTGCTATAAGCAACGGCTTCTTCTATAAATGTTTCCCGTGTCAATTGCAACGTCTCGTCTTCCGCCATGAGGGGGCCGGATCCGACCGCCCATGACGATAAGCCGATTACCGTTGCCAACAAGGTGGCACTGACGACTTTCATATATTTCAAAAGGCATACTCCTTTCTTGTTAAAAAGATTTATACTAATTATAACTTACTCTTGATGATGTGCCAATCGCTTTTGCTCTCTTTTGGCTTTCTTATCTTCCTTTTTGGCTATATAGTGTTGATGACGGTCATCAATTATACTGTAGACAACCGGAATAAATACCAAGGTCAATAAGGAGGATAGTACCAACCCAAAGATAACAACAGTACCCATAGATGCTTGTAATTCAGCTCCCTCTCCAATTCCTAGAGACAATGGAAGCAAGGCAAGAATAGTTGTCAGTGATGTCATCATAATCGGTCGTAACCGTATCGGTCCGGCGTTAATAATAGCCTCATATCGGGATTCTCCAGTGCTTCGACGTGTATTAATATAGTCAATTAATACAATGGCGTTATTAACCACAATACCCGACAACATAATGAACCCGATAATGGAGGTTATATTAAGGGTCCTATTGGTAATGAATAGACCCAACAATCCACCGGCAAAAGCTAATGGCGTTGATAGCATGATGATAAACGGCATCAACAAAGATTCAAATTGGGATGCAATAATCATATAAACTAATAACACAGCAAGGATTAATGCCAGTCCTAAATCTGAAAAGGCTTCAACCATTTCCTGATTTTGTCCACCAAACTCTACCGTATACCCTTTCGGAATTGAAAGTGCATTGACTTTTTCTTTAATTTCAGAGGTTACTGTGGCCAAATCTCGATTATAAATCCCTGCCGACACAGTGATATAGCGGGATTGATTAATTCGATCAATAGTTACGGCGCTTGTTTCCATATCAACATCAGCCACCATTTCTAATGGCACCATGGCTCCTGTTGGGGATGAAAGTTGCAGTTGCTTCAGATTTTCAATACTTTCCTGATAGCGGCTGTCGCCTTCAATAATAACATCCAACTCCGTACCGTCTAGCTTATAGCGTGTTGCTGTACGTCCGTCTAGCATACCTTGTACTGCCTGAGATACTTGAGCTGTCGTAAGACCATATCGTGCGGCGTCGTCATTGCGTAGTCGAATCTCCACTTGCGGAATAGGGTCTGCCATACTTGAAGAAACATTTCGTGTTCCTTCAACGTCATTAGCTGCCGCTACAATATCATCTCCGATTTGTTTTAATACATCCAAATCTTCTCCTTTGATTTGAATGGATATAGCACTTCCTCCGGTTAACGTTCCCATGGAACTTTGAGATGCTACTTTTGTTAAGACACCCGGAACATCCTTGATTCGTTGTTGTACTTCATTAACGACATCAAACACGGACTCCGTACGGTCTTTAACCAAAACACCGCTAATCTGACCGGTATTGGATGCGCCTCCGATAAGGCTTCCGCTATTTGTCGTTGAATATAGATAATCAATTGTCTCAATATCTTTAATCTTATCAACAATCGTATCCATCGCTTCGGATACATCTTCTATTTGTGCACCGGCTTCAAGTTCTACCGTAATGGCAAAGGTTCCTTCATCCGCTTCCGGAATAAACTCCATACCAATCAAAAAGGCGGATAAAATACTAGCAACAAACGTTGTTCCGGCTATTAAAACAACTGTCTTCCTATGTTTTAACGCCCATTCTAACAAGTTTCTATACTTGCCTTCAATTCCACTATAAATTTTGTCCGAACGGTCCATCAAGCGTCCCATCCATTTGAAACGTGCTTCATGATGCTTCCCTTGAAACTCATCAACCACGAGTAACTTAGACGCCATCATCGGTATCAACGTTAAGGATACAATAAGGGACGACACCAAAGAAAATGTAACCGTAAGTGAAAATTCACGGAACATGATTGACGTAATACCTTCTACAAAGACCATTGGCAAGAAAACAGCAATCGTTGTCAATGTCGATGCTGTCACGGCCATAGCCACCTCTTTTGCACCCATAATAGCAGCTTTTTTCCTATCGTAGCCTTCTTGAACAAACCGATAAATATTCTCCAAAACAACAACTGAGTTATCCACCAACATACCGACCCCTAAGGCCAAACCTCCTAAGGTCATCATGTTCAATGTAATATTTGAGAAGTACAGAAGAACCGCTGTTGCTATAATAGAAATCGGAATAGATAATCCGATTATAATCGTACTTCTAAAGCTTCTTAAGAAAATAAATAGAATAAGGACAGCCAGTAAGGCACCGATGATACCGTTTTGTCCGACTTGACTTATGGACCGTTTAATAAAGTCTGATTGATCAAGGATGACTTTCATTTCATAAGGGCTATCTTCATTTAACTGGTTAATAGCTTCAATAACACTGCTCGCTACTTGAACGGTATTTGTTCCCGATTGTTTCTGTACGGAAATACTTACGGCTGATTCACCATTAACTTTTGTAATCGAGGTCATATCTTTTTCAGCTAGTTCAACTTGTGCTATATCCGACAATCGGATTATTCCGCCGGTTGGTAAGGTAATCGGCATATCTCGAATCTCTTGAATGCTTTCATACTCACCGACAGTTCTGAGTAAATAGGTTTTATCCCCTTTATTCACTGAACCAGCCGGAAGATTAATATTATCCGCAGCTAACATACCGGATAAGGTATCCATAGTCAGGTGATATCCGTTCATCTTCTCCGTATCGACTTGAATGGAGACATAGTTGTCAAACCCTCCCCCGATATCAACCGAAGCGACACCTTCGATACGCTCTAGCGCAGGACGAACGGTATCATCTGCATAACGTTGTAATGTCGCTATATCTGAACCGGATAAGGACATCTCTATAATAGCTTGGGCATTAATATCAATTTGCATAACCATAGGCTCGGAGGCCCCATCAGGAAGGTATCCTTTAATAAGGTCTACCTTCTCGCGCATGTCCAGTGTCGCAAAGTTCATATCCGTTCCGAATTTGAATTGAACCACAACAATGGAAGAGCCTTCTGTTGTTATGGATTGGATCGTATCAATATTGGATACGGTTCCCAATGATTCTTCAATGGGACGAGTAACCAAGGTTTCAATTTCTTCCGGTGCAACATTGGCATAGGTTGTATTTACAATGGCTACGGGTATTTCTATGTTCGGATACAGGTCAATAGGTATCCTTGTTGCAGAAACGACACCAAGTAGCACAACGATTAAGATTAACATAACCGTTGTTACGGGACGTTTTACTGAAAGGGATGCAATATTCATTATTCATCACCCCTTACCACATTCAACTGCGTTTTGTCATTTATAAGTCCAACACCTCCAGTGATGACGACGTCTCCCTCTGAAATTCCATCAAGAATTTCGACTTCATAACCTGTATCGATACCGACTTCAACCATCCGTTGTTCTGCCGTAGTTTCACTTGTTTGGACATATACATAAGAAGCATCGTCTCGCATAATAACAGCTTCTGTCGGAACAACAATTGCATTTTTTGCTGACTCTGTCGTTACTTTAACTGTTGCAAACATTCCTGGCTTAATGGCATGATCTTCATTATCTACTACAACTACAACGGGATAGAGCATGGTTTGCATATTGGCTGATGTTGCCACAGACTCTACCGTTCCGCTAAAGGTTTGATTCAATGCCTCAATACTCACTTGTACTGTCTCGCCGGCTTCTACATAAGCTAAGCTATTGGCTGTCACCGTCGTTGCCACTTTGATTACATCCATAGCCTCAATCATCATTGCAGGTGATGTGTTGGATGCCATACCATCTTTCGAGACACTAACCGATGTTACAAAACCGCTAACAGGAGCTGTAACTACCAAATCTTCTTTCGTATCAACAGCTGTTTTGTAACCTTCTTTTGCCAAAGATACACCTGCATTCGCCTGTGAATAAGCTGCTTGTGCTTGTCGAAGACCTAATTGAGCCTGTTCCTTGCCTTGTTCTGCTTGTGCCAATTGTTTATCCAATAACGTTAATGTCTCAGGAGAGGCTTGCAATTTCACTTGTTCATATTCTGCTTCTGAAACAATTCCCTCTTCATACATCGTTGCGTATTTTTCTAAATTAGATGCTGCATACTCATATTGGTCTTTGTTCATCTCGTAATTACTTACTGCCATATCATAGGCAAGATTGGCATTGTCTATGGCCATACGGGCATTATCTATACCTACGGCTGCCTGATTTAATCCGGCCTGTGCTTGTTTTACCGATAAATTAGCTTGAGTCACTTGCGATTCAACATCACTCGGGTCAAGACTAAATAGGACATCGCCTTCATTCACAAAGGTTCCTGCTGTCACTTTGACTTCCAACACCTTAGCCGGAATTGGTGCCAAAACTGGCGCTGTCGTTTCTGCTGTTGCATTTCCGATAAGATCTAAAGATGTGGAAACATCTCCAGATTTGGCTGCAACGCCCTCGACTGTTACCACCGTTAGTCCATCGTCACTTGAATTACTTTTTTCCAACTTTTCAATAACTCTAGGAACGGTTATAACACCCAGAATGATTATGATGATGAATATGGTTATAAATTTCTTCATTGTTGATCCTCCTAAATTCCACTTTCTTGTCACGCATGTTAAGTAAATGCCGTACACTGCTTTTTATATTGAGTTCGGCAAATTGAATCATATTTTTTATAAAGGTATAGTCATCAGTGGATTGTTCCAAAACGACACAAAAGGCTTTTACTATAGAGGCAGCCACTGCCTTCATATAAATATCACCTTCTATAATGTCACATCCTTCAGGAAATTCCGCTTCCAAGAAGGCCTTGCCATCTGCTTCTATAGCTTCTGCGAACTGCTCTGATATATTACTATAATTTGTCCCAGTATTTCTAAGAAAAAGAATAAAGAATTCTTCACGATAGGTCATGTGTGCTTCCAAAAATCGTTGTATTAATTCTTCTTCTTGGAGAAAGTTAACGTCCAAAAACGGCATTCGTTTTGCAGGACGAGGCTTTTCTTCTTTAAACATTTTTACAATCGGTTCTACAACATAGTCATAAATAGATTCTTTATTCGGGAAGTAACGATAGAGATTACCGACAGAAATGTCAGCTCGCTTAGCAATTTCTCGCATGGATGCTTTATTGAAGTCTTGCTCCATAAAGCAAGAGATGGCGGCCTTACGAATGTTTTCTTTTACTTCATCTTTTAAGACCTGCATCAATAATAAACCTCCGTTCATTTTTATATAGTTTAGCATTTTACAAAAGGGAATACAATTAAAATTCTATAAAAAAAGGGGCGGAGGGGGGATTTCGGGTCGCTTGGTAACCGTGAGCGATGCATCTCTAGGTATTCTGTGGGAGGGGTGTTGGTTTGGGGGCGCACACGTCACAGAATCCGCCATCCGGGCGGCTGTGACTCCATCGTACGTCCTGTACGATGGGAGGCTTTTTATTGACAGAATACCAAGAGCTGCTATCGTTCACGGTTAAGGCGCTCCCCGAAACGCCCCCTCCTTTATCTTGCTGGGGTGGGGCGTTGAGAGAGGCTTTGAGAGAGGCTTTGTGGGGGACAAGCGCCTGACGGCGACTTGAGAAGAGATTGGGGATGGGCTTTGTGGGGGGCAAGCGCCTGACGGCGACTTGCGGGGAGTTTAGAGAGGGAGTTTAGAGAGGGAGTTTTTGGATGTGTTCACGGATGACGCTACAGGATTCTTTGAATTTTACCATTTCTTCTTCCGGTAGTTTGTAGATTCCCATGTCGATGACGCCTTCTTTACCAAGGATGCATGGGACGCCGGCAAAGATGTCGGATTCGCCATATTCTCCTTCTAGAAGTACGGATACGGGGATGATTCGATTTTCATCTCTTAGAATCGAAGAGATAATGCCTGTTGCGGCACTGGCTATACCGTACTGTGTACTTCCTTTGCGACGCAATACATCATGACCTGCTTCTCGTGTGAGTTCTACAAAGCGATCTAGATTTACGTCTTTAAAGCGTTCCGGATTGTCTGCCATCACATCGTCAAAGGGTTTACCTGCTACACGAACATGTGACCAAGGTACCATTTGGGAATCACCATGCTCGCCCATACAAAAAGCCTGAACGGCTTTCGGGTCCATGCGCATACGTTCTCCGATAATTTGTTTGAGTCGGGCTGTCTCTAGTGATGTTCCTGTACCTATCACCTGTTCTCTTGGAAGACCTGAACGACGATATACATAGTAGCTTAATACATCTACCGGATTTGAGACAACCAAAATGTGTCCTGAAAATCCACTGCCCATAATGCCGTCTACTACGGCATCCATGATGCCGATGTTCTTATCCAACAGCTCCATGCGCGTGGTAACATTTACCATCGATGCTGAAGCCGTAATCACCACAACGTGGGCGTCTTTACAGGCACTGTAGTCTCCGGCACTGATACGTACATTACGATTAAGATATTCTAGACTATGCTGCAAATCCAATACCTCTCCTAATGCTTTTTCCTTGTTCAAATCAATCATCACAATCTCCGAACATACCCCTTGTACTGTAAGACAAAAGGCTGTGGCCGATCCGACCATCCCTGCACCTACTATCGCAACTTTACTTCCTGACACATTCATACTATACCTTCTTTCTATTCTTATCGAATCTTTTTTACATGATTAGAGGAAACTTCGTTTTGTCGCCCTAATCTTACTAGGATTAACCCATACCATCACTTTCAGTTTCCAAAGCATAAACACATTGACCTCTAAGTGGACACGGTTCACAAAGGGGCTTTTTTTTGCAATGTATCTTGCAGCATTCTACTATAAGACCATGATAACGATTGTACCAATGATAATCTCTCGGTAACGCTTTTTCAATCATCGTTTGAAAACGATCATAGTCTTTAGGCACATCGAAGCCTAGGCGATCAAACAATCGACGGGTATACGCATCAATAACGAAAGAACAGCGATTGAACACATAAACGAGTATACAGTCGGCCGTCTCTCGCCCTATTCCGTTAATATCAAGGAGCTCTTTTCTCAAGTCTTCTGTTGATTTCTCATTAATAGAGTCAAGCTGATCATCATACATCGCCAACCAATCTGTCAAACGTAACAGTCTATCTGCTTTTTGATTATAAAACCCACTAGGTCGTATCGCATCGATTAACGCTTCTTTATCCATCGTTCGTATACCTACCGGGCTTAAATGACCCTCAAGACCACTCAGTGCTTTCTCTACATTTTTCCAATTGGTATTCTGGGTAAGGATTGCACCAACCATCACCTCAAAAGGCGATTCGGCGGGCCACCAATAGAGTTCACCATACGTCTTATACAATTGGTTGTATATATCCTGTATTCGATTCATTTGAACGCCTCCCATTCTATCCTTTCAACTGACAATCATTTTCATCAATGGATTGACGAACTATAGCCAAACACTTATAATAAGTATACATTATTTCGTACACAATAGAAACGAGTCCTTTATAGAAAAGGTGATAAAATGATCGATACAAAAGCAATAGAAGAACATATTCGCGGTATTTTAGTCGCCTTAGGTGATAATCCTGACCGCGAAGGCCTTATTGACACACCCAAACGTGTCGCAAAAATGTATGAAGAAGTCTTTGAGGGTATGAATTATTCCAATGACGACATCGTTACGAAATTAAATAAAACCTTTGATGAAGATTTGGATATCCAAGTCCATAGCAAAGATATGGTGGTCATGAAAGATATTGACCTTTTTTCTTATTGTGAACATCACTTAGCTCTTATGTATAATATGAAAGCAACCGTAGCTTACATGCCCAAAGACCGTGTCATCGGCCTTAGTAAAATCGCACGCATTGTTGACATGGTCAGCAAACGCCTTCAATTGCAAGAACGTATCGGCTCAGACATCGCGGAAATTTTGCAAAAAATAACCGGTTCTGAAGACGTTGCTGTCATCATCAAAGGTGAGCATAGCTGTATGACCACTCGTGGTATTAAAAAGCCTCATGCCAAGACCATCACGACAACTTTTAAGGGACGTTTTTCAACGGATGAGTCTCTCTATCTGAAGCTGATGGCCATCTATCAAAGTTAATCGGAGAAGTGACTAACGACGTTTTTATCATTTACTTCATCTAGCGAATTGGAGCCTGTCATACATCTACCGGGATAGGCTTCAATTTTGCCTATTGAACGCTGCCAATGTGATGGGCTTTTCTTATTCCCAAGGCCTCCAAATCTTCACAATATGCATTTAAATCTCAATGAATTCCCTTTAATTTTATATGAAAACACCGAAAATTCAAAGCTTTGTTTAAGCTTTTGGGTCTGCTATAATAGGATGTATTAACGACAAAAAGGAGGTTTCTCCCATGAATCCATTAGATAGAATTATTAACCATCCCCTTTACCAAGAATATGTCGACAATATCAAGGAGGATGAAGTAAATCGCCCCTTTTGTAAACACGATATGACGCATTTTCTTGATGTTGCTCGTATTGCTTATATCCTGAGCCTTGAGGATGGCGTTGCTATTGACAAAACCCTCCTCTATGCGACTGCCCTTTGCCATGATATCGGACGCTTTAAAGAATATCGAGAAGGTATTGGCCATGAAATTGCCAGCACCTCCCTTTCCTATGATATTCTCCTAGATGCAGGCTTTGATGAGGACTCCATCACCTATATACAAGATGCCATCATTCATCATCGTGATGCTAGCATTCGTGAGGAAAAAACACTTCGAGGCTACATCTACCGTGCCGATAAAGCATCCCGCCCATGCCATACTTGCTCCATAGAACGCAGTTGTAATTGGGAAACTCGAAAGAAAAATTTATCATTGACTTATTAGGAGGCTTATCCAGTGATTATCGGAAACAAAACCTTTGATTTTAAACAGAACGGATATATAATGGGTATTTTGAATGTCACACCGGACTCTTTCTCTGATGGTGGACAATACAACGACCTCGATCACGCCCTCTTCCATGCTGAGCAATTAATCAACGACGGTGCCTCTATTATTGATGTAGGCGGAGAATCCACGCGCCCGGGGCATCTGCCGTTATCCAAGGAAGAAGAACTCCAGCGCGTGGTCCCTGTTATTGACGCTATTCATAAACGCTTTGATACACCCATATCCATTGACACCTCTAAAGCGGTTGTTGCGAAAGCTGCTCTTGAAGCAGGGGCATCCCTTGTTAATGATGTATGGGGCTTTTTAAAAGATCCTGACATTGCCAACGTAACTGCTGCCTTTAACGCTCCTTGCTGTCTTATGCACAACCGGCACCATGCTACCTACAACAATCTTATGGTGGATATGATTGATGACTTGAATCATTGCATTCGTGTCGCTACGGAGGCTGGTATTTCTAAAGATCAGATCCTCCTTGATCCAGGTATCGGTTTTGCCAAAACCCTCGAGGATAACCTTCATGTCATGCGCCATTTAGAGAACCTGGTTACTATGGGCTATCCGATTCTTCTCGGTACCTCTAGAAAGTCCATGATTGGATTAACCTTAGATCTGCCCGTTGATGAGCGCGTCGAAGGGACCATAGCCACAACACTCCTTGGCTATATGAAAGGTTGCCGACTATTTCGCGTTCATGACGTCAAAGAAAACTATCGCGCCCTTAACATGTTAATGGCTATGATATAATGTGTTATTCTCTCTTATGAAAGGAGCTATCATGGATCAACTGATTATTAAAAACCTAGAACTCTTTGCCTATCATGGTGTTAACCCTGAAGAAAAAGCAATGGGACAAAAATTCCTTTTAGATGCTGTTTTGGATGTCGATTTATCTCTTGCAGGTGAAACAGATAATTTGGACTATGCCGTTAATTATGCCAAACTTTGTCATGATATTCAGGATATCTTCGGGGAAGCCAAAGATGATTTGATTGAACGTGCTGCAACACGTATCGTTCAACACATACTTAGTCACTATACTCCTATTAATGGTGTTGATTTGACTTTAAAAAAACCTTGGGCCCCGGTCCATCTACCCATTGAATATCCTGCCGTTCGTATTCATAGACGCTGGCATCAAGCCTATATTGCCCTTGGCTCCAATATAGGGGACCGAGAAGAAACCCTCAAAAAAGCTATTAAACATATTGATGCACAACCGCATACAGGTGTGATAAAAACCTCCACCTTCATTGAAACCGAACCTGTGGGATATGTTGATCAAGATGCTTTTATCAATGCTGTCATCGAAATTAAGACGTGGCAAACCCCTACACAATTAATGGATTTCTTACTAGGTATTGAAACCCAACTTAATCGCGTTCGAACCATCCGTTGGGGTCCTCGTACTATAGATCTTGACATCCTATACTATGATAACTGCGTTACAGATGATGAACATGTTCTCATTCCCCACCCAAGGATGCATGAACGAACCTTTGTATTAGAGCCCCTTAATGAGTTAGCTCCTAATAAGCTTCATCCTCTATTGAAGAAACGAACCTATGAACTACTTGATGCTTTAACCCCTAACAACTAAACCTTATCCAATTAAAAAACACGACTAAAAAGTCGTGTTTTTTTACAATCGTTATGCTTTTCTGTGATTATTCAGCTGCGTCCGTTGCTGCATCATCAGCGGATGTATTGTCTGTAGATTCTTCTTTTGTTGTCTCATCCGTTGTTGCCTCGTCTGCTGTCGCATCGTCTGCCGCTTCTTCATCACGAACAGATATCGTTGCCCATACATCATCATTTACTGTTACTGTATAGTTAGCATCTAAGTAGTCTTGATAAATGCTGTCAAATTCTTCCATACGTTGTTTATCGATTAATGATTGACGGATATTCTCGATATCTTGTTCAGCTTGAGCTATTTGATCATCTGTTGAAGCATTCTTTGTTTCCAACTTAATGATATGATAGCCATATGATGTTTCAATAACATCAGAAATTTCACCTTCTTCAAGGCCAAATGCTGCTTCTTCAAATTCAGGTACCATTTTACCACGACCAAACGTGTATTCGCCACCTTTATCAGCTGAACCAGGATCTTCTGTATTCTCTGTCGCTAATTCTGCAAAATCTGCACCATTTTTTGCTTGTTCCAATAAATCTTCAATCTTGGCACGTGCTTCTGCTTTCTCTTCATCTGATAACGGTTGTCCACTGTCGTCCACTGTTTTAATTAAGATATGACGCGCTGTTACCGTATCATAATAATGGTCAACACCAGCATCCATAATAGCTTGGTATTTTTCATCAGCTTCAAGTTCTGATTGAACACGATCCTTATCATATTCAAAATCTGCTGTTTCTTCTTCATATACTTTTTGACTTAAGCCTTGACTCAATATCAATGCTTCAATCGTTTCATGGGATAAACCATATTTGTCAATTGCTTCTTGATCTAATGTATTGAAGAATTGATTCGCTTGTTCTTTATAACTTTGAATTTCCTCTTCTGTTAATTCAATACCTTTTTCTGCTGCCATATCTTCAACAACAGCTAATCGAACCGATACATTTTTAATATCATTACGAACAAA
Source organism: Vallitaleaceae bacterium (assembly GCA_965140555.1). Taxonomy (GTDB): domain Bacteria; phylum Bacillota; class Clostridia; order Lachnospirales; family Vallitaleaceae; genus UBA1351. The sequence goes on along the minus strand of OZ223259.1, from coordinate 2,081,395 downwards.
CTCTTCAACTGTTTGATCTTCAGTTGCTTGCATATCCCATACAGTCGGACCGTAATATGTTTCGTAATAGCTTTTAATTTGGTATAATAAAAAGTTTACACGGCTCAACATGATATCATGCTCGCCCACTTCAAATACCACTTCATCATTAAAATTTTCCGGATCTTTGTTTGTTGGTGCTTCTTCCCCTGTTTCGTCTGTTTCCCCTGTACTCTCGCCGTTTTCATTAACTGCTGCATCTGTTCCTGCTGCATCTGTTCCTGTTGCGTCTTTGCTCTCATTATTCCCGCATCCGGCAAAAAGTCCGATTACTAAAGAAAATGTTAAGAACATCATAATAACCTTTTTCATTTTTTCACTCCTTCAATAAAGTTGGGTCCACCATGGCAAATTGTCATGATGCGACCCATAACTACTACAGTGTAATCTATTTCAGTGTCAAAATCAATTAAAATTTGTGAACAAACTATGAACCCATTTTAATGATAGGCGATTAATACCCTTGATAATAATAGGGCACACTGCTCTCTTGTCGCCACTGCCGTTGGTGTATAGGGTTGATAATAGGCGTCCCCACTTTGAACAATATTCGCCTTAACTAATTGATGGAACGAAGCATCGCTCCAGTGTCCACTCAATGCATAAGGGTAAGATGCTCCATCCGCATAAAAGGTAAAGCTGCGATTAATAATAGCCAAAACTTCTCCGATCGTAATCGTTCCGGAAGGATCATAGCGATTATCTCCTTTTCCCTGAACAATCCCTTTCTCAGCAAGGGTACTAATATAGGGAAATGCCCAATAAGAAGATGCTACATCTGTGAATGTGGATTTCTCTGTATGGGTTGTTCGCATATCGGCCGTCATGACGAGCATTTTTGCAAACTCAGCCCGTGATACGGAATGATTCGGCTTAAAAGAACCATCCGTATATCCATTAATGATTCCTTGATCATAAAGATGCTTGATGGCCACTTGGGATGCTTGGGCATCAGGCATATCCGTGAACAACGCAGTCGATGTTTCTTTACTCACACTTTGGTCCTCTTCCAACACAATGCGCGTTGGTGTGTGCAAGTCGGCATCAACAATCGTACGTTTAGCAAATCCGCTTTCTGAGGATCCGATATCATAATGAACTGTCATACTTTTATCATCGTTCATGTTCCAACCGGTAATTCGAATGGTATCACCACTACCCTCACTCCATGTCAGTTCTACACGAGCACTGTGATCTGAAAGCCATGTCACATCATAGATAACATGATTCATAGCCTTAGCAGCTTGTATCGGCATCATTCCTACAACACCGATACACATAACCATTACAAGAAACATTCCAACTATTTTTTTCATCATTCACTCATACCTCCTTCTGCTCTTGCCCATAATGCAAATCCTTCACCATAGGTTAAGGCATCTTTGGCGCGAAGGCTGTTCAAGTCTGTCACAAGGCCACTTGCCACTGCTTTTGCAATCCCTTGACGGTTTTGAGGCAGTATATCCGCCCTTGCAGCTACCGCATTATTAATAGACGTACTCACCGGTATCTGTGTTCCCGTTTTTATTTCCATTGCCATAACAAGCATATGAATACCCTCTTCTCTTGATATCGTTGAGGCACCACTTGTTGTGTCCATTTTAATACCGGCATACATCAGGCTATTTAACTGAGCCTGACTAATATAAGCTTGTACATCAAAATCAGCTTTATCTGTCACAATAGCATCAATAATATTCAACCATTCATTTTCTGATATTGGGTTTATCGGGTTATATTTTTCCAATCCGGTAATCGTATACTTATCATCGATTGCCTCTTTATAGGGTTCTGACCAATGTCTTGGATTCACTGACTGAATTTCGGAACTATTTCCTGTCAAATATACACCGTATGCTCCTAAATTACGCGTCGATATCTTAAAAGCACCGTCTAGACGGTCGTAGTTTCCTGACATCTGAGTCCAACGTGTATCCGTATCAAGGGAATAAACTAATGGACTATAACCATAAATTTCATAGCGGTTGTTTGTCGTCAATCCCAATTCAATCGGTGTATCCGCATACGTCAATGATTGATTTAATCGATTACTTTTTACGCGTATGGACATTGTCTGCGGTATAGAAACCGATGACAACGCATCTTCCGGCATTCTTCCTGACTGATTAAAACCATTCATGTTTTCAAGTGTGATTTCCACTTGCGGAGCCACACCATACTGATCCCTCTGTCTATTGACTTCTCGCATTAACGCATCATGAGGAATTTTCATCGTTAATGGTCCCGCATCAATATCCAATGTTACTTCATAACTGTCAAAAGCTTCCATAATAGAATAAGGGATAATGACCTGCCGTTTGGAAATCGGTTTATTATCATAATTGGCTACATCAATGGCATACTCATATATATTCTGTTCAATGAGCCCGGATATGAGCCGTTGATCCACATTGTTATCTGCATGTCCTGATGCATCCTTCCCATTATCTCTAAAACGATAGGTCAAACTTTTCTTTTCCTTATCGTAGATGAGTTCAAAATTGTCCCCCGGTAATATCTCAAGGGCCGGATCTATATATCCGTCGTACTCATCCTGGGATGCCACCGTCAATATTCGAATTGTATGAGAGTAATAACGTGATTCTTTAACAATCAACTGGTCTTCTTCGCTCCCTACAACCGTTACACGGGTTTTAACACGAACATAATAGGAGCGGTTACTCATAAGTTCATTTACTTTTACTAATGTTTTTTCCAGTATTTCTACATTGTCCGGTTTGATGGTATCATCAACACCACTCACAATGTATTGAGGGTCAACAAAGTCATCATTGTTAGCCACTTCTATAATATAGGAATAGTAAAGTTTAATCTTACTATCTTGAGCCACCTCTTTATCCTGTGGATCAGGCAACCAAGATACGGACAGATAATCCTTGCCGACACCGGTATCATAGCCATAGGGCTTCACTTGACTATCGGCTGCAATACCAAGTCCTCTCGGTGGTTCCGGTCTTTCAACATCAATTGTCTTTCCGTAGACGGGGTTTGACCATGCCGACACCGTTTGTGTTTCCGGCTGAATGGCACGGATAAAAAAGTAGTATCCGCTATTCGGGAATAAATCGGTAACATCGATTTCATAAAAGGCTCCATTCATAGGATAATTCGGATCTGCCGGATTTTCAGGGATATTAATCGGTACACTTTCTGTACTATTAATATCATCATCAGTCCCATAACGAATTTCATAGGTGAAGTCCGTATTATAGCGCCACTGTAAGCTAATAGATGTTTCTTGCTGATCACTTACATACAGATTTGGTACCGTCGGGTCGGGATTAACAATGACATCATCCGGTTCCGTTGCAACGATAATGGGGGTCGGAAAATGTGCATACAAAACTTCAGCATCATTAATCACACGATATGGATATACAATGAACAAATAACTGGTATTCGGAATCAATCCGGTCTCCCGATACATAACTTCATCTTGATTATCCGGATTTACCACAACATCAATATCCTTCCATGCTTGGGGTACCGATCCATCTTTGTCTGCCGAAACCAAGTCATCAAAATATTCCAAAAACGAATAATCTGAATTCGTTTCTTTTCCTATTGCAATGGCTTCTTGAACTTCTGTATATGGAATTTTTAAGAACCTATAGTAAACATTGGAAATACCAAAGGGATCTTTTCCCAAATCTATTTCTCGTCGCTCCAAAGTAATACCGGCACCTGCATTATCCAAGTACTCTTGTAAGGCATCCACTTGATCCTCATTTTGATAGATAGGAAAATACTCAGCTCCATCTATAGGCTCCTCTGAAAGCGTTGTTCCATCTACCCAAACTTCATTCACCCATGAGTATAAAGGATCACCTTCTTCTGCATCAGGATTTAAAACTTCCCACCATTCTTGCTGCCATGCAATCGTAATTCCTGTTGATGTTGTTTCATCTGCTTTCTCATGAAGGGGCGGTTTTGTAATAAGCGGTGGCGCATAGACATCCCCTTCTGCTGTGAAATATACTGTCACAATAGTAGGCTCTGATTGAATAACATTATTCCCAATCATTTTTTTAGCTACCACTTTGATATAGTAAACTTTGTTCGCTTCTAGTGCCCGAACTTCTCCGGATTCATTGTTGTAATATCCGGTCAATGTCGTGTGGAACCCCATTACATCCCCTGTGTCTCCAATAATAATAGACGATGTATCTGTTGAGCTGTATCGCTGATCACGTACAATACGCGTTGCATAATTCATCGCATCATAGTCATCCGTTACCCATATATCATAATAGGTGTTTAAATCCGTTATAACTTCATTATAGGTATTAGATGTTTGATCAACGTCAATGCGCCGAAAAGCCCCCCATACAAAATTGATTTCCTTACCTACTGTGTCAACAGTAAACGTCTCCGGTGCCGTTAACACATCATCAATATCATCTTCATAGGTTGTTCCCGGTACTAAATAATCAGCAGCAAGTAAATCCCGTATCTCTTCGGTATTATAATTATCTATCCAATCATTAATTATATTTTGACTTAACAAATCCGGTACATTAGGTCGTGTTGGCTGTACTTCCAATTGTGAAGGCGAATAAACCAATCGATTCGATATAGGCGATATAACCGGTTTTGACTCATCATCCACCGCTTCATAGGTCAGTTCTAACTGATACGCTGTTTCCACAATCGGTCGTGTCACCGAATAATACCCAATTGCCCCCGCTGAACCGTTTAATATCGCTATCGTTTGACCTTGTCCATCACGATACTGAATCAAACGTGCTTCTGTCAACTCATATTCATCATTATCTGCCCCAACTTTGAATGTCGAAGGAACTTCCCACTGAAGTCGGAGTGTCTCTCCTATTTCTACATAGGATAGGTTAATATTGGTTGATACATTATTTATCATCGGATAATTCCGATTTCGTGTCACCGGTACACCATTATAATAGTCAACCATAGGTTCAACCATAACCGAATAAACCTGTCCGGGATAAATATTCTGATCAATTGTATAGCTTAATTTATTACGTCGTGTAATCGGATCATAATAGCTGTTGACATCATCACTGTCTATGGTAATTCCTGTAATTTCACCCTCCTTATTATTAATAAGGGCTTGTTTGGTCTGTGTTGAATAATCTCCAAGCGCATAAACAATACGATATTGAAACTCTGCAACACCTAAATTATCCCAAATAACTGTAATGGAATCTTCATCACTCTCAAACTCCACTTCCAAGTCCGTAATTGCATAAGCTGATACCGGCAATCCACTATTAGGTGCTAACGTTGTCGTTCCACCCTCTATATGATAATGAAAAGGCTGCACAGACACTTTATAAAGAGATCCTGTTTGTAATAACATACGTTCCTCTAAATCAACAGCATGGTCATTGAAAATAGCGCTTCCTGAATTAGCCGTTAATAGCTTGTCATTACCTGTTGTTATATTCTCTACATTTATTTCATAATAATCCGGATCATGGATATCTGCCGGGTCAACTGCCGGTGCCCAAGCGTCCGGATCAACCCAACTGACACGCATGGTAGGGCTGATTATACTCTCCCCTGTTGTCGGGTCTTCCCCTGTAACATAATACACATTTTCAATATTCACTTCATCGACACTAATTTGCACATTGGCATAGCTAACACTTCCTAGTATTAGGGTAAATGCCAATATAACTGCAATTATTGAACTAAGCTTATTTCGTTTTGTCATAACATCCTCCTACTCTATGGTTTCCATCAAGTCAAAGAAGTTTCCGATATCCATATAAGCATTCGGATTCAACCGATGATTCTCTAAATCAACAACACCTAAAGCAACGCCTTTTAAAATTGTCTGTTGATACGAACTTGTTACAGTATTCAAGTCATCAATGGCTGCATAATCTTTGATTCTTACATTATTCAAATCAATTTGATGCTTCTTGGCATAAACTTGTACATACACATACGTCGCATCTTCTTTTCTTAGCATTGAAAGCTCATTGAGCGCTGATAAATGAATCCCCTTGCCTAACAAATAACTTCTGGTATCATTCAATGTTCCCGCTCCCATAAGCCGTGCAAAACTTTGAATCATCTCTCCGTTCGTTACGCGCGTTCTTGGCTTCTTAATAGAATTCGTGGTAAACACTTCACTCAGATGGTACTTATTCAATATATCAATCTGCGCCGTTGTATATTCATCCGAAAGTTCACTGAAATCCGATCGACTGACGATAATATAGGATCCTAACTCCGGACTTTTCACTTGATAACTTCGATTATAGTAGGTTGCCGCTTCTTGCTTCCATCCCGTCAATTGAGAACGACTATAGACCAGATAATCCCCAACATCCGATGTCGGAACCATCCCGACTGTCATCGAACGATTCAGCTCATCAATACCATAAGAATAATTAACAAGTTGACCCTCCAACAAATATTGTCCTCTTGATTGGAAATCTTGAAGTACATCATCAAGAACATCCTGGACAATATAGGTCAATTTCGTATCATTGATACCAAGAGCAAGCTCCTTTTCCAGTTCGTCAATCAAGTCATACCGTCCACTATTAATAGCAGCATCTAATCGATCCAACATCGCATTATCTAAATCTTCTTCCGTCATACGACTTCCTATAATACGCATTTGAATATCCACCAAAGGGCCCTCCGGATCCTGCCCGTTAATTGTTCCTTTATAGGTATCCGCCGATATAACAATTTGAACATAATAGTCATCAATCGTTGATCCATAGTCATTCATATCATCCACTATATCAGCTATTTCCTTGGTAATATTTTTACCGACACTATAAGGATGGATGAGTACCCTTTGTCCTTTTGGTCGCACTTCAAAAGTTACATTCGATGAATTTGCTCGTTCAACAATATCAGCAGGAATATAGTATATGGTAGATTGTTTATCTAAATACTCCAAGGTATACACATTGCCTGCATTATTTTGTAAAAGCCCATTTGTGTAGCTTAAACGATATTTTAATACCCCCGTCTCGTTGTTTGTACGTAATTGGAAATATGGACTTTGTTTTAATTCATCTGCCTTTTCCAAATAATAGTCAATATATTGCTGGTACTTTTGTTCTTGGTCATAATCGTCTTGATTAAACTCTGTTCGAGTCACCACTTTATCTGAGAACGGTGATACCGGATAAGATGCTTGACCATCCGGTAGTTGTTCCTGTGGTTGCGTTCTATCTTCTATACGAACCTTTATTTCGTATTGCTTTCCTGCTCTAAGTCCGGTGATTTCATAATACAATCGCGAATATCCCACCGGGCCTTCTTCACGACCGATGCGATCTGCATGATAATCATCTGCCGTTGTTGTCTTCCCTTCTTTGGCAAGTACGTAATCCAAATCATTCTCACCTTTAACATATACTTGCATGATGTAATCATCATAAAGATTTGCGTTATCAGGTACCGGTGCATCAAATCGGATAATTGTTGCATACGCAGGATTATAATCATAGGTATCACTATAATCCACAATCAAGTTAACAGGACCTTTAACCGGTGATGTCGTTAACGTACCTTCCCTCCATGAAGAAGCCTTGACAGTTGCTCGATTATTCACATTTACCGTACGAACATAGTAGTAATTAACACGATTTGGTGCATTATCATCATCTACAATTTCTACGGTTCGATCATTAAGTGTAATTAGGGCATCATTAATAGTTCTGTAAGTATCTGTTTCCGGATCATATTTTTGCAACACGACACTGGTCGTATCATAGAATAGTCGCCATAATTCAATCACATGTCCTTCTAGTATGTCTGAATCATATATATCAGACAATTGATTGGCCTTGGATCGCAATTCATCCGGCAAACGCATATCTTCAATGGCTACAATTTCAAATCCGAATTCATCCTTACCTAGTGTCACTTCTTCCGGGATTGTCCACGTTAATTTTGCTGACGATTCACTATCATCATAGACATCCACTGTCAATGTCTCGGGTGCTAACGGAATTTCATCATCATCACCCGGCTCAGGCGGTACAATGGGTGTTGTAATAGATAGAATACTGGATGGGTCACTTTCTCTTGCATCCATCGGTTGATTAGCCGTATCTTCTAACTCCAACACTGTCACAACACGTGCATAATAAACCGTATTCATATCTAATCCGGTAATCTTAATATTGGGTGTTTGAGACTGATCCACATCAAATACAACGACATTTCCTCGCGTGGCATTGGGTGTCTTCGTTGTATCTACAAACGTTTCTCTAAGGTACTCCAAATCATTGAGATCATTCGGATCTGCAGGATCCGTTTGATCAATAACAGCTTCACCGGAAGCAACCGGAATTGAACGATATGTAAAGGTGCTTTCATCTAGATTTAAAAGCGATCCCTTATCTTCTGACAGAAAAACTTTGTAATGCAATTTAGTGATATCAATATCCAATGGAGCAAGCATACTATTTTCATACTCATCTAAATTAACCGGTGACCATGTAATGTTCACTCCATTTTTCGTCTCATCGGTCAAAGAATAAAAAGGTTCATACGCCAAGCCTGTAACAATAGGAACATCTGTTGTTTCCATACTTAGCGATAAGCTTACGGGTACTGAATAGTTGGACGCCGTAAATTCACCATCCTTTTGTGTGATCGCACGGATTCGAATATAATTAACCCCCGGAAAACTCAAATCAATATCCTGATTGGTTTCTGCTACGGTATATGTATCTGCATCTTCATCCAACGCCACATCAATAACAGGCGTTGTACTGGAGGTTCCATGCATAGGATTCAATCCGTCATACAGTACAATCTTACCCATTCGGAGAAGTTGCTCTATAGAATTATATCCGTCCACATAATTTGTTTCGTTAAATAGGTCATCCCGATCGGTCGTACTTGGATGACTTGTGAGATGATAATCTCCACCTGCATCTTGAGTTAACTCGTAAACTCTGAATACTTCGAATGGATTTGACTCCATAATATCCGGCACATCATTGATTAAAACTTCATAATAAACGGCATCGTCGCCACCACCGTTAAAAATATCATCAAGATCCGGATTCGATCGGTTTTCAATAGCTTCCCATATCAAATCAAACTGCATTTTTGAGGGTAATTCAAGTGTCGGATCCAACGGCGGCACCACATAAACACGCTCCACCCCTTCAATACTCGGCGTTGTCGGTGGTACGTTCTCATCATCAATTGCTCGATAATTTAATAGTTGGGAATAAATGTCTGTATTGGAAAAATTAACGATGACCTGATAAACATCTTGAGAACTCTTGGCACGAAAAGGTACCGGAATATTAATCATTGTCGTATTGTTACCTTCTGTCTCATAGTGCTTGAGCCACAAATCATTAACCGGATCAAGGTTTCGCTGGCTGCTATCCGGGATAGTCTTTGAATAGAGAATAGTATACTCGACCTCGTCTCGAGCTCCGGTTTCATAAGGGGTAATTTCCAAAAATGCTTCTTGTTGATCGGAACGTCGTAATGTATATTCCAAATAAGTATAAGCAAAATTATCCTGTGGATAGAATCTTGCAAATTCATAAGTAGGTAGGGACCCTGATACCTGAAAACCGACATCTGCATTATAGATATGACTTCCTTTTAAGTCATTCCATTCAATAATATGATCCTGTTCATTCAAATCGCTCTTATCTTGAACAATTTGAATTTGATACGTATGCGTTGCTGCATCGTACTTATAAGATACCGGTGTCGTGTTTTCTGAAGGAACTTCTCCGATAACACTAGACCCACCATTTTGAAGAGGCACAATAAAGTCCAAATAATCCGGAGAACTAATATCTTCTAATTCAAAAACTGCAGATACATTGTCTAACACATTGTGATTATAACCATAGGTCCAATCCGTACTGTCCAGTTCTTGCGGTTGCTTAAATTCAACCAATAAGCCCGGCCGATTCCCTGGTCGATTTGGAGAATTAGGTTGTACAATCGGGGTTATATCTTCATTTACGCCACCATTATCGACAAGATGCGTCGGTGTTATGCTAAAGTCTTCTAAACTCTTTAATACATGTATGGTTTCTTGAGCTGTTCCTGAAGCTGTCGGTGCATCAAAATGAACCGGCATCATGAATCCCGGTTGGTAACCATCAATTAAGATATAGAGTTTGTTCGCTTGAAAATCCCATTTGGCTATAAACCGTCTATTGTTAATCTCAAAAGCGATACCTGGATACTTGGAACTTGCAGAACGCTCAATGATATAATCCAATGTCTCTGTTCCCGGAGTAACTGTCTTGCTGTCATCATACTGCCAACTAGGTACTTGCAAGGAGTAATCTACTTCCAGGTAGGATAAGTCCACTTGGTCTTGCGTAATATTTGTAATCACGCCACCCGATTGTTCCTCAATCTTATATGAAATGCCCATCTCACCGTAACTATTCTGAAAATTTACTGTTGTCTTTCTCTGATTCTCCAAATAATATTCGAAAGTATATGTTCCTGCTTGTTCAACATCCATTTCAAACAGCAAATCATTAGGACCTGCTTTATTAGCAACAATATTAAGATTAATATCCATTGTATCATTGCGTCGCCAATCCATCATATCTGTAGCACCGTCTACCCAAATAGTCGGCACTGCAATAGCGGAAAACAGTATCGTTAAAATAACTGTCGTACTTAACCCTTTCTTCAACCATGAACCTATCTTCATTTTAATTCTCCTTCAGCATATCTTTCCATTTATCAAATCATTCATTTGACAGACTAACCTCTTATAAATATCGGCATTATTGCTTTCCGACTAAAGGAAACAATTATTACAATCTGTTTACATTAGTCTTGTATCCATACACGTACCCAACTACCGTCCAAATCCCATTGAAGGGGAACAACCATAAATCTAGCCTCTGCGGAAAGGTTTCTTACCTGTTCCAAATGAGCGAGATTCTCTATCATATATATACCGGCTTCAAATAGCGTGTGATGAAAGGGAAAGGGATAATAGTCCGGTGACGGCATATCCATTCCGATTATCTTTATTCTTTTTTCTTGAAAAAAAGTGATCCACTCTTGGTCCAGAATGGGATGAGCATGATAATAATCATCTGTCCCGTAATATTGTGACCATCCTGTGAAAAAGAACAGTATGTCTTCTTCCTCTACATTCCTTACCAAATCCGTGTCATAAAAAATGCATCCATCCCCATCAATTCTTTGTCTGCAATCCAGAATCTGCCCTCGACCGATACACCTTTCAAGGGGCAGATCCTGAATTCTTATCCCACGTTCTAGCATGTGTGCCGGACTGTCTATATGGGTTCCACAATGATTTGTTGCTTTGATATGATACGTACAGTAGCCTTCATTCATAACGGAAGTTGTCTGTGTCACTTGTGTATCGGCATCTCCAGGAAAAACAGGCATTCCTGTCTCAATAGGATATGTCAGATCATAAATTTTCATGTGTACCGCCCTCTCATTTTTAGAATGCATTCCGAATGTATTCCGGAATATTCCCTTCTTTTAACATGCCACTCCATGGCGTTAGAGACTCCTCTTTAAAATAGAGTGTGACAGAATATACTTCATCTTCATTATGATATAAATACATATGATCTAAAATCATCTGTATCTCAGCTTCACCTTGTAGATTAATTTGTTGTTCCGTTTCCACATTCACCACTTCGATATGAGATACTTCCGATGGCTGGACATATATATTCAATAATTCCGGCATGTTGCTCAATACAGATGTCCACGGCTCATACTCTCGATATATCCTTACTCGAGATAAGTCCGCTCCATCCGCATCATAAAAGGTTATATATCCAACATCCATCAAATCTTCTTCCATATTCAAGGTGATAATCTGATTTTTAGCTGTTTCTAGTAAGCGAGCAATCATCCCAACATCTGTTACCTCGTAACCTCTGTATCGACTTCCATAATCTGCTTCAACCTTCACCCAATCAACATTTTCAACATTAACGTTGAAGACCGTAAACATTTGTTCCTTATATTCAGCAGATTCTTTAAGGGTGCGAAGTTTTTCATCGACATTGTAGACGTTATCAAATCGATAGGTTTTCAAGCGACCGGATTTTAACGCATAATTTATCTCTATCGTTCCATATTCTCCGTCACCATCCGTTTTATTAGGTGTCGTGTCCTCCTTCAATTGCTCATGCAAATGAATAATATCCAATATGTTCTCCGGCTCTTCAAACGTCAACATATTTCCTTCTTTTTCCTTCTGATATATGAGTCGTGCAGACTCCACATCCTGGGCTTTCGGAACATATTGCCGATAATAGGTTATCGTTGCGATAATGAGTATGATAAATAATATGATGAGTATTCCTAATTGCCATATATTCATTCGAAATGTTCGCATACAATCTCTCCTCCTCTAGACTTCTAATGAAATCCGCGCCGATATTGTCTCGGAAATTCAACCTCAATCCTATAATCCCTTGCTTGTTGCAACACATAATAGGGATTGCGTAACAACTCCCGACCTAACGCAACAAGATCAGCTCTCTTATTACCGATAATTTCGTTTACCATCTGTGATGATTCAATCAGACCGACAGCAATAGTCGGCAACTGACATTGCTCTTTAATGGCCTGGGCCAATGGTACTTGATAACCGGGATGCAAAGCTATAGAAGCCCGTATATTTCCTCCTGAACTAACATCCACCATATCCACTAACGGTTTTATATGGTTTATAATTTGAACCATCTCGTCTATACCAATACCGCCTTCAACATAGTCTGTTGCTGAGACACGAACCATAAGAAGTTTTTCCTTGGGCCATACTGCTCTTACCGCCCTTAAAACTTCTTCCAACAATCGCGTCCGATTCTCTAAGCTACCGCCATATCTATCCGTTCGTTGATTACTAATCGGCGATAAAAACTGATGCAAGAGATAACCATGAGCACTATGAATTTGAAGGGTATCAAACCCAGCCTCATCAGCACGCTTAGCTGCATCTTGAAAGGCTTGAATCACTGTGTCAATGTCTTGCTGGCTCATGGCACAAGGCGTCGCACTTTCCTCATCAAAAGGAAGAGATGAGGGTCCTATAAGCGGTTCTGTGCTTCCCACATACTTACGACCTCCATGGTTCAGTTGAATACCTGTAACAGCACCTGCTTCTTTTAAGGATGTCACGAGTGGTTTCAATGCATCCCGTTGCTTATCATTCCATAATCCAAGATCATAATCTGAAATTCTCCCATTCTCTGCAACACCGGTTGCCTCTATAATGATAAGTCCGACCCCACCAATTGCTCTAGTCATATAATGCGTTTTATGAAACTCCGTTACTTCGCCGTCATTTCCTGCCGAGTACATACACATTGGGGGCATAACAATTCTATTATTTAGTGTTATATTTTTTAGGGAATAAGGTTTAAACATCTCCATGTCAATTCCTCCTGTCATCTATCTGTCAAATCAACTTTCCTTTACTATTATAACATGTTTTGCAAAGGGATTTTTATGACACCACCAGAAAAAATAAAATTGTAAAAAAAAAGACCCCAAGTTCTCTTGAGATCTTTTTTATATTAGTTATGTCCGTCATACCATTCCATAACTTCCAAGCGAGTCGCAGCACGCTCAAGAGCTTTTTTAGCTCTATCTTTATTAACACTGTCATCACTTGATTCCAACAACTGCTCAGCACGCTCTTTAGCGCGCTTCGCTCGTTCAATATCAATGGCCTGAGGCCATTCGGCTGCATCCGGTAATAAAACAACACCTGTTTCTTTTATTTCCGTAAAACCGCCATGTACCAAACCACGTATCTCTTTTCCGTCTTTTTTGATGGCACAAATCCCTGTAGAAAGGGCAACCGTCGTTGGAGCATGGTCATATAATATCCCCATATCTCCCTCTGTTGTATGAATGGTTACCTGTTCTACTTGATCATCATAAAACTTGCCATCGGGTGTAATAATCGTAAATAGAAACGTATTATCTGCCATACGACCACCTTCTAAACTCGTGTTAAGACATCACTGATAGTACCTGCCATAAGAAATGCAGATTCAGGAATCTCATCGTGTTTACCGTCCAAAATTTCCTTGAACCCTTGAATCGTTTCACTTAACGGTACATATCGACCATCTAAGCCTGTGAATGTTTCCGCAACAAAGAATGGTTGTGATAAGAAACGTTCAATCTTTCTAGCTCTAGCAACAAGAATACGATCTTCATCGGATAATTCATCCATACCTAAGATAGCAATAATATCTTGTAATTCTTTATAACGTTGTAACATTTCCTGTACACCACGAGCAACCCCATAATGCTCTTCCCCAACAATATTAGGGTCGAGGATACGTGATGTAGAATCTAGTGGATCCACCGCAGGGTAGATTCCTTTTTCAACAATCGCACGAGAAAGGTTTGTTGTCGCATCCAAATGGGCAAATGTTGTCGCCGGAGCCGGGTCAGTTAAGTCATCGGCCGGTACATATACCGCTTGAATGGATGTAATAGAACCTTTTTTCGTGGATGTAATACGTTCTTGAAGAGCACCCATCTCTGTTGCCAATGTCGGTTGATAACCAACGGCACTTGGAATACGTCCAAGAAGGGCGGAAACTTCAGAACCCGCTTGTGTAAAACGGAAGATGTTGTCAATGAATAACAACACATCTTTACCACCTTCATCACGGAAGTATTCTGCCATGGTCAATCCTGTAAGACCGACGCGCATTCTGGCGCCTGGTGGCTCATTCATTTGACCGAACACCATGGTTGTCTTATCAATAACACCGGATTCAATCATCTCATAATACAAGTCATTCCCTTCACGGGTACGTTCGCCAACGCCCGTAAATACAGAGAAACCACCATGTTCTGTTGCAATATTATGAATCAACTCTTGAATAAGGACGGTTTTACCAACACCGGCACCACCGAACAATCCGATTTTACCACCTTTTTGATAAGGACAAAGTAAGTCAACAACCTTGATCCCAGTTTCAAGAATTTCTGTTTCTGTAGCTTGATCTTCAAATTTTGGTGCTTGACGATGAATCGACCATGTTGGCGCGCCTTCAGGAGCCGGTTTTTCATCAATCGGATCTCCTGAAACATTGAACATACGTCCAAGCGTTTTTTCTCCAACAGGTACGGAAATCGGACTACCGGTATTAACGGCTTCCATTCCGCGTACAAGACCATCTGTCGGGCCCATGGAGATACAGCGTACTGTATCATCACCCAAATGTTGTGCTACCTCAACAATAAGCTCTTCGCCATTTTTACGTTGAATGGTAACAGCATTATATAATGCCGGTAATGTATCAGCACTAAATTTAACATCTAAAACGGCACCAATAATTTGAGTGATTTTTCCAATACCTTTGTTTTCCATTTATGTTCTCACTCCTTCTTATGATTAGCCCGACAAAAGTTCAACTATATACTTTTGTCCGGTTAATCTTTTTATTATTGTAATGCTTCTGCACCACCGACAATTTCTGTAATTTCTTGCGTAATTGCAGATTGACGGGCACGGTTATATTGCAGTGACAATTTATCAATCATTTCTGTTGCATTCTTCGTTGCAGAGTCCATGGCTGTCATTCTTGCACCATGCTCACTGGCAACAGACTCTTTCAATGCTCCGTAGATCAGACTGCTGACATATTTTGGCAGAATCTGTTCAAGTACATCTTCCGGTGATGGTTCAAAGGACATAACCGATGAATCTTCAGATTCTTCTTCTTCAAATTCACCTGCTTCTGCCGGAATCACCTTCATAAGCATCGGTTCTTGCGTTAACGCAGATTGGAAATGTGTGTATACCAAATAGACATTATCCACTTCATTGTTCATATACAATTCAAGGATTTCATCTCCCAGTTGCATCGCATGATTATATCCCGGACTATCCAGCATTTCATTATGCGTTGAGTAGATTTCCATTTGACGCTTTCTGAGATATTCCGCACCACGTTTACCGACAGCAATGATCTTGTTATCGCCTTTAGCACCTTCATGATTCACAACCATTTTCCCTACATTACTATTGTAACCACCCGCTAATCCTCTATTGGATGTGATGACCACATACAAATTGCGATTGCCGCCCCTTTGTTCCAAAAATGGATGGGACACACCGGTCGTTTGCGCAAGTATGGAAGAAATTGTTTTATGAATCGTTTGAAAGTAAGGTCTTGTCGCTTCAGCTTCAGCTTTAGCACGTTGTAATTTTGCTGTCGCAACAAGATTCATTGCTTTTGTAATTTGTTGTGTACTTGTAACACTGACTTTACGGCGCTTTATTTCTCTAATAGAAGCCATATCATCATCCTATCCTAAAGTACGTTTGAACTCATCTTGGAATTCGTCGCAAATTGATGTTAACTTTGCATCTAATTCTTTTGTCAATCCGTCTTTTTCTTTTACAGCTTTCTTAACTTCAGGATAACGCGTATCCACAAATTCTAAGAATTTCTGTTCATAGAGTTTAACTTGATCAACATCAAATTCCATCAGATATTTACGAGTTACTGCAAAAAGTATCAATATCTGGTCCGCAACATTCATCGGTGCATATTGAGGTTGTTTTAACACTTCCATGATACGCTCACCTTGAGCAAGACGATCTCTTGTATCTTTATCTAGATCGGAGCCAAACTGTGCAAAGGCTGCCAATTCACGATATTGAGCCAATTCCACACGAATCGGTCCGGCGATTTTCTTCATCGCTTTAATTTGGGCCGCACCACCAACACGGGATACGGATAACCCGGCATTAATCGCAGGTCTGAAACCGGAGTTAAATAACTCTGTTTCCAAGAAAATCTGTCCGTCTGTAATGGAGATAACGTTTGTTGGTACATACGCTGAAATATCTCCTGCTTGTGTTTCAATTATAGGTAACGCCGTTAACGAACCGCCGCCTAGGCTATCATTCAAACGAGCTGCACGCTCTAGCAAACGGGAATGCAAGTAGAAAACATCACCCGGATAAGCTTCACGTCCTGGTGGCCTACGAAGAAGTAATGACATGGCACGGTAAGCTACCGCATGTTTGGATAAATCATCATAGATAATGAGAACATCCTTACCTTCTTCCATCCATTCTTCACCGATTGCACAACCGGAATAAGGCGCCAAGAACTGCAATGGAGCAAGTTCTGATGCTGTAGCTGCTACAATCGTTGTATAATCCATTGCACCGTTAGCTTCCAATGTCTTCAAAATACCTGCAACCGTGGATGCCTTTTGTCCGATGGCTACATAAATACACAAAACATTTTCTTGCTTTTGGTTAATAATTGTATCGATAGCAATCGCTGTCTTACCGGTTTGTCGATCACCGATAATGAGTTCCCGTTGTCCACGTCCGATAGGGATCATCGCATCAATGGATTTAATACCTGTCTGAAGTGGGGTATCAACGGATTTACGTGCGATAACACCGTGAGCAACACGCTCAGTCGGTCTAAATTTGGTCGTATTAATAGGACCTTTGCCATCAATCGGTTGTCCGATTGCATTCACAACACGGCCTTTCAGTGCATCACCAACAGGAACTTCAACTACACGCCCTGTGGCTTTAACGATGTCACCTTCGCTGATATTCATATCATCACCCATGAGTACGGCACCTACATTGTCTTCTTCAAGGTTAAGTACCATACCATAAACATCACCTGGAAATTCTAGCAACTCACCTGCCATTGCTGTTTCTAATCCATGGATACGGGCGATTCCATCGGCCACTTGAATAACCGTTCCGACATCGGCTACTTCAAGATCGGTTTTATAACGTTTAATCTGCTCTTTGATGACAGAACTGATTTCTTCTGGTCTTAATTTCATACCGAGAATCTACCGCCTTTCTTTTTTTGATTTATACTTTTGCATCGTAAAGTGTACGCGCCATACGCTGTAACGAAGACTTGATGGAATGATCCACAATGCGATCGTGAATACGTACCGTTAATCCACCAATGAGAGATTCATCCACCTCAGTTATCAACGTAATTTTTTTCTTGGTCGTTGACTCGAGTTTTTCCTTGAGTCGCGCACCATCTTCTTCAGATAAAGGCTTTGCACTGGTCACATATGCATTCACATAACCTTTTTCTTCATCCAATTTCTGCAAAGTATAGTTTAGTATATCGACGATGTTTTCCTGTCGTTTTTTTTGAATCGCCAATACTAAAAATCCAATAAGATCTTGACTGACCTTATCTGTAAAAATGGACTCAACCATCTTTATCTTATCATCAACGTTTAATTTTGGATGCCTCAATACATCGATTAACGCATCATCTTCTTCTAAACTTGCGCTGACAATTCGAATTTCTTCTTCACGCTCATCAGGGTGTTCCGATTCCAGAACTAATTCGAAAAGCGCTTGTCCATATCGTTTTTCGACTAATCCTGCCATGTGTCTTCACCCATTTCATTTAAAGTCTCATTAATGAGTACGCGTTGTTTCTCTTCACTTAATGATGACTCAACAAATTTACCGGCCATCAGTGTTGCCACTTCGACAATTTCATTGCGAATATCATCTTTCATCAATTCACGTTCGCGTTCAATTTCAAGATGCGCACGTTGCATAATGCGATTCGCTTCTTCGTGAGCCTCTTTGACGATTTCGTCCTCACGAGCAACAGCTTTAGAATGGGCTTGCGCCATAATCTTATCTGCTTCCGCTTTGATATTACGAATTTTTTCCTCATAGTCTTTTTTGAGTGCTTCGACTTCATGAGTTTCTTTCTCTATATGGTCGTAGGATGATGCAATCTCTTCACGACGCTTTCTCAAGATATCGCGTACAGGATTGAACAACAATCTACCCAGTACATAGAATAACAGCAATGCTGCAACAAGTTGTGCTCCAACCTGGAATAGCGTTTGCAGATCAAACCCAAGAATACGGGTTTTATCAGCAGTCGGGCTATCCGCAGTTAGAAAAGTCACCACAGGAGAAAGATTTCCTAATGCAATCACTAGATTCGTCAATCTATTTGCCTCCTTTCATTCCAAGTTTCATTTACATAATGAAGGCGTATTACATACCTTTTTCGTAAGTTGAGATAAGCGGGTTAGCAAATAGTAAAATGATAGCAATAATCAAACCATAGATACCTGTTGTTTCGGCTACCGCTGCACCTAAAAGCATAGTACGAACAACGTCACTTTGAGCACCCGGTTGGCGTCCAACTGCTTCCGCACCTTTTCCTGCTGCGAAACCTTGACCGATACCAGGACCGATACCTGCGATCATTGCTAAACCTGCACCAATTGCTGAACATGCTAAAATTAAAGCTCTTCCATCAATCATGATGTATTCCTCCTTAAAATCCTTATTTAATGATTAAACTAATACGTTGACAAACAATAACAATAACGCAATAATGAGTGCGTAAATGCCTGTTGTTTGTGCGACTGCTTGCCCAAGTAACATTGTCCTGATAACAGCACTTTGCAACTTAGGGCGCTTACCTACTGCTTCTGCACCTTTTCCGGCTGCAAATCCTTGACCAATTCCGGGTCCGATTCCGGCAATCATAGCAAGACCGGCTCCTAATCCACACGCAGCAAGAATAAGGGCTGTTCCGGCTTCACTGGAGGCGCCTACTGTTGTCCCTAATCGCCCGACTAACGGGTTGGCAAACAGCATAATAATGGCAACAACCAATGAAAAGATACCTGAAGTCTCTGCAACTGCCGCTCCAAGAAGCATAACAAGAGTCGCAGGACGCCCGCCTTTATCCGGGTTGTTTCCAACTGCTTCCGCAGCTTTACCGGCTGCAAACCCCTGACCGATTCCGGGACCAATCCCTGCGATCATTGCAAATCCGGCTCCTATTGCTGAGAATCCGAGAATAAGTGCTTTCGGATCCACCTTTTCTATCCAGCCAAATAGGAATTCCAAAAAATCCATACTGTGTTTCACCTCACTTCACTCAATGTGATGTTGTTAAGTTGCAATATATCCTATGCCTATAGTCTTATTAGTCCATCGCACTTGATACAAATGTCATACTTAACATGACGAAAATAAATGCTTGAAGCACTCCTGCAAACACATCAAAATAAGCATGTAACGCTGATGGAATACCTAGCATTAAGAACCATGGAAGATTATAGTATAATCCCATAATAATAGTTCCACCAAGAATATTACCAAACAAACGAAAACTTAATGATATCGGGTTTGCAAGTTCACCTACAACATTTAGAGGTGTCAATGGCCACATAGGTTCCGTTAATCCCTTCGCCCATGAACCGAAGCCTTTTGTCATCATCCCTAGTCCTTGTGTCATAAAGAACGTAATTAAGGCCAATGCAAAAGTTGTTGCGATATCCGCTGTTGGCGGTCTCATGAAATCAATATAGGTTCCATTGGGTTCGCCGTAAAAGTACGTTCCAGGTCCCAAAAACAAACCGGATAAATTCGCTGCCAGTATAAACAAAAACATACTTGCATAGAATGACGAGAATCTAGGGGCATGCTTGCCCATAACAGATTCAATAAAATTATCCGCTGCGTCAACAATAAACTCGACAACGTTTTGTAAGCCTGTGGGTACTTTTTTAGGATTTTTAATGGATCGGTTTACAATCAGTGCAAACAAGATGAGCACACCGCAAATTATCCATGTGTTAATCATTGTCTCAGTAATCCATAATTCGTAACCACCGATATGCAATACTTTGGCCACATGAATGCCTATCTCCATCTTTAATCAACTCCTTTACCATGCATACCCTGCATTTTTTAGAACAAATCTATACTTCTTGATTCGTCCTGAGTAACATCTATGTGAACACACGATTACCAAAAATCCGACTTCTCCTCATCATCCTCGTCTTCCCATTCAACAAAAGGAATACTTCCGTCTTTGGGAACAGGCGGTTCAAGTCGACCTTGAATATAGGCAGCCGGCTTTAAGGATAACAATCCGATAATAAGTCCGATAAAGTGGATACTCGGTGTATACACACCAATAAACAGTGCAATAAAGGTAATCAAATACCTTAGAAAATAATGTGCACGAATATAATTCGTTGCTGCTTGAGGTGGCTTGTTCAATGCCTTTCTCAAACTGTCTTCCATCATAAATACTTTAGCAATGGTCACAATCATACCAATGAGGACACCAAAAATGTACGCCAATTTATTGTCAACGACAAATAAACCAAATACAAGGGCAAGACCACAGATGATCAATACATTTCTAATTAGACTGTAGATCATTGATTTTTGCTCACTCATCTTTAGAATCCTTCTTCCCATTATCTATTTTCTTGAGTACTGTCGTAAAAAGATTTCTGAACGAAATATAGATACCCATTAATATGAATAGAATGAGGAATAGACCGTTAGTACCGGCTTTTGTGTCTACCCAATGGCCGACAAAAACACCGATGAAAATAGGAATAGCCATATTCAATCCGATTTGTGAAATTAATCCTAAGTATTTTAATATTTTGTAGTCTGTTTTCACAATTATCACATTACCTTCCTAGACACATTATACAGAGAAATCAAAACAATGTCCATGCCTTATTTTATATCCAATACTCAATGCTATTTTCATTTGTTCATTTTGTTCATTTATAGTGACTTCAAATAGCTCGCTATACGTAAAGATGCCTTGCCGTCTCCGTAGGGGTTAACGGCATTTGCCATTTTATTATAGCTTTCAGTACTTGTTATAAGCTCGTTTGCAGTTTCAACAATGACTGTCTCATCTGAACCGACTAACTTCAAAACCCCTGCATTTATGCCTTCAGGGCGCTCTGTTTTATTTCGTAACACAAGTACCGGTTTCCCCATTGAAGGTACCTCTTCTTGAAGACCACCACTATCGGTCATAACCAAATAAGAGCGATTCATCAGATTGTGCATATCGACGAAATCTAATGGCTCAACTAGGTGAATTCTCGGATGATTGCCTAGAATACGATGTGCCACTTCTTGAACCAGTGGATTAAGATGTACCGCATAAACGACTTCCACATCTTTATGGGTTTCAACAATCGATCGAACACTTCGACAAATGGCCTCGAGTGGCTCGCCTAAATTCTCACGCCTATGGGCCGTCATGGCTATAACTTTACGTTTCTTATAGTCAATTTGATTGAGTCGTTCTTCATTAAACTTATAATCTTCTTGAAGAGTTGTCGACAAGGCATCAATAACCGTATTACCTGTTACCAAAATTGTACTCTCATCCACGTTTTCTTTTAACAGATGCTCTTTCGCTAAGCTTGTCGGAGCAAAGTGCACATCGGCTATACCACCCGTCAGCTTTCTGTTGATTTCTTCTGGCCATGGCTGGTATTTGTCATAGGTACGAAGACCTGCCTCTACATGTCCTACCGCTATTTGTTGATAATATGCTGCCAATGCTGTACCAAAGGTTGTGGATGTATCCCCATGGACCAATACAATATCCGGCTTCTCTTTGACAAGAACCTCTTCCATACCGGTTAAAACACGAGTCATAATACCTGTTAAGGATTGTTTATCCTTCATAATATCTAAATCATAGTCCGGTGTAATATCAAATACCTCAAGAACCTGATCTAACATACTTCGGTGTTGAGCCGTAACACAAACGATACTTTCCAGTCCCTCCGTTTGTTCAATCGCTTTTACAACAGGCCCCATTTTTATTGCTTCAGGACGCGTCCCGAAAACACTCATAACTTTCATAATTACCTCCATTCAAGAAAAGTGGCTTTGCCACGGTTTGCACAGCAAATTTCGCTGGCGGCAGGAAAACCTCCTCTGTGTTAATCCGATGTCTCTACGGATTAACTTATTCTACATTTTCCTATAGCACAAGAAAAGTGGCTTTGCCACGGTTTGCATAGCAAATTTCGGTGGCGGCAGGAAAACCTCCTCTGTGTTAATCCGATGTCTCTACGGATTAACTTATTCTACGTTTTCCTATAGCACAAGAAAAGTGGCTCTGCCACGGTTTGCTTTAGCAAATTTCGCTGGCGGCAGGAAACTTTCCTTAGTGTTAATTCGATAAAAAGACTCCACCTGAGTGAGAGCCTTTTTTATATATGTGATTAATCACTCAATTTGTTTTTTTTCAAATACGAAAACCCTATATCTCCAAGCCATACAGCAAATAGGAATCCTATAATAAGAATTGCCAACATAAAATCTTGAAGCACGACAAGAATAGCAGCAATACCAAAGCTACCACTAATCAAATACATCGTTACAACTGCCCTCTTCTGGCTTAATCCTCGGTCCACAAGTCGATGGTGTAAATGCCCACGATCACCTTCTGAAATAGGTTTTCGGTTCATCACACGACGTGTAATAGCAAAAAATGTATCAAAAATCGGTAATGCCAAAATCAGCACCGCTACAACCAATGTCAAGGCTGTGTAAGTCTTAAGCATGGATTGAATAGAGATGACTGCCAATACATATCCCAAAAAGGTTGAACCAGTATCGCCCATAAAAATCTTAGCAGGACTAAAATTATGGGGCAAAAATCCCATACATGAACCACTTAATGTAGCAGTTAACAAAATAGCAATACCTGTAACCGCTGGATCCCCAAAGAGAATAGCAATAACCATTAAGACTAAAGACGCAATCGAAGATATTCCGGCAGCTAAACCGTCCAATCCGTCAATGAGATTAACCGCATTGGTCATTCCTACAATCCAGAACAAGGTTATAATCGTACTAAAATACCCAAATTCAATTTGTCCCCCCGGAATAAAGGGAATGGAAATCGATGTAATGACCGTCCCTGTCATAATAACTATCAATGCACTCAATACTTGAAAAACCACACGTATACGCGCTGATAAGGAATAAATATCATCAAGAAGTCCTACGATTGTGATTAATGTTGCTCCAATTAATAAACCTGTAATTTGAATCGATTGATCACTTACAACCGCTGGCATAAGGAGAATGAGGGTGATGCTAAATCCTGCATAAATAGCCAAACCACCGGCAAGAGGCATCGTTTTTGTATGCATCCCACGATCTTTTGGCTGATCTAACGCTCCAACTCGAAACGCTATCTTTTTGGCTACCGGGGTCATTAATCCGGCAATAACAAAAGCCAATGCAAATGCTCCGATAAACAGAATATACTGTTCTATATGGGTGAACATGTCTCTCATACTACAATCTCCTCACGAGGGCCTTTATAACTTTCTACCTTTATCCCTGCCTCCTGCAACAATTCCATAGATAATTTATCTGGATAACTTCCGCTATATACAATACGCGAAATACCGGCATTAATAATCAGTTTGGAACATATAACACATGGTTGAGCCGTTACATAAATAGTGGCACCATCAATAGATACACCATGCTTAGCCGCTTGAACAATCGCATTCTGCTCTGCATGAGAGGCACGACATAGTTCGTGACGCTCTCCCGACGGAATTTTCAACTGTTCCCTCAAGCATCCCACTTCTTCACAATGACGGCATCCTGAGGGTGCTCCATTATAACCGGTTGCAAGTATCCGTTTATCTTGCACGATAACAGCTCCCACTTGTCGTCTTAGACAAGTGGATCTGTTTTTTATGATATCAACGATGTCCATAAAATAATCGTCCCATTGGGGTCTTGACATCTTATCCATAAAAATTCTCCTTATTTTGTACCGAATAAACGGTCTCCGGCATCTCCTAATCCCGGTACAATATATCCATGATCATTTAGCTTCTCATCCAATGCCGCAACATAAATATCTACATCCGGATGTTCTTCTTGAAGGCGTTTAACACCTTCCGGAGCTGCAAGTAAACATAAGAAATGAATATTCTCAACACCTTTATCTTTGATAAATTGAATAGCCGCTGATGCAGAACCACCAGTTGCCAACATTGGATCCAAAACAAATATATCACGTTCCGGTGCATCGTAAGGCAATTTGCAATAGTATTCTACCGGATTTAATGTCTCCGGATCACGGTATAATCCGACATGACCTACTTTTGCATTCGGAATCAAACTCAACATAGCATCTACCATTCCCAAACCTGCACGAAGAATCGGAACGATTCCTAACTTACGTCCGGCGATTTGCTTTACTGTCGTTGTTGATACCGGTGTTTGAATTTCTATATCTTCTAAAGGAAGATTACGTGTTGCTTCATAACACATTAACATAGAAATTTCTGATACTAACTCACGAAATTCTTTAGCTCCGGTATCCTCCTTACGAAGTACGCCTACTTTATGTTGGATAAGTGGGTGATCCATTACTTTCAATATTGACATAACTGCCTCCTTTAATACAATCGTTATTATTCTTCTATTTTACTGATGCGACGTGCATGACGATCTTCTTTTGAAAATTCTGTTGTTAAAAATGCCAACACAATATCCTTTGCAACCTCTACACCTGTTGTTCGTCCACCAAGGGCTAAAACATTGGCATCATTGTGTTCTCTCGTCGCAATCGCACTAAAATGATCATGACAAAGCGCACAACGAATACCCGAACGACGATTGGCTGCAATGGAAATACCAATACCCGTTCCACAAATCAGTATACCTTGTGTGCATGCTCCTGACAAGACAGCATCTGTTACCGGACGCGCAACATCCGGATAGTCAACAGAAGACGCATCATAGCATCCAAAATCTTTATAATCATATCCTTTTTCTTGCAAGAATGCAATGATTTCTTCTTTTAATGCAAATCCTCCGTGATCACTTCCAATTCCTATCATTCTTCATAGCCTCCTATTTTTTGTATCAGCGTCTCTAATTCATGAGCACACGCTTCATATTGTCTAAAGGTTCCTCCGTAAGGGTCTTCAACATCCCCGGCATCACCTGCAAACTCCTTTATTGTATATATATCGCAACTTAATCCTCGTTGTAACAACACCTTTTTATGACCCCTGGTCATAGTAAGTATCAAGGTCTTAGCTTGGCATTCTTCTAGTTCCAGCAATGTAGAACGATGCTCGGTTATATCAATACCTCGCCTAGCCATCACTTCTATTGCTTTTGCATTCGCCGGTGTTCTTTCAAAAACCATCAGTCCCGCCGAACGCACTTGCTTATTATCTGTCAAATATTGTCTTAATAGACCTTCTGCCATAGGACTACGGCATGTATTCCCCGTACAGACAAAGATAATTTCTTGGTAACTTGCAAGTCGATTCATTAGACGCTCCTTAAATTTTAATCACACGATTCCCCGCTGCTTTGAGCATTCTATTCATTATAGCTTCTGTTAATTCACCGGAGTCTAATGCTAATGCATATATGCGTTGTATTCCTTGCTCATCCATTAATCTTAAGCTATCAAATAAACAATGCGCAATTTCTTCCGGATGCTCTTTTCTTCCGATATTCACCACATATCCACTCTGAAACTGTTCTACCATATGCGCATACACCATGATACCGGATTTAATACCCTCTTTCATATCCTCTGAAACCTTTGTCTGTAGCCAACTTACAACAGCGGTCTCTTCACCTTCAAGAAGACTAAGTTCTCCTTTAGGTGCATAGTGTTTGTACTTCATTCCCGGTGATTTGGGCACTACCTTGGCATCTTTCAAATGTGTATCTATATCAACGCATCCTACAACAGCTTCTATCATGGATGCGGTAATCTCTCCGGGTCGAAGTATACACGGACGTGCGCCTGTGACATCCAATACTGTTGATTCGATGCCCACTCTACTCGGGCCTCCGTCAATAATCATATCCACCCGACCATCCAAATCTGTTATCACATGACGCCCTGTTGTTGGACTAGGTCGACCGGAGCGATTTGCACTAGGTGCGGCTATAGGTACTCCGGCTTTATCAATAATTGCTCGCGCCAAATCATGATCCGGCATCCTAATTGCAACAGTATCCAAACCACCTGTAATACTTGTAGGTACAATAGGTTTTTTGTTAAAAACTAATGTAAGCGGTCCCGGCCAAAATTTTTCCATTAATGCTTCCACATAGGCAGGGTACTCTTTTACATAATCCTTTACCCACTCTTTACGGCTAATATGCATAATAAGGGGATTGTCCGAAGGGCGTCCCTTTGCTTCATATATTTTGGCAACCGCCTGTTCTTCAAGGGCATTTGCACCTAGTCCATAGACGGTCTCTGTGGGAAATGCGACTAATTTATTATCCTTTAATAAATCCCCCGCTTCCTTCAATGCTGAAGCATCAAGATTGCCCTGGTCATCAACCGTTATAACTTTTGTTTGTCCACTCATGTTCTCGTTCCTCCGATACATACTGTTCATAAGTATGCCAATTCCATCCATATTATAGCACAATCTATGGACTTGAAGAAGTGTACAGAACAAAAAAGATATTATGGATTCATACTTTCTTCTATAGTTTTCCATACTGTATCGCTTTCAAAGCCACTTTTCCAACCGGCCATTCCTGCCAAGTTATACGTTCTTACAAGCTCCAATTTTGTTGCTATAGAACGGTCATCTTCGACCCACATTTTATAAGTAGCGCCGTCTTTTTCATATTCTCCATAATATTGACCGGTTTCTTCATCCCACTGAAGTTCTGCCCCTTCTTCTGCCATTTTCTCCGGTCCTGATTCCATACCGTAATGGCTATTGGATACCTGAAGTTCTCCATCCACCGTTTCTTCTTTCCAAAGTCGCGTATAAAAAGGCACGCCAAGGACAATTTTCTCCGCAGGAACCATAGCCATGGTATCTATAACACCTTCTCTGGCAAAACCTATAGACGCTACCGAACCACTTTCCGGTGATGTTGACCAATGCTCATCATATCCCATAATAATCACATAATCCACATACTCACCTAATGTAGCCCGCTTCATATGCTCTGTCCAAGGTCTTGGTACAGGCACATCTACCGAAACAATAACCCCCTGTTGCTTCAAATAAACGGACAGCTCCTTGACGAACTGAACATAATAAGGGCCTGTATCCTCAGAAATACTTTCCAAATCAATATTAATGCCGTCTAACTCATATAACGATACATATGCCAACAATTGGCGAATCACTTCCATACGTTTTTCTGTACTACTCAAGACATCATAAGTCATAGCCCTCGTATAGCCATCGCCTAAATTTGCAAAAAGGGCCCATACCTGATATCCATTAGCATGTGCCCATCTTACATATTCTAAATCCGCTATCGAGCGCACATCCCCTTCTGTCCCTTTCAACTCAAACCATGTTGGTGAAATAACATCTAACCCTGTAGCTCCTGAAAAACGTTCTTGGACTGCTTGATTGGCAGTCATATTAAAAACCTGATGCCACACAATACTTAGCTTCCCGTCAAACTCTTTTGACGGGAAGTCATCATAGGAACTAACCTTTTCTTTCATTGAATCAACAGTCGTTTCAGAGCGAATCCACTCTTTGTTGATATAACCGCTAAACCCTTCTCGAGTCAACACCCGATAGAACTCACCTTCTTCACCAACAATACGAACTGTCATTCCTACATATGTCTCATATATATACGGACTGGCGTCATCCGGCAATTGACGTATATAGACATTATTGGTCCCAACAGGTTCTTGGTTCTTCTCATCATAAACTACCGGCTCAAAATAAACTTCGCCTGTCTCCTTTTCTCCATACCAATCATCGATTTGAAGCGTACTGTAGGTTTCTCCCAGTATAAAATCATGATGTACAAATTTTTGTAGCAAGGATACCGGCAAATAGGCCATGTCGTCAAATGTCGTCATTCCTATCGTTAATTTTAAAGGTTCGTCATTTACCGTATATGTCAGTTCATCGGTACGCATACGAATAACATCATCCATAGTCGTGTAGGTCACCACACCTTCTTCTGTGTCATAGAAAAACTGATCATTCATATAATCTATGACTAAATCAACCGGTATAAATAAGGTATCCCCCACATATTTCGGATAATGGGCAGGTTCAATGTGTTCCCCGTCCATAATCACTTCCAACCGCTCCGGTGTTGCCTCCGGATAAAGGGTTGTCAAATCCATCTGCACTTCCTGCACCGTCTCATCTTGTGATTCACGAAAATCATTGTACAATTTGAGGACCAATGCAAATACACCAACAAGCAGTATAAGTCCTATAAGTCCTATGAAAATAGGTTTTATATAAGTTTTCATTCCTTCACTCCATTAATCTAGTCATCATCGTTACGTCCGTTTCATGATTCTTGACGTTTTCTTGCTTATCTCGTGTTGATTAAAATAAAATTTCCTATCAAAAAATGATTAGAGAATATAGTAGCCATTGATCTTTGTCACTATGATTATTATACCATAACTTCATACATACAACATATGATTAGTTACTAGATGCGTTCGTAACACTATATTGTATATGACTCAGATTTCCAACTGTTGAATATGACGATTGATGGCATCCAATGTCGCTCTAGCCACTGCTTCATTGAGATCTGATGTCACCTGTGCCGTTCCTATATATAATTCTTCCCTTCGACTAGCTATCGACGCTATGGAAACTACAATAATACGCATACCCGACATCATAATCTCTTGACTATCTTCATAGACAATAACATCTTGTTTACCCAAGTACTTTTCGATAGCTTGCAATATTGCTGTTCCTGTGAGGCGTCTAACATTAGATGATGTCCTTATCCCACTAACTGTACTGGCATATTGACAGTTATATTTTTCCAATATGACACTTACCTCCATAGATGTTCCGAAATTTGAATATTCTATGGTTTTCAATTTTAACCGAGAATCTTTTTTTGTCTTAACCAAATCATCTTTAACCTGCGTAATAGATACCTTTTCATGATTAATCCACATATCAAACTCGGAAAGCAAAATTTCTTCTACATCTCGTGAAATTTGCTCAGGACTGCGCCTTAAATCAGAAACAATATGGATTTTTTCAATATCCCCATGACTATTCACACTAACTTTAGAGCTGATGACGGATTGAATTTTTAACAAGAATTGTTCGATATCTTTCATTTTTGAACCCCTTCTATAGCCAAGCAGTCCAATTGCCTATAGTAATGAACTCCCAACGCCACTTTCATCTTAATATTCATTATTATAAATTATAGTATAATACAGCTATAATCACAAGAAAAAAAGGGGAGTGTTGCATCCGCCTATAATTTGCCGGCACAACACTCCACCTTATTTTTCTATACGTCCATACTTTCACTTAATGATTAGCCTGACAAAAGCAAGTTTCCCTAAATTCACATACAATATATAGATTACGTAGATGCGTTCGTAACACTATATTGTCTATGAAAGTTCAACTATATGCTTTTGTCGACCTACTCACTTAATTGAAGTGCAAGTCGTTATTCTATATCGATGCGACGATGATTGTCCACATCGGCTGCTTTCGGTAACTCTACTGTTAATACACCATTATCCATATGTGCTTTAATCTTTGATTCATCTACGTCTTTCATATAGAAAGAACGTTCCATCGAAGATTGTATACGTTCACGATGTAAATAGTTTTTGTCTTCACTTTCATTTTCCTGAGTTTGTTCTACTCGAATCACCAAACGATTATCCCGATAGTCAATAGCAATATCTTTCTTGTCCACTCCCGGCATATCTGCTTCTACAACGTATGCTTCATCTTGATCGCGTACATCTACTTTGAAACTGTCACTATTGAACATACTCTTCTTAAAAGCAGGCAAACGCATAAAGTCATCATTAAAGAAATCATCCATCAAACTAAAAAAATCTTGGTTTCCACGTGTTACTTGATTTTGACGATAAGGTGTTAATCCAAACATAATACATGCCTCCTTCATTACTACTTATTACTGTTAGCACTCTTCTGTATCGAGTGCTGATTACATTATTAATATACACCTTCCTCTATATTATGTCAACCATTTCTTGAACTTTTTTCTCTTTTTGGGATAAAATATCCTTATACAAAAAAAGTCCTTTTCACTTTCTTCAAAAATACAAAAGGGCCGCTATCGCGACCGCCTTTGAGTAGGGAATAAGTGTAAAAGGACTACAGTCATATTTATTGGGGCAAATATCACTGTCGTAACTCAACATAGTCATTATACTCTCTATAATAATGAATGTAAGTGCCAGGGGTAATTAAGAAAAGTGACTAAAGTCACTTTATATCTTCTTCCACTACAGCATTGATATTACTTCGCTCCCGTTCAACCGGAATCGTTACATGCAAATTAAAACCGGCGCCATCCGGTGATCCACAGGAAAAAAAACCGTTTAGTTCATTTACTCTCTGTTCCATCCCCTTTAGTCCATTGCCTTTAACTAGGGTTTCACATCCTTTTCCATTATCCGCAATAATAATATCCACACCTTCATCTAGAAATCGAAGGGCCATAGCCACTTCCGTGGCTTCTCCATGACGCAATGCATTCGTAAGACTTTCTTGGCATATACGATAAATGGTATCGTAGTATTGTGGCTGTAACTTTATATCTGCTTTTCCTGTTAGCAATTCCACCTTAACACCAGATAAAGAGAACTCACGCGTTAGTGTTTCAATATCATCCACAAGCTGACTTGCATCAATACTAGAAACTTTTTTACTCGTCAATGATATCTTTAGCTCTTCTAGCCCATTTCTTGTAATTTGCATGGATTGTTGTATTTTCTCCCGTGCTGATTTCGGTTCTTTTTTATAGGTTTGACGCACAATTTCCAGTAACGAAATAACAATCGTTACCGAGTGTCCTAAAATATCATGTAGCTCTTTTGATACTCGATTCCGTTCCTGTTCAACAACAAGGCGTTTATTAATTGATATATTTTTATTCAATGTTTCATTCATTTTACGAAGAGCGGTATTTTTAATTTCTAACTCATGAATCAACTGATGATATTGTGTCATATCCACAAATTTAACAATACTGCCTGTAAATTCCCCATATTTTGAATAGGTTTTTTGCATGACAAACATATAAGTATACTCTTTTTTACCATATAATACAGTAAGTTCATCTCTTGCATGAGGAATCGGCGAATCAATAAATGCTCTGTATACTTTTTCTATACGCTCAAAATCCGGCGTATATTTTGCAAACTTTGCAAATATGGTTTCAAAATTCGCATGTTTCTTTATTGCTGTAATCGGATAAGCAATCTCCAGGCTTTTAGGGTTGAATTCGATAATTCGATTGTCCTTGTCCAAGATGACAACACCTTCATATAGATTTTCAAAAATTCTATACCGTGTCATCATCTGCATATCATAAAAGTTATTTCTAAATGCAATGTAACCAAAACTCAAAACTATAATATTAAAGCTGATGGGTGTTATATCAAAAGGAAACTTCAACCATTCCAATACATATAGTAGATTAATAACCAACGGCAATAAAAGTCCTAATACTAAGTAAAATTTATCCCTCTTATGGATAACAAGCTGTACGTTATTATGAATAAGCATAACAATACCAATCGCTAATAAGCTATATGAATAAATCATATGAACGTAAAAATAAGGGCCACGAACAACGGCATCCAATGTCAATTCACGGAAGAACAGTTTATGAAAAGGATTCGTAAAAAGCATATAAAAATTAACCATCGTCAAAATAATCAATAGACGATGGAGCTTTTTAGGCATTGAATGGTTATAACGAAAAATATAAGCGAAAGCTAAAAATTCCACGCAAAAAAAGCAAATGCCAAAATATTCAACTAGAATCCAAAACCATAAAACATCCGGCTGTGTAGCTATGCTTCGGAAAATTTTAGCCACCATCCACATCCCAATTAACGTTTGAATTCTGAAAAAGTATTGCACTAAAGGTATTTTTTTTGTTCGAAAAAATAAGAGGCAGTTAATCACAACAACCCCGATAATCGCCAACGTATAGACAATTACTTCTAAAAATTCACGCATTGTTAGAATTTGCATACCCATCCTCTTTCAGTCGTTGCTTGATTCTTCACTGTTACCCTTTCGCCTATAATAAATTGTGCTTTATAGCAAATACTGCCAATTGCGTTCTATCCTTAAGACCGCATTTTGCCAAAATCTTTGATACTTTATTTTTAACTGTTCCTTCTGTAAAATTTAATTTCTCAGCAATTTCTTTATTACTCTTTCCATTAACCATTTCTTTAATAACACTAATTTCCATCGGTGTTAGACCATAATTGTTAATTGTCTCATGATTCGTTTTTCTTTCCTTTGTTATACGCGAAATTTCCTGTTTCAAAACAGCCAAAACATTGGCATGCATCGTATACAAATTATGATTCACAGCTTTTACAGCCATAATAAGCTCTTCCGGCTTAATATCTTTCACCAAGTAGCCATCCGCTCCTGCTTCTAGCGATTTGAAAATGCTTTGATCATCTTCAAATGTCGTCAACACCATCACCTTGACACTAGGAAATTGTGCTTTTATCTGTGTCATTGCAGTAAGTCCACCCATTCTTGGCATACGTAGGTCCATAAGAATAACATTAGGAAGAAATTCTTTTGTTTTTTCTATAGCTTCGTAGCCGTCTTTACCCCCATCAATCGCCTCTATGTCTTCGTCTTGACTTAACATATATAGTAATGTCTGTTTCAACAATAACTGATCATCAACTACCATCACCTTAATCATCAAAAGCCTCCCATTTGTCTGTAATTTGATACCGCTTGTCGAACTTCCGCCAAGCTGTTTCTTGCTTTATTCAATGCATTTTCTACAGTTTTGATAACTGTCTCATCATCTTTCTTTATATCTATCGTATAATCACATACTTCTAACAACGCCAATAATTCCATCATGGAATGTCCCAATGTATCATGAATATCGGCCATCATATGATTTCTTTCCAATTCTACGGCTAGCTGTTGTTCTTGCTTAGCCAAGTTCTCAAGTCGCATATTGGCACGAAGCATTTCTGCATTTTTAATTTCTAATTCTTTGTATAAATAGTGAATCTTCGTCATATCAAAAAAAGTAATTAATGTCGCCATCTTATAGTGACTGTGATCCATAATCGGTTTTGCAGTATAATAGATAATATGCTGTTTTTTATCAACAGCTTGAATCGTCATGGTTCCTCTTCTGACATCCTCATCATCCACCTCAATCGCACGAGACATTTCTTTATAATCCTCTTCTTCTACTAAGTACTTCGAAATATCCTTTACAAATGCCTCATATGTTTGTAAAGTCTCCGTATGCATCATACCAAACATTTTCTTAAAAAAGGTTTCATTTGAATCAATCACCTTCCCATTTCCATCTACAACCAACATCCCATCAAGCATACCATCAATAGTATCGTTAATGGCAATCGGTAAGACATCTAGAAACTGATACTTTAAGATTGATACGATAAAGAGCAATACTGAGAAGGGAATAAAAACCAGTGCGATTGCAAATCCAAAATCCAAAACTCCGATTACCTGTAGAAAATGGACACCCACCGGAACCACGATCGCAATAGAGAAATACATACTCTGTTTTTGCTGGGATCCTTTGCGACGGTGCTTATTCGTAGCGAAAATTATGGCTCCTCCCAATAAATCCACCATCGTTGATACAATAATATAATATGCCATAGGTCCAAAGACCTCACCATCAATGGAAAAAGACTTATAAAACCAATGATGATAGTTATTTGTCAAAACCGACAGGTAACCAATACTTGACATCACTAACGTTAATACTGTCCATCGCCTAGGTAAAAGCTCATGTTTTGTATAGGCATAGGCAAATTGGAGAAAGACAACACCAACATAACATAACACAATATATTCAATGCATACGATTACCCATCTGGCCCCTACTGTTGGCGCCAGAAGTTCAAAAATATACAGCACCGTCCACATGATTGTAAATATTTGACCGATGATAAAAAAAACCATAACACGTCCACTACGACTTTTAGTTATTATGTAAACACATAGTACACACGATACAGCCGCTGAGAACATAAGAAGTGCTATGATAATTGTATAGTCTACTTGAAGCTCCATATAGCTTGTCATATCCATTCTCCGTTTCTGAATCGAGCCCTCTTTTATAGTGGAAATCAAGAAGTAACGTCCTCTTCTTCAAACTTCATATTCATAATAGCTAAAAAAACAAAAATGTGCAAGAGACTTTCCCTTCGTATAAAAAAAGACCTATGGCAAAGCCATCGGTCTTCTTCTCCTCGCACCTCTGTATATTCCTTTACATAACACATGTCATGTACACAAATCTCTCATGTTTATTCTACATTGTTTATCTGTTGTTCATAAGTATCCTTCGTCACTCTCTAAGGTGACCAAAGTCACTCCTTAGACCTACCCTCGAACTATTTCTCGTGACTTTCTTAAAGGAATTAAGGCAAGAAAGAGAAAAACACTTCCTAACAATAGAACTTGCACTAATGAAGGGACCATGCTTTCAAAGCCTTGCTGTCTTACAATAAGCACTTCTAGTCCCTCCATTCCATACCGTTGAGGTGTCAGCCGACTAAGGAAGCGAATTATTGGATTGGTAACAAATTCCAAAGGCCACATACACCCCCCCAGCATGGATGTTGCTACAATAATAAGGGGGGATATGGCAGACAATTGTTGATGCGTCTTTACACTTCTTGAAATGAATAGCCCCATCGAAATAGAAGCAAACGTATACCCGGACAGTAAAACTAAAAGCCCAAAAATAGATGGTCCCAAATCTATTTCGAAAATCAAGTGACCGGACACAACAATGAGTAAGAGCTGTAACATACCCATAACAAATCCCGTGATTAATACAGAACCCATGATTTGCCACATAGACAACGGAGATATCCGTTGCCGATGCCAGATTTTCATTTCCTTGTCTTCAACAATACTACCAACACCAAAGATCATCGTAAATAGAGATAAGAATAGCATAAATCCCATAAATGATTGTTTTAGCTGATTATAGCCCGCTTGTCCCGATGATTCGTAAACAGATGTATCCATTGTCATAGCAGGTCTTCTATCCATTAATTCCACAATGTCCTCACGCATTGCCGTTTTGTTATATTTCATTTCCAGCTCTACATAAAGTGGCTCTATTTGTGATAAAAATTGATCGATACCGAATTCTTTGGTCGCTATATCCCGTATAATAGTCTGTATGGTTACACTTTCAACCCTATCCGTTACTTGCATAATTGGAATATTCCAAGACTTTCCCTCCATGAATCCATCTTCCGGCAATATAACCGCCGCAATAATGGAATCCTCTTCTAACGCTTTTATCGCATCTTCTCGCTCCATAGCAATCCATACAAAGTCTTTGTTCCTTTGCAAACGAGTAAGTATTGATTGTGTTATCGGTTGTTTTGATTCATTAACCACACCCACATGAAGTAAACTTTCATTACTAAACCCTAACCCAAACGCATAGATAAATCCTATCGACATGAGGGTCATCACAACAAAACTCAACCACGCTCTTTTGTACTCCTTAAATCGTATCCAAAGCATTGTTAACATGTCCGCCACCTTCTTTCCATAATACCCGTCCCTCCCCAAACGATAAGTAATGCCACAAGGGTGTAGACAACAATTATGGCCCAAGTTCCTATCAATTGATTAATGGGCTGTCCCATCATTCCATTAGTAAATAGTTCAATGGACAATCCGGGTATGGATAAGAATTTTAAATGGCTGATCGCATCCGGTAAAACATCAATGGGAATAAAACTTCCTCCGATTAATGCCATAAACTGAATAATGACCATTTCAAATACTTTAATGACGCTATCACTATCCATGGCAAGTCCTATAAGAGATAATAGACTTCCCATCGCACCCACAACTGCACCAATTAGGAACATATTCAGAGGCAATATTATAGGATTTCCCCATTGAACGCCAAGTACTATATACGAATATAAAATCATCACACTCATCTGAATCATGACCAATAGAAGTGTCTTGATGAAGTTACTGATGATAATTAGGTTTATTGATATTCCTTGTACATAGGCACGCGATAATGTACTATGTGTTTTTTCTCGTCGCATCCCAAATCCTGAGAAACTTGCTGCGTAGAGGACAAACATGCTCATAATAGCCACAGCATAATACTGAAAACTGTCCATTGTTGTACCTTTTTGAGCAGGTATATTGGTCACCTCTATATCCATAGCAGGTGTTTCCTGCATTTTCTCATTCAGGAAGACACTCTCAATAAATGCCATCTTATTTGAGACCATTAAATCACCGATGAGTATCGTATTTTGTGCCTTCTGTCGATTAACCTCACTAATAAACCCATTAATGATGCCTTGTATCACTTCCCCTTTTATTGAATGCTCCGGATTTATAATCAGATGAATCGTATTCTCTCTACGACCAATCCCCATCATCGTCATCCCACCATTATAGACATAGCCCTCCGGCATCACGATAGCCGCATCAATCTTGTCTGCTTCTATTGCTTCATCCATCTCATCTTCTGACATTTCAAATACTGTTACCCATTCCTGTACCTGTTCCTGCCCAAGAAAATCCCGAAAGAATATAGCATCCATATCGACGACATCCCCAACTGCCATTTCATCTATGCCTTCTCCACCCTCATGTAACATATCCCTCTCATCAGCCTGTAATCTTATAAGCTCCTCATCAACGTTATAATTTTTAACAACACCCAGGCGTATTTGCTCAAAAGGGGAACCGCTATCTTCCGTGAAAATATCTGAAAGGGATATTCCTAAAATTGTCATAAGAACAATAGGCATAACGAGGAAAACCGCTAATGTTTTCTTATCATATAAGAATAGCTTTAAATCCTTTATTACTAAGTCAAAGAGCATATTGTTTCCTCCTTATCAATCTTCATTTAATCCCTTAGCTCTCTTCCTGTCAGTTGTAAAAAGACAGCCTCAAGATTTGCTTCTCGGGTGTCCATTGACAGAATGTGTATGTTTTGTTGTTTCATAACCTCAATAAAGTCACTGTAGACATTCTCACCAGGATAAGCTTCCATTAGTATTCTTCCTTCTACTATATCGACCTTTGTAATCCCTTTAATCTGACGGATTGCCTTCGATGCTTTCTCATGCTTTCCATCAACTTTTACATCAATTTGAATCGTTGGATTATTATCTCTAATCAGTGCTTCCTTCGTTCCTTGTGCACGGATTTGACCTTTATCCATAATACATATTCGATTACATAGATAGTCAACCTCTTCCATATAATGGCTTGTATAGATGACGGTCATTCCCTTTTCTTTATTGAGGCGTAATACTGTATCTAGAATATGCATTCTAGATTGAGGATCAATTCCGACTGTAGGCTCATCCATAATAATCAACTCAGGATTATGTAACAAAGCGACCCCTATATTGAGACGACGTTGCATACCTCCCGAATAGTTTTTCACCTTATCTGTCAAGCGTTCTTTAATACCGATAATCTCTGAGACATCTTCTATCGCTTCTTTGAGTGCTTTTCCCCGAAGACCATAAGCTTTACCCCAAAATTCAAGATTTTCCTTCCCTGAAAGCATCTGATATAATGCAATCTCTTGGGGTACATACCCCAAATTTTCTTGAATAACCTCCGGTTTTTTTATAACAGATTGCCCATTATACACAATATCTCCGGAATCCGGTTTTAATAACGTTGATATCATCGATATAGTCGTTGATTTTCCGGCTCCATTGGGCCCTAATAAACCTAGAATTTCTCCCTCTTTTACATTGAATGATATATCCTTTACTGCCTGTACTGTTTTAAACTGTTTTTTTACATGTGTCACTTCTAATAATTCCATGGTATCCTCCCATTTTATATTACAATCCACGCACCGATTCATAGGCTTCTCTAACTTTGTCCGGTTCAATCCACTGATACGCATCTTTCTCAGGAAAATCCAATTGTTGCTCTTCTCCCAATGTATCCGTATCCATTTGAACCGATACATTAAAGCTTTTCAATTGACCGGGTTTATTGTTCGTAACAATCCCTTGTAGCTCCATTGTTTGTCGGCTCAATCGACCATCAAAATCAACATAGGCTTTACCGTCAAGATTCGTCATGACAACCCCCTCCAACTGAGCATCCAGCGCTCCCTTCAGTTGAGCAGCCATCGTTGGTTCTATATGCAAGAAGTTTGCTAATTGTTCTTGCGACAGTTCTCCAATCTTTTTCTGTATCGGTCCAAAAAGCATCATCAATTGTTCTGAGGTCAATTTTATCGTATATGTCATCGTTTTTATCTGTCCCTCTTCAGTAATTATATAATCTTGTTGACCGACTATAACGTCTTCTTCATTAAACACATTTGTCCATTGTGCTGCCACATTTTCTAACGAAAAACCTTTCAAGTCCTCTTGAACGCTATAATCTTCTATCGTCATTAACTTATTAATAATTGGCAACCGGATAGCTTGCCGTTCACCATCCATATAGAACGTTGTATCTAACCCAAATCCTCCGATACTAAAAAAAGTATCTGCCTGTACTTGCTTCTGTTTTTCATTATCACTCACTCCGTAACGATATGTCATCTCAAGATGCATTGCTTTATACTCATTCAACTTTCGAATGGCATCTTCCGATAATCCTTCTTCATTAAATGCTAATTCCAAGTCCATAATCATTTGTAACCTTCCTGAATTTATCTGACTTGTCACTGTCAATGCCTCTTTATATTCTTCAAGTCCTTTATGACCACATCCACTTATTGTTCCAGCGATAATTAAAACCATTATTACTATACGAATTTTTCTCACGAACATGCTCCTTTCATTTCTTTTATTTCTTTTATAATACCATAGAGATTCTTTCTACGCTTCTCACTTTTCGCACAAAAAAGCCATGACTTTTGTCATGATTTTTCTATAACCCATGGGACAATGCATATAAAGCCAACTGTGTTCTATCTCGAAGCATGGTTTTATCTAGTATTCTTGTCATATGATTCTTAACTGTCCCCTCACTAATTTTTAATAACGTTGCGATCTCTTTATTATTTTTCCCTTGGGCAAGGTAGTGGCAAATTTCCTTTTCACGTCTACTAAAGGTTACCACCGGGTCCTGCTTGTTTGATCGTTCAATTCTAGGTGATTCCCCTATCATATCAATCATCTTGCGCGTTACTTCCGGCGATACTTGGGTATAGCCTTCTTTGGCATGACGTATACTTGTAACAATCTCTTCCGGAGTCGCATCCTTGAGCAGATAACCACTCGCTCCATACGTCAGACATTCATATATATACGCATCTTCATTAAATGTCGTCAAGATTATAACCTTAATGCCTTTATCCAAATCCAAAATAGCTTTCGTTGCTTCAACACCATTCATATGAGGCATACGTATATCCATCAATACTACATCGACCTCTCGATTCTTACATGCATAGACGGCCTCTTCTCCTTGATGACACCGTCCGACAACTTGAATATCTGATTCTTGCTCCAATATCATTGTTAATCCTTTTAACATCAACTCTTGATCATCCACTAGTACGACATGAATCATACACTCTATCCTTTCTTTACTTATACCTATAAGGAATCTTTATCCCAATAAAAAATCGACATCTGTCCTCTGTCTCATACCCATAAGTTAAGGAACCTCCAATCGCTTCAACACGCTCTTTCATACCGTTTAACCCATTACCCGGAACTATTGCTGATTGGGTTATCCCATTTATTGGCCTCTTTGTCTCCAACTGTATGTTATTCAATGTTGTCGGACCCTCTTCTTGTATATCGCAACATAATGCTTTTCTATTCCCCTCACCCTGTTCGTAAAGATAAACCGTCGCATCCTTTGATTGACTATGCTTTACCATATTGGTCATCGCTTCTTGCACAACCCGATAAATGACTTCATATATTCTTGATTCCGGTAATTCTGCAAGTGTATTCGCTATATGAAAGGTCTTGCCTGTCTTATTGCCATAGCCCTCTATCAACTTATCCAACGTATACTTATATGGCTCTTCTGTCTCGCTCCTTAGGGTATCAACAATCTCTCGTATCTGCTTTAATGCTGTTCTTGCCGATTTCAAGCTTTCTTCTGTGATCTCTTGATTATCCATCCCTTGATCCTTCATACGTTTACTCATTTCCAATTGCATAATAAGTCCAGTCATTTCATGTCCTAATGTATCATGTAGATCTCTTGCTATGGCTAAACGTGCTTCTCTTTCTGTCAACACTTGCAGTTCTTTGGAATAGATTTCCAATTGCCCATAAGCATCTCCTAAAGCCTTATACAACTCTCTTGAGTTCGTCAATTCGTGCCAATAGGCCTTGGATAGTAACAGCAATAAAATCACTGCCCCCTCAACAACTGCAAGAAAACCAAAAATAGCAACATTACCTAAGGTAAACGCACGAATCAATAGTGGTAAAAACTTAATCAATGATGCTCCATAGATCAAAACCGATCCCATATAGGTCATCTTAGAGGATAGCACCATTATCCAAATCATAACGATTAATATTTCTACATAAAGCA
Organism: Vallitaleaceae bacterium; assembly: GCA_965140555.1. Classification (GTDB taxonomy): domain Bacteria; phylum Bacillota; class Clostridia; order Lachnospirales; family Vallitaleaceae; genus UBA1351. The sequence continues at coordinate 2,039,950 of OZ223259.1, read as the reverse complement.
AGTGATAAAAGTAATTTATGGCAAAACGTGATAAATATTCCATAGCCATAATAACAACGACATCCAAGCCGAATCCTATACGAACAATGCTCTTAATCCTAGCTTTATCCTCTTCTATCCTGATTGCCATTATAGGTAAAATAAGTAATACTAAAAAAAACATACTCAGTATACCTAACATTATACCTCGACGCAACAGCGGTGCTTCATAAAGGAAGCCTATCACAAGAAACAATAGACTTGTAACGATAATACCTAGCATAAGCTTCCTATTCATCCGCTTTTCCTCCTATACGAACTCTTTGGAATATAAAACTCTTCTATTAGATTATCATACTCTCCGTTCAAATGCACGATTTACTCTTGTATTTATCATTCTTAGCAAACTCCGTTAAAATCTCATGCCATGACTGACACTTCTCTACGCCGTCGACAGCTTTCAGATTCTCCTTCACTTGCATAAAGTAATAAAATCCTTCCATTTCATTATGACGATTAAAACACTCTGCCAATAATGTCAACAACGGTTTCTTGTCCCGTTCTACTTTACATTCCTCACTCATCTCTTCCTCTCCTTCTTGTAAAAGGGGCAGATATAAAATCTCTATATCCAACGTCCCTTTAGACATATCACACTGAATCCATTCCGGCCTCAGAAGGCAGTGCTCTTCATATAGTAGATAATCTTCCATCCGCTCAAGAATAAGCGTCATTCCATGAATAAACCGTATCAACTCATCTTTTGATAAAGAATATGCCACTTTTTGAAATGATGTCTCCTGCTCATCCGGTACATATAGAAAAGCTCTATCACTTGTCATGCTTACACGAAAATCCCGAACTCCCGGTATTTTTTGATAGTAAAAACTCTTCATCTGATAGGTTTCAATCTGGCTAACAGCTTCTTCAAATACAAGATATCCCTTTTGATAAACCATAAGATAGTACCTCCTCACTTCAGTCCCTCTTCCTAATTTGTTAGCCCATCTATATCATATTTATCAAAAATACTCGTTAATAAAGCCTCAATCTGATCTTGAAATATAAAAGCAAGTCCAATTAATACAACAATTATAAGTGCAATTTCTACCATTCCCATTCCTTCTTCATCTTCCTTCAGGCGACCTAATCCTTTTTTTATCATCATTTCTCCTTGCATCAATTGTTTGTGTAAACCTTTCATTATTCTACTCATCTTCTAATCCTCCAATCACATTTGCCCAACTTCTAAAAAAGTCGGAATTACAGTTAGCATTATAATAACAATAAATATAATGAGCATAGGAAACATCAACTTTGAACTCGCTTTTTCACTTTCTTTTCTCGCTCGACGGATACGTTCATCCCACATATTGTCCGATATACGCGATAACTGTTCACTTAATTGATGATCTCCATAGTAGCTTCCTTGAATCATTAAACGCGAAAATGACTTTCCTTCTCTAAACTCAAAAATATCTTTGAAAGAAAGCATCACCTCACGCATGGACTGTTCTTGATCTAACATGTCACAAAGTCCCTCAATGACTTCTTTTTGTCGTGTCCCTTGCTTCAGCAACGGTTGCCTCTGCATAAGCGATAATCGTAATGCTGTATATAATGTAGCACCTGATTGATAAAGCATCACCATGTCTTGAGTCAAATACATAAAATGACACCGCATATCTTTTTCATACAGAATTTCTTTTTCCTTTTTTTCATTCCGACTCAATGCCATTAAAAGCATTGCTATTAGTATCAGAATCCCTAAACTTTTTATTCCCCAATGTTCTTCAGCTTCGGTGAAATAGCGAATCTGCTCTTGTGTCGGCAATTCTACTTTTTGTTTCGATTCCGTCTTCGTCTCTTGCGTCTCCCAGTCTCCTTGAATCTTCTGACGATACCATTTATTCTCATATACTGTACCTATCTGGGACCGCTCAATAATAATGGTATAGCTATCTGATAATTGTGCCTCTTGATATATCCATGTACTATTATATGTAAACTCTCTTGTCCCTTCCGTCCAACCTCCCAGGTCAATATACCCCTCTTCATCAATTGACTGCATTGAATGCCAATATCCCTCTATCTGAATTCCTATATTTTCGCCATTGATTGCATTGTATGTTTTTAATGCACTCGTAATCTCAGGATTTTGGCTATAGTACCCATCCAGAATTTCACGCCATCGTTGATTCACGTCTTCCAAATACTTTTGAGCTTCTTGCTCTGTCGGTTTTATGGGTTCTGCCTTAAGCTGTATAGGTATCCGCTCTCTCCCATCTATTTCTGCATATACAGTAAATACTTCTTTCGTATCTTTGAACTCAGGACGTGTAATGCTGGTTATCTGATCGTCTTTTTCATGAAATATTCCGGTAAATGCCAGCACAATTGCGATACATCCTATAGCAAGAAGACATTGTCTAGTATATAAGGGAAACAAAGTAACTATGACTTCCTGAACCCTCTCTCTAACGATTATTAGCCCCTTCATCCTTCCTCCTATCCACTATATCTACACCTTGATATTTACAATCCTATAACCAATCAACCCACTAATAATATACAAACCAAGACAAATGCCCATAATTAATTGTCCTCTTATGTTATGGTACATCACCGAGCGAAATGTTCCTGAAATCCAACGTAAATATATAATCATAAGCGGCACCATGGTGAGTAGTATGAACAATTCATACCGTTTTTGAGTAATGAGTACATCAAGTTCATTTTCTACCCCCTCCTTCTCCTCAATACGTTCCATGGTAGCTTCTATAATTCCTTGTAATGTTCCTCCTTTTTTTAAAGTAAGTGTTACAATATTAGAAAATTGAACAATGGATTCCATTGGGTACTCACATGCTATCTGGGCAAAAATGTCATCTAAAGATATATTAATTTCCCTGGAAATAATCATTCGTTGAAGAACTGACTGAAAAGCATGGTTTTCATTAGAACGTCTCCATTCTTCAAGAATTTCCTTCAAAGCATTATCCATACTATATCCAAGGCTAATATATGAACCTAATTGTGACAACATCTGCTTGAAATCTTCTTCTAAACGCTCATACTCTCGTCTCTTGACATGTCTCTTTATTGAAGGAATGCTTCCTCCTCCAAGAATACATAATACAATAATGATTCCCCACTGATTAAAGAACAGAATTCCCATAATGATAATGATTGCTTCTACAACAAGATAATATATGATGACTTCCCGTTTCATCCATTCACCTCCAGCTTAACTTTATGCCTAAGTTCATTCCCCGTCGGTACCAATTGATCCTGCTCTATATCATATCTATATAATGTATTTAACCCAATAATACCATTGTCCACTCCATCAACTTCAGCAATCTCCATAACACGTCGTCCTTTTCCATGGATTTTTTGGAGGTGAATCATTATATCTACAGCTGATGCAATTTGCTGGCGTATAGCAATCAATGGGAGTTCCATAGATGATAATACCATTGTCTCCAGACGTAAAAGCATCTCACGAATTGAGTTCGCATGCCCCGTGCTTAGGGACCCATCATGACCGGTATTCATGGCTTGAAGCATGTCAATGGTCTCCTCTCCTCGTACTTCTCCAACAATAATACGATCCGGTCGCATTCTTAGGGAAGAACGAATCAAGTCACGTATGGTAATCGGCTCCATATAATTATCAACACCGTTACGTGTCTCTAAACGGATCAAATTGTTCAACCCTTGTAATTTTAATTCTGCAGAATCTTCAATAGTAATGACGCGTTCCTTTTCACCGATGCTTTCTGATAAAGCATTGAGTAGAGTCGTTTTTCCGGAACTTGTTCCTCCTGAAATGAATATATTATAACGGCGCTTTACAAGTCGTTGTACTACCTCCATTGCTTCCTTTGATATTGTCCCATTCTTGACTAATTGATCTACTGTTATAAACGAACGAATAAACTTTCTTATCGTAATATAAGGGCCGTCAATAGCAATAGGTGGTAGAATAATATTCACACGCGATCCATCCTCCAGTCGAACATCGCATATCGGCTCTTTCTCATTGACGCGTCTATTCATACGATTCACTATCCGCTGAATAATCTCCAATAGTTCATTCTCATGTATCGTCGTCTGTACACGAAAAATTTCTCCTTCCTTCTCCACAAAGACCTTATCCGGACCGTTAACCATGACCTCATTTACCTTTGGATCATCCAAGTATGGTTGCAGTGTTCCCAATCGCCGAATATGATTATACAAGGTTTCAATGAGACTCGATTTCTCTATTATCGATAACCCCTGTTCTTCTTGTAAAATTTTAGTCTGTATACGCTCATAAACATCTTCATCACTGATTACATCCCACTGACTCAAATCATCCAATATAGCTGACTTCCAATCTGTCCATTCCACTACAGAATCACTCCTTTTCACAAACATGCCAGGTACATGTTGTCTGCTCTAGAATTGTTTGCTGTATTCTTTCATTCTCAACATACAAAATACACTCATCGGCTGCATTAAGAATCGAATTTATACGACTTGTTATCATCAACCCATTCATAACGATATCAATCCTGTCATAGGTCATGGCCTGCTTCATATATATGATAAGTTGCTTCATCTCATCTTTCGAAAGAAATTCAAAATCCTGCATATGTTTCGGGCCATATATAATGTCTAAAGATGAGGACTCCTTATGGGCCGCCTCATGTACAATCCAATCCAATTGCTCCTGTTGTTTGTGAAAATAGTAAAATACCTCGGATAATCCCATATGAAATTTCCTAAGATTCTCGGATACGCTCTGCCGATAACTATATCCATCCATCAGGACAAGGAGCCGTCTTACTGAACCCTCATTCGTTATCTTCGCATATTTTTCCACCACTTTATTCGTCCAAATCGGTGAAAAATGTATTTGTATCGTCGTTTCTTTGTCCTGAGATTCAATCCTACGAAGTCCCATATTATCTAAGTAATAGCGTTTTAACTGTCCATAAATGTCATCTGCAGGTTGAAACTTGTCTATGCGACATAATACCTTCTCTTCAGATTGTTCGAACTCCGCTAAATGGTATCCATAGACCGATTCAGATAAGAGCACACACTTTCCTGACGAATAGACATACTGACTTATCCCATCTTCCAAGACCCACTCATGTATGACGGATTCATCCACTAACCATAGTATACTATCTGTTACTTGTCCTTTTTTAACCGCTTCAACATGTTCCTTAATCTTCGCATAACCTTCTTTGGGACCTATTGCTGTTATCTGATCTCCTTTAGACATATACTGAATCAATCCTTTTCTCAAAGCTTCCCGGTAATGCCTGTCTGATTCAACTATATACACTTCCATTATCTCACCTCACCTTATATCAACTACTAATCTTCCTTCTGTATTTCTATAACCTCATATCTCCTTCTTCTGTTTGATATCCTAACCACAGTCTAGTTAAAAAAACAGCGAAAGTAAAGCGAAAAAAACACACATGATAAGCGGTTTTACGTGTGTAAAACACTCTATCATGTGTGTATTGTGTGTATAACTTATATGAAATTAACTCACTTGCTGAGAACGTGTTGAATTCATGAACTTCGTGTATTCACCAAACCATGTTAATTCAACAGTTCCTGTTGGACCGTTTCTTTGCTTAGCAATAATTAGCTCTGCCATTCCTTTCATATCGGAATCCTTATTATAATATTCATCTCGATACAAAAACATAACAACATCGGCATCCTGCTCAATAGCTCCTGATTCACGCAAATCAGAAAGCATCGGGCGGTGATCTGCTCTCGCTTCACAGGCTCTTGATAACTGGGATAGCGCAATAACCGGTGCCTGCATCTCACGGGCCAAACCTTTGAGGGAACGACTAATCTCTGAAATTTCTTGTTGCCTTGACTCTCCATTCCCATTGCCACTCATCAACTGAAGATAGTCAATAAGAATTAAATCAAGCCCCTTTTCAAGTTTTAGTTTACGACACTTAGCCTTCATCTCTGCAACAGTAATCCCTGGTGTATCATCAATGTAGATTGGTGAATCATTCAAAATCGCTGCACCACTTAATAAATTCGACCATTCTTCATCTTCAAGGCTACCCGTCCGAACTTTCTGCGCATCCACCATCGATTCAGAGCACAACATCCGGTTAACGAGTTGCTCCTTTGACATCTCCAAAGAGAAAATTGCAGTCGAATGGCGCCCTTTAACCGCTGCATGTTGGGCAACATTTAATGCAAATGCTGTTTTACCCATAGACGGTCTGGCTGCAACCAAAATAAGATCCGCACGTTGTAATCCCGCTGTCTTGGTATCTAAATCAATAAATCCACTGGATATGCCCGTTACTTTACCACCATTATCATGAGCCGATACAATCATATTCAATGTAGGATTAATTAATTCCTTAATATCCGCAAACTCCTCGGTTTTACGGTTTTGCATAATATTAAAGATCTTCTCTTCAGCACTGTTTAGAATTGATTCCAGTTCTTCTGAACCTTCATAACTATCACTGACAATCTCCTGACCGGTTTTAATCAACCGCCTTAGAATTGATTTTTCCTTTACAATAGATGCATAATTTTTAACGTGAGCAGATGTAGGCACTGCCAAAGCAAGCTTAGACAAATACTCTACCCCACCAATACGTTCTAAATTTTCATCCCGCTTAAGTGCATCTTGTAATGTCACCAAATCCACAGGTTGGTTCCTATTATATAGGCCTATAATACCATTAAATACAAGCTTTAAATCCGGATGATAAAAGTCGTGTTGGTCAATATGCTCAAGAGCTATTCCTATAGCTTCACGATCCATAATCATCGATCCGATAACGGATTGCTCTGCCTCTAAACTATGCGGAGGTATTCGCTTTACAATTTCATCCACCGGGTTTCACCTCGTCTTTTCTTACATACATTATTGCTGCTCAATAACTTTAACATTGATTTCTGTTGTTACTTTTGGATGTAATTTCACAGGAACTATATGGGTACCTAATGATCGAATCGGATCCTTCAATACAAGTTTCTTCTTATCTAATTCCAAATCCAACTGTTCTTTAGCTTCTTTAACAATTTCCTTTGTTGATACCGAACCAAAGACTTTTCCACCTTCACCTGTTTTAATAGGAATTGTTACAGTCATATCTTTAATTTTCGCTCCAAGCTCTTTCGCTTCTTCTAATTCTTCTTGTCGACGTTTTGCATCCGCTTTTTTCTTTAAATCATATTCATTAAGAGCTTTTGGGGTTGCTTCCATTGCTTGATTTTTACGAAATAATACATTTCTGGCAAATCCATCTTTTACTTCAACAAGCTCACCTTTTTTACCCACTTTTTTGACATCTTCTAATAAAATTACTTTCATTCTTCTTCACCTTCCTCTAGATATTCATCAATTGTATGCTTTAAAATGTCTATTGCCTCTTGGATCGTTTGTCCTTGAAGCTGCGCACCTGCAACACTTAAATGACCTCCGCCACCAAGTTTTTCCATAATCAACTGCACATTAATATCGTCAAACGACCGTGCACTAATATAAATCGTACCATTCAAATTCGTCATAACGAAGGATGCTTTGATACCAGATATATTCAATAATTCGTCCGCCGCTTGCGCTGCTACTAGCGTTGCATTTGAAACATCTGACGGGCTTTCTGAAATTGCAATCTTACCTTGATAAATGACAGCATCCCTTACTGCACTGGCTCTTGCCTTATAGGTAGCCATATCATTTTTGAAGAATTTTCTTACCCGAATGACATCCGCCCCATTACGCCGAAGAAACGCTGCCGCTTCAAACGTCTTAACACCTGTTTTGATAACAAAATTCTTAGTGTCAACAGATATTCCGGCAAATAGCGCATCCGCTTCTACTGGGTCCAATTTTACCTTATCTGTAATGTAACGTAAAATTTCTGTAACCATCTCACATGTTGAGGACGCATAAGGTTCTATATAACTTAAGACACTTGGTTCTATATACTCTGAACTTGCTCTATGATGATCAAACACCACTACTTTTCTAGCATAATTTAATAACTCGGGACATTCTGTATAACTTGGCCGATTTACATCAACGACAACTAGCACCGTGTTTTCATCACACAATTCAATAGCCTTGGCCCCTGATACAAATATGTCCTCCGGAAAGCTCGGACTCTCTTGTACACGCTCATAGAGCGCATTAATAGCCGTCGTAATATCATCCAATACGATATTCACCTTTTTCTCAAGTAACCTTGCACAGGCGAAAACCCCGATGGCCGCCCCTAAAGAATCTAAATCTTGCAGATGATGCCCCATCACAATGACATTATCCGCTTCTGCCAACAATTCCTTAAAGGCATAGGCTTTAATTCTAGCTTTGACTCGTGTATTTGTTTCCACGCCACGTGTTTTTCCGCCATAAAATGAGAATTTATCATTATTCTTAATAACGGCTTGGTCTCCGCCACGTCCTAATGCTAAATCAATAGCAATTCTGGCATAATCAAGGGCTGATACATAATCATTGTCATGAACACCTAGGCCGATACTAATCGTAACAGGCAATTCATTTCCAATGTTGATATTACGAATATCATCAAGAATACTAAATTTTTCATCTTTCAATCGTTCTAAATACTTCCTTTGAAAAAAGAGAACATATTTATCCTTTTCAACTTTTCTTAATACACCTTCTACTTCTTTAGCCAAATGATTTAAATTCCTATCAATTAATGCTACTAAAATAGGACGTCTTACATCTTCAATGGACTGCAGAATTTCTTCGTAATTATCTACATAGACATAACCAATAATCGCCTTTTGTTCTTTGTTTATGCGCTTCAAAGCAACCTCTTCTGTAATATCATAAAAATACGCACTGTAATAGAAAAAATCTTCCATATCCTTAACAAAAGCCGATCGTTGCGTATCCAATACATGCTTTTGTATAACGATACGATATACCTTTTCTTTGAATTCACTAATAACCTCAAGGGGTTTTTCGTAAGACGGAAATTGATCTGAGTTAATACTTGTAAAAAAGTTGTGAATGTTCTTGTCTGTAAGTTTTGGATCTTCTACTAAATCATAAAACATATCATTGTACCATGATATGCGTCCAGTGCCGTCAAGAATACAATGGGGAATATCAAAATGTACCAAATGATCTTTCTGTATATCACTCACTTGTAGTGAAAGATCTAACGTTTCTGCAATTAGCCGCTTTCTGGCAAGTATATACATAATCAAGAAAACAATAATATTAAATATTGATGCAATAAGACCGATAATACCTAATGTCAAGTCTACTTGCATTGCTCCAATTGACAACAAGAATAAGATCAGACAACTAATAATTGGCCATATAATATACTTATGTACGCGAAAACCCAACTTTATCTTTTTTTTATTCATACCGTACCTCTTTCACTTAGGTCTGAAACTCGGGTTATATTTAGCTCCAAAAGAATCTATTATATTATATCATTAATGACGAAAAAATGCACAAAATTCACCCATAAAACATTGAGAAATACAAAAAGGCTGACAACATCAGCTGCCAGCCTTCTATTACTTTACACTATATGTGTCTATCAATCGATTATTCGACTGTGTAAGCTAACAATGCAATATGACGAGAACGTTTGATTGCTACTGTTAAAGCTCTTTGATGTTTAGCACAAGTACCTGTAATACGACGAGGTAAAATTTTACCACGTTCAGAAACGTAACGACGTAATTTGTTCAAGTCCTTGTAATCTATTGTTGCAGATTTATCTGCACAAAATGCACATACTTTTTTTCTTCTTCTACGATTGTTGTTGCGTCGATCAAAAGCCATTTCAAAACCTCCTTATATGATTTGAATATATGATCCATCGGTAGGATATTTTAACCTTAGAATGGGATATCATCATCATCAAAGTCATCGTCCACAGATACAAAACCATCTACATTGCTATTATTCGTAGCAGGTGCTTGAGGCTTTGAAGCAGGTGTGTATTGTTGACTTTGGCCACCCATTCTTTCTTCAAAATTTCGTTTAGATTCAGCAAAATGTTGCTCTTCTACGATGATGTCCGTTGTATAACGACGTACGCCATCTTTCTCGTAACTTCCGGTTTGTATATGCCCTACGACACATACTTGTTGACCTTTTTGAAAATACTTCTCAGCAAATTCTCCGTTACGACCAAATGCAACAATGTTGATAAAATCCGCATCGGGTTCACCATCACGTCGAAAACGACGGTTGACTGCTAATGAATATCTGGCGATTGCCATAGGCTCGTTACCTTGTGAGTAGCGTACCTCAGGATCTCTCGTTAAACGTCCCATTAAGATGACTTTATTCATTGCTTTACCCCCTTCTTTGGATTACTCTTCAACTCTTACAATTAAGAAACGTAATACAGTTTCCATGATTCGAACTCTGGCTTCGATTTCAGCTGGAGCAGTTGCTTCAGATTCAAAAGTAATGAAGTAGTAAAAACCTTCACGAACTTTTTGAATTTCATAAGCTAATCTACGTTTGCCCCAATCATCAACTTTAGCAACAGTACCTCCGAAACGTTCAATAAGAGCTTTAACAGCTTCTAACGCTTCATCACGTACTTCATCAGCTAATTTTCCATTGATTACCAACGCTAATTCGTATTGATTCATTTTCGCACCTCCTTATGGTCTTTGGCCTTTGCTTTAGCAAAAGCAAGGATATTTTCACAAGTATATAGTATACCACAGCTTTTCTAGATACACAATACTTTTATTGACTTATTGACAAGTTTATTCTTCGCCTTTTTTTATATTCTTTATGCTTTTCATGATTTTCTGACGCGGAACCATAATCATATGATCACACCCCATGCATCGAAGGCGAAAATCCATTCCGACACGAAGAATTTTCCAATCGGCGGAGCCGCATGGATGTTGTTTTTTTAAGGTTACAATATCGCCTACTTGAATTGTTTGTTTATCCTCCATGTTCTACACTCCTCATATATTAAATGTATAGCTAACTCTTGATTTAAAACTTTCCTATGATAAAACAAAGAGCTTGTCATAGATTATGACAAGCTTAAGTTAGTTGCGGAGAGAGGATTTGAACCTCTGACCTTCGGGTTATGAGCCCGACGAGCTTCCAGACTGCTCCACTCCGCGTTAATGTTATATTATATGTATTAACCTATTCTAGAGGCGCCAACCAGATTTGAACTGGTGATGAAGGTGTTGCAGACCTCTGCCTTACCACTTGGCTATGGCGCCTTATTCATTAAAAATGAATATATAAAATTGGCAGCCACCTACTCTCCCGGGTCGTTACCAACCAAGTACCATCGGCCGTCCAAGGCTTAACCATCGTGTTCGGTATGGGAACGGGTGTTTCCCTAGGACGCATCGCCACCAAAAATGACCCGTAGGGGAATCGAACCCCTGTTACCGCCGTGAAAGGGCGGTGTCTTAACCGCTTGACCAACGGGCCATATCTATATTGAAAGTGCAAACTTTCATTATGACATAAGTAAAACAACCCGTCGGATTGTTTTATAGCTCCCCAAGTTGGACTCGAACCAACAACCCCTCGGTTAACAGCCGAGTGCTCTACCATTGAGCTATTGAGGATCACTTTACTAATGGTATAATACTTACATATCATTTGTCAACCTATTTTTTAACCAATTCCTATACACAATTCTATTAAAACTCTTAAACAAACTCTCTTGTTCAAGCCCTCGACCTATTAGTATCGGTCAGCTGAACATGTTACCATGCTTACACCTCCGACCTATCAACCTGGTAGTCTTCCAGGGGTCTTAATCCTTACGGATGAGATATCTTATCTTGAGGGGGGCTTCACGCTTAGATGCCTTCAGCGTTTATCCCTTCCCGACTTAGCTACTCTGCTATGCACTTGGTAGTACAACAGATACACCAGCGGTCAGTCCATCCCGGTCCTCTCGTACTAAGGACAGCTCCTCTCAAATATCTTACGCCCACGACGGATAGGGACCGAACTGTCTCACGACGTTCTGAACCCAGCTCGCGTACCGCTTTAATGGGCGAACAGCCCAACCCTTGGGACCGAATACAGCCCCAGGATGCGATGAGCCGACATCGAGGTGCCAAACCACTCCGTCGATGTGAACTCTTGGGAGTGATAAGCCTGTTATCCCCAGGGTAGCTTTTATCCGTTGAGCGATGGCAATCCCACATTCATACCACCGGATCACTAAGTCCTAGTTTCCTACCTGCTCCACCCGTCGGTGTCACAGTCAAGCCTTCTTATGCCTTTGCACTCTACGAATGATTTCCAACCATTCTGAGAAGACCTTTGAGCGCCTCCGATACTCTTTCGGAGGCGACCGCCCCAGTCAAACTCCCCACCTGACAGTGTCCCCACACCCGTTTAGGGTGCTAGGTTAGAAATCCAATATTACAAGAGAGGTATCCCAACAGTGGCTCCACCAAGACTGGCGTCCTGGCTTCGAAGCCTCCCTCCTATCCTGTACATGTAACATCGAATCCCAATATCAAGCTAGAGTAAAGCTCCATGGGGTCTTTCCGTCCTGTCGCGGGTAACCGGCATCTTCACCGGTACTACAACTTCACCGGGCGCGTTGTCGAGACAGTGCCCAAATCGTTACGCCTTTCGTGCGGGTCGGAACTTACCCGACAAGGAATTTCGCTACCTTAGGACCGTTATAGTTACGGCCGCCGTTTACTGGGGCTTAAGTTCTGAGCTTCGCTTGCGCTAACTCTTCCCCTTAACCTTCCAGCACCGGGCAGGCGTCAGCCCCTATACTTCACCTTTCGGTTTTGCAGAGACCTGTGTTTTTGCTAAACAGTCGCTTGGGCCTATTCTCTGCGGCCTGCCTAAGCAGGCACCCCTTCTCCCGAAGTTACGGGGTCATTTTGCCGAGTTCCTTAACAACGCTTCTCCCGTCGGCCTTAGGATTCTCTCCTCATCTACCTGTGTCGGTTTGCGGTACGGGCACATATAAAACAATAGCGGCTTTTCTTGGCAGCATGGATTCGGAAGCTTCACTACTCTCGTTCGCTCCGCGTCACGTTTCAGCCTCAGTAAGACGGATTTGCCTATCTTACAGCCTTTACGCTTGCACCAGTTTTTCCATTCCTGGCTCTTCCTATCCTTCTGCGTCCCCACAGTTCTGTTTATATGCGGTACTAGAATTTCAACTAGTTGTCCATCGGCTACGGCTTTCGCCCTCACCTTAGGTCCCGACTTACCCAGAGAAGATCAGCTTTACTCTGGAAACCTTAGATATTCGGCCGAGAAGATTCTCACTTCTCTCTCGCTACTCATTCCGGCATTCTCTCTTCTTAACAATCCACTGCTCCTTACGGTACAGCTTCAACTCGTTAAGAATGCTCCTCTACCACTGATACTTACGTATCAATCCACAGCTTCGGTGTCGTGTTTTAGCCCCGGACATTTTCGGCGCAAGACCTCTCGACTAGTGAGCTATTACGCACTCTTTGAATGTATGGCTGCTTCTAAGCCAACATCCTAGTTGTCTTCGAAATCTCACATCCTTTTCCACTTAACACGTACTTTGGGACCTTAGCTGGTGGTCTGGGCTCTTTCCCTTTTGACCATGGAACTTATCTCCCATAGTCTGACTCCTGTTCATCATCTAACTGGCATTCGGAGTTTGATATGTTTCGGTAAGCTGTGAAGCCCCCTAGACAATTCAGTGCTCTACCTCCAGTAGACTAAAACAAGGCTAGCCCTAAAGCTATTTCGAGGAGAACCAGCTATCTCCGGGTTCGATTGGAATTTCTCCGCTATCCACACGTCATCTCCACCTTTTTCAACAGATGTGAGTTCGGTCCTCCATTACCTTTTACGGTAACTTCAACCTGCACATGGATAGGTCACCCGGTTTCGGGTCTACGACTACTGACTTAACGCCCTATTAAGACTTGGTTTCCCTTCGGCTTCGTACCTTCAGTACTTAACCTTGCCTGCAATCGTAACTCGCCGGACCGTTCTACAAAAAGTACGCCGTCGCACCTTAACGTGCTTCGACTGCTTGTAAACATAGGGTTTCAGGTTCTCTTTCACTCCCCTCCCGGGGTTCTTTTCACCTTTCCTTCACAGTACTATGCGCTATCGGTCACTAGGTAGTATTTAGGCTTACGGGGTGGTCCCCGCTCATTCACGCAAGGTTTCTCGTGTCTCGCGCTACTCTGGATCCTGCTGGCTAATTCTCACTTTCGTCTACGGGGTTCTCACCCTCTTTGACACGCTTTTCCAAAACGTTTCGACTAGCAATTATTAATACCGTCCGCAGTCCGAACCCCAAAGAACTAGGTTCTTTGGTTTGGCCTCTTACCCTTTCGCTCGCCGCTACTCAGGTAATCGATGTTTCTTTCTCTTCCTTCGGGTACTTAGATGTTTCAGTTCCCCGAGTTCCCCCTGCATAGCTATGTATTCACCATGCAGTGACTGGGCTCTTCCCAGCCGGGTTTCCCCATTCGGTAATCTCCGGATCGATGGCTATTTGCGCCTCCCCGAAGCTTTTCGCAGCTTATCACGACCTTCATCGGCTCCTAGTGCCAAGGCATCCACCCTATGCTCTTATTAGCTTGAACTTTCGTTTGCTTAAGAGTTTAATACAATTGTGTATGCTCTTTGGTTCTTTCAAAATACCTTTTTTCAAAAGTATTTTTATCTATAAAATAAATTAAATTTATTTTTGGATTAGGTTTGAATATGTTCAATCATGACCTGGTTGGATCATTCTTTACTGATATTCACGACTTTTCGATATGTAGTTATCAATGTTCTATATGGTCATTTCGACCGGACAATTACATGCTTATAAAGCGTAATGTCCAGTGGAGATAAGGAGATTCGAACTCCTGACCCCCTGCTTGCAAGGCAGGTGCTCTCCCAACTGAGCTATACCCCCATAATAAAAGGCAGCCACCTACTCTCCCGGGCCGTTACCAGCCAAGTACCATCGGCCGTCCAAGGCTTAACCATCGTGTTCGGTATGGGTACGGGTGTTTCCCTAGGACGCATCGCCACCTAAAATTTTTCCGCAGGAAAAATTTAATCGCTCACCGGTAAGTTTTTCTCGTAGAGAAACACTGTAAGGTGACGTTTCCTTTTCCTTGCTAGGTGTTGTTATAGAGTTTTAACAACTCAATCGTAAAGTAATCTCAAAACCTGTTTCTTCGAGATAAGTTCGCCTTTCGACTCATTTCTTTTACTTCGATGTCTCGAAGGCAGTCTTGCTGCTTTTATCATCAACCCTCAGGTTGTGATTCTTCCTTAGAAAGGAGGTGATCCAGCCGCACCTTCCGATACGGCTACCTTGTTACGACTTCACCCTAGTCATCGATTTCACCTTAGACAGCTCCCTCCTTACGGTTGGGTCACTGGCGTTGGGCGCCTCCGACTTCCATGGTGTGACGGGCGGTGTGTACAAGGCCCGGGAACGTATTCACCGTAGCATGCTGATCTACGATTACTAGCGATTCCAACTTCATGTAGTCGAGTTGCAGACTACAATCCGAACTGGGACGGACTTTATGAGGTTTGCTTAAGGTCACCCTGTCGCTTCCCTTTGTATCCGCCATTGTAGCACGTGTGTAGCCCAAATCATAAGGGGCATGATGATTTGACGTCATCCCCACCTTCCTCCGAGTTGTCCCCGGCAGTCTCTCTAGAGTTCCCATCCGAATTGCTGGCTACTAAAGATAAGGGTTGCGCTCGTTGCGGGACTTAACCCAACATCTCACGACACGAGCTGACGACAACCATGCACCACCTGTCACTTCTGTCCCGAAGGAAAGACTCGATTAAGAGTCGGTCAGAAGGATGTCAAGATTTGGTAAGGTTCTTCGCGTTGCTTCGAATTAAACCACATGCTCCACCGCTTGTGCGGGCCCCCGTCAATTCCTTTGAGTTTCAATCTTGCGATCGTACTCCCCAGGTGGAATGCTTATTGCGTTAACTGCGGCACCGAGGTTCGACCCCCGACACCTAGCATTCATCGTTTACGGCGTGGACTACCAGGGTATCTAATCCTGTTCGCTCCCCACGCTTTCGTACCTCAGCGTCAGTTACAGTCCAGAAAGCCGCCTTCGCCACTGGTGTTCTTCCTAATATCTACGCATTTCACCGCTACACTAGGAATTCCACTTTCCTCTCCTGCACTCTAGTCCACTAGTTTCAAATGCAATCCCGGAGTTGAGCTCCGGGCTTTCACATCTGACTTGATGGACCGCCTACGTACCCTTTACACCCAGTAATTCCGGATAACGCTTGCCCCCTACGTATTACCGCGGCTGCTGGCACGTAGTTAGCCGGGGCTTCTTAGTCAGGTACAGTCATTTTCTTCCCTGCTGATAGAAGTTTACAATCCGAAAACCGTCTTCCTTCACGCGGCGTTGCTGCATCAGGCTTTCGCCCATTGTGCAATATCCCCCACTGCTGCCTCCCGTAGGAGTTTGGGCCGTGTCTCAGTCCCAATGTGGCCGATCACCCTCTCAGGTCGGCTACAGATCGTCGCCTTGGTGAGCTTTTATCCCACCAACTAGCTAATCTGACGCGGGTCCATCCTATGGCACCGGAGTTTTTCACACTGTATCATGCGATACTGTGCGCTTATGCGGTATTAGCGCAAATTTCTCTGCGTTATCCCCCTCCATAGGGCAGGTTACCCACGCGTTACTCACCCGTCCGCCGCTCTCCTCTTCTTCACTCACCCGAAGGATCGTTCAGAAGATTCTCGCTCGACTTGCATGTGTTAGGCACGCCGCCAGCGTTCATCCTGAGCCAGGATCAAACTCTCACATTAAAAAGTTTAATCTCTCGCTTGAAACACTAGCATTTTGCTAATTTAAAGTTCTTATCCGTAACCGTAGTTACTTCAAAGGAATTAAAGGTATATGAGTTTACTTCACGATTCAATTATCAAATGTTCTTGCGTAAACATTGATGTTTACTGGTTTTGTTGACATCTCAGTGTGTTGCTTACTGTTTTGTCAGCGAAAATTATTATATCATTTTCGTCTGTGTTTGTCAACAACTTTTTTCAAAGTTTTTTTGAAGCCGTATTGCTTATGGCCTTGCCAGTCTTGTGTTTCGTGTGTCTCACTTGACCAGCGAAGAGTATTATATCATCTGAGATATGGAACGTCAACCCCATTTCATATATTTTTTTCACTTTTTTCAGTTTTTCTATTGTATATTATGAATTTATATTTTAAAAACCACAACATATACGGATTAAACACTACTTCCTACCCTATATGTTGTGGTTTTATTAATTTCTATTTTATTAGATATTTATTTATTTTCGACCAATTTTCGCAGCTAACTCTTGCCAGAAACGACTTCCTGATTCTATATTGCCAATCCAATCCAACAAAGGATTGTTATAATAGAATAGTTTTGCCACACTTGATTCATCCATCATGGTTATCCACTCCGGCTTCGTTCCTGATGTTATGATCATTGATATTCCCATCATAACTATCAAAACTATTCCTATTCCGAATATTGCACCTAACAAACCACCCGCAGCCTTATTTGTTATATTAAGAAGCGGAAGCTTTGATACTAAATCAATTATTCCAAATACAATCGACAGAATAAGCGAAATAAGGATAAACAGTCCAATAAAGGATATCAAGTTAATCACCCATGTGGCAAGCATACCGCTAATATAGTCTTCAAATGAGGATGCCCCTAATAAGTGAAACATTTCTGAATTATTATTGGCCACCAGCATTTCTTTCATTTGTTCAGGTAGAGAAAGGCTTCCAATTGCATTTACTTGCTCTTCTCTTCCCATCATATTATTCATAAGATCCGATAGGTTTAACACTTCGCTTATTTTTTCGGATAGGCTCGTGTACAAGGAGGTTGATGTCATCAGAAATTGTGTCACATACGGATAAAAATAGTACGTCAACACAAAGGTCACCATAAACGCCAAAAATGTATAAAGGGTTCTAATAAACCCTTTTGAAAACCCAACAACTACCATAATAAGTAGAATCGCAATGACTAGTATATCAAATTCATTCATAAATACGCCCCTTATTGGTCTTCTAAATTAAGTATTTCATAGCCTAACTCTGTTTGAGCAACATAAGTTGTCCGACTAACTTGGTAAAAATCATCAACCGATAGATATGTATTGGTAAACCAAATACGGTGTCCTTTCTCATATTGAATAATTTTACCGTCAATCATGACGTAATAATTCGCTTCATTCGCAGATATACCTCGTATACCCGTATTATAACTTTTCTTCATGATTTGCTCCCCTGATAAATCAAAGGCTGCAACCGTATTCGCATATTGTGAGCCACTATCTAGTGCCTCCCCATATTGAACTACCAGTGTATCGCGTGTATTCGCTACATCAACAAGCTTTGCATCATTTATAATTGTTGTCAGTAATTCTACTGTGTCATTAGCAAATGAATAAAAGCGAATCGCTTTATCCATAAGAACAACCAGATGCGTGTCATCTAACCACAACAAATCTCCCGGCAACATGTCGTCCACCGTTTCTCCACCAATGATGTTTTCTGCAAGATGATCATAGGTTGTTTCAAAATTAAAAAATGTTAGTATGCTTTTTATATGGTTACTACTTATATCCAGATAAGCACTGGCTATTTTAGTTACATCCGGAGACGGAACAACCGCAATCGGATAGCCATCCTTTTCAAATTGTGTCGATCGTTTAATTGCAACTTTACCTTTTTCATTATAATAGTTGATGATGTGCGCTTCATTTTTCTCCGTTACAACAAGTAGATAGCCTTCTGCATTGACTCTCAAATCAATAATTGGCCAACTCTCGTCTACGTCGTACAGCATACCGGTTTCATCGAACATATATGCTTTACGAGCCATAACATCTGCTACAGCCATATAGCCATCTAAGTGAACAAACTTAGGCGATTCTATATAAAAACTTTTACTCCATATAATCTCTCCATCAACACCATATTTAATTAAACCATCTTTGTTACATACATAAACAGCGTCTTTATAGACATACATTTCTTGATTTCTATCTTCAAATAGTACCTTCCTCGATGTAGAAAAAAAGGCCTCTCCTCCATTAAACCGATAATATTGCGGCTTAACATAGAATGTATAGACCCCTCCGACAAGGAGAACTAAGGCAAGTAATCCGGCAATAATCATCGTTCGATTTCGCATAATGAGTCCTTCCTAATCTTTCCTTGCATACTCCAGTTATCCGAACTATGAACCTGTCAGTACACACATAATATAAAAACAAGGTACCTTATATATGCCAGGTACCTACGGCAATTTAACAAATTTCTCTATACAATTCTATATACTCCATCGCTGACTTGTCCCATGAAAACCGGGTTTTCATGCCACGTTCAACAAGGCCTTCCCATTCTTTCCCATTCGCATATACTTCCATACCGCGATGAATGGCCCGTAAAAATTCTTGATTGTTATAGTTTTTGAATAAAAACCCCGTTCCTGTCGGTTTGGCTTCATCATAATCAAAAATAGTATCTCCAAGACCACCTGTACGACGCACTACCGGCACGGCCCCATAACGCAAACTGTATAACTGTGATAATCCACACGGCTCAAAAAGGGACGGCATCAGGAACATATCTACTGATCCATATATTCGACGTGCCAGCGCCTGATTAAATTGAATAGAAACGCTTACTTTTTCCGGATAGCTTTGCGCCAGAGCCATAAGTTTGTTTTCATAAAAATAGTCTCCAGATCCCAATATAACAATCTGCACATCATCCTTTACTAATTGTTCAATGGAATGAATAATCAAATCCACACCTTTTTGTTCCGCCAAACGCGTTACAACCCCTAACAACGGTACATCTTTAACAGGCAATGCTAAGGACTTTTGAAAAGCAGCCTTCTGTTTCTTGCGACGTTCCTTAAAGGTTGTTTCATCAAACGTATAGGTTAATGCCTCATCCGTCTCCGGGTCGTATTTATCGTAATATATACCATTTACAATACCTACAACTTTATCCGAATACTTCCTTAGTAATCCATCTAGTCCATAGCCATACCACGGTGTCTGAATCTCCTTGGCATAGGTTTTACTCACTGTCGTCACACGATCTGCATACACAATTCCGGCTTTCATATAACAAACCTTACCATAATATTCAATGGCTTCCATATTAAAATACTTCGACGACAAATTCAAATCTTCTAATACATCTCTATCAAAAACACCTTGATATTGTAAATTATGAATCGTAAACACCAAGCGAATATCTTTATAGAAGTCTAACTTAGCGTACTCTTCTTTCATAATCAAACCAATCAAGGCAGTCTGCCAATCATTCAAATGAATAATATCCGGCTTCAGATCCATAAAGATGAGCATTTCAAGGACAGCTTTACAAAAAAAGCCAAAGCGTGCATCATCATCTCCATAGCCATACATTCCGTCTCGTTCAAAGAAATCTGCATTACCGATAAAATACGTCTTAACACCGTCTAAGGTGCAAGTATACACATCCGCTACCTTTGCCTCACCACCCGCTTCAACTATAAAACTAAACGCCTTGTCCAAATCAAATTTATCCTCTATGCCTTTATACTTCGGCATAATACGCGTCACATCGATTCCCTGTCCGTGCAAAGCCACAGGCAATGCTTCTGCAACGTCTGCGAGTCCACCTGAAGCGGCAAATGGGACCGTCTCTGGAGTTACAAATAGTATCTTCATCTGTATACCTCTCATACATTCATCATTTTAAGGGGTATTTTCCCCTATAAATATTATAGCATAAGACTTTCAGAAATAACATAATTCTACCCGTATCTATAAAAAAAGTGATATAATAGTTTCAATATAAAAATACAGGAGGTTAATTATGGCAAATGAAGAACTCAAACTAAGACAAGATATGGATCCTAATTATACTTGGGATCTTACACATATGATTCCTGATGCGCCTACTTGGGAAGCAACTTATAAAGAAGTTGAAGCTCTCAGTCAGCAAATCGCCGATTACAACGGCAAACTTATGGATAGTAGTGAAAACCTAGCAACTGTTCTCAAACTTCAAGAAGATTTATTTACAAAATTTCACCGTCTCTATGTCTTCTCATCCATGACATTACACCAGGATATGGGCAATAGTGACTCCCAAAAAAACATGCAACGCTTATCCGGATTAGAAGTTACGGTCAACTCAAAGCTTTCATTTATTGAGCCCGAGATTATGTCCAGTGATGTCAGCGTTTTACAAGATTACTTAAATAGCAATAGCGATTTAGCAACCTATGGACACTACTTCGAGAATATGATTCGTCAAAAAGAGCATATTCTTCCTAAAGAAATGGAAGAGCTCATGGCACTCGTTGGTGATTTTTCTGAATCCCCCTCCGATGTTTTTAGTATGTTCATGAATGCTGACCTTGTATTGCCGGAAATCACCAATGAAGAAGGTGAAACTGTTCGACTAACACAAGGCAATTATACACGTTTTATCAAAAGTCCTAATCGCCGCGTTCGCGAAGAAGCTTTCACCAAGCTGCATCAAACAATGAAAGATTTTCGCAATACACTAGGTAGTATTTATACATCCAGTCTCAAAAAAGATGTTTTTGAAATGCGAGCTAGACATTATACATCCAGTCGTGAAGCACAGCTCAGCGGTAAAAATATCAACGAATCTGTCTATGATAATCTGCTAGAAGCCGTAAATGATCACCTTCCTTTACTCCATCGCTATGTCGATTTACGTAAAAAGATAATGGGGGTTGATGAACTCCATCTTTATGATTTATATACCCCTCTTGTTAAAGATATGGATGAAGAAATCTCTTTCGAAGAAGCGAAAAAAATCGTTACTACAGCTCTTGAGCCTATGGGTGAAGAATACCTTAGTTTCTTAGATGAAGGGTTCAACGGGGATTGGATTGATGTTTATGAGAATAAAGGCAAACGAAGCGGCGCTTACTCATGGGGAGCATACGGACATCATCCTCATGTACTCCTTAATTTTCAAAACAACCTAAACCATACCTTTACATTAGCTCATGAGATGGGCCACGCCCTACATAGCTACTATTCAAATGCAACTCAGCCTTATATCTATCATAATTATCCGATTTTCTTAGCTGAAGTCGCTTCTACTGTTAACGAGTGTTTGTTAATTCAGCATCTTCTCAAGACTACTGAGGATAAGAAAAAACGCATGTACTTGCTCAACTATTTTATGGAAAACTTCCGTACAACGGTCTTCCGTCAAACTATGTTTGCTGAATTCGAAAAAGAATCCCATGCCATGATGGAACGAGGTGATGCTGTCACCAGTGAATCTCTGAGTGCTATGTACTATGATCTAAATCGCAAGTACTACGGTGATCGCATTGTTGTTGATGAATTAATCCAATATGAATGGTCTCGGATTCCTCATTTCTACACACCATTCTATGTCTATCAATATGCCACCGGATTTTCTTCAGCTGTCACATTGTCCAACATGATTCTCAATGAAGGCGACAGTGCTGTGACTCGCTACAAAGAGTTTCTCAAGAGTGGTTCCTCTCATTATCCTATCGATACTTTGAAGGCCGCAGGGGTTGATATGAATACAAAGCAACCGGTAGAAAAAGCTTTTGAAACATTCAAAGCTTTACTCGAAGAAATGGAATCCTTAGTCGATTAATTTGATCAAACGATTTTTATTCTTTAAAAACAAAAGCTTTGCACTAATAATTCTCTAGTGCAAAGCCCTTTTTATATTTTACAGATGATTCTATGAATTGTTCTCTTCTATCGGTTTCTACCGGAGTGTAACATGTTGTAAAAAGCACTTATTGCAGAGAATACTAATCCCACTATAGGGAATATTAACCAATTGATTCCCCACATACCAAATATAAATCCACTAATTAGAAATACAGCAACAGCCATAGGCCAAACAAACCCCGCTATAGCTCCAATCACTCGATTTTCTTCTTTTTTTATGGGATTGTAGTCACCTTTCTTTAATAACCGCTTAATACTTTCATATCGGGCCGTACCAATAATGAAGAAATTTACCGCCACAGATACCACTGCCAAAAAGATTCCGACAGCTATTGAGTCTAAATTGTCGAAACTTGTTGTCAGTATTATGATAATCATTGGAGATATCACACATAGGATAACACCGATGATAATACTTGTCGTTCTCGCCGCTTCTGTTTCACGCATTTGATCTTCCATTTCACGTGTTGCAAAACTATCTAAATAGAATTCACCTCGCTCAATGAATTTATACTGCTCAAGTCGTGTCCCGGCATAAATAAACAAACCAACAGCAATCGCCACGAATCCAAGTAATACAACAACCGGTAATGCGTCTGATGCCATAATTAATGACATCGAACTTAATCCATCATCCATATCTGCCAAGATAATCAAACAAATCACACCAAACATAACTAACGACACGCCAAGCGCAATCTTACCTAACAAGTGCTGTCTCGCATCAATATATTCTTCTGCTTCCTCTGCACTAAGTAACGGATAGTCGTCGGCCTTTTCATAAGCTTCATCGTCATCAATCCCAAGTGATTGTTTGATTTCTTGAATATCTCCAAACTCTGATAATACAATACCGATAACTTCATGGTCCGGCTTACCTTCTGCTTTGAGCTCATTGTACTTCTCTTCCATATGGGCTAACAGTTGTTCTTTCATCCTCAATACTTCCGGTGTTTGAGGCAATTCTCTGAACATCGTTTCAATGTAACTTCGAATAGTATCCATAAACTCACTCCTTTATAAATCGATTAATGACATTTTGTGTAATTTTCCATTCTTGACACTTCTCCCTATAATACCGTCGTCCTTCCTCTGTTATGCGATAATAGGTTCTTCTACTAACTTCACTGTGCTCAAAGGCTTCGATAAAGCCATTTTTATTCAAACGATTAAAAGCTGAATACAGTGTCGTTTCTTTCATAATATATTGTTCCTCGGTGATGGTTCGTATATTTTTTGAAATCTCATAACCATAAGACGGACCGTCTAATAGCAGACTCAATATCATGGTGTCGTTGTACCCTCGACTTACATCACTGCTAATCATATGCCACCTCCTGGGATTTACTCTATCTATCGTACCTTATCTGTCGTACTACGTCTGTCATAGTAACAGTATACCTCATTTACTACGACAGGTAAAGTACTTTTTTACAATGTTGTTATTTTATCCGAAAGATAGTATAGTTATCTTATAACAGATACATACCTATACAGAGATAAAGCACCAACAAAGGAGAGCTGAGATGAAATTTAATAAAAAAATGACCCTAACTTTACCTGTTGTTACCGGACTTTTGTACATTCTTATGGTTGTTATGAACGGCTTAGCCAATGCATTACCCATTAACGGCGTCACTTCGGGGGAGGTTTCAGACAAGTATTTCAACCTATTTGCACCCGCTGGTATTACCTTCTCCATCTGGGGCGTAATCTATATTCTCTTAGGCATCTATACCATTTATCAAATTGTCGCCTTAAGAAACCAAGAGTCTTATGAACGCTTGCATCTATCCAAAATTAATGTTCTCTATTGTATAACTTCAGGCGCTAACGCCTTATGGATTCTGTCATGGCACTTCGAAATTCTATGGCTTTCCCTAATTCTTATAACAGTGATCCTCGTAGGCCTAATTTTTATACGACTTGAATTAGACAAAGTCACCTTAAAATCCAAAGAAAAATGGCTGATTCGTCTTCCTTTTTCTGTCTATTTCGGCTGGCTCACTATTGCTACTATAGCTAATGTAGCTGTTTTACTTGTTTCTCTTAACTGGAATGGATTTGGATTGTCCCCTGTTTTCTGGACAGTACTCATCCTTATCATCGGGATTATCATCAGCGGATTAACCACCTTCCGATTCAAAGATATCCCTTACGCTCTTGTTATTTTGTGGGCATATACAGGTATTCTCATACGACACACTTCGACGTCTGCCTTAAGTGGCCAATATCCCGTCGTTATTGTGACTGTTAGCTTTTGTATTGTAGCAATTGTTGTAGGAATCGGAGAAATAGTAAGACGTTATTTTTTCAGTAAAGAAAGCTACTTATAAAATAAACCACATACAACGGATGTAGATTGGGATAACCTATCCCAAGAGCATCCACTGTATGTGGTTTATTCTTTGGCCAAAAATGACCGATGTTATTATCTATTTTTTATTGTGCGTAATCCACATGATCACCACGGCCCATATTCACTGCATAACCGGCTGATTGAATGCGTCGTTCAATGCATCCTCTGCAATGAGCGGCTTCATCTCCGGTACAAATTTTTCCGTCATACAATAGATATTTATCCCTAACATTTGTCGGTGATAAATTCGGCATAACAACATTCGCTCCGGATTTAAGACCTTTCTCTCGGCCTAGTGGGCTGATTGACCCTAATGCGGTTGTTGCCGGTAGTAGTACTTTGGGCAACATCAGACGAATAATCGAAAGCAAGATACAGGTCATATCAAGGGAGCCACCCTCTTCATTTCCAAGAGGGGTATCCTTTTGAGGAATAAACGGACCGATACCAATCATATGCGGCTGTAAATCTTTCAAAAAACGTAAGTCGCTTACTAAATCTTCCGTCGTTTGATTTGGCAATCCCACCATAAATCCGGCCCCGACCTGATAGCCGATCTCTTTCAAATCTTCCAGACATCGAATCCGTTCATCATAGGACATATCCGGATGCAACGACTCATAGAGACTTCGTGAATGGGTTTCATGTCGAAGCAAGTACCGATCAGCTCCGGCTTCATAATATGCCTTAAAGCTCTCATAACTTTTCTCACCCAGTGATAACGTTAATGCCGTATCCGGGAATTGTTCCTTTATCCCTTGAATAATTTCAATAATGTCTTTATCTTTATAATGACTGTCCTCTCCACCCTGTAATACAAATGTTCGATAGCCTAAATCATAGCCGACTTGACAACAGTCTAAAATCTGCTCTTTGGTCAAACGATATCGCTCTGCTTTCTTATTCGAGCGTCGAATACCACAATACATACAATCATTTTTACAATAATTGGTAAACTCAATAAGGCCACGCATAAAGACGTGATTGTCATAGTGTGCACGTCGTTTTTCATCGGCCCGGGTATGTAAATACAGTGTTGTTTCTTCATCTAGGCCATTAATCAGGCGTACCAACTGCTCATCCGCCAAATCCTCATTAAGAAATAGTGCATCGATGAGGTTTTTCATAGTCATTTCTCCTTCAGTTAACAAATACAATAAAAAGGGACAGTGTTAATATTTTATCATACTTCACACAAAAATACTAGTCCCTCTGCAACCTCTATTATATGAAGGATGCTCTATGCAAAAATCATTATAATCTTATAGGTCCTAGTACTTTTAAAGCTATTTTTTAGTCAACCAAAAATCCTAAGCTGCCTAAAGCCTTTTCAATACGATCCAAGTGCTCTTCTGATGGCGCCTCAATCGTATGATAGTGGTAATTATCTGTCAACGCCATCAACGGTTTACTATTATCTGCACTGTTCTTCTTTAAAAATTTTTCCATTTGTTCCGTATTTTCGATAAGTAAATCCGCTACTAAATCCCCATAAATCGGATGGTGGATAAATACATTCAGCACCTGACCTTCATGTTCAATAATAGCTTCCATTTCTTCACGAATACGCTCTTCGTCATGCTTAACGGCAAAAACACGCTTTGGTAAATTCATATGAAAAGAAAAATACAGATAGCCATCTGCTGTAGATATGATTTGTTCCCCTACTGCACGTAATAAAGCTATATCTTGTACAATAACCTGGCGGCTTACATCATATTCCTTTGCTAGTTCAGCACCTTTAATCGCCTTTAGGCTTTTCTTCAAATCCTTTCGGATACATTCTCTACGTTCTGCTCCGTTCATAAGTCGTCCCTCCTGAATTTAGGAAAGGTCACGATAAAACATACACCCTCATCTTTATTCTCAACTCTAACATCCATGTTATGACGCTCAAAAATATGTGATGCAATAGCCAAACCTAAACCGGTTCCGGCTTTAGACCTTCCTGTTTTTCCTTTATAAAAGCTATCAAAAATATGTGGCAAATCGTCTTCCGGTATTGCATCACCGGAATTCAATATTCTAAGCATAATGAAGTCTTCTCCTTCTGTCAAGAAAACTTTTATAAATTGGTCACTATGCTTCATCGCATTACTAAGAATATTGGTAATGCCTTGTTCTAATCGCAAGGTATCTCCATAAAATCCTTGTTCATGATTCACCTCATCCACAATCTCCATACGAAGTCCTGCATGCTGACACATGGTTTCATAACGGGTCAATATCTTGTGAATAAACGGCATCAATGAGAAGCTATCCATATTATAGCTAAATGTGTTCGCTTCCATCTGAGATAACTGGAGAAGGTCTTTGATAATTCGACTCATCTTATCACTTTCATCACTAATGACGTGATAATACTCGACAACTTCATCGCCTTCGACAATGCCATCATCAAGAGCCTCTACATAGCTGCTGATTATAGATATCGGCGTTTGCAACTCATGACTGACTTGGGCAACAAAGCGACGGCGTAATTGATCCAGTTGTTTTTCCTTTTGCAGCTTAATCTCTAAGTCTCGAATAGTTCCCTGCAACGTATCACTAATCGTATTGAGTCCTCGACCTAGTTCACCAATTTCATCTTTTCTATCACCATTATAGCGTTCATGAAAATCCAAATTTCCGATACTTTTAACAACGTGATGTAATTTCAAAATTGGTTTTGTCAAACTCCTTGACAAAACAATCGCCATAACAACGGCTGCACCAATCGCCATCAGAATAAGAATATTCATAAATGTCTTCATGAGGACAATGGCTTCATCTATCGCCACAACCGGAATCTGAAGTAACGCTACCTTATTATTGTCCAAACGTTCCATATAAATAAGCCATCTGGCTCCTTCCACAGGATATTCTGTCTCATAGACATAGGCTGTATTATCATGATAGGTTATCTCATCTCGAATAATCCCTTCGGTAAATTGAAAACGTTTATTCTCATAAATAACCATATTGCTTCCGGCATCTAAGATACGAATTTTACCTTCAAATGTATAGCCAAGATAGTCAATTCTTGCCAAGGCTTCGTCCTCGCTTCGACTAATGGCATATAGCTTATTGATATCCGAAATGACCCCATTCATCGTTTCTATTTTCTTTCCATAATAATAGTCATCCATAAAATGGTTCACGCCAATAGAGAAAATAATGGATATAATGACAATTAAACTGGCAAAGTAAATCATAATCCGAGTCCGTATAGAGGTCATTACTCACTCACCTCAAATCGGTATCCAATTCCTCGTACCGTCGCAATCCGTTCCCCTACGATACCTAATTTTTTACGAAGTCGTTTAACAACGGTATCAACCGTACGATCATCTCCTAGAAAATCATACCCCCATATACGATTCAGGATTTGATCTCTCGTCAGCGCTTGATCCTTATTATTGATAAAGTAAATCAACATTTCATATTCTTTGGGGCTAAGTACGACCTCTTCACCGGCTACTTCGACGCGCATAGCAAGGGAATCAATCGTTAGTTCTCCGATTTGGATTTTATCTGCTGCTGCCATCTTCCCACTTCGATGCAACAAGGCTTTCACCCTTGCCACCAATTCTCTGGCACGGAAGGGTTTAGCCACATAATCATCGGCTCCTAATTCAAAGCCGAACACTGTATCTTCTTCATCCGTTCTGGCTGTTAACATCATCACCGGTATTTGGCTTGTTTTTCGGATCGTTTTAAGGGTCAACCACCCGTCCATCACCGGCATCATCACATCAAGTATAATCAAATCGACTTCTTCCATATCAAGCACTGTGAGCGCTTCTTCACCATTTCCAGCTTCTAATACATCGTACCCTTCATTCATTAGGTACTTCTTAATTACCTTACGTAATCGCTCTTCATCTTCTGCTATTAGAATCCGAACACTTAACATAAAATCCCTCCTAACCTTAATCGACAACTATCCTTTTTTTCCAAAAGTCTTTTGTGTATTATAACATATTCATATGGCAATTTCGTGTTAACTTGTGGTACAATATGTAACATAAAATACATTATTGACATTCATACCATAAAAGGAGGCCCTATGAATAAAATTAAGCGAAAGAGTACACTCGTTATACTACTCACGATTATCTGGTGTATTCTGAACGAACGCTTTAACATCACGACCGCCTTCATCGGTTTTGGTGTTTCATTGATTACAATCCAAGTATTACGTTTCGTAGAGCAAAAAGAAAATGACACTTATACCTATTCTATATCGGTATGGCGCCTATGTTTCTTTTTTTTATTACTTATAAAGAACATTTATGTCTCTGCTTTTACGACAATTAAGCATCTTATCAAAAAAGAGATCAATCCACAATTTATCGGAACAACGACTACCATCAAACGTGTATGGCTTCAATCCCTGATTGGTAATGCCGTCACCTTGACTCCCGGAACTGTCACCGTTCATATGGATGAAGACTCCTACACCATTTTGTGGCTGTACCCATTAACCATTCGTCAAAAAGATATAAAGAAATATTTGATTGCCGATTTTGAAAAGGCATTGACCCCAGCAGATAATGAGGAGGAATTCTAATGATTTCCGTAATATTTTTTATCGTCGGTTGTATGGCGATTATATACCTATATCTTCTCATTAAAGGCCCCTCGATTTGGGATAGGCTTTTGTTCCTTAACCTTTTTTCGCTTACCATCCTCATTTTGATGGTTTTATACGCACTCCTCAAAGATCTAGATTATTTACTAGATATTGCTATCGTCTATGCCCTTCTCGGCTTTATAGGTATTGTTTTTATGGCTCGATTTATACAGCGAAGGGGGAAAATTTAATGACATGGTATCAGATTTTAGGCATTGTTATTGTAGGCATCGGTTTGATTATTCAGGGGTTTGGGGTCTATGGAATGATTGCACACCGAGACTTTTATGTGCGTTTATCCATTTCATCACTCATTGACTCCGCCGGTTTCTTAACCATTATGCTCGGCCTTATTTTCTATAAAGGTTTCAGCATTACATCATTAAAAATCGGATTTATTGTCTTTCTTATGCTACTATTGAACCCACTTTCAAATCATATATTAGGACGGGGTGCTTATATGAGCAATTACCATCCGGAAAGGCGGAGTAAATGATCCTTGATTTATTTTATTTGTCACTGATTGCTTTTGCAATTATTGCCTTACAGACACGTGTTTTACGCAATGCGATTATTTATCTTTCGGTCTTCTCTTTACTCTGTTCCATTGTTTATCTGCTTCTCGGAGCACCGGATGTTGCCATTGCAGAAGCCGCTATCGGATGTACTTTATCCACTATACTCTATCTCGTTGCGTTGAAAAAATACCGTATCTTTACGGTCTATTATAATTGCTATGCCAAACACCCTAAAGAGTTGGAAAAAATAGGTGCCGAAAAGGATCAGATTGTGGAAATTTTGAACACATTCTCAGGTAAAGGTGAATTGCAGTTGGATATCATTAATACTTCCTCAGGCTTCACACATTTGAAAGAAAATGCTGCCTTTGATGTTATTATCTTCCACAGCCCTAAAGGCATATGGATTCATGGTTTACGCAATAGCTACCAATACAATGAACTTATCGAACTTTTGCGCAAAGAATGCCCCTTGCCTCTGTCCACCTATTATATTGACGAGGATCCTGCGTGGTCATTAGGAGGTGATTCAGATGATGCGTAGAAAACTTATCGCTGCATGGATGATTCTCATTTTTTTACTCATGATTAATCTTCCCACTGAATCAACACCCCATGCACAGGACTTATTCTATTATCTAACCAACAATTTTTATCAAGACACAGCCGCTGAAAATGCTGTTGCCGGAATTTATTTAGACTATCGTGTCTTTGACACTTTATTTGAAACCCTTCTACTATTAGTCAGTGTCATCGGCATTATTTATTTTTCCAGACATGAGGGGGACTATTGATGAAAACACATTCTACGTTACTTCGCGTCACCATGGGCGCTATCTATCCCTTTATTATCGTTTTTGGGATTTATATTATATTGAACGGTCACTTAACACCGGGCGGCGGATTTCAAGGTGGTGCCATTTTATCCTCCGTTTTCATCGTTCAATACTTTACGACCTACGAGAAAAGTGTCAGCCTAACCTTACTCAATCGCATTGAAAAGGTTCTTTACCTCTTTATTATACTTTTTGCTGTCATCTTTATCTTTTATATGCGGGAACTTATTCCTTTTTGGCTCAAGCCTTACTACCTTATTGCCATGAATGTATTCATCGGAGTAAAAGTTTGCTGTGGCCTAAGTGTTATATTCTTTAGATTTGTACTTTTTGAAAGCAGGTGAACCTATGACAACAGGATTTATAGACGGCAACTATGTTGCCCTCGGGTTATTTGCCATCGGTATGTATGGTTTACTTGCCCGACGCAATATTATTAAGAGTGTCATGTCCTTTGGTATTATCCAATCGGCCATTATTCTCTTCTTCTTGAACATTAACCATGAAACGGAGGCCTTGCCACCTATCGGAGATGCCACACTTATGACGGATCCCTTTCCTCAGGCTCTTATGATTACTGCTATCGTCATTGGTGTGGCCGTTACTGCCGTAGGCCTAACGATGTTTATCAGCCTTTACCATCACTATGGTACGACCAACTGGAAAAAGGTAATTAAAATGCGGAAGGAGGAAAAATAATGTCCCTATTTTGGTTTATTGTTCTTCCTCTTCTTACCGCCTTAATCAGTTATCTTAGCTACTCTAGACTTGCCAAGCTTCTTATTCTTGGCATGCAAGGATTCTTTTTGGTTATGGCCGTTATGAATTTTATCAAAGTCCGAACGGGCGGTGCCTTCTATGAGGTCATCGGGGGCTATGATTTAGGTATAGGAATCTCTTTAAAAGCAGACCTTTTTTCCAGTGTAATGGTCGTATTGACGGTCTTCCTATTCACATGTCTCCTCATCTATAACTATCACAAATCTTATATGAATCATTTATTTTTGTTCCTCTTTTTGATTCTTCAAGGTTTGCTCTGCGGATTTTTTCTATCCAATGACTTATTTAATATTTATGTTTTAATCGAGGTATCCACCATTGTGGTCAGCATTTTGATTGTATACAAAAAAGACTCGCAATCCATTTATGACGGTATGATTTATCTTTTTACAAATTTGGCTTCCATGACCTTATTTTTATTAGGACTTGGTTATCTCTATAAAATATTCGGAACCTTAGATTTAACCTTACTTAAAGAACGTGTGGCACTCATTGAAAATCCTTCTACACTCATATTGCCCTTTGTTCTTATTGTCACCGCTGTTGACCTGAAGTCAGCCATCATGCCTCTGTTTAGTTGGCTTCCTAAAGCTCATGGGACAGCAAGCGCACCTTCTATCGTAAGTGCTATCTTGTCCGGTCTCTATGTTAAGGGCGGTATTTATTTGTTTATCCGTATTATGGATTTATTTGAACCGGTCTTTCCGGACCACCAAATTTTTATCCTTTTCGGATTTCTTACGGCTATTATTGGATGTATCTTTGCCCTATGCCAAACGGATATTAAACTCATTCTTGCCTATAGTACCGTCAGTCAGATTGGTCTCATTGTTTTTGGTCTATCCACTGACAATATTTATGGCTACTGGGGCTCCATCTATCATATTCTTAACCATGCTATTTTTAAATCGGTACTGTTCCTCTGTGCCGGTATGATTATTGATGAATATCGAACACGAGATATCCGGCAAATTAAAGGACTCTTTAAGCGCATGCCCTATGTGACCATTGTTATGCTGATTGCCATCTTTGGTATTACGGGGGCACCGCTTTTTAACGGCTCTTTCTCTAAATACCTCATACAAAAAGGTGGACAAGGGAACCCTCTCTATGAATGGGCGTTCTTCTTCATCAATGTAGGAACTATTACCATCTTCGTTCGCTATCTCCAAATGATGTTCGGAGGTTGGAAGGGTAAACGTGCCAAAATGCGTCTCAATCAATCTGTTATTATTATGTTACTTGCCGTCATTTGCTTTATCGGTGGGGTCATGGGTCCTTACTTTATGGGATTATTCTTTGATTTCCATGTGGATATTTCCGTCAGCAGCTATGTAGGCAAGTTATTTAGTTATCTGTTAAGCCTTGCTATTGGTGTTTGCTTCTACCTTTTTGTTTATCATCGCATTGCCTTTTTCCGCAAAATCCGGGAGCTGGAATTATCCTATAATCAAATTGTTTTTTCCATGATTATCTTCTACAGCGGCTTCTTAATGTATATGATGATGCGATACGCTTAATGCTCTTGTTTGCTCTAGAGTACCTGCTCGTTTATTATTGAACGGAGCATAAAAGCCTGTCTCAGGATTATCCCAAGGCAGGCTTTTCTAATATTTATGTATTTATAAATGGCATGGTGTGTGATACACTGGAAATAACGCTGTTCAAGCCTAATCTTGAGCAGCCATACAGAGGAGGGGACTATCATGAAAAAATTACATGCCATTGTGGCCATGTGTCTTGCCATCATTCTTATTGTTTTTCTCACACAACATCGTCCGTATAAGACTCAAAATACACTTGCTTATCAGGTATCCGAACTTGAAACAACCTATTGCCAAGAAGCCGTTAATCTTGACAATAACACCTTTTTTATTCCTTATGAGGATGGACAAACAGGCTTACTTATAAAAGGTTTCCAAGTCGTATCCACATCCAACACTCTCTGTGAAGTCATTGCAACACTTAATGTTTCCGTGCATTATGCGCCCTCGCGTATTATCTTTGATGACGTCATCAATGTAGCACTAGGTACGACGGATACAGAGCATTATAATTGGGAACAAGGTTCCTTATCCGCAACAGTCGAAAGGGATGGTAAGATACACCTTCTTGCCGCAGGTATCCTTACCGGTGATGTTGGTAGGCAAGCCGGCGTGGCTGATGATTTCAGAGACGCTGACTTTAATGTTTCAGGGATTATGAATTTACACGTGAGTAAACTCCATACCATTAATTATACTTTTCAATCATAGCACATCCCCTTGATACATGGAAAAATAATCTATTCCCGTCTTATAGTTTTCCTGCACATCAAAGACCCATTCTTCTTGTATGTCTATTGCCAGTTCTTTGCTCAACTGATTTAGCTCTTCTTCTGTTAGACATAGGTACAGCGTATTATGCTCCTGCCATAGGAATTCCCTATCTTCTTTATAAAGTGCTAACTGTAGTAAGGCTTTCCACTCTCCTATAAGACTCATTTCTAGCATCCATGCCAAAAGATTATCCACCATCTTTGGGTCTTGCTTATTATCCACGGCTATACTCATCGAATAATAGTCCTCCTGATAGTAAGCTTTCATATGAGCTATCTCCAAATCGTGTACCTCAGTTGTCATAGAGATTCCTGTATGGTGCAATGTGGCTACTGTAATCCCCCATGTGGAATGCATCAACTTAAGGACCCATTGATGACGCAAGGTAATACTGCTCGTGTTGCTTTATCAAGGCCATAGCGAATAATCTTCATTCTCTCTGCTAGAGCTATATCACTCATCTCTATATATTTATACACAATCACTTCATCTCCCCTATCCGATTTTATAAAACTATTCCTGTCATCTATGTCATAATATGTCATATATGTCAAAAAATCAATAGTGCCTTAAGGACGTTCTTTATCTTATAATAGATACAAGAACAGTGGCTTTCCCACGCATTAGAAAAGAGGATAATATGAATCACATCTACGTCAATAAGGACTCTCAAACAGCTGATTTCAGGACAATTCAGGAAGCTTTAAATAGTATTGATACCACATGTACTACACCTACCACTATCCACATTGCACCCGGTACCTATGAGGAGAAAATCTACATTCGCCACGAACATCTTCATCTTGAAGGGGAAGATCCGTTAACGACCATCTTAAGCTACCACCAGGTGCTGAAACTATAGGGCCTGACGGGAAACGCATCGGGACATTTAACAGTTTTTCAACTCTTATTGCCGGCTCCCATATTACGGCCAAAAATCTTACGCTTCCAAAACACCTCCGGCCCCGGCTATATAAATGGCCAAGCCGTTGCTGCCTTTATCTGTGCAAAAACGTCTTCCTTTATCAACTGTCGCTTTCTAGGTGATCAAGATACCATCTATGCCGGTGAAATGACGGAAGAATTTGCCGCACGTATGCATGCGCCTGAATGGTTCCACAACTCCAACATCCCTATGATTCATTCCCGCTCCGTTAGTTATTATAAAGACTGTTATATCGAAGGGGATGTTGATTATATCTTCGGACCAGGTTTGGCTTATTTTGAAGATTGCCATATTCATACAAAGGCCCTTCAAAGTGAGGATGCTTCCTATATAACCGCTGCCAATACCCCTTCAGATGCCTCATACGGTTTTATCTTTAACCATTGTCGCATCACAGGAGATCATCAAATCGGTCAAGTCTATCTAGGTCGCCCATGGAGAGATTATGCTAAGACCCTCTTTATGAATTGCTACCTAGACGCTTCTATTCATCCTGCCGGTTGGCATAATTGGGATAAGCCTATGGCTGAGCTCACCTTACGCTATATCGAAATTGACAATCATGGCCCTGGGGCTAACGTCGATTCTCGCGCTGCTTTTTCCAATCAACTTAGCGGTGACGTTTATAGGGAGCTTTTATCGGCCAGTGCACTGATTGGTTTGTAACTAAAGGTGTTGCAGATTTGAACTTATGCTTTTAATTAAAAATCAAGAAGAGGAGACACCAAACACTGTCTCCTCTTCCTCTTATCAAGGTACCATTAATGACCCATCTTCAATACGGGTTTGGGTCCATGTGGTAACCCGTGTTTTATATGGATATGCTTTTGCTTTCTCTTCGTCAAAGGTAACACCAATTCCCGGCGCCACATTCGGATAGATATAGCCCTCTCGAAGGGTCGGTATTTCCCCGAAAACTTCCCTTGTCTTCTCTCCGATTCCATACCATTCTTGGATACCGAAATTCTTCGTTGCCAAATCCATATGCATATTCACCGCGTGACCGATAGGTGATTGGTCAATAGGACCGTGCCATGCCGTCAGTACATTATAACATTCTGCAAAATGTACCAAAGTAAGGGCTGGTGTGATACCGCCAATCATACTTATATGGACTCGAATATAATCAATCCATCGGTTAGCAATGACCTGTTGCCATTCCTTAGGATGGGTGAAGAGTTCTCCCATTGCCAGAGGGGTTGTCACCTGATGACGAATCTGCGCCATCCCTTCCATATGCTCCGGTGGCAATAAATCTTCTAAATAAAATAGTCGGAAAGGTTCTAGTTCCTTTGCCAACCATAGGGCGTCCGGCTGTTTTAATCGTTCATGTACATCATGTAAGAGTTCTAAATCATACCCAAAGGTATCCCGTACATGTTCAAACATCTGTACCACTCGTTTTATATAGGTTTGGGGATGGTAGTAATCTCCCGGAAGGTGCCCTGTAGGTCGATTCATCGATTCTGCCACTCCCCCATAATGTCCCCATTGAATACGAATATGTCGGACACCCTCTTGTATATGTTTGGCTATAGATGCATCCAGTTCCTCAAGTGTCTCCCCAGAAGCATGGCGATAGTAGGGAACACCTTCTCTATATTTGCCGCCAAGTAGACTGTATAGTGGCATATCTGCCATCTTTCCTTTAATATCCCATAGAGCCATATCGACGCCTGCAATAGCATTGTTCGAGATGACATCATTGCGCCAATAGCCATTTTGATACATCAGTTGCCATAGCTCTCCGATATCTTCAACAAACCGTCCCACCAATAACGGCGTTAGATAATCCTCTATAATGCTGACGACCGCTTTTTCTCTATAGGTAAATGTCGCACATCCTAGCCCGAAAAGTTCCGGCTCATCTGTCTCTACCTTCACGACAATCAAATTCACATCATCCGGCGCTGTGACAAACGCCTTAACTGCTCTAATCTTTACCTTATTCATCTGTAGTACCTTCTCCTTAATCTATGCTCCTTGTGAACTAGCATGCACATAAATAGACGAATTATTTATGTACGTGCTCGTTCACTAATTCTTCCAGTGAAGGAATGGCATCTTGCGCCCCTTCTTGCTCCACTGTATGTGCCGCCACAGTTGAAGCAAACTGCATTGCATCTTCAACAGGCATCTTGTTGTAGCGGCTTACATATGCACCTATATAGCTATCCCCTGCGCAGGTGGTATCTACTACCTTAGCCGGATTGGCCGGGACATGATAGCAGGTGCACCCATCTGAATAATAGGACCCTTCCGCTCCCACCGTACATAATACTTCCTGAACGCCTTGCTGATGTAACTTCTCTGCCGCCCGGAGGAATTGCTCCTTTGATGTAATGGCTATTCCTGTTAACTGCTCCAGTTCATGTTCGTTAGGAATCAGCAAATCAATATGGTCTAACAGGCTGCTGCTTAACCCTTCTTTGGGCATTGGTGCCGGATTTAGCACACGGTACAGACCTTGATGCGTTGCCCATTCAAAAAACTGCTCAATACTTTCCATTGGAATTTCCAGTTGTGCTAAGGCAATATCCATAGATGGTAGCTTTGATAGATTCCATTCGATTTGCTCCCATGTCAACTTTCCATTGGCGCCCGGGACAACAATAATGTTATTCTCACCTTGGTCATCCACCGTAATATGAGCTGTGCCTGTTGGCGTCTCTATGACTTCCACTCCATCCCCATGAACGCCACTACCTTCTAAGGCTTGAATGGCTCGCCTTCCGTCTGCATCCTTCCCAACAGCACCAACCATATAGGCTTGAGACCCTAATTTGGCAAGAGCTACGGCCTGATTCGCCCCTTTTCCTCCCGGAAATATACGATAAGCTTGGCCTATTATTGTCTCTCCGGGCTTTGGTATGGTCGAGGTCCGAACTACGTGATCCACGTTAATGCTTCCACAGATGACCACCCGATTGACGCCTTTATCCACATCATCTACTACTTTATCCACTGTATTCACCTTCCTCTATTCCTCATCATCAACATCATTTACCAGGTTATCTAGACGCATAAGCATATGCCTTTGATACCTATTATCGAAAAAACAGCTATAGTGGTCGCACTTCTAGATGACGAAAATGTCCATGACTTCCGTCAAGTAGGCTAAATCCAACCTGTCCATAGGTATAACCGTCGTCTTCAACATCAAAAAGAAGTTCCTCATTCATATAGGCGCGTATGCGATTCCCCTCGGCTTTCACTAAGAAGCGATAAGCTCTGTTTTGCTCATAGGTATAGTCCTTTGATGCAAGTACTTCATACTCTAAATCTTTCTTGAGAAGAGCAATCTGTCCTTCCCCATAAAACCCTACTGCATAAGAACGAATGGCACCTTGCACTCGGAAAGAGAGCAAATGATAGGCACCGGTTTGGGGAATGATATCGGCTGCCACTTGATAGTCTTCCATATAATAAGCTCCGGTGAACACATCCCCATAATCCGTACAGCTACCACTTAAGCATTCGCCATCAAATTCCCATAAGCCACACGTATAGGTAAACTGGCTGATTTCTTTGTGTAGTGTACAGTGACCGAAACCATAATCTTCAATACACTCGTTCTCAAAGTGTACGCTATAATTAGGCTGCCCATCCACCCATAAATCTACTAAATGAAGGGTATGGGCCTCATATAATCCACCTGTCGGATTCGTCGTTCCTGTCACGGTAATCCCGATATCCCGTATTAGACCACTCTCTATAGACGGAATGGTATACTCCATATTATTATACCCTCGTTGGAGCATTATCGGCTCTGATTTATAGACTCTCTTATTATTGGAATCTGTCACAGTAATCCTTGCCTCCATGGGTGATTGTCCCGGATAATACAGCTGCCCATAAACCGTTTGGCCCGGATACACCGCCGGGGAAAACGCCGGGTCATATCGGGAATCATGAAGGTCTTTCGGTTGATAATAGGTACGATAATAAAGCCGCAAGCTATAGTCATGAGCAATCGGTGTAAAGCCAACCACTAAGCTTCCTCGACCTTTTTCCAATACATCTTGCATATTATCCATCCAGACACCTTGTAGCGCCTTATCATAATCCAGTCGAATACCTTGGGTTGATTTGGGCAAGTCAAAATCCAATTGCACGCCCCGCTTTTGAAAACGTTTTGGCCACTTATCCTCCGGTTCTTCCCCTGCAATTTCATAGCCTAATGCACAAAAAATCTGCGTTGTCTTTGCAATGGTTGTCTGATTCATAGAACCAATCACACTAGAGGCAATAATCCGATCTCCAATAGGCTGAATCCAACGGTCTTCAATTCCTTCAATCCCCACATAGGTTCCGATAATAGCACCTACATTCCCTGCATTACAATCTGTATCCCATCCACACATATTGCATATACATTGGGTTTTTGTAAAGTCACCTTCTCCATAGAGCATGGATAGAATCATCACCGCTGCATTCGGGAGGATATGGCAGATTCCGGGAAATTTATCATAGCCGTAATGCTCGGCAATATAGTGATAACAGTGTTCCCAGTTCTTCTCCGTATCCTCTTTATGAAAACGCATGATATCCCGTACAATACGGGCATAACCACTCGTTGCAGGAATGACGGATAATCCGCCTTCTAATATCTCTTCAACGCTTTTGGCATGATAGGCTGTGCTAATGCCAGCGGCAACAAAGCGACCTCCGTTAATTCCATCCCCGTCATGGGAGACGCTGGACATCATCCCTGCATAATCAGCAGCTAACTTGGGTTGATTCGGCGCAACAAAGCCCCAGCAATCGGAGAAAATCTGACCTCCGATTTGCTCCGCACAGGCTCGACCATTCTGTTCAATAGAACCGGACTTAGGCGCCTTTATACCATGCTTCATATTCATATAGGCCGTATGTTCTGTGGAGATGCCATAGCCCCCCCACCAGTAAAATCCGTGGTTTTCAGCCGCATAATTCAACCAGGTTTTTCCCATCATCTCCGGTGTTAACGTATTCAAATCCGTTCCATAATCCAGTAACGCTCGTACAAAGAATAAAGGCCCGTTACTATCATCATCTGCTGCATAATCCTCATAATCCACTAGATAATCCGTGATGGTTCCGTAGGTTTTCTTAATCTGTGCGTATGGCCAACCTTCAATTGGCGATCCTAATCGAATCCCGATGATTTTACCCAACCATCCGGCATAGGTACGTTCTATATAATCCTTTTGCATGATGTACCTCCTCTTTTCATGTATACTTTGTTCGTTATATATAATGATTAGCCCGACAAAAACATATCGTTGAACTTTCATATAATATATTGTTACGAATGTATCTACGTCATTTATATCCTTTATATAAATTATTTTATCATAGGCGATAATAAGGATAAAGCAGATTGTAAACACATCAAACTATGATTTCTTGAACTATCGGTCACGACGTGAAAATGAAGGTTTAAGATAAAAAAAGATGAATAATTCAGGATAAATTCTCAGATTTTTATTGACTTTAAAAGATTACAAGTGTAATCTATATGTGTGGACCACAAATGTAATCTTAACAGCAAGATAAAATCTGCATCACAATCACACAATAACATATCTAATAAATTATAGCTACTATTGCAATTCATAAATTAGGAGGAGATTCATCATGAAAGACATACCTAAAATTTCAGAAGCAGAATGGGAAATCATGAAAATTATATGGGAAAAAGCACCGGTTACATCGAGTGAAATCATCGACAGTCTATCGGACAAAAAAGATTGGACTGCGAAAACAGTAAAATCCTTTTTAAACAGGATGCTAAACAAGCAAGTTATCGGATTTGAAAAATCAGGCAGGAATTATCTGTATCATTCATTGGTGTCAGAAGAAGAATGCATCCGTATGGAAAGTGAATCTTTCCTAAGTAGAGTATACGGCGGAGCAGTTGATCTGTTATTTTCCCATTACTTGAAAAACGAAAAACTCTCCGATCAGGAAATTGAAAATCTTCAAAATATCCTGAAGAACCAAAAGGAAAAGAGGTAATTATTATGGATATTTTAAAGACGCTATTTCACTGGGTATTGTTTTCTTCACTAAATGCCGGTATCGTAGCGATTCTTATTATTGCGTTCCGGGCTGTTTGTAAAAACAAAATTGCGCCTAAACTGATGTCTTTACTGTGGCTTTTTGTAATCATTAAGCTGATTACTGCACCGTTCGTCGCACAAAGTCAAATTGACGTTTTTCATTTATTTGATCATCAACAAATTAGCAGCAACCTATTGGATACAACCACCAATTATGAACCTAAAACTGCTTTATCAGACTCAAACGCCCCTAATGGTAATACGCAATTGAACAGCAACTCTAATGTCCCTTATCAACCAAGCCTGTCAGTCAGCAACAGCCAGAGTGCACACAACGAAGTGTCTGTAATGAATCCAGATATAGAATTAGTTTTGGCTCTTATTTGGCTAGTCGGTATGTTATTATTAACATTTATTTTTACAGTCTCCGGACTTTCATTTTCTAGAAGATTAAAGAATGCAGAAAGAATACCGGATACACTATTACCGATTTTTATACAAAATTATACACAAAAGCAAAGCGGGACTATTGGTTTTTATATTTCATCCAATATTTCCTCCCCTTGTATGAAAGGAATCATAACTCCCACTATTTATTTACCGCGAAAGATATTTGAACATGCTGACAAACAGCAGCTTACCCATATATTAATGCATGAGATCGGCCATGTAAAAAGACGGGATAACGTACTCAATGTCCTGATTGTTGCTGTAACCACCATAAACTGGTTTAATCCTGTTCTTTGGTATGCCATGAAGCTGTATAATTTGGATCGTGAGGTATCCTGCGATGCTTATGCCCTTGAAATACTTGGACAAGACGAAAAGATTTCTTATGGCATGACCTTGTTGAATTATTCAAAAATGATCCCGATAAAATCCTTTCAATTGAATGTTTTAAGCTATTGCAAATCTGAAAAACAAATTAGGAGACGTATTATTATGATAAAAAACTTCAAAAAAAGTTCCTTGAAAATTCCTGCTGTTGTTGCTATGTTATGCCTACTTTTCGGATTTTCTACTCTAACGAATATAACTGGTTTTGAATTCCCGACCGATACCCTTCAAAATACCGCCGCCAAGGATGATCTAATTTGGGATGCTCTAGGTAACAGCGACAATATGAATTTTAACAGCCTTGAAAAAGCAATGAACTTTACTGATTTTTCATTTAAAGTCCCCGATTATCTTCCCCCAGACTATGAGTTATATAGTGTTTTCCTTTCTCGAAACAACCTTGACAATAATGATTTGCTTGAAATATGTTTTTGGTCTACTACTGATGGTGGTAAGATGGTATCTGGTGACGAAGAACACCATTTTAGCCTATCCATTTCAAAAGGAGATTTTTTGCAAAATATCAACTCCCAAAAAAACACAACCTATGATGCAGAAAAGATGACTATTAACGGTTTAGATGTAACATCCATCAATGTACATACGACTGAGGAAGTAAAGAATAACTTTGTTATCTTTAATACTACGAAACATCTCATTTGGAAGGACCAGAATACATGGTATAATTTAGAATATTATACTTCAAATAGCCTCGGCCCGAATAGCACCCCGAATGTTTATGATAACATGTCCCAGAGTGATCTGAACAAGATCTTATCCTCCATGATCGCTCCACAAAACATT
The DNA here is from genome assembly GCA_965140555.1 of Vallitaleaceae bacterium. Lineage (GTDB taxonomy): Bacteria > Bacillota > Clostridia > Lachnospirales > Vallitaleaceae > UBA1351. Next base: position 1,997,133 of record OZ223259.1, on the reverse strand, counting down.
AGGAATGTCGACTATACATCCGAATTTTTTAACAACTATTTTTCAATTTATGATCAGGCTGACTTGAACACTGCTGAAGCACTGTTGGGATTCTCTACCAAATTCCCTCTTCATATCTCTAATGATTACACTATTTATTCTGCTCGTATTGGTAATGACGTTTATTTTGAAGAGGATCAGAAAACTCCACTCCTAAAGACAAACTACAGTATCGTATCAAACAAAGATATTGTACAAACAATAGAGATTACACAAGGAAAACTTTCATCTTTGTATGACAGTATTGTGAGAAATGGTTATTTAGATTTCTATAATTCTAACACTAAGACGTCAGTTTTTAGTAAAACCGTCAGTATTAATGGCATTGATGCTTTTTTATTTGATATACCTTTTAAGAATGAAACAAAATACGTTTGGGAGCAAAATGATATCTACTACAGTGCTACTTTTTCAGGAGGCATTGAGCAGACGGAAAGACTTATAAAGACGTTCATAAGCTAATTCTATTTAACAGATGTATGTATTTCTTTTCATACATCTGTTTTTTTGTCCTGTAGAATATAATATCCATCTACATAAAATTCAAATATATAGCTCTTCATTTCATCTTTTTCTTTTTTATCACGATCTGTATAAAATTGTATCGTCAAGGCTAATTGATCTCCATCCATTTCTCGATTAACTACTTCCGAGTATCTTTCGCCTGCGACTCCGTCAATCATCATCGTTTCAATTTTTCCTGTATCACTGTTATACTCTTGACATTGGGTTATATCAAAACTGCACGCCTTCATATATTGGTCCAATAGAGCTGTTATATCATTCTCACTTATGATAAATACTTAAATAATCTGTATAACTCCTCGGAAGTTAATTCTTGGGTTGATTCAAAATCCAGATTAGGCACACTTATTTCCAGTGGATTAACATAGTTCGATAGCAGCTCGCTGTCTGCCATGGATAGAATTTTAGGTTGAATCGACTCTATTGAATCTATGTTTTTCTTACAGCCTGCCAAAAATAGTACTATAAGTATTATAAAAATAATTATTTTTTTCATAATAGTTGGTTTCATTTAGCAATCCACGACAATAGGTTCATGCCCCGTATGGGGTAAGAACCGCTCTAAGATATCCTTTGTCTTTAACCGCAAAGACGCCGTATTAATACACGGATGACATCCGATATGTTCTGCCTCTAATAGGTCTCGGTCTAATAACAAGGTTACTTCCTTCGCCTTATCATTCATGAGTCCCATAATGCTTACAGAACCAGGGGTAATATCCAACAACCGTTCCATGGCATCCTCTTTGGCAAAGGATAATCGGGACTCTCCAATCTGCTTCGATATCACCTTTGTCTGAAATCGTTTATCTCCGGGTAACATCAGGAGATAATAACGATCTTTCTTACTGTTACAGAGAAACAAATTCTTGCAGATGGTCGCACCTAATCGTTCGTCAATGACCTCGCACGCATCAATGGTCATTGCTTTATCATGGTCAATCCGCTCATATGGAATCTCTAATTCATCCAATAAGTCATAGGTTCTCCACTCTTTATCCGGACGACTAAGCGGACTCTCCGATTCCTTTCGGGGTCTTCCCTGTTGCATTTCTGATACATACATTCTTCTCACACCTCATTCTTACATAAATAATGTTTGGTACAATAACATAATATTTAATAGAGTCACAACAGACCCTGTAATCCAAAGCAAAATATTCGTCCCCTTGGAATTAGCATGTTTTCCCATCACTTTCTTTGATGATGTCAAATAAATCTGAAGGAAAATAGAAATCGGTAATTGAATACTTAGAAAGATTTGGGAGTATATCAATCCATCAAAGGGGTTTTTGATAAGAAACACAATAATCGTTGCAATAACCAACGTTAATAACACACCCACTTTTGTATGGGAATCTTTAATATCGTAGGGTTCTTTGAACATCCCCGCATAAATACTTCCACCGGCCATTCCCGCTGTGATAGAAGAGGATATCCCTGCAAACAACAAGGCTACAGCAAAAATAATTGCTGCCATCGGTCCAAGGAGTGGACTCAACATGGCTTGGGCTTGTTCAAGCTCCGATACATGTAATCCATAGGTAAAAAAGGTTGCTGCTGCTACGATAATCATAGAACTATTAATGGCCCATCCGATAATCATGGAAAATAATGTATCCATAAATTCATATTTTAGTTGATGCTTAATCACAGATTCATCTTCAAGATTCCATTGACGACTTTGAATGACTTCTGAGTGAAGAAACAGATTATGCGGCATAACCACCGCCCCTAATACACTCATAATAATCGGTAGGGAACCTTTAGGAAAACTCGGTGTCACCAACCCTGCACCTGCTTGTATCCAGTCTACATCCACTATTTTTAATTCAATCAAAAATGAAATACCTATAATCGATACAAAACCGACGATAATTTTCTCTAATTTATGGTAGGCATTGGTCATCAGGATGAAGACCACGAGTGCCAACACCAACACTGCTCCGACTTTTAACGGAATGTGAAAAAGCATCTCAAGGGCAATAGCTCCACCTAATATTTCTGCTAATGCAGTGGAAACAGCGGCAAGCATAGCCGTTCCTAATATGCCTTTTGCCAGTGGTGCCTTAAGATGTTTTGCTGCAGCTTCTGATAAACAATCTCCTGTAACAATCCCTAAATGCGCTGCATTATGTTGTAGTAAAATTAACATCAACGTGGATAAGGTTACCATCCAAAGCAGCTTATACCCATAGTCAGAGCCTGCCGCCACATTTGAAGCCCAGTTCCCCGGGTCAATAAAACCAACCGTCACTAAAAGTCCCGGTCCTACATACTTAAAAAAATCCCGCACCGGGGAATGTCGTTTGATACTCGAATCCATGCTCTCACTCCGTTCTCTTAGGTTGCTTCATGATGCAATCTATTAATTTATAATGCCTTATTATACCCCAAAAGAACGTAATATACAAAAAATAATATTATCTTTCCTATGTACCACCCTATGCCCCTATCTAGTTGAATAATCTACACCATGTGTTCTTTTATGCAACGACACTCTCACTGTTTCAATTCTACACGAATCTTTCCTATGTACGCCTGATCAATACCGCCTTCATAAAACTCTATCTCAAGGGGTGTTGTCACTGCCACTAACATTTTATCTGCCACTCGGCGAGTAAATACAGCTCGAATATAACCATCATTTACTGATAGCTGCGCTGCGCTATATGCCACTACCGTTTGATTTCTAATCATTACACCGCCTATAGAAGCATCATAGGCATCGGTTATTTCATCCGACATTTCCACTGTTACCCCATAGGGTCCTTCATAGAGTATTCCCACCTCACTCCCCTCTTCAGAAGCCTTCTTTTGATTACTCATCATACGATAAGACGTCACATAAGGGTCTGTTTTTGATCGACTTATTTCTAACGGTACATCCACATCTATATCACTTCCCATTGTTCGAAGTGCCAACGTCACCTCTGCCTCTATTGGCAATGATTCATCGAGATCAACGTGTAAAAGATATTTATCTGTTAATTTTCCTATATCTCGAGCTCCTGAAGTATCGAAACCCTCGCCTTCATACGTCACATAAGGAAGTATCTTTTTTCTATATTCATCCACATAATTTATTCTTATACCCATAACAATCATGGTTTTATCATAATAAACATCTTCAATGAGAATACTTCCATAATCGTCAAGACCGACTTCCTTATCTACAACCTGCAATAAGCCTTGCTCTGATAACATCCCATATGTTGCCGACTCCATTTGTTCAAAGACTCGTTTATCATCCGATGAAGACCTGTTTACTCGCATCATTACAAGAATCCCACCAATTATGACGATGATTAGGATAACAAAAATTTTACTAAACACTTTATGCTTGATTCCATTTCTTATTGTTTGCTCCCTTGTATCTGTCATAATCCACCTCTCTACTAATTGTTTTCTTTTATTTTTTTCACGGTATAGTCTGCCAATAAAATGCTTATGATTATTGCGATTATCAAACATAACCCTGCCAAAACATCCGTGACCGGACTTAAGGTGTTTCTAAAAACTAAATCCAACAAATAGAAAAAAATAACAACGTATACAACTGTGAAAAAAAATCTAAGCATATGATTTTTCCTTTCTGGATGTTTAAGAAACTCCAAGTAAATGTGCTACACGTTTTTATCATCCCATACTGTTATGATTAAAAATACTCCTTATTAACAACATAAATGTTTTGAACTAAGGAGGTCCTTTCATCAATAAATATTCCTATAACATAATCATCATTTATTTCAAAGAGTTTGAAATTTTCATAATCGAAGAACAAACGTTGTCTTCCACTCCGTTATATTATTAAACCGTTTACTGTCTTATAAATTGATGAAACTCCGACTCGCTCCATTCCAAAAATGGTTTCATGTACGAATAATTCGCATAATATATATCTAAAACTGCATACTCACCTTTTACTGTAAAATCATAATCAAATTCACTCGGTATATTTTTCTCTATGATTTCTATAGGATCATTTGAAAGATAATTAACGGTAAGATGTGGCGTTACAATAATCTCACCATCTTTTATGCCCCATTTGAACCAATTTATATATGAATAGTCTTGAGTTTCACTTGATGGAATTCCTCTCTCTTGAATCTTCCAAAGATAAGACTCCGTATTTGATATAATTAAACTATTATAGTTCCCCTGTTTATCTTCAGCAATACACAGTAATACTTTATGCTTATCGTCAACCACTTCCGGGTAATCAATAACCTCAACATTGGTCATTTTATACCCCTCTAATAAGAAGGCTGTGTAAAAAGATATCGGCCGGGCCACAATAATAAAAAACACGATACAGAAAAAAATAATTATAGCTATCGCTTTCTTATGTTTCATTGATTTTACCTACCTTCTTTTCTCAACCATTTGTCGGGCTAATCCTGCTATACTAATACTGTAATTTTATTCTGTCTAAAACTTGTTTATATTTAACTTTCGGTAATACCCGCTCTTTGAATTCATTTCTGTCCATATCCCGAATCTCGGTTGAGCATATAATAGGACTAAGGTTATCCATATCCGTTTTCCAAATGCGTACTTCGTTTAACAATTCTTCTGTAGATATACTATTATTCGTATAATCATATATTATTCCGTCAAACGCGTAATAATAGTAATCCATTAGGCTGATAAAAGAATCCTTAATACTCGATTGATTTTCATTGAATATATTTAATCTGACACTTATCATACGACTGTATTCTAAGCTTTTTATCAGATCAAGCATCCTTTCATCTTCAGTTTTATCACTTTCTAGTATCCTTTCAAAAAAATAATCTAAGGAAAGGAAATCACTTTCCAAGTTTGAAATAGTATTATCAAATGCATTTTTTTCCGCTAATTTAAGTACTTCATACTTATTATATAAATACACATTCCCAATAATTGATAGACAAATCATTATAGATAACGCCCATGTTATTACTTTTTTTGTCACTCTATTTCACCTCAAATCAAATATTATTTGGAAATATTTTCAGTTATCCATATTCGTATTAAGTCTTCTTATTCCGAATCTACCGGTTTTTTCCATATAACGATAACACCGGATATCCTCATAATCCTTTAGCTTATGCCATTGGTTCTTTGTTATTATAATAATTGACACCAGATAATAAGCTTCTAATTTTCTCACTTTTTTAGCTGGGTAGTTATCCCAATAGTACTTATCAACACCATTTAATGTCTTATATAGGAAATTACATTTGAACTTCAGACTATAAGATAGCAAGACATGTAAAAAAAATATTGAAAATATCATCAGTAAAAAAAAGTACCTTATATTATAAACCGCGCGAAATAGATCGCACTGAAGAGTATCGTATTAAATGGTACAATTAGTCTCGCACGTAGATGAAACAAAAAAATCCAGATTCAAAAATGACGACAATAAATCCCGTACTCATTATCATTTGTGTTAAATACTCAATGTCAATATCATAATCAAGTTCAATTAAATTGTTTTGAATCCTATGGATTGGCGACAGAGTGACAGAGAGAAAGGGGATAGTCGCAGAAATCAGAAACAGTTTACCGCTTACCTAACTTGTACTCATAACATATTCGTATAACATTTTTTCACTCTTATTAACTAAACAACGTCTATTTAATATCGTTATTTACATAACTAATTACAATTTCAAATATTTCACTTGGCATTATATATGGACCCTGAACATTTTTTAATTTAAAGATTTTTGTTTCACTATTATACTCATAGTTCATTATATATCCATATGCTTCATCACTAAGCAAGGATATCATTGTTCCATTATTAAAGCTAACATAATAATATGGAATCGCAGAATACTCTTTTTCTAAAGGTACTGACTCCCACTTTTCTTTATTGCATAAAGTCAGTAGTTTTTTAATAGAGCTTTCCTCTTTAATTTCATTTACTAAATCAAGATTATATTCCATATTATCACTAATAGAACTAGTAGAGACTTCATAAATAGAGATTTTATCTGTATTTAAACTTTCATAGTTTGCTTCTAACAAATCTGAAACTTCTTCAGATTTATCATCAATTTCAGATTTATCATATTCGGATAGCATTTGTTCATCATTTGCAGTCTCGGTTTTAACCTCACTATTTTCATTATTATTGGTACATGAACATAGTATAATTACTAACGACAATACCAAGTAGAAGTATTTCAACAAATTTCTTTTCATCTCCTTACCATGCTGAACCGTCATAACTTGAATCTCCATAAAATCTGATAGGTGTTGTACCAGATCCAGGTACCTCAGCAGCAGCTACTGCTGCATTACGAATACTCATTGTTCCAACTAGTGGCCAAAATGCATCTCCAAAAAGTGCTGATTTACTAGTATATACTTTTCCATTCCATCCCAAATATGCTACATTACTTTTAGAGTTTGTAATATTAAAACTCTCTGCCCAAATTGTTCGTCCAGTATAACAAGCATCTAAAAACACAAAATGCCAATTACCTGAAATATCACTTGAATAAAAGATATCATATTGTGTTGTTGTTGTTGAACTAGTTGCTTTTTTTGTTGCTAAATATGGATCAGTACTGTTACTTGAACCATGAGCACGGACATAAAAACCATATGAATCATCATTATCTATGAAATCCTGTACTTTTGTTTCTAATGTACTTGTATCTGATATATATGTTGTAACATCATATCCCAATTCCTCCATGCCTTCTGCAGCAAGTTTTGTAGTAGTTTCACCGGATAAATAATTATTATTCGATTGACCAAAGCATCCCGCAGCCTCATCTGATACTGATAAACTCATAGATCCACCTAATATTTCCCCATCTAACGCATTCACATAAACTATATAATCATCATCTTGAGTATAACAAGCAAAAGCCAAATATGCAATATTCTCTTCGTATTCCTCATGAGATTCTGTCCAAAAATCATTTGGTACAGTATAGCATAATTCAGCCCTATCAATACTTAATTCATTACTATTAGTATTTAGCAGTTCTGTTGCATTTTCCTCTAATTCATTTTTCTTTAAGTATATAATATCTAGAGTACTTCTATCTATAACGACTTCAACAGAATTATACTAATTGTATAGATTCTTTTCAATTTTATTTTCCCAGATAAAAGTCCAATAATCCGAATCCAATGCTTCATAAGTAATTAGTTCAAAATCTGTGTTCTTTAAATCATACATCTTTTCAATTTCATTGATTTCACCTACCTTCTTTTCTATTTTCACTGGAATCTTTTGCCCAGAACTTCTCACGTATTCTCTCTTCTCAACCATTTGTCAGGCTAATCATGCTATACTAATACTGTAATTTTATTCTATCTAAAACTTGTTTATATTTAACTTTCGATAATACCCGCTCTTTGAATTCATTTCTGTCCATATCCCGAACCTCTGTTGAGCATATAATAGGACTAAGGTTATCTATATTCGTATTAAGTCTTCTTATTCCGATTAATGTCTTATATAGGAAATTAACTTCTGAGCACTCACCAATGACACGGGAATCAACAACACTACAATTAAGAATACACTTGCTATAAAACCAAAAATAATAGTATCCTTCATACTTCCACCTTCCTCTCTTTTCTATATGAAAAATATATTGGTAACAAAATAACAGTGGAAATACTGTAATATTTATTCACATTAATTCCATCTAAACTTCAAACTATAAGATAGCAAGACATGTAAAAAAAATATTGAAAATGTCATCGGTAAAAAAAAGTACCTTATACCACTAAAATTCAGAAAAATATTTACATAAGCTCCATATGACAATATATAGCATGTGAACATGAACAAACACGAAAAAACAGTATTCACTCGCTTTTCTCTTTGGTTTTCCACAAGAAACAGTAAGATTTGCCCTACTATACTTGGAATGAATATAAAAAAACTCGGTATAAAAATAAATAATGTTATAAAATCAGTAAATAAGGGAAATTCGTTATTCGTGTAATCTGGCATAAAAATCAAACAAAGCATTCCAAATAAAATGAAATTAACAGTTAACCACTTTTTATAAATTGAATTCATAATTTACACCTCCAAAACCTTATTAGACATTGGAAGCATGAATTTATAGAAAACGCCTCAAAAGCCTCCGATACTAAAGGACAAACATTTTAATCACTTATACCTCTTATCAAAATATTCATTCACTAATTTGACTTAAGTCAATCGATATTTCTCTTAAATTATATTCAACTTCTTCATGATCAACGCTAACCTTAATATCCTTCGGGATATGGTTAACATGAATTAGTGCTACAATCTTGTTTTTCACGTTACTATCATCATTCGCTAATTCATTGGTTATATGAATACTTCCTTTACCTTCAACTTCTTGGTACTCGATAGATGGGTAGGTATAACGGTTCAAATCATGACTGTATGTAACTAACATAGTATCTTCATTAATCGATGATTTGTATACATAAATGCCCGGGGTTTCTAAACTCTCTATGACCTCATTAAAGGGCTCTTCCTCAACCTTTCTATTTTGCACATACTCAATATTAGAAGACCACGAGAAAAAAATAACAAGTATTACGCATAATAAAATAGCTATAACAATAATAGGCCACTTCTTTAATCCTAATTTAATCATACATCACCTTCCTGAAACTCATTGCTAATATAACCAAATGATTCCAGCATTCGTCACTATCGATATAACCCCAATTATACACATCCACACAAACGCCTCAAGGATATGTGACTAAATGGTCGTTTTTGGTGACTAAATGGCAATGGTTTCCAATTTCAGCTCTTCTCTTACTGCTTTTTGATATGTTCGCCCAATGGGTATCCGTCTTTTCTCATTTTTCAACCATATTGATGCGGACGTATAATCAATGCGCCCTATATGCTCCTTATTCACGATAAAACTTTGATGCACGCGAAGAAAGGATGCATTCAGCAGACTTTCCATTTTTTTCATGGATATATGGCTGCATTCAGCATCTCTATTCTCTGTTACTATTGTTATCTTCCGATTATGGTATTCTGTATAAAGAATTTGGCTAAGGGGAATATTCATTGTCCTTCCCTCAGCAGATATAGACAAACTCTCCTCTTTTTCCTCACCTAGAAGATTCTGATAACCAATAAATAACCGTTCAAACACATCCCTGACTTCTTCTAGATCTACCGGTTTTTCTATATAGCTATAGCACTGGATATCCTCATACGCCATGAGCTTAAGTCGTTGATTCTTTGTTATTATAATAATTGGCACCAGATAATATGCTTCTAGTTCTCTTACCTTTTTGGCAAAGGCAAGTCCATCATAATGTTTCCCCTGAATATCCATGACGATGGCTTTCACATCATAGGTTTGAATATATGTGTAGGCTTCCTCCACTGATTTTGTTTCGTTACATTCCAAGTCCGGAAAAATACTACATGCTATCTGAACAACCTTTTTACGATTCTTTCTATCTTCATCAACAAAAAGTATATTATACATCATTAATCTCCCTTATAGCTCTTGTTTTTTATCTCATCCTAATACTTTAAATTCTAACACAAAAAAACGTCTATAACACAAATATGTCATAAACGTTCAATATTAGGTAATAAACGTTCTCTTTTAGCTATAAAATATATAATAATATTAAAGGAGTGGATGCACATAGCTAAAAACCCAAAATTCTTGAAAGACTCCCCTAATAAGTTAGTATACAACTACAATCTTAATATTATCATTATCGACTTCTATTTTTTCATTATTTATAGTGTATCCAAAACACAACATAGCACTACTTTCATTTATGTTCCAAGTATTTTTTTCTTCAACCTTTCTGGAATCTTCAAAAAAATATATTTGATTTTCTTCATCCTATACACCTCCAATTTATATCTAATTACCTATACAACAAGAACTTTTCTACCTTAGATACACCATGGATTTTACGTATATTCTCTTTTTCTTATTTATCAAAATTTTACTCTTCATGTTATCCAAATTATATATTTTGGTATCGTGTGTTGCATCGTTATATATACACGATACGATGAGAACATTTTCGTCTAAATTTACAATGCTTTGATCGATGAGTATATTACTATTAAGCGTTATTATCTTCTCATCATTTGACTTTATATCTGAGATATAAATCTTGTTTGTCGTGTAGGATATTATTTTACCCCTATCCACATCAATCCCCGAATATAGTGCATCTTCTTTGAAACGTTCTATATTTTCAGATTCAATATCATATGTAAAAATGCTTGCCGTATAATTATCCATTTCATTGTATATTAATTTTCCATCCAAGATTCCAAACTCACTTGAAATATGAAGACTTAATTTAGTTTCTGTCCCTGTATCCATGTCATACTTCATAATAATCCCATTGCTCCGTTCTTCTATTCTATAAAACAAATAATTATTATAGATAACAGGATTATATATTTTTTCTTTTGATTGCAATATCTCTTTTTTCTTATTTACACTATTTTGGCTATATTCCATTATATAAACTGAATAATTATCTGCCTTCTCATTATAATAACAACCTAAAAATTCTTTATCGATACTATATGGCATTAAGTTATAAAGTGCACTCGCTAATTCTCTATTTTCTCCTGACTCTAGTGTAATAATATTCTGTGTTATTTCATGTGACCTAACCGCTGCCTCATCTGTTTTATCTACTTCTCGTAATAAGATGACTGTTCCATAATATTCTTCTTTTGATGTCCACAGTATCACAAATGACAGAATTAATACTGCTACAAATAATCCAAACAAAATATTTTTTTTCATTAAAAATCTCCTATGCCTTTTAGGGTAGTGTCAAGTTTGACACTACTATTTCATTTTCAAAACCTTTATTTTCCAGGATTTCACCACTATTTTGTAATAAAAAAAATGCCCCCCCCTATTTTCTGTAATAATTGAAGTTCATAGATTCAAATCGTTCCGGTGAAGCTGTTTCTAAAAACACATATTACAGGTTCCTTAATGTTTCTACGTACAACTGGAAGAGATTCCTGTTATTACTTGCGACAAAGGTTATTGTTGCTTTCAACCGCCTTACGAGACCAGAACGGATTAATGTACTGATTCTAGATGACTCAGTTGTTCCTAGAAATCGAAGTAAATCAGTTGAGCTACTGGCAAAGATTTTTGATCATGCCGGCAGAAGATACCAAAGAGGTTTTACCATGCTCACTCTAGGTTGGTCTGACGGCTATAGTTTTGTTCCAACTGGTTTTACACTGCTTTCTTCTTCTAAAAAAGATAACAGATACCAGGAAATCAACGATGATATCGATAAAGGCGTATGGCTTGCTGAACTTAGCACTGATCTGACCATTTCTGACAGGGAAATCATCCGTATCTATGGTAATCGATGGTCAATAGAATGTTTCTTCAAATCTGCCAAATCTTTCATGAAACTTGGCAGTGAGTTTCTGGGCCGAAGTTATGATATGATGATTAGCCATACAACCATTGTATTCTGCAGGTACATCATACTTGAATGGCTCCGCCGAGAAAAAAAAGATACAAAAACCTTTGGTGAACTTTTCTTCAGATATTGCGAAGATATTCAGGATATGGACTATGTAAATGCTCTTCAAAGCCTTATGGACCTGTTTGTAGAGCAGATTGAAACCGCCGTCAAAAACGGCACAAACATGATTAAAAGTCAACTACAGTATTGGATTGCCCAACAAGCCTCATATATTCAGGCTTTGTTTGCTGATTTAAGCTGTCGAGTAAGCAAGGGGAATTTCACCCCAAGCTTCTCTCAGAACCGTACGTGAAACTCTCGCTTCATACGGCTCTTGTTATCCAGACGTTGGTATAATACCTAATTGCCAATGATAAAATAATTCTTTATTGTACTTCGACCAGTTCACCAGTTTACCCCATGCTTTCCTACGACTCTTCTGAACACTTTTGAATTTTCTTTTAATCCAATCGACTAGAGCAAAGTTTATATAGTTAACTTCTTTGTCTGCCTGACTTTTAAAGAATACACGAAAATAATCTAACCAACCTCTTACAATAGGATTTATTAACGACGCTAAATGCTCGATACTCGCTGTAGCGTTTTGCTTAATGATATGCTTGATTTTAGACCTAATGCCTTGGCTTGCTTCTTGCTTACACAATGCACCAGCCCATCATCCGCATATCTGACCCAAGGATTTCTCGAGAAGTTTACACTCATCCAACTGTCGAAACAGTAGTGCATAAACAGATTGGACCAGATTGGACTACCGACGCCCCCTTGTGGGGTTCCTTTGGTACGTTCTATGACATCTCCATTTGACATGCTCATTGGTGCTTTTAGACTTCTTTCAGTATAAAGCAGTATCCACTTTTCGCTAACATGCTTCTTTAATGCTTTCATGAGCATCCCATGATTGATGTTGTCAAACATCCCGACAATATCAAACTCCAATACCCCTGGCATCTTCCAGCATCTTTCACGTGTTGTTCCTATCGCATCAATAGCTGACTTGTTGGGTCTGTATCCATACGAGTCGTTATAAAATATCGGTTCTAATACTGGTTCAATCCTGTTTTTGATAATCATCTGAGCAACTCTATCATCTATGGTTGGTATTCCCAATAGACGCTTCTTCCCATTTCTGGTTGTGATATTTCGAAAGTGTAGATAACGAAACTCCTTCGCTCCATTTCCATTACAGCAACTTCATCACTACTACGAGTTTCTCCGCACCTATTCAGAACATCGTTACTTTCATCCTTTGCGTGTCAAGCTTGGATTTTTCACTTATCATTTCTACCTATTTAACATCTATCGTGAGAGACACATTCTCAATAAAGGATAGCGTATCTTTATGTTGAAACTTCACTTACTTCTGTTCCATTATCCGAATATCCTTTGATTATTAAGTCCTCATCACCCGCTAATGGCGTTGTCGTTGCAACATATATCCTTCCAATCTTAGAATCGATGATTTTTGCCTTTATATCTTGTCCATTTGAATCGAATACCCTTATATCCGTAATGTCTTCATTACTAATCGTTCCAATAATATAAGAATTCTTCAGATCTCTAACCAACGGAATATCCATATGGGAGATATCTTGCCTTTCACTCGTTATTGAAACTTCTCCCATCGTTCCTGTATAGCTTATACTATATCCTAATATAGTCCGGTCTAAAATGGCAAAAGACAAATCATCTAAATCTTCATGCCGATATACAACACAATACTCATTGTCCTTCTTTTCTATAGCTAATATCTCAATCTTATATTGACTTACCTGTTGAATTGTTTCTTCAATGCTATCCTGACGGGTCATTACAATGGCTGCAATCCCTATAATAAGAACCGCTACGACGAACATTATCTTCTTCATATATCCTCCAATGTGTATCGTACGTTAGTTAAAATAGCCTTTATTAAAAGACAAGTAAAATAACTCTATCAAAATAAGCAACTCTATATTTCTTAAATAGATGCCCTTTTCTTTATGCATAAGGGTAAGTAGCAAACAACAATATCACCGTAAATATTGATACAATCGTTGCTACTATGTTTCCTAAATATCGAGAATTTGGAAATACACTTTTTATATACATCGGTATAAAGATAAAAAACAATGGATATACCATTCCACCACCAAGACCTCTATATAGATAGTCAAAGGGGGCTTCAAATTGAGGGGTTACAATTCCCATAGAATATACCCATCCTAATATAGTGAAACAAATAATTCCAATTACAATACGAATGCTTTTAAGCAATTTGATATTAATTTTATTTGACATAGATGGCTCACTTCCTTTTTTTCTACTATACACCTCATTGGTAATTCCTCAAGGATATGTGACTAAATGGTAGTTTTTGGTGACTATATGGTGCTTATAGTCCTTCATTTATTTTTTTTATTTCGCCACTAACCGTATTATATGTATACAATTTATTCTCATCTCGCTTGTTTTCAAATTCGATGAAGTCTTCATGCAATTGAAACCGATCTGTTATAACCTCGTCCACACTTTCATAAATTCCCTCTTGAATATTATAGCGGTTTAATATATACATATCACCCACATAGTAGATATAGTTTCCATCAAAGGCAATATTATTGTTGTCATTTATTTCGCTCAACGTTGTAACCACTGACGTCCGGCGACTAATTTGCTTAACGCCTTGTGCACTAATGACATAGATATAATCCTTGTCCAAGAATATTCCACTGACTCCACTAAGGAAACTCCATTCATTATGCTCATTCCTAAAGATACTGTTTCTTTGTATATTAAATTTTTTTTCAAAGATTACTTTTTCTCTAAATGTATGTGTATCTACTTTTACTATGACGTAACTGTATCGATTACTTCCTTCCCTCATTCTTGTATTCTCCATTATAAATGGCGAATACTCTACTTTTTTCTTAGCGTAGTATAGATAATCCTCTGTTCCATAAACGTAACGTTCATAAACGGTATTTATATCAAGCACTTCTCGGGTTAATAGAACTTCTTCCTCAGACTCCTTATCTAAGTATACAATTCCACCCTTGCTATAATCGTAATGAGCTTCGTATGTGGCTATTTCAGATACCTCCGTATAGCGTGAATTATATATAGGAGTGGATACATCATCTGGCACTCCATTACCACAACCGAATAAAAAAATTAAACCAAATAGAAGAAATCTTAATTTATTTGAACTCTTTATAACAATTAGGATAAACATTATCAGTATGGCCAATATTGCAAGTCCTACCATAGCCCATATGGTATGGCCACTTATCTCTTTGAAAACTAAGTCCACCTGATTCCCATACTCGTCCGTTGCATACTGATTCCCTTCAAAATATCCTGTCCCCATGATAAAACCTATTGGTTGAAAAAAATATAAATGTAATTTAGTTACTACAGAATAGGGAAGAAATACCGCTCCTAATGAAATAAAGGCAGTTAATAGTTGCTTCCTAAAATATACAGATATTGTCATGATAATTACAGTAGAAAGTAGAACGCCTAAAAACTTTAATAGATGAATATATAAAAAAACGTCGCCTATGGATAAGATTTTAGTGCTTTCTTTAAACATAGATATACTTTGTAACGGAAAGCTTCCATATGGCAGACCGTACTTTATATCATAATAAAGCCACTTGATGCCCAACATAATGATATAGAGTAATGTAACTAGACTACAACCTGTCATAAATTTTGCAAAACGATAGGTATAGGCGCCTTTGGATGTGGTAATAAGAATGTCATCCATATTACTCCTATATTCATAGCAGTAGATATTGGTAATAATAAGTACAAGTGCCAAAATAAATAAACCTTCATACGGTTTGTTTTCCAATAGTCCACTCCAACCATTTTTATACATAAAATAACGATTCTCCGGTTTCTCCACAACATAAAGATACTGTTTATAAATCTGCTCAAATCCATCTTTGTTTTTCAAAATATCACGTAAGTGATTTGCTTCTTCATTAAATGTATCTTCAGCAATGTTCCCATCATAATACGCGTCATATAGATTTGTTAGATCCACCTGTGCATTCGCTATTTTTTTTGCTTCTTCGATTATAAAATTCTCCTTTTCTTCATCCATAGGGCCCTTCAACTCATTCATATAGTAATGGTATTGATCCCTATATAACTCTACATTCTCATTGGCTGGAGAATCCGTAATGACTAATATCCCCGTGTAGAGGATAAAGAATATACCCATATACACAATGGCCTTTTGAGTAAAAAGTATTTTTTTCAGTTCATATCTAAGAATATACATTGGGTTTACTGACGTCCTCTCTTTTTAATTGGATGGCTCGTGTACTGACACGTTCATAAATAGACGAATTATTTGTTTGTTTTTGGTGCCCTAATCATATGATAATTCCTTGTTGAACGATGAAGGATGGCTCCCACTAATATAATGCTCATTCCTATACTAAAAACGATGGCTGCAATATAGGTCAGCACAGGATAGCCCATTATATTGACAAATTCTGTTCTTGAATATATTTCTCTAGTAAACAATAACACCGTGGGGTTAAGACATGTTATAAGATTATTACTTGTTCCCATGAACACATCAGCTACTACAAATAGACCCACACAAATCATTAGATTTAAGATAAAAGGCACTAACGCATTCTTGAAAAAAGACGTCACCCATATTAATAGCAGGGATATACATACAACACCTAAGGTCTTGGTCACAATCATAATAACAGCGTATTGATCTAACGTTACCCTTAGGGGCGTATATCTAAAGGCTCGTAAAGCGTAGATTGGCATATCACTGTTTCCATAATCTCGGATAAATAGCGAAAACCCAATATAATCTTCAATGAAAAAAAACAAAGATAGTATAACCATCGTCGATAGTATGGTCAGTATTTTGGATATTTGTACATGCTTTCTCCCCCGCCTACTCACACCTAATAGTTGACTCATCTCTCCTTCGTGTTCAACGGCATAGATACTTGCTGTCAGATAGACAGCGATACATATCAAGACAATTATCGAAAAATCATAGAAGACATAATAGTCAAAGCGTTCTGTACTAGCAAATTGTTCTATTTCACGCCCTTTAAATAGAATTCCTATATATCGATTTCTAAGATATTCATATCGATTGTCATGCTCTTGATAAAATGACATGTTGATGATTGCATCATGCACAATACTTTGTGACATATTATTATATGTATAGAAATATTCCATCGGTACGACAAAGGCTCGATTTACAAAGCCTGCATCCATGTAGACATTTCCTGTTAACGTATCTTCATCATCTTCTCTTGTACTTGCAGTAAGGTCTTCAATTTTTTCTGCCATAGGTCCATATAGGGCCAAAATATCTTCTACTTTTTGAAGCGTGATTGTCCCTCCATATTCGGAAAACATAGTATCATACAAAGACTCTAAGCCATCTATCTCATATGAAAATCTACTGTTCTGCTCTACCACATTTTTTATCACCATTATATTCAAAATACTGAATACGATGAGGATAACAAACAAACTTTTTTTTATGATTAGTTTTTTGAATTCATATCGAATCAATCGTCTCATATAGCACCCTTATCACAGTAATATAAAAAAACTTCTTCTAGTGTCGGTTTCACGCTTTCTGCATTCACTGGATTATGTTCATCAGTCACCATCCGTACAAGGATGGCATCATCCTCTCTGTGTATATTACTAATTTTATAGTTTTGATAATTCTCTAGTTCTTCAATGGAATCAATTGTCATTTGCCATGTATATGCTTGAATTTCTTCCATCAATGATTGAGGTGTATCATTCTTAATAAGCTCACCATTCTTCACGATGAGTACCTTATTGGCAATGAATTCAACATCCGACACAATGTGAGTGGCTAAGAGTACAATGCGCTCTTCACTGAACTTTGTTATAAGATTTCTAAATCGTATACGCTCTTGAGGATCCAAGCCGGCAGTCGGCTCATCTAGAATCAATATTTTCGGATTATTAATCATGGCTTGCGCCACACCTAATCGTTGCCTCATGCCACCGGATAAAGCGCCAATCTTTTTCCTTCTGCAATCCGTCAAATTGACCATTTCCATTAATTCGTCAATTCTATTCTTCATTTGGTTTCTAGAAATCCCTTTAACTGCACACATATAGTTCATAAAGTCATCGACTCGAAAATCCTTGTAGAAATTGGGATACTGAGGTAAATACCCAATCATTGACAAATACTCATTACCTAGTATTCGAACATCTTTACCATCCATATATATGGTTCCTGCATCTCTTTTTAATATACCTACAATAATATTAATTAAGGTTGTTTTTCCGGCTCCGTTTTCTCCCAAAATACCATATATTCCTTTTTCAAAGGTCGCATTGAAATTTGTCAAAACCTTGTGGTGATTGTATTGTTTTGATATACCTGATAATTTTAATTCCATTATATCCCGGTGTGATATTGCACTAAGTTAATACCACACCCTCCTCCCTTATCTCGTCAGCAATACTCCTCATTTAGTTTAGGTCAAATTCCTTCACCATTACACGACTATTCGAATCTCTTACTACAAGAAAACCCTGTTTGGTCGTATCCGATAGCAACACTTTATACTTAAGCATCTCATCCAATTCTAGTGTCTCTTCTTTTATTAGCTGGCCTGATGCCGTTTCGTAGATTCGAATGCTTTGTACATTGTCCACATTTTGTGTCGTTATATAATAACCACCTTGATCAGATACAAAAAAAGAATCGCCAGTTCCAACTAAGTTATCACTATAATCTTCAATCTTGTCGTTCGTTGTATCTAAAAGCCATACGTCTCTAGACTCTCCTTCTTGTGTATACAATACTTTGTCGCCATATGGATACATATCAATGTTATAATCCGATGATGCATCCATGACCCTATTGCCGAGGAGATGACCTTCCCTATCCATTAAACCATAGGTACTATATGCATTCTTACCTTCTTCTATCGGTAAATTATATGAATTAGCCGTAAATGCAATTCTATTATCATCATCATCAAACGCCAAGCTTGATATTGAGGTAATACCTAGATTTTTTTCCAAATTCTTCTTAGACAGGTCTAGAATCATGTCACTTTTATTCTCAATAACATTATGGATATAGACTCCCTTCTCGGTCGCTATTGCCACGTATTTACCGTCACTAGATACCCCTACCTTATCTAATCCAAGAATCCTTTCTCCCTCTACCAATGCACTTATAGATAATTGATTCTCCAGTTCCAACTCTGAATTATAGAATTCACAGTTATATTCAAGCCCCTCCTCTCCATTGAAAAAAATATGTCTCACATACCCATTTTTTAATGCTCTATACGTCTCTCTTCCTTGTGTGCCCTCTATAGCAACTTCTTTTATCCTCTCTTTACTAACCGAATCTACCAATATTAGTGTATCATTATCCGATTGAAGCAATAGATCATCCTCTTGTCCAATGAATACATTCTTTACATTCCCTTCTTGAGGTATCCAATAACCGGTACTAGCATCGACTGCTTCTGAGGTAGCATTCATAGGCGTCTCATCTATTCCTTTATAGAATAAAATTGAAGGTGTATTATCTAATGTGACTAGTTCAGTATCATATTTTCTTTCATATTTAGGAACGGATATAACATAAAACGTACTCAATACATCCATTTGTTCCACATCTAACTGGAGGTCTATTGTCTTAATTCTTCCTTTCTCCAATTTATATTCTCTGGAAGAAATCGGTTTATGATTTAAATAGAACGTTGTAATATACTCAGCCTCAGGTACCCCATAAATGGAGTAGCTTATATCCACAACTTCATCATCCTCTATGTTTAAATTACTATAAACTTTTTCCCCATTATATCGAATGTGGGAATACACCCATTCATTCAAATCTTCTAATTTGAAACCTGGATTATCTTGCTGTATTGTCTCCTCAAAGTCACTTGGTATACTCTCAGTGTGTTCTTCAATACCTATCATAACCTCATCGCTATAGGGACTTAAGTCCGCTGACTTAAGCGTTGTGTCTACATTTATTTTAAACTTATCCCTAAGATTTGATAAAAGGTTATGGTAAAACCCAAATGATGAAGTATTTATCATATCCGGCATAAAATCCGGATTATATATGCTGACAATCCTTAATTCAAGAACTTCCCCCACTTTACCAGTAATCGGTTCAAATTGTATCGTTATATCCTTATTATTATCGGGCATATTTATAGAATGCATATACTTATAATCTGATTCTTCCTTTAATTTATAGGGTTGAGGTTCTCCTGATAAGTATATTAAGAATCCGACATTACGTGCCTTTCCCTCTAATTCTATATGATAAGGAATTTCTACTTCTTCACCATTGTATTCAATATATTCATCTTCTTTGAGTTTCGTTTTTAACCCATGGCTCAATCGCCCTAATACTTCTGTTTCGCTCTTCGCCTCTTCAAAGGGATTCTTATCTAATTCCTGTTTAATGCTTTCATCATCGACACTCAGTTCATCAAACCCATGGTCATTCTGACATGACGTCAATACTAAACAGACCAATAGGATTATAATCATCTTACTTTTCATTATAGCTATCTCCTCTCATTGCAATTATGCTTTATTCGTTGTTAACACGATTCTCATCCAATATAAGTATTGTATCCATATGTACCTCCCTTATAGCTTTACCCAATAAAATCCCATCATAAAAAATTCTAACACAAAAAAACGTCTACAACACAAATATGTCGTAAACGTTTGATATGAGGTAATAAACGTTGCCTTTTCTACATCAGATGCCGGAAATACCAATATACAATTCCCTTGAGGATCCGTATTCGAGTTATCTATATAACAAAGTATCACAAATGAATTAGGCTTAATAATACTATGATGAAAAATGCTCCTTATTAACAACATATATTATTTGAACTAATGAGGTCCTTTCATCAATAAATATTCCTATAACATAATCATCATTTATTTCAAACAGTTTGAAATTTTCATTTAAAATAAAATATTCAAAATGATACTCTGGATATTTTTCCATCAGAACATTTGTTGCATCAACTTCATTATCTCCAACTGAGATTCCTTCTGAAAAATCATATTCTTTAGACATGATTCGAAATCCCGACACTGTATTTGTGTTTATATTTATGAAAAAATCTAATCCTGAATCTGCTATTGAAGCTTGAATATCATTATTATCTTGTTCTGATGAATAGTAGTGTATAAACTTATGG
Organism: Vallitaleaceae bacterium; assembly: GCA_965140555.1. Lineage (GTDB taxonomy): Bacteria > Bacillota > Clostridia > Lachnospirales > Vallitaleaceae > UBA1351. The sequence goes on along the minus strand of OZ223259.1, from coordinate 1,975,849 downwards.
TTCTTTTCATCTATCACCTCATATTCATCTTCCATTTTAGCCAAAAGATCATCCTCTTTAATACCTATTGTAACCCCATTGACTGAGGGCATTTCGACTACTTCTTCCGGCTCTTCTACTGCATCATCTTCTGAGTCGTCCATTTGTATTTCTTCGTTTATATCTTTTTCCGTCTCCTCCGGTTCTTTTACCTCTTCATTAATCTGATTTCCTTCATCATTCGATATCTCATTTTTCTCATCCATATTAGGATTACATCCTGATAGCATTATACATCCGAGAATTACAGTTGCTGTAATAACCATCTTGCTTGCATATTTTTTCATCTAATCGCCTCTTTTCATATATTGATTGAACTCAATTACAACAAATTAACTTTTATCATTTAATACCACAAACTTTTTATAAGAGAACGGGATTTCCTCCCGTTCCACTAATTGGATTTTTTATTGTAGCACTTGAACTTCCAACCATATCAATACCTTCAAGCGCACCATCTAATCATGAATATTCTAACACAAAAAAACGTCTACAACCTAAATATGTCATAAACGTTTGATATGAGGTAATTAACGTTACCTTTTATCATCTTCATTGTTTTCTTAAAGGACATTTCATACAATCTATGAAACCTCCTTTAATTCCATTCTAAAATTCTCCATACTTTGCTGCTCAATATCTTCTGCATAAATCTCGATATCAAGTGAAGATGTCATCTCAATCAACTCTTGGCTTACCCTATTACGATTAAATACAGCTTCGACATTCCCATCTCCTTATTCTCAACCGCTGGGTCGTTATTTATACTCACTACTTGGTAGGAGGTCGTGTAAGCATCTGTTTTTGCTCGGCTTATCTCTACCAGAATATCGAAGGTACTCCCTAATGTTTGTAATGCTAATGTCACTTCTGTATCTGTCGGTAACGGTTCATTTAATATGGCATGTAAGACATATTTATCCTTCAGCTCCCCTTTCTTGCGCCCCCCTGCTGCATTCAGTGTTCTTCCCTCATACATTATATAAGGTTCTAAACCTCTATTGACATCATCATCGTTTATTATGATCCTCATGACGATATTCTTTTTATCATAATAGACATCTTCTATAAGAATACTTCCTTAATCATAGTCGACTTTCTTATCTATCGCTTGCAATAGACCTTGCTCCGCCTACGTGGCATAAGCCTCCGGCTCCATTTCTTCAAACACACGACTATTCACCATATCATTTGACGAAGGGTTGAATGCAATAATAAATCCGATCCCTATTACGACTATGAAAATTCCTGCTATAACAAATTCATTCTTTAATAGCTTCATATGAACCTCCTTTATACATAGGTCAATCTTCTTCCACCTCAATAGTTTATCCTAAGTTTTTTATCCTGCTATCTATTTACACCACTATTTTTGAATATTCAAGCCGTTCACTTGATGCACGATATTGCCTTGTTGAATCCCTTGCAAAATGGAATAGGTATAGTTCCTACTATCCCAATGTCCTGGGGATAGACCTAGTCGTTCTTCCCATTTATCGATGAAGCTTCTAACCTTCTCATCAAGTGCCTCATAGGATATGTCCCCATAATAACGGATGAGTTGTATCCCTTCCTCTTGCTGTAGGATAAGCGGTCTATCTATAATGGCTTCTAATTCATAGTTCAGCAATTGTAGACATAAGACGCTCATCAACACTCTTTCCCATATGTTTTCCATAAAATCCTGTTCATAATCCCCTTGGATACACTCCAAAAAGTGGATAATATGTGCCTTATCAAAGAGTTGCAAGCAGCACTGTTCATAAAAAATCTCTTCAATATAGGTCTTAATACATAGAATTCCCTCGCCTAAATCGCCCTTATATAGCAGAGGATAATCAAGGGTAAGGACATGGTCATAGGGCTTATAGGTCCAATCATAGGTCTTAAAAAACGCTTCCATGCCTGTTACAAGGGTCTCTCTATAATTGTATACACCATAATCTTCAAAGGAGCTCATGATCTGCTGATACATGGACATACTGGTTTTTGTCATCTCTTGTATGATATGAACGCCTTCTTCATAGATAACCTCAAGGGATACGCCTTTGATTCCTTCAATGGCACCTTTATCTGATAAATTTACATTTTGAGTATGATTTCCCCGACTTCCTATCTGAATCGTGTACGCCACACTTCGCATGAGCATCTCCAGGGTTTCATAAGTGATTGAACTACTTTCATTGAATGTATACTTTTCAGATAACCGTTGTACCAACGGCATAATCGCTTCAACTCGCATTGCCCCACCTCCTACCAGAAAAGTTCTTTGAGCATGTCCATATATAACTGGGCATCCCAACGTTGTTCTTCATCCACTTGGTCATATTCGTTATGTCCTTGGCTGACTTTGAAGCCCTTATAACCACCTTTCACACTTCGACTATATCGCTCTAGGCATGTATCCCTTAGATAGCTCACATCGCCGTAACAAACGCCGTTGAATTGTTCAACCATAAAGGTGATCAGTTCTTCATCACTCAATTCATCCATTGTCTCATTCTTGAATGCATAGAAAATATCCTGAAGTTCCATTAAAACAGTCGCATAAGTAGCGGCTTCTAAATATTGGGAATCACAAAAAGCAAATACCAGTTTATCTAGTATTCCCTTCCCTAATTCTACACGTCTGTATTTCTTCAAGCTGTCGTTTTTGGCTTCTACTAGAGCATAAATCTCGTCTTCTGATAAGGTCAATCCATAATGCATGGATGCTGCATTACTCCCCCTTAATAATTGATAACTCCCTTCCTGCATCTGTGTTGACGTGGTTAACCATTGATATACTTCTTTCTCCATCACAAAACCTCCATCGCCGTCACCATTGGAATCTTATTGTACGCCTGCCTACAAAGCATTACAAGACTAGAAAAATTTGCAATTTTGTGGTATAATGAATATAGATAAAAGAGCGGAATCCCTTGAGATTCCGCTCTTTTTGGCATGTCGTATTTTTTTATTTATTTCTCATCTTTTCCTTATTTTTTTCCATCTATCCTCATTTATTTCTTATCTTTTCTTATTATAACCTCGGGGCCATCATAATCACGTAGCAACCATTCCCACCCAATCTCTCCAATGTCACCGGATATGATAAGCTCTAACGTATCACCGGTGCAATGGGCTTGAATCCTTCCTGCAACGGTGCCGTCTATGTTGACAATTGTAACCTCATTGTGCTGACCGTCCTCAAAGGGTGTCAAATACAAGGTTAAGCCTTCCGTGTAATCATAGTCCGGTTTTGTTGATTCCTGTCCCATAGGCAAGATTCGATTATAGGGAACCATCAGAGGAAGGGAATGATAGTCATGATTTTCTGATAGCCATCTACCGCCTTCATACGCCTTTCTATCCAGTAACCCTACCCATTGACCTTCCGGCAGATAATAGTCTACATCACCACTTGACTTGAATACCGGTGCAACCATGAGACGATCACCTAACATATATTGTTTGTCCACCGGCTCACATCCTTTATCCGCAGGGTAATCCAAAAAGAGCGGTCGCATCATAGGTATGCCCGTTTCATGTGCTATAACGGCTTGAGCGTAGAGGTAAGGCATCAGCTGACATTTCAACTGCGTGAATTCTCGTAAGACATCCGTTGCTTCATCATCGAACATCCATGGTACACGATAGGATGAGGAGCCGTGGAGACGGCTATGGGTACTTAACATACCAAAGGCACACCACCGTTTGTAGACATCCGCCGTTGCTGTTTGCTCAAATCCACTTATATCATGACTCCAATATCCAAATCCTGCTAAGGCAAGGGATAGGCCGCCTCTTAAGGATTCCGCCATAGAAGGATAAGTCGCTGAGCAGTCACCACCCCAATGTACCGGGAATTTCTGAGAGCCTACTGTTGCTGAACGGGCAAAAAGAACCGCTTCATTCTTGCCCCGTTCTTCTTCTAGAAGATCAAACACCGCTTTATTGTACAGATAGGTATAATAATGATGCATCTTAAGAGGGTCTGACTCATCATAATAGCGAATACCTCGTACAGGAATACGTTCTCCAAAGTCTGTCTTGAAACAGTCGACACCCATATGAAGGAGCTTTCGTAACTCCTGTTGATACCATGCGATAGCTTCCGGATTGGTAAAGTCTACAAGGCCCATTCCGGCTTGCCACTTATCTGTTTGCCATACATTCCCATCCACGGTTTCTACCAAGTATCCATTGTCCATACCTTCCTTGAATAGTCTCGACTTTTGAGCAATATAGGGATTAATCCATACGCAGATTTTGAGGCCTTTGTCATGATAGCGCTCAAGCATTCCTTTTGGGTCCGAGAAGGTATCCGGGTCCCATGTGAAATTACACCATTCGTAACCCTTCATCCAAAAACAGTCAAAATGGAATACATGAAGGGGAATATCTCTGTCTGCCATTCCGTTAATGAATCGGCTGGTTGTCTCTTCATCATAATCTGTCGTAAAGGATGTGGTCAGCCACAATCCAAAAGACCATGCCGGAGGCAATGCCGGTTTTCCTGTCAGGTCCGTATACTTGACCAAGGTTTCCTTAGGTGTAGAGCCATTGACTACATAATAGGCCAAGCTTTCCCCTTCAAGGGAGAACTGAATCCGTTCGACTTTTTCACTGGCTATTTCAAAATCTACATCTGCCAATGAATCCACCAAGACACCATAACCCTTATTGGTTATATAGAAAGGAATATTCTTGTAGGCAATTTCACTTGCTGTACCGCCGTCTTCATTCCACATGGTAATCTGTTGCCCGTTTTTGATAAAGGGTGTAAACCGTTCTCCTAGACCATAGATATATTCATCAATATCAATGGACAATTGGTCGAGCATATAGTGTTTGTCCGTTACTGTGTCTGTCATATAGGCCATATTCCGCCAGCCTGTGCCTGTTAGCCACCTATCACCGTCATAGAAGTCCAATCCCCATTGATTCGGCTGTTTGTTAATGACCACCTTGGTTTTTCCTGTATGAAAGACTAAGGTGGTATCGGTCTCCTCTAGGGATACCTTAGGACTCTCTACACCTACCTCAATGTATGGTCCTCGCTTACGAATCCCTTCAAAGTGGGTGACCTCCACACGTATGATGTCATCCAACGGGCTGTTAATACGAACAGTTAATGTTCCTTGATTCAATATGTCCCCACGTTTTTCAACATGACGCCCTGTCGTATAGATGGTAAGTTCTTCTCCGTCCCAGGCATGGTCCACGTATTCTACGGCATACAAGGGTTCGATTTGAGGTTTCATATTCCAATATCCATCTGTGAATTTCATGTACTTCTCCTCTCCTACTACTGTGTTTGTCTAACCTTTTACAGAACCGGCGGCAATACCACCGACGATATACTTCTGACCTAGAATAAATATGACAAGAACAGGGGCTAAGGTTAAGACGATATCCGCACTCACCAGATTCCACGAGTTTTCAAAGGCTCCGAAGAAATTGTAGACGGCTAACGTCATGGGCCACATATCTGAATTATTCAGGTAATACAGAGGCATGGTAAAATCATTCCAAACAGCCATAAAATTCAATACACAAAGGGTGGAAATAATCGGCTTTAAGAGTGGCATGATAATCCGGAAAAATAGTTGATGGGAGGTGCATCCGTCTAAGACAGCCGCCTCATCCAATTGCCGCGGTATCGTTGCTATAAATCCATAGGTCAAGAACAAGCTCAAGGGTATGTTCAAAGCAGCATATAACAGAATAATACCGTGTCGTGTGTTCACCAAGTGAAACAATTGCATAAACTTCATAAGCGCCACATTATTAATCGGAATAGCAATTCCTGCAATGATAAAATAATAAATAAATTTATTGAATCCATGGTTATTTCTGGAGATAACAAAAGCTGCCATACTGACCAGAATAACAATAATCGCCACACTACAAACCGCATAAATGAGGCCATTGGTAAAGGCTGTTAATAGCTTTCCTTGTTCCACAACAACGGCATAGTTTTCAAAAATCCACTCTTTAGGAAGAGCAAGTGACATACGATTCGAGTCGGCCTTTGTTTTAAAGGAGTTCAGTAATAGTACAACAAGGGGTACGAGCACGATCAAGCTAATAAGGATTGCAACAAGATTTCCGATGATGTGCGTTATTTTTTTCTTCACGCGAGGCATTACATCTCCACCTCCTTATTCTCCATGGCTTTGATAATAAAGTAGAGTAATATCAAGACGATAAAATACAAGATACTGGACAAGGTCGTTCCCATTGCAAAGTCTCCCTTGGAAAACTCTCGATAAACCGCGGTATTAATGACTCCTGTCGCATTCCCCGGTCCGCCGTTGGTCAAGGAATAAATCATGTCAAACACGCGAAGACCATAGGTCACATTTAGCACCGTGACATTAATGAGAATCGGTCGTAATAAAGGTAAGGTAATGTACCATGTTTTTTGTAAAAAGTTGGCCCCATCAATACTTGCTGCTTCATAATAGGAACTGGATATAGACATGAGTCCTGCTATAACGACCACCATGATGTATCCCATTCCCTTCCATGTGTCTACGGCCATAACACTGGGGAAGACCCAGGACAGATCGGTGAGCCAATTCATGGCCAAAAAGTCCAAACCGATGTCCTCTAGGAAATTATTCAAAAATCCCATCGTCGGATGCAGCATACTTCGAAAGACAAGCCCTACAACGAGATAGGACATCACCTGTGGGGAGAAGATAATCATACGTTGCAGATTTTTCATTTTGATAAATTTCTGTGTCAATAACAGTGCCAATCCAAGACCCATAACGGTTTTGGCAATGGTTGTTACCACGGTGAACATAAGGGTATTGGTTATAAATGTGATATACTGGGAATTCCCCTGAAATACTTCCCTATAGTTTTTCAATCCGACAAAATTAATCTCATCGGTGTAATTGTTCCAGTCGGTAAACGAATAGAAGATTCCTGTTATACCGGGTAGAAAACAGAGTAAGAAAAACAACAGGGTCGCACCACTGGCAAAATACCAAGGATATAATTTTTTCTGATCCATGTGATACCTCCTATCAATACAACGATAAGGTACCTTAAACGCATCTACAGATTAAGATACCCTATCGACGGATAACACTTATCCTTTAATGTCTAATACTTTTGCTGCCTGTTATTGCCATTTATTCCCAAGCCGGGTCTTTTTGTAATTCAGCCATTTCATTACGTCTATCCATAATGGATTGAAGAACATCTTCCGGCGTTAAGGCCCCTGTGTACATACCTTCTAGGTCTTTACCGACTTCCATCCATTGAGCATCAATATAATTAACCGCCACTTGAACCACCGTTGCTTTGTCTAATGAATTGATATACGCTTGATCTTCCTCTGAGTATTTTCCTTCAATTTCAGGCCATGCCAATTCATTCAGGCTCGGTTGTCCATCTAAACGTCGTTGTAAGTTTTCAGGACGAGCAAGAAACTCAAAGAATTGTTTCGCTTCTTCTACATGTTCTGAATCTTTGTTAATAAAATAAGCATTGGATGCAGGGTTCACACCAATCACTTGATTATCGCCCCAAGGCATAACAAAAATTCCAAGATTATCTGCAGAAAAGTCCGGATAGTCTGCTTCAACTTCATTTCTAAATCCGGCTTCGGCGATGGTCATGGCACATCGTTCGCTTGCCATGGCTTCTTTCGCATTTTCCCATGCATTACTCAAGTAATCTTCACCAAAATATCCAGCTTTTGCCGACTCATCTAATTGTTGAATAATCGTTAATAATTCAGGGACTTCATCCAAATCCATCTCATTGGCATTCAATTTCTCATAGAGATCCGGATGATTTTGAAGGTACAATCCACCGGTTTCAAACAATGGAAGAACTTGATGCCATCCGTTGGTTGTCGCTTCATAAATCGGAGTTACACCGTTGTCTAGAAGGGTTTGGCATACATTTTGAAAGGATTCATAGTCTGTCGGAACCTCTAAACCATAGTCATCAAAAATTCTTTTATTATAAACATAGAAATACATCTTCTTACCCGGGAAGGTAATTCCATATACTTCATCATCTACAGATACCGCAGGAATTACATTCTCATCCATACGTGAGACCCACTCTTCATCGGTAACCGGCGCTGAGAAAACATCCATATGTAGACTCGATGCTAGATTAATCGGCGTATCAACACACATGATATCCGGTGCTTCACCTGAATCCAATTTCACCTTAATCAAATCCCGCCATTGAGCATCCGGGGATATTTGAAAATCAATCTTGATACCTGTTTCTTCCTCAAATTCTGCTGCTAAGTCTTGTACAATACCACTTGTCGGTAGTCCGCTTTGATGACTTCCAAAGGTTAACGTTACATCACTGCTACCACTATTCGCTCCGGTATCACCTGTGTCACCACCGTCACCACCTGCATCTTTTGAACCACATCCCGCCATAAATACAATAAGCATAACCAAACTTAAAACTATCCATCGTTTTCCCTTTGATTTGATTTTCATTCTCTTTCTCCTTTACTTTGGCTTTATTTTATTTTTACGAATACCTGGTGTTCTATCGATAAAACTTGTGTCATTTGTGATATATTTATACTAACAAATAAATCTTCTATACAAAATAGATAAAATTGATTTCATATTTGCATTTTTTTGAACGGTATTGTATAATACAGCAACATATAGTGACGACACTGAAGCGAGGTACTCGACTATGAAACCACTTATTCGATCACGTTATTCCCAAAAGACCTATCTGTTTATCGTCTATGGCAGTTTTATCTTTATCCTTCTTACCATCTTTTTCTTCTTTACCTATACGCATTACTACTCCACAACTTTTGAAGAAGTTAAAAAGGATAACCTAAATCTATCAACTTCCATCGCTGATGCTATTGATACACAACTGGATAATCTATCCACCATCTCTCTCAATGTCGTTTACTCCAATGCCATCAAAACGAACTTCAGCGAATTTTCAAAGCTCTATCCCAATGCGGAACATTCCGTCGAAGACCTAACTTCCTCATGGGACCGAGTTCGTTATCTGCATGATACGATTACGGCTATTATTGGTGCCTATCAATCCGCTTCCCAAGTAAATCTTTATACCATGGACGGTTATAGTGTGGAAGTTGGCTATTGGCCTAGAATTCGCACCCTTGATCTGACGACGTTGCCTTGGTACGAGGATACCCTCGCTTTAAACGGGCACAAATATATATCTCGACCGTATACCAACAAGCTGCTCCCTGTTAAACGTAATAACCAAGATACCCATCAATTCCTTTCTATGACCCGCATCTTTTTCAAAGGTAATAATGTGCCGGAAGGTATTGTTGAAGTGGTCCAAGATTGCGGCATTATCTTTTCTCTAACTCAACAACTCATCAGCTCTAATCCTCAATCGAAAGCGGTAATCTACAATGCTCGAAGGGAACAAATCTATCCCTATACAAACGACTCCTCAGCTATCACACCCTCCTATATGGATACAATCGACTTTAATGACCTGTCCCCTTCAACCCCCACCATGGTTAAACGCAATGGCTCTTTCGAAATGGTCACCTATGTCACCTTACCGGACTATCATTGGACAGTTGTTGTCACCTTGTCTCATGATGCGGTTTACGCTCCCTTGCGAAGCTTTCGCCGACTATTTATTATCATTGCCATTCTTTCCGGTTTTTCTACACTTTTTGTAGCCTTCTATATCTCCAAGCGCATGACTGAACCTTTACACCAATTAACGAAGGCTACGGGTGTAATAACCATCGATAGTGTTCTAGACAGTGCTCCCCTTGATGTTCATCTGGACCATAGCTCCATTGAAGAAGTTGCCCTTTTATATGAATCTATACAGAACATGTATAAACGCTTGCAACAGACTACCAAAGAAGCTATGCTATCCCATTCTGAGGAAACCAAGGCCAAACTTTTGGCAACGCAATCCCTTATTAATCCACATTTTCTATATAACAGCCTTACAACGATTAGTGTCATGGCAGAAGAACAGATGAATGAAGAAATCATTGGCATGGCACAATCTCTTTGTGATTATTTCCGCTATGTCTCCGCCAATTCCAGCATGTTGGTTCCCTTAAGCGAGGAATTATTACATACGGAAAAATACTTAGCCTGTATGGGTTTTCGCTATGATGGGGATTTTATATACGGTATTACCCTTCCACCTGATGCGGAACAAACCATGGTTCCCAAACTAATCGTTCAACCGCTTATAGAAAATGCTTTCAAGCATGCTTTTTGGGGTAGCCCCCCTTGGCTCTTGACCATTGCTGTTGTCATTAAACAGAACCATTGGACCATACGAATTACTGATAACGCCGGAAATCTCCCTACAAAAAAAGCGTCAAGTCTCATGTCGGACTTTGACGCTCTATCCATTGATAATGAACTTGAATCATTAAAAATTGGTGGCATGGGTTTAAAAAATGTTCAATTACGGTTAAAATTATTATATGGCGATGATGCTGTGTTTCGTATAGAAACCCATCAACAAAAAGAGACCTCTTTTATTATCGGTGGTCCTTGTCTTAGTGAGAAGGAGATTACTTATGAACGCGGAAAAACATTATAGATACATTATCGTTGAAGATGAGAAACTCATCTGTCGCAATACCATCAAAAAAATCGAATCTCTTAATCTTCCCTTAACCCTTATCGGTTCTGCCAATAATGGGGATGAAGCCATGTCTCTTATTTTAGAACACGCACCTGAGATTGTCATTACTGATATTCGGATGCCGGGTTATGACGGTTTGCAATTGGCTCATACCCTACATGACCATCACCCTCAAATCAAAACCATTATCCTCAGTGGCTATGATGATTTTGGCTATGCTCAATCCGCTATCCACTATGGTGTCTTTGATTATCTGCTCAAACCGGTTACTGCCGCAACCTTAGCCCAAACCCTTCATAAAACCCTATATGCCTTAGATCAGGAGAACGAAACTCTCCGGACACTCAGTGCTGATAAGGATAGCCTTGATGCCGATGCTCTCTGCAGTTTGATGCAGAACTATCTTCAAGTCAACTATAACAAAGAAATATCCCTCCATGACATGGCGGATCATCTCGGTTTTACGCAGGAATATCTCGGTAAATTATTCAAAAAAAAATATGGCGAGACACCTCAAAAATATCTCACCAATCTACGCATGACAAAGGCCAAACATCTATTAATTAATGAACCTCAACTTGAAGTCCAGCAGGTCGGTAAACTCGTCGGCTACCAAGATGCCTATTACTTTAGCCGTGCCTTCAAACGCTATACCGGCATCCAAGCCAGTGAGTATTCCAAACACCATTAGGGAAGTAGAAAGCTGTACTCACTTTGTAGCGACTCCTTTATCACGTCATATGGAACGATAAATTCCGGCAGGCCTGCAGCATAAGGCGCAATTTCATATTCTTGAAAGTAAACATGTAACCCATCTTCCGCAAAATAGAAATTGGTCGCTTCATTGACTCCGGGGAACCCTTCCTCCCCTAAATAGTACTCGTACTGCCCATCTTTAATCCCTTGAACGACAATCCCATTAATGATGTCCTCATAATTACTACCTGGCTCAAAGAAATCGGAGAGCGTAAGCACTTTTCCCTTAACCAAGTCAAAATGGTAGGTTTGTTGAATCGTCATCCCATGAGCCCCACCTGTATACTGATATACTTGTGTTGTCATACTCACATAGGCGTCTTTATTATGTTCAATGGTATAGCTCTCGCTATACTCATAAGGGATACCCATGGCATTGTCTTCATCCGATGTTTCTTCCCCAGCTGCTTTCTTAATCCCATCCACCTCTGTTAGGGCAACACTTAGCTGCTCATTCCATTCCTTTAACACCTCTTGATTTTCATAGCCTTGAAGTTCAGGATAGTTCAGGTGTATCTCATAGCCTTCCCCCATATCTTCAAAACGTTTGTCTAAGACAAGTAACGATTCCACTTGAATCGGTTCCTTATCTATCTGGGTATCTTTATCGATTTGATTCTCATACTCTGCATCTATTGATGAACCACCGGCTTGTTCCACAGGTGAATTTACAACAAAACAGCCGCTCAAAAGTGCGACACTGGCGCATCCCAACATCCAACGTTGAATTTTCATACTGACCTCCGTCTATCTATTCATGGACTTATTGTCTTTCTTTCTAAGTTCTGCTAATTATCTTATCTTTATTTGACGTTTTATAGAACGATAAAGTTCCACTACTTATGAATGATTTGGTACTCTTTGCCCCCGGAGCCCTTCTCGATGAGCCTATTTCTTGGAAAACACTCAATAGTAGTCAAGTTCAAGCAACCCTTACCAAACACGATATTAGCGTATCTGCGACTCTTACATTCGACAAAAAGGGCCAGTTGATTAACTTTGAATCAACTGACCGCTATGATTTTACTGATGCTTCAAACCCTATCAAGGCTCCTTGGTCAACCCCCATCCATGCCTATGGACAATTCGGTCCTTACGCTCTTATGGCTAAAGGGGAAGCTATCTGGCATTATCCGAAAGGTGACTTTACGTATATCACCTTAGAACCAGTGACAATCGAAATAAATTAATCGATTGCTATTCCGCTTTTCTCTGTTTTTTGAAAATACTGTCCACAATAATCGCAATAGCACCGTCACCGGTAACATTTGTGGCTGTTCCGAAGCTATCTTGTGCAAAGTGTAGGGCAACCATAAGGGCTTGTTGTGCCGATGTAAATCCCAACATGTTCTCCAATAATCCCAAGGCTGCCATAACGCCGCCTCCCGGAATTCCCGGTGCTGCCACCATGGTAATACCCAACATTAAAATAAATGGCGCCATCATTCCGATTGTTGGCGTTGCTCCTGATAGGTACATAACCCCCATCGACGCTAGTACAAGGGTGATTGTATCACCGGCCAGATGTATGGTTGCTCCTAGCGGAATGACAAAATCCACCACATCTTCCGTTACTTCATTTTTCTTGGCAGCCTGTAGCGTCACGGCAATGGTTGCCGCACTGGATTGTGTGCCTAGTGCTGTGAAGTAAGCAGGTAACATATTCTTAATGGCTGCCAACGGACGCTTTCCACTAAGTGCCCAAGCAATCATATATTGTACAATAATATAGAGTAATTGCAAACTCAATATACAGGCATATACCGCTGCAAAGGTACGCATTGTTTCAAATATTTCACCGGTAGCCGATATTTTGGCAAATATACCCGCTATGTGAAAGGGAATAAGCGGTATAAGAATAAATTGAACTACCTTTTTTATTATTGCATGAAAATCCATAAATACATTGTAGAGATAGTTTGTCTCGAGTCTGGCCATTCCAAGCCCAAGAAGAAACGATAACACGAGTGCTGTCATGACTCCCATAATAGCTCCCATGTTCAGAGTAAAGAACGGTAAAATTTCCACACGACTACCCTCGGATAAAGTATTGGCATGAATGAATTGTCCTAGAATTCCCTTACCTACAAAGAAAGCCAGAAATCCGGCACATACTGCTGATACATAAGCAATTGAGGCTGTAATACCCAACATTTTACCCGCATCTTTTCCTAAATCGGCAATCCCCGGTGCTACAAATGCTAGAATAATACACGGAATGATAAAGCTTAAGAAACTGCCGAAGATGCTACTAAATGTACTCATTAACCTGACCACACCGTAATGCCCAACATTGCTGCTGACTAAACCGATAATAATCCCCGCAACAATCCCCAAGATCAGTTTGGGTAATAGCCCAAATTTTTTCATAATACTCGACTCCTTTATACATTTATAGGATTAGGTCGACAAAAGCATATAGTTGAACTTTCGCATACAATATAGTGTTACGAACGCTTCTACGTAATCTATATATTGTATGTGAATTTAGTGAAACTTGCTTTTGACGCCCTAATCATTATAGTAATAAATCACTAGAGTATTATACTCCTTTTTAGCATGTTTTTAAAGGGAAAACTTTTGTCTTTTTATCACGGACTTTCTATGATATGTGTTTATTATCCTTTTAGAATGTATGACTATAGATTGGGCTGTTTCCGTATCATCGTTTTTCTTGCAACAGTTGGGTAATAACAGCTGCTGTAGAAGGTTTACACAGATAATAGCCTTGTAGATAGTCACAACCATTTACTTCAAGAAAGATCTTTTGCTGAACATCCTCAATGCCTTCTGCTACAACTTTTAGTGACAAAGCGTGCGCTAGGTCAATAATGGTAGGTAATATAAATTCTTCTTGATTATGACTATTTATGACATCCACAAAGCTCTTATCAATTTTCAGAATATCAATCGGTAGCATTCTTAGATAATTTAGGGAAGAGTACCCTGTTCCGAAATCATCTAAGGAAATTTGAACACCAATGGAAGAAAACAAGTGCAATTTCTTTTTCACACTCTCCATATCGTCAATTAAAATGCTCTCTGTTATTTCGATTTCTAAAAATTCCGGTGCAATACCGATTTCTTCAATCAAGGCACACGTATCTCGATAGAAATTCTTCTCTCTAAATTGTAAAGGGCTTACATTAACAGCCATGCTCAATGTATCATATCCCATAAGATGCCACTCTTTTAACTGAAGCAGTGCCTCCTTCATAATCATTTTACCAAACGGGTACATGAGTCCCATACTTTCAAGTAGTGGAATGAATATCTCCGGTGAGACCATACCATAGTCCTTGGACTGCCAACGTGCCAACGCTTCAAAGCTGACAATTGCATCGGTTTTGGCATCATATTTTGGCTGATAAAAAGCACACAATTCTCCTTGGTCCAATCCTGATATAAGAGCTGTCTGCATGGTTAAACGTTCATCAAGTTCTTTTTTTAACACTTCATCATAAATAAATGCTTGAGACTTCCCTCTTTTCTTCGCCTCATAAAGGGCAGTATCCACATTCTGAAGCAGTTCATCATAAGTACTTCCGTCATTAGGATAGCGTGTCACACCTATGCTACAAGTCAGTTTATAAGGCACATTTAAGGCTTCTGATACCTCATTCATTATCTCTTTTATCTGTTTTTCCATAGACTTAACCTCATCTGTTACGAGCTGCCGCCTAACGAGTAGTGCAAGTTCATCACCGCCCATTCTAGCAACCAAGTGCTCACAAGCAAATGCCTCATGTAATTTATTCGCAATACTATGGATAACCTTATCTCCGACATGATGACTCATAAGCTTATTAATAACCTTGAAATCATCCAAATCAATATATACAACGGAAAAAACCGGATGCATTCCCTCAGCATCTTGAATCAAATGATTGATATTCTTCTCAAAACTTGCTCTATTCGGAATTTCAGTTAATGCATCATAGTAGGCTAATTGATAAATAACATCTAATTTATTCTCTAATTCTTCTCCAACACGCTCCAGTTCCATATTCCTCGTCCTCAGTTTTTTGACAACATCTGTTGTGAGTGCATTCAAGGCTTGAATACTACGCACCATAAAAGAAACAACCATTGCAAATGTGCAAATACTTGCTATCCATAAAAACTTGCTATTTATAAATTCATTTGACGAATATTGAAATTGAATATGCCCACTAAAGAAAAGTACGCCAAGGATACAATAGATTGCTATACTGATGTAAAAAAAGAGTACAGCAATTTTTTTACGATTATGTAGCGTAACGACTACATTACTTAATGCCATAAACAGACAACCTAAACCGATCCAGCCACTTACAACAAAAAGATAGATTCCTAAAGCATAAGATACGAGTATAATAAACCACACTCGGATATGATAATGAACCTTATCACGATATATAAAAATACCGCCTATTGTAGCAAATAAAAGGATAAAGGAAACGGTAGTGCTTATGGAAACACCTTCATCTCTCCCCAAAAACGTTATAATAAGTGCCGGTACTAGCAGCAACAATAAACCTATATACCCTTCATTAATAACAATTTCTCTTATTTTCCTAAGAGATTCTATAAATTCTTTACTTTCAATGTCCATGGTACCCTCATTTCTCCACTTCTTTTCAAGCTATTTTGATATGTTAAGGGGTATCATTTTGAGCTTAACTCAAAATTATCTAAAATAAAAAACAAAAAAAGCCCGTTAGGGTAACTGGCTGCCATGTTAAAGGCCCTGTAGCTTTGCGTCCCCAACTTTCGCAGGGTTTGCCTTGATCAAAAAAGACTTTAAATAATCGAAATTTATAGTACCATAATTTTTGTTTGTCTGTCAATATTCTTACGCTCTCATTCCGTTTGACAAAAGTCTACATTGCGTTATCATAAAAGAAAAAAGTTTTATTGTAAATATTAATAAGATATCTTCCATAAATGTATACAATACCAATTCTTATACTATTCATTTTAATGGAATATCTGATGAAATATTTATGTCAAAAACATCCTACAAAGAACTTAATACATTATTATATAGGAATAGAGGTGATAATTAATGAACATCAGAAACTTGGGCATTAAAGAACAACTTATAGTCGGATTATTAGCCGTAATTACTACCATAGCAGGTGTTATATTTATTCAAAATACATCCTTATCTTCACTTTTCCTCCTTTTTCTTTCATTCTTCTATTTTATTCCTGCTATTGTTGGTAAAAATAAAGAAAATAAATATTATTTTCTTGGTATAATTGTCATTATATGTACTGTAACTTATGCACTCATTTTTTACTTCAAAACCTTTTAATGTCAATTATTTGTCACATTCTATTTGTTTCACGTAAGCTACAAAACTAACTAGTCTTTAAATATATGTAATAGCCTTTAATTGATTAACCTGCCGATTCATTTATATCTTTTATATTACTCAATTTTCCATTTGCTAAAATATAAGTACGATAGTCAAAAGAACCAAACAAGGGAAATCACCCACTATGGGCGATTTCCCTTGTTTGGTTCTTTTGGTGTATTTGATACATCCGGTGGATTGTTCCGATTTTGTTTATCCAGATCCTTGTTGCCCGAATTCCCACCTTTACCATCATCCCTCCCATTATTTGAGTCATCGGGATTAATGGCATTACCCGAGTTGCCGGGTCTACTTGAATTACCAGGATTACTCAAGTTACCAGGTCTACCAGAATTACTCGAATTATTAGAGTTTGAAGGCTTACCCCCATTACCGGAGTTTCCTGTGCTGTCATCGTTTCCTTTATTGACCGTATTGTCTTCCCTATCGCTGTTCTCCGATTTGTTCGGATTCCCTGATTTGTTTGGTATCGATGGATTAGGCTGGTCATTTTGCCTTGACGGCAGCTTTTGCTCCATATTATCCAATAATCGATTCACACGTTCTTCCGCTTCCTCTTCACTTAACGTATCCTTCTCATTGTCTTTCAAGTATGTCTGAATCGCTTTACCGACTTGTCTAAGGTCCATGTGTATGTCTCTCTGATCTTTTACGGATTGTCGAAGGGCTTTTTGTGCTAACTTGATGGCTTCCTCTTCACCGGAAGTCAACGCCTCATCAAACTGTTGTATTGCCCCTTCATATTGGGCTCGAATCTCTTTGTAGTCCTTTTCTAGTTGGTTTAATGCCTCTTTCAGTTTCCTATTATCTGCTTGCTCTAGAGATAAGGCATCTATTTCCTCTTCTAATCGCTTCACCTGATACTCCGGCGAGCTGTAGATAACCTCACCTTTTTCCTCAACCGCTATAAGATGCGCCCGGTCAGCCATATATTCCTTAACCGTTGTCGTATCTTCTACTCCCAGTACATATAGACCTGTGGGAAGTGGACTCTTTGCCGCCTTTTCAAACTGGGCTCTATTCCCTGTTACAATTGCAATGGATACCTTACGTAATAATTGACTTGTTACTGCCTTTTCTCTTATCCGTTGTCGAAGTCCACTATCGTCCTGTCCGTTTTGTTCTTCCAATGTTAATAAAATATAGTCCTCATCATAGTCTTTTGTATCGATAAATCCATAGGCTTCCGCTTCTGTTACAAGGCCTTCTATGGCTTCTTCAGCATAGAGTCCAATCATATCATCAAGACGGGCTATACTCTGTGCATCACTATTGGCCGCTTCTATGGACACGACTTTATTCTGTTTATCGATCATAAGGCGAAAACTCGGGTTGATATCGAGAGCAATAATGGTTGTGAAGGATGGATAACCATCATTCGAAGGCTCCTGTGTATTGAAGGATTGCTGTATCATAGGAACAATCATAAAAAGAATAAGTATAGCAGCAGCCATAGTTCCTATGATTTTGGCAGGTACTTTTTGATGGGCTTTCAGAATGGTTGTATGGCTGGCTTTAACGGGTGCCACATCATCTTCTGTATAATAGATTGCATCACCTATTTTCGGCTTATTAAGGCGTTTAAGACGATCAAATCCGCCCTCTTGGTTCATGACAATAATTGTTGACTCATCGATTTCCATAATTATGCCTTTATATACCATTCCTTCACCTCCTTAAAAACGTCTTGTCAGAATCTATTCTAATGTCCTATCCACTGATAGAGTTGCTCAAATTCTTCTTTTACAATAATCATAACGGCTGTTATAAGGGATTTGCTACGCTTGATTATTTTCACTGATTGATGAAAACGTTTCGCAATGCCGGTGATTGGAAGCCGTCGTTTACTATAGAGATGCGCTACGAAATCTGTTTCGTGCCCTGCTTTCCAACCAATATCTTTCGCCCGTTCTCTTGTTGTCTGATGCTTAGGGGATGTATCGGCCAATGTTCCTATGGTCAGTCCAAAAGAGGCCAGAACTTCCTTGAATTGATGAATCTCTTGCTGTAGTAAAACCTGCGCTTCAAATCCATCGGTGGTAGCTTCTTCAATACCCTCAGATAGGACTACCTCTCTAGTATTTTGCTTCCAGTAATCTTTAACCCGGCTAATAATGACTAACTTAGCATAGGTAAGAAATTCTCCTCTATCTTTATCATAATTCATAATCGCTTCATGAAAGGCCATTAATCCTATGGAATATTCATCATCATTGTTTATATCAACATAGCTTTTCTTAATCTCAACGATGGCATGAAGAATAAAGGGCTGATAAGATTGTATCAGCCCATTTATTCCTTCACTATCTTTGCTGTGTTGCAGTTTGATAACTGCTTCATTTAATGACTCTGCCATATGACCACCGTCTGTTTTCTATTATTTTACTTCAATAACCCACTCAAGAAGGGTTGTTGTATCATTCATTTCAAATCGAAATACCAACGTATGTGTCCCTACACTTAATCCGTTCAAATAATCACGGTCTAAGGTTACAACATGATCGTCTCTGTTAATAAGATAATCATCGCCTTCGACTAAGTCATCGATTCCGATAAAATTCCATAATACGGGCTTTATATGAACACGTAAGTCACCAAAGGCATTTAAGTCTTCCTCATCAGCGGTGAACATACCTTCTTCAAAGGATAGAGTACTCGGCATCACTTCCGGTTGTGCCAAATAGTCCAAGTGAAGGGCTAAATAACGAAGAATGGTTTCATCCGTTGGTTCAACTTCCGGATTCATAGCTACAGGTTTAAATGTAAACACAAATTTCACGCGGGAATCCGTTAATCCTTCGATATAACTTTTCGATAGAGTAACCGTCCCTTGTCCTTCTTCATCGACATTTAAGCTATACTCCGTATCCTGATCTAATGTGTCAACGACTTCTTCTACTGAACTATCCTCTTCTGATATTCCCAATAATTGAACACTTTCTAATACGTAGTCTGCTATTTGCATTGTCACCTCTACATCTTGAGGTGCCTCTAATCTTGAGTTTTCCACAGACAAGCGAAGGTCTCGATCAATCTCAATTTCATGTGTTACCTCATCATATCGAACGGTTAATCCGAATTCCTCTGCAATAAAACGAATCGGTACAAAGGTTCTATTATTGATAATACCTGCCGGTATATCAATCTCTGCTTGCTCTGCGTCCACAACAAAATCATCAATGTCTAGAACAGGATCTTCTGATGTTGCCAAATCACCCAAATCTTCTGTCGGTGATAGAGTAATATAGACTTCCCCCGTCTCCAAGTCAAAAATAATTGCTTTGTCTTCCTCCGGACTTATAATAACAGCATACGGATTAAACCAATGAACAGTACATCCCAATGCTTCAGTTATTGCACGTACGGGAATAAGCGTTCTTCCGCCTTTAAGTACCGGTGCATCTTCCTTGTTTAACCATTTGTCATGAATCCGAATACGGCTCTCAGAAAAATCCGAAAATCCTTCCACTTGCTTTAATTGACCGGGTGCATGATCTCTGCCGCGTCCCGGATGTTCTTCCTTATCCTTATCCTGTCCCATTCCTTGTCCCATATTCTCTTTATCCGGTTTGTCTCCAACTTTGGCATAGGATATTTGGGATATTGTCATCATCATTACCAGTGCAAGTGCTGTAAAGGCTAACATTTTTTTGAACATATAGTCACACTCCTTTTCTTTGCTTAATGGTTACTGTCACTATATATTACGAAGCCACTCTCATTTTTTGGTACCTTTTCTAAAACTATTATATCATTAGGGCATTAAAAAAAGATACAGCCACATATGTAACCGTACCTTCTTATCACAAAATAAATGTTATTACTTAGGGCTATCAACCGAGTGTCGATCTAAGTCATTGATTCGATGATATGTAATATTACCATCACCAAAGACTGCCTCTGTTTTCACTGATATACGTTTCAAAAATCTGCGCCAATAATAGCGTATTGTCTTATACATCTCATCACTTCCTTTTCGGTTGTTCTAGATGGTTTATATATATTATACACTATTTGAGAATGATTGTCATTTGCTTTTCTGATATTTGTACCGATTTAGGTCAAATTATCTATTTTTTCACATAATGATTAGGTCGACAAAAGCATATAGTTGAACTTTCATATACAATATAGTGTTACGAACGCTTCTACGTAATCTATATATTGTATATGAATATAGGGAAACTTGCTATTGACGCCCTAATCACATGACCTTATGTTTCATAAATTGTCTTTATTTGTTCACAACTGTTTATATCTAGGACAACTCCTAGACATATTCAACATTTATAATAAATATAGATTCTGTCTTCACTGACTCATTGGAGGTTCCTATGAAAAAAATATTTCTAACCCTTATTATGGCCCTCATCTTTATTCTTTCAACACTCTCCTTCAGCACATTATCCCCAACAGCTTCCTTCGTTGATGTTGTATCCGCAGCAACTCATTCTGAACCGGAGCCAACTCCTACTCCTACTCCCGAACCGGAACCTATCCCTGAACCTCAACTTGAACCATCTGATTCACCGTCTTCTAACGACCTTTCCAGTCCTCTCGCCGGCTATTCCTCTTGGGCTGAAGAAGAATTAATCGCTGCCTATGAGTTAGGCCTTATTCCGGATTCTTTAATCACAAATCTTTCCAGTCCTATCACACGCCTTGAATTCGCTACTCTAGCCGTTCATTTTTATGAAACGATATCAGAAACACCGGTATCTTATGATGCGAATTCACCCTTTGTCGATACATCTGATACAGCTGTTTTAAAAGCTTACGCTCTAGGTATTACCTCCGGACAAGGTAATCAACGATTTAATCCGGAAGGTCTTGTCACTCGCCAAGAAATGGCAACCTTTGTTTATCGTACCTTAACTGCTGTATATGGTAACTTTACTGAAATTATAGATGATCCGGATTATGATGATTTTGATGCTATTGCTGATTGGGCCGTTACAGCTATTCGCTTCACCAATGCCTATAGCATTATCAGCGGAACGGATAACCATCATTTCTCTCCTCTCATGACAGCAACAGATGAGATGGCAATACTGCTTCTTTATCGTAGCCTATCCAATTCTGAGGACTATGAACTCGAGGCTATGATTGAAGATAATTCTGAGAAGAGCACTTATGATGATGATTTCGACGAAGACGGGCACCACGATGATGACAATGATTCCGACGATGACGAGCACCACGATGATAACGATGATTTCGACGATGACGAGCACCACGATGATAACGATGATTTCGACGATGACGAGCACCACGATGATAACGATGATTTCGACGATGACGAGCACCACGATGATAACGATGATTTCGACGATGACGAGCACCACGATGATAACGATGATTTCGACGATTGATATTCAAAAAAAAGGTGCCGGTTCGGCACCTTTTTTTTCGGCTGTTTTAACGTCGTCTTTGTGGCATCTCAAAGGATTGCAATGCGTCATTCAGAAAATCATTAAATGGTTTCATTAACCTAAACATGTGCTTTGCAAAGCCCAGAAATTCTTCTACTGACATCACTAATGCATCCTCTACACTCACTGTAATATACCAGCTTTTATACTTCAGATATTCTCCCATTGGGTGATCTGACGGATATTCTTTGGGTACATTCTTCAGTGTGTCTCCCGCTAAAGTAAAGTACTTAGAAAACTCCGGATCTTGTACAATGGCTTCAAAGCGTTCCGGTTGATTTGCAATCGCTTCTCGAATGAGTAATGTTGCCTCTCTAAAACTTGGTGTAAATAGACCCGCACCAAGGATGGAACGATTATCCGGTTTTAAGGAAACATAGAACCCTACAGGAATCGAATGCTTCCCTCGTGGACCGAAATGTGCCCTAAATGAAGGATTATACGGTAACTTACCTCGATGAAACCGCATATCCCTTGCCACGCGAAAGGTTAACTCTTCCGGATGATAATGCATAATCTCAGGGATTAACGGCGCCACTTCCAGCATCATCCACTGTACGAGTTCTTCAAAATTTTCATAAGCTTCTTTATACGCCTCTTTATGTTCATGATACCACTCTCTATTGTTATTGGCTTCTAATGCTCTGAGATATGCCAACATTGTGTCTTCCATTGTGTACCGTCCTTTCAGTTATAATCTGTCCGATTTGCGAATTGAAATCTTTCATTGTCCTATTATAACATATTCAAACGACAAGAAAACACAATCAAAATTTCCGGCCTCCTCTTATGCTTCTTCATCCTTAAGCGTTACATCATCTATCATAAGGGTTCCTCCTGCGGATTGGCTTGTCTTATTCATATATACTCTAAAAAGCGTCATCGTATCATCTAGCTGAGCGTTTTGTATCCGATAGTCTTCAACAACAATGGCTCCGTCAACAGCTACCGTCATACGCCCTGTTTTTAGATTCATACGCAGTTTAATTTCTGTAAACGAGGCTGAATCCAGTTGACATACTGTCGCATAATCCGTTGTCATAAGTCTTCCGTTCTTTATATACAACAAATACTTGGTCCCATTCTCCGAATCTTTATACTGTATGTTACCCTCAGCAGGAAGATTCTCATATGTCAATTGCATTTCTATCATCACTTCTTGGGAAGTCAAAGATAACGGCATGTCAATATGGGCATCCGATGTGACCTCTTCTGCCATTTCTACCTTAAGATAATGATTACCTGCTGTTGACTCCTCAACGGTTATACGATTCTCTTTCTCATAGATTGTCATCACATCATTAGGAATAAGGCCGGATTCAAAGTCTTCTTCGACGTAAACAGTAACTTCCGGCTCCTCGACGGGTTCTTCAACATACTCACCTTGGGACAATGTTATAATCCCTTGATCCGGAATCGTATTATAATAGACATAATTTTTACCATCAGATTCAATTACCGTATTCTTTTGCATCAGTGTACCGTTGTGATGGATTTCCACACCTTCCCAATCCATAGGTACTTCACTTCTTAACGTCACTTCCTCATTATAAATACTATCCTCCAAGTCATCCGTATAGGTAATCTGAATGCCTGAGGTGTCCTCTTCAACAGTAATATCTGCCTCTTGTCTTTGACGAATATACTTAACCGCCTCCCCAAATGTCGCTACCCATAACTCTCCTTGCTCTTGTTTATCGCCCATATATGCTAAGTGATTATCGGCTACTGTTTTTGATACCGGATTGTAGGTACCGGGATTATAGGAAGCTACCCCATGCCACATCTCGATTAACCATTTCCCGTTATCTGCTGCCGTATCCAGCCATCCGTTCATAGTGGACTCCGATGCTGTATTCATAACCCCTTGAACCATCAAGTTATACCAATCCGGTTGTGACGGACTAAGGCTGTTAAATCCACGCACACCTTTTCTCATCGCTTCATACGTTTCAATAATAATCTCATCAGAAGCACCGTTACTCTTATTCTCCGGTGCAACAAAACCAAGTACGTCTTGTCCGGGAAAAAGGGATTGCAGTATATGCTTCGAGTCTACGACTTCATGTTCTATAACCTCTCGGTCTAGACTCGGTTGACTCAAATCCATATGCGAAACGGAATGACTCTGTACATCAAAATACCCGCTTGCAACTATTTCTTGCCAAAATTCAGGATCGTCATCGACCCAATCTGTAATAAGCGCCAAGGAACCTTTCAGATTGTTTGCTTCAAAAGCTGACTTGTAGTACTCTGTCGATGCCTTATATCCGTCATCCATAATCATCGTAACAATTCCCTGCCGATTATCTTTTACCGGTACAATCACTGTGGTTGTATCTTCATCCCCAGGTTCTTGGTCCATGGGCGCCGCTTCACCATTGACACGATGATTATTCACCTTAAATTGCCCATCCGTGACACTATCAATTAGACAGATTTGCCCGATATCATCAATACTTGGTGCACCTGTACGATAATTATAATCCGTTGCAAGACTATACGTCCGGTCTTGTTCATCCGTCACCCATACACTATACGTCTGTGTTGCCATATCTGTCTCAATACGGACATGGTAGGTTACGTCATGTTCATATGCCACACTCGTATCTGCCTCATAACCGGAGCCGTTACGTACATCAAAATACCCGTCATTATTCAACCGTACAATCATATTCATACTCGAATAGGATGTTGCTAATGTAGAAGCATCCATATACCCAATACACCCATCCAGGTAGTTTAAAAAGGGTGTTACATCAAAGGTTATATTCTGTATACCCTCAGGAACTGTATTCTCTCCTAAATTGTGAACGGATTCGACAAAACCGGTACGACCATACCACGCCGTTTCATCTATGGTATGATCCGGAAAAACATCACCTGAATGATCAAAAATGGGTGTATAACTCCACTTAATATCATCTGCATACATAAACCGTTGATCATAAGTTGATGAATTATACACATAAGGACCATACTTTGCATAGGGACCATAACTATTAATGCCCACCCCCATCTGTATATCCTTTAGCTGCAACATAGGCATGTCGTTCATCCATATCTCTAGCAATCCGTCAGGTGAATCCAAGTCAAACCTATAATGTAGTTCAAACTTAACCCATGTATTCTTTGGCAAATCAGCGCTCACAAGATAGGCCTGATCATGTGGATGTGCCATACTCGTATTCGTTTCATCGTTCCATAATACATGCGCATACAAGGCATCATTGGCCACTTCCAAATCAAAGGATTTGTTACAATCCGGTACATCAGAATTCCATGCAATCCACTGCTTGATTACCGTTCCTAATGAATCTCTTCCAAACCCTTCTTCTGGAAAATAGTAATAAAAGGACTCCCATATATCTCTCTCCCATTCGGCACGTTCTGTTCTTACTTCAGAGCTACGTGTCCCACGATTACTTTGATTGTGATAGACTTTCTCCCATTCAAAACGTAATGCCTTGTCCCCGGATACTGCTCCAAAGTCCGGTTCTACAACTTCTAAAGCATTCTCATTCCCTATCTGAGGCTCTGTGCCACCATACCATGTTCCCCCTTCAAAATCTTCAAACACATGTGTGTCTGCATAAACAGATATTTGAGGAATAATACCCCCATATAAACTCCCCAACACTAACCCCAATATAAGGATAAGAGATACTATCCATTGTTGTGTTTTCTGTTGTTTCTTATTCTTCTTCATGAAACCCATACCTCCAATACCATTCGTTTATTCAACTTACGTCCCTTGTGACAATAGTGCTTTACAATATACATAGGTGCCGGCCGTCCACCCCATCATTGGCGGCATATCATATTCATTAATCACCTCCAGACTTCCATTTACCACATTATATTTTTCCCACAGTTGCCCTGTTGTTTCAAAAATCCTTTCTATAAGCAGCACCCATTTGCTTGCAATTCGATAAGCAACATCCTTGTAACCATAGTTGAGAAGACCTTGTATAGCAAAATAATGCAGTGGTGGCCATCCATTCGGGTAATCCCACTGATATTGCCCCTCAACTCTATTTTCTAAACATGTGACTAATCCATGGGTATATTCATACTTTTCCAATTCTCTAACCGCAACAGCCCCTTCTTCTTCAGATGCAAGACCGACAAAAAGGGGATAGAAAAATGCAAGACTTTCTACCGGGCTAAATGTATTATTATAGAAATTATAGTCATGATAAATGCCTTTATGATCTTTCAAATAGCGTCGCATAAGAACACCACGTTCTTCATATCGACCCTTCCACATCGCTTCTTCTTGTGTACCCAATATATTGGCATAACGCGACATCGTCACTTCCATGCCATAAAGCAGGCTGTTCAAATCCGGTTGTACATATTCCCAAGCCCGCTTTCCCCACCTAGGATTCACATCCCACCCACTTTCACAAAAAACGATGTAATGCTTCCATACCGTTTCATCATCGTATTCCGAAAGGGTTAATCCAGTGCGTCGTCGAAAACGATCTGCATGCTTTTTCGCTTTCTCTTTACACACAGAACCGCTATACTGATTCAACCCGATAGGGGTCATTCGGTGCTCTTTGAAAAATACATACTCCTTCTTCAATACCCTATATGCCTTCCCTAGCCATGAATCATCCTTGATACTCTGATAGATATCGTCCACCATCAGATATAACACAGGCGGTTGCGATCGGGTGAGATAAAATGTTCGATTCCCGTTGGGAACATAACCGAAGCGTTCTAGAAGATACAATAGATTCTCCACATTATTTTTGGCTTGATTGACATCGCCTGACAGAATTAACCCCTTATTGGTAAAATAGGTATCCCAATAATACATCTCCGGAAATTCATTTCCCATAACAGGAACTGTATACGGATTAGGCAAACCGATAAGCGTCCCTTTATCCTCTGTCTTATGACGCATCGTATCCTGCCAATGTTCACGAATGTAGTCTACTAACATCTCATTCCTCCTAACGTTTTCTTTCTATTGCTTCTATGCCTCTAGAATCGCATTCACACTTTCTTTAATGATACGAAACGCTTCTTCATCCAACGGCTCTTTATCCCTCACCTTCGGATAGAAGGTACATGCCATGACGTCCCCCTTCAAGACATAGCCATACCACGTAAGAGCCAAGGCATAGCGTCCAAAAACCTCATCCATATGATGCCCGTCCCGACAAAGGCTATAGCCGCCTGCTTCATAACGAAAGGGCTTTTGGGAACGAATCCTTTGAATGACTTCTCCAAAGGAGATTATCGGTATATGAAGTTGTTCTGCAACGTCCTTATAGCAAAACTCTAAGGCATGGTACATTTCCCACTGATCATAATGATAAAGAGCAAAATCTTCATGGGACGCGTCTCTCTCATAGGCCCATGTCTGATGCAGCATTACCTGACTCTTCGGCAATTTATTCTTGATATAATCATACAACTGCTCCACAAAGGGATAATACGTACCGATTATCCCACTATGACCACTATATTGTTGCAATGTTACAAGATCCCATACTTCTTCTTCCATCACCTCATTAATAGTTACCGTTCTACCTATACTTTTTCCATTTATTCGGTAGTCATACCCCTTATTATTGTGAACGATATTCTTCCAATGTCTCTCTAAGGAACAGGCCCCTATAAACAGACTGACGACTTTAATCGCCTGCCCCTCATGACGCGCCAATGGTTCTAGATATGCTGTCGAATCATCCGAAAAACTGTTTCCGATGGCTAGTATTTTAAACATCATCTTCCCTCTTTTCTTATTCTATTCTTTCACTGCACCAATCATGACCCCCGATACAAAATATTTCTGAACAAAGGGATAGAAAATAAGAAGCGGCATGGTTGATACAACAATCGTTGCATACTTAATGGTTTCTGATAAGCCTACGACATCACCTGAGGCTGCCCCCTGAGTCATATTCGCATCACTGTTGCTTACGAGTATGCCTCGCAATACAAGTTGCAACGGGTATAGTTTAGGATC
This sequence comes from Vallitaleaceae bacterium, assembly GCA_965140555.1. Classification (GTDB taxonomy): domain Bacteria; phylum Bacillota; class Clostridia; order Lachnospirales; family Vallitaleaceae; genus UBA1351. The sequence continues at coordinate 1,947,666 of OZ223259.1, read as the reverse complement.
TTGCATGAACAGGGATGCCCAAAACCAACCGTTCCATATACTAACCCCATAGTAGAGAACCATAACAGCTAAAACCGGTTTATTCAATGGTAACATAATCGCTGTAAACGTCTTCCAATGGCTGGCACCATCGAGTTTGGCAGATTCTTCTAGGGATTCCGGCACCGAGGCAAAAGAGGTTCGCATAATGATCATATTAAAGGCACTCACCGTAAAGGGAATAATCAAAGCAAAAAGATTATTCATAAGTCCCAGATTCTTGACTAACAAATAGAAAGGAATCATGCCACCTTGAAACACCATGGTAAACGTAATAAACATCATGATAAAATTCTTTAACGGAAAATACTTCCTTGATAAGACATAGGCGCCCATGGCTGTGACAAATACTTGGATACCTATACCGACTACTAAAAGAAAGAGGGTATTGCGATACCCTGTTAATATACTTGGATTGGAAAAAACACGTGTATATGCAGTAAAGTCAATACCACCCACAGGCCTCCATAATAGTCCGCTATGAGAGGTTAAGGCATTGCCGTTACTTATGGATGCCATAATGACATGAATAAGGGGATAGAGTGTCGACAAGGCCAGAAGGGTTAACCCAACAGAGTTTAGTATCGTAAAGACCTTATACCCTGTTGACATTTTAATTCTATTTGACTTTATTTGTTTCATAATGACCACCTCCTACCATAGTCCAGAATTGGTAAATAGTTTGCTAAGCTTATTTGCTGAAACAAGTAATATGAAGTTAACCACCGAATTAAACAACCCAACCGCTGTACTATAGCTGTAATTCATTTGCTGAAGACCCACGCGATATACATAAGAGGAAATAACATCCGCAACTTCATAGGTGGACGGATCATACATCAAAATAATTTTTTCATAACCAATCGTCAACATTGTTCCGATCTTAAGAATAAGCATAATCATAATAGTCCCTCGAATACTAGGAAGTGTAATATGCAACACTTGCTGAAGGTGATTCGCCCCATCGATACGTGCGGCTTCATACAGTTGCGGATTAATCCCGGCAAGGGCTGCTATATAAATAATTGAATTCCAACCCACATTCTGCCAAATATCCGATGATATATACAAGGTTCTAAAGGCTTTCGGCATCTGTAATAGGGGAAATCGTTCAAATCCGAAGAATGCCAAGATATCATTGAATAAGCCTGTAGAAACACTAAATTCTCTTAATAAGCCTATAATGACTACCAAAGAAATAAAATGGGGTAAGTAGGTTACTGTTTGCACGACACTTTTAAAGGCTTTCTGACGCACTTCATTCAGAAGTAGTGCCAGTATAATCGGTGCCGGAAATCCCCATAGAAGATTATAGACGCTCAATACTACTGTATTGCGTAGAACACGAATAAAATATATACTATCAAAAAATTTGACAAAATGCTTCATCCCGACCCAGTCGCTTCCCAAAATTCCTTTCTTAGGTACGAAATCTTTAAAGGCAATAATCGCCCCATACATTGGGCCGTACATGAAGACAGCAAAAAAGGCTACAACGGGTAAAATCATCAAGTACAACTGCCAATTTCTACGAAGTTCCTGCTTAACCCGCATATGCCATGGTTTTTTGGGGCTTTTTCTCATTGTATAATCCACATTCTCACTCCTCTTTTTATACGATAGGTATGTTCTTCACCCGTCTATTTCAATTGTCGATTGCTTGAGAATAAAGAAGAGGCATTCACATGCCCCTACTTTTTCTCTTTGTTCCATCATGCATCCACGACTGCTACTTATCGGTTATTGTAACGTTCTAAGGCGCTTTGATAGATTTCGAGTGCACGCTCAATCCCCATATTCTTGATATTCTCTACATATGTGTCATAAGAATCCAAGGATTCAACACCAATAATATACTTGACCTGCATTTCATCCCGATAGGTCGTTATTTCGTTCATGATCGAGGCAATTTCTTCACTTTCATCCGGTGTCGGCGTCACCTTCGGCATTTGATGCTTATCTACATCCGATACAATCCAATTGGCTATGGCTTCTTGCTGTTGTTCTGGATAAGTGAATCCATATTGCTCATAGTATTCTTTATTTTGAACAAAAGGGCCATAGTAATTGGCACGCGTATACATGGCAAGGGCAATATTTACCGGCATGTCCTCGTTCTTCATAATAAGGTCCGTATAAGTCGGATAGTTATCTACCATCTCATAACTTACCCCCTCTGTACCGAAGTTGAACAACATATTACCGGCTTGCGCGTATGCCATATCCAAATATTTGACTGCCGCTTCAATATTCTCACAGTCTGTTGAAATAAAGGCGTCACCGGTTCCTACAATTGCCGGATCTTTTTGAGACAAGAACGGTACATCGCCTTTATTAAGTACCGGATATTTAACCCCTGCAAAATCGTATGCTTCGTTACCTTCCACTGCAGCTAACCATCCACCCATTCTAGATGCTAAAAATCCCATACTGGCTCCGGATTCTCCCGTTGTCATCTTCTCACCGACCATGCTCTTATTCATAGTCTGTACATCCGCATCAATTAATCCTTCCTCATACCAAGAAGAGAAGGTTTGTAAGAATTCAAGGTATTCCGGTTGTATAGACCCGTATTGAACCTTGCCGTTATCATCTATATAAAAATCTTCCGCGATATTATATGCTTCGATAAAGGGGGAACCATTGCCATTATTAATCATCCATGCTTCATAGGTTAATGGTGCACTGGCGCCTTTTTCTGCTTTGAATAACGATAGCATCGTATGCCATTCATCCATCGTTTCAGGATACTCTAATCCAAGATCCTCCAACCACTGATTATTAACAATAATCCCAAAGTAGGCTTGTAAGGAATCGTCCCCTCTTACAAAGGGAAAGCTGTAGTACTTTCCTGTATCTGTCTTGGCTTGCTTCGCAACTTCAGGATGGGCTTCATAATAAGCCATTAAATTCGGTGCATAGGTTTCCAAATATGGCGTCAAATCTACAATAAGTCCATCTTCAATGGCTTTTTCCGGACCTCCCGGATAATAGGTCAGAATGTTATATTCAAAAATATCCGGCATACTTCCCGATGCATACATAAGGTTAAATTGTTCGGACGTATCCGAACCAATGGCCGGATGTTGATAGGACACTTGAATACCGGTGTAGTCTTCCAAGCTTTTGGCAAACTCTGTTTCTCCAAAATTTGTAACGGTTTGATTCAAGTTGGCGTCTAATGACATCCAATAGGTAAAGGTTTGTCCTTCTAAATCAATGCTGTCATAGGAGGTCTGTGGCTCTTCTGTCGAAGTAACTTCACTTCCTCCCCCTTCTTCAACCATCGATGTTGTATTCTCTTTGTTTGTATCCGTTCCCTCATCCCCACGACACCCTACCATCGATATAATCATGGCACTAATAAGTATGATGACCATATTTTTTTTCACAATAATTCCTCCTTTTATTCTGTTGCTATGACCCTGCTGTATACCTTGTATTCGAATACAACCCCATGGTAACGCATAACCATGGGGTTGTATATGAACCATTTCTCCATTCCATAGACAATTTAGTGCTTTTGTTGTCCTCGTGTAGAAATTGTTCATCTTTCTATTTTTGTTCATTTCATAGAATCTCGCGTTATCGCCTTGTATTGACCGGGTGTAATACCTGTCTGCTTTTTAAAGAAACGGATAAAGGCATTGCTATATAGATAACCGACTCTGCCTGAAATCTCATTTACACTCAATTCCGTTTCCTCAAGTAACTGCTTGGCTGCTTCTATACGTGTTGCATTCAGGGTATAAAGAACGGAATAGCCCGTTTCTTTCTTATACAACTTAGACAAGTAGGCGGGTGTCATATGAAAGACCTGTCCTAACTTGGCACCGTTCAAATCAGCATCCGAATAATTTGCTTCAATATAAGCATTCACTTGTTTTTCTATGGAATACGGACTTGCTTCTTTAACGGGCTTTTTCCCATACTGACACGCGTCTGTGGCAACATCTCGTATAATAGTTTTCATAGTATCAACATCTGTTGCCTTTTGAAGTTTCTTAATAGGCGATTGTTCATGGAGTCGCTCATGGAACTTCTCATTGTTCACGGATTTTAGTATAGCTCCCAGTAAGTCATAGATCATACATTGCAAATATTCCAGTCGAAGGGACTGTTGCATGATATTCATTTGAATGACCTCTTCAATAATAGCATGAGTCTGTTCTACATCACCTTCCTTAATGGAGTGAATCAGATGAAATTCTTGTTCCTCACTAAAGCTATACTGGGTCCCCATATCTATGATGTCTTCATAATAGGTAATAATCCTGCTTCCAGTTAATCGGGCTAAACTGAGGGCCTCACGTCCCTCTTGATAGGCATTGGATAGGGCACTTATATGTTGATGGGCTTGACTGACACCAATAAGACACTTCATCCCAAAGGACTGTTCTATAACATCAACGGTCGTGTAAATGTGCTCTTCTATTTCTTGGATTGTTATATTATTCTTATCATAATCAATAATACAAGCTACTAAGTCTTCCACTTCCCCCACTTGCACATTAAAGTAATTGCCCAAGATTTCTTCAAAGATATTATGAATGATAAAGGGTGACAAATTATCTGTATAGCCTTCTTCCGCCTGTGTCGGATAGAAACGGATGAGTAACAATTGGTAATTGTCTTCATCAAAGATAATATTATATGCCCGCATTTGCTGCTCTATAAAGGTCGTATCCTGAATATAACCACGAAGCCATTTCGTAAAAAAAGCATTTTTCAATGAATATTTTTGCCGTTGCAAATCATGACGCATCTTGCTTTGCTCTTTACGACTGTGGGAAAGGACTTTTTCTATATACTCATATTCCGAATCAAAGGGCTGCTCATTGTCACTCTGTATGGATTCCACCATTTTCTTTACCGGAATGTACATCCTATTTGAAAAGTAATAGGCAATAAACATATTAAAAACAAAGAATATGCCTATCATCACCGCTATAATCAGATGCATGCGATTAAGCTGGGCATAATAGAAATCCTTGGGCACCATGCTAACATATGTCCAATGACGTGTTGCTGATTTCTGTATTCCGATAATATACACCTTCTCGTTGATGATAATCTCACCATTATCGGCTCCCACTAATGTCTCTAAAGCCATAGGGTCGGAATATAGACCTGCATCATTGGCATATATCAAGGCATCGTTGTTGTTATAGACCATTAATTTACCATTGGGCAAGGCATTTTCCCCGATTTCCTTCATTTTCAAACCATCGATGACAAACAAAAAAGCTCCCGTAGGCTTTCCGGCATATTGCACCGGTAATGATTGTATATATACTAGGGAATCATCCGTTACTTCCACATCCGGAAAGAGCTTTCCTAATGGAATAACGGTATGGTTGTAGTTCTCATTCAATACCTTCAAAAGGCGTTCTCCTGAGATATTAAAGGCTTCTTTGGCATACAGATCAATATAATCTTCATAGTAAACACTGCTTCCTTCTATAATAAACTGAGGCTTTGCCGCATACATGTTCAGATGTGCCACTAAACGATTCGCCCTCGCATTAACTTCCAAATTCTTAGCTGCTGTCATAATATCGTAACGATCGTTTGCTGACAGATTATGTCCCATATTTAATAGATTCAACAACTGTTTATTGAACCCCATGGTATAGGCTAGTCGGTCAATCGATGCAAATTCATCATCTAGAATATGACTCACTTGAACAAGATAAGTATCATTTAATGTCTCTAAATTGTTCCTTATGCTTTTTTCATAAAGGGTATTAATCCCCACCAGAAAAAAGAGGGATATAATAATTAGAATAAGATAGGTGAATAACCATTTCTTGAATAAATGCGACTTCCAAATTTTCATCTATTGTGCCTCCGTTATAAGCAAGTATACGCTCTTCAACTGTCTACTTATCTATTATATACCAGTGAACACATTTCTCCCATGAACAATCTTTAAAATGTATGAACAAATGTTAGACTAGGAAAAGCCCTTGTCTACTTATGAATAATTATCTCCATAAGACAGTCAAGGGCTTAAACTATATTCTTCTTTGTCACCTTTTATTCAACACACGTCGTTTGACTCCCAATTATTCCTCACCGATCGTCTCTACTTGTTCAATAATCAACTGCGCTGCCATCCCGGATTCCTTGGATGCAAAGGCAATGTTGCCTTTCGCACTAGCGACATCTTCATTAATAAAGGCAAATGATAGACTCGCGTCATCTTCATGGTCTACGACATAATCGGTTACATCGATCTCATACCATATGTCGCTTATATTACTTACATCAAAGGCTTCAATCTCTGTATCTGCTGTCGGTGCATTCTCCCACGTTATACCTGACTCCGTCCACGTCGTATCTTCATTCCCATAGAGGGTGATCTCTCGACTCGGATCAGTATTGGTTTCTGACACATAACATCTCAATGTTGCCTTATTCGTCGTCCCATCACCTAAATCCGATAGGTCAAATTTTATATAAGCTACTCGTTTATAGCCTTCATTCTCGTTTATAGATTTTACCATCAATTTATTATCACTACCAAAATTTGTCTGACTATAATCTCCATCCCGTATATAAGCATCTGCCGAAGCAGACACAATCTCTGATGTAATTCCACTCGTTACATCAAGATCAAATTTCACACTAAAATCCGCACCTTTTGCACCAACAACATCCACTGTCATTTTTATTGTTGGTGTCAATTGGGTCACTGTAACACCTGATGAGGACGTAATAACACCAGTAGCAGCTTTATCAATTTCAATAGTCGTCATTGTTCCTGCCACTTGAGTCGGATCTGTAACCGTAACATCCAATGTATTATCTTGGTTTTCACTCATCATAACGGACGCCTTACTATCACTCGTAATGCCTCCAACCGTTTGAGTTGTATCAAGCCAAAAATTGACTGCTGTCAACCCTAATACATTTTCTCGAACCCCTTGCAAATCACTTGTATTTGACAAGATTGTAATATCCGGATTTTCGGCGTATGCCTCAACATCTGTCGCAGACTTATTAGGCAGGAGCACATAAGAATAGGTCTCGTTTGTCGGGTTAGAGCCGTGCTCTTGCCACATTGTAAAATAATCTCTCGTGATTTCTGTCATCCGATAGTCATCAATGACACCATTTTTGTATATATCATACCATTTACCTGTTCTTTCTTCTCTTTGCATATGAATGTCCGCACCTTCCGGGAAGACGTATCCAATGTCTGATCCTGAATCTGTGTTCCCTTCAAGATATACATAGTTTGCGTTGTCAAAACTGTCGGACCAACCAATTGTTGACGGAACTTTTACGCCATCAACAATCACATCATTATCTCCGTTGATTTTTCTATTCTCAATCACGGTCTCAATCTCATTACCTTCACTACTTGTAATACCTGCACCCAAGGCAACAATTTCATCGTCAAACATAAACCATGATTTTTTTGCCTCCAAATCCGACTGAACATCGCTAAGTTGCATACCTGATACTCCATATTGTCCAAATATGTCTGCACCCCCAACCCATCGACGACCGCTTCTCATTCTAGTATTTTGTGCATCGGATAATATCTTTGTACTTACTGTCGTCCCCGGAATTCTATAAGGATCAACCGTCGGCCAGAAATTATCACTGAACTGTTTTTGATCGGCATTATACAAGTACATAGCACCTGCATTGGTATACCAACCATGAAGGTTTTCATTGTTGATACTCTCATAGTTTGCCGTTCGACTCGAATACATACTCAATCCTAAGGCATATTCATCACGGTTATGAACAACCCGATCCGTCATCGGATAACGTTTGTGATAAGCTGATGATGTCATCGGTTCGATATCGGTATCTGCCATTAATTCATTCGCCAATACAATAGAACGTAAGTTTGATGTCTCAAAAAAATCCGTATATGTATCCGCCGAAATCCAATATTTTACCATGCTTTTGAATAGCTCGGCATCCTCATCGTCAGCAAAATTCGATATCTTTAAAATACTTCGTATGACGTCGTGTCCGATAGTATGTTCATTCCTTGAGTCATCCGTGCTACCTACAAAAGCAATCGTTCTACCAAAAACCATACTCATCAACTGTCCGTCATAAAGAAGGGGCGCAAATGAATGTTTCACCCACTCGATAATATTATCTTTATCCGGGTCAGTAAAATCCCAAGAGGAGCCTGCCAGTAGCTCAACCAATCCCACTGTATTATTTAACAACAAGCGTCCGTATTCTCCTTGATAAGGGAAATAGGAATGCTGAATAAAGGAGCCGTCTGTATAAAACCCATCCCCTGATGTGACATAATCAAAAACAGGACTTAACCCGTCTCGTCCCTTGATAATCTCATCGCTATCTTTAATCAGTACGCCTCTTATGGCTATAATTGAACATTCCCATACTCGGTTTGAACCGCTCTGCGTAATCGTAGGTTGAAAATGATGAATAACATTCATATAGTTTTCCAATTCTGTTTCCGTCAACGCATCATAGAGTAAGACAGCAATTGTATTTAATTTTTCCGGTACACTTATTTCCCATATATACCAGTTTCCAAAGGAAGTCATTGTTTCATTGAAGTGATTGTCATAAGCCCAATTTAAGGCACTTATTAAATCATCTCTTAGGGTTGTATTATTAAATAAGTCGGAACCATACGTTGCATAGCCTTTTGCCATTGAAAGTAGTCTTATATATTCTTCTCGAATATGATTTTCATTGGTAAATCCATCTAGGTCATCCCATAAAAACGTTCTTGATGCACTTGTATCCATACTGTCCCAATAGCCTTGTGCATCACTTTCGATTTTGCTCAGCTTCGATGCGATATTCGGATCTGTCACATCATAGGAGGACCCCCCTGTTATCATATCTTTGTACTTAATACGCAGCTGATCATATACATCTGCGCCTTGAACAGTAACATCCTGTGTCGTAAATAAAATGACATTAACAAGCATTACTACAACCAGTACTTTCGCTAAAACCCGTTTCCCATAAAATCCCATACCCATTCTCCTTTCATTTTCCACATACTCCCATAACCTATGCTATCAAACAAAAGAATTTTTTTCTTATTACTTCATACTATATTTTTATTATTTCGTTTCTTGATACGGTGTCTTACCACGATTAAGCTTCTTTGGTGTTAAACCTGTAATCTTTTTGAACATCCGATAAAAATTTGATAAGGTATCAAATCCGACACTGTCACATACGTCTTGAATTGTATAATCTGTGTGTGTCAACATTTCTTTGGCGTAATCAATTTTTCTATTAAGCACATAATCCGAAAAACTTTGATTCATTTCTTCCTTAAATATGCGACTGAAATAGCTTCGGCTCATATGGGTATATTTTGCCATTTCCTCACAGGTTATTCTTTGGTTGATATGCTCATCAATATAAGTGAGTACACCCATTATCTCTTTTCTTGTCGGCATACTGCGCTCTTTATCCATCAAGGAAAAATAATCGTTAAATCGCCTCATTAAAGCATCTTCCAAACCATCAATCGTTGTTATGTCTCTCTTATCTAATGCTTGGATTTTCCCTTTATCCTTTATTCCCTCTTCCATAACTTCTATAATACGATTAAATGCCTTCGTCAGATTTTTCGGAGAAATATTCTCCTCTTTTGCCCACACCAAACATTCCCTTGTATCCCTAATTGCAAAGGATGCATTATTGGACTTCATATTCACAGTGATTTTTCTCATCCATTCTTCCATATCCTTATGACTATATGCTTTATGACCTCCATCGGCTTCCACAATAGAAACTCCTGACTGATAAAAATATTCTTCTCGCATCTGATCTACTTCTTCCAATGCTTCCTTAATCACTTCCATGTCCTGATAAACCCTAGAAACACATATATTTACGATTCCACCAACAATTTCTTTCATTCTACTCTGCAATTCTATGAGTAGTTCCTTGTGTGCTGACTTCATATGCGGTTTAGGTAAATGCTCCCAGTATAAATAATATATTTTGTTAATATCCCGATGCAGGTATTGAAAATTTTCTACAGATTCCATGGACTCTTCTATAATATTAATTGCTGAGAAATAGAACAATCCCTCATCTTCAATACCACTCTTTTGAATTGCCGCCTTCTCATTATCCACATAAAATCCTATAACTTTGTAATGCTTCTCCGGAACACCTATTGACATAACCTCTGCTTGAGCATGCTTTTCCGCTAGATTCATGTAAGAGGAACAGAGCACCTTTGTAAAGTAGTTTTCAATCAGTAGAATTCTATTTTGATTAATAATCTTATTCACCACATACGCCTGCTGATTTCTTGATTCTAACGTTTCCAGTTTGCTTTTCATCTTGTGAATTGTTTCTTCCAGTTCCTCTCGCGTCAAAGTATGCTTCACCATATAACTATCTACACCAAGTTCTACAGCTGCCTTGGCATATTCAAAATCTCTATGACAGGTTAAGAAAACCGTTTCGAGTTTATCATTAATCCTCTTAGCTCGTTCAACCAATACTAATCCGTCCATTTGTGGCATGGTGATATCCGTAATTAATAAGTCCACCTGTTGCGTTTTCATTTGTTCTAACGCTTCCCAACCATTGGTTGCTGTGGCCACCACTACAAAGCCATGTTCTTCCCAATCTATAAGATTTCGTAAGCCTTCAAGCATTCCATATTCGTCATCAACAAGCATCACACTATACATATAATCACTCCATTATCTTCGGTAATTCAATACATACTTTAGTTCCCTTTGTGACTATGCTCTCCATCTTTATCCCAAACCGATTGCCATAGTAAAGCTTGATTCTCTCATCCACATTCAACACACCAATTCCGGAAAACTGATTTTCATGAGTATCCATAGGATTTTTCTTGCTTTTATCAAAGCCCACGCCGTCATCTTCAATTTCAAGATAAACTTTATCCTTCATTGTATACGCTTTTATACTGATAGAGCCATATGTCGAACCCTCAAATCCATGAATGACACTATTTTCAACGATAGGCTGTAGAATTAACCGTGGTACTTCATACTGTTCCAATCCTTCTTCAATTTCAATTGTCGTCTCAATAGTCATTCCTTTTCGTAATCGAATAATTTCCAAATAGTTTATTGTAATATCGATTTCATCGCGAAGCGAAATTTTATCATCATTACGATATATTGTAGCATCAAGAAGTTTTATCAAGGCCATAACCATTTTTTCTGCATTTTCACTGTGCCCATTCATAATCCCGAATCGGATAACCCCCAGTGTGTTAAACAAAAAGTGTGGGTTTATCTGTGCTTGCAATGCCTTTAGCTCTAATGCCCGTTTTCCCTTCTCTATATGAATGTTTGTTTCAATCAAATCCTTAATGTTTTGAACCATGATATTATAACTCTCTTCAAGAACTCTAACTTCGTTGGCATTCCTATTATTATCCAGTTTATAATCCAAATTGGTTTCTTTCATAACTTCCGATAAATTTTTTATCGGTCGGGTAATACTTCGAATCCCAAGAATTGCTATTAAGATAAATACAAGTAAGCTAATAAAGAACAAGATAAATTGTCCATTTGTCATGGCTCGAAAAAGATGCATATTTTCCTCTTGATTCTGAATCTCAAGTAATTTCCATTTTGTACTGTATATCTCATTATATGAAATCACTAAATGGTCCTGAACAATCGTACCTTCTGCATCCTTTATATTATGTGACAGTTCCTTTATAAAAGACGATTCATACTTATTATCCGAAGTCGTTATAATATTGTTGTTTTGATCCAATAAAATCCTTGTATTACCGTCTCTACTATAGCTCAGCAACTCTTTGAACACTTCTTCTTGTACATCAATAAGTATCATTCCAATGGTTTGATGCTTTTTATTTATGGCCTTAATGGCTGTTACAACATAGATCTCTTTACTTTTACTATAATCCGTTTTTCTTTCAAGGCCTTTCCAATAAATATATTCGCCGATATATCCATCGTTATCTGTATCATATTCTTGCATATATACATCAAATAAATTGTTGCTTTGCTCATAATCATTTTCACTATATGCTGTTGAGTAAATAATTCCGGAAGATGATGCTACATATATATTTGCCCTAAAAGATAATCGTCCATATGTAATTTTAGGAATTAATTGTTCAAGATCGCGTATGCCTTTTACAACAGCATATTTATCTGATTCTTGCAACTGCGCCAATCGATATTCTAGTAGATTGTTCACAATTTCATCCTCGCTGATATACTGAACGGTAGAAGCTGTTATCGATAGTATTCCTTCTACGTCTTTCTTAATCAGTTTTAATGAACGATCTGCATCAAGTATCATATTTTCAGTCACAAGCTCTCGCATATTCTGTTGCCAAACCCATGTTCCGACAAATAGCGGAATAATAATGATAACGATACTTAAGGATACCAATTTCGTCATAATATTCAACGACTGGTAGTAGGAAAGGATCTTTTTTTTCAAAGGATCACCTCAAAAAATAAAATTGAAATAGCTAGAAGAATGGCATAACTGCCATTCTCCTAACATTATATCATAGGATTCTTCTACATCGTACTTTCTTGCTATTTTTTTTCTTCTTCACATCGTCGCATAATTTCTGATATTGTTGTATCAATGTCTTGACCGTCTGCGAAATATTTTTCAACTTCTTCTTTATATATTTCGATATAATTCTTTAAGTTTTCATCAAAGGCTGTTTGTGGATTATCAATTTTATTGCGAATAACTGCTTTTAATGCCTCTTCATCCACTAAGTGACGTCCTTCAGGATGCAAGCTCAACAACCCTTCTAGCGTCGCATCATTATCTGCATTTTTTGCTGCCGAGAATTTTCCTTCTCCTGCATATTGCCATCCGTCTGTCGTATAGAAATGCAAAAATTTATATGCTGCTTCCTTAACATCCGATTTAGCATTTATACTGTAGTACGAGGTTTCTGTCAGCGTCCGTCCGGCTACTCCATCTTCTCCCCAACGAGGCAATGGAGCAAATGTTGTCACAAAATCATGGGGTACACTCTCAATGTTGGCGGCCCCTGCAATTGTCCATGAACCAATTGGAACCATACTGAAGCTTTCATTATAAAAGCCGGAATTATAATGTGCCTTACTTGTCATTGCATCAAAATAAGGTAATGACACACCTTCAACATTTTCAAGTTCATGTCTGAATACAAGGAAATCTTTGAATACCGGATTATCAAAGTTAGGTTCCATATCTTCATTGTATATATGATTTCCTTCAATGGCGTTGTATGCTGCTAAGCGCATCTGTGTATCCCACGTGTGAAAATAAGAACCATAGCGCTTCGTTGAACCTTCTCCTTTTGTCAACTTTCTTGCATAATCCGCGTAATCATCCCATGTCCAATCAAGTGGCGGAACAGGAAGCCCTGCCTCATCCAGTTGGTTTTTGTTTAACATAACATACCAGAATATAACCCCACCCGGTAATGCATAAATCTTGTCATTGACTCTAGTATCCACACTATAGATATCATCAAAGGATTGACCATCTGCCTCAATGAGATCTGTTAACTCTGCAAACATGCCTTGATTAGAACGTGCTGCATATTCTGCTGTATTTGGTGTAATGATAATATCTGCTTTTTCTCCTGACAAAATCATCAAATCTAATTTTTTCAAATGATCTGCTGAATTTCCTTCAACACCAACTTCATAGTCAATCTTAATATTTGGGTTTTCTGCTTCAAATGCATCGATAAGCGGTCTTACATCTTCTTCCGGCACCCAATGTATCCACTTCACAACCTGAACCTCTTCTGACTTTGACTCTACATTTTCTTTTTCTGTTGATGATGACTCTTTATTCGCCTCCGTCTTTGTATCTTTCTCCCCTGTTACTTCTGCTTCCTTCCCACATCCCGCAAACAAATTCACAAGAAGTGACAAGACCATACACAATACAATTACTTTTTTACCTGCTTTCACTCGTTCCATAAAGCCCTCCTGTTCTATTATTATAACATTTGATTTGTGTTACATATATTAATTTAAGGTAACCTATCTCTCTTGCTGTCGTGTCGAATAATGGGGTTGTCTGATATAATTACCAAAAATAATTATCCTTTTACTGCACCACTTGCAATCCCATCAATAACATAATTTTGTGCCAAGAGGAATACAATAATCATAGGTACAATGGCACACACAGAAGCAGCCATCATAAGGGAATATACCACTCCGTTTTGAGGATCCGAAAATTGAGTCAAGCCGCGTTGTAAGGTAAACAGGTTTTTATCGCTTAGGTAAATCAATGGGCCCTGATAGTCATTCCATGTCCATACAAAACGTAAAATCCCAAGTGTCAGTAACGCCGGTTTTGCCATTGGCAGAATCAAACGGGAATATATGGTAAAATGTCCTGCTCCATCTACCTTGGCAGATTCACTCAAAGAATCCGGTATTGCTGCGAAGAATTGCCTCAAAAGAAACATCCCGAATGCACTGAATAAATAGACTAAAACCAATCCGGTATGTGTATTGTATATGCCTAATTTACTAAACAATATGAATTTAGGAACCATGTTTACTTGTGGCGGAACCATCCAGCATCCGATAAAAATGAAAAACACAATATTTTTGAACTTAAAATTAATTTTACTAAATGCATAGGCTGATAAAGAGGCTGTAATAACGTCCAATATAGTTGCAATCACCGTTATTTTTATTGAATTCAAGTACATGATATTCAACATATATTTATCTTTCCAGACCTCTGTATAGTTCCAGATTACATTGATTTGTTTCGGAATCCACTCAATCGGATACTTAAATACATCTTGTTCATATTTAAAGGACGCAGATACCATCCATAGAAAAGGAAGTACTGTGGTCAACGCAATAACTGCGAGTACTAAGGTTACAAAAACGCGTCTCATTGTCATTTTCTTGTTTTTCATAATTTCGACTCCTCACTACTCATTTTCAAATCTACTTTGATTCTTCCATTGGATGATTGTTATCACAAACACGATAAGAAACATAATCCATGCCGAGGCACTTGCCATTCCCATTTCATATTTTTCAAAGGCCGTTCTATATATATATATTGCAACATTGACGGTTGATGTTCCCGGTCCTCCTCCTGTTAAAACCATAATTTGGTCAAAGGTTTTAAATGATCCGACAATTCCAAGAATTGTCAAGAAAAAGGTTGTCGGAGATACCATTGGTACGACGATACGAAAGAATCTTTGTACCCCATTAATCCCATCTATATCTGCTGCTTCATAGATATCTTTTGAAATATTCTTGATACCTGCGGTATAAATGATGACGGTATAGCCTATCTGCTGCCAAATGGTAAAGGCTATAATACTAGGCAGGGACCATTTAACATCCATAAACCATTTTGGTACATTTTCTATACCAATACTTCTCAAAAATTCGTTCATAGGTCCAAAAGACGGATGTAAGAGTAATCCCCATACAATAGCGGACGCTACCACACTTGAAATATAAGGGATAAAGATAAGAACCTTAAACCCATTTTTAAAAAAACTATAGCTGTCAATCAAATAGGCAATAACCAAACCAACACTCAATCCGATTGGTACCGTTGTTAACGAAATAATTAATGAATTTTTAATTCCCTGGCGAAACACTTCATCTTTGAACAATTCAACATAATTATCGATACCGGACAAGTGTATATTCTCTAAACCTGATAAGAAATTCCAATCTGTAAAACTGATATAGATAGAAAACATAATAGGAAAAACGGATAGTATCAGAATCCCTATAAATGACGGCATGACAAATAGCCATCCTGCAATATTTTCTTTAACCTTACTGTTTAATCTTTTTTTCATTTTCACACCTCACTATGGCTCATAAATTACTGTATCCTCATTATATGTGCATTCTTTTATAACGCCAATTGCTGATGGTTTTCATTTTTTCTTATATTGTGCACTCGCTATATATGAACCTCACATCTGTTATTCCTGCTTGAATATTCATTTGTATCCTTGTCCTATAGATCGATGCGCCCCACCACCTATACATTTTCTCATCCTCTATAGGAATTCTTTCAAAGGTTATTGAGCTTTCTTGACTCGGTAATATGATTTGAAAACGTCTTGAATCGTCTTCCAGCACCATTTGTCCTCCTATAACTAGCGGTTTTCTTGCTGTCATTATATGAAATTCTATAGAGGTCTCGTCAATCAGCTCAATGTGCTCTTCTAAACGTATCGCAAGCGATTCTTTATCGATACTTAATTCTCGCTGATATGACTTGAGACCTGCCGAAGGTTCATATGCATGGGTCAAGTCCATCTGAACCTTTGACACTGTTTCATCTGTCATATACGTCATCTGCGTACATCTATATTCTCGCCCTTCACGTTGATGAATTCCTGCAAATGAAGGCAAGTTATGAAACTGGGATTGCATTGTCCAAATCTCATAACGTTTATCACTAAAGGTATCTTTCGTATAAGTTCCTACACCAACATCAATAATCATAGGCTTCCCATCAACATAGACAACATAATTTCCGATATCATTATGGTTATGGCTTTCATCATTGTGTCCGCCTTTTACAGCTAATGTCACCCTTCTACCCTTTTCATTTTTACGTTGGATATGAACCCATTGCGTTTGTTCAAGCCACACATCTTCTTTTTCGACCTCGTCATAGGGTTGTTGCAATTCAGAGACAACAGCCCATTCATTGAATACTCTTCCTAGGGAAATCCAACTATTTTGAAAAACCCCTCGTTCGCCTCGTGCAAATAGCATTTTTGCAAAATTCAGCATCCCGCTGTGGTTGTAGACCTTTCCAAATCCATAAATAATAGGTGCCCCTATATGCTTATTAACAATGTCACAGTCCGCAAAAGGGATAAAATAGTCCTCTGCTATATGTACCTTATATATAAATTCTCCGATTTTTTTTATTTTTTTATTATCAAATATATTAATCTGACCTTCAGTCGCTTGTAATAGAAATGCTCCGATTAGGTATATGTTGCCTGCTGCGTGGCTCCAATAACCGGCGCCTTCATCACATCCCCCGTCATCCGGCAATACTGCCAAATATTGGTTAATCGAATAAATACAACGTTCAATCGTCTTTTCTTTTACATGCATCTCTTCCTTAGATAACACAATAGTTACTATGGCATTATAATTGCACCACGGATTCCAGTTATTCAAGATTCTGCCCTCAAGGGATTCTTTATGAATTCCCATCCACCACATCGTGTCACATTCCATATAGGGTTTTATGATTCTAACCGAAAGTTCTTTGTTTACTCTTGCTATCACTTCCGGTACATAATTGGTTAATTCGTCTTCAAGGAGAAATAGGGTCCATGCCAATAAAGCCCCTGTCTCACCGGAAAACAAATCAATGAAATTGTGTTCCCCTGTCCCTATATGATCTTGGCTCGTATCTTTGGCCATATCTAAGTGAGCGGGTACTATCCATGTACTTTCCTCGCAAATGCTATATAATCCATCTACAATAGCTGGTAAAAACAACGTTTCTTTCGACTGTATATACCCCATTACAAGTAGAGCTAAATTTTTTCTCTTGCTAAAATAGATTTTCTCAAAGGCCATACGATTACCGTCTATGCTATATCTAAGATAATCACTTGCAAGAAGAGTAGGCCATTGAAATTCCAATGCTTTATTTGCTGCACTAAGAATCTCAGCCACATAGTCTTCCGGTAAAGACTGTTGCTTAACCCTCTGCTTATATGCCAATATCCCTTTCATCTCTAAATTACTCCTTCCTATAATTCACCTTCTATCATGACTTCGTTTCTATGTGTCTTATAGTATAAAGAAGCATCTAAATCAAACCAATACCCTTTGGTTATAGATTCGTCTTATTTTGTAACTAAATTGTTCCCTTATTCATGGGGATGTTATTTTCCATTCACCTTCTTTATATATGTCGCCATTAACTCCTGCTTCTTTTATTTAATTCCAAAGGTCTTATGGTACCGGTACAGCATAGCAACCGTCTGTAGCTCTGTTTCATTCTGCACAATACCGTCGTTAATACCGGCTTCAACAGCCCATTCCATAGCCTCTTTTGCCCAGTCCGGAATATCATTGGTAGGATTATCCCTATCTGGATTATCCTCCTCTTCCATAACCTGTTCTACATATGAGTAGTTTAGATCTGTATCCTTGGATATCCCATTGACCTTGCCAGTAAAAGAGTATTGCCATATATCACAATCCACATCAGGATGTTCTAATGATGGATTTGCATACCAAATAAGTACATCCTTCATGTTTACGGTTTTGAAATGCGTCCTTAACATAGATCTGTTTGAATATAGTACCGGTTGTTGTCCTGCGATTTTTATTTCCTTTAAGAAAGCATTGGCCATTTTGCTAACCAAAGTGTAAGAGATCGCTACTTTTTTTTCATTGGCATAACGTAATGAATCAGCTTCAAAATCAAAGGCGATACCTTCGTTTAGTTCATACCCCTCAACTGTTTCTAGACACTTTATAGCCTCGTTCTGTGCATCCTCTACACTTAATGCATAGCTAAACCAATAAACACCTAAAGATATTCCTAGGCGTTGGCATTCTTTAGCATTGTAATGGAAGGTTGGGTCAACTGTTCTTCTACCGTAACCGGCACGAAGTATTGCAAACTCTATGCCGGCCTTTTTTACTTGTTCCCAGTTAATTGTTCCATTATGTTTTGACACATCTATTCCTTTTCGCATCTAATCCGCCTCTCTCAATGTCAATAATCGTTCAATTGATGATTCCATTCTAATCATCCTTCCTTCTCCTCATTAGCTGCTTGATTTGCTCATTGCCAAAGACGGCAAGTGACGCAATTAGCAGCCCTTGAACAATCCCAGATAACATAACCTTGGCTGTGAATCCCCCATCGAGCATGATGGCCATCCATAGAATGGTGAAGGTCATGCTGACAAGCAGCAAAATTGTCGGAATCAAATACTCCGCCTTAAATTTCGGATAGAGTTTCAGGAACAAACCTAGCCCCCAAATGAACACCACGAGAATAAATAACCTTGGGTCAATGTACTCGATTAAATCTTGCATACTACTGTTACCACCTCTCTATAAATCATTGATTTTATCTTTGATTTCTTTCATATAGCCGTTGCCACCCATGATGTGATAGACATCATAGAGCTCATTGGCCACATCCTTTTCATGCTCACCGATCACTCCTTTCGTCTTGGCTCTGTTATATATATCAAGGACCTGGCTTTTTAACAGCTTCTGCATGCCTTCTTTCAAAATCTCATGGGATTCTTTATGCTCCATGCTGTTATTCAACAATTTGCTTGCTGTATATCCTATAATCCCAGTAACGCAAAAGCCCACCACGGCCATGATTAGTTCACCCATCGGCACACCTCCCTTCATCTTGATACCTTCTCGATATTCGTGAGCTCCTAATCTAGGGTTTTTATTATAACTACTTTTTACAATTCTATGCTCTTGACCTCTCTGAAATAAATAGGATTTTTTCTGAGCTTTATTCTACTAGAGGTTCTCTTGCTAGACTTCCTTTTGACATGGTTCGTTCCTATCTTCTTTCAATTAAGCTTGGCATCTCTTCTATTATTGATTGGTGTGCTACTCTCAAGAAGTGTCCGCTCTATAACATCATCAGTGGTTTCCCTCCTAATGCTGTCCCGGGAATCGACAATTTTTAAGGCTTTTTTAGTCGTATATGGCCTTCTGATTCCAATAACTATACCGATCAGAACTTCGGCTAGATTAAGATATCAAAAAGATTGTGACTGCAAGGAAAAGCAATGTCATTCCTCTTATGGACGAGTCGTTTATACTCGCATTGCTGATGACCCTAGAATTTTTACAATTCCCTCCAGAGGAAGTAAACACTGGAAAGAAGAGTATAATTCTTGATACAAAAATAAAGCACCGATTACTCAGTGCTATGTTTTTGTTCCTAATTATCTTGATTTAATAGTTCTTGAACCTTTTGCCTAAGATGTTCGGGGACTTGTTCAACTGTTCGTTTTCCAGCTTGAATAAGTTTTACATAAACTGTTACCATGATTGACATATAAATGCCTCCTTTCTAAAGTTTTTTGTCTCGAAGTATTTCGTATACTTCGGCTAATGCTTCCAATGTTATTAGATTATCAGTTTTACTTTGTACTAAGTTCTCTTGTATTTCGTGTAATTTTTGCTCTAACGATATTTCTTTCTGCTTAGCTTTTGTTTTTATTTCATTTCTTTGTTTTATATATTCCTCTTCTGAAAATATAAATACGTCCTCATGTAATATCGAAATATTTTCCTCTGTCGCAACCAGAACAAAGCTAAGATCTTCTGAATAAACTTGACTTCCACCTATAAATTTTGAAACATCTAAACCTTTGTAATCAATTTCCCCCATAGATGTGTTAATATTTACAATTTTTATATATTCCATGTTTTTTTCCTCCATTCTCAAATACCAAATATATTTTTAAATTCACCTTCTGTATATTCCGTATTTATTTCATTAAAGTACCATAGTCCACCATTATACATTCCATAATCCATTGCTATACCATCCTCAAAGCCTACGAAAGAACACATGCCATAAGTACCATTAGAAGGGATAATTGTACGAAGCAATGTCCAGTTAAGATCATAAACTCGGACATAAAAATTATTGTCATCATACCACGACACATAGTACCTGTTCTTACTTCTACCTACACCATTTATTTTAATTGAACCTTTTGGGATTAATTCTGATGACGAATACAATAAACTACCATTCATATCATATATCTCAAAAGGTTGATATATAGATGAAGTATAAATAATTAAAGCATTTGAATATTTATCATAATGGTGAAATAAGCTTGGGTAAGTATGCTTAATTGTACGAATTAATATTCCATTAAGATTGTAGATTCCTATGTTATAGGAATCTGTATATGCAGAAAGTCCTTCTGGTACAGGTACTGCATCTCTTTTTACCCCCGCATTTATAGGATTAATATACTTTATCGGACTTTTCAAAGGGGCCATTGTCCCCACCTTTCCAAATATATCAACACCACTTTTAATATTTTCAGGTGTCCAATCACTGTCAAGAACCTGTAATCTATCTGCTGTTGTGTAGTAACCATCATACATTATCGGTAATCTTAGATAATTCCCATTGATTTCTGCATTAATAATATTCCAGGTGCCTGTCCTAATAGGCATTTCCCCAGTAATTTTTGCTCCCTTAACATATGCAACCTTACCTGCCAATATGTCTTGAGAATTTGCAGTACCATCTCTTGTAAACGAACCTGTATATCCTCCTATAACAGCCCCATCCTTAATAGTCGACTCCGAGAAGCCTGTTAAAGTAGCTCTTACTTTGCCTATTCCGTTATGATATCCTTCTGGAATAGTATAAGAAGATCCTTGTATAGTTAACTCTACTGTACCAACATTTCCTCTATTTGGCATCGTCCCAACAATATCCCCTGCGTCTGTACTTGCTGTTTTACCAGAGAGAAGATCAGACGCCATGGCGTTACCGCTTGCCCCTTCACCCTGTAAGATAAAAGACTGCCTAGATGCATTATACCTTAGTGTATAAATCCCATTAGCCGATAGCATTGCAGGATTCCCATTGGCTTTCCTTATGGGCTTCGCGCCTAATCCATTCCAATTAAGAGTTGGATTAGATCCACTGGCTGTATGGGCTGTAATAACAACACCAATTTTGTCTTTCAGTTCTGATGGTGCTGGGTCCGATGTACACGCATAGACTATGGAACTCCCACTGGTTAATCCACCATTAGCCGGTTGTGCTACATAATCTATCAAATGCATATAAAATGGATTAATAAATTCATCCGGCGTCATCCCACGAAATAAATCCGCATCCAATCCACTCCCGGCCCCGTCTACAGTCTTTAACTTGGTTAATATGTCAGCTGCTGTATACATCGTTTTCAGCAGAAAATCCGCTGCTTGTTTTCCGTCTACCGTATCCGCATCCAGTCCGCTATCAGCGCCATCCTGGGTTTTCACTTTATTAAACACATCCAGTGCTGTATAGGCGCTCGCTAATAAGAAGTCCGCTGCCTGTTTTCCATCGAGTAGGTCTGCATCTAAACCGCTCCCAGCTCCGTCAACATCCTTTAATTTGTTCAATACATCCGTTGCTGTGTACATCGTTTTCAGTAGAAAATCTGTTGCTTGTTTTCCGTCTACCGTATCCGCATCCAGTCCGCTATCAGCGCCATCCTGCGATTTCACCTTATTGAACACATCCAGTGCTGTATAGGCACTCGCTAATAAGAAGTCCGCTGCCTGTTTTCCATCGAGTAGGTCCGCATCTAACCCACTCCCGGCCCCATCTACAGTCTTTAACTTCGTCAATATGTCAGCTGCTGTGTACATCGTTTTCAGTAGAAAATCCGCTGCTTCCTTTCCGTCTACCGTATCCGCATCCAGTCCGCTCCCAGCTCCATCTTGCGATTTCACCTTATTGAACACATCCAGCGCTGTATAGGCACTCGCTAATAAGAAGTCCGCTGCTTGTTTCCCATCGAGTAGGTCTGCATCTAACCCACTTCCTATTCCGTCAACGCCCTTTAATTTGCTCAAGACATCCGTTGCTGTATAATGGCTGGCATTCAGCTTATTAGCCAACGTGTCTGCAAGTGTCTTCAGCAGTTCATCAATAATTTCCATATTTGTATTCGGAGTTTCTATGGTATAAAAATCATCCTGATCTTCCTTTTCCAGATTATAATTCTCCGTATATGTTTTCATTACTCTAACACCTCTTCTCGTAATTGTTCATGGGTATAATTTGACAAGTAATCGTGGCTATATGCTGATAAGTCGCCATATGTGTTGTACATAAGGCTTACATCCAGTTTCAGATTCATCGGCGTTAATTTTTCAAGCAAATCAACCACTTCTCCGAAAGCGCTCTTCGATGTTAATGCCACTCCCACTTTCAGTTCAAAAGAATCTGTCCATTCTAACGTATAGCCACTATCGCCACATAAAATCTTCATCAGTTCCTCTAGTGCCAAGAACGTATAGGGCGGTTGCCTGTTATACAAGCTTTTGATTCTAAATCGACGATCATCCAATGTGTCTGTTGCTTTTGGAGCAAGCTTCAGCATCGCTTCACGTCGTACTATTCCCGAATCCAATGCTGAGGACAAATATTGATCCCTTTGCATGTTGCGAATGTACTCCCTTAGACTTTCAGTTTCTGGATCTAATCCTTTTGACAGGGCTCTGTATTCTTTTACTCCATTCACTACAGGAGGTAAATAATCCAAGTACTTAGACATTCATACCCCCCCTTATAGGGATTTCATTACTTTCTAATGTTACGTTATCTTCTTGCCCATTAATCTTCGTCCCTTTAATATCAATAACCGCATCAATATTGAGTATCGTCGCCTCAATTTGAGATAGACGAAGGATGATACGATCGTTATCTGCCCATGTCTTTCTAAGCGCTAACAGATATTCATCAACTTCTTTCAGAATATAAGGTAACGCTGATGCACTATCCCATCCCGGCGCGTATGTTATAGATGCTGTAATGTCTATCCGGATATTTCGGACACCCATAACGCGTACTTGGTGCCCTATGGGTGCAAGCCCAACACCTTCTCCTTGATTACCTATAGGATCCAATGCTGTTTGCACATCTTGTATTAATATCGTAGAAGGTTCTTCATAATTACTATCTATAATAGTTACACCGACCGTTCCCGCTCCTTCAGGTGTCCGCTTCACTTTACATCCACCTACTCCCGGAAGATTGTTAGTTCGCACCTTGTAATCCGCGATATTCCCACCAAATGCCTGACTATCAAAAGAATCAAAATACCTAGCCCGAAAGATTTCTGTCTCCTCTTCATCACTTCCGGGAATAAGAATCTCCGTCAACTTGGCACTTGTCAGCCCTTCAATATATTGTACGGGTATGATTGTACCCAAAGCAGTATTGGTTGCTGCCCCGGGCATTATAGCCTCCATCTTATACTCACCAGCACCTATTTTCTCAATTGTCTCAAAGGTATAAATCCCCGATGTGAATCGACTTCCTAGAGCAATCTCCTTGTTAAACACTCCCTTAAGCACCGCTTTTGTAGCTCTCTTCGGAACGATACCTCTCTCCTGAGCCCGTCGCACCAAAAATTCGCGGGTTGCTGTATCCGCATAAGTCTCATACAAGATACTATCAAGCTCGATATACATTTGCTTCACTTCAGCTGCTATAGGTGCTACTGCATTATAAATCAAGGATCCTTCTCTCTTGTCCACATCATCCGGCACTCGAGATAGCATCCTATTTAACAATTGTTCATATGTTATTGCTTCATACATTTAGACATTCACCACCTTTTCTGCTTGTATGACTCCATACAGTGTGTCTACATGGAATTTGATGAGCAGAGAATCTCTGACCCTCTTGTATTCAAATTCATAGACATTCATGATTCGATTATCCATCATCAGCGCTTCCGTAATTCGACGCTTGGCTTCAGGCATTATATAATCTAGACTGCGACCTATCAGGTCATCTAATTCCACGCCATAATCCCATGAATAGATCAAATACTCATAGCGCTCTGTGTTCAAAATCAAATAGATGGCTTGTTCCACGGTTTGTACACCATCAAACTTACCACCTATACGGTTTCTCTCTCTATCGAATTCCCATGTCACACTAGGACTTTTAACAACCTCAATCCTTGGCTTCATGTTTTTGGGTATCATCTTTCCACCACCTTATCAACAACAATATATTGTTGTCCACCTTGTACCTGAAATAAAAGGACATTATCTCCAATATTTAAGCTTCGATGGTAGATAACTTTTTCACTGGTTCCATTCTCATGGGTCATGAGAACCTCTTCATCCATGACCATATTCGTTAAGACAAGAAAGGCTTCATCTATAATAAGATTCTGTGCCAGCTGAATGGCTATAGGCTGTACTTCAACCACTGTACCGTATGTTATTTCAACCGGCTTTGCTGTTCTGACCGCATCAACTGCCGCCTTTTTTATCAGATTCTTCATCCCCGTCATATTAGCCACTATTGACCACCTCCCGAAAGTGTTACATCCATTGTATGTTCCTCATTACCAAACGTATGCACCACACTATCTACAATATAGTACGATTGAATTCCCTCTGACGGAATATAAAAAGCAAAACTCACCCCTCCCCTTACTCTCACATCTCCGGATATTCCCTTAATCGTCAGTGATTTCTTTTCGTGATTATACAGCTCTAGTAATGCTTCCGCCTTCTTTTGACCATTCTCTCCATCTCTCAATTTCTCATAATATTGCAGGACACCCCATTGTTCTATATGCTTTTCATCTTGTACAAAGAACTCTTTTCCCTTACCTTTCTCCTTATCCTCCCGATACAACTTAATCTGATTATACACATCTGAATCAATGCTACTCGTCTGAACCACCTCTTGCACTCGATCTTCTTCTACCAAAACGTCCAAACGCATATCCTCAATATCACGAAGGGTTATCTTACCAAAATCATCATAGACCACATATAGTTTACCGGTATTTCTTAGGGTCATATCATTAGCTGTTTTTATCATATCCGCTAAGGTTTGACCCTTTTCAATTCTTGGCGGAATCTTATACGATGTATCTGCTAATGTGCCTGTTTGAAGTTCAAACCTATTGGCAATAAATTGTATCAGTCCGCCTAGCTTGAGCCCTTTATACATAATATTATCCTTGTTCTTCAAGTACCTCAATTGGTCATAAGCCGTTATCTCCAATATATCGCCATTAGGTCGTAGACTAAAAATAACGCCAAAAAACAAATCATAACCGTCCCATCGAACCACCACAATATTACCGTTATTGATATGAATCGTCGCATCTCTTATAATCTTAAAAACAAATTTCCCCGGTGTCATAAAGCGATCCAACGACAGTGTTGGAGAGTCTTGAACTTGAGGAAATATAACATCATCTCCTGAACGGATTCGAATTTCCATTTCAGACAAATCGTATCACCTGCCCCACATAAATTAGATTCGGATTTTTTATACCATTCAGCTTTGCAATCTCTGGGTATTTCGTTCCATCACCCAATTCTTTCTTACATATTGCCCATAATGTATCCCCTTGAATAACCGTATAACTTATAGGCTTTTCTTTTACAGGCCTACTTACTGATGAATCCTTATCCCCCACCTTGGCAGTCTCTTCATCAACTTCAAGGGCAGGTAGAGTGATCGTTTTGAACTCTCTATACTGTTTGAGTGATATCTTGACCATAACATCCGATCCAAGGGCTACATCCTCTGTCATTTCATAGTCTTCTAAGGACACCATGTCACTTGTTTCATACAGCAGATTATACCCATCCCTTCTAGATACAGAGAATCGGAAGGGTTTCTTCCCCAACATCAACGACTCTAACTTTTCCAAATAATAAGCTACCGGTACAAATTCACTCCTATCCTCATTCGAGTGAGCCAGATACTCATAAGATGGGAATCTGGCTTCAAAGGTATATTCTGTTAAACCCGGAGACTTCAAGAGATTTACTTCTCCTTCATTCACCAAAACCAGACTTTTGTTCTTACCATTTATTTTGGTCACCATCTTTTCCGGAGTCACCGGAAGTAGTACACCATCTAACCGAAAACTATACATCTGATTCAGCTCCTTCCGCAGCTACAGCAAGAGCCTCTTCTAGACCTTCTGTTAGGGATATAATGATACCATCCAAATCGGATGCTTCACTTACATTTCCAAAGGTGTTTGCCATATCCACTTTAATCTCCGATGTCGTGAATCTATTGATTACTTTTTGAGCCGCTAAATCCCTAAGATATTTCAAATCTTCATTGGACATTTCCATCGAATCCTTAGTTGCCGCCATATTAGTTGCCGTATCATAGGTATTCTCTTCAATACTGCCTAAATCTCCTATACTTTCGTACGGATCCATGCTCTCGAAATCTTTAAACCCTTCCAACGCATCCGACATATTATCCATACTAAATTTGTCTTCCAGATTCTCACCAAAATGATATCCCGACTGATAGGAGTCGCCATAATCGAATCGCTCCATCGATAAACCATTCTCATCTAGAAAACTGTTAATATCCATTTTTTTAAACTTTTCTTCATATTTACCATTTCCATATTGCTTCATTGCCGTTTCGGTTTTGACTTTCAAATCCGCTCTCCAACCTTTTAAGGTATCTGCCATCTTAGAGCCAAAAACAAAATCCAATCCTGAAGCTATTTTTTCCAATACACCGAGCGCCAAATCCCCTAGATCACCGAATAACTTTATCACTGCACCTATAGGATCTTTGAATACATTGAACATAAAATTAGCAAATGCCGCAAATTTATTCTGCCAGAATTCTAATATACCGAAAACAAACTGCACCATTCCTAAAAATAGATTGGCGATAAATGCTCCTGCTGCTGCAAACGAGCCCATGATGATACCCGTAGCACTCAAAGAAGTTCCTGCAAACTTGTTGATTGCACCTACAACAGCATATATAATGGCAATTAGAGCAATAATACCTACTACAATCCACGTAATAGGAGATGCTAAGAGTGCGCTGTTTAAGGCCCATTGCGCCACTGTCATCCCTTCTGTTGCCGCTATATCTGCTATCGTCGTTCCCGTCTTAACTGCTTGTGCAATTGCTTGAGCTGTTTGTATGCCCATATTCACTGCGCTTATTGCCGTATTGGCCAATATGGCACCATTATACAAAAGCATGGCTCCAACAATGCCCATAACAATCGGCTCAATAATTCCCCAATTACTGCTAATAAAAGAGCTGACTTTCTGAACCAATCCGATGACTTTACCTATTACTTTGGTGACCAATCCAAACCTTTGAATCAATGCAGTAATTCCCTGTTGCCCTTCCGGACTGTTTAAGGCTTTCAAAATCCCTCCTATGGCCGGCTGCAGACGTCTGCTCACTTCATTCTTTATTCTTGTTCCTACATCTGAAAAAGTCATCGGCATCTGTTCAAATTGACCGTTAATCGCATCAACGCTATTAAACAATGCCTGCTTAATCACATCGGATGTAATAACGCCTTGGCTACTTAATTCCTTAAGTTCACCTAGACTAACATCCATTTCAGAAGCAATTGCCTGAGCCAACATAGGTGCATTTTCAAGGACAGCGATATAATCCTCTCCCTGCAGACCTCCTTTGCCCATTGCTTGAGTCAGCCGGTTCATCCCACTCATTTGGTCTTCATCAGATGCACCTCCCATTTTGTAGCTCTTTGCCATCAATTCTGAGAACGCAATCATTTCATCATTGGAACCAAAAGATTGACTTGCCGTAGCTCCTAACTTCCCAACAATATCCACCATACCGGAATGACTACTTCTTGCCCGATTTGCCGATGCGTATATGTTATCATCCAGCTGTTGTGTGGTCTGTCGCCCATCATTTATCGCACCCAGTTTTACCTGTGTGTCGGCATAGGCATCTACTTGACCCATAAGCATTTTTCCACCCTTAACAAAGGGTGATTCTGCCATGAATTTTTGAAAGGATTTGAAGAGTCCTTCTGTTTTTTTCTTGCCCTTTTCAACACTTTCATTAAAAGTCTCCTGTGTATCTGTTACATCTATGATCTCTTCTTCTATTTCTGCATAGCTGGATTCTTGAAGTATGAGCTGCCTCTTCATCGCTACAATGAACGATGTATCAAAGGCGGAAGACGCAACCATTCGCATATCACTGAATGATTCAACGACCGTTCCAAGATTTTTATTCATAGAAGTCAAAGCAGGACTCACGCCATCTGTAATTGGTACCAGTGTCCCTAATGTAGCCATCTTAGTCTCCTTTCTACATTTTTAACATTCTTCCAATGTTCTTACTATTTTTTCTTCTTTTTACTCGTTTCGCTTCTTCCTCTTCATATTCCTTACGTAGCTCAATCGAAGCGATGAGAAAAGCCCTCTCTTCTCTCGAGAGGGCTAAATATTCATGAGGCAGCAACTGCAATTGATGGATACAAAAATGGGCGATGTTTGCATCCGAATCACCGCCCTCTATGAGTTTTTTGCTTCGTCTACAAGATCATCCATTCCTTCAAACCCATTAATTTGCTCTATCTTTTGAATATATTCTGCATATTCTCCGGATAATAACATCTTTCTCAACAGATTCTCTGCTCCCATTACTTTGTAGGAATCCTGAAGTTTTACATCATTCAGATTCGGAAAGACTGTACAAGCAACCGCCACTTTAGCCACATATTCATCTTGATCCGTTTCTTTTGTATACTGTCCCTTTCTACCTTTTACCGGAATGCGTTTTTGACAAGATTTTCTCAAATCCAAATCCTTGGTCGAATCAATAGCTCTTAATTTCCATACCATCGGTTTTCCTTCCGGGTCTTTGAATCGCGTAGAAGCAACATACTCTACAATATCTGATTGTTGAACGTTTTCCGCCATAAAGGCCATTAAATTATCTGCCATTTTCATATCCTCCTTGTGATTAACCTATATGTTTGTGCCGGGTAGAACTGAGAATTCTTCCGGTATTTCAAAGTCATCGAATGTAAATTCAACCTCTTCTTCAAGTGCATTGGAATCAACATCAAGTAACGCTAGTGTTACACTATTGATATTGCACGCTTTCAAAATAACAACTTGCCGACCTGCGGAACTCTCAGGATCATCATTCATCACCTGCATATCAAAATAAATATCTCGACCGGTCTTTTTATAATCTTTGACCATCTTTCTGAACGCCGGACTACCATAATGAATGGTCATCGTTCCCGACCCTGTCATCACGCCTGATTTGTGCCCTACCATTCTTGAGCCCAATCGTTTAATATCCTCTTTTTCCTTTTCGATGGTACTCTCAATTTTTTTCGCCGAAAAAAGACTGTAGCGTTGGCCATCTATTGTAGCAAACGCTTCTCCCTCCGTACCATTAATTGCATCTTTTGTATCAAATACTTTAGCCATATTCTTACTCCTTCCTTAATTTACAATGACAGACATATAGAGTTTATTCATTGCTGTTACCGGTTTCGTTGGCACCTCTGCAGTAATAGACCCTTTCGTCTCCCCTGCAATGACCTTCACTTCATCTGAATCAAACGCTTCAATAGCGCCGATTTTCTCCAATTGTTGTCCCATATTGACAATATCATTCCAGAAAGCCGAACGGCCTATGGCATTATTCTGAACGACCCCTAGATACTTATCATTAAACGTTCGAGCCACCGTATTCGCCACTTCATCCGTTACTCGAATGACCTGATTACTTTTAAAATCATCCCCTTTATCGGATGTTGTATGCACTAAAGAATTGATATCCGACAAAACTCTGATATCATCTCCAACCTGATGCATCAGGTAGCATCCGGATTCAAGCATATTGCTAAGTTCTGATTGTGTAAAATCCACATCAATGACTAATTCACCGTCGTACACGTGATTCGTTGTTGAACGATTAATCGGAGCTGAACCTTGCAATCCGGCAATCCAATATACGAGCCCGTGAACTTTTCCTTCCACAGCCGAGTTCCAAACATTCATAACACCTTCGTAATCGGCTGCTTTTCTATACACAACTGTTTGTAGCTTAATACCAAGCTCTTCTCTAAGACGCTTCGTATAAGCAACGAATGTGTCGATGACTGTTGCCTCATCCGTCGGGCATACGAGTACATGATAACTATACGGTTCAAAGGCTGCCAATGCCGCTGTATATTGGGAACCGGTAACACTCCCATTGGTTCCGCCACTCAGATAAGTTCCTGCATTCTCCGTCAATTCTCCCGTTCCTGAGAAGACCACAAATGCATTCACTTGTAATTCCGATACGTCAGCCACTGTCTGCGTCTCAACTTTTTGACCATTGTATAGAGTGACTACATCATACTTTGCAGCATTATCTACATTAGCCGCCACTGAAATGGCCACTTTATCTCCATTGGACCCTGAATGTTTAGCTGTCGCTGTAATATTGCCAATGGTTGCCGTCGCCTTACTTCCACTGTTGATTCTGTAGAAAAGAACTTGTCTCGCATTCTTAAAAAGTTCTCTCACGTAGACTAGGCTCTCATGTGTATAGGGATACCCAAACAACTCGATACTTTTTCCAACAACTTCTGTCGCATCCACGAAGAATGCTTTCCCATCGACTCCCCAATCCAATTCAATCGGACAAGCAACAATACCACGTTCTGAGATGGTCATTGATGCAGCCAGTGCACTCACAACATTAATATAACTACCAGGTAGTACTTTATTCTGTGTAATAAACGTTCCGCCACCTAATCCCATACTTACACCTCTTTCTTATTCATAAACTGATTATATAGAACATCGACTTCATCATGTGTATAGCTACGATTTTCATTTAATACCGCACTTAACACATCCTGCTTTGCTCCATATCTTTTAGACTTTAATAGTTGTTCTTTTGTAAAAGCGATTGCTTTTTGTGTCACTGCTTCTTTCTTTTCCACTTTTGTTGCCATCTTATCACCTTCCTAATTCTTAATCTCTAATTGTTTCATTCGTTCATCAGAATCTTCCACTTCGATTACCGATACTTGGTAATTAACAAATACATGTAGCATTCCCTCTGCATATTCTGCTCGAATATCGAGCCCTTTCACCGGCTTATTTGAGACTTCAATCCATTCCAAAGCGTCCACAGCAATTTCTTGCATCCGTCTTGCATCAACCTCAGCCCCTATATTCTCCGATGGATAGTACTGAATATCATAGGAATAGGTTTGCTGATAACGATTTCCCAAGTTCTTTTTTTGGTTCATCGCTTTTGGTACGATGTAAAAACAAGGTAACTTAAACGGCTGTTCCGTTTTTGCATCATATATAGGAATATCTGGTGCAACGGTATGAATTGCCTGTGTCATGGCCTGAACCATCTCTTGTATCACTGAATTAACACCTCCTTAAGGTAGCCGTAGTAGATAGTTAACACCTACTCCAGCCTCTTTTTAATTCAGGAATGCTCTTCATAAACGTTCATTTGATGTCTCAATGAATGAACACATCTATCATATTTCTTTGCTATAAAAAGAGAACCCGAAGGTCCTCTCGTTATCTATGTCTATATGAACAGTTATACAATTATGGACCACCTATCCCTAGGCGATCCATAAAAGAAGCATTCCCAAATTTTCATAATCCAATACTAACACATCCAAAGTGACATTCGGTGACAAGTTTCACAGCTCCATTATTTTTCTTATAATCTCAGCACTTAACCTCTTACAATGTCGCTCACTGAACCCAACCTCTCCTGCCACTTGCCACCATTGCTTTTTCAAAAAGTATTTCTGCTTAATGATTTCTCTATCTTGCTCATCCAATTGGTCCATCCATGTTTCAACCATGTTCTTCTCTTCATAAAGAATGGCTAACCTTTTGTTTACAAAAGCGATTTGAGCCTCATAGCGATCAATAATTTTGGTTACTGCATGAGCCGTGGGGTCCGATATTGTATTCGTTCTACGCCCACCATCTAACTCATACGTTATTGCCTTTGTAGTATCTCTTTCTGACTTAATCAAATGTCCCAGTTGATAAATCTCTTCTTGTAGATTATATATTGTCCTACAGGTATAGTTATATTCAGATAGCATTTTCTTGATGCGTCTCATTATATCCTTCTCATCTTTGTCTTCTTTGAATACATCTTGTTTCACTTTATATAACTCAATCATCCGTTATCTCTCCTTTTCTGGCAATTATACCTTTCATCTTCCATTCGTCTTCCAAGCATCCTGAGACAACGCCAAACCCAATGGCATATCTCAAGAAAATCGGCTATACTGCATTGGCAAAAGTAGTATTATAAATTCACGATTTTTCGTTAACAATATTGATTATATACGATTTTTCGTTAATGTCAATATTAATTTACGAATTTTCGTTAATCTCTATTGAAATTTCGTAAGTATAATGCTATCATCATAGTATGAACTTAGGAGGTGCCATCGTGGAACGAATCGAGGATGCATTAAAGAAACTAATTTTAGACAACTATAAGAGTTTACGGGAATTTTCTATTGAGATAGAGATGCCCTATTCTACTTTGGATAGCGTGTTAAAACGAGGTATATTGAAATCAAATGTGAGTAATATTATCACAATATGCCAAGCACTGAACATTGATACCGACGCTCTAGCACACGGCAAGTTACAACCTCGAATGGATTATGAGATACAAACCATTGCTGCACATCATGAAGGTGAGGAATGGACTCCTGAAGAATTAGAAGAAATTGAACGTTATAAAGAATTCGTAAGAATGAGGAAAAAGAATAATAAATAAATTGGACAGTACGTTTACACTTACTGAAAGATATTAAATTAAAAAGGGTGAATTTTATTGACATACGAAGCGCTCCTTGAATTATATAAGGATCAAGAAGTTGAAATATATGAAGACAATACATTACTCAAAGGCTTATATTTAGACAATACTGTAATTATTAATAAAACTATGACGACTACAGAAAAAAAATGTGTATTATCCGAAGAACTCGGACATTATGAAACGACTACAGGCGATATATTGGACCAAAAGGTCATAGAAAACCGCAAACAGGAACGTAAAGCTAGAGCATGGGGATATGAAAAGCTCCTTCCGCTTAGTAAATTTATTGATGCACATAAATCACGATGTCAGGGAGGATCTGAATTAGCTGATTTTTTGGATGTTACTGAAGAATTCTTGATTGAAGCTATTGAATACTACAAACAAAAGCATGGCATGTTCTACCACGTCGATGCAAAATATTGTATTATTTTTGAACCGCTAGGTGTGTTTGAAAAACTATGAATAAAGAGCTTAAAACTTTTGTAATGCGCATGACAGGAATCGAACCTACCCACCTGGCTTAAAGAAGACCAGTGCTCTATCTAACTGAGCTAAAGGCACATAACGCTTATTCATATTCTTGCTTCTTATTAATAAAAAAGGCAAAAAAATAAGCGGGTGATGGGAATCGAACCCACGTATCCAGCTTGGAAGGCTGGTGTTCTACCATTGAACTACACCCGCAAATGTATAGTCGGGGTGACAGGATTCGAACCTGCGGCCTCCTGAACCCAAATCAGGCGCTCTAGCCAAGCTGAGCCACACCCCGGTTTTACACACAAGGCGTATTATACATTAGAAATCAAAAGGAGTCAATACCTGTTTATCTTTCCTTACCTTTCTCGTCTCTCCTTTTATACTCTACATAGGCCAAACTAAAGGTCTCCACTACACGATAGAAAATTTTAATACTTTAATTCTTTTGTGCCAATTATTCAGCAAGTTATATCAACTTGCATGATTTTACGCCGAACCTTTACATTTTCCCTGTTTGCCTTTATACTTGTCATATCCCGAAGTTTCGGGCTTTTAATAAGATATAACACCTTATAGGAAAATGAGAAAAGAGGTTAATTATAATGTTCCGAATCTGGGGAAAACTCATCAAGAATAATAAATTTGTAGACGATATGGTCTATGCCATTGAAAATAATAGTATGGACAGAGGAATAAAAATTCGTACAGCCTTGGATGAATTTTGTATGGCCTTTGACCTTCAAGTGCCCATGTGGTTCGATAAGAATACGAAAGAGATGGATCAATTTCGACGCACCACATTCCATAGTGATCAATTCATCGAATCCATCACCTTTGACTATCTGGAAATCGAAATTATCGAAGATGATAACGACGATGACATGATTATTATCTGATACACTAATAATACAAACACTCTATGCACTCACTTTTTGCAAAGAAAAAGACCTGCATTAAGCTTCATGCTTAAAACAGGTCTTTACTATTCATTTTAACTATAGGATGTAGTCTTGTTTTTTCTCCGGACGCGCATCCAATTCTTTTTTCTTCTCTTCATAACCCGGACGACCGAACATCGCATAGGTTGCATTCTTACCTTCTTCAACACCCGGTTGATCAAAGGCATTAATATGCATAAGTTCACCGGCAAACCCTGTCGCCACTTCAAAGAAGTATAGAATTTGACCGACTGTAAATTCATTAATTGTAGGCACTGTCAACGTCATCGTTGTTTGTCCGCCTTTATAGAGTGCATATTCTGTTGCCATTTGCTCTGTTTGAATCAACTTATTGTGTGTTGCACCACCAAGGAAACCAAGGTTTGGAACATCACCATAGGTTTTAGGAATGGTGATTTCAGAGCGGTATTTATCTACGCCCATAAAGAGAACAACTTTGTCATGAGGTCCTTCAGCATATAACTGTACTTGTGAATGTTGGTCTGTTGCGCCTAATGCTTTAACAGGCGTTTGACCCGCATTCACAACTTTACCGTCAAGGTCATAGCGTTTACCTAGAGATTCTGCCCATAACTGTGCATACCAGTCAGCAATGAATTTCAAACCGTCTGCATAGGCCATAACGATGGAAATATTCTTGCCTTTCTCCATGGAGATATATTGAAGTAAACCATACATATGAGCTGCATTTTTCAAAGTATCCGTATCCTTACATAATTCATCCATGTAAGCAGCTCCGGCTAATAGTTCTTTGATGTCGATACCGCACATTGCTGCAGGAAGTAAACCAACCGGTGTCAATTCGGAGAAACGACCGCCAACACCTGCAGGAATAATATAGCTTTTTAATCCTTCTTCATCAGCAATAGGACGAAGGGTTCCTTTCGATGCATCCGTTGTCGCTACAATATGCTTTTTCACTGCATCTTTACCTAATTCTTTTTCAATCTTATCTTTGATAATCATGAATTGAGACATCGTTTCTGATGTACCGCCTGATTTTGATATAACATTGAAAAGAGATGTTTCTAAATCAATGACGTCAAACAATGCCACTAATTTTTCGGGATCTACATTGTCAACAACATATAATTTGGGGTAACCACCACGTTTTTCCTTTGGAAGTTCATTCCAATGCGGATGATTGATTGCTTGTTGTACTGCAATTGGTCCCAGTGCTGATCCACCGATACCAAGGACAACGAAGGATTCAACCCATTCTTTGTTTGCTTCTGCATAATCAATAATATCTTGTACAACCTCGTCTTGATTATAAGGAAGGTCGCGCCAGTCCATACCACCTGATGCACGTTTGTCTACCATTGCTTTTTCTGCCGCTTCAATTTTATCCTTAAGGGCTGTAATATCTGCGTCACTAATTCCGTGATCGCCAATCATACTTGCCATCATGTTGTTGAAATCCAAGCGTAAACGTAATGCTTCTTTATTCTCTGCCATTTCATACCTCCTAAAACTTAGCTCTCTATTCGGTTGCTCTATTGTTTCATTTTGACTCTTTAACTTTGATTATATATAAAAATCCTAACCCTGTAAAGGTATCACTCCTAACTTCAACCAATCTTACTCTAATTCGTAAAGACTACCAAAACGGTACCCTTCTGCCTTCAAATCTTTGAGTATATCGTCAAGAGCTTGAGTGTCCGATTCCGATACTGCATGAAGAAGAATAATACAACCATTGTGATAATTGGTCATCACATGATTATAGACATACTCCTTGCCCGGTTGTGCCTCTACATTCCAATCATCTGGAATAGCCATACTCCAAAAAATACTTCGGAATCCAAGCTTACGAATGACATAGAGTGCCCGTTCGCTATACTTTCCACTTGGCGGACGAAAGAATGGGTCCATTTTCTGTCCGGTCACTTCCTCAAAGGCATCGGCTGTCTGGGTCAACTCTTCATAAATGGTGTCATCGGACATGGAACCGAAATCTCCATGGGTTTTGCTATGATTCCCTGCTTGATGGCCTTCCTCGATCATGCGTTTTACCAACTCCGGATTGGAATCAATATAAGGCTTTGTTAGAAAAAACGTTGCCTTGACATTATTCGCTGCAAGGGTATCTAAAATCTCCGGTGTAAAACCATTTTCATACCCTTCGTCAAACGTTAGGTACACGACTTTCTCCTCTGCGGCGTTATGATTGATAAAATAAGCCCCGAAAAGGTCTAAGTCAATGGTATAATACCCCGTCACCGGTGTATGGTCTGTATTGCGCTTAAATGACCAGTCAACGGATGTGCTGTCTAATGCATCTAAGTCAATATCCACATCATAATTATCTTCCGTTGAAAATTGGTCGACAAATCGTGCATCCAATTCACTCGGCTCACTCGGTGTGTCATCACCTACCTCTTCATCCGTGTCTTTCACATCTTCCGGTTCTTCTGATGTATCCTCCGGAATCTCTTCTTGCGCATCACTGTCTTCTTCTGGTGTATTTTCCTCATCCTCAGAAGATGTTATTGGCTCTTGATCCTCCGGTGACTCTTCATTACCATCAACTTGTCCTTCATTTGTAGATACATCTTCCATGTCCGGTTCAATCATATATATTTTTGAACAGCCGGCTGTAATCACTACAACCATACAACATATCCAAAGATAGTTCACTGCTTTTCTCATGTTCTTTCCCTTTCATTGATCCTTTTTCGTCATGCCCATACTCCCGTTCTATTACTTATGGTTTCATTTTCTTAAGTTTCTATCAACTGTAGCCCAGTACAACCAGTATACACGCTTCCACCACTTCCATACCGTTGGCTTTGGCCTTTTCTACAAGCTCTTGACTCACCGTTCCGGGTTGTAGCCAAATACGCTTGACACCCTTTTTGATGCAATCATCCAAAATTCCCATACCAATTTGAGGATTCACAACAAAATTCACAACATCAACGGGTCCCTCAATCGCATCCACACTTTTATACGTTTTAATTCCGTCAATTTGATCATATCTTGGCGTCACCGGCAATACATTGTACTGTTGATTCTCTAATTTCTTGACAATTTTATACCCATACCGGCTTTGATCCGTACTGGCTCCTACAACTGCCCAATTCTTATATGCTAACCATGGATGTGCTCCCATTATAATCACTCCTATCGTCTGCTTTCTTCTGTCACACTGTCTCGTATACATCCAATGTCCGGATAACTCTTCTATTTGGCTTCCGACCATTTTCCTTGTTGTTAAAAAATAGAACGGGTAACCCTACTCTCCGGTTTCAAGAGGGGTTACCCGTATATTATACCATATTCTTTCTTCATCTTTCTTACAAATTCCTAACAGTCAATGACTCCATGATAATCGTTTATATCAAATAAAAAGGGCTATTGCACCAAGTGCAATAGCCCGTAAATGACTAATTTCTGTTTCTTATAAAGCTACTACGTTTTCTGCTTGAGGGCCTTTAGCGCCTTCAACAACGTCAAATTGAACTTTTTCGCCTTCTTCAAGAGTTTTGAAACCGTCTTTTTGGATTTGTGAGTAATGTACGAATACATCGTTACCTGCGTCTGAAGTGATAAAACCAAATCCTTTGTCTCCGTTAAACCATTTTACTGTTCCTGTCATTTTACTTACCTCCGAATTTTTATTTCCTTGATACATTTGTAAACTATAGCTTCTTTCAATAAAAATTCAGCTGATAATTGACACTCATAATACAAGGCTAGTTTAATTATACAACATCTATAGAAAAAATCAAGTGTTTTCTGTATATTTTAACATAATTGATACATTTGACCTATCTATATGTTGAGATATGTTTGAAAAAATGACGATTTCAGCTGACTTGAAGCAATCCTCTTACTTCTTTAAATGAAATCAACCGTCCACGTGCTTGATCATAAATTTGAAGGTTTGCCAAAATAAAACTTTCACCTACTGTTACCGTCTTGACATCCTTCAATTCAGCAAAAGCATTATAGCATGCTTTCAAGTGATAATTCGGTATACCTGAATGCAGATGATGGATGTGATGGTAACCTATATAACCACTTATCCACTCTAGCGGAAGCGGCAGTTTATAAAAGGTGCTGCCCTTTAATGCTGCTTCGACACTATCCCATTGTTCACCATGTTCCCAGTATACTTCTTCAAATTGATGTTGCACATAGAAGAGCCAGACACCAAGGGAACCCGCCAAAAATAGGGTAATGAGTTGAACCGTCACATAAGTGAAAAAGCCGAAAGATAGGCTCATCAAAAAGGCGAAGAGGGCAATTCCAAGGTTTGTCATAGCATAGCTTGCGTGTTCCTTGCGGTCAGCCGGTCGGGTAGGAAAACGTTGAAGGATGAGGAAAAGGAAAAAAGGTGCAACACCAAAAAGGAAAAGAGGGTTGCGAAAGAGTCGATATAATCCTCGTTTGGCTTTAGATTCCGATTGATATTCTTCCAACGTCATGGTCCATATATCGCCCACACCTCTACGATCAAGATTTCCGACAGCGCCATGATGTAAATTATGCTCTTTTTGCCACGTTCTAAAAGGTGTAAAGGTCAAGATGCCGAATAGATGACCAAAAATCACATTCTTGCGCTTGGTGTCAAAAAAGGATCCGTGTGTACAGTCATGAAAGAGTATAAAGGTTCGAACCATGAATAGGGATGAAGCGATAATGCTCATAGTTGTCAAAACCGGATGCTCCCCCGTATTATACAGCCATTGACTTAGTACAAGTAGTGCTATGTAAGGTAGAACCGTGTTAACTATTTGAAATACAGCTTTATGAGTACTTGCTGTTGAGTAAGGCTTTAATTTTGCATTCCATTCTCTTCGTGTCATAAGAATCTCCTTTGCAATAAACATAGTAATAATAACTACTTATCATTGTACAGATAATGATTCTCATTGTCAATAGTTTAGAGCAAAATACTTTGATAATCAAAGTATTTATTTTTCGAAACATACCTTTTGCGTTTTATTTTAGTTAATTTCGTTGAATATCATAAAAACTTTCAAGTACATAAAAATAGCGAAGACATATCCCTTGTCTTCGCTACCACATCTATACGGTGATTCTGAGACCATATCCGGCCTTTTCTCCAGGTTGTAGAGTTACAATCAGTTCCTTCTCCGTAAAGTCTCCATGGAAGCCCTCTTCGTCTCCTAGGCCATGCCACGGCTCAATACAGATAAACGGTGCATCTTTAGGCTGCCATATGCCCAAATATGGGAAATTGATTGCTTTTACTTCTACTTGACGCTTACTCTTCTTCGATGCTAATGTAAACGTATCACTAAGAACTTCTCTAAAAATAAGAGCCCCCTCATAATAGTCCTCATGTCTCAACGGCAATGCTCTATTAACAAGATTGATCTCTTCATGATGATTAGATAAGATTTGACCCTTTTCATTGCTAAAATAGCGCTTGAGTACATCATCATGACTAAAATGAATCTCCATATCCGAAAAAGATTCATCCTCTTCTATAGGACATTTGAATGCAGGATGTGTTCCGATTTGATAAAAAATAGGAATATCATCTTGATTCTCAACCTCATAATCAATGGCTAACGTTCGTCCATCTAATCGGTATGTAAGTCGTAACGCAAATCGATAAGGATACTGTTCGTAAGTATGCTTAGATTCCGTTAATTCAAAAACAGCTTCATCTTCTAGTTCTTTAAGACATGTAAATTCACTCTTTCTTGCAAATCCATGATTTTTCATAGCATAGGTCTTCCCGTCGATTCGTGTGGTTTCATCCACTAAGGCTCCCACTATAGGAAAGAGTACCGGTGAACGTCCTGTCCAATATGTCCCATCCCCACTCCACATATATTCGTGGTTGTCTGTATTGTTTATAAGATGAATTAGCTCTGCGCCGTTATGATCGATGACTACGCTTAACTGCTCGTTGTGTAATTGGGTGTTCATTGACGTTTCTCCTTTCGTCTAAAACTATCATTATCTCTATTTTACCCTTTTTTCCCAGATTCAACAACTACTTTACATATTGTATGAACGATAAAAAAAGGGCACAGCCAAGAGTGACTGTGCAAAGTGTGGATAATACATGAATTTAGTGAATCATTTATATAGAAAAGTCTAAAACTTTCTATACCGTTCGTAACGCGCTGTTACAAGCGCTTCTTTTGATTGACCCATAAGGTCGTTAAAGGTTTGACTAATCGTTTTCTTAAGATGTACAAGAATAGCGTCTAAATTTTCATGAGCACCGTCTCCGGGCTCTTCAATAATCTTCTCGATGACGTTCAATTCTTTCAAATCTGCTGCTGTTATCTTCATCACATCCGCCACTTTGGGGGCTAGTGAACCATCTTTATATAAAATCGATGCAAAACCTTCCGGTGAAAGTATAGAATATATACCGTTTTCTAGCATCCAAACTTGGTCACTCACTGCTAACGCAAGAGCACCACCGCTTCCACCTTCACCTATTATAATCGAAATGATGGGGACTTGCAACCCACTCATCTCAAAAAGATTTTTTGCAATGGCTTCACCTTGTCCTCGTTCTTCTGCTCCCAAACCACAGAATGCTCCTGACGTATCCACCAAACACAAAATAGGTCGATTAAATTTTTCGGCCTGCTTCATTAAGCGTAAGGATTTTCGATACCCTTCCGGATTGGGCATTCCAAAATTTCGCTGTACCTTTTCCTTTGTTTTACGTCCTTTTTCTTGACCGATAATTGTCACCGGCATCCCATTTATCCTACCGATACCACCAATAATAGCCGGATCATCTCCATATAGACGGTCGCCATGACATTCAAAAAATTCCTCTGTTATACCTTCTATATAACTTAATGTAGTCGGCCGATCTTTCTGCCTTGCTTTTTGAACTCTATCCCACGCTTTCATGATCTGCCGCCTCCTCTTCTGATTCGTCGGGTGATTCTTGATCTTCAGCTGTTTGTAATGGGCAGGCAACGGCTTCAAAACCATGCATCAAGCATAACTTACTTAGTTGATCCTTTAATTTCAGACGTGGAATAATCGCATCGACAAATCCATGCTCTTGCAAGAATTCAGCCCGTTGGAAACCGTCCGGTAATTCTTGACGAATCGTATCACGAATAACTCGAGGCCCTGCAAATCCTATAAATGCCTTAGGCTCGGATAAAATAATATCACCTAGCATCGCAAAGCTTGCTGTTACACCACCTGAAGTCGGGTCCGTTAACACCGTAATGTATAACCCACCTTGATCGTTGAATCGCTTGAGAGCTGCCGAGGTTTTTGCCATTTGCATCAAAGACAAAATACCTTCTTGCATTCTGGCACCACCTGAAGCTGTAAACAAAATCAGCGGTAACCCTTTTTGGGTAGCCAATTCAATCAATAAGGTTATTTTTTCTCCAACATCCTGTCCCATGCTTCCCATTATAAACCGACTATCCATGACACCCATAGCCACTGGAATACCTTGTATCTGCCCCACACCTGTAACTACGGCTTCATCTAATCCGGTCTTTTCCCGTAATAAAGCAATCTTTTCATCATATCCAGGAAAACTCAAAGGATCTTTATGTTCTTTCACTTGAAACAACGGTGTAAAGGTTCCTTTATCCATTATTAGCTCTATTCGCTCCGGCCCACTCATTCTAAAATACTTGCCACATCCCGGACAAATTTTCCCTAATTGTTTGAGGTCATCCTTATAAATCATTTCCCCACATGCATCACATTTTGTCCATGATCCGGAAGGAACATTAGGCTCTTGATCCCGAATGACTGTGGCTGATGTATTAATTTGAACATATTTGCTTTTTCGAAATAAACTTTTCATACCATCACTCTTTCATTTTCTCGATGAAGCTTGTGTTGTATGCACCGCTTTCAAATAGTGGGTGATTTAAAATATCGTAATGAAACTCTATATTAGTTTTCATCCCTTCCACAATAAACTCACCTAATGCACTTTTCATTTTGGCGATTGCTTCTTCTCGATCCTTGCCATGAACGATTAATTTCGCCAACATAGAATCATAATAGGGTACAACCGTATATCCGCTATAGATACCGGAATCTATACGTATACCTTTTCCTCCAGGCATGATAAGATTCTGAATGGTTCCCGGGCTAGGTCTGAAATCCTTTTCCACATCTTCTGCATTGATGCGACATTCAATGGCATGACCCTCCAGACGAATATCACTT
Organism: Vallitaleaceae bacterium; assembly: GCA_965140555.1. Classification (GTDB taxonomy): domain Bacteria; phylum Bacillota; class Clostridia; order Lachnospirales; family Vallitaleaceae; genus UBA1351. The sequence goes on along the minus strand of OZ223259.1, from coordinate 1,904,638 downwards.
TGACTTAAGCCCAACGGTAATCCTGCTGCCACTTCAATCTGTTTTTTCACTAAATCAATGCCTGTAATCATCTCCGTTATCGGATGTTCTACCTGAATCCGTGTGTTCATCTCCATAAAATAGAAATTATCCTCTTGATCTAACAAAAATTCAACGGTTCCGGCATTGATATATCCGATAGCTTTTGCCGCTTTAACAGCTACTGCTCCCATCTTTTTCCGCAACGAAGGACTCAACGCAGTAGAAGGAGCTTCTTCTACAACCTTCTGATGACGACGTTGTACGGAACAATCTCGTTCTCCTAAGTGAACAATATGCCCTTTTTCATCTGCCATAATTTGGAATTCTATATGCTTTGGATTCTCGATATAGCGTTCCATATACATCCCATCATCACTAAAAGATGCAATAGCCTCTTTCTGAGCTAGGTTGAACATGGCGCGCACTTCTTCTATATTACGAGCGACACGCATCCCCTTGCCACCACCACCATTGGCGGCTTTAATGATAAGAGGGAATCCAATCTCAAGCGCCATATCCACGGCTTCTTGTGCTGTTACAATGGTTCCTTCCGATCCCGGAACAACAGGAACCTTCGCATCAATCATTGTCGCTCTTGCTTGCGTTTTATTTCCCATCATCCGCATCATTTCTGACGTTGGGCCGATGAGTTTAATATTCGATTCTTCACATATCTTGGCAAACTTAGCATTCTCTGATAGGAATCCAAATCCGGGGTGAATACCATTGGCACCGGTAATGACTGCAGCACTAATAATCCGTTTGATGTCCAGATAGCTTTCCGTTGCCTTAGCCGGACCGATACACACTGCTTCGTCGGCAAGAAGGGTATGTAAGGCTTCCTTATCCGCTGTAGAATAGATAGCCACCGTGCGTATACCTAACTCACGACAGGCACGTATAATACGTACAGCTATTTCACCTCGATTGGCAATAAGTATTTTCTTGAACATCCTCTCACCTACCCTACATAAAATGTGAGTTCACAAGTTACTGCGACTTCATCACCGACTTTTGCAATACCATTTCCGATACCTACAGGTCCTTTTTGTCTCACAATTTCAACATCCAAGGTTAACGTATCGCCCGGTACAACTTTTCTCTTAAACTTAACTTTATTCAAACCGGCAAAATACGCTGTCTTGCCTTTATTTTCTTCAACAGATAAAATGGCTACGGCTCCGGTTTGAGCGAGTGCCTCAATGATGAGCACCCCGGGCATCACCGGTTCTTCAGGAAAATGTCCTCGAAAAAAATACTCGTTATACGTAACATTTTTAATCCCTGATGCCGATTGGCCTGCCTCTAAGGCATCAATTCGGTCAATGAGTAAGAACGGCTCACGATGGGGAATTATTGCTTTAATTTCATTAATATTTAACATGCGTTCCTCCTATCCAATTCGAAACAACGGCTGACCAAACTCCACGCCTTGTTCATTGGTAACAAGGATTTCCAAAATCGTTCCGTCCCGATCCGCTTCAATCTCATTCATTAGTTTCATGGCTTCAATAATACAAAGGACATCTCCCTTTTTGACCTGTTGGCCAACGGAAACAAAATCGTCCTCTTCCGGTGTTGGGGCGCTGTAATAGGTTCCGACAATCGGTGATTCAATAAGAATTCCTTCTTGACTCTCTACCTTTACATTCGCAGATGTGTCCTTATCCGCTTCCTTATTTGAAGATTGTCTGTCAGAAACCTGTTGTTGTGTCTCTATCGCCTGCCCCTGTTGTACCGATGTCACAGGTGATGATGTTGTCTGTGGTGATGGGGTCCCCTGCGGCACTGTCTGTACCATCGTTGTATTGGATAATAAAATATGGGTTCCTTCATGGGATACATCCATATGTTGATAGCCTGTTGCTGTTAAATGCTCAATTAGATTCAATACTTCTTCTGTCGTCATAGCTCCTCCTTATTCGTCCCACTTTTTGAATAACAGACATGCATTATGCCCGCCAAAGCCTAGTGAATTGCTTAAGGCATAGTTTATAGTTGCTTTCTGTCCTTCACCGGGTACATAATCCAAATCACAGTGTTCTCCTGCCTCTTGTAACCCCATAGTCGGATGTATAAATTGCTCTTGCAGTGATTTTGCAGTAACAATGGCTTCTACCCCACCGGCTGCTCCAAGGAGATGACCTGTCATAGATTTGGTTGAGTTAATCTTCAATTTATAAGCATGATCGCCAAAAGCACGTTTAATGGCTACCGTTTCAAAATGGTCATTATACGGCGTACTTGTTCCATGGGCATTGATATAGCCCACTTCTTCCGGCGAAACACCAGCTTCTGCCATAGCAAACTCCATAGCTTTGGCTGCCCCTTTTCCTTCAGGGTCCGGGGATGTTAGATGATAAGCATCACATGTTGCGCCATATCCGACAATCTCTGCAATAATGGTCGCTCCACGATTTTTGGCATGTTCATATTCTTCTAATACAAGAACTCCGGCGCCTTCACCCATAACAAAGCCATCTCTAGCTTTATCAAAGGGACGTGAAGCCGTTAACGGATCATCATTGGTTGATAATGCGGTCATATTGGCAAAGCCTGCAATACCAAGGGGTACAATAGAACTCTCTGTTCCGCCACATAATATGGCATCTGCTACACCATAACGGATGGATCGGAATGCCTCACCAATCGAATTCGTTGCACTGGCACATGCTGTAACTACATTCGTATTGATTCCTTTTACGCCTAATTCAATGGCAATGTTACCTGCTGCCATATTGGTAATAATCTTAGGAATCAGTGATGGTGAAACACGATGTGGTCCTTTTGTCATCAATTTTTGCTCTTCTTGTTCCATCGTACCCAATCCACCAATACCTGATGCTACAATCACACCGATTCGATAGGGATCTTCTTCTTCTAAATTAATTTTGGAATGCGCTAGTGCTTCTTTTGCCGCTGCCACAGCAAATTGAGAAAACACGTCGTATTTACGTGCATTTTTCCGATCCATATAGTTCTTAGGATCAAAGCCCTTCACTTCAGCCGCTAACTTCACAGTATAATCCGTCGTATCAAAATGGGTAATCGGTGCGATGCCTCGTTCTCCCTTTTTGACTGCTTCCCAAAATGTATCTGCATCTAACCCTAAGGGGGTAATAGCTCCTAGGCCTGTTATAACTACTCTACGCATAATCTCTCTCCTTACATGGTCATTCCGCCGTCAACGGCAATCGTTTGTCCTGTAATATATCGTGCATCTTCAGATACCAAGAAACGAACCAATCGTGCAACATCTTCCGGTTTTCCGAATGCGTTTAACGGAATTTGCTGTTTAATCGTCGTTTGAATGTCGTCACTTAATTCTTGAGTCATTTCCGTATCAATAAACCCAGGTGCCACAGCGTTAACTCGTATGCCACGCGGCGCATATTCTTTGGCAAGGGATTTTGTCAGACCGATAACCCCTGCTTTAGAAGCAGCATAATTGGCTTGTCCTGCATTTCCTGTAATCCCCACAACAGAACTCATATTAATAATGACACCATGGCGTTGCTTGAACATGGATCGCGTCACATGCTTGATACAATGATACGTCCCCTTTAAATTCACATCGATAACACTGGAAAAGGTTTCCTCATCCATGCGTAACATCAACGTATCCTTTGTAATTCCTGCATTGTTAATCAAGACAGCAATCGTTCCATATTCTTTTTGAATGGTTTCAATCATGTGACCGGCTTGTTCATAGTCTGCCACATCCCCTTGAATAATCATTCCGTCTCCGCCTTCTGCCTGAATCATTTCAAGAACTTGTTGTGCCTCTTCTTCACGACTTCGGTAGTTAATGGCTACAAAATATCCGTTTTTTGCTAATTCAATGGCTATAGCTTTTCCTATACCTCGACTTGCCCCTGTTACACAAGCTATTTTCTTCTCCATTATACCTCTCCTTTTATTTCTTCCAATACATGCTGCATCGCTTCAAGGGATGATAGATTATATACTTTCACCTTGCGATTAATTTTCTTTACCAATCCTTGTAATGTGTTTCCCGGACCGATTTCATAAAAAGTATCGACACCGTCATCAATCATTTTTTCTATAGATTCTTGCCATCTGACTGATCCCGTTAACTGATCTACCAACAACTGTGCAATGGCATCTTTTTCCATTACCACATCTGCTGTTACATTGGTAATATACGGAATCTTAGGTTCCTGCCATGTTATATGTGTAAGAGCCTTTGATAGACCCACTGCTGCTGATTCCATAAGGGGTGAATGAAAGGCTCCACTTACCGATAACGGTACAACGCGCATTTTTTCTTCTTTCAATTGTTGACTGGCTGCATCAACACCCGCTTGTTCGCCTGATATAACCACTTGGACGGGACTGTTGTAATTGGCAACCACAACGCAACTGTCCTGTTCATCACAGATTTCCTTTATTCGACTGCTATTCCCTTTTAGCACAGCTGCCATTGTTCCCGGTCGTTCACGTCCGGCTTCTTCCATCAATAAGCCACGTTTGCGTACCAAGCTCACCGCATCAATAAATGAAAGAGCTCCTGTAGCAACAAGAGCACTGTATTCACCTAAGCTAAGGCCCGCTACAACATCAGGCTGTTGCTCAATACCTTCCTGAGCAAGTAATCGTTGCCAGGCTTCCATGAGTATAATGCTAACTGCCAAAAGTGCCGGTTGTGTATACGCCGTTTGATTTAGAGGTGCTTCTTCTTCTGTAATAAGTGTTTTTAAGTCAAAATCCAATACACGTTGACTTTCTTCAAATCGTTCTTTTGCTTTTACATCTGTATCGATTAGGGACATACCCATTCCTTTTTCCTGCGCACCTTGCCCCGGAAAAATCCATGCTATTTTACCCATATTGCCTCCTTATACCAACTCTGTTCATTTAGTCTTTCCTGATTAGGTCTTGCCTATAGGTGTTATTTGTATATATCTTCTCTATACTTAAGAATAATCCATACAAATATGCAGCTACAAATATCGACTGTTATCTGCAGCTGCATATAGACACTTTTTATTGATTCGCCTCGATATAATCGACTGCATCTTGTACTGTTTTGATATCTGCTAATTTTTCATTCGGTATTGCAACACCAAATGTATCTTCAATGGACATAACCAATTCAAACAAATCCAATGAATCCGCACCTAAATCATCTGAAAAAGAAGCTTCTACTGTTACTTCCTCTTTGTCTACACCTAATTCTTCAACGATAATATCTTGCAATTTTTCAAACTCCATGTTTGTCCTCCTATTAAAAAAATAATAATCTTTATATTATGTATCATCTACATGTTCATGTAGTATATCACTTGAACCGCTTATATGCGGGTAAGTTCCTAAAATTTAACAATGCCGACGCCATATGTCAGTCCGGCTCCGAATCCTGATAAAGCAACTGTCTTTCCCTTGAGTTTTCCTTGCTCATTCATAGCATCTAATGCTAACGGTATTGATGCCGCTGACGTATTACCCACCTGATCCATGTTCATAAAAAATCGTTCCATAGGAACGTTCATCTTTTTGGATATACGCTCTATAATCCGCTTATTGGCTTGATGTAAAACGTAATGGTCCATATCATTCGGACTGATTTCCAGGCTCTCAAAAAGAGTGTTAAACCCTTCCGTTACCTTTGTACAGGCAAACTGAAAAACCCCTCTTCCATCCATCGTTAATCCTTCTTGAGATACAGCATCGTAAAATGGATTTTTCTCATTCCCATTAACGGCCACTAACGCATCCCATTGTTCACCGATTGAATAAAGTTCAATCCCTTGAATTCCTAATTCTGAATCTGTCGCTTCAATAAGAACTGCTCCGGCTCCGTCTCCAAATAATACACAGGTAGAACGATCTTCCCAATTAAGAAGTCGACTTAATTTCTCAACGCCTATGAGTAAGGCCTTTTTAATACGACCTGAACGCATATATTGATCGATAACATCTAACCCATAGACAAAACCTGAACAAGCAGCTTGTAAGTCAAAACAAAATGCTTCATGGGCCCCTATACCTTTTTGTACCTGACATGCAATGGATGGCATGGAATACTCGGATGAAACCGTTGCCACGACAATCATATCAATACTCTCAGCACCATAGGATGCATGTTCTAAGGCTCGATTTGCTGCTTCCACCGCCATATCTGTGACGGATTCTTTACCGGCTATATGTCTCGTCACAATCCCTGTCCTGGAATAAATCCATTCATGGCTCGTATCCATAATCTTCGATAAATCATCATTGGACACTTTAAGTGATGGTAAATAACTGCCGGTTTGTGTAATCTTTCCGTGATACATATGAGCCTCCTCCGTTTGAAAGCAAACGTGGTGAAACCAACTTTCAAATACTTTGATGTTCAAACCAAATAGTTTGATGTTCAAAGTATATCGCCTTTTTAAAATTTTGTCAAGACTTTGAGTTAAAGGCGAATCATGCTCTTTTCTTACGTAGCCCGGCATCCATCCGATAGGATCATTAATAAGGATTTATATACCGCGAAGCTTTCTCTTTTATAAATCGTACATACAATTGCCTTGTTATAGGCAACAATAGGGTAAATCCGGTAATATCCGTTAATAAGCCGGGTGTCACTAAAAAAATTGCTCCGGCAAATACACATAATCCGTTTAACATTTCTTGCCCAGGGACCTGCCCCATCGATACTGTTTCTTTGAATTCATGAAACACATGCCGAATTTCTTTTTTTGCCATAGAAGCACCAATAATTCCTGTTATTATGACTATGGCAAAGGTCCACCATAAATTAAGAAGATGTGTTAATTGGACAAGTATATATAATTCAACCAACGGAATCAATGTAAATAACAGAAAAAGGGTTACAAAAAAATTTTTACGCCGCATACAACGTCACCTCTTTTCATTCATTTAAACGTCTCATATGTTTTAGTATACAACAGGATAAGGCCTTAAAGCAAAACTCTCTTCTTTTCTAATCTAATTCTAACCTTGCCCTATTCTAATCCAAAGTTTATCTTGTTAAAGTGAATAATATAACATTCCACCATGAATGAAAGTCCCTATGGAGGTACCAAATGAACAAGTATAATTATCTTCATCAATTGAATCAATTACTCGCTCCCCTTGATGAACATGAACGCCATCAAATTATGAGACAAGTTGAAGATAGATTTAAGGATGTTTTACCGGATGATATAGAACACATTGTCCAAGAATTGGGACGTCCTCTGGATTACGCGACACCCATCTTGGAATCTAGAAATTTATCACTACCTGATGCTCAATTGCCACTTCGCAAGGATACCGTGGGAGATGATAGAAGGCAACACTATATTCCCCCATCTCCCACGAATGCTTACCCACCTTATAATCCGGATTATAAAAAAGGTCGTAGCTTTCTTTCCGGGTTTCTCCTTGCACTACTTCTTCTATTTTTTAACCTGATTATTGTTTTAGCTCCTGCCATTGCCATTATAAGTTTGGATCTTGGCCTTCTTATTGCAGGTATTAGTAGTTTTATTTCAGGCATTGTATTAGTTATTAGTGGTTTAACCGGTTTAGGCCTTTCCGTGATTTCGCTTCCTACGGTTATGTTAGCTCATCCTACACTTTATTATGCCGGGGCAGGTCTGTTTATAGGATTAGGTGGATTACTGAGCATCCTTATTATTACTGTTACACGTTTATTAGCCATTATTGCGATAAAATATGTGCAGTGGAATATTCATGTTATTAGGGGGTATGTATAATGCAAACATTTCATTCGTTTATCAAAAAAAGTTGTATTTTTTTCCTCATATTAACTATTGCCAGTATTACAATAAGCGTATCTTATATGCGCCGACATGATATTTCACTAAGTGCCTTTGTTGATGAATATGGATATATCGTCCAGAATCAAAATACCTCTTACTTATCCGATAATATGGCATCAGCCATTTTTTCATCTGACCGAAGCAGTGATTATCCGACAAGAACTATCGAAAAATCCGATACGTTCTCCTTACCTACCGAAATTTTTATCACCTCAGATATTGAAAAGATATCTTTTGTTGAAGAAAATCGTACGGATCTTCTTGTTGAGTATTTTCGTGAAATTCCGGATACAAATAAGTATCAAGTTAACTATGAAGCACACTTAGAAAATTCCCAATTATATATTAGCAGTAGCTCTTCAGCGAATAATCTTGCTATTACACAAAATTATAATGGTAGTATACGCATTCACATTCCAACGAATACACATTTTGACAAACTATCCTTTGAATCAAATGCTGCCCTTGTAACGGATAGCAATATATATACGAATACAGATGTCCTTTCTATTATGGCTGATCTAGGTGACATTGACTTAACTGTAGAAAATGCTCTTGACTCACTCTATATTCGTTGTGATCTTGGATCCGTTTCCTTGAATACAAAAGAGGATATCGAACAATTAGATGTGGAGTCTGAATTTGGCAGTGTTGATCTAACTTTAAATGGAAAACTCGCTCTTCTCAATATTGAAGAGGATTTGGGTGATATCGACTTACTCACTACCCAACCAATTGATAAAATATTCATTACGACTGAATTAGGTAATATTGATGCTTATTTACATGGTGGCGTTGATGCCATCAATGTTTCAACAAGCTTAGGAGCGATTGACGTTACATTACCACCAACTACTGCTTCGATTTATGCCAGTACAAGTTTAGGTGATGTTGACTCTGAATTTCCACTTACAGACAATGACACCTCCAACTATAGCTTTGTATCCGATCTTGGCTCAATTCGTATATTCAAGCAATAATCCTATAGTACCACTATAAAAAGCTTTAAAAGAACCTGTCATTCTATTGAAGCCGACCGTCTAATCGTTAATTAAACACTTCGGTGATTAGCCGGTCGGCTTTTTTTACGCTAAGAAACTTGCCCTCAACATCTTTGTAAACAGTCATTATTATTCATAGACAGTCCTGTCTATATAGGGTAAAATATAATATAACTTTACGGGGGTGTATAATTATGACTTTTTATAACTATTTTTTAATTTATGGATGCTTATGCTTTATCATGACATTAATTTTCTATCATATATATAGAAAAACAGAGGATGCATCTTATAAATTTTTTCTTGGCCTTTCTTTTAGCTTTTTTCTCATTATCATTACTTTTTTTTCGGTAAACTTCCTTGTACATCAGCAATACTGGCTATTATCCAAGAAGATTATTGTTAGCATTTTATATCTTCTTCAATATGTTGTGATTCTTTTTCTATACGGTGGTTTTCTTCATACGGTTTATACAACACCGTTAACGGATCATGACAAAAATTCCCTAAACGAATAAGAAAAGCTTCCCTGACATTCCCTTTAGAACGCTCCTGTAACATAAAAAAAAGGTCCTACACAACCGGTAGGACTAAGCAATTATATAATCTATCAAAATAAAAGGGGGGATAGTTTTACTTTATTATCATAACAATCCCCTATGTCACTCGTATGAATAATCTATTACATTTGTATTACATCTTCTAACACTTTCGTTAATTCAATAAATTCATCTAAAGATAGGGCTTCTCCTCGTATTGTCGATGAGAGGCCTAATTTTTCTAACGCCATCCGTATATCTTCCTTACTATAAGTATTATTATTCTGATGGGACAACGTATTCACAAGTGTTTTTCGTCGCTGCTGAAAGGCGCCTCGAATAATATCAAATAATACCTTGTCTTCTTTAATTTGATCGACGTATTGGGTTTTCCTTGACAGCTTTATAACCGTTGATCCCACCTTTGGTTGTGGTATAAAACAACTCGGGGGAACTTGTACGACAATTTCTGTATCTGCATAGAATTGAACCGCTAACGTCAAAGAGCCATAATCTTTCGTAGAAGGCTTTGCATTCATACGATCGGCAACTTCTTTTTGAACCATAACTGTTATTGAAGTAACCGGAACATGCTCTTCAAATAGCTTCATAATAATTGGCGTCGTTATATAATAGGGTAGATTAGCTACCACTTTTACATTCTGTGATGGTTGTTTACCTTCTAATAATGTTTCAAAATCAACCTTCAACACATCCTGATGTATGATTTCTATATTATTATACCCTGATAGAGTATCCCCCAAAATAGGAATGAGAAAATCATCAATCTCAATAGCAATAACTTTTTCAGCCTTATCAGCTAAATACTGGGTTAAAGCCCCAATACCCGGGCCAATTTCAATAACCCAATCCGTTGGTTGAACGTCTGCACCTTCAACAATTGCATCTAATATATGCTCATCTGTCAGAAAATTCTGACCATATTTTTTCTTAAGACTAAAGCCATATGTTTCCATAATTGCTCTTGTCCGTGTAGGTGTTGATATTCTATTTTCCATATAAATCCTTACTTAATGGTGGTTTTACCCTTCCATCACTGTCAGTGCTTAATTATACCATAGAGTTCTTTACAACTTCTATGGAATGGTGTACAATATGAATAACCAAATATTGTAATATTCAAATATGGTTTATTCACTAGTTTATATTAACAAACTAATTCTATTATTCGAGGTGAATTCATGGACATAAACCGTTATGAAAAAACAGCTGAACTTCTAAAAATCCTAGGACACCCTGCACGCCTTTGTATCCTTGTCGGCATTCTTGATAAAGAGAACACCGGTTGTAATGTCACTTATATGCAATCGTGTATGAACATTCCTCAATCCACAGTCTCTCAACATCTTGCTAAATTGAAAGCTGCCGGACTAATAAAGGGCGAACGTCATGGTCTTGAAATTAAGTACCGTGTCGTCGATGAGGATGTCATTCGTGTACTTAAATCTTTAGACCTCTATGCACCACAAACTGTCTAAATCATTAATTATCGACTTCAAGCATATGCACTTTTATTGAGTGACTATGCTTGTTTTATTTATTTAACCGGGTTCTTCTGTAGTATAAACCGATTAACCACTTCAGCTACGGCATCATGATCATGGTCTGCTTTGGTTATATAATCGGCAATCTCTTTAACTTCTGCTCTTGCATTGGCAACGGCAACCCCAAGTCCTGCATAGCGAATCATATAGCTGTCATTAAAGCTATCACCGACTGCAATGATATCGGATTGATTAATATTTAATTGTTTTGCCATATATTCTACTGCAAGACCTTTATTCGCCTTCTTGTTTAAGACTTCTAAATATGTTGGTTTAGAAAAGAAAACATTGACTTCATTATCATGCTTTTCCTTAATAATTTGTTGAATCTTCTCTAATAGAGGGATGTCCTTGCAATTAAACAAAACCTTTGTTGAATTTGATAACGTGTGTAAATCATCTATAATTTCAACTGTTGATGAAGTTAAGCCTATATATTCTTTAATGATTTCATTTTTTTCAGATGCATACATGTGATCTTGATATAGTTGCAATGTTATGCTATATTCTTCTGCCAAATCAATAAGTTCATTTAGTAACGGTTGCTTAATTCCTTGATTAAAGACTGTCTCGCCTGTTACACGATCAATTCTTGCCCCGTTAAAAGATACAAAATAATCCTCTTTATCGTGAATATCCATCATTTCTATATAGGGTCGCATCGATTCACTACTACGTCCCGAACAAAATAACACATGAACACCTTGCTCTTTTGCTGCCCTTATTGCCATTTTATTTTGTTCACTAATGGATAGGTCGCTTTTTAATAAAGTATCGTCAAAATCAAGTACTAGTAATTTATACATGTATAAACTCCTTACTTTTTCTGTTGAATAGTATCCATTAACACCTGTTTTTCTTCTTGTGTTAATGTCTCTTTGGTTGTTCCCCGAAGAACTTGCTTCACATATAAATATGAGAAATCATTGTTGTGTATGTTATGCATAATAACTCCATCGCGATGTTCATTAAGAAGGACAAGTATAAAGCTTAATTGTCCACCTTGATGTTCAAAGGCATTGTAGCGATGTAGTTTCATCTTCGTATACGCATCATCTAGATGAATCTGATGCGCATCCATTACTCGTACAACTTCTTGGTAGTGACTATCTAATTTCTCAATCGCACGACGATTCGATAAAATATGTTCATCAAATGACTTCCCGTCATGCCCCTTGTTCAACTTATTATACTTACTTTTGAATAATGACAAGTTCATCATCGTCACAAATAGTAATATCGTCAACACAATGACACATCCAAAAAGAATAAGTATTAACTCATCTTGAATACTGTCAATCATTGTTAATAGTGGTTCCATTATACCCTCCATCACTCTCTAATCTGATCTAGCAGATCACAAAGACGTTCCAATTCCTTATTTGAAAAATATTCTATTTCTATACGACCTTTGTTTTTCTTTGCATTAATCGTCACTTTTGTACCTAATATTTCCTCTATGTTTTTTTGTAATGCTTGAATAATTGGATCTTGCTTCTTAGGTTTTTTGGATACGTCACCCGATGTATCTGCAAGCATCTTTTTAATCAATTGTTCAGTTTCACGCACATTCAAATCTCGATCAAAAACGAGTTGTGCTGTTTCAAACTGCTGTTGTTGATCTTTGATTGCAATAAGCGCTCGTGCATGACCATTTGAAAGTTTCTCTTCAACCACCATCTCTCTAACACGATCATCCAACTGTAACAGTCTCAATGTATTTGTAATCGCTGAGCGTGATTTTGAAACTTTTTCTGCAATCTCATCTTGTTTTAATCCAAATTCATCAATTAAACGTTTATATGCAGAGGCTTCTTCAATAGGATTCAAATTCTCTCGTTGAATATTCTCAATCAATGACACTTCGACAATCTCTTCAGGTTCAAAATTTTTAACAATAACCGGAACCTCTTTCAAACCAGCTAATTTGGATGCTCGCCAGCGTCTTTCTCCGGCAATAATTTCATAAAATTTATCTCTTTTCACCACAACAAGAGGTTGCAAAACACCAAATCGTTTGATCGATTCAGCTAATTCTTGTAAACCGTCTTCATCAAATTTCTTCCTTGGTTGGTTCGTATTGGGTTCAACATGGGATAATTTCACTTTCATAATGTCTTTCTTGTTATCTAAGACAATTTGCTCCTCCAAATCATCAGAAATTAGAGCAGATAATCCTTGCCCTAAGCCTCTCTTACGTGCCATATCTATATAACCTCTCTTTCAATAACTTCTTTTGCTAATAACCGATAACTATCTGCACCTTTTGATGATGGATCGTATAATGTTATCGGCAGCCCATGGCTAGGTGCCTCTGCCAGTCGTACATTTCGTGGAATGATAGATTGATAAATACGCATGTGATGCAGTTCTTTTTTGACTTCTTCGACTACCTGCAACGATAGATTTGTTCTTGCATCATACATTGTGAATACAACACCTTCAATTTCCAATAGTGGATTAAGACGTTTGCGCACCAAATCGATAGTATACATTAATTGTGACAGCCCTTCAAGTGCAAAATACTCACATTGTATAGGTACTAAGACAGTATCAGAGGCGCTTAGGGCATTTAAAGTCAAAATGCTAAGGGATGGTGGGCAGTCTATAATAATGTAATCATATTGATCCCTTACACTAGTCAATTCTTTTTTTAATATAAAATTACTCTCTGCCTTGCCTAAAAGTTCAACTTCTGCTCCCGACAATTCCACATCTGATGGAATTAGATCCAGGTAATCGATACATTCGCTGATAATGACATCTTCCAGGAGTTCTTCTCCTAATAAAAGCTCATATACAGTAGCTTCAAGATTTTTCTTGTCAACACCTAATCCCCGACTTGTATTCCCTTGTGGGTCAATATCAACAACAAGTACTCTCTTACCTTGCTCTGCTAAGCAAGCCGCTAAATTTACAGTTGTGGTTGTTTTTCCAACACCACCTTTTTGATTTGCTACGGATATTATTCGAGCCATTTCATTCCCTCCTGTTTACTCATTGCATTCATTATATCATAAGTTTATTCCTATCTCTATGCTTTTCAATACTTCTCCTAACAAAACCATAAAATGTTTCACGTGAAACATTTTATGGTTTTGTTAGCTTTGCTTTTCAGAACACTTATCTTTACACCACTTTTCTATACTAAGATACTTTGCCTGAATTGATATTTTAGAACTCCTATTTTACTAGTGTACTATATCGTTCATATTCGAGCAAATTATACAGTGTGGTTTTATAGGCAAGGCGCCGGAATGAGGCGATGAGGCGATAGGGCAGCATCGCCGATTGGTAGCAGGGTCATGTCCTTTAGGAAAGCAAACAAATAATTCATCTGTTTATGAGCGTGCCAATACATTAGTATAGACTAGTCTATCTTCTTATATTTCATTAAATCCAATTCACTTATACTCCTCACTTAAATCATTACAGGCTTCTGGATCTTATAGCATAAGAAAAGGACAGTAATGTTTCACGTGAAACATCGCTGTCCTTTTAATGAATTATCCTGTCTGCAAATCTCCTAAAAAATATCTACGATATTATTCTTAATTGCATAAACTGCTGCCTGTGTACGATCAGACACTTCAATTTTTTTAAAAATATTAGAGACATGATTTTTAACTGTTTTTTCACTAATACACAATTGATCCGCTATTTCTTTATTCAATAACCCTTGTGTGATTAATTTAAGAACTTCAATTTCTCTTTTCGTCAACTTATTATGCTTCACTTGATTATCTAATTCGCCATTAATCTTCTTAAAAAGAAGAGATGCCATATTCGGTTGAATATAGGATTCACCACTATATATACTTCGTATAGCTTTAATCAATACATCTGACTCTGAATCTTTCAACACATAACCATTAACACCAATTTCTACAGCCTTGTATAGATATTCTATTTCATTATGAATCGTTAATATAAGCACTTTTACATTCAAATTTTCTTGCTTAATGACCTCTAATACCTCTAAACCATTCATTATTGGCATATTAATGTCCAACAGCACAACATCCGGCATCATTTCTTTTATTTTATCAATTGTCTCTCTACCGTCACCTGTTTGCTCAATAACTTCTATGTCGTCTTCTAACTCAATGAGTTGTTTTAATCCTTCGCGTACCATGGAATGATCATCTGCGATGAGTATTCTAATGTTCTTCATTCTCTTCCTCCTTACCCTGATTTACCTTCTGCTCAATTGGTAATTTGATATAAATAATCGTACCCTTATCTATCTCTGATTTTATGACAAACTGCCCCATAAGTAAACTTACACGTTCTTTCATCATAGGTAACCCAAAACCTTTATCTTCCTGAAGATTTTTATGAATATTATTCACATCGAACCCAATACCATTATCTTGAATCGTTACCTCTGTGTCTCTTTCATTAAATGTTACCTCTAGTATAACTTGATTAGCTTCTGCATATTTATTGATGTTATTAAAAGCTTCTTGTACAAGACGAAATATTGTAAGTGAATTTATTTCACTTACATTTTCTTTTTGAATTGAATTATTATAGTTAATTATCAATTCAATTGAAAAATCATTACTATCTTCTACTCTGTCTATGTAACGTTCAAGAGTTGGAACCAACCCCAAGTCATCTATTGACATTGGACGTAAATTGTATATCAATCGTCTTGTGTCATCAATCGTTCCACGTATAAGTGATTTTAATGTCTGCAATTCTAGTCGTGCTCGTTCAATATCTTTATCTAATAGTTTTAAACATAATTCTGATTTCAATATTAGATTACTAAGGCTTTGTGCAGGTCCATCATGCATATCTCTTGCTATTCGCTGCCTTTCAGCCTCCTGCGCCTCAATAACACGCAGTCCCCATATTTCTTTATAATGAATATCATCAATTTGCTCTGTGATTTGCTTCAGACTCCCCGTAAGCACTCCATAGGCCAATTGAAAATCATTAGAAAGCTTATCCGCTTTTTCAGCAATCATACGAACAGATTTCAAATGTAATTCCAACTCATTACGCCTTCTAACAATATTCATTTCTCTTTCTTTTTCAACAACTAATTGAACCCTTAGTGAATCGGTATGCTCATAAATATTCTTCATTTCATCTTCTGAATATTTATCATAATTTTTATTAATAACCAATAATTTAGACTTACTAATACGATACTCCTTATCAAGTTTATCGACACGATCAATCAAATCACTTGCTTCAATACGGAGCTGAAGAAATTCCTCTTCCAGTTCTTGATATTCTTTTTTCGCAAAATGGCTTATTTCTTTGATTTCATTATTACTTGTCTCTATCGATCCAATCGTGGTCGTAATAATATCATCGAGCCGCTTATTCTCTTTATTGTACATACCCAATCATCCTTAAATTCAATTTATTTCATTATAGCATTAATTACCTATACGGTACAAGTATTTCCTATTAGGACAACACTCCCATCTTTTGCCCAAAAATCAAATACTTTAGGGGATTTCCTCTTGTCAATTAACCTATAATCAGTCATAATAAAACTATAGCCCTCTTGTCAACTAGGTAAAAGGATAATCGTTCAATTCGGACTTAACTCCTTCATGAAGACAAGTACTTTATTAATAAGGAAGGTAATGATTATGAGCAAAAAAACTCGCTGGCTTCTTCCGATCATTAGCACCGGAATCGGCCTTCATATGTATACAAATACCCTATTTAGTCGATCTAAACGTACTTTGCAATCAAGAAAACACGACTACCATATATACAATTGGAAATTTGGATCAATTGCCTATCGCGAAATTGGTTCCGGAAAACCTCTCTTATTAATCCATGATACATTTTCCGGTTCTTCATCCATCGAATTTAATCAATTGGTACATCAGCTAGCCAAAGATCATCATGTCTATACCCTTGATTTACTTGGCTATGGATTCTCGGATAAAGCTAATATAACCTATACGGCATATCTCTATGTTCAATTGATTAATGACTTTGTGAAATCGATCATTAAAGAAGAGTATATTAATATTATTACTTCCGGAAATAGTTATCGATTTGCACTCTTTGCAGCAAAACAGAACGAGTCCCTTCTTCACAAACTTATTTTTCTAAACCCCGGTGATTTAAAGCAGTCTTCGTTAAATCCGACAAAGGCAGACCAAACCTTAAAATATTTATTGGAGTTACCCTTTATAGGAACAAGCTTATACGCTTGGCTTCACACACCAACACGATATCGTTATCAATTTACCTTAGAAAGTCATTCACACCATCAGCTTCAAGAAACGCTAAATGATTTTTACCGCTTTGCATATTATGATCATCCAAATATCCGTTATGCTTATGCTTCTATGCGATGCCGTTATCTGAATATGAACGTTACTGAACCACTCAGTGAATTGAATCACTCCATATATATTATTAACGGCGAGAATCGACGTCATAAGCCCTCAGAGATACAAAAGCAATATCAAAAGGTTAATCCATCTATTGAATCATCCATTGTAAAACACAGTGCTGATTTTCCACATATAGAAAACCCCTATGCAACATTGGACTTGATCAATCTATTCTTGGAAGATCCTGAAGAACCAACCTATTCAATCTAAAGCCTATCTTTCAAAAAAGAAAAAGGATGTTCGTCTGTTAAGACGAACATCCTTTTATAATTGTTGCTTTTGTAATCGTCATCGGCTGAGTAGAACGTCCCATGTCTTCTATACAATCACCATTTTTTTTGAAACCGATTTTTTCGTAAAAAGGAATAGCATTATTCACTGCATAGACATGAATCTTTTTCACACCATGGCGGAATCCATACTCCATAAGTTTGCGAACAATAAGATCACCATATCCTTTACCACGATACTCCTTTAATACGCAAATTCGACCAATTACAGCATCATCTGTATCGTCAAGCAAATCCAAAACAATGCGACCTGTCCCTACAACTTGCTGATCTTCCTCTACAACGCAATGCATGGCAATGCTATCTTTCCCGTCACATTCAAATTCATGCCCTATTTGCTGTTCCTCTTCAAAGACACATCGTCGAACCTCAAACGCCCCTTCCATAGAATCATAAATACTTCGCATCTCTGCAAAAAACATGCTCACTCATCCCCTTATTTTTCAATCGGAATTTCTATTGTTATCGTATACTTATCATTTGCTTCACGAACTACATATTTAGCTTCAACGCCAGATTCATTCACCATATCAACTGCTTGTTTGATTGTATTTGTAAAGAGACGAATGTCTTTCAAATAACGCTTTAACGCTAACTCTTTCGTTTGAACATCATCCGATTTTTCATCTGCTTCTAACAGGTTATTTATATAAATTTCTGTTTGTTTCACATTCATTTCTTTTTTTATAATGTGACGAACAACTTTCATCAAACGCTCATCATTTTTTAGCTTTAATAGAGCGCGCGCATGACGTTCTGTCAAACCTTCTGTTATAACAAGTTCTAATACTTCCTGAGGTAAATTCAAAATTCGGCATTTATTGGCAATTGTTGACTGATCTTTACCTACAATAGATGCCAATTCCGTCTGAGTTAATCCATATTGTTGCATCAGCTCTCCATAACCGGCTGCCACTTCAACAAAATGAAGATTATCCCGTTGAATATTCTCAATCATCGCTAATATCGCACTATCCTTTGTATCGATATCTTTAATAATAGCCGGAATAGATGTTTCGTCCAACAACTCATATGCTCTAAAACGACGTTCTCCTGCAATAATTTCGTATTGATCATCTGCTTTCATTCGAACAACGATTGGTTGTAACAATCCATGTACTTTAATTGATTCAGACAATTCCAATAAGGATTCATCATCAAAAAAACGTCTTGGCTGATTTGGATTTGCAACAATTTGACTCATTGGAATCTGAACGATTTGATTGTAACTCATATAATACCTCCATAATATGTAACCTATAGTGACCTATAATATTCCCCAGGAAATACTACAGGGGCTTTTTGCTTGGTTTGCCGGCTTTACGTGGGTAACATGCCATGCTTGGTGCAACTTTATCAATCCATACAAATCGTCTCGGAATATCACTCCCCAAGAGTACTTTATCGACAACACGACTTAATGAACCACCTAATTTTTCTATTGCTGTATGACTGTTTTCTATTTCTTCATCTGTATTGAGTGATTTATATGCAATAAAGTGGCCTCCGACTTCAGCAAAAGGTATACAATATTCACTCAAAACAGGTAATTGACTCACCGCACGAGACACAACTAAATCAAAAGATTCTCGATAGGGTTCTTGCTTAGCAATATCTTCCGCTCTACCATGAACGGCTTCTATTCCATCAAAACCTAATGTCTCTATTACTACATTCAAGAAATTCACACGTTTATTCAGTGAATCCAACAACGTCATTTGAAGATGAGGATATAAGATTTTTAGTGGAATTCCGGGAAGTCCGGCTCCCGTTCCGACATCCATAACCTTTACTGCATCTTCCATTGGATAGAGTTGATGAATAAGCCAGCTATCAATAATATGCATTCTCGCAAACTCTTCCGGTTCCGTAATACCTGTTAAATTCATCACTTTATTCCACTCAATCATTAAATCGTAATATTCAAATATCTGACTATATTGTTTTTCTGTTAATGTCAATTTTTGATTCATGGCATAATCTTTAACAACGGCTTCTATCTGCTTATGATTATTCATCTTTGGCCTCATTTCTCTTCCGTTGATAGTATTGTTCCAAATATACGAGTAGAACAGATACATCAGCAGGAGACACCCCGGATATTCGACTTGCTTGTCCCATAGATAGTGGACGTATAGCCTTTAACTTTTGTTTTGCCTCAATACGCAAACTCTTAATGCTATCGTAGTCCATATCTTCAGGTAATAGTTTCTTTTCTAATTTCTTAAATTGGGCTACTTGCTTTTCTTGTCGCGCAATATACCCTTCATATTTGACTTGAATCTCAACTTGCTCAATGACTTGAGGTAGTAAAGGTTCACGAGTCGGGTCAACACTCGCCAAACTATCATAACTTACTTCGGGTCGCTTCAGCAATTCTTTTAACGTCATCCCTGAACGCAACAAGGTGGACCCTAATGATTCCAATAAATTTTGAACCTCTGTTGATGTTCCTACCGTTACTTTTTCAAGACGCTTGATTTCCTTATCAATCGCTTCTTTTTTAGCACAGAAAAAAGCATAGCGTTCTTCATCAATGAGACCGGCTTCATATCCCTTTTGTGTTAACCTAAGATCTGCATTGTCCTGACGTAATAATAATCTGTATTCTGCTCGAGAAGTCATCATACGATAGGGTTCTTTTGTGCCTTTTGTCACTAAGTCGTCAATTAGAACACCGATATAACCTTCTGATCGATCAACTATAATCGGCTCTTCACCTTTCACCTTGAGGGCTGCATTCATTCCGGCAATCAACCCTTGTGCAGCAGCCTCTTCATAACCCGAACTTCCGTTGAATTGACCGGCACTGTAAAGTCCTGATATACTCTTGAATTCCAAGGTCGCATTTAATTGTAAAGGATTAATACAGTCATATTCAATAGCATATGCTGTACGCATAATTTCAACTTTTTCTAACCCCGGTAACGTTCGAAGCATTTCTTTTTGAACATCTTCCGGCAAAGAAGAACTCATGCCTTGTACATACATCTCATTCGTATCTTCACCCTCAGGCTCTAAGAATACTTGATGCCGCTCTTTATCTGCAAAACGTACAACTTTATCTTCGATAGATGGACAGTATCTAGGACCTGTCCCTTCAATTTCACCACCATATAATGGAGATCGATGAAGATTATCTTGAATTATGCCATGGGTAGATTGATTCGTATAGGTCAACCAACAGGGTATTTGCTCTCGCGATAAGTCATGGTCTAGATTTGTAAAAGAAAAAGGAATAATACGTGCATCCCCTTCTTGTTCTTCCATCTTTGTGAAATCTATTGTTCGCTTATCTACACGTGCCGGCGTTCCTGTTTTAAAACGATACATTTCTATCCCTAAATTTTTCAAGGAATCCGTCAAGTGATTAGCCGCTTGTAGACCATTAGGTCCTGAATAAACGCTTACATCACCATAAATGCATCGAGCCTTAAGATACGTTCCTGTCGCTACAATGACCGCTTTCGCCTTATATATAGATCCAGACAATATTTTAACACCACTAACAACACCATCTTCGACTAGAATATCTATAACCTCATTTTGACGAATCATTAGGTTCTCTTGATTTTCAAGAACCTGTTTCATTGTTTTTGCATAAGCATGCTTATCGGCTTGTGCACGTAATGAATGAACAGCAGGACCTTTTCCTGTATTTAACATACGGGATTGGATAAATGTTTTATCTATATTCTTGCCCATTTCTCCCCCCAGTGCATCTAACTCCCGCACAAGGTGTCCTTTAGACGTTCCACCAATACTTGGGTTACAAGGCATCATCGCAATACTATCTAAATTAATCGCAAACACTATTGTTTTCAAGCCAAGTCTTGCACTGGCTAAGGCTGCTTCGCATCCGGCATGCCCTCCACCTATAACAACAACATCTACTTGATCTTCAATATAACTCATGTTATCTCCTTACTTTCCAAGGCAAAATTGACTGAATATCTGTTGAATGACATCATCGGTCACTTTATCACCTGTTACTTCACATAAATGTTCATAGGCTCCATGTAAATCAATTGCCCAACAATCTTCAGGCATTCCCATCTCTATAGACTCCCTCACCTGTTCCAATGCATCAACAGCTTGTACCAGTGCTTGTTTATGACGAATATTATGAATCACTGTACCGTCATTCGACTGTACCTGACCGGTCATAAATTGTTCCTTGATTTCAGTTTCAAGAGCATCCAATCCAACATGATGAATAGCCGATGTTTCTATTATTGTACAGTCTTTTAAGGCATCACTCAATGCCTTTCTATCAACTTTTATTACCAAGTCACTCTTATTGACTAAGCAGATGACCTTTTGATTACAGATGAGTTCCATAATCTGATAATCTTCTTCCTGCAAGTCTTCTGAACCGTTTATTACAAAAAGAACCAAATCTGCTTGGTTTATTAATTCTTTGGACTTCTCTACGCCTAATCGTTCAACAATATCTTCTGTACTACGAATTCCCGCTGTATCAATAAGTTTTAGAGGAATTCCGTGCACGTTCATGTATTCTTCTAAAGAATCTCTTGTTGTTCCGGGAATATCTGTAACGATGGCTCGCTGTTCTTTTAGTAATGCATTCAGTAATGAGGATTTTCCTACATTTGGGCGGCCGACAATAACCGTTTTAATCCCCTCACGAACAATACGTCCATTATCATAGCTATCTATAAGACGTCGAATTCGACCTGACATAGCCTCACAGATTCCCTGAACACGTTCAAAGGCAATCTCTTCCACGTCATATTCAGGATAATCAATCGATGCCTCTATATTGGCAATAAGTTCCAATATTTCCTTCTTAAGGGATTCAATTTCCTTCTTAAGCTGGCCTTCCAATTGTTTGACCGATGCATTTAATGCTAATTCCGTTTTAGATTCTATAATATCCATAACCGCTTCTGCTTGGGATAAATCCAATCGTCCATTCAAGAAAGCACGTTTGGTAAATTCTCCAGGTTCAGCAATCCGAGCTCCATGTCGTAGTACTAAGGAAAGAATACTTTGCATAACAACAACACCCCCATGGGTATTAATTTCTACAACATCTTCCTTCGTATATGTATTGGGTGCCAACATAACAGATACCAATACTTCATCGAGTACTCGATCATATTCAGGATCCGTTATATAACCATATAACAGAACATGGCTTTGATCACCGACGGTCTTCTTATCTGAGGCTGGTTTAAAAATTTTACGAATGACTCCCAGTGCGTCTTCCCCACTTATCCGTATAATACCGATACCGGCAGATGCCAAAGGGGTACTTATAGCAGCGATTGTATCGTTGTACATGTCACTAACTCCTTTATATTCGATTCTTTCATCGAATGCTCGTGCATTTAAAAACCCAAACACAAGGTTTGGGTTTTGATTACTTATCGTTTCCTTGATGGAATGATGATTACCTTTCTGTAAGGTTCTTCACCTTCAGAATGTGTTTCCACAAATTTATTATTCTGTAATGTGGAATGTATAATACGTCGTTCATAGGGATTCATTGGCTCTAAAGTAAATTTCTTACCGGTCTTTTTCACCTTATTGGCTAGGTTAACGGCCAATGATTCCAACGTTTTCTTACGACGTTCTCTGTAATTCTCTGTATCTAATTTAACCCGGACATAATGATCTGATTCCTTGTTTACAACTAAACTGACAAGATATTGTATGGAATCCAATGTTTGACCGCGTTTTCCGATCAATACACCCATATTGTCGCCACTTAATTCAATTTGCATATTGTTTTTATCATCAAGTTCAATGCGAATTTCAACCGTTAAATCCATCTTAGCAAATACACTTTGCAAAAACTGTATGGCAACTTGGTCGAGTGTCGATTTCTTACTGACTTTAACGCGAGCTTGCTTACTACTGAACAAACTAAAAAATCCGGTGGGACCTTTTTCTAGAACTTCAATTTCAACTTCATCACTTGTTGCCCCAAGTTCAATCAATGCTTCTGTGATGGCGTCTTCTACCGTTCGTCCTGTTTTCTCTACAACATTCATCCTATTAACCCTCCATTTTTATTTTTTACTATTTTTTCTTATCCTTGCGATCAGCCTTTTCAGCCTGAGCTTTACTATTCTTGTCCTTATCATTATGAATATGATGATTGATAACCAACTGTTGACCCAATTGGAACACGCTACCTGCTAACCAATATAGACCCAAACCGGCAGGAAGTGTTGTGGCAAAAAAACCGGATACAAACGGCATCATATACATCATTGTTGTATTCGTTGAATTAGCCTGTGCATTTCCGTTATTCGCTCTCGCCATGGACGTTTTTGTCACCAAAAATTGTATTCCAACATTTAAGACCGGTATAAGAACACCCAATGTCATCAGATCCGGTTTATCCGCTAAGTTGATTCCGAACATTGTGTATACATCATTCAGCTGAGTTACTTGTTCTCCAACTTGATCACTAATCGTTGGAAACAAATTATTAAATTGCTCCCATGTTGATGTTTGAAACTTGTATAACAAATCAATCACTTTATTGGTGTTTTCTGGATCGAAATTACTGACTTGTTGCAATAATCGGTCAGATTCTCGTAACGTAGCAAGTTTATCGCCATAGCCACTCACACTTGTAATATAACTAACAATTACTTCATAGTAGCTTCTAATATTACCGATATATGCCGGTATATTACGAAGCACTTGATACAATGAAAAAATAATCGGCATTTGAATCAATAACGGTAGACATCCTCCGAAAGGATTAACATTATGTTTTTGATATAATGCAGACATTTCAGCTTGCATCTTTTGCTGAGATGCTTGATCTTTCTTATTCTTATATTTATCCTGAATCGCTTTAATTTCGGGTTGGATAATTTGCATCTCTTTCATTGACTTTTGTTGCTTAAAAGCCAACGGTAACATTAATAAACGTGTAATGATAGTAAAAAGGATAATACTCAGACCTAAAGAATAGATACCGAATTGTGTCCCCATAAAATCGTAAATACCATTCATCAGTATTCCGAAAAGTTTAGCCAGCTGACCGATGACCGGTACTGACGATTGTGTTAAAAAAACATTGAATGCCGAAAACATTATTTTTCCTCCTTGTGCGGTACGGGATCATAGCCACCTTTTGCAAAGGGGTGGCACCTCAGTATTCGTCTTAACGCCATAAACCCACCTTTAATAAAGCCATATTCTTCTAATGCTTCTATGGCATAATGCGAACAAGACGGCACATAAATACAAGACGGTCCTTTTAAAGGAGAAATGAACTTTTGATACCCTCTAACTATACGAATCGCTATTCTTTTTAGTATCGTTTTAACTGATCTATTATTCTTCATAGATTAACATCACTTATCCTACTCTGGCAACGAATATATCTCTATCATTATAACCGATAATATCTTAATAAACAATCAATCCCGACCTATTAAATTATTAAATTGTTATTAACGTTATATCAAGTGATGAAGACGCAGTAAATGTAGTAAAGCGCTTTCACACTCTGCATAAGATGCTGTACTTGCATTCGCTCGTGCAACAAGTACAATATCGTAATTTCCCTTAATCTTTTCTTTATTCAAACGATAAGACTCCCTAACTAATCGTGCAATATGATGACGTACAACACTATTGCCGACTTTCTTACTGACAGATATGCCTAATCGATTGCTATCGCTATTATTTTTGCATACATACATAATAAAAAGGCGGTTTGCCTTCGATTGTCTCTTATTATAGACCATCTGAAACTCTTTCGTCTTTTTTAACGATTCAATTTGTTTCATAGTAATCACCTTAACTATTCTGACTTCCGAATGATATCCTAATCTATTGATTAGAGTGTCAAAAGCATATAGTTGAACTTTCGCATACAATATATTGTTACGAACGCTTCTACGTAATCTATATATTGTGTGCGAATTTAGGAAAACTTACTTTTGACGCCCTAATCGACTATTATTATAGAAAAAAAGGAAAGCATAACAATTATACTTTCCTGATTTTGACCTGATTGCTCATCATATGATTGCCTACTGTATAAAGAAACGCTGTACAGTTGCCTTTATTATAGTAGAAAAGACCACATGATTGCGGTCTTTACATTAAGCAGATAATGCTTTTCTACCTTTAGCTCTTCTTCTAGCTAATACTTTTTTACCGCCTACAGAACTCATTCTTTTTCTAAAACCATGTTCTTTACTGCGTTGACGTTTTTTTGGTTGGTATGTTCTTTTCATGTTGGCACCTCCTTCAAATCTATAAAAATGGATGATTATGCATATTATCGCCGGTCGATTCCCAATGAAAAAACCAGCAATGTACAACCTGCCATAAAAAGCACTATTTCAATTATAGTAAATTACTGGCTCTACGTCAAGAAAAAAATAATTTAATATTTCTGTGGATTTTTTATCCACAGCTTTTCTTTCAAAACAAGTACATTTGTGGATAACTTGTGCTCATCTCTTTATCCACATTTTCCTTTTCATCTGTGGATAAACCCTGTTTAAAATGCGGAAAGTTATACACACCAAACATACGTTTTCATAACCTTTTCTCCATTTTTTGCCGATTGAATAGTGTATACAAAATTTTCTTTAATACTGTGTACAACTTTATCAAATTTGAGTTATACACAGTTTCAACAATGTGGATAACCTATATTATCTACACTATACACGTACCTCATAAAAATTCACCTGTTGAAAACCCTGATTTATTCATGTAATATAAGAACATATAATCATCATATAACCTAGGGTCAATGGGCTTATTTACGATGAAATAGTCACTAAGGGGGTCATGTTTTGCCACAATCAATATTGGAAAATTGGGATAAAGTTCAGGATCTATTGCGCTATGAATCTGATATCTCCAAAGTTTCCTACAGCGCGTTTCTTAAAAATCTGAAACCGCTTCGTATTGACGATGATACCATTGTTATACAAGCCGAAGACAAGATTGTCATTGATATTATTGAGAAAAAATATCTCAAAACAATTTTGATAGCGATTTCAGAAGTAATGAATGAATCTTTTGACATACGCTTTGTATTGGAAGACGATACAGAAGAAGTTCCTTCTAATAAGAAACAATCCGATAAAACAGCTGCGCAAACCGTCAACCATAGTTACGGTAATCTCAATAACCGCTACACTTTCGAGACATTTGTCGTCGGTAACAACAACAAGTTTGCTAACGCAGCAGCACTTGCTGTAGCCGAAGCACCTGCCGAAGCATATAACCCGCTCTTTATTTATGGTGGTGTTGGACTTGGAAAAACGCACTTGATGCATTCTATTGCCCACTTCATCCTCAATGAAAACCCGGATACCAAAGTACTGTATGTATCGTCTGAAGTCTTCACGAATGAATTAATCAACTCCATTCGTGCAGATAAAAATGAATCTTTTCGTCAAAAATACCGTAATATTGATGTTCTTCTTGTCGATGATATTCAATTTATTGCCGGAAAAGAGCGTACACAAGAAGAATTTTTCCATACATTCAACACGCTGTACGAAGCCAAAAAGCAAATTATTATTTCCTCCGATCGTCCTCCAAAGGAAATTGAAACCTTAGAAGAACGACTTCGAAGTCGGTTTGAATGGGGTCTTATTGCGGATATTCAAGCCCCTGATTTTGAAACACGTATGGCCATATTAAAGAATAAAGCTGAACTAGAAAGCCTTGATTTAGATGACGATGTTTTGCAATATGTTGCAGCCAACATCAAGTCAAACATTCGTGAGCTAGAAGGTGCCGTTACTAAAATCGTGGCTTACTCCCGTTTGATTCATCTCGGCAACGAGCAAATCACCAAAAAAATAGCTGAAGATGCCTTAAAGGATCTTATCGCACCACAAGAAGATACTGTTGTAACGCCGCAATTAATATTGGAAGTTGTTTCTGAGCACTATAATATTAGTCCTCAGGACTTGACGAGCAAAAAGAGACCTCGAGAAATTGCCTACCCTCGTCAAATTGTTATGTATCTGTCCAGAAAACTAACCGATGCGTCTTTACCTAAAATTGGTGAAATCCTTGGTAAGCGTGATCACACGACGGTATTGCACGGATACGAAAAAATCAATAAGGAGATTGCAAAAGACCCTACCTTAAAGAACTCCATTGATATTCTTATTAAGAAGATAAATGGCAAATAATCTGTGTATAACTTGTTTATTCCTATGTGCATAGCACGTGACACTTATGTGGACAGATTTTATCAGTAATCATCCCTGTGTATGACTTCGAATAACATTTTCACTCTTACACAAGGTTATCCTGTTATGAAACCCCTTTATTTTTAAGGCTTACGATAGGTTTTACACAAATCAACAAGTACTACTGTCTTTATTATTATAAAAATATTTATTTAATTTATTATTTACGCAGAGAGGAGTTATGCACATGCATATCATTTGTCCCAAAGATCAATTAGTCAATGGTGTTAATACGGTTTTGAAAGCCGTTTCAACACGAAACACCTTGTCTATTCTACAATGTATATTACTTGATGTTCATGAAGGCGTTTTCAAAATGATTGGTAATGATCTTGAGTTAGGTATTGAAAGTGAAGTATCCTGTGAGGTACTCAAACCGGGTAGCGTAGCAATAGATGCACGTATTTTTTCTGAAATTGTACGGAAGCTTCCTGATAATGATGTACATATAACCGTTGATGATCAATTTATGATGACCATAAAATGTCAAAAAGCTGTCTTCAACATCCCCGGTCAAGCAAGCGATGAATTTATTCAACTACCTCAGGTTGAAAAGAAAAGACCGTTTCTTATTGCACAAAATGTACTAAAAGAGATGATTCATCAGACGATTTTCTCTATAGCAATTGAAGAAATACGCCCGATTTTAACGGGAGAATTGTTTGAATTAAAGGATAATTGTCTGAATATTGTATCCGTTGATGGATTTCGTGTATCTGCTAGACAGCAGAACTTAGACATAACCGTTGAGGATACCTCTGTTGTTATTCCGGGAAAAACATTATCCGAGATTCAAAAAATACTGTCTTCGGATACCGACAGTGAGGTTGCTTTGTATGTCACAGACAAACATATTTTATTTGAACTTGGTACAACGATTATTGTATCTCGATTATTGGATGGTGATTTCCCAAAATATGACCAGATTTTCTTATCGGATTATGAAACATTGATTCGTGTAGACCGTCGAAACCTGTTACAAAGTATTGAGCGTGCAGCACTTATTGCAAAGGATAGTAAAAAGAATCCTGTGAAATTTGCTATATCAGACCAAATGCTGGCGATATCATCCAACACAGAACTCGGTAAGGTTCATGAAGAAATTGATATTCAACGTGAAGGTGCGGATATTGAAATTGCTTTCAACCCACGCTATTTGATTGATGCCTTGAAGGTTATTGATGACGAAACGGTTCAAATGACATTTACAACACCACTTAATCCTTGTATTATTAAAGATTCAGAATCGGATAGTTACAAGTATCTTGTTCTACCTGTTCGATTAAACTAATTCGGTCGATTTAGAAATGAGGTACGCCAATGGAAATTAAGATTGATCAACCCTATATCAAGTTAGGGCAGTTATTAAAGCTTGCCGGTATTGCTGATTCAGGAACTTATGCCAAAATCTTTATCGCTGACGGTTTAGTTTCAGTGAACGGTGAGATTGATACCCGTAGAGGTCGCAAAGTTTATCCGGGTGATAAGGTGACGTTTGAGGAAGAAACTATTCATGTGATTGAATAATGGAGCGAAGATGATCATTAATGAGCTGCAATTGAAGGACTTTAGAAATTATAGGGATCTTCATTTAACTTTTGATTCAAATTTGAATATTATACATGGCAATAATGCTCAAGGAAAAACCAATATTCTGGAGGCTATCTATGTTTGTGCTACATCCAAGTCTCATCGGACGAATGTGTTCAAAGAGATGATACGAATGGGTGAAACAGAAAGTCATATTACATTGGGGATTCAAAAAGATGAAGATGTACATCGCATTGATGTGCATCTTCGTCAGTCCAACAAGAAAAGTATTGCCATTAACCAGATGCCGATTCGTAAAATGGATGACCTACTTGGTGCATTGCATGTGATCATGTTTTCTCCGGAGGACCTTAGTCTGATTAAAAGCGGTCCTAAGGAACGACGTCGTTTTATCGATCTGGAGTTGAGTCAACTAGATCCCTATTACTATCACTATCTTCATGAGTTTCACCACTTGCTCAAACAGCGCAATGCGTTACTTAAGCAGTGCCAATATCAACCAAGTCCCGAGAATAGATCTCAATTGGAGATTTGGGATATGCAGTTTATTCATTATGGTATGAAAGTCATTGAGTCTAGAGATACGTTTATTGATGAATTGAATGGAATCTATAGAAAACGACATAGCGATATATCAGGCGGAAAAGAAACCATGCAGCTTGTCTATGAGAAATCGGTTGCTAAAGATCAGTTTGAAGAACGTTTGAAACGTGCTGTTGATAAGGATATTCGTTTTGGTTCAACATCGATAGGGCCTCATCGGGATGATTTACTCTTTGATATGAATGGACTTGATTTGCGAAAATTCGGATCTCAGGGTCAACAACGAACAGCTGCTTTATCCTTGAAGTTATCCGAGATTGAATTGGTTATAAAACGAACCGAAGAAAAGCCCGTCTTGCTACTCGATGATGTGATGAGTGAGTTGGATGGACAACGTCAACTTTATTTAATGCAACATCTGAGCGGCATTCAAACCTTTTTAACGTGCACCGGAGTTGAGGATTTTATCCGCCGGGACACGCGAAACAAACAATTTTTCCACGTCGATTCAGGAGAAATTGCATAAATAGTCGGACTAGGCTATAATAGTAATGATGTCATTCTAAAGGGAATAGAATGAACGGAGTTTAGGAGGTACACATGAGCAATAATTTAGAGTATAATGAGAGCCAGATTCAGGTCCTCGAAGGATTGGAAGCCGTACGTAAACGTCCTGGTATGTATATCGGAAGTACATCAACCAGAGGGCTTCATCATTTGGTCTATGAGATTGTGGATAATTCTGTCGATGAAGCATTGGCGGATCGATGTAGTCAAATCGAAGTCGTGATTCATGAAGATAATTCCATCTCAGTTAAAGACAATGGATATGGTATACCGGTAGGTATACAAAAGCAACGAGGCATACCTGCCGTAACTGTTGTTTTTACAGTACTTCATGCCGGAGGTAAATTTGGCGGAAGCGGTTATAAAGTATCCGGTGGTCTACATGGCGTTGGTGCTTCCGTAGTGAATGCATTATCGGAATGGTTAGAGGTTAAGATTTACCAAGATGGTAAGATTCATAGCCAACGATATGAACGAGGGGCTATTATGACACCTCTCGAAGTTATTGGTAAAACAAAAGAATCAGGAACTTATATTCACTTCAAGCCTGACCATGAGATTTTTGAAGAATTGATTTATGATTATGACATTTTAAAGAATCGTCTTCAAGAAATGGCATTCTTGACAAAAGGGCTCTACATTTCTCTAGAGGATAAACGACCTGGCGAAGAGCAAAAGCAAGAATTCCATTATGAGGGCGGTATTAGCGAATTTATCAAATATCGCAATCGTAATAAAGATAAGTCTTACCAGGAAGTATTCTATTGTGAAGGTGAACGTGATGATGTCCTAGTTGAAGTTGCATTCCAGCATAATGAATCCTATGTTGAGAATGTCTTTACTTTTGTTAACAACATTAATACACCGGAA
The DNA here is from genome assembly GCA_965140555.1 of Vallitaleaceae bacterium. Lineage (GTDB taxonomy): Bacteria > Bacillota > Clostridia > Lachnospirales > Vallitaleaceae > UBA1351. Next base: position 1,873,295 of record OZ223259.1, on the reverse strand, counting down.
GGCGGAACACATTTATCCGGATTCCGGTCCAGTTTAACAAAGACATTGAATGACTACGCGCGTAAGAATAAGATTCTTAAAGATAATGAGCCGAATTTATCCGGTGATGATGTTCGTGAAGGGATTACCGCTGTTATAAGTATTAAGATTAGTGATCCTCAGTTTGAAGGTCAGACGAAACAAAAGCTAGGAAATAGCGAAGCCCGTGGTGCTGTTGAGTCGGTTCTTTCAGAGCAATTGGGGTATTTCCTTGAAGAAAAACCGAATGTAGCCAAAACGATATTAAGTAAAGCCGTTATGGCAGCTCGAGCACGAGCGGCAGCTCGAAAAGCAAGAGACTTAACGCGACGTAAAAATGCTCTTGATAGTAATTCATTGCCCGGGAAATTAGCAGACTGTTCGGAAAAAGATCCGTCACTTTGCGAAATCTATATCGTCGAAGGGGACTCTGCCGGTGGTTCAGCAAAATCGGCACGTGATCGTATGACTCAAGCCATACTACCTTTACGAGGAAAAATTTTGAATGTTGAAAAGGCGCGTTTGGATAAAATACTAGGTAATAAAGAAATAAAGGCGATGATAACGGCTTTTGGTGCGGGAATTTCAGATGATTTTGATGTTGAGAAATTAAGGTATCATAAGATTATCATTATGACAGATGCCGATGTTGACGGTGCTCACATACGAACATTGATGCTTACATTTTTCTATCGTTACATGCCGGCATTGGTTGAAAACGGTTATGTCTATATCGCCCAACCACCACTTTATAAAGTAACCAAGAATAAGACATCCCAATATGTTTATGATGATAAAGCGTTAGAGAAGCTATTAGACGAAGTTGGACGTGATGGAATTGCCCTCCAGCGTTACAAAGGTCTAGGTGAAATGGATGCCGAGCAATTATGGGATACAACAATGGATCCGGATTCAAGAATCCTTTTACGAGTGGATATTGATGATGCAGCCGGTGCTGATGAAGTATTTACGACATTAATGGGTGATAAAGTTGAACCTCGTCGTGAATTCATTGAGTCTCATGCGAAACATGTAAAGAATCTGGATATATAATAAATGGAGGTAACCATCAATGGAACCAAACAATGAACGTGATCAAATCATATCGGTGGAACTACAGGATGAAATGAAAAAATCCTACATCGACTATGCCATGAGCGTTATCGCTTCCAGAGCGTTGCCGGATGTAAGGGACGGATTGAAGCCAGTTCAACGTCGTATTCTCTATGCCATGAGCGAGTTGAACTTATCACCGGATAAACCTTACCGTAAATCAGCACGTATCGTTGGTGATACTATGGGTAAGTACCATCCTCATGGTGATAGCTCAATTTATGATGCTATGGTACGTATGGCGCAACCCTTCTCAACGAGAGAAATGCTTGTCGACAGCCATGGTAACTTCGGGTCGGTGGATGGCGACAGCGCAGCGGCTATGCGTTATACAGAAGCAAGACTTAGTAAAATTGCAATGGAGATGTTGGCTGATATCAATAAAGATACAGTAGACTATCGACCTAACTTTGATGAATCATTAAAAGAGCCGATTGTTTTACCGGCGCGTTATCCGAACCTATTGGTTAATGGTACAAGTGGTATTGCCGTAGGTATGGCAACAAATATTCCACCTCATAATTTAGAGGAAGTTATAGATGCAGTCGTCCGTATTATTGACAATGCAAGTAATGAAGATCGAGATACAGAGATTGAAGAACTCATGGAGATTGTAAAAGGACCTGACTTCCCGACACATGCTAATATATTGGGCAAATCAGGTATTGCACAGGCGTATAGAACCGGTAAAGGAACGGTTAAGGTTCGAGCGACTGTGGATATTGAACCTATGAGTGCAACACGACAACGTATTGTTGTGACGGAACTTCCGTATCAAGTGAATAAAGCTCGTTTAATTGAGAAAATTGCAGATTTAGTCAAAGATAAAAAAATCGAAGGTATTAGTGATCTTCGGGATGAATCGGATCGTAAGGGTATGCGTATGGTTATTGAGCTTCGTAAAGATGCTAATGCCAATGTAATACTTAATAAACTTTATAAACATACTCAATTACAAGATTCATTCGGTATCAATATGTTGGCTTTGGTCAATAACGAACCTAAGGTTTTGAATCTTAAAGACATGTTGACGTTATATTTGGAGCATCAAAAGGATGTTGTCACACGTCGTACAAAATACGAACTCAAAAAGGCTGAAGATCGTGCCCACATCTTAGAAGGTTTATTGAAGGCGTTAGATGTTATTGATGAAGTTATCCGTATTATTCGAGCATCTAACAGCACAGCAGAAGCCAAAATCAACTTGATGGAGGCCTTTGAGTTTTCAGAAGTTCAAGCGCAAGCAATCGTTGATATGCGCCTTCGTGCCTTAACCGGTTTGGAACGCGAAAAGCTTCAAAACGAATATAATGAATTGCAAGAACTTATAAAAGAATTAAAAGCTATATTAGCAGATGTCAAACGACTGCAACAAGTAATCAAAGAAGAATTACTGGTTATTCGAGCAAAATTTGGCAATCCTCGACGCACATCCATTAGTTATGATGAAGGTGAAATTGATATTGAGGATTTAATCAAAGAAGAAACAACAACCATAACGATGACACATTTAGGTTATGTGAAACGTATGCCGATTACAACCTATCAAAGTCAAAATCGTGGTGGTAAAGGGAAAATAGGGGCGGCGATTCGTGAGGATGATTTTATTAAGCAAATTTTCATCACATCAACGCACCATTATATATTCTTCTTTACCAATAAAGGTAAAGTATATCGTCTAAAAGCCTATGAAATTCCTGAATCTAGTCGTACAGCGAGAGGAACAGCGATTGTTAATCTCCTACAATTGGAATCAGATGAATGGATCTCAGCAGTTATCCCGTTAAAGGATTACTCGGAAGACAAATATCTGCTTATGGCAACGAAAGACGGTATGATTAAGAAAACATCCGTTATGGAATATGTGAATATTCGAGTGAGTGGTCTTTTGGCAATTAATCTTCGTGAAGGCGATACATTGATTGAAGTAAAACTTACAGATAATAACCAAGAGGTTATCTTAGGAACCAAATTCGGTCAGTGCATTCGCTTTAATGAGCAAGATGCACGCGTTATTGGCCGTACGTCTATAGGCGTTAAAGGTATTAACCTAAATGCCGGAGATGAAGTCATCGGTATGCAACTGACATCACAAGGTAAAGATTTATTAGTTGTGTCAGAGCGAGGATTAGGAAAACGTACAGCAATGGATGAATTCTCCATTCAAAATCGTGGCGGTAAAGGTGTTAAATTTTATAAAATCACGGCGAAGACAGGTAATGTTGTCGGTATGAAAGCCGTTGATGATGATGATGAATTAATTCTTATTACGAATGAAGGGATTGTTATCTGTATTCGAATCCATGATATCAGTACCTTTGGACGTGTAACATCAGGCGTTAAGTTAATGGATTTAGATGAGAATATTATGATTGCAGGAATTGCACGTATATTAGATGTAGAGGCACAAGTACAAGAGATTGAAGAAGACTAAATACGTTATGAAAAAGAAGCTGTATTCTTAGGAATACGGCTCTTTTTTTATAGAAAACATAGAAGGTCAATTTTATGAATAGCGGACTGTAACGAGATTGTAACACATGACATGTTAAGAATTTGTTATAATAGGAGTGGATAAAGATTATATAGATTGGAATGATTAAGAATGCGAAAAAATATATGTAAGTATTTTTGGCCTTTATTATTGGCCTTAATCATTGTAATGGAAGGGGCTTTATTTATGCCGGATGTATATGGTGTACAAGCCCAAGGAAATAGCCAAGATGATGAAGTGGTAAGAACAATCAATCAGATGAACCAACTCAGAGATATCTATGGCTTGCCCCATTTTGATTATAATGATAACTTGAATAAAACAGCACAAACACACAACCGTTATATGGATATAAACCAAACATTTTCCTCCATTGAGGAGATGGATAAAACCTATTTTAGAGGACGTTATCCTTGGGACCGAGCGTCCTATAATAATTATGCGAATACGTATGTTTTTGAACTTATTGGCAAAGAGATATCAAATTATTATAGTGGTTTACAGATGATGCTTTTAAATCCATATGCAAGATATGCTATATTAGATCCCCTATATGAAGATTTAGGAATGGACACCTTTAATGGCTATACAACCTACCTTTTTGGAGGCAGAAAACGAAGTATAATAAGTGAAGTAGTCTATCCCTATAATAAGCAAACAGGTATAGGTCCTTTTTATACGAGTCAGTATGTAGTGGATCCGTTTCAAGGGGTTCACACACAATCGGATAATTACGGTGTTCCTATAACCTACACCTACTATATGCCTTCAGGAACGATTGAATCTTTTAGCAATATAAAGGTCACGTTACGGAATTTGCAAACAAATGAAATTGTACCGACTCAGATAGTGACCTCTGTAGAGGATGTGAATCTGACCAACACTCTTATGATACTTCCATTGGAAGAATATAACTTGGGAACCACATATAGGTGTAGCATTCAAGGTAACGCCTATTTTGATAAAGCAATTATGATTCAACCCAATGTCATGTCCAATACACGGCGTATTAATGTTGAAACAGTTTTCACAACAGCATCTAGTGTGAATAAAGGTCAACAAGACGCCTATTTGAAACGAGGAACATTTGTTGAAGCGCTGGTAAAGGCGACGCAGCTTCCTCTAAGAGAGTCATTAAAAAGTCCTTTTATCGATGTCAGTGTGAATGCTGCAGCATTTAAGTATATTTATACAGGGTATATGAATGGATTGGTATTAGGTTATGGAAATGGGCAGTTTAGACCGAATGTTAATATAAATCGAGAACAAGTCTATACGATTCTGATTCGTACCTATGAAAAACAGATTGCCAAAATACCACTGTCGAATCAAGACCGTCAACTAGATTTTAGTGATGTAAATAAGATTAATAGCTATGCCATAGATGCCATATATAAAGCAAAAAAACTTGGTATATTAGCAGATAATAGCTATGCATTTAATCCATCGACATATATTACCAATACTGAATTCAGCCAAATTTTGGAACGTTATAATCAAGTTATTGAATAAGGAGACAACTATGATACAGCAATTCTTTAATGAGAAGCCATCCCGAGATATACTATTATCCCAAGTCGTGGATGCCGTCAGAAAAATGACAATTCAAGCTAATACGCTATTAAATGATGATATAAAAGAAGGAATGACCGCGTTTAAAGAGCAAGAAGCATCACCTCTCGGACAATCCATATTAGGTCAGCTACTGGACAATGCATCAATTGCCGAAGAAGAGGCTATGCCTATATGTCAAGATACCGGAATCGCTGTTTTTTTTGTTCAAATAGGCCAAGATGTACGATTTATTCATGACATGAAAGAGGTTGAAACGATAAAAGAAGGTTCTTTGGAAGAAGCGATTAATGAAGGTGTTCGCCGAGGTTATGTTGAGGGGTATTTAAGAAAATCGATAGTAAGAGATCCTTTTGATCGTGTGAATACAGGGGATAATACACCGGCTGTTATTCACTATGATGTTGTTGCAGGAGATTGTCTTTCTATTGATTTTGCTCCGAAAGGCATCGGAAGTGAGAATATGAGTCGGATTTATATGTTAAAGCCTTCCGAAGGAATAGAAGGTGTCAAACGTGTTGTATTAGAAACAATAGAAGATGCAGGACCTAATGCCTGCCCGCCAATGGTTGTCGGTGTAGGTGTTGGGGGAACCTTTGAGAAAGCCTCGATTCTATCCAAAAAGGCATTACTTCGTCCCATTAATGAGAGTCATGAAGATTCAAGGATTAAGCAATTAGAAGATGAATTATTGGAGTTAGCCAACAATACGGGAATAGGTCCTCAAGGGCTTGGAGGAACAACAACAGTACTAAAAATCCAAATGTTGACTTATCCGACACATATTGCCGGTTTGCCTGTTGCTATCAATATTAGTTGTCATGCAACACGACATAGCCATATAGATTTATAGAAAGGGCACATATTATGATTCAGCTAACAACACCATTAACAAAAGATGTAGTTTCATCACTTTCAGCCGGTGATGAGGTTCTTATTACAGGAACGGTTTATACTGCCCGAGATGCAGCACATATGAAGATGATTGAACAATTGGAGAGAACAGGAAATTTACCTTTTCCGATTAAGGATAGTATTATTTATTATGTAGGCCCGGCACCTGCAAGAAAAGATCAAGTAATTGGTTCATGTGGGCCTACAACCAGTTATCGTATGGATGGCTTTACACCCCGTTTACTTCAAGAAGGATTATCCGGGATGATTGGTAAAGGAAATAGAAACAATGAAGTCATAGATGCGATGAAACAATATACAGGTGTCTATTTTGGTGCAGTTGGAGGTGCAGCAGCACTATTGGCAAAATGTGTAAAATCAGTTAAAATAATCGACTATCCTGAGTTAGGGCCGGAAGCTATCCGAGCATTGACCGTTGAAAACTTCCCGGCGATTGTTGTTATTGATGCAGAAGGAAAAAATCTCTATGAAATTGCTAGAAAAAAGTATAAAAAATAGGGTTTTTTATGAAAAATGTTGCAATTACATAAATACTTTATCGTTATATGTTATAAAATAATGACATTCTGACGAAAAAACTTATTGTAAAGGGTTTGTCTCTAGGTTATAATGGCGTTAGATTCTGAGTTAATGTGAAATTAACATAGGAATAGGATGAATTTATTGCTAATATTGGTAATCATGTAGAGTTTTGAATTTTGACTTTATGTGTTACAATAAATATGTTCATGCATTAATGATCATTTAAAAGGGAGGCAATTAAAAAATGAAAAAAGTATTATCGTTATTACTCATGTTAGTTCTTGTATTTGCTCTTGCTGCTTGTGGTGGCGACAAAACAACAACTGACACAAATGACAACGCAACAGATGGCGCAGCCACTGATGGTGCAACAGACACAGATGCAGATGCAACAACAGATGAAGACACAGATGCAGATGCAGCAACAGATGAAGACACAGCAGATGAAGGTGATACATCTGACGCAGCAGCAGATTTTTCAGTAGCATTAGTTACAGATACAGGCGGAATCGATGATAAATCCTTTAACCAAGGTACTTGGGAAGGTATTAAACGTTTCAGCGAAGATACAGGTGTTGATATTAACTATGCACAATCCAGTTCAGATGCAGATTATATTCCTAACTTATCAACATTCTCAGATGATGAGTATAGCTTAATTGTTGCTCCAGGTTTCTTATTTGTTGATGCGATTAGTGAAGTATCAGCAAACTATCCTGAACGAAACTATCTAATTATTGATGAAGTTGTTCCAGATAGAGATAATGTTGCAAGTGCTACATTTGCTTCAGAACAAGGTTCATTCCTTGTTGGTGTTGCAGCTGCTCAAGCAACTTTAGATGCTGGTAAAACAAAAGTAGGTTTTATTGGTGGTGGTGACTTCCCATTAATTCAAAACTTCGAAGCTGGTTACGAAGCCGGTGTTAAAGCTGTTGATGAGAGCCTTGAAGTTGTTGTATCTTATGTTGGTGATTTCGTAGATACTGCAAAAGGTCAATCTCTTGCTAGCCAAATGTATAATGATGGTGTATACGTTATCTATCATGCAGCTGGTGGTGCTGGTAATGGTGTTATCAAAGAAGCTAAAGACCGTCGTACAACTGGTGAAGATGTATGGGTTATCGGTGTTGATAAAGACCAATATGAAGATGGTTTATATGATGGCGAACATTCAGCAATCCTAACATCTATGATGAAAAGTGTTGACGTTGCAGCATATAAAGTTTCCGAAATGGCTATGAACGGTAACTTCCCAGGTGGCCAAGAACTTCACTTCTCATTAGAAGATGGTGGTGTTGGTCTTCCGGCAGAAAATCCTAACTTATCTGAAGAAATCGTAGCTTTAGTTGATGATTATAAAGCTCAAATTCTTTCAGGTGATATTGAAGTACCGAATGTACCAAGTCGTCTTCAATAAGATTATATAATGACATAGAAACCAAGACATATGTCTTGGTTTTTATTTTGCAGATGGTGTCTTGACACCATCTGCAAAATAAAATAAACAAGGATACATGAATAGATGAAAAAGTTATAAAAACCATACATGAACGAGGTGTAAAATATGCAATCTAATATGAAGGATTTACTCGATACAGCGACGAGCCCTTCGTTAACGTATCAACAGAAACTCTATGGCTTAGCTAATATAGCAGAGCGTCTACACTCACCTATTGAATTATTAGGATATACTCAAGAAGAAATGGATGATTTGAACAATCAAATGATCTGTGACCTAAATGAAGGCTATGCCCTCTATCGACCACGCTACATTGTTCCAAACTATGATGTATATATCAAAAACGGATGTGATTTTTTAGATTTGAAACCGCCAAAGACATTAGATGAATGTCTTGATGGTTTACTTATTTTGTATCATCACATTCCTTCAATTACATCGTTCCCCGTATTTATAGGTCATTTAGATCGACTAATAGATCCATTTGTAGAAGATACGCAAGATGCTTATGACAAAATTAAACGATTTTTAAATCACATTGATAAAACGATTACAGATTCTTTTTGTCATGCCGATATCGGACCGAAAGATACAGTGGCGGGACGATTGATTTTAAAAGCGATTATTGAATTAGAAAATCCAACTCCAAATATGAGTATTAAATATAGTAAAGAAACACCCCGTGAATTTGCATTGGAAGCAGCCAAAGCCTGCCTTTTAGTATCCAAACCTTCTTTTTCCAATGATGATTGGTATAAGAAAGATGTTGGTGATCATGCTATTGTCAGTTGCTATAATGCATTGCCGATGGCAGGTGGTGCGTATACATTATTACGTTTACGTTTGGGTACTATCGCTAAAGATGCGAAGGATTTAGACGATATGTTAGAACGTCTATTACCTCGAGTAAGCCATCGTATGTTATCTATGATGGATAAACGTATTCGTTATATTGTAGAAGAATCTAATTTCTTCGAAACGAGTTTCTTAGTGAAGGAAGGATTCATATCCCGTGAGAATTTTACGGCTATGTTCGGGATTGTAGGATTGGCAGATGCAGTCAATAATCTTCTTCAAAAAGAGGGATTAGAAGAAACTTTTGGTCAGTCAGAACGTGGTGATGTCATTGCTCATGCCATCCTTGATCGTATTGATGGCTTTATACAAGCCCACAAGGGTGTTTATGTAGAACGAACGGACAACAAGTATTTGTTCCATGCACAAGTCGGTGCAAGTTTGGATGAAGAAGATCGGGACAATACACCGGCTCATCGAATCAAAGTTGGACAAGAACCGGCCTTAGTTGAGCATTTAAAACAATCGGCACCATTTCACAAGTATTTCCCATCCGGTACAGGGGATTTGTTTGCCTTTGATCAAACCTATGTCGACCATACAGATGCGCTATTGGATATTATAGATGGTGCCTTTGATTTAGGCTATCGCTATCTTACAACTTATATGCAGAATTCGGATTTGATTCGAGTGACCGGCTATTTGGTTAAGCGAAGCGAGGTTGAAAAAGCGTCAAAAGATCAAGCTGTACTTCGTGATACAACATGGTTTGGTTTAGGAACCAATGAAAATGCACATGTATTTGAACGTGAAATAAGGAAGTAAGTTCATGCTAGACGAAAGAAAGTCCAAAGAAAGACGATTACCGGTCCATCGCATTATACCTTTTTCCAATGTTGACGGACCGGGAAATCGAACAGCTATTTTTGTACAAGGTTGTCAATTAAACTGCTTGTATTGTCATAATAGGGAAACGATTCCTATGAAGAGTGAATCTACAAGCTATATGTCTATGGAAGTTTTAACAGATAAGGTTATACAGCAGCAGCCCTTTATTCGTGGGATTACGGTATCTGGGGGTGAGCCAACCTTATATTCTGATTTTTTAACACAATGGTTTAAAGAAATAAAAACATTAGGATTAAGTTGTTATATTGATACGAATGGATTTTTTGATTGGGAACGTCTAAGACCTCTCATTCAGGAGACGGATCAATTCATGTTCGATATTAAAAGTACGGATGACTCAATTAAGGCTTTATGCCTTAATGAGACACCCTACACTTGGACAAAAGAAACAGGAATTGTTCAAGGGAAGCATCAATGGAACAATCTATCGAATCTTCAGAAATTATTAGAATTAGGAAAAATTTATGAAGTTCGATTGGTTTATATTAAAGGGTTTTACGATGAAGTTGCTTTGATGCATACCGTTGGGAAAATCATGGAAGGGTATGATGTACCGTTCAAATTGATTCGGGTGCATACAAAGGGATTATCAAAGGAGTATCAGAAAATTATTGCACCGCATATACCGACCAAAAAGGATATGGAACGTATGGTCCAATTGGCTAATGACGTCGGTATACACCAAATCAACCAAACGAATTAAGGAGAGATGTTATGGAATACGTCATCGAGATGCTAGGGATCACAAAAGAATTCCCGGGGATAAAAGCCAATGATAACGTCACGCTTCAAGTGGAAAAAGGTGAAATCCATGCCTTGCTAGGTGAAAACGGAGCCGGCAAATCGACATTGATGAGTGTCTTATTCGGTTTATATCAACCGGAACACGGAACGATTAAAGTACGAGGAAAAGAAGTTTTTATTTCCAATCCCAATATTGCAAACAATTATGGTATCGGTATGGTTCACCAGCATTTTAAATTGGTTGAGAACTTCACCGTAACTGAGAATATTATTCTTGGGATGGAACCACGTAATAAATTTGGACAAGTTGATATCAAAAAAGCTGCTGCTCGAGTTAAAGAATTAAGTGAACAGTATGGATTAAAAGTTGATCCCCATGCTAAGATAGAAGATATAACAGTTGGTATGCAACAACGGGTAGAGATTTTGAAGATGTTGTATCGGAATGCAGAAATACTTATTTTTGATGAGCCAACAGCCGTTTTGACGCCACAAGAAATTCATGAATTAATGCACATCATGAAAGAACTGATTAAAGAGGGTAAATCGATTATACTTATTACCCATAAATTGAAAGAAATAAAAGAGGTTGCGGATCGTTGTTCGGTATTACGACGTGGACGTTACATAGGTACCGTTGATGTAGCAGATACATCAGAAGAAACCATGGCAGAGATGATGGTTGGCCGTGAAGTGAGTTTTGCTGTAGATAAAGAAGAAGCCCATCCAAAAGAGGTGGTCTTGAAGATAGAGAAGCTTAACGTGTTGGATAATCGTAAGTTAACAGCCGTGAAGAATCTGAATCTTGAAGCAAGACGTGGAGAAATTTTATGTGTTGCAGGTATTGACGGAAATGGACAATCAGAGCTCATTGAAGCCATTACAGGCCTTAGAAAAGCAGAGTCTGGACATATTTATCTGAATAATGAAGAACTTACAAAAGAGTCTGTACGACATCGTACATTGGCCGGAATCGGACATATTCCTGAAGATCGTCATAAACATGGTTTGGTATTGGACTTTTCATTGGAAGAAAATATTGCACTTCAAACATATTTTAAAGAGCCGCTGTCAAAGAACGGTATTATTAATAAACGACCACGACGGGAATTATCGGATCGTTTGATTGAAGAGTTTGATGTAAGAAGTGGTCAAGGCAGTATAACAGAAGCACGAAGTATGTCCGGTGGTAATCAACAGAAAGCAATAATTGCCCGAGAGATCGATCGTTCTCCTGATTTACTTATTGCAGCGCAACCAACACGTGGTTTAGATGTGGGTGCTATTGAGTATATTCATCAACGCTTGGTCGAAGAACGTGATAAAGGTCGAGCAGTGCTTCTTGTCTCCTTGGAGATGGAAGAGGTCTTAAACCTTTCAGATCGTATTGCTGTTATCTATGAGGGAGAAATTGTAGGTATAGTTGATGCAAAAGATACGAATGAGAATGAACTTGGACTCATGATGGCTGGTTCCAAGAAAGGAGATATTGCTCAATGAATCGATTACGCCAATTTATAGGAGATGAGCGGAATCATAAAGTTTTGATTCCTTTGATTGCGATCCTAATGGGATTTTTATTAGGAACAATTATTATGTTAGTTACAGGTGAAAGCCCTTCAATTATGTATAAATCCCTTGTTCGAGCGGTTACGGGAATTAATCTTGATCGTTTAGGAACAGATAAGGTATTTACACCTCGACTAGCAGGTGAATATGTTGTCTATGTTATGCCGATTATTTTGACAGGTTTATCGGTAGCCTTTGCTTTTAGAACAGGACTTTTTAATATCGGAGCTGAAGGTCAGGTCCTTATGGGATCCTTTGCAGCTGCTTATATTGGTCTCACATTGGATTACCCTAAAGTGATTTTACTTCCTATGGTCATCATTGCGGGAGCCGCCGCCGGTGCATTATGGGGATTTATACCAGGGTATTTGAAGGCCAAATTTAATGTTCATGAAGTTGTTGTAACGATTATGTTGAATTATACAGCACTTCATGTATCCAACTACTTTTTGAAAACCATTCCCGGTAGTACCAGTGTAAAAACAGAACCTTTACATGAGAATGCTTTGTTAGGTAGTGATTTATTAAGAGAATTAACAAGTAATAGCCGATTAAACTATGGATTTATTGTCGTCATTCTCGCTATCTTTGTATTCTGGTTTATTATTAATAAAACAACCTTCGGCTATGAATTGAAAGCGGTTGGTTATAATCCCTTTGCAGCGGAATATGCAGGTATGAAGGTAAAGCGTAATGCAGCTCTTTCAATGGCCATTGCAGGAGCCTTCTCAGGATTAGCAGGTGCTATCATTGTGAGTGGTACCTTTGGTTATGGACGTGTTTTAGCAAGTTTTGAAAACTATGGTTTTGATGGAATTGCGGTTGCTTTAATCGGCGGTAATACAGCCATAGGTTCTTTACTAAGTGGATTGTTACTTGGTGGGTTAAAAGCTGCCCAACCAATTATGCAAGGACAAGGTGTTCCAAATGCTATCGCAACGATTATTACAGCAACGATTATTATCTTCGTTGCAATGCAAAAAGGTATTCAGATGATTCTCAAAAAAGCAAAGGGGGATAAATAGTATGGATTTAGTATATTCAATGATACAAGCGACCCTCATTTATTCGACCCCTATTATTATAGCAGCATTAGGTGGACTGTTCTCAGAGCGAAGCGGTGTTGTTAATATTGCGTTAGAAGGTTTGATGATGATTGGTGGGTTCGCATCAGCAACGGTAATTGTTTTATTAGAGGGAACTGGATTAGGAACATCTCCGTGGTTATCTTTATTAGCCGGTGTATTGGCCGGTATGCTTGTTGCATTATTACATGCTTACCTATCTATTAACCTAAGTAGTGATCAGGTTATTTCAGGTACGGCGATTAACATTTTTGCAGGAGGTATCACTATCTATCTCGCTGAATTTATATTTGGGCAACAAAGGACTGCATCTTTTATGCAAGGGTTCCTTAAAATCACAGTACCCGGATTATCGAAGATACCGGTCATCGGTCCAATGTTCTTTACAAATGTCTACCCGACGGTATATTTGGCGTTTGCTTTAATTATAGTATCGTGGTATCTACTATATAAAACACCGTTTGGTTTGCGCCTTCGTGCAACAGGTGAACATCCTCATGCCGTAGATAGCATGGGTGTAAGTGTTTATAAAATGCGATATATTGGTGTTCTGGCATCAGGTGCTCTTGCCGGATTAGCCGGTGGTATTATGATACTAACACAGAATACACAATATACGGTAACAAGTATCCATGGTACTGGTTTTATTGCATTAGCTGCACTAATCTTTGGTAAATGGAAACCGGCAGGTCTTATGGGAGCCAGTTTATTCTTTGGTTTTTCACAAATATTAAGCTTATATGCAACACCGATTGCAGAGCAATTCAATATGCCGGCGCTTGCCGCATTGCCTAATGAATTCTATTTTGGCCTTCCATATGTCTTAACGATTGTAGCCTTGGTTATATTCTCAGGACAATCTGTAGGTCCAAAAGCTTCTGGTGAAGCATACGATAAAGGTAAACGATAAGAGTTATATATATAAAGAAGCATACCATGTTCATAAACGTGGTATGCTTCTTTTGTACTTTTACGAGTGTACGGACACGCTCATAAATAGAAAAATTAGTTGCTTGTTTTTCTATAGGACTTCGTTGCTGTCAATCAATGTGATATTATTGTTATGATTTAAATAACTTAAGAAGATGTTCGAACATGACAAGAAAGAGAAGTAAGAGGACAGAGGAAAGACCTGGTAGAAAAAAGATGTAAATTATAGCACTATATTTCATAGAAGAAATTTCAAAGAGTATATACTACATATAGTGAAAAAATTTAAACATGAACTATATATGGTGATTAAGAAGTGAATGAATTAATAGTTATAAAATATTATAAAAAAAGTTGTTAAAATAGGTTGACAAGTAGGGAAAGCTTTAGTATAATAATTCTTGCGCTGAAAACGAGTGCAAAAGCATAAAAAGAACATTATAAGAATATAGTATAATAGATGAAATTCAGTTTGGAGAAGTACTCAAGTGGCTGAAGAGGTGCCCCTGCTAAGGGTATAGGTCGTTAATAGCGGCGCGAGGGTTCAAATCCCTCCTTCTCCGTTCGAAGAATTAGTTAAGAAAGTCGTGTTATCTCTTGTAAAAGACATTGACAAAAAACTTTCAAAAAAAGTTAAAAAAGTTGTTGACAAACACTTCAAACTTTGATATACTAATCTTCGTTGCTCAACAAGACAGCGATTACAGAAAAACGGCGCTAAGCCAGTAATAGCAAGGCTTTCGAGCATCAGGCAAGACAAGAACATTTGATAATTGAATCGTGAAGTAAACTCATATACCTTTAATTCCTTTGAAATAACTACGGTTATGGATAAGAACTTTAAATTAGCAAAATGCTAGTGTTTCAAGCGAGAGATTAAACTTTTTAATGTGAGAGTTTGATCCTGGCTCAGGATGAACGCTGGCGGCGTGCCTAACACATGCAAGTCGAGCGAGAATCTTCTGAACGATCCTTCGGGTGAGTGAAGAAGAGGAGAGCGGCGGACGGGTGAGTAACGCGTGGGTAACCTGCCCTATGGAGGGGGATAACGCAGAGAAATTTGCGCTAATACCGCATAAGCGCACAGTATCGCATGATACAGTGTGAAAAACTCCGGTGCCATAGGATGGACCCGCGTCAGATTAGCTAGTTGGTGAGATAAAAGCTCACCAAGGCGACGATCTGTAGCCGACCTGAGAGGGTGATCGGCCACATTGGGACTGAGACACGGCCCAAACTCCTACGGGAGGCAGCAGTGGGGGATATTGCACAATGGGCGAAAGCCTGATGCAGCAACGCCGCGTGAAGGAAGACGGTTTTCGGATTGTAAACTTCTATCAGCAGGGAAGAAAATGACTGTACCTGACTAAGAAGCCCCGGCTAACTACGTGCCAGCAGCCGCGGTAATACGTAGGGGGCAAGCGTTATCCGGAATTACTGGGTGTAAAGGGTACGTAGGCGGTCCATCAAGTCAGATGTGAAAGCCCGGAGCTCAACTCCGGGATTGCATTTGAAACTAGTGGACTAGAGTGCAGGAGAGGAAAGTGGAATTCCTAGTGTAGCGGTGAAATGCGTAGATATTAGGAAGAACACCAGTGGCGAAGGCGGCTTTCTGGACTGTAACTGACGCTGAGGTACGAAAGCGTGGGGAGCGAACAGGATTAGATACCCTGGTAGTCCACGCCGTAAACGATGAATGCTAGGTGTCGGGGGTCGAACCTCGGTGCCGCAGTTAACGCAATAAGCATTCCACCTGGGGAGTACGATCGCAAGATTGAAACTCAAAGGAATTGACGGGGGCCCGCACAAGCGGTGGAGCATGTGGTTTAATTCGAAGCAACGCGAAGAACCTTACCAAATCTTGACATCCTTCTGACCGACTCTTAATCGAGTCTTTCCTTCGGGACAGAAGTGACAGGTGGTGCATGGTTGTCGTCAGCTCGTGTCGTGAGATGTTGGGTTAAGTCCCGCAACGAGCGCAACCCTTATCTTTAGTAGCCAGCAATTCGGATGGGAACTCTAGAGAGACTGCCGGGGACAACTCGGAGGAAGGTGGGGATGACGTCAAATCATCATGCCCCTTATGATTTGGGCTACACACGTGCTACAATGGCGGATACAAAGGGAAGCGACAGGGTGACCTTAAGCAAACCTCATAAAGTCCGTCCCAGTTCGGATTGTAGTCTGCAACTCGACTACATGAAGTTGGAATCGCTAGTAATCGTAGATCAGCATGCTACGGTGAATACGTTCCCGGGCCTTGTACACACCGCCCGTCACACCATGGAAGTCGGAGGCGCCCAACGCCAGTGACCCAACCGCAAGGAGGGAGCTGTCTAAGGTGAAATCGATGACTAGGGTGAAGTCGTAACAAGGTAGCCGTATCGGAAGGTGCGGCTGGATCACCTCCTTTCTAAGGAAGAATCACAACCCGAGGGTTGATGATAAAAGCAGCAAGACTGCCTTCGAGACATCGAAGTAAAAGAAATGAGTCGAAAGGCGAACTTATCTCGAAGAAACAGGTTTTGAGATTACTTTACGATTGAGTTGTTAAAACTCTATAACAACACCTAGCAAGGAAAAGGAAACGTCACCTTACAGTGTTTCTCTACGAGAAAAACTTACCGGTGAGCGATTAAATTTTTCCTGCGGAAAAATTTTAGGTGGCGATGCGTCCTAGGGAAACACCCGTACCCATACCGAACACGATGGTTAAGCCTTGGACGGCCGATGGTACTTGGCTGGTAACGGCCCGGGAGAGTAGGTGGCTGCCTTTTATAAAATGGGCGCATAGCTCAGCCGGTTAGAGCGCACGCCTGATAAGCGTGAGGTCGGTGGTTCGAGTCCACTTGTGCCCATTCCGAATATGACTAACCGCATATTCGACAGAACATTGATAACTACATATCGAAAAGTCGTGAATATCAGTAAAGAATGATCCAACCAGGTCATGATTGAACATATTCAAACCTAATCCAAAAATAAATTTAATTTATTTTATAGATAAAAATACTTTTGAAAAAAGGTATTTTGAAAGAACCAAAGAGCATACACAATTGTATTAAACTCTTAAGCAAACGAAAGTTCAAGCTAATAAGAGCATAGGGTGGATGCCTTGGCACTAGGAGCCGATGAAGGTCGTGATAAGCTGCGAAAAGCTTCGGGGAGGCGCAAATAGCCATCGATCCGGAGATTACCGAATGGGGAAACCCGGCTGGGAAGAGCCCAGTCACTGCATGGTGAATACATAGCTATGCAGGGGGAACTCGGGGAACTGAAACATCTAAGTACCCGAAGGAAGAGAAAGAAACATCGATTACCTGAGTAGCGGCGAGCGAAAGGGTAAGAGGCCAAACCAAAGAACCTAGTTCTTTGGGGTTCGGACTGCGGACGGTATTAATAATTGCTAGTCGAAACGTTTTGGAAAAGCGTGTCAAAGAGGGTGAGAACCCCGTAGACGAAAGTGAGAATTAGCCAGCAGGATCCAGAGTAGCGCGAGACACGAGAAACCTTGCGTGAATGAGCGGGGACCACCCCGTAAGCCTAAATACTACCTAGTGACCGATAGCGCATAGTACTGTGAAGGAAAGGTGAAAAGAACCCCGGGAGGGGAGTGAAAGAGAACCTGAAACCCTATGTTTACAAGCAGTCGAAGCACGTTAAGGTGCGACGGCGTACTTTTTGTAGAACGGTCCGGCGAGTTACGATTGCAGGCAAGGTTAAGTACTGAAGGTACGAAGCCGAAGGGAAACCAAGTCTTAATAGGGCGTTAAGTCAGTAGTCGTAGACCCGAAACCGGGTGACCTATCCATGTGCAGGTTGAAGTTACCGTAAAAGGTAATGGAGGACCGAACTCACATCTGTTGAAAAAGGTGGAGATGACGTGTGGATAGCGGAGAAATTCCAATCGAACCCGGAGATAGCTGGTTCTCCTCGAAATAGCTTTAGGGCTAGCCTTGTTTTAGTCTACTGGAGGTAGAGCACTGAATTGTCTAGGGGGCTTCACAGCTTACCGAAACATATCAAACTCCGAATGCCAGTTAGATGATGAACAGGAGTCAGACTATGGGAGATAAGTTCCATGGTCAAAAGGGAAAGAGCCCAGACCACCAGCTAAGGTCCCAAAGTACGTGTTAAGTGGAAAAGGATGTGAGATTTCGAAGACAACTAGGATGTTGGCTTAGAAGCAGCCATACATTCAAAGAGTGCGTAATAGCTCACTAGTCGAGAGGTCTTGCGCCGAAAATGTCCGGGGCTAAAACACGACACCGAAGCTGTGGATTGATACGTAAGTATCAGTGGTAGAGGAGCATTCTTAACGAGTTGAAGCTGTACCGTAAGGAGCAGTGGATTGTTAAGAAGAGAGAATGCCGGAATGAGTAGCGAGAGAGAAGTGAGAATCTTCTCGGCCGAATATCTAAGGTTTCCAGAGTAAAGCTGATCTTCTCTGGGTAAGTCGGGACCTAAGGTGAGGGCGAAAGCCGTAGCCGATGGACAACTAGTTGAAATTCTAGTACCGCATATAAACAGAACTGTGGGGACGCAGAAGGATAGGAAGAGCCAGGAATGGAAAAACTGGTGCAAGCGTAAAGGCTGTAAGATAGGCAAATCCGTCTTACTGAGGCTGAAACGTGACGCGGAGCGAACGAGAGTAGTGAAGCTTCCGAATCCATGCTGCCAAGAAAAGCCGCTATTGTTTTATATGTGCCCGTACCGCAAACCGACACAGGTAGATGAGGAGAGAATCCTAAGGCCGACGGGAGAAGCGTTGTTAAGGAACTCGGCAAAATGACCCCGTAACTTCGGGAGAAGGGGTGCCTGCTTAGGCAGGCCGCAGAGAATAGGCCCAAGCGACTGTTTAGCAAAAACACAGGTCTCTGCAAAACCGAAAGGTGAAGTATAGGGGCTGACGCCTGCCCGGTGCTGGAAGGTTAAGGGGAAGAGTTAGCGAATGCGAAGCTCAGAACTTAAGCCCCAGTAAACGGCGGCCGTAACTATAACGGTCCTAAGGTAGCGAAATTCCTTGTCGGGTAAGTTCCGACCCGCACGAAAGGCGTAACGATTTGGGCACTGTCTCGACAACGCGCCCGGTGAAGTTGTAGTACCGGTGAAGATGCCGGTTACCCGCGACAGGACGGAAAGACCCCATGGAGCTTTACTCTAGCTTGATATTGGGATTCGATGTTACATGTACAGGATAGGAGGGAGGCTTCGAAGCCAGGACGCCAGTCTTGGTGGAGCCACTGTTGGGATACCTCTCTTGTAATATTGGATTTCTAACCTAGCACCCTAAACGGGTGTGGGGACACTGTCAGGTGGGGAGTTTGACTGGGGCGGTCGCCTCCGAAAGAGTATCGGAGGCGCTCAAAGGTCTTCTCAGAATGGTTGGAAATCATTCGTAGAGTGCAAAGGCATAAGAAGGCTTGACTGTGACACCGACGGGTGGAGCAGGTAGGAAACTAGGACTTAGTGATCCGGTGGTATGAATGTGGGATTGCCATCGCTCAACGGATAAAAGCTACCCTGGGGATAACAGGCTTATCACTCCCAAGAGTTCACATCGACGGAGTGGTTTGGCACCTCGATGTCGGCTCATCGCATCCTGGGGCTGTATTCGGTCCCAAGGGTTGGGCTGTTCGCCCATTAAAGCGGTACGCGAGCTGGGTTCAGAACGTCGTGAGACAGTTCGGTCCCTATCCGTCGTGGGCGTAAGATATTTGAGAGGAGCTGTCCTTAGTACGAGAGGACCGGGATGGACTGACCGCTGGTGTATCTGTTGTACTACCAAGTGCATAGCAGAGTAGCTAAGTCGGGAAGGGATAAACGCTGAAGGCATCTAAGCGTGAAGCCCCCCTCAAGATAAGATATCTCATCCGTAAGGATTAAGACCCCTGGAAGACTACCAGGTTGATAGGTCGGAGGTGTAAGCATGGTAACATGTTCAGCTGACCGATACTAATAGGTCGAGGGCTTGAACAAGAGAGTTTGTTTAAGAGTTTTAATAGAATTGTGTATAGGAATTGGTTGGAAAATAGGATAAAACGATTTGATATGAAGTTATACCATATGTGGCCCAGTGGCTCAGTTGGTTAGAGCGCCGGCCTGTCACGCCGGAGGTCGAGGGTTCGAGTCCCTTCTGGGTCGTCTGTAGGTTTTCCTATACGACGATTATCTAACATATGATAAACGTATAAAATTTAATAATCCCAGGGCGCATAGCTCAGCTGGGAGAGCACCTGCCTTACAAGCAGGGGGTCACAGGTTCGAGCCCTGTTGCGCCCATTTGAGTTACATGTTTTTCTTGAAAATGTGTAATAAGAACTTAAAGTCTATGTATGATTTTAATGATAATAACCTACGCCGACGTGGCTCAATTCAATCAGTGAAGTGAGGTACGAACGCACACGCGGGCAGAGCAAGCTCTGTCGAAAAATTACGCCGACGTGGCTCAATTGGCAGAGCAGCTGACTTGTAATCAGCAGGTTATCGGTTCGAGTCCGATCGTCGGCTTTTGTATCTTTAGAGATACGGCCTTACAATTATATATTGTAACAACCCTATGGAGGGGTTCCCGAGTGGCCAAAGGGGGCAGACTGTAAATCTGTTGTCTACGACTTCGAAGGTTCGAATCCTTCTCCCTCCATTAAAACTAACGCGGAGTGGAGCAGTCTGGAAGCTCGTCGGGCTCATAACCCGAAGGTCAGAGGTTCAAATCCTCTCTCCGCAACTCATTTTGCCCAGATAGCTCAGTCGGTAGAGCAGAGGACTGAAAATCCTCGTGTCGGTGGTTCGATTCCGCCTCTGGGCACTTATGGGGCACTAGCTCAGTCGGCTAGAGCACTAGACTTTTAATCTAGGTGTCCCGGGTTCGAGTCCCGGGTGCCTCATTAACTAGAATCCAATTCTTGGGTTCTTTTTTTAATTTCATGGAATTTCACAAAATTTTAATAAATTTATTGGTCATAAATGGCTTACGTTCACAATTTATTAACGAATTATAATCCGAAATCGTGTATAATGAATATATAGTTTATTGTGAGGGAGATTCTTAAGATGGATGTATTTATAGCAAGACAACCGATTTTTGATAAACGTAATAATCTATATGGCTATGAATTATTATATAGACACGACGATATAAATGCTTTTGACCAAACGATATCGTCGAATGTAGCCACATCAATTCTATTAATGAACAGTTATTATACATTTGGAATTGAAAACCTTGTGGGCACTAATCTGGCCTTTATTAATTTTGACCAACATCTTGTTGAATCTGAAATTCCACTATTACTCGACAAAAATAAAGTTATCATTGAGATTTTGGAAAATGTTGTTCCGACACCGCTTTTTCTAAAAAAAATAAAAGAATTAAAAAAATTTGGATATATTATTGCAATTGATGATTATGTAAAAGATTATCAATTTAATGAGATTACTCAACTTTCAAATATCATTAAGATTGATTTTATGATAAATTCACGGGATGAGATTCAGTCGATCCTTAAAGAATGGAAACATAGAGGAAAAATATTTCTAGCAGAAAAGGTAGAGACACAAGAAGAATTTGAGTGGGCATATTCTGTTGGTTTTGACCTATTTCAGGGTTATTATTTTAGCAAGCCGTCTATGGTCAAAGGAAAAGGGATGAATGATAGTTCCTATCAATATATACGGATTATGAATGAGCTGAATGCAAAGGAAGTGAATTATAAAGAAATTGCTTCAATTATTGAAAGGGATGTTAACCTTACCTATAAACTATTGAAGATGGTTAATTCAAATTTCACATCCAATCATAAAATTTCATCTATTCAACATGGTTTGGCAATCTTAGGGATTGATGCTTTTGAAAAGTGGTTTACCCTTGCGATGGTACAGAACCTAAAAGATGAAAAACCGGATGAAATTGTAAAAATATCTATGACAAGGAGCCGTTTTTTGGAAGCGATAGCAACCCAAGCAGGGCTATACAATCATGTGCATGAGATGACACTTGTTGGCCTTTTGTCGGTAATTGATGGCCTATTAGAACGTCCTATGGAAGAGGTCATTATGGAATTGCCACTGGAGCAAGATATTCGCAATGCATTGTTACTAAAAGAAGGAAAATATACTAAAATATATGAAACCGCACTTCTTTTTGAACGTGGTAAATTTAATGAGGTGATTCAGAATTGTCGTGACATGCAAATTAATCCATCAGAAATGCCTAAATTATATTTCGATGCAATCATCTGGGCAGAAAAATTTTATAGTTACATGGAAGATACATCAGATTAATAGGATAAAAAAATAATGAAGGATTTCTTACAAAAGATTTCAAAAAGGTATTGACAATGTAAAATGTTCTATGTATAATGTGTAACATAAATTAAAACGTTTTAATGCAATGAAGTATTCGTTTTGTGGACAATGTGGTCTATATATTTTCAAAACATCGCTGTTTTGAAAGTGTGTAGGCCTTTTTTATTGTTTTAAAAGAGATTTAATAGTGAATAAAATCTTTCATAGGGTTATGCTTTTACAATGAAGAAGCGTTTTCTCCACAAAATTAAAATAAGCTTAAGGAGGTTCAAATATGGATAAGATTACGAAAGTGGACATTATTACACGTCCAAGTAAGGCAGAAGTGTTAAAAGAAGCTCTAAATGAAATTGGGATAACGGGTATGACATTTTCAAATGTATTAGGATGTGGATTACAGAAAGGTAAAACTGAGTATTATCGAGGGAATCCATATAGTATTGATTTACTTCCAAAGATTCGAATTGAAACGGTTGTTTGTGAAGTTCCGGTCGAGAAAGTTATAGAAACGGCTAAAAAAGTACTACAGACTGGAGAAATTGGGGATGGTAAGATTTTCGTCTATCCGGTTGAGAACGTCGTTAAAGTCAGAACAGGTGAAGAAGGCGTTAAAGCGCTATAAACCTGATTGGATTAAGTAATAGATAAATCTATCGAAAAAGCAAAGTGTGGATAATACATCATATAGACAGAGAAAGATAAATAAGAGATACTACGACCATTAGACGGATATGGTAAAAGGGGATTCATCTCAATGAGATGAACAAACAAACGGACTAAGCGATTAGAAGGAGTGAATGATATGGATCAAGTTCAAGAATTACAATTTGCGATTGATACAATATGGGTTTTAATAGCCGCAGCATTAGTATTCTTTATGCAAGCCGGGTTTGCTATGGTAGAAACAGGATTTACACGTTCTAAAAATGCTGGGAACATTATTATGAAAAACTTGATGGATTTTTCAGTGGGTTCCATCATCTATTGGATATTAGGCTATAGCCTTATGTATGGAGATGACATTGGAGGAATTATCGGTAAGCCGGATTTATTCTTTGATGGTGATTATACCGCATTGATTTTCCAAACCGTGTTTGCAGCAACAGCAGCAACTATCGTTTCAGGAGCAATGGCTGAACGAACAAAATTTATTTCATACCTTGTATATAGTTTCTTTATTTCATTAATTATCTATCCTGTATCCGGTCACTGGATTTGGGGTGGGGGTTGGTTAGCTGAAATGGGATTTCATGATTTTGCCGGATCAACCGCCGTTCATTCAGTTGGTGGATGGGCAGCATTAGTCGGAGCTTGGATCTTGGGACCACGCCTTGGCAAATATTCGAAAGATGGTAAATCCCATGCAATTCCGGGTCATAGTATTACATTAGGTGCACTTGGTGTATTCATTCTATGGTTTGGATGGTTCGGTTTCAATCCAGGTTCACAACTAGCAGCAGGTTCACAAGCTGATGCTTTAGCAATTAGTAAAATTTTCGTAACGACAAACCTCTCAGCAGCAGCAGCAGCAATCGTAGCGATGATTGTAACTTGGATTCGTTATAAAAAACCAGATGTGTCCATGACGTTGAATGGTGCGTTAGCAGGGTTAGTTGCCATTACAGCAGGGTGTGATGTTGTGTCACCTGTTTCAGCAGCAATCATTGGTATAATTGCAGGGCTTGTCATTGTCTTTGCGATTGAATTTGTTGATAAAGTTCTTAAAGTTGACGATCCGGTTGGTGCCATTGGAGTACATGGTATATCTGGTGCACTTGGAACACTTTTAGTTGGTTTCTTCTCTCTTGATAACGGTTTATTTACTACAGGAAAAGTAGATGGATTAATTGCACAAGTAGTTGGTATTGTTGCCGTATTTGCTTGGGTATCCATTACAGCATTTGTATTATTCAAAGTTGTTGATTTAATTATTGGCCTACGAGTTAGTGCCAAAGAAGAACATATCGGTCTTGACCTTGAAGAACATGGTGTAGAAAGTTACGCTGATTTTGAAATCAAGGGTGTTCAAATCCGATAGAACATCGCAAGATGTTTACCATTATGGTATGAACTAGGCAACTAGTTTATATAGAGTTTATGCCTTTAAGTTATAGTAATATTCCTTATCCTATGGGAATTCTTCACAGAAAAAGACCAGCGCCCACTGGTCTTTTTCGCTGTATAGATATATTTTAGATTCAAAACTTGCATGAAAGAGCAAAAAGAGTATAATGATAGAGGAAACTGGAATTTAACAGTGTATATTGATTAGCACTGAAGAATATAGATAATATAAGTTTAAAGGAGGATATCATGGCTTCAAATTGTGATAGCTGTGGTGTGAAAGATTCATGCCAAGTAGAAAAAAAGGATCAATGTCAGTATTTGGGAACCAATGCAAGTAATTCGTTTAAGCATGTCATAGGCGTGCTTAGTGGAAAAGGAGGAGTCGGCAAATCAACGGTTGCGGTTAATCTTGCCTTATCCCTACACCGCCAAGGTTATAAAGTAGGTATATTGGATGCGGATATAACAGGGCCTAGCGTACCAAGAATATTGGATGCAACAGAAAAGAAAGCACTCATGTATGAACATGGGTTGGAGGCGGTTGAAATTGAGCCGGGTCTTAAAGCTATTTCCCTTAACTTTATGATTGAGGAAGAAGCTAAGCCGGTTATATGGCGCGGTCCTATTATAACGAATACAGTAAAACAGTTTTATCAAGATGTGGTATGGGGAGAACTGGATTATCTGATTATTGATATGCCACCAGGAACAGGAGATGTTGCCTTAACAATTATGCAATCGTTCCCATTAGACGGCATTGTGATGGTCAGTGTACCTCAAGACATGGTTTCTATGATTGTAACGAAGGCCATTCGTATGGCTCAACGTATGAACATTGATGTACTAGGTGTTGTTGAGAATATGAGTTACATGCAATGTCCACATTGTGAAGAGAAGATTCGAGTCTTTGAAAGTGATGATATTGCAAAATTCTTGGAAGAAGAGAAGGTTGAGTTATTGGCCGAATTACCTATAAATGGAGCTGTAACAACGAAGGAACGACTTGATGACAGTATGAAAGAGCTTTTTGATACCATGGCATCAAAGGTTGCTAATCAGGTCAAGGATAAGGTTCATGTATAGATGAAACAGGAATTATATAAGGTACTTATGGAATATAATGATCAAGTGACATCATTTCATATGCCGGGACATAAGGGGAAGGGATTATATCCCTTCCCCAATTCCTATGCCATCGATGTAACGGAAGTTCCGGGAACGGATGATTTATATCATGCAGAAGGCATATTGGCTGAAGCAATGGAGCGAATACGTAAGATTTATAAAACGAAAGAGTCCATCTTATTAGTCAATGGAAGTACAGCCGGATTAACTGCTGCTATTCGTTCTATAGGAAAACCTGGTGATACCATTGCAATAGCTAGAAATTGTCATAAATCCGTCTATAATGCTATATTAATGAATGATTATAAAGTTCACTACGTTGAACCGATGAAGACTGATGTGACAGGGATTTTTGGTTCAATAGATCCCCATGAAATAGATAAATTATTGAAAAGTAATCCGGAGATAAAGGCCTTCGTTGTTACATCACCGACCTATGAAGGTGTTGTATCAGATATTGGAGAAATCAGTAAAAAGACCCATGCTAATCATTGTGCTCTTATTGTGGATGAGGCCCATGGGGCGCATTTTCAATTCGCAGAGCTGTTACCTGAATCGGCGTGTGGGTTAGGAGCAGATATTGTTATACAAAGTACCCATAAGACGTTACCGGCACTTACACAAACGGCTTTGTGCCATGTTATGTCGTGGGATTATGTGAAGAGAAAGCGATTGATTGAAGCTCTTCAAATGGCTCAAACCTCAAGTCCATCGTATGTATTGATGGCATCTATTGATAGTGCGGTTCAGTATATGCACACCCATCGTTCATCCTATTTAGAAAAAATACAACAAATAAAAAGGCATATTTCCGGGGAAATAGAAGGAGGCTACTTTTTATCAAAAGAGAAGCCAGGCGTGTATGATCAGGATTGTACACGATTAACTTTTGTGATTGATTATCCGGGGATAACAGGCTATCAATTCATAGCATTTTTGCGTGAACAGTTTTGTCTACAGGCAGAAACTGCAGGCTTAGAACATGTTATCTTTATTACAACCATTGCCGATGGGAACGAGGCTATTGGAAATCTTGTTAATGTTATTCGAGAAGCAATGCAGCTGTTAATTAACAGAAATGTAAAGAATAAATTGGAAATAAAAAAAGAAAAGAATCCTATTGTATATCCGAAAACTAAAGCAGTGATGACTATGTATCAAGCCTATTATAGTGAAACAAGAATGGAATTAGTGGAAGATGGGCTAGGGTGTGTTAGTGCTTCTTTTCTTATACCTTATCCTCCGGGAATTCCGCTGGTATGTCCGGGAGAAGTCATTACTCAAGATATACTGGATAGAATTAAAGAATTCCGTTCAAATGAGTGGGAGATTTATGGTATAATAGACGCAAGAATAGAAGTCGTAGATATATAATACGACTTCCAATAAAGAATAAAGAGGTAGAATATGACTGGACGATTAATCACCATGGAAGGTATGGATGGATCAGGTAAAACAACCCAGATTGAACGACTAAAGGGGTGGTTTATAGAACGTGGCGATGAAGTTATCGTAACAAGAGAGCCGGGAGGTACACGCATTAGTGAAGCGATTCGTCCCATTATTCTTAATAAGGATTTTACGGAAATGGGTAATATGACAGAGGCATTATTATATGCAGCCGCTCGATCACAACATGTTGAGGAAAAAATAAAACCGGCATTAGAAGCAGGGAAGATTGTTATCTGTGATCGTTTTGTTGAATCGTCTATAGTATACCAAGGTTATGCAAGAGGATTGGGTGCATCAGTTGTTGAAGACATTAATCGATATGCTACATTAGGCATTGTCCCCAATTTGACGATTTTTCTAGATTTGGATCACAAAACAGGTATGGCAAGAAAGAAAAATCAACAAGTGTTGGATCGTCTGGAGGCAGAGGGAGCACGTTTTCATGCTTTAGTTCGTGAAGGATATCATCATTTGTTGAAGTCGAGGCCTGATCGTATGATATGCATTGATGCCTCCAAACCTGTAGAGGAGGTTCACGGGGATATAATAAAAGCCTTGGAATCACACGGAATATAATCAAGAATTTTACAAAAGAAACCGATATATAGTTTATAGGGATAAGGAGTAGATTTTTATGAAAATGATTATGGCAGTGATACATGATGAAGACTCGCATCAATTGATGGAAAAATTGACAAAAGAAGGTTTTATGGCAACCAAACTGGCAAGTACAGGGGGATTGTTAAAAACAGGGAATACAACACTTTTTGTCGGTGTTAATAAAGATGATGTCGATAAAGTTGTTGATATTATTAAAGAGATTTGTAAAACGAGCAAAAAAATCTCATTAATCAACCCACCTGTGTCAAATGTGCCGGATAACATGCTTTCATATCCTGTCGAAGTAACGGTTGGAGGCGCAACGGTGTTTGTTCTGGACGTGGATCAGTACTTTAAAGTTTAAGCACCAGTTCATACTGGAGGAATGTAAATGGATGTAAAAGTTAATGGTGTGAATCAAGTAACATCAACAGAGGCAGTTAATCAGAAAAAGAGTTCAACCAATGAAGATTTTAAGTTTTCGTTGTTGAGTAATGTAGAAGAAGCTGAACTCAAGAATAAATTGAATACGATGATTGAATCCATTACCGATCAAGGCAATAAGATAGCAAAGCATATGGATATACGTGATATGCGTAAATATAGAGAATCAATCAAAGAGTTTATGAATGAAATTGTGACCCATTCCCATAAGTTTTCCCGAGAGAATTTTTTGGATCGTCGGGGACGACATCGCGTTTATGGCATTATCAAGAAAGTGGATGATAACTTAGATGCGTTAGCTCAAGAGTTGTTGAAAGATGAAAAAAATCATTTGGGGATATTAGGAAGAATTGATGAAATTCGGGGTATACTCTTAGATATGATTGTATAGAGGTAAAAAAATGCATGCATTTGATCAGATCGTAGGACATGACAATATAATACAACATATGCAGCACGCCTATAGCATGAGTAAAATATCTCATGCATATATTCTTGAAGGAGATGAAGGCATGGGTAAGAAACGTTTGGCAGGTACCTATGCAAAATTACTTCAGTGTGAAAATCCAAGGGATGGTAAAGCTTGCCATTCCTGTTCTTCATGTAAACAATTCGAATCATCGAACCATCCGGATGTTATTCATATAACGCCTACGAAGAAAACAGGGTATGGTGTCAATGATATTCGTGAACAGATTCTACAAGATATACATATAAAACCCTATAAAAGCCAATATAAAATCTACATCATAGAAAAAGCAGATACAATGACGGTACAAGCCCAAAACAGCTTATTAAAAACCATTGAAGAACCACCTTCTTATGGTGTTTTTTTCTTATTGGCAACGAATACAAGACGGTTCCTACAGACGATACTTTCAAGAACGGTTACTCTGGTTTTAAAACCTATCGCATTGGATCTGATTCAAGCCTATATGCAAGAAACATATGCGCTTACGGCAGAAGAAAGTAAGTTATATAGTTCATTTTCCAGAGGAAATTTAGGCAAAGCCATTTTACTCAAAGAGTCACCGACATTTCTAGAACAACGAGAACGTATGTACAAAGTTTTGGATTTATTTATAAAAGGTCGTGGATATGATATAATGGAAGGTGTGCATATATTAGAAGAATCAAAGGATGAAATTCATGACGATTTGGATATACTTATTAGTTTGATTCGTGATGTTCTGTATATGGAAGCGGTTCAAAATCAAGCGGGGCTTATACACCAAGATAAAGTTAGGGCTATTAACCAACTTGCAATGCAACAAAAGTCGGATCGTCTTGTCGGTCTTGTTCACAATATTTATCAGTTTAAAAATCAATTGCGATTAAATGTTAATTATGGATTGTCCTTATACGTTATGTTGACGGGCAATCACTTGAAAGTGAGTTAATAGCCTTTGGGAATAAAGCCTACGATTTATATAAATGTCGAGATGTCCGTATGAAAAAAGGGAACGATGGACAGAGACAAATGCGTAATGGAGGAAAGATAATGGTTAAAGTGATAGGTGTACGCTTCAGAAAAGCGGGAAAGATTTATTATTTTGATCCGGAAGATAAAGAAATAAAAGCCGGAGATGATGTGATTGTAGAAACAGCACGTGGCGTTGAATATGGATTGGTAGTTAAAGGCGTTATGGAAATCCAGGAAGAGGAAGTTATTTCCCCTTTGAAGAATGTTATGCGCATAGCAACAACAGAGGATACAGAGATAGAAGAAAGTAATTCAGAAAAAGAACGTGAAGCATTTGGTATATGTAAAGCTAAAATTCGAAAGCATCAATTGGATATGAAACTTATTGACTGTGAATATACCTTTGATCGGAATAAATTACTCTTTTATTTTACTGCTGATGGTCGTATAGACTTTAGAGAATTGGTTAAAGACTTGGCATCGGTTTTCAAGACACGTATTGAATTACGGCAAATCGGGGTTCGAGATGAAACAAAAATGATGGGATCCATTGGTATATGTGGACGTCCGTTATGTTGTTTTAGTCATCTCTCAGAATTCCATCCTGTGTCAATTAAAATGGCTAAAGAACAAAACTTGTCGTTAAACCCAACAAAAATTTCGGGTGTATGCGGACGATTGATGTGTTGTCTCAAGTATGAAGAGGAAACATATATTGAATTAAATAAACGACTTCCAAATATTGGTGATATAGTCATTACGCCAAGTGGGGATGAAGGTGAAGTCAAACATGTAAATATTATCCGACAGTTAGTTAAAACGGTTATTCGTCATGACGGCAACGTGGATATCGTAGAATTCAAATTGGACGAAATCAAAATCAAGAAAAAACGTCAGAATAAGAATAAGCGTCTATCCAAGGAAGAATACAGTGAGTTGAAAAAGTTAGAGAAGATGGAAGCAAAAGAAAAAAATACTAAAATAGAAGATTAGGAAGGCTAAGAAATGATACAAAGAGAGCATGAGCGCATCGATAACCTGCATATAAAGGGATATCGGATTATACAGAACACGAAAGGCTTTTGCTTTGGAATGGATGCGGTCTTATTAAGTGGGTTTGCGAAGATGAATGAGGGCGATGTAGCCCTTGATATTGGCACAGGAACCGGTATTATACCTATTCTTTTAGAGGCCAAATATAACGGAAAGCAAATAGATGCATTAGAAATACAACCGGAGTTTGTGGATATGGCAACACGTAGTGTCCAAATGAACGGACAGGAAGACAAGATTCATATCCATGAAGGTGATATTAATAAAGCTCATGAGATATTTCCATTAAGTTCATTTGATGTGATTACCAGTAATCCGCCATATATGAACGCAGGTAAGGGGTTGACGAATCCGTCGTCCATGAAAGCCATTGCCAGGCATGAAGTATTATGCACTCTTGAAGATATCATTCGGCAAGCGACACGTTTATTAAAAGTTGGTGGGCATTTTTATATGGTGCATCGTCCACATCGCCTCATGGATATTATGGATACCATGAGGCGATATAAATGTGAACCGAAACGTATGCGATTGGTTCATTCATATAAAGAGAAGGAGGCTACAATGGTTCTCATTGAAGGCGTCCGAGGAGGAAGACCCATGATGAAGGTGGAGGCACCTTTAATCATTTATGATACAAGAGGTCAGTATAGTGATGAGATTCTAACGATTTATGGGATGGGAACATCATGGACAGATGAGCTTATTCCGGCCGAAAAGTCAACAGAGCCTACATCATAGTTGATACCGCTACAAAGGAGAGTATATGTTATATTTAATTGCAACGCCTATAGGAAATTTAGAAGATATAAGCTATAGGGCAATACGCGTATTGAAGGAAGCTGATTATATATTAGCGGAAGACACTCGACATTCAGTAAAGTTGCTCAATCATTTTGATATCCATAAAAAACTGGTGAGCTATCATGAACATAATCAGTATAGTAAAGCGCCCTCCATTATTGAAGATTTGAAAGCGGGTAAGACGGTTGGATTGGTAACAGATGCAGGAACACCCGGAATATCAGATCCTGGGGGGTATCTTGTGCAATGTTGCCAAGAAGAAGGTCTTGACTATACGATTGTTCCCGGTCCTGTGGCATTAATTAATGCGTTGGTTTTATCCGGACAGAATACGAATCGTTTTTTATTCGAAGGGTTTCTACCTATGAAGAAAAAAGATAGAAAAGAGCGATTAGAAGGACTTTCTATGGAGACTCGAACGATGCTTTTCTATGAAGCACCGCATAAACTTAAAGCAACCCTTAAGGATATGCTACCTGTTTTTGGTGGTGAACGCTCTGTTTCTTTAGTAAGGGAACTGACGAAACTCCATGAAGAAGTATTGAAGATGTCTTTAGAGGAAGCCGGTGCATATTATGAGAACCAAGAACCTAGAGGGGAATATGTTCTTATTGTAGCAGGTATGGATGAAAGAAAACGAGAAAGTCTTGATGAAGAACGGCGAGAATCATTGGATTGGGATGAGCTATTGCAATCCTTTATGAAGGAAGGAATGTCCAAAAAGGAGGCAATTAAAGCAGTGGCAAAAGAGTTAAAGTTACCTAAACGTGATGTTTATCAGTACTTTATTGAACAGGAGTGATGATATGAAGATTTTAAATCAATACAGAACAAGGTTGACGATGTATCTTGTCTTATTAGTACTTATACCTTTGATTGCGACGAATGTTTTTTCGTTGATTCGAACTCAAATGGAATTCGTCGACCAAATCTATGAGGAGAACGGACTCATTGTAGATGGAATAGCGGATACGATTGATGCAGACATGAAAGGGATAGAGACACTTTTTAAGACCCTAGATGAATCCGAAGATATAAAGGCTTTAAACGTAGCGGGTATGGATGATGTATTGCAGTCAGCAGTAGCTTCTTCTCCTTTAATTGCACAAATATATGTAATGGATAAGACAGGAATGCAAATATATAAAACAGAGGGAGAGTTAGGAGACCGTTCGGATCGTGATTATTTCAAAAAGGCCATTGCAGGAGAGGCGAATTATTCAGATGTGCTTATGTCTAGAACAACGAATAGACCTATTGTTGTATATGCCTTACCCATCTATCAAGGAGATTCTATTGTAGGCGCCATAGGTGTAAATATTGAATTAGAATTTATTAGTCAGATGTCGGAAGAAGCAGGGGAAAAAATTACCGGAGAAGGTTATGCTTTTGTGGTGGATCAAAATGGGATAGCCATCGGACACCCGGATCGGGAAAAAGTTGCGGCTCAGGAAGACTTATCAGAATTGAAACCTGTAGCGGATTTGATGAATAAACTTTCAGATACCCATGATTATGTCTATGAAGGCGAACGAAAGTTGGCTGCTTATAAGTATGTAGAACGGACTCGATGGGGAGTTGTTTTTCAACAACCATACAACAGTGCATTGACGTCAGTCAGAACATATAGAAATATACTTATGATTGTTACGGGAATTGTTTTAATTATAGCCATTTTTATAGCCTATTTTATCGGGAAGGCTACAACACGTCCCCTTCTTAATTTGGAAAAACATATGGAGACAGCAAGTTCAGGAGAATTAGCGATTCAAATGGAGCCAAGGTTGCTAGCGCGGAAGGATGAGTTCGGAAGCTTAGCGCACAACTTTAAAGAGATGTTGGAAAATATTCGCCATTTACTTCAACAGTCCAAGGAAGTATCAGAAGAGGTTAATAATACGTCTCAGGAATTATCCAAGATGTCCAATCATACACGTATTTTATCAACGGAAATCACCAATGCGGTGGAAGAAATTGCAAGAGGAGCAACGGAACAGGCGGAAGAGTCAGAACGTGGTGCTCGCTTGGCATCGAATTTTGATGCTAAATTCAAGGAGCTTCAAGCAAATACCAATAACATGAAAGAAGATTTAGAAGGAGTTTCAATGATTAATGTTGAAAGCCGAAAGAAAATGGAACATTTAAATGAAACATCTAAATCAAGTAGTGAAATGACAGAGCGAATCGCTATCTCGATTCAGGAACTTGAAAGTAAGTCAACGACCATCGTTAATATTCTAGAGACGATTTCTGCCATTAGTGATCAAACAAACCTGTTAGCGCTTAATGCATCGATTGAAGCAGCAAGAGCAGGTGAGCAAGGACGAGGCTTTGCCGTTGTTGCAGATGAGATTCGTAAATTGGCAGAAGGCTCATCCAATGCAGTTGGTGAGATCGGTTCTATTGTAACCATGATTCAAAAAGATATAAAGGAAACAGCCGGTCTTATGAATCAAGTGAAAGAAGTATCTGATGAACAATCCATATCAGTAAAAGAAGTTGATGTAGCCTTTGATGGTATTCATGAATCGGTAGAAACGATATCAAACCGTATTCTTCAAGTGAATACTTATGTGGAGCAGCTAAGTCAAGATAATATGGAAATTGTAGATGCTATTTCAAATATAAGTTCTGTATCAGAAGAAACAGCAGCTGCGTCAGAAGAAGTAAGTGCATCGGTTATGCAACAATTAGAATCTGTAGAAGGAGTTGCCGGAGAATCAGCTCGATTGGAAGAACTTACCAAACAACTTCAAAAAGAAATTGATGTTTTTGAAATATAAGTTCAGCACTTTACAGGAGTAAAAGATTGTGGTATACTTGTCTCAATTAAAAGATTCATGTCTATTGATTAGACAAGTATATCGCAATCAATATCTACGATTGGAAAAAGTATTTATCATTAAGGTGTTCAGCGAGCCGTCGGTGGTGTGAGGTACGGTACATACAATGATGAAGAATGGTTCCAGGAGATGCTAGGTGAATAAAGTAGCCGATGCCGGATTCCCCCGTTATAGGGATATAATATCGAGATAATTATCTCCGTATTAGAAGACTTTGAGTGGCAAGCATTTCGTCTCAAACGAAGTGTTTTTTTTATACCATTTGGGTGGCATAACGAAGATCGATTCGTCCCAATTACAGGGGCAGTCGGTCTTTTTTTATAGTATTATAGGAGACTTTTATCACTAAATTAGGTTGAACGAATAAATCCATGCTGGACAATGAGACGATGAATAATAACTATAGAAGTGTTTTAACATAGTAAAAGAAGTCAAATCGGAGGTTAATGATGAAACGAATAACTTATGAACGTGTAGTATCCGGAGATACAGAAACCCCTATCTCACTTTATGCAAAATATGTGGATGGGCAATGTGGTTTTTTACTGGAAAGCAAGGAACTTCCAAGAGGACGTTATAGCTTTATGTCGGCAAATCCTCATCGAATGATCAAGAGTTACAAGGGCACTATCGAGGTTTACACCTATGATGGGCAACTGAATGTGATGCAACAGAAGCGTCAGTTGACAGGTAAGGTATTGGATGTAGTTGAAGAGGTTATGAAAGAGTATGACGTCGTTAATACCACAGACCTT
This sequence comes from Vallitaleaceae bacterium, assembly GCA_965140555.1. Lineage (GTDB taxonomy): Bacteria > Bacillota > Clostridia > Lachnospirales > Vallitaleaceae > UBA1351. The sequence continues at coordinate 1,838,297 of OZ223259.1, read as the reverse complement.
CCTTTTATCGGTGGGGCAGTCGGGACTGTTGGATATGATATGATTCGTGATTATGAAGCTATACCGGATAATAATCCGGATGGCATAGGAACACCGGATACACACTTGTTATTTGCTGATGAATTAGTGGTTTATGATCACCAACATCATCGTATACATTTTGTTGTATTAGAGTCCGATGATGAGGAGGGAAGAGGGCGTAGTGAGCGTAGATTTGATGCAATGGAAGCTCTTATTGAAAAGCCCCTTCGATTAAGCCGACTACAACAAGAGCCATCGATTACCTTTGAGACTAATATGAGTGAAGCGGACTATGTGAAGGCTGTCAATCAAGCGAAAGAGTATATCTATAACGGCGATATATTTCAAGTTGTATTATCCCAGCGTTTAAGTGGCAGTAGAAAAGAAATCGATGGCTTTAATCTTTATCGGAAACTTCGACAAGTCAATCCTTCACCGTATATGTATTATTTTCAGATGGGAGAGTATACCATTGTTGGTAGTTCACCGGAGATGTTGGTGAGTATGAAAGAAGACGTTATTCAAAACTGTCCGATTGCCGGAACCCGTCCGATGGGAAGAAGTATTGAAGAAAATGATGCTCTTGCTGCTGACTTGTTATCGGATGAGAAAGAAAAGGCGGAGCATCGAATGTTGGTTGATCTTGGTCGTAATGATATGGGAAAGGTTGCACAGATAGGTAGTGTACATGTGGACAAATTAATGGAAGTGGAACAATATTCCCATGTGATGCATTTGGTGTCCTTAGTATCCGGTAAGAAAAAAGAGGGATTAAGCATGTATGATGTGCTGATGAGTTTCTTACCCGCAGGAACGTTGTCCGGTGCACCGAAGATACGAGCAATGGAAATTATCGATGAATTGGAAAATGTACGCCGAGGCATATATGGAGGCGCTATCGGTTACTTTGGATATAACAATAACATGGATATGTGTATTGCTATACGGACCATGGTTATTAAAGAGGATACCGTTCATATTCAGGCAGGAGCAGGTATTGTCGCTGATTCGGATCCAATCAAAGAGTTCGAAGAAACTATGAATAAAGCAAAGGCGTTAGTTTCAGCCATCAACAAACAGGAGGTGTAACCATGATCATTCTTATCGATAATTATGATTCATTTACCTATAATGTGTATCAAAGTTTAGGACGGTTGGGAGAGGAAATACAAGTTTATCGGAATGATGCGATAACACTAGAGACCATTGAGGTATTGAATCCTACGGCGATTGTTCTCTCGCCCGGACCGAAGACGCCGTTAGAAGCGGGTATATGTATAGAACTTATTCAACGATTTTATAATCGGATACCAATTCTAGGTATTTGTCTTGGACATCAGAGTATCGGAGCCGCGTTCTCCGGTACGGTCACTCATGCAGCAACATTGTTTCATGGAAAAGTCAGTACCATAGAAGTCGATGAAGATCCGTTGTTTCAAGGGATTCCGTCGGTAATTGATGTGGCAAGATATCACTCGCTTATTGTAAGTACAGAAGGATTGCCGGAGATGTTGAAACCATTAAGTATTTTTGACGGTGAGATTATGGCTATGCGGCATGTAGAGTATCCTTTATATGGGTTACAGTTCCATCCTGAATCCATTATGACACCGGAGGGAGACCGAATCATAGAAAATTTTGTTCAGATTGCTAGAGAACACCAAAACGTCAAGGAGGTACATACCCTATGAAAGCAATGATTGAAACGATGCTACAAAAAAACGATTTAACAGCCGCTGAAATGGAAACAGCGATGCAGCAAATGATGTCCGGTGAAATGGACCCTATACATATGGCAGCGTTCTTGACCGCCCTAAAGGCTAAAGGTGAATCGGCGACAGAAATTTATGCAGGAGCCAAGGTTATGAGAGAAAAGGCAGCAGCCATTGAACTCTCAGCACCCATATCTCTAGATACATGCGGGACAGGTGGTGACGGAGCGCATACGTTCAATATCAGCACGGGAGTTGCATTAATCGCTGCGGCAAGCGGTATTCCTGTAGTCAAACATGGTAATCGTTCCGTATCCAGTCGTTGCGGATGTGCGGATGTTTTGGAAGCGTTAGGTGTTGTTATTGATTTATCACCCCAGGAGGTGAAGCGAAGTGTGGAAACTTGTGGGATCGGTTTTTTATTCGCACCGACGTTTCATTCAGCTATGCGCTTTGTAGGACCTGTAAGAAAAACATTGGGATTTCGGACGATTTTTAATATATTGGGACCGCTGGCCAATCCTGCAAATGCGACACATCAGCTAGTGGGTGTTTTTGATAAGGGATTGATACCGGTATTTAGTGAAGCGTTAATCGAATTAGGGATGACACGAGGTATGGTGGTGCATGGGTGCGACGGTCTCGATGAAATCACATTGGCAGGAGAGACGTATGTGAGTGAAATTCGAGATGGTGGGTATACAACCTATACGATAACGCCGGAAGAGTTTGGGTTTGAAAGAGCTGATACAAAAAGTCTTGCCGGTGGTAATCCGGAAGAAAATAAGGAAATTTTATTGGCGTTATTTAATGGAGAAAAAGGGCCAAAGCGGGATGTCCTTCTTATGAATGCAGGCGTTGCCCTCTATATTTGTGATAAAGCAACGACAATTCAAGATGGGATTGAACGAGCAGCCCGTCTTATTGATGAAGGAGCTGTCCTTCATACGTTGAATCAATTTATAGACTGTACACAGGCCATGAAAGCAGGTGTCTAATGAAGTTATATTTGGAAGAAATCGTGGAGACAAAACGACGTCGCCTCATGGAAAGACAAGAAGATATCGGACAATTAAAAGCAGCTGTAGAGGCAATGCTTGATAAGAACAGTGTAAAAGAACAAGAAAAGAATCCTCTAGAGAAACGACGAACATTTAAAGAAGCGCTACAAAAGGATGGCCTATCGATTATCGGAGAAATTAAGAAAGCATCCCCTTCAAAAGGACTGATTAAGGCAGAGTTTGACCCTCTTGCATTAGGGCAAGTATATGAAGGATGTGTGGATGCTGTTTCTATACTAACAGAAGAAGATTATTTTCTTGGACAAGATACATATTTGGAAGAAGTTAGTCATCACATTGTATTACCGACACTATGCAAAGACTTTATTATAGATGCATCCCAGATTTATCGAGCAAAATTACTTGGGGCAAAAGCCGTACTGTTGATTGTACATATTCTAACAGATGAACAATTGCAACAATTATATGAATTGGCAACGTCTATCGGATTAGATGTATTGGTAGAAACCCATAATAAAGATGAGATTCAACGTGCATTGCAGGTAGGTGTAGAGATTATAGGCATCAACAATAGGAATCTTGAAACCTTTGTAACAACGATTGATACAACATTGGAATTGGCACCTCTTGTTCCGGAGACCTGTATTCGAATAAGTGAAAGTGGAATCTTATCGGAGGCAGATGTAAGCCGCCTGGCATCCGTTCAGCTAGATGGCATCTTGGTAGGGGAGAATTTTATGCGAAGTTCAGATATGGTTCAGACGGCGGCAGCATTGAAAGCAGCCTATAGAAGGGGATGAAGAAATGACGAAGAAACCACAGGTAAAAATATGCGGTATTCGACGTGAAGAAGATTTAATGATTTTGAAGAACTATCCTGTTGACTATATAGGGTTTATCTTCGCAGAAAGTAAGCGCCGGGTAACTATTGATGAAGCGCGTCAACTGGCAACAAAGGTACCTGATGGTGTGAAAAAAGTCGGCGTATTTGTGGATGCACCACTGGAATTTATCCTTGAAGCAGCAAAAGTAGCAAATTTAGATGTTATCCAACTCCATGGGAGTGAAACTGTGGATAGTATTACAAAAATCCCATACCCGGTGTGGAAAAGCATACCTATTGAGGATGAAACAAGTTTCAAGGAGATACCGGACTATCAAAAGGTATGTGATGGAATTCTTCTGGAGACAAAACATAAAACGTTAAAAGGCGGCACAGGACAATCCTTTGATTGGAACTTGGTAAAGCATTATAAACGGGAAGACAATGTAGCCTTTATTCTGGCCGGTGGTTTGAAACCGGAAACAATTAGGATGGCTATAGAACTTGTAGCACCGGATATTATCGACATAAACTCAGGTGTTGAAGTCGATGGCTATAAATCACAGATACGTATACATCAATTATTTAAGGAGTTGAAATTATGAGTCAATTTGGACAGTTTGGCGGACAATTTGTACCTGAATCACTAATGAACCCATTAAAAGAGTTAGAGGAAGCCTTTGAAACAGCAAAGAAGGACCCTGAATTTATTAATGCGTATAACTACTATTTGAAAGATTATGTAGGAAGACCCTCGCCTTTATATTATGCCGAAGCACTGACAAAACGTTATGATAAGGCCAAAATATACTTGAAACGGGAAGATTTAAATCACACAGGAGCCCATAAGATTAATAATGTTATCGGTCAAATTTTGTTAGCAAAACGCATGGGCAAAACAAAAGTAATTGCAGAAACAGGAGCAGGGCAACATGGTGTGGCTACAGCAACGGGAGCAGCTCTTTTTGGCATGGAGTGTCGTGTCTATATGGGTGAAGAGGATGTGGAACGACAAAGTTTGAATGTATTCCGTATGAAACTGCTAGGAGCTGAAGTGGTTCCTGTTACATCAGGTACAGGAACGTTGAAGGATGCTACGAATGAAGCGATTCGAGAGTGGGTACGATGTGTTGAAGATACTTTTTATGTTATTGGTTCTGTGGTAGGTCCTCATCCTTATCCGACAATGGTACGAGATTTTCAACGGATTATAGGGGATGAAACCAAAGAGCAAATTTTGGAGCATGAAGGGGTGCTACCCGATCGTATCTATGCTTGTGTCGGAGGCGGTAGCAATGCCATCGGTATGTTCTATCCGTTTATTCAGGATGAGTCTGTCAAACTTGTGGCAGCAGAAGCAGGCGGTCTTGGTGTGGACACAGACAAACATGCCGTTGTTTTAGCGAAAGAGGTTGAAAGCAAAATCGGCGTGTTACAAGGGATGAAGACGGTGCTACTGACAGATGATAATGGGAACATCATTCCTGCCCATTCCATTTCAGCAGGACTGGACTACCCCGGTGTCGGTCCGGAGCATGCCCACTTGAATGATACAGGTCGTGCAAGATATGAAGCGATTACGGATGAAGAAGCAATGGAAGCTTTTGAAATTTTAACAAAAACCGAAGGCATCATTCCGGCTCTTGAAAGTGCCCATGCGGTGGCCCTTGCGCTAAAAGAAATTGATACGACACAACAAGGAGAAACCATTGTCATCAATATCTCGGGTCGTGGGGATAAGGATACCCATACAGTGATGGACTATTACAAAGCCGGTAAGAATAATCTGGCGGATTTCAATAAATAGGTAGGAGGAAGAGCATGAATCGATTACAACAACAATTAGAAAAGAATAAAGCTTCAAATAAAAAAAGTTTTATCGGTTATTTAACAGCGGGAGACCCTGATTTAGAGAAGTTGCCAAAGTTATTGAAGGCTATGGATGAAGGGGGCTGTGACGTTATTGAAATTGGAGTTCCTTATTCTGATCCACTAGCAGATGGACCGATTATTCAAGCAGCCGGACAGCGGTCTATTGAAAATGGAACAACGATATACAATATTTTTGAATGCCTAGACACCTGTCGAGATGAGGTCACTGTACCGTTAGTCTTTTTAGTCTATTACAATACACTTGTTATCTATGGTGTGGAGGCCTTTGTCAAACGTTGTGAGGAAGTAGGGATAGACGGTTTAATCATTCCGGATTTGCCTTATGAAGAGCAAGGCGAGATTCTTAGTGTATTAGACCAAGAGAAGATAGCTCTTATTCCTTTTGCAACACCCACATCAAAGGAGCGCATGAAGGTGACGTTAAAACAAGGTAGTGGCTTTGTTTATACAGTATCCTCTATGGGAGTAACAGGTAGAGCCTCGGACTTCCATCATGAACTTGAGGGATATATGAAAGAAGTAAGAGACTACAGTCCATTACCTGTGGCAATCGGGTTCGGCATATCTACACCGGAGGATGTAAGACGATTACGTCCTTTGGCAGATGCAGTTATTGTCGGAAGTGCTATTGTTACGAAGATTCATGAAACGGGAGGAGACGTGGATCAGTTAAAGGCATATATTAAAACATTGGCAGATGCATAAAGAATCTTTTAATTAAAATTTAAAAAAAAGAACATAGCCTTGTCATAATTTTGTGTTATGATAATTATGTTAGTCGTTAGAGGGTTAAAGAATATATCTTGAGACATATTCTTTGGCCCTTTAACCTGCGCGACAACTAGACTAAAGAGGTGAGGACATGAACATCGCGTTATTTTTAACGCCGAAAAAAGATTTGGTAACATTAAATCACACAATGACACTCCGACAGGCTATGGAGAAGATGGAATATCATAAGTATTCTGCAGTACCGGTTATTGATGAAGATGGACGTTACCTTTATACATTATCTGAGGGAGATATTTTATGGCATGTAAAAGAGCACTATGACTTATGCCTAAAAGATGCTGAAACAATTTCAATTAATGACATTAATCGCTCGAGAGTCATAGAACCTGTTTCTATTGATGCGGAGATTATACATGTCAAGGAGTTAACCCGTTTCCAAAACTTTGTACCGGTCGTTGATGACAGCGGTATATTTATCGGAATGGTGAGACGAAGTGATTTGATTCTACCCATGAATGATATCCAAGAGGTGAAGCCGTTTTCATCCATGATAAAGACGGTATAGATACGCACCCTTCCGATTGCTAATTTACCTGAATTAGTGTAGAATAAGGGTATAAAGCGACTGAGGTGAAACTATGGATCAATCTTATGAGACGTTGAATCAAATTCTCGTACATTTGTTTAATGATATATTGAAAGTGGAAGAAAAGGCTTTGAGCAAAGGCCCTTATAAAGAGTTAACCATGACAGATATGCATACGATTGAAGCCATTGGCTTTAATACATCTAGAAATATGACTTCCATTGCAAAAGATTTAGCAATTACTGTCGGAACCTTGACAATTGCGATTAATCATTTGGTGAAAAAGGGCTATGTACAGCGTATTCGTAGTTCTAAGGACAGACGGGTGGTCTTGGTATCCTTAACACAAAAGGGGAAGGACGCCTTTCGACACCATGTAAGATTTCACGACAGAATGGTGGAAGGTATTATGGATGAGCTAGAAAATGATGAATTACAGGTGCTCATACGGTCATTGCAAAAAGTGGAACACTTCTTCATAACAGAAAAAGCAAAACTTGAGAAAAATGTATAATAATAGAGCAGCTCACTTCGTGAGCTGCTCTTAATAGTTGTATTGTTTTTCGATTGGTGAACTTTATTGTTGGTGAGGCAATAAAGCTTTGTTACTATAACCTATTATTTATGATGATAGATAAATGCGTCTACTTTAATTTCTGAAACGACTTTTTCTAAGGCTTCAAGCGCTTCTGCCGGCAATACATCAAAGCCGCCTTTGACTTCTTTGCGAGAACGTACAAATTCTATACGGTCTTCCATACGTGCTTGAAGCTGTCTGACATAATTCTTGTCATGCATGTCAGGAATGTATCCTTCGATTTCCATAATTTGGATATCACTAAATGGTCCCCAGCTTGTAAAGGATGCATGATCTTCAATAATGGCTTCTATGGCACCTAATGTAACGGCAGGTGTGACCTTCTTATCCATGAAGAAACCGGTATTGAGTATGTAGCAGTCCACATCATTGTCATCAAACAATTTTTTGAATTTGAGGTAGTCGTTTTCCAAACGATAGGTGCGGAAAGGATTGGCGTAGGGTTCAACAACCAATGCATTTGGGTCCACACCTTCAGCTAGTCTCTCGGCACTAGTACGTTTGGTAGCGAGTGTTGCTCCCATAACAGAGGCAAGAGCCGAACCGCTAAGTTTAATGACTGGTGGTAATGTGGGATCTTTCATCAACCAGAAGATGGCATTAACCGGTTCATCAAATTTGTTCTCACGGTTTGGTGACCAAAGAATAGATTTGACGGCACGTCCGTTACCATTACGAATATCCTCGGTAACTAAGACTTTACGTCCTTCTTCATCGAGGGTAACGGCGTTGTTTTGAACGGTAACGAGATAGGTGTTATCCGGGTTATCCATAGGATAATCTTGAGTTTTATCAAAGTAACTTGGCTCAAGAGCAACGGAGGAACCGTCTTCTGTTGAGATAATAAACGCATCATCATGTAATACAGTAATATCATACTTGTCATTATGACGGGCATGGGTAATCGTAGATTTACCGGATCCGGATAAGCCGAAGACACCGGCTACAAACTTAGAACCGTCTTTCATATTGTAACGTTTTTGGCCACCGTGACAAGCAGCATAGCCGTTACGGTTGGCAGCTCCCCATGCGAGGGTTAAAGTACCTTTCTTGTGTTCGCCAAAATACTTCATACCAAGAATGGCAGCACAGTTGTGGTCAGGGTCAAAGAAAGTGAGGCCTAGTGGATGTTCAGGATTTTTCCACTGAGGATCAGAGAAGATATAGATATCTGCCTCATTATCATACATCTTGGAATTTTGATACATGGAAAAATAAGCTTCCGTAATATATTGGAAGTTAAGCATCCAAGAGTAGAGTATGTTTTCTTCACCTTCAGGAATCAAGAGATGGGCTCTAACCATAAAGTCATGGTCTAAACCAACATAGACTTGTGCATGATACATGCGTTTGTTATGTGTTTCATAAATAGCCTGACGAATTTTGGTAGCATACTCTTCTTGATTTATGCCGGGTTCGCCAAGAACACGTTTTGCCGCAGCACAGCGGCCTTTTACATCCCCATCATTGAATAACAAAACTTTTGTTCCTGGATCTAAACCAATTTTTTCAGGTTCATAAACGGGTAAGTCTGTAATGATGGTACCGGGAGAAGCGGCAGCCAGTTTATAGGCTTCCTTAATAGAATTTACATTAACGACATTGTTGCCGTAAAACGGCGTTTCAATGGTTGAGCGAATTTGGGAAAATAAAGGATTATCTCTTTTGATTTCACTCCATGCGTAACTTGATTTTGTAGCCATGAAATATTTCCTCCTCTTTAGATGATGTCGCACTTAATGTAAGTGCTTATTATAAGGGGTACGTTGTACCCAATATCCGTATAGAAGTTTAATATCATGTAATTGCTGAGCTGTCATGCATGTGTCGCTTTGTCGAGAATGCAGTATGTTTGGTCATTCAGTTATAAAAAATGTAACAAGATGTTGACATGATGTACAGATTAACGTCATTTGCTAGTTGCCTAGAGTATTATTGTCTATTTTTGACAATATCCCCAACTTTTCTCCCATTATAATTATAGAATTTGCACTTGTAAATGTCAAGTTGGAAAGTTAATCTTTTGTCAGGCTTTTAGAGGTCACCAAAGTTGTTTTTATAGACTGATAATGATACAATGAGGTCAACAAAATCTATGATTAATAATATTAGGAGTCTTGATATGGGTAAGACACTCGGACAGAAAATTAAGGATGAACGAAAGAAAAATAAATTGACACAACGGGAGTTAGCAGGTGATTTCATCACACGTAATATGTTGAGTCAAATTGAAAACAATCAGGCGCGACCATCGATTACAACGATGGCTTATTTAGCAAAAAAATTAAATCGCAGTATTGACTATTTTATGAATGAACAGACAAAATCAGAGCAATTGGAAAAATTATCTAAGGAGCTTATGACAGAGTATGAAGACAATCAGAGTAGTCAAGTATTAGAACGTTTGTATGATTTGAAAGAGCAATCTCCGGCTCTTTTTGAGAGCGAATTCATCAAGGATTTGTTTGTGAATTGTCATATGAAACGAGGAAGCAAGTTAATGGATTCCGGCGACTATGAAGATGCGTTGGCACATTACGAGGCCTTACTGGAATTTGAAACAGAATTTTTGGTGAACAATGAGTTAACCGCCTATGAGCTCTATACAAAACTAGTGGATGCGTATACATTATGCCAACGCAATGATGAGGCACTCGTGTATAATATGAAGGCAAAGGAATTGATTCGCAAATTAATGGCAACAAAAGAAGTCCAGAATATATATTTACTCGTAACAGAAGAAAAATATAAAGAAGCTATTAAGAGTAGGGAATCTATAGAATATGAGTTACTAGATGCCTATAATAAAGCAAGGCTTGATATGGTAACCGGACATGCCTATTTTCAATTGAAGATGTATCGGACAGCAGTAGAATACTTGGAGAAGGGGAAGCACTACTTTGAGACAATGACATACAATAGCTTAACGATTATGATTTATGAAGAACTAGGCAAATGTTATTCGAATTTGGAGGAACATGACCAAGCAGTATTAAACTTCCGTTTGGCAAAAGAGAGCATGGAAAGAGGCTTATAGAGCCTAGATATTGATTTAGAAAAAGGTATGGTGTATAATCGACATAATGATTTTAGAAGGAGGCAACATCATGGCGAAGGAATCCTATTATATAACGACGGCAATAGCCTATACGTCAAAAACCCCTCATATCGGAAATACCTATGAAGCTGTTATAACAGATAGTATTGCACGTTTCAAACGACAATTGGGATATGATGTGTTTTTTCAAACAGGAACAGATGAACATGGGCAAAAAATTCAACAGCAAGCAGAAGGTGACGGCATTACACCACAACAACATGTGGATAAAATTGCCGGAGAAGTTCGCCAGATTTGGGATATGATGAATACCAGTTATGATCAATTTGTCCGAACAACGGATGAGAATCATAAGAGGATTGTTCAGAAAATTTTCAAGAAACTGTATGAACAAGGAGATATCTACAAAGGCCGATATGAAGGGTGGTACTGTACACCTGACGAGTCGTTTTTCACAGATAGTCAATTGGTTGACGGCTGTTGTCCGGAATGTGGACGTGAAGTGGTAAAAACAAGTGAAGAAGCTTATTTCTTGAAATTGAGCAAGTACGCGGATCGACTGATGAAGCATATTGAAGAGAACCCATTATTCATACAGCCGGAATCCAGAAAGAATGAAATGATTAACAATTTCTTGAAACCGGGATTACAGGATTTATGTGTATCACGTACAAGCTTTAATTGGGGAATACCGGTAGATTTTGATGACAAGCATGTTGTCTATGTTTGGATTGATGCATTATCCAACTACATTACCGGTCTTGGCTATGATCCGGATGGCAGTAGTGAAGCCTTCCACAAATATTGGCCGGCAGATGTCCATATTATAGGAAAGGATATCTTGCGTTTCCATACAATCTATTGGCCGATTATGTTAATGGCCCTTGACGTAGAGCTTCCGAAACAAGTGTTCGGTCATCCATGGCTTATGGTTGGTGAAGACAAGATGAGTAAGTCCCGTGGGAATGTCATCTATGCCAAACAACTGGTAGAACATTTTGGTGTCGATGCCGTGCGGTATTACTTGTTACATGAGATGCCTTTTGCTCAAGATGGAACATTAACCTATGAGTTATTGATACAACGTATTAACTCCGATCTTGCGAATATTTTAGGTAATCTAGTGAATCGAACGATTGCCATGAGTAAGAAATATTTTGACGGTAAGTTGATGCCTTCAGACGTCAAAGAACCGATTGATGATGAATTGATTACCCTAGCACTGGCAACACCGGGTAAAGTAAAAGCCAAAATGGATGACTTGAAAGTTGCAGATGCTATGGATGCAATCTGGACACTTCTGCGTCGTTCCAATAAATATATTGATGAAACAACTCCTTGGATTCTGGCTAAAGAAGAGGCAACGAAGCCTCGATTGGGTACAGTGTTATATAACCTACTTGAATCCATTCGCTTTAGTGCGGTGTTATTAAAACCATTTATGCCGGAGACATCGGCTAAGATTTTAAACCAAATCAATACAACAGTTGATAGTTGGGAATCCTTGTCCTCCTTCGACGGTATGGTTGTGGGTGATGAAGTCGGTACAGCGGAAGTCCTTTTTGCTCGTTTAGATGAGAAAAAGGTTTTGGAAGCTATTGAAGAGGAAAATGCAGCTAACCGTAAGGCGGCGGCACCAGAAGAAGCCAAGGAAGAGAAAAAAGCAGAACATAAGAAAGACGATAAAGCGTCGGAAGCACAACCGGAAATTATTGATATTGAAACGTTCGGACAAGTTGCTTTCAAAGTCGGTCATGTTCTTGAATGCAAAAAGCATCCAAAGGCAGATCGCTTACTTGTATCTCAAGTAAAATTGGGAGATGAAGTACGACAAATCGTATCCGGTATTGCAGCCTATTACAGTCCGGAAGATATGGTCGGTAAGCAAGTCGTTGTTGTGACCAATTTAAAACCGGTCAAGTTACGCGGTGAACTTTCTGAAGGTATGATTCTGGCTTCCACAAAAAGTGACGGATCCCTTGCTCTTGTAACAGTAGACCAAAAGGTGGAATCAGGATCAGAAGTCCGATAATGAGTTAGCACATCAGGGAAGGTGATTGTATGATTTTTGAAAGTCATGCCCATTATGATGACCCTAAGTTTAATCATGATAGAGAAGCATTATTCAAGAAAATGACACAAGCAGGTATTGACCATATCGTTAATATCGGTGCAGATATGAACTCATCTCGTGTCAGCATTGAATTGGCAAAGAAGTACCCATTCATCTATGCAGCAGTGGGAGTTCATCCTCATGATGTTCAAGAGATGAAAGAGGAGCACTTGGAGACCTTAATCCACTTTGCGGCCTATGAAAAAGTTGTCGCAATTGGAGAAATCGGATTGGATTACTATTATGATAATTCACCGAGAGAGATTCAGAAATTATGGTTCAGAGAACAATTGAAGGTAGCTAAGGAATTGGGGCTACCTGTTGTTATCCATAGCCGTGATGCGGCATCGGATACCTATGAGATTATCAAAGACGCAGAACTGGGACAGGAAAAAGGTGTGATTCATTGCTATTCCGGCAGTGTGGAAATGGCAAGAAAATATGTAGAAGACGGATTCTATCTTGGTATAGGTGGCGTATTAACCTTCAAGAAGAGTAAGACCATCAAGGAGGTCGTAGAAGATATTTCCTTGGATCATCTTCTGGTTGAGACAGATGCCCCTTATTTGGCACCGGAGCCACATCGAGGTAAGCGAAACGACAGTACGTATTTGGTTCATGTGATTCAAAAAATTGCAGAGATAAAAGGAATAACGCCGGAAGAAGTAGAGTCCGTGACCCATGCAAATGCCATGCGCTTATTCTTTTCTAAGCAAGAGAATCGTTAGGAACACTGTGGCGAGGCCATTTTTTCTATTATATGTCCATAGTTTGGTTAGGAGATATCTAAGTCATTATTGTAGCAGAGGTGGGTTTACAAATAGAACCATTGATGCTATAGTATTTGGTAGACTAGATTTATGAGAGGTATGCCATGATGTTATATATCAGAGCTCTTGGCTTTAGTGAATATGATAGCAAGAAAAAGGCGGAAGCTTTGGTGAATCATGTAATTGATCACCCGACACAGCGTTATATTGCAAATGACCAAGACAACAAGGTAAAAATTGAATATTACAAATCCTATGGTAAGGATTTCGGCCTTGTTGTACGCGGAGAGTTGGATAATAATCAAGAATTGGTGATTCATACGATGGTACCTTATGCAAAAGGTCGTCATTTAATGGATACCCATGAGATTGATGTCTTAGCCAACAGAGATGCCTATAGCTATAGTGGCTACTGTGAGGAACGAAAGTCAGGGACACCTGTGTCCTTCTATCTTCAGAACGTGGTTGACTATACAGAGATTGAGTCGGAATCCGATGTTTACATTAAAGGGGTTCGTTTGTCCCTTTTTGCTGTAGAAGGAACGATTATTCTTCCTATTGAGAAGGATGAAGAAGATGAGAATATTGAGTTAGCGGAACAAATGATTCGTGAAGAACTCTTGGCTCAAGCCCGAGAGGGTAATGAGGACGCTATGGATGCCCTTGAAGAAGAAGCCATGGAAGCGACACGAATTCTAAGGGAGCGACTCAAGAGTGAAGATCTGTTAACGATATTGGAAGGTTTCTTTATCCCGGTTGGGGATGATGAGGATATATACAGTGTCTTGGGAACGATTGAAGAAGCACGTCAGTTGGTGAATCGCTATACCAAGGAACATATTTGGCGTATGAAAATACGTTGTATGAATATGCTCTTAGAAGTATTCGTACACAGTGATGATCTTGTGGGAAAACCCACAAAGGGTATGCGCTTCAAAGGTTCAGCCTGGGTTCATGGTATTATTGATTTTGAATTCCATGAAATGGATCCATTTGCAGATCCGGACGATGATGAAGACAACAGCGACCATGACGAATAAAGCAATAACTAAGACGGTCGATTTGACCGTCTGCTTCATAAAAAGATAGTGCGACTGTCTTTTTATGAGGCAGATAAATAAATGTGTTTCTGTAGCTCAGTAGGATAGAGCGTCCGCCTCCTAAGCGGAAGGCCGTGGGTTCGAATCCCGCCAGGAACGTTATGCTGTACCCCGGAAAAAGTGTATAGAAATATCCTTATTAAAAAAGACATGCAAGAAGCTAATGACTTCTCGCCTGTCTTTTTTTGTTTAAAATATTATTTTCTACAACGAACTTATGGGAGGAGGTTACTATGATCAAAACTGCGACCTTATTACTATATACAACACATTGCACGCCAGGTTGAGGGGTGATATGATAAATTTAGAGGGGAAAGGATTAGCTTAAGCTTCTACATTTGCAATTACTGATATTAGAATCATTGCATTTGCTACAGATATATTGATGTTGATTTCCATGGAGGGAAAGGATGTTTTGAGTTGAAGGATAAGATTAAAGGATTTATTATGGGTGTAATTGTAATAATCTTTTCACTTACAATTGTCGTGGCCAGTACTCGGATTAATAGTGTTATTGGGGTTAAACTTAATAGTGTAAATGTTTCAATTGATGATGTAAAAGTAGCGAATAAAGGTCAAGACTATAGTTTGGATAATAGTAAAAGCGTTCCGTTTTCTATACTTTATGAAGGGACAACCTATTTACCTGTAAGAAAACTAAGTGAAATAATAGGCATTGATATTGGTTGGAATAGTGATACGGAGACTATTGAGTTAGAGGTAAATGGTTTAAAGGATGTTAAGGATACAACATCCGTTAAAGAAGAAACACAAGAAAAGGATATAGTTGTTGACAAAACCGTGAGCCATAGTAGCGGAATTAAACTTACTCCTTCTTACAGAATAATCAGTAATAATTCCGTAGGAAATGAATGGAATATGCGGATAAGCTATGGTGATGAATATGGAGACACATACTCGCCATTAGAAATTGATAGTCCGAATGGTGATATTACTATTGAAGTTGTTGTATATGAGCATGATGATGAAAAATCCGATTTTGGGACTGTAGAAATAACGATTCCAGAAGAAGACATTCTAAGTGGTGACAGGATTGTTTACTCAGATACAATGACTATAATGGAGGATGGAGGAAGGTATTCAGGAAATACTGCGGAGGTGGAGTATACGGTTGTCTTATCGCATTGAAGTTAATAAAAAAAGCGGTGTATCGTAAATGATACACCGCTTTTTTCCTCATTATAAGCCTCTCATACCCCTCATTAATCCTCTGATGTCGGGAAGTAACCATTATCAAACATCACCTCATCATAAGGATCCTTAGGGTCACGATAAACGACGCCTTTAGCTAACCAGAGTTGTCCGTACCACTGATTAAGTTTCGTGTCAAAATCAATAACCGGCTGGCCGATTTCATAGGAACCGTCTAGAGTCTCCAAGAACTCCGGTCGTTCATCGGTATAAGCCGAATAGCAAACATCGTACCAAAATGCGTTACCTGCGACTTTTTTATCCAGCGTTTTTAGAAAGGCCAGCATGTCTTTGTGGAACTGATCTTTCTTCGTATTGCTCATACGGGTAAAAGCAAGTGTATTGGTACGGTCTAGGTAAAGGCGTAATTCAACATCGCCATCTTCAAAAATAAGGGGAGTTATTCTATCAATGGTAATACCTGCAAGCTCTAGATCTACATCGTAAAGGTCATTAATGAGATCCGTAATATTATAAATAGAAGAGTTCCCTTTTATTGCTTTGCTGGTCACTTCATAGACCGTATCATTATTGACAGAATAAGCACTAATGCGGAAGCGATAAGAGCGTCCTTCCATCAAATTCTCCAAAGTAAATATATTATCTTGATAACCAGGGGCAAAAAACTCAGGGACATCACTCCCCCATATGGGTTCAAATTCACCGTCGTCTACAGACATGGTTGCCATATAAAAATCAGCACCAACGTGATCCCAAGAGATGGTGGTTTTATTGTCCTCTTGTTCTATAGTTAGATGAAATTGAGCGGTTATATAGTCCGCATCAAATAGTTCGTCAAAGGTTTGAGTCTTCGTATTGCTTAAGTGATCTAAAGCTTTAATCGGAATGGCAAGGCCCAAATTCTCTCCGGAGAGATAGCCGGCATTGGTGATACCGATGACAAATCCCTCAGCGTTAATCAATGCACCACCGGAACTTCCTGGGGAGATGGCATTTGTCACTTGAAACCGTTTTTTACCATTTTCATTTTGGTAAATACGGCTAATAATACCTTCCGATATGGTATTCTGTAATCCTAGAGGACTACCGATGGCATAGACACTTTGACTACGGAGAACATTATCCGAGTTTTCTCGCTGTAGATAGTGAATGCTGTTATAGTTCAGTTTAAGAATAGCTAAGTCATTGGCCTTATCGTAACCCTTTACGACAATTGAGCCATTATAAAGGCTACCATCATCTTGTGTAACGGTTATAGTATCTGCATATTCAATGACGTGGAAATTAGTGACCAAGGTACCTTTGTTATCAATATAGAAACCGCTGCCGGTATATACATTTCCGTAGACATCCGTAACACGGATAAACACACAGGCTTTAATGGCTTCATCTAGACGTTGAGCATTCTTGTCCAATGACTCGCTATCAACAGATTCGGAGGCAGTGTTAGTAGGTTGGTTTGAGAGAATAGAATCTGCCGTTGCGGCATCGATACTACCTTGAGCGACAAGGTAATCGATTAAGCGTTCATCCTTATCCTTCATGGGTAAGGATAAGACGTCATAGGAGAGCTTGGCAACATGATCACGTAGAAAATCTTGGCTGGAGAGTTCAAACCACTGATTTTCACTAATAAATCCTTGAGATTTAGCAAAATCTAGAGCAGAAGACCAGCTAAAGTCACCGGCATGGTCGCTATAGCCTAACGCACGAAGAAGAAAGGTCATATAGGAATTAGCATCGATGAACTCATTGGTACCAAAGGAATTAGGGGAGACGCCAGACGTTAATCCATGGGCATAAGCATAGTTAACATAACCTTTTCCCCAAAGTGGAACATCAGTAAAAGGCGATGTCTGGTCTGATGATGCTAATGCTTCATCTTCAACACCTAAAAGGCGAATTAACATTATTAAGCCTTCTAAACGCGTCGGTTCCCGGTCCAAATCAAACCCATTGCTGCTGCCGCGAAAGACGCCGAGTGCAGATAGACGTTCCGCAAAAGGCTCATATTTGGATGTGGTAGCATGGATGGGTTGAAACATGGTAAGGATAAGGACGTATATAATGAATATGTAACTGATTTTTTTGGTCATAATTTTCCTCCTCAAAATGCCGAAACTTTTCTTCATTTTATCACATATAAGTAAGTCAGGCTACAGCTATAAAAGGTTTGTAGAATGATTAGCGCTTATTTGACGGGCTAATCATAAAATATTTCTATTAAAGTTTGGCATTTCAATTGAGTTTTATGTATAAGAGTGTTAAAATTACTAAAATGAAGAATTATTACTATTCTATAGGCAGTATGCACTAGGCTATGGGGTGATAGCCTTAAATTAGGAGGCAACGAATGAAAAAGAAAATGAACCATATGTCGTTGGGTGTTCGCATTCGACTGGCTTTTATAGTCGTAATAGTCGGTATGGTTATTATTGGCTTGGTAGCCATGTTATCTGTCGATGGGTCATCGCAACGTACAAAAGAATTGAGTGAAGACTATATGCCTCAAATTGAAGCTATAGCGGAACTTGAAGAGCAAATTCAAGAAGTGGGTAAACTCATTAATGAATATGCATTTACGAGTAACAACGTCTTCTATGATGCATCTGTTTCAAATATGAAAACGGTTCAATCACTTCTAGATCGCTTGATTGAGGAAGAATCAGCAAGTGAGAAAAATTCCGACTTTAGCCAGACGTTGTCGGGAATACAAGTGATGTTAAATGAAGTGGTGACGCATCAAGAAGCCATTCATACACTTAGTTTGTCGTTAGAAAAAGCGATAGCATTGGAAAATGACTTGGGTCAAGAGTGGGCAGAAACGGTCGTTTCCTATCAAAGAGAAGTCAGCGGACGCATTAATAATGGATTTAGTGACGGTGCTATTGATGGTAATATTGTAAATAGTAATGTTGAGGTGCTTCGAGATGTTAATGATATCGTCAAAGGTATTTATCAATTAAGAACATCCATCATTCATGCTCAAGTGAATCGATCTATGGATAACACCGAAGAATTGACAAAAGAATTTGATACTATAAATGAAAAGATTGAACGTTTGAAAAATACCAAGACGAACTCAGGGGATTCTATACTGTTAAGAGATGTGACGCTATTGACCGTAAAGTATCAAAATAACTTGAATGACTTAAAGAGCATATGGACACAGTTGCATGAAGCAACGGGTCAGTTAGAAGGGGCAGTGGATAATCTTCTAGGTAATGCGCATGAGGCGTCAGAAGATACATTAACAAGTACCCAAGACAATGTTGTAGGGATTATGGCGCTTTTAGGTGGACTGCAAGTGAGTATGCTCATTATCAGTGTCATTGTTCTTCTAATTTCCTTAGTATCAGCTATTTTGATTTCCAATAGTGTGACACATCCGATTCGACAATTAGTTGTACTTGTTGAAAATATGGCAGCAGGAAAGCTGAATCAAGAGCTTAAGAGTAATAATAATCGAGATGAAATTGGCCATTTGATGCGCTCGTTTAATGCGATGCATGATAGCCTAAGTAATCTTATCGGTAATGTAAAGGGTGCATCGGTTCATGTGGATGAAACATCAACTTTATTGAATGGGAATGCATTAGGAGCAACACAGATTACGGAGGAAGTGGCAAAGACAGTGGGTGAAATTGCTGAGGGTGCTAATACGCAATCAGAAGATACCTATATTGCACAAGAACGTATGACGACACTAGCTCATACGATACATGATAACGGATTGCGGTCCGAGCGTCTTGTTACCGTGTCAGATAGAATTAATGTACGTACACAGGAAGGTATAAAATCAATTAATGCCTTGACAGAGACAACGGGTGCAAGTGAACAAGCACTCTTTGACATTTTTAATGTTGTTGAAAAAACGAATGAAAATGCCATGGAAATTGCTCAGATTAGTCAAATGATTGCTCAAATTTCCGAGCAGACGAATTTATTGGCACTTAATGCATCCATTGAATCAGCACGAGCCGGAGAAGCCGGTCACGGTTTTGCTGTTGTTGCAGAAGAGATTCGGAAACTTGCTGAAGAATCAGCAAAGACAACAACTGAGATTGATAAAATGTTAAAGGAACTGATTAAGCGTTCTAGTGGAGCAAAGAAAACAGGGGAAACGATTAAAGAACTGATTGTTAAACAACGTGAGCAAGTGACGTTGACGAAATTTAAATATGACGCGATTGGTGAAGCGATTAAGGCGTCGACTCAAGAAATTCATCAAATAGGTGAAATAAGTCAGCGTATGGAAGTCAATCGAGAAGATGTAGTGAAAGTTCTTGATAGCCTTGCGAGGATTGCTCAGACCAATGCAGCTAGTACACAGGAAGCGTCAGCTTCGGCTGAAGAAATGTTATCAACAATGGAAGAAGTTACAAGTGCCAGTGAAATTTTAAGCGGATTAGCGAATGAATTGAATCAGCTGATACAATACTTCCAAGTGGAGGTGGATGCATGAAAAAGTTGAAATTTAAACGACATCAAGTGGCTACCACAACAAAAACCAAGGGAATGTCGATTAGCACACGTATTAAACTTGCGTTAGCTGTTGTTATAGGATTATTGATTATACTCGCCGTATCGACGACCTTTTTTGTATATAATGGAATTCGTCAAGCAGAGCAGTTGAGTGATTATTATATGCCTCAGGTAAATGACATTTCACGCATTGAATCCTCATTGGGTATATTAAATCGGAACTTGAATAATTATGCACTTGGTAAAGAAGCAAGCTATATGGAACAAGTCAGTAAGGAGATGAGTGCCGTACAGGAGAACATAGCTGATTTTGCTGAAATTGCTAAAAATTCCAATGACGAAACGCTGATTCAAAAGAGCGATACGATGCAAATGCATTATGAAAAATTGAGTGTTTTAGTAGAAGATATTGATAAGGAAGTCAAGAAAACACGAGATACACGCCAGGAGGCAGCAAAGCTTGGTCAAGAATGGTCAAGTTATCTGCAAGAGTTTCAGGAAATGACGATTCAAAAAATACAGGATATGACAGACGTAGAAGCGTCTACTCAAAATGAGCGTTCTCGTTATCAGGAACAGTTAGATGTGTTAACAGATGTTATTAATGTTATCGATGACGTTGATATGTTAAGAACTTACAACCTCTATGCTCAAGCGAACTGGGATAAGAAGTCTTTAGAATCTGTTTTTGAAGATTTTGACTCGATAAAAGACATTGTAGACCGTTTGAGTGATGTCGTAACCCGACGTGAAGAATTGGAAATACTTCGAAATGTATTCTTAACAACCAATAGCTACAAGACAAATCTGGACCAGTTATTAAAGTCATGGGATAATTTAGATACATTATCCAACGATCGTGAATCTATGATTGATGAGTTTTTGGCGCTGACAGGAGAGTTGTCGGATAGTATATACGCGGATACACAAAAGAATTCAGAGGATATTAGTCGTGCCCTTGATGGGTTGATTCGTACCTTACTTATCATTATGGCGGTGAGTATTTTATTATCGGTTGTGATTTCCAGACTGTTAACAAGATATATTACGAAGCCGTTAAAATCACTTATAACTATGTCTGATGAGATATCACTAGGCAATCTTGCTATACAGCCGATTCAGAATAAGTATAAAGATGAATTGGGGGTATTGATTCTCTCCTTCAATGCGCTTTTAGAGAAGGTTAAGGATTTGATTGTAAAGACCCGTCATTCATCTCAGGTGGTGGATTCGACAGCAGAACAGTTAAGTTGTAATGCAGAGGAAGCGACACGAACGACAGAGGAAGTGGCAAAGACAGTCGGTGATATTGCTGAAGGAGCAACAAAGCAAGCAGGTGATACCATGAGCGCTAATGAAGAGATGTACGAACTGGCCGAGATTATCGGAGAAAATTCCACACGAGCCAGTCAGCTTGGTGAACATGCGAAGATCATTGTGAAGACCACAGATGACGGTATAATAGTTATTAATGAATTATTGGCCCAAACAGAAGAAAATGAAGGCTATATACAGAGTATCATTGAGATTATTAAAGAAACCAATATGAGTGCACAATCCATTGGAGAAGCATCTCAATTGATTGCTAATATTGCAGACCAAACAAATCTACTTGCTTTGAATGCAGCAATAGAGGCAGCAAAAGCCGGGGACTCAGGAAGAGGTTTTGCTGTTGTGGCTGAAGAAATACGAAAATTGGCAGAACAGTCAACGGCGTTCACAGCCCGTATTGATGCCATGCTTAATGAACTTATGGAAAATGCTCAAGGAGCCGATGATCGTAGTATGGAAGTCATGGATTTGATGAAAAAACAAGTGCAAGAAGTTATGCAAACAGTAAATGGATATGAAGACATTCGTAAGGCTATTGATGAAGCAGGTATAGAAATTGATGTCTTAGTGGATCAGAGCCATATTATGGAAGAAAATAGACAAGAGGTTATTAAAGTGGTTGAAGCCTTATCCGCTATAGCTGAAGAAAATGCAGCAAGTACGGAAGAAACAGCAGCATCATCTGAAGAGATGTTATCCACAATGGAAGAGGTTAACAGTGCTAGTGAATCACTGAATCGTTTGGCATCAGAACTCCATGAATTGGTTATGAAGTTTCAAGTGGAGGAAACAAGCTCACAGGCCTAAGAAGAACGAAATCCATAGCTTTATAAAAAAAGGATGCATTAATGCATCCTTTTTTTATAACGAAAATGTTAATGAAGTTAAACAAAGGCGGAGGAAGGTTTAAGGCTTTATTGCATTACCTATGAAAATCGTTAACGATAATAAAATGATTGTGCTATAATAGGAATAGAATAAGTGGGTTAACGGGAGGTGACATAGTGTTTATTAAATGGAACAAAAAACGTAATATCACAGGGATGATTGTGATAATAGGTATTTTGCTAATAATACACTCTTTTGTGATGTACCGTCATGAAAAAGGCCATGTAATGTCTGCGATTGAAAAGGAACAAGAAAAGGTATCAAGTGACTTGATGCTTCAACTTGAAATGGCAAAATCTTATCTTGTAAATAAATCCAAAACTATTGAATTAACCTACCCTACTGTGTTAGAAATGATACAGAATCAAGAAAACCCTTTTAAACAACAAGAGTCTGATGGTTCAAACCGTTTTATGACGTTGTCCGGTCATATCGTCTATTATTTTGGTCCGAAATCATATCAACAATTAAATGAAGCAATGCGTTTTAAGGTGCAGTTTAATGCCTATTATGGAGAACAGTTGTTGAATACGAAAGACTCATTTATAAATGGAGCCTATTTCTATTATGCACCTGCTACGGGTTTACTTATGGCTTATCCGTATATAGTCGGACCGACAATACCGACGGATATTCATGAAGACGTTTATCGACGGTTGGCTAAAGGCTTTTCAACCATTGATTTTTCTTCAAAAGGACATATGGATATACGAGAGAATGCACTTTACATATGGGATAGTGTGGACAATCTAGAAGAAGAGTGTTATATCGGAACCCTTTTATATACGAATGAAGAGTTACATAAACTGCTTGATTCCAAGTGGGTAACCTATGTAGGCATTGACGATGGTGATAATTATATGGATATTTATCGTGATGGTCATTACGATGCAGTCATTACGCCACCGGAGACAAGTGAAATTCATATATTTTCTAGTTATAGTGATGAGCAAGGTATCTATTATACAAGAGGTTTGGACTACGATATGAGTTATATCGGGTATATAGACTGGAGAGCACTTCATGCTGAAATTTTTCAGAATCTTTTACCGGAAATTATTGGTTTGATATTGTTATTCCTTGCATTGGTTGCTACAGCACTTTTTATAAGTAAGACAAGGCGTTATCAACAATTAAAAAGGATTAATGAGCTAGAACATGCAAAAAATATCAACTACCTTACAACAATAGGGTCTTTGATGGATACACTATCAGAATCGTATGTAAAAACAGATTTGAATCATCAGATATTAGAAATTAATTATGCAGCCCGTCAAATGTTGGGTTATGAAGCGTCGGAAATCATAGGTAAAAATATACGCAATTACATGGAACGCCCTTTGGATATCCGAGTACGTAAAGAGCGGGGGCGGTACAATACCTATGAGGTTTGTTTGATTCATAAGGATGGGTCAAAAGTCTATGGTTTAGTGAATAAGAGTAAGTTTTTTAAAGATATTCATGGAGAAAGTGGCTATGTTTTTATGGTTTCGGATATAACGAAGCTGATACATGCACGTCGAGAGGCAGAAGAGGCCAGTCGCGCTAAGTCTAGATTTATCGCGAACTTGTCTCATGAAATTCGTACACCGATGAATGCGGCAAAGGGGTATATCTATCTGATGGAACAGACTTCCTTAGATAAAGTTCAAAAGAGCTACTTGGAAAAAATGGATTATGCCTCAAAAACATTGATGGATATTATTGATGAAATTTTAGAATTTTCTAGAATTGAGTCGGACAAAGTTATTCTTGAAGAGAGTCTGATTAGCTGCCATGATATTGTTTTACAAGTGGTGGGACCTTTTGAGAAACGTGCGACACAAAAAGAGATACGATTGAATGTAGAGATTGATGAGAATGTGCCTAATTTTATATGGGGAGATCCGTATCGACTGCGTCAAGTGCTAACAAATTTACTCAGTAATGCCTTTAAATTCACGAGTTACGGTTCTATTAGTTTAGGCTTGACGGTGGTGAATGGATTTAAAGGGAGTGGCGATAATGTATGGCATAAGGATGGAACAACTATTTTTCAATTTGTTATCAAGGACACAGGAATCGGCATATCCGCCAAGGATTTGGAAAGTCTTTTCGATCCTTTTGTTAAAGGCGATGAATCAACAACGCGATCTTATGGAGGAACCGGATTAGGATTGGCAATTACAGAACGTTTAGTGAACCAGATGGGTGGCATTATCTATGTGTACAGTCGCCCGGATGAAGGAAGCACCTTCTATGTAGAGATACCTTGTCGCGTTTATAATAAAAGTGATACGATAAACTTGCCGGTATCCCAAGAAGAGAACAAGGAGCAGATTTCTTTGAAGATTCTTATTGTGGAGGATAACATACTCAATCAAGAACTCATGGTAGCACTGCTTACGCAAAAAGGACACCGAGTCGTAATTGCCAATAACGGGGAAGTTGCGATGGAGATTTTGGAATCATCCCATACAACATTATTTGACCTAATTTTAATGGATATACAGATGCCACTTTTGGATGGCTTTATGACAACCCAAAAAATCAGAGAGACAGAAAGGTATAGACATATACAGATAATTGCCGTTACGGCTAGTGCGGATGAACGGACACAACGCAAAATACATGAGAGCGGTATGAACGATTTTGTGCTTAAACCGATTTATGCCAAAGACCTATACGAAAGGATATACCAGTGCAGTATAAAGAAATCACAAGAGGAAGATTTATAAAACGTATCAATCGCTTTATTGCAGAAGTGGCAATTGATAAGGATGTATACGAAGTTCATGTTAAAAATACAGGGCGATGTAGGGAACTTTTTATTCCGGGAGCGACCGTTTATCTTGAGCCATCATCAAATCCGAAGCGAAAGACACCTTATTCCATTGTTTCTATAGAAAAGGGGGAACGCATCATTAATATTGATTCACAAGTGCCTAATCGAGTGGTTGAAGAGGCCTTTCATGAATCGCCATATTTGAAGACAATCTTCAGTGACGATGTAAAGATTCGCCGGGAAGTAACCTATGGAGCTTCTCGATTTGATCTTTATTATGAACAACCTCAATTAGGGAAAAAGGGATTTATAGAAATAAAAGGTGTTACCTTAGAAGTGGATGACATTGCCATGTTTCCTGATGCCCCGACACTTCGAGGCGCAAAACATGTCAAGGAGCTGATGAAGGGGCAACAAGAAGGTTTCGATAATTACATTCTTTTTCTTGTTCAAATGAAAGGTGTTAAGGAATTTCGACCCTATGAAGAGAATGACCCTAACTTTACCGCATGCCTAAGAGAGGCAGCGGAGTCAGGTGTTGGCGTTCTTGTGTTTGATTCCCTAGTTACCCCCGGAAGTATCGAGATGGGAGATCCTGTGTTACTGAGACTTTAGTCCTAATAACTTAAAAATAATCCATGAAGCCGATAAAAGGACGGAACATGACGCTCTCCCAAATCGTCTCATGATATATGGTAGCAAAATCATTGTACTAATGGTCATTTAAAAGAAAGGTTGGGGAACATGAAAAAAAAGTTGTTAAGTTTTGTAGTCGCACTTCTTGTTATAGCAAGTTCCGTTGCTATGTATAATACAGTGAGTCCTGAATCCATAGCCTATGCGGCTGAATTTCGTTCAGGATTCAAATTAGAGCCGACAGAATTTGATGGAACAGGTATTCAAGTGGATACATCTTTTGTGTTAACGGAAGAAGGAGACACAACGTTAACGGTTGAATCGGTGAAAGAAGGATTGACAATAACACCGGATGTGGATGTTGACGTTACAAAGGATGGTGAGTCTTTTATCATCCGTCCATCAAAACCATTACCGGAAGGGACCGTTGTTGTTGTGACTTTTGGAGAAGTGACATGGGCGTTTATGACTCAGACAGATTTTTCGCTATTGGGTGTTTTCCCTAGAAATGAATCAAGAGGCGTTCCCACATCAAGTGGCATTGAACTGGCGTTTAACTATGCACCGGAGGATATTGCAACCGCTTTTTCTATTGAACCTCATGTGGAAGGACGTTTTGAGTACAAGGATCAACGGGCTATATTTATACCCAAGACGCTGGCACCTGCTACAGTGTATACCGTAACGTTGAAGGGTGATGTGACAGCTAAAGGTTCGGCTGAAACCTTAGGCAGTGATACGGTATTTCAATTCCAAACGGCTGAAATGGATGTTCGGAAAGAGAATCAGGTCTATGTGCAGTTTCGGGATTGGATGAATGCATCGGCGTCAGCCGAGGTACCGACAATAAATTGGGATTATTATTCCTATGACAATGATACACATGAGCCGATGTCCGTTAGTGTATATGCTTATCGTAATTTTGAAAAATTCGAAGAGGACGTTAAGACGTATATGAAACAACCGGCATGGACAGTGAGTGATGAAGGTGGTATCGATGTATCTAAGCGTTCTCCGGAGATGACTTTTAATTATGACCCGTCAACGGAGAGTATGACCGATGAGTTGCAGTTACCGGATCATTTGGATAAAGGACAATACCTTGTTCAAGTAACATGGGAAGATACCGTTGCACAGACCTTTTTACAAGTGTCAGACCTATCGGTGAGTTTGACAGATATGAGTGATGCAACCCTATGGTGGGTACATGATCTTAGCACAGATGCTCCTCTAAAAGATGCAACGATAGTGTTCTCAGAGGGGGATAAGACCACAACATTAGGTGAAACAGATGATACAGGTTTTGCTTCTATTGCCAAAGAGAAAGAAGCAAAAGCAACGGATAACCATACATTTTATACGGTTCAGTCCGATAAGGATAAAGTTCTGATGCTTGGGTCAAGAAGCTATGGACGAACATATTATGTAGCTCAAGATTTTTATTGGGATTATTTGGATACGGATAAGGGATTGTATCAAAAGGATGACACGGTGCAGTTCTTCGGATTTCTTCAAGATCGAAGGGCCTCATCGACTGAAGCAGAAACGGTAACGGTGAGTTTATCAGAAAGTCGCTTTTATTACTGGGACTTTTTACCAATGCAAGAAGAAGCTCTTAATTATGTGAGCCAAGAGGTTCCTGTTAAGAATGGATTCTATAAAGGGAAACTTGAGCTTCCGAATCTACAAGAAGGTACCTATCAGCTCACAGTATCAATGGGTGATACGGTGATATCGTCAACATATTTGACCGTTGATAGTTATACGAAGCCTAGCTATGAAATGACCCTCAGTCATGATAAAGATGCTGTTTTTGCAGGTGAACCGATTACATTTACTTTAGATGCTCGATTTTTTGAAGGAACACCGGTAGCTTATCTGGGCTATGATTATCGTGTGGGTCTGGATATGGAAGATGAAGGAACTGATGACACAGATGCTATGGGACAAGGTAGCTTTTCCTATACACCGCAAGCAAAGCCAGGCGATCAGGGTAGCACCTATCTGTCGGCATATGTGAATGCGGATTTACCGGAATCAGGAGAGCTCTATGCGAATGATTCTGTTCGAGTATTTTATAACGATATGTATCTTGAGAGAAATGTATCTTCAGAAGAGGGCATTTCTAAAGTGACGATGCAATTGAATGCAATTGATTTGGATCGTTACAATAAACAGTTAGAGGATGGGGATACACCATCTTATATCGGTGATCCGGTTGCAGGACATAAAATTGATGTCGAGATTGTGGAACATCAGTGGAAACGCAAAGAAACCGGAGAGCATTATGATGATATTAATAATGAGGTTGTCAAAGAATACGAATACTATACGGTCGATCATACGCTTAAGTCAGGAGTGGCGACAACAGATGCGGACGGCTTAGCAACCTATGAAGTAACCCTTCCGGATAAGGCAGAAAGTTATTATACTGCTGAGATTGCGCTGAAAGACGGGAATGGTCGTAAGATGAAGTATTCTCAATATTTGACAAATCGTCACTATCCTGAGACTAAGGAAATGACGGACTATCCTGATATTGAGTTGAATCAAGAGAACTATCATATTGGCGATGAGATTGTTGTGAATGTGACAGAAGGCGATAAACCGCTAGAAGCTGACGGATATCTTTATATCGTAGGCCAAAATGGTTTAGTGGATGCTTCTGTAAGCAAAGAGCCTGAATATGAACGTCAATTTAGTGAAAAGGATATTCCGAATACGGAAATTAAGGTTCTTGTCTACAGAGACGGTGCTTATGAAAACTTAGGTACAT
Source organism: Vallitaleaceae bacterium (assembly GCA_965140555.1). Lineage (GTDB taxonomy): Bacteria > Bacillota > Clostridia > Lachnospirales > Vallitaleaceae > UBA1351. The sequence goes on along the minus strand of OZ223259.1, from coordinate 1,809,815 downwards.
TACGACCGACATATGATATTGAGAAAGAACGTATTCAAGTAACATTAACGACGGATAAGGATAAGTATAAGCCAGGCGATAAGATGACCGTTAGTGCGAAAGCAACGTATCCTAGTGATGATGCAGACATGCCCTTATCCGATGGCCACGTCCTAATCAAAATGGTGGATGAAGCGCTTCTGGCATTAAATGATAATAGCCGTGACACCCTTGAGGCATTGTATCAACAAGTACAAGGTGGTTTTATTGGGGATTATCAGTCACATGGTGAAGGCTCTCCCTATATTACAGCCTATTTAGGTGGTGAAGGAGGCTCGGTAAATTTAGCCTTTTCAGAAAGTGTTACAACAGATATGGCGGATGCGGATATGGCAAGAGAAGGCAAGAATGACTCTTCAGGGGCAGGCGTACGCAGTGAGTTTAAAGATACAGCAGCCTATGTTGCGTTTGACCTAGACAGCAAGGGAGAAGGAGAAGCAACGATAACGCTACCGGATAATATAACCGGCTGGAAGTTGACAGGTATTGTGATGACATCAGATTTGAAAGCCGGAGATAGTATCGTACCTGTGGATGTCAGCTTACCGTTTTTCTTGAACACAGCGCTCAATAGCATGTACTTAACAGGTGATGCACCTTCAATCGGTGCAACCGTGTATGGGAATGATATATCCAAAGAAACATCCATTGACTATACGGTTCGTTTAACACGACTGGGAGACGGAAAAGTTTCTACAGTTAGTCATACAGGCAATGGATATGAACAAGTAGCGATTCCGCTAGGAACGCTTAGTGAACCGGGAGATTATGAGGTTGTTGTTGAAGCGAAAGACAAAGCCGGCCATTATGATGGTTATAAGACAACATTTACAGTGTATGATACCTATTTGGAAAAAGTAATGGCTAAAACGAAGTCGGTATCAAAAGACATGACGTTTGATAATGAAGACGATGAATCGGTTGGATTGACCTTTGTTGAGGCGGGTATTAGCCGATATCTGTCAGAATTATATCACCTTTCTTATGCATCAGGAAAACGTGTGGATCAAACGTATGTCGGAGCAGTGGCAAAAGACTTGCTTGAGGATATTTATGATCAAGACGTGATGAAAGATACGGTCAATCTTGAAGATTATCGTCAAGAAGACGGTGGTTATAGTTTATTCCCATATGGGGAATCAGAGATTGAAACGACCGTTCGAATGATTCCGTTGATAGAAAATCAAGATCAAGGGAATACATTAAAAACTGTCAACTATTTGCGAAATCAATGGTATAATGACAAGCTTAAAGAAAAGGGAGCTATTCTATATGGCTTAGCAATATTAGGTGAGCCTATACTTACTGAATTGAACCAATATGCAGATGCCGGAAAACATTCTCTGGCAGATCAACTTTATGTAGCCTATGCCTATGTGCAATTAGGGGATACGTATAAAGGGGCTGAATTATTTGATCGTGTCTTGGAGAAGGTTGAAGAATACAATCAGCAAGCCTTTATTACAGGAGATACTGTGAATGAGACAGTAAAACTTACAGGTCTTGGGATGCTTATAGCACAAGATTTGAATAGGGACATTGCAGCCAAATTCTACTCCTATTTGACATCCCATAAGAGTGATGACGATTTGTCGAATGCGTTGATGTTGGATTATATAATCCAAGCCACAAAGGAAGAATCAGCGAATCCGGCGAAAGTCGTTCTTTCTTATCAAGGCCAAGAAAGAACCTATGATGTGAGCCAAGGAAATGGCTATACGATTCAAATACCGGGGGCAACACTAAGGGACGTGGATATTATATCCGTTGAAGGTGATGTGAATGTTGTCATGACATATAAAGAGCCATTGACATCAACAGAAGCCGGGAATAAGCATATCGATGTAACACGCCATTATGAATCCTATCAAACGGGCAAGGTGACGAATCAATTCAAAGAAGGAGATATCGTCAAAGTAGTCTTAGATGTGGATATTGATGACTTGGCCATCGATGATAGTTATCAATTAACGGACTATGTTCCAAGTGGATTGAAGCCAATAGAGGGCTATTGGAAGTATGGAATAGAAAATGCAGGCCATATGTGGTACAGAGACGTGAGTGATCAAAAGGTAAGTTTCTATGCGTATCGTATGGAAAAGAATGAAAAAAGAGAGCCGTTTGTTTATTATGCTAGAATAGTATCCTTGGGAGAATTTAAAGCAGAAGCACCCATGCTTCAAGGTTTGAAAAACTTGGATGTCATGAAGTTAGGCGAAACATCTACGATAGAAATAACGAAAAACTAAAAAGAAATATGCAGTAAGTAAGGGGTGTAGACCTAGCAACAGTTGCTAAGGCTACACCCCTTATTATAGTGTTTTATTTATCGATAAATGGAATTTTCATTTGAATAGCTTCGTACTTGGTCTTTTTAAGATTTTGATCAAAGTAAGCAATGGTCGCATTGACTTCGCCGCCTAAGATAACAATGATACTGCTGATATATAACCAAAGCAGTAGGACGATGATGCTACCTAAACTACCGTATATACGCGAGTAATTACCAAAATGACTGACATAGAAGGAAAAGCCTAGGGAGATAATAATCCAACCTGCCGATGTAAAACATGCGCCCCATATAACGTCACGAAACTTTAACTTGCGATTGGGGGCAAATTTAAAGAACAAGGAGAAAAAGATAATCATGGCAACAATGGGGAAGATAAAACGAACCAAGTTCCATAATTTCAGGAAATAATCGGAAAATCCAAGACGATCGAAGAAGAAAACGCCAATCGTTTCACCTAAAACCAGAAAAAGAAAGCTACTAATAACCAATAAGGGAATACCGAGTGTGGTTAAGATGGCTATACCTTTGACTTTCAGAAAATTTCGGTCTTCCTGTACATCATAAGCTTTATTAATCCCTTTAATGAGGGCATTAGATCCTTTTGAAGCACTCCATAAGGTTGCCAGCATACCGATGGAAAGAACGGCAGCACTACTACTACGGATAACTTCGTTGACGGTATTAATGACAAGGTCACTAGTCCCCCCGGGCATAATAGTGGACAATCCGTTAATCAACTCATCTTCAGATATGGGTGTAAAGCGAAGAATACTTAATATGAAGATAAGAAGAGGAAAAATGGAAAGAATAAGAAAATAGGTGGACTGGGCCCCCATACCACTGATATCATCGTCTTTTATTCGAAAAATAAGTTGTTTGATTTTTGGAAAATGATTGTGCGGTGACATATGCACACCTTCTTTCATGGTCAATATAAAAACAAGAAGCGCCCGTTAGAGAACGAACGCTTCTATAATTTATTTCTTTTTGCTATCCATAAGGGATAGGGCAGAGCGAATCAATTGAGCAACAACCTGAACATAGTCAATGGCCATCTCCGTTTTATCCACAACGCCTGCAGCTGAATTCGTTAGGTTAGTTTCAATCCTTTCAGCAGTGTTGGTAACTGTAACAACACCCTGTTTCACATCTGTGGTAATACTTTCAATATTAGCGCTTATTCCGGGTAAGGTACTCATTGTTAAATCTATATTGGGTCTATTCTTATCGATGAGGGCATTGGCATCTTTCACCAGTTTGATAACATTTCTGATGAGAACAGTCAAATAAATGAGAAAGACAATGCCGGCTACACATAATAAGAAGAGCAAAATGTCTCCTAAATCAATGGTAAATGTCATAATTGTCCTCCTACTTTTTAACGTCAGATTTGATATCTTTTTTTGTTTCCTCTTTCAATGCCTCCGCTTTTTTAGCAGCAACGGTAAGGTCATCTTTAATATCCTCAACTTTATCGGTTGTTTTATCGACGGTAGTTGTTACCCGATCTTTGATTGCCTCTGTACCTTTATTAATGGAGTCAGCGACTTTGTCTTTGGCTTTGGAAAGAGATGCATTGATTTCATCTGCTTTTGGCGCTACGAATAGTGAGGTGATGGCACCGGCTGCAACACCGACGGCTACGGTTTTACCTGCTGACTTTAATTTGCGCTTACGTTGTTCTCTTCGAATTGATTTTTTAATACTTTTAATAGTGTTCATACAAATTCCTCCTTCAATCCTTTCGGTTAAGTTTCATCTCTCTATATAGGCGAATCATCACATGATAATAAATGCAAGTGTAAGAATATTTAGACTTATTTTCATTATAACGCGAACAATTATAGAAGTCAAATGAAAAGGTTTGGAATTAATGAGTAAATATTCTAAAAAAACAGAAAATTCTGAGTTTGAAAAAGGGCAAAAACAAGATAATGATGAGAAATGTTAGAAAAATGTCAGTAATACTTGCTTTTTAAGTATTAGAGTGTTAAAATGAAAAGGTTAAATTGTCATGGGATTAAGTTCCTATTTTTATTCAAGCTAGGAGTAAGTATGAGAGATAAAAAAATAATCAACATCGCCGTTATTGCCCATGTTGATGCAGGAAAATCAACCTTGGTCGATGCTATGTTAGCACAAAGTGGAGCTTTTGGAGCTCATGAGGAGATTGTTGATTGTGTCATGGACAGCAATGATCTTGAACGAGAACGTGGTATTACTATCTATTCAAAGAATTGTTCCATATCTTATAAAGACTATAAAATAAATATTGTTGATACACCGGGGCATGCGGACTTCTCATCAGAAGTTGAACGTATTATAAAGACCGTTGATACAGCAATTTTGCTGGTCGATTCAAGTGAAGGGCCAATGCCTCAAACCCGTTTTGTATTACAAAAATCTTTAGAAAGAGGACTCTGTCCGATTCTATTGATTAATAAAATCGATAAAAAAGATCAACGTGCGGAAGAAGTCGTTGATATGACCTTTGATCTGTTCGCAGAATTAGGTGCACATGATGAACAATTGGACTTCCCGATTCTATACGGAGTTGCTAGAGATGGTATTGTCCGTAATGAAATGGAAGATGATAACAATGATATCATTCCTCTATTTGAAAAAATCATTGAGCAAGTGGAACCTTATCCGGACCTTGATGAAGAACCTTTGCAATTACAAATTTCCGCATTGGGCTATGATGATTATATTGGTCGATTGGGTATTGGACGAATTACAAAAGGCGTTTTACATCCAGGTGATACGGTTAGTGTTGCAAAACGTGACGGTTCATATGCTCGGGGAAGAATTGGTAAAGCATTTATCAATATCGGTCTAAATCGTGTAGAAGCGACAGAAATACATTCCGGTGATATGGTAACGATTTCCGGTATCGGTGATATATCCATTGGAGAGACAATCGGTTTAGAGGATAAGGTAGAGCCGTTACCGATGATTGAAATTGAAGAACCGACATTATCCATGAATTTTTATGTTAACAATTCACCTTTTGCAGGTAAGAGTGGTAAATTCGTGACAACACGTCATATTAAAGCACGTTTGGAGAAAGAATTGGAAACCAATGTCGGCCTTCGTGTTGAAGAAATTGAAGGAACAGATGCCTATAAAGTATCCGGTCGTGGAGAATTACACTTGTCCATTCTTCTTGAAAATATGCGTCGTGAGAGTTATGAGTTAAGTGTATCCAAACCGGAAGTATTATTGCATCGTACTGAAGAGGGACGTTTGAAAGAACCTTTTGAAAAGGTTATTATTACGGCACCGGATGAATATATCGGAGCTGTTATATCGAAATTAAACCTACGTAAAGGTATGATGCAGTTTATGCATGCAGACAATGGATTTACTAAAGTGGAATATTTAGTTCCGACCCGTGGTTTGTTAGGATACCGTAGTGAGTTTATTAATGATACCCGTGGTGAAGGGGTTATTGTACGTTCCTTTGATTCTTACCAAGATCATGTTGGTGAGATTCCATCACGTAACAACGGTGTTCTCATTTCTCAAGAATTGGGTTCAACGATGGCTTATTCATTATTCAACCTGAGTGAACGGGGTAAATTATTTGTAGGACCTGCTGTTGACGTATATGAAGGTATGATTATCGGACTGAATAGTCGACGTGATGATATGGTGGTTAATCCATGTAAGAACAAGAAGTTAACCAACACCCGTTCTAGTGGAGCAGATGATGCGATAAAATTATTGAAACCGGTAGAATTTTCTTTAGAAGAAGCGCTTGAGTTCATAGAAGATGATGAATGGGTAGAAATTACACCCGATGCGATTCGATTAAGAAAAAAATACTTGAATACACAAGAACGTAATAAATTCAATAAGACACGCGGATAAGCTAACGGTCAGTCTATAGAATAAATGAAACGGTTATATTGCCAAAGGCTTATATAACCGTTTCTTATTTTTTTAGGAGGGAATTATGAATCGAATTATTAGGCTATTTATTGCCTTTTTCAAAATCGGATTGTTTACTTTTGGTGGAGGCTATGCCATGATTCCGATGATTGAAAACGAATTTGTAGAACGCAACCATTGGATACGCCGAGAAGAGATTTTGGACTTATTTGCAGTAAGTCAGTCTGTTCCGGGTGCTATTGCAGTGAACTCATCAACGCTGGTCGGCTATAAAGTAGCTGGTACTTTGGGCGCAATCGTAGCCACCGTTGGAGTGGTAACGCCATCGGTGATTATTATCTTAGTAATCGCTATGTTTTTTGGTAAAATTGCAGATATTCCGGCGGTGGTAGGAACCTTTGACGGGATAAATGGGGCGGTAATTCTGTTGATTTTTATGGCGGGAATAGGTATGATGCGTCAGTCCGTCAAAGATGTCGCGACAGCAGTCTTATTTCTCTTGACGCTGATAGCTGTTGTCATCTTGCAAATAAGCCCCATAATACTGATTATCGTTGGGGGTATATCCGGGTTAATTCTAGGCGGAAGGAGAAGGAAGTCATGATACTATTGGAACTTTTCACATCCTTTTTCAAAATCGGACTGTTTAGCTTTGGCGGTGGATATGCCATGCTTTCGTTAATATCAGACGAAGTGATTGCCCATGGCTGGATGAAAGAGGAACTCTTTGTTCAAATCATCGGAATTTCGCAAATGACACCCGGTTCTATCGCCGTTAATACGGCAACCTATGTGGGCTATGAAGCGGCGGGGGTACCTGGCGCTATTATTGCTACCGCAGGGGTCTTAATGCCCTCTTTAGTGTTACTTTTGATTGTAGCTAGATTTTTCTTCAAATATATGGATCACCCGAGGATAAAAGCGGTTTTTTATGGTATACGGCCCGTTGTAGCCGGTTTGATTCTTGCAGCAGGGATTACAGTCGCTAGAACAGGATTCATTGAAACAGCAATTGTGGATGGTGAACGGCGAGGTTTTCTTCACTGGGAAACGATTATTATCTGTGGTCTTCTGTCGATAATACTTCTTCGGTTTAAAAAAGTTCATCCGGTTTTGCTTATTGGGATAGGTGGGGCAATGGGGTTGGTCTTTTTTATGCTAGGATAAGGAGTGCAGGTGGTTATTGAGACATCTCAAAGACATAGCAATCTGTTACTATAATACGAGTATTATAGTAAGGAGTGGTTTAATGAAAAATATATTGAGTCGTTTGAGTGTAGTAATGAGTGTTGTTGCATTATTTTGGGTCGTCCAACCGATACCTATTTATGCAGCAGATACTCTGGATATTGTCATTAACGGAGAGGGTGTAGTCTTCGATGATAATTTAGGATATCCTTTTATTGATGAGAATGACAGGACACAAGTTCCGTTTCGTGCCACTATGGAATCCATTGGTGCAGAAGTAGGATGGAATGATGAACTTAAGATGGCGTATGCCTCTTATGAGGGGCGCCAAGTATGGATTCCTATGGGACAGGATTATATTTTTGTTGATAATCAACTGGTGCAAAATGATACCGTTGCCGTTATTGTTAATGAGCGCATTTACTGCCCTATTCGAAAAGTGTTGGAAGCATTTGGCTTTGATGTCACCTTTGAATCAGAGACCTTTCAAGTGATTGCAATAAGTGATACATATTTTGTCAATACGGATGAAGAGATGGGAACGACCTTAGAAAAGGATCAAACCGCCTTGAATCAAATGACGATTGTCGTAGGATTTTCAGATGTAAAAATCACGTCGAAAGAATCGGATTGGGAAGCATTTTTATATGATGACAAGAATAGTGTCCGTCGTTTTTATCAGGATATGTCAAGAGGTAATTTTCAGATTGTAGGTGCCAATGAGACCTATGGGACAGCGGATAATGGTATTGTCTTTGTCACCTTGGAATCAAAGCATCCTAGGATAAAGGATTTGGACGATTTTGATTCGACAGCCTTTTATAATCAAGTCATAGAAGGTGTGGATGCCTATGTTGATTTTTCTGAATTTGATACCAATGATAATCAATGGATAGAACCTTCGGAACTAGCTGTTTCTATTGTTGCAGCAGGATATGAAGACGATTATTATAACCGTCAGTCAGATCCTACGGTAAGTGGTGTGACACTCTTTAATCCGGAGAGAGCATTGGCTGATGGCGTGGAATTAGGTGTTTTTTCTCTAACAGGTGAATTAACTCGAGATAGTAGATATCAGACGAGTATGGTGACCATAGGTGTCTACACCCATGAATTCGGACATCTATTAGGATTGCCTGATTTATATGATACAGACTATAGTTCAGCAGGTATTGATATTCATGGACTTATGGGTGCCGGAACGAATGTCTTTGATAATCAATATGGTTACGGTGAATATCCGTCGCCTATGATTGCTTGGTCAAGGATATATGCCGGATTTATTGAGCCGGAAGTAGTCACTCAAGACGGTACGTATAGATTAAGCGGAGAAGTTGATAGCTACAATGTTATTAAAATACCTACAAGTGATCCGGATATCTACTATTTATTAGAAAACAGGCAGTTAAACGGATATGCCAGAACATTCAAAACGTTTATGGATCATGGTGGCATTGCGGTGTGGCGAATCAATGAAGCACTTATTGAAGACCATTATCTGGACAATACAGTTATGGCAGATGAAGATAACCCGGGAATTAAATTGATAGAAGCGGGCGGCACAGATGAGCTCAAACAAGATGTTATTTCTTTTTGGGAAGATCCAATGAATCATTATTATGCATTGGGATATGATAGCGTAGTCACATTGGATGAAGGAATAACCATTGAAGTTATAGATCCTAATGGATCGTCAATGGATGTTCAGATAACGGGCGTTGAGTGAAGGTTTTCACAGAGCTTACAGAGATAAAACAAAGATAAGGATAAATAAGTTCACAAAAGTTTGACAATTGTGTAATATAATTGTAACAATTCGCTCAATTGAGTGCCATTTTTTGAAAAATAGTGACGATAATAATGTTTTGATAGAAATTAAATACATTTGTTAAACATTGTTCATATTTTGTTCATATCTGTTTGATAATATAATAACTGTAATAACTATCCCCCCTTTTATTATATAGATATTAGCTTAGTCCTACCGAACTTACCGTTACGGTAGGAATTTTTTTTGCAATAAAATCCGTTAGTACTATAAAAACTTCATAGGCTGTGCAAAAGCATACTTGACTTTGTCTAGGTATGGGATTAGGCTATAGATGAATAAAATAAAGTTAAAGAAAGGGTGGTCCTATGAGAGCATGGTGGCAGTCATTTGGCATGATGCTTACTTTTTTGACTCGAATACCGTTGCCGTTAAAAGGAGACTTTAGTGAGGCCTTATTTTTGAAAGGACGCTTTTTCTTTCCTGTAATCGGTATGCTTATTGGATTGTGCCTGGGAGGGATGTCTTTCATCAACCGCCTGTATTCGTCATCAATTACGGCGTTTTTATTGATTGTTCTATACCTTTTTATCGTCGGTGGATTGCATATTGACGGTATCGGAGATTTATTTGATGGAATCTTTAGTGCTAGAACTCGAGAGAAAATGTTGATTATTATGGAAGATAGTCATGTTGGAGCCTTTGGTGTCATCGGTTTGATTCTGTATTTTTTAGGGATGTATATAGGTCTCAGCGAAGTTTTGGCATGGTCGCAACCGCTGCGCTTGATGGTTATCATCGCCATGCCTGTTGTAGCAAGAAGTATTGTCTTATTTGTTATCGGATTTTGCCGTTATGCAAAACCATCAGGGATGGGAAAAGGACTGGTTGAACAAACGACCCCTATTCAAGGCTGTATTGTTATGGGAGGCACTATAGGTATCGCAATGGTTATAAACTTCGGATTATCCCTTGCAATCGTTGTAACAGCAGGTGTTATGCTACTTATAGGTAAGCGTATTGAAGGTATTCTTCATGGGATAACCGGTGATGTTGTCGGTGCTGTTATTGAAATCGGACAAGTGGTCTTTTTGCTGACCTGTATTGCAGTATTTCAGACACTATAAGAGTTTAGGAGGATCGATTATGAAGGTTTGGATGATTCGCCATCCGGAAACTACCGCCAATCGAGATAAAATCATATATGGACGCCAGGACTATCCTTATACCCCTAGGGGAGAGCAACAAGAGCAATGGGTTGTCGACTGGATACGAGAGGTACGTGAAACCTATGGGAAGGGTTGGAACTTTAAGATGATAACAAGTCCTAGAGGGCGAGCTAAGGTCCTTGCCGGAGACTTGGGTAAGGTTTTGGAGACAGAGGTTGAAGAGGATGAGCGGTTAACGGAGATGAATTTCGGATGTTTAGAAGGTCTGACTTATGAAGAAGTAAAAAACCGGTATCCAAAGGTTTATGAAGATTTTTATTATCATTTTGATACTATGCACATACCGGAAGGGGAAAGTTACGAGGCCTTTGTAAACCGTTTGGAGGCATTTTATGCACATCGACTGGCCAAGGATTGCTCTTACTGGCAGGCTATGCACCATCAAAAGGAACAGGATAAAGAGGAACTATGTTTGATTTTAGTCACTCATGGAGCTGTCTTGCGCCATTTTATGGAAAAGATGTTGCAACTGAATCCCGGGGATTCGTGGAAATTTAATGTAATCAATGGTACAATCATTCAATATCGATGGAATCAAAGTTGGTCCCTAGAGGGCATGATTCCTTGTCGAATAACGGAGGTATAAGAATGAAAAAGATAGAACAAGAGCAATGGGTCGTTGCCGGTTGTTTGGTGGCATTATCCATAATAGGTGCTCAGTTTAATGTGTTTGGTAGCATTGCCTTCGATTCGTTGCCGGGATTTTTAGGAGCGATACTCATACACCCCTTACTAGGCGGCTTGGTGGGTCTTGTAGGCCATATGATGACAGCCCTCTTTAGTGGGTTTCCTATGACCTTACCGGTACATCTTATTACAGCATGTATGATGTTTGTGAGTTGTGCTGTTTATGGCTATGCCTATCGGAGATGGCATGCCGTCATAGGCATTCTATTGGGACTTGTGGTAAACGGACCAATCGCTTTATTTATTGCAGCTCTATATATGCAAGTGGCAATGGGGATTCCATTCTATGGAACAATCATTACCTTATTGATTCCCCTAACATTAGCAGCAGGTGTAAATGTTATAGGAGCCACAATGATATACCGCTATATACCACTTATTATGAAAGGGCGGATGGGTGCATGGTAGGAATCCCGTATCAAAAGGAAGATGTCATGATTACACCCCTGTCCCATGGTGAGATGGTAACGGCATGTGACAGTTTTGGAGGTATTGGCGATAAACCTCAGGATACAATTTCATTAGATCCTTATAATGTCGGTCGATATGCTGCTTTTGTACCTTTTGTTGAAGTTATTAGCCGAGGCGCTACCCCGTTTTTGTTGATGAATACCTTATCGGTTGAGATGGAACCTACAGGAAAAGAAATTATTCGAGGCATCAAATCCATGGCCCGAGAGGCAGGTTTATCAGAATCAGCGATATCCGGTTCAACGGAAGACAATATACCTTGTGTCCAGACAGGTGTCGGTGTAACCGTTATGGGATGGCGTGAGACAGAAGCGGTATCACCGGGAATAAAAGGACAACCGTATTATATCTACGGTGTGGGCAAACCAAAGATGGGACAATGTTTCTTAGAAGAAGAAATCATAGGCCATAAAGGGGAGACTATGACATTAAGTTATCTCTATCAATTGATGAAAGAGCCGGCATATAGATCCTTACTGTCTGTGGGGTCTAAAGGGATGCTTTATGAAGCAAAGGAATTGGCAATGCGTCATCAGTGTGACGTTGTCCTTGATAAGGCAGCTCCCAATTGGTTAGAAGAATCTGCGGGACCGGGGACTTGTTGTGTCGTGGCTTTTGAAAAACCGCTAGAAAACCACGAGATACAAGCATACAATTTGCCGGTTTATGCAATCGGTCGCTTTGTATCAAATTAAGGGAAAAATCTTTGGTGATTTAAGAAACTAAAGGATAAAGACAATGAAAAACAAAAAGAAGTTGAGGATAAAAGAATGCGATTAAGACATGTAACAGGCTCCTTTGAGAAAGTGAACGACCATGAAAGAGTTATGATGCAGCCGGAACAGTATAAAGGACGATGGTCGAAATTATTCGGAAATAACAACCCTATTCGTTTGGAAATCGGAATGGGTAAAGGTGATTTTATTATCGGTCACGCTAAACGTGAATCGGATGTGAACTATATTGGTATTGAAAAGTATTCGGCAGTTTTATGGCGAGCCTTAGAAAAAATTGATGAGGACGAGACGGCACCAACAAATTTGAAATTTTTACGTTATGATGCAACGATGATGACGGATGTTTTTGAATCCGGAGAAATAGAAGGCATCTACCTGAACTTTTCGGATCCATGGCCCAAGGATCGATGGGCAAAAAGGCGATTGACGCATGAACGATTTCTAGAGCGTTATGAGGCGGTTTTACAAAAAGGTGGTTTTATAGAATTCAAAACAGATAACAAAGACCTTTTTGAGTTTTCTGTAGAGTCCTTTGAAGGGTCTGTTTTTCATGTGACGGATCTAACGAGAGATTTACATGAATCTTCCTATGCCATAGGAAATATAATGACAGAGTATGAGAAAAAGTTTGTAGGTAAGGGGCACCCTATCGGTTTTTTACGTGCCATACTGCCAGAATAAGTTCATTGACAAGGTAATCCTAGTACGTGTACAATGACTTAGATGCTTCCTTGGGTACAATATACTTGGAAGTGAATGGATAAATTGAATACAGATGATGATACGGTGCCGAGGAATCGGATAATAGGGAAGTTTGGTGTAAATCCAACACGGTCCCGCCGCTGTAAGATGGAGTCTAACTCAGTTACACTGTCAATGGACGGGAAGTAGAGTTAGATGATGAAATCAAGTCAGAAGACCTGCCATATCAGAAATTTGCATGACTCTACGGGACATTAGAGGCAAAATAAAAACCGGAAAAGTATAACTTTATCTTTTTCTATGGAATTATTGCCACTATTTGATGAATAGTGGCTTTTATTTTATTTGTATAAAGTTCCGTTATTGAAAGGAAAATGTATGAAGAAAAAAGCATTAATGGTGGTAAGTTTTGGAACTACCTATGAGGAACAACGTAGGAATAGCCTCGGGGGTATTGAGGAAGCTCTCAGTAATCATTACCCGGATCGAGAGTGTTTTGTGGCCTATACATCCGGTATGATACGACGGATTTATTGGACAAAGCGAGGTATAAAAATTTCGTCAGTAACGGAGCAAATGAATCATTGCCTAAAAGAAGGATATGAAGACATTTTGGTCGTCGTTACCCATATGATGTGGGGGCATGAGTATGAAAAGGTGAGGTCTGAAATTGTTAAAGCTTGTGAAGCCTATGAGAATGACGGCAATCTGTTGCCATTAATCCGTATCAGTCGACCGCTCTCCACGACAGCAGAAGATCGAAAACTTTTGGCACAGGGAATGATGGAGGATTATAAGCAGTTAGAAGAGGCTTATGATGGCATTGTATTTATGGGGCATGGGTCAAGTCATGCCAATACGGTTATCTATGAAGAGATACAAGCCTATTTGGCTGAAGAATCGGATCGTTATTGGCTACGAACCGTTGAAGGGGAACTGACCTTTGATCCGGAAGCCATCATTGATGGGAAGAGTAAGGATAAAAGTAAAGGAAGTTACTTGCTTGCTCCTTTTATGATTGTAGCCGGTGACCATGCCACGAACGATTTGGCAGGAGCCAATGATGAGAGCTGGAAACATCAGCTTGAGTCTATGGGATGTACGGTAGAAACGAATCTAGTGGGGTTGGGCGAACGACCTTGGATTAGAAAGCAACTTATAGCATTGAGTGAGGATGCCAAGACCATTGATTAATTAAGGAGTAAAGACAGATGAAAAAGCAGATAGTATTAGTTATAAGTATGGTATTGACACTGGCAATGATAGCCGGTTGCGGACAAGAAGTGACAAAGAACACGGAAGCAACAGCGTCTGATCAGACGAATCAAGACGAACAGATTGAGAAGGATGAAGTAGCGCCTACAGCAGACCAAGACGATAAAGGGACTGAAGAGGTGTCTGAGACAGTAACGTTTACAGATGGCCTTGGTATAGAACGAGAAATCACCAAAAATCCACAGCGCGTCGTAATAGACTATAATTCAATTCTAGGGTTATGGTACGCCATGGGAGGGACATCGTTAACAAAAGCAAAGGGAAGTGCCAATGTTCCGGAAGAAGCTGCAGACCTTATTGATCTAGGGAGCCATGCAGAGATGAATTTAGAAGCGATCTTGGCGTTAGAGCCCGATTTGGTCATATTGGCAGCCAATGTTCCGGCTCAAGTTGAGCTAGATGAGATACTTAAAGAGAGTGGTATAGAAACCATGGTTATTGATGTCGTCTCCCATTCTTATGAGCAAGTCTTGAACAATGCCCGTCTATTTGCTTCCATTAATGAGCGGGAAGATTTATATGAATCGGTTATTGTACCCATGCAAGAAGACATTGATAAGTTGGTAGCACAGACGGCTACAGTAGAAGAACAACCAAAGGTTGCAGCTATTTTTGCTACCTCAAAAAGCATGTACTTGGAGTCGGATAGTGCCGTAACAGGCGAGATAATTGCCAAACTAGGAGCAATGAATATTTTGAATGAATCAGAAGTGCCAATTGAAGGGGAGTCTCGTGTTCCGTTTAGTATTGAGACGATTGCAACGGCCAACCCGGATATTATTTTTATCTCAACCATGGGAAGTGAAGAAGGCGTAAAAGACTATGTACAATCCGTTATTGATGAGAATCCTATATGGAATACGATACATGCGGTGAAGAATAATGCGGTGTACTATCTCCCCAAGGAGTACTCCATCTATAAGCCGAATGAAGCATACGATGAAGCCTTTTTCTACATAGCAGAGTTGTTATATCCGGATGAAACCTTCCGTTAATACAGTTCTGGTATTCTTGGGGGCGGTTGCTGCATTATTAATAAGTAGTCTCTTGGGTGTTCTTTTCGGGGCAACATCCCTTAGTATAGGTGCAGTGACAGAAGCATTATGGGTAGATAAGGATGGTTTATATTATCATATTATTATGAATGTGCGCTTACCGCGGGTTCTATTGGCCGGTTTAGTGGGAACGGCATTGAGCTTATCCGGTGCTATATTACAGGGGATTATGCGAAATCCCTTGGCGTCGCCCAATATTATCGGTGTTACATCAGGAGCCGGATTAACGGGAACCCTTTTTATCGTTGTGTTGCCGGAGCTTATACAATGGCTTCCGATAGCTGCCTTTATAGGGGCACTGGTGACGACATTAGTGATCTATGTGATTGCGTATGATCACGGTATTGCGCCTATGAAAATGGTGTTGGCCGGAATTGCAGTATCTTCCCTTGTCAATGCCTGTATTCACATGATACACATATTATATCCGGATAGTATCCAAGATACCCTAAGCTTCACTATCGGTAGCTTGAATCTGGCACTATGGAAAGATGTCAGGATGATGATACCTTATGTGGTGATAGGGTTTATTGTCTGTATACTCTCTTCGAGGGCATTGAATATGATGATGTTAGGTGATGCGGTGGCAAGGTCACTGGGAATTCCCGTTGAAGGGTTTCGATTTATTATGATTGTAACGGCTTCTTTATTGGCGGCGGCAAGTGTTAGTGCTGTTGGACTATTGGGATTTGTCGGTTTGATAGTCCCGCATATAACGCGACTTATCATTGGGTCCGATTATCGCTACTTATTTCCCCTATCGGCTATTTTGGGGGCAACACTGGTGATTTTGTGTGATATGGTAGCACGGATTATGCTGGCACCTGTTGAGGTACCCGTGGGTATTCTATTAGCAGGTCTAGGGGTACCGTTTTTCTTATTCTTGTTAAGGAGGAAGCCGAATCATGATTTTCATGGATAACATAGCATTCAGTTATGGTGATCGGGATGTTATCAAAAACTTTACAGGGCAAATCCCGGAAGGTAAAATAACAGCCGTACTGGGACCGAACGGAAGTGGAAAAAGCACGTTATTCCAGTTGATGACAGGACAATTACAGCCCCAAAACGGAACGGTACGGTTGAAGAACAAGAATATAGATGAATATAGTAAAAAAAAGCGTACGCGACTTTTTGCATATTTGCCACAGCAACCGAGCGCTCCTTATGACTTGAAGGTGGTTGATTTGGTTTCTTATGGACGGTATTCAGGAAAATTACCTTGGCAACCGTTGAATCTAGAGGATAAGAAGAAGATTGATTATGCCATGTTACAAAGTGGATGTCTTGCTTTTTCCCACCGTAAAATCGGTCAACTTTCCGGTGGAGAACGGCAACGGGCATGGATTGCAATGGCCCTTGTTCAAGAACCGGAACTTCTTTTTCTAGATGAGCCGACAACATATTTGGATATGGCCCATCAATTTGAGGTACTGAACATATTGAAGGAACAAGTAGAACGAACGGGTATAACCGTGGTAATGATTTTGCATGATTTGAATCAGGGCATACGTTACGGTCAACATGTGTGGGTGATTAACGAAGGTGTAATGGCCAAGGAAGGTAGACCGGAAGAGATAATGACTGTGGATTTGGTCAGACAGGTCTTTCATATGAACGGTCGTTTTATTAATGACGGCGGGGATCGACTATTCGTTCCTGAAGGATCATGTATATAAGTTAGGAGACAACGATATGTATCAAATGATGATAGCCGGATTATCAAGCGGTGTCGGAAAAACAACGGTCAGTATGGGATTGATGTCCTATTTCTCGAGGCAGATGACGGTACAGCCTTTTAAGGTTGGTCCGGATTATATTGATCCTGCCTTTCACACACGAATTACAGGACGTTCCTGTCGTAATTTAGACAGTTATCTAATGGATGAGGATACGATACGTTACCTCTATAATCGACAGGCCATAGAAGCAGATATGACCATTGTCGAAGGGGTCATGGGTATTTTTGACGGCGCAGAAATCGGAAGTGATAAAGGAACCAGTGCCTCTATCGGAAAAATACTGAAACTTCCGGTAATCTTAGTCGTTAACGGTGGTAAGATAGCCGGAACAATGGGGGCTATTATGAAAGGGATTGAATCCTTTGACCCGGAAGTATCTATACGAGGTGTACTCTTTAATCAAGTCAATAGCGCCCATCATTATGAGCTGTTAAAAGAGGCCGTTGAAAGTGCCACAAATATAAAAGCGTGTGGCTATTTGCCAAAACGTCAAGAATTTGCCATAGAGGAACGACATCTTGGATTGGTACCCATGGCAGAGCAAGAAGCTTTTCGAGTGAAAATGGAGCAGTTGGCAGATGCCTTGGCAGAAACAGTGGATATAGAGATGTTGCTGGCATTGTGTTCGACAGAGCGTGTCCAACCACCTAGACTGCCAAAAGATGTTGCTGCTGTCTTAGAGGCGTGCATAAGGAACACAGAGGACCCTTTACGGATTGGTATAGCAAGAGATCAGGCATTTCACTTTTACTATGAAGACAATTTACAGCTCCTCAAAGAGATGGGATGCCGATTGATTCCATGGAGCCCATTAGAGGATGAAGCACTACCTTCGGATTTGGACGGTCTCCTTATTGGTGGCGGGTTTCCGGAAATATTTGCTCAGAAGTTGGAGCAAAATACGATGATACGGGAAGCCATTCGTAGAGCACTAGAGGGCGGCCTATCCTACATAGCTGAGTGTGGCGGTCTTATGTATTTGGCTCGGACATTAACCGATTTAGAGGACAATACCTTTGATATGGTTGGGGTCTTGGATGGAAAAACCTCGATGACCAAACGGTTGCAGCGATTTGGTTATTGTCAGGTTTCGACAACCCAAAAAACTGTTTATGGTAGGAGCGGACAACGGATTGCGGCCCATGAATTTCATCATTCATCAGCAGACATAGAGGAGCCGACAGGCTTTGATATAGCCAAAGTAAGGAAGGGAACAACGATACGTTCATGGCAGGGCGGTTATATCAAGTACAATGGTATTGCATCTTATGCCCACCTTCATTATTATGTCAATCCTTATTTTGCATTGGAATGGATACAGTCAATGAGAAAGAAACGTGATAAATGAAAGGGAATGATGATGGACTATATAAAGAAACCGAAGCAAATTGAATCCGGCAGTTTAGATATTATTGAAAAAGAGATGCAACACCCAGAGCAATTGACCCCTGTACAGCGGGATGTGGTTAAGCGCATTATTCATACAACGGCAGATTTTGAATATGAACAGTTGGTTCACTTTGTCGGTGACGTAAAGGAAGCCATCGTTAAAGCAATGGAATGTCGCCCGATTGTCTACTGTGATACTCGGATGATAGAGGTCGGGTTGAACAAGGGACTAATGGAGACACTAGGCTTTCAAACCAGAAATTATGTGCATACGAAGGAAGCGTATCAAATGGCGGAAGAAAGGGGGATTACCCGATCTATGGCTGCTTTGGAAATGGCCTATAAAGATGAACAGATAGGCATCTACCTTATCGGAAATGCACCGACAGCTCTCATGAGGTTATTGGAGCTCATTGAAGAGACAGGACAAGTGCCGGAACTGATTGTAGGCGTACCTGTTGGTTTTGTAGGAGCCAAGGAGTCCAAAGAGTACCTCTCAAAAACAACGTTTACACATATTCGAGTTGATGGACGAAAAGGTGGAAGTCCTGTAGCGGTAGCAACGATGAATGCATTGATGAAAGTTGTGATGAATGAGAGCAAGATGCACTAGTGGTGTGTATGGATGTTAGATATGGAAGGAGACAAGTATGTCTATTGTATGTATTGGAGTCGGACCGGGTGATCCGGAACTTATGACAGTCAAAGGGGCCCGTCTGATTGATGAGGCGGACCTTATTTTTGTTCCTGTAAAACGTGACGGAAGTGAGGAATCAACAGCTTTGCAAATAGCACAACGCTATGTAACAGATGATTCAAAGCTGAGGTATTTGTATTTTCCCATGCGTCTGGTGCGTCATGATGACGAGGAATTACAAGGATTATTCAAAGAACATGCCACAACACTGGAAGAGGCAGCTAATCAGGATAAAAAGGTTGTTTTTCTGACCTTGGGGGATGCTATGGTATATGCCACGTTCCATTATGTTGCTCCCTATATGTCAGATATAGAGTTTGTCCCGGGAATTACATCCTTTCAACAAACGGCGGCTGTATTCAAGGAACCGTTATGTATGGGAGAGGAATCCTTTGCTGTGGTGAATATGACGCAGTCTGAAGAATCCTTAGTCCGTGCGTTTGAACTTCATGAGAACTTGATTGTGATGAAGGTGAGCCGGAATCCGGAAAGGTTACGGTCCTTGATTCAGGCTTATGGCTTTGAGTTTCGCCTTGTATCAAACTTAGGTCTTGAAAAAGAACTTGTGACAAGGGATATGGATGTTCTAAAAGGGACGCTTCCTTATTTTACAACGGCATTTTTGACAAAAAGGAGTAGATGATGTTGGAACGGTATGTGAATAAAGGCGGTAAGCAGCTTCGCTATGGTTATACGACGGGAAGCTGTGCAACAGCAGTAGTGAAGGCGGCATTAACCATGCTTTTAGAACAGCATACAGTGGACAGTATAAGCATTGATACCCCGAAGGGCTGGACAATTACAATACCGGTTTTTGAAGCCAGGTATACAGAGACGGAAGCAAGCTGCTATGTCATTAAAGATGCCGGTGATGATCCGGATGTAACGGACGGGTTGCATATTTATGGTAAGGTTCGATTATCTGAGGAAGGTATAACGATTCGGGCAGGGGAAGGTATCGGACGTGTTACTAAAAAGGGCTTAAGTATCCCCATTGGTGAACCGGCGATTAATCCTGTACCAAGGCAGATGATGTATGACGTAGCCAATGAACTTCTAGGCAAGGATAAGGGATGTGACATACTTTTATGGATTCCGAAAGGTGCTGAAATAGCAACTAGAACCTTCAATGCTAAGTTAGGAATTGTGGGTGGTATATCAATTATCGGTACGACGGGGATTGTAGAGCCGATGAGTGAAGAAGCCTTTATGGAATCGGTAAAGTTAGAGATGGATATAAAACGGGCGGAAGGAAACGAGGCCTTAATCTTTGTCTTTGGTAACTATGGTGAAACTTTTGTACGTCAGCATATGACCTTGAGTGAGGTGTTTATGTCCAGTATGATAAAGACAAGTAATTTTGTTGCGCCTCTTTTGACCCATGCAGGGCATATTGGAATTCGAAAAATCCATTATATCGGTCATATCGGTAAAATGGTTAAAATAGCTGCGGGTATGCCCAATACACATTCCAGATATGGGGATAACCGGATGGAAACGTTGGTAGCCTGTGGACAACATATAGGCATGAAGCAGGATATGTTGACAACTATTGCCCATTGCAATACCACAGCAGAAGTCGTGGATATAGTAAAAGGACATAAGGATGAACAGGCATTTTACCAACATATTGTAGATCAGGCTCAACATTATTGTAAGTCCTATGCCGGGCAAGGTGTCAGCATAGAATGTTCGATGTTCTGTGACGATCGATTATTAGGCACCACAAAATTGGAAGATAAGGAGTGAGGCTCAATGATTAAGGTTGTCGGAATAGGCCCGGGACATCCGGATTATCTCTTACCTGTTGCAAGAGACTATATAGAAAGAGCAGACTATGTTATAGGTGGTAAAAGACACCTAGAGACAATGAAGGTCTATATTCATGGAACACCTATTGTGGTGGATTTGTCAGAGACAGGTATGCAGAGGCAGGTTCAGCAAGCCTTAGCTCATGACCATCAGCTGACGGTTTATCTTGTCTCCGGTGACCCTATGTTCTACAGCCTTTATGCCTATATTCATCGAACGGTTAAAGGGTTGGACGCTTCACAAGGACTAGAGGCAATATCCGGGATAAGTTCCCTTCAGTATATGTTTAATCGTATAGGGATGTCCTATAGCAATGCTTCTTTTATCAGTCTTCATGGACGGGAATGTTCGTTGTCCGAAGAACTTCAAAAGGTACCGGTGTTAGGGATATTGACGGATCGGGTTCATGATATACGATGGATAGCCCATGCAGTGAAACAAGCGGGATATGAACAAGCAGACTTTTGGCTGGGGGAAAGACTCTCCTATGATGATGAATGTATTCGAAAACTGAGAAGCGATGAAACAGAAGGAATAGAAGCTGACCCATTAAGTGTGGTGATTGTAGATGTTCAAAGATAGTGCCTTTATACGGGGGAAAATACCCATGACCAAGGAAGAAGTACGTAGTGTGGTTATGGATAAGCTAGCCATTCAAGAAGGCGAGCGTATTCTTGAAATCGGCGGTGGAACAGGGTCCATAACCGTATCCTGTGCCCATGCAAAAGGAAGGATAACCTCTATTGAGCGTAAGGAAGAGGGGATTGCATTGATTCGGCAAAATTGTGCCGAATTATTATCCCACGAGGAAAGGGAAAAGGTAACATTAATCAAGGGAAATGCCCCGGAACAGTTGCCCCAAGAAGGGATGTTTGACAAAATTTTTATCGGTGGTAGCGGAGGGAATTTACCTGAACTATGTGATTACGTTGACGAACATCTGAAGGACGGTGGCCTTCTAGTGGCAACATCGGTTACATTGGATACACCGGTGACATTACTTGACTTCATGGAACAGGCAGGTTATGAGGATATTGAATGTGTCAGCGTTCAGATTGCGCGAATGAAAAAAATAGGCAATAGTCGGATGATGCAGGCGGAAAATCCCGTCCAAGTCATGGTGGGTAAGAAAGGAAAGGCATAATATGAAGGTTTATTTTGTTGGAGCAGGTCCCGGCGACCCTGAATTATTAACTCGAAAAGGGTATCGACTGATAGAAAATGCGGATTGTATTATATATGCAGGTTCCTTAGTGAATCCTGATATATATGCGCATCACAAAGAAGCGTGTCGCTTATATGATAGTGCATCCATGACCTTGGATGAGGTACTGACAGTGATACAAGAGGTCGTAAGAGAGGGGTTAACAGTAGTGCGATTGCATACGGGGGATCCGGCTCTCTATGGTGCTATTCAAGAGCAAATGGATACCCTTGATACTTGGAACATTCCCTATGAAGTCATACCGGGGATTAGTTCTTATACGGCAGCGGCTTCAGCTCTAAAGCGGGAGTTTACACTTCCGGGAGTTTCACAAAGTCTTATTTTGACACGTATGGCAGGTCGTACCCCTGTTCCGGAATTGGAGCAACTGGAATTATTGGCAAGTCACCAAACGAGCATGGCTATTTTCTTATCGGTTGGAATGATGGATCAGGTGGTGGATAAGCTGGCAACCCATTATCCGTTAGAGACCCCTATAGCTGTTATATATAGAGCCTCTTGGCCGGATCAGAAGATTGTCCAGGGTCATCTATCCACAATAGCAGAGAAGGTTAAGGCAGCAGGTATACGCAAGACAGCGCAGATTCTAGTGGGTCCCTTTTTGGAAAAAGAACTGAAGGACGGCTATGACTATTCTAAGTTGTACGACCCAACGTTTAGTCATGAATATCGAAAAGCAAAGGATAAATCGTGATGCGATGGGCGGTATTGACGCTGAATAGCCAAGGGATAGATATCGGGATGCAACTTTATGAGATGGGTCGTGACCGAGAGGATTTTGAAGTGGATATCTATACCAACAAACCTACGGATCGAGAAGAGGTGAGACTTTTTGAGCTGCCGGTTTCCCAGTTTTATGAGCAGATGAGTGACGGTTATGATGCGATTATTTATATTATGGCCATGGGTATTATTGTACGTTCAATACAACCGAGGGATAAGCGCTATGATAAACCCGTCATCTGTATTCAACTAAGGGGAGAGTATGTGATTCCGGTCATTGGCGGACATCTGGGAGGTGCCAATGAAGTGGCAACCCAAATCGCGGAACATCTAGGTGCCCAAGCGGTTATAACGACAGCGTCTGATTTATGTCAATTGGATAGTGTCGATATGATTGCTAAGAAAAAGGGATGGAGTCTTTTGGATATGGAAGGAGCCAAGAAGGTAACCGCCGATTGGGTGGAAGGGAAGAAATCCCTTATTTTATCTGAGGTTCCATTAGAGGGGCTTTCCCTTGAAGCAGAGCATATTCATGCGGTTTATGATTCGAAGGCGTGGTTCGAGAGCGATCTGAAGGAAGACTATACGTCCCTATTAATGATTACGTCAAACAAGAAGGGGAATATAGCGAAGCAATTACATATAGAGCGACATGTTCAGCTCATTCCCAAGCACCTGGTTTTGGGAATAGGGTGTCGAAAAGGAATAAGTTATGAACATATTCACGCCTCCGTAAATCGGTTTATGATGGAGGCAGGTTACTATGAAGAGGCAATAGGAATGGTAGCCAGTATTGATTTGAAGCGGGAAGAAGAAGGTATAGTCAAATGGGCAGAGCATAAGCAGGTACCCTTTGTTACCTATACGGCAGCGGATTTGGATGATGTCATGGATAAGTTTGAAGGATCCCGTTTTGTGCAATCCGTAACGGGAAGTCGAGGGGTTTGTATGCCGGCCGGTTATATCGCATCGAATTATGGGGAGTGTGTGGTTAAGAAGCAGGTTGATAATGGTGTTACCCTGAGTTTGTGGAAAAGGAGATAGATGATGATACATATTATTAGTACAGGACCCGGTGATATTGATGCCTTGAGTATTGAGGCGAAGATGGCGATAGATGCATGTCAGGTACTTGTCGGATACAAGAAGTACCTGACTCTTATTGAACCCTTGATTCAAGACAAAGAATGTTATTATAACGGCATGAAACAAGAGGTGAAGCGTTGTGAAAGAGCCCTTGAACTTGCACGAGAAGGTCTGGAAGTAGGATTGGTAAGTGGTGGTGATGCCGGTGTATACGGTATGGCAGGATTAATGTTGGAACTTATGGATGAGGATAGGGATATATCGGTCAAAGTCTATCCGGGGATAACAGCAGCCTGTGCAGCAGCAGCCCGTCTTGGTGCGCCCCTTACACATGATCATGTCATGATTAGCCTAAGTGATTTGCTTACGGATATAGAGTTAATAAAGAAGCGTATACATGCCGCAGGTATGGGGGACTTTGTGACCTGCATCTATAATCCTAAGAGTAAGGGACGTCCACATTATATTGAAGAGGCGCGGGATATTTTACTCCAATATAAGGCCGCCGACACCGTCGTTGGTGTGGTAAATAACGCGTATAGAGAAGGGGAACAGGTCCATCTTCGTCGACTCGATGATTTTTGTGATGTTCCGATTGACATGTCAACGATTGTTATTGTGGGAAATCGTAATACGTATATACAAAACGATCGAATGATAACCCCGAGAGGATATAATGTATGATGAAAGATATGAGGCTATTACTTTTTGCAGGTACGTATCATGGCAGAAAACTATGCGAACAGCTGTTGGAAGCAGGTGCCGTAGTATACGTGAGTTCTTATAGTCAAATGGGGGATGAACGTTTACCCGACCATCCCAATTGTCATAGACTTATCGGCCCTGTAGATAGTACAATTCTTGAGGGCTGGAATGCACAGTGGTCTTTGGATGCCATCATTGACGCCACCCATCCTTATGCGATTGGTATTCGCACCATGTTGGTGGATTGGGCAAAAGAACAAGAGAAAAAGGAGCCGTCACAACGTATCCATATACCAATGCTTCGTTATGAGCGACCGGAAAGTATCCGTGGGTCAGAAGGGTCCTTTTTTGATTCCATGGAAGAGTTATGTTCATACGTAAGAAAGAAAGACGGAAACATACTGTTTACAACAGGTATACGACAGATCCCTGAGATTATGAAATATCTGCCTCAAGAACGGTTGATTTTCCGCATTCTGGATGCGGAAGGGTCCATACAGGAAGCCCTTAAAGCAGGACTTGATTTTGAGCAATTGGTGATTGCGAATCCGCCCTTCAGTCAAGAAGATACAGGCAGATTAATGGGGATTCATGATATAAAGTATGTGGTGACCAAAGATGGTGGTGTCGTAGGTGGCACACGGGAGAAGGTTGCGGCATGTCAAGGGTATGGAGCCGAGTTATTAATACTTCGGCGCCCTTATATTGCGGAGATGTCTCTATATATAGAACAAGCCACGACATCAGAAGAAGTCATGGCTTGGATTAAACAATGATTAGGCAATTTCGTTCAAAATGGAAAAACCGATGAACAAAAGGGTGGTTAGTGCAAAGGGCATGGTAATGAGCCTTGGTGAGACAGGTGTTGGGATAAGGGACATATCCTGCAAGGATTCATCCGATTCGACAGAAACATCAAGTTGAGCTTCTGCTAAATCATTTGTAAAGGATTGCTCCTGTGGGAAGAAATCTTTTGAAGGTGCATTGGCTTTTAATAAAGCACCTTTGTCATTGGCGGAGATCATGATAAAGAGAATGACGCCAAAGAGAGGAAGGGAAACAATGAGCAAGAGGATCACAGCAGGAAGTGCTGCAACTAATGCTTCCGTATGACTAACATTATCCATAGCCGATTCCGTAGCTTCTGACAATTGCTGTACAATGGGTAAAGAGGCAATATATGTGAGGGATAGATTAAACCCATTGATGATAAAATGCATGGTCATGGTACAAAAGATAGAACCGGTGATATGCAAAACTAGGGCAAAGATAAAGCCAAGGAAGAAAGCATAGAGGAATTGGTTAAAGTTCAAGTGAATTATACCAAAGAAAAGGCCGCACATAATGGAAGCAGTAAGAACCTTGCGATGACGAAAATGACTCAGAAAAATTCCCCGGGTAACAAGTTCTTCGAACAGAGCCGGAAATAAGGCTATAACAATGAGGGCTAGCCAGTAAGGCTCTTCTGCTATGGTCGATAGAGTATCGGCAAGTGCCTGTTGAACAAAAAACTGGCTAATCAAATTAATTAACATGACAATCGGTAAGCTAAAGAAGGCCAATAAAATAGAAAGAAATATATTTAACGGTCGTGTCTTATAGAGACGAAAGGTTTTTTTGATTGGTAATTTTGTGAATAATATGTAGTAGAAAATGGGCAACAATACGAGAACGAGTTGCGACAAAGCAACAGGCAATAACGTATCGGTGGCCAAGGGTTCCGGTAGAATCGACAATATAAGCTGTAAAAGTATGCTACCGAGTAGAAAATGTATGATGAAGAAGAGTGAGAAACGGTTACCGCGAATAGTTGAATACATAGTTGACCTCCATCCAAGTTGTGTTTTTTCAATTATCATATCAGATAATAGGTGGTAATTCAACGCAGATTGGAGTAAAATAAAAAAGACAATTTAGGATTAAATGAAAGAGGGCTTACTATGTTACTAAATTTATGTGTTATCGGGCTATTGGCATTGGTTGCAAATGCTATTATGGAAAAATTACGCTTACCTGGATTACTTGGAATGCTCATTATCGGAATGATTATGGGTGAACACGGTCTTAATCTATTAGACCCGACACTGATGGATGTGTCAAAAGAATTGAGAGACTTTGCATTAATCGTCATCTTGTTACGTGCAGGCTTGGGGCTACGTAAAAGTGAACTGAATAAGGTTGGAAAAAGTGCTATTAAGATGAGTTGTATTCCCGGACTCTTAGAAGGGTTTACTATTCTAGGTTTGGCCTATTACTTCTTGGACTTTACCATATTGGAAGCCGGGATGTTGGGATTCATTATAGCTGCAGTATCACCGGCAGTTGTTGTACCCCAAATGATTGATTTGAAGGAAAAAGGCTTTGGGAAGAAGAAGGAAATTCCGACATTAATTCTTGCAGGAGCATCCTTAGATGATGTTTTTGCCATTACCATGTATACTACTTTTCTTGCCCTATTTTTAAATTCATCAACAAGTATATTAATGCAATTTGTAGAAGTTCCCATCAGTATTGCTATAGGAATTGGAGTGGGCATACTCTTGGCGGTTGGACTGATTGTATTATATAGAAGAATGCATATCCGTGATACCAAAAAAATAATGATTTTATTGGCGGTTAGTATTCTGTTTAACCATTTTCAAGAAGATATATGGATGAATAGTCTTTTGGGGATTATGACAATTGGGTTTATTTTGCTTGAATACCTGCCAAAAGTAGCGAATCGTTTATCAGCGAAGATGAATAAAGTATGGGTATTTGCTGAAATTGTTCTCTTCGTACTTATTGGAGCCGAAGTCGATTTTACGGTTGCCTTTAATACCGGACTAATTAGTGTAGCTATTATTTTGTTGGGTCTGGTCGCTCGTTCTTTAGGTGTCTACATTTCACTCATGGGAAGCGAGTTGAATCTGAAGGAACGTATTTTTTGTATGATTAGCTACTTACCAAAAGCAACGGTTCAAGCGGCTATCGGAGCGATGCCTTTGAAAAATCATGTACCAAATGGGGATACAATTTTAGCGATGGCAGTCATTGCAATACTAATTACAGCCCCTCTCGGAGCTATTGCGATTCGACAAAGTGCCCCTAAATTATTGGAATTTGATAAAAATGATGAAAAAACCTTGACTATATCGTAAAAACATAATATAATGATTTCAAACATTATAGATAATAATGATTCTTAATTGAAAGTTATATATGCTTAAAGAAGCGTCAATTTCAACGTATAATGGACGAAAGAATCAAAAACGATTAGTTTTAAGGAGGAATTAACATGGCATTACAATTAACAGATGCAACTTTTGAAAATGAAGTATTGAAATCAGATGTACCGGTATTAGTCGATTTTTACGCAGACTGGTGTGGCCCATGTAAGATGATTGCACCATCTATAGAACAATTAGCAACAGAATATGACGGTAAAGCCAAAGTGGTTAAACTTGATGTAGATGCAAACGGAGCGACTGCTCAAAACTACCGAGTGATGAGTATTCCTACATTGCTTATCTTCAAAGGTGGCCAAGTGGTGGATACCATCGTAGGGGCGGTACCTAAGGCTACATTAGCAGAAAAGCTAAATGCACAAATTTAAGAGTTATTGAGTATAAAAAAGACGTGTATTTTATACACGTCTTTTTTGTGATATAATGACATCAAGAGATTTTTAGAGTCAATCTTATAAAGGATTGACAGATAACTCACCTGTCAAGTGGAGGAGGAGAAACAATGAAAACAATCGCCTTTTACGTAACAGATTTAGGATTCGGTCACATTACACGAAGTTTAGCCATTATAGAGAAAATTTTAGAAAGTACAAGTCATCACATTTATTTGACTTGCGGGGAACTCCAAATTGACTATGCAACTGTATTTTTATCAAAGTATAGTGGTCGCGTAACGTTCAATGTAGAGAATACAGAAGCCGGGACGGTACTGAAAGAGGATAGCTTTGAGTGTGATAAAGAAGCGACAGAGTCAAAGATTCAATACTTCTTGGATGCATTGGATGAGAGCGTTGCTTCGGAATATGAGAAATTACGAGAGATGGATGTTGCCTTAGTGATTACTGATATCAGTATATTGGGCATACATGTTGCTAAACGCCTAGGTGTTAAAGTTGTAGGTGTGACGAATTATACATACTATCACCGCTACAAAAAAATAGGAGTTAAAGAAAATCTTATGACACCTTTCCTAGAGGCATACAATAGCTTGGATCATCTTTATGAGTTAGCCTTATCGGATGATTTATCGGATATTGATTGCCCGAAAGAATCCGTTGGATTTATTGCAAGAGAAGTGAACAATGGAGCTAGTTTTGATTATAAGGCACGGTTTTGGCCAAGTTGTTTCCTATCTATCGGTCAAATTGCCAATAGAGGGTCCTTAGAAGTTGATTTTCAATCAGGGCATGTTTATGCCACAGGGAATGTGGATATTGTAGGGAATGCTCATGTAGTTAAACTGCCTAAACGTGTTAGTCATTCTCAAGACTACATAGCAGCGAGTTCACTCGCCATTGTTAAACCGGGATGGTCTGTCGTTGCGGAGTGTATGATATCAGGAATTCCTTTTGGTGTCATTGATGTAAACCAAGTAGAAGATGGAGAAATTATCCAGAAGTTAATTGAGTCGGATCAATGTTTTATTCTTGACGAAGAAGAGTTGAACCCTCTAAATATTAAGGATTTGAATATGAAAGCAGCAGGATTAAACCCACAAGAACATTCGAATGATGCGGGTGTCCTTGCACGGAAAATTGTTGATTGGTTATAGGTCAATCATTAGAGGATATAGATGTTGAATGTAAAAGCCTTTGGATAGTTGCATGAAGATCATGCAGATTCACAGGCTTTTTAATTTGTGCCAGGACATGAGGGGCTAATGCTTCCGGAACTTCTTCATCCGTAGAGGCTCCGGAGAGAAAGATACACTTGATATCAGGAATGTAGAAGGATAGTTGTCGGAGGAGTTCAAAACCATTCATTTTCGGCATGAGCATATCAAAAATTCCCATGTCAAATGAAGGTAATTTTTTTGAGGCTTCATTTAATAACTGTTGAGGATCCGTGTAGCTTTGGACAATATGGCCTTCTGTTTCTAAATAGCTTGAAATGACTTGAGTCAGTACGGATTCATCATCAACAAGTATAATTCGATAGGATGTTTTAACATAGCTTTTAGGGGTCTTAATAGGGTCTATAGCCGTGAAAGGAGCATCTAGTATAGGAAAATACAAATCAAATTGAGTCCATTCATGGCGAACGGAACGGACATCAATAGCGCCATGGTGATGTTTAATCATACTGCAAACAGCAGATAAACCCATCCCGGTTCCTTTGCTTGCTTTTGTCGTAAAGAAAGGTTCAAAAATTGTATAAAGGTCTTCCGTTTCAATGCCATCCCCGTTGTCCCAAACAGAGCAACAGACATAGTCGCCGGGAGTTAATTGTTGAAGACCGACATAGGTAGATGTATCATAGTGGACGATACGTGTAGAGATTCGGATAATACCACCCTTAGAAAGGGCATCTCTGGAGTTGATGCAGAGATTTAGCAGAGCATTTTGTATGAGAGCGCTATCCCCTTGGATAATCGGATTAATCGCTTCTAGGAGAAGATGCAGATGAACGTTTTTCTGCAAACTAACAGCAAATATATTTTTAACATTATGGAGGACATCATTTAAGTGGATTGGTTTAAACTGGGCAGTGACATCTCGTGAATAGTTTAAAAGTTGATGGATAAGGGTTGAGGATTGACTTACAGTAGAAAGCAATGAATTCAAATAGGAGGACATGGTTGTATCCGGGTGGTTTTCTAGATGTTGTGACATAAGGTCTCCATAGCTTTGCATGATTTGCAATTGGTTATTAAAATCATGGGCAATACCACCCGCCAACTGGCCGATGACCGTTATTTTATCTGATTGGGCAAGGGTTTGTTCCGCGCGTATCTGATCCGTGACATCTTGACATGTAATTAGAAAATGATGGAAGTGTGAAGGAGAAATACTTATATGCCAATAGGCCTTGATTGCAGAAAGATACTTTGTAAATAGGATAGGAGCATTTTGTTTTTCACAGCGATCCAAGGCATCAAACCAAGATTCTTCAAAGAGAGAGCAAAGATCTCGAATGCAGATTCCGACTAATTCGGATTTAGGCTTTCTGACAAGTTGTTCAAAGGCCGGATTAACAAAGCGTATATAGAAATCAAGGGGCTCCTCTTTAGCTGAATAGACGAGCTCACATAGGCATAAGGCGATATCCATTTGTTCAAAGAGAGAGGCTAGGGTAAATGGGCTTTGAGCATCGATTAGAGGGGTGTTTTCCAGAAGATAATCAAGGTGTACACAGTAGGCAGGGGGTAGCTCCATATGAAAATAATAGTATTGTATATCCTTTTGTAGTGTACAGGTAATCATTTCGTGGTCATATATTGGCGGTAATGTTAGGTTAAAAGGCCAGTCAAACGTATAGGTATCAAATGGAGCCAATGTATTAAGCTCTTCAGAATCCAAATTTAAGGTATGGAATAATGAAAAGTTAGAGTCATCATCAAAATGATTATGCCTTAAAAAGGATGAAAAATTGGCATTCATATAGCAAAGATCTCCGGATGCGTCAAAGATAGCAAAAGCTAGACGTTGTTCATGAAAAAATCGTATTAATTTACTATAAGGTGGAAAAAATAAAGAATCCATATACACACCTCTCACTTTCCTAATCGATGACCCATTTAACCATTTCTTTTATCATAACACAAAAAAAAATATAATATTATGGGTAACTAGTGGTATAATGAAGTCGAAAAGTCATAGAAGCAGGAGGAATAAACATCATGGTAGCAACGATAAGGCCTTTGGTAGAAAAAGACATAACAGATGTTATGGAGATATATAACTATTATGTCGAAACCTCGACGGCGACCTTTAGCATTGACCCGATTGACGGAGAGGAAATGAAAGGGTTAGCATTGACCGGAGATAAACGATTTGTTTCTTTTGTTATGGAAGAGGACGGAGTGATTATCGGATATGGTTTGTTTAACCGCTATAAGAAAAGGGAAGCCTATGATAAAACGGCAGAAGTGACAATCTATCTCCATTATGAAGCGATAGGCAAAGGGTATGGTCGTCAGCTATTGGCCTATATGATTGATGTAGCTAAGCAGATGGAATTTCATGCATTATTGGCGGTTATATGTGAAGAAAACAAGAAAAGTATACAATTGTTTGAAAGGAATGGCTTTTTTGAATGCGCACATTTTAGAGAAGTCGGTGTCAAATTCGAACGGATGTTAGACGTTATTATATTAGAAAAATTGCTGAACGAGTAAGGAGCCCCCGTGAAAGAAGAACGTATATTAAGTATTGATGTGGGAACTACAAAAATTAAAGTTATTTCCACGGCAGAAAAAGAATGGGTATTTGAAGAATTTCCTAAATATGCATTAGACCAAGTGGTTAATCAGGCAAAAGAAAAAAAACATGATGCTATTTTAATGACAGGATCAGGAGCATTAGAGGCAAGTAAGGCACTATCCGATGTTATATTGATGAATGAATTGGAAAGTGTGGCTCATATTGTACCAATGGAAGGATACGATTCCGGTCTTGTAGTGAATATGGGAACAGGAACAGCGTTTCTACTCTATGACGGCGGGGAATATAGTCATGTCACCGGGACTGGATTAGGTGGCGGAGCATTTGAAGGTTTAGGAAGACGGCTACTTCAGATAGCAGACCCCTTAGAACTTGAAGAAATGGCAAAAGGTGGTCATATTGAGATGGTGAATATGATTATCGATGATATCTATAAAGAAGAGATGAGCTGGCTTCAAAAAGAAATCACTGTAGCCAATTTTGCAAAAGGTGGCACAAGAGATGAAGATGTTGCCTTGGCCATTCATAGCCTGATTATCGAGCCGATACTTTCCATGGTAAAGGCGGCCTATCATATGCGACCGGTTCAACCGGTTATCTTTACTGGTGGCGTGATGATGAATGGACAGATACAACAGTTAATTGAGCGTTACATGGAATATTTTAAGATACCTTATCAATCCATAGAAAAACCAAATTACGGAACGGCATTAGGGGCAATATACCTTTATCAGAGCCGTTAATAGGAGGCAATATGTATACAATTTATTTATTAACAACACCGGCATACCATGAAGTAGAAGGCATGGTTTTTCGTTATGTCATGTATGATGAACAAGAGAATGTAGTAAAAAGTGGTGAACTTGAACATCCCTATAGAAAACCATTGTTAACCGGAATGTACGGTATTATGGAAGTGCTTAAAGCTATTCCTGAATATAAACGGGAAGCAATAACATTTATTGTAAACGATGGTGCCTTAGTGGAGCAAGTGAACGGTACGACAACAACAAAGAATAGAGATGTGTTAAAGGTTGCCCATCTAACCAATAAACATATGAACAAATTCTCAGGTAGAATCGTTATTAAGAGCGTTTCCGGTAATCATGAACAGATGAAGGAATGGGAGAAGAAATTAGACGTATAATAAGCAGAAGGGGTTAGGCGATGAAAAAAACTATCTTCACTATCTTAGGTGGGATACTTGTCCCATTATGTTTGATGCTAAGTCTCGTTGCGTGTGGGAACAACGAAGAAAAGACGATAGGGATTTCTATGCCTACTCAATCCTCAGAACGGTGGATTTTGGATGCAAAATACACTGTTCTTGATTTTGAAGAAAAAGGGTATGAGGCAAAGATTGCTTTTGCAGAAGATGTCGTTGGCAATCAGGCAGCTCAGATTGCTAATTTTATCGATGAAGGCGTCGATATGCTTGTTATAGCACCTATTGATGCCAAGTCTTTAAATGATGAACTAAAGCGTGCTAATGAGGCGGGAATACCGGTGATTGCCTATGATCGACTCATTATGGGATCAGAATATGTCGATTACTATATAACCTTTGATAATATAGCAGTGGGTCGTATGCAAGGTGAATTTTTAGTCGACCATGCTAGATTTGAGAGGGATAAACCGGTTTATTTGGAGGTTTTTGCAGGGTCAGAAGATGATAATAATGCCCGAATGTTTTTTGATGGAGCAATGGAAGTTATTCGTCCTTATATTGAAGAGGGAAAAATACAGATTAGAAGTCATCAGTTTGACTTTAAGGAAGTGAATACATTACGATGGGATAAAATGATTGCAAAAAGTCGAATGACCGGACTCCTGGATACTTACTATAAGGAGACTGGAGTCAACCTCGTTTTAAGCCCATATGATGGTATTAGCCGAGGTATTATTGAAGCACTGGAAGAGAAGGGATACGCACTTCAAGGCGAACCTTATATAACGGGTCAAGATGCGGAACTTGCTTCAGTACAAGAAATTTTAGAGGGAAAGCAATCTATGACGGTTTTTAAGGACGTGCGTATGCTTGCCAAAAAAACAGTCGATATTGCTGATCAGATTTTGCGAGGAGAAACCCTTCCTCAATCAGATGCGGTTTATGATAATTGGGTAATGGAAGTGCCGACATACCTATTGGAGCCAAAGGTAGTGACAAGGGAAAATTGGGGCCAGATCCTTGTTGAAAGTGGCTACTATAGTAGAGATGAAGTTTTGGATACAATCAAATAGGTATTTATACCTATTAATATGTTAAATTATAGTAAATTAGTATCAGTAAACAAGGTGCAAAGCCTATAAATACGTAGCTGAATGTAAATTTGAGATGATATAGTAACATAGTGCTGAAATGTCGTGTATGTCCTTTGGCTCAACTCTGATAGACTTATAGATGGGAATGTTCATATTCTGTTCATAGAATTGACTCGAAATTCCCATATTAAGTAATAACGGATCTATATCAAAGGAGGAGAACGCGTGAAAAAGACACAACGACTTATCATGTCAATGGTACTTATTTTTACCATGCTTCTATCAACTACCGTTTGGGCGGACACGACATATACCGTTCAAGAAGGTGATGTTTTATGGAAAATCGCACAAGATAATGACATGGATTATCAAAAGTTAGCGGATTATAATAACTTAGAGAATCCGAATCTAATCAAGGTAGGACAAAAGCTTAACATTCCTGATGGTGACTTAACCGATACAAATGAAGAAAAGCCTGACACAGTTAGTGAGAGTAATATAGATATTACGTTACTCGCTACCTCTGATTTGCATGGACGAATTTATCCCTATGAATATGCGATTGATAGTGAAGATTCAGATGCAGGGATTGCCAAAATCCAAACATTGGTCAAACAACAACGTGCAGCTCATGACAATGTTATCTTAATGGACCTTGGGGATACCGTTCAAGATAATAGTGCGGAATTGTTTAACGATGATCCTATTCATCCTATGATTGCTGCACTAAATTATATGAATTATGATACATGGACAATTGGTAATCATGAATTTAATTTCGAAAAATCCTTTTTGGAAAAGAATATTGATACCTTTGAAGGAACAGTATTAAGTGCTAATACCTATAAAGAAGATGGAACACGTTTGGTAGATGCATATAAAATTATAGAAAAAGACGGTGTACGTGTTGCTGTTGTAGGGATGCTACCTCCTTATATTAATATATGGGAAGCCTCTTCACCGGAACATTTTGAAGGGTTAAACTTCACACCAACTGTTGAAGAAGCCAAGAAAGTTGTCGCAGAGTTGGAAGGTAAATATGACGTTTTAGTCGGTGCATTCCACCTTGGATTCGAAGGTGAACATGGCTATGAAGGTGTAGAAGCCGTTGCGAATGCTTGCCCTGAATTTGACGTTATCTTTATGGGCCATGCGCATTCCAAAATCGATGGTGATGAAGTAAACGGTGTTAAAGTAATAGAGCCGGGTGCATATGGTTGGGCTCTCTCTAAAGCTACAGTAAGTGTTGATAAGACCGATGCAGGCGTATCTGTTGTCGGTGTAACAACAGAAAATATTCAAACAGCAGATGTAGAAGCAGATGCTGATATGTTAAAAGAATTCTCCTATGTTCATGAAAAATCTATTGAAGATGCCAATACAGTCATTGGTACTGTATCAGCAGATTTTGTGGACGGTGTGGATTATATTACAGGTGAAGAAACTGTAACAACGATGCCGACAGTTCAAGTAGAAGATACCCCACTTATTGATCTGATTAATGATGTACAACTCTTCTATACAGGAGCAGAGATTAGTTCCGCAGCAGCATTCAAAAATGATATGAATCTTGTTGCAGGAGACTTTAAGAAAAAGGACGTAGCTAATATATATAAATACTCGAATACATTAATGGGTGTTAATATTACAGGGGCCAATTTGAAGAAATACATGGAATGGTCAGCAAGTTATTATAATACATATGTACCTGGTGATGTGACCGTCAGCTTTGACGAGAATATCCGTGGCTACAATTATGATATGTTTGCAGGTGTTGATTATGACATTGACATTTCAAAACCGGCAGGATCAAGAATTACAAACTTGACCATGGACGGTCAAGCGATTGATGATGATGCGGTTTATAAACTAGCAGTGAATAACTACCGTTTTGGGACATTACTCAGTCTTGAGTTGGTAACAGAAGAAGATAAGTACTTTGATTCTTATGAAGTGATGCAAGATGCCGGAAGAATCCGTGATCTTATCATCAAATATATCCAAGAAGAAGAAGAAGGCGTAGCAACACCAACGGTGGATAACAATTGGAAAATTATTGGTAATACATTAGACCATCCGTTAAAAGATGAAGCTATGGCTCTTGTTAAAGACGGTACAGTAAGTATTCCTAGAAGTGAAGACGGACGTACACCGAATGTTAAATCCGTTAATATTTATGATTTGATTGATGCAGGATACTTTACAGATTATGATGCTTTAACAATTCTTCATACAAACGATATGCATGGATTTTTTGTTGAAGGTGATTATGATGGTATGGGAGCTGCCAAATTAGCAACAGTTGTTAAGGCAATGCGACAACAACATCCGAATACATTGTTGTTGGATGCAGGTGATGCGACACAAGGAGCGAATCTTGTAACCTTATCCAAAGGTGAAACAGCCATGACTGTTATGAATGCATTAGGTTATGATGCCATGGCAGCCGGTAATCATGAGTTTGATTACGGCAAAGAACAAATGCTCAAAAATGTAGGTTTAGCTGAGTTCCCGGTACTTGCAGCCAATATCAAGGATGCAGAAGGGAAAGATGTATTAACACCATATATTATTCGTGATGTCAATGGTATAAAGGTAGGTATATTCGGTCTAGCAACACCTGAAACCAAATATAAATCCCATCCGGATAATACAACCGGATTAACCTTTGAAGACCCGAAAGACGTTGCAAAGGAAATGGTAGAATTATTGGATCCTCAAGTGGATGTAATCGTAGCTCTTGTACATTTGGGAGATGAAGGAGACTACACAAGTATTTCTGTAGCAGAAGCGGTTGACGGTATTGATGTTATGTTAGACGGACATAGCCATTCTACATACCCATATGGTATGTTAGTGAACGATACATTAATTGCAAGTACAGGAGAAAAAACAAAGAACTTAGGCGTTGTTGAACTTGCTTTCATGGATGGAAAAATTGTTTCAAAAGACGCGCATCTCTTTACAAAAGCTCAATCCTTATCTGTGGAAGATGATAAGGACTTAACCCAAGTGGTTACAGAAATTCAAGAAGCTAACGCAGTTATTGAAGACGAAGTTGTAGCGACGGCTCCTTATGACTTACAAGGAGAACGTGAATTTGTAAGAACAGGTGAGACAAACTTAGGTAATCTTATTACAGCTGCTCTTCTCGATATTAGTGGTGCAGATGTAGCATTGACCAATGGTGGCGGAATTCGTGCTTCTATTTCGGCAGGCGAAGTAACCAAAGGTGATGTCTTAACTGTTTTACCATTTGGTAATACGGTTCGCGTGATTGAAGTCACCGGTGAAGAGTTAAAAGCAGCTATCGAAAATGGTATCGATAGTTATCCGGATGCCAAAGGTGCTTTCCCACATATTGCCGGTATGAAAGTTACTTTTGATTCGACTCAACCGGCCGGTAGTCGTGTCGTATCCATCGAGGTTGGTGGAGAAGCACTGGATGAATCTAAGACGTATACATTGGCAACGAATGATTTCATTGTTGCCGGTGGTGATGGCTATTCCATGTTTGTTGGTAATAAGGTTGTTGGTGAATACGGTGCCATGGACGAAGTATTAATTGACTATCTCAATGATAAAGGATTTGACGCTTCGGCATTAACAGAACGCATTGAAGATATATCTATGACAACAACTTATTTAGAAGATGAAGCTGCTTAATGGCAATAGGATAGTATTTTAATAAAATAGCATGAAATCATATAAGATACCCTTTTTGTGTAAATACAAAAAGGGTATCTTTTTTTTATAATAAGGATGTGATGGTAATTAACGGCGACGGGGGTTGCCGAGTTGAAAGGAGAAAAGGATGAAAAAAGTAATATCTACAATGATGGTTATTGCACTTGTATTAGGAATTACAGGCTGTGGGGCAAATGCTGGAGGTACTGACGTTGGTGTTTCAATGCCGACAAAGTCTTCAGAGCGATGGGTAGCAGACGGAGAAAATATGGTTAAAGAGGTTGAATCCCTTGGTTATACAGCTGATTTGCAATATGCAGAGGATGTCGTAGAAAATCAAGTGTCACAAATTGAAAATATGATTACAAAGGGTGTCAAAGTACTAGTGATAGCACCCATTGACGGGGAGTCTTTAACGGATGTATTAAAAAAAGCGAATGATGAAGGTATCTATGTCATTGCCTATGATCGTTTAATAAAAAATTCAGAACACTTAAGCTATTATGCAACGTTTGATAACTTTAAAGTAGGTGTTCAACAAGGGTCTTATATTGTGGATGCATTGGATTTAGAAAATCAACAAGGTCCCTTTAACATTGAATTGTTTGCCGGATCACCGGATGATAATAACGCTTATTTTTTCTTTGACGGAGCAATGAGTGTCTTAAATCCATATATTGCAGATGGAACATTGGTCGTCAAATCCGGTCAAATGGATGTTCAACAAGTAGCGACGCTTCGTTGGGACGGTGCATTAGCACAAACACGTATGGATAATTTATTGAGTTCAAATTATACCCAAGACCGTATTGATGCTGTCCTATCTCCATATGACGGTATTTCCATCGGTATTCTTTCATCACTAAAAGGCGTTGGTTACGGTTCAGCTGATATGCCTATGCCGATTGTAACAGGTCAAGATGCAGAGCTTGCCAGTGTCAAATCTATTTTGGCAGGAGAGCAAACGCAAACGGTATTCAAAGACACACGTGAGTTAGCAAAAAAAGCAGTTGAAATGGCAGATGCCCTTTTGAATGACAAAGAAGCTCCTGTTAATGATACGGAGACTTATGACAATGGCGTGAAAGTAGTTCCGTCTTATCTGTTAGAGCCGGTATCTGTAGATATTAATAACTGGGAAGAAGTGCTAGTAGGAAGCGGTTATTATACGAAAGAAGAAGTAACCGGTGAGTAACCAATAGATACTCAGGTATCATGGTATCAAGGTAGATAAGCCCGACATATTAGGAGTAACGTATGTCGGGCTTACCTATTCACTACGTCAAGGTGGAAAGAAGGCTAATTATGACAGAAGATTTATTAAGAATGCAAACAATTACGAAGAAATTCCCCGGGGTTAAAGCCTTGGATCAGGTTGATTTTACAGTAAAAAAAGGAGAGGTACATGCACTGGTCGGTGAAAATGGTGCCGGTAAATCGACATTGATGAAGGTGTTGAGTGGTGTATATCCTCATGGAAGTTATGAAGGCAATATTGTCTATAAAGGCGAGGTGTGTGCCTTCAAATCTATACGGGATAGCGAAGAGAAGGGAATCGTTATTATTCATCAGGAGTTGGCGCTTATCCCCTACTTGTCTATTGCAGAGAATATATTTTTAGGGAATGAACGAGCAACGAATGGGGTTGTTAATTGGACAGAGACCAATTTGAAAACAGTTGACCTATTAAAACGTGTCAAATTGACAGAATCACCAAGAACGTTGATTCATCAAATTGGTGTCGGAAAGCAACAACTGGTCGAGATAGCAAAAGCTTTGTCCAAAAAAGTAGAACTTCTTATATTGGATGAGCCGACAGCAGCACTTAATGAAGATGACAGTGAAAATTTACTCGAGCTTATTGTAGAGCTGAAGAAGAATGGGATAACGTCTATTCTTATATCTCATAAGTTGAATGAAGTTGAGAAGATTGCTGACAGTGTTACGATTCTTCGTGACGGAAAGACCATTGAAACGATTAATGTGGAGGAGGAAGGAATTAGTGAAGACCGCATTATAAAAGGGATGGTCGGACGGGAGTTGACCAATCGATTTCCACCTCATAAAAGTCATGCCGGGGACGTGGTATTGGAGGTCAAGAATTGGAATGTTTACCATCCGAGTCACGATCGTAAGGTAATCAAAAATGTATCCTTTAACCTTAAAAAAGGTGAAATACTTGGGATAGCCGGACTTATGGGTGCAGGACGTACAGAGTTGGCTATGAGTATCTTCGGGCGATCGTATGGAAGGCAGATTTCAGGTGAGATTATTAAAGACGGGAAGCCCATTGTCATGCATTCAATTAGTGATGCTATCAAGGAAGGCTTTGCATATGTAACGGAGGACCGTAAGAATTTTGGGTTGATTCTTATCCAAGATATTATGCAGAATATTACATTAGTTAATTTAGATAAATTGACAAAAGGAAGCGTGATTAATCAACGGGAAGAAGTTTTGGTAGCGGAAGACTTTAGAGATAAGATGAATATCAAATCATCCGGTATAAAGCAGAAAACCTTGAATCTGTCCGGAGGAAATCAACAGAAAGTCGTGCTGAGTAAGTGGATTTATGCAAAACCGGATATTCTTATTTTGGATGAACCGACGCGAGGTATTGACGTAGGCGCTAAGTACGAGATTTATAACATCATTAATCAGTTGGCAGACGACGGTAAAAGTGTCATCGTTATTTCTTCTGAAATGCCCGAAATTTTAGGTATTTGCGATCGTATCTATGTCATGAGCGAAGGCCAGTTTACAGGAGAATTAATGAAAGACGAAGCGAATCAAGAGAAAATTATGAAATATGTCATTAATAACAGGGAGGGAGCAGCACGATGAAAACAAACTCAATACGCCAGTTTATAAAACAATATTTACGCCAATTCGGTATGATTATTGCATTGATATCCATTATGATTTTCTTTGCTATTGCAACAGGAGGCGTTTCCTTACGACCGGTTAATATTACCAATCTGATTTTGCAAAACAGTTATATACTTATTCTGGCAACCGGTATGCTCTTGGTCATCATTACCGGAAACATTGACCTGTCCGTAGGATCGATTGTGGCTTTTGTGGGAGCTGTTGCGGCAACACTCATGGTAACATACCAAATGAATTTTATTCTTGTTATTATCATTAGTTTAATTGTCGGAGCGGCTATCGGGGCACTTCAAGGGAGTGTAATAGCCTTTTTCAAGGTTCCTGCATTTATTGTTACATTAGGCGGTATGCTGATGTTCAGAGGTTTGACCATGGTAGTTTTAAACGGAATGAGTCTGGCACCCTTCCCTGATGGGTTTACAGTAATCAGTTCCGGATTTATACCGGACCCTTTTGCCTCAACGGGAATGAATCTTCTAACGATTCTCATTGGAATTGGGTTGTCTGTCGTTGTCGTTTATTTGTTATGGCAATCGAGACAAAGCAATATAAAGTATGGATTTGACGTGATACCTGCTGTCTTCTTTATTGTGCAAATTTTCTTCATTGTGATAGCCTTGAATGCCTTTACTATCGTGATGGCAAGCTATAAAGGATTACCGAATATATTTATTCTCTTACTTGTACTAATTGTTATCTATACTTTTGTTACTTCCAAGACAATATTCGGGCGACATATATATGCATTAGGAGGAAATCAGCGAGCAGCCGCATTATCCGGGGTTAAAACAGATCGTATCATGTTCCTTGTCTATACGAATATGGGCGTGTTATCTGCCTTATCAGGGCTTGTTTTTGCAGCACGACTTAATGCAGCGACACCAAAAGCAGGTCAAGGATTTGAACTGGATGCCATCGCAGCATGTTTTATCGGTGGAGCGTCGGCAACAGGTGGTATAGGTACGGTTATAGGTGCTATTATCGGTGGTCTTGTAATGGGCGTTATGAATAATGGGATGAGTCTTGTAGGACTTGGAATTGATTGGCAACAAGCCATCAAAGGGTTGGTCTTGGTTCTGGCTGTTCTTTTTGACATCTATACAAAATCCAAAAACGAATAATGTATCATTGGACAAATATTTGTTATAATAGAACTATGAGCAAATGTTGGTCGAGGAGGTATAAGTCGTTGAAGGTTATACACTATTTGATGATAGCAGTCTGCTTATTCTTATTAGCAGGGTGCTATCATCCGTATACATCGGATTGGGAAGACCGGGCGTCGGGAGAAGAAACCTCTATTATTGATCAAGAGGAACCGATTATTATCGTCGGTATTTATAAGGACGGATCAAGAGGATGGTTTATTACAGAAGGGCTAAGTGCAGAAAAACAAGCCAAGGAACTGGGTGCAAAATCATTTATTTTTATTGATGCAAAAATGGATAATACGACATATTTGAAAGCCTTAAATGCGGCAGTAGATGAAGGTGCAGACGGAGTCATTATATGCATTGTGGACCAAGGGATGAGTGAAGAAACAGTTGCATTTTTTAAAGATTATGATATACCTGTTGTTGCCACGAATGACCCGATTATGGATGAAAATGGCAATCATTTGACACCTTTTGTAGGTGTAGATGACTATGCTTTAGGAAATATGTCCGGAGATTGGATGGCCAATTACGCTATCAAAAATGGGTTGAGTCAACAACGGGATATAGGTGTACTTATTCTGGAGAATGCAAACGTTTCTCAAATGGAACAACGCGGCTTGGGACAGAGGGATCGGTTTCTTGAGATGATTCCTGATTTTAATGAAGAACAACTTATTTCCTTGGCGTATGACGGAACAATTGAAGATGCCTTTGAGAAAAGCATGCAACTCTTTGGGAATCATAGAGAGGTGGCGACTTGGCTTGTCATGACAGTTAATGATGAGGGAGCAATAGGCTCTGTACGGGCGCTAGAACAGCTTGGGATTGACCAAAATGCAGCCGTTGTAAGTATTGGAGGTACCTTGGCCATTGATGAGTTTCGACGTGAATATTCAGCATTGAAGGCGGCTAGTTATTATTCACCGGAAAAGATTGGGGCAGAGTCAGTAAAAATACTGATGGATTACATTCAGAATCAAAAGCCTATGCCCAAAAAGCAATTGTTTAATGCGGTAATTATAACCAAGGATAATTATCAAGAAATGACCGGATTGGAATAATCATAAGCGGGTGGTGCAAAAGGGATGTCAAAAGTACTTGAATTCTATAATAATCGAAGTATTCATAGTAAGATGATGATGAATATGTTGTTTGTCGTGGTTATGTCGGTCGTCATTTTGAGTTATATGAATATATCGGTATTGAATCGTTCCCTAACCGGAATTAGTAATGAACAAGCTATAGAGATGGCGGGACAGGTAACCTTACGCATAGAAAATTTTATCGAGGATACAGATAAGACATTACGGGTGTTAAGTTTGGAGCCGGCTATTATAGACTATGCGACAAAGGGGGAGAGAGAAAAAGAAGCTTTAGAAACGTTGTCCCGGTTTTCAGGACAGGATAAGAATATAGCCGGAATTTTATTGGCCAATAGACAAGGGGATGTGGTGAGCAACACGATGCGTGTGATTGAGGACAACCCATTGACATTGGAGAGTTGGTATATTGAAACGGCTGCCGGTCCCCAAGCGATTCACCTGTTTAGTCAAGCAATCGGTCGTAATGTGACATCCTTTTACGACTCTTATAAAGCGGATAACGTTCTATCGGTAACAAAAGCTATACGCGATGAATCCGGACAGGTATCGGCGGTATTACTTATGGATATGAAATTAGACTATATTGAATCGATTTTGAATAGTGCCGGTTTGGGACAAACGGGGTTTTTGTATATTACAGATAAGTATGGTGATGTTGTTTATGCTCCGGTAAATAATGTCGTATATCGTATTCATCCGAGTATGATTACGAAGGATAGAGAAGTTACGATAGGTGATGCGGCA
This sequence comes from Vallitaleaceae bacterium, assembly GCA_965140555.1. GTDB lineage: Bacteria > Bacillota > Clostridia > Lachnospirales > Vallitaleaceae > UBA1351. The sequence goes on along the minus strand of OZ223259.1, from coordinate 1,765,866 downwards.
TACCAAGTTATTGTGAAAGAGACAGGGATTGCCAATTGGCGCATTGTCGGTGTTTTTCCCAAAAATGTGACATTGAATATTATTCTTGAAATTATACGCTATTTTATTCTCTATGCAGCATTGATTCTTTTATTTGCCGTATTTTTATCGAGTGTGTTGACACGGTCTTTAACAAAGCCGATTAGCATGTTAAAGAATTTGATGAAGGATGCTGAAGAGGGGAAGTTGGATGTTCGTTTTGAAAGTCCCTATGATGATGAAATTCATCGATTGGGAATGAGTTTTAATACAATGATTGACTCAATCAATAATTTGCTGGAGCTTGTTTATGTGGAGCAAAAGGAGAAGCGGGAAGCAGAATTACGTGCCTTCCAGGCTCAGATCAAACCGCATTTTTTATATAATACGTTAGATACGATTAACTGGATGGCAATAGAATATGATGCAGAGGATATTGTAGAAGTGGTAGATTCCCTTACAAATCTGTTCCGGATCAGTTTGAGTAAAGGAAATGAGTGGATAAGTCTAGAGAATGAAGTGAAACATGTTACAAGCTATCTCACGATTCAGATGGTTCGCTATGAAGATCAATTTGATTATCGACTAGCTGAAGATTCCTCTCTCATGCAGTATCGTGTGATTAAACTTATTATTCAGCCCTTAGTTGAAAATGCCATCTATCATGGTATAAAAGGGATTGATCGTCATGGGGTCATTGATATACGAATCTATGAGGGGGAAGAGGCTATTTACATTGAAGTGGAAGATAATGGGATGGGAATGGATGCAGCAAAAACAGAACATTTTAATCAGATTTTTAGAGGCGAGGCAGTTCGCTCGGCAGATTACGGCATTGGCTTATTCAATGTCAATGAACGGATTAAATTAAATTTCGGAAATGCGTATGGGTTGTCTATTGAGAGCAGTCAAGATAAAGGAACGAAGGTAATTATCAAACATCCGAAGCGAATATAGGGGGTTAGTATTATGTTCCGATTAGTTATAGCTGATGATGAACCTAAAATTAGGCGTGGGTTGAAAAAGCTTTCTTGGGAGTCTATAGATACAAGCGTTGTAGGAGAAGCAGTCGATGGGATTGACGCTCTAGAAAAGGTTGGACGGTTAGAACCGGATATTCTGCTGGTAGATATTAATATGCCTAAGTTAAATGGTTTAGAACTCATTCGAAAATTACGAGAGAAAGATGCGGGTATTCAGATTATTATTATTTCAGGATATGACGAGTTCGAGTATGCGAGAGAAGCTATTGCGTTAGGTGTTTTTGACTATGTATTAAAGCCGGTAAATCGAAAAGAATTGATAAAGACAGTAAAGGAAGCAACAGAAGGACTGGAGAAAGACCGTAAGAAAGAGAAGTGGATTCACTGGGCGAAGCGTCAGATGAACGATGAACAGGATCACTTGTTAACAGTGTTTTTTAATAAATGGATGAGTGGTAGTTTGAATGATTATGAGGTGCAACAGAACCTAATGGTATATGGCATTGCGATTGAGTCGATGAAGGCCTATATATTGCTGAAGATACGAGAACTACCAGGATATATTCAAAAAGGTATTGATGGGGAATTACGCACCTTCTGTGTGTTGAATATCGGAAGAGAAGTATTACAGGAGACATCCGGCGGCTCTATTCTACATGCAGGTGGACCGTATTATCTAATTTTGCTAGAGGTCTATCAAGAGTCTGAAATTATGAAGATTCAAGAAGGAATAGTGGAACAATTAGAAGGATATCTAGATGTATCGGTGGGGCTAGAAACAGGTCATGTTCATGAAACAAGTGAAAGTTTTCCGGATTTTTTTAATGAGACACTTCGACGTTGGCAGGAAGAAAAACAGTTAAAGCCGATTACCCTTCTAGCTAAGGATTATGTCGGTCACCATTATCAAGAGATTGATTTGAACTTATCCATAGTAGCAGAAACGTTGAAGGTAAGTTCATCCTATCTGAGCCGGTTGTTAAAACAAGATCTTGGAATGGGATTCAGTGACTACTTAACGTATATCAGAATACAAAAAGCAATCGGGTTGATGCAAGACCCGACAATAAAAATATATGAGGTAGCAGATGCCGTTGGATATTCTACACAACATTACTTTAGTGCGGCATTTAAAAAGGTAACGGGGTGGTCACCTGTATACTACAGGAAGGAACGGATATTTCATGAGGAATAAAACCTTTATTCTTATTGTTATTATTGTATTTATAGGTATAGTCATGTATATGAGCCTTCATTTGATTGCGGAGAAACCGGCAGATTATGAGCGGGTGGATTATCTTATCGGAATCAGTCATCCTAATTTGACCGATGAATGGCAATTGGTGGTTCATGATGAATTAGAGGATTATGCCAAAACCATTGATCATCTTTCGGTTATTTTTCGTAATGCCGGTTCCAGTAGCTACAAGCAAATCAATGATATAGAGCGATTAATGGATTATGGTATTGATTTATTAATCATTACCGTTACAGATGCCAATGTGTTGGGACCGATACTGAATGATATACAAGAAAAGATTCCTGTAATCATATTGGATAAGGATATATCCTATTATGACTACACGCTTTTTATCGGGCCGGACTATGTCAAGGTAGGGGAAGTCGCGGCGGAACGTATGGCAGATTTAGCTAAAGAGAATGCATTTAATATTGTTACGGTTAATGGAGCGATTGATGATACGATGACGACGGATATTCATGATGGATTTGCAACAACGATTAATCAAAGTAGTCATATGCATATTACGGAGAATCTTTATACAAGTGGATTGAAGACAGATGCAAAGATAGAATTTGGGCAGCTGTTGGCAAGTGATATGGAGATAGATGCTGTTTTCGCTCAAAATAATGCTATTGCTATGGGAATTGAGGAAGCCTTAAAAGAAGTTGATAGGCATATTCCCATTATAACTGTAAGTAAATTTTTATCCGATAAATACCTTACTTATTTGGAATTGAATGCCATTGATACAATCATATATACGCCAGTAGGAGGACGGGAGGCCATTGATTATGCATTGGAAATTTTGTCTGACAAGGAGTCTCTGGATAAAGTTCCTAAACGTATGGTTATGCGTAGTTTTGAGGTAACAAAGTTCAATAAGGAAAACTTTGCCACGAGTAAGGATAGTTATAGTCCACTGAAGGTTGCATATTTAAAATCGAATACGATTCACGAAGCGTTGTTTGGCCAGCAAGAACTATCTAGTGGTATTGATGTAGAGACGACCTTGGAAGAAGATGTATCCAAGGATAAAGGCAGCAATCGTCAAAAGGAATGGGTTATGAATCAAGCAAGGCGAGGTATGGATTTGATTGTGATTAGTCCGATTAGAAGTACCGGATGGGAGGAGGTTCTTGCGGTAACGAAGGAAGAAGGGAGCCACTTGATATGCTTAGGTAATACAATCGAAGCACCTTCGGACTTTATTACATATATAGGACCGGACTATATGGACCAAAGTAGTCGTTTAGCCAATTATCTGATTAATGATGTCTACAGTATTCATTATGATATTGGGATAATGGAAATTGCTCAGACCGGGAACCCGTGGAAAAGTCATGAAAAGTCGACGCTTTTGAGACAACAGCTTTTGGGATACTCTCGAATTAACGTGGTTGATTATTTAGAAGGGAATGTGGGAAGTGTTAAGAGTAGAAAAGCACTGAAGGAAAGGATTGAGACAAGTCTAAGCAAATATAGACAGGATATCAATGTGATTTATTTGCATAATACCCTATTACTTGACACGCTAAGAGAGGCATTGGATGACACAGGGATGAAAGATATCGTCATATTGAGCCATAGTGAAGACGGACAAGAGACATCGGATGCACGTGTGGATTATGAAGTATATCCGGTGATTACCTATCGGCAACAATTGGCCATGGTCATACGTAATTATCAAAAAGAACGGCAATTATCCATTGAATCGATCTATCTACAGAATATGTCAACACAACGATGAATTTTTTTGTTATAATGAAGTCAATAGAGTCTATTTAGATCGTGTAAAGAAGAGATGGAGGAATGAATATGTGGACATCAGTAGAGCTCAAGGATAGAGCGAAGATGGCATTATCAGGGAACTATTGGAAAAGCTTTGGCGTTGCATTGGTAGTTTCCCTATTAACGGGAAGTGGCAATTTGTCAGGCTCCAAAGAGTCATTTAGTGAGTATAGAGACAATGGAATAAGTGGATTTACAAGTTCTATTGATATGGGTTTACTTTTTATATTCATTGGTGTCGTATTTATTGTACTTATTGCAGCTATAGCATTTAACATTTTAATTACCCAACCCATTGTGGTAGGGGCAAAGCGTTATTTTGTGGATAATTCGGAAAAGAGAGAAGGGGATGATATTCCCTTTGGAACCCTGGGCTACGCATTTAAGCAAAAGCGGTATATTCCTATCATTAAATCCATGTTTTTGTATAAACTTTTCTTGCTGTTGTGGATGCTGTTGTTAATTATTCCGCGTATTATATTTGGTTATGCCTATGCTATGGTGCCCTATATACTTAGCGACAATCCCAATATCGGTGCTAGAAATGCAATCAAGTTAAGTACACGTATGACAGATGGTGAGAAAATGGATATGTTTATATTAGATTTATCCTTTATCGGTTGGTTTCTCTTAGGCGTGATAACATGTGGAATTGGTCTTTTCTTCGTTATGCCTTATTATTATGCAACCCATGCAGAACTGTATAGAGTATTACGAGAGAAGGCGTTAAGCCAAGGGTTATGTACTTATGAAGACCTTGGATTTGTGGCACCTCAAACGGAACCGAAAGAACCGAATTATTATTAAGAATTGAATTGTGTTTATAAAAAAGGAGCAGTCAGAAAAATGTTATTTTCCGACTGCTCCTTTAGAAATTTATAGATGGGATGTGTCATAAGTACGACGCTTTCGATAGTCATTGGGAGAGCAGCCCTTTAATTGCTTGAAGATACGATTAAAGGTACTGATACTGGTAAAACCGGAACCCATACCGACTTCAAGGACACTCAGATTAGCATCAAGAAGTAGGGTTTCGGCGTGCATAATCCGTCGTTGGTTGAGATAAGCATGAAAGGTAACATTGGTAAATTCTTTGAAGAGTCTTGAAAAGTGGAACTTACTAAAGCCGGCGATGCCTGCAACGTGTTCAAGATTTAAATCCTCTTGAAAATGTTGATTAATATAATCGCATGTGGAGAGTAACTTTTCAATATACTCATGTTGCTTCGTGGATGTAATATTTCTAAATTTATTGGTACAATACATTTCATTGCGACATAATAAGACATAAATTTGAATGAGGTAGCCACAGACAGCTGCCTCTTTTAATGCATTATCACTATCGTACTCCTTCACAATTTCTTCCATCATAGTATGGATTATGGGGTATTCCTTCGGATGTGTATTCGAAGAGACGGTGAGTGCCGGAGGTAGCATAAAGAGAGTGGTATCAAACTCTTTGAGGGTGTACAGGAGCGATAAATCAAATTGGAGAATAATGCGTTCACCACTGGGAGGTGCTTGTAAGCTGTGAATAACACCGGAGTTGATAAAGATAATATCATTTTCCGGAACATGATGAACCGTATCATCAATAATTACATTATAGTGATTATTGACCGGCATAATGACTTCAATGCCTACATGCCAGTGCTTGGGATAGTCTTCATAATCAGTATTATGGAAGAGTCGGAGATGGGAAATGTCCTCATACCGTATAGTTTCTTTAATGCCATTTAGAATTTCAATCATAATAACCTTCCTTAAGAACATATATATAAGTTTTGAATCAGATACTCAAAATTATAGGACATATTATACAAAAAGTAAATGATTAGGGTGTCAAAACTAAGTCTCCCTAATTTCATATACAATATATAGATTACGTAGAAGCGTTCGTAACAATATATTGTATATGAAAATTCAACTATATGCTTTTGTCGACCTAATCAGTAAATGATTAGCCCGACAAAAGTAAGTTTCACTAAATTCACACACAATATATAGATTACGTAGAAGCGTTCGTAACAATATATTGTATATGAAAATTCAACTATATGCTTTTGTCGACCTAATCAGTAAATGATTAGCCCGACAAAAGTAAGTTTCACTAAATTCACACACAATATATAGATTACGTAGAAGCGTTCGTAACAATATATTGTATGTGAAAGTTCAACTATATGCTTTTGTCGACCTAATCAGTAAATGGACATAAAAAAAGACCAGTGAACTGGTCTCTTTTATATAATTTTATGGTAAACCCCTGTGGTTATCTGCGACCACTATCATCGATATCTAGTATACACTTTTTTGGGGCTAGTAACACAAAAATGTAATAAACGGTCGTTTTAAGGTAATAAACGTTCAAGTAGGTTCAAAACAAAAAAATAAAATATAAAATAATACATAAAATTATAATAACTAAAGATTGCAAAATAGCAGAAAAGCTGTAATGGAAAATTACCTAAAAGACGAATTCTCTTCCCTTACAGCTTATATATAAATATTTAAAATTGACTTATACTTTTTTCTTCTGTGCCATCAATACGTCCCTTTAGATAATTAATTTTATATTCCACAATTTTTTGGTAATTTTGTATTTCCTTAAACTGCCGCTCTATTTCAATTTTTTGAGATTGAAAAAGTGCAAGTCTTCTTTCGAGTGTCGTATCCCCCTGCATACACCAATCCATATAGGTTCTAATTTGCTTTAAAGGCATTCCTGTGTTTTTTAAGCATTGTAACACGGCAATCCATTCATAGTCGTTTTCATTAAATAAACGGCTTCCGTTTGGTGAATGTTCAATGAAAGGAAGTAGCCCTTCTCTATCATAATAACGTAAAGTATGTATGGAAATACCTGTTTTTTTAGAAGCTTGTGCAATTGTATCGTACATGTATATCCTCCTCCAGCCTGGCAATAATCAATCACTACATATAATTTATAGATCTAAGGATATGCTATGTCAAGAATTATTTATAAAATCTGAAGATTCTTCTTGCACTTGAGTATACTCAAGGATTTACACTAATGTCATAAAATGATTGGAGGAAAAACATGAAAAATTTTGAGTATTATGCCCCTACACGAGTTATTTTTGGAAAGGAAACAGAAAAACAAGTAGGAACATTAATTTGTTCATTTGAGTGTAAAAAAGCACTTGTGCTTTTTGGAGGGAATAGCGCAGAACGTTCTGGCCTTTTAGAACGCATATATAGTTCGTTGTCAGAATCCGGTATATCTTTTATCTCTTTAGGAGGAGTTGTGCCAAATCCAGTGTTATCCAAAGTATACGAGGGTATCAATCTTTGCAGGAATGAACAGATCGATTTTATTCTTGCCGTTGGAGGAGGAAGCGTCATTGATACTGCGAAAGCAATTGCATATGGTGTGGCAAATGAAGGTGATGTCTGGGATTTCTATAATGGTAAAAGAAAGCCTGCTGCATGCTTACCTGTTGGGGCGGTTTTAACAATAGCTGCTTCAGGAAGTGAAATGAGCTATTGTTCTATGATTACGAATGAATCTGGGAACTTAAAAAGGGCATGCAATTCTGATTTGGGAAGATGTAAGTTTGTTCTTATGAATCCGGAGCTTACTTTCACATTACCTAAGTGGCAGACAGCTTGTGGTTGTACAGATATTTTAATGCATTCAATGGAGAGATATTTTTCTTCTGAGTCTTCAATGGAAGTTACAGATGGGATTAGTGAAAGTATCATGCGTACTGTAATTCATAATTCTAAAATTTTAATGAAAGAGCCGGAAAATTATAAAGCTCGTGCAGAAATTATGTGGGCTTCGAGTTTGTCACATAATGATTTAACGGGTTGTGGGGCGGCAAGTGATTGGGCGACTCACCAATTAGAACATGAACTAAGCGGGATGTTCAATGTTTCACACGGTGCCGGATTAGCCGCAATATGGGGAAGTTGGGCAAGGTATGTATTAAATGAGAATCCTGACAGGTTTATGCAGTTTGCTTCCAATGTCTTAAATATACCCTGTGATTTTTCTGACCCTGAAACGGCTGCGATTGAAGGAATTGAAGCTTTGGAAGAATTTTTTGTTTTTCTTGGTATGCCGACTAAAATAGGCGATTTACACATAGAGCTAGCAGAATCACAGATTGAAGAGCTTGCACAAAAGTGCAGCTTTGAAAATCGAAGGACTATAGGAAATTTCAAGGTGCTGAATAAAGAAGACATGAAAGCAATATATAGAATGGCTTTATAGTGAGAGAACATTCCCTTTCATGCAGTGTTTTTGGTTACGTTTGCTTTTCACTTAATAAGTGAAGCTAAAACAATAGAAAAAAATCATCGCCGGTTATTTCGAAGATGACGATGCTGATGAGCTTACAAATGAGCCTGTGTTTACAAATATTCTCGGAAAAACTGCACTTGCTTTACCGTTAACAATATCAAGATATTGGAATCGTATGAATGAAGATACGCTTCCAATGTTTAATGCCATCATAAAAGCATCAAGATATATTTGTTTCAAGCTATGCAGTAGTTGTCCTTTATAAAGATGAGTTCTATACAACTCTCAAAAGGATAAGAGAACTTTCACAGCTGGATGAATATTGTTTTTTTGTTTTCAGTCTTTTTATTCATTGAATGTTAACAAAATTCATGTATACTTATTATATAGAAGCACTTTCATACCCAAGTCGAAAGGTATATGTGAGCTTATGGATAAAAAACGAGATACAATGGAACAAATTGTTGAACAAGTGAAGGAAATTCCCCCTTTTCCTCAAACTATTATGCGTATTCTTGAATTAACACGTGATGAGACGATAGGGGCTAAAGACCTGGAAAGAGAGATCATTAAAGACCAAGGTCTTACAACAGATGTCCTTCGTCTGGCGAATTCGGCTTTTTACAGGGGACGTCGAGAAATTCAAACGGTAAGTGAGGCGGCCGTTGTACTCGGATTTGATGCTATCCATGCTATGGTATTGTCAACGATAGCGGGGACAGTTATGAATCGAGAATTACGAGGTTATGCACTAGAAAAAGAAGCGCTTTGGAAACAATCACAGATATCAGCAATCATGGCACGGACTATTGCAAAGAAAGTTTCATATAAAAAACCAGATCAGGCCTATACAGCAGGTCTATTAAGGGATATTGGTAAAGTGGTTTTGGATCAGTATGTTAGCGATGCATATGAAGAAATATACCGCTTAGTCGAGGTTGAAAATCGGCCATTTATCGTTGCCGAAGAGATAGTCTTAGGCTATCACCATGGACAAATCGGAGCAATGATAGCACGTAAATGGAATCTTCCGGAAGAGTTGGTGGAAGTGATAGCTTGTCATCATAATCCGGGCATTGCTTTTCTGAATCCAAAGCTTGTTGCAATGACACATATTGCAGATAGCTTAGTTATGATGATGGGCATCCATATCGGTATTGACGGACTTGCGTATGAGTTTTTTACAGAATCGGCCAAGTTGTTGGAGTTGGACGAACAGGCAATGTCTGAGATTATGTCAGAGGTAGCAGATATTATTGAAGAAGAAGGCGTTTTATTAGAAGTATGAACCGACAATAGACAGACATATTTATGACGGATGAGGAGTGATTCCATGATAACGACATTAACATTGAACCCGGCTTTGGACCGTACGGTAAAGACGGGGACTATTTCTTTCGGTGAAGTAAACCGTGTAGGAGATATTCGAGAAGATTTAGGAGGAAAGGGCATTAATGTAGGTCGAATATTGACCGGATTTAATTGCCATGTAGTGAATGTAACCATTTTGGGAGAGGCGAATAGAAAAGCTGTAATGGATTATTTTCATAAGGACCATATGACTGTTCAGGAAATTAGCGTTCCGGGTAGAACACGTACCAATATGGTTTTGGTAGAGGAAGAGTTGAACCGTACCACGAACATTAATGAGTCAGGTGTCGTTGTCAATGAAGAGAATATACAGGCTGTAATAACAGCCTTAAAAGAACTCGTTGCAGACAGTGATTACTTGATTATGAGTGGATCGGTTCCCACCGGAGTGCCTGTTGATATATATGCCAAATTGACCCAATTATATGGTGATCGGCTTCGAGTTGTTTTGGATGCAGACGGTGAACTCCTTACTGAAGGACTTAAAGCACATCCATTTATGATTAAGCCCAATATTCACGAACTGGAGAATGCATTAGGCTGTGAATTAGAAGATACAGAATCTATTCGGGATGCAGCAAGGAAGATTATAGACACCTATGGAGTGACCTACGTATTGGTTTCCATGGGGGGGGACGGTAGCCTTCTTGTAAGTAAGGATGTAGCGTATCATTGCGCAGCAATACCGACGACAATTCTTTCTACAGTGGGTGCCGGAGATTCTATGGTGGCAGGATTTGTATATGGATTAGAGAAGGAAATGCATATAAAAGATGCATTGGCCTTTGCGGTAGCGTGTGCAACAAAGACCATTAGTGTGGATGGTTATCCACAGTTAGATTTAGATACGATTGAAGGCATGCGACAACAAGCAATTATTACATCGGTATAGTCATTATTTGAAAGTTGCAGATGTTGTAGAAGTATCGGATTGGTTTGTTGTTAGGCGGAATTCTGTTGGTGTCATGCCTTCTGCATTTTTAAAGGCACGACTGAATTGAGTGGCACTGGGGTACCCAACATCGTGGGCAATATTTTTAATGTCCTTATGGGTGGCCTGCAGTGCCCTTTTTGCGTTTTTCATACGATACTTGGTCAGGTATTCTTTAAAATTAATGCCGGTCTGTTGTCGGAAAAGTCGGGAAAAATAGGCAGTAGAAATACCAAGTGTATCAGACATACTATTGAGACTAATGGGATCCATATAATGGTCATGGATATAACGAAGAGCTTTTTTAATATGAAGGTGGATAAAATCAGGATTACTTTCTTCTGTTATTTGGCGTAAAATCTCCAAATAGAAATGATGGACATCCATTAAATCATCAAATTGGTGGTCGAACATGGTAATAGCTTCATTCAAAGCTTGTATAGTGTCAGCAAAGGCATTTGATTGGTCAAAAAGCTGTCGTATGGTAATGCTAAAGATTTCCTTGTAGATATAAGAAGACTTGGAGTCGTTAACATGATGTTCAACGAGGGCGTCATGAACCTTATCCAGTAGATCATAGAGTTGAATCCATTGTTTGGAACGGAAGAGGGACTCAAAATGATGGATATACTTGTATTCAACGAGAGAATATTCGTCGGCCATGGTGAAGGTATCAAAAAATGCATAGGAACCCATGCCAATAACATAATGATATTCTTGAAGACGTCGCGCCGTTTTGTAGGAGTTACCAATGTCAAAAAATGAAGAGCAGACACTTCCGAAGCAACCTAAAACAGTTGTTTGATAATGGTCATTCATGATATCGGATAATCGATTAAATAGGGAAGAAAGGATACTAATATCTTGAATAGATAGTACAAGTGTTCTTGTGAAAGGTTGTAAATTCAAAATACAGACAAGGTTTGAATCAACTTGGCTAAACGTTTCTTTCATACGTGAATGAAACTGATTTTTCCATGCATTGATGGCCTCATTATCCAATCCGTTAATATATTTTTTCATGGCATTACTGAGCATGAGTTGAAGAATGATATAAGGGCCTTGAGGATCGATGTGGAGGCTTTCTAAACGACTATTGCGTTGATGGCCTTCAGGCAATGTTTCACTCAGTAGATTAGTAATATACAGTTGTTGTTCGTTATTAAAATCCATATTGAATTCCATAGAGGATATCCTTTCCAGTTAATATGCCTTCATTATGTCAAAAAATGTATAGTTTGTCAAAAGCTGGTGATTGAGGAATGAACATAAGAGGGATACACTGATAATAGAGACAAGCGAAAAGCTTGGTATAATTGTTCGGAAAGGAATAAGTGGTGAAAACTATGTCAAACAGACCTATTAAAGTCATTCAATTCGGAGAAGGTAATTTCTTACGTGCATTCGTGGATTGGATGATTCAGAAAATGAATGATAAAGGCGGTTATAATGGAGGAATAGCAGTGGTACAACCTCTCGATCGTGGACTTATCGGCATGTTGAATGATCAAGACTGTACATATACACATTTCATGAAAGGCATTAAAAATGGAGAAGCAGTTAGTGAATTCTATAAGAATGACTCCATTGAGTGTGCACTAAATCCTTATGCAGACTTCAAAGCATACTTAGATTTGGCTCGCATTGATACAGCAGAAGTGATTGTATCCAATACAACAGAAGCCGGAATTACATTTAATGCAGAAGATACAATGGATGATGATGCCGATGTTACCTTCCCCGGTAAATTGACACGCTTATTACTTGAACGCTATAATTATGTAGATGGAGACCGCAGTAAAGGGTTTGTCCTTCTTCCATGTGAGTTGATTGATAAGAATGCAGACCACTTGAAAGAGGCCGTTCTACAATATGTTGAGTTATGGAATCTTGATGCGGATTTTAAAGCGTGGATTCTTGAAGCGAACACTTTCTGTAACACATTGGTAGATAGAATTGTTCCGGGTTATCCTCGTGAAACCATTGAACAAGTATGGGAAGAAATTGGCTATAAAGATAACTTAGTGGTAGAAAGTGAACAATTCAATCTTTGGGTCATTCAAGGGGATGAAAAAATTCAAGCCATCTTCCCGGCAAATCAAGAAGGATGTAATGCCATCTTTGTGGATGATGTAACACCATATAAGATGCGAAAAGTACGGATCCTTAACGGAGCCCATACAACATTAGTGCCGGTTGGATACCTTTATGGTGTGCGCACTGTACGTGAATCAGTTGAAGATCCTGTTATCAACAAATTCTTAACAAAAGCAATCTATGAGGAAATTATTCCGACACTTAGTTTATCTAAGGAAGAGTTGGAAACTTTTGCAAAAGAAGTTATTGAACGTTTCAAAAACCCATTTATCAAACACTATTTGATGAGTATTTCACTAAACAGTATGAGCAAATACAGAACACGAGTATTACCTTCTGTTGTGGGTTATCTAGATAAATTTAACCGTTTACCGGAACGCCTTGTATTCGCATTAGCGTCTTATATTGTATTCTATAGCAAATCCTATAATGGACAAGCGATCGAAACCAATGATAATCCGGATATTCTTGAATTGTATGCCAACGTATGGGAAGATTTCGACGGAAGTCGTGAGAATATTGACCGTATTGTTACTGCAGTATTGGGATACGAAGCAAACTGGGACGGCAATCTAAACCATATTCCGGACATGACACAAAAGGTGGCGGGATATGTGGAAGCTATTCTTAATGACGGAATGGAAAAAACCATCCAAACACTAAATGAGGTGAATTAGATGAAGAAAATGATCCATATTCACAAACGGGACAATGTTTTCATAGCACTTGAAGATATGCAACCAGGGGATCAATTATCAGCAGACGCTATTACAATAGAAGTGGTTGAACCGATTACACGAGGACATAAAATTGCCATTGCCGATATTAAAGAAGGTGAGCCGGTGATTAAATACGGTATGCCTATCGGTTTTGCAACGAAAGACATTCAAAAAGGACAACATGTGCATGTACATAATATCAAAACAACCTTGAGTGATGTCATCGAGTATACCTATAATCCGGAGGAAGAAACGTTCGTCAAGAAGATTGAAGACAGAAAAGTCAATGTCTATGTTCGCAAAAATGGAGAAATCGGTATACGGAATGAGCTGTGGGTTATTCCGACAGTAGGCTGTGTCAACGGTGTCAGTAATCAAATCATCAATGTGTTCAAAGAGCGTCTCTTAGATGAAGGCATTCGACTTAAAACAATACCTGAAGTTGACGGAATCTATTCTTTCGGCCATAATTATGGTTGTTCCCAAATGGGCGATGATCATGTGAACACACGTAAAACATTGCAAAATATTGTGAAGCATCCGAATGCCGGTGGTGTTCTAGTGATCGGACTTGGTTGTGAGAATAATCAAATCGATGCCTTTGAACGCACTCTCGGTGATTATGATAAGGAACGCGTCAAATTCTTAGTCAGTCAAGAGGTTGAGGATGAAATTGCTGCAGGCGTGGAGATTTTGCAAGAATTATATGACCAAATGCTGCAAGATAAACGGGAAGAACAACCCCTATCGGTACTTCGTATCGGTTTAGAATGTGGTGGATCCGACGGATTAAGTGGTATTACAGCGAATCCGTTACTGGGCCGTTTTTCCGATTACTTGATAAGTAATGGTGGAACAACGGTGCTGACAGAAGTACCCGAGATGTTTGGTGCAGAAACTATTTTGATGAACCGTTGTAAAGATCAAGAAACCTTTGAGAAGACTGTTGAATTGGTGAATGACTTTAAGAATTACTACAAACGCCATGATCAAGTGATTTATGAAAATCCCTCCCCGGGGAACAAGAATGGTGGTATATCAACATTAGAGGATAAATCCCTTGGGTGTACTCAAAAAGCCGGTCATAGTCAAGTGGTTGATGTACTAAAACATACCGATCGTATTAAGACGCATGGTCTGAACTTGTTAAGTGCACCGGGCAATGATGCCGTAGCAACGACAGCGTTGGGAATGTGCGGGTGTCAAATGGTTCTTTTTACAACCGGACGTGGAACACCTTTTGGTGGATTCATTCCAACAATGAAGATAGCAACCAATAGTCCTCTCGCAGAGAAGAAAACAAACTGGATTGATTTCAATGCAGGGCGTTTGGTCGATGGTGCAACAATGGATGAATTACTTGATGAATTTATTGATATGGTCATTGCTAAAGCAAATGGAGACTATACCCGCCAAGAGCAAAACAACTACCGGGAAATTGCAATATTTAAATCCGGGGTTACTTTATAAGGTGATTAGGGCGAAAAAGCAAGTTTCACTAAATTCATATATAATATATAGATTACGTAGATGCGTTCGTAACAATATATTGTATATGAAAGTTCAACTATATGCTTTTGTCGACCTAATCATAAGATGAATAAAACGAAAGCTAGATCAGAGGGTCCCTTTGGGATGCTCTGATTGCATCACGATTATAGGAGAGAGAAAATGAAAAAATTTTTGGACGAGAATTTTATTTTACAAAATGACGTAGCTGTTGAACTATATCATAATCATGCAAAAAAAATGCCGATTATTGATTATCACTGTCACTTAAATCCTGAAGAGATTGCAAATGATAAACGATACAAGAACATCACAGAAGTTTGGCTTGGTGGCGATCATTACAAGTGGCGTCTTATGCGTTCTATGGGCTTTACAGAAGATTTTATTACAGGGGACCAACCCGATTATGAAAAATTCTTGGCTTTTGCTAAGACAGTCCCTTACGCTGTAGGAAATCCGATGTACCACTGGACACATCTTGAATTACAACGTTATTTTGGTATCGATACATTATTGAACGAAGATACAGCAAAAGAAATCTATGATAAGTGTAATGAATTATTACAACAAGACGGATATAGTGCTCGTGGTTTGATTAAACGTTCCAATGTAACAGTCATTTGTACGACAGATGATCCTTGTGATGATTTAGAACACCATAAGGCAATTGCAAAGGATACATCGTTTGAGACATCTGTATGCCCAACCTTTAGACCGGACAAGAGTTTTAACATTGATGTTGAGACGTTTATTCCTTGGGTAGAACGCTTACAAAGTGTTGTCGGCTATACGATTGATTCTGTAGAAAAATTAATGAAAGCCTTAGAAGAACGTATTGACTACTTCCATGAAGTAGGGTGCCGTCTATCGGACCATGCACTAGATACAGTGGATTATCAATCTCCATATAATGCAGAGAATGAGATTGATCTTACAGCAGCGAATCAAATCTTCAAAAAAGGTTTAGTAGGCGATATCTTAACACCGGATGAAGTAGCAATCTACAAGGGTGTTATTATTAACTTCCTTGGTCGTCAATATGCAAAACGTGGATGGGCAATGCAAATTCATATTGGTGCATTACGGAACAACAACCGTCGTATGTACGCTATGTTAGGAGCGGATACCGGTTATGATTCTATTCATGATCAAACAATGGCACCTCAATTATCCCGTTTGCTTAATGACTTGGATTCAACAGATGAGTTACCAAAAACAATTCTATACAACTTGAACCCAAAAGATAACCATGTTCTTGCAACAATGATCGGTAATTTCCAAGGTGGCGGAACACGTGGTAAAATTCAATTCGGTTCAGGATGGTGGTTCTTAGACCAAAAAGACGGTATGGAAACTCAACTCAAAACATTAGCAAATCTTGGCTTGCTTAGCGCTTTTGTCGGAATGTTAACAGATTCAAGAAGTTTCTTATCTTATACACGTCATGAATATTTCCGTCGTATTCTTTGCAACTTCCTAGGTGACTTAGTGGTTACAGGTCAATATCCTCATGATATGGCAATGTTAGGTCAAATTGTTGAAGATATCTGTTACAACAATGCAGATGCATACTTCGGTTTATAATAAGTAACCCTTTATTATTCTAAAGATAATCACACTAAAAAGGCAGTGCCGGCAATATTGTTGCCGGCACTGCCTTTTATATATTAAGAAGAAGCAAGTTGAGTGAACAAGGTATCGTACGTTGAGATTAAAGATGGCCACACATAAGGCTTAGCGATATGTGAATAATCGGCAAGAGAATGGTTGTGGCTGTGGATAAGTAGTTCTAAGAGGCGTTCGTATAGGGCATCTGCCGTGTTTTCATAGAAAAGTTCCGGATAAGTGTGGTAATGATATAACTCCGGATAGGTAAGGCGCCTAGGAAGTAGGGGATAAGTGCCGTAGAGAACGGCTTCCATTATGCTAATACCGAAGAAATCATGTAGAGATGTTACAGGGAGTATCGTAGAGCGTTCTAACCAGTAGCAGTATTCCTCAGGACTACAGTAGCCTTCCTTTATAATATAAGGAGTCAGTTGATTAATCAAGTCAGCGTATTTTTTGCGCGCTTTCTCATTCGATTCGCCGATAAGGACTAGATGGAAAGGAACGTTTGATTTTTCCCAGTCTGCGGCAATGCGAATGAGGCAATTAAGGAATGCCGTAGGATTTTTATCGTGTTCCATGCGATGATTCCATAGGATAATAGGGATATCGGTGTCTAGATTCAAGGTATCGGTAGGGACCTTTGGGAGAATGCCTATAGGGAGTATATGGCTTTTACGTTGTAAAAGGGTTAAAGTATTATGATGATGACAGTCAGGCATTTTTGAGAGAACTTCCTTGCATCCGTTGATAAATGTCTCTTGATTATAGGTAGAATTAAAAAGGAGAAAATCTGCAGCAAGGGCACTGTTATAGTTCATTATGCCATAATGGACATCGCGACCTAACGTTTTGTCATCGCTAGATGCCTGCCATGGATAAGCCCATTGATTTTCGTGGAAGTAGATGCCGATGGGCAGAGAATGCTTTGTTGTATAGGGACGTAGAAAAGCAATGAAGGCAGCGACATCCATCATATCACTTGAAATAATCATGTCATAAGGTTGGCCTCTATCAGTTGCATTTTGGAGCATTTGTAGTGCCTTGGTTGCTAAAGTATAAGCACTGCCATACATTCTCCATTTCCAGAAACGCCCAGGATGAGTAATCTTATGAATGGTATGCGTTGAGAAGTGGGTCAGTTGATCAAGCCAGCTTTTATGGGAGCCGGCGTAAAAAGGTTCAATAAATAAAACATGCATGCTTTCACCAATCCTATTGAAGTTATTATTAATTTGACGTATAATCGCTTTATTGTGTTGTAGTATAGGGCGTCTTGATTTATGGGCTATATGTTACTAGTGTACTGACATGTTCATATGCTTCTATTTATGAGCGTGTCAGTACACTAGGATAACGTCATTTCTAGTATAGCATGATAGGCATAAAATTTGTGGAGGAATCTTATGGAAAAATTAAAAGAGAAGTATGGGTTGCCGACAGCGATAGCCATGATTGTGGGTGTTGTTATCGGGTCTGGGGTGTTTTTCAAAGCGGATGATGTATTAACAGCATCCGATGGAAACTTGCTTTTAGCTTTGTTGGCATGGTGTATCGGGGCAGTATCCATGATTTTTGGTGCATTGGTATTTGCGGAATACGCACAGCGCATTGAAAAATCAAATGGACTTGTGGATTATATGGAAGATGCTTATGGAAAGCGAGCCGGTTATCTCGTGGGGTGGTTTAACTGGGTTTTGTATTTTTCACCATTAACAGCGATTTTGGCTTTTGTATCAGCAAATTACACATTAGCCCTCATCGGGCATGGAGAGTTGATTGAATCACCTATTAAGTGGGGATTAGCAACGGTTTATCTATGTGGACTATATGCATTGAATGCGGTTGCACCAAAATTATCCGGAGATTTGCAAGTAACAACAACGGTCATAAAGCTTATCCCGCTCATTAGTGTGGCTGTTGTCGGAATTATCTATGGTCTAATCAATGGCGTGACTATGGAAAATCTTAATCAAGCATCATCAGTATTGGGAAATGGAAGCGGCACATTATCCAAAGCAGTTGTATCGACGGCCTTTGCTTACGAAGGGTGGATTGTCGCCATAACGATTAACAGCGAGATTAAAGATTCAAAGAGAAATTTGCCGAGAGCATTAATTATTGGTACCTTGGTTATTTTTGTTGTATATGTAGCCTATTTCTTAGGAATTGCCGGAGTTTTGCCGACAGAAACGATTATTTCAGAAGGAGATTCGGCCGTTTCTATTGTGGCAGCGCAACTATTTGGTTCTGTGGCAGCGACGATATTAACCGGATTTGTAGTTATTTCATGTTTGGGGACATTGAATGGATTGGTACTTGCAAATATTCGGATGCCCTATTCGTTGGCTATTCGAAACCAAGGACCGGCACCAGAACAATTGAGCCAGTTGAATAAAAAAACGCAGATGCCTATAAAGGCAGCGGCAGTATCCTGTTTTGTTTCGCTCATTTATTTAGCCATCTGGTATTGTAGTTTGGGCAATGTTTTCGGACGTTATATCGGATTGGATGAAATTCCTATTGTATTGGTATATGGGATTTATATATTATTATATGTTAATTATGTTGTGAAATTTAAAGATTTAAGTATTGTATCCCGTTTTGTTAAACCCTTGTTGGCCTTTATGGGTGCGAGTGTTATTCTGTATGGTGGAATTACAAATGACAGTATCGGATTCTACTTACTGATATCTGTGGTGGTTCTTTTTGCCGGGTTGATTTTCTATAGAAAAGAAGATACGATAAACTAAATATGTGGTTGCACAATCTGAAGGTGGTGGGTTATCGGAATAGATAATGCACCACTATTCACAGAAAAGCAAAGTTCGGTAGAAGCATCCAAACTTCGTTTTTCTGTAAAATTCAACTAGACTTTGCGAACTTCTACTCTTACGGAGTAGAAGAGCCCAAAGAAGTTTCATATTCACAGAAAAGCAAAGTTCGGTAGAAGCACCCAAACTTCGTTTTTCTGCAAAATTCAACTAGACTTTGCGAACTTCTACTCTTATGGAGTAGAAGCGCCCAAAGAAGTTTCATATTCACAGAAAAGCAAAGTTCGGTAGAAGCATCCAAACTTCGCTGTTCTGCAAAATTCAACTAGACTTTGCGAACTTCTACTCTTATGGAGTAGAAGAGCCCAAAGAAGTTTCATATTCACAGAAAAGCAAAGTTCGGTAGAAGCATCCAAACTTCGCTGTTCTGCAAAATTCAACTAGACTTTGCGAACTTCTACTCTTATGGAGTAGAAGAGCCCAAAGAAGTTTCATATTCACAGAAAAGCAAAGTTCGGTAGAAGCATCCAAACTTCGCTGTTCTGCAAAATTCAACTAGACTTTGCGAACTTCTACTCTTATGGAGTAGAAGAGCCCAAAGAAGTTTCATATTCACAGAAAAGCAAAGTTCGGTAGAAGCACCCAAACTTCGCTGTTCTGCAAAATTCAACTAGACTTTGCGAACTTCTACTCTTATGGAGTAGAAGAGCCCAAAGAAGTTTCATATTCACAGAAAAGCAAAGTTCGGTAGAAGCACCCAAACTTCGCTGTTCTGCAAAATTCAACTAGACTTTGCGAACTTCTACTCTTATGGAGTAGAAGAGCCCAAAGAAGTTTCATATTCACAGAAAAGCAAAGTTCGGTAGAAGCACCCAAACTTCGCTGTTCTGCAAAATTCAACTAGACTTTGCGAACTTCTACTCTTAATGCTATAATATAACGATTGAGTGGGGGTGGTGGCTTGAGACGAGGGATTTGGACGAAGAAAAGAGGGAAGCGTATGATTGGAATTGTGCTCCTTGTTGGATTCATGATTATGGCGTTATGGAGTGAACCGATAACGCGTAATTATGTGATAGAGACGGATAAATTAGAAGTCGATACGTCCATTCGTGTGGTTCAGCTAAGTGATTTACATAGTACATTGTATGGCGATAATCAAGAACGGTTGATGAAACGAATTGATGATGCGCATCCGGATGTGATATTAATGACCGGTGATATGATTGACGATGTGCGCCACTATAAAGGCGCAATGGTGTTGTTTCAAAAATTGGTGGAGCGTTATCCGGTATATTATACAACCGGAAATCATGAATATGCCCAACCGCTTTTGAAGCAATTGTTAAAAGAAATGGAAGACATGGGTGTTCATATGGTCTTGAATCGTTATGAGACATTGGAAATTCGTGGACAGACATTGTGTATAGCAGGGATTAAAGATCCCTTTTCCATACGTTCTCTTCGTGAAAGAGAGGCAACCCAACAACAGTTAGAAGTATTAGATTTGCCGGAAGAGGCAGAAAGATTCACCCTTCTTCTAGCCCATCGCCCTGAACAATGGGAAATCTATCAAAAAGAAAATGCGGATGTTGTATTCTCGGGTCATGCCCATGGCGGCCAATTGAGAATTCCGGGTATTCTGAATGGATTATATTCTCCAAATCAGGGGCTGTTTCCTAAATTAGCAGGTGGACAGTATTCAGATGGAGATAAAACGCTGATAGTGAGCCGTGGCTTATCCCGAGTATGGTATTTGCCGCGAGTATTCAATCCACCGGAAGTAGTCGTTGTGGATATAAAAGGCGTCGAGTGAAAGGAAAGGTAAAACAATGAAAAAATTATTAACATTATTGATGGTATGTGCGTATGTAGCGATTTCCGCAGTATCAGTTGCTGCGGAGGAAAGTAGCATCAGCGAAGACCCTTTTTGTGGTATTGAAGTAACGAAGGAAGACCAAGTTGTTTTGACAGAAGCAGGAAGTAAATCGGATATGCCGATTGATGTTGTTATTAATGATAAGTTTTTGGCATCTGATGTTAGGATGCATGATGGTGACATTTATGTATCACTCAAAGCGCTTCTTGGTGCGTTGAACGCAGGCGATGTAACGTTTAACAGTGAACGGTATCGTGCTGAAGCTAAAGGTGCGGAGTTGGAAGCTTTCTTTCCGATTAACCGCAAGGATATATTATGGAACGGTGAGATATTAAATATGCCCGGACCGACAGTCATTCAAGATGGTGTCACATGGGTACCTATGCGTTTTATTGCTGAAAAACTTGGTGTAAGTATTCATTGGGACAAAACTTTCTACATGGTTGTTTTAAGAAGTCCAAATGCTGTGAATACAGACTATTTGGGACAAAGAAGTTATACATATAATGAAGTTCAAGTATTTAGTCGATTGGTAATGAAAGAGGCCGGTGGAGAATCGTATGAAGCAATGCATGGTGTTGCCAGCGTTGTAATGAACCGAGTCAAATCTAAAACCTTTGATAATTCAGTCTATAATACGATTTATGATACAAAAGGGACCGTGCAGTTTCCACCGGCTCATAAAGCTTCATTCACAACGACAGTACCGAATGTTAATAGTGTACGTGCTGTCAAGAAGGTGTTGCGAGGAGAAAATTCAGTGGGCACATGTTTGTACTTCAACACACGACCGTTTAAAGGGAAGTCCATCTATAAAGTTGTGGATGGCGTTTACTTCTGTTATTAAATTGTAAGAAATCTGTTTAAAGGTCGTCCCTTTTTTGTGATACACTGTATTCAAGTATAGGAAAGTGCACAACCGAAGAGAAGGAGAAGCCATGTACAATATATTGGTATGCGATGATGACAAGGATATTGTGGAAGCAATAGCAACCTATTTGAAGATGGAAGGGTTTCAGCCGATTCGAGCATTTGATGGCAAACAGGCAATGCAGCTCCTTGAGGAGGAAACCGTTCATCTGATTTTGATGGACGTGATGATGCCTTATATGGACGGAATAAAAACGACCGAAAAAATACGTGAAAAGCATAATATTCCTATTATTTTGGTCTCTGCAAAATCAGAGGACATAGATAAGATTGTCGGTCTTAATTTTGGTGCAGATGATTATATTACCAAACCGTTTAATCCCTTGGAGCTTATTGCGAGAGTCAAGTCTCAATTGCGCCGATATACAGATCTTGGAAGCATGGAGACGAATTCGAGTGTTCTAATTTCGGGAGGTCTCAGTTTGAATACGGATACCAAAGAAGTTCATGTGGATGGCGAATTGGTATCTGTTACACCGACAGAGTATAAGCTTATTCATTTATTGATCCAACACCCCGGACGTGTTTTTTCTATTCAAGAAATTTATGAAAGGGTATGGGGCGAAGAGGCAATTGGTGCTGAAAATACCGTAGCCGTACATATTCGTCGAATTCGTGAAAAATTAGAAATTAATCCGAAGGAACCCAAATATCTAAAGGTGGTGTGGGGCATTGGCTACAAAATTGAGAAATATTCCGTATAATTTATTCCTAAAGACACTATACTATTTATGTATGGTGTTTGCTTTAGGCTATTTTTTATATATGTTATCGGTAACCTTTGAGCAAGAAGAGGTTGTGTTCAAGGATAACTTCTATGAAACAAGTGCATTCCAAGAGAATTATACACGATTGAGTCACAATGTGGTGGAAAAGGAACTCTATCTAATTGATGAGAAGACCATCAAAGAAGAAGAGGACGAGTATACACGAACCAATAACTTAGAACGATTACGTCGCATCAATGAAAATTTACTTCGTGCGCCGTCATTTAAGTATGTTTTGGTTAATCAAGACACACATCGTGTGATTACGAATGTAAATGAACCGGCACCTATTGAATACATTGAAAACCTTAAAACGGTTATACAATGGGGAGAAACAGGCGTGTATTTCCCGGTCAATAGCCAAATGAACAGTCAAATTTCTGTATATCAAGATTTCTTTTTTTCCAATGGATACAATGGTGTTACCGTATCCGGTTTGGATGTCATCAAATTATTGAATAATCAAAATTGGTATCTTTATACGGCGGTAGATTTTGATGAAATTCATGAAGATATGACCTTTGGCAGTGACTATGAAAACTTTATTCATTACAGTAATATGAAGGACGATTATTTCCAAGGTATTGCGTTGAGCTTTATAGTATTTGTGAGTATGTTGGTTATTCTAAGTACGGTCTTAGGAAAGAAGGGACCGGATGCTGAAGTCAAAGAAATGTTCTATGACCGTATCCCATTAGAGATACAAACAATTTTTTGGATGATGATATCCTTTGTCGTTCTATATATGACACAGAATGTAAGTCAAATGAGTATTGATGAGACCTATTATCTCAGTGGAGTATTTATGGTTCTTTTTGGGCTGTTTTATGTTGTCTATGCATCCTTTGTACGTTTAGTCAAAACAAAGAGATTATTCAAAAACATGCTTATTACAAGAATGTTAGAGCTTATTCGAAATATTTTCGCCATCAACAGAGGTGGTGGTTTTATGAAATTAAGAATTGTTGTGCTAATGGCCTTTTATGTATTGGTAAATTGTATTACAGTATTGATTGCATGGGAATTAATGAATCAGCTTACGTTTATAATTCTTTTGGGTTTGCTACTCTTTAACCTGTTGATAGCCGGTTATGTGGTAAAACAATGGGACCAGCTACACAGTCTTATAAAAGCGACCCATTATCGAGCTGCCGGACAAACGGAGTATGAGATTGATACAAGTCGTTATGACGGTCTCTTTCGTCGTTTTGGCTATGACTTGAATCAGCTCCAGAACGGATTGCAAGTGGCTCTTGATGAAGCGATCAAAGGAGAAAAGTTAAAGACGGAATTAATTACGAATGTGTCTCATGATCTGAAGAATCCGCTAACATCAATTGTCACCTATATCGATTTGCTTAAGAAAACGATGCATAATGGTAATGGGGATGAGGATAAGACGGAAGAATATATTTCTGTTTTGGAGACAAAGAGTCAGCGATTGAAGCATCTGATTGAAGATTTAGTTGCAGCAAGTAAGGCTTCTAGCGGAAGTTTGGAAGTCGATTTACAAACGTTGGATATTAAGCAGCTGATTTTGCAATGTGTCGGTGAGAAAGAAGTCGATTTTGAAGAAAGAGGTCTTGAAGTGGTTTATCAGAAGATGCCTACAGACCCGGTGACGGTTCGGGTAGACGTGAATCACATGGTACGTGTCTTTGATAACCTACTATCGAACATTGCCAAGTATGGACTTGAACAGACACGCGTGTATATTCAGTTTGATTATATCGAAGCGACAAATGAGCAGGTCATTTGTTTGAAGAATATCTCCAATCACCCTTTAGAGGTGGATGTAAAACAGTTGACAGAGCGATTTGTTCGAGGAGAGGTGGCACGAACGACAGAAGGGTCAGGACTAGGCTTATCTATAGTGGAAAGTTTGATGCAGATTCAAGACGGGCAACTTTCTATAGAGATGGATGGGGACTTGTTCAAGGCTTATGTTATTATGAATGGGGAAAAGTCAGGAGAGGTTTAAAATGAAGATTCTGTTTTTCGGTCTATCAGTAATAATATCCGGTTATGGAGTTCTCTTGTTTGGGGCCGGCTTTGGAGGTAAATTGATGCCTGCATTATGGATACTTGCAGGTCTCTTTTTTGGTAGTTTGGGAACACATAGAGGCTTTACATTTTGGAACCATCATGGATGGTTCCGTCTTCTTTTCATTTGTGGTATACTGGCGTTTACCTTTCTTATGGTGTGGATCTATAGTGCTCCGACACATGAAAAGGAAAGCCCCTATGATTATTTGATAGTGCTTGGTGCTTCTGTTAAAGGTGAGCGCATGACAATAACATTGACAGAACGTGTTAAGAAGGCGGAACAGTATTTGAAGTTACATCCCAAGACAAAAGCAGTGTTGTCGGGAGGACAAGGACCCGGAGAAGATATCACTGAAGCTGAAGCAATGGCACGATATCTAGTAGCAGCGGGAATAGAAAAAGATCGATTAATAAAGGAAGAAGCGTCCACGACAACAGTGGAAAATATAGCCTTTTCCTTGGCGTTGGTGGATCAATCCATTGAACAAGGGCAGGAACCTAAGTGTAGTATCGTTAGTTCCCGTTATCACATACGTCGAGGACGAATGATAGCCGATAAACTTGGAAGACCCATGGATGGGATTGGTGCTGTCGGGTACCCATTAATTGCCCCGAACCAATATGTTCGGGAAGGAATTGCGATTATAGCTTATGTACTGGGGGCTAAGATATAATAGATAGAAGGAGGCCTTCATGGAGGTTAACAGCAAAATACAGCAAGAAGAGCAGGAACGATTGAATCGTGTCGTTAAACAAATTCAAGAAAATTATGAAGCATGTGTGGAAAAAACTAGAGAACATCGAGCCTCTTTAAAAGAAATCAATAAATCCATGTTGTCTGAATTTAAATTTGAGACGGAATCAATGGTAGACTTAGAGGGTGCTGCTGTATTACATCAGTATCAGACCATGGGACAAAATGTTGAGAATGCAATGGATTATCAGAAACAACGGGCGATGCAATTAAAGCGTCTTTATCAATCCGCTTATTTTGCTAAAATCGTTTTCAAAGAAGAACAGGAAGAAGAGGAAGCTATCTATATAGGACCGGCCTCTTTAGTAGAGGAAGGTGGTTTTGACTATCTCATCTATGATTGGCGTGCGCCTATTTGCAGCATTTTTTATGATTATGAAAAGGGACCGGTAACATATAAGGCGCCGGCAGGTGATATTGAAGGGGAATTGCTGGGTAAAAGACACTTCAAAATTAAGGAAGATACGATACACTACATGTTTGATTCTAATATGAATATCATGGACGAGATGCTCAAAGAAACCTTGGCAAAAAGTGCAGATGATAAGATGAAGACGATTATTACAACCATTCAAAAAGAGCAAAATCAGGTTATTCGTGATGAAGAAGCTGATGTGCTTATTGTCCGGGGGTCGGCAGGAAGCGGAAAGACATCCATTGCCTTGCATCGAATAGCTTATTTGCTATATCGTAACCGTGAAAAAATACTGCCTACAGATATCTTGATTTTTACACCGAATGATATCTTTGCGGACTATATTTCCCATGTGTTACCGGAACTAGGTGAACAAGAGGTGGAGTCAATTACCTTCGGGGATTATATGACACGGCATCTCGGGGTTCATGAAGTAGCCGAAGATATGGACCAGGAGAATTTTATACAAGAAAATGATCATGATATTTTGAAGACGCGATGGACATCTATTGAGAGTTATTTTGAACAAATGGAGTTCCTGCTTTCTAAGGATGCTTTAACCTCAGAGAAAGAGCGACAGAACTATGATAAGCGTGTTTGTATATTGCAGAAAAAAACATCCGAAGCGTTTTTGAAGAATTTTGAAGACTACATTTCTCATGTAGAACAGCGGGATGATTTATTCTGGGATGTTTATGTGCTGGATCAGTGTGTGTTGACAAAGGCAGACATTTTAGAGGCCTATCTGGACTGTATAGGGATTATTAAATGTTCCAGCCGTTTGCTTCAAGTACGTAACCGAGCAATGGAAAAGGTAACACAAGCAAAAAAAGCACTGGCATATCAATATGAACAACAATTAATTAAGAGTGATACCTATTATACAAAAGCGGATATGGACCACAAAACTCGGAAGTATGTAAAACGGATATTCAAACCGATTTATCGTGATATACGCCGCATGACATCCTTGGACTTGTTGGAGTTATATAATAATTTTCTAAAGACACAAGGGCTTGAAACGATTCAAAACGGACATTTGAGTTATGAAGATGCACTTTGTATGCTTTATATGAAGGGGCGTTTGGATACCATTAAGGAAGTGAGTAAAATTAAGCACCTTGTGATTGATGAAGCCCAAGATTATACATATCTCCACTACAAAATCATTCAATTAATTTTCGGGCATTGTAGATATACATTGCTAGGAGATCCGAATCAAGGGATACATCCTTATCTGGCATCACAGGTTAACGGCCAATTGGAGGTATTTTTAGGAGAGAATCCTCAATATATTCATTTGTCGAAGACATACCGTTCAACGAAGCAAATATCGGATTTTTGTAATCAATTGTTAGGACTGGAACATCCGGATGAGAATATACTTCGGGATGGTGATGAACCGACAACGGATGTTATAGCGAAAGAAGACGGACCCATGGCAGTTGCTAATAAAATCCTTGACTTTGGTGGAAAAGGATGCCAATCGATTGCAGTCATTGCCAAGACAAAGGCACATGCTAGGTTATGGCATGAGCAGTTGCTATCTGTTGTTGACGAACCCATAGGACTGGTTGATGATGAAGATCAAAAGTATGAAAAAGGGCATATTGTGATTCCAAGTTTCTTGGCAAAGGGATTGGAATTTGATGGTGTCATCGTTGTAACGGATGAGCAATTCAATTATGAAGAGAGCCGAGAGAAAAAGCTCATCTATACGGCTTGTTCAAGGGCGTTGCATCAACTGGCCCTCATTCATATTGACGAAAATAAAAGTAGGTAGATGGCACCCCTTGCAAGACTTGAGTGCATGTGCCATAATACATGTAAGTGTAAATTGGGGTAAATGGTATCGTAGGGATAAGCATTTATTATGTGAGTTATTCTCCATATAACTGAGTTAGGTCGTAACGAGACGATTCATACAGTTGAGGAGATCATAACATGAATAATCATACGCGTATTAACAATGCAAATTATGATGAGGATATTAACGGCATCTTTTTTTGTGATGAATCATTTCTTCGCTATCAGATGACCAGACAGGAAGAGGAGCAGGTGATGCCAGTCTTGCTGGATGATTTGAGTGATGCCAAGTATGCCTTTTCTTCTTTATCTATATCTATGAAAGTTCTGGCTCTACGCTATATATTGAGTCAACGTATTTTGACTACCCCATTTTTAGCAGAACCGGAGAGAACAAGGCTGTTATCCGATTATTCGGAGGCAATCGGTTCTCTATGTAGTACTCGTGATGATGGAATTACGCGTACAATTGCTCTATCAAGTATACTCATTACACGTCTGCTTTATATTGTGGAAGATCTTACGTGGGAGGAATTTTATAGACTACAAGACCAATTGATACCTTTAGCAAAGGGCTATGACGTGATTATGGATGTGATTCATAATCGTCTACTATTTCATCAAAGCCATGAATAAGTCATGTCATTGATGAATGAATCATGTCCTATCGTTTAAGTTTTTTTGAAAAGTAAGTAAAGCTTACATTTTTTGCCGATTTACTATTGTTCAGCCTTTACAATTCTGATATAATGACACGTGCAGATGAATCATGCATGAGAGGAATAGCAAATCAATTGAAAGATTGAGACGCAAAACCACAGGTCTAAGGAAGTATCTAGGGCGGCTGGGTTGCCAAGTTGTAAGTGACATTAGATGGGTGATCTCTTTGTTCACTATGGACGAAGGGATTTTTTTAGTATAGAGATTAGAAAGTAATAAGCTTAGAATACTAAAGGAGGACAATTCCCCGCCAAGACTTGTAGGATGTAAGCAATCGTTTAGCAAGATGAGCTTGAGTGATGCGTACAGTCGATTCAATAGTTTGTTTCTCAGCATATTCTCTTAATTATATGGAGGAAGAAAAGGAGCAAGTTATGAAGAAAATTGCAAGTCTTATGTTGGTCATTGTATTTATGATGAGTTTTGGTGTGGTGGCCAATGCGGAAGTATCTGAAGAACTAGAACAAGTGTATGTAGCTGTTAATGAAGCAAATAATGACATTCAAGAGTACATTGATGAAGCGGTTGAAGAATCTGAAGAAGTCATTGCAGAGTATGAAAATGGTGACTTGACGTTGGATGAAAAAGAAGAAGCAATCGATGCTATTGTTGATGACTTATTAGATACAACCAATACAATTGCTGCTGAATGTAAAGCAGAAGCAGAAGAGTTGGGCTATGACGTTATTTGTGTATTAGTGGAAGTTATGATTGATGGACGTAGTGTTATGGTCGATCCATTAATTGTTGGATGGTAGAATATTTTATATAAAGGGTCATATGATGAATGGTTTTTACTATAGTAACAAAAATGAAAAAGTTCATATAGTAGAACAAGGTGGGAGTAGATTACAATTACTCGCTAAAGTTGCAGACATTGAAGTACTGAAGCAAGTAATTAATCCGGGAATTGACGTATATGTATTTCCTGTTGAAAAGTTAGACTACTTTGAGTTTTTTTACATATTGGAAGGATGTATTCATTTTCCGGAACTAAATATTAGTTTAGGTGTAGGAGATTATTTCTATGTTAATGAACTGGAGGATAATGTCCATTTTGTGACACAAGAGGAAACGGTACTCATGTATATTAACAACGGGAACTTCTATATGATGGCTGATGAGCAAGCACGTAAACTTAATAGCGTATTGAAGAAGATACAAGAGAAGGATGAATATACATATAACCATTGTAAACGTGTGATGAACATGGCACTCATGGTAGGGCATAGGTTAGGAATTAATAAAGATAATGTGGTAAAACTAGCCTATGCCGCTCTTTACCATGATGTCGGTAAAATCGAAATTCCCGATTATATATTACTGAAACCATCTCGACTTACAGATGAAGAATATGAGGAAATAAAAAAACATCCTACAATTGGGAGTGAAATGTCTAAGGAGATTGATTTCTTGGATATTCACACCATCATCGCTCAGCATCATGAGCGTATCGACGGTTCGGGTTATCCCTATGGATTATCCGGTGATGCGATTAGATTGGAAGCTAAAATTATAGCCGTTGTAGACAGCTTTGATGCGATGACAACGAATCGTTCTTATAAGAAGGGACGTACACAACAAGAAGCCCTTGATGAAATTCTTCGGTGTCGAGGAATCTTTTACGATGAAGACGTTGTGGATGTGTTCACACAATTGTTGGCAGAAGGAATAATCAAAGCTCAAGATGACAATCTTGATAATCGATACGGTGTTTAAGGATAAGCGCATTGTTTGACTTCATAGTAGTTATCAAGTAGAATGAGACTATACTGCTAGGGAGGTACACAATGGATAGCTTATCCTTTTTATATGTAGGATTTGGGCTAATTGTCTTTGCAATTATTGCCATATACTATTTTTCGGCGAGCTTTGAAAAAGAAAGAGAAGAATTCGGAAATTCAAAAATATGGATGTACTCCGGTGTGGGTTATGCCATTATGTTATTAAATAGTGGTGTTGCGTCCAAATATGGGTTCTACGCCTTTTATATTTTTTTACTGGTAAGTTTATATATGTCACTCTATATATTAAGTGCCAATACACAACATCTGTTTATTATTCCACATAGTTTTTATATAGGAATTCAAATGTTCAACTTTACATGGGTCATTTATGGCATCTATCAAGGTCTTGATATGTATGTTACTATTTTACCTATGGTTTTGTTACAAAGTATGGCATTTTTCTTTGCCGGGCTTATATACCTTCTCTATGAAGATTATGAAATGTCCATGCGTAATATCTCAGGAATGTTGATGCTTGTCTTATCTCTCGTTAAACTTTTCTATGTATTAACGATGGAGAAAGAGTACATATTTAGTCTGGCTGTTTTTCGTGTGGATTTTTTGCTGTACGTCGTTTTAGCTTTTGTTTTGGTTCTTTTTGATTTCAATAAAAAACATGTTAAGAAAAATGAAGCAGTTCAGCAAATGTTAGAGCTTCTGGATTCAGTTCCAATGGGAATGTTGCTGATTAATCCGAGAGGCGATATTATGCGGATTAATGATAAGGTAGAAGCCATGTTTTCTGTTAATGAGTTGCAGGAATTCAAAGCGGGGAAAATGAATCTTTTGGATGTGGAAAATCTTCCTTTTGAACGGTATTGGAATCAGATTCTAGATACGGTGAATGAAAACAAAACGTATACCATGAAGGTTGGTATTCCTAGAGATGAAGAAATCCGCATGTACGAGTTTCTTTTTATGCAGTATGAAGAAAAAGATGAAAGTAATAATCCGATATTGGCGGTCAAAAATATTGCTTGTTTTATTATATATAATCAAGAACAAAGTGAACAAAGAGTCGATGAAGATATACCTACTAGCACTCATAATAGATGGCATTCCAAATATGAGGTGATGGAAGCTTTTGATAATGCAGTGACCCATCATCATATGACGGAATTTGGAGGTATATTAATAAAAATTGTAAATTATGATGCAATAAAAACGCTTATGGATCCACAAGACGAGTTTCTTATTGATGAAATTCTGATGGATAAGATTAGTGAACTTGAATCTATACATGGGATCGGTAAAATTAGTCATGACTCCTATTTGATATTAACCGGTCAACTGGCAGATGAGTATAAACTTAAAGACCAAGTGGACTTGATTGATTTTATACTACATCATCAAACCTATTACGATGTGAATATGAATGCCTATAACTTAGATTATCGCATGAGTGTCGCCTTATATCCTAAAGATGGGAAAACCTATCAAGCCATTTCATCGAATACATCCATTGCCATGGCTAAGGTAATGGCTGAAGAGAAAGGGCACATCCAGTTCTATAACACGTCTGTAAGGGATGAGATTGTTCATAAATTCAAGTTAGAGTCTAAATTGAGAGACGGGATTTATAATGATGAGCTTTTTATACACTATCAACCGCAATATAAGGCTCAAAATGAGGAAATCCGAGGTTTTGAAGCGCTTGTAAGGTGGAAGATTTCCGAGGACGCGGTGTTGTCACCGGATGAATTTTTACCTATAGCAGAGAGCATGAATCTCATGGATGAATTAGGTGATTGGGTATTACGAGAAGCCTTAAAAGAAGCCGTTATATGGAATATAGAATATAAAAAAGGATGGATGCTTTCTGTGAATGTATCCCTGTCCCAACTGGATAAGGAAGGCTTCGCAGCACGTGTTATACAAGCGGTAAACCAAGTGGAGTATCCTCCGGAACTCTTGGAAATTGAAGTGACGGAGACGAAGATGGCAACGTCAACAGATCGAGCTTATATCGAATTGAAGAAATTACGGGATTGCGGGATAAAGATAGCCATTGATGATTTTGGAACGGGTTATTCTTCTTTAGAGTACTTACGCTGGATTCCTTTTGATGTTCTAAAGATTGATAAAGGGTTTATTGACCGACTGGATGAAAGTGAGATGGATAATGCCATTGTGGGTAGTATCCTTGACTTGGTTCAAAAATTAAAACTAGAGGCTGTGGCAGAAGGTGTAGAGACGGCAAGCCAGCTAGCTTATTTGAAAGAGGCCAATATTGATTATATTCAAGGTTATGTGTACAGTCGTCCCATATCGGCAGAGGCAGTGATGGATCTTATCAATAGCTAATGAAATTTTAAGGGATATGGAGTATAATGAAAGTGTAATATCTTTATAAATTGAGAAAGAGGTAACCTATGGCAAAGTTATTTTTTAAATATGGAACAGTATTTTCTGCAAAGTCATTGAACTTGATTGCAACAGCACACAATTATCAAACACAAGGGAAACGTGTTCTATTGCTGATTCCGGAAATTGATACACGTAGCGAAGGGAAAATCGCAACACGTGCCGGCTTTGAAATGGAAGCAGAAATCATTGGTGATACAACCAATATCTT
The DNA here is from genome assembly GCA_965140555.1 of Vallitaleaceae bacterium. Taxonomy (GTDB): domain Bacteria; phylum Bacillota; class Clostridia; order Lachnospirales; family Vallitaleaceae; genus UBA1351. The sequence continues at coordinate 1,732,876 of OZ223259.1, read as the reverse complement.
GGATGTATACCATGAGCACCAAAAACGCCATGAGAAAATTGACTGTGTGTTGGTTGATGAAGTACAAATGATGAAGCGGGAACATATTGACCAGCTGCGAGAGATTACACTTCTCTATAAAACACCTGTTATCTGTTATGGGCTTCGTGTGAGCTATACGTTGGAATTGTTTGAAGCCACAGAACGTTTGTTAGGCTTAGCAGATAAATTAGAAGAGATTAAAACCGTGTGTTGGTTTTGCAATAGTAAGGCGACACATAATCTGAAACTGGTCGACGGGGAGCCACAATATAGTGGGAATCCTATTGATATAGGTGGATTAGAAAAATATGTTCCGGTATGTTATGAGCATTATGCCAATCCGCCAAAGGCAAACAGGTAACACAAGGAAGACTTGAAAACTGAATAGATACATGTGCATTCACTGATATTCGGGAGGTATGACCTATGGTAAAAAATTATGTGATTGATACGAATGTAATGATTCATGACCCTGATTTTATGAACAGTTTTTCTGACAACCATGTCATAATACCTATAGTTGCTATTGAAGAACTGGACAACCTAAAACGACGGGAGGGATTGGTCGGTTTTTCAGCACGAAATGTAGCAAAAAAATTGCAACATATCATGAAAGAAGGAAATATCCGTGCAGGGATTCCTTTGGAAAATGGCGGAACACTTCGTGTTGAACTGAACCATATGGATACCTCAACGTTACCTAATGGAGTCGATACCGGCAAGAATGATACACGCATTATTGCCGTGACCAAAAATCTTCAAGAATCAAGTGACTGCCCGACTATTCTTGTGACCAAAGACCTGTATATGAGTATCAAAGCCAGCAGTATGGGGGTTAAGGTTGAAGATTATCAGAATGACAAGATTACGTCGGATGATATATATAAAGGATATCAAGAACATACCATGCCTTCTGAAGTGATTGACCGAATCTATCGGGAAGGTTTGGAAGTGCCTGAAGAATGGGATGGAAGGCTCTATCCCAATGAATTTTTGCATATCAAAAGTAGTGATAAACAAGGGCACGAAGTCCTGGCCCGATATGATGGGAAGAAGATTGTCCCGCTCAAGTATACAGGAGAAAAGGCTTGGGGATTAGCCCCAATCAATAGGGAACAGAAAATGGCTTTTGAATTGCTGATGAACCCGGATATCCATTTTGCAACGATTATCGGGGGAGCCGGATCAGGTAAAACTATTTTGGCAACAGCAACGGCACTTCAGAATGTTATCGAAACCAATCGTTATCGCCGTATTGTCTTTGTCAGACCGGTTGTTGCAGCAGGCAATGATATCGGCTTTTTGCCCGGAGATGAGAAAGAAAAATTGCGACCATGGATGGGAAGCTTTTATGATGCGATTGAAAATCTGTCGGATATTAAAGATGCAAAGGAATTGAGTGATTACGGAAAACCAACATTTACAGTAGATGATTTTATAGAACATTATCGTCAACTAGGTGTGATAGAAACCAAAACGTTTACTTATATGCGAGGTCGAACGTTTACCAAGAGCTTAATTATTGTTGATGAGGCACAAGAAATTACTCCGCACATTGCCAAACTTATGTTAACACGAGCAGGTAAGGACTCCAAATTTGTATTTCTTGGAGACCCGAGTGATAATCAGATTGACAATCACTATGTGGATTCAAAATCAAACGGTTTAATCTACACAGTAGAGAAGATGAAACCTTATGATATAACCGGACATGTTACCCTAAAACGGGTGGAACGTAGTCCGTTGGCTAAGATTGCGGAGCAGGGAATGTAATGACAATGAAATGAGGTTGCCATATGGATGTATTATTTCAAACATTTCAAACTGTAAACATGCAACGACACCGAATGGAAACATTTAAACAGCAAATTGAGCGTCTTCATCGTCGGGAGATAGTTCTTGAAGCCACGATGGAAAAATGTACACAAAAGTTGATGGATTCCGATATCACCGTTGAAACACTAGGCGATAAGAGTCTGAATCATCTTATGGAAGAGGTTATTACGTCAGAGGTAGCTGCAGGACAACTTAGCGAGGAGAGGAAACTAGAGATTCATTATCTGAAGCAAAGAAATGCCCTCGAGGCTGTACGAAAGCGTATCAACCACTTACAAGAGAAGATAAAGGGCGCACAAGAGATCGAAAAAACCTATGAAAGTGTCGCTAAAGAGTTATTGGCACACATTCAGGAGGTGTATCCTGAAAAAGCGAAAGAATTAGAAACCTTATTGGAACACGAACGGTTGTATGAACAGGAAGTCTTTGCCCTAGATACATTGGTTAAAATGGGTGCAGGGCTAGTTTATTCGTTGAACCGTCTTAAATGTATTATTCAAGGATGGCATGTGGAATTGGACAAAGAGACATTATCCGATGTCATGGCTAGGGTGCATTGGGAGAGCCATTGCTTCTATGAGAGTCTGAAAGATTCCGGACAGGTATCCCTTAAGGCACTAGATTCTTTAGAAAAAGTATCCGATGACTGGATGCGGGAACTAGAAGATGGTCACAGTGAAGAATCTATGGTGACACGGATCGGAGAATCTTTGGACCGCTGGATCGGTTATATCCTATCCACCAATGAGTCGATACGACGTATTGAACGGATTTCCAAAGAAAAAGTAAAGGCTGAGGAACTGACAGTGGAAGCATTTTTGAATCAATTGACATGATGAATTGGGGAGAATTAAAATGAAAAAGCAAATAAAAAAAGGCAAAAATCTAGTTGTATTTCTAGGTTTATGCATGATACTTATATCCTGTCAGCAAAAAGAATCGGATGAGGATGCTTTTGTAACGTTGATGGATGAATGGGCTGATGAGACACTCAGAAGTTCACCGTTAACAGCTACGTTTACATATGGTGACTTAGAAGCAGAAGGATATGGGGATTTGGCGAGTGAGCTCGATCATATGACCGTTGAATCAACAGAGAAGCAAAAGGAAGAGGCAAAAGAGAGTCTAAAAGCACTAGAAGCAATTAATAAGGATAGTCTATCCGTCAAAAATCAGCAAAATTATGAATTGCTTGAGTATCTGTTGACTATATCGATGAATCAGGCAGACTACGTTCTAATGCAAAATGCCATACAACCATCGTCCGGTGTACAGGTTCAGGTACCGTTGAGTTTGATGCAGACAGAGCTGGATAATAAGGTAGAAGTAGAAGCTTATCTTGAGCGTGTGGCTAAACTGCCCCGTTTATTGGATGAGACAATTGCCTATGAGCAAAAGCGAATGGAAGCGGGTTACATGCTTCCGGCAAGCCTCTATGAAAAAGTTTTGGAGCAGATTAGCGGAATGATGGATCAAGCCGATACATTTCTTCTTTATCAAGGCTTTATCGATCAATTGGATGGCGTTACCGGATTAAGTGAGGAAGATAGACAAGGGTATCTAGCACAGATGTTGGCATTAATTCAAGATGAAATTTTCCCGGCATATGATCGCCTATACACCGAAGTGGAACTATTGGCAAACACTAGTGAAGCAACGGGTTCAGTGAGTGATTGGGAGAATGGACAAGCTTATTACGAACAATTAGTAGACCAAGAGACAAATGGTGAAATGACAGTAAGTGAGTTAGAAGAATGGGCACTCACGCAAATGACCGATGTTCAGATGGAATTTGCGAGCCTTATATCAAGCAATCCGGATATTCTAGAGACAGATTTGTATGCACTCCTTCCCAAGTATACGTCCATGGAAGATATCTATGATAAGGTAGATGAAGTGTATAAGGACCAATTTAATGACTATAACATCGAGTTGGCTTCAGAACATATTATACCGTCTTATTTGGAAGATTATTTGGCCGCAGGGTTTTATTTTCCCGTGACCATTGACGGCAAGGATTATGGGAATATGTATCTTCCCCAAGATACCTATGATAATGTTACGGTAGATACCTTTGTTCTCTATCTGCATGAAAATGTTCCGGGACATCACCTTTATTTTACTTATGTAAGTCGTAGTGATCAACCGGCAATACGTAAGATGGCATCAAATTTGACCTATGAAGAAGGATGGGCACAGTATTGTCAAGAATTAGCCTATGACTATATGGACTTAGACCCTACGATGGCACAATTTTTGAAGTTGAATAGTGTCTATGCCAATGCAGCAATGGTATATTTGGATATACAATTCCATTATCATGGACTCGCTTTGGAAGACCTGGAAAAAGCTTTTGAAGATATGGGATATGGTGGAGAAGCCCTTGAACCGACGATTAATCGTCTAATAGCCAATCCGGGAGAGATGATTCATTATATGTATGGCGGATATCGTATGGGAGAGTTCAAAAAGATGATGATGGAGAAAATGGGAGATGACTTCACACCTCAGTATTTTCATGAATTTATTCTGAATCATTACGGGCTACCGTTTCCGACAGTAGAAAACGCCATGGATTCCTATATTGAATCCACAGCGTCATCGATGGAATCTGCAAGTTAAGCGATTCCTACATTATGCAGTTTGTTGTGTTTTGTAAGCAATCAGCGCCTGTGCAAGTTGGTCGGGACAAGATGTGTCCTTATTACCGCAAGGGATACCGGATAAACGTTCAATAACGTCATCGACCTTTTGGTCTTTCACTAATTGAGTGATACCAATTAAGTTCCCGGGACAGCCTTTCACGAACTCTACGTTTTTGATGCAATCATTTTCGATTTGAAATCGAATTTCTTTGGCACAGGTGCCTGATGTAATATATGTTTCCATTTGTTGACCTCCTATCGATATATACAGTATAATGGGTAGAGGGCATAATTTCAAGAAGAGTTGAATTATATGAAATTATCATGTATAATGCCCTTGACAGTTACATTAAGAATGGTTGAGGTTTAATCCTTAATCCTATACGTATGTAATAGATGGTGTGGTTATAAAGAATATGAAAGACGGAGGTAAATTATGTTAGTATCAGCAAAAGACATGCTTGAAAAAGCAAAAGCAGGTAAATATGCAGTTGGACAATTCAATATCAACAACTTGGAATGGACAAAGGCGATTCTTGAAACAGCTCAAGAAAACAACTCACCGGTTATTTTAGGGGTATCTGAAGGCGCCGGCAAATACATGGGTGGTTATGATACAGTTGTAGGTATGGTAACAGGTATGATCAAATCTATGAACATTACTGTTCCTGTAGCTCTTCACTTAGATCATGGTAGCTATGAGCATGCACTTAAAGTTATCGAAGCAGGTTTCTCATCTGTAATGTTCGACGGTTCTCACTACCCAATTGATGAAAATATCGAAAAAACTAAAGAAATCGTACGTATCGCCGGCGAAAAAGGCCTTTCTGTAGAAGCAGAAGTTGGTTCAATCGGTGGTGAAGAAGACGGCGTTATCGGTTCCGGTGAAATTGCGGATCCTAATGAGTGTAAAAAAATTGCTGACCTTGGTGTAACAATGCTTGCAGCAGGTATTGGTAATATTCATGGTAAATACCCTGAAAACTGGAAAGGACTTAGCTTCGATACATTGGCTAAAATCCAAGAGTTAACAGGTGAAATGCCATTAGTTCTTCATGGTGGTACAGGTATTCCAAGTGAAATGGTTCAAGAAGCGATTTCATTAGGTGTATCTAAAATCAACGTAAACACAGAATGCCAATTAACATTCACAGCGGCAACTCGTGTATACTTTGAAGAAGGCAAAGACAAAGTGGGTAAAGGTTTTGACCCTCGTAAAGTCTTAGCTCCAGGTTATCAAGCAATTAAAGATACAGTTAAAGAAAAAATGGACATGTTCGGTTCCGTTAATAAAGCATAAGAATCAACAGATATTAGAGGATAGAATCGAGAGATTCTATCCTTTTTTGCTATGCAAAGGGCAAGGAATCCCCTTTTAGATAAGTGATGGCCATACCATGTTGGATACGTATTCGTATTATAGGAAAGAAAAATGAAGCGGCAATGAAAGGATGGACAGAAAATGGAAAACGGATTAGAGAAATTAGTAGAAGAACAATTAATCAAGGTGATTTTTAGTAATCCTAAGAAAAAAACCTATGACTATAAGAAATCTGTCCTTCAAAAAATAGAAGATGAAGGCATGGACTATCAAATTGAATCCTTTACTGAGGAGCAAGCCTTTCATAAGAATATAGTAGAAGCGGCGTTAGAAGAGAGCTTAGAAAGTCTTATAGAAGCCTATAAACAAGCTCAGATATGGACAGAGCAAGGGACTTATCACATGCAGATATCCAAAAAGGGAAAGCTATTGATTAAGAAAACCGGAGAGGGAACTCCGGTAAAAGCTGTTCGTCATAACAAAGAAAAACAACATCTCTTGCAAGATGGTGTGAAGGTGGACTTTATGGTGCATCTTGGAATTATGGATCAGACAGGGAAAGTCCGCCATAAATGGTACGATAAATTCAAGCAAATCAATCGTTATCTGGAATTTATCGAAGACAGCCTTCCCCATCTAGAGACAGAGAATCCGACCATTATTGACTTTGGTTGCGGGAAGTCCTACTTAACCTTTGCTCTCTACTATTACTTAGTGAAGGTGAAAGGCTGGAACGTAACGATTATTGGCCTAGACTTGAAGGAAAAAGTTATTGCCGACTTGAATATCTTAAAGGACCAATTGGGGTATGAAGGCCTTGAGTTCCGTGTTGGAGATATTGCCATGTTCGATTATGACCGACCGATTGATATGGTTATCAGTCTCCATGCCTGTAATCTGGCGACAGACTATGCCCTAGAAAAGGCGGTTAAGTGGAATGCCAAGGTTATTCTAGCTGTGCCCTGTTGCCATAAGGAAATTCATCGTCAAATTCAAATAAAGGGAACCGTCATGGAACCGGTTCTAAGTTATGGGTTAATCGAAGAACGCATGTCTGCCTTGATGACAGACGGCCTAAGAGGCGAACTCTTAAAGGCCGTAGGCTATGAGGTTCAGATTATGGAATTTATTGACATGAGTCATACACCGAAGAACATCATGATTCGAGCTTACCGTTCTATAGAAGAATCATGGCAAGGCAATTATAGGGAAGACGGTAGCCATGTGAGACTGACCGATGCCTATAAGAAGATGTGCGAGACCTATGGATTAAAGCCGACCTTAGAGGCTTTGTTGAAGAGTTAATTAGTAAACAATACCATATCGGCGCTCGATAAAATCAATGGTATCCTTATATGTATCCAAATGATCCTCATAATAAATATGACGCAAAGCAAGGTAGTTTTTGAGACAAAGACTACCTTTTTCTTCGCGCCCTAAATCCCACAGGGCTTTACCCTTCATCAGGTTAAGATCCGCAAGATAGGTGATGTTGTTATGCTTTAGGCAATGGTTGATACCTTTATCAGCTAGGGGAATAGTTTCTTTTATATAGCGCTCGTTATAAGTCATCCAAGTTAAGTTGTAAACTAATCGTGGATAACATGAATCTATGATTTCATCATAATAACGTTCATAGTTAGAGATAGCTTCTTTAAGTATACGTAAAGCAAGAGCATTTTTATGCTCTTTATATAACAAGTATATTGCAAATGAATTAATGAGTTTATATTCTATAGGAACAAGTAATCGTTCAAAGAGCGACCAGATTTCATCCTTAATCTGTAATACGTTGTAAAAATATTGTGTATCAATAGTTTCAGGGACATCAATATGGTTTGCAATGGCAGCCATAAGCCATTGTTTTTCTTTTATAGCATGATGTGATGATGTTTTATCAAGATTAATAGATGTAGATAAAAGATGGAGTACTTCTTGATAGTTATGTTTTAAGTATTCCTGATTAATATGGTCAAGCTCGTGTTTTACTAAAAAGCCATTAGGACAATCTGAATATTTAATATAGGCTTCGATAGAATTGCCGAGACGGCTGGAAAACTCGGAAAGTAACACAGCAGAAGGACTGTTCTCATTGTTCTCAATCCGAGAAAGTTGTTTGATAGAACATAGATCTTTGGACAATTCTTTTTGTGTTAGCCCTTTTGATAAACGAGTATCGCGAATAATGGTACCCAAATAGTTCAATTAAATCATCCCCTCTTGTAAGCGTCTATGTACTAATGGACATATTTGTCTATAAGTATATGAAGAAGTATATCATTTTTTAAGAAGAATCAAAAGAAAAAAGATTTAGGTTTGTAGAAGTGCAGTAATTTATAGGTTTATTGGAGTATCTTGAGCGTATCTTCGTAGTGAGGACATATATAGTTGAGGACAGAATTGTCCGTTGATAGGAGTTAAGAAGAACCTTATAATGAATGCTAGGGAAATGGAAAATCTATATGTGTATTTCAGATTAAAACCTCATTGAGGAAAATAGGTTTGAATTAAAAAAATATCATAATATGGGGGTAGTGCATGAAAAATGAGGTAAAAAGTAACAAATTGAATATCGTTGTTTTTTGGATTATTTGCATAGGGACATCAAGTTTAACAAGTTATACAATTTTTATGACTAGTGAATTTGACTTGAAGTATATTGAATCCGCGGATAATTTATCAGCATATATATTATCCGCTATATTAGTTTTAATAGTACATATTTTTGCACATACAATTTTTATGTTTATATGCCTAATAAAGAAAGCTACAATAGATACAAAATGCATTTTGATAAGAAGAAATGAAACATTAAAGAATACCATAAGGATATTTGGATATGTAATTGCATTATTATTTTTTACCCTATATAGTTATCATTTATGGAATGAGCCAGTATTTGTTATTTGGGAAGCCTTGTTTTATTTAACATCTATAGTTGCTACGTTCCAATATATCATTTGGGTTATATCAATTTTAAAAAAGCATGCGTAAGATGAGGATTTGTCAAGGATATTACGAGAGTGTGAATCTCTGTAAATAGTGATAAACTAATAGCTTTATGGGATTTTTTCCATCTTTTTAGTTATAATAGAAATGCATAATAAAGAAGAGGTATTGTATCAATAATTAATAATAGAGGGTAATTCGTTCATATCATATTGAGCCATAGGAATACTATAATTAAATCAAAAGTGGAAATGGCGCGCATAATAAGACAGTATAACCCTAGAAAGAAAAAAGGTACATAACATGAAAGCGTTCGTCGGCATGATAAAAGACAGCAAGTTTTTGGTGTTCCTTTACGGAGTTCTTACGGTAGCGGCTGCGATTATCCCTTCCCTACAAATATTAGCGATAGCGTATTTTGTAGATTGTAGTCTAGGGATTTATAATCATACGTTGGATATCCGGTCCATTCACTTAGCGCTGGCACTGGTTGCCTTATGTCTAGTAGCTTCCTTTGTCATTAATGAAGCCATAAACTATCTTAAGATAAGGCTTTACCATGACTTGAATCGAAGTATCCAAGATGTCATTATTACAAAGCGCAGCAAATTAAAATATGGGCTGTTAGAATCAGAGAAAACATGGAAGATGATTTCAATTGTAGAGAAAGATCCGGCTCAAAACGTTCTTGATACGATTGTAAATTCTTTTGAATTGGTATCAAGAGTCGTAAAGATTGTTGGGTTTATCTCGATTATTACGATATATATATGGTGGGTGGGAATCAGTATTCTTTTGATTTCAATTCCGACCATTTATTTGGCGTATAAAAGTGCCAAAGTTGAATATGATACTTTTGAAAAAGCTGAAGATATCGGACGTGGTTCGGATTATCTGCAAGAGGTCTTAACGACAAGAGCATATGTGGATGAAAGAAAACTGTTCCAATTCCGACATGCCATTAGCGAGATATGGGGAGCAAAGTACAATGACATGCGTCAGGTAACCTATGAAGCGTATAAACAATTCTATGTAAAATTAGGAGTAGCAAATGGATTAACCAAAATACTCATCTTATGTATAGGAATTCTGTTGCTAGTGCCGTTAAAACAGATCATTATTACGGTAGGATTATTTATGTCCCTCTTGGCGAACAGTATGGCGCTTTTTACAGGACTATCAACGGAATTAGCCAGCCAGATTGAAAAATTAATCAAGAATATCTTATTTGTGCAAACGTTTTATGCATTCAATAATCTGGAGGAAGAAAGTATCGACGAGGATAAAGGGTCTATTTCGTTGAGTCGTGACTTCGGAAGAATTGAGTTTAAGAACGTTTCCTTTTCATATCCAAATGCAGAGAGAAAGATTCTGGATAACCTTAACGTTGTCTTTGAATCAGGGAAAAAATATGCCCTTGTTGGTGAAAATGGATCCGGCAAATCAACGATGGTTAAATTACTTCTAGGATTGTATGACAACTATGAAGGCAAGATTATGATTCAGGGTAGGGATATTAAGGACATAAATCGTAGGGAACTGAGTAAGTTTCATCAAGTGGTATTTCAGGATTTTTCCAGATATGAAATGACTCTTAGAGAATTTTTGACATTTGGAAAAAATTCGAATGACGTTATAGATGAAGATAAACAAATGATAACAGCACTGGAGCAGGTAGGCCTTGAGGATATGGTTCGTAGATTGGAAAAAGGATTGGATACCCATTTGGGGAGAGTTATTGAAGAGGGCTGTGACCTGTCCGGTGGAGAATGGCAAAGGCTTGCCATAGCAAGAACACTGGTACTCAAAAAGCCCTTCACGGTTCTTGATGAACCCACTTCGGCTATTGACCCTATTAGCGAATCCAAACTCTATCAATTATTCGAAGAGGCGATGCAGTTAGATTCGAGTTTGATTATTACCCACAGGCTAGGGGCGGCGAGAATCGCTGAAGAAATCCTTGTGCTAAAAGCTGGCAAGATAATTGAGCAAGGGTCCCATAAGGTCCTATTAGAACAAGGTGGATTATATAGCAAGATGTTTAGCTTGCAAAAAGGATGGTATGATGAAAAAGCAGAAGTCTAGTAATGTTCCGGTATTTTTTAGGTTGTTAGGGAAATTGTTTCGAATTGCTCCGGTTAAGTTTTCCGGTATATATCTGTGTTTTTTAGCTAACGGACTCGTTTTTGGTGGTATTATTAAATTAAAACAAGTTATCTTTGATAATGCTCCGGGGTATGTTCAAGGAAATGTCTCTCTTCGAATGATGATCTTCCTTATTGCATCGTTATTAGTTGTGGAAGTCGTTTCTATTGTGCTGAGTTTTGGGGGAAGTTTTATTGCTGAAAACTTCGATATTATAGCCAAAGGCGTGTTGAAGAGAGAAGTGTTTGAAAAGATTGATAAACTACCTGCCTTGAATTTTGAGAATCCTAAGCTATTGGATAGTATTGAAAAGTCCCATGAGGGAATTGAGGCCGGCATATCCTTTGTCAATGGGTTACTGGATTTATTTTTCATGTATTTACCTACCATTGTCGTATTTGGTGTATATCTGTTTACCATAAAACCGATATTGCTGATTGTTTTATTACTGATATTTGTACCCGTGGTTTTCTCTCAATTTGTTAAGGCGAAAATACATGGGGAGTTAGAAGAAACTATAGCACCATTGCGACGTAAGCATAAGTATTTTATTCAAGCGGCTGTTGGAAGAGATTATTTTAAAGAGACGAGGGTGCTTGGAACCTTTTCGTATTTTAAGTCGTTAGCGACAGAAGTATTAGCCTCAATTCAAGGGAAAAGAATGGGGGCCGTGCTTAAGAATAATAGGTATGAATTAACCTCAAGATTGATATCGTTATTGGGATATCTTGGAATACTGATTCTTTTATTTGAATTATTAACACGCGATGAGATTTCGGTAGGTGCCTTTGTGGCTATTTTTTCATCTATCGGCGAAATGTATGATTTCATGGAGGACGCTATTGTAACGAGGATGGGAACCTATGCCATGAACTATGGAAAGATTAGAAATTATTACCAGTTATTGGATATGGATGAAGACGTATATGAGATGCAAAGAGGCTCGGATGAATCCATTCGATTGAAGAACCTTCAATTCAGATATCCTCAAGCAGAACATCAGGCGCTAACCGATATCAATCTGGAGATAAAGAAGGGGGATATTGTTGCCATCGTTGGGGAGAATGGTTCAGGAAAGACAACCCTAGCCAAAATTCTATGTGGCTTATATAAACCGACAAGTGGTAATATACAAAACGGAGTATTAGAGGAAGGGCAACAGGCCTCACAGGTATTTCAGCGGTTTAATAGGTATAAGTTATCGCTCAGAGAGAATATTTGGATTAGTGAGAGTTTAGAATCGGCTTCTCAGGATAGGATCGAGAAAGCCGTTGGGGATGCCCAACTTCAAATGAAGGATAAAAGTTTTCCAAATGGATACGACACAATCCTATCCAATGAATATGGTGGTGTTGATTTGTCGGGTGGACAGTGGCAAAAGATCGCCACGGCAAGAGCATTTTATATGAATAGTGATTACGTTATTCTGGATGAACCGACAGCCGCCATTGATCCTATCGAGGAAGAGGCCAGCTATGAGAGATTCTACAAATTGCTGCAAGGCAAAACCGGAGTAATCATAACTCACCGAATGGGTGCTGTAAGATATGCAAACAAAATTATTGTTATGGATGGCGGGAAAATTATGGCATTTGGTCCACATTCAGAACTCGTAACAGCCAGTCCCATGTATAGTAAAATGTGGGAAAGTCAAAAAGCGCATTATAAATAAATAACGTGAAATAGAATACAGTCAAATCAGCTTATTATGTATTTTTCCATAGTTATTATAGGGATTGTTATGAGGGCATATTTTTATAATCACGACAGGTGCTATCATTATATTCTAATGGAATATTTAGGAAATCATTAAGCAAGAAAGCGTCCTAAACGGTATAATTATCCTTATATGATTAGCCCGACAAAAGCAAGTTTCACTAAATTCACACACAATATATAGATTACGTAGAAACGTTCGTAACAATATAGTGTATATGAAAGTTCAACTATATGCTTTTGTCGACCTAATCATTATATGGAATTATCCGAAAAGAATGAGCGGGAGGCAATTAGGATGAGTATACTACAGGCAGAGAATTTGACCAAAATCTATGGAAAAGGGAACAATCAGGTTACAGCATTAGATGATCTAAATCTACGTATTGAAAAGGGAGAATTTGTCTCCATTATCGGAGCAAGTGGTTCGGGAAAGTCTACACTGCTTCATATGTTTGGTGGTGTGGATCAGCCCACATCAGGGGATGTCTATATTCATGAGGTTAAGCTAAACGGTATGGATGAAACGCAACGTGCGATATTTCGCCGTCGGGAAATCGGTCTCATCTACCAATTCTTCAATCTTATTCCAACGTTGAATGTTAAGAAAAATTTAGTGCTACCGATGCTTTTGGACCATAAAAATCCGAATCAAAAGGACTTTGATAGTATCACAGAGCTTTTGGGGATAAAGGAACGTTTAACCCATATGCCAAGTGAGTTGTCGGGAGGTCAGCAACAGAGGGTAGCTATAGGGAGAGCGCTGATGTATCGACCTGCCATTATACTTGCCGATGAACCGACAGGTAACTTGGATAAAGAGAACTCCCATAGAATTATTGAACTGCTCAAGCGAGCCAATGAGGACTATCATCAAACGATTATTATGATTACCCATGATGAAAGTGTGGCTAATCAAGCTAAACGAAAGATAACCATAGAAGATGGGAGAATTATTGCTGATGAGGTGATTGCCTCATGAGAATCTTACACGAATACACCATAGAGCATTTGAAAAACAATAAGAGACATACAGCAGCAACGCTTCTAGCTATATCCATAGCAGCAGCCTTGCTTTTTTCCTTGTGCATTTTTATGTATACCTTTTGGCAGTCCAAAATTGATGAAACCATAGAACGAGGGGGGGATTGGCAAGGTGAGCTATGGTCCTATACCAAAGGGGATAAACTCGAGGTGCTGAGCGAGCATCCGGAAGTCAAGTCGGTCATGTTAAAAGGAGATTGGGAAACGATAAAGTTGGATTCCGGGAAAAGACCCTATCTTTTATTGCGAGATGCCAATAAAGCATTTTGGGAACAGATGAGTTTGAAGAATACATTGATTGAAGGACGGATACCTCAAAAAAACGGAGAGATTGTTGTGTCCAAACTTTTTTTTGCAGATAATCCCACCTATGCTATAGGTGATACACTGGAACTTCCTATTGGAAACCGTATCGTAGATGGCCATACGGTAAGTCCTCAAGAAACAGAAGTAGAAGGGGAGGATTTCAAACCACTTGATACGAAGACATTTACTATTGTAGGGAAACTGGACCTTTCCTCTGTTTCTGCCTATCCCGGCTACATTAGCATGGGATATGTGAATAATGAAGATATAGCCGATACGGATCATTTGACGCTATATTTTCAACTTGTGCACCCAAGAAAAGTGTATTCTGTGATGCCTGAATTAGCCAAGGTGGCAGAATTGGAACAGGATGCAGACGGAGACTACAGTATACGCTATAATACACCGTTATTAACCCTATATGGCATAACCAATCAATCGGGTCAGACGCTCCAGCTGACCATGATTATTGCTATGGTCGTTATCTTTGCCATACTCATTATGGGGGCATTTGTCCTCATCATTGTGAATGCGTTTATGCTGTCTGCCAATAGTAGAAGTAAACAGCTGGGCGCCCTAAAAAGTTTGGGAGCAACACCCAAGCAGATTCGACAATCCATGATTTTTGAAGGAATATGTCTATGGTTTCCGGGGCAATGTATCGGGATGCTTATCGGCTATGCCTTCACATATGGATTAGTACAGGGGATTAATCGACAATTGGAGGCATCCGAAGCCTTTGCACCGATTTCCATGCAAGTATCTATAGGAGTGATGCTTGTAACTATGGCGATGACCTTTATCGTTGTTCTACTATCAGCCTATATACCGGCAAGGCGTGTAGCCAAGGTTACACCGATTGTTGCCATAAAACAGCTGGATGAGGGCAAGAAAGTAAAACGTGATCGTGAGACGAGAGGAATTGATAAAATCATTGGTGTAGAAGGCATGATAGCCAAAGCTCAATTTAGAGCCAACCGCAAGTCCTTTAGAACCGCAATTATTTCCTTAAGCATGTGTTTTTTGCTCCTCATCAGTTACCTATCCATTATGACGATAGTAGACTATGCCCAGTCCAGTAGTGAAGGGACGGGGGAATATACGATGGGATTGGATATGAATATCACCTTTGAGCCGGATAAGCAAATGATAGCAGACATTGAAGCCATTGAGGGTATTGAGAAAAGTGTACTTAGTCGTAGGGTACGTACGGTTACTTATGTTCAAGGGAATCAGGAATCCGAAGTGTTCAAGTCTTTAGGTGGATTTGAAAGTGTGAATAACTACAAGTATAATGTGAGTAAATCAGAGAAGGGTTATCGACTTATAACAAAGATGATTGGCCTTGATGAAGCTTCTTACAAGGCATACGCGCAAAAAGTGGGTATGAAGGTAGGCATATCAGAGCCTTCGTTACAACGAGAAGAACCTTATGAGGTTATCTTATATGATACAACGTACCACAAAGTCCCAAATGAAAAAAAGGTGCAGTTGATTCCTATGCTGAATGTAGAGGCAAATGAAACTATGGCCCTATCCGAGCATGTCGATGAGGGTGTAAATGGCGATTATGTATTCGAGACGAAACTAGGGGCGGTAACAGGAGAGAAACCGTCGGACATGGAACTTGGTCGTTATAATCTAGCTGTCATCTATCCCATGTCGGTCTATAATGAGATAAGCGAGAATTTTGCCCAAGAAAGGGAACTCGAGTCGCGTCGGGTAAAAATGGATTTTGTCGTTTCAGATGCAGATAGTGTAAGAGTAAGAGAAGCTATGGAGAGTATTATTTCAAGGTACTTAGGAAGTGAAGACTATACAATTTGGAGTTTGCATGAGGATAATATTCAGGATGCCATTCGCCAAAAGGCACTATACTTAGCGGTCATTTCAATAGCAGCTATGATTGGTCTAATCGGTTTGTTTAATACATACTCGACCATTAGCAATAACCTAAGAATGCGTCGGCGTGAGTTTGCTATGTTGCGCTCTATAGGATTAACGCCTAAAGGGTTGACTCGAGAATTATGGTTTGAAGGATTTTTCTTAGGAATCACCCCCATTCTTGTGAGCATCCCCCTATACATGGTTCTGTGCTTCTATATGCTGAACATTACCCTTACAACGCTAGAAGCGTTTATGTTAATTATGCCGTGGGGAACCCTTCTTATCATTACCCTTGTTCTGCTCATGACAGTAGGTCTTTCCTATGGAATAACGGCAAGACATATAGGAAGAGAGAGTATTATTGAAGGCATGAAGGATGAAACGTTATAGAGGTTATAGTAACAGTTCTTGTTATTCCGAAACAGAACTGTTACTATAATATCAAAGGAAAGATACGATACAGGGGGGAATATGATACTTTTATTCTAGCGTATTTGCTTATCTATAGTAATACAATCGGAATACTATTAGAAAGCCTTTCAGTACCTTTTTTTAAGGAACTAAGTAGAAGGATTAGATGACACGGAGGCAGTAGAAGCAAGTACATGGACTTATTTCTATGACAGACGAGCAAGAAGATATGCTGAAAAACATTGCTATAGATGGCAACACTAGAGGGTAAAACAAAGGAGGATTATTATGTTAGTAGGTGTTGGACTATATGTCAAAAACAGTGCAGAGGCAGTAGAGTTGTACAAAGAAGCATTTGAGTTGGAGTTAGGGTATCATGTCAAAAATCCGGACGGGTCTTATTTTCATTCAGAATTAAATAAAGATGGAGAAGGTTTTGTATCCGTTGTGGAAGGTAATCATGGACAGGAACAAGAGCACATCGTGCAATTGGGGGTCACATTAGCGACAGAAGAGCTGGTTCAAAAGGCATTCGATATACTCAGTGCTGGCGGAACGGTTAAGACACCTATTGGACCCATGCCATGGACGCCATGCGCAGCAGAAATAATAGATAAGTTTGGAGTATCATGGTATCTAACGGCACCACAGCATCGACCACCGGAAGATTATGATCCAAATAAACCGTGGGATGCCAGTATGTATAAAAATCCCGAGGTGGAGTATGAATAGGAAGAAGATTAGCCTATTAGTCGGAGTACTTATCATCCTAGTGGTAGCCGGAATATATGGATATCCGCGGCATGTGACAAAGACCTATGACGGTATTCGATATAGGTTAGGCGATTCAGAAAGTGAAGAGCCTATTATAATTAGCATTGATGGGTATTATAATAGGAATCTAATATCAGAGGATCGATTTGTTGGAGATTTAGTTGTTGATGGTGAAAAACTAGAAGATATAGATGTTTACTTTGAAAAGAGTGGGCAAGGACATATAAGGTATTATAAGAATGTGAGCGACAGTGATTTTCAGTTCTACAGTTATGGAAATCTTTTTATGGATGATAAGAGTAATGAATTGACCATTGCTTTATTTAAAGAAGATGGACAGGACAGTTCAACTTCCCATTGGAATTCCCGCGATGGTCTTATGGTGGCAGCGCCTGCGACAACACGAGAGGAAGCATTAGTGATTTCGAGCCAATTAATGGAAGAGCAATTAAGGTCACCGGATGGAAAACAAACAATCTTGGAATAAGGAGAGATAGATGGACTTTCACACATATTATGCCGATTATATGGGGTATGATGGGCAGAATAACACGGGAGTATTCAATTCTAAGTATCGAGAATTGCCTATTAACAAAATCTATTATTATCCGATTATGATCAGCGATTATTTCTCCGACTTGGTTTGTTCAACGAGTCAACACTATTACAAGCTATGTAGTGATATATTTGAAGGGGACAAATCCTCTATAAAAGCGATAGTAGAAGCATTAGGTGCAGGTTATCAATTACGTACTTTTTATCGTTATGCGTATGAGGGGAATAGTGTAAAGTCCAGTCAGGTGAATAAACCCTTAGTATTAGATAGAAAAGTACTTCAACGTATGAACTTGGGGGAAGATTTTGACGTCCGGAATTATGTGCTAAGGCATCATACATTGATTGAGGAAAAGCGTCAATTTGTAATCCTTGACAAGGATCAGATAGCTACTAGGGGATTTGTTTCCGATGTTTATGCCGGTGGAGGAAATATTGTAGTGTTCACACCGGAACCGTATCGACAAAATGGATATGGTACGGACATCGTAATGGCATGTATAGACTGGTGTCTCCATAGAGATATACTGCCAATATATTACGTAGAACAAGGGAATACTGCCTCAATTGCCTTGGCTGAAAAAGTCGGATTTACAAGAAGATGTCAGGAATGGATTATTCAACAGAAGGATTCGGAAGTTATCAAGTTGATGCGTGGTAAATGATAAAAGTATGCAAACTATACTGTTAATTCAGTATAGCGTGCATACTTTTAAGGAGCGAGAATGGAAGTAAATTAGTTGCTGTATCATTTAGGAAAAGGTAGAAATGAGGAGAAGATTAAATTTTGAACTTAGAAACAACTTCAGATAGTTCCTTAGTTACATGCTTGGTTTGTTCGGTTATTCCAGATACATTACTTGTTCTTTGAGCGATATCGGAGGTACTTTCTGCAATGCTTTGAGCCCCTCGAGCCGATTCACTATTTGCAATCGATATTTCCTCGATTGAAGAGGAGAGGATATTAATTGACTTACGAAGAACTTCAGAATTCATGCTAAATTCCTGAACGAGTTTCTTGACATATTCTGAATCGGCAGAGTACTGTTCGCCAATATTTACCATTTTATTATAATCGTCAATAACCGAGGTTTCAATAAAGTTCAAAACTTCTTCAGAATGACCTGAAAGATTCGAAACGGATTCTACCACTAATTTGGTGATATCTTGAATTTGAATGGCGGCATTTTTTGAATCTTCTGCTAACTTTCGAATTTCATCAGCAACAACAGCAAATCCTTTGCCGGCTTCACCTGCTCTAGCAGCTTCAATAGCAGCATTAAGAGCTAATAAATTTGTTTGGGAAGTTATTTCAAGAATGGAATCGGAAAGAATATTTATTTCTTCGACGGCTTTTGTTTTAGAAATAGCATTCTTTAGATTCGTGCGGATATTCATATGAATATCGGTTGCTTGATGTTGAGAGTCTAAAGCGCTACTCTTTAGGTTTGAGGCGCGTGTGCTAATTTCTAGTGAAATATCTGAACCATCTTTGGCGTGCGTTGCGAGGTTTTCAACGGTTAGTTTCAGTGAGTTCGTAGAATTTTTTATTTCTTCAGCAGAAGCGGCAGATTCTTGAGTTCCGGCGGACATTTCTTCTGTCGTTGCAGATACACCTTCGACTTCTTCGTTCAGGTGATGGATAATGTCGCTAATGGTTAAAAAGGAGTTTTCCAATGTATTAGATTGGTTAACAACAGTTGTTACTATTTCTTTGACCGAATCTTTCATTTTAGATAAACTAACCATTAATTGGCCGGTTTCATCTTTTGATTGCATATATTTTTGTGAGATATCTTGAGTAAAATCACCATCTTCCAAATGTTTTAAGTAAGAGGTGGCATACTTGATAGGGTTGGAGATTTTTTTTGCTGTGATGATGATGATAACGCTACTAATGATGGCACTAAGGACAGCAACAATAGCAATACCCATAATAAGTGCATTTACTTGAGTTTCATAATTACTTACCGGAATATAGTTAACGACATACATACCTAGATTATCACTATAAGAATAAACAGCCAAATTATTCACAGCATCCTTTTTGAAAAATCCGGAATCTTTTGCTTTATCCTCCTGGATCATTTCGTAAAAGAAATCACCTGTAATTCCGTCTGCTTGAGTTAGATTTAAAGTCATGACATCTTCGGGATTTTCAGAAGTAAGGGCGAAACCATCTTTTGATAAGAGTATTGTTTGAGTCGTGGAAGTGTTATTAATAATTTTTTGAGAGACGCCATTGAGATTAATGGAGATGAAGAATAAGCCGACAGACGCATTGGTCTGTGGATCTTTGACAGGGACAACAATAAGTACACTTGGATCACCAGTAATTGGTGATAGAATGGGATCAGATAAATATGGGTCAGAACCGCTAAATACTTCATCATAGTAAGGTGCGGTATCATCATTCAGAACATAACCGATGGACGCACCACCTAAACCATCAGCAATAACAACTTTTCCATAACAGAAAAAGGTGTTTTCATAAAGTCCGTTGGACTGTGCTAATAAAGTTGACAAATACTCAGTGAGTCGGTTAAGGTCCGTTTCAGAAGCAGTATCTTGTTCTAGATCTTTAAGTATATCTAAAGCCATGGGAGATGAAGCGATACTCTCTGCTGTTGATGTTAATGATGAAAAAGAGTCTTCAATCATATTTCGTTTTTCAATAGACAATTCATTAAGTGATTCTTTGGCATTGGATTCTAAGGTGTTTTTTGAAGTAAACCCTGCGTATGCTGATGCGATTAACATGGGAAATAGCATACTTAGAATAGAAACAATAAATATTTTTTTGAAGATAGTGCTCTTTCTTTTCATAAAGAAGCCTCCTAGTTTTTCATGATAAAGCAGATAACTAGAATCCCTCTTATTAGAGTATACTATACAATGAAAGGAGCGTCAAAAGGGATGTAAAGAAATATTATAGTATTCACACCAGAAAGATTGAAGTATGGAAACGATACGGTTCTTTTAAGTATCTTAGCTTCAATTTTATTCCTTGGAGTTCAGTCACTAAATAAAAGAATTTCAAGTGCCATTAATAGAAAAAAATAGTATGGACTTGGCGTAATACTGTCAGGAAGCTATGCGTAAATTTTTTGACCAAAGAAGTGGAATATGAGATAATATACCTATTAAATTCAAGGAGAATGGGCCAATGAATATAGGCATTGTAGATGATCAAAAAGTATTTCGTCAAATGATAAGAGACTACTTATCCGAGTATTTTTCTGAAGCATCTTATACATATCAGACATATGACTACGAAGATGGACGTGAATTAATAGAATCGAAGGTTATACATGATATTCTTTTCCTAGATATCGAAATGGAAGGCGTAGATGGAATGCAGGTGGCTCAGTACCTGCGTAAGCAAGGAGATGAGGTTTATATTATCTTTATGACCAGTCATCATGAAGTGATGCAAGAAGCCTTTAAGGTAAAGGCATTTCGGTTCTTGATTAAGCCGGTGACTTATGATGCGTTTAAAGAGAGTATGGACGATCTCATAAAAGATATGTTCCGTTATAAAAAAATTCATATAAAATATGGAGATAAAGAGCACCTTTTATCATTTAAGGAGATTCAGGCAATTGAATCCTTAGGGGATACGTCCCTTATACATACGAAGAGCCGACAAATAGAAAGTAACAGAACCTTAGCCTTTTGGGAAGAAACATTACAACAAGGGGCTTTTTTTCGCATTCATAAATCTGTCATTATAAATTTGAATCATGTTAAACACATTGAAAAAAGTCGGGTATTTACGTCATCAGGAGTATTTCCAGTAGCAAGGCGAAGACTTTCAATGTTGAAAAAAGCGATGGTAAGAATGGGGATAGATCTATGATGGTGTTATTTTGGATTGTAGAATTTTATATTATATACTTTAAATTATATCTTATTGAGACATATCTGCTGGGGTATGCGCATAAAATAAAATGGAAGGTACATTTTCTAGGATTAATTTACTTAGTTATTGCTATTATAATCATTAAACCGGATACACCAACCTATACTTTTATTCAAAGGTCAGTGACTGTCTTACCGATTATTATTCTTTATAAAGAGTTAAGGGGTAAGAATCGTATATTAAGTTTGATCATGGTAACTGTGGGGATAACGACTTATGAACTGTTAGTTAGTGTTCTGGCCTATGGAGTATTTAATGTTTCTATTAGTGAACTGGCAGAGTCTTATAGAGGGGCACTCTTGTTAAATAGTATTGGATATACCGGATTCTTGTTAGCCTTTATTATCAAGAAATGGGGGAAAAAGTATGATTTCAAATGGTTTCAAAGAATTGAACTCAGCAGTCTTTGGGGACTAATAGTAGCCTTTACAGCCCTTATGTTCTATATTACCCCTGTGTTGGTGTTGGATGTAAATAATGGCGCCCATAAATTAATTATTCTATACTTTATCAGTGGGCTAGTCGTGACGTTGATGGTTATAAGTATTGTGTATCGCCTCTATAAAGTCAATGAGAAAAGACTGTATTATGAAACTATGACGAAAATGTCAGAAGCGATTATGGAGGAGCAAGAGGAATATTATAAATCTCTATATGAAAGAGATCAGGAGATTAGAAAGTTTCGGCATGACTTTAACAGTCATTTGAGCATTTTAGCTTACTTGAATCAATCCAAGGATTATACAGGGTTAGGAGAGTATATTGAGGAGATGAAGCAGGAGATAGGACGACTTGAAGCTCACTATCAGACAGGGAATGATCTTGTGAATATGGTGGTCAGTGAAACCATTGGTCGAAAAATTCAGCCAGGTGTATCCTTCACGTGGCAGGGACTATTACCAAGTAAGCTTGCCATATCCCAAATGAAAGTATGTACAATATTTTCCAATATACTCAATAATGCCATAGAAGCGACAGCAAAAGACAATAAAACGAAAGATAAATGGATTAAGGTAAAGGTATGGAATGAAGCCGATCACTTATTTATTACCGTTGAAAATTCAGTAGAACAAAAAGTTAAGGTTGTTAATAATCGGTTAATGACAACGAAGGTAGATGCAAAAAATCATGGATTTGGATCTCAGAATGTTGAAAAGGCAGTTCTAGAAAATAAAGGGAAGTTAGAGTATGAAACAGAAGAAGAATCTTTTAAAGTGAAAATTGAATTACCGAATGCTATAGCATAAGCACCGTTTACCGTTATTGAGTGACCGTTCACCGGAGTCCTATAGAATGCATAAAAATAGTGAGTTACATTATTTTTATACTTACTATATCGGGCAAAGGGGGCGGTCTTTTATGATTATAGATATTATAGAAGTTATTAAGAATATATTTAAATAGTAAAATGACCGTTTACCGGAGTAGAATAACCGTTCATCGGGATTGGGTTGAAAAATGAGGGGATTGAGGTAGAATGGATAAAGAAGTAAGTAAAAAGAATGTTGTTAATCCAATTGGCCAATGGATTCAAATAAATAGCTCTAGGTATGCATGGACTAATAAACATATCATATGAGTTATTATGGTAACTATTAATTTGAATTTAAGATGGAGGTAATTACGATGTTTGACGAGATGAAAAAAGAAGAGTTAATTGAAGTTGATGGTGGCGGTGTATGTGGTGCAGTTATTGGCTTTGGACTTGGTATGGCTTATGGTGCGTTAAATGATGCATTTAAGCAGAGTAGTGGAGAATATAATTCTAAAGGTGCAATAGGAAGAATTTTCAAAAAGGGAGTAAGTGGTGCATTAGCCGGAGCAGCTTGTCCAACGCTATAATTGATATACTACAGTCTTTGCGACTTGAAATACAGAAGCAAAGGCTGTACAAATAAAGGTGAATACCCCTATAAAACCGAAATGTTATCATTGCAAAGTATAGTAACAAGAGGAAATAACCTAACTGGTTGTTGGGTATCTATACAATGCATTTATAGATTAGGAGAATAATAATGTTTAATAATTTAAAGGAAAAGATAGATATAAAAACAATTGAAAATGTTAGGGAACGAAAATATTTTAGTGTTATTAGCTTGATTTTTCTTATATGTATCCTAGCAGGTGAGTTGGTAAATATAGTTGTAACAATTTATTCAGGTGATTGGAGTTATTATTTTTCTTTGGATAGAGTAATAGACTCCATTTTGTTTTATATATTCCTTACAGTAGCATTTACAATAATAGTAATAATCAGGATTAAAAAAAAGATTAGTCAAAAATAGGTTTCAATAGTTACTATCGTGCATATGTATATTCTACAGATGTACCATCGTGTTATTACTTTTAGAAGCTTACGCTATCTTCTAAATTATTGAGATAACCTTTTATTCGGTCTTCTATGGTTTGGCTGAGAGTTTAGTAATAAGAATAAATCAAAAGGAAAAAGATATGAAATACACTTTCATCAAACAACATGACATCACGGACTGTGGTGGCGCTTGCATTGCAACCATTGCCAAGCAATATGGTCTAAAAATACCCATAACAAAAATACGAGAAGTAGCAGGAACAGATAAGCAGGGGACGAATGCGTTAGGGTTAATAAAAGCAGCTGAACAGCTTGGATTCTCTGCCAAAGGTGTTAAAGGAAATCATGAAGCGTTTTTTTCAGACTTTCCATTACCGGCCATTGCGCATGTAGTTGTAGACGGTTCCTTGCTTCATTATGTTGTTATTCATAAAATTACCCAGAAGCAAGTCATAATTGCTGATCCGGCTAAAGGAATTGTAAAAATGGCGCCGGATGAGTTTTTTAAGATGTGGACAGGCGTTCTCATCCTAATGACCCCAACCAATGCCTTTAAAAAAGGAAAAGAAACGAAAGGTTTATTTGAGCGATTCTTTCATTTACTTATTCCTCAGAAAAAGCTGTTAATCAACATTTTCTTTGCTTCCATTCTCTATACAATTATTGGAATCATAGGAGCCTTTTATTTTAAATTCTTGATTGATGATATCGTACCTTATGGTTTGGAAAAAACATTAAATGTTTTATCATTAGGGGCGATTTTATTAATTGTATTCAAAATTATATTGAGTGTATTTAGGAGCTATCTGCTGCTCTATATGAGTCAGAAGTTAGACATCGACTTGTTGCTGGGCTATTATAATCACGTTATTAAGCTCCCGATGAACTTTTTCGGGACACGTAAAACCGGTGAAATTGTATCACGATTTCAAGATGCTTCTAAGGTGCGAGATGCTATATCAGGAGCCACGTTGACGCTTATGGTGGATACGTTGATGGTTCTTGTCGGAGGGGGGATTTTATATGCCCAGAATAGTTTTATGTTTGGTATAACCTTTGTGATTGCAGTGTTATACTTTTTTGTCGTGTTTGCTTTCAATAAGATATATCGTAAGCAAAACAGGGAACAGATGGAAGATAATGCCCAGTTGACGTCCTACTTGGTAGAGTCTTTGAATGGGATACAAACCGTCAAATCCTTTAATGCAGAGAAAAAGGTGAACCAAGAGACAGAGAGTAAGTTTATTAAACTTCTAGGAAGTATTTTTAAACTAGGGATGACAGGAAATGCACAAGGGGCTCTACAAGGATTCTTAGATGGAGCAGGGGGTATTGCTATTCTTTGGATTGGTGCTTCACAAGTACTGAAGGGAAATCTTACAATGGGGCAATTGGTTGCCTTTAATGCACTGTTAGCATACTTTTTAGGTCCTATTAAAAACTTGATTAATTTACAACCTATGTTGCAAACCGCTATCGTCGCATCGGAGCGATTGGGAGAGATTCTGGATCTTGAGGTGGAAAAAACAGAAGATGAATCCAAGAAAATGAACCTGGAGAGTCTACGTGGAAGTATAGAGTTTAAGGACCTGAGTTTTCGGTATGGAACAAGGAAGTTAATCCTTGAAGATATTCATATCACCATGAAGCCGGGAGAAAAAATTGCCCTCGTAGGAGAAAGTGGTTCCGGTAAAACGACTTTAGTAAAATTATTATTAAACCTTTATTCTTGGGAAAAAGGAGAAATACTGATTAACGACAATAATATCAAAGATATTCAAATAGATACATTGCGAGATAAGATTGCTTATGTACCCCAAGAGACGTTTCTCTTTAGTGGAACCATTTATGATAATCTGACACTTGGTCTTGACCATGCAGATATGGAACAGGTTGTATCAGCGGCAAAGATGGCGCAAGCCCATGAGTTTATCAATAATTTTCCACTTAGATATAACACAAGGTTAGAAGAGAATGGGGCTAATTTGTCAGGGGGGCAAAGACAACGCTTATCTATTACTCGAGCGATTCTTAAAGATCCGGATATATTAATACTGGATGAAGCAACCAGTAACTTAGACTCCATTACAGAAAAAGCCATTGAAAGAACGATAGAAGACTATACGAAGGATATTTCCACCATTATTATAGCCCATCGTCTAAGTACGATACGACGATGTGATACCATCTATGTCATGGAGGGGGGAAAGATTATTGAGTCAGGAACCCATGAAGATTTATTGATGTTAGGTGGACGATATAGTCAAATGTGGAAGGAGCAAGGGGCAGATTCCAGAAAAGAGACCCAACCTCTTGTTAAAAACTTGGAAGAAGAATATGTATCTTAGACATAGGAGTATATGATGAGAGAAGAATTTATTGATATAAGTGAAATCACGTATAGTAGGGAAATGTACGACGCCAAACCTAGACCCTTTGTATCCGCCTTTATTTATCTATTCCTTCTTATTCTTGTGGTGGCTTTTGCCTGGACCTATTTTGGTGAATTGGATATTGTAGCCCGTGGGAACGGCATAGTACGACCGGGTGAGAATGTGAATACCCTTCGAACAGAAGCTAGCGGTAAATTACAGGAAGTTAATGTATCGGAGGGAACGATGGTTCAAAAAGGAGATCGGCTCTATGTCATTGAACATGAGGCCTTGTCCTTACAACAACATGAATTGGAAGAAAAAATCAGTGATTTACAAAACAAATTGATAAGTCAAAAAGCCTATAAAGAGAGTATAATGCAGGGTGAGGCTTTATTTGCAAAACCAAGTACGTACAATACATTTTACGAAACCAAATACGAAAACTACGCGGCCAATGTGAATTATTTGACCTATCAGCAAGAATCCACGAAGCTGCAATTAGAGAAAAGTGATCAATCAGGGATGATTCGTCAACAGCTAAATAGTTCCAAGTCTGAATTGGAGCGGATGCAATTGCTTCAACAGTCCATCCTTCAAGGAGAGAATTTGCTCGCTGAAGGCGCTTACAAAGTCAAGTATGATGAATACACTCAAGTCATAGGTCAATATGAGGCAGATATCTTGTATCTGACAGATACGGCTGATAAGACAGCACAACTCTATGATGCCGGAGTGGTATCTAAGAGTGAGTATGAAACGGCAGAACGCCAGTTGAATACAAAATTACAAGAATATGACCAATATAAAACCAACTATATGGCAACGCTCCAATTGTCCATAGAACAAGCCATATCATCCAATGGAGCCTATGAGGCACAACTGCATAATGCAAAGATTACGGCGGAGTTATTGGACAATGAGGATGAAAATGGTGCGGCAGCAGCCGAAAAATATCGACTGGATACATTAGTTGCACTTCAAGATGAGATTAAGGCAGATGAAGAACAGTTGGACAACTATGAGATGAGCCTTCAAGATGTTGCGATACAGTTGAAGAGCACCATAGTTACGGCGCCTATATCAGGTAAGGTTAATCTTCTATCCGATGTAACAGAAGGGGATTATATAAGCCTTGGAAGTGAACTGTTAACGATTATACCGGAAAATGAATCCGGCTTTACCGTGGACATTGCCCTGCCCAATAGCGAAATTGCAGGGATTGAAGTAGGTGACCAAGTGAAGTTCAAGTTCAGTGCCTTACCTTTCAAAGAGTATGGGGAATTTTTAGGTACAATCAAGGAGATTAGTACAGATATCAAATCAGATAAGACAGGGAATAGTTTCTATCTAGTGAAAGCCTCCTTAGCGGATACCGAAGCGGTTAGCTACAAAGGAGAAACGCGTCGAATTAAGGTGGGTATGGCATGTGAAGCTCATGTCATCAAAGAGCAGAAAAAGGTATTGTACTGGTTGTTGGAGAAAATTAATTTGAAAGATTAAGAAGAAGGAATATTATGAAAAAGTTGATAAGATACATAGTGCTATTTATTGTGTCCTTAGTTTTAAGTGCAGTGGTGAGTACTTCTATTGGTGGCGTTACTAATCCAAATGGGAAGGCAAGTGTAACTGATGCTTTTCTGTTATATGCTTTTTTATGTTTTTTTATTGATTTACTTATGAACAAGTTAAGAATGCTTAAAAGTAGTTTTGCTTCAATGAAAAAAATAAAGAGCCTATTGCTAATTTCAGTTTTTTTAGTAAGTGTATCTTATCAATTATTGACGATTAACGTATATTATAGAGAACATTTGATGAGACTGTTTTGAGTGAAATAAGTGCAATAGAGGGTGTTTCAAAAATCGAAGCAATTCAAGTGAATGCCAACTTTATTGTCTTTGATTCTGCAACGATAAATAAAGAGAGTAATTTGTATCGTATGTATGAATCAGAATTCACAAGAAAAGGGTCAGAGGACCATGAAGAACGGCAATTCGTTAATGTATATGGTGTCGATGATATGAAGCATTACTTGGGTGATGAAACAGACCAAGGTGAAGGTGTTGTCATTGACCGTGAATTTGCAGATTTTTTAAATGTTAAGCTGAACGATTCTATACATATATTATCCGATAGTGGCAATCGTGTTATTGAATTACCAATTGTGTCTATAGTGGACGATGAATTTCCTATAAAGAATACGAATGAAGGGGTCAGTTCAGTATTAATGCCCATGAAGTTGATGGAAAAAATTACAGGGAGAAATACAAAAGATAGAGTTGACATATGGATTGATGCAGGAGCAGAACAAAATCATGTAAAACAACAGCTCATGACAATTCAGGAGATTTCTCAAAGGGGAACAGTAACAACTTTTAACGATTATGCAGCGGATTTTTATAAGGAACAAAAAACAAAGCAATCCTTATTACTAATTGTGGGCGTTACCTTTTTAGTGATTTTGCTTGTGACGTGTTTTAATGCAATTGCTAATAATTTTGCAAATCGAACAAAAGAGACGGCAATATTATATGTTGTAGGTATCGACAAACAGTCGATAGTGAAAGCCTATTTACAAGAAGGCCTTTTCTGTATTCGAAGAGGGGTCTTATTTACGGTGTTGGTTCAGAGTTGTATTCTCTTAATGGGTAAGAATTTTTTTGATATAGATGGGCGAACAGTTGCCATTTATGTTCTCCTAGATCTAGGAATTCTTGCGTTTGGGTTGTTATCAACAATGGTTTTTGCAAATAAATTGACACGAAATATCCAGCTGAGAGATTTGCAATATGAATAGGGAGCGAAAAGTAAGGTCGAATGAATCAAC
Organism: Vallitaleaceae bacterium; assembly: GCA_965140555.1. Classification (GTDB taxonomy): domain Bacteria; phylum Bacillota; class Clostridia; order Lachnospirales; family Vallitaleaceae; genus UBA1351. The sequence goes on along the minus strand of OZ223259.1, from coordinate 1,703,834 downwards.
ATACAAGTTAAAAGTAGATAACATATATGTATGTTTTCAGATAGGAATGGCAGTGTTTGTAATTCTCCTCTTAGCAGGGGGGAGTGGGGAGGCTTTTTCTGTGGGGCAGGCGACGGCCTTTGTTTTGACAGGAGCTATACCACTATTCCTAATCGAGGTGTTGTTCTATGGAGGAACGTATCTTATTGTAAAGGACGGATGTATGACAATCTATTATTTTGGTTGGCTAAGAAAATCGGTTCCTTTGACCCAAATAAGAGCTGTTGAAAAAGCAGAGGGAGGAAGAGGCATACTCGCCTTATCTCGAGATAAATTACGTATAACGATTGGGGATAAAGAAATCTTCCTCTCGATTAAGGAGAATGAGAATTTTACTAATCAAATTTCCAAAATAAAGGAGATATAGTGGTAAAGAATGGATAGATTCTATTTACAAAACGTGATGTTCGTTAAGTCTTAGATTTTCTAATGAAGTTCTCAGAAAAAAATAAGCATTTTAACATGAAGGTTATGATAAAATATAGAAAGAATTATGAATGAAACTTCAGAAGGGGATGTAGACATGCAACTTGAGCACTATAATTTGAAGATCGGTAAGAGGGAATTATTAAAGGATGTGACCATTACATTTGAAGAGGGAAAGATTCACCATATCTTAGGACAAAATGGTGTCGGGAAGTCGATATTTGCCAAAGATTTGATGTATCAAAGTGACGATGCAATCTTAATATCGAGTTACTCCAATATACCCGATGATATCACCTATGCCGATTTGCTACAATTATTGTGTAAGAAATTTGATGTTGTCAAGGTGAATCGAGTGGGTTCTATATTAGATATAAAGAATATTAATCCCAAATTAGTGATTAGAAAATTAAGTGACGGTCAGAAGCAGAAACTGAAGCTACTAACCTATATCCTGTTCGATAAAAGCGTTATTATTCTTGATGAGATGACGAATGCTCTTGATAAAGGGACAACTAATGAAATCTATAACTTTCTGAAAGACTATAGTCAAAAAAATCCGGATAAGACACTCATAAATATCACACATAATCTATCCGATCTCAAACAGATGGCGGGAAGTTATTATTTATTTGAGGATCAGTCATTACAGCGAATAGATAGTATGGAAAGCGTTATTCATCAATACATTGGGGGTGAGAATCATGTTCTGGCTTGAGTTAAAACGCAGTTATCATAATAGAGTGGTGGCATATATTTTTGGAATTACAGCGATTGCTTTTATGCTGGGATGGGTGTTGCCCGTAGGAATTGATAAAGTGACAGTGCTAACCTATGAAGATTATTTAATGAGTTTGTACACCGTATTCACACAGTTTGGCTTCCTGCTGTTTAGTTTTGGAACCGCTTATTTTTTCAATAAAGAATATCATGATAAGACCATTATTTTCTATCAATCGTTCAATATGAATAGTGTTAAATTGTATTTGACTAAGCTGAGTGTTTTGTTTATCGAAGAGATGGTTGCATTAGCTTTCTATTTGGGGATTGTATCTATTGCATTTCATAATATAACGTTTACGTTTAGTTTCTTTGGGCTAATTCTTGCGGTTGTTTTACAGTATTTTATTATCACAGGTATAGTGGGGATGATTGTTGATAATATGTTGGTTGCGCTAGGGGTAAGCGTGATGCTTTGGTTATTCTCCGTTATTGCAGTTACCTTTGGTGGTCTATGGAAATACTTGGCTGTCTTTGATGCATCCAATGACCTCTATATTGAAGTCGATAAATACCTGATGCGAGGGATTCCAAATTTATCAATGAAAAGTGGCGTGTCCATTATGGTAGAACTTTCTATACTTTTTGTTATTGCCCTTATTGCGGCAATAAGTATTAATGGACGTTGGAAGAAGTTAGGTATGTAAGAAGGACCCTAACGAAATAAATAAGACCCCTGTTAAGGACGGATAGAAAGCCTTAACAGGGGTCTTATTAGAATGACTCAAGAATTGATCTATTGGAAATGAACGCTGCTCATTCCGCCTGAGACATTTATTAGACGTTCGTAACCATTCTTGTTCAAGATACGTGCGGCAGAGCTGCTACGTGCTCCTGAAAGACAGATGAGTACGATATCTTTGTCCTTGGGAACTTCGGATAGTCGATTGGAAAGCTGATCCAAAGGAATGTTTTTGAATGCGTTCAAATGACGTGATCGGAACTCATCCGGTGTACGGACATCGATATATACCGTATCTTTTGGCTTCTCTTGTAGCATGTGTTGCAAATCATTGACAGATATATTTTTGACTGAACTTCCGAGTAATTGACTAAAAAATGACATATATGGCCTCCTTGTAAAATTCATAAATAATAACTTGATGTTATTATATCATAATATTTGAATATATGGAAGTATTAATTTAAAAAACTGGTTCTTTTTTATCCTTGATGTCCAAGATCAAAGAGCTCATGGATATCGTCGTCATTCAATTGATGAATAAAGTTTTCACCGGATTCAATAATCGAGTTGGCTAACGCCTTCTTTCGCTGCTGGAGTTGATAAATTTTCTCTTCAATGGTACCTTTAGCAAGCATTTTGATGACTTGAACATTCTTGTTCTGCCCGATGCGATAGGCTCTGTCCGTTGCCTGATCTTCAACAGCAGGGTTCCACCAAGGATCCACATGAATGACGACGTCGGCAGAGGTTAAGTTGAGTCCCGTACCGCCAGCTTTCAGGGAGATAAGGAAGATAGGGATATCCTCATGGTTGAAAGCGTGGATAATATCTTTACGTTGGATGGACGGTAATTTTCCATCAAGATAGGCATAGCGAATGTTATCAGCAGCAAGCTCATCGCGGATAATGCCGAGCATGGACGTAAACTGTGAGAAAACCAAGATACGGTGTCCACTCTCAATACTCTCATGAATTAATTCCATAAGTAGTTCTAACTTACCACTACCACCGGTATAATCATCTACAAACATGCCGGGATGGCAGGAAATCTGACGAAGGCGTGTAATCATGGATAGAATCTTAATAGGATTACGTTTGGTAGAAGTCCCGTCCATTTGACCGAGGACTTCTGATTTGGCTTCTTCCAAATAGGCAAGATAGAGTTTCTTCTGTGCATCTGTCATCGTCGCAACATAATTCATCTCAATCTTATCAGGAAGTTCTTTGAGCACTTCAGATTTTAAGCGGCGTAGAATGAAAGGACGAATAATTTTCTTGAGTTGTTCAAGGGTATCCGTATCATTGTCTTTCATAATCGGTTGTTCAAACAGCCGGCTAAACTTGGAGTGACTGTATAGAAGCTGTGGCATAACAAAGTCAAAGATAGACCAAAGTTCCAGCAGATGGTTTTCAATGGGTGTCCCTGTCAGGGCAAAGTAGCCATTGGCATGGATGCGCTTAACAGATTGGGCATTCAGGGAGCTTGGATTTTTGATGTGTTGTGCTTCATCAATGATGCAATAAGCAAACTGAATAGATTCATAACTCTCAATATCTCGGCGTATCAATGGATAGGAGGTGATAACTATCGGGTAGTTCTTTGCCTGTTCAATGGCCTCCGCACGTGTGGCAGGGGGACCGTCAATAATGATAACCGGTAGGTCAGGCACAAACTTCAAAATTTCTTCATGCCAATTGTAGACCAAGGAGGTAGGAGCTACAATGAGGGTGGGCATAGTATTGCGTTCATATTCAGAGATAATAAAAGCTAAGGTTTGAAGGGTTTTACCAAGACCCATATCATCGGCTAATATACCACCAAAGCCATAATGGGCTAAGGTTTTGAGCCATTTGAAACCGGTGAGTTGATAGTCTCTTAAAATCCCCTCAAGAGCTTTTGGACAGGTGAATTCCAGTTCTTCGGGAGAATGAATTTCATTAATAAGCTGTCGAAAGCTTTGTTCTCTCTTGAGACGAAATAGAGTATTTGAACCGGAATAATCATCTAGAGTAAAAGCACGGTAAGGTGGCAAGGAAACACTTGGTTTGAGTAAATCGGATTGATTGATTTGCAATTGGTCGAGCATAGAAGCAAAAGATGTCATGCTCTCATTATTAATGCCCATGTAAGACCCATTTTTCATACGGTAGTATTTTTTCTTCAAACGAACGGCATGGAGAATATGGCTTAACTCTTCCTTATCTACAGAATCGATATCAAAGGAGAATTCCAAAAGGCCTTCTGAAGAGTGATAGCGGACGGAGGAACGAATGGTCGGAGTCGCATTAATACGGATTGCTTTGAAGGCATCCGTATAGAAAACATCTGCCCAACTCAGGAGTTTGGGTAATGTTTCCGTTAAGAAATCATAGGATTTTTCCTCATCTAGAAGATAGAGCCCGTCGCCACGAATGACAAAATCAGAAAAAGCATTCAGAAGGGCATCTTCTTTACCCATATCCCGTATGATAATAGGACGTGACGGGTCATACACATCATGAAAGGGGTCAATTTCATATTCGTTATAGTTGAATCGAATGGTTGCTACAATATAGGCATCCTTCTTGTCGAGAAAGATCTCACATACTAGCGGTGCTTCAACAATACTGGCTTCCAAACTGGCATCAAGGGATAAGTCTCCAAACTCCTTTAACAAAGGGAGGACTTGACCGATAAAATGATCTTTTTTGGAATCGGGTACCATCAAATGAGTGGGGTTATCATAGAGACCATTGAACAAAGGTTTCAGAACCTGAGCCTTTTTCACTGGGATCTTATAGATATCACTGCCTTGAAGAAGATAACGCATATTGTGAGACAGTTTTAGCATGTCAAAGGTATAAGTAAGCAAATAACCGTCATCATGAGCCTCTAAATGGAAGGGACAAGGCGGTAAATCACGACGAATACCTTCTATATAGAAGGTGTCCTTGGCAAGGTGATTATGAACCTCGAGCTTAAAAGGACGTTTTTCCAAAAGAGTAAAAAGACGCATCAAATAAGGCTCCGGAAGATGCAGCCATTTGTCTTCTATTATTCCGTCCAACTGATAGGTCATGTGGCGTTGGTTACGCCCACTAAAGATATCATCCATCAAGACGAGTTCTTTAACCAAATCAAGAATTTGTGAATCCACAGGGTGGAAACGATGGTAAGCGCCGTCAAAGGTAAAAGACTGACCAAAAGTCATGGTAGATTGTTCTTTGATGGCAAGAAAAAGTTTTCGAAAATCATACAGATAGTAGAGCCGTTGTTCACCAAGGCGAAAACATACGCGAGGCATAGCGGTCTCGTTTTTTTGAAACATGCGGTCATAATGAAGGAGGACTTCCAGTTCGATATAGGAGCCCTCTAAATCATCCGGTAGAGCAGGTTGAGCATCTATGGCCATAAAAGGGTATTGATCCATTGTGCACCTCTTTCGTTATACGAAGCAAAATCTACATAATTGTCATGTAGCCATCATACAACAAGGAAAAAAGAAATACAAGATGGGCATTGATTTTACAGGGAAAAACAAGTAAACTAGAAACGTATGTTAGACGTTGAATAGAGAAAGGAAAACCCATGAGCATATTAACAGTAGAAAATGTGAACCATGATTTTGGCGGCCGTACCATATTGGAGGATGCCTCTTTTCGATTGCTGCAAGGCGAACACGTAGGCCTCGTCGGTGCCAATGGTGAGGGGAAATCCACTTTTTTGAATATTATCACCGGCAAAATAATGCCGGATTCCGGTAAGATTGAATGGTGCAACCGTATTACCACAGGATATTTGGACCAGCACACCACCTTGGAGAAAGGACAAAGTATTCGTGATGTCCTTCGAGATGCTTTCCAATATATGTATAACCTAGAAGAAGAAATGCTTGGCCTTTATGAGAAAATGGGCGAGGTGGATGAAAATGAATTGCAGAAAATTATGGATGATGTGAGTGATATACAACATATTCTAGATCATCATGGTTTTTATATGATTGATGCCAAAGTAGAAGAAGTAGCCAATGGTCTGGGACTTGGGGATATTGGTTTGGATAAAGATGTAGCTGAATTGAGTGGTGGTCAGCGAACCAAGGTACTTCTAGCAAAACTCTTATTGGAGAGCCCGATGATTCTTATCCTGGATGAGCCCACGAACTATTTGGATTTTGAACATATTGAATGGCTGAAGCAATACTTGATTCAATATGAGAATGCGTTTATTCTTGTTTCCCATGATACGACATTTCTAAATGAAGTCGTTAATGTTATCTACCATATTGAGTCAGCAGTATTGACGCGATATAAAGGGGATTATGATAATTTTGAACGTATGTATGCCTTGAAGAGAAAGCAACATGAACAGGCGTATGAAAAGCAACAAAAGGAAATTGAAAAATTGGAAACCTTTATTGCGAAGAATAAGGCACGAGTGGCAACGACCAACATGGCCAAATCCCGTCAAAAGCAACTCGATAAGATGGATATGATTGATAAAGTGAGTGAAAAAGTAAAACCAAGTTTTAGTTTTAAAGAGACACGTGCGTCCTCTCGATTTGTGATTGAAACGGAACAACTGGTTATCGGTTATGATGAGCCCCTAACCCGTCCTTTGGACTTGGTCCTTGAAAGAGGGCAAAAAGTGGCCTTAAAGGGTGTGAACGGATTAGGAAAGTCAACGCTATTAAAAACATTATTGGGAATGATTAATCCTGTAAGTGGAACGGTACATCAAGGGGACTATCTGGAAATCGGATACTTTGAACAGGAAAGTTCCCACGAGAATAAGAATACGGCGATTGAAGAAATATGGGCGGAATACCCTTCGATGACGAATCGTGAAGTCCGTGCTGCACTGGCTCGAGCAGGATTAACGAATGAGCATATTACCAGTCTTATGATGGTCCTATCCGGTGGTGAGGCTGCGAAAGTACGACTTACCAAGATTATGTTAAAAGAAGTCAACTGGCTGGTGCTGGATGAGCCGACGAACCATTTGGATGTAGATGCGAAGGAAGAACTTCAAAAAGCGCTTAAAGAATTTAAGGGCACCATTCTCCTCGTTAGTCATGATCCGGAATTTTATGAACCCTTTATTACGCATACATGGAATGCAGAAGACTGGACGCTCAAAATTGTATAAGCAATGTGAGACCTGTATAGAATAGGAAGTGACATATGAAAACAATAAAAATACTTTCCGTGTTCGTTCTACTTGCAGCCCTTATAGCAGGCTGTAACAGCGGACCGAATATGGATGCATCTATATCAGATAGCCGATTTTATCTTGGAACGATTATATCCATTGAATTATTCGGAACAGAAGATGAGTCGTTGATTGACGGTAGCTTTGAATTGATTGCGAATGTTGAAGATACCATGTCCATCAATATTGAAGAAAGTGAGGTTATTGATGTGAATAACATGGCCGGTATAGAGCCTGTACAAGTTTCAGAAGATACCTTCTATGTTATAAAAAAAGCCCTCCATTATGCTGAATTATCGGATGGAAAGTTTGATATCTCTATGGAGCCTGTCATTAAGCTTTGGGGAATAGGTACCGAAACACCAAGAATTCCTTCGGAAGAAGAATTGTCAGAAGCTTTAAGTCATGTAAATTATCGGGATGTTGTATTAGATGAAGACAATCATACCGTATACCTCACCCACGAAGATATGGCCATTGACTTAGGTGGGATTGCTAAGGGATTTGCAGCAGATAAGGTGGCGACCTATCTTGAAGAACAGGGGATTACCAAAGCCATTCTTAATCTAGGTGGTAATGTTATGGCTGTCGGAGAAAAACACCCCGGTGAAGGGTTCAAAGTCGGATTGCAAAATCCCTTCGAGAGTCGTAACACATACTTCGGTATTGTAGATGTTGCAGAGAAAACTGTCGTTACCTCAGGTATCTATGAACGGAACTTTACACAAGACGGTGTTACGTATCATCATATATTGAGTACGACAGACGGTTATCCTGTCAGAAACGGTTTGGCGGCAGTGAGTGTTGTAGCTGATCATTCTATTGATGCCGATGCCTTGTCGACAACGTTGTTTGTACTAGGCGTGGAAGATGGATTGGCTCTTGTAGAAGGGTTGGATGGTGTTGATTGTGCCTATGTGACTATGGACCAAGAATTATATCTGTCCGAAGGAATGAAAGCAATATTTAAACTGACCGATGACGGATTTACCCTAGCAAATTAAGAACAGAGCGATTGATTCTTTATACAATTTTATACATGTGTCTAAAAATCGGACAATTACTTGAGAATTGTCTATTTTTTTTTGTATTCTTACGTGATAAAGTATCCAATGAAGAAAGGAACGATGCAACATGGAGACAGTGTTTAAAGGAATTGTTCATTATAAAAAAACAATACTTGTGATTTTTGCCGTTAGTTTAGTGCTAAGTGTATTAGCAACACCATTGGTAAAGGTCAATTATGATTTAATGGACTATTTGCCCCAAGAGAGCCCTTCAACTGTGGCTCTAGATGAGATGGAAGCAGAATATGACGGAGGGATTGTCAATGCCAGAGTGATGATTGAGGATGTCACCTTGCCTGAGGCATTGGAAATCAAGGACATACTCAGTTCCATAGAGGGCGTAGAAGAAGTAGCATGGCTTGATGATGTAGAAGATCCTAAAGTTCCGCTGGAATTTATGGATGAAGATACGTATTCAGACTATTATCAAGACGGTTACGCCTTGATGAACCTTGTTCTAGAAGAAGGAAAAGAAATTGACGCTATCCATGCCATCAAGGAACAAATCGGTGAGGATGTGAAGATGGATGGAGCGGCCGTAGATACCGCGACAGCAACAGAGACAACAGAAAAAGAAGTATCTAAGATTATCCTTATGATTATACCCATTTGTTTTATTGTGTTGTTCTTAACAACGGATTCATGGTTTGAGCCGGTTTTATTTATGGCGACCATTGGTATTGCGATTCTTTTGAACAAAGGAACGAATCTCCTATTAGGAGAAATTAGTTTTGTAACAAATGCGGCAGGCGCCATATTGCAATTAGCTGTGTCTATGGATTATGCCATTTTTTTACTTCACCGATTTGGTGAGGCAAGAAGGGCCGGTGATGAAGTAGAGATAGCCATGGTTCATGCGTTGAGAAAATCTGTTTCTGCTATTGGAGCCAGTGGTCTGACAACAGTCATCGGGTTTGCGGCATTACTACTTATGCGTTTCAAAATCGGCCCGGATATGGGAATTGTTATGGCGAAGGCGATTGTACTGAGTCTATTGTCCGTTGTACTCTTATTACCGGTTTTGACCATGTACTGCTATAAGTTGATTGACAAATTTCACCACAAATCTCTAATACCCAGTTTTTCAAAATTAGGGAAGCTAGTTGAGCGTATACATATGCCGGCAATTATTCTATTCTGTATTTTAGTAATACCGGCATTTATGGCCCAATCACACAATAATTTTTATTATGGGACATCGCATATTTTTGATAACGAGTCCACAAGAATTTATCAAGATAAGCAAGCGATTGAAGAGGTGTTCGGACAAGCGAATCGAATGGTGTTGTTAGTACCAAAAGGAGATAGTGCGAAGGAAAGAGCTTTGAATGAAGCCATTAAGGCAATTCCGCAAGTGGATTCCCTTCTCTCTTATGCAGATTCTGTCGGAGAAGAAATACCGGTTCAGTTTCTTGACCCGGAGGTTCGGGAAAAATTGGTATCAGAGGATTATACACGGTTTGTCATGACCGTGGATACAGCATTTGAAGGAAAAGAGGCCTTCCAGCTAGTAGAAAAGGTTCATGATTTAGCTCAAACGTATTATCCGGATGCATACTATTATATAGGTGAAACAGTCAGTACTTATGATTTGAAGAATGTAGTAACGGCAGATATGATGAAGGTTAATTTAGTTGCTATCGGAGCCATTTTTATCATTCTCATGTTTACCTTCAAATCCATTACCTTACCGGTGTTACTGGTTCTGGTTATCGAGACATCGATTTGGTTGAACTTGGCAGTTCCTTATTTTAGAGGACAGACCGTCTTCTATATTGCCTATTTGATAATTAGTTCTATACAACTCGGGGCAACAGTGGATTATGCGATTTTATTAACGGGTCGCTACTTAGAAGAACGAGAAACCAAGGATAAGAAAGCCTCTATACAGGAAACCATACGTACAGTGACCTTGTCGATTTTAACATCCGCTTCTATACTCTTTATGGGAAGTTATCTTCTTGGTGTAGTTTCGACTCATGGTGTGTTGAGTCAACTCGGACATTTGATAAGTCGAGGAGCATTAATTTCAACAATTTTGGTACTGTTTGTCCTACCGGGCTTACTTTATCTGTTAGATGGTGTGATACAAAAAACAAGTCGTGGATTGAAACTCCACAAAGAATAAATGGCAATAAAATGAATAGAAAGGACGATTGTAATGAAAAAAATAATGACATGGGTATTGATGGTTTGCTTCATCGGAGCCACATTAGCTCCTGGGATTGCTTATGGTCAGAATCAAAGTACACCCAAAGAAGAAGTCATTTACATTAACTTGGATGATTATGGTCAGGTAAAAAACATTCAAGTGGTGAATAGTTTTGATTTAGGTGATGACGGTCAGATTGTCGATTATGGTGATTATGAAGCCCTAAGAAACCTCTCAACTGAGGATACAATCGATTATGAACATGAGACCATTCGCATTGATACAAATGCGAAGAAGCTATACTATCAAGGAACCTTAAAGAATGACAGTCTTCCGTGGACCATTCACTTTGACTACTATCTAGATGGGAAAAAGGTTCAGGTAGAACAACTGAAGGGTGCCGAAGGACATTTGGCCATTGAAGGTACAATGGAACAAAATCCAAAAGGAAATAGTATTTTCTTCGACAATTATGCCCTTCAAACGACGATTTCTCTCGATACGACACGTGTGGAGAATATTCAATACGGACATGCGACAGCAGCCAATGTCGGTAAGAAGAAACAACTGGTATATACCAAGTTACCGGGAAAAGATCAGACCATTCGCATTGAAGGTGATGTGAAAGACTTCTATCTAGATCCGATTGAAATCAACGGTATCCAAATGGATATGGATATTGATGTGGATATTATGGATAATCGAGACTTTCAAGATAGTATGGATGAATTGAAAGACGCAGCCGTTGAATTTGATGATGGTGCCGATGATTTGACAGACGGAAGCGATGAACTCTATGATGGTGCTAACGATTTAGTTGATGGTGCCGATGAATTGAATGACGGCGCTAATGACTTGAAGGATGGTGTACAAGAAGCACTTGACGGAAGTATTGATCTTGAGGACGGCGCTATAGAGTTACAAGACGGAACCGTTGAGTTAAAAGACGGTGGTCAGGAGTTGGTTGACGGAACCAATGACCTCGTTGATGGTGTGAATGATCTTGTTGATGGCGTCGATGAATTACAAGACGGTACGAGTGATTTACAGGACGGAAGTGTGGACTTGGTCATTGGGCTATCCAAAATCAATGACGGTAGCGATGACTTAGTGGATGGGACAGCTGATTTAGAAGATGGTGCAGCATCGCTTGAAAGCGGACTGGACCAACTGAGTAGTAAAAGCGATACATTGCGTGGTGGTGCCTATTCAGTCTATCAAACATTGGTTGCTCAGGGAAATGCACAGTTAAATGCAGCGCTTTCATCAAAAGGACTAGGAACGGTTAGCCTAACGGTTAGTAATTATGAAGATGTTATCGGAGGTCTGCTTGACCAACTGGCACAGGGTGTAGCCAGTCAAGTAGAAGCCGGGTATAAAGCACAGGTAGAAACAGCGGTAACACAAGGTGTAAGAGCAGAAGTAGAGAGTAATGTACGAGCTCAGATGCCGGAGGCGGATGAAGCAACGATTACGGCAACGATTGATACCATGATGGCAGAGGCTGAGACACAGCAGATGATTGCAGAAGAAACGCAACGCCAATTGGATGATATTACAGCCACGGCCATGGAATCTAATGATACCTATAAAGCACTTCATGCATTATTAAAAGGACTTCGTGACTATGATGATTTTTATGATGGCGTGGTAAGTTATACAGGTGGTGTGGATCAAGCCTATGGCGGTAGTCAGCAAGTCGCCGGAGGAGCATCTAAACTTCACAGAGGTGCTAAAGATTTAGCCGATGGTGTATCTGAAGCCTATAACGGATCGGCTAAACTATCTCAAGGATTGGATGACTTAGCGGATGGTGTTGTTGAGTTGAAAGATGGTGTAGCAGATCTTCAAGAAGGATCAGAAGACTTGAATGACGGAACGATTGAACTTTCTGATGGAATTATTGAATTATCAGATGGTGCACTTGATTTAGTGGACGGTACGAAAGACCTTCATGAAGGTATGATTGAGTTAATGGACGGAGCCATTGAATTATCAGATGGTACAGCAACCTTGCTTGATGGTACCATAGAGATGCGAGATGGTGTGATTGAATTGAAAGACGGCGTGATTGAATTAAAAGACGGTACGTTGGAATTCAAGGATAGAACAGAGACAATGGACCAAGAAATTGGTGATAAGATTACCAATGCGATTGAAGAGACTTTGGGAACGGATTTTATTCCGGTATCCTTTGTATCTGAGAAGAATACCAATGTTAAACAAGTTCAGTTTGCTATGAAAACAGATGGGATTAAGCAAGCAGACGATAACAAAGACGCGCAAAAAGAAGCTACAAAAGTTACAAAGAAAACAGATAATCCCGGATTCATTAAACGTTTTCTAGCATTGTTCTAGAAAATATATCATATATAAAAAACAAGAGCGGTTCATTACTGAACCGCTCTTGTTTTTGTATTGTATAAAGTTTAATAATATATATTATATGTGTTCATTCATTTTAATAGAACCAATTGGGAATGATTAAGCTTTTGCTGATTCTATGGCTTTATCATAGTCAGGATGGTCGGTTACTTCGCTAACATACTCCACATATTTGACTTTGCCGTCAGGATCTACCACAACGATTCCTCGAGCTAAGAGACGTAATTCTTCAATAGTGAATCCATATTTGGAACCAAAATCCAAATCTCTATGGTCAGAAAGAACCTTGATGTTATCAATACCTTCAGCAGCACAGAAACGTTTTAAGGCGAAGGGTAAGTCGGCACTTACCGTGTAGACAACGGTATTATCAAGTTTATCGGCTTCTTCGTTGAAACGGCGTGTTTGACTGGCACAGACTGAGGTATCTATGGATGGAACCACACTAATGATAACAGTCTTACCTTTCGCGTCAGATAATGTTACAGGTTGTAAGTCACTATCTAATACAGTAAAGTCCGGTGCAACAGCACCCACTTGAATTGCCTCTCCGGTTAATGTGACGGCGTTACCACCCATTGTTACTTCATTTTTTCTACTCATATACATAATCCTCCTTATCTCTGGATAATAATTATCAATTACTTACTATTATACAGTATATAGGATAAAATTCAAGGTTATTTGTATTAAGAAAGAATAAAGTAGAAAACAATGGCAAAGGTCACACTGAAAATAAAACCAATGCTCATACCGACACTCACGTGACGCTTTTTATTTCCTAAAAGCCCCAGATTGATGAGAAGACCAATGAGGGAAAGACCGGCAGCACTGATGAGAATCCACATGGCAGCACGAAGAAGTTCTAAGTCCCATGTACGGCGAATGACCTTATCATAATGCATATCAAGAATCGTTTGAGTCTCCGGACGTGCCTGCCCGAAGAAAATCAAGGCGATAAAGATGATTGCCCATGTGGATACATCCATTAGTCGTATAAATAATGTGTAATTACTGATGGTTCGTTTACGTCGTGCCATAGTCACCCTCCCTTAATGTCAATTATTGACGGAGTGTAGAAAGGAATTCCAAACGCTCCATTGCTTCTAAAAGTTCCAGTTCCAATGCATCTTTTTGTTCCATAGATTCGCCTAGAATTGTGTAGTCACTTTGATGCGTGGCAATAGTTGTCTCAAGTTCATCAAGTTTTTTCTCAAGCGCTGCAATGGTTTTAGGCAGCTCATTAAATTCGGTTTTTTCTTTGTAGGTCATTTTTCGAACGGTGTTACTGTTATTATTATCGGATTCAGATGTGGCAGAATTTTCTGCCTTGGATTCTTTTTCTTTAATAGGCAGTGCGTCACCCTTATTCCCCTTATTAGAGGATGAGGAGATTCCAGCAACTGCGGAAGTAGCACCTTCAAGATGAAGAGCACCGTATTTATCGATATACTCGGAATAGTTACCGGTTACAATATCTATATCGGCATGATTCTTACGAAGGATAAAGAGTTTTTCGCAAACACGATCAAGAAAATAGCGATCATGGGAAACGACAAGGACGATGCCGATAAATTCATCCAAATAATCTTCCAAAGCTTTCAGTGTATCAATATCTAGGTCATTGGTAGGCTCATCGAGAATCAGTACGTTAGGTGCTTCCATAAGAATTTTGAGTAAGTAGAGCCGACGTTTTTCCCCACCGGATAACTTAGCAATGGGACTATAATGGCTAGTCTTATCAAAAAGGAAGCGCTCGAGCATAACCGAAGCACTGACTTGATACCCATCTTCATTGGTAACATATTCTGCCGTTTCACGAATATAGTCAATAAGCGTCATCGTCTCATCAGGAAGCTCAAAATGCTGACGATAGTGACTAATTTTAACCGTCGGACCGATATCTACGCTTCCCGCTAAAGGTGTAATAGCTTGAGTAATAACTTGAAGTAACGTGGTTTTACCACTTCCGTTAGGACCGATAATCCCTATTCGATCGCCGGGTTGGACAAGATAGGAAAAATCCTTGAATAGGGTAAGGTCACCATAACCCATAGTAACCTGCTCTAATTCGATGGTTTTACGGCCTAATCGCGTGTATCCACTTAATAGTTTGACTTGCTGTGTATCTGTAACAAAGGTTTCGTCTTCTAGTTCATGAAAACGGTCAATACGTGCTTTTTGTTTAGTACTACGAGCTTGAGCGCCTTGACGCATCCAAGCTAATTCTTTACGATATAGGTTGTTCCGTTTTTGTTCTTTGGCACTTGCAAGAGTTAAACGTTCTGCTTTTTTCTCCACAAAGGTGGAGTAATTGCCGGGGTAGCTGTAGATGCTACCATGGTCTAATTCTAGAATTCGATTAGTGACACGGTCCAAAAAGTAACGGTCATGAGTCACCAAAAGAACGGATTGCTTGCGTTGAATGAGAAAATCTTCCAGCCATTGGATGGTCAATTCGTCCAAATGGTTCGTCGGCTCATCCAGGATGAGTAAATCCGAGGGACGAAGGAGGGCTGCGGCTAGAGCCACACGCTTGCGCTGACCACCGGAAAGACTGCTGATTGGTAAAGACAGGTCGTGAATATTTAGTTGTGTCAGAACCGTTTTGATGGTTTTATCCAAATCCCAGCCTCCAAGTCGATCCATAGATTCTTGAAGGGACACAAGCTTTTGACTGTCCTCAGGTCCTGTATGTTCCTGCATATGTAATAATTGTTCTTCATAAGCAAGAAGGGTTTTGACAACCGGTAAATCACCTTGTAGAATGTAATCTTTGATGCTTTGACCGGGTTCAAAATCTATAGTTTGGGGCAGATAGTCGATGACATAATCACGAGGAGTGCTGATATCACCACTATCGGCAGATAAATGTCCAGTTATTATATTTAACAACGTCGTTTTTCCTGTTCCGTTAACTCCGATTAAGCCGACTTTTTCATTCGGTGGAATGGTAAAAGTCAGGTCATGGAAGAGTTGGCGTTCACCGATGGAATAGGAAAGTTGATTGATTGTAAGCATGAGAAACCGCCTTTATATTTAATAGTGAGGGGTATCGCAGTATTCACAACGGTACTCCCGTTTGTCTTCGTTGACAAGATAGAAGGTGATATTATCAATGGCTTCAACCGTGCTCACACAACGCGGGTTGTTGCAGGTCAGAAGTCCCGTCACTTGTTGAGGGAGTCGACACTTAATCTTCTCCGTGACAACTTCATCCTCTATAATGACGATGGTGATGTTCGGGTCAATGAGCCCTAACATATCCAAATCAATATCAACAACATTATCTATTTTAATTAAATCTTTGCATCCCAACTTTTTGGAAGGGACATTGGTAATCAACGCAGTCGTATAATCTGCTTGATTTAGTTTCAG
This sequence comes from Vallitaleaceae bacterium, assembly GCA_965140555.1. Classification (GTDB taxonomy): domain Bacteria; phylum Bacillota; class Clostridia; order Lachnospirales; family Vallitaleaceae; genus UBA1351. The sequence continues at coordinate 1,687,734 of OZ223259.1, read as the reverse complement.
TTTTGTATATATGTTAAAGCCGAGTCCGGCAGTAATATGGTCAATAACAATACCTCGTTTGATAGATTCTACCTTAAGCATCATAACCTCCTAAAGTCAACGCATGAATGAGTGCCATACGAATAAGCATCCCGTAGCGAGCCTGGTCAAAATAGATGGCTCTAGGGTCTGCATCGACGCTGGGATGGATTTCATCAACCCGTGGCAGTGGATGCATAATAATCATGTCGGATTTAGCTTGTTTTAACTTATCAGTGGTCAGAATGAAGGTACCTTTGAGGCGGAGGTATTCTTCTTCGTTGAAGAAGCGTTCCCGTTGAATACGGGTCATGTATAAGATATCTAGTGTATCTAGAACTTCTTCTAGATGCTCCACATGAATGAGGGTATGTCCTTCAAGCATGTCGGTTATCGTTGTCGGAATCGTCAACTCCGGTGGTGAGATAAAAACAAACGTCATATTCTCATAACGGGCCAGAGCTTTGACAAGAGAGTGGACGGTACGACCGAATTTCAAATCACCGCAGAAACCGATAACTTGATGGCCGATACTTCCTTTGACACTTTTAATGGTTAAGAGATCAGTGAGTGTTTGAGTCGGATGTTGATGGCCACCGTCACCTGCATTAATAACAGGAATGGAAGAATACTTGGACGCTAGTTTTGGAGCACCTTCCTTGGGATGACGCATGACAGCGATGTCAGCGTAGCAACCAACAGTACGAATGGTATCAGCAATGGATTCCCCTTTGGATACAGATGAAGATTGAGGTTCTGAGAATCCGATGACCTGTCCGCCTAAACGTAACATAGCGGCTTCAAAACTGAAGCGGGTCCGTGTCGATGGCTCATAGAAAAGAGAAGCTAATAAGCGTCCTTTCATACTGTCACCATAGGTTTTCGGGTCGGCATCCATCTTTCCGGCCAAAACAAATAACTGATCCAACTCCTCGAGAGATAAATCAGTCGGTTCGATAATGTGTCTTCCTTGAATCATAATAATCTCCTTTCTAGCCTCACAGGACTAGTTTAAAGTAAGTGATTGTTGTATTTTGTTATTACGATTAGAATACCATTGATGAGGTAGGCTGTCAATTGACTTATAGGTCATATGTAGGGCTAATTTTCATTGTTTTTTCAACAGATAAATGCGATAATAGAATTAAGACGATGGATACAACCTAATCCGGAATATTAAATTAAACGAACATAAGGAGGTTTGTATGGAATTCATAGGAATTATAGGCGCTATGGAAGAAGAAGTATTGGCACTGAAAGAAATGATGACAGTTGAAGAGGTGCGATCAATCGCATCCCTCGATTTCTATATTGGTTATCTTAAGGAACGAAAAATTGTCGTAGTACGTGCCGGAATTGGCAAGGTCAATGCTGCAGTATGTACACAAATTTTGGTGGATGTTTTCTATGTTGACGCCATTATCAACACCGGCGTGGCCGGAGGATTACATCATGAATTGAGTATCGGAGATATTATCATCTCAACAGATACGATGGAACATGATTTTGATGCAACAGGTTTTGGCTATGATATCGGTGTGATTCCTCGTATGGATGTGAGCGCATTCAAATCCGATGAACATCTAGTGAAGATTGCCAAACAAGCGAGTGATGTGTTGTCGTCAGATGTGGCTGTCTATGAAGGACGGATTGTCAGTGGTGATCAATTTATTGCGGATAAAGCGAAGAAGTCGTGGCTGACAGAAACCTTTGATGCACATTGTACAGAGATGGAAGGGGCAGCGATAGCCCATGTGTGCCATTTGAATCATATGCCATGTGTTATTATCCGAGCGATTTCGGATAATGCGGATGATTCGGCAGATATGAACTTTGCTGAGTTTTCCAAGATGGCTGCTAAGAATTCATGCCATATGATTGAGAGAATTTTGGAGCTCTTATGAGAGGTATCATCAGGTTTATTCGTCGCATTCGGCGTATGAGTCGCATCATTCAGGGGATTTCTAAGTGGACAAAGCGGTTTATTGGACTACTCAATATGGCAGCAAGCGGTTATCAAATTTTTGCCTTTGCAGAGCCACATATTAAGGAGTTTCAAGAGAATCGTTAAGGAATATAGAGAGAGAGTCGAGTTGATGCTCGGCTCTTTTTTGAGTAAGGGTATAAATATAATGAATAAGATGAAGAGGAGAGTATATGTGAAAAGGAAGATGATGTTATTAATGGTGATGTTGTTAGTTTTTGCAGGGTGCAAAGATACGGAAGAGTCTTTTTTAGTTGAACAAGATCAGAGTAATGAAAACAATTTATTTCTGCGGACTGAAGAAAGTGACATAGATTATAGTTTTTATGAAAGTAAAATATGGGTGGTTCAAAATTGGGAAGCTGGAGCTTATGAATATTCTTCATTTAGAATCACAGAAGTCAATGAAAATGATATTGTTGGTGAGTTTACTACAGGTGGTGCTATTGCAAAACCTAATTTTTATTTCTATTCTTTTAATACCCCGACTTACATTGGACAAATGTCAGGAACTGTTAATGCAAATGTTGCAAGCTTAAAGTTTTCAGACGAAGAAGGAAATTCAGGAAGTATAGCAATTACCTTTGATGAGGGAACTATATTAGCAGATATTCATTATACTACTCAAGGTAATAATTATAAAAATGGAGTTTCAGATGGCTGTTTTGTTTTCAAACCATATAACCTTAAAAATATTGAGAACTTGGAAGTGATTACCGAATATTCACCTTACATTGAGTTAAATTCAAACAAAAGCGTTAGATTTATTTCAGGTGAAGTGAATAGTGCTTATAAGATACATCCAGTTGCATATATTACTGATGATAAGGATAATATTTTATATGAATTTGTAGCACCATTTAAAGTAGGTACTAAAATAACGGATATCACTATTCAAGATTTTAATAACGATAGTATTCCTGATATTGGATTAGTGACTAGCTTCATAGAAGATGAAGAGATAGAACCCATTGAATGGGTATTTTTACAAAATGAGGATGGGGTATTCTACAGTAATCAATTAGTTGAAGAGTAGAGTATAATTTAGCGGCGAGGCATACAAAAAAATTACATGAGTTGATTGAGCTTGAATATTTTAGTATTAGATACTCAAAAAGTTATAAATATAATATAAAAGAATAGGGAGAATCGATAATGAAAAAAAATACAATGATATATGTTTTGATAATTGTGTTTATTTGTGGTTGTACTCAAACATCTGACAGTACGATTGAAAAAAATAGTCAAGAAGAATCCGTAGGGGAAGAGACTAGTGATTCAGATATTCAGCAGTCAAAAAATATAATTTTTGAGAATGAAAACATATTAATTGCCAATAAAGATACGGCTATAAACTCAAAATACTACGAGTCCGAATTTAGTGAAGATTATATAGAAGTACAGTGGCACGATGGTGGAGATGAGCTGTATGGTTATGCTTATCTAAATGGTGATAAAGATAAGTCTTTAGGGTATGTATCGTTAACTAACAATGAAGATGCATTTATTTGGTGTGATCAATATCATGTCATCAAAAATGGACTTTCTAAAATTGATGTAAGAACCTTAAATGAAGAAAATTTGTATTCAGAAAACGTAACGGATTATATCGATAGTGCTATCAGTCCAGACTTATCAAAAACTGTTGTTTTAAAAGCAATAGATGGTGTAGTCCAAGTTTTGCTTTATATATCAGATACAGAGACGCCAGAGGTTGTGTTTCAAGAGCCATTGGAATATTTTGAAAGCGATTTTTTTGCTATTGTTTTTATTGATAATGATAATGTGTTGTTTAGTATAAATAAAAATACAAGCGAACTTAGATTAATAAAATTAAATATAGATACTAAAGATTACGAAGAAGTGGAAAATAAAGGAGACTATTTTATAAACTGTCAGTCTCCAAATAAAAAATATGTAATATTAGTAGAGACCGGATCAATTCCTTTGAAATTGTATAATGTTGAGACTATGGAGTTTGAAAATATAAATATTAATGATCCGTATATTTTTTATGAAAATGGATTAATTTATGAAGACAAAACTAATGAAAAAATAATGTATTATAACCTTGAAAGCAAGATGTCGAAAGAATTATTTAAAATGAGTGACATTGAAGATATAAATGTAGAATATTTTAGCAGCTTTTATAGCAAGAATAACGAACTTTATTTTTTCAATATGAATAATAGTTGGAATTATGAAACAGATAGTCCTGATATACCTGTCATAGGAGATTCATATCAATTAATTTTGAAGTAATATTAATTACTATGAGTGCATTTAAATTATTTAAATGCACTCATAGTTTATTTGCTTAAGAAAGCAAAAGATCGGACGGAGTATCTACAATATAGTTACCTCCAGATTCCCTGGGTAACAGCTGTTTGTAAAATATCAGATTCCATAAATGCTCCTTTCTGCTCAAATAAGTTTTTTTAATGTGTTAAGAGCGGATTGTTTGTTTCTGTATACGGATTGACAGGATATATGTAGAATTTTAGCAATCTCGTTTGTAGTATGGCCTCATTTAGTTACCTCCTATGAAGATTAAGAAGTAACTAACAAAAAATGTAAAGCTATACTATAGAATTAATGAAATTCTAATAGTGTTAAAAATTATACATGATAAAATTTATATATGGACATCGTTGCTGTCAATCGACGATGGCAACCCCATCGCCTCATTCCGGTGCCTTGCCTATGAAAAAACATTCTGCATCATTTATTCAAATATAAACATACCAGTACACTAGATATGAGGTAAATATTATAAAGATGAAGAGGAGAGTATTTATGAAAAAAATGCTGATGTTACTAATGATTATGTTGCTCGTTTTTGTAGGATGTAAGGATGGTGGGTCTTCCTCGTTATTTGAACAACAACAGACAGTTGAAGATAAGAATGATGAAGATATTATTGAAGTTCCAGAAAAAGAGAATGAGTTAATTGAAGAATCTAATAATGAAAATGTAAAAGTCAATAATACTGAAATTATTCAAAAAATTGATGAGAGGGTTTCATGGATTAAAAAAAATAATGACTATCAGATTGTTACTGAATATGAGAATTTTGAAGAGTTTTATATACAAAACGAATTGGTAAGACGATATTTTTTTATAGAGCCTGAGCAAGAGAAGCTTTGCATATACTATTTATATTATGACGAATTTGGGGGGTTAATATTTTCTGAAGTTACTCATTATCGTAGTCACGCATATTCTATTTATTTTGATAAGGATGAAGCAATATATATATATTGGGATGAAAATTCGAAATTAAACGGAGATTTAGAAGATCATGAAGGAGATGATCTGTATTCTATAATATTAGATGATGTTAAATTGAGTCTAGATTATGCATATAGAGATACTGCAAAATACTGAATACTCTAGAAGCTAAACTAGTGTACTGGCACGCTCATAAACAGACGAATCATTTGCCTGTTTTCCTATAGGACATCGTTGCTGTCAATCGACGATGGCACCCCCATCGCCTCATTCCGGTGCCTTTCAAATATAAACATACCAGTACACTAGATATGAGGTAAATATTATAAAGATGAAGAGGAGAGTATTTATGAAAAAAATACGGATGTTATTAATGGTGATGTTACTCGTTTTTGTAGGATGTAAGGATGGTGGGTCTTCCTCTTTACTTGAACATCAACAGACAGTTGAAGATAAGAAGGATGAAGATATTATTGAAGTTCCAAAAAAAGAGAATGAGTTAATTGAAGAATCTAATAATGAAAATGTAAAAGTTAATAATACTGAAATTATTCAAAAAATTGATGAGAGGGTTTCATGGATTAAAAAAAATAATGACTATCAGATTGTTACTGAATATGAGAATTTTGAAGAGTTTTATATACAAAACGAATTGGTAAGACGATATTTTTTTATAGAGCCTGAGCAAGAGAAGCTTTGCATATACTATTTATATTATGACGAATTTGGGGTTTTAATACTTTCTGAAGTTACTCATTATCGTAGTTACGCATATTCTATTTATTTTGATAAGGATGAAGCAATATATATATATTGGGATGAAAATTCGAAATTAAACGGAGATTTAGAAGATCATGAAGGAGATGATCTGTATTCTATGATATTAGATGATGTTAAAGTGAGTCTAGATTATGCATATAGAGATACTACAAAATACTGAATACTCTTAGAAGCTAAATTAGTTTACTGACACGCTCATAAACAGACGAATCATTTGCTTGTTTTCCTATAGGACATCGTTGCTGTCAATCGACGATGGCACCCCATTACCTCATTCCAGCGCCTTGCCTATGAAAAAACAGTCTGCATCATTTATTCAAATATAAACATACCAGTACACTAGATATGAGGTAAATATTATAAAGATGAAGAGGAGAGTATTTATGAAAAAAACTATGATGTTATTAGCGGTGATGCTGTTAGTTTTTGTAGGGTGCAACGATACGGAAGAGCCTTCTTTAGTTGAAGAAAATCAGAGTATGGAAGATATGAATGATGATGAAGTTCTTGTAACAAAGAATGAGACAATTGGAGAAACGAGCAGTGAAAATGATAGTGTTTATGAAAATGACAATGTAGTAATTTATGATAATGGAGAAGCAGTAGATTCGTTCTATTTTGATTCAATGTATAATGACAATTTTATTAAAGTTGAATGGAACTTGACGCCATTAACAACATATGGTGAAGCGTATATAAATGGTGATGAAAATCTGAGAATTGGTGGTGCGTCAAAAGATGATAACGATCAAACGTATATTTGGTACGATGAAACAACCGTACTAATAGGTTGTGAACAATTGATTGATATCGAATCTCCTTTTGAAAGAAGAAATTTTTTTAAAGAAGAAGTAGACGATTATGTTGCATCAGCAATAAATAAAGACTTAACGCAAGCGGCGTTTATGACATTATCAGAAGATTTTAAGACAGTAAATGTGTATAGCTATAGTGTAAGTGATAATGAGCCAGTTTTAATATATGAGGAAGATATAGATAATTTATATTATTATGACTTTTATAGTATGGCTTTTTACAATGATACAGAATTGATTTTTTCAATACCTGTAAATTCGAGTAGGGTAGAGTTAATAAGTTTAAATATGATAACGGGAGAAAAGGCAGTTATTGATGAAGATTATCTAATTGATAGGGTTATAGAGAATAGTAATTATATATTATTAAAAAGTGTTGGTTCTAGTGGATTTATTTTATATGACAAAAAAAATAATATATCAAAACTTGATGTCTATGCGTATGATTGTATCGTATCAAATGATAATCAAGGATTATTTTATATAAATAAGGACGATGATAAACTTTATTATTATGAATTTTCTAGTGAACATGAAATAGAATTACTAGATTTGATGTCTTTTCATGATCATCAAGAGATAGCAAGTTCAATATATCTACATGATGAAAATATTTATATTTTTGATTATTCGGATACACTTGAAGAAGAAGGTCCTATGTATGGCCATTCTTATTTGATGAAAGTAAAATAAAAATCACAGAAGATATTAGTGTATTGACATGTTCATATTTGAACTAATTATGAGTCTGCCAGTGCACTAGATATGAGGTAAATATTATAAAGATGAAGAGGAGAATAATTATGAAAAAAATGCTGGTGTTATTAATGCTGATGTTACTAGTTTTTGTAGGATGTAAGGATGGTGGGGCGTCCTCTTTAGTTGAGAAAAATCAGAATATAGAAGATATGAATGGTGATGATGAAGATACTATAGAAATTCCGAATAAAGAAAATGAAGTAGTTAAAGAATCTAGTGTTAAAGAAGTTGATGCCTTATCATCAAATGAAAAGGTATATGAAAATGAAAACATAATAATATATAAAAACCTCACAGACACTGATTATAAAGAGATAATAGATTCACCATACGATGACATGAATGCAATAATCAAATGGAATTTATCAAATTACTATTATGAAAATAATTATGGTGAAATATCAATAAATGATGATGAAAATCACATTACAACGATTACAAAAACAGATATTAATAATTCCATAGTATGGCTGAATAATAGTGTTTTATTAATAGAAGGTCATATTCTATATAATACTGAAACTAAAGAACAAGTAGAAATGTACGCTGATAACGAAAAAAACCAAGTATTAGATTATTCAATAAATCCAATCACTAAACAGAGTGTATTACTTGTGAAAAATAACAGCAGTTTAAATATTATTCATATTGATGTAGATGAACAATCCGAATTAAATACGTATAATTTTTCGATTCCCGAGGAGGTTGCAGAAGCAATAAAATATGAAATTGCATATGTGGATGACTCAAATGTACTTTTTAATGGATATGAGGATAGCGGTTATCCGAGTATAATAAAATTAAACCTGAATTATTCATCCAGTTTGGTTTAACGGCGTTTGAAGCCGTGTAGTTACAGTGTTTTTGATTACTTTTTCTTTTCACTTATAAAGTGAAAAGAAAGCAATAGAAAAAGAGTTCCAACTTTGTTAAAATTTAAGTGACTAAGCAAAAACCAAACAAAGGAGAAACTCTTTATATGTCTAGTTTAAATGCACTTCAATTAGAAAGCAATAGTAAAAATAAAATAAATTTTGAAGGAGGCGACTTATCCTCCGATTCCGGGCTACTTCTAGTCAAAGAATTTGCCCACAAATTTGGTTTACACAAGCATGTCCGCAACTTTAAAACAGATGATAAGACCAGTCGTCGACATACCGATGATCAGAACCTTTGTCAAATGGTATATCAGATTATCGCCGGTTATTTTGAAGATGATGATGCTGATGAGCTTACAAATGAACCTGTGTTTAAAAATATTCTCGGTAAAACGGCACTTGCTTCACAACCAACTCTCTCAAGATTCTGGAACCGTATGAATGAAGATACTCTTCCACAGTTTGATGCTATCATAAAAGCAATGCGTTCCTCCGCTTATAAAATAAAGTGTCCGAAGCAAGTGTTGCTTGATCTGGACTCTACCTTATTGAATACCTATGGCAAACAAGAAGGTGAAGCTTTTAACTATCATTACAGCGCTCATGGTTATCATCCATTGTTGTGTTATGACGGATTAACCGGAGATCTGCTGAAAGCAGAACTCCGTGATGGAACCGACTACAGTTCCACTGGAGTTGTCGATTTCATGCAGCCTTTACTTGATGAATACGCCAAGGAGTACCCAGAAATTGAGCTGTATTTACGTGGGGACAGTGGTTTTGCGACACCTGATTTATACAAGCAATGCGAAACCAATGGTGTATCCTATGCTATTCGATTGAAGGCAAATAACATTTTATACAAAAACGTCAAACATCTTGATGATGAAATAATAGAAGCAACGAAAAATGATATGACAAGGTATATTGTCCGCTATGATGAATTTTATTACAAAGCAAGCAAGTGGGACTATCCACGCAGAGTCGTTGTCAAAGCGGAGAAACCTTTCAACCAGTTGACAACCCAGTATTCCTTCATTGTAACTAACATGGACTTAAAACCCGAAGAAATCCTAAGATACTACCGTAATCGAGGTACCATGGAGAATTTCATCAAGGAAAGCAAGTCAGGGTTTGGATTCGCATCCACTGGAAGCAAACCCAAAGTAGTCAATGCCAACCGACTACAACTGCATGTGTTGGCCTACAATCTGTTTAACTGTTTCAGACGATTGGTTTTACCGAAGAGCATGAAAAAGATGCAGATCGACACCATTCGTTTAAAGCTGCTCAAGATTGCTTCAAAAATCGTAAAAGCAGCAAGATATATTCATTTCAAGCTATGCAGTAGTTGTCCGTATAAAGATCAATTTTATGAAACTCTTGAGAACATAAGACAGCTTCCACAGCTGGAATAAGAGTAACTGACGAACATTGGCAACTCAAAATCGTAAAAGTGACATCTATAGGATTAGTTTACCCTTTTTTAGGGAAACTATACGTAATTAAGGATTGTACTCGGTTAAAAATGAGGCCTACTGTCAATTTTAAGGTTGATCATGGCTGGATGAATAATTCAGGTTAAATTTAATATCTGGGGAAAGTGAAAAATATTCTTCTGATTTAATGGTGGAAAGTGAATACTTTACTAAAGAGAAACATGTAATTGTTTTTAATGATACGAGAAAATTATTGGTTCTAAATATCAGTAAAAATGACAGTATTGAAGATGCAGTACCGATTATTTCAAACAGATGGTATTTGAGAGAGGACAGTATAATATATACTTATAATAACATATGTTATGAATGTCTTTATGATACAGGTGAAAATAGGGAACTATTTGATTTAAAAGAATTAAATATTGATAGTGAAAAATATAATAGTGCATTAGAATTTTGTATGAGGCATGATAATGTAGGTATTTTTTATCAACAAGATGGAAATGAAGATTTAGAAGAGGATTACTTAAATATTAATGGGACGAATTATATTTTAGAGATAAAATAAAGAAATTGTGTTTATAGCTTTCCCAATAGCATCATTTGCACCAATATAAGGGGGACAGCACACTAGATATGAGGTACATATTAAATAGATGAAGATTTTTGTGGATAAATAATAGTGGAAAAATGCAAATTCAGCTTAAAAAAGCAATTTTAGGGTTTCAGACATATCTGAAAGAAATAAACGATGAAAGGAATAAATAAGTGAAAGCATATAGACAACTAATGGAACAAATAAACCGAAATATTCCGTTTTTATTGGCGCAAGAGAAAAGGGATACAATTTCCGATATGAGTGATGAATTACTGGAATGGATAGAGCCCTATATAAATAACAAAAAATATAGTACTGTTGCAAGTGTTTATGAAGCAGTAGCTATAATGAATAGAAGTATGTATAAATTATTAGGAGAGACGAATCATTCTCTTAGCTTTATAAATGCCATGCTACTTAATATAAGCTGCTGTTGTTATGTGGCAAATGGGCAGAAAGACTATGCGAAAACTTTAGCGTTGTTGAATTATACGTATCAACTGGATGAACTCGAAGCCTTAAAAAAATTACCAAGCAATGAAAGAACATTACCCTTTAATCTGGAATTATTAGGTGATATTTGTTTGTTCTTTGATTTTGAAAAGGCACAGGACTATTACGAGCAGGCTAAAGAATTGTTTCGCGATATGTCACGTGAAGATCAAGGGGGAGAAACAAACGATTACTATTTTTCAAAATATGTAGATGTGCAATGGGTATTAGAAGCCTGTTTTGGGATATTTTTCGATTTTAAAAATGATGGCGTTGAAAGAATTGAACAAAAGGAAGCGATCATGGATACGTTCAAGTTATAAAGAAGTACAATCATTTTTCGAAAAATTATATGACAATTAAAGGGTTAGCATTTTTGAGGAGTATAATAGATAAAAATGGATGAGGTAGGTATATGATGATAAGAACAGAGAATTTATCCAAACAATTCAAGCATATTAAGGCAGTGGACCAAGTCACAGTATCCATAGAGAAGGGAAACTTCTATGGAATATTAGGGCGTTCGGGTTCGGGCAAAACAACACTTTTAAGTTTGTTAGGTCTATTAGATGCACCAACAGAAGGTAAGTTATACATTGATGAGCAAGAAGTCGGAAAGTTAAGTTCTCATCAGAAGGCTCAAATTCGGATGAAAAAAATGGGTTTTGTATTTCAGGATTTCCACCTTAATCCGACAATGAAGGCCTATGAGAATGTTATGTTGCCGATGCTAATTAATCCTGAAATACAAAAGAAAGATATGAAGGAAAGAGCAGTGGCATTGTTGACAACATTTGGTTTGGAGGAGAGAATAGACCATCTTCCTTCCGAATTATCAGGAGGAGAGAAGCAAAGGGTGGCGTTGGCGAGAGCCTTGGCAAATAATCCGGATGTTATATTGGCAGATGAACCGACAGGTAACTTAGATGTACAAAGTGAGAAGACCGTATTTGAATATTTGAGAGATTTGGCGAATAAGGATAAAACAGTCATTATCATATCCCATAATCCACTCATTGAAGAGTACGTTGATACCCTCTACAAGATGAATGAAGGGAAGCTAGCGAGGTATCAAAATGCGAACTAGATTTATTGTATTATCTAACTTAAAACGACGTAAAAAATACACTCTGTCAAGTATTTTTATTTTATTTTTAGCCCAATTATGTCTTTTGGGGAGTTTTACGTATTCACATTCAACAACCATATATTTGGACAAATACATTTTTCAGGCGTTACCTTATAGGACTCTTTCATTAAACACTTTTGTGGATGACCCAACCGTAAAGCCGCGTATTGATGCTGTTGTAAAAAACGATCCTCGTATTGTAGATTGTTTTCACCAGAATTATGGGTCTGTTGGATTTTTAGATCCGTCATCGATACCGGAATTACCTTCCCAGTATGATGATACCAAAGGGCTTATGCATGTATATTCTTACAGAAAGGCATATGATAAGCAGATTATAGCCGGTAGAAAGTTCGAAGAAGGAGAAACACATGTGGGATTAGTGCCGGATACATATCTCCCTGCGGATACCTTTAGCTTTGATTTTTGGGGCAAAGGAGATACATATATTGATGGAAGTTCTCTCATCGGTCAAGAATTAACGCTTCACTATTATGCAAAAGATTACAGCAAGGATTCGGACGAAGTGATAAAAACGTTTGATTATACGTTTGAAGTCGTCGGAACCTATGATTTATTAATGGAATTTTATACGCCGAATTCGATAATTATACCCTATGAAGATATGGAAGAGATGCAGGGAAATATGGATCGCTATGATATAGGTTTAACAAAGGATTACAATAGAACATATAACATAGAAGTGGACACCTTCGAAAACGTTCAGAGCGTTCAAAATGAACTTGTAGAAGCGGGGTTTGATTCTTCAACGGTTGCTACAATGGGTCCTACTGAAAAAATCAGCCAGATTATACTTAAAATGGGAACCATTGTTGCTGGTATAATTTTTCTCATAGGTGGATTGTTGATTGGGGTGTCCGTATATAAATCGATCCATGATAGAAGGCAGGAACTTGGAATGCTACAGGTGGTAGGGTATACCCAGGGACAGCTTGTTCGAATTATTCTTTATGAAAATCTGTTGATTGGTGCAATAAGCTTTATCAGTATAGGTATTGTATCTGCAATCGTTATTCTTGGAGGCAACGCATTAATTGTCAATAAGGCAGCTCTTATCTCCAATCGATATCGTATCATTATGCCATATGGAGTCGTTCTTATTAACATTGCGATTTCATTTATAATACCGGCGCTAGCAAGCGTTATAGCCAGCTTAGAAATAAGAAAAGTGCAGCCGATAGATGCTTTATATAAGAGGAAAAAGGGATGAAAAGAATCGAATTAGTAAAGATGGGCATACAATCGATGTGGCGAAATTTGAAACATACCATTCTCAATCTGATTATATCCGTATTGATTATTGGGTTGTTTTTAATCATTAGTGGATTCTATTTTTCAATGCAAGGTGAGGGAGAACAGTTTAAGAACGAAGATGAAAGCATTGAGCATGTAATAGTCAAAGTGGATAAGTCCTACTATTCAGATGTAGAAAAAGTGTTGGGCAAACTATTTGATGAAGGGATTCGAGAAACACAGATTGAATCCTATGAAGTTACACAAGATGATGGGGATATAATGGACATGGATTTGCATATTCATAGTTTCAGAGAATATCTGAAACTAAGCTACCAAATACAAGAAGTAGAAGGATTGTCTGTTATATATGATGAAAAAAATTATAGAAAAGCAAAGATATTAAGTGTGGTAGAGCGAATCACAACAATAATGATGTTAGTCAGTGTCGGGGTTGTATTCGTGCTTCTTATTGTTAACCAATTCAATCAAATTCAAGAGAACGTTTATGCCTATGCACAGATGAAAGCCTTTGGTTATGAAAAAAACCATCTTGCAATTGTTATAGGTGCTAAAGCCATTACCTATAACGGAATAAGCTATCTGGTGGCCATAATTTTGGCGTTTATTGTACTCAGTATTGATTATAATCAGATCATCCCGATACAAGAAGTGTTGAATGTTGAGCAACTTCAAGGAGTAACAGTAGTTATTGATCTGATCATTGTCTTGCTATTAAGTATATTGGCGTTAATATTAAGCCTAAGCAAGATAGAGAAGATAGAGCCTATGTTGCTATTGAAGGAGAATGAATCATAGAGATATAAACCTTAAGCAGTGATAAGTACCTGAATTTAGGGGTAAAGGTTCTTCTTGGTCTTTGAGACTGGGTCATGGTATGATTTCCTTTGGTTTATGGATTTATGATACATGACCTTAAAATAACTGTCCAGTTAAGTGTAACCTATTCATTAGCTATATGAGTGGAGGGAATAAAATTGAAAAGTAAGAACAAATATTTAGTTGTTGTAATTATTATTTTTATGATTATCATTTTTAGTACATTGTGGTTAGGCATTTTCTCGCGTGGTACGATTATAGTATATATAAAGAATGACACTGAATCAGAGAAACAAGTAGGACTTTCCACTTCGAATATAATATATACTATTCCAAGTGGAAGTCAGAAAAAAATAAAATGTAATACAAAAGACATTGACATAAGTTTGGAAATGACTTATATGGATAGTGATGGTAAGATGAAAACACTTGTTTTAGAAGAATATGTAGAAAAAAGTTATTATGGTAAAATCAAAGTTGTTATCCGTAAGGATGAGGAATTAGAAACGTTAACGATGGAAGTGGAAAACAAAATAAGATTTTAATTTTGTTTTCCATATTTTGACTTAATTAGAAAATGAAAAAACTACCAGAATGAAGCGGTCATGGATAAATTTAAAAGAAGCGAATTACACTAAATTTTTCGTGTAGCTCTTAGAAGTGTTACTAATAAACAGCATTGAAGAAATTTGATGCTGTCTAAGGTTTGTAGAAAGCTTTTATAATTATGGGGAAGGAAATAAGTAAATAAATGAAGGATTATAGAAAACTTATAGAACATATGAATCGGTATTTTTCAGATGTAATAGCATATGACATTGATTATTTTGATGCGAGTGATGAATTACTGGAATGGGTGAAGCCCTATATTAATAATAAAAAGATAGATACACTTGCGAGAGTTTATGAATCGATTGGTATGCTAAATAGAAGTATGTATGAGCTACAAGGAAGAGTGAATTATTCATGTAGCTTTGTAAATGCTATGATGGTAAATATAAGCTGTTGTTGTTACATAGCAAATGGGCAGAAAGATTATGCGAAGACCTTAGCCTTGTTGAACTATACGTATCAATGCAATGAATTTGAAAGATTGAAGGAGTCAAATGAAAGTGATGAAATAACATTACCCTTTAATTTGGAATTATTAGGTGATATTTGCTTGTTTTTTGATTGTGAAAAGGCACAGGACTATTATGAGCAGGCAAAAGAACTATTTCGACATATGTCACCCGCGGATCAAGGAGGAGAAACAAACGACTACTATTTTTCGAAATATGTAGATGTACAAATGGTGTTCGAAGCCTGCTTTGGTATGTTTCTTAAAGTAAAGAATGATGGTGTTGAAAGAATAGAACAAAAGGAAGCGATCATGGATAAATTTGAAAGAGGCGAATTGTAATCTTAATTCAAGATAAACGATGAGAATAGTAATGTATATAGTGTGGGCATGCCAGTTGCAGATGATTTTTTACGATGTATAGGGGATTACTTTTTATTCTTTTTTCAGGGCTTACGGTAGAGTATGAAAGATTACTTTATTTGTTGCAATGGTGAACAAGAAGCCAAGGAATGAGTCAATTGGAAGTAGGTCCCTTTGAAGTTAATCCAATATTCAAAATAATAGGTGGTATAGCATATGCACCTAGCATAATAGGCTATAAAATTGCCATTGTTTTTTGAAAAATAACTGGATGAATAATAGGGGGTTATTCATGAAAATCATGTTAATATATAGAAGTGTTTACCTTCTACAATTTATGCTATAATAACAAAGATACATAATTATTCAGCATGAAGTTTTAGGGGATATCCATATGTTACTATTCTTAACGGTAATTGATTCAGAGATAAAGAGAACAAAATTAGAAACGCTTTATTATAGATATAGAGAAGATTTACTTAAATACGCAATAAGTATTATGAAAGACGTCTATGAAGCAGAGGAAATTGTCCAGAATACATTTATTTATGCAGCAAAATATATTGAAGAAGAAACGGATATAGATAAAGAAGAAATTAAGGGCTTGTTATTTGTCATAACCCATAACAAAGCGATGAATGTCATAAAACAAAATAAAAGACGGTCTTTTGATGCTATAGATGAAGACATTATAGATGAAGATACATTTATTTCACCAGAAACTAATATATTGAGGCTTGATGCTAAGCATGAGATGGCCAAAAAATTAGCGCAACTGAAAAAGGAATATGCGGATATTTTATCGATGAAATATTACTTGGAGTATTCAGTAAATGAAATTGCCATGATGTTGGATATGAAGGAATCCAATGTCAAAGTTACACTGCATCGTGCAAGAAAAGCCTTGAACCGATTGATGGGAGGTGATGGATATGAGTCAATATAATGATGATGAAATTTTTGAACTCTACTACAAAGGAGTTGCAAAAGAGCATCTTATTAATATGGCAAAAGAATTTGATACATTTCGCATGAATAATGATATAGAGGTGGAAACGTCACGGCTAGATAACTGGTTTAGAGGATTTAATCGACGTATAAAGAAGAAAAATAAAGGGAAAAGCAAGTGGGTACAGATAGCTTCAAGACATAAGGTAGCCGTTGTTCTATCCTTTATAGTCTTGTCCATCTTTCTTTCTTATTCAGTAGAAGCCATCCGTATTCGTGTATTCAATTTGGTCATAGATGTTCAAGATAAGTATACAGAGTTTCATCTGGAAGAAAACAATACGACGGTGGTAGAAGGAACCGATTATAAAGCGGACAATATGGAATACTATCCGACGTATTTACCGGAAGGGTATTATTTAGAAGAGTCAATGGGAGAAGATGAACTGGTAACTACAATATATACTAATGGAACAGAGGAATTATATCTTGTAGTGAGTGCAAGTAATGGAATTAATATGATTGATACAGAAAATGCAACAGTTACCGAAACGAAAGTTGGACAGTATGATGGCTATATTATAAAGAAAGAAGGGGAAATTACTGTTTTTTGGCGAAATGCAGACAGTACGTTTCAAGTCTTGGGTGAAAGTAGCGAAGAAGAAATATTACGTATTGTCCATAGTATAAAAAAATAAATTTATTTAGAAAAAAGTGTAACCAAATACCTTCCTCAGTTGTTATATATATATATAGGCAACTGAAGGGAGGTGTTTTTGTATGAAGTTTAAACTAGTAAAGTTTATGAGTTATGTAATATGTGCATTTTTAATTGGGAATATATGGTCATGTTCGGTGATGGCAGAGGATAATACGGTTGAAAATAATGAGGGTACAGATTTTCATATGTATTTTACAGATATCAGAACTATGAATATTATCTTTTCTATAAAGGATGCCGGAAAAGCTAATATCAGAGTAGCAACTATGTCAAGAGGAACTAAGATTGAAATCAAAACATATTTACAACAATATGATGCGGGAAATTGGCGTAATATTAAGATATGGAGATTAAAAAGCAATCGATCTAGTGGCCAATTGGATGTGAATTATTATCTAACATCAGGTTATAGATATAGAGTAAAAAGTTACGTATATGTATATGACATGAATGGTAAGCTGTTGGAAAGTGCAAGCAAGACATCAAAAGAAGTAAAGTATTGAGGACTGAAACAATAAGGAGTAATTGGGAGAATATTTAATATATTGAGGAGATTAGGGGATGTTTTCAACATATAATTTATATGAATTAGGAGTAGCTCTAAAAGAAATAAGACAAGACAATAGGCTAACGCAAAGTGATGTCAGTCAACGAACCGGGATTCATACGGATACATTAAGAAAGATTGAACAGGGAATGGTTATACCCAAGTATGAATCGCTAGAATTGCTTTCTTATTGCTATAAGAAAGACTTGTTAGAGCTTCTAAAATTGGTGAGACAGGATGCACAGTTGATTGAATTGTATGAAGCATTAGACGAGTTTGTTCTTCAAGAGGATAGTCAACTGATAGAAAAGGTTGAAGGGAGTTTTTATTCTATAAAAGCAAGGTTTCAAGAAGATCCATCATTGGTGGATCTTCTTGAAATTGAGGAAATGGAAGCATTCATTAAATCTATAAAGATAGCTATCATTAATAAAGAAAAGGCAAAAGCACTGATTGTAGAAATACTTACTAAAGGCAATAATCGGTTTGACATGAACAATCTGTCGGTGTGTAGGTATACACTTTTACAAATGCGCCTATTAATGAATCTTGCGCGTATTGAATCCGAAGCTTCCAATTGGGAGTGTAGTAATCGCATTTTAGAGTATATTTCAGAGAATATTAAAGTAAATCACAATAAGCATTATTTTAGGTTAAGCATTAAAGGACTTACGATATTGGTTCATAATTTTATTCAATTAGAGAATTATGAGCAAGTTATTTGCTATGCCCAGAAGGGTATTGATTTATTAAAAGAGAAAAATTCGATGTACTACATGGAGAATTTTTTATATTGGAAGGGAATTGCATTTTGTATGTTAGGTCGTAGGGAATATAGAGAAATCTTATATCAAGCATATACTATATTAGAGGTAAAAGGAGATCTACATATAATAGAACAATGGGAAGCGAGAGCTAAAAAGGATTATGGTATAGGTGATAACCTAGGTTTAAGAGTCGTATAGAAATGTGTGATGCAACCCGATTTAAATCGGGTTGAACGAAAGCAATAGTAAAACTATAATGAAGCTGACACTAGGAAGCTATCGTATAATTTTATGAAGATATTATAGGATAAAAAAACTAATTATATTTGGAGGGCAAGATGAACTTAAAAAAGGTTAACAGAGTAATAAGTTTAGTATTAGTATTGGTGTTACTGGTCTCAACAATCAATACTCCAGTAGTTGCCGAGGTTGATAAGCAAGAGTTTCTTAAAGCTAGTGAGTTGAATTTTGAAACCATTGTGGATAATAATGAACAAATACAAATTCAACTTAAAACGCAATATATGCAGGAAGACAGAATTGTTTATGATTGTTTTGTAGATAAAGATACTAATAGTGTTAAAGTAGATATGATTGGATACGATAATGGTGAGGAGAGTTATTCAGAACCATTTTCCTTTAGTATCGAAGAATTACAAGAAAATAGAACAGATCTAACAATTGAAAATATTAATGCAAATGATATAATACAATTACTTAGAAACTCATATGAAGGTGGCGCCGAACAGTTTGAAACTATCGTATATGATGAGAATAATTCGGAAAGTATTGTTGACATTGAAGCATATGAGGAAATTAGAAATACCAATGATGAAGAAGTTGTAAATTCAATGAGTAGTGCATATGCAGATGTAGCATATGGACTAGTGCCGGTGGGAAGTCTTGCAGCGGCGTTGCTAACATTTTTGTCAGCCAATTGGGCGCTTATAGCAGTAGTTCTTGTAATTATAGTTGCGGTTGGAACAGCGTATTTATTATATGAGTATCTCCAGACTATGAGTTATACGCAAGAATATGAATATGCAAAATCGTCTCGTAAGCATATGTCTGAAACTTTTGTTAAGAGGATGGTCAAGAGAAAAAGTAATGTAATAGAGGAATACTATTCATTGAAGCAGAATAGAACTCTATTGGTATATAATATAACTAAAGGTACGAGAGCTGATGTGAATAAATACATTGGCACAAAAAGTACTTGGACACAAAAATATGAATTGACTAATTTTGACTTAACTGGTTTCAAATTATTGGTGTTAATTGATATGGATAATAGCGAAATATTCCATGTTGAATTGAGATATGGGTCATATGCAAGAAAGCAAATAGAACATTTAAGATATAACAGTGATTTGAGTTTACAATTGCTTCCGATTGTGAAATATGACCCGAAGTATGAAAATCAAAATTCACCAGGAGGAGCAGGGACTTTCCAAGTTCCAACAAATCTATGGGGAAGGAAATAAGCAAACAAATGAAGGACTATAGAAAACTTATAGAACATATGAATCGGTATTTTTCAGATGTAATAGCATATGACATTGATTATTTTGATGCGAGTGATGAATTACTGGAATGGGTGAAGCCCTATATTGATAATAAAAAGATCGATACACTTGCGAGAGTTTATGAATCGATTGGTATGCTAAATAGAAGTATGTATGAGTTACAAGGAAGAGCGAATTATTCATGTAGCTTTGTAAATGCTATGATGGTAAATATAAGCTGCTGTTGTTACGTAGCAAATGGACAGAAAGATTATGCGAAGAATTTAGCCTTGTTGAATTATACGTATCAACGTAATGAATTTGAAAGATTGAAGGAGTCAAATGAAAGTGATGAAATAACATTACCCTTTAATTTGGAATTATTAGGTGATATTTGCCTGTTTTTTGATTTTGAAAAGGCATATGACTATTACCGACAGGCAAAAGAACTATTTCGACATATGTCATTGCCAGATCAAGGAGGAGAAACAAACGACTACTATTTTTCGAAATATGCAGATGTACAAATGGTGTTTGAAGCCTGCTTTGGTATGTTTCTTAAAGTAAAAAATGATGGTGTTGAAAGAATAGAACAAAAGGAAGCGATTATGGATAAATTTAAAAGAGGCGAACTACACTAAATTTTTGTGTATTTCTTAGATGTATTACTAATAAACAGCATTGGAGAAATCCGATGCTGTTTAAGGTTTGGGGAAAGATTTTATAATCTATGGGGAAGGAAATAATAATAAATGAAAGATCACAGAAAACTTATGAGTCATATAAACCAAGAGATTTCAATGATATTAGGTAATGAACAATGGGTTTATTCCCTTGATGCGAGTGATGAATTACTGGAGTGGGTGAAGCCCTATATTGATAATAAAAAATTTGATACGCTTGCAACTATTTATGAGACTATCGGTATGCTGAATAGAAGTGTCTATAAACTGTTAGGAGAGACGGATCATACAGATAGCTTTGTGAATGCTATGATGATAAATATAAGCTGCTGTTGTTATGTGGCAAATGGGCAGAAAGACTATGCGAAGACCTTAGCTTCATTGAATTATACATATCAATTGGATGAACTCGAAGCCTTAAAAAAATTACCAAGCAATGAAATAACGTTACCTTTTAATTTGGAATTATTAGGGGATATATGTCTGTTCTTTGATTTTGATAAAACATATGACTATTACCGACAGGCAAAAGAATTATTTCAACATATATCATTGCCAGATCAAGGAGGAGAAACAAGTGACTACTATTTTTCGAAATATGTAGATGTACAAATGGTGTTCGAAGCCTGTTTTGGTATGTTTCTTAAAATAAAAAATGATGGTGTTGAAAGAATAGAACAAAAGGAAGCGATTATGGATAAATTCAAAAGAGGCGAATTACACTAAATTTTTGTGTGTTTCTTAGACGTATTACTAATAAACAGCATTGG
The DNA here is from genome assembly GCA_965140555.1 of Vallitaleaceae bacterium. Classification (GTDB taxonomy): domain Bacteria; phylum Bacillota; class Clostridia; order Lachnospirales; family Vallitaleaceae; genus UBA1351. The sequence continues at coordinate 1,666,150 of OZ223259.1, read as the reverse complement.
AGAAATCCGATGCTGTTTAAGGTTTGGGGAAAGATTTTATAATCTAGAGGGAGGAAATAATAATGAAAGAACACAGAAAACTTATGAGTCATATAAATCGAGAGATTTCAATGATATTAAATAATGAACAATGGGAGTATTCTCTTGATGCGAGTGATGAATTACTGGAGTGGGTGAAGCCCTATATTGATAATAAGAAATTTGATACGCTTGCAACTATTTATGAGACTGTCGGTATGCTGAATAGAAGCGTTTATAAACTATTAGGCAATACGAATCATACAAATAGCTTTGTGAATGCTATGATGCTTAATATAAGCTGTTTTTGTTACATAGCAAATGGGCAGAAAGACTATGGGAAGACGTTAGCTTCATTGAATTATACATATCAATTGGATGAACTCGAAGCCTTAAAAAAATTACCAAGTAATGAAATAACATTACCCTTTAATCTGGAATTATTAGGTGATATTTGTTTGTTTTTTGATTTTGAAAAGGCACAGGACTATTATCGTCAGGCAAAAGAACTATTTCGATATATGTCATCGGCAGATCAAGGAGGAGAAACAAGTGACTACTATTTTTCGAAATATGTAGATGTACAAATGGTGTTCGAAGCCTGCTTTGGTATGTTTCTTAAAGTAAAAAATGATGGTGTTGAAAGAATTGAACAAAAGGAAGCAATTATGGATAAATTTAAAAGAGGCGAATTGTAATATTAATTCAAGACAAAGGATGAGAATAGAATACGGACACTTCTGACGAAAAAATATGATATAATGGCAGTGGAGTAACAATGAAGGAGTCGTTATAACTGTTATAGGGGGAGTTTTATGAAGTCGAAGCATATAATCATGAGTGTAGTAGCGTATATAGTGTGGGTCGCTTATTTGGTCTATACGAATCTTATTCTATCGGATATTCCGATTCAGTATTCAGGAATAGAAGTGATGTGGTGTATTCTTTTATTTTTAGGAAGTACATTACTTCTGTATAAGATGCATGTACATTGGGTGAATATGATGGGGTTGATATCGGTGAGTGCCGTGTTTATTTTCATTCTTTATAATATATTTAGATTGGGTTCTACATCCATTCCGGAAGTATTATTAGCGATTTTTAGTATTGGACTCCTTTGTAGATTGGCCTTTATGATGTATAGGGTTTATACATACACTAGGAAGGCAAGATAAAAATCTAAAGAAATACAATCTATTTTCAAACAAATATCTGACAATTGAATAAGGGCTCTTTTTTAAGCGTATAATGGAACTCGTGTACTGACACGCTCATAAATAGACGAATGATTTGCTTGTTTTCCCATAGGACATCGTTGCTGTCAATCGAGGATGCCACCGCATCGCCTCATTCCAGCGCCTTGCCTATGAAAAAACATTCTGCATCATTCGTTCAAATATGAACATGGCAGTACACGAGTGTACTGCCATGCATGCAGGTGAGGTTGCTATTAAGCAAGAGGTGTGGGTAGAAAGCACGAGTAAATTTTTGTGGGAGGTAATGATGAAGTTAGAGCTAAAGGATATTAGTAAGGATTATGGAAAGAAAAAAGCGGTTAATCATCTATCGTTAACCTTTGAAGAAGGGGTTTATGGTCTGTTAGGAGCCAATGGAGCAGGGAAAACAACATTAATGAATATTATGTGTGGCGTTCTTAAAGGGACTACGGGAGAAGTCCGTTTTGAAGAGAAGAATATTTTGGATGATTTGGAAGCCTATTGCAGCTATTTGGGGTTCCTTCCTCAAGGATTCGGATATTATCCTGAGTTCAGTGCCCTTGATTTTATGACGTATATGGCCCTTTTAAAAGGATTGAATAAAAAGGACGGTATTAAAAGAAGTAAAGCATTGTTAAAAATGGTGGGGCTCGAAAAGGTTCAATCTAAATCCATTAGAAGCTTTTCAGGAGGGATGAAACAAAGACTTGGAATAGCACAAGCCTTAATTAACGATCCCAAAATATTGATATTGGATGAACCCACAGTTGGTCTGGATCCAAAGGAACGCATTCGATTTCGAAGTATTATTGCGGATTTGTCAAAGGATAGAATTGTTATTATTTCCACCCATATCGTTTCGGATGTTGAGCTGATTGCCAATCGGATTATCATGATGAGAGAAGGGGAAGTGATTGTTCGGGGACGTGTGGATGAAATTGTAAAAACCATTGACCAATGGGTTTGGGATGCTAGAATCGACATGAATGATGTCGAGAAAGTCGCAACAAAATATTGTGTCAGTAATCAAAAATATGAATCGAATGAAGCAATCCTTCGAATTATATCTGAAACAAAACCAACGGAGCAAGCGGTGTTATCAAAACCAACCTTAGAGGATTTATATATTTATACATTCCAAGATCAAGAGAGTAGTCTTGCGGAGGTATGACATGGGAGATCTTATCTATTTTGAGATGAAACGGATTTATAAAAAGCGTTCAACCATAGTCATCCTTACGGTGATGTTCATTGCAATGCTCTTTTTTATTTATATGCGTTATATAGATAATCCTCCGAGTCAGAATGCTATAATCGGAACCGGTAAAGTGGAGGAAACCCTAATTAATCAGGTGATGGATGCAAGGAAAGATTTGATTCATGATGAGCGTCATTATACCAATGGCAAAATCGAAAGTAGGTATTATATTGAGTATTATGAAAAGTATAGAGATATAGACAGCTTACTAAGTACGACATTATCAAAAGGATTTTATACGGATGACAGTGTAGTAGAAAATTCGGAGTATATAAGTACAGAGGCATTTTATCGGCGCTGGATAGAGAAGCAACATGAAATTCTAAAAACAGATTATTCCTATGGGAATTATAGTGACTCTGAAATACGATTTTTTATGGATAAAATTCAAAAGCTAGAGACTCCCTTTGTGTATAACGGCAATAACGGCTGGAAGTTAGCGATGCATTTGATTCCATGGCTAGGGCTCATCATAGGTTCCTTGAATTGCCTAATTATAGCACCCATTGTATCGTATGATTATCAGAATAAGGTAGATTCATTAATCCTATCATCACAATATGGAAGAAATAAATCGGCTTGGTGTAAAAATAGTGTTGTTCTATTGGTGACGACAATAAATACGGTTATCGTTTATGGTGTATTTACGGGGATTATGGTTTCTCTTTATGGCATTAGAGGCTATAAGGACTCAACGGCAGTATGGCTGGAATCAACACCTTACAATTTGACAAATATAGAAGCCTATTTATATTTGCTACTTCTAGCCTTATTAGGGATATTGGCCCTTGCCCAGATAAGTCTTATGATTTCAATATTGAACAAATGGGTATATATTTCTATGGCGATTAGCTTTGGTATTGCAATATTTCCAAAATTTATTCAACATAGTCGAGAGAGTCGTTTATTAAACTATTGTGTTGATTTGCTACCGGCAAATTTAATGGATGGCTATTCAAGTATAGCTAGTTATAAATGCTATAGTATTTTTGGCATTTTACTTTTGCAGGGTACGGTCAAAATTATTGTATCCGTGTTGCTGATTATCATTGTAATGATGCTTAATCGCTATATATATACAAGGCGTATAGTAAAAGGATAGGGGGAGATGAAATGACATTAATAAGATATGAGATAAAAAAAATAGTAAAAAAAAGGATATTTTTGGTAGTATGTATATTGATATTACTCATTGAAGGGGTTTATACGGTAAGTGCATTTCTGAATGTTGAATATGACACTATTGATGGAACCTTATCAGGAAAAGAAGCGATAGAAGCATTTAAAGCAGAGCAGGAATCAATCAGTGGGAGATTAGATGAAGACTACCTGTTAAGGGTCTATGAGACGTATCATGAGATTAAATCAAATCCGGATAACTTATTGGAAAATGGGGATATGAAGGACGCGATTTATGTCAAAAAATGGATGAAATATGCAGATATTCAAACCTTAATGATAAAAAATCATTCGGAAATTAATGGCAATATAGATGTTGACATCATGGATAAATTGGACCGTGATCAAATGCTTGCTTTTTATGATCAATGGGAGGAATATGTTGTAAGGGAAAATAAGATTTATACGCCTTTTAACAAGGACAATGTGTCAGCGAATAAAGATAGGCTAAACTTAAATGAAAAAAAGCCTTTTCACGTTGACTACGACTTAGGGTATACTATTTTCTTCCAAAACAGTGGTGTCATCATTACTGTTCTTTTGCTACTATCTACACTTTTTATCGTACCGGTTTTTACTTATGACTATACAAGTGGTGCACATCTTTTAATAAGCACATCCCAAAAGGGCAGGAAAGAGATCTGTAACGCAAAGTATAAGGCAGCATTTATAGTAAGCACGATGCTTTATTTTGGAGCGATAGGAGCATTTCTGTTACAAATAAGAGGGTTCTTTAGTTTTGATGGGGGCGATACAAGCATTCAGGTATTATTTATGGGTTCTTCATATAAACTAACCGTAATGGAAGCAGTAATAGTAACCCTATTAATAGGATATGTTGCCTATATGGCCTTTGTAGGATTAGCCCTATTCATTAGTATCCTTACAAAGAAAATGTCCGTAGCCCTGTGTGTTTCATTGGTTCTATTGCTAGTACCACAAATTTTAAGCGGCAGCGGTAATCCCATCCTAGAATGGGTAAATAAAATAAGTTTTACATCGTTAATGGATGTGAAACAAGTGCTCATTATGCATCAAGGAATAGCTATAGGGAGTCAATTTGTCTTACCCATTATCGTCTTGCAGATAATAGGCGTTGGATGTATTACGGCAGGGGCTCTTATGATTGGGAAGAAAGTATATGCTAGTGCACTGGCACGCTCATAAAAATCACTCCTTTTTAATAGTATAGCAGTTTATGTGTATAATTTTTGGATTTTACACATGCTTAATGTTAATTTAATAGGTCCCATTGAAGCCCTAATCATAAATAAAATATATTGAACAATACAAGAACATATGTTTGCAAACATATGTTCTTTTTGCTATAATAAGGTTAAGGAATATTTGTGAAGTGTGAAGAATGAGATAGAAGGAGACCGAAGATGATTGGTCAAGAAACTTATGATAAATTAACCATATTAGCAGATGCAGCCAAGTATGATGTATCCTGCTCATCAAGCGGTGTGGACAGAAAAGGAAGCAATACATTGGGAAGTGCAGCAGCCTGTGGAATCTGTCATGCATGGTCATCGGACGGACGTTGTATTAGTTTGTTGAAAATCCTCATGACCAATGTCTGCGTCTATGATTGCGCTTACTGCATTAATCGTTATAGCAATGATGTAAGTCGTGCGAGTTTTACACCGGAAGAGATTGCAACCCTAACGATTGAATTCTATCGTCGCAACTACATTGAAGGGCTCTTCTTAAGTTCGGCGGTGGAGGATAATCCGGATAAAACCATGGAACGAATCGTTAAGGTATTAAAGCTGTTACGCCACACACATCAATTTGGTGGGTATATACATGTCAAAGCCATACCCGGTGCAGACCCTCTATTAATTCGGGAGGCCGGTTATCTAGCCGATCGGATGAGTGTGAATATAGAGCTGGCGACAGAACAGGGGCTGAAGCAACTAGCACCTCAGAAGCCGTTGAAGAAGTTGTTTTTACCGATGCAGAATATCAAGGATGGCATTGTACAGAGCAAAGAAGAACGTCGAACCTTGCGTCATACGCCTAAATTTGTTCCGGGTGGCCAGTCCACTCAGATGATAGTCGGAGCAACCCAAGAAACGGACCGGTTGATACTCAAACGTAGTGAGTCTTTATATCAGCATTTTGATTTGAAGCGGGTCTACTATTCGGCCTATATGCCGGTGAATGAAGGGGCCTTATTGCCATCAGTTATGACAGGGCCGCCCCTACTTAGAGAACATCGTCTCTATCAAGCCGATTGGCTATTACGGTATTATCATTTTACAGCGGATGAGTTATTAACAGAGACAAACAGCAACTTGGATTTAGAATTTGATCCCAAGATGATATGGGCGTTGAATCATATGCAGTATTTTCCTGTGGAGGTGAATGAGGCAAGTTATCAAGAACTCCTTCGTGTTCCCGGACTTGGGACGATATCGGCAGGACGTATTGTTAAGCAGCGGCGTATGCGTCGCATTGATGAAGATGCCTTAAGGAAAATGGGTGTGGTTCTTAAACGGGCTCGTTTCTTTATCACCTGCAATGGGAAGTATTGTGGGGATAAACAGTTCACAGAGACCTACATCCGTGGACAACTATCCACAAAGGAACAAGGACGTCAACTGTCGCTGTTTGATTCCGGTTTACTGACCGGTTAATACCCGTAGAGTTGAAGAATTACGAGAGAAAGATCATAACATTTGAAGAGTAGCTGAAGGTAGGAAGAGAAGAATTATAGAATGTGTAAGAAGATAAAGGAGTTTGTACGATGATTTATACTTATGATGGAAGTTATTATGGTTTATTAAGTTGTATATATGCCCACTACTATGAAGAAAAGGCGGTGGAGATTTATGCGGCGGAGCATTTTATGGGGAGTTTGGTGGATCATCATCGAATGATTGCAACAGATAATGAGAAGGCAGAGAAGGTAGAAGCATCCATTAGAGAAAAGCTCTCGGTGAATGGCTACTTGGCTATGTATCGGACGTTTTTATCAAATGATCCAAAGAAAGATTGCTATATTTTGGACTATTTGATTCATGGATTTAAGTTGGGGCCACGAATGGATCGGCTATTTAGTGCACCATTTGTGTTGCCGGTAAGAGAGATGAGTCGTAAGGTGTCCATGGAAGCTCATCGTTTTCTTGGGTACTTGAGATTTACCGAACGTGGGGACTATCTTTATGGCGTATTGGAACCGGACCATGATATTCTGCCATTAATTGCCGAACATTTTGCTGATCGTATGTATCGCGAACAGATTATTATTCATGATCCTAAGCGTAAAAAGGCAGTGGTTGCCAATAAGGGGCGATGGATGATTGAAGAGAATTTAGTGGATGCTCAATGGGAATTGATGCCAGAAGCACCGGTATCAGAAGAAGAAGCTCTGTATCAACAATTATGGAAAGGGTATTTTGAACATATTGCCATTGAAGGCCGCAAGAATCTCAAATTGCAACAGCACTTTGTGCCGCTAAAATATAGAAAGCATTTAATCGAGATGCAGGCCTAATGCGCTTTGAGTTAAAACATTCAGGAGTAAGTTGCGAAAGAGTCATATAGAACGGCTTTAGGGCATAAAAAAAGAGCACCGGTAAAGACCAGTGCTATTATAAAGGATGAGGGGGAGAGTATTAATATGTAAGAGGTAACTATTTCTTACAAGACTTATAATACAGTATAAATATGTCAAAACTATATAAACAATATGAATAGTTTGTTAATGTTATAATGTCATGACATAAAAATATCAAAGTCATAATTAACTATAAAAAAATGTAAAAAAAGAGCACCGTATCAAATCCGGTGCTATTGTAAAGGATGAGGGGGAGAGTATTTAATATGTAAGAGGTAACTAATTCTTACAAGAAATTATATTACAGGATAAATATGTACCTTAAATGTATAAAATGTGAATAAAAAGTGAACACGCTTTTTATTCATTTTGTTCATCGTGCTATTCGTTAAGCAAAACCATATGGATATGATCTTCCCATATTCCGTTAATTTTTAAGTATCTCAAGGCGAGACCTTCTTCGTGAAATCCGAGCTTTTTTGTAAGGGCTAGAGAGGCACTATTGCGTGGCATAACATTGGCCTCAATGCGGTGAAGCTCCATCTCTTCAAAAGCATAGTCGATGACTTTGAGAAGTGCTTCATGCATATAGCCTTGACGGGTATGGGATTTAGCCATTTTATAACCTAGAAGACAGGATTGAAAGGCGCCTCGGATGATACCGGACAAAGCAATTGTGCCGATGACAGTATCGGGGTCCTCTTTTTTGAAAAGCCAAAAGCGTATCATAGAGGAGGAGGATAAAGCCTCTTGGTCCCATTTGAGCACCTGTTTTTGATGCTGGCGTGTATAAAAGTATTCAGGACGTTCCGGTTCATATGGGGATAAAAAGTCGCGATTCTCGCTATAAAACTGAAGCACATTTGCAGCCTGAGAAGGAGACAGTTGCTTCAATATTAATCGTGGTGTTTCCAATGTTTTTTTTTTCATGAAAGACCTCCTTAAGCTAAGACTATTCTATCAGATTTGTAGGATATATGCTATAATAATGTCAATATTTCCAAGGCGAAAGGAGCGAGGTGACACCATGCAACAGATACTGAGTACCTATAAGGATCGGTTGATTAATATAAGCGGACGTAACCGAAGTTTAATCCTTAGAAAAAATTACAAAAAGAGAACCTTCGATTTGATAGAGGCGTTAACATTACAGGAACAATCGGCAGAGTCCTTTATAGACTTTCTTCATAGCAAAATGTCAGCGTATACGTTGGTGGAAGATCCTTTTCGATTCAAGAAGGAAACCTTGAATAAAAGTAGAGAACGTCTTGTACGTGAAAAGGCTGAGGAAGTTGCGGCACTAAACCAAGTACTTGAGGATAAAGAGACAATGGATGAAGTGGATGAAGCTTTGGCTAAGGAACGTTTATCGGACATTGATAATAAGTACAATCTACTGATGGCAGACGGTGAAGAGGTAGTTGATGTGCTCTATGAGAAGACCTTATCCCAATCCAATGCTCTTAATTATCTGTATCGTGAAACAGTAGCTATTGAAAAAGAAACCGGTAAATATGAATTAAGTATCGGGTTTCCTTTCGTCGAAGGGCGATTTGTGGATGGTAGTTTTGTTCGTGCGCCTTTGCTGCTCTATCCAGTCGAACTCATTCATAAGAATAATACATGGCAATTAAAGAAAAGTGAGGAACGAGAGCCTTTTATCAATAAGGTGTTTCTTTATGCTGCTGTAAAAAATCATCATATTGCCATGCCCGATGATGGCGTAGACTTAGATAGCTGGTATGAAGCGGGACTAGAGGCTTCAATGATTCAATATCTGGAAGATTGCGGCATTGTTGTTGAGAAGGATAATGAACCCTATACACGATTACCGGCATATACAAATTCCACCATTCCCGTATATGATACCGGTCAAATAGTCTTAAAAAATCACATGATTCTAGGTCAGTTTCCTATATCCAATTCTATCTACACAGACTATGAATATTTAGAGAGCATGGATGCTGCTAACGCCAGTATGGAACAGTTGCTCAAAAGTGATGCGCCATCAGAGGCAGTAGAGAGTCACACATATGATGGCGTGTATCATATTGTATCGATGGATCATAGTCAGGAGCAGGCAGTTCGAGGGATGCAAAAAGGACATCAAATGGTTGTCTATGGTCCTCCGGGGACCGGTAAATCTCAAACGATTAGCAATATGATATCGGATGCTATGGCAAGAGGGAAACGTGTCCTCATGGTATCCCAAAAAAGAGCAGCACTTGATGTTCTGTATAATAGACTTAGTCCGATACAGGATAAGATGATGCTTATTCATGATGCCAATAACGATAAGAAAGTTTTCTATGATAAAATGCGACAGTGTTTTGAGAAAGGCTTTGAGGTTACCAGTCATGAGATGCGGGAAGCATTTCTTGATATACAGACGGCCTATGACCATATAATTAATCAGTTGGAAGATATTGAGAAGGCGCTTACAGAGCCTAGGCCCTTCGGCCTTACGTTGCAGGAACTGTATTTAAAAACACAAGGTATTTTCACAGAAGAAGACCCTCGTTTTGAACTTTATCGATCCTTTCGGGAGAATAACCCTTTTGATAGCTACAGTTATCAAGAATTGGAAAAGGCGTTACGAACGTTTTCAAGGCAACCTCAGTTAGTGGACACCTATTATAGGTATGCACAGATGATTCATGATTATGCGTTTATAACCCATGTACAGCAAGGGCTTGATGTTATGGAACGACATGATGTTATCGATTCTGTTGAACAGTTTTATACAGATATAGACAATGAGTGGATGACCTTTGAACAGGAATATACGGTAGAGGTTGCAAAACTCTACCAAAGTGGAAATCAAAGAGTGGATGATAATACGTTGAAAAGGGCAGCTCAAGAATTGAATCATCGCCAACATGAAGAACTCCTTCCGGAAGATAAACCTGCGTGGTGGAAAGTCAATGAGCGAGTTGTCTATATGGCCCATGGGAAAGAGCGTCGAGATAATGAAGAACGCTATGAGCGTTACGAAGAAGCGACGATACAGGAATTTTTGAGAATCGGGCAATGGATGAATAGCCTTTTCGAGAAACTTCAAAGGGTTCAAACTGTTTTAAATCCAAAGGGGATAAGCCTGATAGAAAAGACAATCAAAGAGGGGGTTGTGGAAAGAGACCGGGAAAGTCTAATGGAAATGGCACGTCAGTTAGTTGAGAGTATACAGCAGGCAGCCACGTATCAAGGGTTGAATGTCTATATTCATGATTTGAACGCTCTTGAGGTGCTTATGGCGACTTATGCGTATGAGAAGAGTACGTCGGTTGAGACAATGCAGACCCAGCTAGACTTTTTGTTGGAGTTTATCCTTTTGGAGCATATTTCGGAGATCGAAAAAGAGCCCGGGTTTAATGCCTTTTTTATGGCATACAATCGGTTTGAAGAGTTGGTGGAACAAGCAACGCATTATATGGATGAGATTCCTGGTGTTACAGAACAAACTATACGTAATTTATGGAATGAGAAGATACAAATCTTTGACGATGGTCCCGAAATGAAGGAGCTAAGACGTCAGTGTGAGAAGAAACGACGATTATGGCCTGTGCGTAATCTCGTGTTTGAATTTACGCCATTAATGATGACGATGTTTCCATGTTGGCTGATGAGTCCGGAAACTGTGTCGGATATTTTGCCCCTAGAAGCCAATCTTTTTGATGTGATTATCTTTGATGAGGCTTCTCAAATGTATGTGGAAAATGCTATTCCGACAGTCTATCGCGGTCGACAAGTGATTGTGGCCGGTGATGATAAGCAGTTACGCCCGACATCTGCCTTCTTGAGCCGTATGGAAGATGATGACGATATTTTGGAATTGGATATTGCAGCCGCACTAGAAGAAGAAAGTCTCTTGGATTTGGCCAAAATTAATTATGAACAAGTACATTTGAATTACCATTATCGTTCCCGTTATGAAGAGTTGATTCAATTCTCCAATCATGCCTTTTATGATGCGCGACTTAAAGTGGCGCCGAATGTATCAGCCACGGGTAAAGAAGCAGGAACGGCCATTAAGCGTATTGTTGTTGACGGTGTATGGGAAAACCGACGTAATAATGTGGAAGCAAATCGGGTTGTTGAATTGGTGGCTTCAATTCTTCAGAATCGAAAAGAAGAGGAAACGATTGGAATCATTACCTTCAATATCAATCAAAAAGATTTGATTGAGGATTTGATGGAAGCAAGGTGTCAAGTGGATGAGGGCTTTGCAACGCGATATAGTCAAGAGATTATGCGTCGGGAAAAGGATGAAGACCAATCGTTATTTGTCAAGAATATCGAAAATGTACAAGGTGATGAACGGGATATTATTATATTCTCTGTGGGGTATGCCCCCGGACCTGATGGAAAATTGTCGGTCAACTTTGGTTCATTATCCCAAGATGGTGGTGAGAATCGCTTGAATGTTGCCGTCAGTCGTGCCAAGATGCGTACCTATGTGGTGACATCTATTGAGCCGGAAATATTAAAAGTAGGAAAGACAAAAAACAGGGGTGCGAAGCTGTTTAAAGATTATCTGCTCTATGCCAAGTACGTGTCGGAGTCTATGGATACAGCTAAAGAACAGCTCCTTGAACAATTGTCACAAGAGCAATCACACTCGGTGGCTACGAATGATGCTATGGTAGTTGAGCTTGGCATGCGTCTTGAGAAAGAAGGACTTCAAGTGGCCAGACATGTCGGTAGTGGAGAACACCAAATTGACTTGGCCATTGTAGACCCTGAGACCCATAGCTATATCTTGGGCATTGAATGTGACACGAGTCTTTATGCACGTCAAAGTGATGTGCTGGAACGGGATATCTATCGTCGTCGTTTCTTTATAGCGAGACAATGGACGATGATGCGTGTCTGGAGTTATGACTGGTGGAAGAATCAAGACGAAGTGGTAGGTCGTATTTTGGACCAATTGAAGACATTAACCACAGCCCAAATGGACATAATTGTGGATAAGTCAGAAGAAAAAGCTCAATTCAGTGGAAAAAGTGATGCCGTATGTGACTATGGTGATCGAGTCGGAGTGCGGGATTTGCATACAAAGGAAACCTTCCAAATTCTTCTGGACGGGAATCCAAAGGAGTCTGAATCTATGAATCCATTTAAAAGGTTATTGTTAGGATGTGCCATAGGTGAGCGTGTTGAATATAAGGGATATGAATATATTATCACCGGAATTCAGACACCAAGGTCGTTAGATGAGACGGTATGATTTGGCAATAATAGATTACAATAGACGGCTAAAGATAAGACGGACTATGTGGCTATTACGTGTAACCACGTAAGAAGATATGCGGTGTATATTCTTGTAATGACGCTAGGAGTGGCATGAGCTCATCTTTGGGAATGGGGTCGAATGCATTCGGACTCAATTGCTGAGAGGAATATTCGTAGCATTGTAGATACCAAAAGATATCGCCTTTTATTACTTGCGCAATCTTGTGAAGTGTATCCAAATTGTGTAAAGGCGAGACGAGAGTCGTTCTAAATTCGGCAAGGAGGATGCCTTTATGATAGGCCTCCTGGATGAGATGAATGCTCTCTTCGATTGCATGTATGGAAATCTGCTTACCGACACTATGATTATAATGGTCAGGGCTATCTTTCACATCCATGGCAATGTAGTCAACAAGTCCTTCAGTTATAAGTTGTTTGATAACTTGGGGATGACATCCATTTGTATCAAGTTTGACTTTTAGGCCCATTTGATGGACTGCTTCTGTTAATTGGAACAAGGCAGGATGTAGAGTGGGTTCGCCTCCGGTAATGACAACACCTTCGATGAGATGTGCTCTAGTTTTCAGGATATCAAGAAATGTCCGATCTTTGACAGTGAGAGTCGTTGAAAGGCCCTCGTGGCCAATGGTAATGAGAGACTTATTGTGGCAAAAAGGGCATAGTAAATTACATCCCTGCGTGTAAAGCGTGGCTGCAAGATGGTCCGGGTAATCAACAAGGGTGGTTTTCTTTAAATCAACGAGCATAGTATCACCTAACTTTGTCATCTATTTTTCTGTAACGGTGGATTCGGCAGAATCACTTTCGCATGTTAAAGATGTTTTTTGAATCGTTTGAGATAAGACATCAATGGAATCATAAAGGGCACTAAAGTCATCATTATTCATGTTGATAATATAACGATGTAGTAATTGGTTGTATTGTGTCTGGAATGCATCAACCTTCATGCGGATTTGCTTTAATTGTTTTTCTAAAGATTCGAGTTGGATGTTAGCGTCATCTTCCAAACATTTTGCCTTAGATTCAGCTTCAGCGATAATGTTTTGAGCGGCTTTTTCTGCCTGAATGATAGCTTGGTTTATAGTCCTCTCGTTGAGTTGATAGTTGTGAATGGTCTCCTGAAGTTTATAGATATAAGCGTCGACTTCTTTGGGATCATATCCTTTACGTACTCTTTTAAAACTATCCAATGCCTTTTCTCCCTTCTCGTAATGAGACTATAGCCTGATATATAGCTGACTAATATACTAATTCTAGCATTTATAAATTTTATTTTCAACATAATTATGGTTGGTACCTGAGAGCTAGGGTAAGGACGAGATAACCATATAGAAATAGAAAGTGAGGAACTTATGAATCACGAATATTATATGGCGATGGCCATGGAAGAGGCAAAGAAGGCCTATGAATTGATGGAAGTACCGATTGGTTGTGTCATTGTCTATGAAGATACAGTTATAGGAAAAGGATACAATCGAAGGAATACAGATAAGTCAACCTTTGCGCATGCTGAAATTATGGCGATGCAGGAAGCGATGGCAGTAATAGGGGATTGGCGGCTAGAGGAGACGACGCTCTATGTTACGTTGGAACCGTGTCCCATGTGCGCAGGGGCGATTGTTCAGGCGAGAATACCGGAAGTTGTCATTGGGGCACCGAACCTAAAGGCCGGAAGTGGAGGAACATTGGTGAATATATTAGAAGAGCCTCAGTTTAACCATCAAGTGGATGTGGTCAGAGATGTGCTACTTGAAGAATGTCGGGGGATGCTACAAGATTTCTTTAGAGAACTTCGAAAACTTAAAAAAAAGGAAAAAGAAAACAATTAGCTTAAAATATGATGTCGGGAGAGAACATGCGACACGAGTGTAGGAGGATTTAAGTATGAATATACAGTTTTATGAGCAAGAAGGTTACTTTAAATTAGACACACACAAAACAAGTTATATTATTGGTTTGGCAGATGAACAGGCATTTGTTGGGCATGTCTATTATGGAGAACGTTTAGAGGATGGCGATGATGTTACTTATTTGATGCGGTTGGATGAGAATCCTTTTGTTCCTTCGGTGAACCAAAGAGACCGTGTTGTGTTTAAGGATAGCTTTCCTAATGAATATAGTACTTATGGTGTAGGAGATTTCAGATCAGAAGCTCTTAGGGTACGTAATCATGAAGGATATCGATGTGCAGAACTGTATTATAAAGGTCATCGGATTATTAAAGGGAAACCGGAACTTGAAGGATTGCCGGCGACGTTTGATAAGGAAGGAACGGCCATGACCCTAGAAATTGATTGTGAAGATCGGGCGTTAAATCTTACAGTAACGTTATCGTACAGTATTTTCGAAGGGTGTGAGGTTGTTGCTAGGCATGCAACCATTCAGAATGAAGGAAGTCATGCGATTGCATTGGAAAAAGCGATGAGTATGTGTTTGGATATGGATAATGAAGCTTTTGAATGTATAACAATGCATGGTTCATGGGGAAGAGAACGACATATAAGCCGTCAAGAAATAACCTATGGACAATTTAGTGTGGGATCAATACGAGGAGAAACAAGCCATCAGGAACACCCGTTTATCGGACTCGTGCATAAAGAGACAACGCAACGTCATGGACATGCCTATGGGTTTCACTTTGTATATTCCGGGAACTTTCTCGCACAGGTAGAAACGAATCAGTTCAATATGACGCGTATACTCATGGGGATTCACCCGACCGGTTTTGAATGGCAATTGAATCCGGGAGAGACATTTACAACACCGGAAGTTATCTGTAATTATTCATCAGAAGGGATCGGTGGTATGACCCGACAATTCCATGAGGTCTATCGTCACCATTTAATTCGAAGTCCTTATTTACATGCAAAACGACCGATTTTAATTAATAATTGGGAAGCGACTTATTTTGATTTTGACACAGAAAAATTGTTGGCGATAGCAAAAGAAGCATCGAAGCTAGGCATAGAAATGCTTGTAATGGATGATGGTTGGTTTGGATATCGTGAGGATGATAATTCATCTCTTGGGGATTGGCAGGTTAATGAAAATAAGATTCAAGGTGGCTTGCCGGAGTTGGTGAAACAGGTGAATGCCCTTGGAATGAAATTTGGTATATGGTTTGAACCGGAAATGGTATCTCCGGATTCTGACTTGTATCGAGCGCATCCGGACTGGGTTATTCATGTTCCGGGGCGTGAACCGGCACGGTGTCGGAATCAATATGTTCTGGATATTTCAAGACAAGATGTAAGAGACTATGTCTATCAAATGCTTTATGATATATTATCTGTATCCAATATTGAGTATGTCAAATGGGATATGAATCGACCGTTAACCGACATTGGAAGTGTAGCCCTAGATCGGCAAACCCAAGGTGAGTTGTACCATCGTTATGTATTGGGAATGTATGCCCTTCAGGAACGATTGGTTCATGATTTTCCGCAGTTGCTTTTGGAAAACTGTTCAAGTGGTGGGGCACGATTTGATCCGGGAATGTTGTACTATAGCCCTCAGATATGGTGTTCGGACGATACAGATCCGATTGAACGGTTACGGATACAAGAGGGAACAGCAATGCTATATCCTTTGTCGAGTATCGGAGCTCACGTAAGTGATTGTCCAAATCATACGGTTGGAAGAAGGACGCCAATGGAAACACGAGGATATGTGGCGTTAATGGGAACCTTTGGATATGAATTAGATGTGACAGCCATTGATGAACAGGATCGTCAGATGATACCGGACCAAGTGGCCATGTATCACAAATACAATGACCTTGTTCGAGAAGGCGATTACTATAGATTAGCATCTGTGGATACGGATGGATTTGACAGCTGGGCAGTGGTAAGTAAGGAGAAGGACGAAGCGTTAGTCACATGTGTGGATGTTTTGGTTCGTCCTAATTGGCACAGTCGCAAATTGTATTTGGATGGACTCGATGTCCATGGAATCTATAGCTATGAATGGATGGGCAAGACATACCAACTGTCCGGGAAAGCGCTTATGCAAGCCGGAATATTATTACCTAAAGCCGGAGCTGATTTTAAAGGATATCAAATAAGGCTTGTCAAAGAACAGGGATGAGATAGAGGACATTATTCGTTGAGTTTGATAAGGCCTCGACGAAAGTCCCCTTCGAGAAGCGTGGTTAATTTATGGATGATTACTTCAGGCTCGGTTTTCATCCCATTACCAATCCAATCAAGGGCAATACCGACAAAAGCATATTTATAAAAATGGGCAATATAGGACTTGGAGTCTTCACTGACGTCAAGTCCTTGGCTTTGTTCTTCAATCACTTGTAAGAGAAGAGTGTAGACAACTTTATGAAGGTAGCGTTCCAGATGTTCTTTTCCAAGGGAAGCGTAGGCATGTTCAACGAATTTACGGTTATCAAGGACATAATGGAAGGCATTTAAGAAGCCTTGGGACCAGTTGTCGGAGTTTTTATTTTGTCCCAAAACCTTTTCCGCTTCAGTCTCGAAAATCCAACGAAGTAAATCATATATATCTTGAAAATGGTAGTAAAAAGTTTGTCGGTTGACACCGCACTCTTCCACGAGATCCTTAACGGTAATACTTTTCAATGTGTGTGTTTCCATAAGTTTTTTTAATGAATCGGCTAAAGCTTGCTTGGTCAATCGTGACATTATTCACCTCGGTTTATAATTAAATCGGTGTTGATAGAATCGGTATTAGTATATCATATTCTTGACTTTTCAAACATCTTTATGTTGATTTTAGGGCAAATTGGTGGATGAATGAGAGAAAGAGAGGTATAATCAATGAGGGCAATGTAAATTGACCTTGCGAATCATGAGGGAAGCGGGTATTATTATATGGGAAAACCAAAGCTGCACTCGGAGACGTTAGGTTATACATTTAATAAAAGATTAGAGTGTCAAAAGCATATAGTTGAACTTTCGCATACAATATAGTGTTACGAACGCTTCTATGTAATCTATATATTGTATGCGAATTTAGGAAAACTTGCTTTTGACGCCCTAATCATTAAGAGATAGTAAGTGGGACTATAAGGGAACGATGAGTGTAGATCTATCGTCATAAGTATAGTTTTGACGATTATAGGAGAATTGATGTGAAGAATAAGATAGTAATAGCGGTAGGCATTATATTGGCAGGTGCAATCATTTTTGTGATTCAAGGCAATAGACAGAAGGAAGAAGACGGTATTATTCTAGACCTTCATTATTTGAATGAAGTAGAAATTGATGCGATGGTCTTCAGACAACAGGTAGAAGGAAAAACGGTGGAGAAAACCATCACGGATGTTCGAGAGATTAAACATATGGTAGCCTTTTTGAATAATCTTCGCGGAAAGATGATACCTGATGAATCTGTTGATACATGGGATATGCAACTGGTTTTTGATGACTATGATTTGCGATTTAACGGACGCACTGTCAAAATTAATAATAATTGCTATGAACTAAAAACGGAAGATATTGATGCGTTTACTAATCTTTATCATCAATTCGATAACGTGACAACATGATTTAGTTGGCAGTTTCGACTTGAAAGGACTTATATTATGAAAGACAAACAAAAAGCGGTCATAGCGATGTTGATTTCGGCCTTGGCCTTTTCGCTTATGGGCGTTTTTGTAAAATTAGCCGGTGATGTACCGGTTATGCAAAAAGCAGTATTCCGTGCGGGAACAGTGACAGTATTCTCGTATTGGATGTTAAGGGCAAACCGTGTGGCGTTAAGGCCACTAGGCAATGTGAAACTATTAGTTTTACGATCAGCATTAGGTACGATAGGTATTGTGTTTAACTATTATGCACTCGACCATTTGATTTTATCCGATGCCAATGTAATCTTTCGATTGAATACGGTTTTTGTCATTCTTTTTAGTTGGCTATTCCTTAGAGAGAAAATTACAAGAAATCAAATGCTGGCCATTATCATGGCTTTTGTAGGTGTGCTTTTTATTATGAAGCCGGAATTTTCATTTGAATTAATTCCATATACAGTGGCTATTCTAGGTGCGGCATCAGCGGCAGGCGCTTATACAACGTTAAGACCTTTAGGGAAAACAACACATCCCTCGGTCATCGTTTTTTTCTTCGCTTGTTTTTCCTTTGTGGCGTTATTACCATTTGTTATAACAAATTTTCAGCCAATGACACCTATGCAGGTGGTATTTGCTATATTGGCAGGACTCGGAGCTCTTGGCGGACAGTATGGTGTAACATTGGCTTATAAATATGCAGCGGCCAAGGAAGTGTCGATTTATAACTACTTTGGTATAATTTTTTCGGCAGTGTTCAGCATCTTTATTTTTGGAAATATTCCGGATACACTTGCCCTTGTGGGATATGTGGTAGTCTTTTTATCTGGATACTATATCTATCGATTGAATCAAAAAAAGGCATAAATAGAACCTTATTATGCAAAAGCAAGATAAATAATGGTATAATGAAAATGAGGTGATACAAATGGGAATTTTTGGACCGAGCCATGTTGAGGTTCTACAACGTTTTGCCGAAAAAATGGAAGGTAACTATATTCGGCAGGGATTGTTGAAAAATGATTATGTAGAATACAGTTATAAAAGTTGGCCTGTTTTTATGGATTATGTTACCCATTCTACGGGCCAAACAACGACGACGTATACTAGAATTAGAATTCCGTTCCGAAATGATCAAGGGTTTAAATTCAAGATTTATCAAGAAGGTTTTTTTTCGGGAATCGGTAAGGTTTTTGGCATGCAGGATATTCAAATCGGGCAGATGGATTTTGATGAACGCTTTATCATAAAATCCAGTAGTGAAGAGACAGTGAAGGCCTTGTTGAATGATACTATTCGAGAGAGCATGCTTAAAATTCCCAAATTGCATTTAACGATTAATCGTGATGACGCCTTTTTAAATGCCAAATTGGATTATAATGAAACGATGTTGGAATATCAAGTTGTTGGTATGATCAAAGACTTGAATTTATTGATAGATATATCAAGACTTATGGAAGCTGTGATGGATCAAATGGTGACCATTGATGTGACGACAGAAGAGATGACGTCCTTTCGGATGCGTACATAACACGATAAGGGTAAGATGAATTAAAGAGGCTCCCAAGCTAATACAGAGGGAAGCTTATGACACTAGAAATGAGAAAAAAGGACTTGGCCTAAAGGCCAAGTCCTTTTTCTTACTATAATTAATTATCTGATTTTCAACGATATTTGTTTGATACTCTAATTCTTATCTAATTCGATAGTTTCAAGTAATATTTGGTCGGCAGGAGATACGCTAGCAGTAACGACGACATGGTCACCGGCTTCAATCCCTTCAATCATAGACGCCATATCATCATGGCGCAATACGATGAAGATTTTATCAACAGAGATTTCAATACTGTTATTGTCGATTTGTCCTTCATAAACACCATGGATAGGTTCATTGTATTGAATGGGGTTCTCATCATCGTTTAACATGGTTTCTGATCCGTTATCGCTATCGTTACCCATATCTTCGTTATCCTCAAGTTCCGGACTCAACGCATCAAAGGTACCTTCGCCGGAGATGACTTCAAAGTCTTCGAGGGATTCATCCAAACGAACAACGACAGTCGGATAAGTCATAACAGTTGTAGCAGCCCCATCAGGAGAGGTCTCATTCACGTTAATGATGATATGACCTTCATAATCTTCTACAGAGTCAACGGTAATGTCGTGTCCACCGGAAGTTTTCTCTCCGCTAAAGATGGCAATGACGTTATCATTAATGACGTAGTAACCATGCTCTTCCTTGAGAGATTCAATGGTCTCTTGTATAGAAGGTTCTAGGTCAGAAACATCGACCACGACATAGCTGAGATCCTCGTAGGATTCTTCATCGGGGTTTTCGCCATCATTTTCATCTTCCGTATCCTCCGTTCCGTTTGAAGAATCACTTCCGTCTTCTGCAGACGTGTCCGTATCTGAATTCGGGTCTGTCGTATCATCAGCTGATTGACAGGCTGCAACAGTTAATAACAATGCAAATAATATAGCCATAAGTTTTTTCATAGATAAAACTCCTTTCCTAAATAGTATCTGGATTCACTTGTTAGACGTGGAAAGAGAGAAAAAGGTTCCATGATTGTTCCTTTATATTCAAAAATGGTATAATAAATGCAACATAAGGTAATAAAAAAATAAGAAGCGCTACAGAAAAAAGTCGGTAAAAGATTATGGAGGGATCAATATGCAAGAACAATGGATGGCGTGGGCAAAGGAATTACAGGCATTAGCGCAGGCAGGATTAGAGTATACAACAGATGCATTTGATGAAGAACGCTTCAAACGGATTCGAGAAATCAGTGGTGAGATTATGAGTGTCAAAACCGGATTAACGATGGATGTGATTGAAGGGGTTTTTATAAATGAAAAAGGGTATCAGACACCTAAAGTAGATGTCCGTGCAGCTGTCTTCAAAGAGGATAAGATTCTTATGGTTAAGGAGCAATCTGACGGTTGCTGGTCATTACCCGGAGGATGGGCGGATATCGGTCATACGTTATCGGAGAATATAGCGAAAGAATCGTTAGAAGAGGCGGGAGCTATTGTAAAGCCAAAGCGAGTCATTGCTATTCTAGATAGGAACCGTCACGTTGTGGATGCATGTCCCTATGACATCTATAAGATGTTTGTTGAGTGCGACTATATAAAAGGTAAGTTTGAGGAAAATACAGAAACAGACCAAGCCGGATTTTTTACTAAAAATGCCTTGCCCCCATTATCGGAAGGACGCAATACGAGGGAACAAATTGAGATGTGTTTTATTGCGCATAGACAACGTGTATGGGAAACGATTATGGATTAATAGGAAGCCATATACCAAGGCGATAAGGATGAGGGGGCAAGAATATGATGAAAGCACGTGGCCGGTTATTGATGTCCGGAGTTTATTCTAAGAAGGCACACAGAGCATGGTTTGACGAAGCAATGAATGAAATAACGAAGTGGCATGAATCTCGTAATTCATTCTATAGAGAATGGTTAGTAGAACAACGAACTGATACTGAGCCGTGGCCTTTGGTACCGGTAAGCCTATTAAAGGAATGTCCGACCATAAGTATTCCTAAGTTTAAGATTGTTAAGACGTTATACTCATCGGGAACAAGCGGTCAACGAAGTACCTTGATTTTGGACAGTAAATCCTATCGAGAAGGAATTGGAGTGGGACTTCGGTTGTTAGGCAATCAGCAACTTGTGAGTAGGAAACCCACGAATTACTTGGTGATGGGTCTTAAGCCATCCAAAAGCCCGGCAGGGCATATGATGGTGCTTTCCGGTGTTCGTCATCTGACTCCGATTAAAGATACGGTTTATGGTTTGGTGGCAGATAAAGAGCATCCTGCAGACTTACAAAAAATCACCATGGATATGGATACTATTATTCAGAAGTTAAGACAATGGGAAAGGGCCCAAATGCCTCTGCGCATTATAGGATTTCCGGGGTTTATACAGGAATTAATGAATGCGTTAAGAGAGAGTGGAGAAAGGCCTTTTCATTTTCCTAAAGGTTGGGTATTGACGGGCGGTGGCTGGAAGGGTAGGGAGCCGATGAATGGAGGCATGGAAGCCCTTCGAAAGGCGATACTGTATTGGTTCGGTATCGAGAGTAAAAGGTGTCGGGATGTCTATACGGCGTTGGAACAACCGATTCCGTTTATAGAATGTGAAGCCCATCATATGCACATTCCTACCTATTGTCGGGTTCAGGCAAGAGCATTCCAAACCCTTGATCCATTACCGGAAACGGAAAGGGGGCTGTTGCATTTTATGAGTCCTTTGTGTACGTCCATGCCCATACATTCTATCTTGATGAGTGATTATGGACGTGTTATACCGGGAAAGTATTGCTCTTGCGGTAATCCGATGCCTTATCTTATGGTAGAAGGACGACTAGATAGTGGGCAGCGAATGACATGTGCCCAAGTGTTGGAAGGTCAGACGAAAGGGAGGGGATACTAATGGGAAAGCGTCACTTATGGCGAGGCGAATGGATAGAGGACAGCGTATTGTATCACAACCTATCCGAGGGGCTTACCTATGAGGCTATTGCAAGAGAACCCTTGGACCCGGAATGCCTTTATGGAGCTATTGAAAAATTGAAGGATATATGGGAAAAGGAAGTTACCATCAACGAGGAGCTATTCGACCCCTTTGATGGACTTACAAAGATGCAGAAAGATTATTATGGAAAAATGATGGATGAATTATTGGATTCTGATAAATGGCGAGATAAGCGAGAAAATGAAGTCGGAAGTCACGCCATAGAAAATGGAGTCTGCTGCCAATTTCATCCTTTTGGCGTTTTGTTACATATAGGGGCAGGCAATGAAGTGGCACTGTCAGCATACAGTGTTATAGAAGGGTTGCTTGCAGGTAATGTGAACATAGTAAAGGTTCCTTCCTATGAGGCAGGTGTGTCCATGAGACTATTACAAGCCCTTGCTCAGGTGGAAGAGAAGCTTAAACCCTACATCTATGTGTTGGATATTCCTTCGGAAGAATTTGCAACGTTAATGCCTTTGGTGGACTTGGTGGATGCAGTAGTGTTGTGGGGGAGCATGTCTCTGATGCAGACAATGCGTCGGGAACTTCCGCCGGAACTTCCGATTATTGAATGGGGACATAAGATTAGTTTTGCCTATATGAGTGCTAAACGATTCCAGATAGTCTTAGAGGACAGGGAAGTTGAAGGGGAAGTTAAAACGGAATCTAAGGTTAATAACGATGATTCGGATACTAGGTATTCGGGAAATGCTCAGAATATAAGTATAATAGATAACGTGGTAAAAGATATACATATCTCCGGACAGAATCATTGCTCTTCACCACTGACGCTCTTTGTAGAGTCAGAAGATCAAGAAGCGCTGGAATGGTTCGCGCAGGAATTGGCGGAATCTATTGAACGAAGTAGGCAAGGGGACAGGCGGGACAATACCTTAGATGACGGTGTGCGCGCGTTACAGCGTATGACCCGTCGGATGCATGGCATATTGGGACGTGAGAAGGACTTCTATGGCCCACGAGGTTACGGTTGTGTTCGATTCATGCATCGGATACCTTTTGATGAAATCCCCTCTGAAGGAACGATTGTGCTCGTGCCTATGCTTAGAGGAGAACTAATAAAACGCTTATCGCCCTATCGTCGTTTTTTTCAGACAGTTGGCCTTGAGGCGTTGGAGGAAGAAAGACAGGCCCTGCAACGACTCTTTATGGGATTGGGTGCAACACGCATATGCCCATGGGGAGCTATGTCAAGCCATAGACTCTCTTATCCCCATGATGGTTATTTGAGTATAGGTAGAATGGGACGGTGGATAGTTATTGAAGAATAAGTGGCAGATGAAAAATGACTTTAATGATTTCTTAACATCTGAAACCTTGACAATTGGATAGAAAAGTAATATACTAACATCTGCTGTTAATATTAACAGCCTGAATATGTTATAAAGTTTCCGTGCAGCCGGGGAGATAGCGGTGCCCTGTACCTGCAATCCGCTACAGCAGGGGTGATGCTAAACTGAGACTTTCATTTTGTAAGGCAGCCTCGTAAAAGTGGTGTTGACGATTGGGTCTTACGCAACAGGAATCTACGAACCGTGTCAGGTCTTGACGGAAGCAGCACTAAGTAGAACCTTCTGTGTGCCGTAAGGGTGCCTGATTTGAGCTAACTATGCGAGTAACGCTTATGAGTGATCGGCGAAGGGCAGCGCACGGATTTAATATATACTTTTGTAGAAAATCCCGGAATGATGAACTGAATAGATGACCAAGTATGGTATAATAGAAGAAGTAAGCATGTGGTATGCTTTCATTTGTTTATCACATGATTAGGTCGACAAAAGCATATAGTTGAACTTTCATATACAATATATTGTTACGAATGTATCTACGTAATCTATAGAGTGGATATGAATTTAGAGAAACTTGCTTTTGTCGGGCTAATCATCACATGATTAGGTCGACAAAAGCATATAGTTGAACTTTCATATACAATATATTGTTACGAACGTATCTACGTAATCTATAGAGTGGATATGAATTTAGAGAAACTTAGTTTTGTCGTTCTAATCCTCACATAAATCCGCTTTGCAAAATAGGGTGTAGATAGTTGTGCTCGTAGAAATCTGCAAAAGCAGGAATTGAGAATAAGTTATGAAATAAAGCGAGGAATAAAGATGAGTTATCAAGCCTTATACCGGAAATGGAGACCAACGAATTTCACAGAGGTGGTCGGGCAAGATCATATTGTGCGAACACTCACCAACCAAGTAGAGGCAGGACGTACATCCCATGCCTATCTTTTTTGCGGAACAAGAGGAACAGGGAAGACATCGACAGCGAAGATTTTTGCCCGGGCAGTGAACTGTGAATCCCCGGTAAATGGAAGTCCTTGTAACACATGTAATACCTGTCAGCGGATGTTAGGTCATCAGAACTTGAATGTTATTGAGATAGATGCGGCGTCTAATAACGGTGTGGATAATATTCGTGAAATTCGTGAAGAGGTTCGTTATGCACCGACAGAAGGTCGATTCAAGGTCTATATTATAGATGAGGTTCATATGCTTAGTACAGGAGCCTTTAATGCGTTGCTAAAAACTTTAGAAGAGCCCCCTGAACATATAAAGTTTATTTTGGCGACGACAGAGCCACATAAAATACCGGCAACTATTCTGTCACGATGTCAACGGTATGATTTCAAACGTATCAGTACGGAAACGATAGCGGCAACATTGACGTCTTACCTTGAGGTGGAGCAGATTGAGGCAGAGCCGAAGGCAGTCCGATATATTGCCAAGGTAGCCGATGGTTCCATGCGAGATGGGCTCAGTGTGTTGGATCAATGTATTGCGTTCTATCTTGGAGAATCCATTACCATGGAAAAGGTACTGGAAGTTCTAGGAGCGGTGGATACAGATGTGTTTTATGATTTGACCCAAGCCGTTATTGACGGAGACACAAAGGCCGCTATGGATGTTATCGATCGTATTGTAATGCAAGGACGTGACTTGAGTCAGTTTTTGTTGGATGAGATTATCTACTTACGTAATCTCTTATTGGCCCGTACCTTTGGTGGGAATACAGATTTACTGGATTTATCTGCAGATGTCGTTGAAGCATTAACGACCCAGAGTAGTAAAGTTGATGAAAGCACTGTTATTTACTTGATTAAAGGGTTTTCGAATTTGGAATCAACCATTAAGTACATGAGTGGAAAGCGAACCCTTATAGAGATTGAATTGATTAAGTTTTGCCAGCCGGAACTTAATACGACCCACGAGGCAGTCTTGTCGAGACTGCATTCTGTTGAGCAACAGCTTCATGCGGGTATATTACAGGCAGAGCGTTATGAACAGACGCACCCACAACCGGTGATGCAAGAAGCGCAGCAAGAGAGTACACCACCGGTACAACAACCGGTCATTGATACCGCAGCTTTTCCTGAGGATATCAAAAAAGCCATTCGAGAATGGGCGAAGGTCATTATGAACACCGGTGGCTTGTTAAAGGCAACATTGAAGACAACGCTTCCCTTTTATATGGATGATGACCGTTTGACATTGGTCTGTAAAAATGAAGTTGACAAAAACATCTTGTCAGAAGAGCAAAATATCGGTAAAATAATAGAAGTGCTTCAAACGATACATCATAAAACCTTTGAATTGGCAGTTATTGAAGAACGCGAGTACAGCATGAGCGGAAAAGGGAATATGGATGACATTGAGCGAGCGATTCAAGTTATTCGTACAAAGATTAACTTTGATGTAGAAATACAATAAATGCGATATGATGGATTTAATCTAAAGGAGGAAAATACAATGGCAAAACGTGGTGGATTTCCGGGTGGAGGAATGCCCGGTAATATGAATAACTTAATGAAACAAGCACAAAAAATGCAAAAACAAATGGCAACGGTTCAAGAGGAATTGGATGCTAAAGAATTCGAAGCAGTTGTCGGTGGCGGTGTAGTAAAAGCGATTGTTAACGGCAAGAAAGAATTGCAAGGGATTGAGATTGATCCGGATGCAGTAGACCCGGATGATGTAGAAATGTTACAAGACCTTATTATTGCTGCAGTGAATGAAGCGTTAAAAACAGCGGATGAAACCGTCAATAAAGAAATGTCAAAATTGACAGGAGGCTTAGGTCTACCCGGAGGTATGTTCTAGGCAGGTGAATCATGGATTATTATGGAACACATATACGTAAATTAATTGAAGAATTTTCCAAATTACCGGGAATCGGAGCTAAGACAGCCCAACGATTGGCTTTCTATGTGGTGAATCAGCCGGAAGAGATGGCGGAGAAATTCTCTAAAGCCATTGTTGAAGCCAAACGCAATACCCGTTACTGTGAGAAGTGTTGTACCATTACCGATGCAGAGCTGTGCCCCATCTGTCGCAATGACAAGCGGGACGGTTCAGTGATTATGGTGGTGGAAGAGTCCAAAGATTTGGTAGCCTATGAGCGAACCAAGCAGTATAACGGTCTGTATCATGTGCTCCATGGTGCTATATCGCCTATGCTCGGTATCGGACCCAATGACTTGCGCATCAAAGAACTGATGACCCGCTTAGCCGGTGATGAAGTTAAAGAAGTTATTGTAGCAACAAATTCCACTGTAGAAGGGGAAGCAACAGCTGTTTATATGAGCAAGTTAATGCAACCCTTCGGAATCAGGGTGACCCGAATTGCCAATGGTGTACCTGTTGGTGGTGACTTGGAATATGTGGATGAAATTACATTATTACGTGCCTTAGAAGGACGTAAAGAGATGTAGAACAAAATGCTCTGTGTAGCCTTAATGTAAAAGGTTTGCAGAGCGTTTTTATGTTTTATTGAATGTTTACTTGCATTTCGTATTGACTGACATTCTTTTCGAATCCAATTTCTTTCAATTTATAATCGATATAGGAACCATCTTCTACATTCAATAGGCTACATTCATCAAGTGCCGACAGACGTTGCATTTCTGATAAGAGGATTTCTTCAAACCCTTTGTTTCTTTTATCCTCACGGATTCCAAGTTGAAGGATGTTGTTACTTGATTTATATACGATGAGGTATCCTATCATTTCACCCTGGATAGTCAAACTTATGACGTCATAGTTTTTGACACAGTTTTTATAAGATTCAAGACTGTTTTGCCAGCTGGGTTTATAGGAATTAAAGGCTATTTCGTCAATAGTTGTTAGGATGTTAGCATCATAAGAGAAGTTATATGTATCGCTAATGGGTACATCAAATTTTTTCAATGCTTTATAGCAATTCAATTTTCGAGTGATTTCAAAGCCGCTATTTTTATATATTTTTTGTGCGGCTTCATTATTCTCGAGAACTTCTAATAGAAAATATTGGATGCCTTCTTTTTTAAGCATAGCTATTAAATGTGTAATCAATGCTTTTCCTATATGCTTATGTTGATAGGCTTGTTTAATACCTGTTGCTGTATCATAGCAGTATCTTGACCCATTGATGACGCGATACCCGGATAGGCTAAAACCAACAAGTTCATCGTTGTTAAAACAGCCTAATGAGTATTTTGCATCAAAACTTCGCGTAATCATCATCTCTTGTAATTTTTCTAGAGGGATATCGAACGCTACTTCATAATTTGAAAATGCATCGAGGAATGTAGCATGAATCATTTTAATATCCACGTCTGTCATATTTCTGTAAGTATACATATCTTCTCCTATCTTCTCTTTGCTCTGTAATAATTATTTTATCATAAAGAATGTTGATATGCATTTGGTTTTTACCCTACATATATTGAAGGCTTTAGATGTGTTTTCGGAAAAAACGTTAGATGCTTGGTATAACCTTTATAAGACCCATGAACCCAACTATTTTCACCAGTTGATGCTCTCCATAGGATAATGAAGCGATATAGGGGAAGAAGTTAACTCACGGTTATTCTTTTATAGACAACAACTCAATAGTCATAGGGTGTTAAACGCTTTATAATAGATGTAACAAAGGAGGTTTTCACCATGCAACTATATGAGCAAATAAGAGAAAATAGAAAAAAGATGGGGTTAACTCAGGAGCAGATTGCAACGTACCTGGGTATTTCAACACCAGCCGTGAACAAATGGGAACGAGGTATTACGTATCCGGATATTACACTGTTGCCGGCAATTGCCCGTTTACTAAAGATTGATATGAATACACTGTTTTCCTTTGATGAGGAATTGACAGAGGTTGAGATAAAGTCCTTTATACTGAGTCTGGTTCAAATGGCACATGATGGGGACTTGGGCGCAGCCTTTGAAGCAGCGGAACAAAAAATACATGAATACCCACTGAGTAATAAATTGCTTTATGAGGTGGCAAACATACTGGATGCAGAAGTTGTTTTACTTGAAAGGAATTCGGCAAATAAAACAACGTATGATGAGAAAGTAATAGATTGGTATGAATGTGCGGCGAGTAGTACGGAAGAGTCTATAAAGTATGCGGCTATAGGTAGACTTGCTAAAAAATATATGAAACGTTCGGAGTTTGATAAAGCAAGGATGCTGGTTGAAAAGTTACCCGAAGGGAGCAGTGAGAAAACCGATTTTCAAGTAGAGCTGTTGCTGCATCAAGGAGAAACAGCTGAAGCTGCAGCAGTCATGCAAGGAAAGCTTTTGCATGATTTGGAAAAAGTACAAAGAACGTTATACAGACTGATTGATATCGAATTAAACGATGATCATGTAAAGGAAGCAAAAGACATAGCTGACATGACGCAAGACATGGTAGGGGTGTTCGGATTGTGGAAGTATGGAGCTATTACTCCATATCTTCAGATTGCATTATATGAAAAAAATGTGGAGCAGTCGTTAAAGCAAATTACAGCCATTATAGATGCTACATATGAACCATGGGATATGAAACAATCACCAATTTTTTATAGAATTGCCCAAGAAAAATTTCTTCATATGGAAAACTATTTTATGCCGGCATTTATAGCTGAACTTAAGAAGGACAGTCACTATGATTTTCTTCGTACAAATAAAATATTTATGAATCTCCAGTGTAAATGGTCATAAACCATGCTCTATGTTATAATATACGGATTATAGCTAAAGGAGCATGATATGAAAGCATTTATAAGAAAAGAACAGTTTAACGGCATTCATAAATATATGCAGAATTTTGTGAGTCAATTGAAATCCTGCCCCGATAAGCAAGTTATTGAAGCCAATCGTGTGCACTATGAATTGCAAATCATAGGTATGTTCGAGGCATTAACGGAAGAACAAATGGACCAACTTGCTTTACGAGATATCAATAAGGTAGGAGATGTAGAGGCCTACTTATTGGACTTGAAACCTTATGTATATGGCATGTACTCCGTATCGGAACTTCAGTTGAAAAAATTATTCAAGAAAGAAAAGCGATTGAAACTTCCGGACCGTGAGCGAAGGGAAGCCGATAAAGTCTATCTGGGATGGCATGATCCGGGAGAGAAAAAACTCTATATGGCCTATTATATGGATCATGAGTTATTGGGGATGACCTGTCACGTGCAACCGACCAAACCGACAGCTGCTAATATATGTAAATTGTGCAATCATGCCGGTTTTGGTAGTGAGGTAGCTTTTGTATCTCCAATTTGTAAAACCAATGATAAAACGACTTATCGTTCTGTTGGTTTTAATGCGTGCTTGGATAGTCAAGCGTGTAATGAGCGCATCACATCAACAAAAAATCTGGATAAATTATTTCTTAAAGTAAACGGACTGGATGAATAAATCATCCGGTCCGTTTTAGTCTGTGAGATCCTTATCTTCGATGCTGTGTACGGTCATATATAAGGTGATAACAACACTGATGATAGCGATAAAACCAATGATTCCCATTTGAAGTAGGTATGTTGATAAAGAACCATCCGGTGTCGTTGCTGAACTGATAACGGAAACCAAGATAAAAGAAGCAACTAAGGTATGTATTTGAGACTTGCGAATCATACCGATAGCTAAAGGCATAATGGCGATAAAACCACTTAGCAAAATACTGGAAAGGTAAACCGGCCAGTGTTCAAGAATAAACGTTAAGGTTAAAGTACCGGGAAGAAAAGGATAGATAGAGTTGGCAAGGATAAGTCCGGTAAGAGCAATGATTTCTCCTAGAAAGCAAGCAATCAGGGTAATCAAATAGACGATGCATACTTTGGTAAGGATGATTTTCTTCCGATTGATGGGATAGGTGAAGAGCAATTGTATAGTACCCTTGCGATATTCGCCGATAATGATTTTGGACATGAAGATGCTTCCGAATAGAATACTAGTCAATTTTACAATTTGGTCCGTATTTAATAGGGTAGACTCAGGGGTTAGGAAGAAGTCTTCGCCTTCAGTTTTAGCAATAATACCCATGAATATAAGGAGTGCAAGGACAATAAGGTGCATAAACAGAATTGAGCGAAGGGTGACCTGCAGCTTGTATTTTTTTTGCTCTAATTTAAATAAGACGTTCATGAATACCTGCCTCCTTTGTTAAATTAAGAAAATAATCTTCTAGGGATTGATGTTTTTTATGGATACCGTCTAATTGAATACCGTGACTGGTCAATAAATCGGAGAGGGCCTGAATATTATAATCGTCGCCATAGACCCGAAAAACATTCGCGTTGATAATCTTGGTATTCGTCAAGCCTAAGATATCATCGAAGATAAGGAGAGACTTTTGAACATCATCCACATGGATCTCGATGTAATGATTGTTGGCATTATGAATGCTGTTCATAGCAACTTCCTCCAGTAGTTGACCCTTATGTAGCACGCCGATGGTATCGGCAATATATTCTACTTCAGAGAGAATATGTGAGGAAATCAGAATACTCGTATGGTTTTCAATGCTTAATTGCTTTAATAAATGGCGCATGTCGTTGATTCCATCAGGATCTAGACCATTGATAGGTTCATCAAGGATGAGGAGTTCCGGTTCGGTCATAATGGCCCGACCGATGGCCAAGCGTTGACGCATGCCAAGAGAGAACTGACTCACTTTCTTTTTTTCTGTTCCGGTAAGATGTACGGATTGAAGAACTTGGGAAATGCGGGCTTTATTATAATCACCCATATAGGCGGCATGTAATTCCAAGTTTTCAATAGCGGTAAGACGTTCATAGAAAAGTGGGGATTCGATAATGCTGGCGGTGCGTTTGAAGTATTCATAAGAATTTTGCTGAAGGGGTTGGCCGAACACTTCAATGACACCTTGAGTTGGTTTGACGAGGTTCATAATCATCTTCATCAAGGTGGACTTACCGGCTCCGTTTAAGCCTAGAAGACCATAGATTTCCCCTGATTTCATCGTGAAGTTTACATTTTTAATGACGTCGGATTGGTCATATGTTTTCGTTAGGTCTGTTGTTTTTATTATCGTGTCCATCATTAATTCCTTTCTGTGTGTGACATACGTTCATTCTATCAAAAAGTCCTCTCGCAGTTCTTAATCAATCCTTAAGTATTTCTTAAGTTGAAAAAGAAGTCCGTCGATTGATTGGGAAGACTGCTTATCTGTATGTCGCCATCCATAAGGGAGATAAGACCTTTTGTAATAGTAAGACCTAATCCGCTATTATCGTAAGAAGGACTCCTGGCATCATCCATTGTATAGAGTCGGTTAAAAATCTGTTTCTGATAGGAATGAGCGATTCCTTTTCCGTGGTCAATAATATGGACGGTGGTAACATCCGTGTCCCGCTCTAAGACAATACTCAGGAATTTGCCGTCCCCACCGTGAGTAATGGCATTGGAGATGAGATTGTTAAGGATACGATGAAGGGCATCAGCATTTCCTAGGACTGGACAGGGAGCATCCGGAATTTGAATATCTACAGTAAAATGACGACGTTCCAATAAGTCGCTGAAACGAAGAATGGCTTGCCGAGAGCATTCAGCTATATCTACAGAGGAAAGAGGATAATCCGTGTCACCGGCTTCTAGTTTTGCCAAATCAAAAAACTGAAGAATTAACTGTTGGACATCATCAATACGTTGATTCATTTTTGTTAATTGAGGATTTTGGGGTTTATCCATAAGCATGAGTTCAGCGTATCCTTTGATTACGGTGAGAGGGGTTTTAAGGTCATGAGAAATATTGGACAGCATTTTTTGCATGGATAAACGGGTACGAATATATTGGGATTGGTTGCGACGATTCTGGGATAGACAACGATTGATTTCTAATAAAAGCCCTTGAAGGTCCGTATTATCGGTAAGATAGCGTAGAGACTCACCACTATCAGAGTCGATAATAGAATGAAGCTGTTCGGTCATATAGCAAAGAGCCTCTTGAGTACGGCGTTGTTTTTGATACAAAGATAGACATAGAAAAGCAAGGCATATAATAAAAAAAGCACATAAGATATAGAACATACGTATTAATCCTCCAATTTATAGCCGATACCCCACTGGGTTTTAATATAGGTGGGATTCGAGGTATCGTCTTCTATTTTTTCCCGTAAACGACGGATGTGGACGTTAATGACATTATCATCTCCGTGGTACACATCATCCCAACAGCTGGTGTATATTTGCTGCTTGGTAAATACCTTGTTCGGATTAGAAGCCAGTAATTTTAGTATATCGAACTCTTTAGAAGTTAGGGTAATGGGTACGCCGTTCTTCGTGAGGGTGTATTGGTCTATATAAAGGGTAAGGTCTCGGATAACAATGGTAGGTTCCGACTTGGGTTCGACGAGGTTACCATAAGTGTCAGAACGTCGCAAATGTGCCTTGATTCGAGCAGATAATTCAATGAGGGAAAAGGGTTTAGTCATATAATCATCAGCACCGAGCATTAGTCCCTTTGCTTTATCGGCTTCTGAGTCCTTAGCGGAGAGAATAATGACAAAGGCGTTGGAATGTTCCCGTAATTTTTTCATGACTTGCATACCGCTTAGATAAGGAATCATCAAATCTAGAATAACGACATCAAAAGATTCCTTTTCCAGTAATTGAACAGCTTCTATGCCATGAGTTGCTGAGTATACCTCAAAGCCGTCCGCTCTGAGAAAATCTTGGATCATTTCATTAATTTGTAAATCGTCTTCAACGATAAGTAGTCGATGCATAAGCCACCTCATCTTTAGTTGTTAGCAATAGTGTTACGAATAACTTTATAGCATTTCATTTAAGTATAGCATAGGAGAAAAGAAGAGGGAATGCTCTTTGGTTTTATTTATGTGCCTTTCCGAGGTATAGATGGCTCTTTTAGAGAGATGATATCCTCTTTTTTGAAGCCCGAGACTCGGTCGGTTTTTTTCTATAGTAAGGAGCAATATTATCGCATGAATGAAAAATTGTATGAAGTGGAAAGGTGCTTATGGATAATTCATGGATTTATATCTACTCTTGTGGAATCGGGCTTGTAACATTGACTTGGAACTTTCTATATCCAGCCCATATACTCTAGAATAGAGACTTTGGCAATAAGTAAATCGTTTTGCATCGCTTTTTTCTTCCATTGTCGAGGCGTCATTCCAAGAAATTTTGTAAAGCAGCGATTGAAAGTCGAGATGGAATGGAAACCGACCTTTTGGGAGATAACCAGCATCGAGTCATCTGTTGCCTGTAAGTGTTTGCAGGCTTCATCAATACGCGTGCTGTTGATGAAGGTAACGGGGGTTGTTCCGGTCACTTCATTAAACAAACGGCGAAAATGTGAAGGACTTAGATAACAAAGTTCGGCGAGATCTTCCACGGTAATGGAATGCATATAGTTTTGATAGATATAGGAAAGAGCCGGACCGATAATCAATTGAGAATCATGTTCGTCCCCTTCAGTATGGAGGGAGCGTCTTGATTCTTTTTGGTTAATACGCATGAGTTCGATATAAAGAGCATAGAGTAATCCATGAACACTTTCTTGATAAAAAGGCTTTTTGGAACTGAGCTCTTGTTCGATAAGTGTGGATAAATAGTAGATTCTTGGATATTTGTTTTTTTCAAAGATATAGTTGTGGATAATATTCGATGCGGTAGGTCTTTCGAAGTTACTGTCAGAACGTCGAAAGGTGTTTTTAAATAATTCGTCAGGATCCCAAAAGATATACGACCATAAACTTGAAGTTCCGACAGAGCTATAGGTTGTATGAGGAATATGACGAGGGATGCACGTGACATCGCCTTCCTTGAAGAAAAGTTTTTGCCCGTTGATTTCAAGATATCCGCTATTTGAATGGCATATACCAATCTCCAAGCAATCATGAAAATGTAGACGTCCGCTAGGAACATCTGAAATATGCCAACGATTACCGTTAAGCAATATCACCGGGAATGAAATCGGCAAGCTGTAGTGACGCAATTCAATAATATTTTTCTTGTGTGGCATAAATATTCCTCCCCAATAGTACACAAAAGTTCTAAAGTTTCACAGTCTATTCCCCATTCTTATTATAGAGAATGGACTGTATTATTTCAACACAAGATAATGCCTATAAGAATAAAAATGTAGCTAATAAGTAGAAGAAATGTTAAAGAATGTGAATAGAACTAAAAAAATCAACATAAAAAGATAAACAAAAGTGATGAAATGATTATTTATGCACAATATCTATAAAAATGTGCTTAGAATTGCGCAATTGCTTCTCTTATAATGAATATATTCCTATGAAATCTTGTTGGGATAATGACACGTTTGATATGTATTGGAGGAGGAAGAATATGTTTAGACGATTTTTAGTGTATCTACTGACAGTGGCTGTGGTGATGAGTGGTGCGTCATCTATGACTGTCTATGGGGAAACGTTCCCTGAAGATGAAGAGGCCCAAGAGCTCATCAAAACAGAAGCATTACCGGAGATGCAGGTCGCTGTTCAAGCACCTGAGGGAGAAGGAACATATACCTTCGGAGATAGTCAAATAGTGACTTCCGATTCTCTCTACACATCCGAAAGTGGCTATGGATTTAGTGATGTTACATTTCCTAATGCAGCGAGCGGATGGAGCGGAGGGGTTTATACACCCCGAGATGTTCAGATTACAAAAGGTTCAGCAGGATATGTGACAGGATATAACGATTATTTGGAAATTAGAAGTAAAGTATGGACAGAGACAGAAAATACCGGATACGGTGTTTATACATATGAAGAAACGTCGACCTTTGATGTGGATCTTGATAATGGAGATTATACGGTAGCAGTAACCCTCGTGAATCCAAGCCAAGAGACGGTCACGGCTAATTTAGAATCTGAAGATATTACAAAAGTAACAGATATCGTTGTGGCATCGGGAGGGACAGAGACGGCTACGTTCACAGCTTGCCTAATAGACGGAACACTTAATTTAAAGTTTTTAGAAACAACAGAAGCAGCAGGAACAACCTCTCAAGGAGCAGCAAATGAACGATCGGTTTATGTTAGTCAAGTCACATTGACTCGTCAAGCAGACCAAGGACCAGGGACAAAACCAACGGTATATATTGCTTCCGATTCAACGGTTCAAACCTATGATGACTATTACTATCCTCAAACAGGATGGGGCCAAACATTATATAATTTCTTTGACGGTGCAGAAAATATGGTAGAGTCAGAAGCCGTTAACAGTAACTATGGCCAGTCTCAAGTGTATGAAACAGATTCGGCAATCATTGAAAATCGGGCGATTGGTGGCCGTAGCTCTAAATCCTTTGTAGAGGAAGGTAAATTGGATGACCTTCTAGAAGATATTAAGGAAGGAGATTACCTGCTTATTCAATGGGGACATAATGATGCAACCTATTCACGACCAAACCGTTATGTATCCTCAGATGACTTTGAGCAATGGGTGCAGTATTATGTGGACGGGGCATATCAACGGGGAGCAACACCCATATTAGTGACACCGGTTGCTCGATATAGCCCAAATGACGATGGAACATTTAATATTAGTTTCGGTGCCTATCGAGATGTTATGTTTGATATGGCGAATGAGCAAAATATTCCTATAGTAGATCTTGGATATTATTCATCGGCACTTTGTGAGCAATTCGGAATAGAGGGGGCGAAAGTGTTCTTCCTAAAATTGGACGCCGGTGAATATGATGGCGCTTACGCAGGTGGCGTTAATGACAGTACCCATCTCCAATACTATGGCGCTTATAAGTTCGCTCAAATTGTTGCGATGCAAATAAAAGACAATGCATCCGGCCAATTAAATGACTTGAAATCGTTGATTCAACCGATACAGACCCCTGAAAATGTACCGAGTCAACCGGGAAAACCAACGATGACAACTATTGGGTCTTCAAGTGTAACATTTGATTGGACATCAAGTGACGGTGCGGAATTATATTATATCTATAGAGCTGAATTGGAAGAAGGTCAAGATATTGAGGACGTTGATTTTTCCAATGCAGAGAAATATTCAGTGACAATTAGTAAAACCTATACGGATGCCAATTGTAGAGGTGGTAAAACATATGTTTATGGTGTTGCAGGGTTTAATGAAAAAGGAGTAGGTGCCTTATCTCAATTGACTTCGGTAACAACAAAATCATCTTTATATAAATACGACTTTTGCGTATCATCAAGTAATCCGACAATGATGGATTGGCTGCAAGTAACAAGTGTACAACCCTATAATGCACAGGACGGCTATGGATGGATAGCTGCACCGGGGAATGGAAGATATCGTGCCAATAATGGGAATGCGGATTCTAACGATATGACCGATGATTTTACGTTGGGGACAGGCACATTTGTCGTGGATTTACCCAATGGCGATTATGAGTTGAAAATAACAGCAGGGGATTTGCTTCCCGGAACCAGTACAATAAAAGCGGCATATACAGCTGAGGGTGAGGCGATTGGCGGTATATCTGCACGACGTTCAGCCGGTACGATGAGTGCAACGGTTCAAGTCACTGACGGACAATTAACCTTAGAGGTTGGTGGGACAAATCCATATATTAATGGGTTAGAGATTACACCGCTAAGTTTAGCTCCGACAAACTTTGTATATCAAGAACTGACCTTTGAAGGGTCCCAAGCAAATTTTCTCCTGAATTGGGAAGATGTGGAAGATGCAACAGCATATCGTGTCTATGTAAAATCGTCATCAGACACAGTCTACACGTTACTCAAGACAACAACTCAAGAGGAAAAAGATAATGCAACAACTATGCCTTATACAGCGATACTAGGTGAAACCTATAGCTATTATGTA
The DNA here is from genome assembly GCA_965140555.1 of Vallitaleaceae bacterium. Lineage (GTDB taxonomy): Bacteria > Bacillota > Clostridia > Lachnospirales > Vallitaleaceae > UBA1351. The sequence continues at coordinate 1,628,490 of OZ223259.1, read as the reverse complement.
ACGGCTGTTCTTTCTGACGGAACAGAAACAGCGCCCAGTCATGTGTTAGAGATAGAGATGGTCAATACGGATATGGAAGCGCCTGAAGCACCCATTAATCTGCAAGTTGTCCAATCAGAGACGGCTAATATGTCTTTGACATGGGATGGGGTAGAAGGTGCGGTCAAGTATATTATCTACCGATCCGATCGTAAGGAAGGACAAAAGGGCTTCAAAGCATATGAAAAAGTTGATGAGAGCGCGAGTTCCTATTATACGGATGTTGATGAGGATGTAACAGCTAATATAGCGTGGTATTATAAAGTGCAAGCTGTCGGAGTCGGGGGACCTGGGGAATTATCGCAAGAAGCCAAATCCCAAATAACGACCCAACTTGTTCGCCAGCCGGCAGAAACACTAACCGATAGAGGGGTGTATGCGATTGATCTATCATCAGATATTGGTGCCGAGATCAGAACAACGGCTGAGGGTGAAGGGGTATACTTGAGTTGGCGTTTGTTTAGCGCTGATGGCAATGTAACCTTCGATATATATCGTAACGGTACAGAGATAGTGACACAATGGGAAGGAACCAATTATATCGATAGAGATGGACAAGCCGGTGATGTTTATCGAGTTGTTGGATCAACAGATACAGCGCTGGGGCTACAAGTAGTCGATACGAAGGCATGGTCGAATCAATATATGGAATTTGATCTCGATATTCCGGATGACCAAACCATGCCGGATGGAACAGTGACATCCTATACTGCTAATGATATGTCCGTCGGGGATTTAGATGGAGACGGGCAATATGAACTGATTGTCAAATGGTATCCGAACAATAGTCAGGATAATTCGAGAGCTGGCTATACAGGAACGACTATTTTGGACGGGTATAACTTAGATCTTAATACAGGGATAGCTGAAAGAATGTGGCGTATTGACTTAGGCATTAATATTCGTTCAGGTGCCCACTATACCCAATTTCAAGTGTGGGATATGGATGGCGATGGTAAAGCCGAAATTATGGCGAAAACAGCTGATGGTACAGTCGATGGTGTTGGAACCATTATAGGTGACAGCAATGCAGACTACCGTAATTCAAGTGGCTATGTGCTTGACGGTCCGGAATACTTCACCATCTTTAGTGGTGAGACAGGCGCGATTTTGGATACGACAGATTACTTGCCGGCAAGAGGCAACGTGTCAGCTTGGGGTGATGGGTATGGGAATCGTGTAGACCGATTCTTGTCAGCAGTGGCATATCTTGATGGAGTACATCCTTATGCTGTATTTACAAGAGGCTATTATACACGGACTGCAATGACTGCATATGGTTTTGAAAATGGTGAATTAACAGTACATTGGCTATTCGATACGGATAATATAGATACAGAAGAAGAACTAACAAGCCAAGGAAACCATGGGTTGAGTATTAATGATATTGACCACGATGGTAAGGATGAGATTATTTTTGGTGGACTGACAGTCGATCACGACGGTACGTATAAATATACAACGGAATTGGGGCATGGCGATGCAATGCATGTTTCTGATTGGGTGCCCGGAAATGACGGATTAGAAATTATGGATGTTCATGAACATCTAGGGATACCTTATCATGTGGAGATTCATGATGGAGAAACCGGAGAAATTCTTATGGGGTATTATACCGGTGTGGACACAGGACGTGGTGTCGCAGCAGATATTGATCCGAACTATATTGGTGGTGAATTTTGGGCAAATGCAGGACCCTCCTATACAGAGTCAGGAGAGCCGTCATGGGATTCGACAGACGGTGGATTGTTCTCATCAGAGTCTACATTGGATAATTTGATTCAGATTGCAGATGAAACGCCGGCCGCAAACTTCTCGATTTTTTGGGATGGCGATTTATTATCAGAGGTTTTTGATCATACGTTCAATAAAGAAGCGTATTACCCAATATCTATTAATGTGAAAGATTGGGATTACGAAACGGGTACGACAGTAACGCAACTGGAGTCAACAGAAGTGTTGACAAGTAATGGAACAAAAGGAAATGCAGGTTTGATTGCAGATATTTTGGGAGATTGGCGAGAAGAAATTATCGTGCGATCAGCAGATGATGACGGAAAGATTCGTCTCTATGCCACAACGATAGAAACCAATTATGCCATACCGACATTGACGGAAAACTTTGCTTATCGGGAAGGCGTTGCTTGGCAAAACGTTGGCTACAATCAACCGGCTAACTTAAGTTATCTATTATCAGAAGGTCTTATAACAGCAAGGCTAGAAAAAGAAGCGGTGTCTACGTCATCTGTATCTTTGAGTTTTACAGAAGCATCGGATGGAACATTTGGGCACGACGTGGAAGGCTATGAGGTATATAGATCGACAGAAGATGGAGACTATGTATTAGTCGATACTTTGGATAATGAGGATCTTGTTGAAGTGAATGAGGACGGAAGTACAGTTAATGACCTTCAAGAGTCCGTATCCTATTCTTTTGATTTTGGAAAGGGAAGTGTTCAAGATGGCTGGATTCTCATTGATGAAGATAGTGATGCCTATGAGAGTGCATCAACCGGATACGGATTTGTACAGGAAACAAAAGATAGTGGATATGTAACCAAAATATATTCGGATAGTAATGATCCGAATTACGATAAGGTATACAATGATTGTTTGTTGGGATGGAATGCTAGTCATAACTTTACATTCAATGTTGATGTGCCCAACGGAACCTATGATGTAACGTTCTATGTCTACAACGGTTCCGGCGGTCAATATAACCAAGTAACCATTGAAGACATTGCTATGTCAGACATGCGTCATGGCAATTCCGATCGAGTTGAGACGGCTCAAACTGTTACGGTAGAGGTGACAGATGGAACACTTAGCGTTGTGAATGCAAGTAGCAAGAGTGGCCAACCGGCAGTATATTTTAGCGGATTGACAGTTGAGTCTGTTGTGGAGGACCAACCGGCAGATAATCCGTCCTCAGGGATAACACGTTATGGATATACGGATAACACGGTTGAGTCAGATGTAGCATATACCTATAAAGTGGCGGCTGTTGTGGATGGTAAGACGTCGTTTATGTCGGAACCGATTAGTGTGAAAACATGGGTAGCCATTCAAGATATAGTACCTTTTGAAATAGAGAATCTTGTACAAGATACCGTTTTGGAGGAGGGACAGACAGTGGCGGATTTATTACCGGCTACGGTTGAAGTTATCGATACAGAAGGCGTGCGTACGACAACAGATGTTATATGGGATGCAGATGCAGTTGATTTAGCAACACCCGGTGATTATGGAGTCACCGGGTATGTGAATGGCTTTGACAATCCAATCAGCAAAACAGTGACTGTTGTAGCAAATCGGGTGGATGGCTACGTACCCTATGAACCAATGATTATCATTGTCGGTTCGTCCATTGACTTACCTGAAACAGTAGTCGTATCTTATTTGAATCAAACAACGACAACGGAAGAGGTAGAGTGGGACACAACGAATCTCGATACGACAACCGTTGGTGTGTACACAATAGTTGGAGTATCGGATAGTCTTGATGCTATTGCCTTAGAGGTGGATGTAAGAGAGAATTATATTGTATCTGTGGATGAACAATTTATAGAAGTGGCGGCAGGTAAAACGCCGACATTACCGGCAACAGTCAAAGCCTATTATGCGGACGGAACGAGTGAATGGATTCCTGTTATATGGGACACATCGGACCTTAATGTCAATGTATTAGGTACAGTTGTCTTAGTCGGTACGGTGCAAGGGTTTTATGAAGGTGCCATTTTAAATGTTACAATAGATTATGAAATGCTATTTGCTTTTGATTTTGGTATTACATCATCAGAGGTGGCAGATGGATGGATGGGATTGTCAGCAAATCCAAAAGGTGGAACCCAAACGTTTGATGCATTGGGACTGACTTATTCATCGGAAAGAGGGTATGGATTTACTGACGGGACATTGGCCAATCAAGGACGTGAAGAGCAATTTGATATGGATGGAACGATACCATATGATGTTTATACGGATTTTATTATCCCCGATGGTGCGAATTTTGCTGTTGATGTTGACAATGGGGATTACTTAGTTCAAATGATTGCCGGATCCATCTATAAAAGCAATGTAAAAGCAACGATTGAAGGAGAGGTCGGAGTATCAGTAAGCAATGGAGCAGGTAGTTATACGGTTGCAGATTACACCGTAACCGTTGCAGATGGTCAGCTGAATATTGAATTCGCAGCAGGTGCCGTATCACGATGTAACGGTGTGATTATACGTAAGATTGTTGAATTAGCAGATGAGTAGACCACGTGTTGTGAGAATGCTCAGATTTTCTATAACAGTTCATCTATGGATTCGTGGAATAAATCATTATCCGGTAAAGGATATATAATAGAATTGCTTCATTTTTGCCTCATATGTGCCGAAGTACATATTGAGGCTTTTTTTTTACAGATTCAAACCCTTGATGTGAATCAGTATATAGCCATTAAATGAGAGTAAGCAGTATAAAGTAAGTGGCCGTTATAACGGTAGTTGGAGATGTTAACATGCATAGTAATATGAGAATTCAAGCAGATAGTTTTTCAGAAAAAATCGGCATGACTCAATCGAAAGCTATGTCATCAATTGGAAGTAAAAATGTTGGTGATATTATATCAGGAACGATAGTAAAAACAAAAGACGGAAGTTTGGGTGTAAGAACTCAAAAGGAGGACGAAACACTTTTGCTTCCTAAAGAAAGACATTTTGATTATGAAGTTGGAAAACCTGTAGAATTAAGAATAGCTAAAAAAACGAAAGAACGTATAGAAATAGAAATCAGACAATCATCTCAAACAGAGATCAATTCGAGGGAACCATTATCTCAATCAATAAATATGGACAAGGTAAAAGAGAGTATGATCAGCACAGAAAATCCTCTTCGCTACGTTGAAAATATTGAAAACATGATTATGGAGACAGGTAAGCGTATAGAACAAATGATGAGTCGCTTCAGTGATTCACAACTGGGTTCAATGATTGAATCAGGATATGATGTGACGCGTATGACGATTGATACGTTATATCAAGTAGGGCATTCAGGAAAAGTAGATAAGAAAATTGCCCTTGAAGGAGACAAAAAACTCGAACTATCTATAACGGTTAATGAGGAACAGATTGACGCTTCTATTAAAGAAACAATCGAGTCTATGCCAATGAACCATATGGATACAGAGCGTGCAACTAAAATCATTGAAGCCCTTCAGGATAAAGATATGGCGGTTACCCTACGATCGGTAGAAAAACTGGATAATATGTTAAAGAAGACGGACCAGATTCGAGAAATGAGTTCAGAAGACCAACTTCGTTTTCTTTCGAGTAATAAGGACGGAACATTAGGTGAACTTTATAAGAGTATCTATGCAAGTAACGGAAGTTTACCTAATCAAGTGATGTCTGAAAGTGACTATGCTCAGATTGCAAAAGATGTCGAAGGGATTGTGGCTCGATATGCAGAAGAGAACGGTATGAATCAGCAGGTAGATGCCTTAGTGGGTCGAGCTAAGGAAGCATTAATGCATGGCATTCCTGTGGATGAGCGTACGTTAGATTTATTTTCCTTGAGTATGGATGATAGTGTAAGCGATGGAGAATTATTGGATAAAGGGATTCAGATGATGGATCAAGGTGAGTCTGTTAGTCAGATGAAACTTCTTCATGAAAAGAAAGGGTCTTTGCTGAGCCATGACGAGGTCCAACAGATTGTGGACATTGTTCAAAACACAGAAGAGGAAGATATAGAAACGGTAGTTAAACATAATGACCCACTATCTATTGATAACTTGCAAAAAAGCCAAGAAAAAGGTTACGATAAAGAAACGGATAGAGAACAACCCGTTGATATGTCTCGGGTTGATAGTGGCGTGAAAGATCTAGATGTCCTAAGATATCAGATGACATTTAAGACGGCCATGCGATTAAATATTGAAGGTATGGATTTACAACATGAACAGCTATCAACGATTCGTCAACGCATTGAGCAAATGGAGGCGGAAGATATGCAGGTGGCCCAAGATGTTCAAACAGAGGAAACGAGTCAAAAGGAGGAAGCAGGGAGTCCCAAGGAACAGTGGCAGGCCTTAAGAAGAACAGTTGCTATGGTTAATGGGGCATCGACCGAATCGATTGCTGAGGTAGCTATGGAGGAAACAGAAGTCTCTTTAGAACAATTGGCGAACAAGGTTCAAAAAGGAGCAGACCGCTATGATGCGTTGCGAACCATGCCAAGAAAAGATTTAGGTGACCGTGTAGAGAAAGCTTTTCAGAATGTGGATGCGATATTGGATGATTTAGAGATGGAACAATCCGTATACAATCGACGAGCTGTTGAAATATTAGGGCGAAATCAAATGCCTATTACTGTGGAGACGATCCAACAAGTAAAAGCTTTGGATATACAGTTGCAGACGTTGATTACAAATCTTGATCCATCCATCGTCAAGACCCTTGTTGAAGAGGGAGAGAATTTATTGACCATGCCCCTAGATCAATTGGCAGAACAAGTACAAATATTGGATGAGGGTATGAAAGCAAAAGATGGAACGTCTTTGGCTAAACGTGTGCAGATGGTCATGGATATGGAAGGGGTATCGCCGGAAACGAAGGAAGCAGTTCTTGGGACCTATCGCCTCGTGCATACGATACAGTCCAATAAAGGAGCGGCTGTTGGATTTTTGATGAAGAATGATATGCAGCCGACGTTAGAACATCTTTTTGATGCGAGCAAGTATATGAAACAACAGAGTCATTCATCACAAGAGAGCGGAGTCGTTGAGCATGTAGTCGATGATACGTTAGGTTTATTAGAACGCGTTGAAAAGTCAACGATGAGTATTAAAGAGCAGATTTCGCAAGGTGTTTTTGAGAAAAAAATGAACTTGGATGTTTTTCTGAATCAGCTTGTTAGCGGGAAGAGTGAAGCGTTGTCAACTGAGGCGCGTCAAGTAATGGAGCAAACACAAGCCACTGTGAATCAGGAAGCGGTTAAGGAGTTGCGAAGTGCTTTAGATATTTTAAGTAAATCGCAAGACATCAAAAGTTTTATGAAAAATCATCCGGATCTGGAAATGTCCATTGAAGAATGGGAAGGATTTGCTAAGATGGTAAAAGATGGGCAGTGGCTAAAGAATGCTTTGAATACGGTGATAAATGATAGAAGTGTTTCAGCGGAAGTTAAAGAAGGGCTAAAGAGTGCTGTGGAAACTGTTTTTGAAAAACCAAGCAATGAAGCTTATGAACAATTGTCAAAGGCACTTGATTCTGTACATGAGGATATGTTAGAGCAGTCCTATATAAAAAGGCCTGAAGTTTCCTTGCAGTCAGAAGATCTAACAAAAGTAACGAAAACATTAGAAGCGCAATTGCAAGTCCAAAAAGCTTTGGAAAACGACATGCCGACAGCAATCCCTATTTGGATTAATGGGGAGATGCAGCAGATGAACATGTTTTATCAACGGCGTCAAGCAACGGATATGGAGAGTAGTGAACAATCTATGTCCATATACATGAGTTTCACAACGAAGCATATGGGCGTTACAAACATACGTGTTGATTTTGCAGGTGAGAATACAGATGTTACATTGTATGCAACAACAGATTATGGACAGGAACAATTGCAAGAGAATGAAACATCGGTAAAGACTGTGTTAGAAGGAATTGGAATGCCTGTGGACCGTGTTCGTTTTGAACGTTTTGAGGTACCTACAGCAGGGAATGTGGAACAGTCGAAACGGAATCAAAGGCATATTAAAAGATACCATTCCAGCCAGTTTGAACATGTGATATAAAAGGAGGTCTATGGTGCGAACAGAAGAAGAGATTCATGATTTAGCTAAGGAATTAGCGCGATTGATTGGCAAATTAGATAGTGAGGCTTTAGACCTAGAGAACCAGCTGAAAGTATCTCAACTAAAGGCTTCAGAAGTAGCTAGAAGTAGAAAAAGTGAAAAAAGAGAACAAGAAGCATTAATTAAATCATAAATATGGTCGATAAAACATGTAGAATACTTATCGACCATATTTCAATCAGGAAGGTGTGTAACTTATGAGAATTAACCATAATATCCCGGCCCTTAGAGCGCTGCATCAATTGGATAAATCAAATGGAAAACTGGACAAGACTTTAGAAAGATTATCCTCCGGTCTTAGAATTAATCATGCAGCTGACGACGCCGCTGGATTAGCGATTACTCAAAAGATGGACACGCAGGTAAGAGGATTGGAACAAGCGAATCGAAATGCTATGGATGGCATATCATTAATACAAACAGCAGAGGGTGCACTTAATGAAGTGCATTCCATGTTGCAAAGAATAAGGGAATTAGCGGTTCAAGTTTCTAACGGCACTTACGATGCGACAGACAGAAAGTCAGTACAAGATGAAGTAACACAATTACAAAACGAAGTACAACGTATATCAGATGATATTGAGTTTAATGAAATGAAATTACTCAATGGAGATATCGATAGAAGAGCCTTTTCAACGAATGCAGATGTTGCAGATATTGTATCCATGAGTGATACTGTGGAAGCTGGAACCTATACGTTTGATGTGGCACAAAAAGCAAGCAAAACAAATGATAGTGGAGGCATTATTAATTTGTTTGACGGTAATGGTGAAGCGACGGTTAGCGGAACAATCAATATCAATGGCGAACAAGTTGAAATTGAAGCTGGTGACACAAGTGAAGTCGTTTTCTCAAAGCTTAGAAATTTGGCATCGAGAGTTGATGTGAGTATAACGATTGAACCTGCTCCGCCATTTGGAAATGGTAAGAATTTATCAGTGGAAATGAATCAATTCGGTCCAAGAACATTGGACGTAACGGGTGATTTGGGTTTATTACAGGCTCTTGGATTGGACACACAACATTTTCAACCTAATACAGCTAACGTATATGGAACAACCATTGATGTAGGGGCTATTTCAGCTACATTTCCGGCAAGTGCAAATGTGCTGATTAACGGAACACCGATACCTGTAACGAATACAGAAACAAGTCAAACATTTTATGAAAAATTGAAATCATCAAATATTCAAGGATTAGAACTATCCTATACATCGACGGGCGAATTGAATATATTTTCAACTAAGCCGTTGGTTGTAGAACCTGCCATTCCTGGAGACGCTAACGATGAGGCATTGGCGACAGGATTAGTTGGTCTGGAAGGTGGAACAGCATTTACAGGATTAGCTGGTGCAGATTTAACCAAGAGTGTTCCAAAAGATAATATTACAACAGGAGCAGGTGCTGACCTTACAGGTGAATTAGCCATTTATGTGGATAACACCCCATTATCTGTGACACTGGACTTTACCGCTGCGAATAATTTGGATTTGGATTTGGCGGCAGATAGGCAAACATTTTTACAAAAAATAAACGATGCAGTAGCAACAAGTGTACCACCAAGCAACACAACATTTGCCTTTACAGATGATATACCAAATAAATTGATAGCGTTTAATCAAGATGGTCTTGAAGTGTCATTAAAACCGTTAAATACAGCTACAGCGGCGGATTTGACTACAGCTCAAAATTTAGGATTTTCCTCGAGTGATGTTGTTCTGGAAAAGGGTTTTGGGAATCTTGGACGTAATACACAAATTGATGCTGGAAGTATCATTTATGACGATCCGACCACACAAAATAAGATTGATGGTTTTCCGGCAGGAACGACAGTGACAACCTATGGTAGAGATATTGTATTTGAATCCAATGATAATTTTGAATTAAGATTAGTAGCAGGTGATTCGACAGGTACAGTTACAATGAATCTTCTTGAGACAGGGCCGTTAGATCTTCAAATTGGAGCAAATGAAGGTCAATTTATGGAGATTCGTATACAAAACCTTTCTCCCCGAGCATTGGGTATAACAGATATTAATCTTTCTACCTCTGATGGAGCTCAGGAAGCCATTACAACAGTGGATAATGCGATTACTACTATTTCAAATGTGCGTTCTAAGTTAGGTGCATATCAAAACCGATTAGAACATACCGTAGCGAATTTGGAGTCAGCAAGTGAGAATATGACAGCCTCCCTATCCCGTATCCAAGACGCGGATATGGCTTATGAAATGGCTCAATATACACAACAGAATATTATTCAACAAGCGGGTACGTCCATGCTTGCTCAAGCAAATCAACGACCACAGTCACTCTTACAATTGCTACAAGGATAGGTGAAATAGATGAAGAAGGAAATGGTTAAAGAATTTCAGACACGCATCGTTGGGGCCAATCGAAGTGAATTGCTTATTATTAACTATGAAATGTTAATTGTAGAGCTTGAAGCAGCTAAAGAATCCCTGTTAGATGAACAAGAGGTAGTGTTTGAAAAGTCCATGATTAATGCCCATAAGATTTTACGAGAGTTAACGAGCGGTTTGGATTTCTCTTATGACATAGCCAATGAATTAATGTCTATTTATATCTATGTGAATAAGAAATTAATTGATACCAGCATGAATAAGAATGAAGAATCTTTGGAAGAAGCACTTCATCTTTTAAATGTTTTGTTGGAGGGATGGCGTCAAACCTATACAGATGTAGATGAACCGGTAGTAAACAATGGTCAAAAAGTATTTGCCGGATTGACATACGGTAAGCATAACCTCAATGAAATGGTGGATTCGCAGCCTAATAGAGGTTTTAAAGCGTAAAGTTTTTTAGGTGTAATGATATAGAAAAAGAGCTCTTCTATCATAGAAGAGCTCTTTTTTGCATAGTAAAACGAGGCTAAAAAGCCTCGTTAACCTAATCGATTTTTAACTATTCCGGTTTTGGAGCATCTGTAGGACAGACATCTGCACAAGCACCGCAATCGATACATTCGTCTGCATTGATTACATAAATTGAATCGCCTTCAGAGATAGCACTTGTAGGACATTCTGATTCACAAGCACCACATGAAATACAATCGTCAGTAATAGTGTAAGCCATTATTGCACCTCCTGAATGATATAACTTTGTTAACGTTTTAATTTTATACTATATATGCGATAAATACAAGAAGAAAATGTACCTATCTATATAAACTGATTGGGGGACGAGCATTAGCTCGTCACCACGTTCAGATTATATTTCTCAAAAATTTCTTTAGCCTCTTTAATACTAGACTGAGAGGGTTCTTTTGTGTCTTTGAGTTTGTATTCGAGACCTAAGGATTGCCATTTATACTCGCCCATCTTATGGAAGGGAAGCAACTCAAGACGCTCTATATTAGTAAAGTGGCTGAGATGCTTTGCTAACGCTTCAATGGATTCCTTTTGGTCGGACAAACCGGGGACTAATACATAACGGACCCAAGTTTTAATATTCTGACTGCCTAGATAATCAAGGAATTTTAGGGTTGGAGCTAATTCAACGCCTGTTATGACCTTGTATTGTTCAGGGTCAAAATGTTTGATATCCAATAAGACAAGATCGGTTAAATTCAAAACTTCTTTTACGGTATCATTAAAAATATAACCGGATGTATCAACGGCTTTATGAATACCATGTTTGTCTAATTTCTTAAAGAAATCAAGAACAAAGTCTGCTTGCATGAGAGGTTCTCCTCCGGTGACGGTAACGCCGCCGCCAGAGAACTTCATATAGGATTTATACTTTAAAGCTTCGGAAACCAGATAAGGAATGGAGGTTTCTTTGCCGTTTTTCATTTCCCAGGTATCTGGATTGTGGCAATATTGACACCGTAGAGGACAGCCTTGAGTAAAAACGACGAATCGTATACCTGGACCGTCGACGGTACCGCAAGTTTCAATGGAATGGATCTTTGCCATATGAACAACCTCCTTGGTTGTGTGAAACCTTAATTATGCGCGTTCGTGGAAGGTACGGTTGATAACATCCAATTGTTGCTCTCTTGTCAATTTTACGAAGTTAACGGCATAACCGGAAACACGAATTGTCAATTGAGGATATTTTTCAGGATGATCCATAGCGTCCATTAAAGTTTCTTTATCAAATACATTGACGTTGATATGATGGCCTTCATCGTGGAAGTAACCGTCCAGCATACCAACAAGGTTCGTGATACGCATGTCTTTGTCTTTACCTAATGCTTTAGGAACAATAGAGAATGTATAACTGATACCATCTTCAGCATGTTCAAAAGGAAGTTTTGCAACAGAAGCCATTGAAGCAATAGCGCCGTTGTGATCACGTCCGTGCATTGGGTTAGCACCAGGAGCAAATGGTTCGCCGGCTTTACGTCCGTCCGGAGTTGAACCTGTTTTCTTACCATATACAACGTTTGATGTAATTGTAAGAATACTCATAGTAGGTACTGAGTCTCTGTATGTTTTGTGTTTTCTTAATTTATTCATAAAGCGTTCAACGATGTCTTTGGCAATTTCATCAACGCGATCATCGTTGTTACCAAATGCCGGATAAGAGCCGGATTCAACATCGTAATCAACAGCTAGACCGTTTTCGTTACGGATAACTTTGACATTAGAGTACTTGATTGCTGCAAGGCTATCAGCAACAACAGATAAGCCGGCGATACCACAAGCAGAAGTACGAACAACGTCGCGGTCATGTAAAGCCATTTGAAGCTTTTCGTAAGCATATTTATCATGCATATAATGAATGATGTTCAATGTATTGATGTAGAGCTGTGCCAACCAATCCATGACTTGATCGAATTTCACCATGACTTCATCGTAATCAAGGGTATCCGATTTAATTGGAGCAAACATTGGAGCAACTTGAGCTCCTGATTTTTCATCAGCGCCACCGTTAATAGCGTATAGTAAAGCCTTTGCCAAGTTAGCACGTGCACCGAAGAATTGCATTTGTTTACCGATAGGCATTGCAGATACACAACAAGCGATACCGTAATCATCACCATAAAGTGGTCGCATCAAATCGTCATTCTCATATTGGATGGATGATGTGTCGATGGAAACATTTGCAACAAAACGTTTGAAGTTATTTGGTAAACGTTCGGACCATAGAATGGTTAAGTTTGGTTCCGGTGCAGGGCCTAATGTATAAAGGGTATGTAGGATACGGAAACTTGTTTTTGTTACCAAAGGACGTCCATCAATACCAACACCACCGATAGATTCAGTTACCCAAGTTGGGTCTCCTGAGAATAATTCATTGTAAGCAGGTGTACGTAAGAAACGAACCATACGTAATTTCATAACAAAATGATCAATGTATTCTTGAGCATCTGATTCAGAAATAAGACCGTTATCAAGATCGCGTTGGATATAGATATCAAGGAATGTGGAGACACGTCCGAGACTCATTGCAGCACCATCTTGTTCTTTAATAGCGCCAAGATAGCCAAAGTATGTCCATTGGATAGCTTCTCTAGCATTGACAGCAGGTTGGCTAATATCAAAGCCATAGCTTGCAGCCATTTCTTTTAATTCGTTAAGGGCTTTGATTTGTTCAGAAAGCTCTTCGCGAAGAATGATAACTTTTTCATCCATGTAGTCCATTTCCAATTGTTTTTTGGAATCATTTTTTTCTTCAATAAGACGATCGATACCATATAACGCTACACGTCGATAGTCACCAATAATACGACCACGGCCGTAAGCATCAGGAAGGCCTGTAATAACACCTGTACGACGTGCCTTACGCATATCTTCCGTATAAGCATCGAAGACACCGTCATTATGTGTCTTTCTGTATTTATCAAAAATGTTTTTTGTAGCAGGGTCGAGTTCATAACCATAGGATTCAAGAGCGCCTAAGACCACACGAATACCACCAAAAGGCATGATACCACGTTTTAACGGTGCGTCTGTTTGGAATCCGACAATTTTTTCGAGAGATTTATCCAAGTATCCGGGACCGTGTGAAGTAACGGTTGAAGGTACTTTGGTTTCAACATCAAGAATACCGTTCTTACGTTCTTTGTCCATCAAGTCAGATACGATACTCCATAGTTTCTTTGTGTCTTCTGTTGCGTCAACAAGAAAGCTGTCATCGCCTTCGTAAGGTGTGTAATTTTTTTGAATAAAATCACGAACATTAATGCTAGTTGTCCATGTGCCTGTTTGAAAATCATTCCATGCTGTGTTCATGAAAAGGCCTCCTTAAACTTGTATGTTATAATCATTATAGTTAACGTATAGAATCTATACGATGATTGCTATATGCTTATTATATATGTATACTGTATACACGTCAAGAGGTTTTTAAATAACAATGATTATTATCTTGTCTTTTTAATAGGCTGTGCTATAATAGAAGCAATTGAAAATGAGATGTGGAATTTCGGTTTATTTAATATGGCCGGGAGTCCATGAAATGTTAAATTTGGAGGTTCTATTTATGAATGATGTATTAGATTTGGTAATTGTTGGTGCAGGTCCTGCCGGAATGACGGCTGCAATTTATGCGAGTCGGGCTCAGATGAAGTTTGTTTTACTAGAGAAATCTTTTGCAGGAGGTCAAATCACCAATACTTATGAAATTGAAAACTACCCCGGTATAAAAACAGCATCCGGATTTGAATTAACAACAATGTTCCGGGAGCATGTAGAACATTTTGATGTGGAAATCAAGACAGAGGATGTTGTGAGTATGGACGTTGAAGAGGATATCAAAGTTGTACACACATCTGCCGGATCTTATCGTACGAAGACAATTATTCTTGCGACGGGTGCAACATGGAAAAAGATTGGTTTGGAAGGGGAAGAAACATTTTCGGGACGAGGTGTATCTTATTGTGCTACATGTGACGGTGCATTTTATAGGAAGAAAACAACTCTAGTTGTCGGAGGTGGCGATGTTGCCGTAGAAGATGCGATCTATCTGGCACGCCTTTGCGAGAAGGTTTATCTTGTTCATCGACGGGATGAACTTAGAGCAGTTAAAGTTTTACAAGATAAGTTATTCGAGTTACCGAATGTAGAATTCTTGTGGGATAGTGAGCTACAGGACATTCAAGGGGACCAATTTGTGAACAAAGCTGTTGTATATAATCGCAAGACGAAAGAAACGAAAGAGATTGATGTTGATGGTGTTTTTGTGGCAATCGGAAGCAATCCGAATACAGAAGTTCTTCAGGGCAAGGTGGAAATGGATCGTAATAACTACATTATTACAGGCGAAGATTGTATGACAAGTGTTTCCGGTGTTTTTGCAGCAGGAGATTTACGTGAAAAATCATTACGACAAGTTATCACGGCTTGTGGAGACGGTGCAACAGCAGTATATAATGCGGAACGCTTTATATAAGCTTAGAGGAGTTTGGAAGAGCTATAAAGGACACGCATTATCGTGTCCTTTATTTTATAGATAACAAAAGTCTGTTAGTGTAAGGAGTAGAAAGGGAGAGACGCATATGAAATTTACCTTTTATCACAACAATATTAATGTTTTGGATTTGGAGAAGAGTCTGGCTTTTTATAAAGAAGCCCTTGGCTTTAAAATCTTACGGGAAAAAGAAGCTGATGACGGTAGTTTTAAGCTTGTTTATCTGACGGATGAGACAACCCAACATCAACTGGAATTAACGTGGCTTAGAGATTGGAAAGAGCCTTATGACCTTGGAGATAATGAGTTCCATCTAGCGGTTCGTGTGGATGATTATGATGCAGCCCACGCGTTTCATAAGGAAATGGGTTGTATTTGTTTTGAAAATGAAGGGATGGGCATATATTTTATTCATGATCCGGATGATTATTGGATTGAAATTTGCCCGTCGAAGTAGGTGTTTAAATGCAGATAGAAGTTATTGAGTTAGGTGTTTTGAAGACGAATTGTTTGATTTTTTGGGATGAAGTGACAAAGGATGCCATTGTTATTGATCCGGGCGCTTTTAAAGCGCCCTTGAGGTTGTTTGTTGAGGAGCATGAGCTGGTTGTATCGCATATTCTAATTACTCATGGACATTTTGATCATGTTAGTGGTGTCAATGGTTTGAAAAGGATGCTTGAGGAGAAAGGGCAAAGCCCTCTTGTGGGAATGCATGTTGTAGAGAAAGATATTATGGAAAAGAATGCCAAAGAACGCTTTTCCAAACATTTCTTTAATGTGGATATCGATTTATCATCTATGGAGTTTATAGAAACTCCTGTTGTTAAGTTTAAGCTCATTGAAGTACCCGGACATACCGACCACAGTATTTGCTTTTATAATGAGGCAGATCGGATATTGGTGGCGGGAGACACGCTCTTCTATCATACAATTGGAACATCAAGTTATTATGACGGGCCGGAAGATGATTTGGAAAAGTATATCCGAGAACGTCTTTTTGTATTGCCGCCGGAGACGATTGTTTATCCGGGACATGCAAGAGGGACGACAATTGGTGAAGAGATAGAGAGAAATCCCTATTTGTCGGATGCGGATACAGTAGACCCATGGCTTTAGTGTGTAAAAAAATGATAGGCCCCCATGACTATTAAATGCACATTTTGTTAAGAAAATATGACCTTTACCGATATATATTGTATAGATATAGTGCTATCAGTTTATATGAGAGAGTGGATGCCATGGAAGGTAAAGTGTTATTGTTTATACGAGATACGCAATTGAGAATGAATCTTTTGAAAAGTTTTACGGAGTCTCAAATTAGCTTTATTGAAGTTCAAGACATGTCGGAACTAGAATTCAAAATGTCGTTAGCTATGGAATTAAATCGACTTTACGTGCATGAGTTTTCGAGTGTTGATGAAGAAGGGCAGTTTGAATTACTGGAACGAATGAAAAAGAATAATTGGAAGCTTTTAGTCATTTTTCCTGAATATTCTGTGCGCTACATTGATCAAGCACAGGGAGTTGCTGTGGATGACTTAATGGCGCAACCTGTACATAGTAATGTTTTGTTAAAAAAGGTAAAGACATTGTTGTCACTACCTGTTGAAGAAAGTAGCGTTTCCGTTGTTGATAGTCAATCTAAGACAGTGGCTGCGGTTGTCTTTGAAGAAATAAATAGAGCGGATCGTGGCCGATATGATTTAAGTTTTGTGATGGTTTCCGTGACAGGCCTTTCAGCTAAGGAACGACAGGTATTTCTCAAAGATATCAAAGGCCTTCTAAGAGAGACGGATAAGGTCCTGATTATGGAAGATCTGCATAACTGCCTTATTGTGTGCCCGTTTACAACAAAAGAGTTTTTGGTTAATGTGGAAAATAAAGTTCGTGTTGCCTTTGACAAGGTTAGAATGTTATTTGGAATTACAGCACGAATTAAGTTGTATCTTCATGGGTTGACGTACCCTGTGGATGGGGAGAACTTTGATGTTATCAAAGAGCGCCTTTTGGAAGGCATAAGAGAGAGCAAAGTTTTTGACCAGACAATTATTCCGCAAAGTCAAAAAATAATGAATAAACGGATTCAAGAGATGCATCGACGGTACAATCGTTATTATTAATACTGCCGGACCTTGTAAGTCCTTCTTCTATATACTATAATCATTGTATAGGTAGCGAAAAATTAGGAGTATGAAGGTGGAAGGTGAATAAAATGAATGAGACCAATGAACGTCGACGCAATAAAAGGCTTCCGATACAGTTGATTTTGGACATTGATAAGCTTTTTAAGCAAGACAACGAAGTGATAACAGACTTGAATGAATCTATTGAAGTGGTTAATGTTTCTAAGACAGGGATAGCCTTTGTATGTGCAGATGATTTACCTTTAAATTATTATTTTAACGCGAAGATTCAGTTTGATGACGAACGATTTTTCTATTGCGTTATCAAGATTATACGTAAGGAGAAACAAAAAGAACAATTTCTCTTTGGGTGTGAGTTCGTTGGACTGGCAGAATTCTTATCGGATAAGGTGGATGAATACGAATCTATAATTTCAGAAGAATAATCATAGTTAAGCGATGCTTTGAGGGTATCGCTTTTGTTTGACATGGCCACTTTAGTGTGCTAAAATTAGAAAAATTTTAAGGAGGTATGCCAACATGGAGATGAAGCAAGCAGCATCACTGGCGAAGCAAGCATCGATTGCATGTGCGCCGCTGAGTGGTGAAGTGAAGAATAAAGCGTTATTAGCCATTTCTCAAGCGCTTATGGACCATCAAGATGAGATTGTTGAACAGAACAGATTGGATTTGGAGCAAAGCGAAAAAGAGAGCTTGAGCATGCCGCTGATTAAGCGCTTGAAGTTTGATAGGGAGAAAATAAAACATGCAGTCGAAGGGTTGAAAAGCTTGGCCCAATTAGAAGATCCGGTGGGAAAACTTCAATTGCAGACGGAATTGGATGATGATCTTGTTCTGACCAAAGTGACATGCCCTATAGGTGTTATCGGTGTCATTTTCGAATCTAGACCGGATGCCCTTGTTCAAATTGCAGCCTTGTGTTTGAAAAGTGGGAATGCTGTTTTGCTAAAAGGTGGAAGAGAAGCCCTTCGAACGAACAAAATAGTATCAGACATTATTCTAAAGGCGTCCATAGAGGCCGGTATACCGAATCATTGGCTTTATAATGTGACGACGCGAGATGAAGTGGCAGATATGTTGAAATTGGACGATAAGATTGATTTGATTATTCCAAGAGGATCGAATGCATTTGTACGCTATATTATCGAGAATTCTAGAATACCTGTCCTTGGACATGCAGACGGTATTTGTCATGGCTATATTCATAAGGATGCATCCTGTGATATGGCAGTATCTGTTGCGGTGGATTCTAAGACCCAATATGTTGCCGTATGTAATGCGATGGAGACATTGCTGGTACATGAAGCAATTGCTAAGGAATATCTTCCGATGTTACAAGAAGCATTAGAACCCTATAAGGTAATGATTCATGGGTGTGAGAAAACAAGAGCAATTATACCGTGTGCTCTTGCTACAGAAGAAGATTGGGAAACAGAATATTTGGATTATGAATTAGCCATAAAAGTGGTGGCGGATATGAAAGAAGCTATTGAACATATTAACAGGTACGGTTCAGGGCATACAGAGACGATTGTTACCGAGAGTATCGAAACCGCTGAAGCATTTATGCAACTTGTGGATTCCGGAAATGTCTTTCACAACTGTTCGACGAGGTTTTCGGACGGATTCAAGTATGGATTTGGTGCTGAAGTAGGTATCAGTACCAATAAAATTCACGCAAGAGGTCCGGTAGGATTAGATGGACTGGTTATATACAAATATAAGTTGCATGGCAATGGTCATATTGCAGATGATTATGCCAAAGGGCGTAAGGCTTTTACCCATAATCGTATTCTTTGATTAAAGAATATGAGAAGCTTTTGAGAATGAATATGTTTAAACGTTTCCAACAATATAAAAAAGAGAAACCCTTGGGTTTCTCTTTTGGTTTATAACGATAGCGTTATTTGGTGCTGTCAAAATGATAGGTGGTGGAAGTTTTATAGATTTGTCCCGGTTCAAGCCACTTTGTTTCGATAAAAGGAGCGTTGACTGCATCCGGATAATATTGAGTTTCTAAACAAAAGGCGGCACGTTTTTGTAATGGGATGTTACCGGATCCAATCATTGCATCAGTCATATAATTACCGGAATAGAAAACAACACAGCTGGCATCGGTTTGCATACGTAATCGTCGACCGGTTTTGGGATCGACAGCAGTAATGAGAGGAATGTTCGTTGGTTGATTCAATTCAAAGGCATGATCGTAGCCACCTGCAAAGTGTAACTGTTCTTCGTCATTGTTGATATCCTGACCGATGGCTTTGCCTGATTTGAAATCAAAGGCAGTACCAGTTACTGTTTGAATGCTTGTTGGAATGGTTTCCTTGTCAACGACGACGTAGTTATCTGCATCGATAGTCAGGTGATGGTCTTCGATAGTTGTCGAATAGTCCCCGCTCAAATTAAAATAACAATGATTGGTTAAGTTTACAAAGGTTTTCTTGTCCGTTGTACAGGTGTAACGAATGGTAAGAGCGTTATCATTCGTGAATATATAAGTCATAGAACAATCTAATTCCCCAGGGAATCCACCATCCATATCCGGACTTGTATGATGAAGGGTAATGCTCATTTTCTCGTTGTCTTGATATTCAGAGGCAGACCAGATAACTTTATCAAAACCATTGGAACCGCCGTGAAGATTGTTGTTGCCGTCATTTTTTTCCAAAGAATAGGAAGTGCCGTCCATTGTGAATTCAGCGCCGGAAATTCGACCGGAGCTTCGACCGATAGCGGCACCAACAAATCCGTCGTTTTTTTCGTACTCGGCTACTGTGTCATAAGCGATGGCTACATTTTTGATTGTTCCGTTGTTATCAGGCATGTTAATGCCGTGAATAATGCCCCCTAGAGTCAGAATTGATACGCTGGCTCCTGAATTGTTAACCATGGTATATTCATGGACATCGTTACCGTCGGATGTTTGTCCAAAGAGTGTTTTTGTAATTTCCATACTCGTCTCCTTTACGTCTCATTATACATGA
Organism: Vallitaleaceae bacterium; assembly: GCA_965140555.1. GTDB lineage: Bacteria > Bacillota > Clostridia > Lachnospirales > Vallitaleaceae > UBA1351. Next base: position 1,608,093 of record OZ223259.1, on the reverse strand, counting down.
TCTTGTCTTAAATCATTATACACGATAGATTATCTGCACTCAAACTATTCTTGCGAAAAAAGTTAAAGTATGACATACTAAGGAAGAAATTGAATTAAAGGTTTGAACCTAGTTAGGAGATCCTTATGGAAAAAGTAATTTTAGCAACAGTTGGTGATGTAGAAATCACAAAAGAACAAATGATTAACATTCTTAAGAACATTCCTCAAGAACACGCTGCAAGTGTAGCCGGAGAAGAAGGTCGTATGCGTTTGTTGGATGAAATGGTAGCGGGTGAGTTATTGTACCTTGATGCCAAAAAGCAAGGCTTCGATGAAGAAGAAGATTTCCATAAAATCGTCGAGGAAACAGTTCATGCGTTGTTGCAACGCTATGCAGTCAATAAATTGTTTGAAACAATTGAGATTACAGATGAAGAAGCTCGTGCACATTATGATAAAAACCGCGAGCAATATACAGACGCTGAAAAAGCTTCAGCAAAGCATATATTGGTGGATAATGAAGAATTAGCCAATACCGTTAAAGAAGAAATTGCAGCAGGTAAATCCTTTGCAGATGCTGCAGTGGAATACTCTACATGCCCATCAAAAGAACGTGGTGGCGATCTAGGTGCATTTGGTCGTGGTCAAATGGTTAAAGAATTTGAAGATGCGGCTTTTGAAGCTGCCATTGGCGAGGTTGTGGGACCTGTTCAAACACAATTTGGTTATCATCTTATTCTTGTGGATGCAATTATTCCGGCTGAAGTGAAATCGTTTGAAGAAGTATTGCCGGCAATTAAAGGCCAATTATCTCAAGCAAAACAAGCAGAAGTCTATCAAGCAAGAATTGCTGAATTGCAACAAGAATATCCGGTTAAAGTAAATCCGGAAGCTATAAAGTAGGTTATTTACAAAAGACACAGAAAAGACACATTGGGTACACGCAATAAACGTATGAGTACGGTATATTGTAATTGCTCGTTTATAGTATTGTTATAATTGGGATCCCCTCTCAATATAGCTAAGGGTTGGCAGTCTTTGTCAACTCATTTTTTTTTGCCTATTTTAGGGTGCTCATGGTATAATAGATAAGGTACATAAAGATGTTTAAGAATATAGAAATGCTAATAGATTAGGAGATAGATCATTGAATTATTTCAATATAGATGGAGCGTTTTTGGAAGGGTTGAGAGGGATTTTGAGTGAAGACCAAATTGGTTATCAAGTAAATCTTGGTGAATATACCTCTTTCAAAATAGGCGGTCCTGCAGATGTGTTCGTTGAACCATCAACGATAGAGCAGGTGAGTGCTCTTATTGGGTTGTGTCGAGAATGGGACATGCCGTACTTCGTTCTTGGTAACGGAAGTAATATATTGGTAACGGATGAAGGGTATCGTGGTATGGTTATTCATCTCTATCGAAACTTTAATCGATACCAGATAGAAGATGACAAAATTGTGGCAGAAGCCGGAATTACCCTTGCGGCATTAGCGAATCATGTAGCAAACCATAGATTAACCGGATTAGAATTTGCATCAGGTATTCCGGGGACTTTAGGTGGAGCGGTCTTTATGAATGCAGGTGCATATGGTGGTGAGATGCGTCAGGTAGTGACGCGAGTTGTTGCTGTAGATGAAGAAGGGGATGTTATTTCCCTTGATGCTGTGGATTTGGCCTTTGGTTACCGGCATAGTCGTTTACAGGAAGATGGTTTGATTGCCTTAGAAGTGGAGATGCAATTGCATCAGGGCGATGAATCAAAAATTCGTGATTATATGAAAGAATTAAACCAACGTCGTAAAGATAAACAACCTCTGGAGCTACCCAGTGCGGGTAGTACATTTAAGCGTCCGGAAGGCTATTTTGCCGGTAAATTAATTATGGATTCCGGATTAAGTGGCTATCGGATCGGAGATGCGATGGTCTCGGACAAGCATTGTGGCTTTGTCGTGAATATGGGACAAGCATCCTTTTTGGAAGTGCATCAGTTGATACAACATGTTCAGAAGGTTGTTTATGAAAGGTATCATGTCCGATTGCATCGAGAAGTGAAGATTATCGGCCAGAACAGTGACATGTACATTGCCAAAGAACATCAATGAATGCCAACAATATGAAGGAGGCTTCTATGCAATTTTCAATTATTACAGGAATGTCCGGAGCAGGGAAAAGTACAGTATTAAAAAATTTAGAAGATATGGGCTATTTTTGTGTGGATAATCTTCCCCCGGCCTTGATTGGTAAATTTGCCGATATATGCTTCAGTCCCGATTCTGGGGTTAATAATGTAGCTTTAGGTATTGATGTGCGTGGACGTGAATTTTTTCAAGAGTTGTTTGAAGAAGTCGATAAGCTGAAGGCAACGGATTATGATGTTAATTTGGTGTATATGGAAGCAACGGATGATGTCATAATAAAGCGATTCAAGGAGACGAGAAGACGGCACCCGTTAGTGACGGAAGGGCGAATTGAAGAAGGTATTGCCAAAGAACGACGTATTTTGTCGGAAGCAAAACGGCGTGCGGATTTCATAATAGATACGTCGAATCTGTTGACGCGTGAATTAAAGAACGAAGTATATAAGATTTTTGTCGAAGGAAAGCGTTATGACAATCTAATTGTGACTATATTAAGTTTCGGATTCAAATACGGTATTCCATCAGATTCAGATTTGGTATTTGATGTGCGGTTTATACCGAACCCCTTCTATGTTCATGAACTACGTGTGATGACAGGTAATGATAAACCAGTTCAGGATTATGTGATGAAGTGGGAATCTGCCCAAGAATTTCTGACGAAACTCACGGATATGGTTACCTTTCTGCTTCCGAATTATGTGCAAGAAGGTAAAAACCAATTAGTTATATCCATTGGGTGTACAGGTGGTAAGCACCGTTCGGTTACATTGGCTAACGCGTTATTTAATGAATTGGAAAAAGAAGAGTATAGTGTAAAAATTTATCATCGTGATGTAGATAAGGATGCAAAAAGAGGTAAGTAGCAAAAGGGAGAGCTTAATGGATAAAAATAAACAGATTGTTTGTGTTGGAGGGGGGACTGGGCTTTCAACAATGTTGCGTGGGCTCAAAAAACATACAGAAGAGCTGACGGCTATTGTAACGATGGCAGATAATGGTGGAAGCTCAGGCGTGTTGCGTAAGGAAATGAAGATGTTACCTCCGGGTGATGTGCGTAATTGCCTGTTGGCATTGGCGGAAACAGAGCCTATTATGCAGGATATTTTTCAATTTAGATTTGATTCAGGTCAACTAAAGGGTCAGAATCTAGGAAATTTATTTTTGGCTGCCCTTACATCGATGTATGGCAATTTTGAATTGGCAATTGAAAAGGCTAATGATGTTCTTGCTGTAAAAGGGCAGGTTATTCCGGTAACGGTTGAAGACGTTCAATTACAGGCGATGTATGAAGACGGAACAAGAGTATTAGGCGAACATGAAATAGTATATACGAATAAGTTTAAGAGAAAAAGAATCACCAATATTGAACTGGTGCCTGGCGAAGCGCGGGCGAATCCGAGGGCGATTGAGGCAATTCTTAAAGCAGATATTGTCGTTTTAGGTCCGGGGAGTCTGCATACGAGTATTGTACCGAATCTACTAGTAGAAGGCGTTGCAAAAGCTATAGCTGAATCTATGGGAATGGTTGTTTATGTGGGTAATATTATGACACAACCGGGAGAGACAGATGGCTATACGCTGCAAGATCATTTGGATGTCATTGAGCGTTATCTTGGCAAGGATGTGATTAAATACGTTATTGCTAACAGAACAGAGTTGCCGCCTGACATTGATGAACATTATAAAAGTGACGGAGCTCGATTAGTAGAAAATGATACAGTGCAGCAGGATAATCGCCAAGTTATTGAAACAGATTTTGCCATTATAGCATCGGAACACCAGTATGTGCGTCACGATGCGGAGATATTGGCGGAAATCATTATGGATTTAGAGCTTTAAAGGTAAATGAATAGCCAGTTGAATGGAATAAAGAAGAATGTGGAGGTGGTCTGATGTCGTTTTCTTCGACCATCAAAGAAGAATTATCAAGGCATATCGGTGGAGCTAGGCATTGTCGGATTGCAGAGATTACTGCCATTATTAATTTGAATGGTGTTATTGAGGTAGATGAAAAGAGAAAAAAGTATGGTATAAAAGTACACACGGAAAATCCTGTTGTGGCAAGAAAATACTTTACATTATTGAAAAAAACATTTAATATTAATGTTGAAGTGGTTATACGTAAAAGTCAACATTTGAAGAAGAAACGAGTCTATAATCTTTATATTCTGAAGAAAGATGACGTTATCAAGATATTGCAAGCCTGTCATTTATATGAGGATGGCCAGGTCAAACACCGTATTGATCCGCTAATTGTTGCGGGGACATGTTGTCGGAGAGCCTATATCAGAGGCGCTTTTCTAGCGGCCGGATCCATGAGTGAACCGGAGAAAACGTACCATTTGGAGATTGTTGATGCGCGTGAAGCTCATAGTGAAGATTTGATGGCGGTAATCAACCACTTTGATATGGGAGCCAAGAGTGTTTTACGTAAAAAATATCATGTGATTTATCTTAAAGAAGGTTCGCAGATTGTAGAGTTTTTGAATGTCATCGAAGCTCATGTTGCCTTGATGGAATTAGAAAATCTACGTATTTTGAAAGAGATGCGTAATAATGTTAATCGGATTGTCAATTGCGAAACAGCCAATTTAAAGAAAACTGTTTCGGCATCTGTCAAGCAAGTCGGCGATATTACATATATTGAAGATACAGTTGGATTGGAACATTTGTCAGAACCGTTAGAAGAACTGGCGAAGTTAAGACTTGAGCACAGTGAGGCTAGCTTAAAAGAACTAGGACAAATGTTATCACCGCCTGTAGGTAAGTCAGGTGTCAATCATAGATTGAGGAAGATTAGTCAATATGCAGAGCGTCTGAGAGATAAAAGGGAGGATATATCATGATTGAAAGAAACATTGAAGTTAAAATTGCATCGGGTTTAGAGGCTAGGCCGGTAGCGTTGTTTGTACAAGCTGCGAGTCAGTTTCAAAGCAATATTTATGTAACTGTTCAAAATAAAAAGGTTAATGCCAAGAGTATAATGGGAATGATGTCTCTAGGCGTTCTTGAAGGTGAATCGCTGATGATAAGTGCGAGTGGTGAAGATGAGAACGAAGCAATAGATGCTCTTGAAAAATATCTAACCGAAGCTAAATAGAACAAGAAGAATTATGGGGTGTCGTGAATGCGGCACTCATTTTTATTTTTATGACAGAAGGTTTTGAAAAAAATAATGATGGGTTAAACGAGGAGGCTAACAAAGATGGCTGAACAAAAGAATAGATTGATTTTTGCAACAAAAAATGCGCATAAAATGATTGAAATAAGAGCAATATTAAAGGATTTGCCCTATGAGATTCAATCTATGGAAGAAGCAGATATTGATATTGAAGTTATAGAGGATGGAGAAACATTTGAAGCCAATGCGATAAAGAAAGCGAAAGAAATTAGTGCCTATACAAAATGTCTTGTTCTTGCTGATGACTCGGGGCTGGAAATTGATGCTTTAAATAAAGAGCCGGGAATTTATTCAGCGCGCTATATGGGAGAGAATACACCTTACCCAGAGAAAAATGCGAGGATTCTTGAACGATTGAAAGATGTGAAAAAGGAGAACCGTACGGCACGTTTTGTATGCGCTATAGCAGCAGTTTTTCCTAGTGGTGAGATTAAAGTTGTAAAAGAAACAATGGAAGGTTATATTGACGAAGCGATTCGCGGGGATAATGGGTTTGGCTACGATCCTATTTTTGTAGTACCGGAATTTGGTAAAACAAGTGCGGAATTATCGCCGGAACAAAAGAATCGGGTGAGCCATCGTGGTAAAGCGTTGAGACGTATGCAAGAGGTGTTAAAAGGAATTTGAACGATTGAAGCCGTTGACTAAAGGAAGATTGTGATAATAGAAATGTATAAAATTTTGGTAATTAGTGATACCCATGGTCAGATTAGCAGTACAATCGATTTAATTGGCCGAATTAGCGATTTGGATTGTGTTTTCCACCTAGGAGACTTAGTTAAGGATGCGGTGGATTTAAAAGCCATATATGACGTTCCCTTTGAAATGGTTTTGGGGAATTGTGACTACTTTTCAAAAGAAGCGACTAGTCATAAGGTTGTGGAAATTATGGGAAAACGTATTTTTCTGACACATGGGCATGAATTTGGTGTAAAATATGGAGTAGATAGGTTACGAGAGCTTGCGCGTCAAGAATCATTTGATGCAATTTGTTTTGGTCATACCCACACACCTTTTTTAGGATATGAAGAGAATACGTTAATTATGAATCCGGGCAGTATGTCGCAACCAAGAAATTATAAAAATATTTCATACGGCATAATTCAAATTGATGAGAAAGCCTGTATCCACGGCACTTTGAACGATTTTAAAAAAATGCGTAAAAAGTGTTGACAAGTATAATTAATGTGTGTATAATATCACTTGCGTCTGAAGTTGAGAAAAACGATACAAACAACACAGAGAAAAATGACATAACTCAACAGATGTGCCGATACACAATCGGGGTGTGGCTCAGCTTGGCTAGAGCGCTTGATTTGGGATCAAGAGGCCGCAGGTTCGAATCCTGTCACCCCGACTTACCATGCGGGTGTAGTTCAATGGTAGAACACCAGCCTTCCAAGCTGGATACGTGGGTTCGATTCCCATCACCCGCTTATTTTTGCCTCTTGTATCAACGGAGTGTAGAAATATGAATGAGCATTAAGTGCCTATAGCTCAGTTGGATAGAGCACTGGCCTTCTAAGCCAGGTGTCCTGGGTTCGAATCCCCGTAGGCACGTTGACGATATGGTGAATGTAGTTCAGTTGGTAGAGCGCCAGATTGTGGTTCTGGTTGTCGCGGGTTCGAGCCCCGTCATTCACCCTTTTAACCTGTAATAATATGTTTGTTAATGGGCATTCGCCAAGCGGTAAGGCACAGGACTTTGACTCCTGCATTCGCTGGTTCGAATCCAGCATGCCCAGTTATGGGGCACTAGCTCAGTCGGCTAGAGCACTAGACTTTTAATCTAGGTGTCCCGGGTTCGAGTCCCGGGTGCCTCATTATATAGATTATATCTATATGTAATTGCCAAATGCGGGTGTGGCGGAATTGGCAGACGCACTAGACTTAGGATCTAGCGTTTCACGACGTGCAGGTTCAACTCCTGTCACCCGCACTACAAAAGTTTCAAGCTCTTTATTGAAAAGGGTTTGGGGCTTTTTTTATTGCGAATGAAGCGTATTTATATTTTATATGAAGGGTTGCAGAGAGAAAGTGCGCGTTATTTTTCCTTCTATATAATATACTCCAAATATGTATAACTATCATAGCATAACATAAGCATGTTATGCCGTGATAGTTGTGTGCTATAGTTCTTCCAATGTATGTTGACTTAAATGACTATTGTGATAGGTGGGAAGGGCTGTGACATCTGTGCCGAACCAAGTAGGAGGATTGAAATGATTGGCGTCATCTAAACTGTCGAATTCGACTTCTGCTAGAATCAGTCCTTTGTGATGCCCGTCAAATATATCTAACTCAATAACATGATTTTCGGAAGGAATATAGTAACGTGTTTTTTCTATTAGATATCCTTCTGTTTTTTGGCTTAGCAACTGGAACTCATCTTCAGAAATAGGGAGCTCAAACTCCTCTCGGATCATAGTGCCTTTTCCTTTAACGGTTAGAATATAGGTGTCATTTAGTTGGCGAATACGGATGACCGGAGAAGTACTGATATAAGCTTGCTTTATTTTTTTGGCTTTGTAGGTAGTTAATGAGAAGGGTAATGTGTCTATAAGATATTTTCTTTCAATTTCCATAAATAGCGACTCCTTGTTTTTCATATATGATAATGGTAAAATAACACTAAGGATTTTATAGCAATCATGCGATAGCTATTGTAGTAGATGTTCCTATCTTAAACTATACCATATCCAATCATAACATAAATTGGACAATAATTGGACAATAAGAGGAATGAAAAAAAGATAGGCAAATAGAATAATGAATTTATAAATAATCAGGAGGACGATATGGGAAAAGCAGCATTGTTTTTAGCAACGGGATTTGAAGAGATAGAAGCGATAAATACAATTGATGTGCTTCGACGTGGTGGCCTTGATTTGAATATTATTTCAGTATCAGGGATGGATTTTGTAGAAGGTGCTCATAATATTGCAGTCAAAAGTGACGCGTTATTTTTTTCTATTGATTATGATGAATATGATTTGTTTATTCTTCCGGGGGGGATGCCCGGAGCGGAAAACTTAAGGAAGCATGAAGGTTTATGTGATTTATTGGTTAGAGCCAATGAAGAAGGGAAGAATATTGCTGCAATCTGTGCGGCTCCTTATGTTCTTGGGGAGCTTGGTATTCTAAAAGGGAAAAAGGCGACGTGTTATCCCGGATACGAAGGAGCTCTTGAAGGAGCGGATATTTTGGAGCAGGATGTTGTCAAAGATGGTAATGTTATTACGGGGAGAGGTGCCGGAGTAGCCATTGCTTTTGGATTAGAAATATTAAAATGGTCTCATAGTGATGAAGGTGTGCGTTCCTTAGCGGACAAGATGATATATCATTGGTGATAGTTGATGAAATTTTGGTGTCAAGAAGATGGAATCCTGTGAATATGACTGAACTAGTAGGGTTTTGTCTTCTTGGTATAAAACTGTAGCCTGAAAGATATGCTTCATAATACCGTAAGCGAATGTTTAGAAACTTTAATTAATAAAAACTGTGAAAAAGTAAATTTTAATTACCTGCATTTGATTATTATGCGTTTCTGTTAATAATTATACTCTGTATTGTATACAATTAAACGAAGGAAGTTTATACATTGATTGCAAGAGAACTTGCGAAATCAGAGTTTGCGAAAGATTTGCTGCACTAAAGTGCTAACAAGCCACTACATCGACAATGCAAATAAGTTCCTACAAAAAACAGGTGTCTTTTTGCGGAAAACACTTTACATGGATTTAAATTTATTATATAATGACCTAGTAATTTGGGATTATCCTAGATGAAGACAAAGTATAATTTGTCGAAATAGAAAAAAGGAGGATATTTACATGAAAAAGATACTTAGTTTATTGTTAACATTAGTACTTGTTGTTGCATTGTTTGCAGCATGTGGTAGTGATGACAAACAAGACACAACAGCAACACCTGACGCAGATACATCAACAGATGACGGTGCTACAGACAGCGATACAGATGATTCAACAGACGATGGTGCTGCTGATGATGGTGTTGCTCAAGCACAACAAGTTTTCGCAAACGTGAATGCCCGTAAAGCTGTAGCAATGGCATTTGATAAAACTTACATTACGGACCTTATCTTAGGTAATGGTTCTATGCCGGTTGATTTTCTTGTACCTAAAGGTTTAGCTATTGATGAAAACGGTGATGATTTCCGTGCAGCTTATCCAGATGGTTGGAACCACTATGATGTAACGGCAGCTCAAGAATATTGGGAAAAAGCTAAGTCTGAAGTAGGATTTGATGAAATTGAAATCGAATTACTAACATATGATAGTGATAGTTCTCGTCGTATTTCTGAATATATTCAAGGTCAGTTAGAGTCAAATCTTCCTGGCTTAAAAGTTACAATTAACCAACAACCTTTCGAAAATAAATTAGCCTTAGCTGATAATGGTGAATTCCAATTGCAAATGGCTGGTTGGGGACCTGACTATCCTGACCCAATGACATTCCTTGATATGTGGATTACTGGTTCCGGTCACAATGACGCTGGCTATGAAAATGCAGACTATGATAATGTAATTCTTTCAGCAAAAACTGGTGACTTAGCGACAGATATATCTGCGCGTTGGACAGCACTTCAAGAAGCTGAAAAAACATTACTTGGTGATGATCAAGTACTTGTGCCTTTATACCAAAGAGCGTTGAAAGTTGTACAACAACCTTACGTTGACGGTATTGTTCCTCATGTATTTGGTGGTGACTATTCATACAAACGTGCGACAACAGAACATACAAATGATGCTGGTGAAACAGTAATCCGTTTGACAGGTTCTTCTGATATTCCTAACATGGATACTTCGAAAGCGGTTGACCAAGTATCCTTTATGGCGGCTACAAACGTTATGGAAGGTTTATTAATGCTTGGCGAAGGTGATGTTGTAGAACCAGGTGTTGCAGAAACTTGGGATGTAAGTGATGATGGATTGACTTATACATTCAACTTACGTGATGATGCAGTATGGAGTAATGGTGATAAAGTTACAGCTGACGACTTTGTATACTCATTCCGTCGTTTAGCAGATCCTGCTACTGCGTCTCAATATAACTTCATGGTTGAAACAGCTGGTATCGTTAATGCTGCTGAAGTTATGAGTGGTGATATGGCTCTTGAAGATCTTGGTGTAACAGCTATTGATGAATCTACATTTGAAGTGAAGTTAAGTACTCCGGTACCGTTCTTCCTTAAACTAATGACTTTCCCATCATTCTATCCTTTGAATCAAGCATTTATTGAATCTCAAGGTGAAGCATTCGGTACAAGTCCTGAAACAACATTATACAACGGTGCTTTTGTACTTAGTGCATGGGAAATCGGTTTGGAATATGAATATGCAAAAAATGATACATATTGGGATGCTGCCAATACAAGTGTTGATAAAGTTAACTTCCGTATCGTAAAAGATACAAACACAGCAGTTAATATGTATCAAACTGGTGAAGTTGATCGTATAACTTTAGATGCGGATAACTTACCTACATTTGCAGATGATCCGAACTTGTTCGATAAACCTGAATCATCAGTATTTTACTTAGTATTCAACATTAACAATAATGGTCAATACTAAGATAAATATATAATTAAGAGGTTTATTATTGGCCTGAGTTATCTTGGGCCAATAAGTAAGCATCCTGATTTTTCAGGATGCTTCTTTTATGAAATACCCTGATTTCTCTCTTTAATGTATTAAATCAAATACATGAGTGTGGGACACAGGCAAATTTTTTGGAGGTGAATAGAAATTGTTACGATATGCTATTAGTAGACTTGCTATTGGCTTTGTAACGCTTTTTGTTATCGTATCTGTCACATTCTTCATGTTACAAATTCTACCCGGTTCACCATTTAATGACGACAAACTCACCGATGAGCAAGTCGACATATTAAATGAGGCTTATGGATTGAATGATCCATTGATCGTTCAATATGGCTATTATATTGGCAATGTATTTCATGGAGATTTTGGAACTTCTTTCAGATATGACAATCAAAAGGTATCAAAGCTTATTTCACAGAAATTGGTTTATACAACAAAAATCGGTATGCAAGCTCTTGTATTTGGTTTGGTTATAGGTATTTTATTAGGGGCTTTGGCGGCTATTCGTCGTAACTCCGGATGGGATCATCTGACAACGATCATAGCGATAATTGGTGTTTCCATACCATCCTTTGTCATTGGTGCCGTTATTCAGTTGTTTATAGGGAATAAGCTGAACTTGTTGCCGGTTGTATTTAAAAGCGATGAGTGGTTGTCGACAATCATGCCGTCCTTCGCGTTATCTTTATTTGTTATTTCATCTACAGCCCGTTTTATGAGAACAGAATTGGTAGAGGTTCTCGGAACGGATTATATTCTTTTGGCTCGTGCCAAAGGTTTGAGAGACGGATCTGTTGTATTCCGTCATGCTATACGTAATGCGTTGATTCCGGTAGTTACTATTATCGGACCAACAACGATTTCTTTGTTAACAGGTTCATTGGTTGTTGAACGTATTTTTGCAGTACCCGGTGTTAGTTTCTTAATGATAGATGCTATCAACCGTAATGACTACTTTGTTATTCTTGGAGTGGCAACATTCTATAGTGCCTTATACATCATTGTACTTATTATTACAGATATTATGTATGGATTTATTGATCCACGTATTCGTGTTGCCGGAGGTGAAAAATAATGTCAGAAGAAAACAAAAAATTGAACCTCACTCCGGAGTTATTTCAACGTATTGAAAAAGACACAGAGGAATTGGAAAAAATCGAAAGACCTAGCCTTACATTCTGGCAAGATGCCGGACGTCGTTTATATGCGAATAAAGGTGCGCGATTTGCAATCATAATTATTCTATTCTTGGTTTTTATGGCATTAGTTGGTCCTTACATGAATAGTTATACTTATAAAGAGCAAATTGATCCCATTCGCTCCCACTACAAATTACCACCCCGCGTACCTGGCCTAGAAAAACTTGGTGTTTTTGACGGAACTCGTAATGTAGAAGTTGGAGTCAACGGATTAGCAGCCTATAATGAAGGCGAATATGAATTGTTGAAGGAATTTACCGTCTATGATGAGCAACAACAAAAAGACGTTACTAAATACAAAATTAAAGAACTAAGCTATGTAAAGCAAGATGTTTCAGATGAGTATTTCTGGTTTGGTACAGATGAATTAGGTCGTGACCAATGGACACGTGTATGGACAGGAGCTAGGTTGTCACTCTTCATTGGTCTTGTGGCAGCATTGATTGACCTTGTCGTTGGTGTATCCTATGGTGCAATTGCCGGATATTTTGGTGGCAAAGTAGATATGATTCTGATGCGTATTCTTGAAGTTATTTCCGGGATACCGGGAATGGTTATTATCATTATATTCCTGTTAGTATTTGATCCGGGTATTATGCCGATTACAATGGCGATTGCTATTACCGGTTGGATTGGTATGGCTCGTGTTGTGCGTTCTCAATTTTTCAAATTGAAGAATCAAGAATTTGTATTGGCGGCTAGAACAATCGGTTCATCTGATGGGCGAATGATTTGGAAACACTTTATTCCGAATATCTTAGGCCAAATCATCATTATGATTACATTCTCTATTCCAAGTGCGATTTTCTATGAAGCATTCCTTGCATTTATCGGTTTAGGAATCCCCGCACCGTTTGCATCGTTGGGTGTGTTGATTAATGATGGTTATAAGTTAATGAAAACAGCTACTTACCTAATGATTATTCCGTCAATTGTTATCAGTTTGTTAATGTTATCTCTTAACATCTTTGCAAACGGTTTACGCGATGCAGTTGATCCTAAGATGAAAGATATGTAGAAAGGAGACAAACAATGCATAAGAAGATATTAGAAGTCAACAATTTACAAGTCTCCTTCTCTGTCCATGGTGGCGAAGTAAGTGCTGTCCGTGGCGTTACATATGATTTATATGAAGGAGAAACATTAGCAATTGTTGGAGAATCCGGTTCCGGGAAATCCGTTGCATCAAAAGCCGTTATGGGGTTAACAGCAAATAACGGTTATATTAAGGAAGGGTCTATCCTCTTTAACGGTCAAGATATTGCTAAAATGGCAAGTAAAAATTTACATAAAATTCGAGGGTCAGAAATTTCCATGGTCTTCCAAGACCCGATGACTGCCTTGAATCCGGTTATGACCATCGGTAAACAAATTATGGAAGGTATTGTGCGGCATCAAGGCTTGTCAAAGCATGAGGCAAGAGCAAAAGCCATTGAATTAATCAGCCTTGTTGGTATTGACGAACCGGAAAAACGTTTCAAACAATACCCTCACCAATTTTCAGGTGGTATGCGACAACGTATCGTTATTGCGATTGCTTTATCGTGTAATCCCAAGATTTTGATTGCAGATGAGCCAACGACGGCTCTTGATGTAACGATTCAAGCACAAATTCTTGAGTTGATCAAAGATCTTCAAAAGAAAACAGGAGTAGCTGTTATCTTCATTACCCATGACTTGGGTGTTGTTGCGAACGTAGCAGACCGTGTTGCGGTTATGTACGCCGGTAAAATTGTCGAAGTCGGAACAGTAGACGAGATTTTCTATACACCGAGACATCCATATACATGGGGCTTACTTGCATCCATGCCTTCATTGGATACAGATGATGAGAAACTATATTCAATTCCGGGTACACCTCCGGACTTAATGCATCCACCGGTTGGTGATGCTTTCTCCATTCGTTCAGAGTATGCGATGAAGATTGATAAGATGTATGAGCCACCACTTGTGAAACTAACAGATACACACTATGCAGCGACGTGGTTGTTAAATGATATGGCACCAAAAGTAACACCGCCATCAGTGGTAGCAAAACTTTGGAAGGAGGCTGGCATCGATGAGTAATACAGATCGTGAAGTCATCTTGCAAGTACGTAATTTGAAACAATACTTTCCGTTGGGTAAAAACAGTGTTGTAAAAGCGGTAGACGATGTATCCTTTGATGTATATAAAGGTGAAACATTAGGTCTTGTTGGTGAGTCTGGTTCAGGGAAAACAACGACAGGTCGGTCTATTATACGTTTATATAACCCTACAGGCGGTGAAGTGTTCTTTGAAGGACGCGACATAAGCGGCCGTATGAGTAAAGCAGAGAAAAAAGTGCTTTCAAAAAATATGCAAATGATTTTCCAAGATCCTCAAGCATCATTGAATGGTCGTATGACTGTTGGCGATATTGTTGCTGAAGGTTTGGAAGTACATAAATTATACAGTTCAGAAGCTGAGAAAAAAGAAAAAGTTCGTGATATCTTAGAAATTGTCGGATTGAATCGTGAGCATGCCAATCGTTATCCTCATGAGTTTTCCGGTGGACAGCGTCAACGTATTGGTATTGCGCGAGCATTGGTTATAGAACCTAAAATTATCGTAGCGGATGAACCGATTTCTGCGCTTGATGTATCCATTCAAGCTCAAGTGGTTAACTTGATGAATGACCTTAAGAAAGATCGTGGGTTAACGTACTTGTTTATTGCCCATGACCTATCAATGGTTAAGTACATCAGTGACCGTGTTGCTGTAATGTATAAAGGGAAGATTGTTGAGTTGGCAGATAGTGATGATGTCTATAATCACCCCTTGCATCCATATACGAAATCCTTATTATCAGCGATTCCATTGCCGGATCCTAAGACTGAAAGAACACGCCGTCGTTTCCCATATGATCCATCGGTGCATAATTATGGGGAAGGAAATCAACCGGAGTGGGTAGAAATTGAGCCTCGACATTTTATTTTGGCTTCACCAAAAGAAGTTGAGCAATATAAGAAAGAACTGGCTGAACGCGGTTAATTGTTGAGTTAAGCTTAATGCCGTTCTAATTGTAGAAATAAATGAAGAATATACAGATACAAAGGCGTCTATACTAGGTAGTATAGACGCCTTTTCTTAATCTTTTGTTTGTGCTATTATGAGTAGTGTAGAGTTTGGTTTTGTATTTGATAAAGTTAGAGGTACTACACGAATATTGACTTTGAACTCTTTAATAAGCAATGAGTGAGACGATGAGACTGACCATGAAATCTAAAATACCTGCGCCTATGAGGGGAAGGGTTACCTGCAAGGGAATAGGACGATGGCGTATATAATCGGTAAGAGAGGTGTTTTTGACAAATTCTCTAGCCTCAGAATTCCATAAACTGGCCAATTTCCTGAAAAAATAATTAGGTGCATTCATGAGCCCTTGTTCGTGGACAAGAAAGACACTTCCAATAACTGTAATCAACAATCCGATCCAGAACAATGTGTCGACAAAGGCGAATGGAGTTGAAGATACGAGGTGGGTTATCCCTGAGATAATGAGTGACAATCCGAACATGTAGATACCTTGAAAAAGTTGTTTTTTACGATACACAAGGCATAACCTCCTTAATTTTAAACATATACATTCTATTATAAATCAGAAATTATTAAAATTCAATAAAGTTCAATAATTTCTAGCATTGTATAAAGGTGTATGTTATAATATGTTAATGGTTTAAGATGGGCGAAGTGCCTTGAATATAGAGTTTCACAAGGAGGAAGCAGAAGTAATGAGTACACAAGTTGAAAAGCTAGATAATAGCATGGTAAAATTGACAATTGAAGTCAATGCAGAAGAATTTGAAAAAGGGTTAAATGACGCATATTTGAAGAATAGAAAATCTATTCAAATTCCCGGTTTTAGAAAAGGTCGTGCACCTCGTAAGTTAATCGAAAAAACATATGGAGCTGGCGTTTTCTATGAAGATGCAGCGAACTATTGTATTCCTACAGCATACGAAGCAGCCGTTGAAGCAGAAAAGTTAGAAGTTGTTTCACGACCAAGTGTTGATGTTGTTCAAATCGAAGCAGGAAAACCGTTTATATTTACAGCTGAGGTTGCAGTAAAACCTGAAATCACATTAGGTGATTATAAAGGAATCGAAGTTGCTAAAGAAGCAGAGGAAGTAACAGATGAAGCAGTCGAGCATGAACTTGGACATGTTCGTGAACAAAATTCTCGTCTTGTTGAAGTGACAGATCGTGCAGTTCAAGATGGTGATACAGTTGTAGTTGATTTTGAAGGTTTTGTAAATGATGAAGCTTTTGAAGGTGGTAAAGCTGAAAACTATGAATTGGTAATTGGTAGCCACTCTTTTATTGATACATTTGAAGAACAAATTGTTGGCCATGAAATTGGTGAATCTTTTGATGTTAATGTAACTTTCCCGGAAGAATACCATCAAGCAGAACTTGCCGGACAACCGGCACTTTTCAAAGTGACTGTTAATGGCATCAAATTTAAAGAATTACCGGAACTGGATGACGAATTAGCGAAAGACGTATCAGAATTTGATACCCTTGAAGAATACAAAGCAAGCATTCGTAAAGAGTTGGAAGATAAGAGTGAAGAAGCTGCAACATCTAAGTTACGTCAAGATGTATTAGATAAAGTTATTGAAAATTCAACAATCGAATTACCTGATCCAATGGTTGACTTGGAATCTGAGAATATGACATATGACATGGCTCAACGTCTTCAATACCAAGGTTTATCATTAGATCAATACTTCCAATACACAGGACAAAATATGGAAACATTAAAGATGAGTATGCGTCCTGAAGCTGAGAAAAAAATCAAATCAAGCTTAGTATTAGAAGCAGTAGCAGCAGCAGAGAACATTGTAGTGACGGACCAAGACGTGGAAGATGAAATTGCACGTATGGCTGAAATGTATAACATGGAAGTTGACAAAATCAAAGAAACAATTGGTGATGATGAGCAAGATTCTATTAAACAAGACTTGTTAAATCAAAAAGCGTATGATTTAATTGTAGAAGCAGCAAACGTACAATAAAGGCTGCGACACAATAGGTCATTGCAAGCAACCACTAATTGATAAGGAGGTTATCGTATGGCACTAGTCCCTTATGTTATTGAACAGACCAGTCGAGGAGAGCGTTCTTATGACATCTACTCAAGACTGTTAAAAGAAAGAATTATCTTTTTGGGAGAAGAAGTAAATGATACGACAGCAAGTTTAGTTGTAGCACAATTATTATTTTTAGACGCTGACGATCCTGATAAAGATATTCATTTGTATATTAATAGCCCGGGTGGTTCTATCACTGCAGGCATGGCTATCTATGATACAATGCAACATATAAAACCGGATGTATCTACGATTTGTGTGGGTATGGCAGCAAGTATGGGAGCGTTCTTGTTATCAGGAGGGCAAAAAGGTAAACGTTTTGCTTTGCCTCATTCAGAAGTCATGATTCATCAACCACTTGGTGGTACACAAGGTCAAGCAACAGACATCAAAATTCATGCAGATCGTATTATTGCTACACGCAAAATGCTAAATGAATTATTGGCACAGAATACAGGACAAGATATAGAGACCATCGAACGTGATACAGAACGCGACAATTTCTTGACAGCAGAAGCTGCAAAGGAATACGGTTTAATTGATGGAGTAATTAATAAACGCTAACCGAAAGTTGGTGACGATATGGCTAATAAGTTTGAAGATAAAAAGCAACTCAGATGTTCTTTTTGTCATAAACCGCAAGATCAGGTCAGAAAACTGATTGCCGGTCCGAATGTTTATATCTGCGATGAGTGTATAGATTTATGTTCAGAAATCATCGAAGAAGAATTCAGTCAGATCGAAGAAGCAGTGGATTTGACGGATCTTCCGAAACCACAAGAGATAAAAACATTTTTAGATGAATATGTTATTGGACAGGATAATGCGAAGAAAGCCCTGTCAGTAGCCGTCTATAATCATTACAAACGTGTTAACTCAGATAATTTGGCAGATGATATTGAGCTTCAGAAGAGTAATATACTTTTTGTTGGGCCGACAGGTTCAGGGAAGACGTTACTTGCTCAGACGTTGGCAAAAATGTTAAACGTACCTTTCGCCATTGCAGATGCCACCTCCTTAACAGAGGCAGGTTATGTGGGTGAAGACGTTGAGAATATTCTATTGAAGATTATTCAAGCTGCAGATTTTGATATTGAGAAGGCAGAACACGGAATCATCTATATTGATGAGATTGATAAAATTGCTAGAAAATCAGAGAACCCCTCTATTACACGTGACGTAAGTGGTGAAGGTGTTCAACAGGCATTGCTCAAAATCTTGGAAGGGACTGTCGCATCTGTTCCGCCGCAAGGTGGGAGAAAGCATCCACACCAAGAATTTATTCAAATTGATACTACCAATATATTATTTATTTGTGCTGGTGCTTTTGATGGTCTTGAGACAATCATTGAAAGTCGAACAGTAAATAAGACAATGGGATTCGGTGCTGAAATTGAGAGTCGGAAAAATGTCTTAGTCGGTGAAATTTTGAAGAAACTTTCTCCGGAAGACTTGATAAAATATGGCTTGATTCCGGAGTTTGTTGGTCGTGTACCGGTAAGTGTCGGATTGCAAAATCTAGATGAAGATGCTCTCATTAAGATTCTAACAGAGCCTAAGAACGCATTGGTAAAACAATATATAGCAATTTTTGCCATGGATCAGGTTGAATTAGAATTTGAGACGGAAGCCCTAGAGGCAATTGCAAAGAAAGCACTTGATCGTAAGACCGGTGCGAGAGGATTACGTGCAATTATGGAAGAAATCATGATGGAAATCATGTTTATAATTCCGTCCGATGATACCATAGAAAAGTGTATTATTACAAAGGCAACAGTTGAGGAAGGGGTACTTCCTACGATTGTAACTAATGAAAATTTGAAGAGCCTCAAGCAAAACAATGGTGTAAAAAAGCGTGCAGTCAAGAAAAGTGAAGACGAAACGGCTTAACACAAGTGTTTGACGAGCGAAACCCTTGCATCCATTGCAAGGGTTTTTTTATACTTATATAGTGATTAGGTCGACAAAAGCATATAGTTGAACTTTCATATACAATATAGTGTTACGAACGCATCTACGTCATCTATATAGTGTATGTGAATTTAGTGAAACTTGCTTTTGTCGGGCTAATCATATAGTCGTTATAACAAGGGCTTTATAGTATACGAACGTTAAACGTTCCCATTAAGTGGGATTACTGCATAGAATCGAGGATTAAAAATGGAAATAAAAGATGAAACTATGGATACAACCAATCTCCCGATACTCTCGTTAAGAGGTGTTACGGTTTTTCCTAATATGTTTTTGCATTTTGATGCTAAGCGTGACGCATCAGTGAAAGCATTGGATATTGCTATGAAAGAAAAACAAATGCTCTTTTTGGCCACTCAAATTGATGCATCCAAGGAGAACGTAAATCTTAGTGAGGTCTATTCTGTGGGAGTTATTGCAATGATCAAGCAAATTGTGAAGTTGCCCCAGGGAATTACCCGTGTACTTGTCGAAGGGCTATCTCGTGGAGAAATGACGGCATTTGAAAAATGTGACGATTATTATTACCGTGGTAATATAGTAACCTTGGATGATGAAGTAATTGAATTGGTGCCAGCGAGGAAAAAAGCGCTTGTTAATCTTGCAAGAGAAGCTATAACTAACTATAGACAGTTAAATACTAAGATGTCAAAAGAGACCTATGATAATTTGATGCGACTTCAAGAGTTGAGTATGTTGGCAGATACAATGGCGACACATCTTGTAAAACCCCTTGCCAATAAAATGCAAATCTTGAAATTGACCCATATAGAACGCCGTCTTCTTACTGTGATTCAAATGGTTAATAATGAAAATGAAGTTGCAGGTATTCAACAAGATCTGCAAGACAAGGTAAAAGCAACCATTGATAAAAATCAACGGGAATATTATCTACGAGAGCAGCTGAAGGTCATTCAAGGAGAACTTGGAGATCGCGTAGATATAGGAGAAGAAATCGATGAGTTCACGGATCGTTTAAACACCTTAGAATGTGATGAAGGGGTCTATAAGAAGATTGAGAAAGAGATTCATCGTTTGCGTCGTATGAATGCCAATTCAGCAGAGAGTGCAGTGTTACGTAATTATATTGAATATATGTTGGAGCTTCCTTGGGATAAGGTTACTCATGCGTCTTTTGATCTGAAAGAAGCCAAGAAAATTTTGGAAAACGATCATTATGGGTTGCCAAAAGTTAAGGAGCGTGTATTAGAACATCTTGCAGTCCGACAAATGGTTGAACATTCAACAGCACCTATTATCTGTCTTTCAGGCCCTCCGGGGACAGGTAAGACAAGTATTGCAAGATCAATAGCGGAAGCCCTTGGTCGTGAATATGTGCGTATTTCATTAGGGGGTGTGCGTGATGAAGCTGAGATTAGAGGTCATCGTCGTACATATATTGGGTCGATGCCGGGTCGCTTGGCAGCCGCACTCAAACAAGCTGGAACAGCGAATCCTTTAATTCTTTTGGATGAAATTGATAAGATGAGTCAAGATTTTAAAGGGGATCCATCTTCAGCGCTCTTAGAAGTTTTGGATAGTGAGCAAAATCGAAATTTCAGGGATCATTATCTAGAAGTGCCTCTTGATTTATCCAAAGTATTGTTCATTGCTACGGCTAATGATCTAAGAACGATACCAAGACCTTTGTTGGATCGTTTGGAAGTTATCGATGTAAGCAGCTATACAGAGAATGAAAAGTTCCACATTGCTAAGGAATATCTATTGCCGAAGCAATTGAAACGTCATGGGTTGAAAAAAAATCAAGTTAAGTTAAAGGATGATGCGCTGAGAGTACTTATTCATGGATATACAAAAGAATCCGGTGTACGTCAACTGGAACGTCGCCTTGGAGAATTGTGTCGAAAAGCGACAAAAAGTTTCTTGCTAGAAGGTAAAAAATCTATGACAATTAGTACGAAGAACTTAGAAACCTTAATTGGGAATGCACCCTACCGTTATAGCGTAATGAATGAAGAAGCTGAAATTGGTGTTGTTCGTGGATTAGCTTGGACGGCCATGGGTGGAGATACATTGTCTATAGAAGCCATAGTCATGCCGGGGAAAGGCAAGTTTCAGATAACCGGAAGAATTGGGGATGTGATGAAGGAATCAGCATCTGCAGCCATGAGTTACTTGCGGGCAAAATCTAAGGAATGGAACTTGAATGATGAATTTTATACCAATAATGATGTGCATATCCATATACCTGAAGGGGCTGTGCCGAAAGACGGACCATCAGCAGGTATAACTTTGGCTACAGCGATGATTTCCGCATTTACTAAGAGAGCAGTACGTCATGATATTGCCATGACAGGAGAAATTACATTGAGAGGTCGCGTATTAGCGATTGGTGGGCTTAAGGAGAAAATTCTTGCCGCTAAGCGGGCTGGTATATATGAGATTATTGTACCACTAGAGAATGAACAGACAGTACTTGAGTTAGATGCTGAAATTACCGACGATGTTACCATACACTATGCCGATCATATTGATGACGTGCTACAATGGGCGTTATTAGATTAAGGAGAACTTATGAATGTACAAAATGTCTATCTTGAAGCGGTAGGTGTTCGATTTGAACAGTATCCCACATCAGGATTGCCGGAAATTGCCTTTGCCGGAAAATCTAATGTCGGTAAATCGTCATTAATTAATGGACTTATTAACCGTAAGAAGCTAGCGAGAACTTCTTCCGCTCCGGGAAAAACTCAAACGATTAATTTTTATAATGTTGAAGAGAGTCTGTATCTTGTTGACCTTCCCGGTTATGGATATGCAAAGGTAAGCAAGCAAGAGAGAGATCGTTGGGCTAAAGTTATTGAAGATTATCTGCATAAGAGAAATACTCTTCGACAAGTTATTCTTCTTGTGGACGGTCGTCATGAACCAAGTGCTAATGATATAATGATGCTAGATTGGATTCGAAGCTTTCATTATGAACCGATTGTTATTGCAACTAAAATGGATAAGATGAAGCGAAGTCAACAGCAGAAAGCGTTGAAGCTCATTCGTCAAACATTAGATATAAAAAGTCAACATCTATATCCATTTTCAGCAGTATCAAAAGATGGTAAAGATAAAATTTGGGAAATGCTGGAAGAAATTGTCGAAACGACATCCAATCGTGAGCAAGAAGAAGAATCACAAGAGGAATAGAAAGCGTATAATAATAGAGGATATGACCGAGTGTGATTAATCAGTCATATCCTCTAATAATGTATTAAGAATTGTTTTATAAAGTATATGGCTTTGATCTTTCCATTGTTCACAGATATTAAGAGCATATTCTTTTTCAAAAACATTGATGGTCAGATCGATAAGTGTTTTGTTGTTTTCTTTTGCAACAAGATGGACCAGATAATCGCCGTCTTTTTCCGGAATATATTCAGAAGATATTTCTAATTGCGCTTTAATGTCGTATTTTTTTTCTTTGAAGTAGGCATCGATTTCATCAATGATTGATTCGGAAATACGATTTTCAAAAAAATCTAAGGTGGTTAATCCTTCTGAGGTAATTTCATAACTTGTAGAGCGGGTTGTGGAGATAGTTCGAATAAGGTCGTTTTCCACTAATTGGTGAACGTACTCTTGAAAAGAAAAGTAATTGGTATAGCCTTTATTAATAACAAACTCCGAAAGTTGTGTATTAGTTAACGGCAATTCCACTTGTTTGAGCATATAAAGAATAATTAATTTATTTATACTAAGTTCATGATTAATCATGTGTTCCCTCCTTAGAATATGCTGAGCCTTGAACGACACGTCTTTCCTTCAATGTATGATGGATATGATTAAGAACATAGCGTTTGGATAAGCTCCATTTAGGTTCAATAAGCCGCTCCGGAGCCCCGTCTCCCGTTAATCGATAGATAACTGTTTCTGCCGGGATATGAGGAAGGCATGACGCTATCCAATCAATATATTCATCCATCTGTAGTATGTGAAAGGGTTGTTTCAGATAGTCGAGATAAAGATCCGTATCTGAAAGAATATGCAACAACTGTAATTTTATACCATGCAGAGGTTTTTGGCAAATATAGTGAACCGTTTCTAAAAACATGGCTTTATCTTCGTGAGGAAGGCCTAGAATCAGATGTGTAATTACCGGAATACCTGCGGCATGTAAAGCATCAACAGCCGCATCATATATATGAAGTGGGTAGCCTCGGCGTATATATGACGTGCTTTTGGGATGAATCGTTTGTAAGCCCAACTCAACATAAACGTCTTTGGTTTGATTTAATTCGGCTAATAAGTTGATAACAGAGTCGTCAATACAATCCGGGCGTGTAGCAATGCTTATACCGACGACATCGGGATCATTGAGAGCTTCTTTATAGAGCGCTTCCAGTTGGGAAACAGGAGCATAAGTATTGGTATATGCTTGAAAATAGACAATGAAGCGTTTAGCACCTTTGGCATGGATAGCCCATAATTTGGATTCTTGGATTTGTGAAGCAATGCTTTGCTGATAGTCAGGCGTAAAGTCACCTGATCCGTGTGAGCTGCAGAATATGCACCCACGGTTACCTTTAGAGCCATCTCGAGTTGGGCATGTGAAGCCAGCATCGATGCTAAGCTTGTAGACTTTTTCTCCATAGCGTTCTTTGTAATAATGAGACGGTGTATGAAAGGATGTTCCATGTTTGAAGGGAGTCTTCATGTTTATAGCTTCTTTCTAAATACAATTTTTGACTGCTTTTGCTACGGCATCAGCAATACCGGGTTTAAAAGGTTCAGGTAAGATATACGTATCAGAGAGTTCGTCCTCGCTGACCATGGAAGCAATGGCATGAGCTGAAGCTAGCTTCATATCCTCAGTGATTTGAGTCCCCCGACCATCTAAAATACCTTTAAAGATACCAGGAAAAGCAAGGACGTTGTTCACTTGGTTAGGAAAGTCAGAACGTCCTGTTCCAACAATTTTGGCACCTGCAGCCAAGGCAATATCCGGCATAATTTCAGGTGTTGGATTGGCCATAGCAAAGACAATAGAAGCATCAGCCATGGAACGAATCATGTCTTCACTAACAATTCCGGGAGCAGATACACCGATAAAGACATCTGCGTCGACCATAGCATCGGCAAGGGTTCCTCGAAGTCCGTCAGGATTGGTTTCTTTGGCAAGTTCTTGCTGAGACCAATTCAACCAATTTTCTTCAGGATGTATAATTCCCTCTCGGTCAACAAGGACCAGATGTTTATTACCTGCATTAAGAAGAAGCTTGGCAATGGCAGTTCCGGCAGAACCACATCCATTGATAACAATTTTGGCATGTTCAAGGGTTTTGTTAACGAGTTTGAGTGCGTTCAGGATTCCGGCGAGAACGACAATGGCTGTTCCATGTTGGTCATCATGAAAAACAGGAATATCTAAACATTCTTTTAATCGACGTTCGACTTCAAAACAACGAGGTGCACTAATGTCCTCGAGATTGATACCGCCAAAACTTGGGGCGAGATGACGTATTGTTTCAACAAGAGCATCAACATCTTGCGTATCCAAGCATAGAGGTATGGCATTGACGCCGGCAAATTCTTTGAAGAGAACCGCTTTGCCTTCCATAACCGGCATAGCAGCTTTTGGGCCGATGTTGCCCAAACCAAGGACAGCAGAACCATCAGATATTACAGCGACAGTATTTGCCTTCATTGTATAGGTATAAGCCAAATCTTCATTTTCAGCAATTTTTCTGCAAGGTTCTGCCACTCCGGGAGTATAAGCCAAAGATAAGTCTTCGCGATTACTTACTTTGGATTTGGCGGAAATTTCCAGTTTGCCTTGCCATTTTTCATGCATTTCTAATGCCTTTTCTTGAATTGTCATATTGCACCACCATTTCTAATATATTGTTCTTATTTTATCAGAAAACAGGGGAAATGTCATGATAAAAATGAGAGTGGATACAGACACATAAAAATGGTATGATGAATAGAGATAAAACAATTAGGCAAGGGGTGTTACGATGGAGAATGAAGTAGGTAAGTATATTTTAGCTATTGATCAAGGAACAACAAGTTGTCGAGCAATACTTTTTGATAAATATGGCAAGATGCATGGTGTGGCTCAAAAGGAATTCAATCAATACTATCCGGAGCCCGGTTGGGTAGAACACGATGCTATGGAGATATGGGGGATTCAAAGTGGTGTTATTCGGGAAGTTCTTGGAACGAGTAATATTCATGCAGAAGAGATAGCCGGAATCGGTATTACAAATCAACGAGAGACAGCAGTTGTTTGGGAGAAGGAGACGGGGAAGCCGATTTATAATGCCATCGTTTGGCAATCCAGACAAACGACAGATATCTGTCAACAAATGAAAAAAGAAGGGTGGAGTGACTATGTAAAGAAGACAACCGGATTGATCATAGATCCTTATTTTAGCGGAACAAAGGTAAAATGGATATTGGATCATGTGGAAGGAAGTCGTGAGCGTGCCAAAAGAGGCGAATTGCTTTTTGGTACCATGGATTCTTGGTTGATTTGGAATTTGACAAGGGAACAACATGTGACGGAATATACGAATGCATCAAGGACAATGCTTTTCAATATACATACCTTGGACTGGGATGATGCACTTTTAGAGTATTTTGATATTCCCAGGGAAATGATGCCGGAAGTCAAAATGTCATCCGAAATATATGGATATACGCATGCTAAAACCTTTGGTGGAGCGTCCATTCCGATTGCAGGAGCGGCAGGGGATCAACAAGCGGCACTTTTTGGACAATGTTGTTTTACACCTGGAATGGCAAAGAACACCTATGGAACCGGTAGTTTTATACTTATGAATACAGGAGAGAAGCCGATTCAATCGGAACATGGTTTGTTGACTACGATTGCTTGGGGAATAGACGGATCCGTTGATTATGCCCTTGAAGGGAGTATTTTTATTGCAGGGGCAGCGATTCAATGGCTTCGTGATGAGATGCGACTTATTTATTCGGCAGATGAGAGCGCCTATTTTGCTGAGAAAGTAACATCTACAGAAGGTGTTTATCTTGTCCCCGCTTTTTCGGGGTTAGGAGCTCCCTACTGGGATATGGATGCTAGAGGTATTCTAGTCGGTCTTACAAGAGGAACCAATAAGGATCATGTCATTCGAGCCACATTGGAGTCGATAGCATATCAATCAAGAGATGTTGTTGATTCTATGGTATTGGATTCGGGAATTGAACTTAAACGCCTACGGGTTGATGGCGGAGCCAGTGCAAATAACTTTTTGATGCAATTTCAAGCGGACATTCAAGGAGTGCCTGTGGAACGACCTGAAATTATTGAAACGACGGCTTTGGGAGCTGCTTACTTGGCAGGACTTGCCGTTGGATTTTGGGAGAATAAAGAGACTATTCGTGAGAATGCGAATAAACTAACGGTGTTTGAACCAACGATGGAATCCGATAAGAGACAACAGTTATATAAGGGTTGGAAAGGCGCCGTTAAACGGGCCATGACAACAGATGAGAATAAGGAATAAGGATGTTTGACACACTTAGTCAACTTCGTTATAATGAAATGACATTAGAGCCAACAGGGCGTGAAAGGATTCGTTATGCGGGTGATGCATTTAATAAGTGGTGGGGACAGCGGAGGAGCAAAGACGCATATCTTCACACTGCTTCAGGAATTACAAAAAGAAATATCGATAGAATTAGTATGCCTGTCAGAAGGTGACTTTTATAAAGAAGCTCTCGAATTAGGTATAAATGCGACAGTTCAGAATCAGAAAACGCGTTTTGATTGGAGCGTGATCTCTCAAATTGCAGAACGTTTGAATAAGGGCGGTTTCGATATTTTGCACTGTCATGGTGCCCGTGCAAATTTTATCAGTATTTTTTTGCGTTCTAAGATTAGCATTCCGATTATAACGACAGTTCATAGCGATTATCGATTGGATTTTGATAATAATATATATAAAAAGTTATTGTTCACACCGCTCAATCGTATGAGCCTTAAGGGAATGGATTACTACTTAGCAGTGACTCATATTTTTGAAGATATGTTAAAGAAAGACGGTTATGATGCATCTCGAATCTTTACAATTTATAATGGAATCGATACAGACCATTGGATTAAGTATTATTCCAAAGAAAAATTGGCTAAGGAAGGCATTGTTTTTGGTTGCGTAACTCGATTAGTTCCTATTAAAGGGGTTCATATTTTATTAGAAGCAGTGCGTATATGTGTAAGCCAAGGATATCACCCTAAAGTTCGTATTGCCGGACATGGGGATTTAGGGTACACACGTAAATTAAACCAATTTGTAGAGGAACATCATCTGCACAATTATGTAGAATTTTTGGGGTTTATTCGTGATGTGGATGGATTTTATGAGGATATTGATGTTAATATATTACCCTCTTTAACGGAAGGGTTTCCCTATGTGTTATTGGAAAGTGGTGTAAGAGGTATTGCTACTGTAGCCTCCAAAGCAGGAGGGATAGTAGAGATGATTGAAGATGAAAAAGATGGATATCTTTTTGAGGTTGAAGCTTCCGACCAATTAGCGGAGATTATGATGGAGATTATAGATTTAGACGTTGATTTGGCTCAGTTGGGAACAGCGTTTAGACATAAAATTGAACATCGCTTCTCTGCAAAAGCGATGTCCAAAGAACATCAAAGAATATATCGTACAATTATTAAGAATGAATCAAAAAATCGATAGTAATTACAAAATAGCTTCAATATCAATAGAGGGCTGAGTCATAAGATCAATCATGTTCTCATTGACTTGGATAATAGGCCTAGAGGGGGACTGATTGTGGATAAACACGATACGTCCCCTTTCTCCTGTGGATAATAAGACATCTTTTCCAAGGTAATTATGAGCAATATTCTCCAAAAATACAAAAAGTAATTTGGTATCCAGAATCCCATAGGACTCTTCCTCAAACATGCGAATGACTTTAAAGGGTGAGAATTTACTATGGTAACTGCGTTCACTAGTCATCGCATCATAAATATCTATGATGCATATAATTTTGGCATATAAAGGTATTTGATCATCCTTTAATCCCAGAGGATAGCCGGAACCGTCTATTTTTTCATGATGAAGGAGAACCGCGTTCTTAACATCATTATTGATATCTTGTAACTGAACGGACTCATAGCCGAAGGTGGTATGTAGCTTTATCTGATTAAATTCCTCCGGTGTTAATTTGCCCGGCTTGTTTAAAAGATTGGGGTCGATTCGAATCTTGCCGATGTCATGAAGTAGCCCCGCCAGGGTTAAGTCTTTGACTTCTTCGGCACTGAGTTTTAACCATTGAGCAAATATATTGGCCAATACGGCAACATTTAGAGAATGGGTATAATTGTATTCGGAATTGTTTTTGAGATGATGTAAATAGTGGAAGAGTTCACTCTTGTTACGTAACGATTCTATAAGTGCCATGGGAACATCCAGAAGTTTTTCTTCTTGGATTTCTTTCCCCTCAAGAATGGCATTTAGGACTTTTTCAGTTTCCTGTTGTTGAGTTTTGTATCGTTCCCTAAATTCGGTAAAGCTTTTAGTGACAGTAAATTCAGGTTTGGATACGGGTGCCGTATAAACTTCTTCCAAATCTGTTTCAGGGAAAATAGAAACAGCATGAATTTGATAGAGTCGGATTCTAAAAATGTGTTTTTCATCAATCGTTGTATTTTCCGGTATAAGCATGAGTCCTTTTGGCGTATAGATGTCTTCAGCAAGAATCATACCGGGAATCAAATGACTTACACCAATACGTTTTTTTTCCTTATTTCCCATATAACCAACCTCGTTTTTGCTATACTTGTGTTTCGGAGCAGATCACCTTTAGGATTTAACGTGATAAACTAGAAGTCTATAAAATAGAAAAGGGGTTCCACCATTACACTATTATAGCACAATCTTATTTTAGATAAATGAAAAAACGTAGAATAAAAAAAAGTTCATAAACTATTTACAGTTGAGACACAATAAATAGTTTATGAACCTATATGACTGCCTATAGATTTAGTGTGCGGCTATAGGGTGTCAGATATTTTTAGACGAAATAGCGATATAGTGGTTTCATACTCAAGTGGACAATAAAAGTCAAAAAGGTAACAATAATACCTTTTACAATATTAAAAGGTATAAAGATTGTTTTTAGTGCAATCAATTTGGCCCCTGCATCCATAGAGTTTCCGAAATATAGGGGAAGAAGTACAAAATAATTGGCAAGACAAGCGATGGTCACCATGCAGAATGATCCGACAATCATCCCAATGAGCAGATTTTTATTGCTGCGAGAATGATGATAGATAAGCGTTGCAGGGACAACAAAGGCAATTCCGACAAACAAATTGGCTAATTCTCCAATCCCACCAGTTTGACTAAAAAGGAGGGCCTTTAGAAGGTTTTTGATTAACTGTATGCCAACGGCAGCAAGGGGTCCCATAGTGATCCCTCCAATCATAGCAATGATATCGGAAAAATCGAGTTTAAGGTACTCGGTAAATCCGATATAAAATTCCATGAGCATAACCAAAAAGGCAAGAGCACCAAAGACGGCAATACGGACGAGGAAAAGTGTTTTGTTACGTGTGACAATGTTCATGATAACATCTCCTATTCATAGTGTGATTATGTTATGAATGTCCGAAGGAATCAGCTCAATGTCTATTACCATAGAGTATGAGCTTCCTGGCGCATAAAAAGCCCCGATGAGATTCATCGAGGCGTGCGTTCAATAAATTAAGTGAAAAGAATAACAAAACTATTTCAAAAAATATTGAATATCTTCTTCCATCCAGACTTTACTGTCGGTCTTGGAATTACACCAAGTCAACCTTTCGGCTCGCGGACTATAACCGCCGGTCGGGAATTTCACCCTGCCCCGAAGCATTCATATGTAGTTCGTTAATATTATACAGTATTTCTAGTTTGAAGTCAAGATTGCGGTAAAGTGACAGGAATTTTTAATGTTTTGTTTGCTTGATATTTTTAGTGGTTACGATATAATTTATAGGTATGGTGTATAATAGCTATACATGTAAACAATACTATGATGATGACGATAGGAAAATTGAGGTGGAACATGCGTAGAATCAAAGTGGGAGTATTATCCTTGATCTTGTTCATTCAATTGAATGTTCTATATATTGATGCGGCCAATACCCTGATTTATGAAACGACAACGAAAGAAACAATTACAAAAGGTCTGGTATACGAACAAAAGTCCAAATTCACTCAGAATGGCTGGATTGATATACATGTACTTAAGATGGATATGGAAGAAGAGCAAGTGGCTATGACACTTCTTCGAGATATGGATACATTTGGTCTTAGACATACGATGACAGGTTTGGTGGAAAAGGCAAAAGAAGACCAAGTGGTTGCCGGAGTGAACGCATCTTTCTTCAATATGACAGTGAATCAAAGTGACTCAATTGGTATTGTCTATGACAATGATGACTTTACCTATGCCAGTCAGGAATACAATGTATATGGGCACGGTGTGGCCTCTTTAATGCAAAATCAAGACGGATCTATTTTCTTTGATTTTTTTGATTTGACCATTAGCTTTGGGACAAAGGACGGGCATAATATATATCTAGACGGTATTAATAAACTCAAAGTGACTAATAAACCGGTTTTATATAATTCTAATTTTGGGACAACAAGTGAGCACTTGGAAAGCATGGGGAATTATTATAAATTAGTGATTGTTAATGACATAGTGGAGCACGTTGCAAAACCCAAAGAAGTTGTGACGATACCTAAAAAAGGAGAAGGGTATATTATTGCAATACCTGAATCTTTAGCAGAACCGGAACTTCCGTTTTTCACTCAGGGAACGGCAGTCGGATTTGATATGCGCTCTACAATTGATACAGATAGTCTTAAGCTTGCAATCAGTGGTTCGGGTAAGGTCCTTCAAAACGGCCAAATTGTTGAAGATGGGTACTTTGTATCTAAGAATACACGACAACCTCGTACGGCTGTCGGAATCACAGGGGATGGTCGTTACCTTATTGCCATGGTGGTTGACGGAAGAGGAAGCAGTATCGGAGCGACGAATAAAGAAGTAGGGAGCTACTTGCTTGAATATGGAGTCAGCGATGCTATCCAATTAGATGGAGGAGGGAGTTCTACACTTATTGCTAGAGATTTAGGCTATGAATCTGTTGATGTACAGAACAGACCTTCTGATGGCGGTCAACGAAAAGTACTGAATGGTATCGGTTTTGTTAGTTTGTCAGAACCCGGCGATGTGGCGGGCATCGAAATTAACGCATCAACGGACAAAGTATTTAAAAACATGCCAATTGATTTGAGTATCATCGGATACGATGAAAATTATAATCCGGTTACCATTGATCCGAGCAAAATCGTCTGGAGTGTTGACGGGATGAAAGGTCGATGGGAAACAAATCGTTTCTATCCCGAAGATGTGGGCGACGTTACGATTACAGGCTACTATGAAGGGGTAACAGCTAGCGTTACTATAGAAAGCTTGAGTGCTCCAATTGATATGCAAATGGAGCCGAGAATTTTAAAATTAGGACATGGTGAAACAGGATCGTTCACGATAAATGGCATTGATGCATCAGGATACGAAGGAGATATTAATCCTAAAGATGTATCCTATGAATTGGAAGATACAACCCTTGGAACCTTTGAAGACGGTGTGTTCAAAGCAGGAGATAAATCCGGCATTACTAAAGTGACCATAGTTATGGGAGACCGAAAAGTTAGCGGCTATATAGCTGTTGGGGATGAAGTTGCACCGGTTCCTGGTTTTGAAAAGGTTAGCTACAAAGAACGCGCTTATCCGGAGGATAAAGTTGAGGGGATACTATCTGTAGCGCATGATGTAGTGGCGGATACAGATAGTTCCTATCGATTTGATTATAGTTTTCAAAGTTCACCGGATCCTCAAGCTTTTTATATGATGATGGATAACTTCTATATAGAAGAGCCTACACAAAATTTGAGTTTGAGTCTTTATGGGGATAATAGTGGCCATATGTTCAAGGGTCAAGTTGTAGATGCAACAGGACAGGCCTATACGATTACCTTTAGCAACAATATAGATTGGACCGGTTGGAAAACAGTACGTGCTGAGATTCCGAATGGACTTCGTTACCCGATTCAACTGGAGCGATTATATGTTGTAGCTGTCTATAGTCAGGACGCTTACAGTGGACGTATCTATTTTGATGCTTTGTCAGCAACTCAAAGTTTAGATACGAGTCATCTCAAATTTGATGTAAAAAGTTTTGTAAGTGACCCGCTCATGGTACAAACGGCACCGAAAAATACAACAGAAGTGATGTTGTTCGGGCCGACCTCATTTAGAAATCGATTGTTGGATAATGTTATCTTGGCCAATGTATATGATACCTTGAATACTGCGGACTTTAGTATTCTGGCAGGAACAACGGATATCAATGAAAATGAATTGACGGTTCCTAACTTAATATGGAAAGATGCCTATTCTGAAAAGGTACTGGACGGTGTTAAGTTTATTACACTAGGCACATCGGAAGGTGGATTAAGAGCTACAGATTATACACAATATGCTAAAGTTGACCAGATGCTGAGGTCTACAAAGGAGAATACATTGGTGTTTATCGGCAGTAAGAGTCCGATTAAAAGTTTTGCGGATGATAAGGAAGGGAAGCTGGTACATAAACTTCTAGCAGATTATGTTGAATTGACGGAAAAGACGGTTATTTATATAAACGCAGGGGGATATGAAACGGATGTTACCCTTAAAGACGGTGTACGCTACATCGATCTTAGTGGATTATGGTATCAAGTCAGCGATCGCTATGTGGACTTGAACACCACGTTTTATCAATGCCGTATGTTTTTGCATAACGGTTCATTAAAATATATGATTGAGCCAATGTATCCGGCAGTAGAATCACAATAACATGGCGATTGTGAAGCTAATATGGTACAATGATTAGAGGCTATTATGCTTCTAATCATTGTGGTATATGGTGGGAGGTATTAATATGCGATTGTTCGCATTATTATTATATTATGGAATTGGAAAAAGAATGCCTGAATCTCAGGGTGTCATAACCTTTGGCGCTCAGAAATTTCGGCAATTTCTATGTCAGTTTATATTTATGGACATGGGAAAGAATGTGAACATTGAAAAGAATGTTTTTTTTGGATCCGGACGTTATGTCTCAATAGGAGATTATTCAGGCATTGGAATTAATGCTAGGGTGCAAGGCCCTTTAACAATTGGAAAGCATGTTATGATGGGGCCGGATGTTATTATCTACACAAGAGGCCATCATACAGAACGAACAGATATCCCGATGATGGAACAAGGGGATACAATGGCACAACCTGTTATCATTGAAGATGATGTTTGGATTGGTGCAAGAGCAATAATATTACCCGGTGTAACTATCGGAAAAGGCAGTATTGTAGGTGCAGCAGCTGTTGTGACAAAGGATGTTGAACCTTATAGTGTTGTGGGTGGTATACCGGCTAAATTAATAAAAAAACGAGTAGAGTGAAGAGAAAGGAACGATCATGAGTAGAACAATATGTATTGTAGGGTTAGGCTATATTGGAATGCCTACGGCTGCTATGTTCGCCAGTAACGGTTTTGAAATCATAGGTGTTGATGTAAATCCTAGAGTTGTAGAAGCTTTAAATCAGGGAGATATAACCATTGAAGAGCCTTATCTTGGTGACTTAGTAAAGCAGGTGGTATCTGAAGGACGTTTGAAGGCGTCAGTAACACCACAGGAAGCGGATGTATTTATCATTGCAGTACCTACACCGATTAAGGAAGATAAAACAGCGGATATGACCTATGTGGAAGCCGCTACAGAATCCATCGTTCCTCACCTCAGAAAAGGCAACTGTGTTATTCTTGAATCAACATCTCCGCCGGGGACAGTTGAAAAACTCATGTTACCGATTCTTGAAAAGTCAGGACTGGATTTATATGAAGATCTTTATATAGCTCATTCACCTGAACGCGTTATACCAGGTAAAATTCTCATTGAATTGGTTGAAAACAGTCGGATAGTTGGTGGTATTAATGAGCAATCAGGAAAGAAAGTAAAGGCTCTCTATGAATCCTTCGTTAAAGGCGAAATATTTTTGACAGATGCAACGACGGCAGAAATGTGTAAGTTAATGGAAAATACCTTTAGAGATGTGAATATCGGACTTGCTAATGAATTAGCGATGATTTGTGAACAATTAGGTATTAATGCATGGGAGGTTGTACGATTAGCCAATAAACATCCTCGGGTAAATATTCATCAACCGGGACCGGGAGTTGGAGGGCATTGTCTTGCTGTAGATCCATGGTTTATTGTTGAACGATTTAATGATACGGCTAAGATGATTCGTCTTGCACGTGAGACGAATGATAGTATGCCGGGATATGTATTAAGTCGCATGAAGAATATATTGGGAACATTGAAGCATAAACGTATTGTTATTATGGGAATTACCTATAAGCCCGATATTGATGATTTGAGAGAGAGTCCTATTCTTCATTTGATAGATTTATTAAATGATATTGAAGGTATTCATATTCAAGTGGTAGATCCTTATGTATCGAGTCATGAATATTTAGTAACACCTGATAAAGCTGCGCTCAGTCAGCCGGATTTGGTTGTTGTGGGTGTCAATCATTCCGTCTTTACAAAAGTAGATTATACGCAATTTGACTGCCCGATTCTAGATACACGTAACTGTGTTGAAGAACATATGATAAAAGCGCTAGGAGAAGATTATCATCTCTTAGGAAGGGGTAATGAATGAAAAAGCTATTAATGGTGGCCAATCAGTACCCGCCATTAGGTGGTTCAGGTGTACAACGGAGTTGTAAATTTGTGAAATATCTACCGGACTTTGATTTTATACCTATCGTATTGACACGTACGGTTAAAGGGGGATTGACAGATCAGACCCTCCTAGAAGATGTCGGAGAACATCCGATTGAGAGAACCTTTGCTTATGATATGGGAGAACTCCCCGGACTATTAGGACGAGGTGGGAAACTTATTCAGCGTAAACTTTCGATTCCGGATGCAGATTATCTGTGGTCAAAAGGTGCCTATAAGAAAGCTCTTCGCTTAATTAAGGAGCAGCGTATTGAATATTTATATACCACATCCTTTCCCTATAGTGACCATTTGCTGGGAATACGCCTTAAGAAGCGTTTTCCCCATTTGACATGGATTGCAGATTTTAGAGATGAATGGACCAAAAATCCATATATATTAGATATGAATTACTCCTCGTTCAGACAACGATTAGAAAAAAGAATGGAACGAGAAGTCATAGAATCTTGCGATGGGTTTATTACCAACACACAATGTATGTTGAATAATTTCTTGGAAGATTATCCGGAGTTGAGAAAGAAGGCTACTGTAATTCCTAATGGATACGACGATGATGATTTTAGTGAATTTGATTTGACACATCACTATAAGGAACAATTTGTTGTAACATATACAGGAGCCATGTATGGTCGTAGAAAACCAAATCGTTTTTTTCAAGCTATTCGAGAATTAATGGATGAAGGGTTGGTAGATCCGGCGGATATTAAACTTCGATTTATAGGGAATTTAGATATGAATCGCATGAATCGATGGATGGATGAGTATAATGTACGTTCGTTTATTGAGTTGATTGGCTATCAACCCCACAAGGAGTCGATTCGACAATTGATTCTTGCGGATGTATTACTTCTTATTATTGGGGAAGGACCAGGGGCAAAGAATTTTGCCTCCGGTAAAATATTTGAGTACATTAACTGTAACCGTCCGATACTAGGTCTTGTACCATCGGGTGGTGAAGCAGAGTCGGTTATTAATCAAACGGAATCCGGAATATGTGCCTCATCGGATTCGGTTGAAGACATTAAGGAGGCTTATCTAACCTTATATAAACGTTGGAAAGAGAAGACCTTGATCCGTGAACCGAATAGGGAAATCATCAAAACGTATCACCGTAAAGCCTTGACGAAACGACTTGTAGAGCATATAAATCAAGCAGAACAATAAAGGAGCAGTGCATGAAAGTAGGAATTATGGGATATTATCCCCCGCCTGAAGGCGGTATATCGATGCATGTAAAGCGGCTAGCCGGGCTTCTTGAAACAAATAATATTTCTTGCCACATTTATGCATATGGAGTTAAAAATGATCGAAATGATCATGTGACGCGATTTTGTAATAGACGTCGATTTGCTATGCAATATATGATGGCAAAGAAAGAAGATATTATTCATTGCCATATTATGGGTTGGAGTGAAAAAGCCTTTTATCTATTGGCCGCAAAATGTTCCGGGAAAAAGATGCTCTATACATTTCATAGTTATCGGGACGGGCTTAAGACATTGTCCGGCTTTCAAAAATTATGTTTTTATGTGGTAAGACGTTTTGGAGACTGTTTTATTGCAGTGAGTCATGATGACAAAGCAGCCATGATTGCAGATGGTTTCCCAGAGAGAAAGATCCATTATATACCCGGCTTCATTGCACCGGTAACGTCCATGCATGAAGAACAAGGAGACATTCATCCTCAAGTAGAAGCCTTTATGGCGTCTTATCCCACGTTTTTGACAGCCAATGCGTCGAATAATAATCATTATATGGGTGAAGATTTGTATGGATTGGATCTTTGTATTCAACTGATGGCACGTCTTAAGGAAGATGGAATGGAGAATATTGGCTTTGTTTTCTACTTAAGCCAAGTGACAGACCGTCCTTACTATGAGCAATTATTACATCAAATACAAGAGCTGGGATTGGAAGAGCGATTCCTTCTTATGATTAATGGCGGACAATACTATCCCATATTAAAAAAGGCTTCTGCCTTTATACGCCCGACGAATACGGATGGCGATGCCATATCCATACGAGAAGCGCTATATGTAGGGTGTCCCGTTATTGCAAGTGATTGTGTAGAGCGCCCCCAAGGGACGATGTTCTTCAATAATCGTGATAGCAACAGTCTGACGGAGGTCGTTAAAGACGTCTTGAAGAATAGGGGAAATCATGCACAAGATAGTTATGGTAAAGAATACGGCCAAGAGGTAATTCGTGTTTATTACGAGCTATACAAGGGTAATCGAGGTGATAAACATGAATAAACTGATACAAAGGATTAAAGAACTCTTTGGTTATGCAGCAAGTATTGGTTTTTTTCATCTTGTATCGGCGAATATGTTGATACAAGTTGCGGGTTTTGGAATGCAAATATTTTTGGCTCGAATATTGCCTAAGGAATCCATGGGGCGTATTACGGTTATGAGTGGTTTCTACAGTAATCTTGTATTAGTGGCTCAATTGGGCATTAATACGGCAATTGTTAAACTATGTTCAGAGAAGATTACCAAAGAGCGTAAGATGAGCTTAGTTGTTAATGGGTTAAAGCTCAATTTGATAACGACAACCCTTGTTATTGTTGGGGTCTATATTGCATCATTCTTGCATCTTTTTTCACCTGAAGATGAGAGTATTAATGTGCTCATGCGTATCTATATTCTACAGATGCCTTTTGTTATTTTGAACTATGTAGGTATTGCTTATATGCAAGCCCAGTCCAAGATTAAGCAAATGAGTCGTTATCAGATTATAACCCGAAGTATGGTCATTATTGCCCTTATTGGTTTCTCGTTTTTATGGGGAATTAAGGGTTACGTTATAGGTATTGTTATCGCTAATTTTGTCTCGTTCTTATTGATTAGCCATGTAACATTGCCGTCGTATAGCGTTATTCGCCAGTATCCTTTGGATAAGGAGATACTCAAAACATTGGTTGGCTATTCCAAGTATGCATTAATAGCAACGGTTATTTTCCAACTCATTAATAGTATGAGTATTATATTAGCGAACTATATGTTACCGGATAGTAGAGAGATTGCGGACTATGGAATGGCCACAATGCTCATTAATGGATTGATTATGATTCCTTCTAGCTACAATCAGATTATGGTGCCGAAGCTATCCCATATATCCGATGATCTGCCGGCAGTCCGAGTGATGATCAAAGATTATCAGAAGAAAATGTTACTCTTAGTGACGGTACTTTTCGTGGGTGCGTATATCGTGATTCCTTGGATGGTTCCCATTCTTTTGGGGGCAGAATATGCAGATACAGCCGTTTACTTTAGAATTTTAGTCTTTGGGTTGTTCACATGGGGGCTATATTCTCCCATAGGCAATGCCTTTATGAGTATCGGAAAGGTTCGTTTGAATATTGTATGTAATCTTGTTGTGCTAGTGACGATGATTACTGTCGATGTTATACTATTACCACGTATTGGACTTAAAGGACTGGCTTATGGTTTTGTTATATCCAATGGATTTGGTGTAGTGGTTAATCGATGGATATTAAATAAAGTATTAAAAGAGCAATGGTAAATATTGGTAAAGGTCGACTGTTAAATTGCCTGATGAGAGAGGCAAACTATTGGAGGTATTATGAAAGTTATTAATAAGCAAGGATTATTGTTTGGAAAGGTAAGTATTATAGATCTTTTCATTGTTGTATTTGTTGTGGCGGTATTGGCATTTGGATTTATGAAGCTAACGGAAGAAAAGGGCGGTGCCTTTGTTTCTTCAACACATGATTATGAGATTGATGTGCTATTTAAAGCCTTGTACAATGGATTTCCTGAAGAAATGGCAATAGGTGATGAAGTCTATGATGATCGTACGGGAAGTTCTCTTGGCACGATAACAGCGATAGAGACGACACCTGCCCTTGAAGAAGTAAAAACGGCAGACGGTAGTATTGTTAAAAGTGAAATACCGGATCGTTATGATGTGACGATTAGTTTGGAAGGAAAAGGATCCTATAATCCTCGTTCCGGATTAGTGGCTGCAGGAGATGCTCGTTATATCGGCACAGCGTTAAAAGTAAGAACCCATAAGTTTCTTGTTGAAGGGGTAATATTGGATGTTGAAGTAGATTTAGAAGGAGAATAATATGGATATCTTACGACATAGTCTTGTCGGACGATGTCTGGCAGGTTTGAAAATTTGGGTATCAAATAGTCGCATTATTAGCCTGCTGCGTGCCGGAGTTCATTCAAGTGCATTATTAAGTCCTTTTATGCGAGAAAGAGTATGGTTTGAGCGCTTTATAAAATCCAGCTTAATTATTCCGACGATGTCAACAAAGAAAACGGAGCCGGCAAGGGTAAGGGAAAAAGAAAAGAAGACCCCCAATGGTTGGTTATGGAACTCATATTTTATACGTAGTGTATGGACATGGAAGGATTGTGAAGATGATGATAAAACGTTTAGATGATTATATACGTATGATGCTTTATCTTCTTGCATTCCTTCTTCCGTTAGCGCCTTATGCAGTGATTAATGTACTGACATTTGTTTTGCTTATGATGTTTATCGGAGCAAGAACGCAAGAAATGCCGGCTTCTAAAGCATTAGAAAAAAATGGATTGTGGATGGTGCTTGTATTTATTGTACTGATTTATGCAACCGTTTTTTCGGTCTCCTTTAAAACAAGCTTGGTTGAATTTATACGTTATGGCAATGGCTTTATTTTATTACTGATGATTCAATGGTATTTGACAACAAAGGAATCGATATTCCGTTTCTTACAGGCCATAGTGTTATCAACGACGGCAGTTGCGGCATATGGTATTTTTCAATATTTCTTTAGGAGAACAGCAGTGAATACCTGGGTTGATACGGAATTACATCCGGATATAGAGATTCGAGTTACTTCAATTATGCAAAACCCTAATAATCTAGCGGAATTTTTGGTTATTATTATTCCTATTGTGTTTGCCGTGTTTCTTTATAAACGACAAGTATTTCATAAACTTATGGCCGTGGGTATGGCAGGAATATTGATGGCGTGTCTGTTAGTAACTTATTCGCGATCTGCATATTTAGGTTTTCTTGTAGCGATTGTAATTTTTGTACTATTAATAGAAGTTCGCTTTATTGTTTTTGCTCCCGTGATGGTTGGTGTAGGACTAATATGGATGCCTGCAGGATTGCAAAGCCGATTGAATTCATTGGTAGAAAGTATGGTGTTATTCTTAACAAATCCTCTTATGATTAAAGATACCTCCGTGAGTTATCGTATTAGCATATGGGGAGGTGCCGTTCGAGCAATCAAAGAATTCTTCTGGTATGGTGCCGGATTAGGGAACAAAATATTTAGTATGATTTATCCCTTTTATAGTGGGAATGCAGCGAAAGCGGATCATGCGCATAATTTATATTTAGAATGGTTTGTAGAGTTAGGTGTAATCGGGGCGGTTGTTTTGTTGATTTTTGTTCTGAATATCTTGCGATTAGGTGTTGTATCTATTTATCGTACGAACAGTCGATATATCAAGATGATGACAGGAGGAACCATTGCAGGGGTGATGGCTTTTCTAATGACCGGTGTTACAGAATATAATTTATATTACTATAAAGGGTTTTATGGATTTTTTATGATGCTTGGTGTTTTAATGGCGTTATATAATGTAAGCAAGGAAGAGGAAGCCAAGGATGATGTAATTAACCGGGAACAAGGACGGTGGACAACATGAAAAAAATAGTTGTGGCAGGATACTATGGATATAGAAATTCAGGCGATGATGCAATCTTGCATTCTATATGTCAAGATTTACGACAATTGAATCAGAACAATCAGATTACGGTGTTATCCAACGAACCGAATTTGACAATGAAAGAGTATCCTGTACACGCTGTTTACCGTTTTAGTCTTTTAAAAGTTATACGGGCGTTGAAACAATCCGATTTATTACTTTTGGGAGGCGGTAGTCTTATACAAGACATGACAAGTACTCGATCCCTCTACTATTATCTGGGTTTATTATGGATTGCGATGTTGTTCAAGAAACCCATAATTATCTATGCGAATGGAATAGGTCCTCTTGTTCATCGTTATAATCGCCCATTTACACGATGGACACTAAACCGTGTCAATGTGATAACCTTAAGGGAACGGTTATCCAAAGAGGCGTTATCGTTGCTTAAGATTACGAAACCGCAGATTGAAGTAACCGCAGATCCGGTATTTAATCTTCAAATCAAGAAGGAGCAAAGCATTAATGAAATCTTACATAGGGAAAAAATACCCACAGACAAGCCGCTTTTTGGGGTCATGTTTCGTAGTTGGAATAACCAAAGTCATTATGTAGCAACCATGGCCCGCATTTGTGATGCCTTGGTGGAAACCTATGATTGTTATATAATCTTTGTACCTATGAAATATCCTTCGGATTTGACGGTAGCTATCGATATTAATGCGGCAATGGAGCACAAGGGAACAATTCTCGAGCATCGCTATAATGAAGAGACACTCATTAACTTTATGGGGCATATGGACTTGATGTTGTGTATGCGACTTCATGCTATGATTTATGGGGCCTTGGAACATGTTCCTATGCTCGGTTTCAATTATGATCCTAAAGTGGAATACTATGCCAAGGAATTGGGGATTCCTTATGTCAAAGATATGAAATCCATTGATATGGAGGACGTATTATCCATGATTCACGAGGTATTGACACATCGAGAAGTCTACGATGTGCGTATAAAGGAACAGGTATTGCGATTAAAAGCAGCAGCGAAGAGAAATCCTTATTGGGTGGAATGGTTGTTGGAACAATCGTGAATAAAAACAAACAATCAAGTCTAGAGTGTAAACAAGTTGTAAATCTTCCTTAATTTTAAGAGTATTAATGAAGATTCATTGCTATGTGGATACATAGTGTGGTAGAATAGTACTATTAATATAATACGTATGTCATAGGGACATAGTTTACGAGGTGAATCACAATGAAAGGAACCGTTGTCGGTACATGGATTAAAACATGTAGAAAGCTTTACTCATCGGAAGCCGTTAATCAATCCTTATCGGAAGCAGGATTTGAAGCAAATGTTACATTTTCGCCATTGGTGGATGTAGATGATGATAAGGTTTTTACATTTGTTAAACGTATAGCAGAACATACTGGTGATTCGTACAACATGGTGTGGCATAAAATCGGTGTGGATAATATAGTAACCTTCCACCAAGATTATCCGGCATTCTTTAGACATGATAATGCAATGCATTTTCTAAACTCCATGAATAACGTGCATCAAATTGTTATTAAGCGTTTTAGAGGTGCCAAGCCACCAATCTTAGATATGGTGCCTGTTGGAGGGAATGCTGTAACCTTTACTTATCGATCGAAACGAGGTATGTTTGACTACTTCTTAGGTTTATTAGAAGGGGTTGCTAATCATTTTAATGAAACAATTGAAATTGAAGAATTACGTCGTGAGCCGGACGAACTTGAATTGAAACTCACCTTTGAATACCCGACAGAAACACGTAAAAACTTTAGACTGAATCGTCTCTTATCTTTTGGTTTTATAAAAGGATTAAGTGAAAAAGCTGCAATCATGACAACTGTATTAACCGGGATTTTATTGACGGTAGTCGGACTTACAACACCAGTTGTCAGTGTTCCGGCAGGTTGGGCGATTGCTGTGGCAGCTGGATTTATTGCTTTTATATCGGGACGTTTAGTACATCGACCGGTAAAATATTTATATAAAGAATTGGAATTATTGAATCAGCATAATTTTTCATCTCGAAGTCGTATAGTATCAAAGGATCGATATGATGAATTGTTTGGCAAGATTAATAACTTTAAAGATACAGTAGCCAAAGACTTCGTCGGTTTTAATAATATGGCAGATGAGATGACGACGTTTAGTGATGCATTATTAAGTATATCTTCCGACATGTCGTTGACATCAGATGATATTGCAGATGTTGTTGAGCAATTAGCTTTCGCAGCAACAAGTCAGGCAGAAGAGACAGAAAAGTCAATTTATATGTTGAATGATAATATAGAAGAAGTGAAAAAAATTGCTATAGAAGAGAATAACAATAAGGGCGAGTTAGAATCTTCTGTCGATAAGATTGAAAGCAGTTTTAGAAATGTTGAGCTTACTGCAGGTGAAATTGATTCTATTTTAGATAAATTTGAAGTCGTCAAAGAAAATGGCGTGCGATTAATGGAAAGTGCAAAAAATATTAAAAATATCGTATCCCTAGTATCTGCGATTAGTCAACAAACAAATTTACTGGCGTTAAATGCTTCCATTGAAGCAGCTAGAGCAGGAGAAGCCGGGAAAGGCTTTGCCGTTGTTGCAGAAGAAGTTAGAAAGCTGTCTGAAGAGACCAATGATGCTGTTGATAAAATCAACCAAAGTCTTGGTAATTTTGTGGGTGAAATTGAGACCCTTGTTGAAGACGTAGATGAACAATACACCGTTCTTGAAAAAGAGAACAAGCAACTTGCAGGAGCCGTAACGGATTCCAGTGTGGCAAAAGAAACCATTCAAGCAGTTGCCAAAAACATGATCGTAACATCTCAAAAGCTAGAAGAAGAGACCGATGCGATCTCGAAGGTGTTTACTAATATTGAATCGTTGGCTGCTATCGCAGAAGAAAATTCAGCATCCGCTCAACAAGTGAGTGCCAATGTCAGTACGTACACCGATCAGATCAAGATGTTATCCGATAAAATTAATGACTTCAAAGCGTTGACATCAGAGTTTGGAAATGAACTCGAAGTATACAAAATTTAGGCATTATGGAACTTGAA
This sequence comes from Vallitaleaceae bacterium, assembly GCA_965140555.1. GTDB lineage: Bacteria > Bacillota > Clostridia > Lachnospirales > Vallitaleaceae > UBA1351. Next base: position 1,564,273 of record OZ223259.1, on the reverse strand, counting down.
ACAACCCTGTAGAAATCATTGGGAAGTGCCAATTAGACCTAAAACGAGCAAATGACCTAATTATAAGCAATGACCGAGTGGAAACACCACGAGAACAGCATGAGAACGCGACATAGGGACATTATAAGGAACAGCATGAGAACAACATGAGACGAGATATGGCACATTATAAGGAACACCACGAGAACAACATGAGACGAGATATGGCATTATAAGGAACACCACGAGAACAGTATACGACTATTATGAGGACATAATAATACAACATGTAGACAGTTGAGTGTATCATAAGAAATAATAGAGACAGGAGGTTGCCTTTGGCAACCTCCTGTCTCTATTTAGGTCAATAGTTTAGTTACGTTGCCATCGGTGGAGGGGAAGTGTAGCCCTAAGAGATGGGCGAAATACGGTCCTTCATCAACGAGGGATATATCTGTTGATAGAACACGGTGCTTAATATCAGGACCAAAACCCATGAGAAGAGTTTTCAAATTCTCATGAGTAGGTAAATAACCGTGATCAGCAAGATATGCACCCTTAAAATCCGCTGAAGAATGAATTGTTTTCTCTGTAATATAATTACGAAAGACAAAACCATCATTGGCTTCTACAACAAAAGAAAACTTACCGGAAAGGTGATGATTTTCCGCTACATCAGCTTGTGTATAGATGGCTTTGATAGGTGATAACCGATGAAGGGCTAATTCTTGAAGTAAACGGTAGACAGTATCATAGGTATCCGGATTTGAATCAGTATAAATCTGGACACTCCCACCGCCACCATTGGCATAGGCAGACCACTGTGTGATTGTATGGTTTTTACCAAGAGTGAGTAGCCCATGTTCATAAAAAAGGCTATTCAAGCAGGTAATATGCTCAAAGTCATTACCGCCATGATCGCCAAGAACAATGATATTGGTATGGTCTAAGCGATTTTCTTTTTCGAGTAAATCCAAAATTTCTCCGATATAGCGATCTGTTCGTGCTAAAGAGTTGTAGGCTTGAGAGCTAAAGACACCATACTGATGACGAATGCTGTCTACTTCAGTAAAATGAACAGTCATTAGATCGGGATTTTTATGTCTAAGAATATCTTTGGTCACACCGGCAATAAAATGATCCAAGTAAGGTTGTTTTGTACCTTGCATTTTTTTGCGATGTTTAAGAACATAAGGTAAAGTACTTAAAGAGCCATGCTTTAAAAACAGACTCGTCATACTCTTCCCTTGATTCGACCAAATTTCCGGAATATTATAATCAATGGCATCCTTGGCAGAAGCCATAACAGGCCAAAGGACATTGGCCGTTGTTAAGCCGGCAGATTTTGCCAAGTCAAAAAGAGTGGGAACGCGTAGATTGTCTTTTTCCCAATACCAATCTTGTGATAGAGATTGCTTTGGATCAGGCTTTTCGTTATGAATGACTCCATGATGAGCTGGATACATACCTGTAATAATAGAAGAATGACAGCAGTAGGTCAGTGTCGGGTATACAGATGTGACACGAGGGACAAGAAGCCCTTCTTGAATGATTCGAGAAAACGAAGGAAGGGTTTTTATAAAATCTAAATCTTTAGCATTTAATGCATCGACAGACAGGATAAGTAGTTTATTCATGTATCGTACGGCCTCCTTACTTTTTTTTCATTATACTATAGATAAATAGAGGGAACAAATGGTAAAATAGAGAGAGTGACAAGTCCAAAGAGGTTGAGGTGAGAAGAATGAAACAGAACTTGAGATATCGGTTAAAGAGAATGACCGGATTTATGCATATTATCTACGTAATTCAGCTAGTATTAACAACCATTGCCGTACTATATTATATAGGTATTCACCTTCAATGGATCCATGAGGAATTTCCATTAGCGCCATCGGTCTTGTTTGGAATATTGTTTATTACCCTTATATGCAATGGCTACTTTGTCTATAAGGACATTGACATACATAAATCATTACAAATGGAAGCCGATAGTAAAGACGAAGCAATAATGAACATAGAAAAGTTGAATCGGCATTTGAGGGCTCAACGCCATGATTTTCTGAATCATATCCAGGTACTTTATAGTTTGATGGAGTTAGAAGAATATGAAGAGACACGGGTCTATTTGAACCATCTATATGGGGACATTATAAAAGTCGGCTCAAGAATTAAGACAGAAAGCATCTCAGTGAATGCACTTATACAAGCGAAATGTAACGAGTGTGAAAAAAAGGGTATTCGTTTGGATCTTATGCTTAAATCAAGACTCGCAGATCTTCCTATAGGAGAGTGGGAAATCTGTCGTATCCTAGGTAATTTGATAGACAATGCCATGGAGGCATTAAAGGAATCATCCAAATCAGAAAAAGTAATTACTGTTCACATTTTCGAGACAATCAAATCCATAGAAATTCGTGTGCGTAATAATGGGCCTTTTGTACCGGAAGCACTAACGCATAAGATTTTCGAAGCCGGAGTTAGCTCTAAGGAAGATAAGGAAGAACATGGCATGGGACTTTATATTGTGAAGGAATTGCTTCATGATAGAGGGCATGATATTGTTCTTGAACAGGAGGGCGATGTATGTTTTCATGTGACTTTGAAAAAGGTGACAGTTGAATCAGAGAAATGATGGTTTAAGGCGGATTCAATTGTATATCATGGAATAAGAAGGTATGATGTATAAAAAGGAGGTGTGATATGGATTCAATAGCATTAGTTTTAATTATTATAGGTATTGTATTACTTATAGCAGAAATTTTTGTTCCGAGTTTTGGGATTACAGGAATTGTAGGGATTTTGGCAATTATTGCCGGTGTTGTATTTACAGCAGATTCATTTTTTGGCGGTATGATTTTATTCACGGTTATTTTGGCTTTTTCAATATTGCTTATGTTTATCGCGTATAAAGTCTTTGTCAAGAAGGGAAGCCCGTTGATACTAGAAGAATCCCTTCGAGAAGATTTATCAAATGTTAGTTTGGAATTTTTTGTGCACAAAGAAGGTGTTGCGGTCACACCATTACGACCTGCAGGTACGGCAGATATTGATGGTGTACGTCTAGATGTATTAACGCAAGGTGAGTTTATTGAAAAAGGTAGTCCTATTAAAGTGACGGCAATACAAGGCAAGAAAATTGTTGTTGTAAAAAAGTAGAGGTATAAGGAAACAGAAACAAAACAATGTGAAGATGATTGTATAGGAGGGTTTATATGAATTATATGTTTGGTCAGTTTATATTTTCAGAGATGCCGGATCTTGTTAGAGGTTTGGTCATTCTAGGGTTAGTAATTTTATTTATTTCCGTGTTCTTTAGTATAATTCCTGTTCGACTATGGATTGCAGCAATTGCATCCAATGCAAAGGTCGGCATCTTTACCTTAATTGGAATGAAGCTACGTCGTGTTCGTCCGGCAAATATTGTGTTACCGTTGATTCGAGCAACAAAAGCAGGAATAAATGTTTCTATTAATCAACTAGAATCCCATTATTTGTCCGGTGGTAAAGTTGAGCGTGTTGTGGATGCTCTTATTGCTGCTCATCGAGCTAAATTAGAATTGAGCTTTGAACGAGCTGCGGCGATTGACCTGGCGGGTCGTGATGTTTTGGAAGCTGTACGTATGAGTGTTAAGCCTAAAATTATTGAAACACCACCGGTTATTGCTGTAGCTAAAGATGGTATCGAAGTTAAAGCGGTTGCCCGCGTGACAGTTCGTGCCAACCTAGATCGACTTGTTGGTGGTGCCGGAGAAGAAACGGTCATTGCCCGTGTTGGTGAAGGTATTGTCACAACAGTTGGTAGTGCAGAAAGTCATAAGGTAGTATTGGAAAATCCGGATTCTATATCGGAACGTGTCTTAGGTAAAGGTCTTGATTCCGGTACAGCATTTGAAATCTTATCTATTGATATTGCAGATATTGATCTCGGTAAGAATATCGGTGCCCGTCTTCAAATTGAACAGGCAGAAGCAGATAAACAAATCGCTCAAGCAAAGGCAGAAGAACGACGCGCCATTGCGATTGCTCAAGAGCAAGAGATGCGAGCTAAAGTTGAAGAGATGCGAGCTAAGGTTGTAGAAGCGGAAGCGGATATCCCATTAGCTATAGCAGAAGCGTTCAAGAAGGGTCAGTTAGGCATTATGGATTATTATAGAATGGAGAATATCAAGTCCGATACATCCATGCGCGAAGCTATAAGTGAAGATCAAAAGGAATAAGAAAGTAGGTGTAGTGAATGGCAGATAGGAATAGAAACAGCATGGGCAATACACTACGCAACTTAGGAAATATGACAGGCGGTGTCACTAGGGAGCTCACAGACATATTCGGTGATATCAAGGATATATTCAACGAGCTCCAAACCGGTCAAGTGACCGTGTCGTCGCAAAAACAAAAACAAGAAATACAGCGGCCCGTAACACAGGTACAGGAGACATCGAAACCTACAGATAGACGTCAGATGCGAGATCGACGAAAGATGGGTCGCGATTATGAAGCGGTGCGTGATTCAGCCGGCAATATTATCCATAGTCCTTATGAATTAAACGACTATGATGAAGAACCGGAATTGAAGAACGGTTACAAACGGGAACATACGGATGCAGAAGTTTATAAACGTCAGAATGCAAAACTTTATGACAATAATATATATGACCAACATGACTATGATGATGTGGATGTGAACGTTAAGGAACCGTTGTTTGAAAAAGGAAATAAGAAGCAATTGAAGCGAGCAATGATTTATAAAGAGGTCCTAGGTCGACCTAAAGGATGGTAGCCATGCGAGTACTAATAGCAGATGACGATAAAAGCATGCGTTTTGTATTAAGAAAAGCGCTGGAGAAATTACCGGGAATTGAAGTATGCCAAGAAGTTGAGAATGGAAGCGAAGCTGTATTTGCTTTTGAAAACAATACTTTTGATGCAGCTTTCTTGGATGTGGATATGCCGGTACTAGATGGTATTGAAGCCGGGAAAATGATTTTGGATATACAACCCAAATGTATGTTAGTGTTTGTGACTGCCTTTGAAGAGTATATGCAAGAAGCGTTCGAGATGTATGCCTTTGATTATATGGTGAAACCGTTTAAACTTGACCGCTTAAACCAAACTATTGATAGGATGAGGGAGTTTTATCATGCAAGAGTGGATGTACCTCTTGATAAAGTTGATGCATTAAGCGGTGATTTATTATTAAAAGTTAAAGATGGAATGGTTGTCGTAAAACCCGAAGATATTCTTATGATTGAACGGGAAAATCGATCATCTGTTATTGTTACAAAAACGGATACATTTTCTATTAATAAGACATTGAGTGAGCTGGAGGCTATTCTTCCTCAAGAGGAGTTCATGCGTACCCATAAGTCTTATATTATACGGATTGACAAGATTGAGCGACTCTGTATATATGGACGATGGACCTATGTCGTTAAACTGAGAGGAACCAAGAAAGATGCTTTATTAACGAAGGAAAAAGCAAAAATTCTTGAAGAGATTTTCAATCCATTATAGATGCGTGATTAGGGTATAGTGTTATATTCGAAATAGTACGACATAAAAAGTGCGATGTAGTAAGTCTATACTACATCGCACTTTTTAAAATTCAAACCAATCTGAACGTACGTTGTTAGCCTTCTATGACATGGCTCATGTTGTAAAGTCCGTCAGGTTTTCCTGCCAAATATTTTGCTGCACTAATAGCACCAACAGCAAAAACACCTTTGGAGGTTGCCATGTGATTGAGTTCAATTACTTCATCTTGTCCGGCAAAAATTACTTGATGTTCTCCGACAATGGAACCACCACGTACAGCATGAATACCGATTTCTTTTTTGGGGCGTTTTTCGCGCACTTGACTTCGATCGTATCTGTATTCATACGTATCGTCAAGAGCTTCATTTGCTGAGTCAGCAAGATATAGAGCTGTTCCGCTAGGTGCATCAAGTTTTTGGTTATGATGTTTTTCAACAATTTCTATATCAAAGCCTGCAGGAGATAAGATCTCAGTAGCCTTTTTTACGAGGTTAGCAATAAGATTGATTCCAAGGGACATATTGGCTGAGAATAACACCGGTAATTCCTGTGATATATCATGAATACGTTCCACTAGGGTGTCATCAAGACCTGTTGTACAGACAACAATAGGTAATCGTTTTGTTAAGGCACTATCTAGTAGTGGACCCACAGCGGGAGCTACAGAAAAGTCAATGATGACATCAGCAGCTACATCACAGGCATCTAAAGAAGTAAATACGGGGTAATCAAAATCGGTATGGGGATTTACATCAATACCTGCAACAATAGTACATGTATCATCATCAGCGACTAAACGTGAAATGGCATGTCCCATTTTCCCGTTACAACCATGCATAATAATCTTAATCATAGTTGGACCTCCATATTCAATCGATTCAGAGCATCAATGAGATGAGCCCGAGTATCATCACCCATTGTATAGAGTGGTAAACGACAAGGCCCCACTTGCTTTCCCAAAAGATTCATTGCCTCCTTGATAGGAATTGGGTTCGTCTCTGTGAAGAGATTGTGGGTAAGTTCATTTAATTTCATCTGTAATTTGAGGCTATCTAAGGTATTTCCGTTCAAGTATTGAGCGACGATGTCATGGGTCTCGGTAGGAAGGATGTTGGCAACAACAGAAACGACACCTTTACCACCTAGACTTAGTATAGGGACAATTTGATCATCGTTGCCGGAATACAAATCGAGATCGCCTTGGGTTAATGTCATCATTTGAAGAATCTTCGACATATCACCACTTGCTTCCTTAATGGCAACAACAGTGTCAAGTTTAGAAAGTTCAAAAGCAGTTGTAGGTTCAATACACATACCTGTTCTTGAAGGTACATTGTAAAGCATAATAGGAATGTTGACAGCATTGGCAATGGCGCCAAAATGTGCGACTAAACCACGTTGAGTCGTTTTGTTATAATAAGGGGTTACTTGTAACAAACCGTCGACACCCATGCGTTCAGCCTCTTTTGAGAGGGCTATGCCATGGGCCGTATCATTACTTCCTGTTCCTGCGATGACAGGTAGGCGACCATTTGTTGCATCGACGGCAGCTTTGATACAAGCCAAGTGTTCTTCGTCGTTGAGAGTAGAAGCTTCGCCTGTTGTGCCGCAGATAACGATTGCATCAGTGCCGCAAGCAACATGCCAATCAATTAGTTCTTGTAATTTTTCGTAATGAATTTTTCCACTATCATGGAAAGGAGTGATAATGGCCACTCCTGAGCCTGTAAATAAACTCATAGTTTCCTCCTTATACGTTGCTGACGTTTAAGATATATTATTATTATAAGTACAAAACTGTCATTTAAAAAGAACAAAAGCAAATGTCTAAGCAAATAAAAAAGCCAGCATGTGCTGACTGTGTATTCCCTCACGTAACTAACGCGATAGACTCACAGGTAGCACTCCATCTAGTTAAAGATGACAGTTGGACAGCTCTTAACTGAACAACCAGAAGTATATGATGTAGGTCATATATCCTTCGGCATTTTTTCCTTTTAACTTCTGTCACAGATACCTAACTATCTCGAGAAATTTACTGATAAAAAATGCGCCTCTACCAAACCATTATAGTCGTCTAACCATTTAACAAATTATTGCCAAATTGGCAGAACAGTTTATGGTATGTAGGATAACATTTCGACTTCTAAAAGTCAAGGTTATTTTCATCAGAATCTGTGTTTATCCACATCATGTGGAAAATAGTGGAAAAACAGAGAGGGAATTGGCCGTTTAAAAGTTGAACAAAGGCCCTATTTATAAGGGATTCAGTCTTTTTCAGAAAAGTTGTTGAATTTGTCTGAAAAATAAAAGTTATCCACATAATCCACATTGACGTGTATAACATGTGAAAAAAATTGTGTATAGTTTGACCTTTTCAATTTATTATAGCATATTCCTTTGAATTATGGATAGGCATATAGTAAAATAGAAGAATAGAAAAAGGTGGTGAAATATGAAGAATAAATATGTGTTAATTATTCTTGCCCTTATCCTCATGGTATTTCAACTTGTTACATCCTATTATATCTATATGAATGTTACACATTCCCCATTGATAAAAGTGATGCTGATTGTAGCTACCAATTGGGTATGGGTTTTTTATGCCATTGTTTTTATATTCAGAGATTATAATAATTTGACGTCTCGTGTGTCAAAAGTAAATTCAAAATATCGTCTGACAATGATTTTATATGACTTGTTAAAAAAGTTAGCAGAGACAGAAAATAAGAAAGATGTATATACGAGTATTTTGAAAGCCGCCATAGAAGCGATTCCGAATGCGACGATGGGATCCGTATTGCTTATAAAGAATGATAAGATGATTTTTGAAACAGCTATTGGATTTGATTTTGATGTACTTGAATTAATAGAGTTAGATTTAGAAGATGTAGCTATCTATCGTATGACAGAGGGTAAGATGGATCAAGCAGTTATTGTGAAGGATGTTGTAGATACAAATCCGAGTAAGATGGAGCCTAGTAAGTTAGATATGTTGGAACAAGGTGGAAGTGGAAAAATACGTTCGTCTATAACAGCACCTATACGTACTGATGGCGAAGTTATCGGCTGTATTTCACTAGATTCGGTGAAGTCGAACCAGTTTCAAATGAAAGATTTAGATATATTAGAAATTTTTGCCTATGAAGCAGGAACATTTGTCCAAATGTATCAAGCGCTTGAGAAAAATGTCATTATGTCTCGATATGATGAGTTGACAGATACCTTCAGTCGGGCTTATTGTAACAAATTGTTTAAGGATTTAGTGTCTAATAACAAACCATTTATTTTGATTTCCGTTGATTTGAATAATCTAAAGGAAGTGAATGATTTATTTGGTCATGATATAGGCGATCGATTAATCAAAAACTATGTTAAACAGATGCGGCTTTTTTTACAGAAAGATGTTATTTTTTCCCGTTATGGTGGGGACGAATTTTTGTTAATATTCCCGGGATATTCAAAGACGGAAGCACAGGTTGTTGTTGATGACGCTGCAACCTTTTTCCAAAATCAAGGTGGTCTTGATACAAGCTTACCGATTAGTGTATCCTTTAGCTATGGAATAGTGGAGTATCCTCTTGATGCAACAGATTATGATGAATTGTTAAAGATTGCAGATCGACGTATGTATGAAGATAAACGACGGTACAAAGAGAATTTGGTGGTTAGATTTTAAGCCTGGAGGATATGAGATGATAGGTGATATTATATATGTAGAGCGTAAGCCGCTCTTATGGAGGTCAACGAAACTTCGGGCCAATGAAGAAACAAGTAGAACGGATTTGTTGATTTATCGTACTGCAAAGTATCGTCACTATGGTATTGATGTGGGGAATGGTGAAGTGGTTCATTTTCAAAGCGACAGTGTATGGACAAGAAGTGAGAGTAAGATTATAAAAACATCGATGACAGCTTTCTTAAAAGATGGTCATTGCGGTGTTGTACAATTGGTGGATTATGCCTTTTCACGGGAAGAAGTTGTTTTTCGCGCATTGTCGATGGTTGGAACCAATTTTGGCGGATACCGTATTATTAGTAATAACTGTGAAGATTTCGCGAATTGGTGTGCTACAGGATATCGTCGATCTAATCAGACGTATTGGTTACGCCAAGGCTATGTTCTTGCAGGTGCATCTGTGGCCTTGTGTAGACGTCCTGTGCGTTATGGATTAGAGATTGGCCGTTCGTTTATTAGACGGTAATCAGATGGTTGTATGTTAACTATACTATATATGAAAAAACCGACTTCTTTCAATGAAGTCGGTTTTTTGTTCCTTGACTTAATGATATTTGATACGGGTACGAATTTGGCGCTCGACTTCATCTGTTGTGACGCCTTTACGATGAGCATAGGCGTTTACTTGATCTTCTCCGATGTGGAAGAGATCAAAGTATCTAGAGTCCGGATGAGCAAAATATAAGCCGCAGACACTGGCTCCCGGGTGCATCATATCACTTTCAGTTAATTGAATCTCTGTGGCCGGTGTTGCGTCAAGCCATTCGAAGAGTGTTCGTTTTTCTGAATGGTCGATGAGGGATGGATATCCAAAGGCCGGTCGTATTCCTTGATAGTTGGCTTGAAGAAGGTCTTCTTTAGATAAAGACTCATCCGGAGCATAGCCCCAGTGGTATTTGCGAATATCTTCATGTAATTTTTCGGCAAAAGCTTCGGCCAATCGATCAGCTAATACTTTGACCATAAGGCTTTTGTAATCATCATGGTCTGCTTCATAGGTTTTAACGAGGGCATCTACACCGATGCCTGCGGTAACAGCAAAGCCTCCGATGTAATCTTTAATAGGTGCGTCTTTTGGTGCAATATAGTCTGATAAAGAGAGGTATCCGGAATTCTCTTTTTGTTGGCGGAAGTTATAAAAACGGTATTGTTTACCCTCATGAAGAAGAACAATATCTTCGCCTTCGGACCAAGCTTCGTTGATAGAATAAATACCTTTAATACCAAGACTTTTATTGGACGAGAGTTCGTCTAAGAAGTCATTGGCGTCCTTATATAAACGCTTGGCTTCATCACCGATAATCGGATCATCCAGAATTTGAGGAAAGCGTTTTTTCATTTCCCAAGCGGTGAAGAAAAACGTCCAGTCAATATAAGGGCGTAAGTCATCAATAGTTGCAGTAACTGTATGTCTTCCTAGGGTTTTGGGTGTATAAACAGTAGATGAATCAAAGGAGAATGGTTGCTGGCCTAAGATAGCATCTTTGTAGGAAACCAATGGGGATACATAGTGCTTGGATACAGAGGTGACACGATCGTATTCTTTATATAGGTCACGGATATAACTTGGTTTAGTCGTCTTGTCCATTAATGCTTTTGCTGATTCAACACCCTTTGTGGCATCTTTGGAATAGACAACGGGATGACTATAGCACGGTGCAATTTTGAGAGCCGTATGGAGGACAGACGTGGTGGCTCCGCCAATGAGGAGAGGAATATCAAATCCCTTTTCTTCCATGAGGGTGGCTAAAGTGACCATTTCTTCTAAAGAAGGCGTAATGAGCCCGCTGAGTCCGATTAAGTCGACGTTTTCTTTGATGGCTGTCTCGATAATAACTTCAGGAGGAACCATGATACCAAGGTCAATAACCTCAAAATTGTTGCACTGTAGAACGACACTGACAATGTTTTTCCCTATATCATGAACATCGCCTTTTACTGTTGCCAAAAGGATTTTTCCGGCGCTGTTACTACTGCCTTCTGTATTTTCTTCTTCAATATAAGGAAGAAGGTAGGCCACGGCTTTTTTCATGACTCGAGCACTTTTAACCACTTGAGGGAGGAACATCTTTCCGTCACCAAAGAGGTCCCCTACAATTTTCATACCGTCCATGAGAGGGCCTTCTATAATGGAAATGGCGTTGGGGTATTCACGACGAGCTTCCTTTAAATCCTCATCGATATAGAGCGTAACACCTTTGACAAGGGCTGTACTTAGTCGCTTCCCGACAGAATCAAGTCGCCATGCAGATTGGTTAACTTCTGTGGATGTCGTATCTTGAGAGAGTCCGGCGGCATAGGTTAATAGCTCTTCTGTTGCGTCGGGGTGCTTAGCAAAGAGAACATCTTCGACTTTGGACAAAAGGGATGAATCAATGGAATCATAGATTTGAATCATACCCGGATTTAATATTGCCATATCAAGACCGGCTTTGATGGCATGGTAAAGAAAAGCTGAATGCATGGCTTCACGGATAAGATTATTCCCTCTAAACGAGAAGGAAAGATTACTGAGTCCACCACTTGTTTTGGCATGTGGGAGATTCGTTTTAACCCAACGAACAGCTTCAATAAAATCAATGGCATAGCGATCGTGCTCAGCGATACCTGTAGCAATAGCAAGAATATTCACATCGAAGATAATATTCTCAGGCTTGAAACCGACCTTGTCGATGAGTAAATCATAAGCGCGTTTTGCGATGGATGTTTTACGTTCAAAAGTATCGGCTTGACCTTTTTCGTCAAAAGCCATAACCACGACAGCAGCTCCATAAGATTTGACCTTGTGAGCCAATTCAAGAAAAGGGGCTTCTCCGTTTTTAAGGCTGATGGAATTGACGATGGGCTTGCCTTGTATGGATTTGAGTCCGGCTTCAATAATCTCCCATTTGGATGAGTCAATCATAATAGGCACTTTGCAGATATCCGGTTCACTAGCGATAAGTCTTAGAAAATGAACCATTTCAGCTTCGCCGTCAAGAAGTCCGTCATCAAAATTAATATCAATAATTTGGGCGCCATTCTCCACTTGAGACGCAGCAATAGCCAAGGCTTCATCATATTTTTTCTCACGAATAAGACGTGCGAATTTTCTTGAACCGGCGACATTTGTTCGTTCTCCGATATTAACAAAGTTAATGGCTTTACTTATAGTAAGGGCTTCTAAGCCTGCGACGACAGTATCATGGTGGTAGGGAGAACGCTGATGTGGTTTATAGGTAGCCATCATTTTGGCAATAGCTTCAATATGAGCAGGTGTTGTACCACAACAACCGCCGACAATATTAAGAGCACCATCAATGGCTAATTCTTCTAATAGGGCAGCTGTCTCATGAGGAAGTTCATCATATTCACCGAGTTGGTTTGGTAAACCGGCATTAGGATGGACACTAATATAGTGAGGGCTCATTTTGGCAAGTTCTTTTACATAAGGAATGAGATCTTTGGCACCAAAGGCACAGTTAAGTCCGACACTTAGAATATAGTCACTTTCTAGAGACGCACAAAAAGCCCTGAGCGTTTGCCCGGATAAGGTCCGACCGCTTTTATCCGTTAACGTTACAGATAGCATAATAGGAAGGGTGATTCCTTTATCGTGAAAGACAGATTCACATGCCATCAATGCGGCACGAGCATTATGTGTATCAAAGATCGTTTCTATGAGTAATAAATCACTGCCACCATCGATAAGACCGTTAATTTGCTCTACATAGGCATCAAAGACTTCATCAAAATTCACACTTCGAAAGCCTGGGTTTTCAACATCCGGTGACATGGAGAGCGTCTTATTGGTAGGGCCCATGGTACCTATGACATAGCGAGGTTTATCCGGTGTCAAACGGGTGTAGTAATCAGCTGCTTCACGAGCCAATTTGGCACCTTCATAGTTAATCCGGTAGGCTAGATGTTGTGTATTATAATCTGATTGGGAAATAGATGTTGCATTGAAGGTGTTGGTTTCGATTAAATCCGCGCCGGCTTTCAGATAATTTTCATGAATTTCCTTAATAATGCCGGGTTGGCTTAAGACTAATAAATCATTATTTCCTTTCAAGGGAGTTGGATGATCAATGAATGGCTGTCCTTTGTAATCTTCCTCGGTCAATGCGTAGGATTGAATTTGGGTTCCCATAGCACCGTCTAGAATAAGTATGCGTTTTTCCAATCCGTCGATAATTTGATGCATGTGTCATCCTCCTTTAATGGACGTAACCGTCAATATACTGCTCTAATCATATAGGAAAAGGGCCTTTGTGGCAACACTTTAACGTGTTATTTGCAAAATTTCCTTTCCATATAAATGTATCTATATTATAATGTAAGAAAATTTATTCATCAAGGAAGGTGCCATATGCGTGAAAAAATAGTAAATAAGACCTTCGGTATATTGACTTATGGAATAACTCCACCGAAAGCAACAAATAGCGATGAGAAGATACAACAGATTGCCAATCGACAAATCGAACGCATTCGACAACTTGACATAGATGCACTGATTATATATGACATCCAAGATGAAAGTGACAGAACAGAAGAAGAGAGAACTTTCGAATTTATCAAAACAGTTGATCCGAGTCACTATGCGAATTATTACTTAAAAGATTTAGAAGTTCCGAAAATTGTCTATCGCTGTGTAGGAAATTATCCGAAAAAGGACTTTGCAGAATGGATGGACTCAGAAGTTGATGACTATACGGTTTTTGTCGGAACGGCAAGTAGTGACCAAGATATTCATATGTCACTTACAGAAGCATATACCTTACGTTCCTCACTTGAAAATCCACCATTACTTGGAGCTGTAACGATTCCTGAGAGACATTTGGAGTGTCGCAATGAACCGGAACGAATGGCCCGTAAAATGGAACAAGGCGTATCTTTCTTTGTTTCTCAATGCGTGTATGACCCATCGATTAGTAAAGCATTTCTTAGGGATTACAAACGCTATTTTACAGAGAATAATTTGCCTATTTGCCCTATTATCTTTACATTAACACCATGTGGGTCGGAGAAAACGTTGAATTTTATTAAGTGGTTGGGAATTCGTGTACCTGCATGGGTAGAAGACGATTTACGAAAGGCACCGGATATGTTAGCGCAATCGCTCAATCTTATTGAAGCCTTTTTTGGGGAGTTGTCCGCATATGCATTGGAATTGGGGGTTCCCATCGGATGTAACGTGGAAAGCGTCAGTATTCGCAAAGCAGAAATTGAAGCATCGATTAAACTTGCGAAGGATATTCGGGGTTATATTCATCGTCAAAGTGAGAATTTTTAGAAGGGATTTTTGACAAATGGGCGTGCATATGATAGAATTAATATAAGATAATTATTATTACTTGATAATAAGAATCTGAAATTATTGAACTCGATTTATGACAACTATTGTGTCATTTGGAACCTTAACAGTTGAACAAGCAGTTACTATCGTACCAAGTACAAGGAGGTGGCTGATATGCCATGGACCAGAAAAGATTTTCCTGCGTCGATGACCAACTTGCCGGAACATACGCGAGATAAAGCGATTGAGATGGCAAATGCATTGGTTGACGAAGGATATGAAGATGGTCGTGCTATCCCTATTGCCATTTCCAGAGCGAAAAAGTGGGCCAACAGTCGTGGCGACTTAATAAGTTCGGAAGTGACGCATCATTTAGTACCTCATGATGATGGATGGGCGATTGTACGTGAGAAAGCGAAACAACCTAGCTTTGTTTTTGATACGAAAGACGAAGCGATGGATAAAATAAAGGACTTGTCTTCCACGCATAAAATGAAGACAGCAATTCATGATCGGGAAGGCAAGTTCCAGGATATTTATTAGCCATTTTGAAGATGGTTAGTATAGAACATAGAGAGAATAGAGTCAACAAAAGAATGAAGGAGGAATTGTATGAACAAAGAAATTATTGAAGGAAAATGGGAACAAGTGAAAGGTGATCTTAAATCCCACTGGGGAGATTTGACAGATGACGAAATCGACCAAATTGACGGTCAACGTGAAAAGCTTGCCGGTGTTTTAAAGGAAAAATATGGCAAGGAAAAAGATGAAGTCGAGAAAGAAATTGATGACTGGGTAGAAGAAGTTAAAAAGCGCTTATAATCCTATAATTACACAGAGCATGTAAATATCCTATTATTATAAAAAAGGGTGCCCTCTTAAGAGGGCACCCTTTTCTTGACACAGTAAATTTATATAAGTTTACCTAGAATGGCATTGCTACGTTTAATGAAGGCTGTCATTTTTTCCGGTGTTAACGGTTTGTGACTGATAAGAGCCAAATCATAAAGTTGTTCACAGAAAAGCTTCACATCTTCGGATTTGCTTTCGTCGTCTTTATTGCGAACGATGAATTGAACTAAGTCATTATTCTTGTTTAGTACAAGTGTTTCATCGGCAGGCATTGCCATATCACCCATGCCCATACCCATCATACCATACATTTTAGTCATATCTTGCATACGGCGAGATTCTTCAGATAATAGAATCATAGCGGAGATATCTTCGCTCTTTAACGGTTCTACTTGAACGCTGAGGGACTCATTGTTAAGAGCTTTTTTGAAGACTTCTGTCAGATTTTCTTGAAGTGCCTTTGTGTCTTCTTCGGAATCTGAATCAGTACCTTTTAAGGTATCGGTTAAGTCGGCATCAATACGTGCAAATTTAACATCAGGATTTTTCATTTCCATATGTGAGATAAAAGGTTGGTCGATGGAATGATTCATATAAACGGCATCCATGCCATGAGACTTGAACATATTCACATATTGGGATTGAACCACGTCATCTGTTACATAATAGACTTTATTTTCAAAGTTTTCTTTATTGTCTTCTAAATATTCCGGCAAGGTTGTAAATTTATTATTAATCGTTTTGTAGAGAATGACATCATTCATTTTTTCGTAGAATTTTTCATCTCTCAGGCAACCGAATTTAATGAATGGGTGGATATCACTCCAATATTTTTCGTAGGATTCACGGTCCTTTTTATACAAGCTGTTAAGTTTGTCAGCCACTTTTTTCGAAATGTAGTCGCTGATTTTCTTAACAAAGCCGTCATTTTGAAGGAAACTACGGGATACATTTAATGGAAGATCCGGACAGTCAATGACACCTTTTAATAGTAGTAAGAACTCAGGGATAACTTCTTTGATGTTATCCGCAATGAAAACTTGGCTATTGAAAAGCTTGATTTGACCTTCCATGTTGTCAAACTCGTTACCTAGACGTGGGAAGTAAAGGATACCTTTTAATCGGAATGGATAATCCATATTCAAATGAATCCAGAAAAGAGGTTCTTTGAAATCCATAAAGGTCTTTCTATAGAACTCTTTGTATTCTTCATCGGTACATTCGCTTGCCTTTTTCAAATAAAGAGGTGTTGGATTGTTTAGAGCTTTTGGCTCTTTCACAATAACATTACCTTCTTCATCTTTTTCAGGCTCTTCGTTCACATCAGTTAAGAAGATTGGGTATGGCATGAAGGAACAGTATTTTTCAATTGTCGTACGTAATGTCCATGTGTTCAAGAAATCATTGCCGTCTTCGCTGATATGAAGGATGATGTCTGTACCACGTTCGCTTTTTGTACCTTCTTCTAATTCGAATTCTGTACCGCCATCACATTTCCAATGGATAGGTGTGGCACCTTCTTTATAGGAGAGAGAATGTATTTCTACTGTCTCAGCTACCATAAATGCAGAATAAAAACCTAAACCAAAGTGTCCGATGATTTGATCTTTGTTCTCTTTATCTTTGTAAGTATTCAAGAAATCTTCAGCGCCGGAAAAGGCGATTTGATTAATATACTTCTTGACTTCTTCGTCAGTCATACCGATACCAGTATCACGAATTGTAATTGTTTTTGCTTTGGCATCAACGATGACATCCACTTGGAATTCTGTGCTTTCAGGTAATGTGTATTCACCCATACCGTCCAGTTTCTTTAATTTAGTCATAGCATCGCTGGCATTGGAAATAAGCTCGCGAATAAAAATATCGTGATCAGAATAGAGCCATTTTTTAATAATCGGGAAAATATTCTCACTGTGAATGGATAAACTTCCTTTTTCTACACTCATTATGAACCTCCTTGTAAATCTTTTACTTTCATAAATATGATAACGCTTGGTGAGGGAAAAGTCAATAAAAAATTAGCACTCGTTTTAATCGAGTGCTAACAGGGGTGTCATGCCATGTTTTTTGAAGAACTTGAACATAGAGTCATCGAAATATTGTTCTGCCGTTTTGTTGAGTGTAAAGGTAGCGTAGTTCGTACCGGTTATAATTTTGACTCGATTTTTCTCAAAAGATAGGGTGAAGTTAAACCCTTGAATCATGGTCTCGTCTGCATCTTTAACACGATTAAGTGTTGCTGCGACGGCTGTATCACTTAGTGCAAATGCCAATTTGAGAGAACTAGGGGTTTTATGGCCCTTAATCATTTCAAAGGCATGGGGCTTGAAGGTTTTCCAATAAATGTACTGCCGACCGTTTAACTGATCCTTTTCATCCGTATCGAGAGCTTCTGTACGAAGGTCTCCGTCAACAGTAACTTTATAGAGGTGCACTAATTCAAATCCCATACACAGAAAATCGTCAAAAACATCTTCTTTGAGCAGTTTTTGCATACATTCTTTTGTATCTTCTATCATAAAGCTAATCATTATCCTACCATCCTTTGCATCATGCCGTTATCACTTATGACCTATTATAATATGAAAGAAGACATGTGGCAATGGCAAGACAAGCCTTTTGACACCCCTAGGCACTTATGGTAGAATGACGGTGATAATACACGAAAGGTGGTTTTTATATGAATTATGTAGAAGATTATTTTGACTTTATGAAGACGGCGACAACAGCCGTACAATCAATAGATACAGTAAAAAAACGCTTAGAAAAGGCAGGCTTTGAGTCACTGAGCATGGGAGATTTATGGACGTTGGAACCGGGGGGATGCTACCTTGTTTCACCTTATCCATCCATGACAGTGGCTTTTACTATGGGTAAATCCGGTCATATTACCAAAGGATTTCATGTGGTGACGGCACATACAGACAATCCGGCACTACATATCAAACCGGAGGCTGAAGTTGTGACAGATGGGATGATGACACTAAACGTTGAAAAATATGGTGGGCCTATTCTCAACTCATGGTTTGATCGACCGTTATCTATTGCAGGACGTGTAGCCGTTCGTTCAGAGAATATTATGAAGCCTGTTATACACCATGTGGATTTGAAAAAGCCCATTCTTACATTGCCAAGTTTGGCGATTCATATGAATCGTGAAGTCAACAAAGGTGTTGAAATAAAAATTCAAAAGGATATGCAACCGTTGATTGCAGACCAATTTGAAGAAGCGGTGAAGAGTAAGAAAGATTACTTGGTGGGATTGATTGCCAAAGAGATTGGTGTTGAAGTTCTGGAAATTCTAGATATGGACCTATATGTATATTGTGCTGAAGAGGGTTACTTGGTTGGTGAAGAAGAAGCGTTTATGTCTTGCCCTCGAATTGATGATTTGTCCATGGTTTATGCAGCGCTAACAGCTCTTATTGAGAAGAAGGACCATCAAGACGGTATCAATATGGCGTTGTTTTTTGATAATGAGGAAATCGGAAGTGCAACAAGACAAGGTGCGGATTCAAGCCTGATTCAAGTCATTATGGAACGTATTCGAATGGGGATGAACCGTACAGAAGAGCAATTTATACGTCAATGGATGGACAGTTTTGTGATTTCTGCGGATGGAGCCCATGCATTGCATCCAAATTATACGGAAAAGAATGACCCGACAAATCGTCCGGTGATGAACAACGGGATTACCATCAAATTAAGTGCATCCAAAGCCTACGCCAGTGAGGTGGATACAACGTCTGTTGTTCAACAGTTATGTGATGAAGCAAAGATTCCTTATCAGAAATTCGTGAATCATTCCGATCAATTAGGCGGGAAGACATTAGGTCCGATTCTAAATCGCTACTTCCCGGTACCGACAGTAGACTTAGGTGTACCGATGTTGGCGATGCATTCAACGCGGGAATTAATGGGAAAACAAGATTTTCTAGATAGCGTTGCATTATTCCAAACATTCTATAGTACAAACCGTTAGAAGGCTTGTCGAAAGAGAACGGGTATGCTATAATATATGGTAATTGTTACTACGTCCAAACGTTTCGTGAACAGGATAGTAGAAGCGACTATAATATAAGGAGAATGCTTATGAAATTCAAGATTATAGGAGATAGTTCATGTGATGTCAGCGATGTAATGCGCCACAAAATGAATATTGAATTAGCTCCGCTAACGATGGAAGTAGATGGGAAACGTTATGTTGACGACGATGATTTAGATATAAAGGCTTACTTGGATGCAGCCAATGCGAGCGCTTTTACACCGAAGACATCGTGCCCGGCTCCCGATGATTTCTTGACACGTATTATGAAGAGTCAAGAAGAAGGCATATTTATTATAACATTAAGTTCGGAATTGAGCGGAAGTTATGCGTCAGCAATGCTTGCAAAATCCATGTATGAAGAAGACTATTCAGAGAAGAAGGTTCATGTGTTCAATTCATTGAGTGCATCCTCCGGACAAGTTGCGATTGCTTTCAAGGTTCATGAATGTATTGAAGCAGGTATGGAGTTTGAAGCGATTGTCACTACAGTTGAGGATTATATACGGTCGATGACGACGGTTTTTGTTCTGGAGAAGATTGATCATCTTCAGAAGGCAGGACGTATGTCCAAAATGAAGGCAACATTAGCTAATGTATTGCATATCAAGTTAATTCTTAGGGCTACCAAGCGTGGAGAAATTGACATGGTGTCTCAGGCGAGAGGAACCAAGAAGGCGCTGAGCAAAATGATCAACTCATTAGGTGATTTGGGAACCGTTGCTAAGGATCGAATTATTATTGTCGGTCATTGTCAGGCCGGCGAACGCGGACAGCAAGTTGTCGAGAGTATAAAGGCAATGTACGATTTCAAAGATGTTGTACTCGTAGCTATGCGTGGTTTGAGTTCAAATTATGCCAATGTCGGCGGTATTGTCCTTGCGTATTAATAATAGAAGAGTTGTATGCCTTATGGTGTACAACTTTTTTTCTTAAATTCATGGTAACTTATCGGTTGCTAATTGAGACAGTTCAGAGTATAATGTTTGAGGGAAGCGGACAAGAACAGGAGACGGGTATGCGACTTGTACTATATTTGGCCATGCTATGTGGCGGTGTTATAATCGGACGACATTTTTTGACACATAGTAAGCTTCTAGATAGATTAGGTAAATTACAAATGGCAGCGCTTTGTTGGCTGCTTTTTATTATGGGGATACGTATCGGAGCTGATGATACTGTGTTGAACAGCTTGTGGCAAATAGGAGGCCAGGCATTTCTTTTTGCTATAGGTTCTATTAGTGTGGGCATCATTCTAGTAACCTTTTATATTCGATGGATACAAAGGGGGAAGCAAGAATGATGATTATACTGGCAGTAGTCATTGGAGGCATTGTAGGTTGGCTCTTTTTTCCATCAGAATGGTTGAGCTATACGGACAGTATCATGGATATAGGTTTATGCTTACTGCTGTTACTTGTAGGGATTGATATAGGAAAGCAAAAAGGAATTATGAAAGAGATTAAAGCACTTGGCTGGAATCTTTTGATTGTCCCATTGCTTATAGCAGTTGGCAGTATTGTTGGTGGTATGGTGATAGCGATACTTATGGAGGTACCAATCAATGAAGGCGGAGCGATCGGCGCAGGATTTGGCTGGTATTCTTTATCTGCCGTGATTTTAGCAGACTACTCAAATGAATTGTCTGCATTGGCATTTTTGACCAATGTAATGCGCGAAATTTTGGCGATTGCTTTGATACCGTTTGTTGCCAAATATATTGGATATATTCCGAGTATTGTTCCTGCCGGAGCGACGGCAATGGATACAACCCTACCGATTATTACTCGGTATACAGACGGAAAAACCGCAGTATTAGCCTTTGTTTCCGGAGTGATTCTGTCCGGATTGGTACCGATATTGGTGCCGCTATTAATGCAACTAAACTCGTAGACCATAATTATTTGAAAGAAAGGTACGATTTTGTGAATATTTTATTGGATGTACATACCCATACGACAGCAAGTGGACATGCATATAGCTCATTATTAGAGAATGTAAAACAAGCCAAAGAGCGAGGACTCAAGTATTATGGGGTGTCGGACCATGCGCCGACAATGCCCGGGAGTACGCACTTGTTTTATTTTCAAAACATGAAAGTGATACCAAGAGAACTAGAGGGCATTCGTGTTCTTCGTGGCGTTGAGGCGAATATCATGGATCGAGAGGGTCGTATTGATATGCTTAAGACAGGTTTGGAACACTTAGATTATGTGATTGCCAGCCTTCATCCACCATGTATCGGTTTTGGTACCGAGCAAGAAAACACACAGGCTATTCTGGGTGCCATGAGAAATCCGCGTGTCAACATTATCGGACATCCGGATGATAGTCGCTATCCTTTAGATTATGAGGCTATTGTACGTGGTGCCAAGGAGTATCGTGTTCTTTTGGAAGTTAACAACAGCAGTCTTCGACCGGATAGTTACAGACCGGGAGCTAAGGAGAATATACAGACCTATTTGGCGTTAGCCAAAGAATTAGAGGTACCGGTTATTCTTAATTCAGACGCCCATATTGCCACAGACGTGGGACGATTGGATTATGCATTGGAAGCAGTTGCTTCAGCAGATTTTCCGGAAACGTTGATTATGAATCACCAACCGGATAAATTTTTGGAATTTATCCGGAAATCATAGTTATACCTTTACGCTAACAGTTTAGTGTGGTAAAATTTGATTATCAGTTCACCCATTTAAAGGAGAAAAGCATATGAGTAAGAAAATAAGATCGGAGGAAGTTAACCATTTATTTCAATCCATTATGTGTTTGGAAAATGTGGAAGAGTGTTATGATTTTTTTGAAGACGTTTGCACCGTCAACGAATTACATTCATTAGCTCAACGACTTCAAGTAGCCAAAATGTTAAGAGAGCAACATACGTATCTGGAAATCGCTGAGAAAACGGGGGCTTCAACAGCGACTATCAGCCGTGTAAACCGTTCATTGAATTACGGGAACGACGGATATGATATGGTCTTTTCAAGACTGAAGGATAAAGCAGAGTAAGGATAATGTAATAAAAGAAAGTTTATGGCTATCATGATATCAATATAAAAGGCTAGCTCATTATGAGCTAGCCTTTTTTTTGTCTTTTGATTTCTTATCACCTTTACTATCAGGTGTATCACGTCGTGCCAGATAGTCGTCAATAAGACTGGTTATCATGAATTTTTGTGCTGAGGCCTGTATGGTAAACAGATAGGATGTAGCAAAGATTGATAGAAGTTCCTTCTGATCCTCGTCCTCAACATCCTCAAAAATAGATTTAGCAATATCTAACGTTTCACGCATTCGGTCTTCAAAGACATCAAAGTGTTCAGATTCTTTTTCAATAATTCGGTCATGGAGATCTTTTAAGTCGGTGAAACCCTGAGGGGGTTCTCCGCCCATAAACATATCCTTGACCGGTCCTAAGAGCTCCTTAATATCCATAATGGATAAGATAGGTTTTAGGTAATAGATGAACAACATCAATACGATGTGATCATTCGTATATTTCTTCTTAACCGTTGGGGGTAGAAGATTATATTTGCTATAATTGTTAATCATAGTTTTGGTTAGAATCTTATCATCCGTTGAGCGTTTAAAAAGACCGAGATGATCATCCATAAAGGTGGTCACTTGGTCCATGTAAAGATCAATGCCTGGTATGTCCGTAGATTTGACTCGATCAACATCATGGAATTTTTGTAGCAAGTCTTCCATAAACTCGTCAAAATGTTCTTTGTGCATGGGTGCCCTCCCCAAGTTATATAATATACATGTTACCGTCATAATGGATGATAAAAAACAAGATATCCATCATCAAATGATTAGGGGAACCAAATAAAATCGTTGGTCCGTCAACTATCATATTACTATATTATATAGTAATTGATACTAGATGTAAATAGAAAAGTCTTTATTGCCTTAAAAACTAGAATATTTGTTCGTGCTATGCTATGATAGTACGAGATGAAAAAGGTAGAAAAAACAGGAATGAAAGGTGGTTGTTATGGATAAATACGCTACGCTGAATGCACCGCAACGGGAGGCAGTCATGTACACGGAAGGCCCGCTTCTCTTGCTTGCCGGTGCCGGTTCAGGTAAAACGCGGGTACTTACCCATCGAATCGCATATTTGATTGAAGAAAAGAAAGTCATGCCATGGAAGATTATGGCCATTACATTTACCAATAAAGCTGCGAAGGAAATGCGGGAGCGGGTAGACAAGTTGATAGGAGCAGGTGGTCAGGAAGTATGGGTGAGTACCTTTCACTCCTCTTGTGTAAAAATACTGCGACGCTTTATCGGTGAGTTAGGGTATGATCGTTCCTTTAGTATCTATGATACAGATGATGCAAAACGTCTCATTCGTGAGATTATGAAGGAATATAATCTAGACCCACGTTATTATAAAGACTCCGGTATTTTGTCTGAAATCAGTAGTCAGAAAAATCAACTCATCGGTCCGGATACCTATCGCAAAAGTACCATGGGAGATATGCGTAAAGAAGTCTACGCCAGAGTTTATATGGAGTACCAGAAACGTCTAACCAAAAATAATGCTCTAGATTTCGATGACCTATTATTCAAGACAGTGGAGCTTTTTGAACAACGTCCCAAGGTATTGGAATACTATCAGAACCTGTTCCAATATATTATGGTGGATGAGTACCAAGATACCAATGGCGTCCAGTTCCAGCTCATTCATTTGTTGGCAGGAAAAAGCAATAATCTATGTGTTGTAGGCGATGATGACCAATCGATCTATCGTTTTCGTGGTGCAGACATTCGCAATATCCTAGATTTTGAGTCCGTTTATCCGAAAGCAAAAGTTATTCGATTGGAGCAAAACTACCGCTCAACAAAGCGTATATTATCGGCAGCCAATGAAGTGATTCGAAACAATCGTAATCGTAAGGTTAAGAAATTATGGACAGAAAATGTTGAAGGTGATCACATTGAACATGTGGTGACCATGTCGGAGAAAGAAGAAGCCCGATTTATTGTGGATACGATTATCGATGGGATTGAAGAGCAAGGACGTGAGTACTACCATTATGCCATTCTTTATAGAACCAATGCCCAATCTCGTGTTCTTGAGGAAGGCCTTGTTCGGGAAGGAATTCCATATCGTCTCGTTGGTGGTGTGTCCTTCTATCAACGTAAGGAAATCAAAGATATTCTGGCATATCTGAAAGTGGTAGATAATTCAACAGATAGCATTGCGGCAAAGCGTATCATTAATGTACCCAAACGCGGGATTGGAGATACAACAGTTGGAAAAATTCAAGAGTATGCGGATTTGACAGACAGTAGTTTTATGGATGCAGTGATGGATATTGAAAGTATTCCGGGAATTAGTCGTGGACGTAAAAATGTCGCTGAATTTGCGCGTATGATTCATGATTTTAGAGAACTGGCGAAGGCAGGTAATCTGAAGGGCTTAATTAAAGCAATTATTGAGAATACAGAATATATTGATAATATCAATGAAGATGATCCGGTGAAGTTGGAAGAACGTAAAGGCAATATCGGTGAATTGGTAACCAAATTGTATGAGTATGTGGATGAACAAGAGAAGCAAAACGAAGAGGCAACCTTAAGTGGTTTTCTAGAAGATGTTGCCTTGGTAGCGGATGTGGATCAAGTCAGTGATGATGACAATAAGGTAATTCTGATGACATTACATAGCGCTAAAGGTTTGGAGTTTCCGGTGGTCTTTATGGCAGGTATGGAAGATGGTTTATTTCCAAGCTACATGACCTTGAATTCAGGATTGGACGAAGATATGGAAGAAGAACGTCGTCTGTGCTATGTGGGAATTACGCGAGCGATGGAAAAACTGTATCTCACATCAGCACGACAACGGATGCTTTATGGGAATACTCAGTATAACCCGACATCCCGTTTTCTTGCTGAGATTCCTCAGGAGTTACTATTGTCTCAACAAGGAACCTTGGCAGGAACGCAAACCGGTGCCACGACACATTCCGTTGGATACGGTAGCAATACATCCAACAACGGAGGCGGACGTAGTGGCTATGCAGGTTCATTAGGCGGAAGAAAGCCTTATGCAATGGAGGGTGGCAATAAGATGCCGACCCCAACGGGTAAGACCTTGGATTATGCGGAAGGTGATTTGGTGAAGCACAGTAAATATGGTATCGGTCAGGTTCGTAAAATTGAAGGTGGCGGGGCAGATTTTCAAGTAACCGTTAATTTTCCGAGTCATGGTGAGAAAAAACTTATTGCTAGTTTTGCCGGTTTGAAGAAAATGTGAGAATAGGTCTTCTTTTTCATATAACTTATGGTATAATGAACATAGTAATGTTAAGATTTAGAGAAGTAAATCATACGCCTGTAGGATGCAGACAGAAGGGACGTGAGTATTCATGATGGATTTGTTTAAAAAAGACGATCTAGTCAGTGTGAAGCAACTGAATGAATTGTTGCAGAAGTTTAAGAAAAATGAAATTGAGGAAAAGAAGACGAACCCATGGCTTATAGCAGGTCTGGTAGGCTTAGGTTTAGCCGTAGCCGGAGTCGTTGTGTACAAGGTTTTCTTCGCTGCAAAGGATGACGACTCTTTCGACGAATTTGATGATGATTTCGACGATTTGGAGTACGATGATGATTACGATGATTTTGACGACTTTGAAGATGACGAGTTTGATGACGATTTAGAGGATGACTTCGATGATTTTGAAGAAGACGACTTTGAAGAAGACATCGAAGATGATTTCGACGAAGAAGTAGTAGTAGACAATGAGGATGAAAGCCGTATCTAGGCAATCCTTTACATGCAGAAGTAGCTTATAAGTGGGACTACTCTTAGGGTAGTCCTTTCTTTTCGCATAAATGTCAATAGAAGTTAGTGGATTGATACAGTGGTAGCATTGATTGTGTTATCATTCAAGGAAAGAATTAAGGAAAAGTATACCAAGGTTATAATAAGGTATTGAAGGAGGCAACATGAAAAAGAAAGAAGAATTTATCGGACAAGTGGTGGATGTACAATTTCCTAATAAGGCCATTGTTCAGGTTGAAGAGGAACGCGTCGTCATCAAAAATTTGATACCGGGTCAAAGGGTTCGTGGTGCAGTAACAAAGAAGAGACGCGGCAAGTATTTGGGGCGGTTGTTGGAAGTGGTTGAACCATCGCCTCTAGAAGTCGAAGCACCTTGTCCGGTATTCGGAACTTGTGGTGGCTGTCTCTATCAAAGCTTGCCGTATGAGGAGCAGTTAGCCTTGAAGGAAAAGCAGGTTTTAGGCATGTTAGAAGAAGTAACAGGCTCTCTTGGGGAGCGCTATGAAGGCATTGTACATAGCCCGGACACCTTCCGTTACCGTAATAAGATGGAATACTCCTTCGGAGACAGCTACAAAGACGGTCCTTTAGAGCTAGGAATGCACAAACGTGGCAGTACCTATGATATTGTGGATGCATTGGACTGCTATATCGTCCATGACGATTTTAATGCGATCGTGGCCTATACCTTGGATTACTTTCGTAAAGAAGAGATTCCCTTTTATCATAAACGACGTCATGAAGGTTATCTGCGCTACATGATCCTTCGCCGTGGTGTTCATACCGGTGAGATTATGGTGAATTTGGTAACGTCAACCCAGATGACACCGGATCTTAATCCATGGTTAGAAGGGATGATAGCCCTTCAAGAAAAAGACGGTTTTGAACATAAGATTGTCTCTGTGGTTCATACCCTAAGTGATACACTATCAGATGCTGTAAAACCGGATGCGGTTCATATCCTTCACGGTCGGGATCATATCAATGAAACCCTTCTAGGGCTTTCTTTCAAAATTTCTCCGTATAGTTTCTTCCAGACTAATTCAAAAGGGGCAGAACGTCTTTACGAAGTGGTGCGCCAATATGTGGGTGAGACAAAGGATAAGGTTGTGTTTGACTTGTATTCCGGTACAGGAACGATCACTCAGCTCTTGGCTCCTGTAGCGAAGAAGGTTGTAGGTGTTGAGATTGTAGAAGAGGCCGTGGAAGCGGCTAAGGAAAATGCAGCGCTAAACGGCTTGAATCAATGCGATTTTATCGCCGGCGATGTGCTTCAGGTGATTGATGAATTGACAGATAAGCCGGATATTGTTGTACTGGATCCGCCACGTGACGGTATTCATCCGAAGGCGCTGCCGAAGATTATTGACTTTGGTGTGGATCAATTGGTTTATGTGAGCTGTAAACCGACCTCTTTGGCAAGAGATCTGGTGGTCTTGCAAGAGGCCGGGTATGAAGTGAATAAGGTGACGTTGGTGGATATGTTCCCGATGACACCGCATTGCGAAAGTATCGTTCTATTGAAACATGTGAACCCATCATAATTTTAGGGTTCAAACTTTACCATAATTATTACTCTTTTGACAGAAACCATGATGGTTATTTAGAAAAAGCTTTAATGAAGTATATAGATGTAAGGTTAAGTATTTAATATAGGGAGTTATATTGTCATCAAGACGATATGGCTCCCTTATTTACATTAGCTATATATGATATAATATACATAAAAAATGCTGAAGAGGTGAGAGTGTGGATGAAAAGCGCCGTATAAGAAGTAGTGCTGCAGAGTTATTAATATTTATAGGAAAGAATAGTGAAGATTCAATTGGGTGGAAAACATGAATATTCGTATAGGAGAATTTGCAAAACTACATAATGTATCTATCGATACTATTAGACATTATATGGATAAAGGATTAGTGATTCCTTTAAAAGTAGGAGGGCAGTATCGGTTTGATGAGAACTGTCAAAAAGATATGGTTTTATCCATTGAGATGAAAGAATTTGGTTTCACTATTGAAGAAATTAGATTATTTATGTTTTATAAAAGAGCAAGTATGATGAAGGAAATGGAACAAGATGTATTTATTTATAAAATGATAGAATTTAAGTATAAAGAGATCCAATTAGAACTTGAAAAATATCAAAAAATGGATAATAAACTTAAACAGAAGTTGGAAGCTAGGGAGAGCAAACCAATATCAAAATATCAGAAAACCGGGATAGCCTTAAAATCTATGTCATTATTTGTTTGTCCAAAGTGTCAAGGTGAACTAAGCCTAAATTGTTCAGAAGTTGTAAATAATGCTGTTATAAATGGTGAGCTTGTGTGTACAAGTTGTTCTGAATCTATGATTATTGATGATGGTATTATAAAAACTAAAGACTATCTAATGCCATCTTATGATTTTAATGAGCAAAACAGTGATAATGAAATAACAAATTTATTCAGTGATTATGTTAAACATACACCAGCCAGTTATTTTGAAACTGCTTTTTATGGTATGAAATGGTTAAAGGATCATATTGATTTTAAAGTGTTAAGTGATAAAAATATTCTTGAAATTGGATCTGGAAGTGGATTATTTTTAAGGCAT
The DNA here is from genome assembly GCA_965140555.1 of Vallitaleaceae bacterium. Taxonomy (GTDB): domain Bacteria; phylum Bacillota; class Clostridia; order Lachnospirales; family Vallitaleaceae; genus UBA1351. The sequence continues at coordinate 1,535,449 of OZ223259.1, read as the reverse complement.
ATATATGAGGAATTACCAGAAGATAGCACATACATATGTATTGATCATAATCATCAGATGAACATGTACCTTAAGGAAATCATAGAAGCTCAGAGCAATAATAAAAATATTATATATATAAGTTGTGACTTTATGCATATACCACTTAGACAGGGGATTGTTGACACAATTGTAGATATGACAGGTGTATCTAATTACAATCTTAATTTTGGCAAAAAGAAAATTCAATCCTTTTTACTAGAAGATATACAAGCTTTATATAAACCAAATGTCTGGATTTATGGATTTTATTTTTTGTTTCAAAAATTTGGACTAAGTCATAAAGAGGTTGATCCTATTAACCAGAGTAAATTTAAGGCAAATTATATTATAAGAAGTTTAGAGAAAATAGGTTTTCATATTGAAAATAGTTTTGATTCGGAAATATTACCTACTGGTGGTAAATATGAAGACTTTTTTGACGATGAAGACAAAGTATATGCAAAATATATTGTAGCACAGAAAAGGTAGGGTTAACCCTACCTTTTTCTCGATTTAGTGATGAAAATATTGAAATTCCCTATTGCTGTGGTGTTAACCTTATCCCTTATACTTTAGTGATGAAAGATTTAAAGGAGGGTTATATGTACCATACAAAGGAAAAAACAAATATAATACTATTCATGATAGGTAGTAGTATGTCCCAATTTGGAACTGTTATATATACATTTGCTATAGGTTTATATGTTCTTGACTTAACAGGTTCAGGTCTTAAGTTCGCAACTACATTAGTTATTGGGTTTTTACCAACCATTTTGATTCATCCTTTTGCAGGTGTAATTGCAGATAAGATAGATAAGAAAATAATTGTAGTACTTGCAGATATTATGTGTGGACTTTTGTATTTTTTGTTGTTTTATTATTTACAATTAAAGTCATTAAATCTATCTGCAATCTATATCGTAACATTAATGACCAATATATTTAACTCTTTTTTTGCTGTTGCAATTGATTCAGCTAAACCTCACCTAGTCAGAAGTGAAAAGCTTCAAAGGCTAAATAGTATTAGTCAGATTATTACAGCAGGAACAAGAATTATTGGTCCAATGTTTGGTGGTCTTGTGTATAGTTATGTTGATATTAAATTGTTTGTACTGATCAATGGAATATCCTTTCTCTTATCTGGTATTAGTGAGTGCTTTATTGATTTTAAGCTTAACTTAAAAAGTGAGTTTAAGGAAAAAATTGTAGCTAATAATATATTAAAAGAACTAAAAGAAGGATTTATCTATGTTATATATCAAAAGCAAATCATGAAATATTATGTTCTTTTTGTTATATTAAATATTGGCTTAAGCTTAGGTATTCTTGTGCCATTACCTTATATTTTAAATAATTCTTTAGCAATTAGGCCAGAAGGAATTGGAATAGTGAATGGAATGATGCCTGTAGGCATGATTATAGGAGCACTTCTTGTTGATCAAATTACTAAAAAAGTTAAATGGGACAAACTACTTATACCTTTAGCTTTAATAGCTACTATGATTATTGTTTTTATAGGATTACCTGGCATATTAAGTTTTATCGTTAACAGCAAATTAAGTATTGTTATCTATTACTCGATATTAATGGGTGTCTTGGGCTGTATATTATCATTAATCGATATACCAATCATGACTCATATACAAACCACAATTGAAGAGCAATATCTTGGAAGAGTACTTGGTATATTAGTTCCTATGATTAAAATAGTGAATCCGATATCATATATAATATCTGGAGTACTTTTAAATAAGGTGAATCCGTTTTATATACCAATAGGTGTTGGAGTGTTTTTATGTTTTATTTTTATGGGGGGATTTACAGTGAAAAAACTATGGGGTAAGTTATTTACTCAAATTACTGACTAGTAAATAATTTGTATCTTTGACAAATTAATCGAAGAAAGTGAAAAGGAGACTTGATGTTTCAATGGAGTGGTTTAATGCACTTACTCATGAAGATATGGTTCTGGTTTATGGTATCTAGAAATGAAATTTCAAGTTTTGAATAGTTATAAGTGTTCTTATTACGGATACAATGTTAATTAAACGTATTCCTATACCTTATTCTTACCATGTGGAGACATGTTTGTTGTTAAAAAAATTTAAATAACCGCGTCAAAGGCGGGGGCGAACTTGTAGCAGATTACAGGTTCGCCTTTTTCAGTTACTTCGATTTTATCCACCAAGAGAGTGAGCTGATTAATTCCGATTTCTATGGATTCTATGTTAGAACGAGTCTCATGCATTTTTACATTGTATTCTGACTCGGTTATAGCATTATCTGCTAACATGTCAATAAATCGGCTGCTACGTGCAATAAGCTTCTGTTTTTCAGCCTCAAGCTTTCTGCAAAATGATTTTATATCACCTAAAATTAGCTGAATAAGTTTCTCCTCTTTGATAGAATGAGAAGTGCAAATATGTTTACCATACTTTCCGTCCCCCCCACCGCTTGCGGTGGGGATAGAGAAGCGGAACAATGGTTTATATGCTTATAGTAGGCAAAGAGAGATATATAGTATAGGGAGTGCATATCTAACATTTAAATTATTAAATATTTCTTTAGTAGAGTAGAATTTTGACAATAGTTGCTGGGCTTATTTAGCCTACCTTTTAGTGAGGGGATGACGTTTGACGAATTGATGTTTTAATATATACTATAAGTATAGAGATATAATATACTGAATTGAAGAAGAGGTAAGCAGGTAAGTAGGTAAGCAGATGAGAAGAAGAGTATTTATTATTGGAAGTATTGTCATAGTAATAGCCATCATATATTTATTTAAGACTGGATATGTAGATTTATGGATGAATGGAATGGGGGCTGTATTTCATAATACTGAGCGTTATTCTAATGAAGAGAGTAAAGTGTTAAAAGAAAGCATTAAGTTTGAAATAAATTTAGCTAATTTAGAATCCAACAAGGGTACTGAAATCTATAATGATGGTGAAAACAAAATTGTTATAAAGGAAGTTGGCAAACACGATAATTCAGGCGGGGGATATTATATAAGTTTTGACGCCACAGGTCCCTGTACAATTAAAGGAGCTACTCTAGTTTCTCCAGTTGAAAGCAGACATGTTAGTTTAGATACATCGACTTCGGTATTAGTATCAAAACTATATTCGACATATAAAGGTAAACAATATGAATGTCCACTCTATGGAATAGGAGGCTATGGAACCAATGTTGCATTTTATGTATTCCCCTCCAATGCATATGAAGATGAAGATGTTTCTCTTGATGAAACAGGTATTGTGAAATTTGAACTTGTAGATTTGTACATGAATATATGGAAAAGAAAAGAATAGTATTTAAGGATATTGCCGCTTCATTTGTCTACATTCATTACTCCACACATGTGGAGACGGTTGTGAGCAGGATACATGATAAAGGTAGAATTGTAAACGGCATTAATAGTTGAAATATTGCAGACGTTGACTATCATTGGTGAATATAGTTAACGTCTTTATATCGATAGAGATTGATGTAATTTGGGAGTTCTGAATTAAGAATCTTTATCAGTTGTAAGAAGTTTTTTTTCATCACATAATTTATTCAGAGGCTTAGATTTTATAAGAATATGTATACTATATATAATCAGAAACATAGCAGTTATAACATTCAAGCTGTTATATATAAATGTATTTAGCAGTGAGGAGATAAATTTTCCTGATATAGAAATTAAGCTTAAGAAAACAAGTGTTGAAAGCACTGCACCACTTCCGAATAAATATAACTGTGATTTAGATAGTTCTTCTCTTTGAATTTTTGTAGTAAACACTCCCGTCCAAAAAAGTATAGTTAAAGGATTGCTTATTGTTATTAATAGTACCTTTATGAAGATATTATTTGCATTTGAATAATCGAGGCTCAATACCGGTAGCAAGCCAATGTCAAAAACTGCGAGTAATGTGCTAATACCAAATAACATTATGACTAGTGAACTGCAGAATGAGAGAACTCTTTGAAGAGAGCCATAACGTTCTAATAATGCACCCAAACCTAAAATTGCCAAGAATATGTAGAAAGCATCTACTAGTCCTACAATCATAACACCTATTAAGGCTGTCAAAATGCTCGATTGTAATGATGTATTTAAAATAAGTATAAAAATCGGACCGATGGCTAACTGCAGCATCATACCGAATTTGAATCCGTTAATCATCTATCTTGGACCTCCTATTTAGTGTATGTTTTAATGTAGATAGGCGAAAGAGGGTATTTGACTTACTGACACCTTTTATATGTTTGAGTTTATCACTAATGAATGATTCCAAAGCACTTGTGTCTTCTACAACTACTTTTAAAAGGTAATCATATTCTCCGGCTATGTGATGACATTCGAGGACTTCATCAAATTTGATGATCTCTTCACGGAAAATATTAGTGTGCTCAGTGTTATCAATAGAGACAAAGATAAAAGTGTGTAGGTTATAACCCATAATATTTAAATTGGTTTTTAAAGTATAATGCTCAATAATATTTGTTTCTTCTAGATTTTTAATGCGCTCTGTGACAGCGGGCACTGAAAGATTTATAGTTTTGCTAATGGCAGTGGCAGTCATACGACTGTTTTTTGACAGTAGATCTAGAATGTTTTGATCTATAAGATCCATGAAATTCAGCTCCTTTATTTAGTATTTTAACTAATTATACAAAAATAATTAAAGAATGTATATATATACTGACAATTAACTGACTAAATTAGTTATTAGTTGAAAATAGTTAATAATATTAGGTTATAGATATTGAATTTGTATATTTGCCTAAAAAATTAATGTCAAAATGAAGCCCAATAACGACGCGGAATCAAAAATTATTAGAATCTGAGGTAATACAGTACAGGTTTCAGGAAATATTTTTCTTCATAGCAAGTATTTGTGTGAGGACAGGAATTTATGAATTAATCCGACTCACAAATGTATGAGAACAGAGTTTTCATATAGGACAAGAACAAATTATTTTTATAGGAAGTGGATTTTCGTTATTTCATTATATGATTAGGGCGTCAAAAGCAAGTTTTCCTAAATTCGCATACAATATATAGATTACGTAGAAGCGTTCGTAACACTATATTGTATGCGAAAGTTCAACTATATGCTTTTGTCGACCTAATCATTATATAGAGTAAAAAAATATATAAATAAAGATTATATGGAAGGATTTATATGAAGGTTATAGGAATTAATGGTAGTGCACGTAAAGATGGAAATACATCGATACTGATTAAAACTGTATTCAAGGAATTAGAAAATGAAGGAATTGAAACAGAATTAATAGAGTTAGCAGATAAAACAATAAAAGGTTGCATCGGTTGTTTTGGCTGCACAGAGAAAAAACAATGCGTAATAAAAGGTGATTTTTTCAATGAATGTTTTATAAAGATGGTTAATGCAGATGGAATCATCCTTGGGTCTCCGGTATATTCTGCGGATATATCATCTAAGATGAAAGCTTTTCTTGAACGTGCAGGTGTGATTGTGGCAACTAATCCGGGTATGTTAAAGCATAAAGTTGGAGCTTCTGTTGTAGCTGTACGTCGAGGCGGAGGAATGACCGCAGTTGATACATTAAATCACTTTTTATTAAATAAAGAAGTTCTTGTAGTTGGTTCGACGTATTGGAATATGGTTTATGGTAAAGATGTAGGTGATGTTACGCTTGATGAAGAAGGAATGAGAAATATGAGAAATTTAGGAGAAAATATGACTTGGCTAATGAAAAAAATAAGCAAGGGTTAAGCTATGTAGGAATAAACTAAAAAATATATAGCATATATATTAAGTAAAGAAAACATCCACTTTGTTGAGTCTGTAAATAATTTTGTGTAAATACCAATCCTTCTACATTAATGATAAAATTAACTTAATCTAGGAGGATTTTTCTATGGCAAGAAAAAAAGATCACCAAAACGAGAAGCATTAATCAAACAACTTATTGCAGAATACCAACCGAAGACCGCTCAAGATGCTCATGAAACTGTAAAAGATCTTTTAGGAGATATGATTCAAGGTCTGCTTGAAGGAGAACTCGAGGAAGAACTGGGGTACAGCAAATATGATTATCATGACAAAGAAACGGATAACAGCCGTAATGGTTTTAGCAAGAAAACTGTTCGGTCTTCATCGGGAAATATTGATCTTGATATTCCAAGAGACCATAACGGAGAGTTTGAGCCACAGGTAGTAAAGAAGCATCAACGCGATGTATCAAACATCGAAGACCAGGTACTTTCTATGTATGCAAAAGGCATGACTACAAGAGATATTTCATCATATCTGTGGATGGACTCAGTGGATTCGGTGATGCCATTCATGCAGTTTACCCACAAACAGAGGTGCAACGCTGTATTGTACACCAGATTCGTTACTCCACAAAGTTTATTTCATATAAGGATATAAAGCCATATATGAAAGATTTGAAACTTGTCTACCAAGCACCTACAGAAGATATTGCTTTACAACAATTAGATGTGTTAGAAGATAAATGGGGCAAGAAATACTCTAGTTCTCTCAGCTCATGGAGAAACAATTGGTCTTCATTATCCACCTATTTTAAGTATCCACCAGAACTTAGGAAAATGATATATACCACCAACGCAATCGAAAATTTCAACAGGCAACTACGAAAAGTAACAAAGACAAAATCCATTTTCCCAACGGATGATTCCCTGTTTAAGTCCCTTTATTTAGCCATGATAGATATCACTGAAAAGTGGAAGGGAAAGCCACGAGAATGGTCCAAAATCATGGAACAGCTCTTCATTTATTTTGAAGATAGAATATCAACGGCAGATCTAGACTAAAAATAATGGCTGCCAACATCAGTTGACAGCCTATTTCTAATGTGCAAAAATAGGTATAACATTTAATTCAAATGTGTAACCCAACAACCCTACGATTTTTTCATTGAACTAGAGGGTTTACACAAAAATAGTTACACTCTCCGTTTTTAGTAATAGTAAAAGATACTTAATGGCATTACAGCAAGGTCGTTCCTGTAGCTTACTTAGAACAATTGATGAATTAAACGCCCATGAAAGATGGGACTGGAATGGCGCGTTAGCTCACGATAAAGCTTATGCCATATTTAGTGTATTGCTAGAAAAACGTGGAGTAGAGTTCGTAAAAAAAATCTGATCAAAAGTTATCAACATCTACTCTTATAGGAAAATTCATATGGATGAGTTTATTGCTTTTTTATCTAATGAGGTAAATGTTGAACAGAATGTTATAATAGACATGTTAAATTATGATGACTTTTATGGTGAGGACGATGACGATGATGATTGATATTGATAGAACTATAATTAGGCAAATTCAAGAAAATGATTACCCGCAGATAGTAACATATATGAATAGTTTGAATAAGGATTCTAATGAGAAAGCAAGTTCCTTGTTTTGCAAGTATAACTATACAATTGAAGAATTGAATGTACTTTGTAGTTCAGAGCTTTGTGTTGCATATGTAGCAGAATTCGATACAGATGTACTTGGCTTCATAATGTTTAACAGACGGAGAAACATGAAAAATAGCGAGTTTAAGAAAAGAGAATATTTAACAATAAACTATTTATATGTTGGTGAAGCATTTAGGGGAAAAGGGCTAGGTAATAAGTTGATGAAGAAGGTTATTGAATATGCCAGAATGGAAGGAATTTGTGAGGTCAATGTTAATGTCTTAGCAAATAGCGATTTAGCAATAGCCTTCTACAAGAGTATGGGATTTAGTAGCGCTATGGTTCTAATGCAACAGTTGATTTAAACAGAATATACTCTGCGATAAAAAAATTGAAAGGCGTTCCTTTTATAATACTGTGTTCCTGAATAGTTAATCTATCATAAATCAGTTTCAGCAGGGTTATTTTAGTCAAGTAAATTATAAGTATGCATGTAATCAAATTCCGTAGAGGATGATAGTATGTTGACTAAACATGTTCTGATGCATTTATGAGGTAAACGGTAGACCATGCGTACCATTCCAAATGAAGCTGCCGATAGGCAGCCATCACTTTTTTTTTGATTCTTACATTTTTCAGGAAGAGTATCAGACCATGGCAACAGATCATCCATAAAGGTGAGCTTTGTATCTTTGGCAGTCAAACAGGGCGATATAATAAAGTTTGATTTTGATTCTGCATTAGGACATGAGCAGCAGGGATATAGGCCAGTTTTGGTGATAAGCAATTCAGCATATAATAGACATACTAATTTACTAATGGTTTTGCCGATAAAGAGTAGAGAAAGTGACTTTCCGTTGCATATACACCTAGATGAACGAACGGAGACTAAGGGTATAATTATGTGCGAGCAGATAAAGGCTATTGATAAGACTATTAGAAAGATTAAGCAAGTCGAGTCGGTGCCTCATGATGTTTTAGCACATGTGGTAGCCATGATAAAAGGTGAGATTGATATAGTTTAGAGATTATTCTTTTGGATGGAGTCGTTGATTTTGGGAACTTTCTGAGTCTTCCCGAATTCATCTTCATATTGGGCGGCTCGTTTTAGATAGGCATTTCAACAAAGTTGGAACTCTTTTTCTATTGTTTCAGCTTCACTTTTTAAGTGAAAAGCAAAAGTAATCAAAAATGCTGTAAATATGCCGAGCAGAGTGCCGTTAAAGGTAACTGGATGAATAATTCAAGATAAAAATTATATGGAAGGATTTATATGAAAGTTATAGGAATTAATGGTAGTGCACGTAAAGATGGAAATACATCGATACTGATTAAAACTGTATTCAAGGAATTAGAAAATGAAGGAATTGAAACAGAATTAATAGAGTTAGCAGATAAAACAATAAAAGGTTGCATCGGTTGTTTTGGCTGCACAGAGAAAAAACAATGCGTAATAAAAGGTGATTTTTTCAATGAATGTTTTATTAAGATGGTTAATGCAGATGGAATCATCCTTGGGTCTCCGGTATATTCTGCGGATATATCATCTAAGATGAAAGCTTTTCTTGAACGTGCAGGTGTGGTTGTGGCAACTAATCCGGGTATGTTAAAGCATAAAGTTGGAGCTTCTGTTGTAGCTGTACGTCGAGGCGGAGGAATGACCGCAGTTGATACATTAAATCACTTTTTATTAAATAAAGAAGTTCTTGTAGTTGGTTCGACGTATTGGAATATGGTTTATGGTAAAGATGTAGGTGATGTTACGCTTGATGAAGAAGGAATGAGAAATATGAGAAATTTAGGAGAAAATATGACTTGGCTAATGAAAAAAATAAGCAAGGTTTAAGCTATGTAGGCATAAACTAAAAAATATATAGCATATATATTAAGTAAAGAAAACATCCACTTTGTTTATAAGTCTGATTTAATGGATTCAATATCAATAGCCAAACACGTTATATTTTCCATATAGTGTTCAATCTTTGAAAAACCAAGTATTGGAATAATTCTGTCATTACTGTTTGCGAGGATAGCCAAGACCAAAGCATTGGGAGAAATCTTGTATTTACTTGCAACTTTGGTGATTTTTTGTAATCGATCTCTTGTGACACGGGAGTCATATTCAGGGTTTTCTAGGAGGGCTTCGGCTTTGCTTCTATTACCATAGATACCTTTTAATAAAGGGGAATAGGCGACTAAACTAATGTCACCTTTGACAGATAACCAATCAAAAAACTCCTCTTTTGAATGAACCTCATAAGGATAAGCTTTATATTTGGCAGGATTGATATAAGAGTATTCCTGCTGAATGGCTACCGGTTTATGCCAATCATTTTGTTCACATAGATTATAAACTTGCTCAAGTCGCCATGTTTGAATATTGCTATAACCATAATATTTGATTTGACCGTCTTCAATTAATTTATTCATAGTGCTTAATGTTTCTTCCAGTGGTGTTTGGCGATCGTCCACATGGATGTAGTACAAGTCAATATAATCAGTTTGTAACCGTGCCAAACTATCCTTTAAGTTACTAAGAATAACCTCCCGAGAGGCACCTTCAAAATTCTCAGGAATCTCATCCCATCGAGGTATGCCATTTTTATCTCTAATAGCCATGTGATCTTTTAGGCGTGCACCTACTTTGGTCGCTAGAATGATTTGATCTCTTACATTCCGTTCTTTAATCCATTGTCCAAGAAGGGTTTCGCTTTCTATTCCAGAGTATTGTCCATTGCCTATCCACCAAGCATAATTATTAGCTGTATCAATAAAATTACCATCTTTGATTAAGATATAATCATCTAAAATCTTGTATGAGTCTTGGGTGTTAATAACTGTACCCATTAACATGCAACCTAAAGCATATTGACTGATCATTTTACCGGTGTTCCCAAGTTCTACTTTTTTAATCATTGTTTCCTCCTTGCATAAAATGTCTAAGTAACTACCTAACGTTTGGTAACCTAAGAATAAACCAGCTAGATATGTTGTTCAAGACCAGTCTGCCATCGGTAGGGATTTGCCTACCGTTCACCAACCTTGCTTGTAGTGTACTTTTGCAAAGCATATAATTAGACTAACGAATGATTTGTAGATACAGAGAAAACATTGATTTGATTACTAAAGGTAACGAGGTGATAATTACACTTAAGAATTAAGTGCTAAGTAAAATGAATGAAAAGAAGTCGAATTAATACACTAGGGAAAATAGAGGATACGGCATTTGCCACTACAAATCAAGAGGCTCTTAAAGTTGAAGAAACAAAAGAAACAAGGAAAGAGGTATGAGGTCATAATGAATAAAATTTTAGTGGTGTCAGGAAGTCCAAGAAAAAAGGGCAACACAATGAGTATGGTAAAAATAATAGAAGAAGAGATGGTACGATTAGACAGTGAGGTTATATTTGAGTATCTATATTTAATAGACAAGCAATTAGATCAATGCTTAGGATGTTCTACATGTCTTAGAAAAGGTGGACATAAATGTCCATTGAAAGATGATCAAAAGATGATTTTGAACAAGATGCATGAAGCGGATGGCATAATATTTGCATCACCAGGGTATGGCGGTATGGTATCTGGCATGTATAAGAATTTTATTGATCGTTTCATGTATCAAGATCATATTCCTGAGTTTACTGGAAAACCTGTCCTCATAGTGTCTACTTCTGGTGGAGATGGTGTAATGGGTGCACCAAAGTATATGGCGAATTACTCTGCCTACTGGTGGGGATGTAATGTAATTGATATAATTGGAATAGGTCATGCCTTTTTCACAGTGCATGAAAAAACTAGACTGAAAAAAACACGTCGACTTAAGGTAGCAGCAGGTAAATTATTAGATGCATCAATGCATAAACCTTTGCCAAAACCTAGTTTCAGACAATATATGTATTTCATGTTTAATAAAACTGAGTTGGAAATATCCCCAACGGTAATGCCGTATAGATATAGTATTTGGAAGAAAAATGGTTGGATGGATATGAATTATTACTATAAAGTAAGAGTTAGTCCTATATATATCGTATTTTCGAAGATTGCATTTGGTTTAATGAAAATTGTTTATAAGAAATTATTGGGGGAAAATGCAGACACAGCTTTGCGGGATTATGTTCAAAACAATTGAACAAACCTATTTGTAATTTATTTTCTGCTTGAATTCCCTTAGGTTCAAGTAAACGGTTAATATTGTTTTGAGAAATGAATCGATTTAAATAGCACCAAAGGGACTCCAATAGAATTCAAAAACTTTATCTAGCATACATTAAGAGGCAAATATGGATAGTTTGACGAAGAGGGATTTAACAGAATCAGAAATCAGGTCATTAGTCACAAATGAATAAAGTAAAAGACAAACGATCAGTAAGTCACATGATTAAGGAGGAAATATGTCACTTAAAAAAGCAATTATTGTAAGAATGCCGGCGTTCATTCAGGATTGGTTAGTAGAAAATGCAATGAAGTCCGGAAAAATTTTCAATACGCCAGTTTTCGATATGCTATTAAGAACCTTTGAGTTTTATGGTGGTAACATTGATGAAATTAAAGAAACATTGAAAAAGATAAGTCCAAGTAGATCTATGAAAAAAGTATTTGATGATGCTGGCAGTAAGAAAATACAATTAGGTGACAAGTATTTCACAGATAATGATTATCCAAAAGCCCAGCAAGCTTATTTTGATGCAGTTACCTACTTCTTTTTGCTAGAATATTTTACAGATGAACTGGATGAAAGCAGACGTAACTATGACAAATATATGCCTGTATATGAGAAATTCTGTAAATTAATAACACCAAAGATCAATAGAATTGAGTTTCCATACAAAAACGGCGCTATAAAAGCACAGTATCGAGTACCAGAAGGTGATGGGCCATTCCCGGCAATTATATTTTTGCAAGGTAACGAAGGTAGTAAGGAGCATATGGTAAGTTTTGAAAACTATGCACTTAAAAGAGGGATGGCCACCTTGTCCGTGGATCCACCAGGGTATGGAGAAACCAGATTCACAGGTATTACATGGGAAACTGAGGAGGATTTTAAGACCTGTATACATAAAGTTGTTGATTTTTTATATGAACAAGATGTTATTAAAAACAGTGGGATAGGAATCTTTGGTGTCAGCGGAGGTGGATTAACATCACCTTACGCGGCCAGCTTTGAAAAAAGAATTGCAGCTTCGGCTGGACTAGGAGGTACTTCTGTTTATACCTTTGTGAAAGCATGGAAATATGCATTAGTATCACAAAAACGTAAGACATTTAGGTATTCTGGAACAAGTAATCTGAAGGATTGTGAGGCATGGATGAGCCGTTTACAGAAAGATGTCCTAAAGTCTCTAAAAAGGATTGATGTACCTAACTTGTGGGTCAATGGTACGGATGACCGGTTGGTTGACATACAAGATATCAGAATGTTAACAGAGGCGTTAGGTTCAAAAAGTGAGTTTTTGCCAGTCACGGGTGGGGATCATCTTTGTTCCCAGTATCTACAACATGGACTGGCAGGTAAGATTTTCGATTGGTTCTTTGAACAACTAAGTTCAATGTAAACATGAAAATAGGTGGAGGTATATAAACTTATGACCAAACATATTGATGTTAAACCGTACTATTATAAATTTCACGATGACATTGCATTAAATTTTCAACTTAACCGAGTTCAAACCAACTCAGGTTGCTCAGTTATAGAGTTAATGGATTTAGCAAGAAAAATAGATGACTATAGTGATGTTACACCAGTCTGCCTTGATTACTATAAATTGGCGCATGATGAATCGCGTATGATTGATGCACTGTTTTACTTGCGATTGGCTGAATTTTTTTGTTTGACAGATCACGATATGAAGAAAAAGCTTTATGAAGATTTTCGTACTTTTTTCTATGAAATATTTGATGAGGATGCATTTATAAGGCATGAAGTCCCCTATGAAGATGGGGCATTAGCTGTGCTTGAATGTTTGCCGAAAACTATATTATATAAAGATACAATTGTTTTTCATGGTGGGGGCGACTCATTTATTGAAGAGTTTTATACCAATGTTCAGAAACTTTGTGAACAAGGCTATAGGGTTATAATGTTTGAAGGCCCTGGTCAAGGTCAACCATTATACAAATACGATTTGAAAATGACTCATGAATGGGAAAAACCGGTAAGCGCAATATTGGATTGGTTCAAGCTAGCAGATGTAACATTGATGGGCATATCACTTGGTGGCTACTTTGCATTAAGAGCTGCAGCCTTTGAAAAACGAATATCCAAAGTGATTCTTTGGGGTGTTGTCTATGATTTTTTTGAATGTATTTATGGTAGAAATGGAATGGTAAGCTATTATTTCATGAATCTATTATTGATGTTCAAAGCAAAGAAATTGATTAACAACATTGCAAAAAAGCAAATCAATAAAAAACCTGAAATGAAATGGATTCATGAGCATAGTCTGTTTGTACATGGAGTGGGGTCAACATACGATTTCATGAAAAAATTAAAAAAATACACAACTAAAAATATTTCGAAGAAGATTAGTCAAGATGTAATCATCATGGTGGGCGAAGATGACCATATAATTCCTAGCCGAATGTACGAAAGGCAGATGCGTGCACTTACCAATGCTTCATCAATCAAAGGAAGAGTCTTTACTAAAGCAGAGCATGCTTCTAGCCATTGCCAGGTTGGTAATATCGGCATAGCCATCGCTGAAATTACTGACTGGATTGAAACGATGAACAAATAATTAGGTGGAAAAGGAGTTATGAATGAAGAAAGTAATTTGGGGCTATACACTTATTTTTTTATGTTTTGTGGGTATAGTTATTTCAACGATTGTTCTTGGCGGTATAAGAAATGAATATATAATAGAAGCAACAAAATGGAATCAAACGACAGCAAAATTGGTATTGTTGCCAATAAACTGCCTTTATATTTATTTTTTTTCAAGACTTATGGTGCGAATATCCAATAAGTATAGAATTAAAGTAAACTATATACATTTAGGGTTTATATTAGTGGCATTTGCGATTCTCTTGGAGTTTATAATCGGGTATTTCATTGAAAATAAAACCATCGATACATTGGCCTCAGAATATAATATATTGAGGGGTAACACTTGGACGCTTGTTTTGCTCATGATCTTTATCTTTCCATATATAATTGACAGAAGAAAAATAGTCAGATAAGTTGTAATGAACCTCATAGGGATTTGCCTACCAATTACCAACTTTGCTTGAAGTGTAATTTTGAAAAGTATATAATTACACTAACGATTGGTAGGTAAATACTGAGGAGGCATTGCTTTGATATCGAATAGGAAAAAGGATATTTTAAATGCAACACGTAAAATATTCACTAAAAAAGGCTACTATGGTACAACAATGAATGCGATTGCAGAGGAAGTAGGCATACGGAAGGCGTCTCTTTATGCCCACTTTAATCATAAGGATGCCATATTCTTTCATCTTTTTGAGGAAATTATTGAGGAGCATTCCAAAGCACTAGAAATTATTTTTAAGTTGATGGAAGGAGCTTCCGTTAAGAATCAACTCTATATATTCCTTACGCATTACATTAATTATTGTTACAATAATGAAACCATCACACTTTGGAATCATTTTTACTATTACCCTCCGGAATCTATGGAAAAGATGATAAGGAATGGAACGCATAGAAATGAGCATATAATTAAAGATAAAATACTTGCAATTATAAAAGAGGGTCAAGAAAAAGGGTATATCAGAGACTATAATTTAGCTAGCCTGTATCAGTTGTATTACAATTTATATATAGGATTTGTTCTATCTGCCCCAGAATATGAAAATAAGGATATCAAAAAAGAGATAAGGGATTGTTTCGTGCTATTTTGGGATGCGGTTAAAAAGGTATAACTGAAGCCTTTTTAGAGTTGAGGAGCCAGTTCAGTAGTATTAACAAGCACGCAATTTTTGATATTTGGTAGACGTAATTGTTATTGTAGAAACGTCAATTACATGCATTGAGGAAATATATAATACCTTGAATCTTATAAACCAGTGTTTAAAGTTAGAAAATTTGATTACAATATGGTCGAGAAACTAGAATATGGACTACGCAAGTAAAAAAACAAATGGTAAATTTTGTTAGTGACTACAGTAAACTAGCTTGGCTTATTGGTTCCAGCCAAATCAGCACAATTAGTAAGGTTTTGCATCCTTTAACGGATAGTACTTGACAAAAGTGTTTAGCAGCTATATACTATTTTCATGATGAATATGAAATTTAAAAACGGAACTAAAATCAGCTACACTTTTTTACGGATAGTTGCAAAGATCTCTGAACTTGACAAAAAGATTCGGTATTATGGAACAGATCATCCTTTATACGAAGCTGAAATTCATATGATCAAATCCATCAAAGAGAATGAAGGTATTCACGTGACGGGTTTGGCAGATATGCTGGGCGTGACGAAAGGCGCAGTTTCCCAGATTATTATGAAGCTTGAGCATAAGAACATGATTATCAAAGATACTGATCCACGTAATTTGTCGAGGCTTGTGTTAAGATTGACTTCAAAGGGTGAAACGGCATATCTACATCATGAAAAGCTACATCAGAAATTCGATGAGCTTTTTAATGCTGTGCTCGATAATGCGACAGATGAAAACAAGGCATTCCTGAAAAACTTTCTCAACTTGCTTGACGGGCAGATTGACACTTTTGAAGAAGAGGAACCTACTGAACGTTGATTATGAAAGGTCGATAGTGATATGCTAGTGCTTACAAATATAGCATTTTTTTACAGAAAGAGTATAGCAACTATACACAATTTGAATAGTACTACCATTAAGGGAGAATGATAACATGTTAAATAAAAAAATATTGATAACAGGAGCGTCTAGCGGTATTGGTGCAAGTTTTGCAAAAAAAGCGGCATCAAATGGTATGGATCTTATATTGGTTGCAAGAAACCAATCAAAGATGGAGACTCTGTCAAAGGAAATACAGTCACAATTCAATGTGGCAGTCGAACTGCTGCCTACCGATTTAGCAAATGATGACGACGTTAGCAAACTTATAGAATTACTAAAAAATATGGGGTCAATTGATATGTTGGTTAATAACGCTGGATTTGCTGTCCCACAAATTTTTTCGGAGTCGGATATCGATAAACAACTTAGTATGGTTAATGTACATATTTCCGCGCATATGCGATTAACACGCGCTTTACTACCGGATATGATTTCAAGAAACAAAGGATGTATAGTTTTTGTAAGCTCCACATTCGCATTTGTCCCATATAGGAGGAATTCAACCTATTGTGCTTCAAAGGCATTTGTCAATGTATTCGCAAAGGTGCTTGAGCGTGAACTGAAGGGGACAGGAGTAATCGTTCAAGCACTGAATCCCGGTGGTACAAATACTAATTTTCATCAAACTGAAGTTTTTAATACTGTAAAAAGAGTGCAAACACCAAAATCATTCATAATGGAACCAGATGAAGTGGTGGAATATTCTTTTCGTAAATTAGGTAAAAAGCTCATAGTGGTACCTGGTTACAGAAATAAGCTAATGATTCATTTTCCTAGGATTATTGCAGGTATACTTGAAAAGAAGCAATAAGGGATATAGTATCTGTTGTGATTTTGGAGCAAAAAATGGGCGGAAATTAGGCAGGAAATATAGATGCAGATGGCTACTCCAATTATTTTATAGATGTCTATGTATCAGATAATTTGTTCATCTCGCTCCAACTTAAGGAATAAAAAGTTAAACAGGATTGCTGCAGAAACGGCAGCTATAACATGGCTGATTAAAATTGCTAACCATACGCCGTTTAATGCGAAATTGGTATGGGACAAAAGATAGGCAAGGGGCATCCTGATAATAATGTAGTAAAATATCATTAAATACATCCCTATGCTCGGCTTGCCAAGCCCGTTGATGGCACCCATAAAGCAACTGGTAACGGTATACAGAATATAACCGATACTAACAATCAAAAAGTAAGTTTTTACAATTGCAGCAGTGTCTTCATTGTTCAAAAACAGGTGAGAAAAATTTCCGGCAAATGCGACTATAAGGGATGAAAGAACAATAAGTAATCCCGTGCCATACATTAAGGATGTTTTTAAATAATCTTTTGACCGATCCAACCTTTTGGCACCAATACATTGTCCCACAATTGAAGTAATTGCCATATTAAGAGCCATAGCTGGATAGAATAAAACTGTTTCAAGCTTTCCGGTAATTCCATAGGCGGCAATGGCAGTTACACCAAAACTGCTGACAATGGAAGTTAAAACGCTGGTGCAAAGTGGAGGGATACTTTGCTGTATGATGGAAGGTAATGATTTGCATAGCAATGTTTTTACTTCAGCCCAAGCAAATAGTGAGATGCTAAAATGGAATAGCTTCTTTCTCATGATATAGCCTATCATGAGAATTAAAGCAAGGGATTGTGAAAGAATGGTTGCAATTGCTGCTCCACGAAATCCCATGATATGGATAAAAATGGGATCAAGTATCATATTTAAAATGGTACAAAGAAGAATTGCGATTACTTGAAATATCGTGTTGCCATAGCTACGCAGGATGGCTGTAAAATATAAATATAAGAAAACTGGCAGAAAACCTAACAAATATATGGACAAATAGTCTTTTGCCATTGAAAATATTTCGGTGGGGGTATGCAGAAGATTTAGGATTTCATCCAAAGAACATTCACAGATGAAAGTAAGTGCGATACATAAAGCAACTGTGCTAATCAACGAGGTCGATAAAATACGTTTTGTTTTCGTATTGTCTTTTGCCCCGATTGCCTGGGACAACAGAATAGCTAGGCCATTTGTTGCACCCATGCCGATAGACGTTAAAAGCAAAATGATAGGAGTGGAGCTAGTAAGTGCTGCCATTGAATTTTCACCAAGAAGATTTCCAATCCATAGGCTGTCCACCAGATTATAAGCCATGTTCAGCATCATAGCGACGATGAGCGGAACGGTTAGTTTAAATAATCCGGTTCTTGTTTTTTCGTTTACAAAATCAATTTGTGAGTTCATAAAAGTACTTCCTTTCGACAATGAATGAATATCATTCATTGTTATGGTGTTTTTTATCCCTGTCTCAAAAAGACAGGGATTTTTTACAATTCTAATAATTGTAGAAGAAATGTTCGTATTCGGGTTAGTCTTTCTTCCCCAGAGAGATCATCACGTAGTAAAATACCGAGTTGACCATAGACGCAGAAACTGGATGCCGTGTCTGCATCAGTAAAATGAAGTTCCCCTAAATCCATTTCTCGCTGTATTTGTTCTTTTATTATGGGTGCTAATTTGTAGCATATTTTCATGGATAACTGGTTGTGAATCTTTTTGTTATTTGTGTCATGGCATACTTTATAATAAAAGCTGTTATTCTGTTCAATATCCATAAAAGTTGGAGTTTCATATATTTTTTGTCTTAATGTTTTACTGGTATCATATAATATCGGTCGCATTTGACTTACCTGTTGCTCTGCATAATAGTCTAAAGCAGTATCAAACAATTCTTCCTTAGATTTGAAATAACGGTAGCATAGACCTTGCGCGATTCCGATTTTTTTAGCAATATCACTGATGGATGTTTTATCATAACCATTTTGATAAAACAGTTCCATTGCGGTGTCCAATATTTCTTGCTTTCGAACTTCAGGTTTTTTGGTTATGCGAGTCATATTTTCGCCTCCTTATTTTAAATCTGCAAGTATTCTATCATAAGGATTACATCACGTCAATGAATAATATTCATTCAAAAAATATTCGTTAGAAAAGATGCCTACTGGAGAATAATCCTCGTTGGCTTTTTTCTTGCTCTTTTAGTAGGAAAATGGAAAAACGTGTGATAAAATTGAGTAAAGTATAGGTCACAAAATCTATTTTAACATAGAGTAAGGATTATTTAGAAGAAAATTAAGACGCATAATGTAGCTAGAATTATTACAAAGGAGATTCTCAGATGTCGGAGGTAACAAAAAGGGCTTTAGAGGCATCGCTTAAAAACCTTTTACTTCAAAAATCACTTGATAAGATAACTATCTCAGATATTACAAATGACTGCGGGATTAATCGTATGACTTTTTATTATCACTTTAAGGATATTTTTGATTTGATTGAGTGGATCTGCGTTGAGGAAACAGCAAGAGCCATCAATGGCAAGAAAACGTATGACACCTGGCAACAGGGTTTTTTGCAAACCTTTCAAATGGTGCTGGCAAATAAACCGTTTGTCTCAAATGTTTATCATTCCATCAGCCGGGAAAAAATAGTAGACTATTTTTATGCAATTACCTATGATTTGCTGCTGGTGGTAGTTGAGGAAAAAGCGGCTGGACTGAGAGTGAAAGAAGACGATAAGAAATTTATTGCAGACTTTTACAATTTTGCCTTTGTAGGCCTGCTGTTGGATTGGATCAAAAAAGATATGAAAGAAGATCCTCAGGTAATTATTGATAGAATCAGCACATTAATTCAAGGTGACGTAGCAAAAGCTTTAAGTAAGTTTCAGCAGAACAAAACAAAACAGTTTAAATGAGTAAAAAATAGACAAAATTGCCGATGTGATAAGATTTTTATCAAAGCCATTTTATTGATGATTGTAGAAATTACAGTAAAGATTATAATAGTTATTGTAAAGAAAAATCAAACAAAGATGGAGGTAATTGCTATGTATTATTCAAAAGGAAATTATGAATCACTTGCCCGCCCAGAGAAACCTCAGGGAGTGGAACGCAAATCAGCCTACTTGATTGGTTCGGGTCTTGCTTCCCTTGCAGCAGCAGCTTTTCTTATTCGCGACGGACAAATGGATGGAAAAAGAATTCACATATTAGAAAAGGATCCGATTGCAGGGGGTGCCTGTGACGGCTATGAATATGATAATACCGGATTTGTAATCCGCGGCGGACGAGAAGTGGATAACCGCTATGAATGCCTATGGGATCTATTTCATTCTATCCCATCTCTGGAAGAAGAGGGTGCCAGTGTGTTGGATGAATTTTATTGGCTGAATAAGCATGATCCTAACAGCTCTCTCACACGTGCAACGGTGAATCGTGGCGAGGATGCTCATACAGATGGTAAGTTTGCTTTGTCAAATGAAGGTATGCAGGAAATTATGAAGTTATTCTTTACACCGAATGAGGCTCTATACAATAAGCGTATCTCCGAAATATTCAGTGATGAGGTTCTGGACTCTAATTTCTGGCTGTATTGGCGCACGATGTTCGCTTTTGAGAACTGGCACAGTGCACTGGAAATGAAATTATATATTAAGCGATTCATACATCATATTGGTGGAATGCCTGATTTTACAGCCCTTCGCTTCACGAAGTTTAACCAGTATGAATCCATGATTTTGCCATTAGTGAAGTATCTTGAAGCCCATAATGTTCAGTTCCACTTTGGAACAAAAGTGGAAAATATTGTTTTTGATACAAAATCAGATAAAAAAGTTGCAAAAGTGATTGATATTATCCGAGATGGCAATGAAGAACACATTGACTTGACCGAAGATGATTTGGTATTTATCACCAATGGCGGATGCGTTGAAAACTCCTCTATCGGTAATCAGAATACACCCGCACCCTTTAATTATGAAATTAAAAAAGGCGGCGGATGGGATATGTGGCGGAAAATTGCAGCACAAGATCCTTCCTTTGGACACCCGGATAAATTCTGTTATGATGCGGAGCAAAGCAATTGGATGTCTGCTACGGTGACAACATTGGATGATCGTATTCCTCCTTATATACAAAAAGTCTGTAAACGTGATCCTTTCAGCGGCAAGGTAGTTACTGGAGGTATCGTTACCGTCAAGGATTCTAATTGGCTGCTTAGCTGGACATTTAACCGTCAGCCTCATTTTAGCAGTCAGCCGGAAGATCAGTTGGTCGGCTGGATCTATGGATTGTTTACCGACAAGCCTGGTAACTTTGTGAAAAAGGCTATGCGTGATTGTACCGGTAAGGAAATCTGTATGGAATGGCTATACCATCTTGGAGTACCGGAGAATCAAATTGAAGAAATGGCAGAGAATAGTGCTAATACGGTACCTTGTATGATGCCTTATATTACTGCATTTTTTATGCCTCGTGAGCCAGGTGACCGTCCTAACGTTATACCAAATGGCAGTGTGAATTTTGCTTTTCTTGGACAATTTGCCGAAACAACACGTGATACAATCTTTACGATTGAGTATTCTGTACGTACGGCTATGGAGAGTGTTTACACACTTTTGAATATTGACAGGGGTGTACCTGAAGTTTGGGGAAGCACTTATGATGTTCGTGATTTGCTGAATGCTACATCAAAACTGAGTGATGGCAAAAAAATAACTGAAATGGATTTTAGTCCGGAGCAAAAGGCTGTTCTTGGCGAAGTCCTCAAAAAGGTTGCAGGAACAGATATTGGAAAACTGCTCAAGGAATATCAGTTAATCTAGTAGAACATAAATGCTGGAATGCCGTATAATAAAGGCCTACATCCAGTTTGCAACATAGGTTGCTTCTAAAATATAGAGGCCAACCTATGTTTTTTTATTTCCGTTGGGTGGGGGGCACATTTATAAGTAATGGTAATTCTTTTTATTTTTTAAGACAAAAGCGAATGATACAAATACTGTAAGCAGTTCAGCAAGCGGAACAGCAATCCATACTCCAACCACATGAAAGATTTGGGGAAGTATCAGCAGGGCAATGGAAATAAATACGATTGTCCTAAGCGTAGAAATGATAGCTGATACTTTTCCATTTGATAAAGCGGTAAACATGGCGGAAGCAAAAATATTGAAGCCACAAAATAAAAAGCTAATAGGAAAAATCAAAAATCCTTGCCGAGCAATCTGATATACAGGCGTGCCTTTGGGCGAAAAAATACTGACCAAAGGCGAACCAAGCAACATTGCGATAGTAAAGACAATTACAGAAACAGCGCAAATAAAGAGCAGACACATTCGGAAAATCCTTTTCAGGCGGTCATAATCTTTGCTGCCATAATTATAGCTGATGATTGGCGCAACACCAATTGAAAAACCGATATACAATGTAGAGAGCAAAAATTGTGTATAAATGATAATCGTGATTGCAGCAACGCCGTTTTCACCCAGCAGCTTCATCATCATGATATTAAACAAAAAGGTGGTTACTGCCGTTGCAATTTGACTTACCAGTTCGGAAAATCCGTTAGAACCGCTTTCCCATAAAACATGGAAGTCAGGAACAGGTTTTTGAAAGCGGAGTGTTCCCTTGGCTCTTGTGAAAAATACAATCCCTATTATGGTGGGTATCAAATATCCTATCCCTGTACCAAGAGCAGAACCGGCAATTCCCATATCCATTGGAACAACGAATATATAATCAAACAGCACATTGATGGCTCCGGCACTTATGGATAACACCATTCCAAAACCGGGCTTTCCTGCTGTAACAATCAGATTTTGGAATAGAACTTGCATCATGCTTGCGGGCACAAAAATCAATAATGTAGATAGGTATTGTTTACAGTAGGGAAATAATACCTCACTTGCTCCCAATCCCCAAATAATTTTATCAATAAACAAACTTCCCAATATTGTAACGCTTGCACCGAGAATGACACCTGCAAAAACAATCAGTGTAAAATCCTGCGAAGCTCTCTTTTCCTTACCTTCGCCCATTTTTCTCGCTACGATTGCGCTGCCCCCAGTTGCCAGCATAGCCCCAAGACCAACAATCACATTGATAACTGGTGTAACGATATTCAAAGCGGATAAAGCGTCTGTATTTATAAAACGGGATATGATGATAGTATCGCCTATGGTATATAGCCCCATGAAAATCATCATAACGATTGTGGGGAATGCAAATTGTAGTAATGACCGCATTGTAAAGTTTCTTGCAAGCGGATTTTGAAGGTTTTCTGAAATAGTGTCATTCAAAGTGGTTTACCTCCAAATCCCCTTTTTGCATGGTAAGTTTTTGAGTTGGGTATCCAAATTCTATCAAAAGCTCTGATTCAGCAAAGCCGAGTTTCTGAAAAATTTTACGGTAGCCGGGGTCGGCTTTGTCACCCTCCCTAAAAGTTGTAATGCTGATGGGACTATCTATCAAAAGCTCTTCCCATGCTCTTTGCAGAAAAGCCCTTGCAATGTCTTGCTTTCTGTATTGTGGGTGAATGCCTAAAAAGTCGATACTCCCTGTTTCATTATTAAATGCCATTGCTCCAATAATTATATTACCATCATACATAATCAGTGCTTGCTTTTTCTGGATACTTTGTTTTAATTGCTCTACATACTCATTTTCTTTCAAGTATGGAAATCCATCAACGACAAGGTGAACTAAGTCCATCCATGCCAAAATGTCACTTTCCTCTGCAAAAATAATGTCTTTTTGCCAGTCAATTTCTGAACTTATTTTTGTAGGCTCATTATTCAAAACATACCGTAGCTGCAATGGATAAAATTCTTCTGCTTCCCGATATTGATTGGGCGATTTTTTATACATCAGCTTAAATATTGTTGTAAATGCCTGCTGACTTTCATATCCGGCAATCAAAGCAATTTCAATGATTGGCTTATCAGAAAATATGAGCAGCTTTGCTGCCTTGGTTAATTTACGCCGTTGCACATAGTCGTGAATGGTTAAATCAACTGTATCCGCAAAAATACGGTGCAAATGGTATTTAGAATAGTGAACTGCATTTGCGACTATTTCCAAATCTAATTTATCAGCCAGATTGCTTTCGATGTAGTCGATTGCAACGGTTACATTGATAATGTTAATTTGCATTGCAGTATCCTCCTTTCATCCTGGATTCTCGGCCTCTCATGACGAGGCCGGGACAGGGATGTTAAGTGCCTTATAGATCTCTTGCTGTTTTGTAAGGATTTCGCCTATTCTTAGCGAATATCCAGGGTCCTCGAAGCATTCAATAACGTCCAGTTTATCCAGTAACTGAGACATTGTGTAATCCTCATAAAGTTTTGCTTTTTTCATCCTTTGATCAAGATGAGAGATTAATATAAGAGCTGCAAATTCTGTGAAGATCTTGCCTTCAAGACTTCGTTCTGAAGACACAAGCAATCTTCTCATGTTAAGACGCTCTTTGATGTTGCTGAAGCCTTTTTCCACGATATCTTTCATTCTATAGAGGTGCAATGCCGTGAAAGCGTCCATCTTCTCATTGGTGATCAGAGCAAAGTAACCTAAATACCGCCTTCCCTTACGGATTGCGTCTTCCTTATAGGTTACAGTTATGCCACGTTTTGGCGTTTTCTTGACCTCGAAGTACTCTGCATAAGACTTCTCATGAGCTTCAATACGCTTATCTTCCTTAAGTTCTTTGTACAGAGTGGCAATGCGTTTGTCGAATGCAGTCTCTTCGTCGGCACCCTTGTCAATACTGTAGTAATAATGGATATATATCCTGCGTTTCTCTTGGATGACATCGCCTTTATAGGGCCGTTCCTGAGTATAATCCCAATTAGCACTCACGGTGTAGCCATAGGTGTTGATTGCTTCATCGAAGTTCATGAACATTCTGATATCATCATACACCTTGTCAAGGTTCTTCCTGATAAACGCCAATGAAAGCTTTACACCAACTAGGAACTTGATGTGATCCTGATATAAACTATTGATGTTTTTCTCCGAGTAAAAGCCCCGGTCCATGACAAACTTTGTTTTGCCAAAGCCAAGGATATCGAGGTCTTCAAGAAGATGTTTGACCGTTTTCGAATCGGGTATGTTACCAGCGAGTTTTCGGTAGTAAAAAGGCAGACCGGATTTTTCGCCGAAAACTAGGAGAAGGTTCAGTTGTGGAAGTCTGTCATCTTCTTTATTCTTGCCGTACTGCACTTGAGCAAGGGTCTCCGAATAACTGGAAATGCTTGTACTGTCATAAGCCCAATACTCATCCTCAATACGGCGCTTGCCTTGCAGACGGAAGAACTTAGTGATCTGGTCATCGGAGATTCCGGAGAACAGCTCACTGCTTCTTGGCGATGTGATATCTTCACCATAAGGATGTTTATGGGTATGATGCCATTTTTCAAAGCGGTAAAGGGGTGTGTTGTCCTCAAGTATGAGATAAAAGGCAATGGACAACAGCTGTTTGTAGGTATCCGGAAAGCAGGCACGTAAATCAGCGGTAAGGCCCAACTCTTCGGAAAGGG
Organism: Vallitaleaceae bacterium; assembly: GCA_965140555.1. Taxonomy (GTDB): domain Bacteria; phylum Bacillota; class Clostridia; order Lachnospirales; family Vallitaleaceae; genus UBA1351. Next base: position 1,509,863 of record OZ223259.1, on the reverse strand, counting down.
TTTCCAACAAGTAAGTGGCACCAAAGTACAAGTGCCTGGAAACGGTAGATGGAATCGGACCGCGTTTCGCAGGCGTTGCCGATTTAGCAGGTTTATCTTTTCTGCAACGTCCATCGGTTGGAACTATTTCACCGGTTTCCGGATCAACTCTGCCGATCAGCTTACGCTTGCAACGGGATTGTTGTTTTTCTTTATCCCAGTGGTAAGTGGCCTCGTATGCATAGGTTATTCCAGAGCGTTTGTCATACTGTCTTACTATTGCCATCGATCATCACCTCGTCATGTGTCGTATATAACAATCATAACACATGACGATTTGATAATCAAGCAAAATGTGCTCAAAAGTCAGTAAAATCAATAGTCCCAGGTATTTTTAAAGTGTGATTCTCGTTATGAGTTCCGAGAATCTAGGTTTCATATTACCATTATTAGGCGTTTGTGAAACGTCTTTACTTACATTTCTTAAGTTCTCTAAAGAACTATGAGACTTTTGCTGTTTCTCTCGTGTGCCGGATGCTTCTAGGCTTACATGCTTTAAGCAGGATTTCCTACCAGAGCTTCAATACCTATCTGCCATCCAATAAGATTGTATATTTTTAACCACACTATATAAATACAACCTATTATTGTTAGAATCGACATATATAATCGTATCGATAATATAGTCGTTCAAGACCCAGGTGTTTCAATCCCAGTCACCGTACTAAAATACATCGCTGCTGCTGTACTTATGATCATACTCAGTATCATGACTACCGTAGAAATAATCCAATTTGATTTTGATATATTCTTTAGTAAATAGCTTGTTAATACAAAACTAAAAGGAAAGTAAATAAACCACAAAATCCCTGGGTATTGCCAAACAGTGTAATAAATAATTTTGGCTAAATTTTCCCATATTTGTCCCAATAATTCTATTAGTAAAAATATTCCTAATAATTCAAAAAAGCTGGATACTTTCTTAAAAAACTTAAATAGTATGTATGAAATAATGGAAGAAACGATAATACTAACGATTGGAACAGTAAAATAAAATAAAATATTTGGTGTATTATGTGTAAAATGCAAATCCTTCCACATAGTAAGTAGTAGCATAATTACATATGCTGGTCCAATAATTACAAAATACAATTTACTTTTCAAAAATTTCTCAAAATTGGCAAACATTTTTCTCCTCCTTATCCTGATTGTTATTAGGCGTTTGCAAAATGCCATAAACCGTTTAATAGTTGTATTTTTTGTTACATAAAAAATATAACTCTTCATCAGATTGCGATAAAATTGAATTGTCGAGAAACAAGTCCACCAAACCCGAAAGGAGTTATACATGAGTATTTTACCATGTAATCAGCTTTCTTTGACAGAAACGTTCACCGAATATTCAATTATTATTGAAAATTCCGGTATTAAAGCTTATGGTATTCCTTGTTGCCCTCATGATTTTAGCCTTCCTATGAAACCTGAAAGTAGCACATCTCATCTTTGCGGTGGTTCTAAGACCTTCAAATTTGTTTGCCCCAAAATACAATGGAAAAAGAGCGAAGATGGTAAACATCGTCGACGGCATAACTGCGAGAACCCTTGTACTGATTCGTCTTTCGGACGAATGACTTACATTTATCCTAGAACTATACGTGGCACTGACCTCTGGAATGCAACTTACAAAAATCGTGGTGTCATAGAACAAACCAGAAAATCTTCGCTCTATGAAATCTTTAATTGCTTAGTGTAAAATTAGGCATATTCGTTTTGAAAGTTATCCACACTACTTAAAACATTTCTAACCTATTGTTATTTTTGAGTTTCGCAATTACCTATACTATTATATCGAATATTTTTCAGCGATCTTTCATTATTCTTGCTATTTTAGTTTACAAGAGAAATATGTATTATAATTGCCATTCCATTAAATACAGTATCGGAAGAAGCACTTTTGCGCAATGGACTTTTGATGAAGAGTGGTTTGATGAGAAACTAGAAAGTTCCATTAAGTCATATAGCAGTTCGCCGGAAGCGTTAGAATCTTTATATAATTCCTTAAGAGTAATTAGTGAGGAAGATGAAGAATTAATATAGTCTGAATTTATTAAAGGGGATGTATCCCAAGATATCGATGTGGCTGTCGTTTCAAAAAGAATGCTTATAATAAATCCTGTGAATATAAAAATTTGCATATGAATAATTAGGTAAGCGCTACATTAATTTTAATTGTTGCTTTTCACTTTTGATATACTCCTTAAAATTCGTTCTTTTATATGCCTTAATTAATATCATATTAATATTAAAGTTAAAAATAAAAAGCTTGCTTTAGAGTCGAATCTAAGGTTTATACTAAGAAAGTCTTAAGGTATATTATGTTAAATCAAAAATTATTAGAATCTGAGGTAATATTCTAACTTTAGGGCTTGCATGTGCTTTAGTAGGCGTTTTAATTATTGGTATATCAAATAATAATAGTAAGAAAAAATATATAAATAAAGATTATATGGAGGGTTTATATGAAGGTTATAGGAATTAATGGTAGTGCACGTAAAGATGGAAATACGTCTATACTTATTAAAACTGTATTCAAGGAATTAGAAAAGGAAGGAATTGAAACAGAATTAATAGAGTTAGCAGGTAAAACAATAAAAGGTTGCATGGGTTGTTTTGGCTGCACAGAGAAAAAGCAATGCGTAATAAAAGATGATTTTTTCAATGACTGTTTTATTAAGATGGTTAATGCAGATGGAATCATCCTTGGGTCTCCGGTATATTCTGCTGATATATCATCTAAGATGAAAGCTTTTCTTGAACGTGCAGGTGTGACTGTGGGAACTAATCCAGGTATGTTAAAGCATAAAGTTGGAGTTTCTGTTGTAGCTGTACGTCGAGGAGGAGGAATGACTGCAGTTGATACATTAAATCACTTTTTATTAAATAAAGAAGTTCTTGTAGTTGGTTCGACGTATTGGAATATGGTTTATGGTAAAGATGTAGGTGATGTAACTCTTGATGAAGAAGGAATGAGAAATATGAGAAATTTAGGAGAAAATATGGCTTGGCTAATGAAAAAAATAAGCAAGATTTAAGCTATGCCTGTATGTTACGGTTACTTTTCCAGTCAGTGATACGGATTTTAAGGGAACAAAGCAAGTGTAGGGGCACCTTAAACTGAACAGTTTGATAGAGCTTGCGTCAGTTGCAAAGTTATGCAACCAAGTAAATCCCGTAGTACAGCCAAAACTTTGGGGACGTTGTAACTTAAAACTTGGGACGAACAACGATGATTGAATAAAGTTAATCATACTTTTTTGAGATTTCGGCAAGATGCTAGAGGGGTTTCTGTAAATTGATTATTTTTACTTACCAAATGTGGGGGAATAATCTCCAAGTGTGTCTTTCATAATCTTCATAAGAAGAACCGAAGTTTGTTTCCAAAGCTTTTTCTTCCACTTTAATTCGATAGCCGTATACTATTGCAATAATAATTACAGTGGCAATAATACCAAGCGGTGACCGGAATGAAACAGCAATCCCCAAAAGTGTTATGATGCTTCCGGTATAGGCAGGATGACGTATATATTTATACGGCCCGGTTTTTACTATATTCTGTTCTGTAGCAACCTGAACGTTTAAAGTAAAGAATTTTCTCAATGTCCACACAGAATATATCCGAGTGAATATCCCTAGTATCGTAAGTACAACTCCAATCCAAAAGAAATACACAGGCAGCATAAATGTAGACATATTAACACAAATGGGATTTATTAATATTGCCAGCCAGAAGCCTATCAGAATAAACAGCATGGAACCACGGTCACTCATAGTCTTCTTTTCGGAATTTTTATGATTATTCCAAGTGGTAAAAATTAGAATGACTAGTTCTGTTATTATCACCGTCATGAAAGCTATTTGAAAAACATTTTTTAATATGAAACCTTGAAAGTATGTATCACCAAAAAAATACATAAGAAATGCCTCCTTCACTACATTTTTCTTTTAATAAGATTATTATTTATGTCGATTGCTTCTGTTTTTAGTAGGAAATGACAGTATACATGCAGCAATAAAAACATTATCAGAAATGTGCTCGAAAACATGATTAACTTTATAAAAGTAAAGCCGAACCAATGTCCTAAAAGTGAGAAAAGCAGAAAGCAAACATACATAAGGGCAAATTCTGTGCATAGATATATGATTCTGGAGTGAAATGGTACATAACTCAGAGCATAGTCAATGATTTCTAAACACACAATAAGGCCAAATATCTCTAGTAAAAACAGGTAGTCACCTTGTGGATGACCAGTCGCCAGATTATAAAGTGCTGAAAAAATAACAGCTAACGTAAAAGATAACGTTGCTCTAAATAGAAGAGTATTCCATATCTTATTCATTTTGCTTTCCTCCTAACTTTTGATTTTTTCTTTTAAGTTTTCAATATAATGCCGAGTGACAATTAATTTCTCACCACTTATGAGAAGTGCTTCAAGCCTGTGATTCCACAATGGATGTACAGATTCTAAATAAGAAATGTTTAAAATACAGTTTTTGCTAATTCTTATAAAGGTGGAATCGACCAGTTTCTTTTCTAATTCTGACAAACTCTCTGAAATAATGTATACATTTTCTGCAGAATATAAAAAGGTTTTACTATCAACGGAATCGATATAATATATTTTTTCTGCTGTAATAAAGCATATCTCGCCGTCTATTTTAGCACGAAAGGTATAAGCATACTGCTTGATGTGTTTTATGAGCTGTTCAAGTCGTTCATCGACTTCAGGACAAGTTATTGCAATTTCCGTTTCAGAAGCTTTGGGATCTTTATGTATTGTTAATTTCAAACATTTCACCTTCTTTCCTATCCCATACAAATTATAGCTTTATAATTTTAATAAAGCAACGATATCTACCCAAGATGCCCTTCAAGGTTGTCAAAATGCAATTATATAAGAAAAGGTAGCTTTTCATCTACTTAATAACTCAACTTTCCCGTGTGTCCTGAATTAAAAGGTTCAGTGAAAGGAGGAGCGACAGAATCAGAGAATGCTCTGAATTAGATGGGGGCAGGCCCTCCGTGGTCGGTATTCAGGTACAGGCCACAAACCACCACTAGGTGCTGTAATCAAAAGTTATGGTACTGAGCGTAGCTGGAAAAGGTTGATACATTAGTCAGGTGTGTGTTATGAAGCTGAATGAAAGTAAGACAAGCTTTAATTGTTAATGGCATCCATATAATATATAATCATGTTAGTGTACAATAGTATATAAAGTCGAAGTAAAGATTGTTTATGTAATAAAGGGGAGATGGTCCAACTTTACCCAAAGAAGATATTTTGAGTTTATTTGATTTATTAGATGATAAGAATAGAACAAAATCTAATCGATAAAAATTCAAATTTTAATATATATAGGTGGTGTTTAAGAGTGAAAAACAGGGATTGGCTATTTGTGGACGAAAATAGAATCCATAATTTTCGGAGCGCTGGGGTTTTAATAAATGACGGAAAAATTCTTGTTCAAAGAGGAATTAATGATTCTGAGTATACTCTTCCTGGAGGGCATGTTGCCTGGGTTGAAACAAGTGCAGATACTCTTATTCGTGAATATAAGGAGGAGTTGGGTGTAGATATATTAGTAGAAAGGTTAATTTGGGTTGAGGAAGTCTTTTGGAAGTGGGGAGAAAAAGAAGCTCACACTTTATGTCATTACCATCTAGTTAACTTAAACACTCCATCTCAGATTCCTTTAAATGGTGTTTTCAAATCATTAGAAACTGACGAATCGAGATTAATTTTCCAGTGGGTTGGTATTAATGAATTACAAGATTATAAAATTTATCCTGTCTTTCTTAAAGATAAAATTAATAATCTATCAGATGGAATTGAGCATTTTGTAACCCGTGATTAGATAATTGAGGGGAGGAATAAAATGAAAAATATCATTACAATTCAGCATACTCAATCAATACATCATACAAATGGTATGGTTGGCTCAAGGACAGATTGGGATTTAACGGAATTAGGCCTAGAACAAGCAAGACGAATTGGGAAAAAGCTTTCAGAAGAAAATTCTGGGAAGCAGTACGTTATGTATTCATCGGATTTATTGCGTGCTAAACATACTGCGGAAGTTGTCGCCAATTATCTTAATATCACACCGATAATTACCAATGTTTTAAGAGAAAGAAATTTAGGGTCTGCAGTAGGACAATCAGTAAAATGGTTAAGAGAAAATAAGGTAATGATGAAAACATTATCATTGTTTCTCATGGTGATACATTGAGTATATTTAACGCAATATGGCTTGGCATGGACGTAGATATGTTGAACAAATGTGATTTGTTCGGTAGAGCGGGTGGAGTTTCTTTTATGCAGGAAAGTGCTGATGGTAAGCATATGATTTTCCGTTTAAGTGATATGTCATACTTAAGCTAATGAACATAATTCAAATTAATCCTAGTATCAATGATGTAAATACCTAGATAAAATAGGTCATATTTGTATTACTATTGACAGAACTCACCTTGTACTATAATATAAAATTATAAAAAATTAACAGAAAAGGTGATGAAATTCCGGCGTACCAGATGACATAAAATCAGTGGCATGGGTATGACTGGAAAAGAGTAGATAAAATCAATTCAATAGGATAAAAACGAACTGTTTTAACAGTTCAGTTTTTGTGTCTAATGTTTGGTTTTATTTTACTCTTAAACTCTTCTTCATCTTAGGAAGATTAGCCGTAGAGTAAAATCTACGGCTTTTTTGACTAGAAAATTGCTCTACCGGAGCAAATTCCGTCAGACATCCAGAACAATCCGCCAAGGCGGAATCAGCGTCGTAAAACGACACTTTTGTACTGCCCAATTATTAAAGGAAAAAAGGAGAAAACAAGTATGTTCAACAGTATTAGTAAAATTTTAGAAAGACCATCTCTTTACACGAAAACAGAAGTTGCATTTTGGAATGATGAGCACATTTCCAAACAAATGTTAAAAGCTCACCTTGATCCCAAATTTGAAGGGGCAAGTAGAAAGTTGAAGTTCATAGAAAAGTCCATTGAATGGATAAAAGAAATCGTCCCTCCTTTGGATTATCCGATGCTCTTTGACATTGGCTGCGGTCCGGGGATATATGCTGAAAAATTCTCACAAGAAGGTTATCAAGTGACAGGGATTGATTTTTCAAAGCGTTCAATAGACTATGCAAAAAAATCGGCAATACAGCAGGGCTTAAATATTACTTATCTATATCAAAATTATTTGGATATGGATTTGAATACGGCTTTTGATTTTTCAACAATGATATATTGTGATTATGGGGCATTATCAACGTCTGACAGACAAACCATTATGAGCAAGGTATATCATCACTTAAAACCCGGTGGTAAATTCTTGTTTGATGTATTTTCAATGGCTAAATACAATGCTTTTCAAGAAAAGCAAGTATGGGAAATCTGTCACGATGGTGGTTTTTGGCGGGAAGAAAAATATCTTGAACTAAAAGGATGTTATAAATATTCAGACAATGTGACTTTAGAGCAAACCTCTATTATTTCAAATGGTGAAATGCTTTCTTACTATATATGGGATACTTGCTTTACACAAGAAACACTAGTGAAAGAAGCAAAAGAAGCAGGATTTAAGGTGTGCAAGGTATTTGGTGATGTTGCAGGACGTTCTTATCAAAAAGACTGTTTCACTATTGCGATACTTTTAGAAAAGTAATCTTACATCTATTTTTATTATGGGGTAACCTGCCGAATGACGGGCATGGCAGGATTAATATACATTGACAGGAGAAATTAAAGATGATATTATCTGTTTAGAAACTATACAGTATTAAAACTAAACAATAGAGAAAGGATTACAGATGAGAGATTATAGAGCAATATCAGCTTTGATGGAGCGTACGATACACAAATATAATCAAACAGAGAATAAACAAAGACATTATGGGACAGATTTAACACTTTCAAGGGCAGAAATACATACCATTGAAGCGATTGGAGAAATGGAAGATATTAATATCACACGCCTAGCTGCCTATCAAGGAATTACAAAGGGTGCAGTTTCCCAGATGATTTACAAATTAGTTAACAAAGGTGCGGTGAAAAAAAGTGTTTCTCCAAACTCGGATACAGAAGTGAGACTTGAGCTTACTGAGCTTGGAAAAAAGGCATATGAAGGGCATAAAGAATTTCATAAGGCCTCCAATGAAAAACTCTTTGTTATGCTTCGGGATATGCCAGATGAGTTATATGAAAAGATGGAAGAAATGCTTCATGTGTTTGACGATATGCTGGATGAAAAATTGAAAGGGAATCAAGATAAAAAATAAAAATTGGATTATTTGAGGTATCCGTTATTTAATTTTTTTACTCATATTGTTTAGGAACTATACTGTATATATACTAAACCACATACATACTTAACAAGGGAAGAGGAATTAATCATGGAAAATGAAACAAAAAAGTTGTTTTTACTGAAAGATGAAAAAGTTTCAACGGCACTTTTAAAGCTTGGAGTTCCCACGATGGTGGGAATGCTCATTGCTGCATTATACAATGTGGTAGATACATATTTTGTGGCGCAATTAGGGATATCACAGATGGGAGCTGTATCCATAGTATTCCCATTAGGGACGATAATGACTGGGATTGCATTGCTTTTCGGTAGTGGAGCATCGTCCTATTTAGCACGGCTTTTGGGAAACAAACAGTACAAAGAAGCGAATCAATGTGCTTCAACAGCGTTGATAAGCAGTTTGATAACAGGTGGAACCTGTGTTCTTTTTATATTACTGTTTATGACACCAATTCTTAAAAGTCTGGGTGCAACACCAACTATACTTCCGTATGCGCGACAGTATGGTTATGTTTTCGTTAGTAGTTTGCTGTTTAGTGTGTTTAATGTAACAGTCAATAATATTATTACCGCAGAAGGTGCGTCAAGATTCAGTATGTTTGCAATGTTTATAGGTGGCATCCTCAATGCAGGATTGGATCCGCTTATGATTTACGGATTTCATATGGGAGTAATGGGTGTGGCTGCAGCAACATTGATAGCAAATATGGTTTCTACCACATTATACGCCAGCTTCATTCTCAGGAAGAAAAGTATTTTCCAGATATCTTTAAAAAACGTAAGGATAGAAAAGAGAATATATATTGAAATCGTTAAGGTTGGATTGCCAATCATGGTATTTCAAATATTGACGAGTGTTGCAGTGGGAGTTACAAATTATGTTGCGGCTGGTTTTGGTGATTCCGTGGTGGCAGCAATTGGAATAGAAGCTAGAGTCATAGCACTTGGTACAATGGCGGTATTTGGATTTCTTAAAGGATTTCAGCCGTTTGTGGGATATAATTATGGAAACAGGAGCTGGGACAGAGTGGAACAGGCTAAAAAGTTTGCGTTGAAGCTAACAAGCTGTTTTTGCCTCTTAGTAGCAGGAGGAATTATTATTTTTTCAAGTAATATTGTTGAAATGTTTAATAAAAATGATTCGATGGTTATGAAAGTAGGGCAAGAAGCGCTTATTTTAAATAGTATAGTATTTGTAACATTAGGCTTTCAACTGGTTTATGGTACCTTCTATCTGGCACTTGGTAAATCAAAACAAGGAGGTATCTTGAGCATATGCCGACAGGGAGTGTTTTTTATTCCACTTGTTTTGATACTGCCTAAAATCTTCGGTGTGCAGGGTGTGTTATATTCACAGCCAATTGCGGATATTGGAAATGTTTTTCTAACTGGAATGTTTGCTTATCGGATTAATTATAGAATGTAGGTGAATTAGATGGATTTTTTACATCTAACCTCCTATTTTATAGACATGAATGGTATAATGAAAATAATCATATTGGAAATGGAGCAATTATTGGAACAAAAGCAGTTGTAACAAAAGATGTTGAGCCATACTCAATAGTAGGCGGTGTGCCAGCAAAGCCGATTAAAAAGCGATTCAATGATAAAACAATCGAAAAACTACAATCTATTTGTTGGTGGAACTGGGATAAAGAAAAAGTGCGTGAAAATATAAATAATATTATGTGTGGAAATATAGATAAATTGTAAGCATTCGGTTTATTGTAAAATGCAAATCAAGAAAATTCAGAGGCATCGAGAGAAAAAAATCTTGGTGCCTCTGTTTTCATACAAAACCAAAAACAACTTAATAACAGTAGTATAGAGCTGATAAAAAACGGAATAGGAAGTTTAGGCAATTAAATTCTGATAAGATATAATTTTGTGAGGAGACCTGCTATGAAAAGTCAAGTATAAAATAGCAAATAATTAGTTACATATGATTTGTCAGAAAAGGCCGATATTAACAAGGCATCAATGAAGATGCATTTGAAAATTAAGTTTTAATATAGATTAGTCAAGATTAAAAGGTATATCATCAGTCAAGATTTTATGTAGAATACGAACCAATTTACCGGTACAGCATATACTAAAGGGTTTTACAGTAGATACTAGCGCTACCTATACATCCCTTGATGGCGTTACATGGAAATACTCCTATTTGCTTCAAACATCTGGAATCATGGCAATTGGTACTATATGTTATATTCGTAATTATTGCTTTTAAAAAAGTGATGACAGATCTAATCAATAACGATTGATATTATCGTATCCAATGTAAGCGTCAAATAATGTACATCTTGACATGCTTGCAACAAATAAAGATGTTAGGTCAAAAAAGCATGAAATATATCCACATAAGTAAGTTTTACAACCAAATAAACAAGACGTGTTGAAAATAAAGAAGGACTTGGTTACTATAATAAGATGATTAAAAGCATATTGAATAATAAATGGAATAACATGTGAGGAAAGTAATATGTATGATGCAGCGATTATTGGAACTGGACCTGCCGGATTATCAGCGGCATTGAATTTGAGCATTCATCAAAAGAATTTTATCTGGATCGGAACAAAAAATTTAAATGAAAAGATAGAAAAGGCAGCGTTGATTTCAAATTATCCGGGCTTATCAGCTATATCCGGAAAAGAACTTCTACATGCTTACAAGAGGCAGATTGAAGATATGGGTATTGAAATTAAAGAATCCATGGTCAATTCCATAATGCCCTTAGGAGATCATTATGCGATTATGGCAGGTAGTGAGTTCTATGAAGCACAGTCGATTATTCTAGCTCCCGGATTGGTGAATATAGTGCCTATAAAAGGAGAAACAGATTTTATCGGCAAAGGATTGAGTTACTGCGCAACGTGTGACGGAATGCTTTATCGTGATAAGGTAATTGGGATTGTCTGCAATGCGAGACGGTTTGAACATGAGATTGAATACCTTGCAGAAATTGCAAAGAAGGTCTATCTATTCCCGGAATATGAAGAGTGCAGTATAGACCTTGGAAATGTAGAAATAATCAGTGATGTTCAGGAGATTTGTGGTGAAAAGCGTCTATCCGCCCTGAATTTAAAAAACGGGGAAACAATAGAGGTGGATGGTTTATTTGTACTTCGTGATACCATTGCAATGAAAAGCTTGTTGCCGGGACTGGCCCTTGAGGGAACAGATATTCAGGTCAACCGTAATATGGAAACAAATATACCGGGGTGTTTCGCAGCAGGGGATTGCACCGGAAGGCCATACCAGTATACAAAAGCAGTGGGAGAAGGAAATGTTGCGGCCCATACACTTTTAAAGTATTTAGATTCCTTACAGGAAAATAAAAGCGAGTAGAAAGAGAGAAAAGAATGAAGATGCAGACAGGAGATTTTATCAATGGATTCCAAGTAATAAGAGTTCGTGAGGTAGAGGAACTAGAAGGAACACTCTACGAAATGGAACATAAGAAAAGTGGCGCTCAACTCGTGTGGCTATCTAATCAGGATGAAAATAAATTATTTTCCGTAGCCTTTAAGACCATCCCGACAGATGATACAGGGGTTTTTCATATTTTAGAGCACTCCGTATTATGCGGCTCACAAAAGTATACAGCAAAAGAACCCTTTGTAGAGCTGCTAAAAAGTTCTATGAACACTTTTTTGAATGCAATGACTTTTTCGGATAAAACACTCTATCCTATTTCAAGTAGAAATCAAAAGGACTTTGAAAATCTCATGGGAGTTTATTTGGATGCTGTATTTGCACCGGCGATTTATCAGAATCCAAACATATTCTATCAGGAGGGCTGGCACTATGAATTGAGTGACCAAGAGGCCGCTTTAGAGTATAAAGGTGTGGTTTTAAATGAAATGAAGGGCGTCTATTCATCCGTTGATGAAATACTTGAAAGCGGTATTCAGTCAATGCTGTTTCCGGATAATTGTTATGGATATGATTCCGGAGGTAATCCGAAAAATATTACAGATTTGACGTACGAAGATTTTTTGACTGCCCATAAAGTTTATTACCATCCGTCTAATGCACGTATTTATTTAGATGGAGATTTAGACATTGAAGCAACTCTTTTTCTTATTGATGACCAGTACTTAAGTGGTTTTGAGCGGGAAAATACCGAGCATATTATTCCGATTCAAAAGGACATAGCTTCCTGTGAGACAGTTCAGTATTATGAAATATCAGATGAAGAAGAGGAAGATTCCAAAGCCCAGATGGTAATGGGAAAAGTTATCTCAAACTGGCAAGATCGCAAGAAAATAATGGCTGCTAAAATTATCGGAGATTACTTAGCAGGGTCAAACGATGCACCATTAAAGAAAGCTCTTTTATCTTCCGGACTTGTTCAAGACATGTATATATACGTTAATGATGGAATACAACAACCCTTTGTAAATTTACAGTTAAAAAACGTAGATTATGAAAACAGAGAAAAAGTAAAAGAGGTAATAAAGACGACACTTACGGAAGCCTCTGTTAACGGACTGGACAAGGAAGAACTGGAAGCCATTATTAATCAGTTTGAATTTGTTCTTCGAGAAGGTTCGGAGCCAAAGGGACTTGAGAGAAATATTAATGCATTGAATGCATGGCTCTTTGGTGGAGATCCCTTGACATATTTGACCAATAATGAGATCTTCGCCGAACTAAGAGAGGGCGTCGATCAGGGGTATTTTGATCAGATTTTTTCAGAGATATATGTAAGCCAGACCAATATGTCTTTCTTCTATGCATTACCATCAAAAGATATTGGAGAACGTAACCGAAAAGAAGAAAAGGAAAAACTAAAACAGATAAAAGATGCATTTTCCAAAGAAGAGTTAGAAGAAGTTCTTGCAATGAATGAGAGATTAGTACGGTGGCAACAGACACCGGACCGGAAAAAAGATGTAGATTCTCTTCCGGTACTAGAACTATCCGATGTAGATAAAGCAGTAAAAGAAAAAATCACAGAAGAAATGGAAGTAAGTGGAGTCAAGGTTCTTTACCATCCGACTGATGTGACTGGAATAACCTATATGACGATGTATTTTAATATGGGAAATGTCAATAATGAAATGCTCTGTAAACTAGGTATGTCTGCTGCTTTATTTAAAGAATTGCCAACAAAGAAACATTCTGTTTTAGAACTTCAAAGAGAGATAAAGAAGAATATCGGCGCGCTTTCTTTTGGACCAAAAGTATTTAGTACACCGGGAAATACGGAGAAATGCAGTGTTTATTTAACGGTAGAGTGTAGTGTGCTTACAGAAAAGCTTGAAGAGGCAGCAGAATTAATTCGAGAAATTCTCCTTGAAACAAACTGGAACGCATACGATAAGATTAAAGAAATTTTTATCCAGTGGGATCAGATGTATCAACAGAGTATTATTATGAATGGCCATAGCTTTGCTATGAAAAGAGTGACGTCACACTTTAGTGGAGAAAGTGCAGTGAGAGAGCAGTTAGAAGGGTTTTCTTGTTATCAATGGCTTCATAATGCCTTACAGAGTAAAGAAGATGCAATAGAAGCTTATGGATCTGAGCTAGAAGCTATGATGGCACAAACAATCACGAAAGAAGCAATGACACTTAGCCTATCGAGTAATAATAAATCATTTAATGTATCAACTCTGATTAAGGGCTATAAAAGTGGCGGTAAGGTACTTACAGAAACTGATTTTGCTCCGGAAATCAATAGAGATTCATTAAATGAGATTATTCAGATTCCGGCAGGCGTTTCTTATGCAGTGACAGGAATGAATTTGAATGCCTTGGGAGAAACCTATTCCGGGACTCTTCGTGTACTTGCGAAGATTCTTTCCCTTAGTTATCTATGGAATGAAGTACGGGTTCAGGGAGGCGCGTATGGAGCAGGATTTAGTGCGGTAGAAACAGGGAATGCAGGGTATTATTCCTATCGTGATCCTAATCCCGCAAGAAGCCTTAACATATACCAACAATCAGCCAAGTTTATCCGAGAATTTGTTAAGAGTGAAGAAGACATAAACAAATTCATCATCGGAAGTATTTCTGATTTAGAACCACTTCAATCAGCCAAGGCTTATGCCTTAGCTTGTGATAATGACTATTTTAGAAATATAAGCAAAGCAGATCGTGAATTGGAAAAAGAGCAGATCTTGTCTATGACAAAGGAAGCGTTAGAACATTTTTGTGATATGCTTGACCGGATGAGTGTTCAGGGAGCACGGTGTATTATCGGACATGCTGGTGTATTAGAAGAACTTACAGACAAAGCTTATAAAAAGATGAGTATTTAAGTACGAGTCAATAATAGAAAGATGAGTGTAAGGTGCCTATGTTAGATCAGAATATAAGAGATAATTTTATTAAAATCATCGAGGAGGAATTGGTTCCGGCAATGGGATGTACCGAACCAATTGCCTTAGCCTATGCTGCGGCTAAGGGAAGAAAGTATTTGTCAAAGGTGCCACAGCAAATCATTGCAAAATGTAGTGGAAATATGATTAAAAATGTAAGGTGCGTTAAAATTCCGAATTCAAATGGATTGATGGGAATCGAAGCAGCAGTCGTTTTAGGAACAATTGCCGGTGACGCATCAAAGTGTATGGAAGTTCTTGAGGATGTGACACCAGATGGAATTGAAGAAACAAAGAAATTTCTTCAAGAAAAAAGGTGTCTTGTTGAATACTTAAATTCAGACATTCCACTTCACTTTATTATTGTGGAGACAACAGACACAGAAGAGGTAGAAGTTGAGATTAAGTATGCGCATACAAACATCGTTTCCATCAAGAAAAATGGTGTTGAGAAATTTCGACAAGAGAAGCATATTATAGGGAAAGAAAGTATAGAAGAGAAAAAGGCAGATCGTAGTTTGCTTTCTATTGATACTATTAAGCAGTTTGCAGACGAAATAGAAATGCGTGCGATTAAACATTTTTATGATAAGCAAATTCAGTGCAACATGGATATTGCATATGAAGGAATGTCTGGAAATTATGGACTTGGAATTGGGCGAATCATTCGACAAGAGTATGCAGAAGGAGTGATTACCAGAATGAAGGCTTTTGCGGCAGCGGCTTCAGAAGCTAGAATGGGAGGCTGTGATATGCCGGTCATTATTAATTCAGGAAGTGGAAATCAGGGAATTGCTTCGTCAGTACCTGTCATTGTATTTGCCAGGGAAAAAAATATTCCGCAAGAAATCCTTTACCGTTCCTTGGTGTTTTCCAGTTTACTTACCACTTATCAGAAGGAGTTTATAGGGCGACTATCTGCTTTTTGTGGTGCAGTGTCTGCTTCCTGTGCTTCAGGAGCAGCTATTACATATATGGTTGGAGGTAGCACGAATCAGATTAAAGCTACCATTGATAATACATTAGCCAATATTCCCGGAATCATTTGTGATGGTGCAAAAGTATCCTGTGCAGCAAAAATCGCATCGAGTATTGATGCTACCATGATGGCTCATTATCTTGCTATGAGCGGAAAGCGTTATGAAGCGTACACGGGCATCCTGAAAGAAGACATAGGAGAGACCATTAGCTGTGTTGGTCACATTGCAAAGGAAGGTATGAAACAAACGGATAAAGAAATCATTAAAATGATGTTAACAAATGTCTAGATACATACATTTTGTTAAGAAATAAGGAGATATAAGATGCGACTGTCCCATATTACAAAAGTTCCGGATTTTAAAGAGATACAAATTTCGGATAATAATCGTAGGATTAAAATAAATGACAGAACAATTTTTAGAGAAATAAGAAATGAAAAGAGAAGATTAGAAGATACCAGAAAGCCGGCTAAGAACGGTGACTATGTTCAGGTTGAAGTTACCTGTGGAGAACAAGAACCCAAAGTCCTTCACATTGAATTAGGAAAACAACATTATCAAGCATATGAAGAGGTATTGTTTGGTTGTATTCCAAATCAGGTTCTTACAAAAGTGGTATATGGAAAAGAAACGAACATCAAAGTTATATCGGTGAAAGAAACGAAAGAGATGGAACTGACAGACGAGAACATAGAGAAGCTTCAACTTCCGGGGATTCATTCTGTTGAGGATTATCGGAAGGATTATGTTCGTAGAAATAAAGAAGAGGTAGTAGACCGGGCATTTCAAGCCTTGAAAAAGAAGTTCATCAAACAACTTGAGACAATACTTGAGGTAGAGCTTGTCGAAGCCGAAGTCGACAAATACAATCAAAATCAACGCGATATGATTGAAACGATTGCCGGAGATGTTGAGGAGCGTTTGATGGTAGCCTATGGCAATAATGGAGAGAAGTCGCTAGAAGAGTGTGAAGCCTTATTTAAAAAGGATAATACGAAAAACTTTAAAATGATTGTACTCGGTGAGGCACTAGCTAAAAATAACCACCGTCAAATATCAGAAGAAGAAAAAGAAGCATTACTTGAAAATTATAAATTAATTCATGAAAAAAGTGACGAAGAAATAAAGGCAAAGAATCTAATGGAACAGGTCTTCGAGCCATTTTATCTTCAATATACAATACAAGAGCTACAAAATTATTATGAATCTGTTGTGGAGATCATAACGCAATAACAATTGACTGAAAAAGAAGGAGAATATATAATATGTATAAACATGTGACTTACAAACCAGAAGGCGTTTGTTCTGAAGAAATAGAGTTTGATTTGATTGATGGATTTGTTCATCATGTTAAATTTGTTGGTGGATGCGCAGGAAATACAAAAGGTGTTGCTATTTTGTCTGAAGGTCAGTACGGTCAGGATATGATAGACAGGCTTAAAGGTGTATGCTGTCAGGGTACAAATTCTTGTCCACATCAGTTTGCACTTGCTATTGAGCAGGCACTTGAGGAGTGCGAGGAATAGAATAGATTAAAACTGGAATTGTGAGTGGTTACTTACCTTTGTTTATGACAGAATTTTTTTACAGGGAGGAACTATGTCCATTCTAGAGATTATATTTCATTTGATAGAATTTATAGCAGCAGGTATGGCAGGGCTCTTATTTGTAAGAGCAAGAAGGAATACGATTTTAACGGGCTTGAGTGTATTGACAGTGATAGAGGCATTTCTTTTGGGGGTTTTCCCAGATAGAAATGTTGAAATGCTTTTATCCTGGCTATTGCTTACGTTATTAATCGTCTTCTTTTTTTTATTTGAAAAAAGAAAGCTTGGTGATGGATGGATTGCATTTTGTACCTGTGTTTCAGTAAAGGAGCTATCGAATATCTTCTGTACTGGCTTTCATTTGTATCAGGATGAAAATAGTTTTTTTTGGATAATCAACGCGTTTTTTCCCCTGTTAATAGCATTAATTTTTCTTGTGTCACGGCAAATATCTTTACCGGACCAGTGGGAGACAAGCTTTGAATGGAAGAAGGATGAGAGCGAATCCGAACAAAGTGAAATAGAAGCATGGTATGTTTATTTGATAAGTGGAAGTTTTGCTTTTTTAATGATTGCAATCTTTCCATTAATCCAGGAAACGACAAAGTCAGCCTTTATTGCAAAGCTTGTATTGGCTGGGGTTGTTTTTAGTGGAGGCATAGGGATTATTCTTCTTTTGATTAATTATTCACGCGAGAAAACTAGGCGCTTCGTAGAGTATACTTATCGTGATGAGATGAAATCTTTCATGAATGTGGTTCGTTCCCAAAGACATGATTATAATCTTCATGTTCAAACTGTTGCAAGCCTGATTCAGCAAGAAAAATGGACTGAATGCCGGAAGTATGTGGACGCACTGGTTTTGGATACTGCAATTATGAATACGATATTACCTGTCAAAGATCCTGCAATTGCAGCCCTTATTAATAATTATAAAGATATGGCGGCACAAAAGAAAATTCATATGACTATTGATATTCGAGATGATCTATCCCATGTAACAACCAGTGTGTATGAAACAAATAAAGTGATTGGTAATTTACTTCAAAATGCGGTTGATGAGATGGAACAGATTGAAGATAAGTCGGATGGAATTCAGTTGAACATTTTTAAGCGAGGAGAGTATTGTCTTATTCGAGTGTCAAATCGTGTGAAGGATAAGGAAGCGTTTCAGCTGCATATGGATGATTTTTTTGATCAGGGATATACAACAAAGAGCGGGCATGATGGTGTCGGATTGAGTAGTTTGCGTTCTTTGCTCTATAAGGTTGATGGAGATGTTTTTTCTTGGATAGAAGAAGGTACCGTTCATTTTATTGCTTCAATCCCGGTAAATTATGTTTAGGTTAAAAGATGAAGAATAAGGAGGAACCAATATGTCATGGGAAACACTACAGGTACTGTTATTGGATGATGAGAAAGAATCCTTGTATCTATCAAAGCAAGCAATTTCGAATTTTGTCCCTAAAGAACAGATTCAATGTGCATATACGATAGAAGAAGCCATGGAGATACTCAAAAAGGGAGTCATTGACATCGCTTTTTTGGATGTGGAATTAACACATAGCAGTGGTTTTGCTTTAAGTGAATATATACAGAGAAATCATTCGGAGGTTGACATCGTTATTTTGACGGGCCATGTTGACTTTGCAGCAGAAGGCTATGATTATGACCCTTTGGATTTTTTGATTAAACCGGTTGATATTCTTCGAATGGAGAAAACGTTTTTAAGATATAGTGAAAAGAAAACGCAAGCAAAGCAGTTACCAAGAATTATGGTTGAGACGGGATCCGGTTTTGCACTTATAGATCCGGATGAAATCAAATACATTACGAAGGATCGACATTCAGTTGAGATTCGGTGTAGAGATGGAAGTACGATAAAAGTAAACTATTCCCTTGATTACATGGAAAAGAAATTTTCCCAGTTTGGATTCTTTCGTACGCACCAATCGTATTTAGTACCTATTTCAAGGATAGTCAGGGTTCGGGCCGCTAGTTATGGAAACTCCTTTGACGCAGTATTGGATGATGGAACCAAATTACCGGTTAGTAGAGGAAAGTTTGCTAAGTTAAAAAAATATCTCAACATTCAAAGTCTTAAATCGATTTAAAACCAAATAAGTAGAAAAAATAACATAATGAGTATGGATAGCATCCGAATCGACGTCGTCTGTTGTCGATAGCGTTTTCCCATGTTATACTCGACTAAATAAAATGCCGGAATTAAGGAAGTCTTGATTCTGGCATAAATATTAAGGAGCCTTATAAGGAGTATGTTATGAAGAGAAAATTTTTTGCAGTCGTAACGGTATTATTTGTGTTTGTAGGCTTATTTACAGCATGTACGAAGAAAAACGACGATACGGTACAAGCAGATACACCAGATACGCAAAAGGAAGAATCAACAGAGGTTGATTTGAATGGTATGTATACTGTGCAAGATCCAGAAGGTGTCGAGTTTGATGAACGCTATGAATTGTATAAGCCTTATATTCAAGGGGATGAAAATTATGGGGAAGGAGCTCGCTATAGTTTTGCGGTTATTTATGCAAAAGAAGGCAAAGGTCAGTACATGTATGCTGTTGATATTTTTGAAACCGAGGAGCAGGCAACTGCTTATCAGGAGGAAAATGACACAAGTACAGTTGATGGAAAAGCAGTTATAGCAATTAGTGATGCAGACTTTTTTGCGACAATGGAAGCTTTTGTTCCAACTGTTGATGATTGGATTAATAATTTGGAAGAAAGTGGAATGATGCCAATCGGAGACTAATCAGACATTTACAAGGGAGGAAAGGCATCTTGAAAAGTAGGGTAAAAGACCAAACTGGAAATAAATTTGGTCGGGGAGATTGGAGAGCATATTTTCAATTGATTCCCAAAATAAAGCTACCATGGTTATTGATACTTTTTGGTTTTATTTTGGATATCGGTTATTCAGAAGTATTAGCGTATGTACCGGTTAGTACATCAGCATTATTTAGCGGAGAATTTACAGCAAGTGCACTGGTTTCCGCAATTGTGTATAACCTATTAAGTTTTGGGTTAATGATTGGGTCTCTCATTGTAACGGCATGTGTATCTAAAGAAGCCATTCGCAGGGCACAAGGGGTGCTTTGGAAGCGGATGATGCACTTGGATATGGTATATTACGATGAAAATGATCCGTCTAATTTAATAAGTACCATAACAAATGACACGGAAACGGCAGTATCAATTTTGATTTCCCAGCTGATTTCTATGATCCCCACATTGTATTATCTTGTAAAAGTGTTCATTACGATTAATGGATATGATGTACGTTTGCTTATATCCGTACTTGTTTTAGTTCCGTTAAATGTGGCGTTTGTCATTATAGTTGGTCGTTGGAGATATGAAGTGAATGCAGGAATCTTTCGGCAGGTAGGAAGTTTAACTGCTTATTTGGCAGAGAGAGTATCTAACTTATTTTTAATTAAATCTTATACAAATGAAGAATTGGAAACAAAGAAAGGATTAGAAGCGGCAAAAGGTCTCTACGCCGCAAAGATTAGAGGAGCTAGAGTAACGCTTGTTTCGGATAGTATTGCAAATTTATTGGATATTTTGCAAAGAAGTGTGCCCATTGTGTTTGGCGTTTATCTACTTAAAGGCAATTATATTACCATGGAACAATGGGTTGCATTTTTTCTTTTTATCAGTCAGATCATAAATCAAGTAGATAAAGTTATAAGTATGTGGAGTGATATCAAGTCGGCACAAGGTTCTGCGGCGCGTATGATTCAGATTATTAATGCACCGGAAGAAAAGAAAATTGACGGGGATGATCATATTTCTGAGGGTGACCTAACATTTAACAATGTTACATTTTCTTATACAGATAGACCAATCTTACAAAACATTAATTTTTCAATACCGGTTGGTAAAACAACGGCACTTGTCGGACGATGTGGAAGTGGAAAGTCAACCATCATGGGATTGATTGAACGACTCTATAATCCGGATACGGGAAGTATAACCTTGGATGGAAAGGACATATCCCAGTTTGAGTTAAATGCCTATCGCGATTATTTTGCTTATGTACAACAGGATGCAGGACTATTTGGAGGTACAATAAGATCTGCAATGACATACGGCTTAAAAGAAGGGGTCACTGATGAGGAATTAACGGCGGCTGCTGAAAAGACAGGGATTTTGTCAATGGTAGAAGAATCGAAAGCAGGGTTTGACGGGCCTTTGGCTATAAGCGGTAGGTCGGTATCTGGAGGACAGAGACAGAGAATTGTCTTAACAAGAGAACTGATAAAAAATAGACCGTATTTATTGCTGGATGAACCGACATCTGCATTAGATGCAAAGTCAGCATATGATATTCAGAAAAAATTAATGGACCTTTTTAAAGGTCACACGATGCTGATGATTACCCATGATTTGAGGCTTTTGTCCAAGGTGGAAAAAATTATTTATTTGGAAGAAGGAGAAATTATTGATAGTGGCTCACACAACGAGCTTATAGAACGATGTACTCCTTACCGTGAATTAGTCTCTTGCGGTCTTTTGAAGGAGGCGGCGCAATGAAAAAGATAAATTCGTTTAGTACAGTTAGAACTGTTTTAGGTGGAATACGTATTCCATGGATATTGGTTATAATTAGTATTATAAGTTCTTTTGTTATGAGTAACGCAATGATTAAAAGTTCAGTAATAACTGCCAGAGTTATTGATTCGTCAGGAAATATTCGAACGGATGATTTAATTCAGTATATTTTATACACCCTAGGTGCCGGAGTACTTGGCGTTATCGGAACATATGTCAATACGCTTTTAACTGAAAAAGTAAATCTTAGCGTGCGAAAAAAATTATGGAAGAAAATGCTTAAGTTGCCATTAGCATATTACGACAGTGAAAGTGGCGAGTCACTTGTCAGCCGTGTGACAACAGATTGTGATCAAGCCAGTCAATTTATTGGTGTGTTGATTATGCTGATTAGTTCAATATATGGTTTGTATTTGGCAGGAAAAAGTATGTATACCTTTAGTTCCGAATTAACATTATGGTCAATTATCTTGGTTCCGGTTGTGGCAATTGGAGTTTCACTTTGCGGAAAGCTCTTATATAGAACGGTTAGTAAATATTATCTTTCACGCTCTAAAACAACGGAATATTTGTTGGAAAGAGTAAGAAATCTTCGATTGATTCGTACGAGTAATATGGTAGAAAAGGAAAAAGAGTTTGGGAATGACTATTTTACGCATCTATTTAAAACGGGAATTAAAGCTCAATTAAGTGACTCTTTAATGAGTTCATTTATCGGACTAACACCCATTGGACTGATTATTATTACTTTTATTATCGGAGGAATGAAAATTGCTTCCGGTGAATTGACCGTTGGTGTGGTTATTGGTTTTTATAGTGTCTCTTCTATGGCCAGCATTCGAATTAATGTACTAATTAATGTATATGGAAGTTTTATGTCTGCCAATGGTGTGTTTGAAAAAATCAGTAATATTTTAGAAGAAAAAGAAGAAACATTTTCCGGTAGACCAATGGATTTGCCGGATGAAGATATTAGGCTTGAGAATATTAAATTTGGATACGATGAAAAAGAGATTTTAAAGGAAATATCTTGTGTGATTCCTAAAAACAAAAGTACTGCAATTATTGGAAATAACGGAACAGGTAAAAGTACGCTATTTAAGATTCTTGAGCGGATGTATGAACCGAATTCAGGACAAATCCTGTTTGGTTCGGTTCCGGTCACTGATTTTAATCCTGAATCCTGGAGAAAGGCGTTTGCGTTGGTTTCGCAAGATCGTCCCCTTTTGTCAGGTACTTTAAGGGATAACATTACTTACGGCTGCAATCGAAAAGTGACCAAGGAAGAATTGGAACAAGTATCGAAACAAGCAAATATATGGGAACTCGTTCAGTCCTTACCGGAAGGATTTGACACGTATGTAGAACCAAATGGCAGTAATTTTTCCGGAGGTCAGCGGCAATGTATTGCTATTGCACGAGCGATTATGAGAAACCCAGACTATTTATTATTAGATGAGGCAACAAGTAACCTAGATGCTAAGAGTGAAAAAATAGTTTCAGATGCTCTGTTGAATTTGATGAATGGACGAACAACGATTATGATAGCTCATAGTTTATCTGCAATTATAAATGTAGATAATGTAATCGTTTTAAAGGACGGTTATATAGAAGCAAGTGGGACCATAGAGGAAGTATCAAAGACAAGTTCTGTTTTTCGGGATTTTATACAAAGTCAATATATGCCATCAGAAATATAGCATGGAATTGGAAGGAGCTCATATGCGAACACAATTAATTCAAATGGCTGATACAGAAGCTGTATTACGCAAAATAGAAGAAGTTCATATGTCTCAAGCAAAAGACTTAGAGGCATTGATAAAAAAGGAATTAACAAAAGGACACTTGTTCTATGTTGAAAAAGAAGAAGGTCAAAGCATTAGGCCTGAGAATAAAGCGACACTGAAAATAGCAAGTAATATTGCAAAGTTTAATAAGGATAAAGTATCCATCAATGTAGGGTCCGGACTGTATAGTGAAATTGTGGAACATGCGTTAATTGGACTAAAGGTCGGAGAATCTGGTACAGTAATCATTAATAATGAAACGGTCGGATTTACCGTTTTAAAAATAGAAGAGTTATGTTATCCGGAACTAACCAATGATATGGTAGTGAAGAAAGAAATTGAAGGTATTAAGACCATTGAAGCGTATAAAGACTATTATTTAGCGCAAAAGCAGAATGAAACAGTTGATGCTTATGCAAAAGTGTGTCTTGATGACTTGCTGATTCAATCAGAATTTACTGAGATAGATCCTCTTGATGTCAAGGAGGTAACGGACCAGCAATTCAATGTCTTACGAGAACGTTTTTTGCATAGTGATATGGATATAGAAAAACTAACGGATGAAGAGTGGATGGATGAGCTATATGAGCCGGAAAAATATCCTTATTACAAAAAAATATATCCGGATATTGCGATGCTTATGGGAGTAAAGAATAAAAAAGAGTTTTATGATTCTTTATATTCTGAAGGAGTAGATGCAATCCGAACATTCTTGGTTTTGGGGCACTTTTTAGGGAAAGAAGATATGGAAGAGTATAATCCAACCAAGGTATATAAGGGTGAAAGAAAACTAATGGATGAATATGTTGAATACATAAGAGAACGTATGATGAAGAAAGAAGGAGCGTAAAATGGCAATAGTATACCCAACGACAGAAGACTTTGATGAGCTCACAAAGAACGGATTTTGGATTGCAGATTTCTATACCAGCATGTGTGGACCTTGCAAATTATTGGACCTTATTATCAATGATATAGTGGCAGAAAACCCTGATATCAACTGGGCAAAGTGTAATCTGGAAAATGACTGGGGATTTCAAGATAAATTTGATGTTCAAGGAACACCTACCCTTATTTACTTTATGGATGGTGAAATTAAAGGCAGACATGTCGGAGGTTTTTGCACGAAGGAAGACATTGAAGAAGAGATATCAAAAAGTATGTATGGCGAATAATGACCTTGGGAAAAGACAAAGATTTGAAGAACTCCCAAATGAACAAAAATGAAAGGTGAACGATACCTATAATTAGTAAATGGCTTATGCCATTATGGTGGTATATAGTACTCAATTGTGATAAACTGGTAATGTAAAGGAATTTAACAGTACTTGATGACCAGTATCTAGGAGGGCATATGACCATTAAATCTAAGATTGTAGGTATCGTTTCTGTTATTACAATTCTCATTCTTTTTTCACTTTCTATTTTTGTCATGTTTTATGTAACGAATATGGTTAAAGACGATGAAGTATATACTTATGATGTCATTTCAGAATCCATAAAAAAAGAAATAAATATATACTTGGATGTAACGGAGTATGCAGTTATGACAATTGCTATGAATCCGGAGGTGCAGACGTTGTTTGCAAAGAGAGATCGAGATGGTCTCCTAGCCTTGCTTAAAGACGGGTACAGTGAAATCAGTGATGAGGTTTCCCAATTCCAGTTTCATTTACCTGACTCAACGTCTTTTTTACGTTTACATCGCCCGGATAAATTCGGAGACAGCCTTAAGGACTTTCGCTATACTGTCAATAAAGCGAATGAAGAGAAGGTCGTTGTTAAAGGCATAGAAGAAGGAAAAGCAGGTTATGGTCTTAGGGTTGTAGCCCCTATAGAGTATGAAGGCCAACATATTGGGACGGTGGAATTTGGCTCTGCTTTTAATGAAGTATTGCTGAATTCTTTTAAAGAACTTTATCCAGGGGAGTATTTCATCTATTCCCTTACGGATGATTCCGTATCATGGGATTCCTCGGAAAGCTTCTTGGCGGGTACAGAAGAAGAAGATTTATTTCCGATTGACCAAAACCTTGTCGATTCGATAACTGATCAAGACTTTGTTTATGAGTTCACTCCCGATAAGAAGGATGCTGTTGTTCTCATCCCTTTTCAAGATTTTAACGGTGAAACCAAAGGCTTTATCAAGTATATTAAAGATAGAAGAGAAGATCAGAATAGGCTTAAAGCTTTGCAAAGAACAATCATTGCCTTTTCACTCCTTAGTGTCTTGATACTTTGTATCATTATTTTCTTTGTGGTAAGTAAAATGTTTAAAGGTGTCAATATGATGATTGATTATTCAAAGGTTGTTGGCGAAGGCGATCTGTCTAAGGAATGTTCCATTAAATCAAAAGATGAAATTGGGCAAATTGCAGTGAGTTTTAATCTTATGCGTTTGAATTTAATTGCGATGATAAGAGATATTCAAGATACAATAGATGATGCAAACAGCTCGATAAAGGATATTACCTCGGCTTCAGATGCTGTAAAAACATCGTCAAAAGAGATATCATCCGCGATTGAAGATATTGCAATTGGTGCTACATCCCAAGCGATGGTAGCGAGTGAAGGTAATGAGAGTACATATCATCTTGCAAAAGAGATAACGGAAATCATCAGTTTATCAGATAATTCAATCAATGAATCGAAGGCGATGATGACAATGACAGAAGATGGTATACGGATGTTAAGTAAACTTCGAGATGATTTTGCTCAAAATGCGGCATCATCCAAAGAAGTTTCAAAAGGGATTCGTATACTGACAGAAAAGTCGAACAACATCAGAGAGATTATCGAGACAATAAATTCAATCTCGGCTCAGACGAATCTATTGGCATTAAATGCTGCTATTGAAGCGGCTAGAGCAGGAGCGGAGGGCAAAGGTTTTGCTGTAGTTGCAGATGAAGTCAGAAAACTTGCGGAACAAAGCAGCAGTGCCTCTGGAGAGATTAAACAAATTGTTGAAGAAATTATTCATGTTATTGATGGAACAGAAGAAGCTGTAGAAGTAACGAACGAGGTGGTTGATAAGACAAATATTTCTCTTGAAAGTACAACAGCGTCTTATCGTCAAATTCAAAGTGAAGTTGAAGTCGTTTTATTGAATGTGGAAAAAACTCATACTGCCTTAAGGGGAATTATAGAAGAGAAAGATGCTTTGGTGGAAGCTATTGAGAAAATTAATGAGGTATCAGAACAAGCGGCTACGACAACCGAAGAAATTTCAGCGACTGCATCATTACAATCAGATAGAACGACGAATGTAGTGACTTCAATAACAGCTTTAAATGAAAATATTGGTCTTTTGAAAGAAAAGATAGAAGGATTTAAATTAGATTAACATACGAAAAAAATAGTTAATTTGAGTAATAGATATTCTTATTATTCAAGATACCGCCCAATGGTATGCGATGGGCGGTTTTTCTTTGCCAGTGTAAAGCCTCCATAATCTTTTTAGGAGATTATATCCTATGCGTGTATATTTATGACGATATTGGATTGGAAAATATAAAAGCATATGTTATAATCAAGAAAAGAACAAGCGTTCGTATGACGTAGTTATAATCAAATGATTTTATAGGTCACTAGTGTACTGTATCACTCATAAATAGAGAAATGATTGGCCTATTTTCCTATAGGACATCGTTGCTGTCAATCGACGATGTCACCGCATCGCCTCATTCCAGCGCCTTGCCTATAAAAAACATTCTGCATCATTTGCTCAAATATGAATGATACAGCACACTAGTAGAAAATGAATAAGAGGGACAGACGTATTTAAGGGAATTATACTGAGGAGGTAGAAATGGAGACAATACATATATCCAAAAGGGAGATGAAACGGTTTCTTGTCACATACCAAGGTTTGCAAACGAAGGAGCCGTTTATTGGGAAAGAAGGCATATTGGATTATTTTAAACGCGTCGGATGTATTCAATTTGATCCGCTTAATGTTGTCGGAAGGAATCCGGATTTGGTACTCCAATCTCGAATTAAGAATTATTCAAAGAACATGTTGGAAGAGCTACTGTATCAAGATCGGCAACTAATCGATGGCTGGGATAAAATGATGGCTATTCATCTGGCAACAGATTGGCCGTATTTTAGACGGCTAAGAGATGAGAAAAAAAGTGAGATAGAAAGAGTCTTAACAAATAGACGGTCGATTGAAGCCATTGAATATGTGGATTATATTAAAGATTATTTGATGGAACATGGCCCTTCGTTAGCATCCAAGATTGATGTGGGACGTGTCGAAAAAGGGCGTTGGGGCCATGGAAAACTCTCGAGTGCGGCCATGGATTATATGTTCAATAGTGGTCTTTTGGGAATAAAAGAGAAGAAGAATAGTCAAAAAGTATATGATGTTATTGAACGACTGTTGGATAAAGAGATTTATGAGCAAGACGACCCCTTTAATAGTGATCAGGAGTATTATAAGTGGGCAATAAAGCGACGCATCGGAAGTATTGGTATGTACTGGGAAAGAAACGGTGGGGGCTGGATTGGCCATTCCATTTCTAATAAAGCGCTAAGGCAGGATATTCTAAAACAGTTAGTGGAAGAAGAGGCGATTGCTACAGTCAACGTGGAGGAATTTCCAAAAGAAACATTCTATATAAGAAAAGAAGATATCCACCGACTGGATAGATGTCAAAAAGAAGTCAAACAGGATGTTAAGTTTTTGGCACCATTGGATAACCTTCTATGGGACAGAAAATTAATTAAAGATGTCTTTGATTTTGAATATAGTTGGGAAGTTTATACACCGGTTGTCAAAAGAAAATATGGTTATTATGTCATGCCTGTATTATACGGAGAAGAATTAATCGGAAGATTTGAAGCGGAAATGCATCGTGGCGACGGCCCTTTAGTTATAAAACATTGGTGGTGGGAAGAGGGCTACGCACCCTCCGGGGAAGTTTTTGACAAGATTCAAGAAGCCTTCAGCGAATTTTGCCATTATCTTAATGCTGATTCTTTGGATATGGAATCCTTTGCTAAGAATTCTTTTTATTGAGGCTGAGCCATTTAGTGTCAAGGAGAGGTGGTTTCTTTCGGAAAGAGGTTGTTTGGCATAACACCAGTGACTTTTCCGCTAATACAGTGCACCTTTACAACTTTATAACATAGTATTGGTACTATTGTTCATAGGAGGAGGTGAATGAACTTGGCATCAATTTTAATAGTCGAGGATGAAGAAGCGATTAACCAGTTGTTAAAAAGAAATCTAGAACTCGTGGGTCACAAGTGTACCTCTGTTTTTAACGGAGAAGAAGCCATCTCTGAAATACAGGAGGAATTCTACGATTTGATTATTCTAGATATTATGCTACCAGGGTTTGATGGATTTGAGGTGATAAAACAAGGGGATAAAATACCCACAATCTTTCTTACGGCAAAAACCAGTTTGATGGATCGAATCAAAGGGTTTTCCCTTGGGGCAGATGATTATATGACAAAGCCTTTTGAAATGTTGGAGTTGCTGGCTAGGGTGGAAGCCGTTTTGAGACGAACGAAAAAAAACGATAGCAGTTTTGAAGATGGGGATATAAAAATCGATTTTGAAAGCCACCAAGTATTTTATGGTGTACAGTTGATTGAGTGCACTCCCAAAGAATATGAATTGCTTGAAGTTCTTGTAAACAACCGTAATATTGCTCTTTCAAGAGAAAGATTATTGGATTTGGTTTGGGGATATGATTTTGAAGGGGGAACGCGGACAGTGGATGTACATATTCAAAAGTTAAGGAAAAAACTAGGATGGGAAGAAAAAATAAAAACTGTGTATAAGTTAGGGTACCGTTTGGAGATAAGACGATGAAACAGCGAACGTTTCTGATGACACTTACGCTATTTCTGATTTTTTTTAATCTTGGAATTTTTATCGTATCTGTGGCAATGTTTAAAGATACGGTAAGTCGTGAGGAGGAAAAGAGTTTAAATGAGCATTATTTTATAGTATCTGCATTGACTAAGGATTTTTATGCTGTCGAAAACCGTGGGATTAACATAGAAGGCGCTATCAATTCCTTACTTCAGCCGTATAGTTATTTGTCGGGGAATAGAAAAATGGGACTGGCTCTTTATAAAAATAATCAGCTCATATACTCGAATCAGAATGCTACAATACTAAA
Source organism: Vallitaleaceae bacterium (assembly GCA_965140555.1). Classification (GTDB taxonomy): domain Bacteria; phylum Bacillota; class Clostridia; order Lachnospirales; family Vallitaleaceae; genus UBA1351. The sequence goes on along the minus strand of OZ223259.1, from coordinate 1,480,151 downwards.
AAGTACTACTATCAATTCTTCGAAAGAGGGAAAGCGTTCGATAGTCATGCGAAAGTCAGATAATAAGACATATGTTATCGTGACAGGAAGGTTGCCGGATGAGTATAATGCCTACATCTTGGTTTATCTTTATGATGCGACAGAGGCTATAAATTCATGGGCGCATCTGAAGAATAGTTTGTTTTTAGCGGGATTTATTCTCTCACTCTTGTTTGCGAGGGGACTGATGTTTCTATTAAATCGAATTTTTCAACCACTCCAACAGATCTCTCTTACTTCGAGGAAAATTGCAAATGGAGCATATGGTACAAGGCTTCATGTATCCGGTTATGACGAATTGTCTAAAATGGCTCAAAATTTTAATCATATGGCGGAAGAGATTCAGCGACAAATAATGGAGTTGAAGGATACAGCAGATAAAAAGCAGCAATTTGTTGATAACTTTGCCCATGAAATACGAACACCGTTGACGGCTATTTATGGGTATGCAGAATATATGCAAAAAGCGGTTTTATCTGAAGATGATAGATTGTTGGCGCTTCAATACATAATGTCCGAAAGTCGTCGCCTACAAACGATAGCCTTTCAGTTGATGGAATTAGCAAATCTGCAAAACAATCCCGTTGTTTTTGAGAAAATAAAAGTGTCCGGTTTTTTTGACTCAATTGAGCAGACATTGTTTGCTAAGCTTAAGGGGAATGATATACAGCTCGTATTTCTTAGAAAAGTGGATACGATATATGGAGACGTATCCTTACTGGAAAGTCTGTTGATTAACTTGATAAATAATGCAATCAAAGCATGTGGGGAAAGTGGTCATATTACAGTATGTGCATCTGAGGAAAATGGTATGAGATTAATCACTGTTGTCGATGACGGGAAAGGAATGACACCTGACGTTTTATCCCAAATTACAGAGCCTTTTTACCGTGGAGAAAAAGCACGTAGCCGAAATGATGGGGGAGCCGGACTGGGACTTGCAATCTGTAAGCAGATCGCTTTGAGTCACCATGCGGAGCTTGGTTTTGCTAGTCAGCTCGGAAAGGGAACAGAGGTGACAATAACTTTTACAACTTCACAATAATTCAATGATAATTCCATAATATGAATGCCGTACACTGTTTCTTGTGATCCTGTTAAAGAAGTAAAGGAAAAGGAATAAAGCCCAAGATGCCGGATCATAAATAAATTGAAAAGGAGTTGTTGGTATGAAAATGAAGGAAAAGAAGGGAAAGAATTTGAGAAGAACAGTAATGACAGCCACTTTAATTATTGGAGTAAGCACACTGATGTTTCAGGGATTGACACAAGTTGCCGTGGCGGGGACATATGACAAAAAAGTGACGATTCCAACGAGTTATGTAAGTTTTGCAGAGGATATAACTCAGGAGAAGCTACCGGAAGGCTATACGAAAGCGGATTACAAGGTTGGAGCGATAGATCTTGAATATTACAAAAACAATGTTCCAACGGAAAAGGACTTGACAAAGGAAGATGCAGCAGAACGAGCCGCACGATATATTTGGCAGATATATGGTGCGGACTTGGAAGGACAGACCATTGAAATGGGATATAGTACAAATACGGATGTCAATCCTCATGCCACATGGGATGCTGAGGTATTTATGAAAGATCAGGATTATCATGATGGATATAGTGTGACACTATATGAAGTTATCATTGATTCTGTTACAGGGGAGCTGTTTAGTATTGGTATAAATAGAAGATTGGAAGAAAAGGTTAATGCAGGTCCTGACTATTCTATAGATGAAAGTGAAACGGGTGAATTTGCACTCGTTGCGAAAGAATTTGTGGAAAAGTATGATATAGTTCATGGTGATATAGAATCTATCACGTGTACAGGACAGGGGGCAAGCTTTTCAACGAATGAAATTGGAACCTATGGGGATCCAACTTTGAGCTATGAAATCCATGGTACAAACGGTGAAGTAGCATTCCTTTCTATTTCTAGATATGATAAAATGCTCCTAAATATAACATTTAATGGACAGGCCCAATACGATTTGATAAGGATTGAGGAATTCATAGAAAGATCCCGAAGAGAAAGTGCATTGCTAAAACAAGAAAAAGATTCCGCTAATGAAACTCGGGAATCAGTGCTTGAATCTGATGGAGAAAACTAAATCAAGTTAAAAACAAAAAGAGTTAAAGCTGGTTCATGATGTGACCCCAAGAATTTAGACTTTGTAGCGTAGCAGTTTCGGCTGTTACGCTATTTTTATGCTATGCTTATTATACTTACGATGCGCTTAATGTTTAGATATTCAAGTGGGTATAATAAAAAAAACAAAAAAGCCAACAAAAAAGACGTTCTAATGCATCTAATATATGCTTGACACTCTAATCAATATGATTAGACCGACAAATGCAAGTTTCACTAAATTCACATACAATATATAGATTACGTAGAAACGTTCGTAACACTATATTGTATATGAAAGTTCAACGATATGCTTTTGTCGACCTAATCAATATATAATAATAGTAATTAACCCGACAAAACGGAGTGGCTGATGTTGAAAAATTAAGGATAAAGAATTGGAGATAATTATGGAGCGAATGCATCTGAAACCAATCTTTACGCTGATTAAAGAGAACCAAAAGGAAGGATTGGAGTTATTATATAAACAGTACTTTCAGTTCATGTATGGTGTAGCATTTTCAGTTGTAAAAAATGAGCAAGATAGTTATGATATTGTTCAAAATGTCATGTTAAAGTTATTGGACTTAAAGGAGGAAAGATTTCCTCAAAAAGGAGAAGTATCATGGCTTTATAGGGTAGTAAAAAATGAAGCCTTAATGTTAATTCGTAAAGAACGTAAGAACGTAGATAGTGATCCTATTATAGAGCAAGGTGCGTTAGATTCAAATATAGAAGCGTTTGTTGATATGGACGCTTATTATACGATGATCGAAGGATTGAAAGAAAAAGAAAAAGAAATTGTTACATTAAAAGTGTTAGGTGGGCTTAGCCACAAAGAAATAGCCCAAATAATGGGAAAACCAAAGGGAACAGTCCAATGGCTTTATAATGCTTCAATAAAAAAATTGCGTATGACACTTAATGTCTCAGTAATCCTTATGACAGGTATATTTATAAAACGATTTATTGACCAGATGGGACAACTTGAATATGAAACCGATTATATCTTAGAGGGTGAAATTTTTGAAGGGAATCCAATAAATTTGACGCTATGGGAAAGAATTTTACAGGCATTTAATGACCCGATTCTTTTAACCGTAGGAATAGTGCTATTTATTCTAGTTGTAACAAGCATCTTCATAAATATCAATGGCCATAAAAAAAATAAATTTGAAAAACACCAACAAAACAAAGAGAACGCTGCATCTAATAAGTGTAATGAACAATAAAGGATTAAAGTGTAAGGAAGAGAAAGGAAGAAGACAATGAAATTTTACGTAATAGCAGGTCTCGTTGCAATAGCAGTACCCCTTTGTTTTGGAAGTATGATAAGTCATGGAGATAAAATTGAACCGGCATTTGATGGAGGTGAATATTCAGTGATTGCTGAGCCAAATGAAGACGACGGATTGAATGTGGTAGAATATGTTATATTCAAAGGAACGGTAAAAGAATTAACTGATGGAAATGCAATCGTTGTACCAAACGAGGGCGAAGAGATATTACAATCAGGTGATTTAGTAGCAATAGCGTTACCGGAAGGTTGTCAGCTAACAGTAGGTGAAGAAGTAACCGTTGAATATGACGGTACTATTATGGAAAGTTATCCATTACAAGTGAATGTTATATCGGTTAATGGCATACAAATGGCTGAATCAGTACAAGCAGGTGAGGACTTTATTCCTTATGAGGGCATTTCAAGTGACGGTAAAGTTTTTGATGATGTAAATATGGATACTAGCTTTGATGATGTGCCAAGTGTTCCGTCAACAGTTGAACCGGCAGAGTAACAAGCATTGTAAGTAAAGGGCCATTATATGAGAAAAGAATAAACCCAGAGATTTTGACCTTCCTATGAGAGGTCAATAATCTCTGGGTTTATTGATTCTTTGACGAGAATTAAATTATAAAATTCGATTGCAGGAATTTTGAAATATAGAAATAAACGACGGATAATCATGCTACGTGGTATTTAGAATAATTTTATATCCAATATATTAATGATATATCCGTTAAGCTTAAATCATCCTTTGATTAAACGGATTAGTGAAGAAAGAATCCGTCATATACAGGTCATATAATCTTGATATAGTTACTAGTATAATGGTACGCTCGTCTATTAAGAACAAGCAGTTACAGCACTATGCATCTATACAGAATCTGTCAGATTATGAGTAACGAGACATGTTGAAAGTCAATATGACAATGAAGAAAGAGGTAAAATATGAGTACGAATAAAAGTTATGGAGTATATTATTATTCAAAGTCCGGACACACAAAAAAGCTAGCGGTAAAGATTGCTGATACGGTAGGATGTAAGGCAAGAACCGTGGATGAGAAGGTGACAGAGCATATAGACGTGCTTTTTTTAGGAGCTTCTGTATATTGGGCAGGAATCGATTCTAATGTAAAAAAATTCATAAACAGTTTGGATGCTTCAAAAGTAGGGAAAGTGGTTATATTTTCGACATCTGCTTTGGCAGAACGAGCAAGACCGGAAATTCAGAAACTTTTAGTTCAAAAAGGCATTACCGTTTCAGAAAAGGAATTTTATTGTAGAGGCGAATTTACGCTTCTACATAGAGGAAAGCCAGATGCAAAAGACTTAAGTGATGTAGCAGTATTTGCAAAAAGGTTGATGGAAAAATAAATTATTCGAGATATTATTGATAGCATAAAGATGGAAATCAACCAAACAGTTAATCTGATGGGTGAAGTAACTAAAGTATCAGAAGAAATAGGGAGAGTCTCTGGATTATAGTCCAGGGGCTTTTTTTGATTTGTTGATGTAGGAGAAAAAGTGATAAAAGAAAATGCTTGACAATTTTTGCAGTATTACTTATAATTATCCATGCAAACTCAGATGCAAATGATTTGCATTTGCATTAAAGGAAAATGTAATGTGTTGAAGTTAGGAGGGTCAAGAATGAAGAAGATAAGTTTAGCAAGCATTATAGTACTGATAATGAGTACTTTAATGCTGTCGGCGGGGTGCGCAAATGAAGCGACTACCACAACGGCTAAAGAAAAACCAATTGTAGCGGTGTCGATTGTTCCGCAGAAAACCTTTGTAGAAGCAGTATGTGGTGATATGGCAGAGGTAATAGCTATGGTTCCGCCAGGAAATAGTCCTGCTAATTATGAACCGACGCCCAAAGAGATGGAGCAATTCAGTAAGGCGAAATTATACTTTGCAATAGGGGTGCCGACAGAAGAAGCGAACATCATGCCTAAGGCAAAGGAAATAAACGAAATGAAGATTATTAAGCTTCAAGAGGAGGTAGCAAAGGCATACCCGGATAGAGAATTGGCTCCTGGGAAAAGAGATCCTCATATATGGCTTTCACCTAGAAGAGCTGTAGTGATGGTGCAGTCTATAGCTCAGGAGATGGGTGAATTGGACTCAGCAAACAAAGAAAAATATGAAGAAAATGCACAAAAATATATAGCAGAGCTTGAGGATTTGGATAAACAACTAGAAACGGCATTAAAAGATGTTGAAAACAATAAATTCATTGTGTTCCATCCGGCCTTTGGTTATCTTGCAGACGATTACAATCTTCAAATGTATGCGCTAGAACAGGATGGTAAAGAAGCAACACCACAAAGATTGGAAGAAATGGTAGATTTGGCGAAACAAGAAAAGATTAAGGCTATTTTCTATCAAGCCGAAGTTTCAAGTAAGCAAGCGGAAGCATTTGCAGAAGAAATAGGTGGGAAAACAATTCAGTTAGCCCCTCTTGCACCGAACTACATTGATAATCTGAAAAAGATGGCTGCACTTATGTCGGAGGTTATGTAATGATTGATTTAAAGGATGCGAATCATAGTAAAGCAATCAGCATTGAAAACTTGACGGTTAAGTACAGAGAAACACCTGCAATTGCAGGTGTTTCTCTTGAGGTTGAAGATGGAGATTATTTAGGTATTATTGGCCCTAATGGGGGAGGAAAAACAACCTTGCTTAAAGCGATTATTGGTTTGGTATCTTATTCATCCGGTAAAATAAGGGTGTATGGGAAGAAACCGAGTAATCTTGGGAGACTTATTAGTTATGTACCCCAAATCACCACACTGGATAGAAGGTTTCCTATTACTGTTAAGGAGGTCGTTCTTACAGGAATGCTTAATCCTACGTTTATTCCATTTAATAAATATTCGAAAAGTGATAAAAAAAAAGCTGATGAATTGCTTAATATGGTAGGTATTTATAAACTTAAAGAAAGAATGATTTCAGAGTTATCAGGTGGAGAATTTCAAAAAATGCTTATAGCAAGAGCACTGGCAGTTAATCCGAGATTGTTGTTGCTTGATGAACCGACAGCGAGCGTCGATGCAAACGCTAGAGAACAGATATTTTCTTTGCTAAATGAACTGAATAAGAACATGACGATTATCTTAGTAACCCATGATCTTTTGGCTATATCTTCTCACGTGAAAAGGATAGCATGTCTTAATGGGAGATTGGTCTATCATGGGGCAACTGAACTGAACGAAGAGGTAGTAAACGCTTTGTATGGGTGTCCTATAGACCTTATAGCACATGGAGTACCACATAGAGTGTTGAAAGAACATAAGGAGGACGCGTAATATGCAATTAGCAGTATTTCAGTACCAATTCATTCAGAATGCAATCATTGCCAGCATTTTTGCTAGTATTGTGTGTGGAATCATTGGCGTTATTATAGTGGAAAAAAAGCTTGTAATGATGAGCGGAGGCATAGCTCACACTTCCTATGGCGGGGTAGGATTAGGATACCTTCTTGGTTTTGAACCTATTATTGGTGCCTTTTTCATATCTGTCTTAGCTGCTTTTGGAATAGGATTTATCAAAAGAAAGGGCAATACACGTTCAGATGTTGTTATTGGTCTTTTCTGGTCTTTGGGCATGGCGCTTGGGATTTTATTTATTGCTTTGATGCCGGGGTATCCACCGGATCTATCTTCCTATCTATTTGGAAGTATATTGTCAGTAACGAGAGCTGATATCTATTTAATGGCGATTCTCACGTTGATAGTCGTTGCTGTTATAGCAACTCTGTTTAATTATTGGAAGTCATATATGTTTGATGAGGAATTTGCATATATTCTTGGAATAAAAACTGCATTTCTTGAATATCTGCTTTTTGTATTAATTGCAATGGCTGTTGTAGTATTAATACGTGTTGTTGGGATTATTTTGGTTCTTGCCTTATTTACTGCGCCACCTGCTATCGCTGAATTGCTGTCAAAGAATTTAAAACTAAGAATGATTCTTTCAATTGTTATAGGCAATTTGTTTTGTTTAGGTGGGTTATTTTTATCTTATGTATTGAATATTGCATCAGGTGCTGTTATAGTTATTCTTTCAGCAACAGGTTATTTGATTGTTTATATGGTTTCTTCTATCAAATTGCGGATAAGAATGAAATAAACCAGTTTATAGAGTATTTATGTATATTGGAAGGTGATTACATGGAAAGTAATAAATACAGAGAAATATTTATTGAGAAGGATATAAAAAGAACAAATCAGAGAGAGCTTGTTCTTGATATCCTCATGAATTCAGATAAACCATTATCAGTGGAGAAAATCTATATAGAACTGACAGGGAAAGAAAATAATATGAGCCTTTCTACCATTTACAGAATTCTTAATGTATTTATTTCTAAAGAGTTGGTAGTTAAGAGTACTATATCGGATAATAGTAAGGCTGTGTTCGCACTAAAGGGGAAGAAACATAAGCATAATTTAATCTGTGTTTCTTGTGAAAAAATATTAGAACTAGATACTTGTCCCATCAAGGGATATGAAAAATCTCTTGAGGAAATGACGATGTTTGACATTACGAGTCATAGGTTGGAGTTTTTTGGCGTTTGTCCTGAGTGTAAGATGAAAAAAGAAGAAAATGAACATTTTTGAAAAAAGAATCACAGATAGAATACATGAGGTATAAAGATAAGTCTATGGATAGCTAAAACTAACTGTAGGCTTTTTTATTTGAATGGATTACATTAAGTGAGTTGCTTTTACTCAGAGGTTAAAAGTGATATAATTTAGATTAAATTGTTTTAATTAGGATGAAGTTGATACCATGGGACAAATCATGATAAAACGACATTACTTTTGATTTATAGGAGGCATGATTAAATGTTATTTGACTTTAAACCATGGAAGCTAGATATAGATGTGGATGCAACAAGAGAACTGTATCTTAACAATAAAAGTATAAATATTTCGAACAAAGTAATGTCAGTACTATCAGAGAATCAAAAAGTCTTTTTTGAATCGTTAGGTGTTGATGTTATAAAAACAGATATTAAAAAATATATCTATGAATTTCCGGAAACGGAACAGCCTTCGACAATCATTAGTGTGAAAATTAGTTTTTTGATGTGTGGTAAGTTTTGTGAGATTCCTGAGTTCCAAGAGGAACTATATTGGAAAGGAGATGAAAAAATTTTTACGGAGCAATGGCCAAAAGAATTAGGCGTTGTTCGTATAGATAACAGTGAATATATTACAATATATGATTTAGAGAATATGGCAGTAGTATTCAAGCATCCATATACTTCGATAGAGGATGAAAAGTATAGCAAATGGGGATGTGGATATGTACTTGGTGATGCCATTATAACAATTGAGCAATAAATTGATAAGGCTGGATTTTACCTAGATAAAATGAGGAGAATATGAATGAGGAAGATAAATCAGTACCGTTATAAACTAACAATGTATTTGTTTCTATTAGTGCTAATACCATTATTAGTAACATCTATTATTACTTTATCCATAACGAATAAAGAAGTAGAACAAGGAATATTCACAAAAAATGCGACGATTGTTGAAGGGTTAGAAAATACGATTTCTGCTCATTTGAACAGTATTGAATCAACGATGATAGGAATGTCTAGAACCAAAGAAGTTACAAGTATGAAGCCGGAAAACATGGATAGCCTGCTCATGGAAATGCTTAATTCCCAATTAATTATATCCCAGATATATGTGACGGATAAATCAGGTATGCAAATATATAAAACATCAGGAACCTTATCCGATAGATCAGACCGTAGTTATTTTAAAAAGGCGATAGCAGGAGAGAAGAATTATTCAGATGTCTTTATATCAGGGACAACAGATAAGCCGATTGTGACATATGCAGTCCCAATTGAAAGAGAAGGTGAAATAGTTGGGACCCTAGGTGCTAGTATAGAGTTGGCGTTTATTAGTGAACTAGCTAATTCGATACAAGTAAGTAAGAAAGGTTATGGATATGCAGTTGATTCAAAGGGAATAATTCTTGCTCACCCAAATCAGTCAAAAGTAGAAGAACAAGAAGACATGTCATCAGCTGAACCGGTAGCGGAAGCGCTTCTCGGTCAAACAGGAACAACGGAATATGAGTATGAAGGAGATATAAAGCTTGCCGCCTATACATCTATTGAAAATACCGGTTGGGGCTTAGTCGTTCAACAACCCTCAGATGAAGCCTTTGCTGAGTCAAAGAGGTTAAGCCTTTTGATTATTCTTTTAATAATAGGCGCAGCTGTCATTGCGATACTTATAGCCATTATGTTGGCGAATTCCGTAATAAAACCTTTAGAAAGAATAGAAGAGCAAATGGCAAAAGCTAAAGAAGGTATCCTTACGATACAATTGCCGGAAAAGATTACAAGGAGAAAAGACGAATTTGGCCTGTTGGCAAGGAATTTTGTGGAAACAATGGCATCTATTGGAACCGTTATTGGCAAATCAAAAAATGTAACCGAGGATTTGAATGTTGCAACGATTGAATTAAATAGTGTTGCAATAAATACCAAAGAGTTATCTTTAGAGATTACGGGTGCTGTTGAGGAGATTGCCAAAGGAGCAACAGATCAAGCGAGTGATGCTGAAAAAAGTGCACTGTTAACAGAAGAATTCGATGGTAAGTTCAAAGACTTATTATTAAAGAGTCAACAAATGAATACTGAAATTGCTCAAGTGACAGAGATTAATACATCAAGTAAAATGACAATGTCTGAGTTAGAGCAAACATCAAAAGAGAGTAAAGATTCTACCAAGAAAGTAGAAGAGGCCATTAAAGAACTTGAATTAAAATCATCAAGTATATCGGATATTCTGGATACGATAACCACTATTTCGGCTCAAACCAATCTACTTGCCTTAAATGCATCCATTGAAGCAGCACGAGCCGGAGAACATGGGAAAGGATTTGCAGTTGTAGCAGAAGAGATAAGAAAATTGGCAGAAGGTTCAAGGGATGCAGCGAAAGACATCGGGGATATTATCGATAGTATAAAGACGGAAGTTGACCAAACAGTTGGGATGATGGGTGAAGTAACGCGCGTATCAGAAGAACAGATTGTTTCAGTATCTAATGTCAATGAAGCCTTTAATCGAATATCAGATTCGATTAATAATATTTCAAGAACGATACTATCGATTACAGATGCTGCAGAGGCATTGAGCAAAGATAATGCATTAATTGTTGATGCCATTTCCAGCATTTCATCGGTATCGGAGGAAACAGCGGCATCATCAGAAGAAGTAAGTGCTTCTGTTTTACAACAGTATGAATCCATTGAAAGTGTTGCAAATGAAGCAAAAAGGCTTCAAGACTTATCCATAGAATTGAAAGAAGAAGTAGAATTTTTCCAAGTATAAAAAGATTCTTGTTTGCCATATGTAGGTACTAAAAGTAATAGATGAGCGGTTATCCAGTGGGATGGGTAGCCGTTTGTTTTATACGTGGAATGTTGAGAGACGCATGTAATTATATGAATAGATTATAGAAAAAAATGTGACCAAAGGGTGATTAACTGCATCTAATAAGTATAAAGGTTATGACAGGGATAAAAAGAGCGATATTGGGAACCTTGTTTGGAGGGTATAAGATGGAACAGCACAAAAAAATCGAATTACTGGAACATCTTATGACGGAGTATGGTGATTACTTGAAGCGGAGTGCTTATCTTTATCTAGGAGATGCCCAGGTAGCAGAAGATATGACGCAAGAAACATTCATTAAGTTCTTTGATACAATGGATTATTTCAGGCAGGAGTCAAGCTATAAGACCTATCTGTATAGAATAATAATGAATCAGTGTAAGATGTATCTTAGAAAAAACAAACATGAATTGAAGACCGGTAGATATGAGTCCATTCAGGCGATTGAAAAAGACCTGAAAGGGAATAGAGATAAGCAGTCGGAAGGATTTGAAAATCAAGTCATCCAAAAACAGCTGATATCAGATAAAATTCTTGGACTAGATGCTAAAAGTCGAGAAGTGGTTATTTTGTATTATTATAATGAATGGACCATCAATGAGATTAGTGACATCATCAATGTGTCTAAGAGTTCTGTAAAAATGCGACTCAAAAGAGCAAGAGATAAATTGGCGGTTGATTTAGGAAAGGAAGGATTCCATGAAGAATAGAGTGAATGCTGAAGACAAGAGTATGATGAAGCGCTTACTTAATGACGAACTTTGTTCAGTACAGTTTGAAGGAAGTAAGCATGTACTTAATAAGGTAATAGAGAATAAGGAAGCTTCTTGGATAAGCCGTCTACTAAACTATGAGGTGACGATACCTGTTCCTATTGCAGCTATCGCAGTCAGCCTGATTATGTTCTTGACGGTAATGGAGTTTGGAAATCGTCAGGTAGATTATGATCCAATTTATGTGATTGAAGAAGGGGGAGGCTATGAAGTATATTAGAATCAAAGCTAAATATCTAATAATTATTGCAATTCTCATAATCGGTATCATAAACGTTAGAAATCTTCAATTGTTTGGATATCGTTCATTAGGACTCGTCAATAAAGATCTGAGTTCGGAATTGATTGAAAATATGAAAGTGACAGATATAAAAAGTGCTAATGCTCAATTGGAAAGCGTTATTAGCGGTATTAATACAACGATATACAATCCTGTCATTATGGGTGATGGAGGAGGATTTGCAGCAGGGAGTAAAGTTAGCTATAAGGATGGAAAAGAAGTCTATGAGAAGTATCTTACATTTTCCGGAACTGAGAAGAAAAATGAGGCATTTTATGATTATGCTATAAATGTATCGTTGATGTTATGGTTTGGAGAACTTCCGGATGAAGCCATTAATATTCTAAATGAGATCGATACGACAAAGTTATCGGCATTACGATTGGACGAATACAGGCTCATAAAATCGACCTACTTACTAAGTTTGTTGAAACTTGACGAGGCTATGACAGAGATAGGGAAGATGCAGAATCATTATCCGTTGATTCAAGAACAAGTGACAGAGTTTATTAATGCATTGCAACACAATGAGAGTATTCCTAGGGAGTATAACGTAGGCACCTATTCAGAGGAAGAGCGAAAAATCTACTCATTGTATTCAAATATATGCGATAACTACTATTTGGATTCAAGCCAAGAGTTAAGTACAAGTGATGAAGAAACGATAGATAGCGAGGTTATGTCAGAAGATGAAGCGAGAAGGGATGTCCCGAATAGTGGTGTTATCAGTTCGGATAAAAAAATTAAGGGATTCATAACGTATAATGAACAGCCTCTACAAGGGGTTATTGTATATCTCAAGAGTAATGACAATATTTTTGGTGGGATCAAGATTTCCAGGTATTTTGCAGTGACGGATGAGAATGGGTATTATGAATTGGAGGCTTATGAAGGGGATAACTTTTTGAGAATAGCTATTCCGTGGCAACTAGCCCATGATAAGCAGCTCCAATGTGATGTAAACAGGAGTGGTATAGAGTTTGATAACAACATAGCGACAATGAATTATGCATTCAACGATGCCGCCTATATCAAGGGAGCAGAAGTAAAAGATGGCAGACTCTATTATGAGATGGTGGACCCCATGTATGAAGACGGACGTTTGTATCGGATTTCATTGGATTACGCTAAATCGGAATACTCTAGGTCGAGCAATAATTACTTTGATATAGATGAAGGGGACATGGAACGATTACCTGGTGGCAGAATTAGAGGGAGCATTGATTTGGAAACCCTTCGTCATAAGATGCGCATCCGTTATTCCTATATGGGTGGGATGGATGATTTTCAATTAATGAACTTCTTAGAACCCTTGTATTTGTCAGGAGAGTACACGCTGGGAGTTATGATTAGAGAAGAAAAGCAAGAGAGCAGTATCAGTAATGGAATATTCAGTGAATCTGTCCTTTACCGTCAATTTATAGAGGGAGAGGAACTCTCTGAAGGCGATAAACTTATAGAAAAAGGGGATATGGAAGGTGCATTACATTGGTTTGAAGAACATCAAAGTGTACACGGATTAAAAGTACTCACATCCCTTTATGAAAAAGGCTATTATGATGAAGAGGATGATGGCGAATTCAGCTATCATCATGACGGCATTGACTTAGATAAAGCCATTCTGTATGCTAAAAAGCTTCTAGATATAGAACCTAACGAGCGATTCTATGAATCGAAGTTGCAGAATCTTTATGAAGATGCAGGCAGGTATGAAGAGGCGTTGACTATGTTGGAACATAGGATGGAGTCAAATCCAGATGAAGTGGATCAGTATAATCACTTTGTGAAAGGGCGATTACTCATTAAGCTAGGTCAATATGAAGAAGGAATTAAGGAATATCTGAACTATGCAGATAGTGTAGAAGATGAAGACCGATTCTATGCCTATTTAATACTAGGCAATCATATTGAAGACATGCGTTCCTTTTATCAGGAGCAGTTTGAGGATATAGACCGAGATGACTTTCATGAGTTTTTTGACCTGATGAACGATGGGCGCTATGAGGAGGCATATAGTAAGCTTTCTGAAAAAGATGATTCCGACTTAAAAACGTTCTATACATTGCTATTTGAAAAGGAATTTTCGAACTATCGGCAAAACGAGGACGACTTATTTATAGATCACTATGTGGAGATAAGCCGAAGTTTAGAATCCCAGAGGTTACAAAGAATTTTAGAAGAACTGGTCAAATATAATGGCTGGTTTGATTAGAGGCGTGGGTGATTAAAATGTAAATTCTTTAAAAAAACTAAAAATAGTAGAAATGTTAACGATAGATTAATAGTATATGCTTATATTATCCATATTTATTATGTATTATAATAATAAGTAGATTAAGGTAAACTTAGTTTTGATGCCCTAATCATAAGTAACCATTATAAGATTAGCCCGACAAAATACATAATGAGTAATGTTGTTATTATGAGCTACAATTGGTCTTGATGCAAGGAGGATGGGATGAAGAAATTAAATCAATATCGTTATAAACTAACAATCTATTTATTTCTACTAGTGCTTATACCTTTATTAGTGACATCTATTATTACCTTATCGATAACAAATAAAGAAGTGGAAGACGGTATATTCACCAAAAATGCAACTATTGTTGAGGGTCTAAAAAACACAATTTCTGCTCATATGGACAGCATTGAATCAACGATAATAGGAATATCCAAAACAGAGGATGTTACAAGTATGAATCCTGAAAAAATGGATAGCCTTCTCAAGGAAATGCTTGATGCCCAAGTAATTATATCTCAATTTAACGTGACCGATAAAACTGGTATGCAAATATACAAAACAGCCGGAAGTTTATCGGATAGATCAGATCGTGGCTATTTTAAGAAAGCTATAGCAGGAGAAAACAATTATTCAGATGTTTTAATATCCGGAACGTCAGGTAAGCCTATAGTGGTATTTGCAGTCCCTGTTAAAAAAAATGGTGAGATCGTCGGAACGCTTGGGGCTAGTATAGAGTTGACGTTTATCAGTGAACTTGCGAACTCTATATACGTGAGCGAAAAAGGCTATGGATATGCGGTTGATTCAACGGGAATAATTATTGCTTACCCGGATCAGTCAAAAGTAGATAATCGAGAAGATGTATCAACGATTGAACCGGTAGCTAAAGCTATTTCCGGTGAAACAGGAACAACAGAGTATGATTATGAAGGTGATATAAAGCTTGCTGCCTATACATCTATTGAAAATACCGGTTGGGGGTTAATTGTACAACAACCGTCAGACGAAGCCTTTGCTGAATCAAAGAAATTGAGTATTTTGATTATTTTTCTAATCATAGTAGCATCTGTAATAGCAATAGTTATAGCTATTATATTGGCGAATTCTGTGACAAAACCGTTAGAAAGAATACAGGAACAAATGGCAAGAGCTAAAGAAGGTATACTTACAATACAATTGCCGGCAAAAATTACGAAGAGGAAAGATGAATTTGGTCTCTTGGCAAGGAATTTTGTGGAAACAATGGCTTCCATCGGAATTATTATTGATAAATCCAAAAATGTAACGGAGGATTTGAATGCTGCAGCGATTGAATTGAATACTGTTGCAACGAATACGAAAGAGTTATCCTTGGAGATTACGAGTGCTGTTGAAGAGATTGCCAAAGGAGCAACAGATCAAGCGAATGATGCAGAAAAAAGTGCACGCTTAACAGAAGACTTCGATGATAAGTTCAAAGGTTTATTATCAAAGAGTCAGCAAATGAATACGGAAGTTGCTCAAGTGACAGAGATTAATACATCCAGTAAAATGCAAATGTCTGAGTTAGAGAAGACTTCAAAAGAGAGTAAAGCCTCTACAAAGAAGGTGGAAGATGCCATTAAGGAACTTGAATTAAAATCTTCGAGTATATCGGAAATTCTTGATACCATAACCACCATTTCTGCCCAAACAAATCTTCTTGCTTTAAATGCATCCATTGAAGCAGCACGAGCCGGAGAACATGGAAAGGGATTTGCAGTTGTAGCAGAGGAGATAAGAAAATTGGCAGAAGGGTCAAGTGATGCGGCTAAGGACATCGGTGATATTATTGGAAGCATAAAAACAGAAATCAACCAAACAGTTGGTTTAATGGGTGAAGTTACGAGAGTCTCAGAAGAACAGATTGTTTCAGTATCGAATGTGAATGAAGCCTTTAATCGAATATCAGATTCAGTTCATAATATTTCTAGGACGATCCTATCGATTACGGATGCTGCAGAGGCATTAAGCAAAGATAATGCGTTAATTGTTGATTCTATTTCCAGTATTTCATCGGTATCAGAGGAAACAGCGGCAGCCTCAGAGGAAGTAAGTGCTTCTGTTTTACAACAGCTTGAATCCGTTGAAAGTGTTGCAAAGGAAGCAAAAAGACTTCAAGACTTATCCATAGAATTGAAAGAAGAAGTAGAATTTTTCCAAGTATAAAATCAATAGTTTGTAGTATAGGCTAATGGATTGATTTTATATATCAAGAAGTATAAAATAAGAGAAACAGCCTCTGGATTATAGTCCGGTGGCTGTTTTTATATTGCAGCAAAGTTCTCAATAAGCTAATTAGTAAAAGTGTTAAATTCATAGGAATGTCACTTTCATGATGTCAATGACATGTGCGAAGAAAAGGAAAAAGAACACTTGATCATATGTAAAAATCATACATATATATAGATGATTTAGAATGAAAAATGGTAAAAAATGACCAGGAAGTGTGAAAAATGAAAAAATAATTAAAAAATTAACAAAAAATTAATAATATGTGTTTTTGCTAGCCATATTTATTGGGTATTATATATATTCCATTATATGAGAAACTGTAAGACAAGAGTTATAGCGAGTATTATTATCATTAGGAATTACAGTTTAACTTAACTAAAAAGAGGAGAATAGGATGAAAAAGTTAAATCAGTACCGTTATAAGCTAACAATCTATTTATTGCTGCTAGTACTTATACCCTTAGTAGTAACATCTGTTATTTCATTATCAATTACAAGTAAAAAGGTAGAAGAATCGATATTCACAAGAAATGCGACTATTGCTGAAGGTTTAAAAAATACAATGGCTGCTCATATGGAGAGTATTGAATCAACGATAATGGGAATATCCAGAACAGAGGATGTTACAAGCATGAAACCTGAAAAGATGGATAGCCTTCTCAAGGAAATGCTTGATGCCCAAGCAATTATATCTCAATTTAACGTTACTGATAAAACAGGTATGCAAATATACAAAACAGCCGGAAGTTTATCCGATAGATCAGACCGTGACTATTTTAAGAAAGCTATAGCGGGAGAAAATAATTATTCAGATGTATTAATATCCGGAACGTCAGGTAAACCTATAGTGGTATTTGCAGTCCCTGTTAAAAAAAATGGTGAGATCGTTGGGACACTTGGGGCGAGTATTGAATTAACATTTATTAGCAAACTAGCGAACGATATAAATGTAAGTGAAAAAGGTTATGGATATGTTGTTAATTCAAAAGGGATACTTATCGCTCACCCGGATCAGTCAGCAGTAGAGAAGCAAAAAGATATATCAGAACTTGAGCCGGTGGCTAAGGCTATTCGGGGAGAAACAGGAACCGCTGTATATGAATATGACGGGCAAGCAAAGCTTGCTGCGTATACATCTATTGAAAATACCGGTTGGGGTCTAGTGGTTCAACAACCCTCAGATGAAGCTTTTGAGGCATTAGAAAAAATGAGTTTATTGACTTTTTTCTTGATCATAGTAGCATCTGTAATAGCAATAGTTATAGCTATTATATTGGCGAATTCTGTGACAAAACCTTTAGAAAGAATACAAGAACAAATGGCAAGAGCTAAAGAAGGTATACTTACAATACAATTGCCGGCAAAAATTACAAAGAGAAAAGATGAATTTGGTCTCTTGGCAAGGAATTTTGTGGAAACAATGGCTTCTATTGGAACCATTCTTGATAAATCTAAAAATGTAACCGATGACTTGAATGCTGCAGCGATTGAATTGAATACTGTTGCAACGAATACCAAAGAGTTATCTTTGGAGATTACGAGTGCTGTTGAAGAGATTGCCAGAGGGGCAACCGATCAAGCGAGTGATGCAGAAAAAAGTGCACGCTTAACAGAAGACTTCGATGATAAGTTCAAAGGTTTACTATCAAAGAGTCAACAAATGAACTCGGAAGTTGCTCAAGTAACGGAGATTAATACATCCAGTAAAATGCAAATGTCTGAGTTAGAGAAAACCTCAAAAGAGAGTAAAGCCTCTACAAAGAAGGTAGAAGATGCCATTAAGGAACTTGAATCAAAATCCTCAAGTATATCGGAAATTCTTGATACGATAACTTCTATTTCTGCACAAACCAATTTACTTGCTTTAAATGCATCCATTGAAGCAGCGCGAGCCGGAGAACATGGAAAGGGATTTGCAGTTGTAGCAGAGGAGATAAGAAAATTGGCAGAAGGGTCAAGTGATGCGGCTAAGGACATCGGTGATATTATCGATAGTATAAAGACGGAAGTTAGCCAAACAGTTGGTTTAATGGGTGAAGTTACGAGAGTATCAGAAGAACAGATTGTTTCAGTATCGAACGTGAATGAAGCCTTTAACCGCATATCAGATTCAGTTCATAATATTTCTAGGACGATCCTATCGATTAATGATTCAGTTGAAGCATTAAGCACAGATAATGCGCTAATTGTTGATTCAATTTCCAGTATTTCATCGGTATCAGAAGAAACAGCGGCAGGAGCAGAAGAAGTAAGTGCTTCTGTTTTACAGCAG
This sequence comes from Vallitaleaceae bacterium, assembly GCA_965140555.1. GTDB lineage: Bacteria > Bacillota > Clostridia > Lachnospirales > Vallitaleaceae > UBA1351. The sequence goes on along the minus strand of OZ223259.1, from coordinate 1,461,458 downwards.
CTTGAATCCGTTGAAAGTGTTGCAAAGGAAGCAAAAAGACTTCAAGACTTATCCATAGAATTGAAAGAAGAAGTAGAATTTTTCCAAGTATAAAATCGATAGTTTGTAGCATAGACTTGAGGATTGATTTTATATATCAAGATGTAGATAAAAAAGAAACAGCCTCTGGATTATAGTCCGGTGGCTGTTTCTTTTTAAGCGTCAATAACAAGGAGGGAGAAAGGATTGTTCATCAACAGTAAAGTTGACAAGTAGTCTAATTAGACTACAATAGTTTCATGAAGTAATCTCGATTCTTAATGAAAGAATATAGAGTGAATGTCACTAAAGGGAGCCTTGTAGATGGAAAGTGAGCTAAGAGGATGAAAATACGAGTACCAAGCTACTATAAAGAATTTAAATGTATAGCCTCAGACTGTGAAGATACTTGTTGTGCAGGATGGGATGTTGTTATCGATTCTCAAACATCTGAAATCTATCAAAACATGGAGGGGGCATTGGGAGAAAAATCAAGAAGTAAAATGATGGTTGATGAAGAGGGGGACACTATTTTTGTACTAGATGGCGACCGATGTCCCTTTCTAAACACGAGCAACTTTTGTGATATACATAAAGAAAAAGGAGAGCAGTATTTATGTCATACCTGTAAGTTGTATCCAAGGTATATAGAAGAGTTTTTCGATTTAAAAGAAATGGGTATATCCCTGTCTTGTCCGGAGGCAGCACGCATAATACTAAGGAATACGGAGCCAACAGAATTTGAACTTAGTGAAGAGCCTACGGATGGGGGTAAGTCGGAGGTAGATCATGAAGGGATATTGGAAGAGTTTTTTCAGTGTAGAGATACAGTAATAGGTATTATAGAAATGGAAGACTTATCTTTAGGTCTTAGGGCATCCATGGTGCTTAGATTTGTAGAAGAGCTACAAGATAAAGTGGATTTTGCTGAGTTAGATAAATTAAAGCAAGTTAGGGAGCAGTATAATAAGAATAATTACTTAAAGGAATTGAAGAAGGAGTTATGTACAAATAAAGGAGAAGAGAGTGTTAACTATGATGATGTATATAAGTATATTAAAACCTATATGGACTTAGAGCACATCAACGAGAAGGACCCGTTAAGTTTGAATAATCTACGACGTACGTTTTGGGAAAATGAATCGGGTAAAGGCCTTTATATAAATAAACATAAGGCCTTTAATCATTATTACAGAGAGAAAATGATTCAGTTTGATAAGGTGTTGCTGTATTTTATATATCGCTACTTTATGAAATCTTTTTATGATTATGACATGTCATCAAAAATAAAATTAGCAGTCATGAGCGTCATTATGATTAAGGAGCTTGCCGTTGTAAGATGGATGGAAAACGGTAAATTTTGTGACGCCGATATGGTAGATATATGTCATATATATTCTAAGGATATTGAGCATTTAGTGGAGAATATCGAAACCCTTGAAACCATTTTTGAAACAGAAGAGGTGTATGGAGTGGATAGGATTATAAATACATTGATGTATGAGTTTTAGGGTTTGCTTGACTTTACATAAAAATTTATTTAGAATCAAAGTAACTATAATTCTGAAATGAGTATAAATAATTAAGAGTTGGTTTAGTGTTGGCAATTACTTACCAAAGAAGACGAGTGTACCGGCACGCTCATAAATAGACTGTGTATGAGAGCGTTGCGGGTATCATAAAATGTTGACGCAATCGAGTGAAGAGAATTATAAATGGGGAAGAATAAATCATGAATATAAAGAGAGTAGGGATTAACAAACAGCTGTTTCGTTTGAAGAATAGTCATATTAGTAAAGGATATAAAAAATTACAGCAAGTCGTTAATAATAAGACGATGAGAACTAAAATTGTATACCTGTACATTTTTTGTGCTCTAGTTCCTGTTTTTGTCTCAAATGTAGTTATTATTGGAACAACATTGAGAGCGTCAGTGCAAGAGCGTCAGGATAAAATTAACAACATATCCGATTCGGTAGCGAATAATATATCTTCATCCTTTGAAAATGCTGCCTATATAGCCATTGATTTATATGCAAATAATTCAATTGCTTCTTTTTTAGACACACAGTATAAGAGTCAGAGTGCCTATTTTTCAGCGTACCAAAGTGTGTTTGAAAATTATGTTTTTTATTCTAGTTCCAAATATCTAATACAAGATATTACCTTATATTCAGATAATGATACCATGATTAACGGAGGACGATACTATAAAATTGCTTCCATTAAGTCAGAAGAGTGGTATAGATCCTTTAAGACATCGAATGAAGAGTTAAAGATACTAACCTATTTCAACCAATCAGAATACCCAAATGCAGAAAAAAAAATCATATCATTAATCCGCTATATTAATTTCTATGGACGTACAGATGTTGAAAAGATTGTTAAAATGGACTTGAATTATGCGAAAATGGCTGAATCGATTAAAGATGCATCGTTTGGCACAACAATCTATGTAACCAATGGTGACAGTATCTTGTTTTCAACACAAGATACTAATAAAAGCCAAAAAAACCCGTTTAGAAGTGTTGCAGATATCGCAGATTTAAAAGTAGATTCCCACAAGTCATATTCGTCGTATGGTTATGATTATGATATTTATTTAGTCGGTTATGAAACGAATTATATGGCATTGTTGAAAGAAAGAATGTGGATGTTAGTCCTTTTATTATTAGCAGATGCTGTAATTCCTATTTTTATATTAATTCTTGTGGGGCATTCTGTTACAGAGCGGGTATTGTTGGTTGGTGATTATATGAATCAGGTTAAGAATGAGTCGTTTAACTTGATTGAAGAACAGCAAGGAACGGATGAGATCGGTGAGATGATTGATAATTATAATCTGATGATTGTTCGGATGAGAGACTTGATTCAATATGAGTATAAGAGTAAGCTAGAACGTCAATCGGATGTAATGGCAAGGCAACAGGCAGAGTTACTGGCTCTTTATAGTCAGATTAATCCACACTTTATGTTTAATGTGTTAGAGACCATTAGAATGCGAAGTGTTATCAAAAATGAACAGGAAACTGCGAAGATGATTGAAAGTTTGGCAAAGCTTATGAGAAAAAGTGCGGAATGGGGGTCGGATTTGATAACATTGGAAAAAGAAATCAGCTTTGCAGAAGACTATTTGGAACTACAAAAATATCGCTTCGGAGAAGCCTTTGACTATCGTATAAGAATTCCTGAAGACTGCAAAAAATATGTTGTCCCGAGTTTATCCTTAGTTACGTTTGTAGAGAATGCATGTGTCCATGGATTAAATAAAGAAAACCATTCAGGTATGATTTTTATTTCGGTATATATGCATAATGACTTTTTGACGATTGAAATTGAAGATACCGGTGTGGGAATGGAAGAAGAACAGGCTAACGAATTGGAGAAGCTCATTAATGGAGCGGATATACTGGATTTACAGAAGACGGTATCACTAGGAATGTTAAATGCAGGTATTCGATTGAAAAAATATTGCAATGAAGAAACGCGTATTTTTGTTGAAAGTGAAAAAAATATGGGGACATGTATAATTATACAAATACCTATTAAATGGCTAAACGATAATGAGAAAGAGGTGTAAAGGATGTATAGAGGGAACATACCATTGTTAAGGGTTTTGATTGTTGATGATGAACCGTTTATTAGGCAAGGGTTAGAAGTATTGATTGACTGGGAGGCAGAAGGATTTATCATTACAGGTCAAGCCTCTAATGGTCAAGCAGCGATTAAACTTTTGAAGGACAATGCGTATGACATGATTATTACGGACATTAAGATGCCTGAAATGGATGGCGTTGAACTTGTTACCCGAATAAAACAAGAGGGGTTAAGTGACGCGAGTATTATCATACTAAGTGGTTATTATGATTTTGAATATGCGAAAACAGCAATTAGCTGTGGTTGCCGTGACTACATTTTAAAGCCGATTCAAAAAGATGAATTACTTGAAACACTACGTAAAATCATGAGCGAGTATAGCCGAAATAAAAGGATTGAAGAAACAAAGATAGAAAATGAAACCGATTATCTAGAGAGGCATTTGGCTGCAATTATATGGGGAAAGGCGGATTGTGCCAATCTTGATTATATACGGGATAAAATGTCTTTATCCGGCGGTCTCTTTTATATTCATTTTGAAATATCACTCAATGATAAAAAATTCTATATATTACCGGAAGAAGGTCGTAGAGAAGTACAAAAAAAACTGGGAGAATATGCAAAGCTTATGATGAAAAATTATGGGCAGCATATTATTTCCAATGTGATGAATCATACGCTTTGTTATGATATGGGAATTATTTTTTGCCGTCAGATGCTAACGGATAAAGAGACGACAAAAGAAGCATGGATGAAGCGGGTATTAGAAGAACTGTCAGAGCGTGTAGGATATGAAATAGTTGCTTGTATTGGAAGTGAAGTTGACGATATTTGTCAAATAACGGAGTCGTTTAGAGATGCAGTTATGCTTCGGTCTTTGCGGTTCTATAAAACAGGAAGTAGAGAATCCGGTGATCTCTATATACAGATGAGTGCACAAAACAGTCAATTCAAAATGACGCTGGATCAGTTGATTCATGCCATAGAAATCAATGATGGAATCCGAATCAAAAAATATGGAAGAGTCTTATATGATATGTTGTATGCGAACTTAATGGAAGATGGTATGAATACAGAAGCAGTTGGCAGTAATATGCAATATTTGATTTATAGGCTCTTAGGATTAGCGTATAGTCATGATGCGGAAATCAATCAAGAAAATATAATGCAATATATAAGGGAAGCAGTTTTTTCAACAGAGTCAGATCATGGGAGTCAATTAAAATTCTTAGTGTTTTTACAAGAGTATTCCGATTATTTATCGCAACTTAAGAAAAAAACGGTTCAAGGAAGCATTGCAGAGATAATAGAGGATATGCATACAAATTATAGAGAAAATTTAAGTCTCAAAATGTTTGGTGAAAAGTATTATATTAACAGTGCCTATCTTGGGCAAGTATTCAAAAAACAATATGGTTGTTCCTTTAAGACGTATTTGAATAATATCCGTATTCGAAAAGCAGCAGAAAGTATATTGAATACAGATAAGTTAATCTATGAAATCTCAGAAGAAGTGGGGTATAAGAATCGTGAGTATTTTGTTGGAAAATTTGAAGAAATGTATGGGATGACACCGACAAGATTTCGTAAAAGATGGGATAAGGATAAAATGAAAAAGTAATAATGCACAAAAAATATATAATTTGTGAGGGTTGTATATATAATTTGTAGGGGGTGTGAAGGTGTTGTATTTGCTATACTGTGTAAGTACAAAATCTTAAATACGGAGGGACGTTATGAAAAGAAGATGGTTTTCACTATTCATTTGTCTAGTTATCATTACAGCTGCTTTTGCCGGCTGTAGCGGTGGTGGGGATTCAGACAATGGATCGCAAGAAGGAGGAGGTGCATCCGATACATCCGATGCGCCAGATACTGAAACAAAGATTAAAGAGTTCACCGCATTTTTTGACAGAGAAGGTGCTGAAATCAATGATGACAATGACATTAAACAAATCATTGCAGAAAAAATCGGTGCAGAATGTAAAGAAACTTGGCTAACAGGTCAAACAGCAGAAGAAGCTGTTGGGATGATGATTGCAGGAGGCGAATATCCGGATTTTATTAACTGGACACCTCAGTTGCAAGAAGCAGAAGTATTAGTTCCGATTGATGAGTATTTTGATCAATATCCGAACATTAAAAAATTGTGGAGTGACTCACAATGGAATACGCTCCGTCAAGAAGATGGTCATATTTATTCTATTCCTCAATTTGGTAATATTAATGAGAAATTGATGGATACCCAAAATAATTCAGAAGCATTCTGGATTCAAACACGTGTATTAAAATGGGCAGATTATCCTGAAATCGAATCATTAGATCAACTCTTTGATTTATTGGAAGACTACACTGCGGCGAATCCGACAATGGAAGATGGGACATCGGTTATTCCTTTTGAAATCTTAACATATGACTGGTACTATTTCTGTTTGGAAAATCCACCTCAATTCCTTGCAGGTTATCCAAACAACGGACGATGTATTGTTGATCCTGAGACTTATATTGCATCGGACTATAATGTAACGGATGTTGCACAACGCTATTTTAGAAAACTGAATGAAGAATATAAAAAAGGCATTGTTGATCCTGAGTTTATGACGATGAATCATGATCAATTTCTTGAAAAAGTAGCTTCAGGCCGGGTCCTTGCTATGGTAGAACAACACTGGGATTTTGCTACAGCAGAAGATTCCATTAAATCACAAGGATTAGATGATTGTACATATGTTCCACTGGGTATTACGATTGACCCTGGAATGGATGAAATGTATTATGTAGCAAATGAAGCGGCTGTTCTTTCCGGTGGTCTTAGTATTACAACCGGATGTGAAGATGTAGAAGGTGCTTTGAAATTTGTCAACGATATTATGGATCCTGAAGTCTTAACCCTTAGAAACTGGGGTGTTGAAGATGTAGATTATAATGTTGGAGATGACGGATTGTTTACAAGAACACAAGAAATGCGTGATCGTGCAGTACAATCGGATTACAAAGCGTCTCACCTTTGCAGTTACTCTTACTTCCCAACATACTCAGGTATGCATCCGGATGGTAAGAATGCAATGACGCCGGAGACACAACCGTCAGAATTCTTTGTTGGATTAACAGACGAAGTTCAAGAATGTTTACAAGCATATGATGCAGAAACCTATGTTCAAATGCTTGATTATAATGAAATTGACGGTTATGAACAACCTTGGTATCCAATGTGGTCTTTTGTCGGAACAATGACAACAGAAACACCAGGTGGACTTGCATGGACAAGGATGGAAGAGACAAAACATGAATATTTGCCACAATTAGTTATTGCAGATGACTTTGATGCAAAGTGGGAAACATATATGGATGCATACTCAGACGTTAAACCTGAAGATTTCTTTACAGAAATCCAAGAGGCGGTTTATCAACGTATTGAATTGGTACAAGGCGTTGATGTAAGACCATAATAGAGATACATAAACACTAAGCAGGTGTTTTTAACACCTGCTTTTCAATAGAAAGATTGGTAGTGAAAATGACTGGAGCAAATCAAAAAAGAAAATTGAATTGGACAACAATAAAGAAACAAAAAGAGCTTATTTTTCTTTCAATACCTTTTGTGATTTATATACTTGTATTTAATTATCTTCCTTTAGTAGGATGGGTGATGGCATTCCAAAAATACAAACCGGCAAAAGGATTTTTTCATTCGGAGTTTGTAGGGCTTGATAAATTCAAGTTTCTATTTGTAGATAATACAGATTTTTTGAAAATAATTCGTAATACATTGGCAATGGGGATTATTAATCTCGTTCTTAGCTTTATTTTTGCCATCGGATTTGCGTTGATTCTAAATGAAGTTATACATAAGACACCAAAGAAATTCGTTCAAACGGTTTCTTATCTACCCCACTTCCTTTCAATGATTATTGTGTGTGGGATTTTGCAAGATGCATTATCCATAGACCATGGGATTGTGAATGAAATCTTGGTATGGCTTCATATATTACCGGAACCGATTAATTTCTTTACATATAAGGGGCTCTTTTGGTGGATTGTAGGTTTTGCAAATGTCTGGAAAGAAACCGGATGGAATAGTATTATCTATTTGGCGGCAATAACCGCAATCAGTCCTGATTTGTATGAGGCAGCATCTATTGACGGAGCCGGCAAATTACAGAAAATGATTCATATTACTTTACCGGGAATTAAGCCAACGATATTTATTCTACTTCTTATAAATATAGGTAACGTATTGAATGCCGGTTTTGAGATTCAATATTTACTTGGAAATGGATTAGTTCAAAGTGTGTCACAAACAATTGACATTTATGTACTTAAATATGGAATTAGTCAAGGAGACTATTCACTAGGGGTAGCAGCCGGTATTTTCAAAAGTGTTGTCAGTATTATTTTGATATTCCTTGCTAATCATTTAGCTAAAGCAGCTGGTGAAGAACGCTTGTTTTAGAGAAAGGAAAGTTATGGATCAGACAAATAGTTATAATAAAATAAAAGTTAAAAAAAGAAAAAAAATTAAAATCGGTGATATTATTTATTCATCGGTTATAGGAATTATTCTTATCTTTGCGGTAATTATTACCTTGTATCCTATTTTGAATACATTGGCAATATCATTCAATGACGCAATGGATTCCTTACGTGGTGGTGTGTACTTATGGCCAAGGAAATGGACACTATCGAATTACATAACGGTGTTTAAAAAGGATAGCATGATGACCGGTCTTTATATCTCGGTACTTAGAACAGTGATCGGAACAGTGCTTCAATTATCTGTAACCGCATTGATATCCTTTGTATTAAGCAGAAAGAATTTTATTTTTGCAAAACCAATTTCATTTCTCTTTGTATTAACAATGTATGTTAATGGTGGTTTGATTCCGATTTTCTTGTTGAATAAGACATTAGGGCTTACAAATAGCTTTTGGGTATATATTGTACCGGGGATGTTAAGTGCCTTTAATATGCTGGTTATAAGAACGTATATGAATGGTTTGTCAGATAGTTTGGAGGAATCAGCAAAGATTGACGGAGCAGGATACCTTACGATTTTCATTAAGATTTATGCACCGTTATGTAAACCCGTTTTTGCTACAATTGCGTTATTTATTGCAGTAGCTCAATGGAATTCATGGTTTGACACGATGCTTTATAATCGTATGTCTAGTGACTTAACAACCTTGCAATATGAATTAATGAAATTGTTATCTTCTGTTAGCCAGTTAAGTGGTGATGCGAATATTTCTAGCCAGACAGGAGCAGCTGGGCACCAAGTAACAACAACGTCCGTTCGTTCGGCGGCAACGATTCTAACATGTTTACCGATTGTTGCGTTATATCCGTTCTTACAACGCTATTTTGTTAGTGGGTTATCTATTGGCGGCGTAAAGGAATAAGCAGCGGATTAAATGAAAAGGGAGTCTCATATATGAGCCGAAAGGTTTATATATGAGGCTTTTTTTGTAGGGACGATATACGTGGTATAATAATTACAATGAATGAAAACTATTCGTAGATGGGTATAATGGACTTAGTTTGGAAGAAAAAGGATGGATATAATGAGACAAATTATTGTGGTGGAAGATGATGTGATGTTGAATTCAGGTTTGTGCTATAACCTTGAACTTGATGGATACAAAGCTATTCCTGTACATGGGATGGCAGAGGCGTTGGAAGCGATAAAGAATGTAGTCTGTGATTTGATGATACTGGATGTAAATCTGCCCGATGGAGATGGTTTTGAACTGTGCAGGCAGGTACGAGCAGTACAGGATCTTCCGGTGATTTTTTTGACTGCACGTGATTTGGAGGCAGATGTCATGAAAGGTTTTGATTTAGGTGCAGATGATTATGTTACAAAACCGTTTAATATTAATATCCTAAGAAAAAAGGTCGCTGCTGTTTTGAAACGATCAGGAAAATCGGCAAACCAAAATCAATATCGTTGTGGGGATCTTGCAGTAGATTTCGATAAGTTGACAGTAACCATAGAGGATGAACCGATTGTTATTACGCCTACAGAGTATAAAATTCTAAAAGTTTTTATACATAATCCCGGAATACTACTTACTCGGCAGCTGCTCATGGAGAAATTATACGATGTAGATGCGAATTTCGTTGATGAACATGTTTTGACGGTTAACATTAATCGCTTGAGAAACAAGATCGAGACAGGGGATAGGAAATATATCAAAACAGTGTATAGTATGGGGTATCTATGGGTAGGTGATAAGGCGTGAAAAACATCTTGACGGTAAAAAGAATCTATATAGGAGTCGGTTCCGTTTATTTTATCCTTGTAGTTTGTTTCCATAGTATTATGCTTTATAATACTCAAAATCGGATTATTATTGGAGCGACTACAGTATTCTCACTCTTAGTTCTTCTGTTGGGTATTGTGTTGATGCGTATGATAAAAGGAAAGTTGAGAGCATTTTCCGATTCTTTAAATGTATGTATGGATCAGCTGATAAGTGAGAAAGAAGTCTTGCGTTTTGATCTGGAATCTGAAACCTTAATGGGGAAATTCAACCATAAGCTTCAGCGCTTATACGAGATTATGCGAAATAGTAAACGTGAGATTCGGGAAGAAAAGAAAGCAATACAAGAAACAATTTCGGATATCTCCCATCAAGTAAAAACTCCGGTAACAAATCTGAAAATGTATAATGCGACACTATTGGAGCGACAGCTTAGTCCGGAGAAAGCACAAGAGTTTCATGAATTAATGGGAACGCAAATAGACAAGCTGGATTTTTTGATGCAGGCAATGGTGAAAATGTCACGGCTAGAAACCGGCGTGATTACCCTAGCGGTTTCTGATGCACCGATTTATGATACCTTAGGGCTTGCACTCTCAGGGATTGAGCGAATGGCAGAAGAGAAAAAAATTAAAGTGATCGTAGACTGTGACGCCTCAATTCGTGTGCCTCATGACAAAAAATGGACAGCGGAAGCTATATTCAATATTTTAGATAATGCGACCAAATACACGCCGTCGGAAGGACAAATATGCGTGACGGTAGAACAGTGGGAAACGGTAACAAAAATTGATATTGCTGACAACGGGAGGGGAATCCTAGAGAAACACTATGCCCAGATATTTAAACGTTTCTATAGAGAAGATGCAGTGCACGAATTTAGTGGCATTGGTGTTGGTCTTTACCTATGCCGTGAAATTATCTCCAAACAAGGAGGATACATTCAAGTAAAATCAGAAATCGGAAAAGGTTCAACATTTTCAGTATTCCTTAAAAATAAAAGATAGCTTTGAAAGCTGTCTTTTTTAGTAGAAGAGAATGTATCAAAAATGTGATAATTGTTTTTTGAATTGAGACTTTTGAGTAACATTTACCTTGTACAATAGAGTGAATACAGTAGATCATGCAAAAGTAGGAGGGCTGACAGTGAGCATATTAAAAACAGATGGGCTGAAAAAGTATTATGGAACGGATATAAATTGTGTAAAAGCATTAGACGGGGTTACCTTAACGATAGAACAGGGAGAATTTGTGGCTATTGTAGGCACATCCGGAAGTGGTAAATCCACGTTGTTACACATGCTGGGTGGATTGGATACGCCGACATCAGGAAGTGTGGAAGTGAGGGAAAAGGAACTATCCCAAATGAATGACGATCAGTTGACTGTTTTCAGGCGCAGAAATATTGGGTTTATTTTTCAGAGCTATAATCTCGTTCCGATTTTGAACGTTTATGAAAATATTGTTCTTCCTATTGAACTTGATGGGGATAAGCCGGATAAAGACTATATTAATAAGATAGTACAGATGTTAGGTTTGACAGAAAAACTGAACAATTTACCCAATAAGCTATCGGGTGGTCAGCAACAGCGCGTTGCCATTGCGAGAGCATTGGCGGCCAAACCTGCCATTATTCTTGCAGATGAACCAACAGGAAATCTAGATAGTAAGACCAGTTTGGAAGTAATGGGACTCCTTAAAATGACAAGCAGGGAATTTTATCAGACAATGGTTATGATTACACATAACAATGAAATAGCTCAACTTGCGGATCGTATTGTACGAATTGAAGACGGACGGGTTGTCATATAAGGGGGAGGGAGAACAGTGTTTGAGAATAATAATATGAAAATAACAAAAAGACTTGCAATAAAAAACATGAAGGCCAATCGAAAGCGTAATTGGATTATTGTCACCTCAATCTTTTTGACGACGGTCTTAATTTCCTTTGTATTAACCGCAGGATTCAGTTTCTTTACAACGATGCATGAATCTTCATTGGCCTCTCCGGGACCTGGGGCAGACGGAGCACTAATTGGTAGTGAAGAGACTTATGAAAAAGTTTTATTACAAGATCAGATTGCATGGGCGGATTATGTGAGAAAATGTAGTACATCATCCTTACATAATGATGCGTTTACAGGTATACAGACGGAATTGTTTGCACCGGATAAGGCATTCTATGCGCATAACTATATTACCTTGGATAAAGGAGAATTACCGAAAGAACACACACAGATACTGATTTCAGATTCCCTTGCAGAAAAGTTGGAAATACAAGAGTTAGGGGAAAGACTTCCTTTAGTAGTCGTGGTATTACAAGACGGTAAAGAGATTGAGACTGAAATAACTATGGAAGTGTGTGGAATCTATAAAAACCCATTAGTAAATCTTAGCAGTTTCTATGAAGAAATCTATACATCTCAAGGGTTTATCGACGCATATAATCCGGAATTATCTAAAGATCAGAATCTGATATATGTTAAATTCAACAATCTAAATCCCCTTTTGTTAAAAAGCGATGTTTTTGATGAATTGTCGAAATTGGCAGAACAAGTCAATGCTCATTCTGGTCAAACAAGGCACTATATGGAATTTGTGTACTCACTTATGCTAGCACTACCTTTGCTTTTCTTCATATTTCTGATTATGATGAGTGGTTATTTTTTGATTCATAATGTTTTTTCTATTTCTTTGGCATCAGATGTTCGATGGTTTGGAATGATGAAAACGATTGGAACTACAAAAAAACAGCTTCGGTCCATGTATATGAAGCAAATACGTTTTTTGGCGTGCATAGGTATTTTTGGGGGGATTCTTATTGGATATGGGGTGGGGCTGCTATTAGCTCCTGAGGTCCTTCGAATGACAGAGTACTATCTTTTCTATAAGGCACCTAATCTTTGGTTGGTCTTAGTGTTTACGATCTTATTTTCTTGGCTAACGGTTTGGATCAGTTGCAATAGAACACTTCGCAAAGCAGCATCTTATTCGCCCGTTGAAGCGGCTCGCTTTAGCCCACGCCATAAAAATAAAGTGTTTACTATTATTTCATTTGCATTGAGTGGTATGATTTTTTTGACGGTATGTAATGTGACGTTCGGATATCGTGTCGATAAGATGGTTGAACGATACAATCAAGAAGAGGTTCGAATTACCCATAAAGGCACTTTCTGGGAATTAGATGATCCCTATAACCCGATTTCAAGGGAGTTACCTTCTGCTATACAGGCATTGCCTTTTGTTGAGAAGGTGGATGTAATATACCAAGCAAAAACGATGCCGGACTTGATAGAAATTGCTTCTCAAAAAATGTATGAGGGGTTTTTGGCAGAAGTTAAACTGGACGGGAAATTAAAAGAAGAAGTTGAGGCGATTGCCCGTTTGCAAGGAAGTCATGATTTTGTTCATTTATTACCTAATGGGAATGTAAAGTTGAAAATCTGTGGTTTACCAACGCGAAGATTGGAAAAGGAAGCTACTTATATAAGTCTCAAGGAAGGACATCTGGATGCTGAAAAATTTGAATCAGGCAGCTATATCTTATATCAGGATGTGGACTATTTGAATATAACCGATCATCAAATTGATGCGAGTAGTAAGATTCATGAAGGTGATGTCTTGGCATTATCTTTTTATGATGACAGCATCGGAACGTATACAACAAAAGAGTTAACCGTAATGGCTGTTCTAGAAAAATCGGATAACTATAGTACAGGGAGCATCGGGTATAGTAATATTATAATGCCGGATACCCTTTTTCAGTCGATATACCCCGATTATGATGAGCGTATATCAAGTATACAGATTATTTCAAAGAATGACTTTAAGGAGGAACAGATAGCTGATATCACCGATTTGTTGAGGAAAGAACATAATACACAATTGCAGATGGATTCCCGATATGAAGATAGAGGCTATTATATGCATCGTAAAACAGCTATTACAATTTTAGGGCTCTTTTTGGCGCTAGTGTTGGGGATTATAGGAGTATCGAATATGGTGAATACGCTGATTACAGATGTGCTTGCCCAGAAAAAGAGCATTCTCATTTTCCAGGCGGTGGGCATGACCAAAAAACAACTTTGGAGATTCCTTTTTAAAAATAGTTTAAAGCTTTGTAGTATGTCAGCAGGGATTATGTTCGTTGTGGGAGGCTATCTTACAGTAAAAGTAGCATCTTCCTCTTCGTTTACAGGGTTCAATTCAATACTATTTGGAGCACACTTTTTGCTTATTCTTCTATTTATGGTTGGAATGTGCGCGACGATTGCATTTTTTATGACGCGACAATTAAATAAAGAATCTGTTGTCGAAAGATTAAGAGCATTTGAATAAATGTTTCATTTTCCATTTTTTTTGGGATAGCCTATAATGAGGGTAGTCGATAATTGTTGCAGTGCAATGATTTATAAAAAGGAGGACCCATAAGATGGAATTTAAACAAGTAAGGGCAGAGGATATAGACGCTTTTGAGTTACTTGCAACGTGGTACAATGATCCTCGATTCAAGTATTATATAGGTGTGAATTTTGATGAAAAACCCATGCCGGATAAAACGCCAAGAGAATTAAGAGAAGCGTTTGAGCACATGGAGGGTCAAAAAGAGACCTATTTGATATGTGTTGAGAATCAACCGGTTGGTGAGGTTGGATTAGATATTAATCCGAATCATGTTATCAAAAAAGAACCGAGGACAGGGTGGCTGAGTATCATAATAGGAGAAGCGTCTTATCAAGGCGCGGGAGTAGCTCAAGAGGCCATTCGGTTTATAGAACAACGTGCCGTGGAATTAGGGATAAAACGTATGGAACTAGGCGTGTTTGAATCCAACAAGCGAGCTATTCATTTTTATGAAAAGATGGGGTATACAGCCTTTCATAGAATTAAAGCGTTCACCTATATTCCGGACAGTTGGACGGATGATATTCGTATGGAAAAAGAATTAGTGAGGGAGTCACTGAATAGATGAAGCCAGTGCCCCTTTTATTTGATCTTTCTTAATGTGGGGTGGAGCGTTACGAATATCAAGAAGGCGCGTTTATCTTCTGATGAAGAATGCTTTGTAATCCATGACTTTGATTCCATACCTTTAATAAGTTTACTGACGGTTGCACGTGTTGCGCCTAGTGTACTGACACGTTCATAAATAGACTAATTATTTGCCTATTTTCCCATAGGACATCGTTGCTGTCAATCGACGATGCCACCGCATCGCCTCATTCCAGCGCCTTGCCTATGAAAAAATATGCAGCATAATTAATTCAAATACGAACGTGCCAGCACACTAGTTTGTCAGCAATGACAGATGGTGATAAGGTATGTTCCGAGGCTTGATACAAAAACATTAGAATAATAAAACGAGATTCGCTTAAATCATTTTTCTCCAAAAGTAAATCATATTGTCGCTGCATGTTTCGATATGTCCATTGAAAATCAATAAACAGTTGAACCATGGAAAGGATAATAATAGTTGACATCTTAAAAAGTGGATGTTAAGATAATTTAAATTAATCTAAAGGCGACGAAGAGAAAGAGTAGATACAGTATAGTGTTCAGAGAGAAGGTGGTTGGTGCGAACCTTTACAGTATGTGTATTGAAGCAGTCTTGGAGCTTTGAACCGAAATCATAGTAGGCTTCAACGGAAATCCACCGTTATCATAGGAGAGTGTATCGGTTTATAACCCGTACATGCAGAGTGCAGAGTTTCTCTGAAATTAGGTGGTACCACGGATGTATATTCGCCCTAAGCTAGTCATAGCTTAGGGTTTTTTTGTGCTCTAGGTACCAAATAAACACATACAATCAATCAGTTTTTTATGGAAAGGAAGAAGCGCATGAAGGCAAATGAATTAAGAGAACTTTATTTAAACTATTATACAGAAAGAGGACATAAAATTGCAGCCGCTGCATCCCTCATACCGGAACATGATGCAAGTGTGTTATATACAACTGCCGGAATGCAACCATTGATTCCTTACTTATTAGGTAAAAAACATCCGGAAGGAAAGCGGTTGGTCAATGTACAACGCTGTGTCCGAACAGGTGATATTGACGAAGTTGGTGATGACTGTCACTTAACGGTGTTTGAAATGTTGGGTAATTGGTCCTTAGGGGACTATTTCAAGAGAGAAGCGATTGAGATGAGTTATACATTTCTTACAGAAAAGTTGGGGATATCTCAGGAGAAAATAGCAGTGACTGTTTATAAAGGAAATGGAAAGGTGGGGCAAGATACAGAGGCAGCCCAAACATGGCTTGAGCTAGGGGTTAATAAAGAGCATATTTATTATTATGGGGACGATGAGAATTGGTGGGGACCGGCAGGTGAGACAGGACCCTGTGGCCCGGATTCAGAGATGTTTTATATTAATGATTTGCCGGATTGCGGTCCGGACTGTGGCCCATCCTGTAGCTGCGGAAAGTATATGGAACTTGGGAATAACGTGTTTATGACCTACCATAAAGATAAAGACGGAACATTAACAGAGTTAGAGCAAAAAAATATTGATGTCGGCCTTGGATTTGAACGTTTGCTGCTTTTTGCAAATAATCTTGAGAATGTCTATGAAACAGATTTGTTTCTTCCCATTATTAATGCCCTAGAACGATTAATCGGTATAACGTATAGTGAGAAGACAAAAAAGCGCTATAGAGTTATTGTTGAACATATTAGAGCTTCTGTTTTTATACTAGCAGATCCGGCGAAGATTGTGCCCTCGAATGGAGAACAAGGATATATTCTAAGGCGTCTTATACGCAGAGCTATTCGAAACATATTACATTATGGCATTTCGGATAATATTTTACCGGATTTGGCAGATGTCGTTATTGATGGTTATAAAGAGGCATACCCACATTTGGAAGAAATGCAGGGGTATATTAAGTCTGCTTTGGGGAAAGAATATGATAGATTTCATAAAACACTAAGTAGCGGATTGAAGGTGGCAGGTCGTATGTTAGATGATTTGGGACAAAACGAAGCGTTAACCGGTGAAGAAGCTTTCAAATTGTACGATACCTATGGATTTCCCCTAGAGCTGACGATTGAACTGGCAGAAGAGCAGAATAAAAAAGTGGACACAATTGGGTTTAACCTATGTTATAAGGAGCATCAAGAAAAATCAAGAAGAGGAGGCGCCGGAAAGTTTAAAGGTGGCCTAGCAGAAAGAAATGAGAACAGTATTCAATTACATACGGCGACACACTTATTGAATGCGGGTTTGCGGAAGGTACTAGGTGAGTCGGTATTCCAAAGAGGCAGTCATATCAATGCTGAAAGACTACGATTTGATTTTTCGTGGAATCGAAAAATGACAGAAGAGGAGATAAGAGCGGTTGAATCTTTTGTCAATGAAGCGATTAATCGAGGTGTCGAGGTGGAGTGTTTGGAGATGTCCATTGATGAAGCAAAGGAACGAGGCGCTATTGGTATTTTTGAATCCAAATATAGTGAGGAAGTCAAAGTTTATCAGATTAAAGGCTATTCTATGGAGATTTGTGGAGGGCCCCATGTCAAGAATACGTCTGAATTGGGACAGTTTCATATTGTTAAAGAACAGAGTTCATCCTCTGGAGTACGACGGATTAAGGCTGTGCTAGAGTGAAAAAGTACCCAGTGTTGTGAGGAAATTCACGTCTAAATGAAATAGTCAATGCTAAGAATTTAAAAATATAGTACAATAAGTTATGATATATATAAGTCCTTTAGTTTTGAGCACAGTTAGAAATCATTAAAATGAAGAAAACTGTGCTTTGATGAGGTAGAACGAACATAGAACCCATAAAGATTGGAGTCATTGAAATGATCAAATTGATTACTGATAGTACATCTTATTTACCAAAGTCGCTAATTGGAGACTATCCTATAGAGATAGTGTCATTGAGCGCTTTAATTGATGATGATATATTCGTAGAGACAGAAACGGATAATGCATCTTTTTATGCGCGCTTGGCACAGGGGAACAGTTTTCCTAAATCGGCGCAGCCTAGTTTAGAAGAAATGATGGAGGTGTTTGAAGCTATTGTCTCGGGAGGGGACGATGTCATTGCTACATTCCTGTCATCAGAAATGAGTGGAGCCTACCAAACAGCGAGTATGATTAAGGGAGAACTTTTAGAGAAATACCCAAAGGCAAAGATTGAGCTTGTTGATTCTAAAACCAATTGTATGCAATTAGGATTTTGCGTGCTCTATGGTGCCGAGTTGGCAGAGCAAGGGAAACCGATAGAAGCTATTGCACAGGCTATGCGAGCCTATGTACATCAAAGCCGGTTTATTTTTTTACCTGAGACCTTGGACTATCTGAAAATGGGCGGACGTATTGGTGGTGCCCAAGCGGTACTTGGTAATATTATGCAACTGTTACCGATTCTTACGGTCAAGGACGGACGAACAGAAGTCCTTCAAAAGATACGAACCAAAAAGAAGGCGGTCAAAACGTTATTGCAGATTGCATTAGATGACATAAAAGAGTATGGTCTTAAACATGTTGTGGTGCATCATATTGAGGCATATGAAGAAGGTCTTTCTTTAGCAAAGCAACTTCAAGAGGAACTAGGGGTTGAAGTGCTGGTTCTTGACATCGGACCGGTAATCGGTACCCATGTAGGGCCCGGTGCAATTGGGATTGCATATGATTTGGAACGACCTTTTCATGAATAAAATTAAAGTGAAGAGGAAGGAGTAACAATGAAGGGGAAGCAAAAAATGTATTGTGTGGGAATGATTGCATTAAGTCTATTTATACTTGGGGGATGTCATGATATAAATGGTCAGAGGCAAAGCAATCAACATGAAAGGGAACAAGAGAAAAGGAGTATAGAAGAAGGGATGGGAGAAGACGTGAGTGAAGGCACCGAAAATGTAAGTAAAGGGGAGGATGTAGACGTGGAAGAGATATTAGATAAGGAAGACATACAAGAGCCAAAACAAGCCATAGATTATGATGGTATGGTAGCAAGGTCGTTGTTGCAAATAGGGAATAATCATCGTATGCTCAAAGCGATAAAAAAGGCTCAATCAGGAGAACAAGTGACCCTTGCGTACCTAGGGGGCTCTATTACCCAAGGAGGAAATGCATCACCAAGTGAAACGAATTGCTATGCCTATTTATCCTATGAAATTTTCAAAGATAGGTTTGGAACAGGAGATAATGTACACTATGTGAATGCAGGGGTTGCAGGTACGCCTTCGACCTTCGGAATGGTTCGAGTGGATAAAGATGTATTATCCTATGAGCCGGATGTGGTGGTAGTGGAATTTGCCGTTAATGATGAAGGAAAACCTCTAAACCAATATATCTATGAAAGTTTGGTTAGGCGAATACTAAAGAGTGACAGTCAGCCGGCAGTTATTCTTATGTTTACAGTTTTTGAAAAGGGGCATAATGCTCAAGCGCATATGCAAAAAGTGGGCGAATACTATCAACTGCCGATGATTAGTGTTAAAGATGCAATATTTCCTGAAATAGAAGCAGGCAACATGGTCTTTAAAGAAGACTACGGAAAAGATGGCCTTCATCCTGATAATCAAGGACACAAATTAATTGCTGATTTTTTCGACTATTATTTTCAACAGGTATCGGCGATGAATGCCGATGAGGAAATAGATATTCCGTCCGAGCAGCTATTTGAGAAAAGTTATGAGGATCTTTATACGGTTGATGTTGACTCAGAAATCGTAGAGGATCTGGGAGGGTTTACAAAAGAACCAATCAACTGTTTTACCTATAAAGAAGGCTTGGTAAAAGGTCAAGGAGTAGGCAAAGGTATCGTTATGAACATGGCCTTTGATGAAATGATTATTGCCCACCAACAATTTAATAAAGTGACATATGGTACTTTAGAGATCTATGTTGATGATACATGTGTCACACAGATTGAAGGTTACAAGAAAGATGCTTGGAGCAATGTTATCGTAACGGTAGTCGATAATCCGTTTAAAGACGGAAAGACCCATCAAGTAAGGTTTCAGATGCGTGACGAAGATCAAGAAAAAGGCTTTGTCCTTGTTGATGTGGGGGTTATAGAACGATAGTGTATCTTTTAATGACTTATGTCTGGCGTTAGGATTCAACGGGAAAAGTCGGTCTTCAAATTTATAAGTATTCGATGTATAATAGGGGTGTATTTTGACGACATCAACGGTGCACACCGATTCAATGGGTGAAAGACATGAAAGGGGCAACGACAAATGAATATGAATGATTTTATGGAAGTGGAGCATTATATTGGTAACTTGTTCGCTAATGAGGACCAAGTGCTATCGTCTGTGAAAGAATCATTAACTGCAGCGAATATGCCACAGCATAGTATATTTCCTAATCAAGGGAAGTTTTTGACATTGCTTGCAAATCTTGCGAATGCGACTAGAATTTTAGAAATAGGAACATTAGGAGGATATAGTACAATTTGGTTAGCACGTAGTTTACCTGAAACAGGTGCGTTGATATCGATAGAGCTTGATCCGGACTATGCTACTGTTGCTAAGGAGAATGTTAGTCGTGCCGGATTAGAGAACCGTGTTACGATACGAGTCGGAGAAGCACTGAGTGTTTTAGATGATCTTGGTAAAGAAGAAGTGGAGCCATTTGATTTAATCTTTATGGATGCACATAAACCTTCTTATATAGAATATTTTGAATGGGCAATGAAACATGCTCACCCCGGAACACTTATCATAGCCGATAATGTAATCCGTGACGGACAAGTACTGGATGAGAATTCATCGGATGAGAAAGTTAAAGGTGTTCAGGCATATAATACAATGCTTTCAAAAAGAGAAGACGTCATTACAACAATTATCCCGAATATAAGTGGAAATGGGTATGATGGAATGGCGATATCCTTTGTTAAATAAATGAATTGTTCTGTTATGAATAAGATAAAGTATTAGGGGGAAGATATGGAAAAACAAATGATTTTCAGACAAGATTTTCCTGATCCGGATGTGATTCGGGTTGAGGACTGTTACTATATGGTCACTACAACGATGCATTTTATGCCGGGAGCGACCATTCTTAAATCCTATGATTTAGTTCATTGGGAAATAGCAAGCCATGTATATGAAAAACTGGAAGATTTACCGGCACATCATTTGGAAGAAGGTGCCAATATCTATGGGAAAGGAATGTGGGCACCTACATTCAGGTATCATAAAGGTCAGTTTTATATCTGTTTTTCGGCCAATGATACCAAGAAAACCTATTTATTCCGAGCCGAATCCATTGAAGGACCATGGAAGGTATCGACGATTGAAGGGTTCTACCATGATAGTTCCCTGTTATTTGATGATGATGACAGTGTCTATATTGTCTATGGTAATCGACAAATCTATTTGACGGAGCTTGATAAAGACTTAAAAGGACCGAAACCAAACGGACGACACCGGATGATTATTGAAGATAAAGGTAATGTTATTCTTGGATATGAAGGAACCCATATCTATAAAATAAATGGCTATTACTATGTCTTTATGATTCATTGGTTAGCGGACGGAACAAAGCGTCGAGTAGAAGCTTGTTATAGGTCGTCGTCCATAGACGGTACATTTAAGGGCAAAGATGTTTTTGATGATGACTTAGGGTATTGCAATATGGGTGTAGCCCAAGGCGGTATTGTGGATACACCGGAGGGACATTGGTTCTCTATTATGTTTCAAGATAGCGGAGCAGTTGGAAGAGTTCCTGTGTTGGTACCGGTGACCTTCGAGGATGGCTTTCCCGTGTTTGGTGTAAACAAGAAGATGCCTGAGGAAATAGCGCATTTACCCAAAGGAAGAGACTACACCTATGAACCGTTATTTATAAGTGATACGTTTGACTATGAACCGGATGCAGAAGGCCGATATCAGTTGAAGCCTCAATGGCAATGGAATCATAATCCGGATATGGAGGCTATTCGAATAGAGGACCATGCACTCATGATAACCTCTGAAAGCATTGTTTCTAATATAACACAGGCGAAGAATTGCCTGACCCAACGATGTATATATCCCTTAACAGAAGCGGAAGTGACCATAGACGGTACAGCACTTAATAATGGGGACTATACCGGATTAACAGCTTTTCAAGGAAGATATAGCTTTGTGGGGTTAACAAAGGATGAGGATAACTATTATGTGACAGTTATAGGCAAAGAAGCAGGGACAGATACAGCGTATGTCTATGCGAAGGTGCCGTTTGCAGGAAGTCAAGTACGTCTGCGCTTGCGCGGTGATTTTGAGAAGATGAAGGACGTACTAAGCTATGCATTCTTTGATGGCGATCAGTGGCAAGAATTAGCATCTGATATCAAACACCAATTTACATTAGATCATTTTACAGGATGTCGAGTAGGTTTGTTTATGTATTCAACAAAGACGGTAGGAGGCATGTCCAAATTCTCTGATTTTAAACTTATGGATACCTTTACAGAGGAGACCATCTAAGTAAAAAGAGCGCTATAAGATTAAGAGCGTATAGCATTGTAGTAGATTATAATTCAATAGTCACGTTCGTTTGCGATAATTGCCGGGTGTAAGCCCGGTATTTTTTTTGAATTGACGAATAAAATGATAGACTTGGTTATATCCAAGTTGAGAGGCAATCTCATTGACAGGGGTATCTGTTGCTGAAAGTAACTCCTTTGAGAGAGTGATTCTGGCACTAATCACATCTGAAATACAGGTTGTTCCGAAGGTTTGTTTATATAACACTTGGAAGTAAGCCGGAGACAGATGAATCATATTGGCAAGATCATTAATTTGCCAATGCTTCTCCGGATGGTTAAAGATTTGATTCCGAATATCAAGGAGTTCTTCATAGTGGACATTGACTTCATCGGCTTGCTGTAGCTGTTCCCACTGCTCGGCAATACGCAACATCAGCATATAAACCAAATATTTGTTTATATTGCTTGAAAATTTGGTGGAGTTGTTATTTTCGTAGTAAATCGTTTCCATAATTTCAGAAATCCACTTATTATTAGATATCTTTATGGGAGTATTCAAAGGAAAAGTCAATAGACGTTTAAATTCAGCGTCGTCATCAACATGGAAGTGAAGGTAGTCATCAATATAAGTATTGCTACTGGAGAAGTACTTGAACGGTGTTAGACTACTGAAAAGTATAATAGATGGATCCTTTACCGTATAAGGCTTTCCATCGATAACAAACATACTGTGGGTCTTGGGATAGAGTAGTAGGTAATCAATGGTACCTGCTTTTTTTTCGTAAACAAAATCGCCATTATGAACACTGTTAATGCTGATATGATGAATGTACATAGGTGCCTCCTTAATATAATAATAAGTCAATTTATTGTAATTATATATCATTGAAAATAAGAATGCAAACCTATATATTATTAACTAAGCATATAAGGGGGTACAAAAAATGGTCGGAAATCAAAAAAAAATTATGCAATATTTTCCTGAATCTAGGTTTATACGAGTCGATGACGGTTACCATATTGTCAGTACAACAAGTTAGTTGGTGGAGAGTATACAGATTTTTCTTAATCAGATAGCTTTAGCAAAAGGAGAAGGAAGATGAATACAAGAAAAGTGGCAATTGTAGCAGGCGTCATACTTGTCATCATAGGTTTTATTTATCTAAGACCGAAAACGAGCGATTTTCATTATAAATATGATGACGCTGGGAACATTGATGAAAGAATTGAGGGATTAAGTCGTGAGAATACCTATGGCGTATACTTGGACAATCATAATGAGGCACATTTAGCGCAGAAGGATATAGCAGTTAACGTTACTGACTATAGTGTTCTGGAAAAGGGAGAAGAGGCGGTCTATGTATCCGAAGAAGAAAATGCCGTCTATTGTTCAGAAAACAGTAATGTTGAGTGGAAGGTTCAGATTCCGAAAGCCGGTATGTATGAAGTTTATTTAGACTACTATGCACCGTCATCGAGAGGGGCAGATATTGAGCGTAAGTTTTACATTAATGGGGAAGTACCTTTTGTCGGGGCAGATGTATTGATGTTTACAAGAGCCTGGAAGGATAAAGGGGAATCAACCTTTGATAACCAAGGGAATGAAATTCGAGCAAGGCAGGTGGATGAGCCTATTTGGATGGGGGCTTATCTTAAAGATAATTTGGGGTATTATACAGAGCCTTACCGCTTCTATTTTGAAGAGGGAGAGAACACGATTGCTCTTGAAGCAACAACCGAGCCTATGCTCTTAAGGAAGATTCTATTAAAAGCAGTAAAAGCACCGGAATCCTATGAAACATATATTGCAAAAAATAAAGAGCAGCTTAAGCAAGGAAGTGTCGATGAAGTGGCCGGTGAGTATAAGCAGGTCATTCAAGGAGAGGCATCAACGTATCGTTCATCGCCATCGCTCTATCCGAGCTATGATCGATCGGCACCAAATACAGAACCTTATAGCATCAATGAAATTGTACTGAATATGATTGGCGGTAACGCTTGGCGAGTTCCGGGGCAATGGATTGAGTGGGAATTCACCGTTCCGGCAGATGGGTTTTATAATCTCGCTTTCAAAGCAAGACAAAATTATTCAAGAGGATTTGTTTCCAATCGGATGGTTTATATTGACGGGGAGATTCCTTTTACCGAATTATCGGCCCTTCAATTTCCATACGGTAATGACTGGAATAGTGTTGTTCCTTCGGATAAGGACGGGAATCCCTATAATATATATTTGACAAAGGGAACCCATAATCTTCGCATGGAAGTGACACTAGGTGAATTGGGAAGCATTGTGAACGATATGGAAGATAGTGTCTATCAGTTAAATACCGTTTACCGAAAAATCTTAGTGCTCACAGGTGCAACGCCGGATGCGCATCGAGACTATCAGATTGATAAAGTCTATCCGGAAGTTATTCAAGCGATGGATATGGAAAGTAAGCGTTTGTATCGTTTAGTCGATCGGGCCGTTGCCTATGCAGGGCAGAAAGCGAGCCAAATAGCAGCGACGCAAACCTTAGCCGAGCAATTGGAACGGTTTGTAGAAGATCCGGACGATATTGCCAAATCCTTTTCGAATTTTAAAGATAACATTAGTGCCTTAGGTACATCAACCCGAACATTAAGTGAGGCACCGTTGGATATCGATTTGATTACGATTACAGGTACGGATGTAAATCCCGACCCGGTGAAGACGAACTTTATGTCAAAGGCCATTCATGAAACACGGTCCTTTATTGCTTCCTTTGTAAATGACTATAATACATTCGGTAATGTGTATGACGATGATGAAGTCGTTGAAGTATGGATACTAACCGGTCGTGATCAATCATCGATACTCAAATCTATGATTGATGAAGATTTCACACCGAACTCAGGTATACCGGTGAACTTGAAGCTTGTTGAAGCGGGTACAGTATTGAATGCAGTTATTGCGGGAAAAGGACCGGATGTGGTTGTATCCATGGCACAACCGGAACCTGTCAACTATGCCTTGAGAAATGCAGTAGAAGACCTTACACAATTTGATGATTATAAGGATGTCTTGAATAATTTCAATGAAAGTGCCTACGCATCCTATTGGTTTGAAGATGGTTTATATGCATTGCCGGAGACACAGAATTTTAACGTCTTATTCTATAGGAAAGATATCTTAGCAGAATTAGGGCTAGATGTTCCTAACACATGGAATGATTTGATTAATATGTTACCAACGATTCAGCAAGAGAATCTGTCCGTAGCCATCCCGTCAACAGAACGTATTGTTAATAATGTGGCAACACCGGATATTTCATGTCTATTGGCATTGAATTATCAAAATGGCGGAAAGCTTTACAACGAGGACGGAACCGAAGCCCTGCTTGACAGTGGAGCAGGAATATCAGCTTTTGAAACGTATACAGACTTTTTCAACCAATATGGGTTGCCAAAGACCTATGATTTTCCAAACCGTTTTAGATCCGGTGAGATGCCGATCGGTATTCAAGATTACAGCATGTACAACACCTTAGTTGTATTTGCACCGGAGATCCGAGGGCTATGGGATTTTACCATGATACCGGGAACCTTGAAAGAAGACGGAAGCTTGGATCGTTCGACACATACGGCAGGGCTCAACTGTATTATGCTCAATCAAGAAGATGAGGCGCATAAACAGAAGGCATGGACCTTTATGAAATGGTGGGTCAGTGCCGATGCACAAAGGACATTTGGTATGGAAATGGAAAGTGTTATGGGAGCGTCTGCAAGATATGCAACAGCGAATTTAGAAGCATTTGAAGGACTAACATGGAGTAATGACCAACAGAAAGTTTTAGAATCCCAACGTGAACAGACAGTGGGACAGATGGAAATAGCCGGAGGTTACTATACACCACGACATATTACCAATGCAGTACGTAAGGTTATTAATGATCATGATGATGCGAGAGAAGTGCTGTTAGATTATGTGATTACTATTAATGAGGAAATCAAGAAAAAACGTGAAGAATTTGGATTGGAGGTCAAATAATATGTCAGATTCAAGAGTAGGACAAATGCAAGTTGCAGAAAAAGAAAAGCCTTCTTTCCTTAAGTACTACTTGGAAAAAAGAAAAGCAAAACGTCGTGCGTTATGGATTGAGATGAAACGGTCCAAAACATTATATTTGTTTTTAGCACCTTATGCGATATTATTCACTATTTTCTATATTTTCCCGGTGTTGTCATCGATTGTATTAAGTTTTACCTATTTTAATGTTTTGGAGCCGCCTAAGTATATTGGGCTCCAAAATTATATTAATCTGTTACTGGCAGATGATGTGTTTCTAATAGCGGTGAAAAATACACTGCTGATTGCAGGTATTGCAGGTCCCATAGGCTACCTGGCAGCCTTTTTGTTTGCATGGCTGATCAATGAATTGCCGAGGTATATTCGAGCGATAGCGGTTGTTATCTTTTATGCGCCGACCATATCCGGGCAAGTGTTTTTAATATGGGCCATTATGTTTTCGGGCGATGCCTATGGTTATATCAATGCATTTCTTATTAAGCTTGGAATTATTAATGATCCGGTGCTGTGGCTCACGAATCCGGAATATATGTTGAAGGTCGTTATACTTGTTACATTATGGATGAGTTTGGGAGCAGGATTCTTATCCTTTGTAGCAGGGTTGCAGGGGATTGACCGCTCTCAATATGAGGCCGGCTTAATCGACGGAATCAAAAACCGATGGCAGGAATTATGGTATATTACATTACCGAATATGAAACCGATGTTAATGTTCGGCGCAGTAATGACCATAACCCAATCGTTCAATGTTGCTGATGTACCGATTGCATTAACCGGATTTCCGAGTACGGATTATGCAACCCGAACTGTAGTGACGCATTTAATTGATTATGGTTCAATCCGATTTGAAATGGGCTATTCATCGGCCATTGCAACCCTGTTGTTCTTGACCATGATTCTATGTAATAAAGCCATCCAAAGTATGCTTAGACGCGTGGGAAGTTAAGGCAAATTTTTAGAATGGCTAATCATTACATGATTAGGGCGTCAAAACTAAGTTTCCCTAAATTCGCATACACTATATAGATTACGTAGAAGCTTTCGTAACAATATATTGTATGCGAAAGGTCAACTATATAGTTTTGACACCTTAATCATTACATAGGTAAAAAAACGGATGGGAGAAGAAAATGAGCAAAAGTAAACTATTAAAAAAACGGAAGCCAAACCGATCAAAAGCAGGAGATATGGGGATTTACATTATGCTGTTAGTGGTAGCTGCATTTATGGCATTTCCTATGGTATATGCGATTAACAGTGCCTTTAAACCGTTAGATGAAATCTTTGTGTATCCGCCAAAATTATTCGTGCAAAACCCTACATTAGATAATTTTAGGGACTTGTTTGTTATTATGGGGAAATCATGGGTACCTTTTACACGATACTTTTTCAATACCGTATTCATTACGACAGTAGGAACGGCGGGACATTTGTTAATTGCTTCTATGGGGGCATATGTTCTGGCTAAGTATACGTTTCCGGGAAGCAAAGTGTTCTTCGGAATTGTTGTGACAGCATTGATGTTTAATGGGTATGTAACGGCAATTCCCAACTATTTGATTCTATCAAAAGTAGGTTTAATTGATACGATGTGGGCGATTATTATTCCTTCCTTTGCATCACCCCTGGGACTATTTCTTATGAAACAGTTTATGGAAAGCATTCCGGATACCCTTATAGAAGCAGCTAAAATAGACGGTGCCAAAGAGTGGACGATTTTTTCACGCATCGTTATGCCTATGGTAAAGCCGGCATGGTTAACGTTGATTATTTTCTCAGTACAATATCTATGGAATATAAAAGCGTCCAATTTTATCTATTCAGAAGAATTGAAAACGTTGCCGTATGCTTTACAACAGATTATTTTGGGAGGGGTGAAGCGAGCAGGTGTCGGTTCGGCAGTAACGCTAGTAATGATGATTGTACCTGTAGCTATCTTTATCATATCACAAAGTAATATTATGGAAACAATGGCGAGTTCAGGGATCAAAGATTGAGGAGACTGGGATGAAAAAGACGAAGATATGTTGTTTGTTTTTCGTAGCCATAATGGTTCTGATCAATTGTCAGATACCTGTTTTGGCAAACGAAAGAGGCTATACTTACTTTTATGATTATTGGAATGACGAAAGAGAATCACCGGATACCTATAGAGTCTATGACCAGATTAGCGGTGAAGATTTCGGCATAGGAGCGTTCAAAAACGCACAAAGCATGTATGTACGGGGAGAATTTATATATGTTTGTGATACAGGAAATAATCGGATTGTTGTTCTGGAAAATAACGAGGGCACCTTTAGTCTGGTGACGATTATTGACGAATTTGTAGTCACAGATGACACGGTGAATACATTTGAAGCACCTAATGATATTTTTGTCGATGAAAAGGGAGATTTATATATATGTGATACACAAAATCAGCGGGTGCTTCATCTTAATAGTGAATTAAACTTAATTCAAGTGTTTGAAAGGCCGGAGGATAATACAGTTAATACAGATTCTGACTTTTTCCCATTGAAGGTGGTCGTTGATGATGGCGGTAGACTGTTTGTTTTGGCGAAGAACTATAACAAAGGGTTTGTACAATTCAAACCGGATGGTGAATTTGCAGGGTATATGGGGGCCAATGAAGTAAAATTTGACTTGGTCGATTATATGTGGAAACTTGTTTCAACCAAAGAACAACGGGCCCAAATGGAACAGTTTGTTCCGACGGAATACAATAATCTGGCCTTAGACAGTAGAGGGTTTATCTACTGTACAACATCGGTATTTGACGAGGATGAGTTAAAATCAGATAAAGCCAAGCCGATACGAAAACTCAATGCAGTAGGAGCGGATATTCTTGTAAAGAACGGCACGGAGCCGCCTATAGGGGAGCTCATATGGTCAAATGTATCCGGAATCTCGGGACCTAGCCGTATGGTGGATATTACCGTATTGGATAATGACTTATATTATGCGCTAGATAAGGTACGTGGACGCTTATTCTGCTACGACTCCCAAGGAAACCTGCTCTATGCATTTGGTGGACTGGGTAATCGTAAGGGCTATTTTCAGTACCCGGTAGCTGTGGAACATATGGCCCAAGATCTACTTGTTCTAGATGAAAAAACAGGATACATTAGTTATTTTGTTCAAACAGAATATGGGATGTTGATTACGAAGGCATTAAAGTCTTATGAAGAGGGCGATTATGACAAAGCAACCGGTTATTGGAGTGAGGTATTGACCTATAACGGAAATTATGACATGGCTTACATCGGTCTAGGACGGTCTTACCTTAGACAGAAAGATTATGAAAAAGCGATGGAATATTTCAAATTGAAATATAAGGACGAGTTGTATTCAAAGGCATTTATGCTTGAACGTAAAGATTGGATTGAAGCCAATATCGGGAAAATCATGCTAGGTGTTGGATTATTAATCTTAATACCATTTGGAATAAAAGGGTATAAACGAGTGAAAAGGGAGGTAGCAGCATATGAAAGAGACTGCATATAGCTTAAGAAACAGGAATCAGTTGAATTCGTTTTTGTATGCTTTTTATATCATCGTTCATCCACTAGATGGTATGTGGGATATGAAACATGAAAAAAGAGGATCGATGAAAGCAGCACATACCATTGTATTCTTTGTTGTATTGACGGGGATTTGGCAATTGCAAATGACAAGCTTCTTATTTGTTGAAGTCAAAGATTTGAATGTTGTCATGGTGATTTTGGGTATTTTGCTACCGATTATCTTTGCGACATTAGCTAATTGGGGAATAACCACATTGTTCGACGGTAAGGGAACACTGAAGGATATCTATATGGGGATTGCCTATTCGTTGACACCCTATGTCCTGATTCAATTCCCTATGATTTTCATTAGCCATCTTATGACGAAGCAAGAAGGGGATATATTCTTCTATTTATACAGCTTATCTCAGATTTGGTGCTTTATGTTAATTGTAAGTGCAAC
Organism: Vallitaleaceae bacterium; assembly: GCA_965140555.1. Taxonomy (GTDB): domain Bacteria; phylum Bacillota; class Clostridia; order Lachnospirales; family Vallitaleaceae; genus UBA1351. The sequence continues at coordinate 1,431,130 of OZ223259.1, read as the reverse complement.
CATGATGATTCATGATTATTCATTAGGGAAAGCGTTATTAACCTTAATTGTGACAGTGGTAGGGATGATGCTGATTGTATTTGTTATCGTACTGTTTTTCAGTGTCATTAGTGAAGGAATCGCATATTTTATATCATTATTTAAAGAAATACAGTTTAGAATGTATGAGATAGGGGTGTGACATGAAAAAACTACAACATATAGCGCTGTTAGCATGGATAATTATAATGATCAGTGGTTGTCAGTCTGAAGCTATCATTAAAGGGAACATTCCGATTATCGGTTTTGAACAAAAAGATGTAGCATGCAGTCTGGAAAATGACAACTTTCTTTTTGAGTTAGATCAGGAGACCTCTTATTTTACCGTTACAGATAAGAGAAGTGGCTATGTATGGTATTCGAATCCGGTTGATGCAGCCAATGATCCGGTAGCAGATCCGTTAAGTTTGAAATACCTTCAATCTACCTTGCTTCTTGAGTATGCTTCAGATAACGGTATTTATTCCACCTATGATAACTTTGAGCTAAGTATAGCGAAGAAAACCTATGAGATTGATGTTCAAGATAACCACATTGAAGTAACGTATACTGTCGGAGATACACAAAGAGAATATCGTTACCCCTTGGCTATACCGGCATCAAGGATGGACCCTTATCTAGAGAGAATGGATAAGAGCCAAAAACGACAAATAGAAAATTACTATCGGAAGTATCAGATTGATAAACTTCGAAGTGATGATAATAAAGGGGAGCTATTAGAACAGTATCCGAACTTAAAAGATGAGCCGGTATATGTTTTTAGAGAAGGGATGCAAGAGTATATAAAGGAGAAAGTAGAGCAAGTTTTTACAGATATTGCCTACACGGACGAAGAGTTTGAGTATGACAAATCAATTTATAGCATTCAAAAAACAGAAGACATACCTATTTTTCAAGTAGCGATAATCTACACCCTTGAAGAGGATGGATTGGCCGTTGAGTTACCCTACGACAAAATGTTATGGAAAGATACCTATCCGTTAACAAAGGTTCATGTACTTCCCTATCTAGGTGCAGGCGATACAAGTCAAGAGGGGTATGTCATGGTTCCGGAAGGAACAGGGGCAATTATCGAATTTAATAATGGCAAGAATGAGCAAAGTGCATACTATACCAATGTATATGGATGGGATGAAGCGATTAAACGTGAGGAAAGAGTATCAGAGAATAAAGCAGTGTTCCCTGCATTCGGAATCGGAAGAGACGAAGGGTCTATGTTATGCGTTCTTGAAGATCATGCAACATTAGGATCCATAAAGGCGGATGTGAGTAACCGTTCTCATAGTTATAACTACGGATATGCCTCCTATATTACATTGAATTCAGATGCGATGGATGTATCGGCCAAGACAGATAAGTCGGTCATGGTGTATGAAGACAAGAAGCCGGAAGGCAGTGTTCGACAGAAATATATTTTCTTGGAGACGACGGAGTATAGCGATATGGCAAGTGCATATGGGGATTACTTGGTTCAAAAAAATCCCAATCTAAATCGAACCCTTCAAGAAGGAACACCCATTAATATTGATTTGCTTGGAGCCGTCGATGATTTGAAACAGTTTTTGGGTATTCCTAAGTTGTCACCCCTTGCATTAACGGATTATAACGAGGCAAAAGAAGTGGTCAAAGAATTGTCAGAAGACGACTTTGAACAGTTATCCATTCGCTATAGAGGATGGATGAATGGAGGAGAAAATCAAAGCTATAAACATAAGTTTCCTTTAGTTAAGGAACTTGGGAGTAAACGTGAACTGGAAGGATTCATCAAGACATGTCAAGAACTAGGAACGACATTGTATTTGGATGGCTACACGCAATATGCGTATAATCACAAGGCTTTTGATGATTTGACAGTCAGTCGTGATGTCAGTAAGTACGTTAGTAGAGAAATTGTTGAATTAAAGCCTTTCTCCTTCGTCTCTTTCGGAACCTATAAGGAAGATGACGTACATTACTTACTAAAACCGGAGGCTAGTATAAGCTACCTGAAGGATTTGGCGGAAGCTATTGAGAAAAAGGGAGGAACAGGTGTCGGTTTGCTCGATACAGGAAATGTACTTAGCGCAGACTACAACCCAAGTCATCTTGTAACAAGGGAAGACGTAGCAGCTATGCATCAGGAGGCACTTCAAGAAATAAAGGATAAGGATATGACTATAGCAATATATGGCGGAAATACATATCTTTTAGACCAAATTGATCTGATTACAGACATGGATCTAGAAGGAGAAGCCTTTAATATCATTGATTACAGTATTCCTTTTTATACAATGGCTTTACATGACAAGCTAGTGTATACAGGATATCCTCTTAATGATTCGGAAGATTTTAACCAGCAGCTTTTGAAATCCGTGGAAAATGGAGCCGGTCTTAATTTTACACTGATGAAAGCGAGTGCTGATGTGTTGCAAGAGACAGACTATACGAAGTATTTCGGAGCTGACTATGAGCGATGGCATGAGAAAATCGAAGATATTTATGGTGCATATAATCAAGCCCTTGGACATACCTTTGGGCAAAAGATGGTTCATCATGAGAAAGTGGCCGATCGTGTCTTTGCCGTAACCTACGAAGATGGAACAAAAGTTTATGTGAATTATGGGATGAAAGAATATAAAACCGGTCAGACGGTCGTTCCGGCAAGAGACTATCGGGTCATGAAAGGAGTGGGAGCGAATGATTAAGAAACTGAAGTTAAGGAATCGTCATAGGAATGCACTGACCGGATATTTATTCATATCGCCTTTTATTATAGGGTTTGTGGCTTTTATGATATTACCGTTATTGGAATCCTTAAGAATGTCTTTCTCCAACGTTCTTATAGGTATTGGGAATGAAGGATTTCAAATGGAATGGATTGGCCTTGCGAACTATCAGAAAGCGCTATTTGTCCATCCGGACTATAACAGATGGCTTGTAGAAGAACTTTCAAAGATGGGGATTCAGGTACCAGCGATTATGATTGTCAGTTTTTTCATGGCATTATTAATCAATCAAGAGTTCAAAGGAAGGGGACTTGTCCGTGCAGTGTTCTTCTTACCGGTTATTTTGTCATCCGGTGTACTTGTAGGTCTTGAATATGATAACAGTCTTCTTTCAGGTATGGCAGACTATATAAAAGAAGCATCCTCGACAGCGAGTATTACTACTGTTTTGGAGGATGTTATGAAAAGCAGTGGGTTTGGATTTGGAATATTTGACACAGTGTTTACCTTAGTCAATAGTGTCTATGACATCGTTATTGCCTCGGGTATACAGATTATTATCTTTTTATCAGCACTCAAAACCATACCTAGAAGTATGTATGAAGCCGCGTATATAGAAGGATGTACCGGATGGGAAGGTTTTTGGAAAATTACGCTTCCTATGGTAAGTCCCGTTATTTTGGTTAATGTGGTGTATACCGTTATTGATTTCTTTACACGATCAGACAGCGATATGATGACATTAATTAGTGACACCATGGTTGCAAAGATGGACTATGGTTTCAGTTCAGCGATGGCGTGGATCTATTTTGCAGCTGTTTTGGCAATTCTTGGCATATTAACGACGATCATTTCAAGGTGGGTATATTACTATGAATAGAAAACCAAGTAGAACAAAACGATTTTTGGAAATGAATAAGAAAAGCGGAGGATATCTGCTCAAAAAGATTCTTACAAAAAGAGTGGCCGTGTTGTTAAGAGCCGTTCTGATTATCGGGCTATGCTTCATGATTTTGCAACCGATATTGAATAAACTCTCCCTGAGCTTTATGAGTGAAGGCGATTTGTATGACCCGACAGTAATTGCATTACCAAGACATTTTTCTACCAATAATTATAAAATGGTGGCCAGTTTAATTGATTATTGGAAAGTAACATGGAACTCGGCATGGGTATCTGTTTTGACCAGTGTCATACAGATTATAGCATGTACCCTTGTAGGATATGGTTTTGCGCGATTCAAGTTTCCGTTTAAGCGATTCTGGTTTGCCTGCGTTATTTTAGTTATTGTTGTACCGCCCCAAACCGTTAGTTCGTCCTTATATTTGAATTTTAAATTTTTTGATATATTCGGGATATTTAAATTGCTTACAGGAAGTACGATTAATTTACAGAACTCCATTGCGCCTTATTTGATGCTATGTTTTGGTACAATGGGCCTTAAAAGTGGATTGTATATCTTTTTGATCCGCCAATATTTTAGAAATGTACCGAAAGAATTAGAAGAAGCGGCTTATGTAGATGGCTGCGGTACATTAAAGACCTTTGTCAAAATTATGGTACCCGGCGCTAAGCCGATTCTAGTGTCTTGTTTTCTGTTTTCCTTTGTATGGCAATGGACGGATTCCTTCTATTCAAGAATGTTCTTAGGGGACATTACACTATTGTCAAATCGATTAACAGCGATCACACAACTTATGAATGATCACTTACAGGCGACAGAAGGAGCAGGAGCCAAAGTTTCAGTGGCTTATGGGCACATGCTGACGTCAACAGGTATGCTTATGGCAGTCTTCCCTTTATTGATTCTATACTTATTTGTACAGAAGGGATTTGTTGAAAGCATTAGCCAAACAGGATTGAAGATGTAATCGAAACTGAAATTTTCAGGTATAAGGTATCGTGGAAGTTGTTAATAAGATAGTAAGTGGTATCACTTTCTATAGAGAATAGGTGATGTGCATAAGAAGCTAATCACCTCAATATAATAAGAAATTAGGAGGGTTTTATGAAAAAGTTAAGAAAAGTATTAGCGGTTGTAATGATTCTAGTCATGAGTATTGCTTTGGCAGCTTGTGGTAATGACAAGCCGGAAGAGGCAGCAGGAACAGATCCGGGAACAACAGGGGATGATGTGGCACAAGGTGAAGGTGGTCAGTCTGAAGTAGAAGATACAAGCGAGGACATAGTAGAAGATGAAGAACCGGCAATGGACCTTGGTGGTATGGAAATTGTTATCGGTGACTGGTGGTCATCAGAAGAACCGGCAGCGCCCACAACAGCAAAAGAAGAAGCGACCCTTGAATACAGAGATATGATTCAGGAAAAATACAATTTTACAATGAAACAAGTATCTGTTGGTGGATGGGATGATATGCAAGAATTATTCACAACATCAACGATGGCAGAAGATCCTGCGGCAAGTCTTTTCATTTTGTCACCAAGTTGGATTGCTCAACCTCTTGCAAACGGTCTTCTATATGACTTATCAACATTGGATAATGTAGATTTGAAAGATAGTAAGTGGAATCAAGAAGTCGTCAATACAATGACTTATGGGGATTCCGTATATGGTGTAGCAGCGGGACGTGCGGAACCTAAATTAGGGGTATACTGGAACAAACGTTTGTTTGAAGAAGCCGGTTTAGATCCGAATCTTCCTTATGATTTACAAGCTAGCGGGGAATGGACATGGGATAAATTTGAAGAATTGTGTAAAAAGTTGACTATTGATAAAAATAATGATGGCGTTATTGATACCTATGCTTTAGCGAGCTTTTCCGTGGACTTTATGCGTGGAGCAGTTGTATCGAATTCAGCAGTATATATAGGTAAAGATGATAGTGGAAAATTCTTCAACGGAACAGAAGATCCTAAATTCTTGGAAGCCGCACAGTGGTTCCAATCCTTGATAGAAAAAGGATATGAAATGCCTGAACCGGAAGATGCTGAATGGGATTGGTTTATTAATGCATTCCATGATGCAAAGGTAGCAATGGCGTATGGAGAACAATACAAAGTCGGCTCATGGGATGATATGTCAGATGACTGGGGATTTGTACTTTGTCCTAAAGGTCCTAAAGCAACAACGTATAACGGATACTTTAATGATAACATTGTCGTTATGCCATCTTCATTCGATAAAGAAACAGCTGAAAAGATTGCATTTGCTTATAATCTATGGTCAGCACCGACACCGGGTTATGAAGATGAAGAAGAGAACTGGAAAGACACTTATTATACTAGATTCAGAGATGAACGTGCAGTGGATGAAACATTAACCATGATGTATGACGGAACTATGGAAGTTATACCGGAATACTTGACATTTGTATACGGAACAAGTTTTGGTGACTTAGCCTATTCACTATATGGATTGGATGCGACACCAGCAGAAAAAATAGAAGAAGTGAAGGGATTATGGGAAACATTAATTAGCGACGCTAATAAATAATAGCTTCACGTCAGATATAGCTATGGCAAGAGAGTGTTAACACTCTCTTGCCATAAAAAAGACAAATCGGTAATAAGCCTAGAGATAAGGAGCTAGATAAGGATGAAGGGTAAACATATAATCGCTATACTAAGTGTTGTTCTATGCTTAATCACAGGATGTACCGGAACAAATGTGGCACAAGACAGTTATCAGGAGCATGATGCCGATCAGATGGGTGAAGAGATGTCTGATGAAAGCGCTCTAAAGGAAGAAACGGAAACTGCCGAGTCCCTTCAAGCCAAGGAGACGGATGCGATGCAAGTCCAAGAGGAGAACAAGGAGCCGGATAGTTTGTCAGAAGTCTATAAAGACGACTTTTTGATGGGTGTGGCAATACCGGCAATGGATATTACAGATACATCCAGGATGGCATTGATTTCACAGCAATTTACAAGCATGACATGTGAAAATGAAATGAAGCCGGACTTCTTATTGAACCATGAGCTAACAATAGAGAAAGGTGACGAAGTGACGCCGGTTATTGACTATAAACGTGCCGATGCAGTATTAAGCTATGCTCTTGAACAGGGGATGAAGATGCGAGGGCATACACTTGTATGGCATTCTCAAACGCCGAAATGGTTGTTTACCGTTAATTATGATACGTCCGAGTCAGCGCCTTTGGTTGATCGCGATACAATGATACAGCGTATGGATCATTACATTGAAGCCGTTATGACCTATGCCAATACAAATTATCCGGGGGTTATTACGGCATGGGATGTTGTGAATGAAGCCATTAATCCCGGGGATGGTCAGGAAAGAGGCATAAGAACAACGGATAATTTATGGTATGACGTCATCGGTGAGGATTATATTGAGTTGGCATTTACCTTTGCAAAAAAATATGTGGGTGCGGATCAAAAACTTTTTTATAATGATTATGGAACTTATGATAAAGCAAAAATGTTTAATATCATAAATTTATTAGAACCGTTGAAAGAAAAAAACTTGGTTGATGGAATAGGAATGCAAAGTCACATCCAACTAGATTCTCCGACAACACTGGACTATCAATATGCTATACAGCACTATGCAGACATAGGTTTAGAGATTCAAATAACAGAACTCGATGTGGATGTGCCTGAAAATGATTCGGAAAGTCAAGAAAAATTGGCAACCAGATATCGAAAGGTTATGACACTATTTAGAACATTAAAGAAAAACGATCAAGCCAACATAACGTCAGTTACGTTCTGGGGATTATCAGATGATCGTTCATGGTTGAATCATAAGGACGAACCTAGTTATCCGCTACTTTTTGATAAGGATTTAAATCCAAAACGGGCTTTTTACGGAGCAATAAATGATCCGACAGTGCCTCTATACTAGGATGACAACTATAGGCATCAAAGAAGAGCGGAATTTTAATAGAGATGAAGGAAGTAATGAATAATGACAGAAAGAGAGGTTCCTTTTCATATGAGAGGAATAAAAGATTATTACATAGACTATTTTCGCATAGGAACAGCCGTATCACCAATGAGTTTAAAAGCTTATGGGGAGCTCATCAAAGAGGAATTCAATAGTATAACATGCGAAAACGAAATGAAATTTGGAGTGATTCATCCGAGGGAAGACGCATATCATTTTGAGGATGCAGATCGAATGGCTGATTATGCAAGAGAAAATAAACTGGCCATGAGAGGTCATACGTTAGTATGGCACAATCAAACAAGCGATTGGCTTTTTACGGATAAAGACGGAGAGACGGCAACAAAAGAACTGGTCTACGAGCGCTTAGATAGACATATGGAAAAGATTATGAATCGTTATCAAGATGTTATAGACGTATGGGATGTTGTGAATGAGGCTATTGAAGATCATGGAACAGAGCTATTAAGACAATCCCAATGGCTGGAAATTTGCGGAGAAGAGTTTATAGCGACAGCTTTTAGAATGGCTCACCGTTATGCACCGAATGCGCGTCTTTTCTATAATGATTATAATGCTTTTGTACCGGCCAAGCGTGATAAGATTATACAGCTTGTGAAAGGGTTACAAGCAAAAGGCGTTCCTATTCATGGGATTGGATTACAAGGGCACTTGAATATTTATACACCGAGTATAGAAACCATCAAAGAATCTCTTGAACAATATAGTGCGTTAGGGTTGGAGATTCATATCACGGAGTTGGATGTATCCGTCTTTCGATTTGAGGATAAGACCAATCTGGAATATCCGGATGAGGCATTAATAGAGAAGCAAAATGACTATTATGAAGCGTTGTTTAAAACCTTTAAATCATTTGAGTCGACAATAACAAGTGTAACCTTTTGGGGGGTCAGTGATGCGTATTCATGGTTGAATTATTTCCCGGTAAGAGATCGCAAAAACTGGCCATTATTATTTGATAGGAATGGAGAACCGAAGGAATGCTATCAAAGAATTATAGGACAAGGGAAGTGATGCAGTGAAGCCCAAAAAGCTGAAAACAAGTAAGTGGTTAAGGATAGGGATTATTGTTATCCTTGGGGTTATAGTAGGGACGGTCTTTATTTTACAAAAAGGGGACAGAACGAATACAGCGGCAGACAAACGTGATAGGACAGAAGAAGTAACTAAAATAGATGACGCAGAACAAATAGAAAAGACAACGATAAAGGAAGAAAATAACATGGAAGAAACAATGAAAATGAAGTGGAAAGAGATCTTTGAACAGTTAAGTATCAAGCCGTCCTATAAGTCGGATGAAGCAGGGAATCCTTTGATAACACAGGCTTTTGGTGCAGATCCATATGGGATTGAATATAAAGACCGTCTCTATGTCTATATGACTCAAGATATTCTAATGAAGGATGGAGACGGCAATGTTATTCAAAACAATTATTCAAAGGTGAATAGCCTTAGAGTGATTTCATCAGAAGACTTGGTCAATTGGACAGATCATGGTGAAATTCATATTGGAGGAATAAAGGGTGTTACCACATGGGCAAGAAATTCATGGGCACCGGCTGCGATTCACAAAGTGATTGATGGAGAGGATAAATTCTTCCTTTACTTTGCCAATTCAGCAGCGTCCATTGGTGTACTCGTAGCAGATGATCCGGCAGGTCCTTTTATAGATCCACTTGGAGAACCGATGATTACAAAGGAAACACCGGGATGTCAAGAGGTTGCATGGTTGTTTGATCCTGCGGTGTTTACAGATGATGATGGGATATCTTATATATACTTTGGCGGAGGTGTACCGGAAGGGAAAGAAGCGATGCCGGATACCGCCCGTGTGATGCAACTAGGAGAGGATATGACGAGTACCGCCAGTGAGGCTGTGACGATTCAGGCACCGTATTTTTTTGAAGATTCAGGGATTAACAAGCATGGTGATACCTACTATTATTCTTATTGTACGAACTGGTCATCGCGTGAGGGAGCAACAGCTGAAATCGTACCGGAAATAGCGGAGATTTCATATATGACGAGCGATCATCCGATGGGTCCCTTTACCTATCAAAAGAGCATTGCAAAAAATCCGGGTGTCTTCTTTGGGGTTTATGGGAATAACCACCACTGTATAACCAGCTTTAAGGGGAAAGACTATCTTCTCTATCATGCCTTTTTGCTACAGGCATCCATGGGATTAAAAGGGGGTTATAGAAGCACGAATATCTCGGATATCCGGTTTTTGGAAGATGGAAGTATTGAATCTATCAAGATGGATAAAAAAGGGGTTGAACAGTTGAAGCCCTTTAATCCTTACCAAGAAGTTTCGTTTTTGACGATGGCAAATAATAGCGGTATGATTGCATACGAAGAAAAAATGACGTCAACGGACGGTAGGAATATAGTCAGCTTGGGGGACATACAAACAGGCGATTACAGCTGCGTTCGCGGTGTCGATTTTGGTAAGAAATCCGGCGAATTAACCTTGAAGGTAAAGGTTCAGCATATGGAGGAAGATATTGACGGATGTGTTAAAATATGTATAGATGATCCCGAAAGTGAAGCTATCGGGTACATTGAAATTAATGAAGCGCTGGTTGAGGATAACGGTTATAGTGTTGGGAAGATGGACAATACAACAATAACAGGCATACATGATTTGTATTTTGTGTTTTATGGAGACGGCTACCGATTGGCTTCATGGGAATTTGAAAAAGAATAAACGAGTTTATAGCTATAGGAGGATAAAATAAGGATGGAAAAGCAAGCGTATAATCCTTTTTTACCATTGCATGAATATGTTCCGGATAATGAACCTTATGTGTTTGATAATCGGGTTTATGTATATGGATCACATGATAAAGCCAATGGCGAAGATTACTGCTTATTAGATTATGTTTGCTATTCGGCGCCTGTTGATGATTTAGGTGATTGGCGATATGAAGGCATCATTTATAGAAGAAATCAGGACCCGATGAATGTGACAGGAGCTAGTCCTTTATTTTCTCCCGATGTATGTAAAGGACCGGATGGACGATATTATCTTTATTATCAGCTCAATGGCAAAGGGGTTATATCCGTTGCTGTATGTGACACACCGGCAGGACAATACAAGTATTACGGAACCGTGCAATATCCAAACGGTACGCTAATGCGGGAGAATAACCCATTTTCACCGGCGGTTATAAATGATGACGGAGAAATCTATGTGTATTTTGGATTTGCCCCAACCCCAAAGGTTGTGAGTATTCGTTGGTATGAAGGTGTTGATCTTCCCGGATGCAGTGTTGTCAAGTTGGATAAGGATATGAAAACTGTGATTGAAGGACCTTCTGTTGTTCTTCCAAGCGAAGACTATAGTGAAGGAACATCTTTCGTCGGACATGAGTACTTTGAAGCCCCATCCATTCGTAAAATAAACGGGACATATTATCTGGTCTATTGCTCTATCTTATTTCATGAACTTTGTTATGCGACGAGTAAGTATCCGGATAAAGGGTTTGAATATCAAGGGACTATTGTGTCCAACGGTGATATCGGATTGAATGGCCGCGAATATAAAGATAGGGTAAATTACATAGGCAATAATCAAGGTGGTATGGTATGTCTTAACAATCAGTGGTATATCTTCTACCATCGACATACTCATGGAATCAGTTCCAGTAGACAAGGGTGTGCTGAACCGATCCGGATTGATGCGGACGGTAGAATTGAACAAGTACCCGTGACATCGTGTGGGCTCAACCAAGGCGCTTTAAGGTGTGATGAGACATATCCGGCAGCTATTTGCTGTCATCTAGGTGGTGACGAAGAAAAAATAGCCTTTCACTATGGATTGCCATATATTACCGAGGAGAACGGCACCGTTTATATTTCTCATATTTCAAATGGAGCAAAGTTTGGGTACAAATATATTGATATCACGGAGAATATTTTGTACATTGAAGTGACCTATCGAAGTATAGGAAAAGGTGAATTGCTCGTATCCACACAAGAGCATGGTAAAAGCATAGGGAAGTTGATGATTCATCAAGCTACGGATTGGACCAAGACAAAGGAAAGAGTTGTTATAGGCAAAGGTTCCGTGCCTTTGTACTTTGAATACATAGGAAGTGGAAGTATTCAAGTTTTGGATTTTTATATAGGAAGAGATAAATAGAAGTAAAAAGAAGACCGCCCTATTGTTGAATAGGACGGTCTTCTTTTTACGATTTGGTGGGTTTGGATACAGTATGATGCCGTGCATAAAATACTAATAAAATGAGGGAAATAGCACTCATAACTATACAGATGAGGAATCCATAACCTAAGGAATAATCGGTGGCCTTTCCTATAAAAATGTTTCCTATGGAAGCAAGAAGACCGCCGACCATGGAATAGATTGAGAGTAATGTTGCACGATTGGAGTGCTTTACTAATTTATTTTTTATATCAAGTTCAATAGGGCCAATGACAGATACACTTAGTGCGATAATAATGACGCCTAGGACACTTAATATAGGATTTTTCGTCACCAATAAAAGGAAACAGCTAGCGAGGGTGAGGCTTATTAATAAACGAATCGCATTTATATTGCCTAACTTTTTGCTGATTTTGCTAGCATGTGCGGACATTAAACGAACGCACTGAATACCGGCAATAATGAGTCCATAATACTTAGGATCGATACCGCTTCTTATATATTGCGCTTGATTTAAGAAAACAGTGATGGCTTGGGCCACTTCCATAACTAAGGCAATTGAAAAGACAAAGAGAAGTACGGTTTTATCTTCAAAAGCGGATTTGAAATGACCGATGATGCTTTGCCTTTCTTCATGATTGACCGGGACTTCAGTGAGAAAGAAAGTTATAATGACAGATAGTCCATAAGGGAAAATCGTCAGAAAAGCAGTCAAATCAAGGGAAATAGGCACAATAAATGTGGATAAGACAGAGGCGATTAGGAAACCGAGTGTTTGGTAAGCGCTATATCTTCCAAATATTTTTTGGGTTTCAGACTTTTCAACAGAAGCATAGATTAGTGCTGTATCGCAACCGGATAGACCGGATAAAACGACGGAAACAAGAATACGCTCAAGTAAAAAAGAGTCAAAGGAATGCGCTGTAAAAAAAACGATTTTGGATATGAAAAACAGAGTGTTGACAATAATTAACGTTTTTTTATAGCCGAATTTATCGGATATCCATCCCCATGGTACTTCGAGGAGTATGAGTAATGCCCATGAGATAGATTCTATAATGAAAATGTCACTCATAGCAAGTCCTCTAGCTTGTCTAAATAGAGTCGCTACAGGACCATAAAAAACAAAACCTTGCAAAAAAACAATTGTGTACATTAAATACACATTTCTTTTATTATTCAATTTGAGTACCTCCGAATTTGTACAGTAAATAAAACGACAAGATACCTTAACGTATCATTCGTTTCAATAAGTAGTGTTCTGTCATTAAATTCGTAGGGATCAAATTGGATTATTCATATCAAAGAAGCTCCTTGGATAGAGTGTCATAGCGATGGGTAAGGTATCAAAACTAATATCGTGTATGGGAATTTAGGGAAACTTAGTTTTGCGACCCTAATGATTAGATTTATAGTACACGAAGTTGAGGAATTTGTCAATTCATTGATGAATAGAAGAGAGAAAAAGATAGTTAATAAAAAAAAGAAGGTACCTTACAAAATGGGTTGACAAAATACAAAGGTACCTTTATAATCTTATAACATAAGGTACCTTATTAATTTGTTTGACAGGAGGTATATCTATGCAAGATAATAAATTTGATTTACTAGAACAGCTGACGCGGGTTGAGTGGTTGCTCCACATATATCACCAACAAAACCATAGACACTTTGGTCCTATGGGAGACACCCGAAAGGGACAAGGGCGAATTCTCAGTATTCTGAAGATGAAGCCGGAGATTAGTCAAAAAGAACTTTCCTATCTTCTTGAAATGCGTCCCCAATCTCTAGGGGAATTACTGACGAAGCTTGAGAAGAAAGGCTATATCAGTCGTACCCAATCAGAAGAGGACCGTCGTGTGTTAATTATTCGCTTAACCAAGGAAGGCTTAGAGGCAACACAAGATGCAGGGGATGAAGAGTTTAGCTTTGACCAAGTGTTTGAGTGTCTAAACGAGGATGAACAAAAAAACTTCAGTGACTATCTAGGGAAAATCATTCATGTTTTGGAAGATCAAGTAGATCTTGAAGAAGTACAACGTAGATTTGGTCCTAGAATGGTTAGAGGGAATCCTTTTGGTGGAGGTGAAGACCCTAGACGAGGGGGACGGTTTAATCGATTTTATTGATGGACTGATGTGAGTGGTAGATGAAGAGATAAGTGATACGAAGGTGTCAGTAGACGAGTCTATATACCCTCAATTGAGAATGTAACCCATGAGATAATTAACCCATAAAGGTACTGTCGGTTGACGTGATGTCGGTACCTTTTATTTTTTACGCTTTTTTTGAGCATTTATGTGATAAAAAGGGCATTCGAAAGGAGTTTTCATATGGAAACGATGAACCAAGAATCTGTTTACTATTTGGAAAAAGCACCCGTATCAAGAGCAATTTTGCACATGGTACTACCTATGTTACTGAGTTTTATAGCAACTGTTATTTATAATATAACGGATGCTTATTTTATCGGACGATTGAATAACACATCGATGATGGCATCGGTGACACTGGCACTTCCCTTTTCTACTGTCCTTATGGGGTTGGGGCACTTATTCGGAGCCGGATCGGGCACTTATATTTCTCGATTGTTAGGAGAGAAGAATATGGAACGGATTAAGTATGTTAGTTCCATAAACTTATGGTCATCCGTATTCATAGGTATTGTTTGCATGGCAGTATCCCACATTGGTCTGTCCTCAATATTAGAACTTCTAGGAGCTAAAGGGGAAGCTCTTGTTCATACGAAAAACTATGTATCCGTCTTTATTTTAGCATCACCATTTGTAATCGGCAGCATTTCACTAGAAGAAGCTGTACGTGCTGAAGGGGCTTCCGTGGCTTCCATGACCGGAATGATTCTAGGTGTTGTGTTGAACATTATACTGGATCCTATCTTTATTTTTATCTTGCATATGGGTATTGTTGGTGCTGCTGTTGCCACTGTTTTAGGAAATGTGGCTTCAATGGTATGGTACATATACTATTTACAGAAAAAAAGTACCGTTCAAAATCTCTCCATCAAGTATTTTAAACCGACAAAAGAAATTTATATTACAATTCTTAAAGTTGGGGTAGCATCCTTTCTTTTTGATGCTTTTATGGTGGTCATATCCTTACTCTATAACAACTATTCCATGTTATATGGCGACAGTGCTGTTGCCAGCCTAGGAATTGCACAACGTATTATTCAACTGATGGATGCTGTTAGTATGAGTTTTGCCATGGGTTCTGTTCCTCTTATTGCCTATGCCTATTCGGCTAAGAACAACGATAGACTTATGGAGATTATTAAGAAAACCATCGGTATTATGTCAGGTATAATTCTTAGTATTGCATTGATTATCTTTGCATTAAAAGCTCAAATCATGGGTGTATTCACCAATGATAATCAAGTGATTGAAATCGGTCAGCGAATCCTACTAGCGCAAGTATGTTCAACAAGTTTTGCAGCCTTAGCAGGTATTTTTACAGGCATTTTCCAAGCATTTGGTGTGGGTACACAGTCAACAGTGATGGCTATTTTACGAGGGCTTTTATTCATACCGATTATCATTATCGGGAATATGCTGTTCCAATTAGACGGGATTATCTGGTCGATGACTATATCAGAGGGTGTGACAGCCCTTGTAGGCATTGCCTTGTGGTTTGGTATTAAAGAAAAAATTCTCAATCATCGCTTGGTTCTTCAGGAGACCGAATAAAAAAGACTTCAAATGTGCTATACTATAGATAATTGAAAATAAATGTATCAATAGGTGTCAGAAATTGAGGGTATAAGTTGTTGATATAGTGTAGAGAAAGGGAGGATGACGATGAAATGTATTAAACCAATAGTAGCACTTATCCTTATCATTGGATTAGCAGCGTGTGCGAATGCGCAGGAAGCAAATGAAGAAGGACAAGATCTCGGTTCATTCAAAGGAAGATTTACAGTGACAGGATTCTCAGGAAGTGATAACTCTATTGAATTCAGTGATGGGGAAAAAGTAGAGGGGATTTCTGAAGCGTATGTCCCAATCTTTGTTAATGGAGAATTGTCCAGATGTATCACCGCATTCATAGAAGAGACGACGGTATATGTACCGACGACATTTATGGAGAGTGATTTGAACATGTCCATAGAGGCGTTGGGTGAAGGGATGACGTCTATTGACAAAGAGGATATAACTTATTATGCGCTTTCGGATGCTCTTCAAGATACCGATTGGGAGTTTTCATTTGTTGATAAAAATGATGATGCAATCAATTCAAAAGCGCTAGTAAGAACTCAAAGTAGCGTATATCTATATAATACTGAAGAGACTAAGGCGGAGGGCCTGTCTTCAGAAGAAGGGCTTGATAAAGCAAAAGTTATATTAAATGAAAGTTTGGAGGCATTTAATATTTCTTTGAGAGAAAACCTTGAAAGTTCCAAAGAGGATACATCGCGTTTTGATGGAGAATTGGAACAGATTCAACAGGATATTGATGCATTATCCTATATGGGAGAAACTTTGGGATACTACATCTATGACATGAATATCTATCGGGTTATGGTAGATAAGTATACAGGGCAAGTCTATGTGAATTATGAAACCGGGTTGGCAACTTATAATGTTCCGATTGATCTCGATGGAGAGGATATTAGTGACATATTTATGCCGTTATATATTGTTGGATAAAGGTGATATATATTGTTATATTAGAAAAAGGCTGCCAATCAAGATTGGCAGCCCTTTCTTTTTCATGATAAATTGTCCTGACTCGGTTAGCGAATTGCATTATTGGAAATCGTATGTTGGTGAAGTTGCCTTCGGAAACGGCCTGTCGCTATAACCAAGTCAAATTATTTAGGTAAAGAGATTATTCCCTCCGGCAATTCCTTCTTTATTAAACCATCGACTGTCTTCTTCAGTAGGTACGCCTTTTTCGTACGATCTGCCTTAAGGATCTGATACTCTCCATCGAGTTCAATTAGTGCTACATTATTCTCTAATGCAATACCACTAATTTTCTCTTCCTTCATCATATTATCAAAGCTTTCTCGTCCCTCTTCATTATAATGGGGACAGTGGGCAAGAGGCAACAATCCCAGTCCATAGACACGAGAATATTCCCGTTTATCCGAATCATCCAATGATTGACTATCACTATGTCCAAATGTAAACCAACAAATTGAACCTGCAAAAGCAGAAAGTTAATGTTGAAAGTCGTTTGTTAGGCGAAGGATAATACGGAAATCGACACATACGCACAATCATATGTTCAATGATATCCAGCTTCACCTAATCAGATGACTTTATTGAACTTTTCCTCTACCAAATAGTATGAATATAAATGGACTGAAAATACTTGGCACTAGACCTATCCATATAGTTATATTCATAAATTTAACAATTAATGAATGAACAAATTCATATAAAAATAATGGTGTATATAACATTTGGTAGGAAGCTACAACCCCCCCTCTGGATTTTAATATTTGTTGCCCAATAAGAAATAAAACGTAATATAACACAACAATCAATGCAGAATATAGTATTTCCATTTTTGTCATATCATTTATATACGTTAACCCAAAGAAAATAATCAGGCCAATACTGATTAAAGTTCCTGAAATCCAGAATATATTATCCGCTATGTAAGCTTGTTGCATAGCTTTAAAATTCATAATCATATAAATAATTAGGTCTTGAATCAAGCTTAATATTATACCTGAGATGATCGAAATTATTGGAATACGTATTATTTTACTTTTTTTTATCATTAACGTTATATCTCCCTCTAGTTATAGCTTCGTTCAATTATGTACTAGTATTATCTTTCGCCTAACGGACTTCTTAAATCTATTCATTATGGTCTTGCTCAATTTCACATTGAAAATCCTTCAATGATTCAAAAATCTTAATTCGCGGATATCTATTATCTGTACGATAATTTGAGTAAGTCAAATGTACAATTGCGTACTTTATATTAACAGCTGACACCTCATAAATCACATCATCACAGTCTCATCTTCTTCCTATCGCTTTACACTTTAGACCATACAATAGATGTCCTTGTGACAGTTCCCTAATCAATTGTTCATCAAAATGCGTGTTATTATTATCTATCTCTTCCCAAGGTTCAAGCCAATCGATATTGATCATAAACTTCCCCTTTCCATATAACTAAGTGCTAATGTCAGATAACGGACCGTGAATTCACGACGTGGACATCCTTCCGAATTATTGTCCATGTAGTAAGTTCGCTGTTAGGTGAAGTTCACTGGACGTCAGCTCTGAGTAGCCTTAAGGTCAAGCCAGTTGCTTTCCCATCAGCACTATATTGTCGTATTCACCATCCAGCTTTCTAGACTTCTCTCTTCTTCCTTCATATGTGAAGCCATACTTCTCATATAATTCTATAGCCACCTTATTGCTTTCAAATACTTCCAGCTCTATCTTCTCAATTCCATTATTAGCTTGTGCATAACTTAATGTATGTTCAAAAAGCTTGCTTCCAATACCTTGCCCTCTTCGGTCTTCTACAACTCCCATACCCAAATTGCCAACATGCTTTAGTCCTTCAAAACTCTTCGGCAAAATGTCGCACCACCCAATCACTTCTCCATTCTCAACTGCATAAAATTGAGCCAATCCATTGTCCTCGATCATCTTAACGAATCCAATCGTGCTTTCAACCGGGAATCCCTCAACTGCTGCCAAGTACTTCCGTTCTCTTGCGACCTTATCAACTGCCGCACAGTATGATTCTGCTAATTCGCCTGAAGCTCTAATAATCTCAATGTTGTCCATATAATTACCTCCCTCAAACTCTTCTCAATGTCTAGTCCAGTGATTTCACCTAACTACACTATTCACGCAATGCGTAAACGACCATATTTTAAAGGTTGTTTACGACATAATGATTGGTTTTTAGTATCTAGTGTACTGTATCACTCATAAATAGAGAAATGATTGGCTTGTTTTCCTATAGGACATCGTTGCTGTCAATCGACGATGGCACCGCATCGCCTCATTCCAGCGCCTTGCCTATAAAAATACACTCTGCATCATTTGCTCAAATATGAATGATACAGTACACTAGTTATTATTTTATCATAAAGAATACATTTCTTCATCATTAATGAAACGCTCACCGTTATTGAATAATGAAAAGAGGTTTGATTGTGAAAGAAAATAAGAAGATTGGCATAATTAAATCCATATCTTATAAATGTATAAATTAATAAAACGAACATGTTGAATCAGAAAGTAGAGAATTATCACTTGTGATAGCCAGTCAAGTTTGGTGTGAGCTTGATGACAAATTATTCTTGAAATGAGCTAAGGAGTAGCTTCAAAAAAGGCACTATTTAATAGCACCTATGAGAATTGAAGTTTAAGTTTGATTATTTGTATAAATCATATAATGTTAACGTGTTGAATATCAAAGTTGTTATACTTATTATTGTAAGAGGCCATGCTTTTGTACCTAATCTTATGCTAATCAATAACAAGATAACATTTAGAAATAAGTTAATAATATGTAATGTTTTATATTTTTTTGATGAACTAATAGTTTTATTAAGCATAATGCCTCCTCAAATTTATAGTATATCTAATTTGTAAAGTCTTCTAATATCCATATATTGATCATAACATGATCCCATGAGATTCACCATAATAATCCCCTTTTGAAGAGTAGTGTTGAGTGACGTATAACGTCCTGCAAATTCACTGTTGAAGTGCTATCTCGTCAGCTGTTAATACATATTAAGTGAATCAAATTCGTAGATGCTCACTTTTATTAAGATATTCGATATGGCAACCACTGTTGGTTATTCTATACTTATTCAGCGCTGTATCACCACAAGAAATTGAATGTCCTGATGTCACGGGTAAACCTAGCAATGATCTATACAACATATTACTCATTCCACCATGAGTCACAAGACAAACATTCTCTATTGAAGCATATTCTTCAAACATACGAGATAAAAACTTCTCAGCTCGAGCACGAAAATCTATCATAGATTCTGATTCAGCCAATTCATGATGCGGCTTCTTTCCACCTACGGGTATAGGATATAATCTATTCGCTTCTTCTTTTCCTAAACCTGCAAGCAATCCATTATTCCATTCCATTAGCTCATCATCGTATATGACATTTATCCCGAACCTTTCTCCAACAGACTCAGCAGTACTTCTTGCACGTGACAATGGACTAGACAGTATTATATCGATTCTTTCATTCTTGTAAATCCAATCACCCAACAATTCGGCTTGTTCTTTTCCTCTGGCGGTCAATGGAAAATCGGCTCTACCCTCATGTACATTAAGCAAGTCTGCCTCCGATTCACCATGTCTTATAATAATTATATTCATAAAATCCTCCCACTATTAATAATTGATTTGAAATACATAGAGATAGCATTGTACCTAACATTTCGGCTGTTCCCGACGTGTCCCTCTTCCGATTTCCTGTACATATTGGGAACAGTCTGTTGGAAGAAGTAATCTGCGGATTATTATGGCGATATAATCTTTGATTTATTTAATTCCATGCACTTTAAACTGAAATAAAAGTAATAATCTAGCCATGAATGGAAATATTATCCCAATAAATATTAATGGGATTATTCCTACGTACATTTTAGGATCGTACAATAGGATAACTATTGACACCATATACGACACCATTTATAATGTCATTAGGAGGGGATCATGAGCAAAAAAGATAAACTGCTACAAAAACTTAGAAACAATCCAACTAATGTTAAATTCGAAACACTTCAAACACTATTACTACATATTGGTTTCAGTGAAAGAGCTCCTCGTGGTGGTTCTTCACACTATACATATACCTTCAGAAATCATATCATAACAATACCAAAACATAAACCGGTGAAAACCATTTATGTAAAGAAGGTCTTAGCAATACTTCAAGACCTTAACCTCATTGAAAAGGAGTAAGATATGAAAGATATCAACTACTACAAAAATATCAAATACCCTCTTACTGTTCTTCAGGAAGAAGATGGTAGCTACTTCGCTGAGTATCCCGACCTCAAAGGATGCATGACTGTTGCAGACTCATTCGAAGAAATTCACCTTATGGCTGAAGATGCGAAAATCGCATGGCTTGAAACTGCAATCGAAAACAATGTAACTATTCCAGAACCAAAAGATATAGCTGCTTATTCTGGAAACTTCAAGCTCAGAATCCCAAAATCATTGCATAAGCAACTCGTCGAGGAAGCAAAAGCTGAAGGAATTAGTATGAATCAATTATGCGTATATCTCCTAAGCAAAGAATTAGAACATTTACATAGAGCTTAATATTTCGGCTCAGAAATGGGCCTTTTATTATACATAAATCTAAATCAAACCCGACCTGTTGTATGTCCTATAACGTTCGTCGGTTCACGACGCCAACGAGCTTACAGGACGAGCTTATGCGTGTGAAGCTTTAGCTGAACCGCTAGCGCGGTGGCTTTTCAAATTCTTTTTATTTACTCTCCATTTCGTTATGATGATTAGGTCGCTATTTTTCATCTAGAACCATCCAATCGTATTCTGCTCATTTACGTAGATTCTTGTTATTTATCAACAAACCTATTGATGAACTTACAACTGAAGATGTTCGATTTTTTTCTTCTTGATCTCAAATCTAGACATCTCTCTACCAGTTACATCAATGGTTCTTATTCGGTTTGTCTAACATAAACCCATTAACTTCATATTTTTAAAAGCCCCTTAATTGGGGAGGGGGAAGTTTTATTCAAAATCATGAAATCATAACTTTTCCTCTCCCTTTTCGCGAAAATTTTTAATAAAATACAATTTTTTGTGATAGCTATTTACATACTCTTTCCTAGGCGTCCGCGGCTTCGTCCAACACAATGTCTCTCGTCATCAGCGCTACCTTTTTGGTAGGGCTTTTTCTTTGATGATGACGGATACATTTCTAATAGTTAGGCGATGTTGCATACGATACTTAATCAGATATTCTTAATTTCCAATCTCAACAAGATTACCATCCCCGTCTTTTAAAACAATCTTTGACACTCTAATTAGTTGTTTATTATTATCGTTCTTAAGGTATGAGTATAGTTCCATCTCATAAATAACATCTTCATTAGTCATAATATTCGTACAATGCACTTTAATCGATG
The DNA here is from genome assembly GCA_965140555.1 of Vallitaleaceae bacterium. Classification (GTDB taxonomy): domain Bacteria; phylum Bacillota; class Clostridia; order Lachnospirales; family Vallitaleaceae; genus UBA1351. Next base: position 1,409,186 of record OZ223259.1, on the reverse strand, counting down.
TTTCGATTGGTTCGTTGTTAATTACAACCTCATCATCCGTTACAATTGTGTCGTAATCATAAGCACCATCATATTCTAAACCATCCCCTTCAACTTTTCCCATATATGCTTGACCTTCAAAAAAAGATGTGGCATTTTCAATTTGTTCAATTATATTGAACTTCTGTTTTGTTTCCTGATTAATAAGATTTTCAATCGTCTTTATATCATCATTTCCTAATGCGGTAACAACATCTCTTGCAACAGCACTTCCTTCATGATAATACTCAGGCCAACCATATCCAATTTGTACTTCAGTACCCTCTTCATTCTCAACAAACAACCTTTGTATACCTACTTTACCAATATCATTTTCATATATTACCTGATAATCTATATATAGTTCATATTTCTTTCCACTATCAGTAATTACTTCATCAACCCCCCATCTTCTATCTAGCTCGGTTATTCTTCCATATTCTGTAGATTTACCTTCTGATCCCATCAATTTATCATCATAGCTAATTATACTGCCATCAATTAAATCAATTGCAGCGTTAATCTGTTTATCGAAGTCCTCTAAGCCCTGTGATTTTGGGCAAAATAGTGATTTAAGTGATTCAATATCTTTGTTGTTCAAATACCCTACTATCGTGTCTGTCATCTCTTGTTTCATTGTATCCGCTTCGAATAACTCTTCTTCTAATAATTCTAGGCGTTCTGATATGAAACTTCTATTAGGAAAATAGTAACAACCTGCGATAAAAAATATAATACATATGCAGCAAAAAAACGATAACAATTTATTCATGATTTCCCCTTATTTCAATTCTTAATTTTCCTATTTCAAATAATAATTATACGAAACCGAGTTTGTAATGTCATATAACGTTCCGTGAGTTGACGACGTGTGGCATCCTTCCGATTAAGAAGCCCATGTCGTCAACTCGCTGTTAGGTGAAGTTATTCATGGGAGCCAACCACAACCTTCATTCTCCACGATATGATTCTTCCATGCTCATTGCAGCCTCCCAATCATCATCTAAATTACTTGAAATTGCCCTACAGAACATATTGTATAGTTGCATTCTTTTAGTTCTTGACTTTAGTTGTAATTCAAACGATCTTGTATCAGATTCCCGATACATTGTCTTAAACTCTTCAAAATTAATTCTAGCCTCAGTTAGAGAATAATCATGATTGGGACCACCTCTTATAACATCCGCATCGTCGGAGTCTTGCCCATCGTCTTCCCAAAAACATATAGGACAAATATCATATCCAGATCGCTCATCTAGTGTAGGCATATAACAGCATGGGCATAAATACCTCTCTCTATACATTGCCCATACTTTGCTTTTAGTCGCTTCATTAACATACCATTCAAACCATTCCTTACTCACAAAATCCCTCCAAATAATATTTCCCGTTTTCCTAAAACATAATGAATAATTTCGCTTAACGTTCCCGCAGTTCCCGACGTGTTAGCTGAAGCTATCAATCGTCCTACAGAATTCATCTTCAATCTTATTATGTATTATTATTATCTCTCTCTTTCTCCTCAATCTCCAAATCTAACAATCGTGATTTCTTCTTTAGAACATTGATTAAAAGCATAATACAGTAAACAACAAGTATAATAATTAGAATAAGTACAATAACTGCTATTAATTGAAATATGACTTGTATTAATGTCTGAAAATCAAATCCTAATATTCTAGTATTATCCATATATAAATTCCTTTCAGTTTATAAAACAGATTGGTAGTTTCAGCTAACGTCCGTCGGTTCACAACGCCAACGCGCTTACAGGGCGAGCTTATGTATGTGAAGCTTTAGCTGAACCACTGATGCGACCCCGACTCGGTTAGCGGGTTGAGTGTTGTTGAATCGTATGTTATGTGATGCTTAAACAGGACTATTGATTGTGTCTTGCCCTTCTTCTCGCAAATATGCTTATAACAAGCAAGACTAATGAAATACTAAATACTTCTGGTGCAATACTATTAGGTTGCTCTAATGAATCAGTAAATAATAAAATATATCCATTTACAATTATTATTGCTATATATAATATTCTAAAAATAATGCCATCATTCAATTTTATATAATTCTCCTATGCTTCATATAGAGTGGTTGAGTTTTACATAACTACCCTATTCACGCAATGCGTAAACGACCATATTTTAAAGGTTGTTTACGACATAATGATTGGTTTTTAGTAGCTAGTGTACTGTATCACTCATAAATAGAAAAATGATTGGCTTGTTTTCCTATAGGACATCGTTGCTGTCAATCGACGATGGCACCGCATCGCCTCATTCCAGCGCCTTGCCTATAAAAAAAACTCTGCATCATTTGCTCAAATATGAATGATACAGTACACTAGTTATTATTTTATCATAAAGAATACATTTATTCATCATTAATGAAACGCTCACCCGTTATTGAATAATGAAAAGCGGTTTGCTTGTGAAAGAAAATAAGATTGACACAAATAAATCCATATGTTATAACTGTATAAATTAATAAAACGAATACGTTGAATCGGAAAGTAGAGGATAATCACTTGTGATAGCGAGTCAAGGTTGGTGTGAGCTTGATGACAAATTATTCTTGAAATGAGCTGAGGAGTAGCTTCATAAAAAATACAATGTTGTAATGGTTGAAGCCGTAATTCTGCGATAAAGAAAGTAAAGTGGCAATATACGAAGCTTGTATATTGCAATTAGAGTGGTACCGCGAACTTTCGTCTCTTGTTTGAGATGGAGGTTCTTTTTATTTATAACGAAAAGGAGAGACTATGAATTATTTTAAAGAAGCAATCAAGAAAAAAATTGAACAAAAGTATGCTGACATTGATGTTGTATTTTCAGTTACGCCAGATGTTGAAACAGGTCATATCGCGATACCATGTTTTGCTTTTTCGAGAGTGTTTCGAAGATCTCCCGGTGATATTGCTCTAGAATTAAGTTCTCTTGTCAAGGAATTGGATTTTATTGATAAGACAGAGGTCAAAGGCGGCTATCTAAATTGCTTTATTGAAAAAGAGCAATTATTTCGAAAGGTAATTGAAGAGGTTTTAGAACGAAAAGAACATTATGGATCAAGGGAATCGGGTAATGGAAAATCTGTATTAATAGAGCATACAAGTATTAATCCAAATGCATCACCCCATGTAGGTAGGGCGCGTAATGCAATGGTTGGAGATACCATTGTAAGGTTACTTAGGTTTGAAGGCTATAATGTAGAGGTACATTATTTTGTTAATGATATAGGGAAACAAATAGCCATGTTGCTATTAGGATCAAGGGATAAAAGCGATATAACATTTAAGGATTTGTTGAACATATATGTTGATGTTAATAATCAATTAAAAGAAAATCCGGCAATTGAAGAAGAGGTTTTTGAGCTGTTGTACCAATTGGAAAATGGGAATAAGGAAGTAAGAGATGCATTTCGAAAGCTCGTTCAAATTTGTGTAGACGGACAAACGGCTATCTTGAAAAAATTGGGAATAGACTATGATGTTTTTGATTATGAATCGGACTATTTATTCAATGAAAGATTGAATGAAATTATAGAAAAGCTGAAAGCAACAGGAAATCTTGAAGAAGATGAAGAAGGACGTTATGTACTTAATCAGTCTCAATTTGACCTACCAATGAAATCGCCCTATTTGGTCTTAACGAGAAGAGATAAGACGTCTCTTTATCCTTTGCGGGATATCGCATATACAATAGATAAAGTCAGTAAGGGTAAAGATAAAAATATTATTGTATTAGGTGAAGACCAAAAGCTATATCATAAGCAAATCGAGGCAGCACTAGAGGTTCTTGGATTCAAAGCGCCGGAACCGGTTCATTATTCTTTTGTATTATTAGCGGAAGGGAAGATGGCGACACGAAGTGGTACGGTTGTTTTATTAGAGGATCTGATGCAAGAGGCATTCGAAAAATCCAAGGAAGAAATCTTGAAAAGAAGAGGAGACGTTGATGAGAACACGGCAAAAGCCATAGCCTATGGTGCGGTGAAATATTCGATTTTGAAGACTTCCAATGACAAAAATGTTACCTTTGATTGGGAAAGCGCTTTGAGTTTTGAAGGGGATAGTGGACCTTATTTGCAATATAGCTTTGCAAGAATTAAGTCGATAGAGCGTAAAATGAATACCGGGATAGCCGATAATGTGCAGTATGAACGATTAGTAGCGAGTGAAGAAGTAGAACTTGTTATAGAAATAAGCAATATGCAAGATGTTATTCAATCCGCAATGATGCAGTTAAGTCCACATAGTGTTGCGACATATCTATTTAGTATAACGCAGAAATTTTCAAAGTTTTATCATAGTCATTCTGTCTTAAATGCGGAATCGAAGGAATTAATGGAAGCTAGATATGCCCTTGTCCTTGCGGTCAAACAGGTGATATCAAACTGCTTTTCCATATTGGGAATTGATGAGATTGAGCAAATGTAAATAGCCGATGGAGGACTCTGTTTTTCTCATCAGTCAGGAATTGTGTTATTATTGATATAAGGATTAGGTCGACAAAAGCATATAGTTGAACTTTCATAGACAATATAGTGTTACGAACGCATCTACGTAATCTATATATTGTATGTGAATTTAGGGAAACTTGCTTTTGTAGGGTTAATCATATAATGAAGGAGGTGTGACAATGCAAAATAAGCTATTAGATTTAAGTTTGGATGAGATAAAAAATGGTTATAGCTACAATTCTGAAAAAAGAAGCTACGAGTGTTTAGTCTGTGGGAAAACATATGAAGAAGGCGAAATTTTCCCAATTGAAAACCGTTTTTTTGATGCACGCCATGCGGTGGCAAGACATGTGAAAATAGAACATCAGGGTGTTTTGGAGACGCTTTTAAGTATAGATAAGAAATATTCCGGTTTAACAGAAAAGCAAACGGATTTACTTAGAGATTTTGCGAGGGGATTAACGGATAAAGAAATTGCTCAGAAGAACGGTGTTGCAGCATCAACGATTAGACATCAGAAATTTATGTTTAGAGAAAAAGCGAAACAGGCAAAAATGTATTTGGCAACGTTTGAGTTGGTAGAGGAAATTGCAGCAGCTGATTCCGGTGAACGGCTAGTCAAAACACATCCGGGAGCTACTATGGTTGATGAGCGATATATGCTTTCTTTCGATGAAAATAATAAAATTATTAAGAATTATTTCATTGATGGGGATACGTTGAAGCTGAAGCGGTTTCCTGCAAAAGAAAAAAAGAAGATTGCAGTCTTGAGAAAAATTGCAGAACAGTTTGATGATAGCAGAAAGTATACAGAAATTGAAATAAATAATGTTATTGAAGGTATATATGAGGATATTGCAACCATTAGACGCTATCTTATTCAATACGGTTTTCTAGATAGGACAAGTGATTGTAGTGAATATTGGGTGAAAAAATAAATAGATGAAGAGGTCTAATAAAACAAAGTCGGTATTTTGCAAATAAATATCGACTTTGTTTATTTTTTTGATAAACAATTTGATGAAAAGCTTGATATGAATGGGAAACAACAGTATAATTATAAACAATTGAACAAAAAGTTTGCTTTATAAGCAAACAATGTCATTATTAGTTTGCAAAAAGTGGACAGGTGTGAATCCTTAGGAGGAGGTGCCGGAAATAAAACATATTAAGGATACTCGAAAATGGTAGGAAGAACAGTTGGATGAATGAGTAAGGAGAAGAAGAAATGAGTCAATTGAGTAATTTTTTAGATGATAACAACAGAGTAAAAGCATGGCCCAAAAAACATGCATTAAAAAGAGAAGTATTGTTATATTTAGCATCAAAGTTTGAAATGGATAGAGATTATTCAGAAAAAGAAGTAAATCAAATCCTATCAGAATGGCATACATTCGAAGATTACTTCTTATTGCGGAGAGACTTAATAGAACATAATCTTTTATCAAGAACAAGAGATGGTGCACGATACTGGAAAAACAGCAGTGAACAAATGGGGCAGCCTGCTAGAAGGTGAGCTGAGGGAAAGTGTAAAGAAAGACTCCATTTTATGATAAAATAGGGTATCCCTTCGATATAAAATCATCTTGTAATTGTTAAAAATATATAGGATACTAGACAAGATAAGGATTACAAATGGTTTAAATAAGGAGGGGAAAAAACATGAAAAGAAAGTGTACAATAATAGTAATGGTGATGGTGTTGAGCTTATTTGGTTGTAGTACGACTAAAGATATCAGCAGTACAGATCAATCAAAGGACGGTATTGCTTTAAATAAAAATGAAGAAGTTAATTCAGAAAATTTAGTTTCCGATTACAACACGGAACTTGCAAAAAAATTAATAAGTGATACGCAACCGATTGAGGTTGATAATGAATTAATTGAAGCGTTTTATGATTATTATAGGGATAATCCATATGAATTATCTATGTTACCTGAATTTGATGAACAAAAGATGCCTAAGAGAGATGCAATTGCAACATATGTCTATTTGAATTCAGAAGATAAAACAAAAACGGATTATGTAAAAGTATTTAAAGACTTACTAGTCGGTTTGGATAGTGACTATTATGATGTGGGAAACTATGAATTTGAAGACGAAACCTTTTTTGGAGAAAATGAACCTAAAATAGGTTATTTTAGAGTAAAGGATGTATATAAGAAGTCGGATGAGGATACCTATGTTGCGACATTTGATGCTTTGTATTTTGCAGAATTAGATTTATTTGAAGATTATGACTTTAGCTCGGATAATACCAAAACTATACGAGATTATAAGAAAACAACAGAACCATTACAGTCGGATGAATTAAATAAAACAATAGGCGAAATTTTCTTAAGGGATGATTACGATCAGATTATTGAGTTTTCAAATACAATAGAAATTAATTTTATTATAGATGAAGACAATACACCCTTTATTTATAAATCATGTTCAGTGAGTATCAAATAAAAGGGAAGTGTAAAAAAGGACTCCGAATACTATAGTGTATGTGAAAGTTCAACGATATGCTTTTGACACGTTAATCATCTTGTAATTATAAAAAATATATAGGATAATTAAGAAGCTATAGATGAGTAATACAAATGGGAAGGGGAGTAATGATATGGCAGTATTAAGTTTAAGGGATGTCTGTAAAGAATATACGAATTCTAAGAAAAACAAGACAGTGGCTCTTGAACATGTCAATCTTGAAATGAAAGAAGGCGAGTTTCTTGCCATTATGGGACCTTCGGGAAGCGGTAAAACAACCTTATTAAATGTTGCATCTGGGATAGATTCGTGTCAAGAAGGTGCTATTTATATTAATGGGATGAATATTCGGGAAATGGATAAAGAAAGCAGGGCAATATTTCGAAGAAACCATATTGGTGTTGTTTTTCAAGATTTTAATTTACTAAACAGCTTAACAGTGAGAGAGAATATTCTTGTTCCCTTGATTTTGGAGATGAAGGAAGAGGATGTTGATATAAAGGCGGCAGAGACGTATACAAAACTACTCGATATAGAGTCTATTATAGAGAACTATCCTTATGAGATATCCGGAGGACAGAGACAAAGAGTTGCTATATGTCGTGCACTTATTAATAATCCGGCTATTATTTTTGCCGATGAGCCCACAGGTAATTTGGATACCAAGTCTTCGGAAACGGTAATGGAAAACTTTGAATTGTTACACAGCACGTATCATGCCAGTATATTGCTTGTTACACACGATCCCCATATAGCAAGCTACTGTGATCGGGTTGTGTTTCTGAAGGATGGATGTATGGCACAAGAAGTTGTCAAAGAGGAGAGTAAGGATTTTTTGGAGCAAATAATAGGGACACTTGGCGTATTAAGCCGATAAGTATCCTATTGGACAAGATAGACATAAGAGAAGGATGTACGTGATTGAAGTAAGGTGAGGGTGAACGATGAATATTAATACGTTATTAATGAAGTTGTTTAAAGTGAATGTTAAAAAATACACCGCATTTGTTATCTGTAATATGTGCGCTATAGCCATTCTATATAGTTTCCTATCCATTATGGATAACCCGCAATTTATGAATCCACGCATTGTCGACCCTATGATTTCAAGTAATATCTATGCACCAACATATCTGATTATCCTATTCACAGCCTTATTTATACCCTTTACCCAAAATATATTTATGAAAGACCGACAAAAGGAGTATGGTATATTACTAACCTTAGGAATGGCCGAAAGAGATGTAATACATACGATTATAAAAGAATTCTTTCTTATGAGTATGGTTGCTTTAGGGATTGGTTTTATAGTCGGGTCCATATTGTCGCTATTCTTTTTGTTATTTATCAAGAACGTTATCGGTGTGTCGGAATTAACGCTAACCCTTTCATGGATGGCCTATATAAAAACAGGGCTTTATACGATGGTTATATGTATCCTCTCTTTGGGCATGAATATAGTTCGAATGCAACGCCATAGCATTCGAGAAATCATTGTGTCCACGGAAGAGGCTGAAGTCGGAAAGCATAAAAGCATTATTGGATTTTCTATAGGAGTTTTGCTAACGGTCATTGGTCTGATACTAATGCTAGCCATATATGCTATGAACAGCAATATATGGCTAGTCAGTATTCTATTATGTATCTTCGGTTCGTATATGGTGTATTACAATGGCGATGTCATAATGGATATATGGAGAGGGAAGGCCCATAAAAGGTATATGAAACACCTGTTTTTATTTACGGATGTGAGGTATTATTACGAGCGTAATAGAAAAATGTATATGGCAACCACTTGGATTTTCTTTACAATTATTTTCTTTCTGATGTTCAGTGCAGTTACTGTTCCGAATTTTTCCAACAATGCGAGTGTCTATCATCCATACGATTTTGTATATGCAAGTTTAGATAGTGATGAAAAGAAGGTCAACTTAGATATGGAACGTATTGCCAAAAAGAATGGCAATGATGTGGTGATGTCTTCCCAAGTCTCTTTTGTAAGAAATGGTGGGGTGTCTATTTTTAGTGAAGCCGAAATCAATAAGGCGCTGAACCTAGATATTCATACGAAGGAGGGATCAAGTGTATTTATTTATCCATATGATGGAAATGATGGTTATGAATATGATCTGAATAATGCGCCGGAAAGTATTTCGATAGAAGGAGTGTCTGACCATAGAACATTGCGCGTAGAGAAAATCATAGTGGATCCGTTTATCGGAAAAATCAACGCTATATCGAATCAGATTTTGGTTGTTAATGCTAGGGATTATCAATGGGTAAAGAATTATGGGCAGAACTATCCGATACACGGTAACCTTAATATGTATCGGTTTCTAGATTGGAAAAATTCCGAGATTGTGGTGCGAGAGGCTACGGATAACTTGGGGCGCATAAATCCATCATATCTGTCAGACCGATTTTACCAAGTTAGTGCAAAAATAACGGCCTATACCATGGCACAAAAAAGCTCGGAGTTATTATTATTCCTTATGGTTTATGTAGCCATATTATTGTATTTGTCTGTCATTATTATGATGCACTTTAAGTTGAATATGGAATTTGATAGTGAGGGAATAAAATATAGAAGTCTGTATAGATTAGGCATACAAACGTCAGAGATGAAACGCATGCTTTCCCAAAAAGTGTTTTCCATGTATTTTACAGGATTTAGTTATGCGGTAATAGTCAGTGTCCTATTCAGTTATTATGCCAATAGCTCTTATGGATATGGATTCATCGGAATAGCACTTTGCTTCCTTATATCCTGTATAGTAGGCGTGGTACATTTTATGGTATACAGAAAGCATGCAGCGACGTATTGTGGTAGAATGATGACAGGACGAGAATAAAGGATGGTGATAGGATGATAGAGAATAAAGGTATTTCTTTTACGACAATTATTCCGGGTACGGTAGAACTCAAGCGAGGTAATCGCGCTTATCAAAATTACAAGAACCATATGCACCAGGAGCTGTCCATTGGAATTATATCGGAGGGATCAACAACGGTGATGTTCCCCGAGGAAACCGTTAAGTTTGTAAAAGGCGACGGCATCATTATTCCGCCAAAGTTAAGTCATATGTGCTCCCCCGATAATATTGATAGGTGGTGCTTTGATATGCTCTATATCAATCCGTCATTTTATAGTGACGTGATGACCTTTGATAAAGTTCTTAAAGTGATAGACACATCACCGATTGAAACCTTTTTGGACTGTCTTGATTCACCATACGACGCGAGCTATATAGAAGAACAATTGGTTGAATTATTAGAAGGTCTCTATGAGCATCATGAGGCGGCACAGATAATGGAAAAGCAATCCTCTTTAATAGATGAAGGGGTGAAAGCCTATATTGAAGAACATGTCTTGGAAAAAATAACCCTAGAGGAATTAGAGGAACGATTTAATATTAAGCGATTTGCCTTAATAAGAAAGTTTCGAAAAACATACAATACGACACCACTGGCCTACCAGCTTCAGCTGAGGATGGTGAAGGCAAAGAAGCTGCTTATGGAACAAACACCGATTTTAGATGTTTGTTATGCTTTGGGATTCTATGACCAAGCCCATTTTACGAGAGAATTCAAGAAGATGAACGGATTAACCCCGAGTGCCTATAGGCAGAGTATCCTGCATTGACGTCACTTGCAATTTCATACAAGACATTTTACAGATATAGCTATAGTATAGAAGGAAGGTCAAAGGAAGAGCCCTTTGACCTTTCTATATGTAGATGATTAGCTTAAGATAAGGAAGTGTTGTGTATGAATCGAATAAAATTAATAACCGTTATGATTTTGTGGGGCAGTATCGGCTTGTTTACCCGATATATTGCGTTGACGCCTATTCAGTTGGCCTTTTCAAGAGCGGCTCTTGCTGCACTCTTGCTGGTGATTATGAGTGGTAGGAAGAATTGGTCTATAAGGAAGTTTAACAGAACAAGTGTGATCATGTATATAGTGTCAGGAGCCCTTATCGGTATGGCGTGGGTGGCACTTTTCTATGGTTATACCCATACAACGATTGCCTCGGCAGTGATTATCTATAATATGTGTCCTGTGTATGTGATGTTAGTAGCACCTATTGTATTGAAAGAAAAGCGAAGTCATGTTCAAACCGGTGTTATTATAGTGTCCCTTATTGGGTTGATTCTTATAGTCGGTGCACCTGGAGTGGGGGAAAACGACCTCATGGGGAAGCTTATGAGTGGGATTTCCGGGTTACTATATGCAGTGATTGTTATCATGAATAGAAAAATCAAGGTAAAGCTGAGTAGCACTATAGCGACGGCTATTCAAATGATGGGTGCATCTCTTGTGTTGTTGCCCTTTGTCCTAAATGCAGGATTTGTATCAGCCGTTGCAGCACTCGATAAATCCGCTATTGTGTTGACGGTTGTGTTAGGGATTGTGCATACAGGCGTTGCCTATAGCCTCTATTTTTCAACGTATCATCAGATGAAGTCCATTGATATTGTTGTGTATAGTTACTTGGAACCGGTGTTTGGGCTCCTATTTGGTGTTGTTTTTCTAAAGGAACCGTTAACAGGATGGCAATTGGCAGGTGGTTTATTAATCTTGGGGTCAACCTTTATCGGAGAGAATATTCAAGCCGGCCGCTTTACATCGCGTGTACTGAATCGCTCATAAATAGAGAAATTATCTGCTCACATATGAATGATATAGTACACAAGCATGCCGATTTTTTACAATACAATTGCCTCTTTATTGGATAGAATAGATTATATCAGATAGGAAAGGAATGTTGAGCATGAAGCAGAGAATGATATGGACAGCTGTTATAGAGAGGGTGGATGGCGTATGTTAGAAAAAAAACCGATTCGTATGTATTATTTTTCAGGAACAGGCAATACCCTTCTTATTGCAAAAAAAATGAAGGAAGCCTTTGAGAAAAAAGGGTATAAGGTGACCTTAAGCAAAATGCCCCTATCAGGACCTGTTCAATTGGAGAAAGATTGCCATCTGGGAATCATCGTACCTGTGGCGATACAGTCGACCTTTCCGATTGTGTGGGATTTTGTCGACCGTTTACCGGCAGGGAACAGAAGACAAGTCTTTTTGGCAGATACCATGGAATCTTTCTCAGGTGGCATTGTCGGACCTATGAAAAAAATTCTGGACAAGAAGGGCTACACCTGTATTGCAGCCCATGAATTTAAAATGTCGACAAGCATGCAAACGGCAGAAAAGAAGGTTATTGAAGGAAAAGAAAAGGACAAAAAGGCATTGATTGAAGCGGAAGATTATGTGAATGCCATTATTGAAGAGCAGGCGACATGGAAGCGAATTCCTATATTATCCGATGCTATGCGCGGGATATCCAAAGGTCAAGGAATCTGGGAAAAGACCGGTGAAAGACTTCAGATAGAACAAGAACAATGTACCCAATGCGGATTGTGTGAAAAATGTTGTCCGATGGAGGCCATTCATGTTGTAGATGGGAAGATGACCATTAATTACAAGCAATGTATTTCATGCATGCGATGTGCAAATTTTTGTACACAACAGGCCTTTACATTGGGGAATAAACCGGTAATACAAAAGAAAGTTGTCAAACTAGGGGAATTGATGAAAGGATAGGATGTATGAATATAAGCACCTTTGTACGCCCCAATTAGTATTAACCTAAAAAATCTGACGTTATACGTTGGGTTTTTTCTTTTTTTACAATATTAGTAGAAACGTTCGTAACACTATAGTGTATATGAAAGTTCAACTATATGCTTTTGTCGACCTAATCATTATATGTTATAGTTTATGACAAGATAGATTGTGCTAGGGATTATAGATTAGGAGGCTAGTATGGAAGAAAAAGAAATAAATAGAGTTGAGAGCTATATTAGAGAGCTTATGGTACCTATTCCTGAAGGTATGGAATCAATACGCCGCTACAGAGATGAAAAGAAATGGATAAGTTCCGATTCCAAGATGAGTATTCCCGGTTCCAAAGGAAATATGAAGGAAGAAAAAGAAGAGGTTGCGATTGCTCCTTTTCTACTAGCCAAATATCCGGTAACCCAAGAATTATATGATTGTGTTATGGGAGAAGAGACTCATGGTGGAAGTGATCGGGTACAAGGGCAGATGCCTGTTGTGATGGTCAGTTGGTATGATGCTATACAGTTTTGTAATATGCTGTCCAAAGCCCTTGGCTTAGAAGTGTGCTACAGCTTTGCAGATGAAGGAACAGTTGTCAGTTGTGATTGGAGGGCCAACGGATTTCGTCTTCCCACAGATGCTGAGTGGCAGTATGCTTGTCGAGGGAAGTCAAAGGGGTATCGCTATGGAGCGTTGGAAGACATTGCATGGTATAAAGAGAATGCAGATGGAAGACGGCATAAGGTAGGAGAAAAGGCCCCCAATCAGTGGGGCTTATACGATATGTTAGGCAATGTATGGGAGTGGTGTTGGGATTTCTATGATGAAGAGAAATATGGTTCTTATCGAATTTTTCGAGGGGGCAGTTGGGCAGAAGAGGCAAGAGGATGCGGAACGACATGCCGGCGACGGAGTCATCCCTCCTTCGGAATTGAAGACCTTGGATTCCGATTAGCCCGAAGGATAGAAGAACCGGAGAAATAGACGTTAAGGATAGGAGCTATTAGGAGGAATATGTGATGCCTGTAAAAAAGTATGACAAACCGAATAAGACCATTCAATGCATTCGTATGTTGAAAATATTGAAGTCAAAAAAATACTTGAAAAAGGCAGAAATTGCCTACTTGTTGGGGGAAGAAACAGAGAGGAATATTAATAACTACAAGAATACCCTTTATGATGCCGGTTATCCAATATATTATAAGCCGGGAAGATATGGGGGGTATTATTTAGAGCATGACGGAATGTTACCGGGAAACAAGTTGAATGATTTCGAATTACAATCCCTAAGTGTTGCTTACGAGTACTTGATGAAGGAAAGCAGTGTACCTAATAAAAAGCTTCTTTTGGATTATATCGGGAACGCATTTATCGAGAACAAGAAAGCGGTGAGCGATTCAGAGCTCTCTCTTTTTGGACATTTTCCCTTAAGCATGCCTATAGAGGAAATTGAGAAACGCTACTATATGACTCAGACTGCGATTGATGGGAAGAAGAAGTTGAAAATCTTATATAGGGGTTACAATAGGGATAGTTATAAAGTGATTCGTCCCTATAAGCTGTTTAAGTATACGAATTGGATTGTATTCGCTTATGATGAAACGATAGAAAATCAGAACTATTCTCCCTTTAATAATTTTAAGCTACATCGTATGTTAGAGATTGAATGGGTAGATGAGAGTTTTGCCATCGATCCGGATTTTGATGAAGAGGCCTACTTTGATGAGTCAGGGACCAAAGAACCCTTGATCCATGTATCCTGTAAGATTTATGGTAAAATCGGACGTATGTTGGATGAGAAAGTTTATGGACAAAATCAGCAGGTTACATGTCTGGATAAAAGGTACCATGTCTATCAATTTGAAGCGGATATGAGAAATCCTATGGTGATTAAGAAGTTCATCCTATCCCTTGGGTCACGATGTGAAGTTATAGAGCCGGTGTGGATTCGTGATGAAATGATACAAGATGCACGTAAATTATTGAATCGTTACGAAAGAAAAGAAAAAAAACAAAAAACTTTTTTTACTGAACAATCTTTATGTAACAAATACCCTTATGATAGTGTTACAGCAATCGAAGGGAGAGACGATAAGATGATTATACATGGCGATTACAACGATGCAATGGTATATACAGATAGCATAGAAGAAAGTGCGGTTGCTCAAATAAAAGAACTTTGTGATATGGAAGCGTTTAAAGCATCCAAAATTCGTATTATGCCGGATGTACATCAAGGTAAAGGGTGTGTCATTGGCTTTACCGCCAATTTGGGGGACAAAGTGATTCCCAATATTGTAGGTGTTGATATCGGATGTGGTATGCTAACCGTTAAGTTAGGCAAGGTAGAGATAGACCTACAACAGTTAGATACCTTTATTCATGAAAATATTCCGAATGGGAAAGCCATCAATCAACACAAGCAAGTGGATTTTCTACCGAAGCTGGAAACATTGGCGATGCTTAAAGATGCGCGTCAAGATTTGAAACGTTGGAATCGAGCCATTGGTTCTTTGGGTGGAGGAAACCACTTTATTGAAGTGAATGTCGATGAGGAAGGCAATAAGTACCTTGTTATTCATTCCGGGTCTAGAAATCTTGGACATGTGGTAGCAACCCATTATCAAAAACAGGCAATTGGGTATCATTCAGGTTATAATGACAGTTATTTGGAAGATCGGGAGAAGCTTATTGCTTCGTATAAACAAGCCGGCCGAAGAAAAGACATTCAAAAGGCACTTACAGAGTTGAGAAAAGAGTACTATGTGGATAAAACTATGCCCGATCATTTATGCTACCTCGAAGGGACGTTGAAAGAGGAATATCTACAGGATATGTCCATCTGCCAAGAATTTGCTCGTTTAAATAGGGAAACGATGGCGAGTCGAATTGTAACGGAACTTTTCGGTCAGGATACATTTGAACGGTTTCATACAGTACATAATTATATAGATTTTGAGGATAATATCGTACGAAAAGGTGCAATTAAAGCAACAAAGGGAGAGGAAGTCCTCATCCCCATGAATATGCGTGACGGTTCTATACTTGCCATAGGAAAGGGCAATGAAGAATGGAATCAGTCAGCACCCCACGGAGCCGGACGGTTAATGTCAAGGACGAAAGCCTTTGAATCTATAGCGTTTGGTGATTTTGTAAAAGAGATGGAAGGCATATTTTCCACATCGGTAACACCAAAGACAGTAGATGAATCCCCTATGGCTTATAAGTCCATGGACGAGGTAATGCATAATATGGAAGATACCGTTGACGTAATCGGGATATTAAAGCCTATATATAACTTCAAATCACAGAATTAAGATAAGGCATGAAGAAGATAGCTATATAAGTTGTATAAAGACGCTAACAGCAACACCATCATATTAACCATGAAAAAGGCGTCTTGTTTTTGGATAGTGTAGCTCAGAGGTAGAGCGCTATATATAAAAAGTGTCTTGATAAAGACATGAACAGCAATAAAAAGATGACTGTAGATGTCGCGAGTTCGAATCTCGCCACTATCCTTATGGATTCAGAAGGGAGAATAAAACATGGATTTTTTGAATGGAATGCGAAATCATTTAAATCAAACACAAACACTAAACGGAGCCAATGCGCTTAAGTCAACCCAGTCACCATTAGTAGATTTGTTTGCCGTTGCCGGAGCACTAAGAAATCGACCGGACATTGAGATAGAGAACTTATTTGCAAAGGCGTATGCAGAAAATCCACTGTTGGCATTAAAACTCCTGTTTTATACAAGAGATGTTCGGGGTGGACTAGGTGAACGTCGTGTGGCAAGGATTCTATATCAGTGGTTAAGTCAAGTGAGCCCGGAGGCTCTTCGAAAGAATCTTCCAAATATTGGATACTATGGTCGATGGGATGATCTTCTTGTTCTGATGAACACACGACTAAAGAAGGATGTCATTGAGATGATAAGACAACAACTGAATCAAGATATGCTTAGTGCGTCCCCGTCGCTTATGGCGAAGTGGCTACCGAGCATTAATACATCATCGGCACAAACGCGCGAATATGCCCGTCAGATTGTAGCTGGATTAGGCTGGAGTGCTAAGAAATACCGACAAACAGTGGCACAGCTGAGGAAACGATTGGATGTTGTTGAGGTAAAAATGTCTGCAAATCAATGGGAAGCGATTGCCTATGAAAAAGTGCCTTCAAATGCGATGAATAACTATGGAAAAGCGTTTATGACCCAAGATGAAGAGCGTTTTGCAGCATATATAGAGGCCGTTAAAAATGGCGAGACAACGATCAATGCCTCTGTCTTGTATCCTTATAATATAACAGAGAAAATCTTGTATGGTTCTTCTGTATTCGAATTGGATGTTCTTGAGCAGCAGTGGAAAAGTCTGCCGGACTATGTTCTGGGAGATCAGAAAAATGTACTCATTATGGCAGATGTATCCGGTTCTATGATGGGTCGTCCTATGGCAACATCTATTGGACTGGCGCTGTACTATGCACAAAGGACAGAGGGACTCTTTGCCAATTGCTACATGACGTTCAGTGAGTCGCCATCCATTGTGGAAGTTCAGGGCAATACACTGTATGAACAAGTACGAAGTGCCTTGTCAAGTCCTTGGGGAATGAATACAAACTTCGAAAAAGCCCTAAGGGTAATTTTGGATACGGCAATACAAGGAAAGGCACGTCAAGAGGAGATGCCCGAATCCCTTGTCGTGATTACAGATATGCAATTTGATCAAAGTTTAACCGATAAAAACAGACAGTGGACGTTTTATCGCAAAATGAAAGAGATGTATAAACGAGGGGGTTATAAGATTCCTGAGATTATCTTTTGGAATGTGAATAGTGTGAGCAATGTGTATCAGGTATCGGCCCATTATGAAGGCGTTAAAATGGCGAGCGGTCAATCCCCATCTGTATTCCAAGCTATCTTGGAATCCACAAGTTTGACACCTTATGATTATATGATCGAAGTACTTTCTAGAGAAAGATACCAGCAAGTAGCGCTGTAGTGTGAAAAATAATATTTTTTTCTAGAAGAGTATGATAATATAAGGATTAGAGTGTCAAAAGTATATAGTTGAACTTTTGCATACAATATATTGTTACGAACGCTTCTACGTAATCTATATATTGTATGCGAATTTAGAGAAACTTGCTTTTGACGCCCTAATCATATAAGGTGACAATAAATAAAGTGTTGATGGAGGAAGTTGTATATGGATTATATGAATAATCTTGCAGTAGAGAATAACTATCGTGCTGCAGGTGATACTTTTTGGAAACGTCAAGACGGGTATTTACTTGTGATGACAGCCAAGGAGAATGTGGTATATATTGAGATTCGAACCGGTATAGAAAAGGGTGTCATGCCCGCAATTGTTAGTAGGAAGGTATCTGATATTGCCGAGGAAGCAGATGTTAAGGAGTGTATTGTTTATAACAATTCCATTATACTCTCGATTGAAAAAGATCGCATGTCTGCCTATGGCGTTGAAGCAAAAACTGAACAGATTATTGCATTACTGGAAGAAGCAGAAATTGCAAAAATCTATCAGTGTCAAGTTTGCGGTGAATCATTGGAAGGCACCGATAATGTGATGATTAAGGTGAATAACCATCTAGCGTATGTTCACAAGTCCTGTTATGAAAAGCTAAAGGAAGAAAATAGAGAAACCGAATCAGCACCAAAAGGAAGCTATCTGACAGGTTTTATTGGTTCTTTTATAGCCGGAGCCATTGGGGCAATTCCTTGGTTTATATTAGGGATTCTAGGATGGGTCGTCAGCTATTTTGGGCTTCTTATCGGTATAGCAGCGAATTTTGGATACAATAAATTTAGAGGGCGCCAAGGTAAGGTAAAGTCAATCATCCTAATTGCAATTATCGTTATTATGGTTGTATCAGCACAAATAGCAACAGACTGGTACCAAGTGATGGGTTACTTTGGAGATGAAGGGATTATCGGGGTACCGCCTATAGAAGGCCTTAAATTTATCTTGGAAATGCTTATAAGCGATGGTCAATATATGGGTAGATTTGCGATTAACTGTGGGCTAGGATTGCTGTTTGGTATTCTAGGTTCTTGGCGGTTTATCATGGCGAGTGCCACGGATAAAAGCAAAGCAGGATATGATATTGAATTAATAGAAGAATAAAAGAGGTGATGTGATGTTAATTTTTGGGTTCGGACGTCGAACGGTTAAAGAACTGGGAACAACAGATAAGAAGCTGTGCCCTCACTGTAACAACTTTCGTGCATGGAAGTATATGAAAGTAACGACATGGTTTACCTTGTTTTTCATTCCCATTATCCCTTATAAAACGATGTATATTGAGGAATGTCCAATCTGTAAGTCTGCGATAAAAGTGGATAAGGAAACGGCTCAATCAGAGGGAAATAAACCGACAGAGCAACTGACCGATGTACAACGTAATTATAGAGAACAGATGGAAGCGATGAAGAAGAAGGACGACGAAGTATAAGATAAAAATGTCGGTAGGTGGCTTATGCAGACAAAAAAGCAAGAAGTAAAAGATAAAATAGTAGAAGCAGCAGTTAAGGAATTTAAAGAAAAAGGTTTTAGGGACTCTTCCATACGAGGGATAGCTTCCGTTGCAGGATTAACAAAGGGAAGCATTTATACGTACTTTAAGACAAAAGATGATTTATATTGTTCAATCGTACAACCTGCATTAGATTTGTTGTTGGATATGCTAAAGGATAATTATGGAGATGATTTTGAGTATGCTGAGTTTGATGAATTATATCGATTTAATGATTCAATTGAGGAATTCAGAAGCCAAGTCAAGTGCATTATTGAGAATAAAGAACTCATGTCCATGTTGTTTTTTTCGTCAACAGGATCAAGCTTAGAAGATTTTCGAGCTAAAATTGTACATCAATATGAAAAAAGTTCAAGGCATTTTTATGAGGCGATTGGAAGAAGAAATCCGAACTACAGGACAGGTGTAACAGAACTATTTATACACAGTTGTGCAATTCTATATGTAGGTTTTATTGAAGAAATCCTTATTCATGATCCGGGGGATGCCATTGTGGAACAGTTTGTCAGGGAGATGACAACCTTCGTACATTATGGAACGGAATGTGTGATTAAGAAAATAGAATAAAAGAAGGATGAAAGCCTTTTAGTTGATGAATAGGTCGACTGAAAGGCTTTTTTTTACTCACGCTACAAATGAGAATGATAATCATTGACAAAACATTAAGAGGTACTTATAATAAAGTACAGTGGAATTTATTAATAAATTAACGAAAGGATAATAGAAGCGGAAACATTGATACTTGAACGTTGAAATTATGAAGATAGGCGAGGAGATTAGAAAATGGATAGAAAACTACAAGTAAACGATTTAATCAATATAGGGATTTTCGCAGCAGTATATATTGTTCTAATGATGGCAGTGGTAACCGTAGCAGGAATGGTACCTATTCTATATATCATAGCACCTTTACTGGTAGCTATACTGTGTGCAAGCGTCTATATGGTCTTTGTAATGAGGACCCCGAAGACCGGGGCTGTCTTTATTATGTCGGTTTTAATTGCTTTTGTATTTATGGGTTCGGGCTATTATGCCTCAATATGGGTACTTTGCATAGGGATAATAACAGAAGTGTATCTTAGAAATGATGGATATAAGTCACTGAAAAAGGTTAAATACAGTTATTTGATGTATAGTTTGACAACGATAGGGCCTTATTTTGGAATAATCATTATGAAGGATATATTCTTGGAGAGAACAGCCGACTATTATGGAACGGGGTATGCCGATAGGCTTGAACAATTATTGCCGTCATGGGTGCTTCTCGTGTTAATCGCAGCTACGATTATTGCAGCCTTTATAGGTGTCTCAACAGGGGAAAAAATCCTTAAAAAACACTTTAGAAAAGCAGGGATTGTATAATGAGTAAAGCTAATTTTGGCTATAGAAATAGCCCCTATATATGGATGGATCCCAGAAGCAAATTTGTTCTGTTTATAGCAGCAAATGTTGCCTTATGGAGTCGCTCTAACGAAGTTGTATCAGGTTTATTCTTCGGATTTATCCTTGTGTTGCTTCTCAATGCTAAACAGTGGCATGTGGCATTGAGTATGGGAATTATTTACTATTCATTTTTGATGATAGATTTTATATTAGTACCCGGAATGCAAGGGATATCAAGCTTGATTGTACTAACAATAGTACGTGTTTCGAGACTTTATATGCCGTTAGTATGCGCGACGATTCTTCTGATTCGAACGACAACGGTGAGTGAATTTGTTGCGGCTTTTACGAAGATCGGTGTATCTGAAAAAATCATCATTCCTTTTAGCGTAATGTTCCGCTTTTTTCCTACAATGGGTGAAGAGTGGAGAAACATAAGAAATGCAATGAAGTTTAGAGGCATAGATTTTGGGTGGAAGGCAGTGGTATGTACACCATTGAAAACGTTAGAGTATATTCTTGTACCATTGCTCATGTCGACAGTTAAGATATCCGGAGAACTTTCAGCAGCCTCTGTTTCAAGAGGGTTAGGCGGAACCTCAAAAAGAACGTGTTATAAAGTTATTCGATGCCGTCTTCTAGATTATTGTACCATCATCGTTGCCGTTGTATTTATTGGAACGACACTTATGAATAGGGTCTAATATACAGGGAATCGTCCTGTATGGAGATAATGGATAAGGAGTAATAATAGGATGATAGAACTAAAAAATGTAAGTTTTGCTTATGAAGAGATTGCAGAAAACGGAGAGAAAGTAAAGAGTCAAAAGTATGGGATTAAGGATATAAATTTGAAGATTAAAGATGGCGAATGCATTGTTCTTTGCGGTGTCAGCGGATGTGGAAAAACATCATTAACACGGCTTATAAATGGTTTGATTCCAAATATATATCAAGGACAGATAGAAGGGGATGTTTTATATAACGGAAAACGTTTATCGGATCAAAAAATAGAAAAAATAGCGGAACACATAGGATCTGTATTTCAAAATCCAAGAACTCAATTTTTTAATGTGGATACGACAAGTGAGCTAGCATTTGGGTGTGAAAATTTTGGTATGGAGCCAGATGAAATCCATACTCGTCTTAAAGAGACCGCTGAAAAGTTATACTTAGATCATCTTATGGAGCGAAGTATATTTGAACTGTCAGGAGGGGAGAAGCAACGGATTGCTTGTGGATCTGTTTACGCAACACATCCGGATGTGGTTGTGTTCGATGAACCGTCATCAAGTCTTGACAAAGTTTCAATAGAGCGACTGGGACAGGTTATAGAATCCCTTAAAGGTATGGGGAAAACGATTGTCATTGCAGAACATCGGTTGCATTATTTGAAAGATATGGCAGATCGGTATGTATATATGAAGAAAGGAAGAATTCGATGTATATATGACCGGGATGAAATGCTTAACTTAAGTCATCAAGAATTGGAAGAAAAAGGGCTCAGAACCCTTCATATGGAGTCGCTGTCGGGAAATCCGGTCACTCAAAGTGCTGAAAATGTTCATATCAACATTAAAAACTTACAAGTAAAAAGGGGAAAAGCTCAGGTGCTAAGTATTCAAGAATTAGACCTTTATGAAGATGAAATTGTTGCTGTAATTGGTGACAATGGGGCTGGTAAAAGCACCTTTGCTCATTGTTTGTGTGGATTAGGTAAGTATAAAGGGTGCATTCAGTTTAATGGAAAGAAGATGCGAAACAAAGACTTGATAGCACGCAGTTATATGGTAATGCAAGATGTAAATAGCCAGTTGTTTACAGAGAGTGTTGAAGAAGAACTTCTATTAAACATACATAAGGGAGACACAGACCGAGTGGATCAATTACTCGAAAGGCTAAATTTGAAGCATGAAAAAACGAGGCACCCAATGTCACTTTCAGGAGGACAAAAGCAACGTGTAGCCATTGCAAGTGCCATGATGGCTGAGAAAGATATTCTGATTTATGATGAGCCTACAAGTGGTTTGGATTGGGAGAATATGAATAATATGAGTCAGCTTATTCGTCTATCTGAGAAAAAAACGGGGTGTACAATTATTATTACCCATGACCCGGAGCTTATCCTTAAAACATGCCATCGAGTTATTCAGCTGGAGAGTGGACAAATCATGGATACCTATGCATTGAATAGTCAAGGTGTAAAAAAGTTAAAAGAGTACTTTGCTTAAGTCGATGAATAGTAGTCTAAGTTATTGAAAAAGAGTCGTATCATCCCTTTACGTTTAGCTGAAAGTCTAACATAAGAATAAAATATAGAAAGAAAGGCATATAAAATTGCGCGCGCAATTTTGTTGATATATAATAATATTGGATTCAAGAAGAGTTTTCGTTAATCGTGTGCAATGGATAAAAGAGGTAATAAGGAGCATAAACCCATGTATTTTGGAGAAATGATATATAATTTGGCAATTGAACTGAATAAGCATATGGATGAGGCCTTTAAGCCTATGAATTTGCGTTATGGTCAAGCCCAAACACTATTACATATATATGAAATGGCTATAGATAAAAACAGGGCAGTCCATCCGGTGACATTGGAGTCTCTGAATAAGAAGATGTATGTCGATAAAAGCAATGTGACCCGTAGCGTCAAAAAGTTGGAGAAAATGGGATTTATACAAACCTATTCCCAAGATCAGAAGTATAAGATGATTGAGTTTACGCAGGAGGGTCTGGATATTATTCAGGATATGTTTCGAAGTATGAAGGGTATGGCGGACAAAATGGTGGAGCATATCCCTCAACAAGATCAAGAAGTGGCTTATGAAGTACTAGATACCATGATGCATAATTTATGTGGGATAACAAAGAAGTAGGCAATAGGAGGAGCTTAAGCACAATCAGGTAGCACATCTCCGGGATTATAAGTCTTGGCATTCCCTGTGACTACGTTTATAATAGAGGGTAGTGTAGGGTATTGCTCATAAATAAACAAATAATTTACTCAAATATGAACAGGCCGGCACACTAGGATGTTTCAAAATATAGGCAGGCTATGGAGGTACTATGGTTAAATCATGTTCCAAATGCGGTACAACCCCTTGTATCAAACGATGTAATGTGACAGTATATATTGCGGTCGGCGCAGATCATCTCCTTGATAAATTAGAAATGATACTGAAACGATTAGATAAGAGTACCGAGGTAAAGGAACGGCATTTTATCTGTACGATAAAGGATATGGAAGAATTTATAAGGCAATTAGCTGCGGAAGTTATGTTAAGTTCGGTGGAAAGAGATGATATCTATGTATTACCGAAGGAATCCGAAGAAATTATGGACTTTGGAGACTTTTCGGACGTTAAATCACTGACCTATTGGATACGCTTATTTGAGAATAAAGATATTATTGATGCGATTGATAAAGGGCGTATTACGACCTGGTTTCAACCGATTGTTTATAATAGAACGATGGAATTATACGGTAGAGAGGCATTATCAAGAGCCTATGACGAGGATGGCGAGCTTATTATGCCTGACCGACTATTTACAATTAGCAAAGAACTTGATTTGCTTTTTAATCTTGATAGACAGTGTCGAATAGCAGCCATAGAGAACGGAAAAAAAGCCAAGCCTTTGGGAGGTAAGTTGTTTATTAACTTTATACCGACAGTGATTTATGATCCGAAGGTATGTTTGATAACGACTCATGAAGCAGTCGCTGAGTCGCAGTTGAGGCCCGAAGATATAGTATTTGAAGTCGTAGAGAGTGAATTTGTTGAAGATTATGAACATTTGGCTACCATATTAAATGCTTATCGAGAAAAAGGCTATAAAACCGCTCTTGATGATATAGGGTCGGGCTTTTCAACGTTAGCAGCATTTGACAAATTAAAAACAGATTACATCAAAGTAGATAGGTCAATTATTCAGAATATTCACAAGTCCACGAGCAATCAGGCTTACTTGGATCAAGTGTTGGCATTGAAGAAAAATCATGATGTGATGATTATTGCAGAAGGTATTGAGACACAAGAAGAGTATGATTATCTTAGAACGACGGAGGTTGATTTACTTCAAGGATATTACTGTGGTAAGCCACAACCTTTTTCCATAGGAAAAAAGAAATAGATTGTAAGCAAATGAGGTTATACAATGGAACAAAAAAATCGTATCTATGCGGCAATTGATTTGAAATCCTTCTATGCATCAGTGGAGTGTATTGAGCGAGGACTGGACCCGCTAACAACGAATCTAGTTGTAGCCGATAACAGCCGATCGGAGAAGACCATCTGTCTTGCCGTGTCACCATCTCTGAAAGAATTGAATATACCGGGTAGAGCACGTCTGTTTGAAGTCGTTCAGAAGGTAAAGCAGGAGAATGCCATACGATTGAAAAAATCCGGACTGGAAGCCTTTACAGGTCAGTCATATTATGCCCAAGAGCTAAAAGATTCACAGGAGTTAGCTATTGACTATGTGACAGCGCCACCTAGGATGGCATTATATATGCAGTATAGTACAGAGATTTATAATGTCTATATGAAGTATGTATCACCACAGGATATTCATGTGTACTCCATTGATGAGGTTTTTATTGATATAACGAACTATTTGAGAGCCTCAGGACTGACAGCCTATGAATTTACCAAAAGAATGATACAGGATGTAGCAGCAACGGTCGGTGTAACGGCAACAGCAGGACTTGGTACGAATCTATACTTGTGTAAGGTGGCTATGGATATTGTAGCCAAGCATATTCCGGCAGATGATGACGGCGTACGCATTGCCAAGTTGGATGAGAAACATTATAGAAAGCGACTGTGGGCACATGAACCATTAACGGATTTCTGGCGTGTTGGACGTGGCTATACCAAAAAGCTACATGAGAACGGCCTATATACCATGGGTGATATTGCACGATGTTCTTTGAATAATGAAGCCTTATTATATAAGTTATTTGGAATTAATGCAGAATTACTTATTGATCATGCGTGGGGCTATGAACCTTGTACTATCGCTGATGTCAAAAGCTATGAACCGTCCAATAAAAGTACCGGAGCAGGGCAGGTCTTGCACTACCCCTATCCCCATGATAAGGCACGGATTATCGTTCAAGAAATGACGGATCTTCTAGTCTTGGATTTAGTCGATAAAGGGTTGGTTACAGATCAGCTGGTGTTAACCGTAGGCTATGATATTAGCAATTTAACGGATGGGGATATACGACGTGCCTACGATGGTGAGGTGAAGACAGACTACTACGGGAGACAGGTGCCTAAGCATGCTCACGGGACAACAACATTGCCTGAGAAGACCTCCTCAACAACACAGATTATGGAGGCGGTCATGGCGCTGTTTGATGAGATTGTTCATCCAAAGCTAATGGTGCGTCGTGTTAATATCGTTGCAGGACGAATAGAAGATGAACGAACGGCGAGAGAAAAGGCAACGATGGGACAGCTAAGTCTATTTACAGATTATGAGGCTAAAGCCAAAGAGGAAGTCCAACGTGAAAAAGAGAAAAAGCTACAACACGCTATTTTAGACATTAAGAAGAAGTATGGAAAAAATGCCATACTAAAGGGTATGAATCTTAAGGACGGAGCAACAACCAAGGATCGAAACAATCAAATTGGTGGACATAAGGCATAAGATGACACCATGCCAAAGAGAACGAAGAAGATGAAAGGTTGAAAGAAGGTGGATGCGATAAAGAAAAATCGGCGATCACTAAAGGATTATCAAGATATGTTGGAGATGCCACGGCATCAATCACCCACCCGTGATAAAATGCCTATCAAAGACAGAGCAGCACAATTTTCACCCTTTTCAGCCGTGGTAGGACATGAAACAGCGATTAAAGAGGCGGCTCGTTTAACAAAAGAGAAAAAACTGTTGGATGAAACAGAGAAGGCAGTTATTGATGATATCCTTCAAAAAATTGATCAAAGACGCATGGATGGAGATAACCCGCAGGTGGAGGTTACTTTTTTTGAACCGGATCCGTTGAAATCAGGTGGTGCGTACCGGAGCATTCGAGGAATAATCAAAAAAATTGATGTATATGAAGGAAAGCTTATATTCATGGATGGTGTAAAGGTTGAAATAGAAGACATTTACAGGATATCAGTGTACTGACACGCTTATAGGATGACGAATTAGTTGTTTGTTTTTTCCTAAGACTTCGCTGCAATCAATCGACAATGTTGTCTTATCGGCTCAATCGAGGGCCTTGCCTATAAAAGTATGTAAATTTTAAGAAAATCATAAGAGGTTGGTTCAAAACAACGCGTTGTTTTGTGGTTCAATATATATAGGAAATATATTGGATAACACAGAAGAGGGAGTTGTTTTTTTATGAAGAAGTTAAGAAGAATAGTGAACAGAGTCATATTGATTATTCTCATTGTTTTGGGAGTACAGATGGGTATAGGTGATCATGGGAAGAGAATGGTTCAAGAGATTATGGCAGATATTGCGGCTAAATCGGTAAAACCGGAGAGGGATACTGTTGATGGAAGCTTGAGTACAGCGTCTTATTCGAGTTTAAAAGCGAGGGATATAAAGAGCTCCTATGCTATGCTTATGGGATTGAATCATCAAGAAGTTCTCTTTGAAAAGAATAGCACGGACATAATGTATCCGGCATCCTTGACCAAAATAATGACAGCATTAGTGGCAATAGAAACGATTCCTGATTTGAATGCAATCATAGAAATAACAAATCAAGCCTTTGATGGGCTTTATGAAGAAGGGGCGTCATTGGCAGGATTTGCTCCGGGAGAACAAGTTCGTGCTATTGATTTGCTCTATGGACTTATGCTTCCTAGTGGAGCTGAATGTAGTAAGGCATTAGCTCTAGAATCGGCAGGTGGCGTGGAAGCTTTTGTAGACTTAATGAATGCAAAAGCAGAAGAATTAGGAATGTCACAGACACATTTTGAAAACACAACGGGCCTCCATGCACCCAATCATTGTACAACGATACAAGATTTGAGTATCCTTCTCAAAACGGCTTTGAATAATGAAGTCTTTCGTAAGGTGTATACAACAGCTCAGTATGTGACCCCCGGTGATAATAAATTTTCCGAGGGGTTAACGTTAGACAGTACTTTTCTGGGGCGGAACAATATAATCCAAATTCAAAATGGGGAGATTATTGGGGGGAAAACAGGCTATACAAAGGAAGCGGGATTATGTCTAAGTAGTCTTGCCGTTATCAACGACGAAGAATATATATTTATATCGACAGGTGCTCAAGGTGATCACTATACAGAACCATATAATATAATGGATGCGGTTAAGGCCTATAACAGTATTCAATCAAAGGAGTAGCTCAAAGATTGTGAGTTGCCTTGAATGTATCTGAGGTGTTATGATAGGAGTAGACTATTGGTTCGATTAAGTCGTAGCTATTAGATTAGGAGGTACTGTATGAAACATAAAGGATCATGTCTGTGTGGAGACGTTGCTTATGAAATAGAAGGTGATTTTGACGCCTTTTATCTGTGCCATTGCCATCATTGCCGTAAAGATACAGGATCAGCCCATGGAGCAAATTTATTCTCAAGAACGGCGAAGTTAAGATGGATTCGTGGAGAGGATCAAATAACAACCTACAACCATTTGGGCGAAGGGCATATAAAAAGTTTTTGTAAAATATGTGGTTCTGCATTGCCTAATATCCAAGATAGCGGACGGTTGGTCGTTGTTCCGGCAGGGTCTTTGGATACCATCCTTACCATGCGGCCTCAAGGACATATTTTTATGAGCGATAAAGCAAAATGGGATAGTGCGTTGGAGAAAGTTACAAAATTTCAGGAACTTCCGGAGTAATGGAACGAAGGCTTTTTTCTTCTTCTTAGAGCAAAGGTATGTTATAATATATAAAAGATTTGTAGTTCTGATATAATGACTCACAGACACTGGATAAGTGATTGGAGGGCTTGTTGTAAATGAAGGAAAACATTGTATTAAGTAATGACTATTTTGAGTTGCTAGATGATGTCAATAAGTACCATATTCGTGTCTTGAGTAAAGGCTTTGATATGGGCAAGTTTAATGAGGTCATAAATAGCATACCTCAATTCGAATTAACAGAATTCTCAGCATTAAAGGAAGAACTAAATAGTGCATCAGGTGAATGGGTATTTATCGGGAAAAAGCGCCAGCGTATAGAAGTACGCGGGACAAAAGACTCGATGAAGGCTTTTGTGCGCTTGAATTTTAGTGAAAAAGAAGAAAAAACTTGGTCAAAAGACCATTTGGCAAGTGCCGTTATAGAGATCCTTGAAGAAAATGATATTATATATGGCTATAGCCATACGTCGATTATTGAAAACTTGAAATTTAGAGAAGAATTTCTTGCTGCATCCGGGTCGGTACCCGTTCGAGGTAATGATGCTGAAATTCGGTATTATGAATTAGCAGATCCTGAGCCCACCATGGGAGAATACGGTAATATTAATTATTATGAAGTGAAACTGATTAATGAAATAAAAAAGAATGACTGGTTGGGAGAGCGGATAGAACCAACAGAAGGTATTGACGGAAAGGATATATATGGAATGGTCATACCGGCTATGAAAGGGAGTCAAAAGCCTCTTAGGTATGATAAAAAATCAATATATGAAGTGACGGATGATGATGGACGGATAACCTATATCTATGCATCTCAGGATGGAGCCGTTGTTTATGAAAAGGGGATCATTAGTGTATGTAATTACTTGCAGATTGACGGGACAGTGGCCTTTAATACAGGGAATATTGATTTTGACGGTCATGTGGGCATTGCAGAGACAGTAGAAGATAATTTTTCGGTTGTCGCAGAAAAAGATATACAGATTATGGGTCAGATGGGTGTAGGAGCCATTGATTATATAGAGTCAAAACAAGGGAGTGTCTATATCCGAGGTGGAATTTCGGGTAAAAATCGAGCGAAGATTATATGTGAAGGTGATTTATATACGAAATTTGCAGCTGATTGCGAGATTCAATGTAGCGGTTCCGTGAATATAGGCTACTATCTATTAAACTGCCAAATAAAAGCCAAGGAAGTTGTCTTGGAAGCAAAGAACAGCAAGATCATTGGTGGGAGTATAGAAGCGGATGTGAAAATTGTTGCTGCGGAACTAGGAAGTCGAGCAGGGATTCCTACCGCGTTGAAGGTGAATGGCTATGATCGGAAGGAAATCAAAAGTCAGTATGATCAAGTCGATGTTATCTTAGAAGAATATGAGAAAAAATTGCAGTCCATTCGACAGATGATTACCGTCTATAAGAATATTAAAGAACCGAATAAAGAGCAACAACAAAAACTGAATGATATGGAAAGTGCATGGGATAACTTTGATGCGAACAAACGTCGTTTGTTAGAGGGAAAGAAACGTCTAAGAGGCATGTTGACGACAAAGGGAGAAGGGGAAATTCGTGTTCTAAAGCATGTACATGAGAAAGTGGTTGTCATTCTAGAAAATGTTCAGATGCAAGCTAAACCCAATACAATAGGAGTTTCCTATTACCTTAAAAACGGTTCGATTATTGAAGAATAAGGAGTGTAGTGATGGACAAGTATAATGAAATACTAGAGAAGGTCGGTAAGCAACAAAGTGCAGCGGAAGAAAATTATAAAATGTATCGCTACACCGGCCTTATACATGCCATTGAATTTTTCTCGCAACGATTTAGCCTGGATGAAATCATTACACATGTCTATGATTTTAC
Source organism: Vallitaleaceae bacterium (assembly GCA_965140555.1). Taxonomy (GTDB): domain Bacteria; phylum Bacillota; class Clostridia; order Lachnospirales; family Vallitaleaceae; genus UBA1351. The sequence goes on along the minus strand of OZ223259.1, from coordinate 1,378,940 downwards.
CAATGAGATGGTCGTAGCCGATCGAATGGTCGTATTTACGATTAATGAAGAAGACAAGCTGGTTATGCAGAAAGGAAAAGGGTTTGATCGTTATAGAAATATTCAAGGCCATGATTTAGATCAAATCGTGTATTATCATGCCGGTATATTAACACAAAGTATATTGAAGGAGTATATGGACCCTGAAGGGTTGGCCTTTTATAATCCGGACATTGTTATTCAGCTTGTAATGGATAAGAAATTGTTCGGATTGATTTTCTTGTGTCGTGATACAGAGCCTTTTAATATAGATGATAAAAATATAGCGAATGCGCTGATGAATCTATATTATACATCCTTAACCAACTATGAATCTTTCAATAGGTTGGAAGAATTAACGAAGGAATTGGATGAGAAAATTTATAATCTTTTTGCAATGAATTATTCATCAAAAGCATTGCTCAGTGAATTGGACGAAGATTCTTTGAATCAGCTTTCAATCAGTATTTTTTCCGAGATGACACAAAGTCGTGTTACCGCAGTATTTGTCTATGATGCGGTACGAGAGGCATATCCGTTAATTCAATTACAAGATGTTTTTGAGCCCGACAGAACGAGTCGCTGTATATTATATCCGAAGGATAAACAACGCTATGTTTCAGGGGAAGAGCTTATTGATTGCTCAGATAAAGCGGCATTGTATACGTTCATGAATAATTTCAACAATGCGAGTGAAGAACTATTGAGCCTAGAACCACGCTATATATTGCCGGTTTGTGATCAACAACAACTGGTAGCCCTTATAACGATTAGTGAGAAAGTTACAGGGGAGCCCTATAAAAAGAGTGAGTTTGAATTGTTGGAGAGTTTGTTGTCTTCAACGTATATAGCCATGCGCAATGCGGAGCACATGAGACAGGTTCGAGAAACTCAAGACATGATGAGAAAGCAATTGGATGACTTAAGTCAATTGAATGTGCTCATGAAAAATTTAAATACGGCAACCTCAGAAAGTGCGTTATTGCAATTGATGGTGACGACCCTTGAGCTATCCTTTGGTTTTACATCCATGTTCTTCTGTAAGATGGATAATGGAAATAATGGTGATACATATAGATTTTACACACAAAAGGCAATAATGGAAGAGGAAGAAGGGAAAATGTTACCTATGTCATCTATACCGGAACCTTTGATACGTCAGGAAGTCATGTATGTGTATGATGTGGAATCCTATGAGGACTTTGTTGAGCGAATGAATCTTTCCCAGGAGTTAGAGGAAAATGATTTTACCGGTATGGTGTGCATTCCTATTTCGGTAGATACAGATGAGAAACGACTATTAGGTATACTAGGTGTAGGAGAAGTACGAACAGGTCATCTCTTTGACAAGAATCGGATACTTATTTTGGAATCCATCGCCTCCCATTTGGCACCGGTTCTATATCAAATATACGAGAGGGAACGTATACAATTAACGTATAACCCCAATTACAACAGGGAATTCTTACAGCGTTTTCATGAAGAAAGAAAGGATGCTGAAGCATTCGCAGTAGATTTTTATGTTCTTTCAATGTCACGTCATGTATCCATCCATTTTGATTCCTTATGGGAGAAGATTCAGAACATAGAGGAGGTAAAAGCATTAGGTTATGCATATCCGGTAGAAGGGAATCATATTCTATGGATATCGGAGGATAAAGAATTATTCAAAGAATTTCTGGAATCTCCAAGCATAAAGGATATCCTTGAGAAAGAAGGAGCCAAGCTAGGATTCTATTCTTATGGAGAAGATTTTGTTGACCTCATAACATTGCAGGACACATTGAATGCATCCTAGTGTATGGATAATTAAGGGGAGTGGTAACTGTGAATTGTTTCAGAAGTGGAGGAAATCGTTGTGGAGAAGCGGCAATTTGGAACAACCGGTATTGAAACATCTTTGTTGGGGTTTGGAGGATTTCATTTGTGTGAAATTCCTTTTTCCAGAGCAGAACGTTTATTGAATACTTATCTTGACCGAGGAGGGAACTATATTGAAACGGCACCGAGTTATGGTAACGGTGAATCGGAAATGAAAATCGGAAAAGCTGTAAGTCATCGACGCCAGGAATACACGTTGGTGACAAAAGCTCATGAACGAGACTATGCATCAGCTAAAGTCACCTTTGAAAAAAGTTTGGAACGGTTACAGACGGATTATGTTGATCTTCTTCTTATGCATGCGGTTGATAGCATGGATACCTTGGATCGTATTCTATCCGATGATGGGGCCATCCGGTGGGCTGAAGAAGCAAAACGTCTTGGGAAGGTCAAGCATATCGGGCTATCTATGCACGGACAACCCGATGTCCTTATTGAAGCGTTAAAACGCTATCCCTTTGATGCAGTTATGACGACAATAAACTACTTAGAAGTATGTAATTTTCCGAAGTTGTTGGATGAGTTGGTGCCCTTGGCACAATCCAAAGGGGTCGCCATTATTCTTATGAAGCCACTAGGTGACGGCTATTTATATAAAAGTATTGAGCCGGCCTTTAATTATGCATTTAATCAACCGGTATCTGTTGTTGTTACAGGAATGAACACTATGGATATGTTGGAAGCGGATTTTAAATTGGCGGAAGGATTTACGCCTTTATCTGAGGCCGAAGAAGAAGAGATTATGAAAACGGCCGTTGAATTGGGGGATTATGTATGCCGACAATGCGGACAGTGTATGCCGTGTCCGGAAGGTGTGGATATTACAGGTGTGTTCAAGTTAGAAGGGATTTTTGATCGTCAGATGCATCGAGGGGATGTCGCTAATGCTGCGGAGTATGCGTTGACAGAACGTCTCAAACATTGGTTCGGAACGCAGCAGAGAAGCATTGATACTTACAAAGAGTTTGAAGGGAAGGTTGATCGTTGTACGGAATGTGGCTTATGTAATGAGCGATGTCCTTACGGTATTGATGTGATTACAAAATTGAAGTTGGTGGATTATAAGCTTGATCCCTCAACAGAGCGTATATGGGAGTGACGTTCATGACCCATGAAGAATAGCATATGATTATTTCAGGATATAAAATGATTATAGGAGCTGAAACCCTTTATATATAAGGGCTTTCAGCTCTTTTTTTGCGTGTAAAGAAAATGATAATTGTATGTTATGCCATATGGTTTTACAGTTCTATTAGACAGACGCATCACGTTTTATAAACGTAGAGCAAGGAGGGAAAGGTATGCAGACACGAAAAAGTAGAATGAGATATTTGAAACAGCATTATTGGTTATATTTGATGTTACTACCTGGGTTGTTATATTTGATTATATTCAAGTACATTCCTATGGGAGGTATTATTATTGCCTTTCAAAAGTATAGCCCCTTTACAGGTATTAAGGGAAGTGAGTTTGTAGGGCTTTACTATTTTAAAGTCCTCTTTACAAATCCGGACTTTCCGAGAATTTTGTGGAACACATTGGCAATATCCTTTTTACGATTGATTTTCTATTTTCCGGCACCTGTCTTATTGGCATTGCTGTTAAATGAAATTCGTCACCAAGCATATAAGCGAACGATACAAACGTTTATCTATATCCCGCATTTTATATCCTTGGTTATTGTAGCTAGTTTGAGTTATTCTCTATTGAATATCAATGATGGTATCGTGAATCAGATTATAGAAATGTTTACAGGCGAACCCGTTGATTTTCTAGGATCACCAAATTACTTTAGAGGATTAATTATCGGACAGTCCATATGGAAAGAAACAGGCTATGGAACCATTATATTCTTGGCGGCACTTGCCGGGGTCGATATTAATCTGTATGAAGCAGCACGGGTGGATGGTGCAGGACGTTGGCGTATGATGTGGCATGTGACGCTACCTGCCATAAGAGGCGTTATCATTATCATGTTGATTTTACAAGTCGGTTCACTCTTGAATACAGGATTCGAACAAATATTCCTTATGCGAAACGCATTGAATAGTTCGGTGGCAGAGGTTATCGATACCTATGTGTATACCAAAGGGATTGTTAATGCCCAATATTCATACAGTACGGCAACCGGTTTGTTTAAAGCAGTTGTAGGTATGTTTATGGTACTCAGCGCCAATCGTTTGGCCAAACAATTCGGAGAATCCGGCATTTACTAAAGGAGGGAGACTATTATGCGTTCAGGTGGAGTTGCATCAGTTTCAAGAAAGAACAAAATCAAAGGGTCCAAGGGACATCGAACGGTAACGGCAATTATCTACATTGTGTGCTTGATTGTTGGGGTTATTACGTTACTACCGTTCTTATATATACTAGCAGGGTCATTTGCGACAGAACAAGAGCTGACGGAAAAGGCATTTTTCATCGTGCCGACGGTTATTTCGACCAATGCCTATAAGTATATTATCTCAACAGGAGAGGTATTCAAGGGATTGAGAAACTCCTTATATCTAACGATTGTGGGAACAACGGTGAATATGTTTTTTACAACAACATTTGCTTATTCTTTGTCGAAGAGTCATTTAAAAGGCAGAAACATACTTCTGAATATGGTGATTGTGACGATGTTGTTTAGCGGTGGGATGATTCCGATGTTCATATGGATTAAGACTTTGGGGCTTTACAATACTTATTGGTCATTGATTCTTATGGGAGCGATGAGCCCTTTCAATATGATTATCGTTAAGAATTTCTTCCAAGATATTCCGAAAGAATTGGAGGAAGCAGCCCGTATTGATGGGTGTAGTGATCTTATCACATTCATAAAAATATATTTGCCCTTATCTAAACCGGTATTGGCTTCTATTTCCCTTTTTTATGCCGTCGGACACTGGAATAATTACTTCGGACCGATGATTTATCTTCAGGACACGGAGAAAGAGACCGTACAAATTGTACTACGGCGAATCGTTCTATTGGCGGCAGGCGTTCAAGCAGACGGTATGGATTTTGATATTCTAGGAACGCCTCCGGATAAGGCGGTGAAAATGGCAGCAACGGTAGTAGCAACGGTGCCGATTTTGATTATCTATCCATTTGTTCAAAAGTATTTTGCTAAGGGTGTAATGGTTGGTGCAGTCAAGGGCTAACCCTATACTATATAACGGACTTAGGTTAACGAAGTCCATCAAATAATAAGGAGGAACGGGATGAAACAATTACGAAAATTAGTTATGTTAATGGTGGTGGCAATTATGGTCGTCAATCTGGCAGCTTGCGGAAGTGATGACACAGGCAAGAATGCAGGCAAGGATTCAGGAAGTGATGCAAGTAGTGATGGGGGAAACGGCAGTACGGATGGTGATGAAGGACAAGGACTCAATGAAATTTCTTTTATGACCTTTGATTTTGAAGGAAGTCCGTTATCCGGTGATCATGCGGATGAAGTAATTCAAACAATGGAAGAGTACACCAATACAAAGGTGGATTTTCAATTTGTTCCGAGTGATAATTATGAAGATAAATTGGGTCTTACATTGGCAATGCCATCTGAGATGCCTATGATTATTGCTGTAGGAAACTTGAATTCAGCGATTGTTGGTGCAGCGGAATCCGGTGCTTTCTGGAATTTGGATGACTACATTCATGATGCAAGTAAGTATCCGAATCTATCAAAAGCGAATGCAAATGTTAACGCAAACCTGACGGTTGGGGATCAATTAATCGGTATATATCGTGCACGACCTATCGGCCGTTATGGTATCGGATATCGTGCAGACTGGGCAGAAAAATTAGGTATTGAAGAACCAAAAACAGTAGAAGATCTTTATAATATGATGTATCAATTTACCTATGGAGATCCTGACGGTAATGGCGTTGATGACACCTATGGTTTGGCGCTTTGTAAGTACACCGGCCCTCTGGATATTATGCAAACCTATTTTGGTGCAGGTAACGGTTGGGTGGAAGAAGACGGAAAGTTGATTCCGGTTCATCAAACAGAAGAATATTTGAATGCCTTGAATTGGTTTAAGAAAATGTATGATGACGGATTAGTGTATAAGGATTGGGCAGTAAGAGATACAGCGACATGGTCGGATGCAGTCAAAAATGGGGAATGTGGTATTTTCATTGATGTCATTGATGGCTCAAGACGTATATGGGATTATTTTGTTAACAATGATATTCCGGCGGTAGAAGGGACATCTTATGATGTGGCTACAATGAATCTTATGGGACCTATTGATGGCAAAACAATGGCAACGACAGGATTTAACGGCTTCTTTGTTGTAACAAAAACAGCCGACACGGAAGAAAAACTAGAAGCTTGCTTGAACTACTTAGACAAAATGAATGACCCTGAGATGATTACGTTAGCTTCTTATGGTCTTGAGGATATCCATTTTGAATATGATGAAGAAGGTTATATTGTGGACTTGGATGCCGATGATCCACAAGCGTCAAAAGCTTATGCGGCATTGAACCAAACGGTAGCATTTATTCCGGACATGCTAGGGGATGCAGTAAAGTTGCGCAAAACAGAACGTGCTGTATTGGCTGAGAAGGTTATCAAAGATAATGAGAACTATGCGATTTTCAATCCGGTAGGACCGTATCTCATTAATTCTGAAACGTATTCTATGAATGGTGCCAATTTGGATCAAATTTTAACGGATGCCAGAACACAATATATTGTGGGTGAAATTGATATGGCAGGATTGGAATCTGCTTGGAAAACATGGAGTAGTCAAGGTGGCGATGCCATTATAGAAGAAGTCAATGCACAATATCAATAGATAGAGTGTATAGGATATGAAGCTGCCCATGGCAGCTTCATATCCTATACGCATATTAGGAGGCGATAGTTATGAATCAGAATAGGCTACAGGTCATAGGGGCTACGAAGGAGTATATTGATCTAAGCTGGACAAAGGTCTGTGATAGCAGTATGTGCCGTGTTCTCTATACCGATACTCATCGAGAAGGGGCAACCTATGTCGAATTAATGAAGACTACAGAATCGACGTGTAGGGTATATAAATCCACCCACCGTCCTTATTATATCCAAGTGATTGAAGAAGCAAACGGAGTAGAAGTGAATCGAAGTTCTGTCATAAAGACACCGGTGAAAAAGGTATTACAGCCTCAAAGAGAAAAGTTGAATCGAGGCCTTATAGGGATAAAAACGTCTAATGGGGTATTCCTGTCATGGCGTTTATATATAGATGAAGTTTGGGATTATTCGCCAACGGGAATGGTCGGATATGATTTTCATATTCTTAAAAATGGGGAAACAATAGCATCCGTTACAGAGAGTACCAACTACCTGGATCTGGCAGGAACAGTAACGGATGTCTATCAGGTTGTTGCCTATAAAGAGGGCGAAGAAAAAGGACCGTCAACAGCGATTACCGTCGTGGATCAGGAAGAAGGGTATCTGGAAATTCCTCTGAAGATTCCTGAAGGGGGTGTAACACCAAGTGGTGAGGCCTATTCCTATCATGCCAACGATATGAGTGTCGCCGATGTAGATGGTGATGGGGATTATGAGTTTATCCTCAAATGGGACCCGACCAATTCTCACGATGTCTCTCATAGTGGGTATACAGGTCCTTGCTATATAGACTGTTACAAATTGGACGGACGACTCTTATGGCGTTTGGATATGGGACCTAATATACGTTCAGGGGCCCATTATACACAGTTTATGGTTTATGATTTTGACGGAGACGGTCGAGGGGAAATGTCTGTCAAAACGGCCCCCGGGACACGAATGTATCGTTACGACGATGACGGGGTCCTTCTATCAGCAGACTATATATCTATGCCGGAAGACGATTGTCATCAAGGATATAGTCATGAGGACAACTATGTTTGTTCGGCGAAGGACTATCGCCAACATTTGGTAGAGGTGTTTGGTCAGTGGCACGAACACCCGGAAGTTGTTGCCGGCAATTGGCCGCAAACCTTAGAAGAGGCTTTCGGTATGGAGAAAAAGTATGTCTACCCCTTGGTAAAGGCAGACGCAGAAGCCTTAGTGGATTATTTTATTCGTGTGTATGCACCGGCGCGAAGTCCAAATAATACCCTGGAAAACTTTGAAGGATTTATTTATGAAGGACCGGAATATTTGACGATGTTTGCGGGTGATGGGAAAGAAATTGAGACCATCCCTTTTAGATTTCCGCGAGGGGATGATGGATTAATGTGGGGAGACTATGCGATGAAGCGTATCGAACCATGTAATCGTGTGGACCGCTTTCTATCCGGAGTGGGCTATCTAGATGGAGAACATCCTTATCTAATTGTTGCAAGAGGCTATTACACGAGGACAACCCTTGTTGCTTATCGGTTTATAAACGGTCATCATGAGGAAGTGTTCGCTATTGATTCGGGGCATGTGCCGATGACGAACCCTTTTAAGGATAATCCTCATGCCCTAGAAGGCACAGATCCTGTATATGGATGTATTGCAGGGCAAGGCAATCATAGTCTTGCAACAGCGGATGTAGATGGTGACGGTAAGGATGAGATTATCTATGGAGCATGTACCATAGACCATGATGGTTCTATACTTTATAGCAGCTATGACAAAATGCCGGATGGAAGCATTGCCAAGCTAGGCCATGGGGATGCAATGCATGTAGCAAACATCAACCCGTTTAAACCGGGGATGGAGATTTTTAATGTATTTGAAGGTGGCGTGGAAGCACCATATGGCTATGCATTAAGAGATGCAGGAAGCGGTGCGGTTATTTTTGGAGAGTATGCAACCGTAGACTTAGGTCGCTGTATGATTGGCGATATACGACCGGATGTGGATGGACTCCAAGTATGGGTGAAAGAAGTGTATGATTGTGAAGGGAATCGCTTATCGGACAACGTACCGGGAACCAATCAATCCATACGCTGGTCAGGTGATTTATCAACCCAGATTATTGATGGCGCGAACTACTTGGATGAGGAGCATGGAGGTGTGATTAACGACCATCAGCGTGGTGCCCTTTTAAAGCCTGTAGGTGTTGCAACCAATAACGGAACCAAAGGGAATCCGTGCTTGGTAGCCGATATCTTTGGCGATTATAGAGAAGAGCTGATTGTAAGAACAGAGGATGACTCAGCATTAAGAATTTATATCAACACGGAGCTGACACATCATAAACTCTTCACCTTGATGCACGATATTCAATACCGTACTGGTGTGGCGTGGCAGAATAATTGTTACAATCAACCGGGGTATACAAGTTTTTATTATGGGAGAGATATGCTCTTTAGCGAAGTAGTACCGGCTATACACGGAGCTATTGAGGCAAGGGTGTTTCTTGTAGGAGATTCAACGGTGCGAATTGATGGGGATAATAAAGAGATGATGGGATGGGGACAGCAGATTGCTTCTTTTTATGATAGAGCTATACGATTTTACAACCATGCAAAAGCTGGGCGAGGTACGAAGAATTACCGTCAAGAAGGACGCTTTCAGGAAGTAATACATCGATTGAATCCGGGTGATTTTGTGTTGATTCAATTTGGACATAATGATGCTAAAGCCGATGATCCCAATCGTTTTGTCGAGGCATATGGCGCGTATACAGAAAATTTGAGAACCATGATTCAAGAATGTCGAAGAAAAGGGGCAATGCCTATTCTTGTAACGCCTGTAGCTGTCGGTCATTACGATAGTGAGGGACGGGTTATTGATTTTCACGGAGATTATTCTAAGGCGATGCGTCGGTTAGCCCATGAAGAGAAGGCGCCGCTTATTGATTTGGAACGACGGTCTATTGACCTATTAGAAGAACTAGGGGAAGCAAAAGGTAGAGCTCTCTATGGAGATGAAGCATGTGTGCACTTTAATGAAAAGGGAGCATATAGGATGGCGAAGTTAGTCGCCGAAGAAATGAAGACCATTGGTCTTCCACTCCTCATGAAAGAGGAATAGTGTATGTAAATAAATCCAAATCACGGTATAATAGGCTATGAACCCAATTGTAGCAAAATTATAGAAGTCGAGGAAGGATGTACAATGAGGCTTTTAAGAAGAAATAAGCAGTCCAATTATTTGATGCAAATCATGAAGACGATTTTGATTATAAGCATGGTGCCTATTATTATGTTGGGAATCGTTTCATATAGCCATTCTTCTAAAGTCGTTCAGGAGAATGTGCTTAAAGTCAATGAGCAATTGTTGGTTCAAACACGAATGCGTTTTGAGCAAACATTGGAAATTGTTTATAACTACTATGTATTGTTGGGGAATAAAGAAGTTATAACAGAAAACCTAGAGAAACCACTAAACTATACGGATGTGGATACGATTTTGGATATTCAGACGAAGCTTATGGAAGTTCAGAATATCCAGTCTATTGTTAAGAATGCATCCTTAGTGAATTTGAAAGAGGATTGGGTCGTCTCCAATGAGAATTTTTCACGAGAGCTTAGTCCTGAGTATCGGGCATATGTTCAAGGGGGCATGAATAATCCGAGAAGTATTTTCTGGCAATATGATCCGGAAAATACAGATAGGATTAGTTTGTTTATCAAAGTGCCATATAACGCAACCAAATATGAAGGGGCTATGATTGTAGAGTGCCAATATCAGGAAATTAAGAAATTTTTCATGAGCAACTCGGAACATGAGATGTTGGTACTAGATGAAAGGGGGCATATTGTCTTTAGTGAAGACCGGAACCTGTTGGGAAAAGAGGGAAAGGAATATTTCAAGCAAGATGATTTGGATCAAATGACCAATGAGCGGGGCTATTTGACAGCCTTTTTTGAAGATGAAGCATTCAAAGTTTTATATGAGCGGTCGGATTATAACGGATGGACTTATTTGATGCTCTACTCTATAGATGAGTTGACCAATGAAGTGACACCTATCCGATTACTTACAGTGGGCATTGTGGTGAGTTTATTAATTATAATTGTCATACTGAGCATTTTTGGTTCCAAAAAGTTGTACTCTCCCGTTAAAGATATCTATCATAGTATTCAACAGATTGATGAATCTGAGGGAACCGGAACAATGGATGAGATGTTGTATATCGGTAGGGAAATTAATTCCATGATCGGACGGCAAGAGAAGATGCAGCAGCGATTAGATCGACAGATTCGTCAAATTGAGGAACTGTTTATGTTGAAGTTGGTAAAAGGTGAATTGAAAGAGGACCAGATTAGTCAACGTGGGACTAATATCGGGAAATTCATTCACTATACGTTCTATTCCGTCATGACCTTGCAGATTGATCATCAGAGTGAATCGGAAGGAAGAGTTCAAGATGAGGATATTCGGTTGCTTTTGCTTTATAATTCCTTGTTGGAATACTTGGAAAATGAGCCCTTCTTAACTCCCATTATTCATGATGGGGTATGTGTATTGCTTTTAGAAGGGAAGAATACAGAAACGCAGGACTTCAAAGAGTGGAGTTTTAGAGTGGCCTATGAATTACAGACAAAAATCCAAGAGCGCTTGGACTTTGAGATTATCATAGGACTGAGTAATCGTTATATGAATCCGGAGTTGGTTCAAGTCGCGTATAAGGAGAGTTTAGAAGCCTTAATGTGCAAGGATGTGAAGAACAATACGATTCTTTTCTATGAAGAGGTACAACCGGGGAAGGTGATACGTGTGATATACCCTAAAAATTTGGAAGACGAACTTATCCAATCGATTAAGCGAGGAGAACGACAGCAAGCAGATGACATTCTAGATCAGATGATTGAACAAATTTTTAATAGTTATGTGGGTTACAACGAGCATAAAGTATATGTCAATCGTCTGCTTATAGCCTTGGTGAATCAATTGCAGGATTCCGGGATTTCAGTACAAAATGTATTCGATAAGACAGATAATGTATTGGAAGAGATTATTAGTTTGACACATAAAGAAGAGATAAAAGGGTGGTTTAAAACAAAACTCATCAAGCCTATGGTCCCTCTACTTAAGAAACAACGGACCAGTGCCAATTATGTCCTTATTCAGGAGATTATTCAAATGATTGAACAAGAGTATGATAAGGACATTTCCCTTGAGATGTGTGCCGATCGGCTGAATTATCATCCGAGTTATATTTGGAAGGTCATGAAGCAAGAACTGGACATGAGTTTTACAGATTATCTGATGAACTATCGTTTAGAACAAGCTAAGAAATTGCTGGTGAATTCCAATGAAACGATTAAGGGGATATCCGAAAAATTACGCTATACCAATGCACAGAATTTTATTCGTTACTTTAAGAAGCTGGAAGGCATGACCCCCGGACAGTATAGGAAGAAGTATCAAGTATAGAACGAGCATATAATAGGAGACATGTGTATGAATATAAAACGAATTGCCGTAATAATGGTTGTCGTAGTCACACTTATGGCAGGATGCCAAGAAGGAGAAGAGAGCCAAGTAACGGCGCAGAATAGAATACCTATAACCATTATGACAACAGCCCATACACAAGCACCCATGGAACAGGATAGTCCGGTGCTTCAGGCGATAGAAGACTATACGGATACACAACTGGATATTCAATGGATACCCAATAGTGCTTACGATGATAAGATGGATATCACACTCGCATCCGGTGATTTGCCAACCATTATTCTAGTTGATCCCAAATCAGCGAGTGTGATTAATGCAGTAAGAAATGGGATGTTATGGGATTTGACACCCTATTTGGATGACTATGCTAATTTGAGCCAGTGTGATCAAGAGATTCTATCAAATATTTCCATCGACGGTAATGTATATGGAATTTATAGGGCTCGAAAGTTGGGGCGATTTGGCATCAGCTACCGTCAAGACTGGATGGAGAATTTGGGATTACCGGAACCCAAGACCATAGAGGATTTTTATCAGATGTTAAAGGCATTTACCTATGATGATCCCGACGGCAACGGAATGGATGATACCTATGGAATGACAATCACCAAATATGACGGACCATGGGAAGTTATACAGACATGGTTTGGCGTTCCGAATGATTGGGGATTTGATGCATCCAATCAACTGATTCCGGAGTTTATGGCACCGGAGTATATGGAGGCATTGACATTTTTTCGAAAACTATATGAGGAAGGCCTCGTCAATAAGGACTTTATGTATCGTGAATCATCAAAGTGGGATGAGCCATACTTAAATGGGAAGTGCGGTGTCATCGTTGATGTGGTAGAATTTGGAACCACTTTTCAGTCAAAATTTGAGAGTCAACAAAATGAAAAAAAAGAGTGGTGGAATATCATCAATGCAGTTGAAGGACCCTATGGTCTTCGTAATCTCCCTTATGAAGGTGGCTATAGTGATATGTTTGCTATATCGAAGGAAGAAGTTCAGACAGAAGAAGAGCTTAAGAAAGTGCTCGGCTATTTGGATAAGATGAACGATTATGAGATGCAAATAACCATGATGTATGGACTGGAAGGCATCCATTACACCTTCGATGGAGATGGATATTATGATGTATACGATGATCCGAGATTGTTGGCCGATTATAATGATGCGGCTCAACTGGGAATGGGGATACCGGAAGATTTTAGAGATGATCCGACGATGCCCATCCGTCGTTCCCCTCTTATGAAAATACGCGATCAAGTGACCCAATCCAATGAAGGGATTCTTATACGAAACCCATGTGAATCCTTTGTATCAGAAACCTATGCCGCAAAAGGTGATCAGTTAGACGGCATCATTAGAGAGGCCAGGATTAAATACATTGTCGGTAAGATCGACGAGGATGGGTTTGCCAAAGCGATTGCTCAATGGCAACAAGAAGGTGGCAATGCGATTATGCAAGAATATAATGAGGATTACATAAAGCAAAAAAGCGGGAAACAATGAGACGAAACAGGACTAGAGCCAGAAGGATAAGGATGACGATGAAGAATAGATGTGTACCACTCAAATGGATGGAAGAGCCGGCACAGTATATTGATGGACATGTGTTGGGAATTCCTTTTGAACAAGGGGAAATGGCTGAGTTGCCGAGCGCCACGTGGCAAGCAAACAAAGTGCAGACATGGCCAATGGCCTATTGGCCGGATGGGTCTATCAAGTGGATGGGAGCAGGGTTCTCTGAGATGAAAGGGATACCGGCCCCTGAAGTGGAACTGACGGACGACGCAACGGATGCCTATGCATCCATGATTGAAGAGACGTCGGATACCGTTGTTATAGATACCAACAAGTTGCGCATGAGTTTAAATAAATCAGGAAGTGTCTGTATAGAGTCGGTCACCATGGAATCGAGTACTCTAGTGAATAATGGTCGCCTTATGGGGGTTGTTGAGACATATGAAGAGACGTCTACATGTAGAATAACCCGACAATATAGTTTGGAGAGTGAGATTCATCAGGTAATCGTGGAACAAGACGGTCCGATTCGTTCAGTGGTGAAAGTTGACGGATGTCATCGAATAGAGGGGGATCAGGAGGAGGTGTTACCCTTTAGCCTCCGTATTATTGCTTATAGGCAGTCCGAGCAAGTGGAGATCAAGCACACCTTAATTTATGATCTGAAGGAGACCGCTTTTTTTATCAAAGGCATCGGAATGACATTTGAAATGCCTTTAAAGGGAGCCAATTACAATAAACAGGTAAAGTTTGCCGGCGATACAGGTATGTTTACAGAGAATTGCCGTTGGCTTTCAACGCGTATTAAGAACTATTCGGATGTGTTCAGACAACAGGTGGAAGGGGAACAATTTCCTACAGAAGAGGAAGCTGATTATGTACAAGACATGGCTGTCTGGAATCACTATAAATTAAGGCAGAAGACGAGCGATACCTATGAAATTGTAAAACGAACGGGAAAGGACTGTTCCTATATAACATGTGATCACGGCAAGCGAAGTAAAGGAAGTCTATGTGTCAGGGACGAAGAAAAAGGGATCTTAATCGGTGTAAAAGATTTTTGGCAAAAAGGACCTATGATGCTGGAGGTTGATGGTCTTGCATCGGATAAAGGGACCATTCAGGTATGGTTCTGGTCACCGGATGAAGACCCTATGGATATGCGCCATTACGATACAACCACCCATGTCCTATCCTCTTATGAAGGGGCTAAGAAATTGGATGCAACACCATACGGAATTGCCAATACCCATGAAATACGATTAATTGGCGTTAACCGTCAGGTAGACGATGGAACACTTTTTGGGATGTCCCAAGAAATACAGACAGTGCCTAGGCTACAGTGTTTGCTTGAACGTTATCATAAGAGTAAGGCACTTGGCATATATAGTATGAAGGCGACAGCCGAGGTTTCTAGTCCGAAGCGTAAGGATATAGAAGAACAGTTGGAAAAAATAATAGACTTTTACATACAGGAAGTGGAGCAACGCAAATGGTACGGGTGTTGGAATTATGGCGATGTGATGCATACCTATGATCAAGTACGTCATAAATGGCGATACGATATAGGTGGCTATGCATGGCAAAATACAGAATTGGCACCGAATATCTGGTTATGGTTTTCGTATTTGCGAAGTGGGGATGCACGAATTTTTCGCATGGCAGAAGCGATGACCCGTCATACCAGTGAAGTAGATATGTATCATAAAGGACCCTATAAGGGATTGGGGTCAAGGCACAATGTCAGTCACTGGGGATGTGGTGCCAAAGAACCTAGAATAGCCATGGCAGGGTTACACCGGTTCTATTATTATTTGACGTGTGATGAACGTATCGGAGATATTATGAATGAAGTAACAGATGCGGATTTTTCAACCCTGAATAAGGATCCCATGAGAGAATACTATGGTGAAGATAGCTTTGCCACACACGCTAGAAGCGGTCCCGACTGGGTAGCTTATGTATCAAACTGGTATACGGCATATGAACGAACCGGCAAGTCCCGATATCTGAATAAGATTATGCAGGGGGTAGATAGCCTTTATAAGATGCCTCATCGCCTGCTCTCCGGTTCATGTTTTGGCTATACGCCGGAGGATGGAAGACTCCACTATATGGGAGAAGCGACCTATGGCTACCACTTGGCTATATGTATGGGAGGCCCTCAAGTGTGGATGGAGATTGTTGATTTGTTGCCCGATGACCGATTAAAGCGGATGGTTATTGAGTTTGGAGCATTCTATTTTTTGACCCATCAAGAAAAAATAGAAAAGACAGCGGATAATATATCAGATAACTGGGATTGGCCTATGTTTGCGACAGGAATCAGTGCCTATGCGTCAAGGGAAACGAAGAATCAGGCGTTAGCCTTAAAAACATGGCAAGTTCTCTTGGGGGAAGAACATCGGTGTATACAACTTCCGGTGACCCTCGTTCATGTGAAAAATGCGCATATGATAGCACAAAGGCAGGAAATTGAACAGGTGACGACCAATACAATGTCTCAGTGGAGTATCAATGCGATTGTCTGTTTAGAACTTATAGGCGATGACTTAGAGGCATATACAGGAGATGAAGGACATGAGGAATGAACAAGGATTACATGACAATCTGATGCATCCCCTTGATGCATTTACACCGATTCCCTTTTGGTTTTGGAATGATGAACCGGATGAAGAGACCATTCAACGACAGCTCAAAGATTATGTAGATAAAGGTGTAAATGGTCTTGTCATTCATCCCCGTATCGGAATTCCGAAGCATATTGAGTATCTTTCAGAGGGGTTCTTTGATGTGATTACCTATGTTGTCCGGAAGGCAGAGGCATTAGGCATGTGGATTATTCTGTATGATGAAGGTATGTATCCTTCCGGTTCTGCCCATGGGAAAGTGGTAGAAGATTATCCGGAGTACGCCTCAAAAGGGATACGTCTTGTCACAGAGGTTAACGAGCCACCGGACGAGGAGACGATTGTCGTACAGGTATCAAAGTCCTCCTATATTATTAAGGACCATACGAAGGGAACAATTCGTGGGATTCATTTTGGTGAAGATGATGGGCAGAAAGAGGCACCTATGTCGGCAGATATTTTGAATCCTTACGCTGTGGAACGGTTTATCCGGCTGACCCATGAGCGATATTATGAACGGTTAGCACCCTATTTCGGGAGTACCATTATTGGTTTTTTTACCGATGAACCTAGTGCCTTAGGTAGGAATACAGAAGGATTTTTTGAATGGACAGAAGGTATGAAAGAAGACATTCAGAAAGCAGGAGGAACATTAAAGGACCTGATTGGATTATTTCGAGGAGAAGAGAATGGGACAACCCAAATTTATCATCAATGTGTAAAGAAGTATCTAAGAAACACCTTCTATCAGCCATTGTCAACATGGTGCGAGGACCATGGTATCAGCCTATACGGTCACCCGGCAGAAAGTGATGATATCGAAGAACAACTTTATTTTCATGTGCCGGGACAGGATTTAATTATGCGTCGTGTTCGTCCCTTAGAAGGTGGAATCTATGAGTCGGATTCAGTTCATGGTAAACTTTCGGCAGATATTGCGAGACATCTGGGCCGGCAACGTAATGCCAATGAATGTTTTGGTGTCTGTGCCCAAGAAGATAATCCGTGGCATTTTACGGCACAGGATATGAAGTGGTATATTGACTGGCTGGGGATGCGGGGTGTGAATCTTTATATTCCCCATGCATTCTACTATAGCTTGTCAGGAGAGCGGAAGAATGAGCGCCCCCCTGATGTGGGCCCGAATAATATATGGTGGCCACATTATAGAAGATTCTCGGATTATATGAAACGTCTGTCCTATCTTATGACGGATTCACATAATCAAGCCAGAATTGCTGTCCTGTGTGATAATAATCATGTTCCGTATCAAGAGGTTGCTCTGTTATATGAGAATCAAATTCCTTTTAATTATTTGCCTGTCGGATTGCTTGAGCAGTGCAGGATAGAAGGTAATCGGTGTCATATAAAAGGCTATGCGTACGAAACCCTTGTGGATTTATTGGGAGAAAAGGGACAGAACGCTGTTGATATAGGTCAGGTGAATACAGTGAAGCATATAACACAAGCCTTTTGCGATGCCTATAATGCACAAGAACAAGAACTTTCCATTGTTCAGAGACATAAAGACTTGAGACAATGTATCTTGGAAAAAGAGGGAATGCGGGTATATCTTTTTTCCAATGAAGGTAAGAAAAAAATACAGGTGGCATTCCGATTTGAGAAGAAATCACAGCCGAATCCTATTGGCTATGATTTGTGGGAAGGGGAAAGTTATAGCCTGCATCTAGAACCTGAAGGAGAGAGTTATGGTATATACACCGTTGCAATTTCTCCCTGTGATATGCAGTGCATGATCATACCTCGTCAAATAGAGATATGGGAACCGTTAAACCATAGAAATCAGAGTGAGCCAAAGAATTGGCAACGCTACTTCAACCAAATCGATGAAAGGGAAAATCGCCGTATCTATGAGTATCTGTATAATCATGACGAGGAAGAAGAGCGGGTAAGTTCTTTTATCGTTGAAGGGGAAGAGATGGTAGAATGTTATTGTAACAATACATTCGTGGATGTAAGTTTTTGGAATCCGCATATAATGGACATAAGTGGCCATGTTCATAATGGAAACAATAGAATTCGATTGGAAGTAACCGGAAGTGCAGCCAATCAATATGCAAGCGGAACAATAAAGTATGGGTTAGACAACGCATAAGAGAGAAAAGGAGATTAATATGAATCGAGTAACGTATTGTTTGAAAGACGGGAAACATAAGGTGGTGACGTTTAGTTATGATGACGGGCGTCGAGAGGATATACGGTTAGTGGAGCTCTTTAACACCTATAACTTAAAAGGGACCTTTCATTTGAATGGAGGGCTGATGGACATGGAGAAACGTCTGCAGCCGGATGAAATCAAAGATCTGTATGTGGGACATGAGGTGTCAGCCCATAGCTATGAACATCCGACAATCGGTCGATGTCCGAAAGAAGAAATTGTGTATCAAATGATGGAAGATAGGAAGGTATTAGAAGGCATCGTGGGCTATCCCGTTCGTGGGATGTCTTATCCGAATGGCTCCTATACAAAAGAAATGGTGGAGATGCTTCCTCACTTAGGGATTGAGTATGCCCGTACTGTTGGAGGACATGGAACGTATAGTTTTCCGGAGAATTTTTTGGAATGGCAAGCGACATGCCATCACAATAGAGATGGGCTAAAACATGCGAAGGCGTTTACGGAATTATGGAAGACCCAATACATCTATATGCTCTATATATGGGGACATTCTTATGAATTTACCAATGACGACAACTGGGATTATATGGAAGAGATTTGCAAGACGGTGAGCAATAAAGAGGATACATGGTATGCAACGAATATTGAGATTGTAGACTATATGAATGTCGTGAAGAATCTTCGGTTCAACGTAGACCGTACCCAAGTGTTGAATCCATCAGCGTCACCGGTGTGGCTGAATGTGAATGAGAACATTGTGAAAGTTGATGGTGGCGTGTTAATGAATTTGTAAGAACGAGGGGAGTATAATAAATGGAAGAGAGCAGTAATAGGAATCAACATAATAATGTTGGATTAGAAGCGTTTGAAGATAGTAATAGTCAAGAATGGAAGGCTGTATGCGTAGAATCCGGAGATGGTGATTGGCAACGACAATGGTACTTGGATGGGAAAGTGGCCGAGGTAAGGCCAACAAAAGAAGGGCTTTATTTTGCATCTGGAGAAGAATTCCTTAATGATGCCCATCATGGTGTACTGTGGACGAAAGAGACCTATACAGGGGATATAAAGATAGAGTATGACTATAAACGCCTAGATGAGGAACATCGGTGTGTGAATATTTTATATCTGTGTATGCAAGGAATCGGCGAGGGCTATAATCAAGAGATAAAGGCGTGGCGACATAAGAGAGAAATCCCTAAAATGTCCTTATACTTTGAGCATATGACAGGGATTCATATTTCCTATGCTGCCTTTGAAAATACAGAGGATAAAACACCGGGGTATATTCGATGTCGACGTTATCAAGGAGGCCCTTTGGAGGGAACCTTGCTAGAACCGGAATACGACGGAAGTTCCTTTTTTGAAACAGGAATTTGGTATCATATAACCTGTATAAAAGAAGGGAATCGGATATACTTTCATGTAAAAAATGAGGCCAAGGAAAAACTATGTTATTGGACCTTGGCAGAGGAGTTGAACACGTCTGAAGGTGCAATAGGCTTACGACAGATGTTTACAAGAAAATCCTTATATAAGAACATAATCATAGCTCAAAAGGAATAATATGACAGAGTAGTGTCCGATTACTTTGATATACTAGAGAAAGAGGAATGTCTATAGCGGATGGATAACGATATTTCTGAGAACTCGCAAATAAGGTATACGAAGGAGTCAGGAATGCATTTTGTACAAGCAAAACAGATCTTATCACCAAAAAACGGAATGAATATATATAGGGGATGCACCCATGGGTGCATCTATTGTGACAGCAGAAGTCGATGTTATGGGTTCAAACATGCCTTTGAGGACATTGAGGTGAAGGAAAATGCGCCTCATTTGCTAGAACAGCGTCTCAAATCGAAGAGAGAGCGTTGTATGATAGGAACGGGAGCCATGTGCGACCCGTATATGCACTGTGAAGAAAGCTTAGGTCTTATGCGACAGTGTTTAGAAATTATTGAACGCTATGGTTTTGGTGTTGCCATTCAAACCAAGTCCAATCGTATTTTGCGGGACTTGGACCTGCTAAAGGCCATTAACAAGAAAGCTAAATGTGTGGTGCAAGTAACCCTAACAACAGTGGATGAAACCCTGTGCAAAATTATTGAACCTCATGTGTCAACAACCAAGGAACGTGTTAAGATTCTACAAGTGATGAAAGATAATGATATTCCTACAGTGGTGTGGATGACGCCGATATTACCTTTTATTAATGATAATCTGGAAAATATTAGAGGACTGATGGATTGGTGTATTGAACAACAGGTTCAGGGAATCATGAATTTTGGCATGGGACTAACCCTTCGGGAAGGGGATAGAGAGTATTATTATGATGCTCTTGATCGTTATTTTCCGGGACTTAGTGAGCGTTATCGGAAAACCTATGGTCTTGCTTATGAGATATCTAGTCCACGTGAGAAAGAGCTAATGGCATATTTTACCAAGGTATGTAGCGAAAAAGGCATTTTATATAAGTCGCAAGATGTTTTTGCTTATCTCAATGCATTTCCGGAAATCAATAAACAGTTATCCCTCTTCACCTCATAGAGCGCCAAAAAGCTATCGGATATGAACCGATAGCTTTTTTAGTGTGCACCTAGCATGTAGAAATACCAAAGGACAATGGTAAGAAAAGACATCCGTTGCCTATTTTGGAAAAATAAAATTCCTTGACAAAAATAAGATTACTATTTAAAATGATAATGAAAATCAATATCATATAAGAGGATGGACGCATCCTCTTATAGTTGAAACAAAACCGACGATTACGTCGGTAAAAGCACTGCAATTGGAAAGAAGAGGAGACAATTATGGAAAGAAAGTCAAAGAAGTCGTTGCTTAGACGATTTACACCTTTCATGGGGAAGAAGAAGAGACTTGTACCGCTTTCGCTATTCTTGTCAGCGCTATCTGCAACGTTGAACATTTTGCCCTTTGTATTTATCTGGCTTATTGTAAGACGGTTATTTACAGAAGATGCAATACAGTATGGGAATGATGTTCAAACGTATGCATGGCTGACCTTCGGAACGGCGTTTGGAGGCGTATTCATCTATTTTCTTGCACTAGTGACCTCACACTTAGCAGCATTTAGTGTAGAAGTCGGCATGCGAAAATATGGAATGCAGAAAATAATGGATATGCCGTTAGGTTTTTTTGATGAACATTCAAGTGGAAAGATTCGTAAGATTATTGATGACCAGGCATCGACAACCCATTCATTTCTGGCCCATCAATTACCGGATATGGCAGGTAGCGTTATTGCACCGATTTT
Source organism: Vallitaleaceae bacterium (assembly GCA_965140555.1). GTDB lineage: Bacteria > Bacillota > Clostridia > Lachnospirales > Vallitaleaceae > UBA1351. The sequence continues at coordinate 1,357,158 of OZ223259.1, read as the reverse complement.
GCTTATTATACTTATAATAGCGGTTGATTGGCGAATGGGTCTTGTATCACTTGTGCCGATTCTTCTAGGATTTGTTATTATGGGGTCTATGGTCGGGGGAAGCGGTCGGAAGTTCCAACAACGCTACCATGATGCACTCGAAGAAATGAGTGCCGAATCAGTGGAATATATTCGCGGGATTCCGGTTGTAAAAACATTTGGTCAAAGTATTTTTTCATTCAAGCGTTTTTACAATAGTATTATTCAATACAAAGAAATGGTTCATGCCTATACAGTAAGCTTTCAAAAAACTATGTCCTTCTATACGGTGATGATGCAATCGGTCGTATTCTTTTTGATTCCGATAGCCATTTTAATGATTGGTCGAGGCGATAATCTTCAGTTGGTTGTTACAGATTTTGTCTTTTATGTACTTGTAGCACCTAGTTTTACCGTATTAATCATGCGTTCCATGCATTTTCAAGAGAATGCCTTGATAGCAGGCCAAGCGATTGATCGTTTTGAGAAGATTTTAGATTATGACACCATTCCATATACTTCAGCTAAGGGAGAACTCGCTGACCATAGCATCACCTTTAACAATGTTAGTTTTAGGTATAATGCATCAACAGAAGACGTTATCAAACAGATGAGTTTTACAGTCAAAGAAGGAGAAACCGTAGCTTTAGTAGGGCCTTCAGGAGGCGGGAAAACAACAATTGCACGTTTGGCATCAAGATTTTGGGATGTTCATGAAGGGGAAGTCCTCATTGGAAATAAGAATGTTAAAGACATACCCAAAGAGACGTTAATGGATTCGATATCTTTGGTATTTCAAAATACGCGTCTCTTTAAAGAAACAATTCGAGAGAATATAATTTTTGGTCAGAAAAATGTGACATCAAAAAGTCTTAATCGAGGGATTGACATGTCTAGGTCGAGGGAAATTATTGATTCCTTAGAGGAAGGCTTAGATACAGTTATCGGAACGAAGGGAACCTATCTATCAGGTGGTGAAAAACAACGGATAACGATTGCCAGAGCAATGGTTAAAGATGCACCGATTGTTATACTAGATGAAGCAACCGCCTTTGCAGATCCTGAAAACGAACATCTCATTCAAGAAGCCTTGAAGGAGTTAAGCAAAGGAAAAACAACGTTGATGATTGCCCATCGTTTGACGACGGTACAAGATGCAGACCGAATTCTTGTTGTTGATCAGGGTGAGATTGTAGAACAAGGAAACCATCAACAGTTAATGGAAGCAGATGGTCAATATAAACAGATGTGGGATGAATATCAAAGGTCCCTTCATTGGAAAATAGCAGAAGAAGCTCAGGAAGAAGGTGTGGTTGATGTATAAGTATTTTCAAGAAAAATATGCACTCAGTTATGAAGGCAGTCGGCAACTAGTCGTTGCTATTATTTGGACTGTTGTTATGGACTTAAGTTTTTTTATCCCGGTTATATTAGGCTTCAAATTCTTACAAGATGCAATGGCTATTATTCAAGGGAATGAGAAAGCATCCATGATGAGCCTTTTGCTGTACATAGGGATGGCTATAGTAGCGTTTGTTGTGATGTTTAGTATTGCTTATCGTCAATACCATTCGACCTATTGTACCACATATGATGAAAGTGCAAAGATGCGCATACATTTAGCGGAAACACTCAGAAAACTCCCATTAGCATTTTTCGGGAAGAAAGATATTGCAGATTTATCATCAACAATTATGGAAGATGCAACACAGGTTGAAACGATGTTTTCTCATAGTGTTCCACAAGTTTATGCGGCAGCAATCAGTATAGTCATTGCCGGAGTAAGCCTTATGGCATACCAGTGGAAAATGGCAGTGGCTATGTTGTGGGTTATACCGGTGGCGATTATTGTCTTCTGGTTATCCAAAAAGTTTCAAGAGTCGGTGCATGTGGGAATTTATGAACAGAAGCGGGTCATATCAGATTTGTTACAGGAAGGTGTTGACCTAGCACAAGAAATAAAATCCTATAACAGAGAGACTTATTATAAAGAGAAGATGAATAAAGCATTAGATAAGCTAGAAGAATTGCTTATCGGTGGTGAATTGCTTTTGGGAGCGTTTATTAACTTATCCTATGTTGTGCTCAAACTAGGACTGCCAAGCGTTGCACTTGTGGGTGTGTATTTATTGGCAACGAACGAAATCAATATATTCACCTTTTTAGTTTTTCTTATTATTACATCTAGAATTTATAACCCGATTACAGAGGCGCTTAATAATTTTGCATCCCTTCTCTACTTACGAGTACGTATTGAGCGGATGAAGGAAATGTTTGGAATGCCCCATCAAGAAGGGATTACAGAGTTTGTTCCTAAGCATTATGATATTCAGTTCAAGGATGTTTCATTTGCCTATACAGAGGAAAGTAATGTACTTGAAAAGGTTAGTTTTGTTGCAAAACAAGGAGAGGTAACTGCATTAATCGGACCGTCAGGCGGCGGAAAGAGTACAGTAGCTAAATTGGCGGCTAGATTTTGGGATATTAATAGCGGTACTGTAACCTTAGGCGGACGTGATATATCCAGTGTCGATCCGGAAACCTTGTTGAATTATTATTCTATTGTATTCCAGGATGTTACGCTGTTTAATGCAAGTATCATGGAGAACATTCGATTGGGAAGAAAAAACGCAACAGATGATGAGGTTATGGAAGCAGCAAAATTAGCTCGATGCGATAGCTTCATCCAAAAGTTTCCGAATGGATATGAGACACTTGTTGGAGAAAATGGTGATAAGTTATCAGGAGGAGAAAGACAGCGGATTTCTATAGCCCGAGCCATCCTCAAAGATGCACCGATTATCCTTATGGACGAGGCAACCGCATCTCTTGATGCAGAAAATGAAACAAAAATTCAAGAAGCATTGGGAGAACTTATCAAGGAAAAAACGGTCATTATCATTGCCCACCGTATGCGAACGGTCATTGGCGCAGATAAAATTGTCGTACTCAAAGAAGGTAAAGTTGTTGAATCAGGCAATCCAATGCTGTTAAAAGAACAAGATTCTATGTTTGCGGGAATGCTACGAGCACAGCTACATGAAGGATAGGCGGTCATATGAGTATTTGTTACCGGATTCAATAGGGTGCGGTAAGATGAAGGGGTCTGTTTACAATAAGGATATAGGAGTTATTTATATGTAAAATAATGAAAAAGGATTTCTTAAAAGGAATCCTTTTCAATAAAACAATACCGATGATAACGTCGATAAGGAGGATTATGGAACAGACAAGACAACAAAAACAAATATTACAGGATAATATGTGGAAGGTAAGCATAAATTTGGCGTGGCCTGCAGTTATTGCCATGGTTTTATATGGCTTGAATACGGTGTTTGATGCTTTTTTTGTAGGACGCTATGTAGGAGAATCAGCCTTAGCAGGCGTTTCCCTTGCATATCCCTTGACTCAGATTTCTCTTGGGTTAGGGTCTTTGATTGGCGTTGGTGCCGGTTCAGCATTAAGTATTGCCATAGGAAAGAATGATAAGGAAACTCAAAAAAAACTGCTAGGGAATGCCAATTTTCTCTGCCTTATATACAGTCTTATATTTATGGTTGCAGCCTTAATTTTTGCTAAACAACTGGTTGTTTTCATGGGTGGAGAAGGAGAAGCGTTAGACTATGGGGTTCGATATTTCAGAATTACACTCTATGGGACGTTCTTCTGGATAGCCGGATTAGCCGGAAACATGATTGTTCGTGCGGAAGGTCGTATGAAGCGTGCTGCGGTTATGATGGGAACAGGGTTAGTGGTCAATATTGGGATTAATTATGTACTTATTGTTATTTTTGGTATGGGAGTAGAAGGAGCAGCCATAGGAACAAATGTTGGTATGGTTGTCTATACATTGACATCGTTCTTATATTTTTATTTGAAAAAAGCATCCTTTGAGGGAAATCCTTTGTCTGTTCGAAGAGACAAGGCAATTATCAAAGATATTGTATCCATGGGAATGTCCTCATTGATTATGAATGTCATGTCCCTCGTTCAAGCGGTTTTGGTATTAAATGCCCTAACCCGATATGGAACAACGGGTGATGTAGCTTTTTATGGCGTGGCATATCGTATATTCACCTTTATGTTAACACCGATATTTGGTCTAATGCGAGCCCTTCAGCCGGTTGTAGGTATTAACTTCGGAGCCGGTCATTATCGACGGGTAACCCATAGCTTTTATGTATTTGGTTTGTTGGCAACCCTGCTCATGCTTCCTTTTTGGAGTATGATGATGATAAACCCGACATGGGTTCTTCATATTATGTTACCCCAAGGTGTCTTTAGCGGAGCAGAAATTATGAATTTTAGATTGTTCATGCTATTGTTACCAATATTACCGGTTATGTTTATGGCGATGACCTTTTTCCCGGCAATCAACAAAGGGAATATAGCGTCTCTCATTGGTATTGCGCGACAAGTTGTCTTCTATATACCTGTAATGATACTATTACCAAGATATGCCGGGGTACGGGGAGTATATATAGGGTCTTTTGGGATTGACGCCGTAATCATTATATGGACAGCAATTATGGTGTTACGAGAATTCAGGCGTATGCTTATGGAGGCACCACCTATCGTTGAGCAAGAAAAAGTATTCGAATAATAGAAGTATGCTACAGATTAAGTTTTGTATCTGCCTATACTTCTTGATATAATAGGAAGAAATGCAATCAAGGAGTTACTCATGGCAACGAGAAGAACACGAGAAGAACGGAAACGCGAAATACATGAAGCTGCTAAATTATGTTTTATTGAAAAAGGGTATCCGAGAACAACAATGGAGGATATCATTGCTAAAACAGAGTTATCAAAAGGTGGATTTTATCACTATTATGATGACAAAAAACAAATTTTGATTGATATGATGAAGAGTGGAAATATCATGTATATGCAGTACAATGATCATATGATACGGATTGGGCCGGAAAACAGTGATGAAGAAAATATTCGACTTATAACAGAAGCGGTCCTAGATAAATTTATCATGATAACTCCGGATAAACGTATATACGCGATGTTTCTTTATGAAATGTTATATGACAAAGAAATTTGGGAAGTTTTTCTAAAACTCGAAGACGAATTTTTTAAATGGTTAACAGGGCGTTTGAATGTAGTCATGGAAGATTATATGAATGAATTGAAATTTATCAGCCGAATGATGAACGGTATGATGGTTACTCAGAATACATACTATGAACCTGAACTTTTTGAAAGGAACAGGGAATATCTACGAGGTATATATGAACCATTTATACGTAAGATAGTAACAAAAAAGGATTTCTTTTAAGAAATCCTTTTTTGTTACTTTTTTATTGTACGGTTAAAGTGTATCATAATGGTATATGGGCAGCCGATACACACATATTTCAGGGAGTATAGAAAAACATAAAGTTTTTCAAACTATTAGCTTGGGCTAATCATCTAATGATTAGGGCGACAAAAGCATATAGTTGAACTTTCACATACACTATATTGTTACGAATGCATCTACGTAATCTATATAGTGTATGTGGATTTAGTGAAACTTGCCTTTGTAGGGCTAATCATCTAATGATTAGGGCGGCAAAAGCAAGCGAGGCAACGAATATATAAGTGACATAAAGAAGTGGAGGAGAAGGTATGGAGGAGAGAATGGTGCGTAAGGCTCAAAAAGGGAATAAAAAAGCCTTTGACCATATAATAAGGGAGATAAGCCAAGACGCTTATCGAATTGCGTACTATTACCTACATCATCAAACAGATAGCCAAGATGCCGTAGCCTCAGCTATAGAGAAGACCTATAGTAAGCTAAAGCAACTAGAGGATTGCAGTAAATTCAAAAGCTGGTTTCTAACCATTGTGGCGAATGAGGCAAGGATGATATATCGAAAGAAGGATAGGCATAAGGTTATCCCTATTGATTCCTTGGACTATTTAGCCTATGCAGAGTCAGATCGAGAAGAAATTATGGACCTTCGCATAGCAATGAGAAAGTTGGAGCCTAGGGATAGAAGTATCCTGATGATGAAATATTATGAAGGGTATACCTTTCGAGAGATTGGTACCATGTTAGAACTGCCTGAAAGTACTGTGAAGACAAGAACATATAGTGCTCTAAAAGAACTTCGGAAGATATTAAACAGAAAGGAGTCGGCTCATGGACAACTATAACGAACAAGAGAAAGCATATGAAGCGTTGCTTCGAGAAATAGAAACGTTGGATACGACGATACCGGAAGAACTTTCGGGTACAGTAGAGACCATCTTAGAACAGCTAGGACCCAAAAAGAAGCGTTTAGCAAAACCGTTCCTAAAAACAGTAGCAGGAGTAGGTCTTTTGATTGTTCTATTAAGTGGGCTGATTTATTCCAATAACAGCTTTGCCTCCTTTGCTAAGGAAGTTCCCTTACTCAATTATCTGGTGGAATTTATGACCACGGATGCCGGAACAGAAAATGCCATGTTTCATGACTATCCCATATTGGACCCTATTGTTGTAACAGACGGACCCTATACCTTAACGTTATCGAATATGCTGATTGATGAAGAACGGATGACATTTACCTCAACATTAGAAGGACCTTATTTTACAGAGGGACAAGCCTACGAGGATATGAAAGGTGAAGGTATGGATGAAACGATTGAAGAGAGTCAATGGCATAAACCTAACGGAGCTCCAATATATTCCTACATGATTTCTGTAGAAAATGAAGTCGTAGATGCAGAATTAAATTCATATGAATCGTATAATCAGAATAAGGTTAACATTAAATTTAATAGGCTCAATCCGGATCCTATTCAATCCATACTTGAACAAGAGGGCGGACTTACCTTCAAATGTACCGTTTATGAAGAGAAGGGTGACGTTGAGGAAGTTATTCACTCCTTTAATACCTTCATGGTGCCTATAAGTGAGGCCGATATTCTTCCCAATCGGTATGTGAATATTAATCAAAGCATTGATTGGAAGGAAGGGAATCTTCAGTTGGATGAATTGGTCGTATCGCCTTCGAAAATGGTATTAAATGGGCACTTAACGTCGAAAGAAGGAATTCTTAGTGTTGGACTAGAGGCGATTGAATGGTTAGATGATTCAGGAGGAATCTATGGGAGTCCGGCCATAAGTAGGATAGGTGGTGAAAACGGGGAGGTTAGCTATCAGGTCATACCATCTATTTATTATGATAAAGTGAATGAATTGATTCTTCGCTATAGCGCTTACTTCTATGAACTGGACCATGAAGTCTATCATTTAAGTAGAGAAGATAATTACCCAATAACTTATGATTACTATGGTCATGAATTCATCATAACCGCTGTTGAACAAGAGGAGGAGGAGCTTCGAATTGACTATGAGATTGACGATGAATCGGAATTTTCTTTTAATTCTATAGAACTTACAGGTTATGAATCTCAACACAGGCAGACGGCATATACGGATATGAATAAGGATGGAGTGGATGAGCATAGCTATAGTGTTTACTTTGAAGTGGGTGAAGAGAAAAACTTTACCTTCAAACTTGAAGCACCTAAGCTAATTGTTCAGCAGAAAGGTATGGTTCATATACCGATTCAATATGAAGAATAAATCCTCTTGTATAGCCTATATATATAGGCTATACTTATTTTATAAACTGGTTAGGGTGATAGTGTACTGACACGCTTATAAATAGACAAATGATTTGCCTATGAAAAAACATTCTGTATCATTCGTTCAAATATGAACAGGCCAGTACACTAGAACAGCTATAGTATAAAAAAGATGACGGGGAAAAGTCTTTTTTAATTTTCCCTATTGAGGATTATAAAATGAATAATAATTATGAATTTACATCAGAACGTTTGGGATTTCGGCTTTGGAAAAAAGAGGATGCCTTGCCTTTTAGTTCTATGAATCATGATCCGGAAGTTATGCGATATTTTCCAAAAACCTTATCCGAAGAGGAAAGCCAGGGAATGATAGAACGCATAACCGCTCATTTTGAACAGTATCATTATGGGCTGTGGGCAGTTGAACTCTTGGAAACCGGTGAATTTATAGGGTTTATAGGATTTAACAATCCAACATTTGAAGCTGATTTTACACCCTGTGTTGAAATCGGATGGCGATTGGATAAACACTATTGGAATCATGGATATGCAACGGAAGGTGCTAAGAGGTGCCTACGATATGCCTATGAAACTCTGGGGCTAGATGAGATTTATTCCTTTACGGCTGTCGTTAATGAACCATCCAGACATGTCATGGAGAAAATTGACCTACAGTATAAAGGGGAATTCATGCATCCCAATGTGCAAGAAGGTAACTGGTTAAAACCTCATGTTTTATACGGCATTGATAGGGTGGCCTATGAAACAATGAAGAGGGGGCAAGAATAAAAAGAGTTTAAAAATTGATGAAGAGGCATACAAACTGAGAGAAGAAATTAAGGATAGAAAGTGAAATGGGAGTGTACAAATGATACCACATGAGCGAAAAAAGAAAAGTAGATATTGGTTAACACTTGGAGGGATGATCTTGGTCATAGGGATGACAGGATGCCATCCTAGTCAAAAGGAAGTGAAAGCTGAAGATACCCTTGGTGCGGAACAAATTAATGGAGAGGATCCTCTAGTGACATTTGCCATGGAAAACATGCCGTACAGATTTAAGTCGGATGACGGACGTTATGACAGACGTTTCAGATGGGATAATCCAAGGTATTTTACAGACGAAAGAGAAAAGCTGTATATTGATTTAATGACAACTTATATAAACGATGGAGATTTTGAGACTTTAAGAGAACTCATGTATCGTATGCCTGAATTTAAGGACGGTATTCTGCCGGAGATTAGAATTAATTACACAGTGCCCATTCTAATGTCGGAAAGTAATTATTTTGACGCATTGCGTATTGTTCAAGAAAAGTATAAGACGGAAAAAGAAGATAATCATCGTTTTTTATTTGATACAGTATATTTAGAACATTATCTTTATGTAAACCAAGGTTTCGACGACGCGAAGACAACGATTGATACATTGAGAGAAACCTATCCGTCAAATGATTTGTCCTATATCTGGTTTGGTGTTACTCAGAAGAATTTTTATGATCTCCGAGATAATGGGTATTGTTATCCCTTTGAGAAGGGGTCCGAAGACTATAGATTTCTAAGCCAATTGATAGAAGCGTATCCGGATGAACCTTTTATTGACTATGCTTATTATTTTCTTGGGGATTATGATACCATAATCGAGAATTACAAGACTAGTCCTATTTATGACAGAGCAATGTATGCGAGAGCTAATCAAGCTTATGATATGGTTTGGGGTGAGTGGAAGGATGGTTATAAATATGTAGATAAAAATAGAATGGATGAAGCAGAAGGGTATTTTCATGAGTATCTTAAGACGTATATGAACTCTAATTATGCTGAGTATGCCATTCGAAAATTACTGACCTTATATAACAATTATTTTGTACAAACCGGTGATGATTCTCGATATTATGACTTACTCTATTTTGTTCAAGACAATAAAATCGGGCGTCAGAATGTCAAAAAAGAATTTGAAGCGTATATTAGTTCGAATATGGAATGTGAGTATGAAAATGCAAAGATTATGGTGGAAAAAACAGAAGAGAGAACCATTAAGATAGATGGAATCAACAAGGAGGCAATAAGGAATACTATTAAAACAGGATTGGCTCACAATGCGTTTAATCATGATGACTTAGACTTAGCGATGGACTATTTTCTTGATGTGGAGTATGGTTATTATAGTGGATGGGATAAAAAACGGGTGGATATTCTTTATCATTTGTTGCAGTATTCTAAGAATGATAGTGAAGAAAATCTCTATCAGATGGCAACACTCCTCAAAGAAAAGAGGGAGTACGAACTGGCTCTCGAGTATTATGATAAGGCTAAGAAAAAAACATCAGATAATGACGAAATTAGTCGTATTGAAATGATGCGGGCAGGATGTTATCGAGAGTTGGATGACAGAGAAGCGATGTTGACGACCTATGAAAGTATTGTTGAGAACCTACCGAAGACGCAATATGCTGATGATGCACTGGCAGAAATCGGTGTGTACTATTTGCTATATAATAAGGAGAGGGAACTTGCACGATCATATTTTGAACAAGTTATAGAGAAATATCCCGGGACGAATGCAGTGGATGATGCTTATAATTGGATTGCTTGGTCTTATGTACAAGATAAGGATGATGGAATGGCTCTTGAGGCCTATAACACATTGCTTGACGAATATCCGGAGACAGAGTTTGGCATTAATGCGCAAATTAATATAAGAGCGATTGAAGAACGTTTATCGGCAGAAAACCACTAGTGTACGGACACGCTCATACATAGCATATAAGAGTTTTGATAGGATTATTTTTGTAAAGAATATCGTATTCAAAAGGAGAAAAAGACTATGAAAATAAAAAGAAAAATAGTGGTTGCTTCCTTTTCATTGCTTCTGATTTTAACAGTGATTTTTGTAATATCGAAGGATGAATTCTTAAGAGACGTCACGGAGCCGGATAGTACTATTGATATGAGTATTGACCGAGAGAAAGAACAACATCCAGCTGTTTTAAGCAGGTTTATGAATAACACCCAAGAGTCATTCGTCATGTCAGAGGATCTAAATCAAGTTGCAAGGGATTTTATTCCTGAAGACAGTAGTTGTAAAGCTATAGATGTTATTGGAGAAGTTGTTTATATTGATTATACGTTGGAAGATGTGCGATATTTGGTAGCATATTATGCAGAGGGATAGGTTGAAAAAGTGGCTCGTCAACATAATAGCAATCACATATACTCTATTGATAGCAAATCAAATACTATTGAACATATGATTAGCCCGACAAAAGCAAGTTTCCCTAAATTCACATACAATATATAGATTACGTAGAAGCGTTCGTAACAATATATTGTATGCGAAAGTTCAACTATATGCTTTTGTCGACCTAATCAACATATGATTAGGGAGTCAAAAGCAAGTTTCCCTAAATTCACATACAATATATAGATTACGTAGATGCGTTCGTAACAATATACTGTATGCGAAAGTTCAACTATATGCTTTGATGAAATGGGGAGTTGGAATTGGGTATAGATACTAAAAAGACAGCAAAGATTATCATTATAATTCTATTAATTATAGGTGTAGTTTTTGTGATAAACACATATCCGTTTAGAAGTAGGCTTATTATGACACCATCCAGTCATGATGATGTTGAATACTTGGATGTTCAGAACAAGGATCTCGGTGATAATACAATTGAGTTTGCATTGTATGATACAGAAGTCAATGTTTATCAAATATGTTTTAATGGAGAACCTACTATTTTTTCACAACCAGATCATCTGAAGATTTATGTAGATGGTCGTTTATTGGAGAAGTATTCTTTTATGAAGCATACAACGGTTTGGAAAAACAACACGATTCTATTAATCAATGATGTCGAGACGTTTCAAGAAATGAAGATTGAATATTCAGGACATGAATCTGTAATTAGAGGAGTGAAGGAAGTTACTTGACAGTCCAAAACCATAGTGCTATAATCTCCTCAACAGCATATAAAAGTGAAGACGGAAACGAGTAGTCCATCAATCGCAACCAGAGAGAGATACATATGGTGAGAGTATCTTATGTAAGAGGTTGGACGAAAACCATTCCCGAACTGCCTTGTTGAAAATGCATCTGAGAGAAGATGGATCAGTATACGAGGACGAGTGACCGCGTTAAGGTATAGGATTTGACAGAATCTGAAGTGAAATTTCGAGGTGGAACCGTGTTTGGATTTCGAGCACCCTTGATAAGCAATTAGCTTATTAATGGTGCTTTTTATATGCTCATATTTAATCCTGAAATTGCCGATAATGGCAGTTTTTAAGTGAAATGATTACGATGATACCAATACATGAATGAACCATGATTAGAATGCATTCAGAAAACCAACGAGGAAGCATTCACCATGAAAGGACGGTAACACATATGGAAATGAACGTATTACGACATTCAGCAGCACATCTATTGGCACAAGCAGTGAAACGCTTATACCCGGAGGTCAGTCTTGCTATAGGACCGGCAATCAAAGATGGCTTTTATTATGATTTTGATAAAGAAGTACCCTTTACACCGGAAGACCTGCTGGCCATTGAAGCGGAGATGGCAAAGATTGTTAAGGAAAATTTGGAGATAACTCGATTCGAGCTTCCGAGAGAAGAAGCCATCCAACTGATGCAAGACCGGAATGAGCCGTATAAGATTGAATTGATTCAGGATCTTCCTGAAGATGCCGTGCTATCCTTCTATCAACAAGGTGAGTTTGTAGACTTATGCAAGGGCCCACATATACGCAAAACAAAGGAAATCAAAGCCTTTAAACTCATGAGTGTAGCAGGGGCATATTGGCGAGGGGACGAGAAGAACAAGATGTTAACTCGTATCTATGGGATTGCCTTCCCCAAGAAAAAAGAGATGACTGAGTATTTGGAACGGTTGGAAGAAGCTAAGAAGCGTGACCACCGTAAGTTGGGCAAGGAGTTAGAACTCTTTACAATCTATGATGAAGGTCCCGGATTTCCTGTTTTCTTTGATAAAGGGATTCGTTTAAAGGATGCCCTTATTGCTTATTGGAAGCAAGTCCATCGGGAAATGGGATATATTGAGGTATCGACTCCGATTATTATGAACCGTTCCTTATGGGAAACTTCCGGTCACTGGGACTACTATCGGGAGAATATGTATACAACAGAGATTGATGGAGAAGACTATGCTATCAAGCCGATGAATTGCCCGGGAGGGATGTTGGCCTACAAGTCCAAGAAGCATTCCTACAAAGAACTACCCATACGTATGGCGGAGTTGGGTGTGGTTCATCGCCATGAATTAAGTGGCGCCCTACACGGATTAATGCGTGTTCGAAGTTTCACTCAAGATGATGCCCATATCTTCATGACTCGTAGCCAAGTGGAAGATGAGATTATCGGGGTTATGGAACTCATAGACCGGATGTACGCACGATTTGGCTTTGACTACCACATCGAATTATCCACACGACCGGAAAAGCGAATTGGTGATGAGGCAGATTGGGACATGGCTGAAGCAGCGTTGAAAAATGCCTTGGAACATAAAGGTGTGGACTATGTTGTCAATGAAGGAGACGGGGCTTTTTACGGACCGAAGATTGACTTCCACTTAACAGACAGCCTAGGCAGAACATGGCAATGTGGTACAATTCAGTTGGATTTCCAATTACCGGCACGCTTTGATTTGACATATGTTGCCGATGATAATAGTGAACAACGACCGATTATGCTCCACCGTGTTGTCTATGGATCTATTGAACGTTTTATAGGCATTCTTATTGAGCATTACGCAGGTGCCTTTCCCCTATGGTTGGCTCCGGTTCAAGCTCGCGTGATGTCTATAGGGGATGGGAATGTGGCTTATGGAAAATCGGTAGAAGAGGCTTTGATCAAAGCCGGTGTTCGTGTTGAATCGGATTTCCGTTCTGAACGTATCGGCTATAAGATTCGTGAAGGTGGTATGCAAAAGATTCCTTATCTCATCATTTTAGGTAATGAGGAAGAGGAGAAGGGCTTGATTTCTGTCAGACCAAGAGGCGAACGGGAAAATCAAGTGATGACTGTGGAAGCGTTTGTTGAAAGTATAGGTAAAGAGTCGTAATCTATCTTTAAAACTGGGTTTTCGATATCTCATATTCAAGTTCGAGAATCAGGCTATAAACCTGGATTCTCACTTTACATAAGGAGAAACGGATTACTTTTTTGTGAATAGATATATTAAAAAACATATTTGACAAAAAAAAATACATATGGTATTGTTTCCGGGAGCAAATAATTATTGAGAGGAGAGGACTAGTAAATAGCTCTACATGTATAAATAATTGAGAAGAATATTATGAAAAAAAGGACAATAATATCATTAATGTTAGTCTATGTACTAATGTTTAATTTCAGTTTTGTAAGTGCAAAAGTTAATATCGACGAGTCAATTCAAAGTAAGAAAGATTTAGTAGAATATGCTGATGCATATATGAAATCTTTAAATTCTAAGAATAGAATTCAAAGTGTTAAAGGAAAAAGCAAAGGGGAATTGTTGGAAGTATTAAGGGATTACAGTGATGGGCATTCCCAATATTCAGAAGAGGATTTGAATAATATGGGCATTTTTATTTACAATCCAAAAGAATCCAAAGAAAATGAAGCTATACAATCTTCTGGTGCATCTAATGTGAGATTTGATAGGATTTATTTAGCATATATTGAGGTATATGAAGAATGGTGGATTACAGGTACAGTTAGATGGCAAAATGAGAATTATAAAGAAAATATTGATCCACTTTGTCGTCTAAGTGGAACATATGATGTAGATATAGGAGGAGCAGATGTTGCGGGAATAACACTATATGATACATTTAACGAGCCATCTGATTTAAATGTATTACCAAGTAGTGGAATCTATGTTACCAATGGCGATGATACAGATTTTGATTTGGCACGAGTTGAGAAATACAGCACATTAGAAAATTATGATGTTGAAAATGGTGTATACTATTCATTTCAAGACTCATACCATTTCAAAAAAAGTATCTTTGGAAAAGTATCAGAAGAAAATTATTTTGGACATAAAATAAGGTATCAAATTGGATATGATGAAAATTTTACTGATTATAATGGGAAGTTAGTTGCGTTCTATAGCCATTCATGGGATGAAACAAGTATAACGGGTGTTAGCTTTGGACTAAAAAGCCTATCAATCAAGGTATCCATTTCTTCTAGAGTTAAGTATTGGACTGTATATAGTAGCCATGTTGCATTTTAAATAAAAAACAACTATATCCATAATAAATTAAATTTCTAACCGAAAGCAACATATAAATCCTGGATTATCGACACACATAACGATAGAAACATGCAAACTCTTTATTTATGTTAGGAGATTAATCGCATAACTCGCCACGATATTAAATGAATGACGATTCGGCCATAGTCTCAGAATTCAGGATAAATGAAATGCTTTCGGGAGGAAATTTTTTGTGCAATTTAAGGGACTATCTAAGTATGATATAGAAAGTAAGACACTACATATATTAGGGCTTTGTTCTCTGATTGTTAACAGGCAAGTTGAGAAAGGATTTAGGAGGTGTAAAATTGAAAGTATTAAAGGGTTTGTTATCAGTAATATATATATGTTTTTTTTACTTGTTTTATGGATATATTATTGATCTGAAAAGTGGTGCAATATCCATATTGGGGTTTATTATATTCACTATTAGTACAGAATCTATAACTGAGTGTTTTAATGGTATTAAAATATTACTAGATAGAAAGAAAGGAACTCAATTCTCTAAAGTACAGTGCGATAATATAATTCGTTATTATAAAAAAAGTAGTGTTTGTATGTTTCTAATTACCTTAATTATGGCAATTTCTAGTTATTTAGATATTTATTACCAAAGACTATCCAATTATAATGCAGAGAAAAGTTCAATTATTTTGTCTGTAAATGTAATTGAACCATTTATCTTTTTTGCTTTGTATATCGGCTTTATTGTAATGCCTATTGTTTTCAAAAGTGAATATCTAAAAACACAAAATACATGAAGTCATTCATTATGTTAGAATTACTTTCCAACAGGGAAGAAAATAACTTGATGATATAGTTTTGACACCTGAATCGTCAGAGAGTAGAATATAAGGTATAATAAATGAAAGTAGATCTTTTATTGAAAAGAGTGGATATATCATGAAAGAAATTTTATACCGATATATGCAACGGTTTGCAGACCTTACGGATGAAGAATGTGAAACGTTGACAAAGGATATACAGATAAGTCAATATCCAAAAGGCTCCACCTTGATACAGCAAGGGGAGCCTGTAACGGAGTGCTTTTTTATTCTACAAGGTATCTTGCGTAAATATGCTCTGGATGCTAATGGGAATGAAGTAACAGTGGGATTCTATCAAGAAGAACAGACAGTGAATATCTTCTATCGACCGAATACGACGATGAAATCGCCCTACAGTGTGACATGTCTTGAAGACTGTGTAGCTGTTGTGGGCGATTTGACAAGTCAAGAGACTGATTTGGAGGCGAATCCGATTTTTGAATCCATGACACGAGGTATGATACTAGAAGAAACGGATCAACTTCAGGAAGAATACGCCAATCTTCTACCCATGGGACCGGAACAAAAAGTGCGCTATATCATGGATATGCGACCGGACCTATTGACACGTGTGCCACAATATCACTTGGCCAGCTATCTTGGAATGACGCCGGAATCCTTAAGTCGAATTAAGAAGCGACTTATTGCAATAGGGAGTCGATAGAAGGTCAACAATGGTTTCAATAAGCATAGGCCCTTATTGTGGGGATAAGCGAAGCGATTGACGGCCACCTTTAACAAGTAGCCAGATACCGAAGGACAATTCACCGAGAGTCATAGGTACAGCCATGATTGTCTCGATGCGGTGACCAAGATCTTCATACATAGGGGCAAAATTATAGATACCATGGATAAGGCTATAAGCACTTCCGGCAATAATAAGTAGAATTCCGATGATTTTTGGAATGTCAGCATCATAAAAGGTTGCAATGCCTGTGACAATGAGATGAAGACCGATGATAACAAGACCTATAGACCAATAATGCATATAGGTGGCGATATCATTGACAAAAAGATGGGCGATACCTATACCAAAGACAAGGGTATAAATGAGTCGAAGAAGACCGGAGGTAGCAGCAAGAGGCTTGTTACTGTCACGCAGGTAAAGATAAAAACATCCGGCAACAATGACATCCAGGACAAGAATCAGAATCCAGCTGATGTTACCTGCCATATACAGCGGGAATTGGTTTTGGATATTTATAAGTGTTTCTGCCGGTGCACCTTCAACATAGATGGAACCGAGAACAATCCCGAATGAAAAAATTGAAAAAACAGTCATGATAAGAAGAGTGATACCAGCAAGTAGGCTAATGTTGCGTTTGGATAATGTGTTTATAGTCATAGGATTACCTCCATTTTTATTAATCGAGTTGGTGTGGATAAGTTTTGGTGTTACTTAACTTGAGGTTAGTATAACCCGTCATGGAATTCGGTGCATTGACTTAAGTCAATTAAAGATTGCCTTGACGAATAGGACATCTCTTGTTATGCTGAGAGAGTATAAAAGTTTTGACGGAGACTTTAGGTTATATTTTTTGACAGAGAGCCGGTGGTTGGTGTGAACCGGTAAAGAATATATCTGAATATCACTCCTGAACTGATGGCTGAACGTAACTCGGTTACTAATAAGTCAATCCGGTTGCTCCCCGTTATAGGAGACGTGTTTGTTGGAACATTGTAAGAGGTGGTTATGAACGAAGTTCATCCTGTTATGGGAGAACTTCTTTTTTTATTCTCTTTTATCCACGTCTTGCGTCATTGAGATGACACATCAGAAAGGAATCGTCATGTTAAAAAATCAAAAAGGATACGATTTTGAGCAGACAGAAGAAGCAGTAAGAAAGGCATGGGAGGAAGGACACTACTTTGAGAAATTGGTGAAGAAGAATGAACACGGTGAGCGTTTTCGCTTTTTGGACGGGCCGATTACAGCCAATAACCCCATGGGAATCCATCACGCATTTGGCCGGACCCTGAAAGATATTACGATTAGGTACAATAGTATGAAAGGTCGGTCTTGCCAATTTCAAAACGGCTTTGATGCCCAAGGTCTGTGGGTTGAGGTAGAAGTGGAAAAAGAGCTAGGCTTTGTGGATAAGAAGGACATTGTTGACCATGGTATGGGGACATTTACAAAAGCTTGCTTGGCACGTGTGGATAAGTATGGAAAAGTCATCACCGAACAGAGTAAACATCTTGGACAATGGATGGATTGGGAGCATTCTTATTATACCAATACCGATGACAATATCTTGGGTATATGGCATTTTTTGAAAAAATGTCATGAAAAAGGCTGGATTGTGAAGAAAAATCGAGTCATGTCCTGGTGCCCTCGCTGTGGAACGTCACTGTCAGAACATGAAATGTCCGGAAACTATAAAGAGATGACCCATGAGTCTGTGTTTTTTCGAATGCCATTGGAAGACCAAGAGGCAGATCTTCTGGTATGGACCACAACTCCCTGGACGTTGACGGCAAATAGTGCAGTGGCGGTGCATCCTGAATTAGACTATGTCTATGTTCAGGTGGAGGAGAATGAGCGACCGGTTATACTTTGTAGCCAAGCCATGAAACGGGTGCTCAAAGGGAAGCATGGTCCAATCTTAAAAACGGTTAAGGGAAAAGACTTGCTGGATAAAACCTATGTTCCTCTTTTTGGAGAGTTAGAAGTCCAGAAATTTACTCATAGGGTCATTGCATGGACCGACATCGTGGCAGATGAAGGAACGGGATTGGTGCATATAGCTCCGGGATGTGGAGAAGAAGATTTTGAATTAGGGAAGACCTATGCTCTTCCGGCCATATGCCCCATCAATGAAGCGGGGGTTATCGAGGAGGGCTATGGGAAATTCTCAGGACAGACAACGACTCAGGTGATGGCGGATATTTTTGAGCGATTGGACGAAGACAAGCGATTGTTCCAAATACTGCCTTATAACCATAAATATCCCACATGTTGGCGGTGCAAGACCCCTATCGTATTCAAGTTAGTGGATGAGTGGTATATTCGAACAGATGACATACGCCCTCAACTTCTGGAGGCAGTGGAAACAGTAGAGTGGCAGCCGAAACATGTGAAAAAGCGTATGATTGATTGGCTGAATAACATGTCCGATTGGAATATATCAAGAAAGCGCTTCTATGGACTACCCCTTCCCTTCTATGTATGTCCGGATTGCGGAAAAACCCATGTAATCGGGAGCTTGGACGAGCTGGCAGATAGAAGCAGTAAGGAAGCCGTGGATAATCTGACCAAGCTCCATCGCCCATGGATTGATGCAATCAAGGTACGTTGCGATTGCGGGGCTTTGGTGGAACGTATTCCTGAAGTTGGAGATTGTTGGTTAGATGCAGGTATTACCCCATTTGTTACCAAAGGTTACTTTACAGACCGAGACTACTGGCGAGAGAATTTTCCCAATGATGTCGTGATTGAAATGATTGAACAGGTTCGTCTTTGGTTCTATTCCATGCTTTTTATGAGTGTGACATTAGAAGGTGTTGCTCCTTACAAGAAGGTCGTTGCTTACGGAAGTGTGGTCCGGGAAGATGGAGAAAAATTCAGTAAAAGTGCAGGTAAAGACAAGAATATCCTTCTTGATGATGCCATCAGGGAATTGGGTGCCGATACCATCCGTTATCTTTATGCCCAAACCAGCTCGATTAATGACCTGCGTTTTGGATATGGACTGGGGGATGATGCCAAACGCAAATTAATGGCTTTCTGGAATACCTATACCTTCTTTGACCTATATGCGTCAGTGGACCAACCGGATATTGCGGGATTCTTCAGCAATCCTGAAAGCCTTAAGAACCTTCAGCCTGGGGACGTCTGGTTGCTTGGTCAAGTGGCGGAATTTGTGGATAAGGCAGATGTCTACTATGCCAATCATACATATGGACCGGTGCAAAAAGCCTTCGAACAGTTGGTAGATGATATGAATAACTGGTATATAAGAACGAATAGAAAGCGCTTCTGGAAGGGGACCGGTGCCGACCAGCAAGGAGCTTATGCCACCCTATACATGGCAATCAAAACCATCGTACAGGTGATGGCACCTATTGTACCGTTTATGATGGATGCACTATGGCATCAGTTAGTCAGACACTATGAGGCATCGGCGCCGGAGAGCGTTCATTTAAGTGATTTTCCTAGTTCGGATGTTTTGATAAGCCTCTTGCCTAAGGATAAGGCGATGATGATGGAAACTGTCAAAGATCAAGTCAAAGATGTTCGTGAACTGATATCTCTCGGTCAGAAGCTAAGGAATCAAGAAGGTCTTATGGTGAAGCAACCGTTAAGTAAGATAGTTCTGGACCCTGTTTTGACTAGGCGTTATGAGGGTAGCCTCCAAACCTTTGAAGATACCCTCCTATCGGAGCTGAATCTCAAAACTGTAGAGTGCGTTGGAGAAGAGGTGGATATGAAAACATATCTATCCGGACAGGTGTCGGTGAACTTCAGACGAGCCGGTAGTGTCTTGAAAAAAGAAGTGAATGCCTTAAAAGACAGGTTACAATCTATGGATAGCCAAACGATGGAGGCTTTGGTGAAGACATTGGAGGAGAGGCCATCGGTCAGACTCGATGGATTCGATATGGACTTGCCTAGAGAGGTCTTTCATATAGAAGACAATGCGATGGAAGGCTATGTGATGGAAACCATACATGAGGGTAAGCTTCTTCTGGATACTAGAATAAGCACCGATCTTCATGAAGAATATCTAGTCAGATTTCTTATCCGACAACTTCAGCTCTTGCGCAAAGAAAAGGATTTTGCCATCGACAGTCGCATTCGTTTAGAACTGACCGTAGCGGATAGAACGCTAGAGAGTCTCTTGAAGCATTACGAAGAGAGCGTGATAGAAGAATTGTTGGTAGAGGAGTGGACGGTAACCGTAAAGGAGCCGGAATATGATGCGGTTCCAGTTGAAGGGAAAGGAATCAAGAAAGGAGAAGTGGAACAAGGAGGACAAGAAAGAGAGTATGGAGAAGTTAGACAAGATGGATATGAAGAACACGGAGAACAGAGAGACTGGGATAGAATTGAGCTCGATGGTCAAAGTATTCATGTCATGATGGAAGAGATAATAGAAGTATAGGAGTTGAATCCCCCTTTAATCATTCTGTATTTTACTGGAATGATAAAGGGGGATTCTGATTTTTGAGTGGAAATATTGATTGGGTGAACGTTTATGACCTTAAATCATACGTTTATGACAAAATAGGGCAGGGTTTTGTTTATGGGTTATAATAAGAAGGGAATTACAAAACGCATAAAAAATAAACGAATGGTATACAGCGCATTTTATTGGATAAGGATGGTTGGACGACATCTACAAGATATGTTTTCTATGAAGAATGTATATATGATCTAGTGTATTACTATAATAGGATTCTGAAGGAGAGGTTCACATGAAAAAAGTAAAAATTATTGTAGGGTTAGTTTTGGTAGTGGTGATTTCAACGATTTTCACTATATCATACTTTATTTTCCTAAGAGTATCGGTACCAATTGATACAAGGTTTAATACGAGTGATTACCACGAAACGTTAGTATATAACGCTTCAAAAAATCAAACGGAGGGTTTTAGATTACCGTTACCTAAAGGTACTTCTTATTATAAACAAGCTTCAGATGTAAGCAGTTTGTATTACTCAAGATGTAGCTATGCGGAGTTTATTGACTATTACCAGGAAGAAGGGCTAATCAGAGATGATGGTTATGTGGAGTATGAAGGGCATGTATTTAAGATTGACTTGAAGAGAAGTGGTATTAAAAATTATATACGGGTTGAAATTAAAATGATATGATTAGGGCGTCATAGTCTGTTGGTGTTAGTTATTAAGGAGGTTAGTAACATATGAAAAAAATAATAGGGATTTTTGTTATGGTATTTATAGTTGCATTTGCGGCTGCACCGGTTTTGGCTATTTCAACCGATGAAGAGAGTCATGGAGATAAAACTATTTTTGAACCCAAAAATGTGATGGTTGCTAGTGCTGGTATAATTTACATCAGGAAAAAGCACACTAGAGAGAGTTAGTATGGTAAAGTAAGAAGTCAAACGAACAGTAGCATGAGTGCAGCTAAAATAGAATCAATAAGAAAAGCTGGTTCGGGATTTCCAAAATTTATATTCAAATAGGGGGGAATGAATAGGAGACAGAAGGAAGCATTCTTCCCCGCTGAATATTTTGGTTTTCGTATTGACATATACATATTAATGTGTTAAAGTTCTGATATGTATATTAGTAGTTCATAATACCTAGCATAATTGTCGTAAATTCTGTAAAATACTTCCTGATATTCTGAGTTACGGTTTCATCTCCTTTACTCTGAGATTGAACAATTAAATACTTGGTAGAGGGCAAGTTCGAATTAGACTGGACTGGCGATCTAGATGCCTTGCTCTAGCAAGTTTAGAGGTCTGTATTTTTTGAATTCTTTGGGTGTTTCCATTATGTCCTTGGTGTGGTATTTGGAAATTCAGCCCACTATGCTGATATAAAAGTGTAAAGTTAATGAAGCTTAGAATAGCTTCCAGATGATTTAATGGACGAATTTCTATATAATCATCTAATGTAACTAAATGAATGTTGTCGATACATATTTTGCGGTTTACTTCTTTTCGGTGTGGATATATTAGTTAAAATATATATCGGATCGGTGTAGGCTGCTTTTTATATCAACGTTCTAGAAATATGAAATTTTCTCAATTATATTAAGGAGAGAGCTATGAAAATTTTTTGTTTTCCCTATGCGGGGGGAATCTCATCACTAATTTACTCAAAGTGGAAAGTGAAAATGAAAGGAAAAATTGAGATTATTCCTGTAAATATGCCTAGAAGAAATGCTCTAATAGCAGAAGAAGGGCTTGATTCAATTGATGAAGTAGTTGACTTAATAATAGATACTATGAAAGATGATTTCAAAGGAAGTTATGCTTTTTGGGGGCATAGTATGGGCGCGATTGTCGCATATGAGTTGACGTTGGCACTTCAAATGAGAGGTTTTGAATTACCTAGACATGTATTTTTCTCAGGTGTAAAACCTTTTCATCTAGAGACGCAAAGAAATCCAATCCACACATATAATGATGAAGATTTTATTGATGAAATATATGCACTGAACGGTACTAGAGATAAAACTTTTGACAATTTAGAGTTTAGAGAGATTTTTCTTCCAATCCTAAGAGAAGATTTTAGATTAGTTTATAACTATAAATACTACTCAAAAAAAGGTAAGTTAACAATGCCGATTACTGCAATGATGGGAAGCGAAGAAAAAATCGATGAGTTAGAAAAAAATGAATGGCACGAGTTAACGCGAAGCAAGGTTAGTGTTTACACATTGCCAGGGAATCATTTTTTTATAGACAATAATGTGGCAGAAATTGAGGCGATTATTTACGAGGGGCTAGGTTAAATGAATCTATATTTACTTAAAATCCCAGATATAATTGAAACGAGTATCTTTGAGAAATTGTTAGTCCATGTTTCTTTTGAACGAAAAAAAAAATTGAAAGATTAAGATTTAACAGAGATAAATATTTTAGTTTGTTTGGTGAATTACTTGTACGAAAAAAACTTAATGAAATCATAAATGAAGAATATGAGGAGATTAAATTTTCTTACAATAAGTATGGAAAACCTAAAATAGATCATTTGGGTTATCACTTTAATATTTCACATAGCGGAGAATATGTCTTTTGCGGCATTGATGAAGCTGAAATTGGAATAGATATCGAAAAGATGAAGGAAATTGATATGGGAATTTCGAAATATGTTTTTACAAAAGATGAACTGAAATTTCTCGGGAAAGATTCATCTAAACTTAATGATACTTTTTATAGATTATGGGTCATGAAAGAAAGTATTATTAAAGCAAAAGGTGAAGGGTTTAGTACGGATGTTCTAAAGATAACAATGAATGTATCTGATGAAATAACAAGATATCTTAATTTGTTTGTAAAAGAGTATGCAATGAATGATTACAAATTGGCGGTTTGTTCCCATGTAAATGAATTCCCTAGTAATATTGATATAATAAACTGGGAGGAAATTATGGAATATTTTTTATTTAAAACATAGATGTTCTATTATTTTGAATGTGGAAATTACGGATAATATGATTATTCATACCAAAGGATTTTAAAATAAGAAAGGCGTTTACTGAAGTCATTGTAGAGATTAGAAAATTCAAAGGGACTAGCTCATTAATGGTTTCAGAACATAAAAAAATGAAAGGGGAGTGAGGTATTGAATGTTGAAATGTTGAACATCTCACACAATAAAAAAATGTTGAAAAAGATTATGATAGTATTACTAACAATGTTATTTATATCAACTTCACTAACGGTTATAATTGCAAACGATGGAAAAGGGAGTACCGAGCAGAAGCTAAATGAAATTGAGAAATACCTCAATGAGAATTATAAAGACTTAAAAGTTCCGGGTTTAAGCGTGGGGATATTGATTGATGGCAAGAAAAACTTTTATAATTATGGTCATCTGGTTTCTGGCGGAAATGAAAAGGTTTCTGAAAATACGAATTATGAAATTGCATCACTTTCAAAAGCATTTACTGGATTAGCGATTACTCAATTAAATGATGAAGGGATTATTTCAATTAAAGATAATGTCTCAAAATACATAAAAAACTTTCATGGTATTATTGGAAATGAGAAGTATGAAATAACAATTAAACAATGCCTAGATCACACAAGTGGTATATCCGCCAGTGACCTAAAACTGATAAAAGATGATTCTTTTAATGATTCACTTATTGGAACGATTAAAAGTATATCAGGTATTGAATTGTCAAATACACCAGGAAGCGTATTTGAGTATTCTTCAGTAAACTATGACATTCTCGGAGCCGTTATTGAAAGTGCTACGGGAGAATCCTTTGATCAATATATTGAAACCAGAATATTAGATAATTTAGGAATGAACAATTCATATGTGGGAGTAGATCAATCAGAAAAGAATTTAGCGATTGGACATAAAATTACATTTTTCGAACCAAAGCCTTATGTTGCACCAATCTTCACTTCAAATGTACCAGCAGGATATATAGTATCAAATACGAATGATATGTTGATTTGGGCTGAAGCGCAGATTGAACCTTTAGAAAATGATATTATTCAAAAAGCCCATCAGCCCAATTTAAGCGTGGAGCCAGACGGAAATTATTTTTATGCCAATGGATGGTTTACTAAGATATCAGATAAAGAGATTCTTAGCCATTCGGGCAGTAATCCTGGGTATGAGAGCTTTATATCCATAGATAAGACTGATGGTATCGGGTTAATTGTTCTTGGGAATTCAAACTCTGAACGCTTAGTTGAAATGGCACAAAATTTAGAAATATATCTAGATGGTGGTGTATTAACGCCACTACGAGAAAAACCAAGTGGTATAGATTTTGCGTGTTCATTAATGATTATTATTGTGTCTATTTTCCTGTTTTTAGAGATAGGATTTGTAGGTAAAATTTTATTTGATTTGAAAAAGGGCAAACGAAAGTTAAGAGTCAAGAATGTTTCGTTAAAACATTTACTAACTTATATAATATTCACTTTGCCAATAATGTATGGCATGTATATAATTCCTCAGGCATTTGAGGATTCGAATTGGTATATGACAAATATATGGATGTCCAATACACTTTCAACAGCACTAATTTATATCTGTGTTGTAATAATTTTCAGCTATTTCCTGTATTTTATTCACATGTTGTGTCCAACCGAAAATGAGTATTTTAGAGATGTTCCTGAACTTGTTGTATGTGGTGTTTTGTCTGGCGTCTGTAATGCTTTAACTATTTTAATCATCACAAATGCTATTACGGGTAAATTTAACGCAATATATTTGCTTTACTACTTTGCATTGTCATTAGGATTGTATATTTCTTGCAGAAAGGCTCTTGAAGTAAAATTGGCAGTGTTGACTCAACTGATTATTAAAAATACTAGAGAGAAAATTTTTAATAGATTGTTCGCTTCAACATATGAAGAGTTTTCAATGATTAAAGAAGGGGAATTAACGGCGGTTTTAACAACCGATATCAATCAAATATCTGAAATTGCGACACTAGCTGTTACATTGGTTACAAGCATCATTACAATAGTTGCTTCATTTTTTTACCTAGCATCAATATCAGTATTGGCAACTATATCAGTATTGGCAATAATAGCGGTAGTGGGTGTAATATATGCTTATTTTGATGGAAGAGCGATCAATTTTTTTGAACAATCAAGAGAAACTGAAAGTGTTTTCATAGAGAAAATAGAAGGACTGATTCGGGGTTTTAAAGATATTTCTTTGCAAAATAAAAAGAAATCAGAATATATAAGTGAAGTTGTTGATGTAAATAAAGACTTCATGAGTCATAATGTCAATGCTTTTAAATTATTTGTCAATGCCTTTTTACTAGGGGAATCATTTTTTATTATTGTTCTAGGGTTAGTTGCATTTGGATTTGCGTTAATTTTTAATGACTCAGCAAGTATATTTGTTTCAATGCAGTTTGTTATAGTGTTAATCTATCTTCTTAACCCTATAAACGGAATTCTCAACTCAATTCCTAGAATTGCTCGAGTCAGAGTATCTATCAATAAAATACAAAAAATTACTGAACAACTCATTACAAATGAAGTTAATGTGGATTGTGAGTTGAAGTGCATAACTGACAAAGCAATTGAGAATCTATTAATTGAAAATACGGAGTATATGTATAAATCTGATGATTCTGAAGCTTTTAAAGTAGGTCCAATTAATCTTGAGGTTTCAAGAGGAGAGATATTATTTATTATAGGTGGTAATGGTAGTGGTAAATCTACATTGATTCATCTAATAACAGGATTATTCAATTCATCAAAAGGTAGAGTACTAGTTGACGGGGATGAAATTGTTGCAAGCCTAAGGGGTGAATTGATATCAGCAGTATTTGCAGACTCGTATTTATTCAGTCGTATATATAATGCTGATTTAGATGGCAAAGAAGAAATGATTAATGAATATTTAAAAGAGTTTCATTTAGATGAAAAGGTTGCCATTGAGGATGGGAAATTTACAGTCACAAAACTTTCCACAGGTCAGAAAAAGAGACTTCATTTGCTAAGAGTTATCTTAGAAGATAAACCAATTATCATATTTGATGAGTTAGCAGCTGATCAAGATCCACAGTTTAGAAAATTCTTCTATAGGGATCTTTTACCTCGATTAAAAGATAAAGGGAAAATTATTGTTGCAGTTACTCATGACGATCATTATTTTGATATCGCTGATAAAGTGGTTAAGATGAACTTTGGAAAAATTGAAGAAGCTAACTTTGAGTTTAGTGTATAAAGAAGACCAGCTATGGAAAGTCAAGTGAATATAGTAAGAAATAATTAGGTTATCATATTTAAAAAAAAGGTCGACTTTAATTGGACATCAATAAAGGTGCCTTCAAAATTTGAAGTTTTACAATAGATTAGTCAAGATTAAAAGGTATATCGGTAGTTAGGATTTTATGTAGAATATGAACCCGTTTACCAGTACAGTGGCCTAACACATTGTAATGCGAACGAAAGGATCAAGTCCAGCGAAAACAAGCAGTTTGGAGGAATCATTGAACTGATGAATATTACCGATTTCACCAAGGATCATGGCACCATCAAGGAATCCGATTACAGGAAATGTCATGATTACCGAGTCGAGAGAAGTCATAATGGATTTGATCTTATATTACACTTTCTGAATCTGTCTATTAAGTAGTTCGGTCTGTTCGATTGACGGGACTACTTGAATAGAAATAGAGGTGTCAAAGACACCAACAGATTTCTGTGCCAGAACTTTTGATTCATTTGTCGTATTTTTCTTGAAGTGTCTATGTGAGTTGATTTCAAGAAGGTGAGAAAGATGAGTCAAGTGCATGGAAGCAAAACCTTTAGGAGAAGCAACTTCTTTAAGAAGGGCATAACAGGCTTTACCGTGAATGCCTGAAGCAAAGACGTATTGCAGTGCAGTTCAGGAAAGAGCTAATCCATATAAGCGGTCAGTCAGATTTTAAGTTTTGTACGAGACTTGATGGATTAGTGTCGAAACCGACAAAAATCACGAAGTCTCATAGTATCAATGTCGTACTGAGTCACAAAACGATGTTGGTAAAGCGTTAAGGGTTTAGCCATCGAGTAAGTGTCAATCTTATCTGTCTTGATTTTTACGAATGATATTTTCCGTTAAGAAGACACTTGGATAGGATTGACGACACAAACTTTGTAGTCTAAAGAATAGGGATAATGAATAAGGTTGTTGCCATAATGAGCCGTAGATTCAAGGACGATGATGAGATTGTCCTTATCGTAAAAAGCGATGTAGTAGATTAATCTTGAGAAGCCATCATCGTCATTGATAAATTCAAAAGGATCAACGAGTATTTCACCGTCTGAAGATAAGGCAGAGGCAAAGTAGATGCGTTTAGCGATATCAACGCCAACGTAAATCATCAAAATTCTACTTTTGTTTTATTGACACTGTGATAATCTACCCCATTTTATCATCATAAACTTGATCGATATGAGGACGCAAAGGCACATCCGGCTATAAATGATTCAAATAAAACAGTGGCAATACACTCCTTCAAGTAGCCAATGCTACAGGAAAAAGTAAAAGTCAACAGGTCTGAATTCATTATAGTCACACTAAATAATAAAATGAAAGGAAAGTGTGATATTGGCTTCTATAAATATCATACAAGTATAAATGAAATTAAATTTGACACATTCACAAAAAAGAATTTGGTACGTTGAAAAAAGTTATCCGATGACATCTGCACATAATTTAGCTGGTGTCATGATTTTAAACTCTTCATTAAAAATTAACGAGATTCAAAGCGCTTTGAGCATATTAATTAAAAATAATTCCGCTTTGCAATTAAGATTTTATGAAGAGAATGGCATACCATATCAATATGTAGATGAAAGTATTGATTATAATATCTTTTTTAAAGATTTTTCGAAGCTGGAAAATAAAAATGAAGAAATGGATACTTGGATTCAAAATCGTATTAAAGAACCCTTTGATCTGTTGAAAGATAAATTATTCAAGTTCGACGTGTTCAAAATTGAAGAAGAGAAATATGGATTTCTTTTGATTATGCACCACATTATCTCAGATGGGTGGACACTTCATCTATATGTAAAAAAACTTTTTGAGATAATCAACTCGGTAGATGGACAATATGATTCTAGCTCATATGAAGCATTTATCGATAAAGAAAATGAATATTTAACCTCGAATAATTTTTTGAAAAATGAGAATTATTGGAAAAATAAATTTAGCTCGTTACCAGAAAATAATTTCAAGACGTCTGAGAGTCTTTCTAGCAAGCGTTTAGTTAAAGAACTGGATAGTAATATAAGTAAGAAGATATTAAATGAAGTAAGGGAAAGACGACTTTCTTTGAATACATTTTTTATAGTCGCAAAGAGTATTTATGACTATAAGTTTGAGAATAAAAAGGATATTGTATATGGAATACCGGTGTTTAATCGAACTGGCAGGGTTATGAAGAATATCCTTGGTATGTTTACAAGTACAATGCCTGTAAGATTTAATATAACAGGTGAAGTCAATAAAAGCAGTTTATATAATACTGTTTTGAAAGAGTTTAAAATGTGTCTTAAAAATCAAAAGTATCCTTTTGATCTATTGTTTGAAAAATTAGAGCTTAGAAAAAATGGTTACGAGACGTTATTTGATACATATATAAATTATTATGTTGCTCAATCACCAGGCACATATAATGGTGTTGAAGTTAAAACATATGAGAAACATACAGGGGAGCAGCACTATTCATTACAGCTTGTTATAGAAGAATCTGACTCCGGCATTGGATTATACTATGACTATAAAACGGAACTTTATAGTGATAGTGATATTGAGTTGATGCATGATCATTTACTCAATATTGTGATTCAATTAGTTGACAATGATGAGATCATGGTAAAAGATATTGAGGTTTTAAGTGAAACTGAAAAAAACTATAAAAAGTATCATATCAATTCAGAGTTTGATGAAATAATCTACGAGCATACAGTTATTGACCTGTTCTTAGAACAGGTCAATAATGAACCAAGTAATATTGCTGTGTATCATGGTACTCAAACTGTCAATTATAAAGAGCTAGATAAATTATCGAATCAATTTGCAAATTATTTTGCAAGCAATAATGTAGGCGTCGGGGATAAAGTGGGATTAATGTTACCACATTCAGTTAAGATGATAGCGGTTATTCTAGGACTTCACAAATGCGGAGCGTGCTATATTCCGATTACCCCAGCGTATCCAATTAATCGAGTTAAGTATATGCTTAATGATTCTGATGCAAAGATGATTTGTGTTGATACTAGTGGGGATGATTATGTTGATTATGGTATTTATTCAGTAGATGTTATGAACATTGACCTAAGCGGATACAACGATGAGTTTAACGCTGTGAGTTCAAAAGAACAAATTGCGTACATCATCTATACTTCTGGATCAACAGGAGTTCCAAAAGGCGTAATGGTTACGCATAAAAACCTAGCAAACTATGCAAAGTTTGCAGCAAAACGATATATGCCAAATAAAGGTGACATTTTTGCATTTCACTCTTCAATTTCTTTTGATTTAACTATTACCTCAATATTTGCACCTCTCATCTGTGGTAATGCATTGGATATCTATTATGATGATGCTGGTGAATTTGTTCTATATGATGTGTTAAGTGCGAAGAGAGCAAATATCATTAAATTGACACCGTCACACCTTAAGTTAATAGTTGATAAACTTTTTGTTGATTCAGCTATTGATAGGTTTATTCTAGGTGGTGAAAATTTAAATACTGAACTTGCGAAAAGAGTTGTATTAGCCAATTCTAATATAGAAGTCCTCAACGAGTACGGACCGACAGAAGCAACGGTTGGATGTATGATCCATAAATATGATTCAAATATGGATAGAGATAAGAGTGTTCCAATTGGAATACCAGCTGCTAATTCCAAAATAATAATACTAGACGATGATTTGAATTTAGTCCCTAATGGTAGAGTCGGTGAAATATATATTGGTGGAGTAGGTATTACGAAAGGATACTTAAATAAGGAGGAGTTAACAGCAAATGTTTTTATTAAGATTGAAGGGGAAATCTATTATAGATCAGGGGACATCGCAAGATATCTTGATAGTGGAGTAATTGAGTATATTGGAAGAAGAGATACTCAAGTTAAATTGAGAGGACACCGTATAGAAGTTGATGAAATCAATAATGTAATTCTTAAATTTAAAGAGATAAATAATTCTTTTATTATCATTAATAATGACCGGATACAAGCCTATCTAGTTGTTAAAGAGAGCTTTGATTTGGATGTCTTCAAAGACGAGTTGGTCAAATTCCTACCTGAATATATGATTCCGAGGGATTACAAAGTAATTGATGAAATGCCTTTAACGGAAAATGGAAAAGTTGACACTAAAGCGCTACCGAGTATAGACATTAAAAAGAAAGAATTTGTCATGTCAACTTCAAATAAGGAAGACGTATTTATTTCAATTTGTGAAAAAGTTTTAGATGTAAGACCAATTAGTATGAATGATAATTTCTTTGATTTAGGCGGAGACTCTATCAAATCCATTCAGATTATTTCAAAGTTAAAGGAAAGTGGATTGGAACTTAAAACAAAACATATGTTACAAAGTGTTGATTTTAAAGAGACTTGTAATCATATTGTAGAGAAAACAATAAAAACTCAAGCAATACAAGGAAGAGTAGAGGGGGTAAATAAAGATTCCCCAATGTTTGAATGGTTCAAAGAACAAGGCTTTGAACATAAAGATTATTATACTCAATCTGTACTTCTTGAATTAAGCAAATCAGTCGATGTACACATGTTGAAAAAAGTTATTGGGATTCTGATTGAGAGACATGATGTTTTAAGAATAGTGGATCAAGATGGTAAATGGCTTTATTCAAGTAGGGAAATAGATCTTAACAATGTTGTTGAAAGTTCAGACTTGACGATGCTATACCCGGAAGAAATTGAAAATCGTGTAAAACTAGAGTCTATAGAAATTAAAAAGAGGCTGGATATTACATCGGGTCCCTTAATAAATACATGTCTATTTGAAACGTCTCTGGAATATAATTACTTTCTAATTGCTATCCATCATTTGGCAATTGATGGTGTATCATGGCGAATTTTACTTGATGAGTTTTCGGACTTGATAAAGGACGATGTAGATTTAAGGGATATTCCTAAAACAACCTCATATAAGGAGTGGTCTGAAGCATTTGAGAATTTCAAAACTGTAGATGAGTTAGACGTTAAATTGTGGGATTTTATTAATGAAGATTTCGCTTTGATAGAAACAAATGGAGAATGTGGAGAAAATTCTTCCATAGAAGTTAAAATACCAATAGAAAGATTCAATGATATATCGAATAAGGCTTCGAAAAGATTTAACTTAAGAACTCATGAATTACTTGTATATGCAACTTCTGCTGCCGTAAAAGATACTTTTGGGAAAAATGATTTCTTATTTGAGTTGGAGCATCATGGTAGATTTGAGTTTGATGAGGTCATTGATGTTTCGAAGACGTTGGGATGGTTTACTTTGATGTATCCAGTGCATATGAGTTTTGAATCGAAGGACCTTAAAAAGAATATTGCAAGTGTAAAAGATAATTTAAGACTATATGAAGACAAAGGTTATCAGTACATGCTTCATGGTCTGAATGTATGCAAACCAAATAGAATAATCAGGTTTAACTACCTGGGGGATTTTTCAAGACAAAATGAATATGAACTTTTTAAGATATCTCAGTTATCTACAGGGAGTGATTCTTCCAGGAGAAACAGATCAACTGCATTGTTTGAGGTAAATAGTATGATTAAAACAGATGAACTGCTGATAAGTATTGATTTTTACAGTGGTGATTTTAATCATCAAACGATGGATGCTTTAAGTAATCGTATACGACATCATTTAAATGAAATCAATAATAATTGTGATATAGAGCAAGAAGTAGAATTTGCAAGATCTGATTTTGATAGTTTAGATATATCTTTAGAAGACTTTGAATCATTATTCGAGTAGACATGGATAATTGAAAATGCATGAGAAGGATTGGTTCAAAAATTTAGTTACAGTTCATAAAATCATCTATATATTAAAAGTTATACTATATAGATGGTTTTTATATTCATTACAATATAGCATAAAGAGGAGACTAATATGATTGAAAAAGCAGTAGGTAAAATGAATAAAATAAATGAAAATTCAAGGCTTGATGGCGCGATATACTATTCAAAGGTTTCAGATATTATGGCAAAAATTCATGCTGAGATACCTTACCAAAAATTAAATGCGAGACAAGTTGCAACTTCTACTGAAATTAGAGAGGAGTTTTTTAATGGTAAAAATGTAAAAAGAGCTGTTATGTATTTAATGTCCAATGGTTGTGAATGGGCATTAAAAAAGGGGAATGGATGCACTATGTGCGGACATATTTCTAAGCAAATGCTGAGAGATAATAAGTTGAAAACTGAAGATTTTATTAAGCAATTTGATGACGAGTTTAATAAAGTCGACTTTAGTGATAAACCAGTGCTAAATATTTTCAATAATGGTTCTTTTTTAAATGATGAGGAAATTTCAAAGGAGGCTCAAGAATACATACTTCAAAGGATTAATGAAAATCCATACATAAAGAAAGTTGTCTTGGAGAGTCGTCCAGAGTTTGTGAATGAGGAAAAAATTAAAAGGACATCAGAATTAGTAAAAGATAAGGTATTGGAAGTTGCGATAGGCTTAGAGATGAAAGATGACACTTACAGAAATATTTCGATTAATAAGGGATTTACTTTGAATCAGTATGATGCTGCTGCCAAAATTTTAACGAAATATGCAGGTTTAAGAACCTATGTATTACTTAAACCGCCATTTTTAAATGAAAGTGAAAGTATAAAAGTAGCAATTGAAACTATTGAGCATGCCTTTTCCGTTGGAGCATCGACAGTATCTCTAGAGGCTTGTACAGTCCAAGATTACACACTTGTAAAATATCTTCACGAAAGAAACAAGTATAAAAGTCCGTGGCTTTGGAGCATTATTGAAGTTGTTAAGAATACACACCATTTAGGAAATGTTGTCGTTGGATTATTTAAATTTTATCCCTCTCCGACGAACGTGCCATATAATTGTGATCAATGTAGTGACGATGTTTTAGCAGCATTAAAAGAATATAATAACACTAGGAACATTTCAGTTTTATATAATCTAGACTGTTCCTGTAAAACGACATGGGAAAAGGATTTAGAAGAAAACCGAAAAGATTATTTTGATGAATTAGGTGAGAATCTTGTTTAGCACTAGACTAGAAAATATCGAACGCGCGGGTTTTGAAACCTATCCATACATTTATTTTACGAGGGGGGACTTATGAAGAAAATTGATAAAAAGCTAGTTGAGGATATGTATAATTTAACGCCAATGCAAGAAGGCATGCTATTTCATTATCTTAAAGATCCAGAAAGTGTAGGTTATTTTGAACAACTTGCCCTTAAGTTAAGTGGAAAAGTTGATTTTATTCATTTTAAAAGAGCGTGGGAAAAGCTTATTAAAGACAATGAAGTTCTCAGAACAACATTTAGATGGGAAACGACAAAAAAGCCAATACAAATTGTTCTGAAGGATGTAGAATGTGACATTCGTTATTTTGAATGCCATGAAGAATTAGATGAGAATGAAAAAATACAATGGATACTCAAACAAGATAAGAAGGAATCATTCGAGTTAGATGAAATCCCATTTAGAGTGAAACTAATTAAACTAGATCATGAAAAATATTGCATGTTAATTAGTAATCATCATATCTTATTTGATGGATGGAGCACTGGAATTATTGTAAAAGAGTTTTTAGAAAATTATTATACCATGAGTCAAAATATGAGTGAGAATGATAGAAAGAAATCACTTTTTAAAAATATAGTAAAACATTATTCAAGTCAAGATGAGAATAAAATCAATGCATATTGGAAAAACCATTTGTCTGGTTTTGATACAAATGTCAGCATTGCTACAAAAATAAGCAACGATGAAATGGGGATGATAAAAAAATCTACTCAATATATTCCGCGAAATACTGTAGAAGAATATGCAAAACGCAATAAAATTTCGATTGCCACGCTTATTTATGGTATTTGGGGAATATTCATCAAAAAATATAAAAATACAAATGACTTGGTATTTGGAACGACAGTGTCAGGAAGAGACATGGATGTACATAAAGTAGATGAAATTGTCGGTCTTTTTATCAATACAGTTCCTTTAAGAATTACATTTAAAAAGAATGAAACGATTAAAGATTATTTAAAAAGGGTAAATGTTATTCTAACTGAGAGAGCTGAATATGAGCATTATCCTTTGACTAATATAAAAAAGACAAGTTTCAATAATAATGGTGCTAAATTATTCGATACAATTATTGTATTAGATAATTATCCTTTGGACGATGTTATAAACGACTATGATTATGATTTCAAACTCCATGGTTATAAGATGGCAGAAGAAACACATTATGATCTAACGATTGGTGTTTCGATTCAAAATGCGATTGCGATAAGTTTTGATTATAATAGCCATGTTTTAGATGAAAGTACATCAAATGATATGTTAGATAGGTTTGTTGAGTTGATTAATATTATTTGCTTAGAAAAATTTGAGAGTATTGAAGACATAAGTTTGTTATCAGCATCAGAAAAAAATGAAATACTTATAGATTTCAATAAAACAGAAGTTCATACAAATGATTTGAATACAATACCGGAGTTGTTCAGAGATATTGTTACTAAAAATAATAGTGAAATTGCTGTTGTTTATGGAAATGAAAGATTAACATATCAAGAACTTGATATGAAAACCAATCAAGTAGCCAATTATCTTATAGACCTAGGATGCAAGACCAATGATATTGTTGGGATTATGCTAAAACCCTCAATTGAAATGCTTGTTGGTATTATTGGTATTATAAAAGTGGGTGCTGCTTATCTACCAATAGATGAAGATTATCCTATTGAGAGAGTCAATTATATGATTGAGGATAGTGGTTTAGAGATATTACTCGTTAAAGAGAAATCAGAAATAAACATGAACCTAGATACAGTGAAGGCAATAGTGGAAATTTCCGGAGATGAAATATCTGCTACTTCAGAGAAAAACGTATCAGTAGTGATTGACGACGATAATATGTTCTGTATTATATATACGTCTGGGACAACAGGAAATCCTAAAGGTGTCATGATAGAGCACAGAAATGTAGCAAATTTAGTTAAGTCGTTTGGGAAAAAGTTTAAAGTAAGTGTAGGAAAAAATATCTGTGGTCTTACGAATTATATTTTTGATGTAAGCATTGAAGATATGATGGGCACCATTTTAAACGGGGCTACACTTCATGTAGTAGATAAAGATCTGGTATTTAATCAAAACCAGATGATTGATTATATTCTAAATAATCAAATATACATGATAAACTCTATTCCCACATTGATTAAAGAAATTTTAGACAACCGGGACAAATTAACTTGTTTAGAAATAATCATATCTGGTGGTGAAAAATTACCAGAAGAATTAAAAGACGAATTATTGTCTAAAGGATATACTGTTTTCAACAACTATGGTCCAGCAGAAACGACGGTTGATGCTCTTAGCTGGAAATGTACTCCTGGTAAGGTCTTAATAGGATCACCAATATCCAATGCTAAAGTTTATATTCTAGATAAAGATTTAGTTCCAATACCTAAAGGAAGTATTGGTGAACTTTGTATCGGTGGGGCTGGTGTCACAAGGGGTTATTTAAATAGACCTGAGCTGACCAAAGAAAAATTCATACAAGTAGATTTTAACCAGCCTGATAGAGTGTATAGAACTGGTGATCTAGCACGATGGACTGATGAAGGAGAGGTAGAATTTTTAGGAAGAGAAGATCATCAAGTTAAGATAAGGGGTTACAGAATAGAATTGGATGAAATTCAGACCAGATTGTTAGAAATTGAAAATATTTTAGATGCTGTTATTTTAGTTAAAAAATCTTCATTGGGGCAAAATATGCTATGTGCATATATTGTTGAACGCGAAAGAGAAATGAGCTCTATTTATAAAAACATGCTTAAGAAGAGTTTGCCAACTTATATGGTGCCGAATATTTATATTAGTTTGGATAAAATACCGATCACACCCATTGGTAAAATTGATAGACAAGCATTACTTAAAATTGAAATTAATGAAGGAAAAACTAAAATTCTTCCAAGAAATAAGAAAGAAGGGATCCTTTTATCCATATGGGCAGAAGTCTTAGGTTATAAAGAAAAAGATTTAAGCGTTACAGACAATTATTTCGAACTTGGTGGGGATTCAATCATCGGTATTCAGATCGCAAGCAAGTTGTTGAACAATGGAATTAAGGTTGAGCTGAGAGACTTATTTGAATATCAGACAATAGAGGAGCTTGCTGAGAGAGCACAAGAAATTGAACTTAAAAAGGATAATAGAGTTGATAATGCTGAAGGTGAAGTCAAGCTAAGTCCGATTCAAAACTGGTTTTTTAATCAAGAGTTTACTAATTTTAATCATTGGAATCAAAGTATGGTACTAGATTCAAGTAAAAGCATGGATAAAAGGCTTATAGAAAAAACCTTGTCTGAAATAGTGGGTTTACATGATACGTTTAAATTAAAGTATAAAAGACAAGGAAATCAATGGATACAAAGATATGACAGCTCAAGTAAGATCTATGATTTGCATATATATGATCATACTCAATTAGATATAGACGAGAGCATAGAGATTCAAAATAAAATTATCAAAGAGATGCACCAGAATGTGGACATAGTAAATGGACCTATTATTAAAGTTGCATATATAGAGAAAAGTAAGACATCTAATAAGCTCATTTTTGTAATTCATCACTTAATTATCGATGGTTATTCATGGAGAGTTTTGATTGAAGATTTCATTCGTATTTATTTGAGCTATGAATCAAATAAGGAAGTAATAAATCCTACAAAAACAGATACTTTTAAAACATGGGTAGAGAAATGTGAGGAGTATTCAAACTCAAAAGAAATAGAAAACGATATTTTATTTTGGAATAATTATATTCCTGACGAGGTTTTAGATATTGATGTAGATGTTATGGGTTCGAGATATTTAGAAAATGATACCCAAGTCTATAAAATGAAGATTGATTCAGAATGCACGAGTAGTTTTAAGAATAAGCTAAGAGGAGCCTACAACGCATCGATTTATGAAAGTTTACTAATGGCCTTTTCTAAAGCTATATCATTACAATTTAATAGTGATGTGTTTCTGGATGTTGAAGGACATGGGAGAGAATCAATTAGCAATGATATAGATGTTTCTAGAACTATGGGATGGTTTACATCTGTTTATCCAATTTTTATAGAAAAAAGCGTTTTAGAGTCTGATTATAAATTTGGATTTCAAAGTATAAGAAGCAATAAGAAAAGTATTCCTAAAAATGGAATGACTTATGGACTAATAAAGTATTTGAGAAAGCATACTGGTCTTAGTTCAAATAAACCTGAACCAAAGATCTCTTTTAACTATCTGGGAACAATGGATTCGGTTTCAAAGAATTCATTTTTAAATCACTCAAATGATGAGGTTGGCGAGTTTCATGCTAAAGAGAACCATACTTCTTATCTAATAGAATTTGATGCGCTTATTGTAAACGATGAGATTAATATTTATATAAAATACAACAGCAAACTTTTTGATAGATATGTGATTGAAAAACTTGAAGGTGAATTAAAAAAACAAATAGACGACATGATTTTAGCTTCATTTTCTGAAACGAGTACGAATTATATACCAGCAGATTTTCCTTTAGTGGATGTAGACCAGAAGGTAATAGATGAAATATGTCGATCCAATAAGGATATTGATGATATTTACACCGTTTCACCAGTTCAACAAAGTATGATTTTTCACCATGAACTTTCACCTGATTCAGGTGTGGCAATAGAACAGACTGTTCTTAAAATCAATGAAAAACTCGAAGTAGAAGCATTTGTTTCAGCATGGGAGCAATTACTGCTTAGACATGAAAGTCTAAG
This sequence comes from Vallitaleaceae bacterium, assembly GCA_965140555.1. Classification (GTDB taxonomy): domain Bacteria; phylum Bacillota; class Clostridia; order Lachnospirales; family Vallitaleaceae; genus UBA1351. Next base: position 1,318,303 of record OZ223259.1, on the reverse strand, counting down.
AACATCCTTCTATTGGAAGAATTTGGAGTCATATGTTCAAATTGTACATTCAAAAGTTAAAGTACCTTATATTGAATTGAATTGGACAGAATTCAGAGAAAAGGAACAGATGGAAAGATTAGATTCATTTTTGGTTGAAGATAGACAAAAAGGTATTAGGTTGGATGATAGACCACTTATGAGATTGGCTATAATTAAAATTTCTGCTGAGTCTAATTATGTTGTTTGGACCCATCATCACATACAATTGGATGGCTGGTGTGTGAGTACCATCATGAAAGAACTTGGGATTCTGTACAAAGCTAACTGCCATAATGAGATACCTAATTTGTCAAGAGCACCTCAGTTTAGAGAGTATATTAAGTGGCTAAAAGGAAAAGATTTAAATCAATCTAAAGTATTTTGGACTGAAAAATTGGATGGTTATTTAGAACCTTCTCATTTTAGCAAAGTATTTGAACAAAACTTAGAAAAAAAAGGACTGTTTAAGACTTATTCATTTGCTCCAACAGAAAACACACTTAAGGATTTAAGGGAGTATTGTAAAAAGAATCATATTACTCAAAATTCTTTAATTCAATCCGCATGGGCAATATTGATGAATAGATACTTAAGTAGAGATGATATTGTATTTGGAAGCACTTCCTCCGGACGACCATATGAGTTGAGTAACTCAGATAAAATGATTGGGTGCTTTATGAATACGGTTCCAAATAGAATAAAAATCAATGACGAGACAAACGTTATTGATTTTATAAAAACTGTTCAGAAAAATTCTCAAGAGATTAGGGAATATGAACATACACCACTGTCTATTATTCGTTCTTGCAGTAAAATGAAAAGAAGTTCTGCACTTTATGATTTATATGATACTATAGTTATTTTTGAAAATTATCCATTTGATGAAGCCTTAAAAAATGGAAAATTTGAATTGAATGCGGAACATTTGAAAATTGAGGAGCAATTAAATTATCCGATGACTCTATACTGTAATTTGGAGCCAAGTTTGGAATTTAAAATGTTATATGATGAGAGTCATTTTGATAAAAAAAATATTGGAGATATTGCTTCGCATTTTACCAATATAGTAAATGAATTGATTCAAAAAAGTGATTTGAGACTTGCGGATGTTGAGATGCTTACAGAAAATGAAAAAACAAAAATGCTTTATGAATGGAATGATACATCTATTGAGTTTGATAAGCATATAATTTACAATCATGTATTTGATGAGATTGTTGAAAAATTCCCAAATAGAATTGCAATTCAGCAGAATAATTTAAGTCTCACATATCATGAACTTAATATCAAGGCTAATAAACTTGCTAACTGGTTATGTGAACAGTCAATTAAAGAGAATGACTTAGTTCCAATATATCTTCCGAAGTCTCCAGAGATGATTATAGCAATCATTGCAGCGTTGAAGGCGGGAGGGGCATTTTTACCGATTGATTATAGTTATCCTAAGGATAGAGTTGTGATGATCCTTGATGATGCAAATGCAAAAGTTATTATTACAGAAGGCACTGATAATGTCAAAGAATTAGAAAAAGACTACAAGGTATTTGATAGCGCAAATGACTGGAATAATCTATCAAATAACGAGACTCCCGTTATCAGTAATGATTCAAAGACTTTGGCTTATGTCATTTATACTTCTGGTTCAACAGGTTTACCAAAAGGGGTCATGATGTCGCATCAAGCGGTGGTAAGTCATACTATAGATATGATAAATAGATATGAAATGACTGAACATGATAAAGTACTTCAGTTTTCATCTATTAGCTTTGACATATCATTAGAGCAAGTGCTTACAACTTTAGGTGTTGGAGCCACTCTTGTACTCAGAGATGAGAGAGTTTGGACACCGAATGAGTTTTCAAAAAAATGTTTAGAACACGATTTAACCATAACAAATTTGCCAACATCTTATTGGAATCAAGTGGTTCATGAATGGATGCTTGATAAAGCGCTTGTACCAACTAAGAAATTAAGGCTAATGGTTGTTGGTGGAGAACAAATGCCGCCAAACACAGTTAGGATTTGGAAGTCTACAAATATGTCAAGTATCAAGCTTCTCAATGCATATGGACCGGCAGAAACAGCAATGACAAGCAATCTATTTGATACTGATGATTATAATTTTTTAGAAGAACAAAAGTTTACCCCTGTAGGAAAACCTTTAGGTAATAGAAGAATGTATATATTGAATAATAAGCAACAAGTGGTTCCAATAGGTATAAAGGGTGAATTGTATATAGCGGGGATACCAATTGCTGAAGGTTATTTGAATAAGGAGGAATTGACAAATAAGCAATTCTTTAAAAATCATTTTTCAAAAGACAGAGAAGAATCTTTATATAAAACAGGAGATTTGGCTAGATACGATGATTATGGAAATATCCAAATTGTTGGTAGAGTTGATAAGCAAATTAAAATTAGAACTCATAGAATAGAAGTTGAAGAAATAGAGCATGTTTTTATGAAATATGACAGCATCAATAGATGTGCAGTAGTACCGAAAACTGATAAATTCGCCTCGACATATCTTGTGGGATATTATTCGTGTACGAAAGAAACTCTTATAGAGTTAGAGGATTTGAGAAACTATTTGAAGAGGGAACTGCCGGAATACATGGTGCCGACGATTCTAGTGCAAATAGATAAAATGCCATATACGCCAAACGGTAAAATAGACAAAGATAATCTAATTGCTAGAGATGTGGAAATGGCAACAGCAGATATAATAGAACTGCCTACAACCGATATCGAAAAGCAATTGCTGAATATTTATAAAGAGATTTTGCCTGTTGATCAAATTGGCATTAACACTAATTTCTTCGATGCTGGTGGACATTCCCTATTAGCTATGATGCTTGTATCCAAAGTAAAAGAATATATGAATAAAAGGCTTGAGTTATTAGAGATATTTGAGAATCCAACAGTGGCCGAATTGGCAAAAGTCATTGAAATGACTAAGAGAAAAGACAAAATAGAGATTTCAAAAGTTGAAGAAAAAGAAAGATATGAAGTGTCATCTCAGCAGAGAAGAATGTTTTTTGTGAGTCAATTGACAGATAACACGAATTATAATATTACAGTTGCTGTGAAATTGACAGGAGATTTAAACATTGACAACTTTACAAACGCTATGAACAAACTTGTTCAAAGACATGAGAGTCTTAGAACTTCATTCATGTTTGAGGGAGATAAAGTATATCAAAAGGTCAACCTTAATGTGAAAGCTAATATCAATATAATTGATAAAACAAATGCTGAATTTAGCTTAAATGAACTCCTAAAAAGCATTGTCAAACCTTTTGATTTAAAACAAAAAACACTTATGAGAATAAGTTTGGTAAAACTAAAGTCAGCTGAACATATTGTTGTTTTTGATATACATCATATTGTCGCTGATGGGATATCGCTAGGCATTTTAACAAGTGAATTTATGGCGTTATATGGAAAATTGAATTTGAGTGTTCTTAAGTATCAATATAGAGATTACGCTAATTGGCAGCTAAATTCTATTGCTGAACCTCTTTTCATTAAACAAAGAGATTATTGGTTAAATAAATTCAAATTAGGTGATATTGAAACGGAGTCTATTCCATCTGATTTCGTAAGAACTAAAGCAGTGGATTATGCTGGAGCATCTATATGGGATTCTTTTGGAATTGAGGGCACAAAACAAATAATGCGCATGGTCAAAAATAATAAAGTAACGCCAGCGACATTGTTGTTTACTCTGGTAAATATTCTAGTGATAAAGTACACAAACCGATCAAATACAACGATTGGGATTCCGGTGGCTGGGAGACACATGCCGGGTACTGAAGGGATTATTGGCATGTTTGTGAATACATTAGCTGTAAATAGTAGTATTGATTCATCTGATACATTTGCAAATATCCTTTCGAACATGAATTATAACCTTCTTGAATCCTATGATCATCAAGATTATCCTCTTGAAGATTTGATTGATAAACTTGAAATTCCTAGAGACATAAGTAAAAATCCACTTTTTAATACGATGTTTGTTTATCAAAATATGGAACTACCAGTTCTTGAATTGAATAATTTAGTAGCAGAAGAAATGGAGATTAAAACAACAGAAGTTAAGTTTGATATGACTTTTAAATTTTATGAAAAGGACGGCGAAATTAAAATAGGAATAGAATACAAGTCCAATTTGTATAAAGAATCTTCTATTAGAAGAATTGTTAATCAGTTGAAAAGTCTTATTCAGCAACTTGGCGAAAATAATGGATTACAATATAAAAATATTAGATTGATAGAAACTGGTCGGGATAGCTATAGGATGAATCAGGTTCCATTAAAAAATAAAAATATAGCTGATATGTTCAGAAAACAAGTGGAATTAAATGGTGAAAAAATTGCTCTCAGAGATGAATCAAATGAATTAACATACAGAGAGCTTAATAGCTTGTCAGATAACTTGGCTAACGAAATTCTCAAATGTTCCAATAGTCGCCCTGTAGCATTGTACTTAAAGCCATCGAACAATACAATCATTGCTATGTTAGCAGCTATTAAGGCGAGTATACCATATATTCCGATTGATACAGATTGGCCAGTAGAAAGGATAAGATACATCCTCGAGGATAGTATGGCAGGACTATTAATAGTCGATGAAACAGTTGACCGTGATTTTGATAATTGTATGGTCTTTAACATGACAAACGCAACGAATGCATCAGAGGATGAAATTACACAGTTGATAAATTCAGAAAATGAGTTGCTTTACACGATTTATACATCTGGGACTACAGGGAATCCGAAAGGTGTAACAGTAAGTCATAAAAATATGGTGAATTATGTGAACTGGTTTAACAAAGAGATTAATCTTACTAATGAAGATGGGAGTCTCCTAACATCTTCCTATGCTTTTGACTTGGGTTATACAAGTATTTACCCGACTTTATTAAGTGGTGGAACCTTAAATATTATGAGTAAGGATACCTATACATCGCCTAAAAAATTGCTTAATGGAATTAGAGAAAGAAACGTCACCTATTTGAAATTAACGCCATCGTTCTTATCGGTATTGAAGGATGATATTAACTTAACTTCTTCAAATTTTAAAAGTATAAGATGGATAATAGTAGGCGGGGAAAAAATTTCGTTAAGCGATATAAAACAAGTAAGCCATAAAATCCCTCATATTCATTTCATGAATCATTATGGTCCAACAGAAACCACTGTTGGTGTGATATTTAAAAAAATTGATATGGATAAAATAGAGAGCAAGTGGGAAAGTGATAGATCAGTTATAGGTAAACCAATTAACAATACAATTGCTCTCATTTTGGATCGAGATGAACAAGTTTCTCCGATGGGTGCTTATGGTGAAATCTGTATTGGTGGGGACTGTTTATCTGAGGGATATCTTAATAACAGTAAACTAACTGCTATGAAGTTTATAGATCATAAGGACTTTGGCCTTCTCTATAAAACAGGAGACACTGGGAGATATATTGAAACCGGTGAAATTGAGATTAAAGATCGGATAGATAATCAAATCAAGCTTAATGGATACAGAATCGAGTTAGATGAAATTAAGGAAGCAATGCATTCAATCGAAGGCATAAATGAGGTAGTAGTAACTTATGACGAAATGTTTAAAAGGATCTATGCTTACTATATAGGTTCTTTGGATGAAAATATGATTTATTTAGAAGCATCTAAGAAACTACCAAATTACATGATTCCAAAGCGATTTATTAAACTTGATAAGTTCCCACTTAACTTAAATGGGAAAATAGATATTAATGCATTAAAAGAAGGCGCAAGTATGGATACAGAATCGAAAATAATTAATGTTACTCGAAATGATATGGATCAAAGGCTTTTAAATATTTTCAAAGGTGTCCTTGAGATTGATATTATGTGCATTGATGATGATTTCTTTGATTTGGGTGGACATTCAATAAAAGCGATGAGTTTGATCTCAAAAATAAACGAAGAATTTGATGTTGATATATCAGTAGTTGAGGTGTTTTCAAACAGTACAGTAAGAAAGATGTCTGATTTCATATCAACAAGAGAACACGAAAAAAGTATAAAAATCAAGACTGCAGTAAAGAAAAACTATTATGATTTAGCACCACCACAAAAGAGGGTGTATCTTTCTGAGCTTATCCATGGCAACACAACGAATTATAATTCTCCTATGGCGATCAAGTTAATTGGAAAATTGGATTTGTTGCGAGTTGAAGAAACGCTAAGGAGAATAATACAAAGACATGAGTCTCTTAGAACATATATAGTTATTGACAATAATACACCAAAACAGTGTATTGCAGAAAATGTATCGTTTAAACTGAACCTGATTTCAACAACTCGTTTTGAGTTGAGAGAGACAATAAATCGTTTGATTGTACCATTTGAATTGTCAAAAGCCCCACTTTTAAGGGCGTATGTAGTAAATATTGAGGGAAAAGATGAAAATATTTTGCTTCTGGACAAACATCACATAATTACAGACGGGTATTCAACTGAAGTCATGATTTCAGACTTTACAAGAATTTATAATGACGAAGTTATGGAAGACCTTAAACTACAGTATAAAGATTATTCAGAATGGTTAAATGAAGTGAATGATACTGAATTTATGATTAAGCAAAAAGAATATTGGTTAAATAAACTAAGTGGAGAGATTCCAAAGTTAAACTTGCCTACTGATTTTGAAAGAAGTGAGTTAAAAACTGATGCCGGAGATAATATTTCGTTCTATCTGGATGATGAGCAACGAGAAAAAATACGTGAGATATCCCGATTCCATAATACTACAATTAGCACGATAATGCTCTCGATTTACGACATTCTTTTGTATAGAATTACAAATGATACGGATATTCTAATTGGAGTTCCGGTGCTTGGAAGACCAACCGGAGAAATGGAAAATCTAGTCGGGATGTTTATTAACACTGCTGTGATTAGAACAAATTTGGACGCCAATACAACATTTAAGCAATTAGTCAATAATCTTAAAGAAGCTTCTCTTGAAGCAATAAGAAATCAATATTACCCATTAGAAAATATTGTGAAAGATTTAAAAGTTAGAAGAGAAGCCAATAGGAATCCTCTTTTCGACACAATGGTCGTTTATCAAAAATTGGAAGACTCTGGTGTCAAACTTGATGGTCTTGAATTAGAACCATATAAGCTCAAAGCTAAAGAAGCAAAACTTGATTTGACATTGCATATTAGAGATAGCGATGAAACAGAATTAGAATTTGAGTATAAAACGGAGTTGTTTAGAAGAGAGACAATAGAGGAACTATGTGACTTTATGAAGAGAATTATTAACAATATTGATATTGCAGGTGAAACGTTGCTCGGAGATATTGAGTTAGTCAATGAAACTCAATCACAAGATATAGAAAAAGTTGATTGGGAGTCAGATTTTACATTTTAATTTAATCGAAGAGGGAAACCTCTTCGATGATTTTGCTATTATGGAGGAACTAAAATGAGTCAACTAAAGACAAAAGTAAATTTAACTTCAAAAGAAGGTTACGAAATAGAAAAATTTTGGGAGAAAGCAATAATTGATATGCAGTTAAGTGAAGATCTTTTATATTGTATGTCAGAGACTGTTGAAGATCAAGGTTTTGGTCGTTTTGAATACAAAATAGATCCGGAATTAAATGATTATATTAGATCAATGACAAAAGGATCTACCAAGATGTGGTATACAATATTTACTGCGACACTTTTAAATTTTTTGAAAAATATTAATGGAACTCAGTATTCAAGAGTATTTACGCCAAAACACCAATCGGATGACAATATTATGCTACCGATTTCATATGTTTATGAGAAGGAACTAACCAATAGGGAGTACTTAAATGATATAAAAGAGTGTATAGCTAAGAGCGTTAGTTACCAGAATGCGGTTGGTTTAGATGAAAAGCTCAGGAAATATTCAGACGTTGAAAAATATAAGAATATATTCGTTTGTTCAGAAGCTTTGCATAAAAATTGTAGTGATAACCTATTTGCATTAAACTTGATACTGAAAAGTGATGATAAAGCGTTAATTATTGAGGTGAACTGGGATAAAGCCTATATTACCCAAGAAAATATGATGGGTTTGATGACTTCGATAGAAAATATACTCAGCTGTATAGTAAGAAACTTAGATACGAATATTTCATTAAACACATTGATTCACGAGGAGGAGCTCAAAAAATTTCTAAATGAGTTAGAGATACTTCAAGATGAAAATTGTGTTGATGATGTTTATAGCTATTTTGAGAAAAAAGTTACTTTACTCAGAAATGAGACGGCCATAATTGATGAATTTGCTTCATACACCTATGATGAAGTCGATCGGAAAATCAATCAAATCGCAAACTATTTGAAAGAAAATGGTATAAAAAAAGGCGACCGGATAGCTTTAATGTTTGACCGGTCAATAGATGTAGTGTTATCAATACTAGCGATATTGAAACTTGGAGTTTCATATATACCAATCGATACTAAAATGCCACAAGAGAGAGTTAATTTTATTTTGAACGATAGTGGAGCGGATGCTATTTTCTATGGTGGTCTTGCGAATAAAAAAGAGGGGATAATAAACATCATATATGACGATTCTAGAATATCCTTAATGAGTGATGCCCCTTTTCATGAAGACATAGCTGGTGAAACGTTAGCATACATAATATATACATCAGGGACAACAGGAACCCCTAAAGGGGTAATGGTTAATCACAGCTCGATAATTAATACTTTGACAGATCATCAAAGTAAGTTTCCGATGAGAACGAATGATGTATTCATGTTTAAAACTTCATATGCATTTGATGTTTCTGTTGCAGAATTGTTTGGATGGTTTTTCGGGGAAGGCGCTTTGTATGTACTTGAAAATGGTTTGGAAAAGGATGTGGCGAAACTAAGAACTTCAATATTAGTAAACCAAGTAACGCATATTAATTTTACACCATCTATGTTTAATGTTTTTACTGAATTTGTTAAGCATAATCCTACTGAGATAGACTCTCATTTAAAATATCTTTTAATTGCTGGAGAAACTTTTGCGTATAGTTTGCGTGAAAAAGCTTTGGAAGTATTCCAGAATATCCATATAGAAAACCTGTATGGACCAACGGAGAATACAATCTATACTTCAAGTTTTAATGTTAGAGAAGCTATGATCAGCAATAATGTGCCGATTGGAAAGACTTTTAAGAATGTAATGGGTGCTGTCATTAACAAGCAGGGTTCTATACTTCCTCGAAATGTCAAGGGTGAGTTGGTTTTATTTGGTCATGGACTTGCAAAAGGTTATGTAAAAGACAGTGACAAAAAATTCTTTGAAGAATTTGAAAATAGGAAGCTGAGAGGTTACAAAACTGGCGACTTAGTATCGATCAATAATGATGAAAATATACTTTTTTATGGAAGAATAGATAGGCAAGTCAAAATAAGAGGTTATAGAATTGAACTTCTGGATATTGAAGAAAATCTTAAGAAACTTCCTCCGGTTAAAGATGTATATCTACATGTAAATCAATTAAAATCAGGTGAGAGCAGTTTAATAGCTTATGTAACTATTGACGATTATAGTGTTGACAACTCTTCACAATACATCAAAAGTAGTTTGAGTGATAGAGTACCGGAATATATGATACCAAAAGAAATTTGTATAGTCGATTCAATTCCTTTAAATATAAACGGGAAAGTAGATAGTAACGCTTTGAATAAAATTAGAGTTGAATCAGTTACGGAAAAAGATGAAGCAATGAGCGATTTAGAAAAATCATTACAAGTTTTGTGGCAGGAAGTATTAGAAACGGAGGCTTCTATAAGCATGACTGACAATTTCTTTGAAATTGGGGGGCATTCATTACTTGCTAATATGCTTATTTTGAAGATATCCGAGAAAATGAATATTAACCTAAACTTAAACGATATATTTGAGTGTCAGACGATTAGAGAGTTAAGTAAAAAAATCAACACCACCACATCGACAGAACACAAGAAGATTGAAAAGTCAAAGTACCTTAAAGAATTCCCATTAAGTATGGCTCAATATAGACTTTACTTCTTGAGTATGCTTGAAAAAGAAAGTACATCATATAATATGCCTTTCGGCTTTGAAATTGAAGGACAACTGAAGATAGAAGATTTCGAAAAGATATTTCAAAGCATATTAAAAAGACATGAACTTTTAAGAGCAAGGGTGTGCATCGACCTAAATAAGCCATATATAAAGATTGAGGATGAACTATCATACAATATTGCGTACGAAGAAGTCGAGTCTCATGAAAATATTGAAAGCCTGGTTTCAAAATTCATAAAACCATTTGATTTGACAAAAGATCCGTTGGTTAGAGTGAAATTTATAAAATTCAATACCAATAAAACAATAATACTGGGTGATATGCATCACATCATTTCAGATGGCGCTTCGATTCGATTGATAATGAATGATATGGTCAAACTGTTAAATGGTGAAAAATTATCGGAGTCAAATCTTGAATATAAAGATTATGTGTCATGGGAGCAAAATAACAAGGGACATTCTGAAACAAGAAAGATGAAGGAGTATTGGTTTAGTAGATTTAGCGACAAACCAGAACCAATGAATTTTCCGCTAGATTATGAGAGACAAAATATGATTAAGCGAAGTGGAAACCGAATAAAAGCTTGTATTACATCAGATCAATTATCGGAAATTCAAGAAATTGCAAAAAATACTAGAACAACAATTTATACGATTTTATTAAGTGCGTACTATATTACTTTATGGAAGTATTCAAACACAAACGATATAACCGTTGGAACACCAGTTGAAAACAGATTGCATGTGGACTTAAAAAATATTGTAGGGATGTTTGTGAATACTTTAGCTTTAAGAAATACGGTTGATGGTTCTCTTAGTATAAGTGAATTTATTGAAAATGTGAAACGAAATATGATAGAGGACTTAAAAAACCAAGCCTATTCATTTGATGAGCTTGTAATGGATTTGAGCATTGATAGGGAAGCTACAAGAAATCCTTTATTTGATACGATGTTTAGTTATGAAGATGTTAATTATAAAAATGTAGTGAATGACTATGGTATTAGAGAGATTAAATTAAACAATGAGGAATCAAAATTTGATTTTTCCATGAGCTGTGTTAAAAGTCAAGAGACGATTGACTTTGAGCTTGAATATGCAACCGAATTATTTGATGAAAAGAAAATGGAAAGCTTTTTACGTCACTATATTATAGTTCTTGAAAAAATTACGGTTAACTTGCAAACGAAAATAAATGATCTTGTAATTTTAGATGATAGTGACTTATTGAGACTCAAAAGATTTAATGAAACATCTATCTCTTTTGAAGATAATTCAATTCCGATAGGTAAATTTCATAAGAAAGTAGCTGAACAACCTAATTCTGTCGCAATGGTTTATAAGGATGAACAGCTGACGTATAAGGAATTAGATAAAAGAGCTAATAAAGTAGCGAATTTTATCTGTAAAAGAAAAGCAAGACCAGAAGAGATTGTTGGAATAATGACAACGCCATGTTCAGAAATGATCATTGGTATACTAGGTATACTAAAAGCCGGTTGTGCATATGCTCCAATAGATACCAGTATTCCTTTAGAACAAAAACTCTATATTGAAAAAGACTGTGACTTAAATATAACTCTTACTAAAGAGGAATATATGATACCAGAATTAAACTCAGAATTGGTTGATTTTCATTCTCCTATGATAACAAATGAGAATGATGTACATCAAAAGACTGGAATAGAGAGTACTAACTTATTTTCAATTATATATACTTCTGGAACGACTGGTGTTCCAAAAGGGGTTATGCTTGAGAACAGAAATATTACAAATCTTGTAAACTGGTATAGTAAGAAGTATGATGTCAAGGAAGGCTTTAATGGGATCAACCTCGCTAACTATACTTTTGATGCGAGCATAGAGAATATTATGGGCACTCTCTTAAATGGAGGAACGCTTCATATTGTTGATAAAGATATGATATTGGATAGAAGTAAGTTTATTGAGTATATTAAGGTCAATAAGATCAGTATTATAGATTTTGTTCCCACAATGTTGAAGGAATTGTTAAGTGATGAAGTAAAACCAGAGACATTAAAACATGTAACATCAGGGGGAGAAAAATTACCAATAGATCTTAAAGACAATTTGCTTAATAAAGGATACTCTGTATGTAATAATTATGGGCCGACTGAAACAACTGTTGATGCTCTTTCTTGGAATTGTAAGGAAGGAAAAGTATTGGTGGGCAGTCCTATCGCAAATGTGAAAGCATATATCCTAGATGATAATGAGAAACCTGTACCGATAACTGTGGTTGGAGAAATTTACATTGGTGGTACTGGCGTCACAAGAGGTTATCTCAATAAAAATGAACTGACTAATGAAAAGTTCAAGAGAGTAAACATTGACGGTGAAGACAGAGTATATAGAACTGGTGATCTTGGTAGATGGACGATGAATGGAGAAATTGAATATTTAGGAAGGGTAGATAATCAAGTTAAAATAAGAGGTCATAGAATTGAACTGGAACAAATAGAAAACAAACTTCTTGAAGTTGATGAAATTAATGGATGTGTAGTACTCGTTAAAACAAATTACAAGAATGAAAATTATTTGGTGGCATATGTCGAACTTTTAGAACCTTTGGATTTGATCGAAATGAGAAACAAAGTTAGAAGTAAGTTGGTTTCTTATATGATCCCTTCAGAATTCATTTCTGTTCCAAAGATTCCACTCAACAAAAATGGAAAAGCAGATCGAAAAGGAATACTTAATATTAAAGGTGAAATTTTAAAAGCATCTCAAGAAGGTGTTAAGGCTAGTACTAATCTGCAAATGGAAATAGAGAAAATATGGAGTGACTTGCTTGAAGTTAAAAATCTCAGTGTAACGGATAACTTTTTTGATATTGGGGGAACTTCATTAAAACTCATTGAAATGCAAAATCTAATTGAAGAAAAATTGAAACTGAAGTTAGACATTATTGATTTCTTTGAACATACAACCATTAAAGAAATATCAGACTATATTGAAACAAAGACAAACAAAAAAAAGAATGGTGATGAGAAGCTTCATTCCAAAGTTGTACTTAAGACAAACAAGTCAATAAGAGAAAATGAAAGAAATAGAACAGGAGATGAGATTGCGATAATTGGTGCTGGACTTAGGTTTCCAGGAGCAAATGATCTCAATCAGTTTTGGACGAATTTAGTGGAAGGTAAAGAATCTTTAAGTAGATTTACTGCTGACGAATTAGCTAAAAGTGGCGTATCAGAAGAGGTTATGAATAGCAATAATTATGTACCGGTAAGAGGTATTATTGAAGATTTAAATAAATTCGATCCTTTATTTTTTAACTATACACCAAAGGATTCAGATCTTATGGATCCTCAACTTAGGCTTCTTCATAAAGTTTCTTGGGAAGCACTTGAAAGCGCAGGTTATTCTTCACACACAAATGATCACAAAATTGGAACTTTTATTGGTGGCTCAACAAATGTGAAGTGGCTTGAGCATTTGATGTCCAATCAGCATATGATTGATGACTATTATGGGACATTAACTATGAATATGAGTGATTTCTTTAGTACAAGGATATCTCATAAATTAAATTTAACAGGGCCAAGTATGACACTACAGACAGCATGCTCCTCATCATTGTCGGCAATCCACATGGCATGTCAAAGTATTTTATGTGGAGACAGTGATATGGCAATTGCCGGTGGTGTATCGATTGTACTTCCACAAAAAACGGGCTATCATTTTATCGAAGGGATGATTAATTCTAAAGATGGACATTGTAGAGCTTTTGATGATAATGCTACGGGAACTGTTAGTGGCAATGGTGCAGGAATAGTTGTATTAAAGCGACTCGAAGATGCGATTAGAGATAATGATAATATTCTTTCGATTATTAAAGCATCTTCTATAAATAATGATGGAACACAAAAGATTGGATACACCGCTCCAAGTATTACAGGGCAATCAGAGGTAATCAAAACGGCAATCAGATTAGCGAATATTGACTCTGAAAAGATAAAATTTGTAGAAACTCATGGAACTGGAACGATTCTAGGAGACCCTATAGAGATAAAGTCTTTAACAGAGGCCTACAATACGGACAAAAAGCAATTTTGCGCAGTAGGTTCCGTAAAATCTAATATTGGTCATTTAGATAATGCTGCGGGTGTTGCTGGTGTGATTAAATCAACATTGGCATTGAAAAATAGGCTGGTTCCAAGAACAGTGAATTATTCAAAAGCAAATGAAGGAATTAGCTTTAACAATACACCTTTCTTTGTAAATGATACAAATTTAGATCTGACAGATTCCAGTGAACCTATTTATGCTGGGGTTAGCGCTTTTGGAATCGGAGGAACAAATGTACATTTAATAATGGAGTCTTATGAGAATAATGTATTGAATTTGGATATGGATTCAGCAAATATATTTCTGTTCAGTGCAGAATCGAAAAAGGCATTACAAAACACTATAGCCAAATATGGAGATTTCTTAAAAGAAAAAAAACTAGCTTTAACAGATATAGCATACACATTAGCTAATGGAAGAAAAAAAATGAGATATCGAACCCATATAGTAGCAGATACGATGGACAGCCTATTAACAAAAATAGAGAATGGCGATTATGTGGTTAAAGATTCAAGAGAACTAAAGTGTGAAAAGGCAAAAGTGATTTTTATGTTTCCTGGGCAAGGCTCTCAATACATCGATATGGGTAAAGAATTATATGACCACAGTGAGATATTCAGCAATATAATCGATGAGTGCTTAGATGAAGCAAATCAACATATGAATGTTGATTTAAAAGAAATTATTTTTTCTGAAAAAGGAGAAACACATGACATATACAATACCTATTATGCACAACCAATTATATTTGCGTTTGAATATTCTATTGCAAAATATTTAATGAAATTCGGCATATTTCCAGATGTGATGATTGGACACAGTATCGGAGAGTATGCGGCAGCCTGTATCTCTGGTGTTATGACTCCAAAAGAGGCAATTAGGATTCTAGTAAAAAGGGGCAAACTAATGAATCAATTGTCTGAGGGGGCTATGCTTAGTGTGTTGGCTTCACCTGAGGAGATAGAAAAATATTTAAATGATGACGTTGAAATAGCAGCATATAATACTAGTCATTCATGTACTATTTCTGGGACCGTGACAGGCATAGAAAAAGTTGAAATGCTTTTAAGACAAAATGATATACTCTTCAAAAGACTTAAAACCCAACTGGCTTTCCACTCAAAAATGATGGATTCTATATTGAGTGATTTCGAAAAAGTATTTGATGATATAGAGCTAAAGGAACCTCAAATAGAATACTTATCAAATGTAACCGGTGAATTCATTAGAGGTAAAGACGCTATGGATCCTAGATATTATTCGGAGCATATTGTTAAACCTGTTAGATTCTATCAAGGAATAGAAAAGATTCAGAATGAAAGTACGAATATTTTTATAGAAGTGGGACCTGGAAAAACACTTAGTTCATTTACCAGTGACATTTTAAAAAACAACCCCTATTCTATATATGTGAATACAATGAGACATAAAAATGATGAAACTAATGACTATGTTTATTTTTTGAGTAAAATAGGAGATTTAGAAAATGTAGGGCTTAAGATTAGTTTGGATGTTGTTTTTGATAAGAGTGGGAAAAAAATTCTGTTGCCAACGTATGGATATGACGAACTCACATTTGACTTGAATATTAAACCAAAGGAAAATGATTTAGTTAAGTCTGAGAATGATAACAGGATAATACCGTCATATGAGCTAGAAGATGATCAATTTGAAGAGTGGACCTCAGAAATTCAAGTAGACATTTATAATAAACTTAAGCAAATTTCAGGCGTTGTGAATATCAAGCTAGATGATGATTTTTTTGAGCTTGGAATGGATTCGTTGAAGGCTGTATCATTCGTTGGAGAACTTTCACAAAATTATGAGGTGAAATTAAATCAAGTATTCCAATATCCGACTATAAGGCAACTAGAGAAAGTTATCGTAAAAAAGGAACAATATCTAAAAGATAGACTTGAGAAGTTAATTGAGTATAATCAGACTTATTCAAATGAAGAATCAAATGAACAGCAAATGTTTTTTAATGAGTTTAATGAATCATATCTGAATAAAGTCAAAAGTGAAACACGTATAAATAATGTGAGTGAAACGAAATTCGAGAATATATTATTAACTGGTGTAACGGGTTATTTAGGGATTCACATTCTCAAAGAATTGCTTGATAAGTATGATATGAGAGTCTCAGTTTTAATTAGAGCAGACAAGATAAATGATGCTAAAAATAGGTTGAAAGAAGCATATGAGTATTACTTTGATATGGTGATGAGTTTAGAGCACTTAAGCAGAATTGATATATGTATAGGAGACATTTCTGAGGATTTACTAGGTATGACTACTGAAAAGTATCTTAAGCTCTCAGAATCAATTGATTCTATAATACATTCAGCGGGAAATTCCAGTCATTTTGGTGTGTATGAAGATTTTTACAATATAAATGTACGGGGTACAATCAGAGTTCTTGAACTTGCAAAACAAGCTCGAGTGAAATCATTTAATCATATATCTACCATGGGTGTGTTTGCAGGACGATACAATAAACCTTATGTGGGTGTTTCGGAATTTGATTTTGATTTAGGACAGAGTTTTAGTAATCATTATACGAGAACAAAATATGAAGCAGAAGAAGTAATCCAGAAGTATAGGGCAGAAGGGCTAAATATCAATATATATAGACTAGGTAATATATCTTTTCACTCGAAAACTGGAAAATTTCAAAAAAATATTAATAATAATGCATTGTATTCTATCGTAAAAGCATTTGCAAGTCTAAAAAAAGTCCCAAGGGGATTATTTTTAGCAGACTTTGGTTATGTTGACTTTATGTCTAGAGCAATCCTTAAGCTTATCCACTATAATGAACTTGAAAATGAGACGTATCATTTGTACAATCATAATTTTGCTGATGTTCTAGACGTATTGATTCAAAGTACTACAAAAACTGATGTAGAAGAAGTAACAGTGAATGAATTTTTAAATTTTATTCATGAAAATTTAGATAACAAAGAATTAAAAGAGTCAATTGATATGCTGAGAACCCATGTTATGGATGATGATTTGGAGCATTTTCAACATAGTTCAGTTATTAGAATGTATAGTCAGAAAACTCAAAATATACTTAGTAAATTTGGCTTAGAATGGAGAGCGATGGATAAAGAGTTATCGAGTATAATGATGAGCTATTGTAAATCGGTAAATTATATTTCTGATACTAAAGAAATTAATTAAGTAGAACTAAGTGTGAAATTATATGGTTTTAAACCATAACATCAGATAGAGGAGACATATGTATATAATTTGTAAGAGAAACTGAAATATTAATAGAAAATCTTAATAAAAAAGAAAAAGCAAATGAGCATTCAGGAGTAGTGTGCATTAAGTATAATGAAGAGGTAATCTTTCATCTACTCCTGAATATGCA
Organism: Vallitaleaceae bacterium; assembly: GCA_965140555.1. Lineage (GTDB taxonomy): Bacteria > Bacillota > Clostridia > Lachnospirales > Vallitaleaceae > UBA1351. The sequence goes on along the minus strand of OZ223259.1, from coordinate 1,300,733 downwards.
AATAGGATGATTATTGTTGATATAGATGGTAATGATGAGTGCCATCAAAACTTAATTTAATTTTCCTATTGTTTTATCATCACTTACTAACCTGAATGTACTGGTTAATAAACTATTGCTAAATACAGAAAATGGATTAGCAGAGTATGATCATATCTATTCGCAAGGTATTAGACAAAGAGACAGTCGGTGATTGTAAGTACTTTTCTAATAGTTCTATGGAATCAGTGAAGCGTTTTAGTGCTTGATAAACTAAGCTACTTTTGCGAGTTTTTTCTTCTTAGTAGCAATGAGTCCTGCACCGGTTCCCATAGGGCACACTTGACACCAACTTCTCGGCTTAAAGAGAATACCCATCATAATACCAATTAAGAAGGAGAGGCCCATAAAACGGAAAAAAGCAAATGCCATTTTTTCAAAGACAAAGCCGGTATGATACATAGAGAAACTAAACACACTGAGCATGACAATAAGTAGAAGGTGCTTAGCACGTTTGCTTCGCATAAATTTAGGCATAGGACGATCCAAGGATAGATAAATGAGGAATTTGCCCAAAAAAGAACCACGAGGGCAATGCTTAGAACAGTGGAGTTTTCCCTCGCCTCGAAGAGCATGAACGATTGGAGTTCCCATACAGAGAAGACCTAGAATACCAAAACGAGTGTCGATATATCCTAATATGAAAAATGTAACAATGAGAATCCAAGTCCAGTGTTGGTGATTTTTCTTGCGTTTCGTAGAGTTTCTAGACATAATAAGCTCCTTATAATTGTAATTTATTATTATATTTGAATAGTATAATATAATAATATTAATGGGATGTCAAGGGGAGTATAGATACCCTAATCGGTATGATTTTGGACAAAGAGAGTGACAGGTATCGTCAGAGTGTTATAATTAGTATAAGGAGTACATAGAAGATATAAGTTATAACAGCATTAGAGGATTAGTCCGATAAAAGAAAGGGATGGTGGAGTATGAAGAGTATCAAGGCATATTTATTAATCGTCGTGGTAGGGGCTTGCCTATTGGTAACAGATGTAGGTAGCTATTCGGCAATTGAGTTACCGGACGGAGCAGGAAGTGGAGTAGACATTAAAGAGAGTCAGGAGACAAAGAAAGTCCATATCAACATTCCGGCAAACTTTGATGGGATTAAGGCAGAGGCCATGTATGTCGATGTTCCAATGGCGATACAGACATCCGTTGATGCTAAGGGTCATGTGGATATTCAGGACATCAAAGTCCTTAAGATAACAAGTAATTATGCAACGATTGATGCGTGGCAGAGTAAGCAGAAAAGTGAGCGAAGTATCCGGATATACGGTAGCTATACCATATTAGATTCCTCAACCCAATACGAAGATACAATGACCATAGCAGAAGCTAAATATCTACTCGAGAATGGTTATATTGAGTGTGTTGAAGTAAGTGGTGAAGTGACAACAAAGTCCATGCTTATGCAATCGCCCTTGGATCAAGGACAGGTAACCATAATCTATACAGTCAATGATCGCCTGTCGGATTCTTTTGAGATTGAGGTTTATTTTGATAGTCTTGGTGGGTATGATGTTCGATATTATGATTAAATAATGCTATTAGCAGATAAGAAGGAGGTTCGCCTGTGGGCTGAACCTCCTTCTTATTCTATAGTTTTTTAAAGGTGTTCCATAGTCGTGAATCGCTAATGCATGGAGATGCTCATATTACATACGATTTACAATCAGGTTTCCGGATTCATAATGTTTTAACCCACGATAGAAAAGGAGGTAGGCAATAACCATCCATCCCATGGTAACCGCTGGTAGCAAAAGAAAGCATCCTATATGGAAGGAACTGAGGAGACTAACAGGAACCATGGAGATAAATCCGGCGGGCAACAGGGTGAAGAGGATTAAACGAATGACACCATGGAACATATCTGCCGGATAGATGGAGAAGGTAATCATAAACTCGAGAATCAGATTAGCAAGGGACTGAATATTACCATAATAAAAGGCAGCGCTGTTGTAAGCGATAAGTACGCTACTGAATATAAGTCCTGCTGTGATACTAAAAAGTATGAACATACCTATAGTCTTCAGAGATAGATTGCCGACAGCCAGAAATAATAGAATGCCATAAATCAAGTCACCCCATGCGGATATAACGGTCTTTGAACTGATGGTATTCAAAAGAACATTCTTAGGTTGAAGCAAGAAGGTATCCAGTTCACCTCGAACAATAATACTGACCAAATAACGGATGTTGCCGAAGAATATGAAGCAGAGCCCAAACCCTGCGGAAGAAAAGGACCAAAGGAGCATGACATCTTCAAAACCATAGGTCCCGATTTGCCCAAAGCGTTGAAATAGTAACCACCAGAAAAAGGCGAAGGAGAGATTGTTAATGAACATTCCAAACACTTGAATCAAAAAACTGGTGCGATATTCCATAGACGCCGATAGGTTTAATTTGAAATAGGCGCCTAGAAGTTGTAGATGGGAAAGATAGGTGTTTTTTCTATTATCCGCCGTTGACATTGAGTGCTTTCACTCCTTTCTTATAGACTGCATAGCATAGAAGGATGGCTAGTATAAGGTAGATGCATTGCCCCATAAATCCATATAGAAAATCATGGGTATTAAAATCGACAAAAAGTTTCCCCGGAACATAGGTAATATAGGCAAAAGGCAGGTAACGACTTATATTCTGTATGGCATGGGGGAAGAGGTCAAGAGGTAAGAGCATCCCACCTAGGGTAAAGACCAACTTCTGAAAAATCCAACGAAAGGGCGTATTTTCCTCAACCCAAAAGGCCGTTAAGGCAAGGGTAAAATTTAGGAAAAAGTTAATACCGATGCCCATAAAAAGACTTAAAAGGACAAAAGGTACTGAATACAGATGAAAAGATTCCAGCCCTCCGACGAAAACAAGGGCAGTCAGAATACCTACGGTCGAATTAACAAGCATGCGAATAAGGACTTTTCCAAAATTATTATAAAAACTATACGTGACATAGTGATAAGGTTTATTCAACTGGTATGCGATATTACCCGTCTTTATATCTGTTGAAACCTCGTCATAGTAGTTGCTGGTTGATAGCGTTACAATTTCCGTAATGACGAGATACCAAATCATTCGATTTAAGTCAAAACCTTCAATCATTTGACTGTCTGTTGCACCATAGACGGCTTGCCATAGAAGAAGGTATATACCCAGTATAAAAGCAAAAAACACACTTCGACCGAAGAAATCGACGACGTAGACAAAGGTATCCATGATGGATGTTTTTAACACATAATGATATTTGTACCATTTGGCAATCATTCATGAACCTCCTTTTTACGCTGATAGATAGAAGCAATGATTTCTTCCAGTGGCGGATCTTCAATGGTAATATCTAAAACTTTACCATAGGTAATGAGCTGGGTAATAATGTCGTGAATGTCGAAGATGCGTGTATCTAGGGCGACTTCAATGGAATAGTCATCCATAGGTGTTATAGGAAGCTGTGTCTTTGGTAGGATGACCTTCTCGGCATACTTGACTTTCAGTATCTTACTACCTAAGTACTCGCGCTTGATATTGGCAGTGGTATCATCTGTCACAATATTGCCGTGATTAATAACAATGACCCGCTTGCAGAGTTGGTCAATATCTCCGGCATCATGGGAGGTCAGAAAAATCGTGGTTTTCTCTTCTTGATTCACGGTTTTTATTAAGTCACGAATCTTCTGTTTGACGATAACATCTAATCCAATAGTCGGTTCGTCCAAAAAAATAATCTTTGGTTCATGGAGTAACGAAGCGGCTATTTCACATCGTATCCTTTGACCCAAAGACATTTTTCGTACGGGTATATTCAGTAAATCATGTATGTCGAAGACATCGTTCAAATAAGCAATCCGCTTCTTTAAGGTGTGGTCATCGATTTCATACAATTTACCGAGGAGACGAAAACTGTCCTCAGGGGGGAGGTGAAACCATAGTTGTGATTTTTGTCCGAAGACGGTACCGATGTGATAACTCATGGATTGACGATCGTTCATAGGATGATAGCCCATGACATCAATGGAACCTTCTGAAGGTTGCAAGATACCGGTTAACATTTTAATGGTTGTCGACTTACCTGCCCCATTTGGGCCTATAAAGGCGAGCATTTCTCCTTGCTCCACATTAAAATCCACGTGATCGACGGCATTGACGGATTTGAATTGCGGCCGAAACATAGATTGGAAACTACCGGAGAATCCCGGGGCTTTAATTTTGGTATCAAAAGTTTTTGTAAGTCCATGAACTTGAATGATGCACATTTTCAATTACCTCCCTCTCGTTTTTAGATATTTCAAAACATAATAACGCAATTGAAAGAAAAAAGCAAGAAAAATATAAAAAAGTATGGACATTTATCGGGATGCGTCGGGTGAAAAATTGACAAATTCTTTTGACTCTGATAGGGTTTAATGTAATGAAGATTCTTTATACTGAGGGATCGTTCGTCTTTATACCCATTAGGGACGATGATATCAGGTGAAATAACCATCAGATTCCCTAATATTATATTGCAACAAGAAGTATGGAGGAAAGAATAAAAAGAAAAAGAGAGAAGAATAAGAAAGGTAGGATAAAAATGAATGAAAATGAGAAGAAACGACTCGAGTCCAAAAAGATATTGGCCGAGAAGCTTAAGAGAGCGGAAGTAGAAGCGCGAAAGAAAGCGATTAAGAATAGAAAGCCCTTTAAAGGCTTACAAATACGTCCGACAAAGTCCCTCTTTGATGAAGCGGGTAGACAAGAGCCAGGAGAGAATAACTGGTCGGGACATGGTTTTGATATTCATCCTCAAGTAACCTTTATATCAACAGCCTTGTTGGCAATATTTATCACATTGACATTGCTATTTCCGGCTGCAGCAGAGGAAACATTTGCAAATTTAATGGAAAGTGTTACCAAAAATGCCGGCTGGTTTTTTGTGGCCTCAGCCAATATTTTTATCATTGCGGCGCTCTACTTTGCCTTTAGTCGTTATGGAAATATAACGATTGGTGGGAATGATGCTCAGCCGGAGTTTACTAAATTTGGTTGGTATGCCATGCTATTAAGTGCAGGAATGGGTATTGGATTGTTATTCTGGAGTGTTGGGGAACCGATCAGTCATTTGAACAACCCATCCCCTATGTTTGGTGGACTTGAACCCGGATCGCCGGCAGCAGCACAGGCAGCTATGGCAACGACGTTCTTCCACTGGGGAATACATCCATGGGCGATCTATTCAGTTGTAGGATTAGGCCTTGCTTTTTTTGCTTATAATCGAGGGTTGCCACTTACCATTCGTTCTGTATTCTATCCTTTGATTGGTAATAAAATTTATGGTTTTTGGGGTAATATGATAGATGTCCTCTCAGTATTAGCCACATTAACGGGTCTAGCAACTTCTCTTGGATTAGGTGTTGCACAAGTCAATGCAGGACTCAATTTCTTATTCGGGGTAGCTATAAGTCCGGCAGTTCAGGTCGGATTAATTATAGGTATCACAGGGCTTGCTACATTATCGGTTGTCATGGGACTTGATGGTGGTGTTAAGCGGTTGAGTGAGTTAAATATGGGACTTGCAGGAATCTTTATGTTGTTCATTTTAATTGCAGGACCTACCGTTTACATCCTTAGCGGTTTCACACAAAACACCGGGTTCTATTTATCGAATATTGTGGAAATGAGTTTGTGGACAGAAACCTTTAGAGATACGAATTGGCAGGGTGATTGGACCATCTTCTATTGGGCGTGGTGGATTTCATGGTCTCCATTTGTAGGTATGTTTATTGCACGTATTTCAAAAGGTCGTACAGTACGGGAATTTATTCTCGGCGTACTCTTGGTTCCGTCTATTTTATCCTTCTTCTGGATGAGCGTATTCGGAGGAACAGCATTAAATATTCAAACCAACGGTATTGGAGATATAGCCTCAGTTGTTAGTGAGGATGTCTCTATTGCACTTTTTGCTATGTTAGAACATTTGCCATGGACTCAGTTATTATCAGTTATCGGTATTATCCTTGTGACGGTCTTCTTCGTTACCTCTTCAGATAGTGGTTCGTTAGTTGTCGATCACTTGACATCAGGAGGTAAGTTGGATTCACCAATACCACAACGTGTATTTTGGGCTGTTATGGAAGGTGTAGTTGCTGCAACCTTATTAATCGGTGGTGGTTTGACAGCGTTACAAACAGCATCTGTTATGACAGGACTACCTTTTGCGGTTCTATTATTGCTGCTAATCTATGCATTAGGGCAGGGACTTCATCAAGAATATGAAATTGAGGAAGCCGTAACAAAACGGTTACGTCAAGTAGAAGAACAACATTTTCTTAATGAAGCGATTGCTACAGTTGTACAGGAAGAAAACGAAAAAGAGCAGAATGAGGTTGTAGAAGAGAAGCCTGTCGTTAAGGAAAAAGCTGAGAGAAAGAAATTTATAAAACCTAAAACGAAAGACTAGTTGATATTTATATAGAAAGAAAAAGGGGATGCCACGGCATCCCCTTTTGTGTAGTTAAATTTTTATTGAAGACTTTCGTAGATTGTAGCAAGGTTTTCTTGCATACGTTCCAAATAGGTCTTGCCATCTTCGTCACTTTCAATAGTGTAGATGGTTTTAACGTCAGCACCGACTTCATTGGCAAGTGTCTCAGAAACAGCAGGACTTGCTAATTCTTCAGCAAAGATTGTTGTAATGTTATTTTCCTTACAAAAATCGACTAATTCACCTAATTGTTGGGCGCTAGGTTCTCCTTCAGCAAACATATCTTCAACACTGTTTTGCTCAAGTCCAAATTCCGCACAAAGATAACCGAATGCAGCATGACCGGTGACAAAAGTTGTTTGGCTGACAGTAGCAAATTTATCCTTGTAGTCATTGTATAGAGTATCAAGTTCATTATAGAAAGTGGTATAATTAGACTCATAGGTATCCGCATTGTCAGGGTCAGCAGTGATAAAAGCTTCCTTAATTGCTTCCGCTTCAAGTTGAGCATTTTTTAAACTTAACCAGACATGAGGGTCATATTCACCATGATCATGATGGTGCTCATCTTCGTCATGATGTTCGTCCTCGTCTTCGTCGTGATGCTCATCCTCATCATGATGCTCGTCTTCATTATAATTTGGATTTTTTATAAGGGTTGCAGCATCAGCCGCTTCAACAACAATTAATGTATCGTTTTGGGCAGCCGCGATAGCTTCCTCTGCCCATGCTTCCATTCCTAATCCATTATAGACAAAGACATCGGCATTATTCATTCCGGTTAAATCTTGGGCTTTGGGCTCAAAGTCATGGGGCTCAGCACCGGATGGAACGATTGTTTTGATAGTAACCAAGTCACCGCCGACTGCTTTGGCAAACTCAGCCATTGCATTGTAGCTAACAGTTACCTGTAGGGTTGTATCATCAACGGTATCAGCCTCTTGCCCACAGCCTGAAAATAAGCCGATAACAAGGGCAAGTGTTAAGAGTATAGATCCTTTTTTTAACATTATATGTACCTCCATAAAAAAATATTTGCATTTGCAAGTCACTTGCATTTATAATATATAGTAGTTTTAAAGAGAACGTTTGTCAAGAGAAAATGCAAGTCACTTGCAAAAAGAGAGGAAAATTATGATAAATACAGAAAATTTATATTTTTCTTATACAAATACACCCCCTTATGTATTGAAGAACATAAATCTGGAAATCAATAAAGGGGATTATATATCTATATTAGGGGATAATGGATGTGGGAAAAGTACGTTAGTTCGTTTACTATTGGGTTTTTTAAAACCGACAAAAGGGATAGTGTCTATGGATGCAGTGAGATTAGGCTATGTTCCACAGAAGACGGATTTTGCGAATGATTCCTTTCCAATTACGGTTTATGAGATGCTGACGGCCTATCGTAAGTTATTAAAGGTAAAGAATAAATCAGCTATTAATGATGTTCTTAGTAAAGTTGGGATGACAAACTTCAAAAAATCTTTAATAGGAAATTTATCCGGAGGGCAGCATCAAAAAATATTAATAGCAAGAGCCTTGTTAGGTAGTCCGGACTTATTAATATTGGATGAACCGTCTACAGGTATTGACCGAAATAGCCAAATCGAAATTTACGGTTTATTGAAGAAGATGAATATAGAAAGTCAAATGACTGTCATTGCTGTAGAACATAACCTAGATGCGGCACTGGATAATTCGTCTATGCTCTATCATATGGTAGAAGGCCATGGTCATCTATGTACCCCAGATCAATATGTCAATGAGTTTCTGCAAGAAAAGCGAGGTTAAGTATCATGTTAGAATATAGTTTTATGCAACACGCATTGTTTGTATCTCTTTTTATATCCATATTATGCCCGAGTATCGGTGTATTCTTGGTGCTGCGTCGCTATTCAATGATTGGAGACACATTATCTCATGCTTCTTTAGCCGGTATTTCCATTGGTCTGCTTTTTAACCAAAATCCTATCTTAGGTGCTTTTATTTTCACATCCATTTGTGGGGGACTTATAGAATTTTTGCGTACATATTTTAAGCGTTATACCGACCTGATTTTGACGATTGTCTTATCCCTAAGTGTGGGTACGGCTATTACCATTATGAGCTCCGGTAAGTTAAAGGTGAATGCCGATACCTTTATGTTTGGTAGTATTCTAACCGTTACCAATGCAGATATGCTCATGGTTGTTATCTTGAGTTTTATATCGGTTATCCTTTTAATTGGATTATATAATCAAATGCTCTTTATCGTGTATGACGAAGATGCGGCAAAGTTGGCAGGGGTTAAAGTGAAAATTATCAACTATGCCTTTTCTATTCTTGTTGCATGTGCCATTTCTGTATCCATTCGTATTGTTGGGGTGCTTGTACTAAGCTCGATGATTGCACTTCCCGTAGCAACAGCACTCCAATTTGAGAAAGGTTTTAGAGCGACATTGATTCTTTCTATAGGGTTTAGTGTTATTGATATTATGTCAGGATTGATATTATCTTATTATGTCAATGTAGCACCTGGAGGATTTACAGCGCTTGTGTCCGTTGGTGTACTTGTTATTGTCATAACGATTAAACAAGTGATACGTCTGATGACGGCAGATAGAGAGCTTATTCAGGCAGAATAGAACATAAAGAGACCGTTTTTTAATAAAGGATAAAAGAATCATTAAAACTATATAAAAAGAATAGTCAGGGCCTTGACAAAATAGAATGTGAGATGTATGCTGAGAATAAGTCAAGGGCTTGACTATTTGAGAGTGATTTATTTTATACTTCAGTAAATTAAAGAAAGGCGGTAACAGAATGCAAGATATACGTCGTGTTATAACAGAACAATTAAGACAACTACATATGCTTACCCAAAAATCCCAGTTTCAACAAGGATTTATGGGAGGAGAACAGAGAACAACATATAGAGGTCAAGGTCGTGTCTTGGCCATCCTTAAAATGAAGCCGGAGATTAGTCAAAAAGAATTAAACTATCTACTGGATATGAGTAAACAAGCTTTGTCAGAGTTACTAGTCAAGTTAGAAAAACGTGGATTTATTACAAGAGAGCCATCAGAAGAAGATAAACGGGTGATGATGATATGCCTCACAGAGAAAGGTGCTAAAGCGGCTGAGAATTCTGCGGAACAGTCAGATGAATCGATGGAGATGTTAGACTGTCTTAGCGAAGAAGAATTAGAACAATTTAGTGCTTATTTAGGTCGAATTATCACACGTTATATTGAAGCGTATCCTAATGATGAGTATGACAAGAGACAAGAACGCATTCATGAGTTTGTGGATCGTCAGATGCGTGACTTAGGCATAGAAGAATCGTTGAATGATATCCGTGATATTTTTGGATCCTTTGGTTTCGGACCGAACAATCGAAGAAAATAAAGAAAAATCATAGAGATAGAGGGTATTGGTGATACTATATTGTCAATCCCTCTATTATTTTATCAAATCTTAATCTTTTTCAAATTGTGGTTATGACTAATATGGTCTATAATAGATAGTATGATTGTGTCCGGTATATAAATGGTGGATGGAGGATGTGCAGTTATGGATCACAAACAATGGAATAATAGCAAACGAGAATTTAAACAGAGCATGAAAGAATCCATGCGAACGGGTAATTTCAGGGGAATGGATCATGAGATAGGCAGTGTTGTTAATGATACTGTCGATTTGGCGATTGATGAAGTCAAGAAAGCTATCGGGTCCATACAAGGACCGGGTTCAAATAATAGATGGGAGAATAATTCCCCGAAGCAATATAAGACATACAACAATATGGGGAAAAAACAGGACGTACCGACACAACGACCTTATTATATGAATACCGGACGGAGATATAATAAGCAACAACCGAAGAACAGTATATCGTTTGCCCATAATCCGATAGGTAAAGTGTCAGGTATAATCTATCAGATTTTTGGTATGATTGGAAGTATTTCATTAGGGACGGCTATTGTTGTGCTAGCGATTATCGGTTTGGCAACAGGGAGTTTGTTTAACTTTACATTGCCTATTGGAATTATGATGCCATTCTTTTTAGGAAGTATGGTTTTGGAATCTAGAGGAAGTGGATTAAGAAATCGTTATAAACGATTTTTAAAATATTTGCATATTATTGGGAATAGGCATTTTGTTAAACTCTATGAAATGACAGAGTTGAGCGATACATCCTATAAGTTTTTAGTTAAAGATTTGAGGAAAATGATTCGAATCGGTATGTTTCCACAAGCAAGCTTAGACACGGATAGAGGGATGATGTATTTATCACGTGCAGGATATGAACAATATCGCTATCTTTCAGAAGAATCTGAAAGTAAGATGCAAGAAGAAAAAGAGCCTCAAATGGAAGAGGTGCAAAATGAATCGGCAGCCGTTGTATCTATGGGACAAGATTATGTTCGACGCATTAATGACCTTCGTGTGAAGTTGAAAGATGAAGAAACGGTTGCTAAGATTATACATATGGAAGCAGTTCTTACAAAGATAATGGAATATATCACGAAACATCCGGACCAAAAAGACGAAGTACGACGGTTAATGGATTACTATTTACCGACGACAATCAAGCTGTTAACTGCGTTTTATGATTTCGAGCAACAACCGATTCAAGGTGATAATATTGTGTCAACAAAAGATGAGATTAAAGGGACCATCGACACCATTAATCTTGCTTTTGAAAAATTGTTGGATCAACTGTTTAAAGATATTGCTTGGGATATTTCAACGGATATATCCGTTTTAGAAACAATGTTGGCCCAAGAAGGCCTCACTAATAAAGGAATTAACAAATCAAAGACGATGGGAGAATGATATGAGTCAAGATATACCTACACTAACCTTTGAACCTTTTAAGGATGATGAAAAACCGGAAGCGATTATGAAAGCGGAAGAAGAGAAAATTCAAAAAGACAGCGTTCTTTCAGATGAAGAGATGAAGATGGTGGACGAGTTTGCCAATCAAATTAATCTGACAGATTCAAGCATCGTTCTTCAATTTGGAGCGGGTGCGCAGAAGAAGATTGCTGACTTTTCTGAAACGGCACTTGAGCGAGTGAGAACCAAGGACTTGGGTGAAATTGGTGATATGCTCTCGGGTGTTGTCAAAGAATTGAAAAACTTTGATAAGGAAGAAGAAGAAAAAGGCTTTATGAAAATATTCAAAAAGCCGGCACAAAAAATTAGTGATATGAAAACAAAATATGCTAAGGCTGAATCTAATGTGAGTCATATAACGACAGCTTTGGAGAATCATCAAGTGAAGTTGTTAAAAGATGTAGCAATGTTAGATAAGATGTATGATTTGAATAAAACATATTTCAAAGAGCTAAGTATGTATATTTTAGCCGGAAAGAAAAAACTAGAGATTGCAAAGAATGAAGAATTACCGGCACTTGTGAAGCAATCTAATGAGACAGGTATGGCAGAACATGCCCAAGCAGTTAATGATATGAATAATATGATTAATCGTTTTGAGAAAAAAATCTATGACTTAGAGTTAACAAAAACAATATCCTTGCAAATGGCGCCTCAGATTCGACTTATTCAGGAGAATGATACAGTGATGGCGGAGAAGATTCAATCCACTATTGTTAATACAATACCGTTATGGAAAAGTCAGATGGTCTTAGCGTTGGGTGTTACCCATGCAAGTCAAGCCGCACAAGCACAGAGAGAGGTCTCGGATATGACCAATCAATTGCTTCGTAAGAATGCAGAAACATTGAAGATGGCAACCATCGATGTAGCTAAAGAATCTGAACGTGGTATTGTGGACATCGAGACATTAAAGCATACCAATGAATCTTTGATATCAACACTGGATGAAGTGATGAAGATTCAAACAGAGGGACGCCAACGACGACAAGATGCGGAAGTTGAGTTGAATCGTATAGAGAATGAATTAAAGAATAAACTTTTATCCATTAGACAATAGTCTAGGAATAAAGAAAAGGGCTTATGTAAGCCCTTTTTTGTTGTATAATATTATAGAGTTAGTTAGTCTAGCTTATACGTTATGAACGTGGAGAGAAAATTGAATGCCCGTATTGATTTAGAATCGTTAATAAAATCATACCTAAAATACCCACAGAGATTATTTCTCCAATACATACAGTTACCATGAAAAAGAGAATGGAGCCTTCAAATTGATAGATGTAGGCTAAAATGAAGGGAACGATAATTGTATTAGCAATAATGGGAGGGAGGGTAATAAACCACTTGAAGCGACCTCTAAATCTACGACCGATGTAATAACTTCCAATGGCTCCGATAAGAGTAGCGAGAGAGCCGAAGACAACATCTAGAGGTAAGGCACCAACTAAGATGTTAGCAAGAACACAACCTATCCATAAGCCTGGAATTGCAGCGGGAGTAAAAAAAGGAAGTATGGTTAGTGCCTCTGAAAACCGTACTTGTATGACAGAACTAGCTAGCCCGAGTGCATTGGCAAAGAGGGTCAGAACAACGTACAAGGCAGCAATAAGCGCTGCCTGTACAAGGAACAGTACTTTGTAATTTCTCATGAATAATCTCCTTTAGTTTTGTTTTACGTCAGGAAGGTTACGAACTGACGATGATTTATAGTAGCCGCTGATAATTCAGCGTATACACTATACGCTATCTTGGATGAAAAATCAAGTGAAAGAGCTTTCGCGAGGTTCATAGAGAAAAAACACCTAGGTATTGGTTTGGACGTTTCAATCAAATAAATCCCGATAGATGTCATCGATACTTATGTCCGGTAGTTGTTCACAGATTAGACAGGCGTCAACAACAGCTTCGTCATATAGAGTTCCTTTACCTTTTAGAAGGTGATCTTTCGCAAATTCGGCACCCAAAGAAGGTCGATAAGGTCGATGAGCGGTTATGGCTTCATAGACATCAGCAACAGCCAATACTTTGGATTCCATGAACATCTTGTCACCGGTTATACCCAATGGATATCCAGTACCATTGATTCGTTCATGGTGTTGGTGTACTATTTCAGCAATAGGTCGATGAAAGTCAAAGTCGCTCAGAATCTCAAAAGCTTTATCCACATGGGTTTTCATAAGCTCATATTCTATTGGTGATAATACATCGGGTTTGGTAAGAATTTCGGAAGGAATACCACTCTTCCCGATGTCGTGCAACAAAGCAGCAATAAATACATTTCCAATATGCTGGTTGTCCATTTTTAAGTATCTTGCGATTTTGACAGCTAAAATGGCTACATTTCGTTGATGTTCATAGGTATATAAATCGCGTTTTTCGATAAGTTTACTCATGGCAGATACAATATCCAGAACGCGCTGTTTGTTAGAATGTTGAAGCTCCTTTTTTTCAGTAGACAAATCATATATATTGATGGAAATATCATGATTGTTTAGGGACTCCCATTCAATCGTATAATACTGTTGTGTTTCAGAACAAAAGGTTGTTTTTTTACGTTCTCCTGTAGATACAGACTTTGATGTTTTTAGCAAGTAACGTACAATTTTTGAATTGTCTACAGGAAATGTTTCGCATAAATTATCGCCAAACAGAGCAGCCATTTGCTGCATTTTAGTATTTGCTTCTATAATTCGATAAACGGTTGCTTTATTATGTGGAGAATAGTTTTTCCTTATTACCATGGCTGCATGATTCATATGGTTCAATAAAGAATGATATATTGAAGGATGTCCGTTGTTAATTTTTTCACCCATAGAGAAAACTAACATATCCTGGATATGATTGACTAAGGACTCTGCATATAAAAGTGTTGGGGATATACAATTATCTATCGGAGATATATGCTGATTAATAAATAATGTAATTGTACCCAATTGTTTTTCTTGAAAATAAATGGGGATGCTAACATCGCCATGAATATTAGTTGTGGATAATTCTAAGTATGACGAAGAAGCTGTAAGAAGTACTCCGGATTTGCTGACTAAACCAATAGGATAGTCAGAATGTGTAAAGATGTTATCTAAATAACGGTTAATTACTGGTTGATTGAATAGCTCATCTAGTGTGAATAACTCAGATACATTTTGTCTCATTATAATCGCCTCTCTATTTATACCCTAACTCGTGGAATCTTACTTTTGCCGAAATGGATACGAACACATTTTGGTTGATACAAGATAAGTCTTATTGTATCATAACTTTCTTTTGATGACTATAGTCTGTAGACTATTTGCAGAAATGCAAACATATTGGAAGTTAGAGAAGGAGGTAATAATGAATGAATCTGGAAGCGGCGCTAGCAACAGTCTTGAAGAAAAAAAGAAAGGCAGCTGGGATTTCGCAAGAAGCTCTTGCATACCATTGCAACATAGATAGAACGTATGTAAGTCTTATTGAACGTCAAAAACGACGACCGACAGTGAGGATCATATTTGCGATGTGTGAAATACTGCATGTGAAACCGAGTGATTTTTTTAAAGAAGTTGAAGGATTAATGGAGCGATAGAATAATTAAATGCATTCGCCTAGCAAAGATTCATGTGAGGGTCGTGGAAAAAAGGGACAAATTCTATTCTATATGGTGTATAATGAAACAAATAGTATGGAATAAGAGGTGAAAGAATGGAATTTAGACCTTGTATAGACTTGCATGAAGGAAAAGTTAAACAGATTGTCGGAGGCAGTTTAAATGAAGAGGGAGCTGTAGAGAATTTTGTTTCAGAAAAAGATGCGGCCTATTACGCGACGCTTTATAGAACGAATAGATTGCAAGGCGGTCATGTTATTGCTATTGGTAAAGGTAATGACAATGAGATTCAAAAAGCGCTTGCAGCATATCCCTTAGGCTTGCAAGTTGGTGGAGGAATTAATGCAGAGAATGCATCACAATATATTCAGATGGGTGCAAGCCATATCATTGTAACGTCTTATATTTTTAAAGATGGTTCTTTTAATAAAGAACATTTACATAGGATTGTAGAAGCAGTAGGTAAGGACAAGTTGGTTATTGATTTGAGTTGTCGAAAAAAAGATGGGCGATATTATGTGGTTACGAATCGTTGGCAGGAGTTTACGCAGTTTGAAGTCAATGAAGACAATATAAGATATCTGTCAAATTTTTGTGATGAACTATTGGTACATGCAGTTGATGTTGAAGGGTTGCGTCAGGGGATAGATGAGGAGTTAATTGCATTACTAAGCCAAAATGATACTATAACGTGTACCTATGCCGGAGGCATTGCATCAATTGCGGATATTGACCGAATAGAAAAGGTCGGAAAAAGTAAAGTGAACTATACAATAGGAAGTGCCCTTGATATATTTGGAGGGACAATTAGCTTTCAAGAAGTGTTATCAAAAAATAGAAAATAATTGGAAGATAATGGAAAATATTGGAAAAGAATAAAAAACAAGGGAAAAATTTGAAAAAGCAAAAAGCCTTGAAAGCCTCTAAATTAAAGGGGTGTAGAGGTTTTTTTGTTTGGAGAGAAGAAAAAAAGCAAAAGTTTTAAAAAAAAGGTGTTGACATTTGTTCTGAAACAAGGTAGAATTACATTCGTTGCTTCGGACAACACAAACTACAGACAAGGCGCTGAGCCAGTCGTAGCAAGGGTTTCGAAGTAGCAAGTAAGACAAGAACATTTGATAATTGAATCGTGAAGTAAACTCATATACCTTTAATTCCTTTGAAGTAACTACGGTTATGGATAAGAACTTTAAATTAGCAAAATGCTAGTGTTTCAAGCGAGAGATTAAACTTTTTAATGTGAGAGTTTGATCCTGGCTCAGGATGAACGCTGGCGGCGTGCCTAACACATGCAAGTCGAGCGAGAATCTTCTGAACGATCCTTCGGGTGAGTGAAGAAGAGGAGAGCGGCGGACGGGTGAGTAACGCGTGGGTAACCTGCCCTATGGAGGGGGATAACGCAGAGAAATTTGCGCTAATACCGCATAAGCGCACAGTATCGCATGATACAGTGTGAAAAACTCCGGTGCCATAGGATGGACCCGCGTCAGATTAGCTAGTTGGTGAGATAAAAGCTCACCAAGGCGACGATCTGTAGCCGACCTGAGAGGGTGATCGGCCACATTGGGACTGAGACACGGCCCAAACTCCTACGGGAGGCAGCAGTGGGGGATATTGCACAATGGGCGAAAGCCTGATGCAGCAACGCCGCGTGAAGGAAGACGGTTTTCGGATTGTAAACTTCTATCAGCAGGGAAGAAAATGACTGTACCTGACTAAGAAGCCCCGGCTAACTACGTGCCAGCAGCCGCGGTAATACGTAGGGGGCAAGCGTTATCCGGAATTACTGGGTGTAAAGGGTACGTAGGCGGTCCATCAAGTCAGATGTGAAAGCCCGGAGCTCAACTCCGGGATTGCATTTGAAACTAGTGGACTAGAGTGCAGGAGAGGAAAGTGGAATTCCTAGTGTAGCGGTGAAATGCGTAGATATTAGGAAGAACACCAGTGGCGAAGGCGGCTTTCTGGACTGTAACTGACGCTGAGGTACGAAAGCGTGGGGAGCGAACAGGATTAGATACCCTGGTAGTCCACGCCGTAAACGATGAATGCTAGGTGTCGGGGGTCGAACCTCGGTGCCGCAGTTAACGCAATAAGCATTCCACCTGGGGAGTACGATCGCAAGATTGAAACTCAAAGGAATTGACGGGGGCCCGCACAAGCGGTGGAGCATGTGGTTTAATTCGAAGCAACGCGAAGAACCTTACCAAATCTTGACATCCTTCTGACCGACTCTTAATCGAGTCTTTCCTTCGGGACAGAAGTGACAGGTGGTGCATGGTTGTCGTCAGCTCGTGTCGTGAGATGTTGGGTTAAGTCCCGCAACGAGCGCAACCCTTATCTTTAGTAGCCAGCATTTAGGATGGGAACTCTAGAGAGACTGCCGGGGACAACTCGGAGGAAGGTGGGGATGACGTCAAATCATCATGCCCCTTATGATTTGGGCTACACACGTGCTACAATGGCGGATACAAAGGGAAGCGACAGGGTGACCTTAAGCAAACCTCATAAAGTCCGTCCCAGTTCGGATTGTAGTCTGCAACTCGACTACATGAAGTTGGAATCGCTAGTAATCGTAGATCAGCATGCTACGGTGAATACGTTCCCGGGCCTTGTACACACCGCCCGTCACACCATGGAAGTCGGAGGCGCCCAACGCCAGTGACCCAACCGTAAGGAGGGAGCTGTCTAAGGTGAAATCGATGACTAGGGTGAAGTCGTAACAAGGTAGCCGTATCGGAAGGTGCGGCTGGATCACCTCCTTTCTAAGGAAGAATCACAACCTGAGGGTTGATGATAAAAGCAGCAAGACTGCCTTCGAGACATCGAAGTAAAAGAAATGAGTCGAAAGGCGAACTTATCTCGAAGAAACAGGTATGAGATTACTTTACGATTGAGTTGTTAAAAATGAATAACAACACCTAGCAAGGAGAAGTCTTCTCTTTGTGACGAAGGAAAAAGGAAACGTCACCTTACAGTGTTTCTCTACGAGAAAAACTTACCGGTGAGCGATTAAATTTTTCTTTCAGAAAAATTTTAGGTGGCGATGCGTCCTAGGGAAACACCCGTACCCATACCGAACACGATGGTTAAGCCTTGGACGGCCGATGGTACTTGGCTGGTAACGGCCCGGGAGAGTAGGTGGCTGCCTTTTATATATGAATATAGCTTAGATGGAAGCGACCGGAAGGTTAGGAGTTCGAGTCTCCTTATGTTATTGGGTTCTTCTAGGAAAGAATAGAGAAGGACCTTAGAAATGCGAGAACGTTGATAACTGAATAAAGTCGAATTAATCAGAACTACCAGGAACTGATTAATGAAAATAAACCTATTATCTAACTATGAATTAGCCGATTCATAGAAGAAATAAATCCAAGGAAACATACGACGAGTCGTCGACGTATGTGAACCAAAACTATCAGATACAGAAATGTATCATACTCTTAAAGCAAAAGTTCAAGCTAATAAGAGCATAGGGTGGATGCCTTGGCACTAGGAGCCGATGAAGGTCGTGATAAGCTGCGAAAAGCTTCGGGGAGGCGCAAATAGCCATCGATCCGGAGATTACCGAATGGGGAAACCCGGCTGGGAAGAGCCCAGTCACTGCATGGTGAATACATAGCTATGCAGGGGGAACTCGGGGAACTGAAACATCTAAGTACCCGAAGGAAGAGAAAGAAACATCGATTACCTGAGTAGCGGCGAGCGAAAGGGTAAGAGGCCAAACCAAAGAACCTAGTTCTTTGGGGTTCGGACTGCAGACGGTATTAATAATTGCTAGTCGAAACGTTTTGGAAAAGCGTGTCAAAGAGGGTGAGAACCCCGTAGACGAAAGCGAGAATTAGCCAGCAGGATCCAGAGTAGCGCGAGACACGAGAAACCTTGCGTGAATGAGCGGGGACCACCCCGTAAGCCTAAATACTACCTAGTGACCGATAGCGCATAGTACTGTGAAGGAAAGGTGAAAAGAACCCCGGGAGGGGAGTGAAAGAGAACCTGAAACCCTATGTTTACAAGCAGTCGAAGCACGTTAAGGTGCGACGGCGTACTTTTTGTAGAACGGTCCGGCGAGTTACGATTGCAGGCAAGGTTAAGTACTGAAGGTACGAAGCCGAAGGGAAACCAAGTCTTAATAGGGCGTTAAGTCAGTAGTCGTAGACCCGAAACCGGGTGACCTATCCATGTGCAGGTTGAAGTTACCGTAAAAGGTAATGGAGGACCGAACTCACATCTGTTGAAAAAGGTGGAGATGACGTGTGGATAGCGGAGAAATTCCAATCGAACCCGGAGATAGCTGGTTCTCCTCGAAATAGCTTTAGGGCTAGCCTTGTTTTAGTCTACTGGAGGTAGAGCACTGAATTGTCTAGGGGGCTTCACAGCTTACCGAAACATATCAAACTCCGAATGCCAGTTAGATGATGAACAGGAGTCAGACTATGGGAGATAAGTTCCATGGTCAAAAGGGAAAGAGCCCAGACCACCAGCTAAGGTCCCAAAGTACGTGTTAAGTGGAAAAGGATGTGAGATTTCGAAGACAACTAGGATGTTGGCTTAGAAGCAGCCATACATTCAAAGAGTGCGTAATAGCTCACTAGTCGAGAGGTCTTGCGCCGAAAATGTCCGGGGCTAAAACACGACACCGAAGCTGTGGATTGATACGTAAGTATCAGTGGTAGAGGAGCATTCTTAACGAGTTGAAGCTGTACCGTAAGGAGCAGTGGATTGTTAAGAAGAGAGAATGCCGGAATGAGTAGCGAGAGAGAAGTGAGAATCTTCTCGGCCGAATATCTAAGGTTTCCAGAGTAAAGCTGATCTTCTCTGGGTAAGTCGGGACCTAAGGTGAGGGCGAAAGCCGTAGCCGATGGACAACTAGTTGAAATTCTAGTACCGCATATAAACAGAACTGTGGGGACGCAGAAGGATAGGAAGAGCCAGGAATGGAAAAACTGGTGCAAGCGTAAAGGCTGTAAGATAGGCAAATCCGTCTTACTGAGGCTGAAACGTGACGCGGAGCGAACGAGAGTAGCGAAGCTTCCGAATCCATGCTGCCAAGAAAAGCCGCTATTGTTTTATATGTGCCCGTACCGCAAACCGACACAGGTAGATGAGGAGAGAATCCTAAGGCCGACGGGAGAAGCGTTGTTAAGGAACTCGGCAAAATGACCCCGTAACTTCGGGAGAAGGGGTGCCTGCTTAGGCAGGCCGCAGAGAATAGGCCCAAGCGACTGTTTAGCAAAAACACAGGTCTCTGCAAAACCGAAAGGTGAAGTATAGGGGCTGACGCCTGCCCGGTGCTGGAAGGTTAAGGGGAAGAGTTAGCGTAAGCGAAGCTCAGAACTTAAGCCCCAGTAAACGGCGGCCGTAACTATAACGGTCCTAAGGTAGCGAAATTCCTTGTCGGGTAAGTTCCGACCCGCACGAAAGGCGTAACGATTTGGGCACTGTCTCGACAACGCGCCCGGTGAAGTTGTAGTACCGGTGAAGATGCCGGTTACCCGCGACAGGACGGAAAGACCCCATGGAGCTTTACTCTAGCTTGATATTGGGATTCGATGTTACATGTACAGGATAGGAGGGAGGCTTCGAAGCCAGGACGCCAGTCTTGGTGGAGCCACTGTTGGGATACCTCTCTTGTAATATTGGATTTCTAACCTAGCACCCTAAACGGGTGTGGGGACACTGTCAGGTGGGGAGTTTGACTGGGGCGGTCGCCTCCGAAAGAGTATCGGAGGCGCTCAAAGGTCTTCTCAGAATGGTTGGAAATCATTCGTAGAGTGCAAAGGCATAAGAAGGCTTGACTGTGACACCGACGGGTGGAGCAGGTAGGAAACTAGGACTTAGTGATCCGGTGGTATGAATGTGGGATTGCCATCGCTCAACGGATAAAAGCTACCCTGGGGATAACAGGCTTATCACTCCCAAGAGTTCACATCGACGGAGTGGTTTGGCACCTCGATGTCGGCTCATCGCATCCTGGGGCTGTATTCGGTCCCAAGGGTTGGGCTGTTCGCCCATTAAAGCGGTACGCGAGCTGGGTTCAGAACGTCGTGAGACAGTTCGGTCCCTATCCGTCGTGGGCGTAAGATATTTGAGAGGAGCTGTCCTTAGTACGAGAGGACCGGGATGGACTGACCGCTGGTGTATCTGTTGTACTACCAAGTGCATAGCAGAGTAGCTAAGTCGGGAAGGGATAAACGCTGAAGGCATCTAAGCGTGAAGCCCCCCTCAAGATAAGATATCTCATCCGTAAGGATTAAGACCCCTGGAAGACTACCAGGTTGATAGGTCGGAGGTGTAAGCATGGTAACATGTTCAGCTGACCGATACTAATAGGTCGAGGGCTTGAACTAAGAAGTTGGTTTAAGAGTATGATAGATTGATGTATAGGATAGTAAATAGGTTCGACTTTATTTAGATACGTTTTTGTATAAGAATAGAAGAGATTTTATAAGTGCAGAGTTGACTGTGCATTTATAAAATCTCTTTTTTGTTATATAATGATTAGGTCGACAAAAGCATCTACTTACTTTTTGTCGGGCTAATCATATAATGAAAGAAGAATAGGAGAGCAAAATGACAACATTGATTAATGAAATATTAACGGATATGTTATCGTACTATGGTAACGATAGTCGCAGATCAAGTCATTTAATAAAGGTATATGGTTATGCAAAAGCAATTGCTTTTGGAGAAAAAGTCAGCAAAGAGATACAAGACCGCATAGAAATTGCAGCATTAACCCATGATATCGGGATAAAAGTAAGTGAAGAAAAATATGGGAGTTCGGCCGGTAAGTGGCAAGAAATCGAAGGACCAACTATTGCAAGAGAAATGTTGATTAGGAGAAACGTTCCAGAGGAAGAAATTGATCGTATATGTTATTTAATAGGTCACCATCATACATATAATCGTCCAAAAGAAATCGATGATCAGATTTTAATTGAAGCAGACTTTATAGTTAATAGTGAAGAAGATGGGCTGTCTAGACAAGCTATAGAGAAGATTAAGAAGAGAATATTCCGGACTAAAACGGGAATAGATCTTCTTGAATCTCTCTATCTATGATGGTTTTATATTGAAGGCAGGACAAGTGAAGTTATAGGATGGTATGAACTGAAGTGAATTATGTGGTTATGTGGGGGTGGGCAACAATGGATTCGACATAATCTCTAAATTGATTAAGAATACGTTGCCAGCCTTCTTGTTGGAGCTCTAATGAGTTATTATCTTCTGCTTCAAAATTTTCTTCAACGAGAGTAGCACCGTTTTCATGGATAAAATAAACATCCATATAACGTCCGTCATCTAAGCGCATGACAAGTTCGTTACCGATAATAATGTCAGTAAATGTCATACCGAAGTCAAAGCCAGTAGTCCCATCAATAGCTTCCATACGTGATGTTTGTTTGCCACCAATGCGTAAATCAACGCTAGCATCTTTGCAGTGCCAGTCGGATGAAGCAAAATTCCAGTGTTCAATATGCTGAGGTTCTGTAAAACATGCCCATACTTGATCAATGGGGGCATGGATAGTTGTTTCAATATGGATAAGTTGTCCCATAGGAAACCTCCTTTTAACAATAGAAAGCAACGAAGAATCAGTTAACTCTAGTTTATCATAAAAGAATTTTATGTCAATTTCTCTTATAGGATTGACAAATTCTCTTTATCATGTATAATAAGATTAATTTTATGAAACGAGGTACGTGTATGTTAAGTGTGTTAATAGTAGGAAGAGCAAATAAATAATCACTGAATGAATAGTATAGGATTATTGAGAAACCGTTTATCGGTTTATTTGTTTTACTCTTTAACATGCATACACTTACTCAAGTTGGTTTGATGATGATGTCAAGAACCACTTAAAGTGTTATGCTCATATTGAGTTACACTTTTGGTGGTTTTTTTATTTGCTCCTTTCAAGACGTTAGACAGAAAGAATTTGATGCTAGAGAAGAAGAAAGGACAATCATGAAAACAAATAAGGAAATTTTAGAATTTAATCAAATTATAGATCAACTTGTGGAATATGCAATGACAGAAGCAGCAAAAGAACGAATTAAAGAGATGGACATAATCCTCTCAGAAACGGCACTCATGGCCGCAATACGTGAAACGGATGAGGCGAGAGACATGTTAGACAGGTTTGGACGTCCACCACTTGCTATGCTAACCGGAGTCAAGGAGGCATTGAGTTTTGCTTCGAAAGGCGGATGCCTAAAAGAGGAGGCATTTATGCAGATTGCAATGACACTTTCAGCTGTCGGTCGTATGAAACTCTATTTAAATAAAGGCAAAGATATTGGAATTCCTTTGGCCTATTATGAAGAAAATTTAGTGGGCATGGATGACGTGCTTGAGGAAATCCATCGTACAATACGACACGGGCAAGTTGATGAGCATGCCAGTAAGCGACTTCACCAATTAAGGGTGGCTATTGCACAGGCAGAAGGAAAAGTTCGAGACAAAACTGAGCGGGTGTTAAAGCAGAATCAAACATATATGAGTGATCAATTCGTCACAATCAAAAACGGTCGCTTATGTGTGCCTCTCAAAAAGAGTGCAAAGGGAAAAGTAAAAGGCCAGGTCATCGAAAAATCGGCAACAGGAACAACCTTGTTTATTGAACCGGCTGAAGTACGAATCATAAATCAAGAGATAGAGAACTTGAAGGTAGAAGAAGAAAATGAAGTACAGACAATACTCTATATATTGACAGCAATGGTATCTGGAACAGGAAGATGCTTTTGAAGAAAATATTCGCTATATGGAACGTTTGGACTTTATTTTTGCAAAAGGGGCGTATAGTCAGAAGATTAATGGTGTGTCCCCTGTATTTCATGAGAAACGGTCAATACACTTAGAAGAAGCGAAGCATCCTCTTATGGATCATAGAACAACAGTCCCTTTGAATTTTGATATTGGTGGCGAGAATAAAGGGATTGTTATTACCGGTCCGAATACAGGTGGGAAAACGGTTGCCATTAAAACAGTTGGCTTGCTATCGTATATGGCTCAATGTGGGTTACATGTACCTGCTAAAAAGGCAAAAATGTGCATGCATAGTAATATTTTGTGTGATATTGGAGATGGTCAAAATATTCAAGACAATCTATCGACATTCTCATCACATATTAAACGTGTACTTTATATTTTGGAACATTGTACAAAAGAAAGTTTGGTCATCATGGATGAACTTGGAAGTGGAACGGACCCAACAGAGGGGATGGGAATTGCTATAGCTATTTTACAGGCATTAAATGAAATAGCCGGTTTATACCTAGTAACGACCCACTATCCTGAAGTAAAACGGTATGCGCAAGTAGAAGATGGTGTATTGAATGCAAGAATGACGTTTGATTTAGAGACGCTGCAACCTCAATACCAACTTATTATTGGAGAAGCAGGAGAGAGTTGTGCTATACAGATCGCTAACAGTTTGGGAATGCCAAAGGGTTTGCTTCAACGAGCAGAAGAAGCAGCTTATGGACAGTATTCGGGAGAAACCTTTATTGATATAAAGAAAGAGCTAAAAGGCATCAATAAAACACAGGTTAGAATCCAGCGAAAGCCTAAGAATCAACAAAATAATCAAGATGAACCGTCCTTTAGTAAAGGCGATAGTGTCTATGTATATCCGGAAAAGGGAATTGGAATCATCTATGAAAAAGTAGATGAAAAAGGCAACTATTCTGTACAGTATCATGATAAAAAAGTCATAGTTAACCATACCCGATTGAAATTACGCGTGAGTGCCAGCGAACTGTACCCACCAAACTATGACTTCTCTATTGTGTTTGATACGGTAGATACAAGGAAGGCAAGGCATAGCATGGAACGTAAGCATGTTGAAGGATTGGAAATAAATGAATGACAATATTCTTAAGATTTTGGTCAATGCATTGACAAGGAGAGAAAAGCATATTACCATTGAGCTATTATGATAACGCAAGAGACTTGCAATAGAAAGTGGTGATAGATGATGAAAAAGTTCATAGCTATAGTACTAATCATGGTCATCATCGGTACGTTTACTTTTGGGTATCTATTTGTGATAAAAAATGTACATCATCATCATGTTCCGGATCCCAACTGCCCTATCTGTCAGCAAATCGAGAAGACGGTGGAGCGGATAAATAGTCTAAGGTGGTTCATCCCCCTTCTGATTATTGTGTTTACGGTATTATTCTGTATACATGATCGTATGTCTAAAATTAAAGATGAAGACATCCGAAGGCTTACTCCGGTAAGCCTTAAGGTGTTACTTCTGAATTGAGTTCTTATACGCACAGTCAATAAAGATAAAAATAATGCTAGGACAATTGAATGACAATTTGGAGGTATAAGAATGAAACGATTCGCTTTGAGCATGCTGATGACACTTACGCTTGTGGTAGGAATGACAGGATGTTTATCAGGTAATGCCAAAAATCAAGAAGTAACAGCTACAGACGACCAGGATAATGTTATAAAAGTTGTAAGTACGATTTTTCCGCCCTATGATTGGGTTCGTGAAGTAGTCGGTGATGATACTTCTCATGTTGAGTTAACCTTACTCCTAGATAATGGTGTTGATTTACATAGTTATCAACCGACAGCTCAGGATATGACGACAATTGCAGAAAGTGATTTGTTTATATATGTCGGAGGCGAGTCAGATACATGGGTTGATCAAGCATTGTCGGCTGTACCGGATTCGACAACAAAAGTTATAAATTTGATGGAGATCATGGGTAAGGATGCAAAGGAAGAAGAAGTTGTAGAAGGCATGCAAGAAGAAGAGCATGACCACGATCATGAAGACAGCGACCATGAGGAAGACGATCATGATCATGAAGATAGCGACCATGAGCATGAAGACAGTGACCATGAAGCAGAGTTGGATGAGCACGTTTGGCTATCCTTGCGCAATGCAGAGGAATTTACAGATGCAATTGCCGCAGCTTTAGGAGAACTGGATGCAGGACATCAAAAGACGTATCAAGAGAATGCAAAAGCGTTTAATGAACGACTTGCTAAGTTAGACAAAAAATATCAGGAGGCTGTGGATGGGGCACCGAATAAAACGGTTTTATTTGGGGATCGATTCCCATTCCGATATCTTATTGATGATTATGGATTGAACTATTATGCAGCCTTTGTAGGATGTAGTGCGGAAACAGAAGCAAGCTTTGAAACGGTTGCATTTCTTGCAGACAAAGTGGATGCATTACAATTACCGTCAATCTATGTCATAGAAAATTCGGATAAATCTATTGCGAATACAGTTTTAGATAGTGCTAAGGAAAAAGGAGTAGAAATACGAACCATGAATTCCATGCAATCAGTGACCAAAAAGGATATTGAAGAAGGAGCAAGTTATATCCAGATCATGGAGGAAAACTTAGTACAGCTGGAAAAAGGATTATATGGTGAATAAGGTGCCTTTTATAATTGCAGAAAATATAACATTAGGATATGAAAACAGAACGATAATCAGTGGATTGGATTTTGTTGTAGAAGAACAAGATTATATCTGTATATATGGAGAAAATGGAGCAGGCAAAAGTACGCTGCTCCAAGCCCTCCTGGGCCTTAAGAAAATCAAAAGTGGAAAGATAAGTTTTTGTGATGGGCTAACGTCAAAAGATGTAGGCTATCTTCCACAGCAAGCAGTTATTCCGAAAGAGTTTCCGACAACAGTCAAAGAATTGGTTGAATCCGGTTGTTTGAATCAGATGGGCAAGCATATTTTTTTATCAAAGACTCAAAAGAAACAAGTTGAAGAGACGATGGAAGAATTTGGTTTAACTCAATTACGACGACAAAGCTTTCAATCCTTATCAGGAGGGCAGAAACAGAGAGTTTTATTGGCACGTGCACTATGTGCGGCATCAAAGGTTATTTTTATGGATGAACCGGTGACAGGATTAGATCCGGAGGCTAGAAAAGAAATGTATCGACTGATACGACAGATGAATCAGAAAGGAATGGCAATTATTATGGTCTCTCATGATGTCCAGGAGAGTGTCCACGATGCAAAGCATGTAATATGGATTGAAGAAGGACACCACTTTTTCGGAACACGAGAAGCTTTTTGTGAAAAAAAACGAGGAGGAGAGTCTTTATGATTGAAACATTAAGTTATTACTTGACCTTTGCCTTTGTTCGATATGCGTTGATTGCAGGACTGTTGATTGCTTTTTGTTCGTCTCTTCTAGGAGTACCGTTGGTATTAAGACGTTATGCTTTAATCGGTAGCGGACTATCTCACGTCGCATTTGGTGCGATGGCTGTCGGTACTATCATGAAATTGACTAGTACAATGACGATTGTATTACCTGTGACGATTATAACAGCAATTATTATATTAGGAATAGAGAGAACGAAGAAAATTCAAGGGGATATGGTTATTGCGATGCTCTCAACAGGGGCTCTTGCCCTAGGATATTTGATAATGAATGTTTTTTCGGATTCCGCAAATGTAAGTGGCGATGTCTGCAGTACACTATTTGGGTCGACATCGATTCTTACATTAACACCTACAGATGTTATCTTATGTGTGGTGATGTCCATTGTAGTTATCAGTTTTTTTGTTATATTCTACCATCGAATATATGCCTTAACCCTAGATGCTTCCTTTGCTAAAGCAACAGGAACATCAGTTGAGCGCCATCAGCTGATAATGGCTGTTATTACAGCTGTTGTTATTGTTCTTGCAATGAATTTAGTCGGTTCATTACTTATTTCTGCACTTGTTGTGTTCCCGGCTGTGTCAGCCATGCAACTGTGTGTCAGTTATAAAGGTGTTATAATAGGGGCATCTATAATAGCAGTTCTAGCTGCGCTTTTGGGTATGTTGGCAGCTATACTGTTCGGATTACCGGTGGGATCAACCATTGTTGTCGTTAATATAATCATTTTTGCAGTTGCATATATGAAGAAGCGGTTCATAGGAGGTTTAGTATGATAAGGTATAATAAGATGCAGCAGATGGTGATAGCAGTCATTATGGTCATTGGAATGTTTATGTTTACAGCTTGTGGGAATAATGAGCAAGTCAATGTCGGAAAGGGCGCTTTGCAAAATAAGAAGGTAGCAGATGTTTTAGTAGAACAAGTGAGTAAAGAAGAAACTGAAGCCAAAGAAAAAAAAGAAGAAGATATAGATCCGGGGCAAGAAGAGTCGAAGGATGAAGAACCGGTGGATACCCCACTCAATACGGAAGAAGAGCCGGAGCTAAGTGAAGAAGAAGTAGTGGCTGAAATGGCAGAGCAAAAACTGAATCAAGATGTTGAAATTTCCGTGACAGAACCACTAACTGAAGTTGATGTGCCGGAAGCGGGCATAGAGTCCGATGTAGATTATGATCTATCGGTTATGAATAAAGATATGGTCTATGCAACGGTATACCAAATGATGGTAGATCCGGGGCAATATGAAGGGAAAATGATCCGTATGAAAGGGATGTATTATGCGACATACTTCCCTGAAGAAGAGCAATACTACTATGCGGTTATTATAAAAGATGCTCTGGCATGTTGTACTCAAGGGATGGAGTTTATATGGGGAGACGGTACGCATGTTTATCCTGATGAATATCCTGAACAGGAAACAGAAGTCATTGTAACAGGGCGGTTTGAAACGTATCGTGCCGGTGCGGATGATTGGCTATATTGTCATCTTGTTGATTCGACATTTGAAGTTGTAGAGGAATAAAAAAGAAAGAGGCTATGCCTCTTTCTTTTTTGCTTCTATGAGTTCCGTTAACATGGCCTCAGTGGCTGCAATTTCTGCAGTAATCCGTGTCTGCGATAAGTCACCTCGTCCGGTTTGGTTATTCCCATAGTATGTAGTTAATGTCTCGATGGTGTTATGAAGGGCATCGATGTCATAATCTAAATTATTGGTAAGACCGGCTTTTAAAAACCGATATGTTTTATCAAAGGCTTCGTTATAGATTGTTTCATCAATGTCAAACATGTCATCATTTGTCATAATATCACGCTCCGTGATATTACTATAGCATAAGATGCTAGTAAGAAGCAATAATATATGTAAGAAATGGTATAAAAATCTTCTTTTATATAAAATAGGGAGATATACTATAAGTATAATAAGAAGAAAGGAAGTAAATACAGAAGTACAAAGGCAAATAGTATAAAATGCTTACTGAATATTAGTTTAGATATACTAATATTCAAGGAATAAAATAGCTGAAAGTAACAAAAATGAAAACTGGATATGGTAAATAATAACAATTTTTTTTTTATGCTAAGCAAAAATTGATAAAACTTTGCTAAACGTCTCATAAGACAGTATAATGGTAATATATACTGAAAGGAGTTTTATGATGGCTAAGGTGAAAAATTCCAAACAACAAGAAAAAAATAAGCGGGAAAAAGCAAAAAAGGTACAAAATAAGACAACAAAGTTGAACATCTTCAAGAATAAGATAAAAAAAAGAAAGAAGGATAGAAGGGCTGAAGTAGAAGAGGTCGTTAAAGAGAAAATAAAGAAGGAAAAACTTTCCATTTTTGTAAAGCTTATTTCTTCGAATGTCATCATTGGGGTATTACCGATGTTGATCGTAGCAAGTATTATTCTACAATTTGCAACAAAGGGTATATTGGATGAAGTTGAAGAAGCCAATAAGAGTTTGACCATCGAAACGTCAAAGAATATAGATATGATGCTTTCGAAGGTCGAAGATACATCGAACCTACTTGTTACAGATATGGATTTGACAAAAGTTGTAGCTAAAAGTCAATCAGATTATGAGAACCTTTATGAATTCAATCAAGAACGTTCTTCAGCTATAGGGAACCGTTTTATAAGTTTGACTGTAACAAACCCGGAGATAAAAAATATTCTGTTTGTTAAAGAGGATGAAGTGATTGAATCAGCAGAGGATAGCTACTATCAAACGGAGGCCTTTCGTGATGAAGTTTTTGCATCAGATGTGTATGCTGAATTAGAGAGTCGAAAGACCAATATAGTTTGGTATTATGATGCCTACGATAAGAATAGTATGTTCCTCATGCGACAAGTACGTTCAGGTGTTCGAGTAATCGGTGTTCTCATTATGGAAGTAGATAAGAATTATATTATGGAGCGATTCCGTGTTGCACGTGTGGATATGGATAAAATACAAGATCAAGAATACGTGAATGGGTTAAACCTCAGAGAAGAAGAAGAAAAGCTTCTAGAAAAAGCATATTATGTGGCAGATGAAAACGGATACATTATCTCGGCATCGAATCCCGCTCAAGAAGGTGGGCAGTTAAGTTTTAATGATAGCTTAAGTGAAGATAGGATGACCGATGAGGATACACAGTCCTCCGGCGGATTTTTATCTTCTGAAGGGTTTGATGAGCAAATGATGATTACCTATGCAACCATGGAAAATGGATGGCAATTTATACAAGTTGTCCCGACCCAACAGATGTATACCTCCTTGAATGCGCTTAAATCGGTAACCATAATTTCCTTTTTTGTAGCAGCCGTTCTTGCTGTGTTCTTAGGTATATGGATTGCCATTAGTATTACAGCACCTATTAAGTATATTCGAGATAAGCTAAAAAGAATGGAAGACGGTGATTTGACAACAAAATCGCATATTGTAGGTAAATATGAAATTGGACAGTTGTCTCATAGCTTTAATTCGATGGGTGAGAATATACGTAAGCTTATAGAGGATACGACGCTTACAGTATCCGAAGTAACAACAGACTCTAATAATCTGAAAGGGATATCCAAACAATCCGCAGAATCTTCCAAAGAGATTATGGTAGCTGTAGAATCTCTCGCCGTTGGTGCTAATGAACAGGTTAAAGATGCGGAGAAAACGACGGATATTATTATGGATTTGACCTCACGAATGAAAGATACAGAACGTACATTCCAATCCGTTATTGATGCTACAGATCGAACGAAAGCAATGAGTTCTGAAGCAACGACAACGATTCAAGATCTAAATCTTGCGACCCAAGATACAGTGGAATTGAATCAAAAAATCAAACAAGATATGGAAGAATTGGTGAATCAATTTAAAGAAATTCTAGACATTGTTAATTTAATTGCCGGAATTAGCGAGCAGACGAATCTATTAGCCCTTAATGCTGCAATTGAAGCGGCAAGAGCTGGTGAAGCGGGGAAAGGTTTCGCTGTTGTTGCCGATGAAGTAAGAAAGCTAGCAGAACAATCAGCATCAGCAACAAAGAATATTACAGGCATTGTGAATCATATTTATGAGTCAACAACGAAGACGGATAAATTAATTGCAAACAGTACAGAAATTTTTATACGTCAAGAGGATGCTGTGAAAAATACAGATAGGACCTTTAAGACCATTGTGAGTGATATGGATGCGGTAGCTACAGAGATTGAAAAAGTTCATGCATTAATGACAGGATTGGAAAAAGTACAAGATGATGCGTTAACGGCAACAACATCTATAGCAGGTATTGCAGAAGAATCTGCGGCATCTATAGAAGAAGTATTAGCGACAGGAGAAGAACAAACAGCTTCAGCAGAACAATTAACGTCTATGGCAGAAGGCTTGGCGGGTGTTATTGAACAGTTACAAGCATCTATCGAGCAATTCAAAATTTCATAGAAAAGAATTTAAGAATTTCTTTGAAATTGTAGGTATGTGATATTGGATAAGATAGAATGGCGCTAGGGATAGCAGCCATTCTATCTGTAAGAAGCTATATTATATTAGAAAAGTGATGAAGATTAACTGATGGTCTTACCCTCCAGAATAGGAGGAAGTGGATTGAAGGGGGGGTGTTGAGAATGAAGATAATCATAAACGACACTTCCGATATCTATATGTTGACGCAATAAGCCTTCGGTTCCGAACATAACATTGAACTCAAAAAGATAGGGGTATCCGTCAACCATAGCTATATCAAAGCCGGCATGATTGATATTTAATAAGGAGGCTGCTTTTTTCACGAGTTCTATGGCAGCAGGAGGAATATCTCCATAGATGATAGAGCCGCCTTGGGCAACGTTATTTTTAAAGCTCTTCTCACCGGCAACCCGCCAATAGCCACCAATAATATGATCACCGACATAAGCAATGCGTAAATCTCTGTTGATGGGAAGATATTCTTGGACATAGAGGATATCATTATGGTCAGCATACCGGTGAAAGTCACTTGTTTTTTCAATCAAATGGACACCATTACCCATAGAACTAAGGACTTCTTTGCATATAAAAGGGAAGTCAAAGGTGGACAAAATAAATTCCCGACTTTCCGGTCCTTCAGGGAGGATCTCCGTATAAGGCATATGCTGAGGTAGAACAGCAGATAGAGCACGGGTCATTTCTACCTTATTATGACCAAGATGATAGGTTGATATATTAGGAAATATATCTTTTTTTAATCCATAAACTAATGTGTTGACTTGCCAATAAGGTGGATATATAATCCAGTCAGCATTCATAACGCGTTCTTTTTCTTTGAAAAGATGCTCGGGTTTCATATAACTGATGTGCTTGAAGTCATAAGTACGTAACGCATCGAAGGATAGGATGTTCATTTAGTTTTCTAAGCTCCTTTAAGCTAATGATAAAATGAGTCGTATTCGAGAGTAAATCGGCTTTAATAAGCCTTTACAATCACGGCTGGAAGAATAATAGAATTATAGTCTTACTCATTTGAAAAGTCAATAGAGAGTTAAAACAATAAAATGGGAATCCAAGTCATCACAAACTTGGATTCCCATTTTAAATATATCATTTAGTTGAATTTTTTAACCCAACCTTCAAAAGCAGTCATAAAAGTTTGAACAAAAGCTTTTGTATCATCATTAATGACGCCATTTTCATCAACAAGGGCCATGGCATTACCGATATAAGCTTCCGGTTGTTGCAATGGGTATACATCCACAAAACTTAATACTTGACGCAAGTGATGGTTAGCACCGAATCCGGCGATACCACCAATCGATACACTCATAATCCCGGCCGGTTTGCCACCCCAAAGGTTTTGCCCATAGGGTCTAGATCCTACATCAATTGCGTTCTTAAGAGCGGCGGGAAGGGAACGGTTATATTCCGGTGTAAAGAATAGGAAACCATCTAGGTCTTTGATCTCTTCTCTGAAAGCGACCCATGAATCTGGAGGAGTGCCTTCCAAATCTTCATTAAATAGTTCCAATCTACTTATGTCAATAAATTTAGTGTCAAAATCTTCGGATGCAACACTTGCTGCATAATTCGCAAAAATACGGTTATATGAACCTTTTCTTAAACTTCCTACAAATACGCCTATAGTTTTTTTACTCATATAAATAACCTCCTAATAATCTATGTTAAATGCATTAGTTAATGCGTGGTTTCTTGTTAAATCTATTATAGCACACATATCTCTAAATGTGAAGTCTTAATTTTAAGATATATGAAATAGTAATAATCTCAGAAGGAATAAGTTCAAAGAGGAACGTAGTTTCTTCTAAGATTATTTGTTCTATCCCTTAACAGCGCCTGCGACCATACCTTCGATAATATGTTTGCTAAAAACAAAATAGAAAATAATAATGGGAAGCATGGTGAGCAACATTGCAGCCATTATCTTGGGATAATCTGATGAAAACTGCCCGGTAAATTGAGTCATTGCAAGGGGAACCGTTTGAAGCGTCGGATCCTTAAGGAGAACAAGGGCAAAGGAGAATTCATTCCAACTGGCAAAGGTTTGTATGATGGCAATTGTAACAAGAATAGGCTTGCATATAGGAAAGATGACAAGAAAGAGGGTTT
This sequence comes from Vallitaleaceae bacterium, assembly GCA_965140555.1. Lineage (GTDB taxonomy): Bacteria > Bacillota > Clostridia > Lachnospirales > Vallitaleaceae > UBA1351. Next base: position 1,267,010 of record OZ223259.1, on the reverse strand, counting down.
GACTGAATGAAGAACCATCAATCATAGCAGCTTCTTCAAGGGTTGTTGGAATTGCTTTAACATAACCTTCTACAAGAAAGATACCAAGGGGAAGACCAAAAGAGACATAGGGAAAGAGTAATGTAAACCACTGGTTGCTCACATGGGCTTCATTGAACACGATATAAATGGGGACGAGTAAGGAATGGATAGGTATAAGTAGCCCCATAAGGAACATTAGATAGAGAAGTCGATTACCCGGAAAATGGATACGGGATAGAATATATCCGACAATAAAGCCAAAGAGTACAATAAGAACAACGGATAAGATCGTTGTCCTAAAACTATTAAACACAGAGCTGTATATATGGTAATCTTTATTGGTTAGAATCTTAATATAATTGCTGAATGTGGGTGCATTTGGTAATCCGATAATATCCGCATTAAAATCTTGCTTAAGCTTGAGAGAGGAGCTAAACATCCAAAGAAGAGGAAAGATACAGGTAAAGGAAAAAATGATTAATGCCCCATTCATAATAATGGAAAAGAAGAATCGTCGAAATTTTTCAGTAGCTGTTAATTGTGACATTATATGGCCCCTCCTTTTCTGTAACTTAGTAAGCGAACAAGAAGTTGGAAAGCAGCAATGATGAGAAAACTAAAGAAAAATATACCGATGGATATAGCGCTACCGTATCCCATGTTCTGTTGAATGAAGGAGATTTTGTATCCATAAAGTGCCATGACCATGGAGGCATTACCTGGGCCCCCGGCGGTCATAACAAATATATGATCAAAGGCCTTCATATTTCCAGCAACACATAAAGTGACACATACGAGTATTGTGTTTTTGATCATAGGAAGTATAACGTTAACAGAACGCTGGAACCCATTGGCGCCATCTATTTCAGCAGCTTCCAAAATCTCCCTGTCGATGGAAGTAATGGCGGATAGAAGAATAACCATATAGTATCCGATAAACTGCCAGATGAGGGGGATAGCAATGAGCAGCATGACAAGTTTAGGTTCATTTAACCAAACTTTAATTAGATCATCTCTGCCGATGCGTTCAAGAAACCAGTTGATAACGCCACGACGATAGTCATAGGCCATTGTCCAAATGAACCCAATATAAACGGCAGCAATAGTGCTTGGGAAAAACCCGAATGTACGATGTATATTTTTAAACTTAACCAATTTTGAATTGATGAACATAACAAAGAGAAAAGCAAGGCCAATTTGACCGATAATGCAAGCAATGACCAAATACAAATTATGCCCCAAAGATTCAAAAAAGATGCTATCAGATAATAGCGTTTTATAGTTTTCTAAACCGATAAACGTTTTATTAGGTCCACCCTTCCATTCGAAAAGACTATAAAAGGCTGCGGTTAGCAGCGGAATGAATACAGAAAATACATAGACGGTAACTGGGATGCACAGATAAGCAATAAGCGTAAGCGGCTTGACATATGTTTTTCGTCCCATAATTATAACTCCTTTGTATAATGTGGTTTGAGGAACCCCGAAAGGTTCCTCATTGTGTTGTCTGGACAGGCAAGATTAGTAATTTGCTTCATAAGATTCTTGGGCGTTGGCAGCAACTTCCTCAGGTGTTATGTCCCCATTAATCATCATTTGCAAGTCCGTGTTTAACACATCCCAAACAGCACTGGATATGTAGGAGTCATAGATATCACATGGAACATTATCTACATAAGAGTAGGCATAAAATTCTTGTGTAAGTCGATCAAATTTACTCAAGTCAATATCAGCAACTTTTGTGATACCGCTCAAGGCATAATTTTTAGCCACGTATTGTGAGAAATCTGCACCGGTTAATTTGTAAGCAAGATCGATAGCTGCTTCAAGCTTTTCAGGATCATCAGCGAGTCTATTGTTAAGGGCAATAGCATAGCCCATCCCCATATCATGGGTATCATAGGCAGCAGTTGCTCCGGCAGGTTGTGGAATAACAGCAAATTTCATCGTATCTTCAAGAGGGGTCCCTTCAATAGCTGAAATCATATAAGAGACATCCCAGTTACCACCGATAAAAGAAGCAGAATCACCAGCAATAAAGTATTCGCGGGCATCTTCATTATTAATAGAGTTTACATCTTTATTGAAAACATCGGACATAAAAATATCTTGTGTGAAGGCAAGAGCGTCCACAAAACTATCATCCGTAAAGGAAGCCCCTGTTTTTTCTATAAGGGAATGCGTCCAATCAGAACCGGTAAAACGATTTCCGACGGTAGATAAAAAGCAAGAGTTGATTTGCCACTTGCCGCTATTACCAAAGGTTACGGTATCAATACCTTGGTCGTTAAAATAGGCAGATGCTTCGATAACTTCATCCCAAGTTTCGGGGAAGGTATCATACCCTGCATCACTCCAAAGTGCTGAGTCGTAGGCGACAACGGCGCAAGTACCACCGGTTAATGCCGGTATACCATAGGTTTTCCCATCGTTTTCAAAGGGATAGAAAAAGCTTGTGTCGTAATCATCAGCATAAGGAGAGGCACTGATAATATCGGTCATATCCATAATCAAACCTTGTTCTGCCCAAGCTTTTGTATTCATACCTTGAAGAAGAAAGACATCCGGTAGGTCATCAGCGGCTGCCAAAGTTGCAATTTGTGTTTTATAATCATCATTGGCTAATACATTTTGATTCAACGACACATTAGGATGAGCAGATTCCCATTCGGAAATCATTGTACGAAAGCCATCGGATCCGCCATTACCTTCCGATTCTTCTGATGTAGAAAAATGCATTAGAGTCAATTCACCTGAAAATCCGGAATCGGTATCAGAACCGGAATCGGTGTTAGTGCTAGAATCAGAATCAGATTGGTCAGAAGTATCAGTGGTGCTAGTATCGGTTGTTGTATCATTGGAGTCATCTGTAGGAGTTTCTGAAGGAGTGTTACCACAAGCGCTTAATATTGCGGCCATAAAAATGGTGATAAGAATAAGTGTTACGAACTTTTTCATAAATAACCTCCCAATAATCATGATAAATAGAATTGAAGTTAACCAAAAATATGTGAATTAACTTGTGCAGAAGTGTAAGCTTACAAAATAATAGTAAACTAAATTTGTGCAATATGCAACAAAAAACAAGGGATTACTAGGTGCAAAATCTTGTAGTGCAAAATATGACAACATATGACAAAAAGGCCTTGTATTGAAATTACAAGGCCTTTTTTCTATAATGTCCTAGGATTTGATAGTATACTATTTAGAAAGATAGGAATCCAAATCAGAATCTCCAAGAGGTTTACTAAAGTAATAACCTTGGATCATATCACATTTTTTGTCAGTCAGATAGTTCAGTTGTTCTCGTTCTTCAACGCCTTCGGCAACCACATGCATGTCCATATTATGTGCCATTTTAATAATATCTCCGATGATGTTCGGACGGTTTTTGTTGCTGATTATCCCGTCAACAAAAGTTTTGTCGATTTTCATGGTATTGATCGGCAAATCTAGGAGATAAGAAAGGGACGAATAGCCTGTACCAAAATCGTCAAGGGCAATCAGTATACCTGTTTGGCTAATTTGACGCAATATATTGGATGCTTTTCCCATATTGTCAATAAAAACTGTTTCAGTAATTTCAAATTGGAGCCATGTTGGGTCGGTACCACAGGCTTCAATAATTGTCATCATAGAATCAACAAAATTGGAATGTTTTATTTGAGTCGGTGATATATTGACAGACATGAAGTAAGGGTTTTTGCGATCGGCATTGAGGGCATTAATCTTGTGGCATGCTGTCATAAGAATCCATTTTCCAATGTCATCGATGAGGCCAAGCTCTTCTATTAGGGGAATGAAGTCCATGGGACTCACCCGGCCGAGAGAAGGGTTATTCCAACGTATAAGTGCCTCAAAACCTAAGGGTGAACCTGCAGGAGAACAGATTGGTTGGTATTCTAGATAGAATTCTTTGGATTTGAAGGCTTGAATCAATTGATTTTCCATTTCTATTTTTTTAAGAACATCATTTTTCATTGATTGTTGAAAGAACTGGATAAAATTACGTCCCAAATCTTTAGCTTTGAACATAGCTGTATCTGCTGCTTTTAATAATTCTTCACCGTCTTTAGCATCTGTGGGCCATAGGGCAATACCGATAGATACAGAAATTTTAATACTCTTTTGATTCAAGGTAAAAGGTTCTTCGAAGAGGAGACGAATCTCTTCGGCATAAGCATATAAGAGTTCATCTGATAGATGGCGTCTAATAATAAGAGCTAATTCATCGCCCCCTAGTCGTCCTAACATATCTGAGCGATGAATGAAACCACGTAAGCGTTCAGATAGCTGACAGAGAAGGACATCACCGGCAATATGTCCAAGAGAATCATTGATTCTTTTGAAGTTATCAATATCGATATAAAACAACGAAAAATCTTTCTGATTCGGTATCGTTAAATCTGTAAGGGTATGTAATTCCTCCATCATACGCTTACGATTGGATAAACCGGTTAACGGATCACTATAGGAAAGAAAATGAAGGCGCTTTTGATGCTCTAGAATCTCGCTATTATAGGTTTTCAATTGTGCATTCTGATCTTTTAAGGTTTCTTCCGTAGCAACAATTTCTTCATATAGGCCGGTTATTTCTTCATTCTGTTGTAATAACTCTTCATAACGCAAACGCTTCTTTTGAGTTGTATAGGCATACAGTTGATTAATACATAGGGCAAGAATGTTAATAAAAAGAAGCATAAAAATTAAAATCAAATTCGTGGAGAGGTCAAAGGTATAGACATGACCATGAAGCGTTATGGATACAACGATTAGAAAGACAACAGATAATACAATGCTATAACGTCGGGACAATGAGTTGAGACTTGCGGAAGATATAAAGATGATAATTATAATGACAAAAGAAAATTGGATCCCCAATTCTTTGCTGTAAACGAAGTAGGTTACAAGGGCAGCGAATGTAACGATTATATTCGTTAAGTGAATACGGGCATTAAGGCTAATAGAAGTTGCCTTTGGTATGAGAAGGACGAGAATACCGCATGTGCCGAGGAAAATAGTGAATAAAAGCGCAATAAAGAACGGATATCCCCAAAGAATGCCAAGTAGCAAGGTAACCAAAGAGGCACCGATTAATACGGATCCCATAAGGAGACATATGAATTGATTTTCATATGTAGTAAACTCCATCTCACTTTCTGCTTCAGTCATTTGATCAACAAGTTCTCTGAATTTATTGATTTTCATAGGCGTCTCCTGTCCTGCATCAAATATAGTTAGTCCTATATTTAATATACCAAATTACGGATGCTTAGTAAATAAAGTTTTTTGACGTATATCTATGTGTATAGTATTATCTATACAGATAGAGGTTGCAAAGGAGACAAAGATGATTACAATTAAAGAAATGGCAGCTATTATAGGTGTGAGTCCGACAACGGTGTCAAATGTTATTCATGGTAAGATGAAGGAGGTATCACCGGAATTAACACAAAAAATTCAAGAGGTTATTCGAGAATACAACTATATACCGAATATGTCGGCCAGTAATTTGGCAAAAAACAATTCGAGAGTTATTGGCTTTATCATGCATTCAGGGGCAATGTTGTATAACAATGTGGTACAGGATTTTTTTACATCGGAGTTGTTGGGAGAGGTTGAAAAGGGGATTCGTCTTGCCGGTTATTATCTTATGGTATATATATCCGATCAAACGGAAGATATACGGACATTTGTCAGGTCATGGAATGTGGACGGTATTGTTGCGCTGGGATTTAATGGTGATGCAGCGAGACATCTAAGAGAGGCTTTTGATAAACCAATGGTTTTTATTGACGGATATTTTAATGAAGAGAAAGAGTATGTTAATGTAGGATTGGAGGATTTTGAAAGTGCCTATGAGATAACACAATGCGTTCTATCTCACGGTCATCGACATATTGCCTTCGCATCCGATAATCTTGTAGGTGTAGATGCAAAGCGCTATGCGGGGTGTGTGGCGGCAGCAGAAGATCATGAAGAAGAGGTCGTGGTGGAGCAGATCCTGATTGAACGAAGTATTAAAGGCGTTGAAACCTTTGTTAAGACACTGAAATCTTCTATAGGTGTTATAAGTGCAGTGATCTGTGCATCGGATTTTTATGCCATGAGTATTATGGGGAATTTCCAAGATGAAGGAATTCAAGTTCCTGGGGATATATCTCTTGTGGGATTTGATGACACGCCTATGTCAACCATTGTACGCCCTCAATTGACAACCGTTCACCAGTCGACGGTAGATAAGGCAAAACTTGCTATTGATAAGCTTATTCCGTGGATTGAAGGGAAGGGAAAACCGGAGAGTAGCCGATTGAAGGGCTATCCGGTCCTTAGGGAATCATTAGGTGCCGTAAAAGAAAGATAGATTGTCTTTCTTTTTTCTTTACTTTTGCGCATAAGTAATATAAAATATAAACAAATATATCTATATATGTAAAAAATATACATATATAGATAATTAATGAACTATTATGAGAATCAATGAACGAAGGAGGATATAGCATGCAACGAAAGTGGTGGCACGATAAGGTCGCTTATCAAATTTATCCCAAGAGCTTTATGGATAGTAATGGAGACGGAATCGGAGATATTCCGGGGATTATCAGTCGGTTAGATTATTTAGAGGAATTAGGTGTAGAGATTTTGTGGTTATCGCCGGTCTATACATCACCTTTTGTAGATCAAGGATATGATATCGCTGATTACTATGGGATAGACCCGATTTTCGGAACAATGGATGATATGGATCAACTTATTGCAGAAGCAAAGAAGCGAGGCATTCATATTGTCATGGATTTAGTGGTTAATCACTGTTCGGATAAACACAAGTGGTTCCAAGAGATGCTCAAGAATCCTGAAGGCGAATACGGAGAGTATTTCTATATTCGCGAAGGCGATAATGGGAAACCGCCTAACAACTGGCGGTCATACTTTGGAGGAAGTGTTTGGGAACCGATTCCCGGAACCGACAAGTATTATCTGCATATGTTTGCCAAGGAACAACCGGATTTGAATTGGGAGAATGAAAAGGTTCGAGAAGAGATTTATCAGATGATGAATTGGTGGTTGGAAAAGGGAATTGCCGGATTCCGCATCGATGCGATTATCAATATTAAAAAGGACTTAAGTTTTGCCGATCTTCCACCGGATAGAGATGACGGAATGAGTAGTTGTTATCACATGATCGAGCGAGCAGATGATGTGAAGATATTCTTAAATGAAATGAAGGAACGTACGTTTCAATTACATGATGCTTTTTCAATAGGAGAACTTTTTAATTATAAGCCAAGTGAATTAGATGAATATATTGGTGATGAAGGGTGTTTTTCTTCGATTTTTGATTTTAAAACGGATGGCATCGGAACAAGTGAATGGGGGTGGTATGATCGCGAAAAACCAAGTCCCTCAGAATATAGAAAAGCCCTTTTTGAAAGTCAGGTAGTGGCGAAGGATATCGGACTATTAGCCAATATTATTGAAAATCATGATGAGCCTCGTGGTGCAAGCCGTTACCTCCCGGAGGGTCTTGGGTGTGCAGAAGTAAAACGAGGGAAGAAATTATTGGCAACGTTGATGTTTGGGTTAAGAGGACTGCCTTTCCTTTATCAAGGACAAGAAATCGGCATGACCAATAATCAGTTCACAGATATTAGTATGTTTGATGATTTGAATACAATTGAAGAATATCATACAGCAATCAAGCATGGATTGAGTCATGACGAAGCCCTTCGGGTTATTAACGATTATTCCAGAGATAATGCCAGAACACCGTATCAATGGAGCGATGAGGCATTTGCGGGATTTACAACAGGAACTCCGTGGTTACCCTGTGGTGAGGACTATCATACTGTAAATTTGAAGAATGAACGTCAGGACATAAGGTCGGTATGGCATCATTATCGGGATCTTATAGACCTTAGAAAGTCGAATACATACAAAGAGACACTCGTTTACGGAGAAGTGATACCTGAGTGGGACACATCAGAAACGGTTATTGCCTTTAGACGAATATCAGCGGAGAATGAACTATTAGTCGTCGCTAATTTTGACAGTAAGGAACAGCTATTTACTCATGAATCCAAGGTTATAAAATGTCTGTCGAGTAATATGGAGCCGGAAAAGAACAAGTGGGTAGAAGGTGTAGACTTAGAAAAAGGGCTTCATATGGCACCTTTTGAAAGTGTTATTGTAAGTATACAATCAAAACGTTAGAGTTTAAACGGAGGTAGATGAATGATGAATGCGCAACAACAAGCATGGTGGAAGGAAGCCGTTGTCTATCAAATCTATCCGAGAAGTTTTATGGATGGAAATGGTGATGGTATTGGTGACTTGTACGGTGTTATCGAACGATTGGATTATTTGAAATCATTAGGTATTGATGTTCTATGGTTATCGCCTATATATGACTCCCCTAATGATGACAATGGATATGATATTAGTAACTACCAAAAAATCATGCCGGAATTCGGTACAATGGATACCTTTGATGAATTACTTCGCAAAGCCCATGACCGACATATAAAAATCATGATGGATTTGGTGGTTAACCATACGTCAGATGAACATGAATGGTTTCAAGAAAGCCGTAAAGACAAAGAAAATCCATATTCGGATTTCTACATATGGCGTGACGGAAAAGGCGAAGACGGTAAGTTGCCGCCGAATAATTGGGGAAGTTCATTTGGTGGTTCCGCATGGGAATATGATGCGTCAAGAGAGCAATTCTACCTTCACCTTTTTTCAAAAAAGCAACCGGATTTGAATTGGGAAAACCCAAAGGTGAGAGAAGCGATATACGCCATGATGACATGGTGGTGTGAAAAAGGTATTGATGGCTTTCGTATGGATGTGATTAACTTTATAAGTAAGGATTTGTCATTCCCGGACGGAGAAACCCATGGAGGCTTGTATGGTGATTTTAGTCCATATAGTATAAATGGACCACGGATTCATGAATTTTTGAAAGAGATGCATGAAAAGGTTCTAAAGCATTATCCGTTGATGACTGTTGGAGAGATGCCGGGCGTATCTGTAGAACAGGCACAAGCCTATACAGATATGGATGAACATGAAGTCCAGATGGTATTTCAATTTGAACATGTGGATATAGGTGCTAAATATGGTAAATGGCCGGATGGACCGGTGCCTTTTGACATACTAAAACAAGTTCTTAATAAATGGCAAGTAGGACTTCAAGATACCGGATGGAATAGTCTCTATTGGAATAATCATGACCAACCAAGAGTCGTGTCTCGATTTGGAAATGACAGGGAACCCTATCGTGAAAAGTCAGCAAAAATGTTGGGTACATGTTTGCATATGATGCAGGGAACTCCCTATATTTACCAAGGAGAAGAATTAGGGATGACAAACTATCCGTTTCAAGCTAAAGAGGAGTTTAAGGATTTGGAATCCTTGCAAGCTTTTGTGGATTGGGTAGATACAGGTCGGTTGACCGAAGAACAAATGATGCTTGGATTGCGCCTTAAGAGTCGTGATAACGCCAGAACACCGATGCAATGGTCAGATGCCGCTCAAGCCGGATTTAGTTCGGCAACACCATGGATTCAAGTCAATCCGAATTATTTAACCATTAATGCACAAGAAGAACAACAACGTGAGGATTCAGTTTTTGCCTATTACAGGCAATTAATAGCCCTTAGAAAGGCCTATCCAATCATTGTCTATGGTACATTTGTTCCTTTGGAATCGGATCACCGTGTGTACGCTTATGAACGTCGATTAGATGGACAACGTTTACTGGTTCTTTGTAACTTTAGTGAGGATGAGGTGGTTGTTCAGCTTAAGAAGATAGATACGATTAATGACGGACATCAAATTCTCTCAAATGATGAAAAGCTCCCATTAAACATTGACTCAAAGACAGAAGAAATACGACTCAATGCCTATTCTTCCGGAGTGTGGATCACGAAGTAGATAAAAGTGTTGTATGAGCATAAGTTATTTGGCTCATACAACACTTTTTTTAGTTCTCTGCGGAAAGATAGGCTAATCCGTAGCGAAGCTATTTTTCTTTATATAAAAGATAAAAAATGTTAAATTGAGTAACGTTTATTACCTCATATAGAACGTTTATGACAAAAATGAATCAATCGGCCTAATTTATGCTATACTCTACCCAGGAAATTCGTCTGAAAGGAGCGATGGAAATGACATTAGGAGAAATGATACGGCTATTTCGAATTGAGAAAGAGATTACACCGGAACAACTCATCGGAGATTTATATCCAATGTCGGAATATGAAGCCATAGAATTCGGAGAGAAACCATTACCTTATCCACTGATTGCCATGCTGGCAGACCGTTTGGGGCATGAAGTGTATGAACTGGCAGATATTGCAGATTCGGACATAAGCATACGCCATTATCAAGTGTTTCGAGACATGTATTATCTGTATCAACATAAGGATTATGGTATGCTTCAAGTACGTCTGGATCAGTTTCAGGATGAGTTAATTGCCTATGATAATCGTATCATTACATACGAACTATGTTATTATCAGGCGGAATGTGAACATGTTCTTCGACAGGATTATTCACGATCCAATAAATGGATTGCTAAGGCCTGGCAGTATATACATCACTGTCCTCAGACGAGTATACAAGCATTTTTATCGAAAAAAACAGGAACAGAATATTTGTCAAGACGTGAGCGGCGATTAATGCACTATAAGGCTATAAATGAGCGAGAACAAGGGAACTATTATCAGGCTCTAGATATCTTTGACTATTTACTTGATTATGTGGAGGATCATGTTGATTCTGAACTAGATATAAAAAAATTACAGTTAGAGAAGGCAAAATGTCTGAAATATGTTAAAATGGATGAAGAAGCCCTTGCAATACTAAGAAAGATTATCGACAATTGTAGAGGGGAAGACACATTGTCTTTTGTCATGGAGTGCTTGGAACAATTTGAGAAAGACTGGGATATTCCGGAGCAATGTTTTGAAGTATTCGATGTTTCAAATCACAAGCCGCACTTGACCGTTGTAGGCAGACAATAGTTCGAAGAGTTAATGGAGGAGTTTATATGGAATTTTTAGAAAAAGTGAAGCAAGCCCGTACGATTCGGAGATATAAGCAGAATCCCATATCCCAAGAGACACTGAAGGAATTGGTGGAATGCGGTATATATAGTCCATCAGGTTCCAATAAACAACCCCTCAAATATGTGATTGTTCAGAAGGAAGAAGAGCGTCAGGATATCTTTCCTCTTATAAAATGGGCGGGGGCACTGAAAGATTGGAGCGGTCCGAAAGAAGGCGAGCGTCCTATGGGATATTTAGTGATTTTGCTAGATGCAACACTATCAAAAAATCCAGGTGTTGACCATGGAATTGCAGCACAGAGTATACAGCTTGGAGCAGCATCCATCGGATTGGGATGTTGTATGATCGGCGCCTTTAATAAAAAGAGGGTTAAAGAGGTTCTTCAGTTACCGGAACACTTAGAACCCTTATTATTGTTGGCATTAGGAGAACCTGCTGAGAAGGTGGAATTAGACATCTATAATGAAGCTGACGGTATCGCTTATTATCGTGATGCTAATGACGTACATCATGTACCCAAGCGCCATCCGGAGACTGTTATTTGGAGGCAGAAATGAAAAAAATCATAACAGAATGTCTTAAAATTGTTATTCCGGCGTTACTTATAGCCTTTATATTAAGTCATTTTGTCATTGTCAATGCAAGGGTACCTTCGGCGAGTATGGTTGGTACGATCGATATTGGTGATCGACTCATTGCCAATCGATTGGCGTATACATTTAATGAACCGCAACGAGGCGATATTATTATTTTTATATCCCATGAAGATCATGATAAGTCTTATGTGAAACGTCTTATAGGTGTTCCGGGAGATCACATTGAAATTCACGAAGGTATCGTAACTATCAATGGAGAAGACTTAGATGAACCTTATTTGAATACGGAAGAGGATACACGCGATTTCGGACCCTATGATGTGCCTGAAGATGGGTATTTTTTCTTGGGTGATAATCGAGAGAGAAGCCTTGATGCACGTTTTTGGGAAGATACGTTTATCAAACGGAAAGATTTAGTAGGCAAAGTTGTCCTTCGCTATTACCCGGCATTCGAATGGTATAATTAGATAGAACATTAATAAAACATTAATAGATTTTGTAGAAGCTTTCCTGTATCATAGACAATGATAAAGATAATATAGTTGACTGAAGAAGACAGACAGGGATACAGGAGTGGATAATGAAACCTTATGATTTTTTAAAAGAACGTAGTAAAATAGAATATGTGCTTGTTTCAGAAAACCGGTTGCTCCAACGTGTTATGTGGATGCGACTTGGGAGTTTTCTTCTAGGAGGCATATTAGCAGCAGTATGCTTTACCGGCAATCAGATAGGTTTAGGCATACTGCTTGTTTTTGTGACAATAGGAACCTTCTTGGGACTCGTTGTATGGTATAACAAGATAAAAGAAGAGATAGAAGCTCTTCAGTGTAAAATAAAAGTACTCCAACGATATATCAATAGACGAGACAGACAGTGGGAAAAGATGCATGATAAGGGCGAAGAATTCTTGACAGCGGATCACCCATATGCCGGGGATTTGGATATTTTTGGTGAACAGTCCCTATATCAATGGATAAGCGTTGCTTATACTCAAAAAGGTAGAAAAGCACTGGCAACATTGTTGACAAACCCCATGTATAACAAGCTGGATGTGGATAAACGTCAAGAAGCAGTACAGGAATTAGCAACCCACGTTGACTTTAGTGTTGCTTTTCAAACAGAAGGAGAGAAAAGTCAAAACGGGCGTTATAAAAAAAGAGCCCTAGATAAGTATATGACATCCCAAACAAGAGAGACATCCATTGTGTCATTAAAATGGATTCATCGATTAGGTCTTATCACAAGTATTGGATTCATCTTAAGTCTTTTGGGAGGAGTACTTGACGTCATAGACCCGATAATTCCGGGTATTCTTTTTATAGTGCAGTTAATTATCGGTAGAGTAGGTAAAGCGTACAGTGACGGACTTGGCGATATTGATTCGATACAAAAAGGGTTAGAACATTATATGCGACGTCTACAATTGTTAGAAGAAGAACCTTTTGAATCCCGACTTTTAAGTGAACTTATGGAGAAGATGACAAAAGAAGGGATACAGTCAACAAAGGCGATTAAGCAGATTCAGCGGATAGGCTATAGTGTGGACTTAAGCCATAATCCGGTGATTTATCTTTTGCTTAATAGCTTCCTACAATGGGACCTTAATCTATCCTATGCCATGGAGCTTTGGGAAAAAAAATATAAGTCTTCCCTTGGTGTTTGGATGGAGGTTATCGGGGACATAGAAGCTCTCATGAGCTTATCTGTTATCGGACAAATCCATCCGGATTGGACGTATCCGACGATTGTTGAAGGACAACAGGAAATAGAAGCCCAAGAGTTGGGACATCCTTTGCTTAACTCGGAAGAGACGGTACTTAATCCGGTACATATGGATGCATATTATACAGTCATTACAGGATCGAATATGTCCGGTAAAACCACCTATCTTCGAACGATAGGAATTAATATGGTGCTGGCCTATTGTGGTGCCCCAATTATGGGAAAGGCGATGCAGCTGTCCTGTATGGGGATCTATACATCCATGCGTATCAATGATAATTTGCTAGAAGGTATATCCACTTTCCATGCGGAGCTTTTGCGGATTAAGATGATTATTGAAGCATCGAAAGATGAAAAACCGATGATATATCTCATTGATGAAATCTTCAGAGGTACAAATTCAGTAGACCGCATTATTGGTGCCAAAAGTGTTCTTCTCAATTTAAATAAGCCATGGGTGCGAGGCTTAATGTCAACCCATGACTTTGAATTATGTGACTTAGTGGATAAGTACCCGAAGGTAATGGTGAACAAACACTTTACAGAAGAATATGAGGAAGATACCATTCGTTTTGATTATAGAATTCGAGAAGGACGAAGTCGTACAACCAATGCAAAACATCTTATGCGCCTAGTAGGTATTGAGCTCGTATCGAATGAAGCCTAGTTAGAGGAGGTTAAGGCGATAAGCTCCTTTATCGGCATAGGTCGATAGAAGTAATAGCCTTGCAATACATCGATGGGGATTTGGCTGATTGCCTGAAGCTGTTCAGGGGTTTCAATACCCTCGAGAACCAATCGTAGATTAAAACTCTTAAATAATTCGGCTGATTTTTGAAGGGTGATATATATTTTCTCATCAGAAAGATCATGAGTAAATACCTTATCAAATTTGACTTCATCAATATCTAAAGTTGCAAAGCGATAAATGGATGAATAGCCGGCGCCAAAGTCATCAAGGGATATTTCGAATCCCAGTTCTTTAAGATGGTGTAAAGTGGTACTTACTTTTTCTACATCATTGAACAGAGAGGTTTCGGTAATTTCAAAGATTATTGAAGAAGGAGATATCCTTAAGCGTCGTACAGCATTTTCAATCGTTTCAATTAAAGCGGCATCAACCAGTTGATCGGCAGATAGATTAATCGCAACTTTCTTATCATTAAATAGGTCATAGCGAGTAATATCATACATTGCCTGATCAATGACAAAAGATGTCAGGGTATGCATCCAGCCGTTTTTTTCTACAATGGGAAGGAAATGGTCCGGTGCTATCCACTTTCCATTGTATTTCCATCGTATAAGGGCTTCAAATGAGCAGATGTCGTGAGGAGCCTTATGATGGACTTGAGGTTGATAGTACAGCTCAAAGGTACGATTTTGTATTGCATGCTTTAGCTGAATTTCCATCTCGGTTTCATGAATATAGTAATGATAATCCTCTTTTTGATATTCGTAGAGTTGAGGCGTGCGTTCCTTAGCTATAGACGAGGCGATTTCTAAAGCAGTAATAGCGTGACTTGCGGCACCGTCTTCATCAGAATCCCTATTAGGATGCCAATGATAGATGCCGTAATAAGCAGAGATCGTAATTCCTTGAAAACTTTTCTGTTCAAAAGTCGTATTAATCACTTGAATAATATCGAGGATAACGTCGACATGCGAGCTAGTGGATAGTAGGATGAATTTATCGGCGTAATGTCGGTAGATTCGAATAGAGTCCGGGAGCAAGTTGTTGACAGTGGTGGCAATATCACGAAGGAGTTCATTTCCGCGTTCAAAGCCCAATAGATTGTTATAGCCCATAAAATGGTTGATATTAAACATACACAGATAAGCAAATGATAATTCGGATAAGTCGAGTTCAAAAGCATTTTGATTACGAATACCTGTGACAGCATCCGTAATGGCCAGTTGTTGTAGACGATGGGTGCCCGCCTGAGCTTCTCGATTGAAGTTATGCGAAAAATATAAAAAGCAACCCAGTAAAACAAAAGTCATAATCGCTTGATTGAATAAATTGAGGTAATATGTATCAAAAAGCACGGATAAAACAGCGCAGAAGGAAATGCCTACAGAACCGGCCCCTATATAGATAAGACCCGTATTCTGGGCCTTTTTTTTGTAGTGAAGAGCTCGAACAACAAAAAGTATAGAGATAACAAAAAAGCAGATGACTAATATGTAATAAAAGTAGCGAATAGGTTTTAAGGGCATAAATAAGGCTAAAGCACCAGTAAGTAGTGCTCGAATATAGTCTTTCTTGGTAAGGAGGATACGCGTCGGTAAGTACCATATAAAGACAAAGGCCAAAAATAAGATCAGGCTTAGCGCTGTTAATAGGAACAGTCCCATAAGGGCTGAGTTGTTAAATAGCGTATGGAATTTAAGTTGGATAAGGCCCTTGAAAACGAGGACAATGGCAAAATAAACGCAAAAAAGAGAGACATTTGTCATTGAGCTAATAAGTTGAGAAAGTTGTTGAATATCAAATTGTATATGATTATAGAGAATAATGACATACATAGTTATAGAAAAAAGCGTAACACTCATAATACAATATTGGAATTGATTTGTCATAGAAAGCTCCTTATGTCAATGGTTTTAGTATTCAATTTATTATACCATCAAAAAGGTGTTGACGTTAGTCGTTTTTTATCCTAAGTTAGTATATGGAGACATTTGTAGGATAGACTTAGGAGGTTAAGTATGAAAAAATGGACACGTGCAAGATATCAACCGAATATTCCATTGGGGGGAGATGGAAACAAAGTAACAGCATCCGATGCCCATCGTTCATTGGCGAGAGAGGCAGCTAAAGAAGGCATGGTATTATTAAAAAATGAAAAGGAGACTTTACCACTACATCAAGGAACACGAGTTGCGTTGTTTGGTAAAGGAACCTTTGATTATGTTAAAGGTGGCGGTGGAAGCGGTGATGTGACGGTTTCCTATATAACCAATCTTTATGACGGAATAAAGCGCCTACATGGCTATATTGACGTTTATGAACCTTTAGCGGATTATTATAGAAAGGATGTTCAACGTCAATATGCAGGCGGAGCCGTCCCCGGTATGACGGTAGAGCCTGAAGTATCAGAAGAATTGTTTGATAAGGCAAGTGGGTATGCAGATACAGCAATCATAAGTATTTCAAGATTTTCAGGTGAAGGATGGGACCGTAAAAGTGTTGCAGAGTCAGAAAATCAAAATTTATGGGAACACGAAGATGCATTAGCAAAGGCATCAGCCAAGCTGTTTGAAAAAGGCGATTTCTATCTGACCGTGTCAGAAACTGCAATGGTAGAGGCTGTTAAAGAGCGGTTCGAAAACGTTATCGTTGTCATGAACGTAGGTGGAATGGTAGATTCACAATGGTTTGCCCATGATTCGTCTATTCAAAGTGTACTTATGGCATGGCAAGGCGGAATGGAAGGCGGCAATGCAGCAGCAGAGCTTCTATGTGGTTTTGGGAATCCGTCAGGTCATTTATCCGATACCTTTGCCAAACATCTTGATGATTATCCGTCAACATCCGATTTTCATGAATCCGAGCATTATGTCAACTATACGGAAGACATCTATGTTGGCTATCGCTATTTTGAAACCATTGATGGGGCAAGAGATAAAGTCAATTATCCTTTTGGCTTTGGTCTGTCCTATACGACATTTTCAAGAAATATCGTATCTATCCTTCGGGATGAGTGGCAAGTATGTATCCAAGTTGATGTGACCAATACAGGTAATTATCCGGGGAAAGATGTCGTTCAGGTATACGGTGAAGCCCCCATGGGACTTTTAGGAAAAGCGAAGAAAAGTCTCATAGGTTTTGCCAAGACACGAGAGCTTAAAGAAGGGGAAACACAACGCGTCGTCATAGAGATTTCCTTGACAGATTTGGCCTCCTATGATGATGTTGGAAGAATCAGTGCTTCTTCCTATGTTTTGGAACAAGGAGCCTATCATCTGTATATCGGAAGTTCAGTATCGGATGGTGACTGTGTTGAGAATGTGATGGAGTTGGAAGAAACGACCATTGTTGAGAAACTTGAACGTAAGATGGCTCCGACTCAATTGCCAAAGCGCATGCTTGCAGACGGAACATATGAAGCTTTGGAGCAACAAGAAGGTAATGATCCGAATGCCAATGAGCTAGTTCCTCTTACAGCAGAAGAAATGGAAGGGTTTGCACCGAAAGATGTGGGGCGTTCTCCCTACCAGTTGTGGAAAGAACCCTTTAAATCAGGGATGCATACCTTTGATGAGGTTGCAGAGGGCCGTATAAGTTTGGATGCATTTATTGAGCAGCTGAAGGATGAAGAGTTGGCACACTTGTTAGGAGGACAACCGAATAGAGGCGTAGCCAATACCTTTGGTTATGGCAATATGGCAGAACTGGCCATACCCAATATTATGACAGCAGACGGACCTGCCGGATTAAGAATTGCCCCTGAATGTAGTGTTTATACGACGGCATGGCCGTGTTCAACGCTTCTTGCGTGCTCATGGAACGAAGCCCTTGTCTATCGTGTGGGAGAAGCAGGAGCTAAGGAAGTCAAAGAGAATAACATTGGTGTATGGTTGACACCGGCAGTAAACATTCATCGTAGTCCTTTGTGTGGACGTAACTTTGAATATTACTCGGAAGACCCATACTTGACAGGATATATGGCTGCAGCCATGGTAAAAGGTATTCAGTCTCAACATATTGCAGCAACAGTGAAGCATTTTGCTCTGAATAATAAAGAGACCAACCGTAAGAATAGTGACTCGCGTGTGTCGGAACGAGCAGCAAGAGAAATTTATCTAAAGCCTTTCGAAATTATCGTAAAACAGGCAAGACCATGGAGTATTATGACATCCTATAATATTATTAACGGGCATCGGGCATCTGAAAATAAGGAATTACTGCAAGGCATTTTACGGGATGAATGGGGCTTTAGCGGTATGATTACAACAGATTGGTGGACATGTGGAGAACATTATAAAGAAACATTAGCCGGTAATGATGTAAAGATGGGATGCGGTTATCCGGAACGTTTACTAGAGGCTCGTGATAAGGGACTACTATCACGAGAGGATATGGCGATTTGTGTAAAACGTATTCTAGAACTGATATTAAAAATCGATTAATGGAGGTTGTATAATGGAACGTACATTGGTAATCATAAAACCGGATGCAATGGGTAAGCGCCTTGTGGGAAGGATAATATCAATCTATGAAGCCAATCGGTTAGATATTATCCATGCCCACCGTGTTGTGGCAACCAGAGAAGTATTGGAACAGCATTATGAAGCTCTTAAGGGAAAGCCTTTTTTTGAGGAACTGCTTCAGTATATGATGTCTTCTCCTATAGAAGTATTGGTATTAGAAGGAGAAAATGTCGTATCGATTGTTCGGGAAATTAATGGTGCGACAGACCCAAGTCAAGCAAGACCCGGTACCATAAGATATATGTACGGCATCGATAAAGGCAGCAATGCAGTCCATGGTTCGGAATCTGTTGAGGCCGGATTACGTGAAATTAACATTTGGAAGAATTTAATCCGTTTTGAAGCGGAGTGACGGTTAATGTTTACCGTGGAGATGGCGAAACATTGAAGGAGTCATCGATTCTTGGTGTTTAAAAATCTTCGTAAAATAACTCGTATCCGGATACCCAACGGCGTAAGCAATCTCTCGAATTGGGGTATCCGGCTGGAGAAGAAGCTGTTTTTTGGCTTCTTGTAACCGAATACGAATGAGATACTGGATGGGGGTTACCCCCATCCTTTTTTTGAACAATTTACAAAGGTGCGAGGGGGTAATAGAGAGAAGGGAAGCGAGTTCATTGAGTGAAAGATCACGTTTATAATTGTATGCCATATAATCCAGTAGGTGAATAAAGGCGTCTTCATTATTTCCTGAAGTATGGGAAAGGGAAGATGTTAGTATGTGTTTTTTGGTAGTAATAAGTTGGTCATAAATGTAACTTCCTGTTGTTAAGATGCCATCCATAGAATCATCTTGTAATCGACGGAGTGTTCGAGAGAAGTCGTGAATCATAGAAGCAAGTTGTGTCCTTGGAAATTCAAAAGTTCCATAGTCCCCAAAATCAAGACGTTGAAAAAGCGAATCGGCAAAAGTTCCGTTAAAGATAACCCAATAGGTTTCCCAACGACCATCAAGGGCATGATAGCTATGAGGAATATGCGTTCGAAAGTAAAATCCCATGCCTTCATGAATCGTATACGATTTATCCCCAAAGCATACGATACCACTGCCATGGGTTGTAAAGAGCCATTGATAATCAGGCAATCCGGAAGGTCGAGAAATATCTTCTTGAGTCGATTGGATACCCATCCCGGTAATATATAGGGGAAGTAAGCAATCTTGCTCCGTAATAATGGAAAAAAACATAGTACATCCTCCAAAATAACAAAATAGTTATAGTCACAACAAAATACTCATATTGAATGGGGATTAGTTGAGTAATATAATGTCAGTATAGTTATAGTATAGGTTGAAGAAAGGAAGATGTAAAGATGAATTATGGACCCATTAACCCAAAGGTATCTCATATGCTCCATGGAGCAGATTACAATCCGGATCAATGGTTACACGATAAAAAGATAATAGAAGAAGATTTCAGAATGATGGACATTGCAAAATGTAATACGATGTCCATCGGTATTTTTTCATGGATGAGTTTAGAACCGGAAGAGGATCAATATACCTTCGACTGGATGGATGCGATCATGGATCGTATGGCAGAAACGGGGAAATATGCTGTTTTGGCAACGCCAAGTGGGGCACGTCCGATTTGGATATCCAAAAACTATCCGGAGGTTTTGCGCGTAGATGCAACAAGACGCAGACATCTTCATGGAGAGCGACATAATCATTGTTATACATCTCCCCAGTATCGGCGATTAACCCGTAAGATGAATGAAGCATTGGCGAATCGTTATAAAGACCATCCGGCTCTGATTGTATGGCATATATCGAATGAATTTGGTGGCGAATGCCATTGTGAATTATGCCAAGAGGCATTTAGAGATTGGCTGAGGGTAAAGTACAAGAATGATATTAACTTATTGAACAGACAATGGTGGACGAGCTTTTGGAGTCATACGTACCGTAGCTTTGAGGATATCGAATCCCCCTCTCCAATTGGAGAACAATCGGTTCACGGCTTGAATCTGGATTGGAAACGTTTTGTTACCCATCAAATGACAGAATATATGCTTAACGAAATGGAACCCCTTAAACGCATTACACCGAATATTCCTATTACCACGAATTTTATGGGGACGTATCCGGGTCTCGATTATTGGAAAATGGCCAAGCATCTAGATGTTGTTTCATGGGATAATTATCCGGCATGGCACAGCCCTCTAGGTGATGAAGCCGTAGGCGCATCCATAGCCATGATTCATGATATGAACCGATCACTTAAACAAGGAAAGCCTTTTATGCTAATGGAAAGTACACCAAGTGTTACGAATTGGTTGCCGGTTTCAAAACTTAAACGTCCCGGAATGCATCGATTAGCATCCCTACAGGCAGTGGCACATGGTGCGGATACGGTGCAGTATTTCCAATGGCGTAAAAGTCGAGGATCCGTTGAGAAGTTTCATGGAGCTGTTATTGATCATGTAGGGCATGAACATACGCGAGTTTTCAAGGATGTTGCCCAAGTAGGTGCGACGTTGAGCAAGATGGATACGGTTATCGGAACGTCGGTAAAATCGAAGGTGGCAGTGCTCTATGACTGGGAAAATCGTTGGGCCATTGATGATATTCGTGGATTTAACAATGATAAGAAAGAGTATCTCAAAACAGTAATGTCCCATTATAAGCCATTATGGGAACTTGGTATATCCACAGATGTCATTGATATGGAGGAGTCCTTTGAAGACTATCAATTAATAATTGCACCAATGCTTTATCTCCTAAAACCTGAAGTGGTAGATCGCATAGAAACATTTGTGGAAAAAGGAGGGACCTTCGTCTGTACCTATATGACAGGGATGGTCAATGAGAATGACTTGTGCTTTATGGGCGGCTTTCCGGGACCTTTACGAAAGCTTTTAGGCATTTGGTGCGAGGAAACGGACGCGTTGCATGAAGAAGATAGCAATTCAGTTAGGTTAACAATGGACGGACTTATGGATAAAACGTATGCGGTACATGAGTTGTGTGACTTAATTCATACAGAGACAGCAGAGGTTTTAGGTACCTATACGGATGACTTTTATGCTGGCTATCCGGCCCTTACGAGAAATAAATTCGGAGAAGGGAATGCCTATTATATAGCATTCCGTAATCATGAGGATTTTGAAAAAGCGTTCTATACAAATCTTTTATCAATACTTGATATAACGAATCCACTGTCAATGGAATTACCTCAAGGCGTAAGTTTGACCACACGATACGATGAAAATCATCAATTCTACTTCTTAATGAATTTTAAGGATGAAGAGGTATCGGTCAATATACCCAAACCCTTGAGAAACATAGAGAATGAAGAAGTTATGGAAGGTATCAAGAAGATGGAAGCCTATGAGGTATGGGTACTAGAAAATCTATAAACAAAACGATGAATTTTAGAAAATCATAAAAATGCCTTGACTTTTTCTGAAAAACATATAAAATCATATTAAACATATAAGCATTGTCAATTTAATGCCAAATGATAAGAACGATATACGATGTGAACCATCGGGAAAGGAGAACATGATGCCAAGCCTCAAAGACAGTATTATCCAACAACTTGATATGATGATGTGCAGCTGTTGTTTCATGAGTAAAAATGAAATAGCGGCCTATTTGAGTGCATATCATGTTCCTGACTTGAGTTGATTCAATCGATAACAAGTAGCAGTAGGTACATTCATGTACCTACTGCTTTTTTTTATGTACTAGTGTACTAATATAGTTTTTCTAAGTGAAAATATGGAGGTTTGATATGATTCGTTTTGAGAATGTGACAAAAGAATTCGATGTAGACGGTACGTTGGTCAAAGCTGTTGATCACGTGTCTTTTGAAATAAAAAAGGGTAGCATCTGTGGTATCATCGGATTTTCCGGTGCAGGGAAATCAACACTGGTTCGATGTATTAATCTTCTGGAAAGACCGACAGAAGGGAAAGTTTTTCTGGAAGACACGGAATTAACAGCACTGAATGAAAAAGAGTTACGTAGGAAACGGACAAAAATCGGAATGATATTTCAGCAATTTAATTTATTTGCATCACGAACAGTAGAGCAAAACATTGCATATCCTTTAAAACATTCGGGTAAAAGTAAAGGAGATATCAAGAAGAAGGTCAATGACCTATTAGACCTTGTCGGCTTGACAGATAAGGCAGAAGCTTACCCATCCCAGTTAAGTGGTGGACAAAAACAGCGTGTAGCTATAGCGAGAGCCTTAGCGAATGATCCGGATGTTCTCCTTAGTGATGAATCCACGAGTGCTCTGGATCCTCAAACAACAACATCAATTTTGAAGTTGTTACAAGAAGTGAATCGTCGGTTAAATATCACGATTGTCGTGATTACACATGAGATGCAAGTGGTTAAGGAAATTTGTAATCATGTTATCGTTATGGAAGAGGGTAAAGTTGTTGAAGAAGGGGATGTTTTTCAAATATTCTCAAAACCTACAGCATCTATTACGCAGGAATTTGTTGATCATACCGGAAATCTATCCAAGATTAATCAACTCATAGAAGATAAGGTGCCTCTGGTTCAATTAAAACCGGGGGAGTGTATCCTTAAGTTCCGGTATTTGGAGCGGAATGCTTCGGAAGCCTTAGTATCTAGATTGTCTCGACAATTTAATTTGGATATCAATATCATTTTTGGAAATATTGAATTGATTGGGGAACATCCCATAGGTGGTTTGGTGTCCATTGTGCGCGGGAGACCGGAAGATATAGAAGCCGGAATCGAGTACTTGAAGAATAAAAATGTTGGAGTGGAGGTTATTATCGATGAAAGAAATACTTGAACAATTCTTACCGAATATTATGAATAAATTACCGGAGTTTTATGAAAGCGTGTTTGAAACACTGCTCATGCTTGGGTGGTCAGGGAGTATTTCCTTTGTTCTCGGGTTGTTATTTGGAATCATATTGGTGGTGACGCGACCTAGGGGAATATTGAATCAACCGGTGATTTTCCACATAACGGACAAAGTGGTGAACTTTTTCCGCTCCATCCCATTTATTATTTTGTTGGCAGCACTCATTCCGTTAACGCGCGCAATTGCGGGAACGGCTATAGGTGTCAAAGGTGCTATCATTCCGTTGATTTTCGGAACGGTACCCTTCTTCTCCAGACAAATCGAGTCGGCATTATTGGAGTTAGATAACGGTATTATTGAAGCAGCACAAGCCATGGGTCTTAGCCCTTGGCAAATCATCACCGGTGTATATTTGAAAGAGTCTATTCCGGCCATTGCCAGAGGAACAACTATAACAGCTATTTCATTAATAGGACTTACTGCCATGGCAGGAGCGGTAGGGGCCGGCGGGCTTGGTGACTTTGCCATACGGTTCGGACATCAACGCAATCAGCTAGATGTTACCTATACAGTAGTTATCGTATTGGTGGTTCTAGTTAGTTTGATACAGCAACTCGGAAACATTATTGCGAAAAAGACAAAACATTAAGGTGTTACAAGGAGGAAGACTATGATATTAAGACCAAGAAAAGTTGTTATTATCGGAGCAGGTCATGTAGGGTCACATGTAGGGTATAGTTTAGCAACACAAGGACTTGCAGAAACCATTGTATATATTGACGTGGATATAGAAAAGGCGAAAGCACAAGCAACAGATATTTATGATGCAACAGTATACCTTCCTCAACGGGTTCAAGTTCGAGCCGGTAATTATGATGACTTACAGGATGCACATTTATTGGTTGTAGCAGCCGGTCCTTTACCGGATATGAATAAAGGTCAGACACGAATGGATACATTAAATCAAACAGTGGATGTGTTGGAAGATATTATTGACCATATTAATCAGACGGACTTTGACGGCTTTATTGTAAGTATTTCGAATCCTGCCGATGTGGTTGCGCATTATCTTCAAACGCGCTTACAATACCCTGCACATAAATTAATATCGACGAGTACAACATTAGATTCGGCAAGACTTCGACGTGCCATAGCCGATGAAATCGGGATTGATCAAAAATCAATTTATGCTTATGCATTAGGGGAACATGGGGAAAGTCAAATGGTCCCATGGTCAACCGTAACGATTGGTGGGAAACCTTTACTGGAGTTGATGAAAGAACAACCGGAAACTTACGGGGATTTAGACTTGGAAGATATCGCACGACGTGCCAAAAAAACAGGCTGGGATATATTAGGCGGCAAAGGATCGACAGAATTTGGAATCGGAGCAACCTGTGCCGAGGTTGTTCGGGCAATTTTTGCGGATGAGAACAAAATTTTACCGATTTCAGTCTTATTACAGGGTGAATATGGGGTAACAGACGTGTATGCTTCTGTTCCGACTATTCTAGGTATTGACGGTGTCAAAGGGATTATAGAATTGAATATGACCAAAGAAGAAGAACATCAATTCCATGCGTCATGTGACACGATGAAACAAAACTATAATGATGTCATTCGTGCAATAGGGAAATAAGAAGATCTTATGCATTGAATAATAAATTTAAAGAACAGTGAAGGAGATATAATTATGAAGAAAAATTGGATTTTAGCTATAGTAACGGTATTAACAGCAGTGGCTGTTATTGGGTGCGGTGCAGATAAGGGTTCTGATAATGATAGGAACAAAGTGACAATCGGTGTTGTAGGAGAGGCAAACGAAATGTGGGATCCTGTTATTGCAACAATGGCTGAAGAAGGTGTTGATATTGAGCTCATCAGCTTTAGTGAATATGCGATACCCAATCGTGCATTAAATGATGGGGAAACAGATTTGAATGCATTTCAACATTATGCCTACTTTAATAATGAAATTGCAGACAATGGTTATGAACTTGAAGCCATTGGGGACACATTTATCTCAGCCATGAATATCTATTCTGTCAATGTAGACTCTGTTGATGCAATTTCCGAAGGGGATAAAATTGCATTGCCAAATGATGTGACGAATGAAGGACGTGCTCTTAAAGTCATTGAAGGAGCAGGCTTATTGACGTTAGACCCGGAAGCCGGTGATACACCTGAATTAACGGATATTGTAGAGAATCCGTTAAATCTTGAATTGGTTGAAGTGGATGCTGCCAATGTCTATGCTTTGATGCCGGATGTTGCAGCAGCCGTTATTAATGGGAATTATGCAATGGACAATGGATTAACGCCCGGTGAGGATGCTATTTTTCAAGACAATGTAGCATTTTACTCAGGCAAAAACTATGTAAACCTTATTGCAGCTCGTAAGGCAGATGTGGATAATCCGGTGTATAAAAGAATTGTTGAGGTGTATCAATCTCAGGAAGTTATCGATGTGTTCAACGATACGTTTAAAGGGTCTTATGTACCTGCATGGCAATAGGAGGTATGTTGAATGAAAGCACTTAGTCAACGAACAGCACAATTTACTGACTCAGTCATCCGACGGATGAGCCGTGTTAGTAATCAATACGGAGCGATTAATTTATCTCAGGGATTTCCGGATTTTGATCCCCCTAAGGCATTGACGAATCGATTAGTCGACGTAGCGGTTGAGGGACCACATCAATATGCGACCACTTGGGGAGCGGAAAATTTCAGACAGGCTCTGGCAGAAAAACAAAGTCCCAGAATGGGATGGACCATTAATCCGGAGACAGAGGTGGTCATAACATGTGGAAGTACGGAGGCGATGATGGCTGCTATGATGGCTGTGGTTGACCCCGGAGATTATGTAGCGATTTTTTCACCTTTTTACGAGAATTATGGTGCAGATGCTATTCTAACAGGTGCCAAACCGATTTATATTCCCTTAACACCCCCTTCTTTCAGTTTTTCAGAAGAGGATGTGGAAGAAGCTTTCAAGCAAGGGGCAAAAGCGTTGATTCTATGTAATCCAAGTAATCCTTGTGGGAAGGTGTTCACACGGGAAGAATTAACAATAATCGGTGAATTGGCTCGTCAATACGACGCCTATATTATTACCGATGAAGTGTATGAACATATCGTCTATGCGCCTTATGTGCATACCTATATGGCCTCTCTACCGGATATGCGGGAACGTACGATTTCCTGTAGCTCTTTATCGAAGACCTATTCTATAACAGGATGGCGACTGGGTTATGTTATCGGTCCTGAAGAGGTAATGGAACGTATTAAGAAGGTCCATGATTTCTTAACCGTCGGTGCAGCGGCACCCCTTATGGAGGCAGCAGTAGCCGGATTAACTATGCCTGAAGAGTATTATGAGACACTTAATAGCAATTACACACGCAAGAAGGAGTTGTTTTTATCCGGATTAGATGCGATTGGGCTGACCTATTATGAACCTCAAGGTGCGTATTATGTTATGGTAGATATATCAGAGTTCCAACGCGACAATGATGTGGAGTTTTGTGAACGCCTAGCCAAGAAAGTAGGGGTTGCAGCTGTTCCGGGCTCAAGTTTCTTTCGAGAAGAGGTGGATCATATGATTCGGTTCCATTTTGCCAAAAAAGATGACACCTTGAAAAAAGCACTCGAACGATTGGCAACAATTTACGATAAAATGGAAAGAAAAGCATAAAAGACGATGAATAGCACCGCTTTTTTGAGTATAATAACTATATACTTGATAAAGGCGGTGTTTTTTATGTATTATGAAACAATTCAATTAAGTGAGGAGAGCAAAGCAACCTTAACCCTATATATGCACGAACAGCAGGAAGTCGTAGATATTAAGAATAGGCCCGTAATGTTGGTTATTCCGGGTGGAGGCTATAACTATGTATCTGCTAGAGAAGGAGAGCCTATAGCATTAGCTTATCATAATAAAGGTTACCATGCGGCGGTTTTATCCTATAGCGTCTGTGAAGAAGGGGGCAATCCCTTAGGACTACAACCCATAAGAGACGGTGTTTTAGCTATGAAATGGCTCAAGGAGAATGCGGCACGATTTCATATTGTTGACCATCAATATTTTGTTATTGGATTTTCGGCAGGAGGCCATTTGGCAGCCGGACTGGGAACATTATGGAATGAACCGCTACTTATGGAATCCTTAGGCTATAAAGATGATCGATATAAGCCCGATGGAATGATTCTGAGTTATCCGGTGCTGAGTTCGGGAGAGTTTGCCCATCGAGGCTCCTTTACACAATTGTCCGGTTCCTTAACAGATGATGAAACGGCTGCTTTTTATTCCTTGGAAAAGCGTGTGGATGCGACCACGCCGCCCACGTTTATTTGGCATACGGCAGACGATGGCGCTGTTCCTGTGGAGAATACTCTAATGTTCATGTTGGAGTTACAGCGCCATAAGGTGGAGTTTGAAGGCCATATTTTTGATAAGGGACCGCATGGTTTGGCCTTGGCGAATTATACGACGAATCACATAGATCCTCATTGTGAACATTGGATGATGCTAAGCCTTGAATGGCTAAAACGACAATTTGATGTCTTCGGACCCTCTTCATACACACAATAAATAGATTGTGTAAAGTAAAAAAACGAGGCTGTAAGTCAGCCTCGTTTTAATATGCTAGATGAGAAAATAGAGAAGAACAATGATGCCTAATACAATGCGGTAATATCCAAATGCTTTGAAATCGTTCTTCTTAATATAATGCAATAAGAATTTAATGGCAATAATAGAAATAATAAATGCGGTGGCTGTTCCGGTAATAAGAAGAATCAGTTCAGTTTGTGTGAAAATGAAACCGAATTTGATGAGTTTGACTAAACTGGCACCAAACATAACGGGAATAGCAAGAAAGAAGGTGAACTCTGCGGCAATGGTTCGAGAAGTACCGATGAGTATAGCACCTATAATCGTTGCACCTGACCGTGACGTACCCGGAATGAGTGCTAAAAGTTGGAACAGACCGATAATAAAAGCTGTCTTGTAGGTAATGTCCGTCAAAGATGTAATACTTGGTATGTGATTTTTATGCTTGTTCTCAATAACGATAAAAGCAATACCATATAAGATGAGGGTGACGGCAACGGTTATATAGTTGTAAAACACCTTGTCAATCCAATCATCAAAAGGGATACCGATCAGTGCAGCAGGAATACAAGCCACAACAATCTTGAACCACAAGCTAAAGGTATCTTTCTTTATAAAAGGCTCTTGCTTAGAAAAACTGAATGGAAGCAGTTTCGGGAAGAATAGAACAACAACGGCCATAATGGCCCCTAGTTGAATAAAAACTCGAAAGAATTCCATAAATTCAGGGCTGACGTCCATTTTAATGAATTCTTCTACCAAAATCATATGTCCTGTACTACTGACCGGTAACCATTCGGTTATCCCTTCTACGATTCCTAGGATAATAACTTTAAAAAGTTCAATAATCATAGTTTTATTTCCTTTACATTTAATTTTTTATAGGTCTATAGGTACGCTGTATTAACGATACCTATTTTTACTCGTACTGTCAAGATGTTCATAGTTTTCCTTATAAAACTTTGTTATAATTG
The DNA here is from genome assembly GCA_965140555.1 of Vallitaleaceae bacterium. GTDB lineage: Bacteria > Bacillota > Clostridia > Lachnospirales > Vallitaleaceae > UBA1351. Next base: position 1,237,991 of record OZ223259.1, on the reverse strand, counting down.
TAATAAAATAGGGAATATATTAGAAAGGAAATAATGAAAATGGCAGCTTCATATATTACAGAAAAGGCATTGGCACAAGCATTAAAAGAAATTATGCAAGAAAAACCGATTAATAAAATACGTATACAGGAAATAACAGATGCGTGTCACATGACGCGACATACATTTTACAACCATTTTAAAGATATCTATGATTTACTTGGATGGATTTATAATAATGAGATTATTGAAGATTTAGATGCTTATTCTCACTTGGATTCTTGGAAAGAGGGAATTATGCAGGTCTTACGATACACGCTGAATAATCGAACCTTATGTATGAATACATATAAGTCCTTAGGGCGAGAACATTTGGAAGATTTTTTGTATCAGGTTTTTGCGCATCTCGTTCGTGGTGTGTTACAGGATATTGAAGGGATGGTATGCCCAAATGAAGCACTAAAGGAAGAGATGACAGATTTTTATGCCAATGCATTAGTCGGACTATTCATAGCGTGGCTTAAAGATGGTCTTAGAGAAACACCGGAAAGCTTTGCCAATCGCATTGATAAAATGTTGGAGGGAAGTTTAGTCACATTATTTAGACGTTATGGTAAAAATGACACAATTTAAAGGATTTGTGTCATTTTTACACACTTAGAAACACTGTTCATTGTTGATACGCATATCTCCTGTTATAGTTTTACTTAGAAAGATTCGAGTTTACTATGGAAAGGAAGAATGAGAATGTATAATTATCAAAAAATTAATCCAGTAGCACCTGCGAATATTAATAAACGACAAGCCTATCTTTTAGGAGGAGGTATCGGTTCGTTATCAGCTGCAGCTTTTTTGATTCGTGATGCACATATGCCCGGTGCTAATATTCACATTTTGGAACAGTTGGATGTGTTTGGCGGATCCATGGACGGAGCCGGACGCGCTGAGACCGGTTACTCTGCAAGAGGTGGTCGAGAAATAGAAGAACATTTTGAATGCTTTATGGAACTTTATAGCTTCATTCCTTCATTAAAAGATAAATCGGTTAGTGTATTAGATGAATTTCGTCAATTGAATTTGGATGAACCTATTGAATCTCATTGTCGATTAGTAGAAAAACAAGGCCAAAAACTTGATTTTTCCAGTCTTGGGTTGAGTAAATCCAATGCCTTGGAATTAGGAAAATTGCATATGTTGACAGAGGAAGCATTAGGCGCAACAACGATAGAAGAATATTTTGATGACAGTTTATTTGAAACAAATTTCTGGTTCTTCTGGGCGTCTATGTTTGCATTTGAGCCATGGCATAGTGTTGTAGAAGTAAAACGCTATATGGAACGCTTTATGCATCTTATCGGTGGAATGAATCGATTAGAAGGTATCTTGCATACAGAATTCAATCAATATGACTCACTAATTCTTCCATTGATTACATGGTTAGATGAGCATGGGGTTCAATTTGAAGCAGGATGTACAGTGACTGACATCGACTTTGATATTCAAGGCGACAAGAAGACAGCAACGGTCATTCACTATACTAAAGATAACAAGGCAGTGTCATTACCCGTTGAACCTACAGATCTTGTTCTATTTACGAATGGTTCCATGACTCAAAATACGACGAGAGGGGATATGAACCATCCTGCTCCTTTAAATCGTAGTGATGACAAAGGCTGCTTTAGTGTATGGGAAAAGGTTGCTAAAAAGGCTGAAGGATTTGGCCGTCCGGAAGTATTCTGTAGTGATGTGGATAAAACAAAATGGCTGTCCTTTACAGTAACATTGAAAGATGATGACATTGTCTTCCCTCATATTTATGAGTGGACCGGCGATAAACCGGGTATGGGTGGTCTTGTTACAATTAAAGATTCCAAATGGTTTATGAGTTTTGTAGTACCGAAACATCCTCATTTTATTGGTCAACCGGATAATGTGAAAGTTCTTTGGGCTTATGCGTTGAATTTAGATGTGCCCGGAGACTACGTGAACAAGACAATATCCGATTGTACCGGTAAGGAAATGTTCTCTGAATTGTTATATCATATGGGATTGGAAAAACAAATCGATACAATTATGTCCCATACTGTTAATGTTATACCGGCGATGATGCCTTATATTACATCTCAATTTATGCCACGTGTAAAAGGTGATCGTCCGGATGTTATACCGGAAGGTAGCGTGAACTTCGGTTTCTTAGGTCAATATGCGGAAGTTCCAAATGACTGCGTCTTTACTGTAGAATATTCGGTAAGAAGTGCGATGATGGCCGTATATGGACTTATGGATTTGGGCAAAGAAGTAGATCCGGTTTTCCCAAGCCAACATGATGTGCGCGTGTTAGCAAGTGCTGCAAAAACATGTTTGGGTGTGGATAAGCTATCGCTTAAAGACATTCCCGTCGGAGCGTTATTGAAAAGCACAGAATTGTATAAATTACTGTAAATTGAAGTTTTTAGTCTCATATAAAGAACACGATCGTTGTTGATCGTGTTCTTTTTTTCTCAAATGTTCGAGATTGATTCAGGGAAGTTACAATATATAGCGATTATTTGATGTGTTACGAACAGCGATATTACAGGGGATGCGAGTTGTGTAGCTTTTGTTGATCGTATGGCTCGTGATATAAAGTAGAACCGAAAAACTTGAAATCTCATGATATACTAGTATTAAGGCGAGGTTAAGCCTTAGAAGGTATTAATTGAGTGATTTTGAGGAGGTTAATGATGAATTATCGTGAGTTAGGTAAGACAGGTTATAAAGTGTCCGAAGTATCTTTTGGCTCTTGGGCTATTGGTGGTACTTGGGGTGAAGTGCATGATGAGACAAGTTTGAAAGCTTTAGAAACAGCCATTGACCAAGGCATTAATTTTTTTGATACAGCCGATGTATATGGGGATGGGCGAAGTGAACGCCTTTTAGGACAATTGGCAGCAAGCAAAAAGGATAAACTCTATATAGCAACCAAAGCAGGGCGTCGTTTGGACCCTCACATTGCATCTGGGTACACCATTAATAATATTCGAGGCTTTGTTGAACGTAGTCTGAAGAATTTGCAGACAGATCGTATCGATTTACTACAGCTTCATTGTCCGCCGACAGAGGTGTATGCCCAAGCAGAATTATTTGATGGATTGGATACATTGGTCAAAGAAGGGCTTATTGCTCACTATGGTGTGAGTGTTGAAAAAGTATCGGAAGCCATGCAAGCAATGGACTATGATAGGTTGGCTACGGTTCAAATAATATATAATATGTTTCGATTAAAGCCGGAAGAAGAATTTTTTGCTAAAGCAAAGGAGAAGGGAGTCGGAGTTATTGCCAGGGTTCCACTTGCAAGTGGAATGCTAACCGGAAAGATGACAAAAAAGACAACCTTTGCACAGGATGATCATCGTCATTTTAATCGACACGGAGAAGCCTTTGATAAAGGGGAGACTTTTTCAGGGGTTCCTTATGATATTGGTTTGGAAGCGGTTGAACGATTAAAGGCATTAAAACCGGATGGAATGACCATGGCCCAATTTGCTCTTCGATGGATTCTTATGAATCAAGACGTTAGCTGTGTGATTCCGGGAGCTAAGAATCCGAACCAAGTGCTTCAAAATACAGAGGCTTCTGAAGGTGAACCGTTAAACGATGTGTTAATGCAAGGTGTATCTGATGTATATAATACATATATAAGAGAGCATGTTCATCACCTATGGTAAAGCCATTATTAGATAATAGTAGTTATTATAAATGATTTACTATTATATAATAATGTGTTACAATGTATATATAGAGTATACATTAAGCCTTAAATGACGGTGATAGATAAAGAGGTCAATATGACTTAAAAGAATGTAAGAGAGACAACTGAATCAATTCAATCAATGGTTATAGATACAGATTGATTACTACCGTCATGGTTTCATAGATATGGAATTATGACGGATTTTTAGTTTAACGAACAGATTGAATTGAAAAGGAGGTAACCTTATGAAAAAGTTTTTGATGATAAGCATTGCAAGTATATTTATATTAAGTCATACGTTGGTTTATGCACAGGATTGTACAACGGCCGGATATATAAAGAGTGAAGACACTGTAATCGGGAAATCAGGACAGGGAAGAGAGATTGTTGCAACACAAATATATAGACCTGAAGTTAAAGCGGTCAAGGAAGTATTATTAGTATTTGCTATTCACGGATATGAAGATGCCTATGATCGTGATGGTGAATTGCTTGTTCATCTGGCAGATAATCTCATCCATTATTTTGGCGTTTATTTACCTTATGAATATGCGATAACAATTGTACCTTTAGCAAATCCGGATGGCTTAATTGAAGGAGAAACGAATAACGGACCGGGACGAGCGCAAATAACCTTAGGTATTGATATTAATCGTGATTTTGATTATAATTTTGTTTCAGATGTGTCCTTAGAGAGACATAAAACGATGGCCGAACCCTTTAGTTCCCCAGAAGCACAGGCTTTAAGAGATTTAGTTTTATCAAAAGAATGGGAATTCATTATGGATTTCCATGGATGGTGGGATTTGACCATTGGTAATGCTGAACTGGCAAAAGCCTTTGATTTACCATATAAAGGTGGCTACACAGAAAGTTCAGGTACGTTTTCTTCATGGTCAAGTTTATATAGTAAAAGTTTGCTCGTGGAATTACCCCCTGAATTGGCGAGTGAACAAAGCATATTCGAACATACTCGAGAGGTAATCGCATCCCTTGAGAGTCTTATGTTATCTGGTGAGGAACCTTGGGCGAATCAGGACAATCAAGGGATATTTGAACAGGAAAGTGATGATCGACTGAGTTTAATATATGAAAGGGAATGGGGAAAACCTTTTGTATAGAATGCTTGAGCTTTGGAGGTTATCAAGTGCTTTGAGTGGGTAGCCAGCGCTTGCGTAGAAAACGGTAGGAGAGACAAATCGAGCGAAAGCCCCAATCAATTGTCATGGCTACCCAGATTCCAAAAACACCTAGACCAAGGGTACTTCCTAGAATATAACTGAATCCGATGCGAAATGTCCACATGGATATAATGGCTACAATCATGGTGTATTTAGCATCATTGGCTGCTCTTAACACATTAGGCAATGTGAATGAGAGTGGCCATATTAGTATGCAAAGGGTACTGTGATAGCGGACGATTTTCAATGTCAATGCGGCTGTATCCGGACTTAAATGATAAATTTGAACAATGACAGGTGCGCAGGTGAAGATGACAATGTTTAGAAGAACTAAAGAGGTGTAGGTTAGGCCGAGTATTTTTTTAGTATAGAGCATGATTTGGTCATAGGCACCGGCCCCATAACATTGTCCGACAATAGTTATAAGGGCCAAGCCCGTTGCTATGCCGGGGAGTATGGAGAAACTGGCAACGGTATTACTCACAGCATTGGCGGTAATAGCCGTCGTTCCGAAGGTTGTAACAAGGGATAAAACAAGTATTTTCCCAATTTGAAACATACTGTTTTCCAGACTGTTAGGGATACCGATGGCGAAAATTTGTTTGACCAGAGACCAGTTGAAATGGTAACGGGTTTTTAGGTTAATATATATTGGATTTCTAGGCAGAGTAATGAGGAATAACATGACGCCTGCTGCGATAAAACGGGAGATAAGTGTTGATAAACCAACACCGGCTACCCCTAGATGGAGTCCGAAAATAAAGATGGCATTGCCACCGATATTCATAATGTTCATTAATAACGAGGTCATCATGGAGACTCTGGAATTCCCCATGGCTCGAAAGAGTGCAGCGCTACTATTATAGATAGCTAGAAAGGGGTAAGATAATCCTGAAAGCAAGAAATAAATCAAAGCTTTTTCCATAATATCGGTATCCACATTCCCAAAAATAAGGGATAAAAGAGGCCCTCTAAAGAGAAGAACGACAGCGAGTATAAGAGAGGAGATGACGCTGGAAACGACAAGAAGTTGTTTGGCTGTTTCCGAAGCAGAGGCTAAATCGCCTTTGCCATAATATTGTGCACAAACAACAGCACCGCCCGTTGCAAGAGCAGCAAATATATTGATCAACAAGATGTTGACGGTATTAACGAGGGAAACGCCGGATACGGCATTTTCTCCTACACTGGAAATCATAATTATGTCAGCCATTCCAACAGTAATGACGAGGAATTGTTCAATAATTAATGGGATGATGAGTCGTTTTAAATCACGTTTTGTAAACAAGGGGTTCATAATATATTTCTTTCTATAGGTCATCAGGATGGTTACGTTGTTATTATAGTATAATTAACATTAACTTTACAAGGATATAAGCACTGCTTTAGTATAATATATAAAATTGAGCAATGAGAGTGGGACGAAATGGAGGACAAAGAAATGAAATTAACAGTTGTAGATTGGTTGGAAACAGAGCCTATAAAAAACCTGGCAATTGAAGCCTATTTGACAGAGAGTGTGCAAGAAGATGAAGTGATAGTATATCTGTGGCAAAATGCCAATACAGTCGTTATAGGGCGTCATCAAAATGTATGGCAAGAATGTGATATGAAGCGGTTGCGCGAGGATAATGTCTCTTTAGTTAGGCGACTTTCAGGAGGTGGAGCAGTCTATCATGACTTGGGGAATCTGAATTTCACTTTTATTACAACGGATGCACATTATGATGTGCAACGGCAGTTGTCGGTGATTATTGAGGCCGTTCGATCATTAGGAATTAATGCAGAATTTTCAGGAAGAAATGACTTGTTGGCGGAAGGAAGAAAGTTTTCCGGTAACGCCTTTTATCGAACGAAAAATAAACGGTACCATCACGGAACATTACTCGTTGATGTGAACAAAGAAAAGATGAGTCATTACCTTCAAGTTAAGCCTTCTAAGTTTCAAGGCAAAGGTGTCAAATCCGTGAAATCACGTGTAATTAATCTTAAAGAACTTAACAGTGACGTAACAATATCTAAATTAAAGGATGCTCTCAAATCTGCCTCCAAAAAGATCTATGGATGCGAGGCAAGAGGTATAGAAAAGGATAGATTCGATGAGGATATAATCGCTAGGAAAATAGACCGATTTTCAGATACAACATGGATTATGGGTAAAGACTACAAAGGTGTGTATCAAGAGGAACATCGATTTGATTGGGGGCACGTATCATTCCACTGGGAATTTGATCAGACCCACAATTATATTGCCGAATGTGTCATCTATTCGGATGCGATGGATGAACAATGGATTTATGATGTGGCGGAGCAGCTTAAGGGACTTCTCCTTAATAAAGGCAATATTTATCAGTGCATTTCAGCAATACCTTTGAATCAAAAGGCGAGAACCCAAAAAGAGACTAAAGAGTTGGCAACTTGGTTGGAAGAGACAATCTGGACATGGAAATGATGGTTATAGACGTGAGGTATAGTCATCACAAGATGAGGTGCTATAATGGAAGATAACTTATAGAGTCTAAACGAAGGAGGAATAATAATGGGTAAAATAAAAGGATGGCAATGGTTGACGATGGTAAGTTTTATGTTTCTGGTGTTGGCAGGATGTCAAGCCAACAGCAATGGTCAAGATCAATCAACAGATGAAGAGGTGTCACAAGGGGATGAGAAGGTGGAAGATGGCGATAAATCGGAAGAGAATCAAGAGGAGGTACAAGAGGATGCATTGAAGCAAGTAGCGCTTGACTATGTGATGGATATTATCAAAGGAAATTATCAAGACGCTTATTCGAATTATTCTCTATCGGATCAAATGAAAGATGCTTCATCTGTTGACATTTATGAACAATTGGCAACAGGTGTTTCAGAAAAATATGGGGATTATAAAGAGGTTTTAGGAAGTGGAAGGGATGAACAAAGCGGCTATATAATCTGGCATGTGTATGTTCAATACAGCGAAGGGGCAATAACGTGGAATGTCAACTTTGATGGTGACAATGCTATTGCAGGTCTGAATATGACACCATATAATCAAGAAGCGAATGATGAAGGGGCTCAGGATGAGGAGACACTTGGTACGCAAGTAACAGTGGGAACACAACAATATCCATTAGAGGGCATCTATATAAAACCTGAAGAAGGGAAGCCGGTTGTACTTTTGGTACAAGGATCAGGAGCGAGCGACAGAGATGAAACGGTTGGGCCGAATAAGCCGTTTAAATCCATAGCGGAAGGGTTGGCTGCTAAAGGCATAGGGTCCCTACGGTATGATAAACGGACCTATGTGTATGGACAAGCCATGGCATCAGATATGAACCTGACTTTTTATGAAGAAACAGTAGAGGATGTACTAGCGGCTGTGAATTTTCTACAGGATGAACAGGGAATTAACAATCAATCAATTGTAATTTTAGGACATAGTATGGGAGGCTACTTGATTCCGATGATTGATGAAAAGCTCTCAGATGATGGTGATATAGGAGGCTATATACTATTGGCTGGAAATCATCGAAGTCTAGGGACACTTCTACCCCTGCAGTCGCTCTATTTGGCAAAAGTGGATGGTGTCATCACAGAAGATGAGCAGGCGGAAATAGACATGTTAAATGATGCTTTTTCTCATCTTGATGAGGCGGCAGATGATCAACCGATTCTGGGCGCTTATCCGGCATATTGGAGAGCTGATGCAGACTATAACCCGGACGTTTATGCCCAAGCTATAGCGGAGCCGGTTCTTGTATTACAAGGCGAAGCTGACTATCAAGTAACGATGGAGGATTTTGATTTATGGAAGCATGTGTGGGTGAATAAGAGTAATGCCACCTTTAAGTCTTATCCATCGTTAAACCATCTTATGATGCCGGTTGAAGGATTAAGCACGTCTGAAGAGTACAACATAAAAACACCTATGAGTGAAGCGGTCATTCAAGATATCAGTCAATGGGTTTCTGAACGACAATAATATGTAAAACTTCAGAAGCGTATCTAGAAGTTATTTGACTTTTTATGTAAATAAAGGGATAATGTAGTATAGGATAAGATAAATATATACAATATACTATAAAAAATTATAATTGTATTTGCTTTTTTTTTATGTAAGGAGTGAGATGATGAGTAAAACAATATTTGTATCAAATCGTTTACCCGTCACTGTTTCTAAAGAGGACGATGAACTTCAGTATTCGAAGAGCATCGGTGGCTTAGCAACAGGACTGAAAAGCTACCATGAATCATCCAATGGACTATGGGCAGGATGGCCCGGCGTTTCGGAGGAAGGGACATCAGATAAAGAGAAAGAATCCATTGGAGAAACACTAGAAGAAAGTTATAATTGTCTTCCGGTATTTTTATCCAATGAGGAAATTGACCGTTATTACTATGGATTTTCCAATAAAACGATATGGCCCCTATTCCATTATTTTTCCAACAAGGCAGAATATAACGTGGACACATGGGATGCTTACTATCAAGTAAATCGTAAGTTTTTTGATGCAATTAAGGATCGTATTGAAGAGGATGATATCATATGGGTCCATGATTATCAACTCATGCTTTTACCTGAAATGATTCGTGAAGTTTACCCCAATGTACGCATTGGTTTCTTTTTGCATATACCGTTTCCTTCATATGAAGTTTTCCGAATGCTTGTATGGCGAGAAGAAATCTTAAAAGGTCTACTAGGTGCAGATTTGATTGGTTTCCATACGTATGATTATGTGCGACATTTTCTAAGTAGTGTACGACGTATTCTAGGATATGAACATAATCTTAACAACATTGTTTTTGAAGATCGATTGGTTAAAGCCGATGTTTTTCCTATGGGGATCGACTATGATCGTTTCTCGAAGGAGTATACATCAAAAGAATTTAAAAAAGAAGAAGCGGAAATTGTTGAAAGTATCGACGGCGTTCAAATGATTCTATCGATTGATCGCTTGGATTATACAAAGGGTATTCCGGAACGGATTAAAGCCTATGATAGGTTTTTGGAAAAAAATCCGGAATACGTTGAAAAAGTTCGATTAAACCTTATTGTTGCACCATCAAGAGAAGCCGTAGATAGCTATGAACAATTAAAGCGTGAAATACAAATTCTAGTGAGTGAAACGAATGGGAAATACGGTACGGTGAGTTGGATGCCTATTTGGTTCTTCTTCCAATCCTTTCCTCAAGAGAGTTTGATTGCTTTCTATAAACATTCCGAAGTGCTTTTGGTAACACCTCTGCGAGACGGAATGAATCTTGTGGTCAAAGAATATATTGCGGCAAGAACAGATTATGAGGGTATGGTTGTTATTAGTGAGACAGCCGGTGCCGCCAGTGAATTGGGTGAAGCTGTTATTGTTAATGCAAACGATACGGATGAGATTGCGGATGGAATAAAGACAGCACTAGAGATGCCAGGCAAAGAAAAACGTGCCATTAATCGTATCATGCATCGTCGATTAAAACGGTATAATGTGGAGTTCTGGGCAGAACAGTTTATGAATAATCTGGCTCACCTAGAGACAGATCCGCTTGAGGTCAGCGTACAAAAGAGCCTTGAACGGGATAATGCAGTAGTTGTTGATGCGTATAAAGAAGCAAATAAACGGTTGCTTTTTATCGACTACGACGGAACACTTGTAGGATTTAAATCAATACCGGAAAAAGCAAAACCGGACAAAGAAGTCCGACGTTTGTTGCAAAAATTGACAGATGATCCAAAGAATAAAGTGGTTATTGTTTCCGGACGAGATCGTTTAACGTTAGATGATTGGTTGGGAGATATGGATCTTCATATTCTGGCATCCCATGGATTGTGGTTACGACATCCGGGAGAGGATTGGCGAATGACCGTATCCTTGAATAATGATTGGAAGGCAACCATTCATCATGTTCTTGAAGTATTTACGGACAGAATGCCGGGGTCTCTTATTGAGGAAAAAGAATATTCACTAGCTTTCCATTATCGTCAATGTGAACCGGATATGGTGGCAACTAAGTTTGGAGAGGTAAAGGAAGCCCTGCTTTCAATGACTCAATCCATGAGTTTAGGACTTCAAGAAGGAAATAAAGTTCTTGAGATTAAGGATAATCGTGTCAACAAAGGACAAGGGGTTTCCATATTTGCGGAAGGCAAAGATTTTGATTTTATTATGAGTATCGGTGATGATGTGACGGATGAAGATTTATTTGATGCATTACCGGAAGACTCTTATACAATTAAAGTCGGCATGGGCCATACAGCAGCAAAATATCGCGTGCGTTCATGGCGTTCTGTTCGCCAAATATTAGGTAAATTTGTAAAATAAAGGCAGAAAAGACGATTTTAAGTCGAACGTAGAAGAGAAGGCATAATTAACAGACGATGCCTTGGGTTATATATAAAAAGGGATAATCGGATTATTTCCGATTATCCCTTTTTTTACAATGTTTATTGAGGAACCAAGGTGTGGCAGAGGCAATCTTTATCTCCCTTTGATAAAGAACGCCATTCGCCACCATTGGATAAATAGCGATGATGTAGCCATAGAACAAAGGTTCTATCGCATGAGGTGCAAGTAAAGTGCATCTCTTCATAATCGGAGTTGTCACTATTTGTATAAGAGAGTTCTAGTGCACCTCGATCAATATAATCAAAAGCTTTTTTTTGTAAATGGGTTAATGCTGCATGATCGTGAACCGTTTCATAATGGTTTAATGGATGACATGTAAAGCACATAAGGCACCTCCTGTGTTAATTTATTAACGACTGAATTGTATTAAAAATCGGATGATAGCTGTTTTTATAGGCTCTAATCCGATGTATTCGTTATTGGTTACGGTGATTGAATGAATTATATTGATAATATTATAACATATAATGTGAAAAAGAAAAGGGGATTTCAACATGTATACAATGTTTTTATAGGTGCCGCGACTGAAGAGTATGTTAATCTTTTGTTACCTTAATCACAGGATGAATTTAATGCACAAAAAAATAATTCGATTTCAAACTAATTGACATAGTTGTTCTTTATGTGTTAGAGTATAGACAGAAATTAGTTGCGATAACAACTAATTGTGTGATGAGTCCGGAAGACCGGACAGAGAAATGAGGTATATATATGAACAGAACATTAGAATTAGGAACAAAACCAATTAGTACATTGCTCATTCGATTTTCGATACCGGCAGTTATAGCGATGTTGGTAAATGCAATCTATAATGTGGTTGACCGTATTTTTATCGGAAATTTAGTTGGAGAAAATGCATTGGCGGGATTAACGATTGTTTTCCCGATTATGATGATTATATTTGCATTTGCAGGTTTAATCGGTGCCGGTGGAGCGGCCCTTTTATCCATACGTTTAGGTGAAAAAGATTATGACGGTGCAAGTCGTGTATTTGGTAATACATTGATTATGGCTATTATAGTTACAGGCGTTGTACTGGCCACTTTTTTTGTTAACTTAGATGGAATGTTAGCTATTTTTGGAGCAAAAGAAGATTATATTCAATATGCACATGATTACATGGAAATTATTCTTATGGGATTCATTTTCCAAATGATTTCCTTCGTTTTAAGTAGTTTTATTCGGACAGAAGGAAAGCCTACAATTTCTATGACCGTTATGATTATATCAGCACTTACTAATATAGTGTTAGATGCTGTATTTATAGGCGGCTTAGATATGGGTGTTCGAGGAGCAGCTTTAGGTACCATTTTAGGCCAATTTGTCGGTCTATGTATTTATGTGTTATATTATGTAACAGGGAAAAGTTCCATTCATTTGAGAGCGGAACATTTTAAATTGAGATTGTCAATTATCTTGAGTATTATTTCTATCGGATTTGCAACGTTTATTACATCGTTAGGTACAAGTGTAGCGATGACTTTCCTTAATCGTCAGCTAGAAGCCTACGGTGGGACTGCCGGTGTGACATCCATGGGTGCAATTAATAGCTTGTTTACATTTTTCATTATGCCTATTATGGGATTAACACAAGGAATGCAACCGATTGTTGGATATAACCATGGAGCGAAGCAAAAAGACCGTGTATACAAGACACTAGTAACCAGCTTTTTCATTGGTTCCGCTTTTTCAACGATCGTATTCTTAATCTTGGAATTTTTTGCACCGACATTTGTATCTTTCTTTTTGTCAGAAGGATCTGATACAGTAGAGGTGGCAGCTAGAGGATTACGTATCTTTATCGCTATGTTACCGCTATTAAGTATTAATATTATGGGAACAGCCTTTTTCCAATCCATTGCCAAGGGACGCGTTTCCATTATACTCGGGATGTTGAGACAGTTTATATTCTTGATTCCTTTGCTTTATATCCTGCCTAATTACATTGGATTGACGGGTGTCTGGATTGTAACGCCTGTTGCAGATGCATTGGCGATCATTGTAACATCAATTGCCCTTTGGTTCCAATATATGAAGGATAACACTCTCGTAATGGAAAGCGAATTTAGTAACTAAGGAGTGGAAAGATGCAACTTAATGAAGCATGTGACGGTATTTTACATTTGAAATCAACCATTGAGCATACGTTTTTTAAAGAGTTTTTTGCTCAATATGAAAGCGACGACGCACTGAATCATAGTCATATTATTACTCTTTTATCCTTGAATCATTGGGGACCGGCACCTATGTCGACAATCAGTGAGAAGGTAAATTTGGAGAAGGGTTCCTTTACTACAGTATCCAAGAAACTCATCGCCAAAGGCTACATGATAAAAGAGCAGGATGATGACGATAAGCGTGTATATAACTTGCATTTGACAGATAAAGGGCAGCAATATGTCAGGGTGTTTAGGAAAAACCATTTGGCCTTTATAGAAGGTAAAATAAGACAGCTAAATGACGAAGAGCAGAAGCGTTATATGACGGCGGTAGAGTCACTTATTGAAATGACGCAACGTATAAGCTGTTGCCATAAATAAGAGCGATATCTATGGTGGTAGTGCTTACCGCCATAGAATGCGAAAGAGTCTACCGTTTGACTGCCATACTATGGTATAATAGAATAAATGAACATAGCATAGGCCTGTTTCCTATTTTTAGGGGACAGGCTTCATTCAATCTTTTAGAGTTTCTCACGACAAATGTTCGGAGGTGTGATATGGCATTTATCCAAATAACGAATATAACAAAATCATATAGCCAAGTAACAGGAGATATTAAACAAGTCTTTGAAGGACTAAATCTCGAAATTGAGGAAGCAGAATCCATAGTGATTTTAGGAGAACAAGGTAGTGGAAAAAGTACACTATTAAGATTACTGGCAGATTTAGATCAACCGGACAGCGGATCCATTGTCATTGACGGTCAAAGTCCAAGAGAGGTCCGATTGACCAATAGTTTCGGTATGGTTTTTCAGACACCGGTACTCTATGATTGGAGAACAGTTCGGAGAAATATATGTATGCCCATGGAGATTGTCGATATGCCGAAGCAACAAAGAACAGCACGAATTGATGAGCTGCTTGTAATTGCAGGATTAGAAGGCTATGGCAAAAAATATCCCTTTGAATTGAGTAGCGAATTACAACAGCGTGTTGGAATTGCGCGTGCCTTAACACTGAATCCGAAAATCCTCTATATGGATGATCCGTTTTCAGAATATGATACAAAATTGCGGTCAGAGATGAATAAGTGGTTAAAAGCCCTCGTCCAAACATGGGGCAAACTGATGGTTTTCACAACAACGGATATAGAAGAAGCAGCCTATCTAGGGGATCGTGTGTTGATGCTTTCACCGGATAAAGTTGAAGAGAATCCCGTAATAACGTTTGAAAAAATAGTTGGAAGAAGCATGGAATGGAAGGACGATAGACACCAATTACGAATAGAACAGGTAAAACAAAAGATGAATACAACGGTATAAGAAGGAGGCTTTTATGGAAGATAAACGCTATCATATTGTGATTGTAGGACGCGTGCAAGGTGTAGGATTTCGATACTTTGTTGATCAAAATGCTAAGAGTTTACATCTTACCGGCTGGGTGCATAATCGGATGGATAATTCTGTTGAATTGGAAATTCAAGGCGAAGTGGAACGACTGGATATATTTATGAAGCGCATTCATGAAGGACCTACTTTTGCTAAAGTGGAAGCGGTTGATAGGACTGAAATCTCTGTAAATGCCAATGAAAAGGAATTTAAAATTCGAATGGATTAGGAGTACATATGAGAAACGATTGGAAACCATACACGATTCATAAAGAGATACAAAACGCCCTTTATGCCATGGGATATGACCGACCGACATCGGTCCAAAAAGAGGCTATGCCACCTATAAGCGAAGGCAAGGATGTTGTTATACAAGGAGAAACCGGTTCAGGAAAGACAGCTGCTTTTGCTATCCCATTTATTGATCAGATTGCTGAAGAGGAGAATAGAATACAGGCGCTTGTTATAGTCCCGACACGAGAATTGGCTGTACAAGTTGCCAATGAATTTAGTGAAATCGGTCGCTACAAGCGATTAAGAGCATTACCGGTATTTGGTAAGCAATCCCTCCAAAGACAGAAAGATCAGTTAAAGCAACGTGTCCATGTCGTTGTTGCAACGCCGGGACGATTAAAAGATCTCTTGGAAAAAGAAGCGATAAAATTGGAGTCCATTTCTTGGTTGGTTATAGATGAGGCAGATGAAATGCTCCAACGAGGATTTTTGGAAGATGTGGAATGGATTATCGACCATGTGAAAAAGCGGAGGCAGACAGTTTTTCTATCAGCCACGATAGATGAGCAATTGACGCCGGTAATAGAGAAAACAATGAATCAACCGGTTTATGTACATGCGAAGCAGGAAGTTGTGTTGGTATCAGAAGTCATGCAATACCATTGTGTTTATAGGAATAAGAATGAGTCAGAAGAGACAGTTAATGCTATTATAGAACAACTCTTGATAGACTTAGAACCAAGGACAGGCATTATATTTGCCAATACACAGCAACGTGTGGATGCATTGGTTTATGCATTGAAAAAGGAGCCACGACTTCGAAAACGCATTATTGCACTCCACGGTGGATTGCCTCAAAAAGAACGCCTTAGACGGATTGAGGGAATAAAAAACGGTGAACCATGGATTGTCGTGGCCACTGATTTGATAGCACGAGGCATTCATATTGATGGATTATCCTTAGTGATACATGCCGAGCTACCAGTGAATCCGGAAAATTATGTGCATAGAAACGGACGAACAGGTCGTGCAGGGATGAAAGGAACCGTTATTGCCCTCATAGAAATGGCAGAGCAGTCTAGGGTAGCATCCTTGATTACAGATAAAGAACCTCTTGGAGCAAGCTTTCAATGGGAAGATGTAGCAAAAAGAAAAGGAAGTATGGATTCCATAAAGAAGGAACTCGTGGTAAGTAACGCAAATCAACAAGTTCAACGGCGACAAAAAGAAGAACGTAAAAATTACGATATTGAGCGTATACGTTTAAATATAGGTAAAAAGAAGAAATTACGTGCAGGTGATGTTGTAGCTTCGGTGTGTAGCATTCATGGCATTGAAAGTGATGATATAGGGATTATTGATATACGTGATACCTGTACTTATGTTGAATTATTTCATAATAAAGGTCATGTGATGTTAGAGCAAGAAGGACACCTGTCAGTAAAAGGACGCATTGTTAAGATGAAACAACTTAAGAATAGATAAAAATAGAGGGTTATTAGAACTCTCTATTTTTTTCTTGACAAGGACTACGGAGGACGTTATAATGAAATCACGAAAACGATTTCGAAAATGTTTTAAAGAATGAGAATACAGAACATTTTGGAAATTAAAAGTTTAAAAATGATAGGATTAAACCGATATATGGTTAAAAAAACAGACTATCTATACATGCTAACCCCTAAAGGGCTATTTTTTTGACAGAAAACGAAAACGATTTAGTAAAAGTGAGGTTATTATGAAAGGGAACGTGAAAGTGAACAAAAACGCAATGTGGCGCCAATTCAAACGTGAAAGGTACCTTCAAGTGATGGCACTTCTTGGGATTGCCTGGATTATTCTTTTTAACTATGTACCTATGTACGGAATTATTATCGCCTTCAAAGATTACAGTATTATTAAGTCTATATCTGAAGTTCCATGGGTTGGATTGAAATGGTTCAGGGAAGTTTTTGCAGATGAAATGTTCCCGCTGATTATGCGTAATACCTTGGGAATTAGTTTGCTAAAGCTGATTATAGGATTCCCGTTACCGATTGCTTTTGCCATTATGATTAATGAATTACGTCATGCCAAATTTAAACGTGTGGTACAAACGATTTCTTACCTACCTCACTTCCTGTCATGGGTTATCCTAGGTGGGATTTTGATTGCGTGGTTGGCAGATACAGGAATATTCAATGAAGTTATGACAATTATTAATCCGGAACATGATTCTATCAGTTATATGGGACGTCCGGAATACTTCTGGGGAATTGCTGTCAGTTCCGAAATTTGGAAAGAGTTAGGATGGAATTCCATCATCTATTTGGCAGCCATTAGTGGGATTGACCCACAAATGTACGAAGCGGCTACGGTTGACGGAGCCTCACGATTCCAAAAGATATTCTATATTACCTTACCAAGTATTAAAGGAACGGTTGCCATCTTCTTTATTTTAGCGGTGGCTAGCTTATTAAATACAAACTTTGAGCAAATATTAGTTCTAAAGAATAGTATTAACCAATCATCAGCTGAAGTTATTGATACTTACGTGTATCGTATGGGTATTCAAGCCGGACGTTTCGCTTATGCGACGGCAATAGGTTTGTTTAAATCGGTCATCGCAATGATACTGCTGTTAACGGCAAATACGATAACCAAACGAGTTAGCGGTAGTGGCTTATATTAGGAGGTAGCTAAGATGTTCAAACGTAATTCCAATAAAATTAAACTCAGTATCGGTGATCGTACTTTTGATTTTTTTAACATAGTGATTATGCTTCTTATATGTTTTATAACAATATATCCTATATGGTATACGGTTATTCTTTCGTTTAATGACGGAAGTGATGCTTTACGAGGCGGTATCTTTTGGTGGCCTAGAATGTTCACCATAGATAATTACAAAGCAGTATTTCGTAACAGCGGTATTATAACGGCTTATGGCGTGACGGTTGCCCGTACAGTTGTAGGAACTGTTACGAATGTTTTCTTTACAGCGATGGTTGCCTATGCCTTCTCCAAAAAAGACTTGCTGTTCAGAAGCTTTTATCTGACATTGGGAACCATCACCATGTTTTTTGCCGGCGGTTTAATCCCGACATTCTTACTACTTAAAAATCTACAATTATTAGATACGTTTTGGGTATATATTTTCCCATCCATGTTTAATTTTTTCAACTTATTGATTTTTATGGCATTTTTCAGAGAGATTCCGGCTTCTTTAGAAGAATCGGCAAAAATGGATGGAGCCAATGATTTTATTATCTTTATACGTATCATATTACCTTTATCAAAACCGGTTTTGGCAACCATTGCCCTATTTACCGGGGTATGGCACTGGAATGATTATTTCTTCGGTGTTGTGTATATTAATAAGACCTCGTTACAACCGATTCAGACATATCTATATAAAATCGTGGCAGAAGCCGGTTCCTCAAAAATTGTGATGAGTACACCGGTGGGAGTAAGTAAGAGTAATGTTACATCGAATTCCATCAAGTATGCAACGATGGTGGTAACGACATTACCCATTGTAATTGTATACCCCTTTTTACAAAAATACTTTGTAAAAGGTGTAATGCTTGGTGCCGTGAAGGGCTAAGCCATAGAATTTAAGAGTTAAGGGAGGAAATATCATGAAGAAACACAATTGGAAACGCTTTTTATCATTTGCTGTTGTCATGATGCTTATATCATCTATGTTTATTGGGTGTAGCAAGGATGATTCAAGTACAGATGCAGCAGATAAGGGCACGCAACAAGGTACGGATTCAAGTGATTCCGACAATAAGGGATCAGACGACGGTGCAGTAGAAGGAACAGGCATGGGCTGGAAAGATAACAAAGATGATAAAGTGAAATTCACTTGGTATCTAAACTTTTCATGGTTCCCAAATCAATGGGGCGTTGATGCAACAAGTCAATATATTACTGAAAAAACAGGTGTCGACGTAGAATTTATCGTTCCTGCAGGAAATGAAGCAGAAAAATTAAATTCGATGATTGCATCAGGTACACTACCGGATATTATCACGTTGGGGTGGTATGAGAGTCAAGTCAATACATTAATTGAGGGTGATTTGGTTTATCCCCTAGATGAATTGGCAGATGAATATGACCCTTACTTTTTCAAAGTTGCCGATCCGGCTAAATTAGGATGGTATGAAAAGGAAGATGGTCACACATATGGCTATCCAAATGCTTCTTATACACCAAGCGACTACGAAAAATATGACAATATCTATTCAAATGAAACATTCTTAGTGCGCAAAGATATGTATGAAGCAATCGGTTCTCCGGATATGAGTACACCGGAAGGTTTCTTACAAGCATTAAAAGATGCGAAAGAAATGTTCCCGGAAGTAAACAATCAGCCACTTATTCCCTTAGGACTCCATGAATTTGGAGCGACAGGAAACTTGTCGATTGATAACTTACTACCGGATTTCTTGGCTATTCCGAAAGAAAAAGACGGTGCATTATACGACCGTACGACAGATCCTAATATGAAAACATGGATGAATACATTGAGAGAAGCTTTTACAGAAGGATTAATTCCGGATGATGTGTTTATTGATAAACGGACTCAAATGGAAGAAAAAATCGCTCAAGGTCGCTACTTTGCTATGTTGTATCAAGGACAAGATGCACTTGCACCAATCAAATCTTTATATGCAGCGGATCCGGAGCAAAAGTACATTGCTATAAAAGGTCCTACGAATATGAATGGTGATGATCCGACATTACCATCAACAGGTGTTGCTGGCTGGACATTGACATTAATCAGTAAAAACTGTAAAGATCCAGATCGTGCAATTCAATTCTTCAGTTATATGATGAGTGAAGAAGGACAACATGATATTTATCTTGGATCACCTGAAAGTTATGAAACGGTTGATGGTGTGGACCAATTCAAACCGGAAGTTCTTGAACTTATGAACACAGATCGTTCATCTTTTGACCAACAATATGGTGCAGAAAACACATTCTGGATGTTCATGGACAGTGCGATGCAAGCGCAATGGACACCGCCATTAGAAGAACCGATAAAACAATTTAAGGAGTGGACAATACCTTATGTAACCTTCATGGGTCAATTTGATGATATTAATCCACCGGGAGATTCTGATTTAGGTGCCAAAGCACTTAAAATATCGGATCGTTGGGGGGTTATATTACCACAATTGCTTCGTGCAAGTACGGAAGAAGAATTCAATCAATTATATGATGAATTTGAACAGTTCAGATTGGATAACGGATACGATGAACTCGTTGAGTATCAGCAGGTTCGTGTTGATAACAACAAAGAAAAACTTGGTTTAGAATAAAAAACAAGAAGAGTCGTAGCCTAAGGCTATGGCTCTTTTTTCCAAATAAGATGATGATATAGAGTTGAGTCGGAGTGTATAGAAAAGATATCTCCGACTTTAGGAGGACAGGATGTTACAATATTTCTTTGACAAGAAGAATCAATTTATCATTGAGGATTATCATAAAAGCAAAACTTTTTCTAGTTTCCTTCCGGGTGTGGCGGGAGAATCAGGGATTCCCGTTTGGACATTTTATGTGAATCGGGGGCAAGGTATATCAGGCTTTGGAATCAAAAATAAAGACTATCCTATGATGGAATTTTTCCCTGCAAATATGGCATATCAATATGTCTCAATCTATGGTTTCAGGACCTTTATCAAAAATGAAGAAGGTCAAGTTATTGAGCCGTTCAATCAAACATCAGATGAAAATCCACGACGGATGGGTATTTTAAAAGACCGCTTTTTTGTTGAAGAAGATGTTGCAGCTTGGCAAATCAAAATTCGAGTGACGTATACAACACTGGCAAAGACGTATATAGGCGGTCTTATACGTCGAGTAGAAATCATAAATTACGGAAAGAAAACACGTACCTTTGAAGTGGTTGATGGTATGCCGATGTTGCTTCCATACGGAACAACGAATGCTGCATTCAAAGAGATGAGTAATTTGGTGCGAAGTTGGATGGAAGTGCATCATACGAAGACAAAGATTCCTTTTTATCGTCTTCGTGCAAGTACAGAAGATGAAGCAGAAGTATCAGCCATCGAACAAGGGTATTTTTTTATGAATGAAAGTGTTAATGACTCAAGCGTGGTGACAATCTATGATCCTAAAATCCTATTCGGTTATCGTACAGATTTAAGAGATCCCATTGCCTTTAGACAGAAAGATTTGGTTACATTGCAAAGGGAGGAGCAAGTATCGGCCAATAAAGTCCCTTGTGCTTTCCAAGGGAAGTGCGTCACCTTAGAACCCGGACAGACAAGTGTTCTTAATAGTATCTATGGATATGGTGATAGCTATGAGCTTATTTCCTCTTTTGGGGATAATATGCAACTCAATCAATTTGTGGATAATCAGTTCGATGTAGCTGAAACGTTGGTTGACGACATATGTTCTGTTATTGATACAAAAACAGGGAGTATTCCTTTTGATGCTTACATGAAACAGGCCTATTTGGACAATGTTCTTCGTGGAGGGAAACCGATTGTCTTTGAAGGAAAAGATGTAGAAAAAATATATCACATCTATTCAAGGAAACATGGTGACCAGGAACGGGATTATAACTTCTTTTCACTTGAACCCGGTGTTTTTTCGCAGGGGAATGGAAATTATAGAGATATGAATCAGAATCGCCGTCACGATTTGTTGTTTGAGCCACGGGTGAAGGACTTTAATGTGTGGATGTTCTATAATCTCGTTCAGACAGATGGGTATAATCCGTTGAGCGTAAACGGGATTCAGTATGTGTGCCCGAAAGATAGTACACCTGTGCTTTTGCAGGAACTAGAGGAGCACTGTGCCTTTTTGAGTGAGGGACAAAGACAACAGTTGATGCAGACGGTAGTGGAGCCGTTCACTCCCGGAGGAATGATTCAAGACATAGCAGGCATTCAAATGGAAACCGCGGATATGATGTATTTGATGCCCATTGTTCTCAAATACTGCAATGAGTGTATTGATGTTACGTTTGGAGAAGGCTTTTGGAGTGACCATTTTACCTATAATCAAGATTTGATTGAGGATTACTTGACAATTTACCCTGAAAACAGAGAGGCATTGCTCTTTGATCGATGGGATTATAAGTATTACAATGCACCATACTATGTATTAAAACGGGAAGAAAAATATGGATTGACAAAAGCGAAAACCGTGCGCCAATACGGATCCATTGCAAAGAAAGAAATGCATACAGGGAACTGGATGGTTGATGCGCAAGGAAAGGAAGTTCAGGTTAATTTATTCAATAAAATGCTTACCCTTGTTATGACCAAATTCATGAACCTGGATGCATTTGGAATGGGTATTGAGATGGAAGGAAACAAACCGGGGTGGAATGATGCCCTAAACGGTTTGCCCGGACTCTTTGGCTCAGGGGTCAGTGAGACCGTTGAGTTACTTCGTATTATTCGCTTTTTATTAGAGAGCTTCAGGGATATGAAACGGGATACCGTAGAGGTATTGTCAGAAAGTAGACAGCTTATTGAAGCGTTAGCACCTATAGTAGAAAAAGGGAGTACAATAACCCCTTATGAGAGATGGGATGCTCTTAATCAGGTGAAAGATTCCTATAGGGATAGAACGCGATTAACCTTGGACAGTGCAATAGAGCAACGACCATTGCTACAGATTCAATCCCTGTTGGAAGGCATGGAGCTGTTATTGGAAGAAGGGATTAAAGGGGCAGAAGCTATTGGGAAGGGGTTATTACCAAGTTACTTTGTTCATGAAGCAATCGACTATGAGCTGTTAGATAGAACAACACCTTATGGTTTGCAGGCAGTACGTATTAAAGCCTTTGAGCAAAGAGCGTTGCCTTATTTCTTAGAAGCGCCAGCCAGATATTTAAAAGTATCCGATGCGGGTAAGGCCGCAAAAATATACGATACAGTGAAGCAAACGGATATGTTTGACCCGGTATTGCATATGTATAAAACCTCCGTATCCATCGAAGAGGAAACAATGGAAATCGGACGCATTAAAGCCTTTACACCAGGTTGGTTGGAAAGAGAATCCATTTTCTTACATATGACATATAAGTATCTCCTTGGATTATTAAAATCCGGTGCATATAATGCCTTTTTTGAAGCGATGGAAACAAACTGGATTCCTTACTTAAAGCCTGAAGTCTATGGACGTCCGACAACGGAAAACTCCTCCTTTTTGGCAAGTAGTGTGAATCCAGATAAGGAGGTTGTCGGACAAGGATTTGTTGCACGGTTAAGCGGATCTACAGCAGAAGCATTATCCATATGGAAGTATATGTTTGTCGGTAAACAATGGTTTAGTGTTGATCAACAAGGTCTACGCTTTGATTTTACTCCTGTATTATCCAAAGAGCTCTTTGATGAGCGACAGGAAGTGCACTTTACATTACTTGGTAAAACAAGGGTTACCTATAAGAATAAAACGAAGAAGGACTTATTGGGATACGATGAAGAGGTTAAGAAGATTATAGACGTTGACGGCAAACGGTTGGAGACAGATTACATTGCTGATATATTAGCACATGCTTTGCGGGAGGGGCGCATTGGGACGGTTAAAGTGACCTATGAGTATTGACAAACCGCATTTAAAGCAATACCATGTTAGTTAATATAAAGAATTTGGTATGAATAGAGGTTGATTATGGTAAAGATAGGCGATATAGCAAAGGCTACGGGATATTCAGTAACGACAGTATCAAAAGCGCTGAATAATTATACAGATATTAGTGATAAAGCAAAACGCATTATTATTGATAAAGCCAGTGAATTAGGGTATATACCGAATGCACAGGCAAGAGGATTAGTCATGAAACGCACCTTTACATTAGGTGTTATGCTGGATGAAATATTGGGACTTGGTATGGAACATCCTTTCTTCGCAGGAATTATTCAAGCGTTTAGAGTGGCGGTTGAGGCGAAAGGCTATGATGTTATCTTTATTTCCAATCAGATTGGCAATAGTCCTATTGAGAGTTATCTCGACCATTGTCGCCAACGAAATGTAGATGGTGTCTTCATTTTATGTACGAATCAAGAAGATGAAGGGATTCAGGAACTCATTAATAGTGATATTCCCTGTGTGATGTTTGACACAGTGAGTGAACATGCAGACAGTGTGGTTTCAAATCACTATCAAGGCGCATTTGATGCCATGAATTATCTTGTTAAGCTGGGACATCGATCCATTGCCCATATCTATGGGAATGAGGTGAGCTTGGCCGGACGTGAACGTAAACGTGCCTATATGGATGCATTGAACTATCATAATATTCCGATTCGTGAAGACTATATGGTCAATGGTGGTTACTTTGATTTTAAATATGGAAAACGTGCGATGGAAGAATTACTAGAGTTAGAAGAAAGGCCGACGGCTGTGTTTGTATCCGGTGATATTATGGCATTGGGGGCCATTCAAGCCTGTTATGAACATCATGTGCGTATTCCGGAGGACATATCTATTATGGGATTTGATAATGTTAAACTTCTAGACTGGATTACACCGGCATTAACGACAGTGGCTCAAGACGAGATTGCTGTCGGAAAGGCATGTTGTGATTTGCTTATGGAAGCCATAAATGATAAATCCAAAAAACCGGAGAAGAAAACCATTCAAACGTTTATTGTTGAACGGAATTCATGTCGTATGCTGTAATATGGAATAAGATAGAAGCTATATCAAGTGATGAATTTCCCTTGGATATAGCTTCTTTATTGACTTTAATAATTTAGAGTGCTATAATTCTAAAAATATAGGATGAAGAGTATATAGGGTAAAGGCATAAGCATCACACTCATTGGATTAGAAAAGAAGGAAGAGGTGCTTATTATGAAAAAAAGATTATGGTTGTTAATAGGTATCGTTTTATTGATGGGTTGCAGTAGAGCGAAGGCAGTTGATGAGCCGACGAAGCTTTATATTTTGGCAGCAGCAAGTTTAACAGAGTCAATGGAAGAGCTAAAGACAACGTTTGAGTCTACCCATGATGATGTGGATGTTATTCTGACATTTGCGTCTTCCGGATCGTTACAAAATCAAATTGAACAAGGAGCCCCTGCAGATGTTTTTATATCAGCATCTTTAGGAAAAATGCAGACACTTCAAGAAGAATCCTTATTGTATGAAGATACATATGTCGAGTTACTAAAAAATGATATTGTTCTTGTGGTACCTAAAGATAGGGACATAGATGTGACGTTTGAGTCCTTAACGGATGATGGCGTAACACGGATTGCAATGGGTGAACCGGAGAGTGTGCCTGCCGGAAAATATGCAAAAGAAGTGTTGGATTATATTGGCATAACAGAGGCATTAAGTAGTAAAACGGTCTTTGCCAAAGACGTAAAAGAAGTTCTGACGTGGGTAGAACTTGGTGAAGTGGATGCCGGCATGGTTTATTCAACAGATGCTTATGTTTCTGAGAAAGTTGATATTGCAGATAATGCACCGGTAGAAAGCCATGCGCCCATTATCTATCCGGCAGCAGTTGTTGTAGAGAGTGAACATGTGGATATGGCAACTGTTTTTCTTGAATTTTTACAAGAAGAGGAATCAATGGATATATTTACTCACTATGGGTTTAAACAGCCATAAAAGAGGTAAAAGAACCGGAAAGGAGTGCAGTATGGAGTTTTCGCCATTGTGGATTTCCCTAAAAACAGCATGTGTAGCAACAGCCATTACCTTTGTCATAGGACTTTTTGCTGCCTACAAAATGGCAATGTACAAAGGTCCGCTTAAAGGACTTATAGACGGACTATTCAACCTTCCGTTAGTGTTACCACCTACTGTGGTCGGTTTTTTTCTATTGGTTCTATTTGGTCGACATGGCATCATCGGACAGTGGTTGAATCAGATAGGTGTTCAAGTTGTATTCACATGGACAGCCAATGTGATTGCAGCAGTTACGGTGTCGTTTCCTATGATGTATAAAACAGCAGAGAGTGCGATTTCTCAAGTTGATGATAACTACATTCGAGCTGCAAAAACCCTTGGAGCCCATCCGATACGTATTTTTTGGAAAGTTATTCTTCCTTTATCATGGCCGGGAGTGGCAGCTGGTACAATTCTCAGCTTTGCTAGAGGCATGGGAGAATTTGGAGCAACCCTCATGATTGCAGGAAGTATTATGGGGGAAACCAGAACGATGCCTATCGCAATCTATTTTGCATCCGAAGCAGGGAAGGATGAAGAGGCACTCATCTGGGTACTCATCATTGTTGCGATTTCTTTATCGATGATTCTTATTATGAATTATTGGCTTCAATTTCAGAGTAAGTACATTGAAAATCGTATGCGTCTATAAGGAGAGCCTATGATTGAAATAGATATATACAAAAAATTACATCGTTTTGAACTGGATGTGCACGTTTCGTCTCAAGCAAAAACCATAGGATTTCTTGGGGGGTCGGGTAGCGGAAAAAGTATGACCTTACGTTGTATCGCAGGCTTAGATAAACCCGATTCAGGGCGTATTGTAATGCAAGGCAACGTTTTGTTTGACAGTGAACAGGGGATTGATATTGTGCCCCAGAAAAGAAATGTAGGGTTTATATTGCAAGACTATGCTCTTTTTCCCCATATGACGGTAGAAGAAAATGTTGCGTTTGGACTGCATCACTTATCTAAGAAAGAATGCAAATCTCGATTGGAACATTATTTACGTCAAGTGCATATGTTCGACTATAGGAAACACTATCCATCGGGACTTTCAGGTGGTCAGAGGCAGCGTATTGCCATTGCACGGGCTTTGGCGAGAGAGCCGGAGATTTTATTGCTGGATGAACCCTTTTCGGCTTTAGATACCCATTTGCGTTCCCAGATGGAAGGTCAGTTGGCGGAGATTTTGAAGGGATTTAACGGTATGAGTGTGTTTGTATCCCATGATGTTCAAGAGTCTTTTCGCTTAAGTGATACGTTGGCAATTTATAATGGAGGCAAGGTGATTGCGTCAGGGGATAAAGAAGTCATTTTTCAAAATCCACAGTATCCTGAAGTTGCAAGGATTACAGGATGCAAGAATATCGGACGGATTGATCGACTGTACAAAGAGGGTGACAACATGATAGTGGAATCTTCTGAATGGGGACTATCCTTAACAGTTAATAGAAGGATTGACGAAACGATGAAATATATCGGTATACGTGCCCATTATCTAGAATATGTGTCGCCGGAAAAAGGAGTGGAAGATAGAGCAGATACTAGAAATGTAGTAGAAGCAACGATCATTCGTGTCTTAGAATCTCCCTTTCGTGTGATGCTCTATTTGCAAATAGGAACAGGAACATCCTTGATTCAATGGGATATATCCAAGGAAGAGTGGCAATCGATAAAGAAAGTATCACCTAAGATATATCTTAGGTTTCCGGAAGATAAACTTATTATGATGAAAGATGAAAGTTTGATATGAGGGTATAGTAGGTACAAGGTTACGAAAGGATAAAAACAGATACAGTGAAATGCTGTATCTGTTTTGGGTTTATAAGACATAAATCGGCTACTTTGGCTAATGGGTCACTTTACTCATATCTGCAGTGTATTTTTTATCGGTTCCTTGAATATGATTGCGTAACCAATCATTAAGGAATGTTAAAATTTCTATACTTACGGTAACTTGTTTCCCTGTATCTATTTTTTGTTGAAGTTCTTTTACCTTATCGATAAAAATTTTATGTTGGGCTTGCTGTTCAGAGAGATGGCTAGAATTCGATTCACGCAACAGGGATTCTTCTTTGGTGAAGTGGAATATTGTATAATCATACAATTCTTTAACGATACGCGACGATGTTTCTTTGCCCTTGCCTGATTTCATTGCTTCATGAAGTTCATTAATTAAGTCAAATAAACGTTGATGGTGGTCATCCATCATTTTAATTCCTACTGAATACCGTTCGTCCCATGATAAATAGCTCATAAAAACCTCCTTCAATGTATAAATGTGAGTTAGAAACATATATTACCTCTTAAGGTCCTTGTAAACACAAAAAGGCATTGAGATAAGCTCTCAACGCCTTATAACGATTGTAGCATGTATTGTTCCGTTTGGCAAATGAAAGGGAGATGATTGAAGGATATCTGCGGCTATGATATAATCGTGTTAATCTAGGTGGTATAAAACATCCGTTTACAATGTGTATGGGGATGTCATCCACAGTTGAACGAATATACAGGAAGTTAGAGGTATTCCATGTCTTCAGAACGAATTCAACATAGCGTTAAAGGCCAAATGCGCCTTCTATTATTAACAACAATTATATTCTTGATTATTACAGGATGTTCTATCGTTATGGTAATTTTTAATCAATTTATGAAGAATCAAACATTCGAGCATTTGGACAGTGCCCTTCGTGTATTGGAAGAATATGTCGTTGACCGACCGACTGAAGCCGTGATTACTCAAGGACATAACATTGCGGAAGCAATGCGTTTTCAAATAGAGACGGAGCAAGACAGTAGGAATAATTATGCTTATTTGGAGCGTGTTTTTGATGATGTGGAATTTAGTATCTATTCAAAGGATTTGGAGTTGGAATATTCAAATATTTCATGGACTTTGCCGGTAGATATGATAAGAAAAATGCAGGATATGGGAGAAGGAACACGTATCGGTGGAAATAAAGAGAAAGGTCTTTTTGTATTAGGGATAGAGTCTGTGGAAGTGGAAGCGTTATCTGAACCTTACTATGTCGTTACATACCATACATTAGCGGACCAACAACTTATAGAAAAAATGAACACTAAGTTTGGGGTTGCTATGTCAGTTTTTTATGAAGATGTACGCATGGTCACATCTGTGGTCAAAAATGATAATATAGCGATGGGCAGTCGTTTAAGTGAGGAAATGTCCAATCGTTTATTAAGTAATTATATACATTACAGAGGTGAAGTGGATGTATTGGGTATACCTTATCTGACGATATATGAAAGTATTGGTAATCCGGATGAAAACCCCATAGGAAGTATTGCAGTGGGGCATCCCCTTACAGATTTTAATCAACTAAAAAACACAATGCTTATGATGGTCATTGCTTTAGGTGGCGGATTATTTATCGTATCTGCTGTTTTTAGTAACCGTTGGTTAGAACGCAACATCATCGAGCCATTTAATCATACAACGCATTTGTTGACAAAAACAGCGAGTGGAAAAGTCGATGTAGAACATTTGAAGGAGATAGACGATTACATAGAATTTAGTCAGTTGCGTCGCTCGATTTACACCGTAGTAAAGGACCTTCAAGAATCTCATCTGAGTATTGAAAAGATAGCGTATTATGATGAGTTAACAGGGCTTCCGAATCGATTTTATCTGTATCACAAACACGATAATATGACATCGACATCTGCATTTCCGATTAATCATTTGATTTATTTGGATGCGGACAATCTTAAACGCGTTAATGATCTATATGGTCATCGTGTAGGGGATTTGTTAATCAATGGGATCGCACGTTTTTTAGGAAATATTCTGGAAGAGTATGATTCTTACGAATTGTATCGTATCGGGGGCGATGAATTTGTTATTGCCAAAAGTGGGGATGTCTCAAAAAGTGAGCTAGAAGAGATGGTTCAAACGATTATACACCGATTTAAGGCACCTTTTTATTCCGATGATTTTGTCCTAAGTGTTACGTTTAGTATCGGTATAGCATCAGCAAAGACGGAGAGCGAATCCAGTGCGTTGGACAGTTTAATGCAAAATGCAGAGATTGCTATGTATGAAGTCAAAGAGCATTCCAAAAACGACTATATGTTCTATAATCCAGGTATGACAGAACGACTGATGAACAGACAAGAACTTGAAGAAGAACTGAACTATGCATTGGAAAAAAATGAATTGTTTTTAGTGTATCAACCCAAGTATAATATTCAAGGAAAACGAGCAGGAAGTGTTGAAGCCCTTGTACGATGGAAGAACAGAAAACGAGGGGTTGTACCGCCTAGTGAATTTATTGATATTGCAGAAGAAACGGGACTCATACATCCTATCGGTCAATGGGTATTAGAAGAGGCATGTCGGTTCTTGAAAAAAATGCATCAGGATTACTCCAAAGAATTTAAAGTGGCAGTGAATATCTCGGCTATCCAGTTATTGAGAGATGATTTTGTCAAGAATGTTTTTGAAACCTTACTACGCTATGGAATAGAGCCTAAGTATTTGGAATTGGAAATTACGGAGTCGGTTCTTATTGACTTTCTTGAATCGTCAGTAGATAAGTTAAGACAGCTATACGCCATTGGTGTAGAGATTGCCATTGATGACTTTGGAAAAGGCTATTCATCCTTGGCTTATTTAACAGAATTACCGATTACTACAGTAAAAATTGACAAGATGTTTGTCGACGATATAGGGTTCAAAGATAATTCTCTTGTAGCAGATATTATTGATATCGGCCATCGTATGAATCTGAATGTTGTAGCAGAAGGCGTTGAAACTAAGGAGCAGGTGGCATATCTTAGAGCAACAAATTGTGATATTATACAAGGATATTATTATAGTAAACCTTTGATTGAAGAAGAGGCTAAACGCTTCTTGTTAAAACAACCTAAATTGGAGGAGTAATATGGCAGTTGAATGGAAGGCAATATATGCCATTGATGTAAAAGAGATTGATGACCAGCACCGATATTTGTTTGAACTAGGTAATCAGGTCTATCAATTGGCAATAGGAGAGCAAGCCGGGGATGATACCGTTGAACGACAAATGCAACATATTATCGAACAATTGGAACATTATATGTTGGAGCATCTCTCCTATGAAGAAGCTTTAATGGAATCATTAAACTATCCGGATAGGATAAAACATGGTCTAGAACATAGGCGGTTTCGTGCCCAGTTAGGTGCCATAAAAAAAGATATGCAAGGCCAATCCAATGTTGAGGCAAAGATGCAGGTAATACTGTTTATCACCGATTGGATAGCTAAGCATATCATGATGACCGATCAAAAATTCGGACATTTTATTCATAGTCAAGGTGGGTGTTAACCATTCGACGCATAAGTATAGACATATAAATGTGAGCGATAATGCTTATGATAAGATAAGAAAGCATAAGCGCACCGAATATACCGAGTATTCCGAATGGACCGGTGAGTAGAGTGGCTAAAGGTACGTAGATGAGAAACATCTGAGCACCGGTAAGTAGAGCGCCTTGTACAGGTTTGTGTAAGGCATTGAGCGCTGCATTGATAATAAGCAAGATGCCTTGAAAAGCATAACCGATAGGTACAATTCGCAAATAGAGGACAATGACATCAGAGACATTGCTATTATCGGTGAACAAATAAGAAATCGGTCGTGCCAGAAAGAATAATAAAACATAGATGACAGCGCTGGATACGAGGGAGAATAAAGTGGAAAGTTTTATGCCTTCGCGAATACGCGTGAGTTTCTTAGCACCATAATTTTGCCCGACATAAACGGGAATGATAGCCGATAATGCATTTACCAATGAAATGGCAAAAAATTCTACTTTTGTAGCGACACCGTATCCTGCGATGGCTTCCGTACCGAAAGTAGCAATGAGACCTGTAATGATACCTGTGCCGATAGGAAGAATCATTTTGGAAAAAGCATTTGGAAGGCCGATAAAAAGTATTTTTTTCCAAGAATCCAGTAGATTCTCCATATTCAATACACGGAGAGATATGATTTTCTCTCGATAGAACAGGATATAGATCTCATAAATAAAGCCGATACTTCTAGCCAATAGAGTTGCAAGAGCAGCACCGGCAACGGAAAGAGCAGGGAAAATGCCTATGCCTAGTATAAAGAGTGGGTCTAGGATAATGTTAATGATGGATGCCGTAAGCATAATGTAACTTGGTGTTTTAGTATCACCTAAGGCTCGAATAATATTATTCCCAACCATTTGAACGACAACAATAGGTACACTGGCATACCAGACACGCATATAATCGGTAACATAGGGAAGTTCTTCATTAGCCCCTAGTAACCTAAAAAGTGGTGAAATTGTTAATTCTCCGATAGTAACGATAAAAATGGATAAGAGTAATCCTAGAATCACTGCTGAAGTCGCTAAACGTTTTGCGGCGGTTTTATCTTGCCGCCCCATGGCTTGGCTGATAACGGAGGAAGCACCGACACCGAGACCTAAGTTAAGGCTATTGATAATGAGGACTACAGGAAAGGTAAAGGTCAGTGCTGCCATTTGCAACATGCCTAAACTGGATACAAAGAAAGCGTCAGCAAGATTGAAAGCCACAATTCCCCATACACCGAAAATCATCGGTAAGGTCATATTTTTAAGGACGGTAGGGACATGGCCCTCCAGAATTTCTGTTCGTCGGTCATTTGCCATTATTACATCCCTTTCTAAGTGTTGCAACTTCTAGATTAACGTTGTTCTCTATGGTTTCAAGCATGGTGATAAGTAAATCCTTTTCTTCAGGAGATAAGCCTTGGCTCATGATATCGCTAATGGCTGAAAGCTCCCGTTTAATAATCGGAATAATATCGCGCCCCTTATCGGTTAAATAGAGGCGTTGTACACGTCGGTCATCCGGGTCTTGTTCAGAGCGAATATAGCCGACGTCTTCCAGTTTTTTGGAAGCTCGCGTTGTATTGGCTCGATCAATGTTTACTAAACGACTTAAATCTCTATGGTTAATACCTTCGTTTTCGCTGATTCGTATCAGAAATGCATATTGACCGCATCCTACTTGATAGGGATCGAGTCGTTTTTGAATGAGAATACCTTGATGGCGATATATCGAAGCAATAAAACGACCTAATGATTTGTTGGACATATAGAAACCTCCCATTTCTTTATAAAAAAATGATGATGAAATGAATGTAATTATTCAATAATTGTAGCATATATTTGTTGCGTTAGCAACTATATGCCCTTTAAGGCTTCCTTTTGCTTGCTCTTTTACACAAAATATACTATGATATTGCGTAAGGCATAACTCGCTCAGGATGTACAGGAAAGCGAGGAATAGGATATGATAAAGATTGCAGTAGCAAGCTCAGATGGAAAAGTTATTAATGCACATTTTGGAAGAACACCACAATTCTTGATTTTTGAATTAACCAATGATGGTATTGAGTTTATTGAACGGAGGGAAAATGCTCCGGGATGTAGTCAACTGAATGTGCCACTAGGAACCATGGAGGAGACGATAGAATGTATATCGGATTGCTCCATTATCTTAGTTTCGAAAATAGGTCAAACGATGGTTGAAAAGCTACATAGCATGGGAATAACGGCGATAAAAAAGCCGCAGATGATAGATGATGCACTGCGAGACATTGAGGCAGAGTGGAGAAGGTTAGAATAGGAGCAACGAAGAGTGAAGAAGAATATTACTATATATGATATTGCAAAAGAGGCCGGCGTCTCTCCGGCAACTGTTTCACGCGTATTAACAGAAAATGCAAGGGTACGTCCGGAAAAAAAAGAAAAAGTGATGCGTGTTATAGAAAAATATGATTTTAAACCGAATGGCCTTGCCAAGGGTTTGAGTAATACAAAGACGAACTTAATCGGGTATATTATGGAAGATTTAAGCGATCCATTTTGGTCGGATGTGTATATGAAAGCGGAAGCCTATGCAAGAAGTCAAGGGTACCATTTGGCATTATACACGTCTAATGGGGATGCTGAATTAGAAGACCATATGTTGGAATTTCTGATGGAAAGACGCGTGGACGGAATTATTCAAATTGGAGGGCAAGTGAATCAAATGCTTTCAGACCTTGATTATGTTGATCATATGAATCGAATTGCCAATACAGTTCCCATTATTATTAATGGGAAGTTAGACGGTTCAGATTGTTATCAAGTATCTTTAAATGAGGGGCTTGCCATGGAACAAATTATGGAGTACCTTGTGGACAAGGGGCATCAGCATATTACACTTATCTGTGGTAAGAAAAATCAAAAGCCATCCTATGATAAGCAATTGAAGTTCAAGCAACTTTTGAACAAATATGGTATCGGAAGTTATGACACAACAATCATTGAGATGGAGGAAGAAACATTTGAAGGGTCTTATAAAGCCTCGGGGCACTTGTTTGAGGGATTATTGTTACCGACAGGTATTATTTGTTCAAATGAAAAGGTGGCAGCAGGTGTTTTGAAACGTATTCATGCGAGTGAGGAGTGGAAAAACCAAATGCCGGAGGTTGTAACTTTTGGGAATACGTGGTTACATCCCATGATTACACCACAAATGCCCGCGGTTTATTTTGAGCCGGCGAGCTATGCCCATGTTCTGATTGATCAAATGATAAAAGCCATTCACGGTATTGATATGGAACGACAAGTAGCAATTCCACCAATAATACTCAAATAATGTTAAATACCATTAACGAATGATTATTATTATGCTATAATAGAAATAAGATTAAGGGAATAGGAGCTTTATTCCTCAGCAGATATAAAATCAGGGGTTCAGAAGGAGAAAAAGATGTTAATATGGTTAGAGCAGTTTAATCCGGTGTTGCAAGCGCTTTTTGCGACATTATTTACATGGGGAGTAACGGCATTAGGCGCATCATTAGTATTTTTTTTCAAATCCATTAATAAAAGTGTACTCAATTGTATGTTAGGTTTTGCGGCAGGCGTAATGATTGCTGCGAGTTTTTGGTCGTTATTGGCGCCCGGTATCGAGATGGCTGAAGAACAGGGACAAATAGCATGGTTAACAGCTGCTATTGGATTTTTAGCAGGTGGCGGATTCTTGTATCTCGTAGATAAAACACTCCCTCATCTACATATGGGACTGGACCGCTCCCAAGCCGAAGGTGTCAAAACCAGTTGGCAACGAAGTGTATTATTGGTTTTAGCCATTACCTTGCATAATATCCCTGAAGGATTGGCTGTTGGTGTGGCCTTTGGTGCAGCGGCATCCGGTTCATTGGAGACAGCGTCGTTAGCAGGCGCGATGGCACTGGCTATTGGTATTGGACTCCAAAATTTTCCTGAAGGAGCAGCCGTATCGATTCCTCTACGACGAGAAGGGTTTTCGAGAAGGAAGGCTTTTGTATATGGACAAGCATCCGGATTAGTTGAACCGATTGCAGGTGTTTTGGGAGCTTTTGCCGTTATTACCATGCGTCCTATACTTCCGTATGCGCTTGCTTTTGCAGCGGGTGCGATGATATATGTTGTTATTGAAGAGTTAATACCGGAAGCACAAAAGGATGAAGGCGGTTCCAGTACAGACATAGCAACTATTGGATGTATGTTAGGATTTGCAATTATGATGGTTTTAGATGTGGCATTAGGCTAGTGTCAAAATGACGTGGGGATCCATAAAGAAGGGTCGATATATGTTAAGGAACTTATCTTACAAGTCACGTTTTATTATTAGTTTTATAGCATTGGTATGGCTTCCTATTATACTTGCAGGAGGTATAGCTTTTTATGCCATGGAAAAGCAAACACAGAATAAAATGATTCAAGAATATAATCAAGTGCGGTTGCACACAAAGGAACATGTATTAGATACCTTTTTTATGCCTGTAGAAATGCTTACAGGAATAGAAGAGGTATTTTCTGTTCAATGGGGAGAAGTTGAGGGTGAATCAGCATCTTTATTAAGGCATATCAAAACTGTTTTCCCATATTTGAATAGATTATATGTCATAAATTCAAAGGGTTCCTTTCAGTTGGATGAAGAAACGGGTATATTGATACCGGTTTTGATTGAGAATATGTCCATAATTAATAAAAAAATACTGGTAGAAAGTGGTTTTGAAGAAGGAAAAGTTACATGGGGAAAGCCCACGGTCAGTGAAGATAACGAATCTATTGAATTGGGAGTTACCATAGGCTATGGGGAAGGTCTCATCTATTGCGGTTATGATTTAGCATCCATTAATGCAATGTTGGACTATCATCCTCAAAGAGGCGTACGTGTTTCGGTAGTTGGAAATAGGGGGGAATATATTCTGGATGAAGATACATCAAAAGTGTTGCAATTATTCCAAGTAGAAGAATTTACTAGACTTTTAGCGGAGGGCTACCGTCAAGAAGGGACGAAACATATTTATCTAGATCGTGTTGACAATATGCCGTGGCATCTATTGATTGAGGTGGATGAACGTTTATTTGCGGACGGATTACGAGATATAAAATTGATTTTGTTTGCTTTTACAGCGATGATTCTAGGAATGACAGGTATGTTTGCGTATTTGGAAGTTAATGATCATGAACGTTATGCAACAGAGTTGGTACATCTGATTCATCAAAGACTGAAGGGGTATGGAGATAAGAGCGGTAACGCCAGCGCTAGACTGGAAAGAGAAGGGTTAAACGAATATTTAGCGAATATGACACATTTTGTGCATGATAAAGAACAGGAAATTGAGCGATTGAGTGACAAAGTACAAGATTTTACGATGGAGATTGAACGTTATAAATTGATGGTTGCAAAAGAGAAGAAAAGTATAGAGGAAGCTAAGTCGAGTCGGTTAGAATTCTTGGGAATTATGGGACATGAGATTAGAACTCCGTTAAACAGTATTATAGGATTTATGCAGTTGTTGCGATATACGGAGTGTTCGAAGCAACAACGCGAGTATATTGAACATGTTATGGCTTCATCCCAGTCTGTCAAAAGTATTGTGAATGATATTATGGATTATACATTGATTGAAGTCGGACAATTAAAATTGAATTATCAGGAAATGGACTTCAAAAAACTTTTGGCAGATATTTTGGCTGTATATGCAGGAATTGCAGAAGAAAAAAATATTGAGTTTATTGTTGATATGAAAGAACCTCTACCGATACGAGTCGTATCTGATCCACAAAAATTACGACAAATTCTAGAACATCTGTTAAATAATAGCTTCAAATTTACACGTAAGGGTTATGTAAAAATACGTATTAATGGAACGAAGCAAAATAACCAAGAATGGGTGGTTTATATAGCAGTGGAAGATACGGGAATTGGGATTGATGCCAAACTTATTCCGAGGCTTTTTGAACCCTTTGCTAAAGGGAATGCAACCATTCAGAAGCTCTATGGAGGAAATGGGTTAGGACTCAGTATTACGAAAGAGATTGTTAATCTTATGCATGGTCAAATTGAGGTCAATAGTGAACCGAATGTGAAAACGCAATTCAAGGTCCAAATTGTAGTCCAAGGGGTAACACCTGTATTAATGGCACCAACAAGTGCAGCGTCTGAAAAGAATGGTGATAAAGGGTCTATGAACATTCTTTTGGTAGAAGATCATCTTATTAATCAGCAGGTGTTTGTGAATACATTGAAGCTGGAGCATTTATCTTGTGATGTGGCAGCGAGTGGGATAGAAGCAATAGAACGTTGCCGGATGAAAGCCTATGATATTATTTTCATGGATCTTCAAATGCCCCAAATGGATGGATATGAAGCGACTCGCCGTATTCGTAAAGGAATAGATGGATATGAACAGGTACCGATTATTGCGTTGACAGCACATACTCTAGATGAAGATAAACGAAAGGCTAGGGAAGCCGGAATGACAGAGTATGTAACAAAGCCTGTGGATATAGAGAAAATTATTCAAATTATCCGAACCTATAATACAGAAAAAACAACTCAGCCGGTAGCAAGATTAAAAAGGGCAGATGCACACAAAGGGATACCGCAAGATAATCCGTGGTATGAGAAACTAGTACGACGTTTTATGGAGAAAACAGAACTAGATGAGGAAACAGCACAAGATATTATCTATACCTATATGCAGGATGTAGAGACCAGAATTATCGAATTTGAACAGGAATGGATAGGTGCTGGTGATAAAAGGCGATTACAAGAGGTGTTACATAAACTTAGGGGTTCGAGTTACAGTGTTTATGCGGATGAGGTGATTGAAGATTTGGAATGGATTGAAGAACATCTAGAAAGTCATCGTATAGGGGTAAATCAGAAGATTCAAGAGCTAAAGCGTCGAATAGGTATATAAGTCATTTAATAGCATAGAAGCAATCAAAAGTGTGAGAAAACCTACGCATTGTGTTATAATGAAGGTTATAATATAACAAGGAGGTTTGGTATGAAGCCTATTATGGCAAAGGCAATCTATATGAAGCATTTGGGACGTGTTATATATCGATTACATTGGGAATTTTTAGCTGTCGCATTTTTGGGGGTTTTTCTTTATGAATGGTTTTACCTTCATCTTGTGAATCAAGGAATATTGGAGTTGGAGTCGTTCATTGCTACGGTGTTTTTTCGTAGTGTTATTGTATGGGCGGTATTCTATTTTGGTAAGAGACTGTATTTAACCACCATGGTTGATCGGATTTATTCAGGTGAATCGGATGATGGCGATACATGGTTTATTCCGGCAGGACTTGGAACCAAAGTATTCACAACACAAATCGGTCGTTTATGCGTAGACTCCGGTTCCGTGTATTTTCTCAGTGAGAGGGTTAAGAAAGACCCGGTTTTATTTGAAATACCAAAGACTCAGGTGGATATACATGTCGTTTTGGAAGACCGTAATGTTATGTTGCCGTTATTATGGGGAGAAAAAGAAGTGTTGGAATTAAAAAATGTCTCAACAGGAGAGGCAGTACGATTGCTGATTCCGAATCCTGAGGAGACAGGTTTAGCAATAAAAGGCCATTTATAGTTTTTTGTGCGGAGGGGTACAAAGGAGGAGAATAATGGAGTTTAGCAAACCGAATGTCTTAATTAGTCGGTGTATTGAATACGATGCTTGTCGGTATGATGGTCAAATGGTTCATTCTGACATTGTAGCGCATATGAAAGATGAGGTTGATTTTGTTACCTATTGTCCGGAAATGGGGATTGGTTTGCCGGTACCCCGAGAAGCTATTCGTTTGGCGGATATAGACGGGAAAAGGCGACTTATAAAATCTTTGAATGGGGATGATGTCAGTGAATTGATGGAT
Source organism: Vallitaleaceae bacterium (assembly GCA_965140555.1). Lineage (GTDB taxonomy): Bacteria > Bacillota > Clostridia > Lachnospirales > Vallitaleaceae > UBA1351. The sequence continues at coordinate 1,199,057 of OZ223259.1, read as the reverse complement.
CATTATAGTGATGATGTTATACGAAAAATCAAGAACAAAAAGCAGCATAAAGAATTGGATGGTTTTATACTCAAAAGTCGTTCACCAACCTGTGGAATTAAGGATGTTAAAATCTACAAGGGTCCCGGAAAGGTTCAAAAGATAGCAACAAACGGTATTGGAGTTTTTGCTGAGAAAATGATGGGCGCCTTTGGAGAATTGGTTTTTGAAGATGAAGGGCGATTAACGAATTTTGATATCCGGGAACATTTTTTGACGCGTATTTTTACCCATGCTGATTTTAGAGCTGTTCGTGATACCCATAGTATGAAAGCGCTCATCGATTTTCAAAGTAGGCATAAGTACCTTTTTATGAGCTATAATCAAAGTCGTCAAAAGGTATTGGGACGACTTGTGGCCAATCATGAAGAGTTGTCGCTAGATGAGGTGTATAAGCTTTATGAGGTCGAATTGAATAAATTATTGGCAACGACGCCTCAGAAGCGACGTCATGTGAATATGTTACAGCATATTTTCGGATACTTTTCAGATCAGCTATCAAAGGGAGAAAAGGGGTATTTCTTAGAAAACATAGAGGCATATCTTCATGGACATATACCTCTATCCGTTGTCGTTTCTATTTTGCATACATGGACGTTACGTTTTGAAGAGCCTTATCTTATGGAGCAAAGTGTATTTTATCCATTTCCCAAAACATTGGTGCAGCCTATGGATTCAAAGCATCAGAAATGAAACATAGATTTGCTCAATTGAACAGACCGTGTTATAATGAAAACAGGCACAAACGAGAGACTTCTCGTTTGTGCCTGTTTTCATTTATCAAGGTATATAGTGATTGGAAAATGGATGCTTATGGGGAAAGTATAGGTCGCAATAAAGACATAGGAAGAAGGGGAAGATATGCAATATGATATAGGAAAATTGTTAAATGCAGTTCAAATTCAAGAAGTATTGGATCAGCTTTATGAAGCCTTTGGTTTACCGTCGGCTATTGTGAATACCAATGGAGAGTTTTTGATAGAATCTGGAGGGAAGAACATATGTAAAGAATACTTCAGGAAAAATCCAAAGTCAGCAGATGTATGTAAAGCAAGTAACATGCATTTTTATTCTAAAATGGATACGGATGCAGAACAATATATATATAAATGTCCCCATGGATTGGTGGATTGTCTCGTACCAATTTATATAAGAGGAGAGCAGATTGGTAGCTTCTTTATCGGTCAATTTCTTATGCATGAACCGGATGAGACTTTTTTTGAACAGATACGTAACCAGTATGACTTTGATAAAGAAGGATTTACGAAACGTTTAGCAAATGTTCCGGTCTTTACAGAAGAAGAGGTTAATCGTTATTTGAAATTCATTCAATCCCTGTCAAAGCTTATAGGATCCCAAGCGCAAAAGAATGTTGCATTAGAAGAGAATATGCAAAAACTTGTTACAGCTAAAGAATTAGCTGTACAAGCTAACGCTTCCAAAAGTATTTTTTTGGCAAAGATGAGCCATGAAATTCGGACTCCTATGAATGCGATTTTGGGCCTTGGTAATATTTTGGGAAAAACCGAATTGACACAAAAGCAACACGACTATCTACGTATGATGAATCAATCAGCAACATCACTCTTAGGAATCATTAACGATATATTGGATTTTAGCAAATTAGAAGCCGGAAAGATAGATATTGAAGAAATTCGCATAAATATTATTGAGCTTCTTGAACAACTTGTTGAGATGATGGCTTATCGAATTGATGAAAAAGATGTAGAGGTCCATATTGATATATCTCATGAAATTCCTATACATTTAATTGGGGATGAACTGCGATTACGGCAAATCTTAAATAATATATTAAGTAATGCTGTCAAATTTACAGATGAAGGGGATGTTGTTTTAAAAGTTCGTTTGGAAGATGAATCTCGAAGGATTGATGAAAGCGATCGATGTCATTTGGAATTCAGTGTCAAAGATACGGGACGTGGTATGAATGAAGCCCAAATAGAAAAATTGTCACGGCCATTTGAGCAGGGAGAGCGCTTTATAACACGCCAATATGGAGGAACAGGTCTTGGTATGGCAATTACTTATCAGCTTGTCGAGAGAATGGGGGGAAGGATAGAGGTTGAGAGCAAAGTAAATGTAGGAACAACCTTTAAGGTGGTGTTACCATTTAAGCTGGAGGATAACAGCAATACTATTCGTGAGGCTTTTACAGAGCATCCATTAGAGCGTTTGCACGTACTTGTTGTGGACGATAATCCTATTTCTTGTGATGTACTAGAACATCAATTACAATCCATAGGTGTTTCAGTAAGTAAAACAACAGATCCCTATGAAGCATTAATGCTAAATGAAGAAAATAATTACGATGTTATTTTTATTGACTGGCAGATGCCGGGAATTAACGGAATTGAGCTAGGTAAAGAAATAAAGAAAAAGGCCCCAAAAACATCTCATAATATTTTGTTTAGTGCCTATTTGAACCGTAAGGCATTAAAAGAAGCGCAGGATGCGGGATTTCAAGATGTACTGTCGAAGCCTATATTACCATCCATGCTTTATAATTCCATTCTTAAAACCATGGACATAGAAAATGAAGTCAAGTTAAAGAAAAATCTTATTGAAGAACAGCGGTTGGACTTTCTTGAAGCGAATATACTTGTTGCTGAGGATAATGAAATTAATCAATTATTGGATGTTGAGATTTTATCAGCGATGAATATTAAAGTGGATATTGTTATGGATGGCTATGAAGCAGTGAATCGATATATGGAAAGGGATTATGATGCGATACTTATGGATATACAGATGCCTGTTATGGATGGATATGAGGCAACACGTCGTATACGAAGTATAGAAAAACGTAATCAAAAACATATTCCGATTATCGCAATGACAGCTCATGCGCTAGCCGGTGATGATCAACGTAGCTATAGTGCCGGAATGGATGCACATGTGACAAAACCGGTGAATCCGGTAAGATTAATGGACGTTTTAAAAGAGTATATATCCTATGAAGTCATGGAAGATATACAGATAACACCTATGGGAAATACTTTCAAATGGGTGGATGATCTTGAGGATTATGATGTGGATATTCAATATGAAAAAGGCATAGACCGTGTTAACGGAAATGAAGAATTCTATATAGAGTTGATTAAAAAGTATGTCGAGAATAACAAAGGATCACTTAAGCGTTCCTTGATGAAAGATTTGCAGTCAGAAAACAAGGAGCAGTTGATTCAAGATGTACACAAACTTAAAGGGACTGCCGGAAACCTAGAATTGGAATATATATATGAGCTAGCAAGTGCGCTTAATAGAAATCTGAAAGAAGGGGCACCTATTCATTCGGAGCCCGTTACAGATTTAGTGAATGCTGTTGAGAAGAGTATTGGTGAGTTAGAACGTTTTCTAAAAGAACACCAATTAATAGAGCAACAAGATGAAGCTAGTGAGCGTGTAGTAGAGATAGAGGATATAGAAGATGAAAAAAGGATATATGATGCACTGATTCAATCATTAGAATCACATCATATAAATAAAATAAAAAAGAATTGGGAGAAATATAAAAAAACATCACACTATAATGGGGTAGAAGAGAAAGAGCGTTTAAAGAAAGCAGTGGAATCGTATCGATTTGTGGAGGCATTAAATCTGCTACGTAATCATATGTTTCTATGATGAGGGAGAGAGTGGAAGGGATGTAAGCAATGGAAAAAATACTCGTTGTTGATGATTCACCGGATATGATTGATATGTACGTAGAGTTGTTAGCACCATACTATGATATTTATATTGCACTGGATGGAAAGAGTGCATTGTCTATTATGAAAAACGAGACAATAAAAGTTGTTTTGTTGGACATACACTTAGAAAATGAATCCGGTTATGATGTACTATCAAAAATCCGTAAACTAAAACAAGGAAGTGAGATTCCGGTTATTATGGTAAGTGCCTCATCAGATGTGGAGGATATTCAGGAAGCATTTGCTAAAGGAGCCGATGATTATATGATTAAACCGGTGATAGGTCCTCTCCTTAATCGGAAGATTGATACCCAATTGAGGCTTGTGGAATACATGAAAGGATATCGAAAGGTACGACGAGAAAATGCTATGGAGTCAAAAAAAACGCTTCATGTTATGATAGAAAACCTATGTGAAGTGATTGAAAGCAGAGACTATGATACCGGTATGCATATTATTCGCGCCGGACATTATTATAAAATTCTTGCAAGTCAGTTAAAGTATGACAACCGGTTTAGTGATTATTTTGAAATGAATGACTTGGATAATCTTACATTGGCGTCAAAAATGCATGATATCGGTAAACTTCGGACCCCGGACTTTATTTTACGAAAACCGGGAAAGTTAACAGAAGAGGAATTTGAACGTATCAAGCGTCACTCGCATCAAGGCTATAAGATTCTAGAACGTATCGGAGAACGGTTGGAAGATCAAGAGATGGTTAATTATGGCAAGGAGATTGCGGAATTTCATCATGAGCGTTGGGATGGAAAGGGGTATCCGAATGGACTTAGTGGGGATGATATTCCTATTAGCTCAAGAATTATGTCTGTTGTGGATGTATATGATGCCTTGACCACAAAACGTGTGTACAAGGATGCGATTGACCATAAAGACGCTATGAAAATAATTATTGAGGAGAGAGGTAAGGCTTTTGACCCTATAATTGTGGATGCATTTTGTAAGGTTGAAGGAAAAATTGTAAATACTTTTTTGATCTATAAAGAGATAGAAGAAGAAAAAAAACGGGCGAAATCCTTTCACAATGAACCTCAAGTGGAAAAAACCAGTCATGTACTTATTGTGGATGATGAGATGATTAGTCGTGACATTATGGGGAATCAATTCAAAAATCACGGATTTGAAGTTACCTTAGCTAAAGACGGGAAAGAGGCATATCAAATTATTACGGAGGGGGATATATCCTTTGACTGCATGATTTCGGATATTGAAATGCCACGTATGAATGGCTATCAGCTGATACGACGATTGCGGAAGGATGGCAATGACATATTGGCCTTTTCTATTACAGATTCAGACTATACGTCAAATGCTGAGCGTGCTAAAGAAAATGGATTTAACGGTTCTTTTCTTAAACCTTTGGATTTTGAGTTGTTTATGATTCGATATATGGTTTGATAGAATGTGGTGCACATATGCCCAGACCACGACTCATGTTACGTGTGGTGGGTGAGAGGATTAGGAATGATACAGAAGTATGTATGGGCTATATTCTTGATAAGACTTCCTTTATAATGAATTTAGAGGCAACAAGTAGATTAAAGGAGGTATTTACATGAAATATGATCAAAGAGTAATCGATAGTGTTATACGAAAAATTAAAGAAGGGTATGAAGAGGATATTGCATTGCTGGTGCAGTATGGTGCTAAAAAGCATCATGATAATCTGGGGATAAGCTTATATTTTATTCCGAAAACAGAACGTGGTAGAACATTGAGTTTTCAGTGGATTTTAGAAGGTGTGAGCTATGATTTATTTCCTATGAGTTGGGAGAGACTGATTGCTAATGCCTCTCTTGACAGTCCTCAAAGTTATTTGCTGAAAGGGACACGTATTCTCTACTCGGGAGATGAAGACGCATACAAGCGTTTTATGGAGCTATCCAATAGTTTAGAGATTCTTTTGGAAAATGAAGACAATCCATATTGGGAAATTCGATTGAATAAAGCCTATGAGTATGTTAATGATTGCTATGGTTATCGATTTCACATGGGAGCCTATGAAAGCGACATAGACACTTTGCGCTTGGAGGGTGGAAACCTTGTGAAGACAATAGCCAATGCCTTGGGATTTGTTAACGGGTATTGTAATCAAATGGGAAATGGCAATATTTTGCGAGAATCCTTGAAGTTAGAGGTATTGCCCAAAGACTATGAACAATGTGTGCATCATATCGTATTTGGTCAGAAGGCAGAGGAAATCATCGCTTATTCGAATCAGCTCATTCGTAATATGGAGGTATTATTGTTATCAATCAAAGAAGAACATCCTCAAATGGAGCCTTTTGAGTCGGTGTTTGAAGGCTATTATGAGGAGCTGGTAAAAAGTCTTAATAAATGTGACAATGCGTTACAGGAAGATGATTTTTTTCAATTATATGAGCTTGTATCCTATATGCAAGAAGAGATTGCACTGTTTTTGGCAAAAGTAGAAACAGGCATCTGGTATTCTGAACGTCATGGGTTTATAGATTACAAAGATAGCTATGCCTCCATATTCAGAACAGACGGATTGGATCTCATTGCAAACAAAGACAAAGAAAAGCTAGAGGACTATATTGCAGATATTAAGAGGACCTTGAAGAATTTAGTGGTGAAGGAAGGTGTTCGAGTGAATGCGTTTGATTCCTGGGAATCTTTTGAAACCTCCTTTATGAATCGATAATAATAGAGATGAAGGAGGAAGGAACGTGCGTTATAAAAATGCAGACAAGGTACTTCCAAAAGCATTAATGGACGAAGTACAGCAGTATATTCAAGGCGAATACTTGTATATTCCTAAAGCCGAAGGTACGAGAAAAAAATGGGGAGATAATACAGGAGCGCGTCGGATGATTTCCATTAGGAATGATGCTATACGACAAGGGTATCAAAATGGAAAATCCATGGAAGAGCTTGCGCAGGCGTATTATTTATCAGTAAGTAGTATTAAGCGTATTGTATATGGGAACTCGAACAAGTAGTCGAAGGTAAAAAAGAGAAAAGCAGCGGGAAACGGTACACATTCCCACTGCTTTTTTTGTTGGTATAATTAAGTTGTTTAAAGTCTCACAGGAGAGGAGATTTTAGTTATGATTCAAATAGCCTCTGTAATGTTCTTGGAAATAATGAGACTTTACGTCGGCTTTGAGATGATGCTCTACAAGAGATTCAATAGCATCAGGATGATTACCTATGATATGCTCAACAATGGATTCATGTTCTTGATAGATAGCTAAGAGCTTGTCTTTTTGAAGCATATGAAGGCGTCGGTATCGTGCGTAATGGACAATAAATTGTAACAGCACGTTCCAGAGAAATTCCCTTCCTGCTAAGGTGAAGAGCTCAGCATGGAAGAGATCATCAAAGACAAGAAATGCCTCCATGTCTTGTATACAATCCTTCTGTTTGGAAAGAATGTTTTGTAAGTTATGGATACCTTGTAGTGATACATTACCACAAAGGCTTTTAAGAATTTCGCGTTCTAATGTACTTCTTAAGTATATAATCTGTTCCACAGAATTCAAGTCAATATAGGAAACAACACTTCCTCGTTGAGGATAAATATCAATATAACCTTCTGCGGATAATTGTTTGAGAATATCGCGTATCGGGGTTCGTGACAGTCCGTATTGGGCTGAGAGCATGGTTTCGGATAATGCTGTACCCGGTTTAAGCTTGAGGGTCAGTATTTCTTCTTTTAATTGCGCTAGAATGAGTTCCTTTTTGGTCATAATTTTGACTCCTCTTAATAAAATATCACATCGACTTAATTCAACACATCAAGTCACTTATATCTAGTATACAATAAAAATCAATAAAGTAAAGATGCTTTCTGGTAATAGAATATTTACGAATACTTTTAGAATCGTAAGATTAGCCCGAAAAAGTAAGTTTCACTAAATCCACATACACTATATAGATTACGTAGATACGTTCGTAACAATATAGTGTATGTGAAAGTTCAACTATATACTTTTGTCGACCTAATCTTACAATGATTAGCCCGAAAAAGTAAGTTTCACTAAATCCACATACACTATATAGATTACGTAGATACGTTCGTAACAATATAGTGTATGTGAAAGTTCAACTATATACTTTTGTCGACCTAATCTTACAATGATTAGCCCGAAAAAGTAAGTTTCACTAAATCCACATACACTATATAGATGACGTAGATGCGTTCGTAACAATATAGTGTATGTGAAAGTTCAACTACATACTTTTGTCGACCTAATCTTACAATGATTAGCCCGAAAAAGTAAGTTTCACTAAATTCACATACACTATATAGATTACGTAGATGCGTTCGTAACAATATAGTGTATATGAAAGTTCAACTATATACTTTTGTCGACCTAATCATTATATAGAAATGTTTGGAATGGACCTTGACAAAGAGAAATCAATAGGATATGATGACAGTAGATAACTTGTATACAAGTTGGACATTGCAGTATTTTTAAGGAGGAATAACATGGAAATGACATGGAGATGGTATGGTGAAGGTAATGACTCCATTACACTCGACCATATTCGTCAAATTCCCGGTGTTACAGGTATTGTGTGGTCTCTACATGATAAAGTAGCCGGAGAGATTTGGGAACAAGAACGTATTGACGAGGTTGTTAAGCTCATTAAATCCAAAGGATTTAATGCTGATGTAGTTGAAAGTGTTAATGTACACGATGATATCAAATTGGGCTTGGACACACGTGACCATTACATTGACGTCTATATTGACACCATTCGTAAATTAGGTAAAGTAGGTGTGAAGGTTATTTGTTATAACTTTATGCCTGTTTTTGATTGGACAAGAACAGAACTTTATAAAGAACAACCAGATGGTTCGAATGCATTGTTCTATGAAAAAAATGCCATTGAAAACGATCCGAAAGCTATGGCAGAGCGTATCTTAAAAGGTGCAAAAGATTTCACGATGCCTGGTTGGGAACCGGAACGTATGGCAAAATTGGATGAATTGTTCAAAGCCTACGAAGGTATAACTGAAGATCAATTATTTGCTAATTTACAATATTTCCTTGAACGTATTATTCCTGTATGTGAGGAAGAAGATATCAAAATGGCGATTCACCCGGATGATCCACCATGGCCGATATTCGGATTACCTCGTATTATTCGTAGCCGTGATCATATTGCTCGTTTCTTAAAACTTGTAGATAGTCCTTATAATGGATTAACTCTTTGTACCGGTTCTTTAGGACCTAATTTACTTAACGATATTCCGGCCATTATTCGTGAATTCAAAGATCACATCCATTTTGCACATATTCGTAATGTCAAAGTGTTTGAAAACGGTGACTTTATTGAAGTATCTCATCGTGAAAAAGACGGAAATGTTCCGGTTATTGATGTATTGAAAGCATACCATGACGGTGGCTTTGATGGTTATATTCGTCCGGATCACGGACGCCATTTATGGGGAGAAGAAGACAACTGTCGCCCAGGTTATGGCCTTTATGATCGTGCCTTTGGTGTTATGTACATGTTAGGTGTATGGGATACATTGGATAAAGAGAAGGGAGCGAAGTAATTGTTAAAGTTAAATGAAGCAGCTTTAGAGAATAAAAAAGCATGGCAAGATGCCGGTATCACAATTCCGAAATTTGACCGTGCTAAAGTCAAGAAACAAACCAAAGAAACTCCGACATGGGTACACTTTGGGGCAGGAAACATCTTCCGTGGATTTATTGCCCGTGCGCAACAAGAAGTTTTAGATGCAGGCAAGGCAACAACAGGTATTATAGCTGTCGATTCTTTTGATTTTGAAGTTGTTGATCGTGTATACAAACCCTTTGATGATTTAACATTATTGGTTCTCATGAAAGCCAACGGAGAGTTTGAAAAAACAGTTGTAGGCTCTATTGTAGAAAGTATAACAACAGCTCAAGATCGTCAAGAAGACCAACAGCGATTAACGGAGATTTTTGAAAATCCATCCTTACAAATGGCTAGTTTTACAATTACTGAAAAAGGATATGCGATAAAAACACCTCAAGGTGAGTATATGGGCATTATTCAATCAGATATTGAAAAAGGTCCTGACCATGCGGTTCATACCATGAGTATTATAACTGCATTGGCATATAAACGTTACCTAAAAGGCGCTTATCCTATGACGTTTGCAAGTATGGATAACTGTTCTCATAATGGTGATAAATTAAAAGAAGCCGTTATCACAATGGCTAAGGAATGGAATAAGGCTGGATTTGTAGAAGAAGGATTTATCGACTATCTACAAGATCCAACAAAAATTACATACCCATTGTCGATGATTGATAAGATTACACCTCGTCCATCTGAAAGTGTACAAAAAGTATTGGAAAAAGATGTAGAGGGTATGGATGTTATCGTTACTGAGAAACGTTCTTACATGGCACCTTTTGTTAATGCAGAGATTAGCGAGTATCTTATTATAGAAGATATTTTTACAAACGGTCGTCCGGAACTTGAATGTGCCGGTGTTATTTTTACAGATCGTGAAACGGTTAATCGTGTTGAAACCATGAAGGTGACAACGTGCTTGAATCCTTTACATACAGCATTGGCCGTAACCGGTTGTCTTCTTGGATACACATTAATTGCAGATGAAGTTAAAGATCCTATATTGGACAAACTCATCCGTACAATCGGATATGAAGAAGGATTAAAGGTTGTTGTTAATCCGGGCATCATTGATCCTAAAGCTTTTATTGATGAAGTGGTTAATGAACGTTTTGCTAACCCTTATATTCCGGACACACCACAACGTATTGCAACAGACACCTCTCAAAAAGTCGGTATTCGATTCGGCGAGACTATCAAAAAATACGTTGCATCCGATGCATTAGATGTAACGACCTTAAAAGCGATTCCGTTAGCCATTGCAGCCTGGGTTCGTTATTTATTAGGGGTTGATGATAAAGGACAAGCCTTTGAATTAAGTGCAGATCCCCTACGTGAGGAATTGCAAAAAGAATTGGCAGGAATCACATTCGGTTCAGGCGAAGGGGACATCTCTTCCATTCTTTCAAATGAAACAATCTTCGGAAGTGATTTGTATGCGATTGGATTGGGTCAAAAGATTGAAGAATACTTCCATTCTATGAACCAAGGTGCCGGTGCTGTAAGAAAAACATTAGAAGATGTATTAAAATAAAAGAAGCATTATAGATATTCTTGACAAAAGCCACCAAAATCGTTAGGATAAGAAGGTGGCTTTTGTCTTGTTTATAGAAAAGTCATAGTAAGCTGGCATAGCTCAGATGGATAGAGCGCAAGCCTCCGAAGCTTGAGGCCAGGAGTTCAAGTCTCCTTGTCAGCATGATTATAGCAAAAAACCGATACGCTTAAGCGTATCGGTTTTTTGTGTTCAAGGGTTCTTAGTACTTTTCTTATGTATAACAGTCTAGGATTTTTTGTGCTTCTCTAGCAAGATAGCTTCGTAGATGAAGGGGCTCAACAAGCTCTCCTTTTGTTCCAATCCCTAGAATAAAGCTATATAGCCAAGGGTCCTCGGGATAATCCACTTCTACAATGAGTTGGTCCTTGTTGACTTGGGTGACAGCATCCGGTGAGAAAACGTCGTAAACATAAGGTCCCTCGATGATGGGGAAAATCCATTTAAGATGAACGGAATCGGCTTTGTTGAAGTTTTCATCAAGGATATCGGAATCAAAATCCCTAAGTTCATAACGTGTATCTAAGATGACCAAGGATTGAATACGTGAAGACTTGAATAGACGGAAATCTTCCCGTCCGTGGCAATAGCCGTATACATACCATGTGGACCCTTTTAGTAATAGCTGAAGGGGTTCAATGATACGCTGACTCATCGTGCCCAAGCGATCTACATAGTCGATGGAGACAAGGTGTTGTGTTTGTATCGCTTGATGTAACTGGGTAAGCTTGTCTTTCTCTAGGTTACCGGCACCCCAAGGCAAAAGATTTATGGACAAGGTATTTGTAGGTTCATTTCCATGGCTGATAGACTCAAATTTTTGTATGAGGGTGTAAAGGGTTTGGTCATCTAGGACATGATGCAACCCTTTGACAGCCGATAATGTCCATTGCATCTCTTCCGTATGCATGACTTGCTGATTGAGTTTATAGCCTTCAATAAGCCCATAGCCCCCTTCGTAGCCTTGATAAGAGACGATGGGAATTCCGGCTTCGTCTAATAGAAGCATATCCCGCACAATAGTGCGTACAGATACGTCAAACCGACGCGCCAAGGTAGCAGCGGTTACTTTGTCATGATTGAGAAGATACATATAGATCCCTAGAAGGCGAGCTGTTTTCATTATAGACTACCTCAAATTCTTGCGTGTTGACAGGTTAGTTTTATTATACACCGGTGCTTGTGTTTTTCCAACGTTTTAGATGGGGGAGGTTGTTACGTAAAAGTTTTGAAGCGTCTTGTTCAGACATACCCTCGTTGACCATAAATGGGATACAAGACGTAATCATCTCCTCAAGGGTCTGATCAGAAGCAAATGCCCCATTTTCATAACAATACTTACAATAGTCTGTACTTTTGCTACCATCTTTTTCGAGTCCATAGAGGGAAGCATCCTCCATGGGCATACCGCAACTTTGACAATAATTCATATAAATAACTCCTTTCGTAAATGATGTGTGATTGTTCTTTCGGGACAAAGTATATCACGACAGATATGACATCTGTTTGTCATATCTGTGATAAAGCTGTAAGATTACTTTAATGATTTGTTAATGTTCATATAGGTCATATCATGTATAATCTTAATTAATGATTAACATTAAGAGAAGTAGGAGGAGAGCAATGAAAGGATATAGACAGATACTGTTTATCGGGCTTTTTCTTATTGTAGCCCTAATAGGGTGTTCAAAAGAAAAGACGGATTTGGAAATTCAGGCAACCATTGGCTATGACAATGTTGTGAAAGTTAGTAAAGGAAATCCCCTAGAAGTGACTGTTCAAAATTTTGGTGGGGATATAGAGGGTTATATTCGCACATACTATGATGTGAATGGGAATCAAAAGGTTGAGATGGATAAGGAAATACAAATTGCAGGAAATACAACCAAAGTTTTCAGACTCTATCTGCCGGTCTATAGGATTCAAAAGTCTTTTGATGTGGAATTGGTAGTGGGTAATGATGTTGTGGCATCCACAACAGCAAAGCCGACACAAACAATTGCACCGTATCAATCAACCATGGGGATTTTGTCGGACTACCCGGATGATTATCGTTACTTGAATGACATGGAATGGATGATTCCGGAAGGTATACAACAAGAGCAAGATACCTTTCGTAACAATTACTATCAATCCACCATGGATGAGACGAACCAGGAAGAAGATAATCGATTAAAGGCCATATTTTTGGAAGAGATAGAGCCTCTAAAGGATAGTGAGGGAATGGGATTCTTTAGTGCTCTGATGATTGGACAAACCGATGCGTTACGGGATCAAGAAGAGGCTGCACATACACTCTATGATTGGGTTAACAATGGAGGGATTCTTTTTGCGGAAAGAGAAACGATCCTTCCGGATTCTCTTGATACGATAGTGTGGGGGGCGTCAGAGAGTATGGAACCCCTAAGTGATAATGAACAACGCTTTAGTGGTGAAGTGTCCTATGCATTAGCGACGGATATGGATGATTCAACCAAGGCGATTTATGTAGCAGGAATTCCCGTAGCTTATGATACAGCTATAGGATCCGGTCATATTATACGACTAGCTGTCGATTTGAAACAGGCACCTATTTCAGATTGGAATAGGAATGGCTATTTCTTTGAGAGTCTTATTCAAAGTCTTGAGTTAAGGACGGCGTCAAAGTATTACTTTGATGACTATGCCAATTGGTATGATTTGGAAAATTTACCAAGTGAAAAACGACCTCCATTTGGTGTAATGGGTGTTATTTTGTTTTTCTATATATTGGTAGTAGGTCCGCTAAGTTACTTTGTATTAAAACGGAAGGATAAACGCGAATGGATGTGGATAACGATTCCCGCTATATCCCTTTTATCGATCGTCATCATTTACTTGGTCGGATTTTCGTCAAGATATGACAAACCAATCGAAAACTCGATTTCATATATCACCCAACAACAAGGGACAAATTATATGGATGTTCAAAGTACTATCGGTATCTTTAATAATAAACAAGGCGATATGACCATAGATTGGAATAAAAATGAAGCCATTCAGGCGATGCTTGAAGATAGTTCCTATTATGATGACCAAAAGGTTGAGAAAAAGAAGGTTATCGGTCGACATGTTGATGGCGAACGGAATCGATATATTCAATCAGACGTTGGTGTGTGGTCCTTGGTGCGTCTATCAGGAAGTAAAGCAATTCCGTTAGAAGATACAAGCAATCAAGAGGTAACGGTGAAAGTATTAGATGGAGAGATTGGATTTGAAGTGACCAATCGTCTTCCTTTAGATATAGATTATGCCTTCCTTATTTGGGGAAACACTGTCTATCCTTTAGGGAACTTTGAAAGTGGAGAGACAACAACCGTTCATGAACAGAAAAACATGGATGACTATTTCCGTAATGAGGTCTTTCAAGGGAGGATGTACAGCTCCGGTGAAATTCAGGGCATGAGTGCTAGTGAGACGTATGAAGCCTACTTTGCAAATGACGAACTCACAAATTGGTATCGCAACCAACAATACTATGACAGTAGTCAAGATCGTGCCTTTATCGTCGGCGTTAATCAGACACCGATAGGGTATGATATTATTGCTAATGGGGACGAACCGGATGTATATAATCGGAATGTTATTTTGGTAGAGTATGGTGTTGACTTTGGTGAAAATCAGGAGTTAGGGACCATTGACTTTGGGGTGATTCAACCCTCATTAGATAATACTCAGGGGTATATGGATTATAGTGATACACTTCAAGAAGAACGAGTAGCCATATATCACGCTGAAACGGGTGCTTATGAGATGAGTTATAAATTGATGGCAGGGTATAAGGTAGAGGACATTGTGCTAAAAACGCGCCCTGTTGTGGAACAGGATAATTTCTATTCGAGCGACAGGAAATTTCGCGATGCACAGGGGATAGAGGCATCATTAAATGTGTATAACCCCATATCAAATGAGTGGGAAGTGTTAACAGATTATATGCTTAGTGAAGAATTTGAGATAGATCCTAATACTTACATAGGAGAGGATGGGACTGTGCGGCTTCAGCTAGTTATTCCGGAAGATGAAGAATGGAATTCTTATATAGTTGGCCTACCTCAAATTGGTCTAAACATGGGAGGTATAGATAATGATTAAAGTAGATAATCTAGTCAAGAGATTTGGTAAATTTACGGCAGTGGATAGCCTCTCGTTTGACATAGAAAAAGGCGAAATTTTTGGTTTTGTCGGTTCCAATGGTGCCGGGAAAACCACCACGATGAAAATTGCCAACGGCTTAATGCGTCCGACATCAGGAACAGTGTTTATTGACGGTATTGATGTGGCCAAAGATCCAATGGGAGCTAAGCATCGCATTGGCTATATGCCGGATTTTTTTGGTGTCTATGATGATTTAAAAACGAGTGAGTATATGGACTTTTATTGCGGCGTGTATAAAATACCTCAGCGGCAGAGAGAGGCCGTTATTCAACCCTTGGTGCAGTTAGTTAATTTGGAACATAAGATGGATTCTTATGTCGATGATTTATCACGAGGGATGAAACAAAGGTTGTGTCTAGCCCGTGCGTTGATTCACAATCCGGATATACTTATATTGGATGAACCGGCTAGCGGACTCGACCCAAGAGCTCGTGTAGAATTTCGAGAGATTGTGAAAACGTTAAATGGCATGGGTAAGACCATTCTTATTAGCTCCCACATACTTTTAGAATTAGCTGAAATTTGTACTACCATTGGTATTATCAGCCATGGTAAATTGGTCATTAAAGGAAGTGTATCAGAGATACAAAAACACTTGGCGCATTTGAATCGCATTAAGATGAAGACGGCAAGTGACCTTGACCAAGCCATGCTGATTCTTCGTGAAATTGATACGGTAAAAGACCTTCAGATAGCCAATGGTGGCGTTGAATTTTCATTTGCCGGCAATGATAATGACAAGGCTGACTTACTCAAACAACTGATACAAAAAGATGTCCAAATTTATCATTTTGAGGAAACCAGCGGAAGCCTAGAATCTATATTTATGCAATTGACAAAGGAGGATGACAATGATTAATCCTATTTTGGACCGAGAGTTAAAGACGCGAATGCGGACATGGAAAACACCCCTCATGTTGACGGTATATGCCGGCATATTAGGTCTGATTTTAATACTCTTCTACTCATCAGAAGTAACAGGTTATAACTATATGCGTCGTGGTTTTGATCCGAGCATATTTCCGACGGTGTTTGATGTCATTGTTGTCATCCAGACATTCTTACTGATGTTAATTGTTCCGATTCTAACGGCAACATCCATATCAGGAGAAAGAGAACGTCAAACATTGGATTTGTTATTATGTACAGATTTACCGGTGCACCGTATTGTCCTAGGAAAAATGTATGCATCCTTGGCCTACGTTTTTCTTATTGTTTTTTCCAGTATGCCCTTTTTAGGTATTATGATGCTCTTTGGTGGTGTCGGAGTTTTTGATATCATTAAGATTACGTTATTCCTATTAGTATCCTCCTGTATGTTAAGTTCTATAGGAATGGTTGCTAGTGTATTCTTCAAGAAAAACATAACAGCAATTATGATGACCTTTTTATTTATGGGGATTCTATTTGTAGCACCTTTTGTAATATTGTTTATTCTAGCAATCTTAACAAATGCCTTTTATTACTCTCCAATTCAAAATCTACTGGATTCAAATCTAGCGGACATAGCCAATCTCTTATTCGGATTAAATCCGGGTTACGGCATACTTTCGCTTTTGACGAGTGATAATTTTTCGGTAAACGAAATGTTGGGTTACTATAGTGGCATAACGGCAAAGGTTCCTACATATGTTGTTTCACTGATTTGGTATAGTATTGTAACCCCTTTATTTACCTATATTGCAATACGTCGATTAGCAAAAATCAAGTAAGGAGTTTTCTATGGAAAGAAAGATCAAAGCCTTTATAAAACCGATTAGATGGCGACTCTGGTTGAATAAGTGGATGCGAGAGGGTCTTCTAGTGTTATCAGGCTGGCTGTTTATTGTGCTAGTCGCTTTAGTAGTTAGCCGTTTTGTACCGATACCGACATGGGATTTATGGCTAGTGCGTTGGGCAATTGTCGGCGCGGTATTACTGGTTGCCCTTGCTATAAAAACCTATCCCAAGACAAATGCTTTGATTTCTTATGTGGATGCATTGGGGTGTGAGGAACGGTTGCAGACAGCATGGGAATTTGAAAAACAGGAAGGGTCTGTATATGAAAAACAGCGCCAAGAAACGTTGGAATTTATGGCTAATACGCGTATCAGAGAACGGTATCGATGGTTTTTTTCAAAGAAACCCTTGTATTATCTTTGTCTACTTAGTATCGGTATTATTGCAGTCAGTATGATACAAACAGAGGCCGTTAGAACAGCATATGAGGAAGAAGCACTGATGGAGGCCGTTCATGATGAACAAGAAGCTATAGAAGAGGTTGTGGACGCCCTTGAAGAAGAAAAAAAAGAATTATCTGAATCTGAACGAGAAGCACTAGAAGCAATCCTAGATACGATGAAAAAGGAACTGATGGATGCTAGAAGTGAAGAAGAAGCGTTAAAGGCATTATCTAAAGGTAAGAATCAACTGGAAGACTTAGCAAATAGTTCGGAAAATATAGAGATGGAAGAGATTGCCGCACAATTAGAAGAAGCTCTGAATGCATCAGGAACAGCGTTATCCTCATCTCCAACAATTTCTGAACTGGCTTTTGGAAGTGGAAAAGGAAGCGAAGAAGGCGACGGAAGTGGAGAGGGCCAAGGAAGTGGAGAGGGCCAAGGAAGCGGAGAGGGCCAAGGAAGCGGAGAGGGCCAAGGAAGCGGAGAGGGCCAAGGAAGCGAAGCAGGTCAAGGAAGCGGAGAGGGTCAAGGAAGCGGAGAAGGCCAAGGAAGCGGAGAAGGCGAAGGAAGTGGAGAGGGTCAAGGAAGCGGAGAAGGCCAAGGAAGTGGAGAAAGTGAAAAACCAGGCACCGGAGGGGGTCCGGGTGAAGGCACGAGCAGTGAAGACTCAGGTTATATGGATGGAATGACATCAGGGAATAAAGGGGAAGCGAAGGAAGATAAAGAAGCTATCTATGAATCCCTCTATCCACCTTCACAACTTGGTGGTGAGGGAAATGAATCGTTTGTTCCGGGAGAGCGCCAAGATGGGAATGATAGCACAAAAGAGCGTGTGAGTAGTTTGCCTACGGATCCGGGAGATTTTGTGTCCTATGAACAAATGATTGGTCAATACAGTCAATCAGCGACCCAACAAGTGGAAAATCGTCAGGTACCGGTGTTGATGAAAGACTTTGTGAAACAATACTTTACAGAATTAAATGACCGATAGCGTACACGAGCTGAGGTGTCATTATACTTTAAATAGGTACTATTAGGAGGAGAAGGTATGGAATTAAACCAATTACAAGAGAAAATTCAAGCAATGAAAGGCGAGATTAGCCGCCATATCATTGGGCAAGAGAAGCTAGTGGAAGATACACTAATCTGTCTGCTAGCAGGAGGTAACCTTTTGCTGGAAGGTGTTCCGGGCTTAGGCAAGACACGCCTCGTGAGTGTTTTGGGAGAAGTCCTAGGCTTAGAATTTCGTCGTATCCAGTTTACACCGGATTTAATGCCGGCAGACATTACAGGAACGAATATCTATAACAAGGATACCAACACGTTTGAGTTTCAAGAAGGTCCGGTCTTTGGTAATATTATTCTTGCCGATGAGATTAACCGAGCGACGCCTAAGACTCAGGCAGCCATGCTTGAAGCCATGCAGGAAAAAACGGTGACAGTTGGTGGAACGACCTATAAACTACCCGCCCCTTATATGGTTATGGCGACACAAAATCCGATTGACCAAGAAGGAACCTATCCATTACCTGAAGCTCAAATGGACCGTTTTATGTTCAAACTTCTTGTGGAATTCCCGGATGTTACGGATTTAACATCTATTATTAAGCTAACAACAACAGGCAATGAAGAGGCGGTTCAACCAATTATTGACGGGGGTTCACTCACAAGGATGCAATCGGTTCTTCGTGACATTCCTATTTCAGAGGATGTGATGAATTATGCCATGCGCCTTATTGTTGCTACCCATCCGACACGAGAAGAAGCGACAGAAGATGTGAAACGTTATGTACTACAAGGAGCCAGTCCGAGAGGGGCTCAAGGAATTATCAAAAGTGCAAAGGTAAAAGCACTTCTTGAAGGTCGTTATAACGTATCCTTTAATGATATTAAGCAGATGGCTCATCCTATATTAAGGCATCGTATTACCTTGAATTTTGAAGCTATGAGTGAAGGAATCACCGTGGATGGCTTAATTACGGGATTGATGAAAGAATTGGAGGTATAAGATGGCATCAGTCATAACACCGGAATTTATGGCGATGATAGCTAGAGTTCAACTACAGACGTCCATTCGTTTGAAAAACAATCCGACAGGGGGACGCAGGTCCCAATCTAAAGGAAGTTCTGTTGAGTTTTCAGATTATCGCATATACTCTCCTGGAGATGATTTTAGGCGTATTGATTGGAATGCACTAGCTCGCTTTGAGAAGGTGTTTATCAAGTGCTTTATGGAAGAACAAGAGATTCCTGTAACCCTGTTTCTAGATAAAAGCTTGTCTATGGAAGAGGCGTCGAAGCAAAAGGTTTCTTTACAGGCAGCAGCCACCTTTGCCTATCAGGCACTCAATGCATACGATACGGTTTCATGTGTAGGATTTTCGGATAAAATCGTATCTGAGAGACGTAATATCCGAGGCGGTACAGGATTTTATCCTTTAATACAAGGATTGGAGAAAAGTCCCTATGAAGGACAGACGAATCTATATCAAACGGTTAAGCAATGGGAGAATCGATTTAGAACGGGGTTAACCGTTATTATATCAGACTTATTGTATGACCATGAACTGGATAATGTCTTGTCCCTGTTACGGTTTAAGAAACAATCGGTTATTATCTGCCATATATTATCCAAAGAAGAGGTGACACCGAATCTTCATGAGAATACCTTATTCAAAGATCGGGAATCCGGTATAGCATTATCCGTTAATGCCAGAGAAGATGCACTTGTTGTGTATGAAGAAAAACTTCAGGAATATTTGACAACAATCGGGAAAATTTGTGAAAAACATCGAGCGAATTATTTTCTAGTCAATGCAGGCGAAGGGATTCAACCGTTTATTGAAGCGCTAATTAGAAATGAGGGGTATTATGGGCATTGAGCAAAGTATAGGATTATGGGCTCTGTTAGGGATTCCGTTTCTTATTTTTTTATATATGCTAAAACCAAAATTCAAAGAAAAGATTATTCCAAGTACCTATCTTTGGGACCAAGTAAAAGAGGCTATGGACAAAGCAGTGACCATGAGTCGCTTTCGTTATCAAGCTCTTATTTGGCTTCAAATTTTGGTTGTCTTATTATGTGCCCTGTTGCTGGCAGACTTTTATATCGGTAAGGAAGAGATTCCGAGTGATGTTGTTCTTGTTCTTGACGGGTCTATTTCCATGCAAAAAGAAGATGTAACGCCGAATCGATTTACGCAAAGTCAGGAGATGGCTATAGATTTTGTGAATCAACTGGACGGTGATCATACGGTAACATTGATTTATTTGAGCAAAACACCGGAGATTCTTATACGAGAGACAAAGAGCTTGTCTGTTATTCGAGATGCTATTAAAGCCCTTCAAGTGACGTCATATGCATGGGATACCAATCAGGTATCAAGCACATTAAGTGGCTATAGTCAACTGGATGCATCTGGCATTCATTACTTTGGGGATCATCCTATTATGGGGGCAACGAATCATCTTGTAGGAGCCTCATCGAGGAACATGGGTCTTTCTCATGTCGTTGCCAGTCTCAATGGAGCAGGAACCCAGCAACAAGTTCTTGTTACAGCATTTAATGAAAGTGATGTTGAGCAGTCCGTAGATATAAGTCTATATGGAGAAGATGCCTATATCGGAACCAAAACCATTCAAGTTGGTGGACAAGAAGAGGGGCGGGTTATTTTTGATAAATTGCCAAGTTCGATTGAGTTTTTTAGGGCTGAACTAGATGATGAAGACAGCCTTTCCGTAGACAATGTAGCCTATGGAGGAGCAGAGTCGAAGGGCACAATCAAAGTGGCCTATATTGGAGAGGGAAATCTTTTTCTGGAAAAAATATTAGATCTTCGAGAAGATTTTGAAGTCTCTTCGGTAAGCTATGAAGATGGGATGGTTCTTGACGGGTATGATCTCTATATATGGGATGGTATGTTACCGACACAATTACCGGAAAAAGGGAATTACATTCTTTTTGATCCACCACAGCGTTCGTACATACCCAAAGTAGGTTCCCTTTCATCTCCGAAATTCACCACTAGAGAAGGGGATTGGATGCAAGAACTGGAGAACCCGGAATTCAGGGTATCAACGACACAAGTCTTTGATGATAGTGCCGTATCCAAGGTCTTGTATGATACAGAGCATGGGGCAATGGTTTATGTTATGGAAGAAGCAGAAAGAACAGGTGTTGTCTTCGGCTTTGACATTCGATATTCTGACTTGCCGTTAACCGTAGATTATCCCATATTGATGAATCAAATTTTTGCGCATCTGGTAACCCCTTCCATGAGTAAAGAAACGGTGTATACATTAGGGGAATCCATGGAGTTTCAATTTCTTCCGACGATACGTGAGGCGTCCCTTATCTATCCGTCGGAACGTAAAGAGCCCCTTAATTTGACGCGACGGAAGTTGAGTTATAGCAATGGGAATGAGCTAGGACTCTATCGCTTGGAGTATGGAGACGGTTCCAGGGAACATCATACCTATATTGGAATGAATGCACCCCATATGGCCTTTGAATCAGCAAGCCTTATGGATAAAGAAGCCCTCATTGTTTCAGAAGATAAGAACCACCAACTGACTCTTATTCTGGGAAGCTTAATTATTGGTATACTGCTTATAGAGTGGTATATCTACCATAAAAGGAGGAAAAACCATGCCCATATACATGAATAGCCTATGGCCGCTACTCATTGGAATTCCGATTTTTGTGGCGGTAATATGGAAAGCAAAGAAGAGTATGCGAGGCGATATGAGGCAAACGGTGTTACGTCTTTTGGCAATCATATGTTTGCTTCTGGCAATTGGCGGCGTGCAGTGGCGCCAAACCTCAGCATTGAAGGCAACTATTTTTGTGGTGGATTTATCCCAAAGTACGGAAAAAGCACGGGAAGATATGAATACCTTTATTGAAAATGCCCTACCGAATCGAGAAAAAGACGATTTAGTCGGTATTGTCGGTTTTGGAAAAGACCAACGTGTTGAAGAACCGGTGTCGGAACACAACACCTTTGACGGGTTCAATGTTCAAGTGGATGATCAATTTACAAACATAGAACAAGCCTTGCTGCAAGCTTCGATTTTGTTGCCCCAAGATGCAGCTAAACGTATTGTGCTCATGACAGATGGTTATGAGAATATAGGCGATGTGAATCATCAAATAGAAACGCTGAAGCAGCAAGGGATAACTGTGGATATATATGACTATAACAAGACAATGGGTGAAGATGTTCAATTAACCCAGTTATCCATGCCGAACTATACGGAAAAAGATCAGACGGTTTCGTTGTCTATCGGTGTTGCGAGTGATGTAGAGACAAAGGCGACGATCAAGGTGTATGAGAAGCGTCGGCTCATTGCCAGTTTTGAGGCAGAGATTAAAGAAGGAGAACAAGTATTAACCTATCCTGTTGCGGCTCATGAAGGCGGTATCGTTGATTATCAAGTTACCATTGAACCGGAATTGGATACCTACTATGAGAATAATAGCCTATCCACGCACACCTATGTGAATGATTTACCCCATATTCTCGTTGTTCAAGACAGGGATATGGAAGGGGAGAATTTTGGAGGTATGTTTGAGGGGTATGCCATGGTCGATACAGTGCTTGCATCGGCAGTACCTCAGCAGATGGAAGAGTTACTGACCTATGATGGTATGATCCTAGCGGATGTTTCCATAGATGATTTGCCGGAGGGATTTGCTGAAAACCTTCAAACGTGGGTTGGTGACTATAAAAAGGGTCTTTTAGTTACAGGTGGAGACAATAGCTATGGATTAGGCGGCTATATGCAAACACCGCTAGAAGACGTACTTCCGGTTACCATGGATGTGAAGGATGAACAGGAGAAGCCCAGTTTAGGACTGGTTCTGGTTATTGATAAATCAGGAAGTATGTCAGCCGGGAAATACGGCGTCAGCAAAATGGAGTTGGCAAAAGAAGCCGCAATTCGTTCAACAGAGGTATTGTTGCCGACGGATCATTTAGGGGTATTGGCTTTTGACGGCAACTACAAATGGGTACTTCCCTTAGAACCCTTAGAGGATAAGGCCAGTGCAGTCAAGCAAATCGGAACCATGCGGCCCGGTGGTGGAACGAGTATACAACCATCGCTACAAGCGGCTATAGATGCATTGAAGAAGGATGAGAGTCAACTGCGACATATTATTCTTCTAACGGATGGACAAGCCGAGGCAACGGGCTATGAAAATGCCTTACGTGAATTGAATGAAGAAGAGATTACCTTATCAACAGTGGGTGTTGGTGAGGGGGCCGATCGTGCACTATTAAGGCGATTAGCCTTATCCGGTAACGGACGGTATTATTTTACCGATGTCTTTAGTGATATTCCTTCTATTTTTACGAAAGAAGCGGTGCTTGCAGGAAAGAAATATATGAATCAAATTACGTTTCAACCCAAGGTCATGTATCAAGGTGCAAGTTTGAACGGTATTACCCAGTTACCTGCCCTGGATGGGTATGTGGCAACAACGATTAAACCTCTTGCAACATTGATATTGGAAGGACCTGAGGGAGAACCGATTTTGTCATCCTGGCAATATGGATTGGGAAGAACTATGGCATGGACATCGGATATGAATGGCCGGTTTTCATCCAATTGGTTGAATTGGGAAAATAATCGCCGTTTTTGGATTAATACCATGTCCTGGCTGATGCAACGACAGCCGATGATGGAGTATGCCATGGATACATCCTATGAAAATGGAATGGGACATATACGTCTGGAAGACAGTGGACTGAGTATGGTACAAGGTGAGATTACCGGTTCATTAACGTCACCGGATGGTGCCAAGAGGGATCTTGTGTTGAAAGCTACCCGCCCCGGTATCTATGAAGGAACTTTTGAATCTGAAGGAGAAGGTGTCTATGTTGCTAGTCTAGACTTAGGAGATGAAGAAGAGGCTCCGATTATCGCCGGTGTAGATGTGGGCTATTCACCTGAATATGATTTCTATCAGAGAGAGCGTCTTGCCCCCAACCAGATGGCAGAACAGAGTGGGGGACGATTATTAGCCGACCCACAAATCGTTTTTGAAGGGGCATTGGATCCGGTAAAAGGGATTATACCCCTTGAAAAGGCTTTTATTATTATGGCCTTGATTTTTTTCCTACTAGAGATTTTAGACCGTAAGGTACGTCTGCCTGAATGGACACGATGGGCATGGTTAAGTAAACGTATACGACGGTGGATTCCCTTAGGAACGAAAAGGAGCCAAAAGGTCGGAGGGGTTCTAGGCGTTCAAGGAAATCGGGAAGTGGCGAAAAATCAGGATATTAAGGAACAAGTTTCTGCTGAGAAGAAGGTCGTTTCCAAAAAGAAAAAGCGTTCAGTCAAAAAGAAAGATACCGTTAATACAGATCATATTGATGCCCTATTAAAGGCCAAAGAAAAAAATAAAAAACACTATTAAGAATAGAAGGCGTGCGTTAATAAAAAACACTGTAAAAAGGGATTGAGTTTTACAGTGTTTTTTTATACAATGATTAGGTCGACAAAAGCATATAGTTGACCTTTCATATACACTATATTGTTACGAACGCACCTACGTAATCTATATAGTGTATGTGAATTTAGTGAAACTTGCTTTTTCGGGCTAATCACAAAATGATTAGGATGTCATACAATGAAATAAAGAAAGGGGGCAGAATATGTCGGAAAAACGCTATCGGGTACAGTTGAATAAAGTCAACTTGGGTAAGTTGAATGTAAAAAAACTACAAAATTCTCGACAACATTTAAAAGAAAAGAATCATCGTGAAGGACCACCGGGATTGCTCGCCTATTCAGGAAAATTTGTAAATGAACCCTTTCATGGAGAGATTATAACCTATGATAGAGACTATTATGACAAGGTTTCCTTTAGTACGCTGGGTGAAGTAATGGAAGCTTTAACAGAACATAAAGAAACCCAACAAATAATGTGGATTAATCTATCAGGGCTTGCCAATACACGAAATATTGAGCAGATAGGACATTTTTTGAACATTCCGGAATTATTCTTGGAAGATATGGTGCATATATCGAAGCATAGTAAGTATAATATCGGTCACCATATCATTTTTAATGTCCTTCAGATGATTTATATGCGAGGTGAAAAAGTCGCTCATGAGAATGTGAGTATTGTTTTTAAAGAGCGTTTAATCCTCACCATACAAGAAACGGAAGGTGATGTTTTTGATGGTGTCAGGCATCGCATTGAACAGCACAAAGGATTTGTTCGAGATATGTCGACGGACTATTTGTATTATAGCTTAGTGGATACGGTGATTGACCATTATATTGAAGTCGTTCAATATCTTACTTTAAGAACAGATGATTTGGAAGAGGTTATTGTTGATGGGGAAACTATCGATTTGAATGATATCTATCGTATTAAGAAGCAACTGCTGAATCTCAAAACCTCCCTATTCCCGATTACAAATTTGGTTAATGATATTAAAAATGGGAGTGTAGAAAGTATTACATCGGAAGTCTATCCGTTTTTAGGGGACTTGGAGGAACATATTCAGCAGGTGAGTGGTGATGTGGGAAACATGCGTGAAATGATTAATCATTTATTTGAAACCAATATGTTAAATGTGAGTAATGATATGAATGAAGTCATGACGACATTAACCATATTCTCGGCCATATTTATACCACTGTCTTTTTTGGCAGGTGTTTTTGGAATGAATTTTAAGTACATGCCGGGTATGGATTCACCTTATGGTTTTTATATATTTATTGGTATTTGCTTTATTGTTGCAGTGAGTATGATTGGATTTTTTAAGAAAAACAAATGGTTTTAAAGTGAAGGAGCATAGAGATTGAATAATGAAGAAATAAAAGCATTGGTTACGACAGCTAAGCAGTACAGTTATCAGTTCGATACATATGATGAAGACGTGGTAGTGGCTCAGATCACAGAAGAATTTATGGAGATTATAGCATTAAATGATGAGGCTATTTTGAAGCGTCGCCGGGATTATATAGGAATCGGAGAAGAATCGGATTATTTGAATCAGATGCTAGAAACATCCGAGGGAAAAGTTTTGTCAGGAATACGCCATATGGGAGGGAATAGAGAAGAACCCTTCATACTCATATGGCCAAGTTTTTGTATTCGTGATATGGAGCAAGTTGTCGCTGACATCCTGCCTCACTATGCCATCTTTAAGCCCAAATCTATTCGATTTTGGATTCGACCGGGTGGCAATCGATATGGAGGCGAGATCATTCAGCAACGCTTCATTGCCAAAACGGAGGCAATTCCCATAGGGAATCTTCCGCTTTATAAGCCGGAATCCTACTATACATGGTATGCAGAACAATATCATGCATTTCATGAGCAAAACAAAAGGATGAAGGATCGAGTTACGGTGAATGACAAGGAGCTTATGGATGACTGTCTCAGCGAGGGCCTTTTATATATGTGGGATAAGGACAAGGAAAGGGCAGGACTCATTGCCGGAGAATATACCACATTCTTAGGAGAAAAAACGATATATATTGATGAAATATTGATTGCGTCCGCTTATAGAGGGCAAGGTTATGCCCCGCAATTATTGGGAAGTTTTGTAGATAAGACAGACGCAGTCTATCTTACGTGTCACATTGATAAAGAGAACTATGCATCAACGAAGACGGCATTGAAGTCAAATGAGACGGTGTTTAGTCAGGAGTGCGTCATTCACATTTAACGCGATTATAATTTTTCTCTAACCGAAAATGTAGGGCATTTTGCTATGCTAGTTTAAGACATGTAGAAACAAAAGGTTGGAATGTATCTACGAGAGGAGAAAAAAATATGGAAGAGATGTTAAACACAACGGTGGTGGGCTCTACAGCAATAGAAGAACTAGAAGCGTTAACGATTAACGGAAGTCGTCAATACCTACTCATTCGAGGAAAGAATTGTAACAACCCTATTTTGTTATTTGTTCATGGAGGACCGGGACAAGGGGAAATAGGGTATATGACACAGGCACAAGAAGTATTAGAGGAGAACTTCATTGTTGTACGGTGGGATCAGCGAGGTGCCGGTCTATCTAGAAAAGATAAGATGAGTCATCAGAATATAAGTAAAAAGATAATCATAGAAGATGTACTGGCGGTAACGGATTATTTGAGAGAACGATTTGCTAGAGAGAAGATTTACTTATGTGGGCATTCATGGGGGACGATTATAGCGACGCACGCCGTCTATGAACACCCGGAAAAGTATGCGGCATATATAGGTGTTAGCCAATTTGTAGATGGGCAAAAAGGAGAGGTGATTGCTTATAGAGATACATTGGCTATTGCTAAAGAAAGACAGGCATCTGAGGTAATCGAAATATTAGGCAATATTGGTGAACCGCCTTATAATGAAAAGGCATGTCTGACACGAGCCCAGTGTATGGGAATGTTAGGTATGATATGCCGTTCGCAGCCAAGTATTGATATGCATGAAGCTATGCTTGCCTCACCATATTATGATACGGTAACCAAGAACTTGTATTATGAGAATGCCTTTGCCAGTACAAATATACTTATACAAGATATTATGCAGGTATCGTTTTTAAACCATATAAAGGAATTTCAATTACCTGTATTCTTTCTAGCGGGTCGATTCGATTATCATACACCATTGGAATTGATGGAAGAGTACTACAAATGTATGAGAGCTCCAATGAAGGAGCTCATTGTATTTGAACACTCGGGACACCTGCCTCAATTGGAAGAAACCAAACGTTTTGAAGAGGTAGTGGTGGGCATTAAGGAAAAGATTGAAGGAACGAACCGTGCAGAAGCGTTCGTAACACTATAGTGTATATGAAAGGTCAACTATATGCTTTTGTCGACCTAATCATTATATGATTAGCCCGACAAATGCAAGTTTTCCTAAAATCACATACAATATATAGATTACGTAGAAGCGTTCGTAACAATATATTGTATATGAAAGGTCAACTATATGCTTTTGTCGACCTAATCATTATATAATATGTTGAATCGATTGGATGAGTAAGGATGTTATGGCAACACAGAACCAAGCAACTAGGCCTAATCCAATAGGTTTAAGTCCGTTTTGTAATAATCGCTTCAGGTGGGTATTCAAACCGATAGCAGTCATAGCCATGACAATCATAAATTTACCTAATTGAACACATGCATTGGCAAAGGTATCCGGAATCGGTAAAAAGGTTCTTAGGATAGCGGCGATAACAAAATAGAGGACAAACCACGGAAAGATTTTTTTGATAGAGACACTCGTATTCAGGGTGTTTTTTTCTTTTTTTATTCGATAAAAGGATAGAATAAGGGTAATGGGGATAATCATCAATGTACGTGTAAGTTTGACAACGGTAGCAAGGAGTAAAGCCGTATTATTACCGGCTGCGGTGCTCCATGCGGTGCTTGCAGCAACGACAGAAGAGGTATCATTAATGGCGGTTCCTGCAAAATAGCCAAAGCCTGTATCACTCATACCAAGTAAATGTCCGATAAATGGGAAGAGGAATACGGCAACGATATTAAAGAGGAATATAGTCGAGATGCTGTGAGCAACTTCTTCTTCATTAGCATCAATAACCGGAGCAGTAGCAGCAATGGCAGAACCACCGCAGATAGAAGTTCCCACACCGATCAGGGTACCAATTTTCCAATCAACATGTAGAATTTTGGCCATAACATAGGCAGCGAGTAAAGAAGCAGAAATCGTACCGAGTATAATGGTTAAGGAGGAAAGGCCAACTTCAACCAGTCGATAAAGGTTCATTTCAAAACCGAGCAGCACAATGGCATACTGGAGAATTTTCTTGGAAGTATAACGAATACCTGCATTCAGAGAAAAGTGTTCTGATAGATGTGTATAACGGTCACCACCAATGGAGGCAATCAAAATACCGATTCCGATACCGAAGATGGGGGCACCGATAACAGGAAATAATTTGCCGAGCATATAGGCGGGGACGGATAAGAGGAAAGTGAAAGCTAAGCCGTAAAAAATAGTCATTGATTGTTTTTTCATAGGAAACTCCTTGTAAGATTACTGAGGTTAATATACATAGGATGTCGGAGACATCCGTATAAGTGAAAAGCTTTGACTTTAGTATACGGGAAGTATACACTTAAGTAAAATACTATTATGTAATACTATTCATAGGTATTTGCCTATGGGAAAATAGTAGGAAGACAATGAACTGTAGATATGGAGAAGGATAGACGATGACACGACGACATTTGGAAATTTTTATTGCTGTGGCAGAAGAGGGAAGTATGACGGGGGCGGCAAAACGCCTTTTCATAGCCCAGCCAACGGTGAGTCAATGTATTAAAGATTTGGAATTAGAGCAGGAGGTTCAAGTATTTGAGCGCATTGGTAAACAACTGTATCTAACCAGAGAAGGGAAGACGATGCTCTCTTATGCAAGGTATATTATGGCTTTATATCGAGAGATGGAACAACAATTAACAGCAGTCGGCAAACGAGAATGGAAAATCGGATGTACCCTTACAGTAGGCGAAATGCTGTTGCCTGAATTAATTCCGGCATTCAGACAGCATTTGATAGGAAGTCAGATGCATACAGTTATTCGAAATACATCAGATATACAAGAGGCATTGCTGAATAATCATATAGACTTTGGCATTGTGGAAGGGGAAATTAGACATCCGGATATACGATCAGAAAACTTAGTTGAGGATTATTTAATTTGTGTCTGTGGAAAAGAACACCCGTTGTATGGCAAAGGTGTTGATAACAAGTTATTAAGTGGAGAACGATTTCTTCTGAGGGAAAGGGGAAGTGGTACCAGACTTTGCTTTGAACAAGGGATGCAACGAATGGAATTATCTTTTGTTGAAGGTATGGAATGTAATAGCTTCGGACCGATTATTGCAGCTGCAAAGGCAGGGATAGGAATTGGTGTTGTATCGGATTGCTTGGTTAAGGAAGCATTGGATAGGGGAGACCTATGGCAGTTGAATGAAAAAGAGTCTTTCATGACTCGGATGTTTACCCTTGTTTATCATAAGAACAAGTATATATCATCGGATCTTGAAAAACTCTTTGGCATCATTAGGGAAAATGCAATAAAAGGAAGCGTTTAGTAAGCTTTAAGGATGTTCCATTTCTCGTTTGTAAAATCAGTCATATCTTTACCGAGATCCAAGAAAACCTCACAGTTATTAAGAACTGAGGAATCCGGGTAAGCGACAGGATTGGTTTTAACAGCATCATCGAGTAAGTCACGAGCTTCGGGAACGGGGGTAGAATATCCGATATAATCCGCATTGGCACGAGCAACTTCGATATCACACATATAGTTAATAAAGGTTTCAGCGGCTTCTTTTTGTGTGGATGTAGACGGAATAACCATGGCATCAAACCATTTATTGGAGCCTTCCTTAGGAACGACATAGGCAAGGTTTTCATTTTCTGCCAAAGTTAGTACAGCTTCTCCCGAATACATAATGGATAAAGCCGCTTCTTCGCCAATCATCTTATCGCGAACTTCATCCGCCATATAGCCTTGGATGATTGCTTTTTGTTCCATAAGAGTGGAGAGTGCTTCTTCCCATTCCAGTTTGTCGGTAGAATTAATGGAAGCACCTTGTAATCGTAATGCAGGGACAAAGGAATCACGGACACTGTCTTTCATAATAATCTGTCCGGTATATGCCGGGTCAAAAAGGATGGACCAGCTGTCCACAGGCTCTTTAACCATTGTGGTGTTATAAACAATACCTAAGGTTCCCCACATATATGGAATAGAATAGGCATTAGTCGGATCATAATCGAGATCTTTGTAGTCATCGCTAATATGACTATAATTTGGAATGTTCTCATAGTTAAGAGGAAGAAGCATATCCTCATTAAGAAGTTTCTGAATCATATAATCGGATGGAATAAGAACATCATAGGCAACAGCACCGCTTTTCAGCTTAGCATACATGGCTTCATTGCTGTCGAATAATTCATAGTTAACGTGTATACCGGTTTTTTCTTCAAAGTTTGTAATCGTTTCTTCAGCGATATAGTCGCCCCAGTTATAAACGTTAATGGTTACTTGATCATTCCCGGAATTATTGCCGCAAGCACTTAAGACAAGAATGAGACAAAGGATAGGTATAATTTTTTTCATGAAAAACCTCCAATATATTACGACTTTTTATTTTGCTGAGCAGAGTATCGATTAATAATAACGAGAAGGACAAGAATGATGACGAACATCAATGTGGACAGTGCGTTAATCTCCGGCTTGATCCCCCGTTTGGTCATTGTAAAAATCGTTATAGACAGATTGGACACACCATTACCTGTCGTGAAGTAACTGATGACAAAGTCATCAAGAGATAATGTCAGAGATAACAGAAACCCGCTGATAATACCGGGAGCAATCTCAGGCAAAATCACTTTCATTAATGCATTGAATGGGGTTGCACCTAAATCAAGAGCAGCTTCATAAGTATGTGTGTTCATCTGGCGCAACTTTGGCGTTACAGACAGAATGACATAAGGAATACAGAAACTGATATGAGCAATAAGGAGTGAAGTGAATCCCAATCGAATATTAATAGCGATAAAAAACAGCATTAGCGCAATACCGGTAACAATATCCGGATTCAGAACCGGTATGTAGCTCACGTTCATCCAAAAAGTTTTGAAGACCCGTTTCATAGCATAGATGCCGATAGCGCCCAAGGTTCCTATAATCGTAGCAACGAAAGCGGCTATGAAAGCAATGATTAATGTGTAATAGAGAGCATGCATGATGACCGGATCATTGACCATATTTTGATACCACTTCAAGGTAAATCCTTCCCATTTGGCACGGGATTTGGAATCGTTAAAGGAGAAAACCATCAGAGTTACAATCGGTGCATACAGAAAAATGAGCATAAGGCCAAGATAGCATCGACTTATTCCTTTTCGTAGAGCCATTATAGGATGCCACCTCCTGACACGTCCGTTGCATCAAAGCGTTTCATCAGTCCCATACTTAGTAGGATAAACACCATAAGAACAAGGGAGAGGGAGGAACCAAAATACCAATTATAGGATTGTAAAAATTGCTGTTCAATAATATTACCGATAAGAAAAACCTTACCACTACCCAGTAGGTTCGGGATAACAAAGGTCGTGATGGCCGGCATAAAGACCATGGTAATGCCACTCACAATTCCTGGTACACTTAGTGGAAGAATAATTCTAAAAAAACGGGAAAGTGTATTAGCACCTAAATCGGAGGCTGCTTCCAACACATGTGAATCAATTTTGACCAGGCTGTTATAGATGGGCAAAATCATGAAAGGTAAGAAGTTGTAAACCATGCCTAACAAGACAGCAGAAGGCGTTCCGATAATTTTCAATGTCGGTAAGTGTAAAAAACGTAATAGTGTATTCAAAAAACCGTTATTTGTTTCCAATAATGAAAGCCAAGCATAAGTCCTCAAAAGAAAATTCATCCACATAGGAAGGATAAAAATAAATATAACAGATTGATTATTATAGGATGAACCGGATAAAATCAATGCTAAAGGGTAGGCTAAGAGGAGGCATATGGCAGTGGCTGCTGCCGCATAGCCGATGGAGCGTAGTAGGGCTTTCAAATATATGGGTTCAAAGGCTTTCAGGATATTGTCAAAGGAAAAAACAATACCTGAAGAACTGTCTATAGTGATTCCATAGTAGAGAAGCATACCTAGAGGAATGAGGGTAAAAGCGATTGCCCAAAAACCATAGGGAGCTGCAAACCAACGACGATGCATTAGTCCACCACCTTTCTCATAATATGAATCAAGTCCGGTTCAACACTCAAACGTACAGTTGAACCGATGACATAAGGAATCGTATTTTGCACTAACCATTCATGGGCATCGACTTGGACACTCATTTCATAATGGACACCTTTAAAGATACATTCGGTGACAGTACCGATATAACCATGTTGTGTACTATGTTCCGGTTGAGGGAGTATCTCAATATCTTCCGGGCGTATAACAACATCAACGGATGCATTAGTGGGAAATCCCTTGTCAACGCATACAAGATCGTGGCCAAGTAAGTGAACGAGTCCGTCACGAAGCATAGTACCCTCAAAGATGTTGCTTTCACCGATAAAATCAGCAACAAAGGCATTCACAGGCTCATTGTAGATGGATTCAGGGCTACCTTGCTGTTGAATGACCCCATTGTTCATGACGACGACGGTGTTGGACATACTAAGGGCTTCTTCTTGGTCGTGAGTGACATAGATAAAGGTGATGCCTAATTCGCGCTGAAGTTCTTTGAGTTCATATTGCATATCTTTACGTAACTTCAAATCCAAAGCACCTAAAGGCTCATCTAAAAGAAGAATCTCAGGTTCATTGACAATGGCACGGGCAATGGCAATTCGTTGTTGTTGGCCACCGCTCATGGCATCAATTTTTCTGGAAGCGTACCCGGGTAAATTTACTAAACTGAGAGCCCAATCAATTTTTTTTTGAATCTCTTTCGGACTCATTTTCTTAATCTTGAGCCCAAATGCAATGTTGTCGGCAACATTCATATGGGGAAAGAGGGCATATTTTTGGAACACAGTATTGATGGAGCGACGATAAGGGGGTAAATGGGTGATTTTCTGTCCATTCAGATAGACATCGCCTTGGTCAGGCGCTTCAAAGCCACCGATAATCCGTAAGGTCGTGGTTTTACCACAGCCGCTGGGGCCCAGTAGTGTCATAAACTCATTTTTTTCAACATGAAGATCCAAATTCTGTAGAACAGTGAGATCATCGTAGCGTTTTTGAATATGATGAAGTTGAATAGCATGCTGTTTGCTCATGGAAGGAACTCCTTTTCTCCAATAATAATAGTGATGTTAAAAACAAGGAGGCGTTGATATCCAAATCATAATTGCCTCGGATTTTGACGTATTTGTTATATGATAGGGCTCCTTAGCCTCAAAATAAAAGGCATCTCCCTTTTTTGCTTTGTAAGAATCACTACCGTAGCTCAAGGTAACGTTTCCTTTTAAAATGTAGCCAAAAGTTTCTCCGGGATAAGGTTCGTAGGTAGGACTTTTACCGCCTGGGTGCAGCGTTAAGCGTATGGGCTCCATAGCATTTTTTTGAGCATTAGGTATAATCCAATCAATGATATGGCCTTCTTGATCATCGGATGTTGTAAAGACATCGCTTTTCTTGAAGACAATTTGTCGGTCGTCCATGTCGTTAAAAAAACTTTTGAGATCGGAACCTAAACATTGTAGTATATCAACGAGTGTCGCGATAGACGGTGACGTGACGTCATTCTCTAATTGGCTAATATACCCTTTTGATAATTCAGCTCGGTTGGCGAGTTCTTCTTGAGTTAATCCGTTGTGGATACGAAGGTTCTTGATTTTCTTTCCTATCTCCATGAATACTGACATCCTTTGTTAGTATAGACTAAACTTTAAGTTTATAGTTACTAAACATTCATACTTATTATAGAGCTTTTTCTTTGAATGTCAATACATAATCAAAAAAAAACAATCGAAAAATTTCGATTGTTTATAGAGTGTTTTCTGGGTTATGCTTTTCCTTTGAAACGTATACGTAGGATTTGCCGTACAACACGTCCGACAGAGGTTGCAATAATGACACCGGCTGCGATAGAGATAGCGGATAACATGGATTCGAAGCCGACATCTAAAGCTTCCGTATAATTCTTGTCAATAATTTGAAACATGGAGTAATAAATACCGTATCCGGGGACCAAAGGAATGATACCGGGGATAACAAAAATCGTTGCCGGTTTTTTGAGTTTATAAGCTAAGTATTCACCGAATAGTCCGACAAAGAGAGCACCCACAAAGCATGCGGCAATCGTAGAGTTCATATCCACAGAAATCCATATATAAAGAACCCAACCAATGGCGCCGGAGAGACCGCAATATCCGACAATTTTACGCGGTACATTGAACATGATGGAAAAACCAACAGTACACAGATAGGCCGCTATGAAGTCTTTTAAATAAAAAAGCATATTAATAACCTCCTGTCAAATAGTAGCGAATTTGGAGTCCCATACCAACTCCGATAGCAATGGCTACAGCTGAAAGAAGGGCTTCGCTTAGCTTTGATAATCCTGAAACGTAATCGCCGGCAATGGAATCACGTAAAGCATTGGTCATGGCAACACCCGGAACAAGGGGCATGATACAGCCGATAATAATCTTGTCAAGGTCCAGATACAGTGGAATATGACGAGCGGCATGAACAAGGAGCATGGCGATAAATGACGCAATGGCTCCCCCACACATATTTTTGACAAAGCCGGAACGCACATAGCGATTCATACGTCTTAAGCTTGCTAGAACAATATAACTCGTAAAGAAAGCAATAATAAATTCAATGTATGTACCTCGAAAAAGGAGAGTAAAGAAACTTCCCCCGACTGCACCAAAAAAATTTAGGGTTGCAGCGTTATATTTGGGGATGTGTCGAATTTCATCTAATCGATTTTCAGCTTCATCTAGAGTGAATTCATTGTTAACAAAGCGTCGTGAAAAATCATTAATCAACATGATGATTTCCATATCGATGATGACTTGACGAATACGCTTGACGTAAGAATAGTATTCATCGTTCACATGGCAAGATATGAAAATACCTGTCGGTACAACAAAACTTTCAACATGAATATTCTTAGAGGCGCAGATGCGATTAATGGTTTCTTCTACGCGATAGGTTTCAGCACCATTTTCTAATAAAATTTTGCCGGAATAGACGGCAATTTCAAGGATTTGCCGGATTATAGGATCCGTTCGTTGTTCATTCATGGCAATCTCCAATCTTTAATATGGCATCATTATATCAGACAAGACCATAGGTGAGAAGGGGCAATTATGCTATAATAAATGTAACATATGACGAAAGGGGAACGGGAATGCCATCAGAAGTAAACCAAACCATAGCGTATTATAACAAAATGGAGAAGGAATCTGCACATTGGAATTATAAAAAGGAACGTGAAAAAACCTATTCATGCTTTACGGCATATCTAAGAAAAGGTGCTCATATAATAGATTTAGGCTGTGGATTCGGATATGATGCTAAATATTTCATCGACAAAGGATATATGGTGACACCGGTTGATGGGTCCATTACCCGTTGTAAAGCAGCACAAAAGTATTTAGGGATACCTGTTGTAGAGGCATCTTTTGAATCGTATCAACCGGACACTTTTTTTGATGCTGTGTGGTCGATGGATGCACTTGTCCATATTGAACGTGAACAGTTGGTTCCTACTATAAATCGAATCACACGAACAATGAAACCTCATGGCATTTTCTTTTTTTCCGTTCCGTATGGAGATTTTGAAGGCTATAAAGACGGGTGTTTTTATTCGTATTTGAATGAAGATTGGTTGGAAGATGCAGATATGCATCTTAACGGATTAAAGGTTGCAGAGTGTCATATCGAAGAATTGTATGATGAAGAGGGGGAAATGAGAGTATGGATGAGTGTACTTATGGTGAAGAAGGAATGAAGATTTTAGTTGATGCAGACGCATGTCCCGTAATTGACCAAATTATTAAAGTATCTAAAGAAGCAACAATAGAGGTGCATCTTTTTGCAGATCGCAATCATCAATTCAATGATGTGGATGCACAGATTCATTATGTTGATCAGGGGAGTGACTTTGCAGATTTTGCATTAGTGAATGAAGTGAATGTGGGAGATGTTGTTGTCACAGCGGATTATGGATTAGCAGCAATGGTTTTAGCAAAGAAAGGTCGAGTTATGTCACACAACGGTCGTGAAATTACAAGTGATAATATTGATCAACATCTTAATGCCAGACATATTCATCGCCAAGAGAGGAAAAAAGGGCATCGTGGTCCGCGTTTTAAGAAGAGACAAGGATCGGATAATGAGAAATTTTATGAAGCTTTCAAAAAAATTGTGATTTAAGTGTCAGAATTTCTGAAGTTATGTGTTGATATAATAGTGGGAGTTGTTGACATATAGATTCAAGGAGAAAAAGGATGAAGAAAGCGATAAGAATTATCATAGTTGCCGGTGTGTTGTTATTGTTTGTGGGGTGTTCCAAGCTATTTAAGGAGACCGAGGCAGAAGAATTGGCTCAATCCGTTGAAATTATCACCTATCAAAACGATGAGTCTATGAAGAAAGTTTATGAGTTGCAAAGTGGTGATATGATTAATTTGTTTATTGGGCCGGATAGTAAGTTTGTCGTATCCTTATCGGATGAAGACAGCAATTATACGTGGAAGATGACACACAACGAGGATACGGACAGTGTGGAGTATTATGATAACAGTTGGGTTATGTCAGAAGGAGAATCTTTTGATGAGGAGACACAAGAAAATCGTCGCCAAAATTTGTTTTTTAAAGCAAACAGTATTGGCGATGATCTAGTAAAGATGGAATATACGAAGAAGGACGATAAGACAATCTGTTTCAATTTTGATATAAGAATTCAAGTTGAGGATCTTTAGGTTATGTTTTAAGACTTTTTGTCATCAAATCAAGGGAAAGATAGAGTAAAGCCTCTTGATTCAGTTCGGGATGACGTTTGATAGCTTCATAATTATCGTAAAACTGATGATAGAATCCGGTTAAGTGATAAAATAAACTATAGGATGTTTCCGTTACGGGAACATCTTTTTTGATGCTACCATCCTTAATCCCTCGAGCTATTGCATGCTCAAAAAAAGAAATTAATTGTTCCCAAAGTGTATACCATTCACTTTCGAGCAAAAGAGGTTCGTTTGCTGCTTTTATATGGTGAATAGACCCCATTATTTGGAATAATCGGGGATGTTCAATATAAAACATATGAAAGGTACGACACAATTCCACAAGGTCTTGAAATCCGTTGTCTTGAGTCCCGGAGGCAAGAAGAAAAGCATCTTTCAAATGCCCGTAGCCTCTAAGTGCAACATAATAATAAATAACATCTTTAGTGGAAAAATATTTGTATATAGTGGTTTTGGTAAATACGGCTTCTCTGGCGATATCGGCAACAGATGTCTTATCATAGCCCTTTTCGACAAAAACTTTTTCTGCCGCTTCTAAAATCGTCTGCCTTCGAGAAATCCGATCTAATTCAGAACGTGATAATCGACTCATAGTATATTCCTCCTGATTGACAAGTTTATATAATTTAGTTATAATAATACCATGAAGTTGACTCAGAGTACACCTTTTATACATAGAGTTAATTTTGTAAACTAACTGTTAAACTTATTATAGGTTAAGCCTATTTTTTTGTCAAGATAGGTTCAAAGGACGAAGGAACTATAAGTATTATAAACAAAACAATTCATAGCAAATTGATTATTTAGGAGGTTACTATGTCAGATTTTCATGAACCAGTAGAATACTTAGGAGCAAAAACTAAAGATATAACTCGAGCATTAAACAGCTTAAAAGAAGAAATTGAGGCTATTGATTGGTACAATCAACGTGTTGATGCAGCAGATGATGAAGAATTGAAAAAAATTATGGCACATAATAGAGATGAAGAAATTGAGCATGCTGTTATGGCTATTGAATGGTTACGTCGTAATATGGGCGGTTGGGATGAAGAATTAAAAACCTATCTGTTCAAATCCAAACCGATTCTTGAATTAGAAGAAGAAGCAGAGGCGGATGACGACAGTACTGATAAAGACTTGAATATCGGTAACTTAAAATAAAAAATAAAATAAAGAGATAAAGAACAATAGTAAAGGAATCCATAAGGAGGAATTTGTATGAACTTATTAAAAAGAAATTTAGCACCGTTAACAGAAGAAGCTTGGGAAGAAATTGATAGTCGTGCGTCAGAAGTATTGAAATCTTATTTATCTGCACGTCGTATCGTTCATATAGACGGACCTAAAGGTCTAGAGTATACAGCAGTACCTGAAGGCAGACTCGTGAATATCAGTGGCGATGACGGGGAGGTACAAAGTGGTGTGTACAAGATCCAACCGTTGACAGAAGCCAAGATTAAATTTTCACTTGATTTGAAAGAATTGGATGATCTGCAACGGGGTGCAAAGGATATCAATTTTGAGCCATTAGAAGAAGCAACACGTAAGATGGCCTTATTTGAAGATCATGCCATTTATAACGGATTAGAGGATAGTCCTATTACCGGAATTATCAATTCAGCGGATGGAGAGGTTCTTGAATTCGGTCATGACGGTAAGAGTATTATGGAAGCTGTTTTTGCCGGACGTATTCGCTTACAAAAGGCATATGTTTCAAAACCATACACATTAGTTGTAGGTGAGAAAGCATTACAATTAATCGATACAGAATTGGACGCTTATCCATTGAAAAAACGTATCGAAGATTTATTAGGTACATCGATTATTTTCAGTCCTACATTAGACGGAGCGATTATGGTTCCATATAATAATGAAGATTTGGAAATGACAATTGGCCAAGATTTGGCTATTGGTTATGTTAGTCATGACAATAAATCGGTTGAACTTTTTGTAACAGAATCCTTCACCTTTAGGGCTCTTGACCCAAGTATTATTGTCAATTATAAATTATAAGGTATAATTGGACACGTAAGGACAGTTTAAAGGAGTGGTTAAATGAATGCATTGACAGATGCTTATCGCTTGCATAATAGTGTAAAAATACCTTGTGTAGGGTTTGGTACATGGCAGACACCTAATGATTCAGAAGGAATTGAAGCTATTAAGAAAGCTTTGGAAGTCGGCTATCGACATATTGATACAGCCGAAGGGTACAAGAATGAAGAGGCTGTAGGGAAAGCCATTAAAGAAAGCGGTATTCCTAGAGAAGAGATCTTCATTACCAGTAAATTGACGAATAGTCAGCACGGTTATGAGAATACAGTTCGTGCCTTTAACAGAACATTGGAAGCTTTAGATACGGATTATGTGGATTTGTTTTTGATTCATTGGCCTAATCCTATATTTTTTCGTGATCATTGGAAAGAAGCAAATGCCGGTTCTTGGAAAGCTTTTGAAGAATTCTATAATGCGGGTAAGATTAAGGCAATTGGTGTCAGTAACTTTAGGCCGCACCATATAGAAGCTTTATTAGAAACAGCAGAAGTTCTACCTATGGTAAATCAAATACGTCTATGTCCGGGCAGTACAGAAGATGAGACAGTAGACTATTGTCGTGGGCATAATATCTTGTTAGAAGCCTACAGTCCTCTCGGTACAGGTAAAGTATTTGAGATAGATGAAATGAAAGAATTTTCTCGTAAATATAATAAGACAATAGCCCAGATTTGTATTCGTTGGAGTTTGCAACAAGGCTATTTACCATTGCCTAAGTCAGTGACTCCGTCACGAATAGAAGAAAATGCGGATGTTTTTGATTTTGAATTATCAGAAGAGGATATGACAACCATTGCAAATCTTGCGGGATGTGGTGAAAGTAAAGATCCGGACACAATAAATTTTTAAGCGTTAGCCATTATTGAATACGAACGTTCGCTCTTTGTTAAAATAAACCGACCTACTAAAAGTCAGCTAAATTGATAGTTACCCAAAAAATTTTTGGGTTATCAGAAATCTGATGATTAGTGGGTCGGTTTTCTATATCACAATAAGAGATATCTTTTTGAGAGAAAGGAATAGTTCATTGCATCTTCTATTGGTATTCGTTATAATGGTTAAGAAGTTAAGAAGAAATAGCAGAGGGGTGAGGATGACCATGTTTTTTCTAATGATTATTGATGACGAGCAAAAGCGAGATAAATTAGAAACACTGTACTTGGCGTATCGGACAGATATATACAATCGAGCGTTAAGGGTCACAAAGGACCCGGGAATGTCAGAAGATATTGTTCAAAATGTTATTATTAAAATTGCAGATAATATGGATAAGATAACGGATCGTAAACCCCATGAAATCCGTTCTTACTTGCTGATTGCAGCAGAACATATGGCGTTCAACACCTTGAGAAAACAAAAAAAAGAATGGATGATGGATCTTACTGTGTTCGAACAAGAAGATCCTGAACAAGAGATAGATGAGCAGTTGCTTACTCAAGAGAATGCCGACTATTTGGCTAAGATGATGGGGCAGTTGCATCCGGAGTATGCTCAAGTGCTCATGTTACGCTATTACCACCAATTGGATACGAAAGAGATAGCCGTTGTTATGGATACGACGATTGAACTTGTTCATACGAAAGTTTCCCGTGCACGTAAGACTTTGAAAAAAATGTTATTGGAAGAAGATTATTTTTCGGAATATCAATCGAGTCCTATGAATAAAAAAAATAAATGAGGTGTCAGTTTTAAGCATCTTATGTGTTAATAAGTAGAGACGTATTATTAAGGAGGATATTCATGCAAGACCGATTTGAAGAGTTTCTTGAACATTTTGGTAAAGCATATGAGAACCATATACATACTGAAGCAGATAATGATAATCTTGAAGAGGGTATCTATGAACCATCTCCTCAAGCAAGAGAGAGGTTTTATGCGGGACTGTCAACAGTAAAGCAAAAGGATCGTCAGCGTCAGAGATATCGTGTGCTTCATCAAGGAATGAAATATGTTGCCGGTTTTCTTATTATTGTGATTTTATCTATTGGGCTTTTGTCAGCAGGCATTGAGGGATTTAGAGAAAAGATAGTCAATTTGGTTATTCATGAGACATCAGAATATACAGAGTATAAGATGTCGACAGATGATCAAGGGTTACCGTCATTAGCGGACCATGTCTACAGTATAGAAACGGTACCTGATGGCTATGCTTTGGTTAAAGATGAAGAGATAGGCAGTATGCGCATATTGACTTATGAAACGGAAGATAAAGATGAAATTAGGATTCAGATATCTAAAGTAGAGGGAAGTCTAGGTGCACAACTC
The DNA here is from genome assembly GCA_965140555.1 of Vallitaleaceae bacterium. Lineage (GTDB taxonomy): Bacteria > Bacillota > Clostridia > Lachnospirales > Vallitaleaceae > UBA1351. Next base: position 1,156,957 of record OZ223259.1, on the reverse strand, counting down.
GATACAGAAGATGCAGTGGTAACACCTTTTGAAGTAGAAGGGTTTATAGCAGACAAGATTCAGAAGAATGGACATACGATGATTGCTATGTATAATGATTACCATTTTATTGTTGTTATGGGACAGGACCAAGATGAAGCAGTGGAAGCCTTTGCAAAAGGCCTCCACTAGATGAACAGATTGATGTGGAATTATACAATCCAAAAGTAGTTTAAGAAGAGGTAGATGGCATAAAATCCGAAAAGGATGGAGCCCTCTACCTTTGTTATTTCTCGCTCGCGTGTTGTTGAGAAAAGACGAAAGGCTCCTAGAATTAAAATCATAGCAGGAATCTGTAATCGATAAAAATCACCGGGAACAGGTAAACCACCTTTAGTTACGGCAGCTGCACTTCCTACGACAAACAGAACATTTAGAATATCTGCACCGACAACATTTCCGACAGCTAATTCTCCGTGTCCTTTACGAACAGCTGTTACAGCAGTTACTAATTCAGGAAGACTTGTACCAAAAGCAACCAAGGTTGCGGCAATAATACTTTCAGGTATTCCAACCCGTAGGGCAGTAATTTCTACGGATGGGATCAGTACTTTTGAAGAAAGAATAATCAAAGCGATACCCAAAGCTAATTTTAATAATCGTAAGGGGAGTGGGGATGCATCTTCAACTTCAATCTCAGCCGGTACGTTGGATCGTCTTGCCATACGAATAGAGAAGAAAATATAAGCGATAAGGAGGGCTATAAACAGAAACCCTACGGATTGTAAAATATGTCCGTCGCCTGTTGCGATAAAGACAGGGATGCTTACAACCGCAAGAAGAATACCGCATAAAAATTGAATACGTCCTTGAACTTTGACGATATTATCATCGATAGGAAGTTTTCCAAGTAAAGCGGCGATACCGATGATGAGTCCGGTATCAACAATCACAGAACCGATAGCATTACCGAGTGCTAAATCAGGATTACCGTTAACAGCCGCTAAGACAGATACAGTAGCTTCCGGTAACGTCGTACCAAGAGAGACAATCGTCGCACCAATGATTAATTTTGGCACACCTATTTGTATAGATAAGGCAACAGCTTCGTCTACCAAAACATCAGCACCTTTGCTTAAGGTGTATAATGTTATAGCGATGACAGTGAGTAAGAGTAAGATTGGAAATGATGATAGGTATTGATGTAATAATGCATCCATAGAGTAATTCCTTTCTTTCGATATGAGTATGACTAGTGTAAATTCATCTATTTATGAGCGAGTCAGTACACTAGGTGCTTCTAATATGATATAATGATTAGGTTGACAAAAGCATATAGTTGAACTTTCATATACAATATATTGTTACGAACGCTTCTATGTAATCTATATATTGTATGTGAATTTAGTGAAACTTGCTTTTGTCAACCTAATCATATAATGAGATAAACCCTAATCACTATAGTGATAAATTCCCAAAAAGAAAAGACTCTACAGCTACGCGCTGTAGAGTCTCACAAAACAACGATACTACCAAAGGTAATAGAGTTGTCAGTAAAGCCGGGATTTCTCCGTCATGACGACTTTACTCCCATTTATGGGTCGTTACTCCCTCTAAAGGAATGTTTGAATTTATTATAGCAGATTGTGTGTCAAATATAAAGAGTTAATTCATACGCAGTAGAATACAAGAATTAGATGTAGAGCATCATTATTTTAGATGAAAATGTACAAAGGAGATTTAGAGTAAATTGGATAATAAGCAATGTAGTTACTGTCTATATTATGCATATGATGTAGAAATGGATGAATATTATTGTTCTATGAATATGGATCAAGATGACTTAGAAAAAAACCTCTACGCTCATAGAAGAGGCTGTACAGGATTTCGTATGGGCGATGACTATACGATTGTGAAAAAACAATTATAGGTGAAGAAGGACGTAATTAAAAGACGCAATTACGTCCTTCTTTTTTTGAATGATAAAGGTGCTTATCAGCGATTTCAACGAGAGTTGTTCCTGAGTATACGCCGATAGAACAGGCAACACCGACACTTACTGTCACATGGAGCGTTAATTCTTCGGTGACAATGGGGGTTGAAGCAATCAAGTGACGGAAGTGTTCTCCATATATTAAGGCCTTCTCTTCATCAGCATCGGGAATGATAATTGCAAACTCATCGCCGCCATATCGATAACAGGTATCCCCGATATCGGCTTCATTGAGCAAGAGCTCTCCAAGATGTCGTATAACAATGTCACCAACTAAATGCCCATGGGTATCGTTAATGCATTTAAAAAAGTCGATATCTAAAAGAAGAATAGAAAAATGAGAGGAGAGTTGTTTACGCTCAGCGGATTTTTTGAAAAGGGTAGTCAGCGTTTCATAAAAATGCCGATGGTTGTAGAGTCCGGACAAACTGTCACGAAGGGATAAGGATTCCAATCGAGCATTCATCTGTTGAAGTTTTGTGTTAGCATTTTCCAAAGCAGCTTCCGTTTCTTTGAGACGAGTGATATCCTTAGATGTTCCCCAGGTTCCGATGATATCACCCCTATCATTGTAAAGAGGATATTTACTTGCCATGTACCAGCAAACAGAGCCATCTTCTTTAACTAATTTTTCCAAACGGCCTATAATAGGTGAACCTGTTTGGATAATTTGTTGTTCATCTTGATAGGATAAATCAGCAAAGGCTTTAGGAAAATAATCATAGTCATCTTTGCCGTACATATCGGCAGCACAAGTCTCTCCTTGCTGTTTAGCATGAGTATCTGAATTGAGTATAAATTTAGAGTGTAGATCTTTGAAGTAAATTGTATCGTCAGAATCTTGCATCATTGTGCGAAGTAATAATGAATCGTCTAAGTCACCTTTGGAAAGCGATGATGGAATCGACATATCCTTCTTATTGTACATGGTATACACCCCTTAACCATTTAATATAACTGTAGTTATTAATACCTACAGTATACCATAAAATTTTCCTAATCATGTGAATAAAGTATGAATAATCAGTTGCAAATTAACGACAATTTGTTATACTAATAAAGACTTCAATAAGTTTTAGGAAGTTATATATAGCTAGGGGAGCCGGTAAACCGGCTGAGAAAAAGATAGGAATCTTTGACCCTTCACCTGATACGGATCATGCCGGCGTAGGGAAGCATAAGATAGATTGTCTTCAATTCTATACGATACCTGAGCATGAATCAACAGATCGATATGAAAGGAGACAATATGAAACTTGAAACAAGAAAAGTGACAGGCTGTGGTGTATTAATAGCATTAGGAGTGGCTTTAGGGGGGCTTGTTATACCCGTCGGAGCTTCAAAAATCATGCCGGCACAGCACCTTATTAACGTTCTTGGGGGTGTACTTCTCGGCCCCGGATATGCGGTAATCAACGCATTTTTGATTTCACTTTTAAGAAATATACTTGGAACGGGTTCTTTACTCGCTTTTCCTGGTAGTATGATTGGTGCTTTTTTAAGCGGAATACTATTCAAAAAATTTGGCAACTACACGGTTGCCTGTATAGGTGAAGTGTTTGGTACCGGCGTTATAGGTGCCATTGTGGCAGTTCCTATAGCGATACTTGTTATGGGACAATCGGTAGGAATTGTATTCTATATCCTTCCTTTTATTATGAGTTCATTTGGTGGAGCACTGATTGCGTGGATGCTCATACAATCAACAAATCTTATACAGACCATTAGACAACACAGTCATATATAGGTTGATATACGATTAAATATTAGCTAATAGTAGCTAAACTATTATAAAAAATAACCATAAGCCTGATAGTCTTATATATAAGACTATCAGGCTTATTTGTAATTATAAAATAAATTTTTTGAGCATATTATCAAGTTCTGTAGCCGCAGAGATGTTTTCTTGTGCAATAGCTAAGAAATTGAGGGTATCATCGGAAATTTGTTGTGTAATGGATACAATTTTTTCTACGCCTTCTGAACCTTCAATAGTTGAGTCTGCAACATTTGCCATGGCCTCATTAATAGTGTCCATTGAGCTAAATAGCTCTTGGGAGGTAGCAGACAGATCTAACATAATCTCATTAAAAGATACAGAATCATTATTATACTGCTCACCAACTTCGATAGACTGGTCATAATCAGATAAAACTTTTGTATCAATAAATTCCAGAATATTTTTAGAGTCAGTAACTAAATTATCCACAACTTGACTGACATTTCCGGTCACTTTCTTAATGCCGTCCACCATAGAAGAGGAATTTTCGGCTAATTTTTTGATTTCCTGTGCGACAACCGAAAATCCTTTTCCGGCTTCACCAGCTCGGGCTGCTTCGATAGAGGCATTAAGGGCTAATAAATTAGTTTGCTCCGTTATTTCTAGGATAGAGGCGAGTAATTGATTAATTTTATCCACTTCTTTGGCATTCTCAATAGCTGTTTCCATTTTGGCTTTGGCATCAGAATACATTTCTTGAGCGTTTTCTTTAGAGGACATTGCCTCCTGCTTCATTGATTCAGCTCGGAGGTTGATATCAGAAGCCATTTGGGAGCCGTTGGTTGCCCGGTCGGCTATGATTTCTATAGCATCTCTAGCTTCACCGATAACCATCGAAACGTTATTGGCATTATCTTTGGTGTCAATCATAACCGCTGATATATTCTGTGTACTACTTTCTGCTTCGCTTGTCATCGTACTTAGCACGTTTAAATCATTGCGAATGGCATTAAAGCTATCAGTAATAAGCCCGGAACTGTTTGTAATTTTGTGAACGATTTCTTTAATGCTATCATTAAGTTGATTAAAGGCAGAAGAAATTTCGCCGAGTTCATCATTCTGATGAACATTTATTTTTTGACGGAAATCAAAGGTTTGATACTTTTCAATATTGGATATAATTTCACTTAATGTTTTGTTCAATGGAATCGTAATTAAGAAAACAAGGATAAAGGAAAAGAGGATAACGACAAGGGTGCTTAACAGTACTTTTTGCATTGTGTTGCGTTCCAGAGCCTCTAGATCATCAATGTAGATTCCGGTGCCGACGATCCATCCCCATGGAGTAAAGCGTTCGACATAACTTATTTTGGGTTGTCTAGCGGTAAGGCCGTCACTCGTGACCTTGTTCCAAGAATATTCAACAAAACCTTTACCTTCAGGGTTATCTGTTACGGTAACCATCTGTGAGAAAATATTCACATCCGTGCCCTTTGTTACATTATAATCGGGACTATCTAGACGGGTTCCTTCGTTTTCGGGTAAAATGGGATGCATGATTGAATAGGGAACTGGAGTTGTTGTATCATTAATCCAAAAATAGCCCACACCTTCATCATAGCGCATTAAACGAATGGTCTCTTTAGCTTGAAACTGAGCTTCTTCTTCAGTTAAAGCGCCTTCTTGGGACAAGTTATAGTAATGTTGTATAATACCTATGGGTATATCAACTTGATCTTCTAGATTGGTTTTGGTTCGAGCTAGAACAGTGTTGTTAACAGTAGGTAGAACATAAAAAAGAATAAGCAAAACAAAAGAAATGATAACTAAAATGGCAAGCCCACCAATTTTATAGCGGAGCTTAATATCCCTTATTTTCATAAAATACCTCCTAGGCTTCTTTTCCTATTAGATGTATCCCTCTCTAAAACTATTGTAGCATAGAAGTTCTGGGTTGACCATAGTACATTAATCGTAAGTTAATCGGAACTTAATTGCATTCAAGTCAGGCATCTCTTATAATATAAGAAATATATGATTGGTTCGACACAATATATTGTATGTGAAAGTTCAACTATATGTTTTTGTCGACCTAATCAATGTATGATTAGCCCGACAAAAACAAGTTTCACTAAATTCACATACACTATATAGATTACGTAGAAGCGTTCGTAACAATATAGTGTATGCGAAAGTTCAACTATATGTTTTTGTCGACCTAATCAATGTGTGAATAAAAAAAGGAAAGAGGTCATTCATGAGAGATTTGGGTAAAAAAGACATTATACAAATTATCATTATTGCAACAATAATTGTTCTTATTGCAGTGCGCATTGAAGCAGCAATGGGGATTGTTTTATGGGGATTGGAAATTCTTTATCCTTTCATTTTCGGAGCATGCATTGCTTTTGTTCTACATGTACCTATGAATGCGATAGAACACCATTTGTTACAACGTTTTATTAAGAAGAAGAAATACCAACGGCCGATTAGTTTTTTTCTAACATTAGCAATAATAGGTGGTATTATGTTCTTAGTCATTCGTGTTGTTTATCCGGAGATGAAAGATGCATTCAATATATTAGGAACCAATGCACCTACGCAATTTGCCAAACTTCAAGCATGGATAGAACCGTATGTTAATAATATACCTCAAATTCAAAATTGGATTGAAGAAAACAATATGGATTTACAAAGTATTGACTGGCAAAGTATCGGAAGCAATGCAATGCGTTGGTTTACATCCGGAGCCGGTAATATCTTCTCATCAACGGTCGGAATACTATCGAATGTATTTGTACGTATAACGGCTATTCTCATTGGTTTTGTTTTTGCTATTTATGTTCTTTTTCAAAAAGAAAGACTCACGAGACAAGCAAAGCAACTTTTGTATGCGTACTTAAATGAATCGAAGGCAGATCGGGTTGTGGATGTACTGCGTTTGACGAGAAATACCTTTGCAAACTTCATTTCAGGACAATTCCTAGAAGCTATCATTTTGGGGACACTTTTCTGGATTACATTATCTGTATTGAGATTTCCATATGCAGTACTTGTAGGGGTGATGATTTCAGTAACTGCGCTTATCCCTATTGTAGGTGCCTTTATAGGGTTCGCTATTTCGGCATTTTTAATCTTGATGGTTGCGCCGGGAAAAGTTCTCTGGTTTTTGCTCATTTTTCTCATATTGCAACAGATTGAAGGGAATTTGATTTATCCATATGTGGTTGGAGGAAAAATCGGACTGCCGTCCATGTGGGTACTTTTCGCTGTAACGGTTGGAGCCAGTCTCATGGGTATAACCGGAATCTTGTTATTTATACCCATGCTATCGGTCATATACACGTTATTGAAGGAAGATTCCAAGGAGAAAATCAATAAAAAATCAATTCAGAAAAGAAAGTTATTGCCGAAAGATATGCAATAATTGGTTGTTCTGAGTAAGACATTGGTCTTATATTCCTTTAGTTAGAAACCTCTTTGGTGTATAATGGAGTAAGACATTTGAGGGGGTTCCTATAGCCGGATTGGAAGGAGGAACTTACACATGTTGATACAATGTACGCAGATACTCCTAGAACAATTAAATAGGGAACCGGTGACTATAAGTCCGAACAATCCTCTATATAATTGGCATGCAACAAAACGGATATATGATGGTGAGGAGACTCTAATATTTGTCAATGATCTAAGTCGAATTACTATCATTTTACGAGGCATTGATAAAGATAAATTGGCAAATATTGAGCGTTACTTTGTACATGCCTTACATGAATATTTTCAAGTAGAGCATATTCCTGAAGCTATTATTGATAAGTTTATGGAAGATATGGGAACGATACAATTTACAACAACGTCAGATCGAAGCATGGTAGCACGCCTAAACCGTATAGCCTTAGATGGTGAATTTAATTTTGCTTATCATGAAGGCAAGGATTCCTATTTTTTGATTGAATTGTCCCGTTATATGAATCATTCAGTTACAAAGAATTATGAAGGCGACACATACATCAAGCCGGTGGATAAACTTCGAGAGATTTTCGAAAAAACATTTCCGCCACGCGATAAGACATCGGAAGAGAAAGAGAACTTATGTGAACATTGTAATCAAAAAAAGGCAAGAATGCATATTACGATGTTAGATGATTCGATACTGAATCTGTGTTCCGACTGTTTTAATCAAATGGTAGCCGAAGAGATGGATATTGAACTAAATCCTTTTGAGCAAAAAAAGATTTTGTTCACGAACCGTAAAGGCAGGAGTTTTACTTTTGAAATCAGTCGCTTTGTTTTACCGGTGCTAATCAGTTATGAAGCGGTAGAAATTCGAGAAGATTATGAACCGGGACGAATGATTAAGGAGATGGAAGCATTACCTTGTGATGAAAGTAAATTGTGGCAACGATTTTGTCAAAAAATAACACGCTATATCGAAAAAGATTATTTGATCTATTCGTCTAGGAAGAGAGAGATGGAATTATCGGAAGAAGAGGTTGCCGGTTATTTAAGATGGAATGATACATCAAAGGGTCAATTATATGATGTCATTATTGATGGAAGAAGCTATTCATGGGAGGCTTTCGGCCGCCTTCTAAAAGGTTATGAAGGGTACCAATTCAGATTAACATTACTAGATCCTAGTGAGGATATAACAGGAGAATAGAACAAGAGAAGCGCTAGAGTTAGCGCTTCTCTTGTTGGGTTACGGATAAATAGTTATGTTTTTGGGGTGGTGTATTAGGGAAGTATATGACCAGCCGCCAAATAGATTTCATACCATTCTTTTCTAGATAGAGTAATGTCTGCTCCGGCAACACATGAACGGAGACGATTGACATTCATCGTTCCGATAACCGGTTGCATGTGAGCGGGATGACGGAGTAACCAAGCAATGGTAATGGTTGTATTGTCAACACCATATCGCTTAGCAATTTCATCGATTTTTGCATTGAGTTCCGGAAATTTTTCATTGTTTAGAAAAACACCTTCAAAAAATCCATACTGAAACGGTGACCAAGGCTGAATCGTTATATTTTCCAAACGACAAAAATCTAGAATTGAGCCATCATGATCAACGGATTCATCAGTAAGCATATTCACTTCCAGTCCATTAGCAATCATATTAGAATTGGTGATGCTTAATTGTAATTGATTGGCGACTAGAGGTTGTTTCAAATATTTTTGAAGGAGTCTGATTTGCATAGGTTTCTGATTGGAAACCCCAAAATGGCGGACTTTACCGGAAGCCTGTAAGTGGTCAAACGCTTCGGCAACCTCTTCAGGCTCAACAAGGGCATCCGGTCGATGGAGAAGAAGGACATCCAGATAATCGGTCTTCAAGCGTTGAAGAATTCCGTCAACGGAGGATAGAATATGTTCTTTGGAAAAGTCGAATTGTCCGTCTCTAATACCACATTTAGATTGTAAAATGATTTTTTCACGAACATCATCTGTCATAGGTAATGTTTCAGAAAAAATACGTTCGCAGTCTCCGCTGCCATATATATCAGCATGGTCAAAAAAATTAGCACCTAAGTCTAAGGCGGTTTTTAGAAATGTTTCAGCTTCTTTTTTCTCGATATTATTAATACGCATACAACCAACGGCAACAACAGGCACGCTGAGATCAGATGATCCAAGGGGCATAGTTCTCATTATAACATCTCCTTTGTTATTAATTAGTTATGTTAATCGTGTCAGAAAAAACTCGGATATAGACAGGATTAACGGTCGAGTGTAACGATGGTTCACACTTATTATAGTCCTTCGAGTGAACTATAAGTCAAGGATAAATGAGCCGGTGTCTTATAATGCATTTGTTGTTAAGGATTTGTAGGATTCTCTTAATCAAAGTTTAATATTTCTATATCGGAAACAATGGTAAAATACTAAGTATAGAAAATTATACGAAGGAGGAGGCAGATTATGAAATGGTATACGAAGATTGCTGCCGCAGTGTTACTTTTGGTTCTTGTAGGATGTGGTGGAAATATGTATCAAACATCCGATACACAAGATGAAAATACAGAAACCACTGATAATAATATAACGGATAGTTCGGACGGGGAAGAGGACCCGATAGTAGAAGATACAGATTCAGAATTAGGACAGGATGATCCTGGGACTGAAGATTCGAATGATGAGCAAGGGGAAGAACCGAATACGGAAGACAATGATGATGGTGACAAGGATAATATGTCTGAATCAGAATCCGATTTAGACCTTGATGAAGACGGTACAACCCAAGACGCTGTATCCGATGAGTCAACAGCGATTGAATTTGCATTACCGGAAGATACAACAACGTATGATACAGGCCTTGTGTTTGTTAAACAGGAAGACGATATATGGCGCGTTGTAGATCGTATGGGGAATGTCTATCGAGTGAGTACCTCCTATACGCCTATATCAGCCGGTACAGTTGCAGAGGTTGCTCATGTTAGTGAAAATGAAGACGGAGATGTTCAAGTTGAATTGGAACAAGGGTTCATACAACATGAGAACGCAGTAGTTATTGAAGGGAATCCGGATGTGATTCCGAGAGAGTTTGTTACGGACCTTTTGAATCAGACAACCTCAATCTTAGATTATAGAATTCGCGATGTCTCGGTAAAGACACGAGGCAAAGGTATGCTCGTTGTTACAATGAAATATGATGTTAAGCCTGAAAATGTGGATGGCGAGTGGCCAAGTGTTGATGAGAGTAATTATACGCAGCTGATGAAATATCAATTTGTTGTGTATGGCTATGATACAACATGGGTTATCCCGACATATCCGTCTTTAATCGATGGATCGGTTCTTGATGATGGGCACGACACATCAGTGAATAGGAATCAGTCACCGTCAAGTGATTCCCAACAAGTAGATTCAACAGATACAAGCTCAGCCGAGGGGAAACAGATTGTATTATATGAAGCAGGTAATAAGCATTATTATTATGTGCAAGAAAAAGAAAAACAAAGTCAAAGACTTCAAGGAAGTAACATATATGAATACACATCCATTCTGTACTCAGAAAGTGATGGGAAACGGTTACCTCTTACAAGTGGTTTGAAAAATACAGACTATAAGGTTCTGAAAGTTCAAAACGGACATATTTACCTCCTTCAGGAAGCGTGGGAACCGAATAGTGAAAGCTTTCCCTCCGGTATCGGTGTGATTGATATAGAAGCGAATAGCTATAATCGTCTACATCAAGGACCGGTTAAAGAAGCGGCGACAACAAGTCAGAATATTTATTTGTTCGGAACAGATGCGCTATATGCTATAGATGTAGTGAATAGCCGGTTGTTAACGATAGCTGATTTGCCGGAGACAATGAACTTTAGAATGCATAATATGAATGTTATCGGTATTGAGAACAATGTGATGGAAGTAAGTGTTGATGGTGACAGAGGAACAGAAAATTATGCGATTAACCTTGGAACAGGTGATATTGTTAATATCACCCAGTAAGTGGCAATAATAGTTGAACGACTATAGGATATAGAAAAATAACGCTGATAAGTCGTGGTAGTTGGATAATTGAGACCGTTGCAGGATGAGCTCCGAAATCTTCGGCGATTAGAGCTAGATCGGTAGCGCCGCCGGGGGCACAGGCGAACAAAGCTGTAGCAAGGTCAAGGTCTGTTGTTCTAGACAGGATGAATCCGAGGATGAGGGTAACTCCTATAAATCCTAGAACAATAATAAGTGCAGGAATAATTGCATGTTTGAGTCCGATTAAGGCGGTAATAGTGATGGTACTACCGATGAGGCATCCGGTGAGTAATTGAGTCATATATTTTATTGGATTAGGCAAATAACCCCGTTCTGTTATGAGTTGAAACAGCAGGGTGCCTAGAAGTGAAAACATCATAGTACCTGCCGGTAGCTTCAAATAAAATCCAATGATACCACAGAAAGAACCGATGAATAACGTTAACAGGAGGTCGCGTAAACGTTGTTGAGTCGGTTTTTTTGTAGGTATAGAAGCATTGGCATCTTGAGACAAGGGTTCTATGTTCAAGGAAGAAGGTGTGACAACTTTATGTCGAAGCACAGATTGAATAACAAAGGGGAAAATACCCAGGACCGATAAAAGTCGAACTAACTGTAACATGGAAACAGTAGAGGTATCAGCATTTAAATCCATTGCAATAAGGGACATATTTGCCATACCTCCAGGAGCAGTTGAAAATGCGGCCGTTGGAAAATCAATATCTGACGTTATCGTTAGAATAAATGCTAAGAACAAACTAAAACAGATAAGCGTCAGTACATTTAATAGTGCCGGCTTAATCGTTTGACGTAGCAGGATAAGATCCTGACGCGTTATCCGGGTGCCGACGAAAATGCCTGCAAGAAGCTGTGTAATGGTTTTAGAATATGAAGGGAGGGTGGCATCTGAAGTGATACAATTATAGAGGGCTACCGCCGCAAGTGAACCGAGAAGAAACGGGGCCGGAAAATGAAGTTTTTTTCCTATAAGACCACCGATGAGTGCTATGGTTAAAGTAATGAGGGTCAAAATGATTAGAGACATGATGTATACTTCCTTTTATATTGTGGGTGGATAGTGTGTAAACATAGGGTAGTATAGCATGAATGATAAGGAGGGGCAAGTTCACTTTTACTTGATTGAAACATTCAAATAGGTGTATGATAAGAGTGGAGACTGTGAAGAATTTTGGGCAGTCAAAAAGGAACTGTAGATACGAATAAGAGATAAAAGGAGACCTTTATTATGGCTTTTGGATGGGTAACATTGCATGTAACAGATTTAGCAGCATCTGTAGAATTTTATGAAAATATAGTTGGATTAACAGTAACACGTCGTTTTATGTCAGGCTTAGGAAAAGAAATTGTATTCCTTGGAGATGGAGAAACACAGGTGGAACTTATTGATGAACAAGGACAAACCTATGAAGCTACCGAACAGATTTCTTTAGGGGTTACAGTCGATGACGTGGATAAAAAGTTTGAAGAGATTGAAAAGTCGACAGTGAAACGCTTGACAGATATGTTACAACCAAGTCCGACAGCACGTTTCTTCTATGTTGCTGACCCAAGTGGCGTGCGTATTCAATTTGCGCAACGTTAAGGAAAGAAACGATAAATAATAGAACAAAAAATAAGGAGGAAAGATATGCCATATATTGAAGCGCAATTAGCAGGTGTATTAGAATCCCATCAGATCGATGCTTGTGTCAAAGAAATAACTCAGATCGTAGCATCTAAAATGGGGAAAAGTGAATCGGCAGTTATGGTACGTATTGTCCCTCAACAATTGATGTATCTAGGTGGTGAGCCTTTAGATAAAGGGGCCTACATACATGTTAAAGCTTTCGGAACAACATCTTCGAGTGCAAAAGAGGCGATAACCTATAGTATAAATACATTTCTTAAGGATACATTAGGAATGGAGCAGGATACGATTTATGTAACCTTTGCCGATCATCATGAATGGGGATTTAAGGGGCAGTTTATCAGTTGATAGGGAATAATCAGCAAGATCAAAAGAAGCGATTGACAGCTTTCTCGCCTATAATTGGTATAAACCCCAAAGTACTTATTCTAGGATCTATGCCAAGTGTGAAATCTTTGGCAAAGCATCAGTACTATGGACATCCCAGAAACGGTTTTTGGCCTATTATCTGCTCTCTAATCGAACAGCCGATAACAGATAATTATGAACAGAGAACCGCCTATATTGAACAATCCCCTTTCATTGTATGGGATGTATTAGCCTCTTGTGAGAGAGAAGGAAGTCTTGATTCGGCTATTCAGGCAGAAGTGGTGAATGACTTCGAGACACTTTTTGAGACATATCCAACATTAGAAGCTATTTGTTTTAATGGTCAGACGGCATACAAATTGTATAAGCGACATATAGGGATAAAAACGTATGATGTTTCTATACATATACTTCCGTCTACAAGCCCCGCCTATGTTAAACCCCTTGAAGAGAAGAAGAAAGAATGGGCAGTTCTTAAGAAATTTTTATAAAGTCCGAATCTATTATTTACTTTAGTCTGCTAATATGGTATCATAGCCGAGTGGAAATTCTATAGGGTATAGAAAGGATTATGCTATGACTAATTATAAAAAAATAATAGGCGTTATGCTATGTATGCTTTTACTTGCTGCATGCGGTAGCAAGGATGCAGACACATTTGTTGTCGGATTTGATCAAGATTTCCCACCAATGGGCTATGTGGGCGATGATGGTGAATTTACAGGATTTGACATTGATTTGGCGACAGAAGCAGCAAAACGTATGAATAAGGAACTGGTGCTTCAACCTATTGCATGGGATGCAAAGGATATGGAGTTGGATGCAGGGAATATAGACTGTATATGGAACGGATTTACCATTAACGGTCGTGAAGAGAACTATACGTGGACAACACCCTATATGGCTAATAATCAAGTTTTTGTTGTACGGAAGGATTCAGGTATTGCATCTATGGCTGACTTAGCAGGTAAGACCGTCATGGTTCAAACGGATTCCAGTGCAGAGGCTGCCATTAACGATAACACTGCATTATTAGAGTCATTTGGTAACTTTATGAAAGCAGCTGACTACAACATGGCATTGATGGATTTGGAAGCGAAAGCAGTAGATGCTGTAGCTATGGATGAAACAGTTGCTCGATTCCAGCTAGAAGGTCGAGACGATGTGTTTGTTGTGTTAGAGGAATCCTTGGCGGCAGAAGATTATGGTGTCGGATTTCGTCTAGGCAATGAAGAACTTCGTGATGAGGTTCAAGGTATTTTGGAAGATATGAATGATGATGGTACACTAGCGACTATTTCTGAAAAATGGTTTGGTAAAGATATTACAACAATCCAGTGATCGTGAAACTTGCTTTTGTCGGGATAATCATTCAGTAATTAAATTGAAAAAGGTGGCGACGTCCACCTTTTTCTTTTGGAGTTAAGAGGATATAAGGATAATAGAGGTGAAGCGTATGTCAGTGATAGAAATTATACAACAATTAATTCCCGGAATGCTGGTGTCTATTGAAATCTTTTTGTTTACATTGGTTCTCTCCTTGCCATTGGGACTTATTGTTGCTTTTGGTAGAATGTCGAAGAATGCTATCCTTCGTAACATTGTAAAGATTTATATTTCGCTAATGCGAGGAACGCCCTTGATGCTTCAGTTAATGGTTGTTTATTTTGCGCCTTTTTATATTTTTAAAATTTATCTGTCGACAAACTACCGTTTTTTTGCTGTCATTATAGGATTTAGCATTAACTATGCGGCTTACTTTGCAGAAATATATAGAGGTGGTATTGAATCAATGCCTAAGGGACAGTATGAAGCAGCCCATCTTTTGGGATACTCGAAGTATCAAACGTTCTACCGTATTATTCTTCCTCAAGTTATTAAGCGCATTTTACCTTCGATTACAAACGAAGTGATTACGTTGGTGAAGGATACCTCTTTGGCCTTTGTTATTTCCTTTAGTGAGATGTTCACACAAGCCAAGGCTTTAGCTTCAGCGCAGAAAAGTATGATACCTTACTTATCAGCCGGAGGTTTTTACTATGTATTCAATTACTTGGTGGCATACGTCATGGAACGTATTGAAATTAAATTAGGATATTATCGCTAGGAGGGATCAGATGGCATTACTTAGTATGCAACATATTCAAAAAGAGTTTGATGGCGTTGGTGTCATTAAAGATATAAGTCTTGAGGTAGAAGAGGGGCAAGTTATTGTGGTTATCGGTCCGTCAGGTTCAGGAAAATCTACATTATTACGCTGTGCAACGATGCTAGAGACTATTGATGGCGGTGCGATAAGCTATGCAGGAGAAATGGCGGTAACAATAGATAAAGACGGAAGAATACAATATCCGGACAAAAAGGATATGCAACGCATTCAGAAATACTATGGCCTTGTTTTTCAGAATTTCAACTTGTTTCCTCATTTTTCCGTATTGCGCAATGTAACGGATGCAGCGATTCAAGTCATGAAACAACCAAAGAAAGAAGCGCTTGTGAACGGACGACGTCTATTGGAACAAATGGGATTAAGTGAAAAAGCCGATGCCTATCCATACCAGCTTTCAGGAGGACAGCAACAGCGTGTCTCGATTGCAAGGGCTTTGGCAATGAATCCCAAAGTCTTATTCTTTGATGAACCCACATCGGCTCTTGATCCGGAATTAACACAGGACGTATTAAAGGTCATTAAGGACTTAGCAAAAGAGAAGATGACCATGGTTATCGTTACCCATGAGATGCAATTTGCAAAGGATGTTGCAGATCATGTGGTGTTTATGGATCAAGGGGTTATTGTAGAACAGGGACCCCCAGAACAACTTTTTGAGAACCCGCAAAAAGAGCGCACAAAAGCATTTTTTAAATAAAAAGAGAGTTGAGATAGACCCTAATGGGTGTGTCTCAACTCTCTTTAATAGTATAGGGCATTTTTAATAAGCTACTTTTCTGATGGACTGGTATTAAAGGTTTCGAGTGTTCGTGAGAATTCATCGAGCCATGGATGATTGATTGTTGCCCAAGTGGATGTAGGTAACGGAATATCATTTTCAAAAGCATTTTTAATGGATTCAAAGTGTCCCAGTCGCTCTTCAAAGGCGGAAATGAATGCTTCAGTGGTGTAAACATCCGGACGAGTCAGAGTCCGTTGACAGAGATCGTACACAACATGCGTCGTACCTCGAAGGGCTTTACAATAATGAATCAATGGATCACAATCCACATGACGATAAACAATTTTGAACTTCTGTTGATCACTTTTTACATCAGCGAGTGTTCCGGTAACCCAGTCAATCGTATTAAAGAGAGGAGCAATCTGGCTCATCATAGATTGAACTTTTTCCAGATCATGATGAGCTAAAGCTGCTTTAATCTCAAAAGTGTGGTCGTAAAGTTCCCGTGACAAAAAGTAAATACGTTTTTGTGCCATTTTGCGATAGCCAACAAGACTAAAAACAAAATTGACGATAAAAGCAATGGCAACACCTGTTCCCAGAGCCGCTAACCGTAGTTTAAGGGTTTCGATACTACTGTTTTGTCCAAGAGCATCAAGTTGTATATATTGAGTCATATAGATTGCGGTAAATACGGCCGGAACCATGGATTCGCGCCAATTGATAAGCATACAGACATAGAGTGTTGCTGCGATTCCAAAAGCCATGGAGAAAATGTTATAACCAAAAATGGTGACAATAAGTCCGGTGATAATAGCACCGATAATGGTGGCCTTGATTTGATCAAATCCACTGCGTATACCGGAGATGTTAACAGGCTCCAAGGTCAGCATCATTCCAAATAAAAGGGAAATCATATCGCGATTAACATAGTTGTTATATTTCCCGATGAGACCGGCGATAAGCACGGCAACAAACGCCTTGAGTAAGTATTCTTTTGTATCAAATAGCTTTGCATTTTCACTAAGAAAGAGGTGTTGTTTCAGTGATGATAATTTCATAATATCGTCCTTTCGCATAAGTTTGGGCGAAGTGAAGTACCCGACCTTTTATTGTAGACTTTTTTGTACTAATGTCAAGTCCCAAATAGAAGTTCATATTGCAAGGGGAAGGGATAGCCTGTATAATAAATATTCAGGCTATCAGATAGTCTTAACAAATCATTGATCACAGAGACGAAAGAAGGTCTTCTTATGATATATATGGATTATACTGCACATACGCCTCCTTCTAGTGAGGTATTAAGGCGGTTTGTGGATTGCGAGACGAATCATCCCTTTAATCCGAACTCTACGAATTCTCTTGCAACGCAGACGCGACAACAACTCGACGAGGCCATACAGACAATGGCAAATAGACTGGAAGTAAATTCTAAGTGTCTTCATATGACGGCTTCGGCAACGGAAGCCAACAATATGGCTATAAAGGGCTTATGTAAAGCGTATCGTCAACAAGGAAAACATATAGTGACCACCTATCTGGAGCATTCTTCGGTTAACGGTCCTATTGGAGCCTTGCTTAATGAAGGATATGAAGTAGACTATATAGAGGTTACCCACGAAGGCATTATAGACTTGGAACACTTAGAAGAACTACTAAGACCGGATACTGTGTTGGTTGCTGTTACCCATGTGGATGGAGAAGTAGGGCTTGTTCAACCCATACAAGATATTGGGGCATGTATTAAGAAACATTCAAAGGCACTTTTCCACGTAGACGGTACTCAAGCTGTGGGTAAAGTTCCGATTTCTTTGAAAAATGTGGATAGTTATGTAGTTGCCGCGCATAAGTTTTATGGTTTATCCGGAGTTGGAGCTTGCTATATTAAAGACGGTTTAATGATTGAACCTCTTTTACACGGAGGATTAAGCCATTCTCCATTTAGAAGCGGAACACCAACCCTGGGACTCATTGATGCCATGGCCTACGCTATGGATACAGCGATGGAAAATCAAGCCAGTCATTATACTTATGTTGAAGGGTTGAATCATCGTATACGTCATCGTATGAAAGGATTAAAAACCATTCATATAAATAGTACGGATAAGAGTACACCGCATATATTGAACATAAGTTTTTATAAGCATAGCGGAGAAGAGGTTAAAGAAGCATTGGCACAAAGAGGGATATGTGTATCCACCAAAGCGGCATGTGTCGCTCAAAAGGCACCAAGTCGACCGGTATATGCACTGACTAAGAATCGCAAGTTAGCCTTGTCAACCCTTCGTATAAGTCTCAGTCATTATACGACAGAAGAAGAGGTCGATATATTAATAGAATCATTAGTGGAAATAGTAGGAGAATGATGTCATGGAACGAATCAAAGAAATTGAACGAACGATTACAAAGACCTTTAAGAAATCCATATGGTCTCCCTTTGTAAAGGGTATTACACGCTATGAACTTATTGAAGAAGGGGATAAAATTGCTGTATGTATTTCAGGGGGTAAAGATTCCATGCTTCTGGCGAAAGCGATGCAGATGCTACAGCGTCATAGCAAGTTTCCCTTTGAGGTCGAGTTTTTGGTAATGGATCCAGGTTATAATGCTATTAATCGCCAACGGATAGAGGAAAATGCCAAGACATTGGGTATACCGGTTCATATTTTTGAAACGGAGATTTTTGATATTGTGGCAACCGTTGATCAAAGCCCTTGTTATCTATGTGCACGAATGCGTCGTGGCTATCTCTACAAAAATGCGCAAGAATTAGGCTGTAATAAAATTGCCCTTGGACATCATTTTGATGATGTTATCGAGACGACGTTGATGAGTATGATGTATGGGGCTGAGATTAAAACGATGATGCCTAAACTTCATAGTAAGAATTTTGAGGGCATGGAATTGATTCGACCGATGTACATGGTGAAAGAGGCGGCAATTATTGAATGGAAGAACTTGAATGAGCTACAATTTATTCAGTGTGCCTGCCGGTTTACAGAAAATTGTGTCTTAGGAGACAACGGTGGTGGCTCAAAACGCGCAGAAATGAAAGATTTAGTTAAAAAGTTAAAACGTACAAATCCGAACATTGGTATTAATGTATTTAATGCCATGCATAATGTGAATATGGACACAATATTAGGATATCGGGAAAAAGGTGAAAAACACAGCTTCCTAGAGGACTATAAAGGATAAGCAAGGATCTTGCACAAAAAGAATAGGGGCGTAGGCCTCTATTTTCTTTTACGGCATAGTGTGTTCCATTTATAGCGTTCAATACGACGTAATACCTAGAGTTTTGTCCGGGGGAATCTGTGTTACAATAAGAGAATGATGAGAGTGTCAAAAGCATATAGTTGAACTTTCGCATACAATATAGTGTTACGAACACTTCTACGTCATCTATATAGTGTATGCGAATTTAGGAAAACTTGCTTTTGACGCCCTAATCAGAGAATGTAAGTTAAGGATAGGTGATGCATATGGAAATAAGAAATGTGACATTTCAAGAGATGGATGTTTGGACGCTCTATAGAGTTATCCAATTAAGGGAACAGGTCTTTGTCGTAGAACAAGCGTGTCCCTATTTGGATTGTGACGGCTATGATCCTGAAAGCAGCCATCTTCTTCTCATAGATAAGGAGCACATTATAGGGACCCTTCGTATTCTTCCGGCAGGTGTTAAATATAAGCAGGTATCCATCGGAAGAGTCGTTATTGATCCTACCTATAGACGTCAAGGATTAGCCGAGAGGATGATGCAAGAAGCGTTACGTAGTATAGAAGAGCGATATGGACGTTGTGACGTGGAATTATCCGCACAGGTTGCTATTCATAAGCTTTATGAAAAGGTTGGATTTCAACCGGTAGATGGAATATATTTGGAAGACGGGATTGAACATATAAGAATGGTCATGGATTGGAATAGGAATGAGCGTAATGAGTGAAGAACAACAACGTGACAAATTACAGGAAACATTAGAAGACACCTTTGGTTTGACGGAATTTAGAGAAGGGCAAAGAGAATTGGTTACCCACATGCTAGAAGGGCAGGATGTTCTGGGAATCATGCCGACAGGTGGTGGGAAATCATTATGCTATCAATTGCCGGCGGTCTTGATGGAGGGGATAACTATTGTTATATCCCCCCTCATATCCTTGATGAAGGATCAAGTGGCATCCTTGCTTCAAAATGGGATATCGGCGGCTTTTTTGAATAGTTCCCTGTCCATGTGGGAATATGAATCCATTCTTCAGGAGGCTATTGATGGTGAGTATAAACTCATCTATGTGGCACCGGAGCGGTTATTAAATGAACGATTTTTGGATTTTGCCAAATCGGCCCATATAGCGATGATAACTGTCGATGAGGCCCATTGTGTCTCCCAGTGGGGACATAATTTTAGGCCTAGTTATTTAAAAATTGTCGAATTTATGAAGTATCTCACCTCAAGACCTGTTTTGTCTGCATTTACAGCCACAGCAACCCAACAGGTTAAGACCGATATTATGAAACAATTGGGACTTCATAATCCCTTTTTGAGAGTCACCGGATTTGATCGTAAGAATCTTTATTTTCGTGTGGAAAAACCTGCCAATAAATTTCAAGCAACATTGGATTATGTGCAAGACCATGAGGATGCATGTGGTGTGATTTACTGCTCCACCCGGAAGAATGTCGAAGAAGTAACGGATAAATTGGTAAAAGCCGGGATACGTGCAACCCGATATCATGCCGGGTTATCCGAAGAAGAGCGCCATAGGAATCAAGATGACTTTATCTATGATCGGGCCCAGGTGATTGTTGCAACCAATGCCTTTGGTATGGGCATTGATAAATCCAATGTAAGCTATGTTCTTCACTATAATATGCCCAAAAATATGGAAGCCTATTATCAGGAAGCCGGAAGGGCCGGTAGAGACGGCGGACCGGCAGAATGTGTGTTGTTCTATAGTGGTCAAGATGTACGTATGAATCAATTTCTTATTGAAAAGTCAGAATTGCCACCGGAAGAGCGAGCGGGTTTAGATGCCAAGCAACTCAAGGCGATGAAGGACAAAGAGCTGGATTTACTTAAGAAGATGACGTTCTATTGTTTTACACAGTATTGCTTACGTCAAAATCTATTACGTTACTTTGGGGAGAAGAGCAAAGACTACTGTGGAAATTGTAGCAATTGTGCAGCAATTAGTGAGGAAAAAGACCGGACTGAAGAGGCGCGTAAGATATTATCATGCATTCTTAGAACCAAACAGCAATATGGGATGTCGATGATTATTCAAATTCTACGTGGAAGCAAGAATAAACGGATTATATCGAATCATTTGGATGAGGTATCCACTTATGGATTAATGGCGGAGTATAGTACGTCTGAGATTGAAGATATGATGCACCATATGATGGTAAAGGGGTATATTGAACAGACACCGGGAGACTATAGTGTTCTTCGGATGAAAAAGCGAGCCATGGCACTTCTTAAAGGAAAAGCAGCCATGTCCATGCCGATTAAGAAATCCAATGCGAAAGAAGCGATGAAGCAGGCAGCACCCTTATACGGAACAACAGGATCAGCCAATCGTCCTTTGGATCAACAGTTGTTTGGCTTATTACGAGATTTGCGGAATACGTTGGCACGAACAGAAAAAGTACCAGCCTATATTATTTTTCCGGATACGACATTGAAGGAGATGGCCAGAAAATTACCGAGAACTCAGGAAGAAATGCGACGAATCAATGGTGTCGGTAAGGTTAAAATGGAAAAATATGGACGACAATTTCTGGAATTGATCGCACAGCAAGGGTCCTCGGTTTAAATTGAGTGTGCCGGCATGCTCATAAATGGACAAAGGATTTGTTCAAATATGAACATGCTAGCATACTTGAAAAAGGTGGTGACACCTTTTTTTTCTTGAATTTTTATACTGAATAGACTATATTAGTATAAAGAGGTGAAAAAATGAAAGTAAATAATGAGAGTGTCTATGAACTGGTGTTAGATCAGACAAAAGGATTGTTGAACCAATATGGTATTAAAGGTTGGTCCATGGATCGTTTGGCAAAACAATCCGGTGTTGCAAAAAATACACTGTATAAAATAATACAATCCAAGGAGAATGCTGTTTATCAAGTCATTGTAAGAGATATGGAATATATTAATGGGGAATTGGTAAAAGTGATTAGAGCCAATATGGCCAAAGTAGATACTAATGAATTAATTGATTTGTTTGCAACGTTGTTTGGGAAGATGCATGGGCCATATTTACAGGAATTCTTTTTGGAATATCCGACATCCATGTTAGACATCAAATCAAGAGTGGATCGAATAGAGGGATTGGTACTACAACTTATTGAGGCAATGAAAGAAGAAGGAATTTTACGTCCTGATTGCGAAGGCGCTATTGTCTATGAAGCATTAAGAGGCATGAGTATTGAGTTCATCCAGCAAGGATACAGTGGAGAACAATTTGCGAATCGGATACGGAAATCCTTCAGATATTTAGTGGAAGGCATCCGAAATCCTCAGTAAGTATGTGAAATAGAGAATCTGAGCGCAGGGAGAGATCAATAATCATAGGTCAGTGTAGGATATAAGGAGTTTTGCAGATGAAAAAATTAACCATGGTAATTATCGGTATAATTATTGTAGGCAGTCTTGTTGCGATTAAGGTGTTGACAGCGCCGGAAGAAGTTGTAGAAAAAGAGCAACAACCGATTCCGGTACAAGTCAGTATCTTACAACCTGAAACATACGATGTTACGCTCAATTATGTAGGGGCGGTCGGTACCTCATCGATTCAATCGTTAAGTTTTAAAAGCGGTGGCAAGATAAAAGAGGTTTATGTTGATGTCGGAGACAAAGTAACGACGGAGACGTTGCTGGCACAATTGGATACGACAGATATGACCTATGACTTAAATGCGGCTAAAAGTAGTATGAATGGGGCGTGGGCTCAATATGCCTTAGCCAAAAAGGGTGCTACAGCAAAAGAGAAAGAACAGGCTCGATTGACCATGGAAAAGGCAAAGGAGAGCTATGAATTTCAAGAAGAGACATTGTCAGAGTATAATGCCCTCTTAGAGGCCGGAGCCATAAGCCAGAAAGAATACGACCAGTTGAATCTTCAGACAGAATTGGCGGACATGGATTATCAGAATGCAAAACTCCAATATGAAAAAGCACAAGAGGGTGCAGACCAAGAGACCCTGAATCTGTATTATAGTCAATACGCCCAAGCCAAAACGAATGTGGCGTATAAGGAATCTCTGATTCAGGATGCTGATTTATATGCCACAATGAATGGAACCGTCGTTGATGTGGCGTATGAGCCCAATACACTTATCTCAGCCGGGTATCCGATTGTGAGCATACGCAGTGAACAGCAAGAGATTATACTGGGGGTTACAGATGAAGATTATAGCCTCATTCAACGGGATAATCCGGTGATGATGATAGCTAATGGAGGAACCTATAAAGGAACGATTACGCGTATGGCCGATGTACCGGACCCGGACACCCATTTATATGAAGTGGCTGTTTTGATTGAAACAACGGACAAACTCCTTGTCGGTGAAATTGTAGACTGTCAGATTATTACCGGGCAACAAGCCGGGATTTTAGTTCCTATTGAGGCGGTCATTGTAAATGGGGAAACTTACGTGTATGTTATGAAAGACAATAAGGCCACAAAACGTGTGGTAACAATAGAAAGCTTGCTGGATGATCAAGTTGTTTTATCAGGCATAGAGGAAGTGGAGGCCCTAATCGTGAATAATATCAAGAAAGTACATGAAGGGACCCCCGTCGTTTTGGTGGAAGAATAGGAGGAGCGTATGATACAAGCATTTATTAAGAACAGAAAGATACTCATCCTCTTTATTGTTTTGCTCTTGGGAGCAGGAAGCTACTCCTATTACACCATGCCAAAGCAAGAATCGCCTAATTTGACGCCACCGGTTGCAATTATCACAACCATATATCCGGGTGCCTCGCAAGAGAATGTGGATAGGTTAGTAACAACGAAGATTGAGAATGAATTGAAGTCTCTAGAAGGATATAGTTATGCTGTCTCATATTCCAATAACTCCGTATCAACAGTGATTCTTGAAGTAGAGTATGGTGTTGATATTGAGCGTACATGGAGTCGGCTCCGGACAAAGATGGAGCAGATTCAAAGTGACTTGCCAAAAGAGTGCTATGACATAGACGTAGCAACCAATGTTACAGAAACAGCAGGCGTCATTATTTCCCTCTCAGGAGAGAATTATTCCTATCAAGCATTAAGTGACTATGGGGAGATGATTAGTGATCGACTTGCTTCGATTGATGGGGTTACCCGCTTTGACATTAACGGTGAGATTGATCAAGAAGTCCGCATTACTATAGACAATAATGCATTGAATCGTCTGGACTTGTCATTTAGTGAGATTTTACAGCTAATTCAAGGACAGAATTTGGAAATACCCTCCGGTCTGATTGAGAAGGAAGATTCAAAGATTTCCTTGAATATTAATGGCTCTTTTGAATCCCTCGATGAGATTGGTAACCTGATTATCGGAATGTCTAAGACCAATCGCTCTGCTTTGCGGCTAAAGGATATTGCGACCATTGAGATGAAAGAAAGTGACAGTGGTATTCGTTATAAAAGCAAGGGAGAAAATGCTATTCTGTTAAGCGGTTATTTTGCCAATAAGGAGAATGTCCTAATTATCGGTGATGACGTACGGGATCGCATTGAACAATTGAAACAAGAGATGCCGGAGGATTTGACATTCAATGAGGTTATCTTCCAGCCGGAGGATGTGTCGGATTCCATCAATCAGTTTATGCTAAATCTTTTGGAAGGAATTGGGCTTGTTATTATTGTGGTTTTTATCGGAATGGGATTACGGAATGCCATTATTGTATCCACAGCGATTCCTTTAGCGATTATTATGACCTTTACGGTGATGCCCTTATTTGATATACAAATACATCAGGTGTCGATTATCGCCCTTATCGTTGCCTTAGGTATGCTAGTCGATAATGCCATTGTTGTCAGTGATGCCATTCAGAATAAAATTGATGAAGGCATAAATAAATTTGATGCCTGTGTAACCGGGGCAAAGGAAGTATTGGTGCCTGTTTTTTCATCCACCCTTACAACCATTGCAACCTTATCCCCCTTACTTTTTCTGAATTCGATTGTAGGGGACTATATTAAAGGTCTTCCACTTGTGGTGATCATTGCATTGTTGTCATCCTTTGTTGTAGCCGTTGTCGTGACACCTGTGTTTGCCTATCTTTTTTTCAAACCAAGTAAGAAGAAACCGGAACATGTGGGCAATCGTTTAGGTTATCGTATGATAAACTATGCCATGACTCATCGGGTGAAAGGGGTTCTTGCAGTCCTTCTTATTATCGGTGTTCTAGGAAGTTCTATACTCTTTCTAGAGGTTATTTTCTTTCCGAAAGCAGATAAGGACATCTTGTATGTGGATATCGTAGCAGATAAAATCATTGATTTGGATACAACAGAAGGTATTTCGGACCAAGTTGAAGGGATTCTTAACGAGGAGGAGGCAGTGACGGATTATACAACAGCTATTGGGGGCGGTATTCCTAAGTTTTTTAATGCCATGAATATATATGCGGAGCTTCCTCAAAATGCTCAAATTATGATGCGGGTGGATTTATCCAAGACCCCTTATAAAAAGAATACACAGTACGCAGAATATTTACAGGAACGTATCGATGAATCTATTCTAGGTGGGAAGGCAACGGTCAAAGAATTGGAGAATGCATTTCCTAGTGAGGCACCTATTGCCATACGTTTTACCGGAGATGATTTTGATACAATCAACGGGACAGTCTCTGAGGTAGAGGATCAGTTGAATGGGATTGAAGGAACCAAGAATGTACGAACGGATTATGGCGGCAAAAAATTGGAATATGCGATTGATTTAGATACGAAGGAGCTTTCTTATTTAGGTCTTATGAAATATGATGTGTTAAATGAAGTCAGTATTGCCTTAAGAGGACGTCAGGCTTCAACGTATCGCCATGACGGCAATGAGTATGATATCGTCATAGAAGGTAATGAAAAATCATTGGAAGGTATTTCCAACCTTATGATTAAATCGAGTGTAGCACAACGGAAGTATGTAGTAAAAGATGTAGGTACTATCGGACTAACAGAACAGATGCCGACTATCAAAAAGTACAATGGTCAGTATTCTATTTTACTCTATTCAGATGTATATAGTGGGTTTAATCGAGCAGATATACTCAGTCAGTTAAAAACTCAAATGGATCAGATGACCTTTGACGGCGTTCAGTATACCTTTGATGGGGAAGCGGAAAAGATTGCAGAGAACTTTGGTAGTGCAGGGGTGTCGGCTATTGTTGCGGTTTTTGCCATCTATATCATTCTTTTGTTTCAGTTTAAAGATATGCGTCAACCTTTTATTGTTCTATTTACGGTGCCTCTATCATCAGCCGGTGCCCTGGCGGGTTTGTTCATTATGAATCAACCCATATCCTTTACCGGACTCATTGGGATCATTAGTTTGATTGGTATTGTTGTAAATAATGCCATTGTTCTTATTGATTATATTAATATGAAACGGAAGGAAGGACGAGCTATTGATGAAGCAGCTAAGGAAGCTTCGACGATACGCATTCGACCGATTCTACTATCCACTATTACGACAATATCAGGACTTGTGCCCCTACTTATCAGTAATAGTGAACTCTTCAAACCAATGGCAGTAGCCTTGGTCTTCGGACTCATGGTATCGACGATTCTTACCTTAGTTTTCATACCGTTGATGTATTCAATTATTATTCATGAGACGCCAAGTTAATTTCAGCGCACATCATGGCAAAGGTACCCACACCGTGAAGATCATTGACTTGTGTCGGACGGTTCAGATAATGGGTATAGTCACCAACGCCTGTACCGATGCAAATGTCAGGTATGCATAAGTTCCCGGCGTCATCAACAGTCAGACGTTTGATAATACCATTATAGCCTTTTAGGGCATAGTTTAGGTAAATCGGGTGGATAAGGTTCATGCGTACAGCTTTTGCTAAGGCATAGACAAAAAGAGAGCTACATGAGGTTTCAAGCCAGTTGTTCGGATCATTGCCTTTATCCAGAACTTGGTACCATAGACCGCTTTCATCTTGGAAGGGTATAATGGATTTCAAAATGTCTTGTAGGATAGCAACAAGTGTTTTATAATCCTTGTGGCTTGGGGGGAGAATAGCTAGAATCTCAACAAGAGCAACGGGTACCCATCCCATAGCCCGGCCCCAGAATTCAGAGGAACATCCCGTTACATTATCAGCCCATGGGGCTTCTTTTGAAGAATCCCAAGCATGGTAGAGTAAACCCGACGGTTCATCACGGATGTAGTCATGGATGAGTTTGGCTTGGTGTGCGATAAGATCATAGTAGTCGCTATCATTTGTACGTTGACCGTACTTCATAGCAACAGGTCCTGCCATGAAAAGGGTATCGAGCCACAATTGATTCGGACAATCAGATTTATGCCAAAATCCACCTTCAGGGCTAACCGGCCAAGTTTTGAAAGGGGGGATGAGTGTATCAAGAACCTTTTGATAATGGGGATAATCAGCCTCTTCTAGAAGACGAAACAAGAGCATACACGGTTGTATGTCGTCAAACTGATAGGGATCACATTCACTTAGGTTACCGTCGGTATCAATGATACTCTCAAGCCAATCAACGATATAGTTATGAAAGGCTTTATTGGGATTTTGTAAATAGCACTGCTCCATGCCAAGGAGAAAAACACCTTGATGATAGTGGAACCTACCTTTAGGAGGCAAGTCAACGGCATCAAAGGTATTCATCAAAGATTGACAGGCGAATTCCCCCCATTCAAGGGGGCTTTTTTGCATTATTGTACTCATAGGAACATCTCCTTAATCGTATGATAGGTTTATTATAGAATATATAAATGTACATTTTTTGCTCAAAATGTTAGAATAAGTACATATTTTGCTCTATGATGATTAGTCCAACAAAAGAAGGAGTAAGTGACTATGATATTTCACTACAAAGATTTGGAAGATGAATTCTCTATGATTCACCAAAGAACGCCTATGCATACGATGAACAAAAGTCATTTTCATAGCAGTCATGAGTTATATTATCTCCTAGAAGGAGAGCGGGAATTTTTTATCGGGGACCGAAGAATTAAGATGGTAGGTGGTGAGATGATGTTGATTCATCCCAATGTCCTCCATCGAACGGGAGACGGTGCTCAAAGAGAACATGAGAAGATTATTGTAAATTTCAGAGATTCTTTTGTAACAGGTTTTAAAGGGAATCTACTCGCATCTGTAAATCCGGAACTGAAGAAAGATTATGTCTTAATCGGATTAACGCGAGAGATGGAGCATAAAATGAGAGACTTGCTCTATAGCATGCTTGAAGAGGTGAAACGGGAAAATGGTGGACTAGAGGTGTATCAACAAGCCTTGTTGATACAGATTCTAGTTCTGTTAAGTCGCTTTGCCGATGAACATAATCAAGAACCTCAAGAACATCTGAGTCTGAAGCATGAACGCATCGGTGAAATCGTTCGTTATATCCATGATCACTATATGGACACGTTAACATTAGCAACGATTGCAGAAAAGTTCTATATGAGTACAAGTTATTTGAGTCGTAGTTTTAAAGAAGTAACGGAGTATTCATTTGTTGAATATGTGAACCATATCCGAATCAAGGAAGCAATCGAGTTATTGATGAATACATCGTTGAAATCCTACAGAATTAGTCAGAAGGTGGGGTTTAATAATGTGACCCATTATCGCCGAGTATTTAAAAAGGTAACAGGTCATTCACCCTACTATTATAGGAATGAGCATAGGGTGAATAGTTAAAAAACAAGTTATGTAATCCTATTGTCTTTGATACTAATTTTCAGAGACGGGAAGGATTGTTTGAATAAATTCACTCGGTGTCATACCGGTATGCTTTTTGAATACTTGACTGAAATAATGGGGATTATTGCCGAACCCTACCTGATTCGCAACAGTTTTAATGGACATAGTGGGGTATAGAGTCAATAGTTTTGTGGCTTCATCCATGCGTAACGTATTCAAATATTCTGAAAAGCGCAGTTGTTCCTCTTTGACAAATTGTTTGCTCAAATAGCCGACACTTACATAGAGATGATTTTCAGCAATCCATTTTAACGAGAGATTCTGAGCATCTAAGTGGGTCTTTACATATTCTTTGAGTTCTGTAATTAAAGATTTGCTCTTGTGGGTCGTTATAGCAGAAGATAAACCATAGGCGGATAATGAGAGCAGTAGAGTGGAAACGAGCTCATCTCGTGTGTGGGTCGCATAAAGTTGCTTGAAAAAATGACAGGCCAAATCAATATCGGAGTCCTCTTCAGAGGCATCCAAATGGATAAAAATGGAGAAGGCTAGGTTTTTACAGGTATTTAACGACATAGAGGATGTAAAGAGACGATAAAGTAATTCTGCTAGCTCTGTTTCCGTAGTGCATAGGGCAATGTCATGACAGATATCATTGATTTTCCAAGAGGCAGTGATGTTATTATATATTTGATAGTGGCGTCCGTTATCATTGAGGAGTAAAATTTTGTCATAACGGGCGACCTTAATCAAAAGGGTTTCGAATAAGGTGTAACTATTGTCTGTATGAATATAATAGGATTCGAAGCTGCTACATTGGTTTTCATAGTTTAAGCTTTCAATACGAGCCTTTATGTCTTGGTCGAGGGAAAGGTCGTCTAGTTTTAGAACCATGACAAGACTGCCGGTAACATAAAGAAAGGGAAAGGCCATCTCCACGTGATAAGAGGCTAATATATCCAGAATATCCCGCTGTAATGATGCAACATGCTGCTCGTCAACAAAGGAGCAAATACAAGCTTTTAGTCCGCTTTCAGGGAGGGATAAAAGTCTTGAATAGCGTTTATAGTGGGTTGAAAAGGCATCCAGGTTTTCAATACTTTCGATGATAAAACATTCTTGTAAGGGGAAAAAATAGTTTTTTAGCAAGTTAGTAGTTTGAATACGGGATGCTTGAAGTTTATGGTTACGTTCATCTTTAATTCGAATCAATGTATCAATAAGTTCGTGTTTATCCGTAGGCTTGAGAATAAAGTTTTTCACACCAAATCTGAGAGCCTGTTTGGCAAGATCAAATTCATTAAATCCGGATAGAATTACAAAATCAATGGGGGCATTTAAATGGGTAGCGCGTTCGATAAGTTCTAAGCCGTTGAGCCCAGGCATTTTTATATCCGTTAGGACAACATCCGGATAACTGTCGCATATAATATCATAGGCTTCAATACCATTTTTTGCAGTTGCAATAAGCTGGAATCCTAGAGACTCAAAATCAATCATTTTTGCAATAGCATTTCGAATCATATCTTCATCATCAACAATCATCATTCTTAGCATTACTTATCTCCATTCTTAATGGCATCAAATTATAGAGGTAAACTGTTTATATCCCAAGGGAGATGGATGGATACGTGAGCTTTGCCGTCTTTATTGTAAAAGCTCAGGCCATAGTTATCTCCAAAGAGAAGTTTTAACCGGGAGTCGATATTGGTTAAGCCAACTCCGGTTCCTAGAGGTTTCAGGTCATTGGAGTGAATACGTTCCAGCAAATCAGGTTCGAAAGAAGAACCGGTATTGCTGACGGTTATAATATAATTGGATGTCTTTGTATCTTCTTGTATGGTTAATTCAATATAACAAGTTCCGATCATCGACTCCATGCCATGTTTTAATGCATTTTCGACAAGAGGTTGGAGGGACAATTTCGGAATAAGAAGTTCATTATATTCTTCCGGAATAGTGGCTTTAAAATGTAAGCGTTCATTAAAACGTATTTTCTGAATACTCAGATAGTTATTCAAAAAATTTAATTCTTGGGAGAGCGGAATAAGCTCATGTTCTTCTGTAATAGAGGCTCGGAATAACTTTCCTAAAGCAATAACGACGGTAGAAATTTCATCGGCATTGTGGATTTGAGCCATCCAATTGATGAGGTCAAGGGTATTGTATAAAAAATGAGGATTGATTTGCTGTTCCAGCATCTTAATCGTGGCATCTTTTAAATGAATCTGTTTTTCATAATTTTCATCTCTTAGTACATTGACACGATGCGTCATTTCATCAAAATGTTGGTGAAGGGTTCCGATTTCGTCTTCCCTTTGGTTATAGAGTTCGTGATGCTGATGGGATGGATGGACACCGTTACCAAAATTTTTGATTTTTGATAGTAATAAATCCCAATGCTTGAAGATGCTCTTCAAATACAGGTTGCTAATCACGATGAGTACAAGAGAGAAAGCGGTTATAGCAAGGAGACTATACCACTTGGCATATATGAGGTGATTAAACAACGTATTATAGTCACGGAAGTAGTAATAGGACCATCCGACTTTGGACATGGTACCGGATATAATGAAGGTCTTTTTATCATGGATCGTTTTGATGTAATAGGAATCGTTAGCATCTAGGCTACCGAGATTATTAATGGAATGGGTAGAATCATTCGGATAGATGCGTTGTTGACCGGAATAGAGAAGAAAGTCGGTGGTGGTGGGTGGATAACCGGATTTCTCTAAAGCGTTTTGTATAATGGCTTCTATATTGATTTGGACCAATAGAATACCTAAGGTTTTCAAATTCAAATATTTGCGTTGCCGAAGAGCCCGAACACAATAAATACTCGAACCGGAGATGTCTTCCGTTACCCAAGAAAGGCGACCTTTATTGTCAATAGCTTCTTGAATGATGCGGTTGATATTAAGATGCTTACGGTCTAATGTACGCCCCATGGTGATATCCGTTGTACCGGAGAGAATGCTAATGGATTGTATAGCGTCATTGCTAAAAGAATACGGGTAAAACGATTCATAGATGGTATTCTTAACAAGGGCTGTTCTTTGATGACGTGGATTATTAAGAAGAAAGATGAGATTTTCTTGAATTGTCTCGTCACCAATAATATAGTTTGTCATTTCTTCAACGGCAGTCATTTCAGACTCAATGGATGCGATGACTGTATCAATAAGCTGAGCATTTGTTGTTTGGATTTCTTTATTGTATTGGTCAATGATATACGATAATACGCCATTGAACAGTACAAGGGAAAAGACAATAAGTATAAAAAAATGTATGAATATTTTTTTACGAAAAGCTAAGTTGTTAAACGTCCGTGTAAGTAATTGTTTATAGTTCAAATCATCACTCCTTAGAAAAGATTATACAAAATTAATAAATAAATGGAAAGGAAAAGAATGTAAATTATTTAAAACAGCTATTTTTTTACCGTAGTTGAACCTTTTTTTTTATTTACCGGGAAAAGAGGAGACCATATAATAAGGATGTAGCAAAAATATATTAGGGAGGTACAATGATGAAACGAAATAAGTTAGCATGGTTATTGAGTTTATTGTTAGTTGTTACGTTGTTAGCAGGTTGTGGTTCAAAAGAAACACCATCAACGACTAAGGAGAACGACTCGACAGAAGAAACAGGGAACCAACAGGAAGATTCACAAGAGGAAGTTGTTCTTCGATTAACATGGTGGGGAAACCAAACAAGAAATGATTTGACGCAACAGGCAATTGAGCTGTATATGGCAAACAATCCGAATGTTGTTATCAAACCTGAATTTACAGATTGGTCAGGCTATTGGGATAAATTATCAACCATGGCTTCAGGCGGAAACTTACCGGATATTATTCAACAAGATTATGCGTATATCAATCAATATCAACAGAGTGATCAATTGGCGAATTTATCCGAACTCATTGATGCAGGGATTATTGATGTCAGTCAAATACCGGAAAGTGTTATTCAAAGCGGGAGCATTGACGGTGTCTGCTATGGCATTAGCTTGGGAAGCAATGCACCGATGATGGTTTATGATAAAGCTATTGTAGAAGAAGCCGGAGTGGAGATTCCGGCACAACCAACGATTGATGAATTATATGCGTTAGGTGAAACAATATATGAAAAGACAGGCGTGCAAACGTATTATGATGGTGGTTTGAATATGCTACAAACGGTTGCGCGTAGTCAAGGCTCTCATGTTTTTGCTGAATTGGAAAAGGGCGATAGTACATCATCTATGGAACATTTTGCCAATGTAGAGCGCTTTAATAATGCAGACTTTACGATTTCACCGGATTTATTAGTTGAAAAAAATCCGGATATAGTAGAAACAAAACCGATTATTGATCAAACGACATGGAATGATTTTTCTTTTTCAAATCAATTCATTAGTCTTTCACAGGCAGCCGGTAGAGACTTAGGTATCTGTATGTATCCTATCGTATCGGATACATCAAAGCAACCGATTTATCTAAAGCCAAGTCAATTCTTTTCCATTGCAGAAACATCAGAACATAAGGAAGAAGCAGCAAAATTCTTGAACTGGTTTGTCAACAGCCAAGAAGCGAATGCAATTCTTATGGGTGAACGTGGTATTCCTGTAAATAGTGAGGTACAAAGTACCATGAAAGATGCAGTGGACGATATTACAGCTCAAGTGTTTGACTACATTTCAGAAGTAGGAAAAGTAGCAGAGCCCATTGATCCTCCAAATCCGGCAGGTTCAGGCCAAGTTGAAGCTGAATTAAAAACCGGTGTAGAGAATATTCGTTATGGAGACGGCGCAGTTGCTGATGTTGTAGAAAGTTTTGTTGAATCAGCAAAGAAAATACTCGAAGAAGCGGCACAATAAGTTTGAAAAGCGCCATCCTTCTATATGGATGGCGCTTTTTCACTATCTAAAATGGTTTGGATGATAAATATGGAGGTACGATGTGCAAAATTCAATGACTATTCATAAAAGAAAAAAGAGCTTTCGGCAAAAAATGCTTTCCGAGCAGGTAGCCGGATATATGTTTATTGCTCCATTTATTATAGGATTTCTGGCATTCATTATTACGCCGATGGTGTTATCCTTTTTCTTTTCATTTACAAGATACAATATTTTGGAGACCCCTCAATTTGTAGGATTCAAAAATTATATCGACATGTTTACACAAGATGAGGTATTTTGGACAACCTTTAAAGTAACCCTATACTATGTGTTCTTTTCAGTGCCTCTACGCCTAGTGATGGCTTTATTCATTGCAATGTTATTGGTGCGTACAACGAAATTATCCGGTTTCTATCGTGCGGTTTATTACTTGCCGTCTATTATAGGATCCAGTGTTGCCGTTGCAATTTTGTGGAAGCGTATCTTTGCAAGTGACGGTGTTGTGAATGCTTTGTTGCAGACAATAGGCATTGACAGTTCAATACCATGGTTGGGAAGAGAGGATACAGCTATTTGGGCATTGATTATACTTGCTGTATGGCAATTTGGTTCATCCATGCTTATTTTCCTCTCAGGGTTGAAACAGATTCCGTTGACGTTGTATGAATCAGCAACGATGGATGGAGCGGGCAAGATTCAGAAGTTCTTTAGAATAACACTACCCATGCTGACCCCGACGATTTTCTTTAACTTAATCAATCAACTGATTAGTGGGTTTATGGCCTTTACCCAGAGCTACATTATTACCCAAGGACGCCCGAGAAACTCAACCTTGTTCTATACCGTTTATATGTATCAGAACTCGTTTACATACAGTAAATTAGGTTATGGATGTGCAATGGCTTGGTTTATGGTTCTTTTCGTAGGTCTAATTACATTGATTCTATTCAAAACACAGCATAAATGGGTATATTACGAGGCAGAAAGGTGAGTTATTCTATGAAAAGTATGAAAGCAAAAGAAACAGTGAATCTAACAATCTATCATATAGTCACCTTTGTTATGGCGATTATTATGATTTATCCCCTATTATGGATGGTAATGAGTTCTTTCAAAGACTCGAATGAAATCTTTCGTTCAGCGCAACAGTTAATTCCGAGCGTTTTTCGCGTGGATAATTACCAAGTCGGTTGGGAAGGTTTTGCAGGGTATAGTTTTGCTTTGTTTTTCAAAAACTCAGCAATTATTGCAGGACTATCAACCATCGGTGCGGTCATGTCATCGGCAGTGATTGGTTATGGCTTTGCCCGTTGCAATTTCAAATTCAAAAATTTCTGGTTTGGTTGTATGCTCCTAGCGATGATGCTTCCTTTTCAAGTTATCATGATTCCTCAATATATCTTATTCAATAAGATGAATTGGGTAGGCACCTATTTACCGATTATTGTCCCTCAATTTTTCGGACAAGGATTTTTTATTTTCTTGAATATGCAGTTTATTAAAGGAATTCCGAGAGATTTAGATGAAGCAGCCAATATGGACGGATGTAGCATCTATACTATTTTTTGGAAAATAATTATTCCGCTAATTAAACCGGCGTTAGTAACAAGTGCCATTTTTTCCTTTATGTGGCGTTGGGATGATTTCCTTTCACCCTTAATCTACTTGAGTGATCCGATTACCTATCCGGTAAGTTATGCGTTGAAAATGTTTGCAGACCCAACTGCCGGCTCGGATTGGGGAGCTATGTTTGCGATGGCGACCTTATCTCTTGTACCCATCTTTGTAATTTTTCTAACAATGCAAAAATATCTTGTTGAAGGGATTGCTTCAACGGGAATTAAAGGATAGAAGACTATGGATAGAATCAATCGATTAAAACCAATTATGAAGGACTTGCAAAAAGCTAGAATCACAGGGTTACATCGTCTTGAGGACATTTGGATGAAGCCCGGTGACTATATATATTCAGAATCAACGTCGTATTCCTATGTGCATAAAGAACGTGATGGTTTTATCCCATATAAAAGCAATCAAGTTTGGGGAGGTGTGGATGCCCATTATTGGTTTATGGCCCAATGGGAGATAACGAAGGACTATGTCCATGCACCCTTGGTCATTCAACTGCATACAGGAGCGACGGACATATGGAATACGGACAATCCTCAAATCATGGTATACAAGGATGGAGTGCTCATAGGAAGTATGGATATGAACCATCATACCCTCCTTATTGAGACATCACCTCAAGAGGGGAATAGGATGACCTTAGTTTTCTATGCGTATTCGAATACGGAACGTGCGACTAACTTTTTTGACCTTAAGATTGGTTCATTCCAAAGTAAAGTGAATCAACTCTACTATGATCTTAGTGTACCCTATGAAGCAGCCTGCTTATGTGAGGCAGATGACCCGATAAGGATGTCTACCCTAGAGACGCTAAATGATGCGGTTAATCAATTGGATTTGAGAGAGATAGGCAGTGCAGCGTTTTATAACTCCATTGATACTTGTTTGAACTACCTGAAAGAAGCTTTTTATAGCGATGATAAGAAGGACGTGAGGCAAGAGGAAGTCGTTGTCAACAGCATCGGGCATACCCATATTGATGTGGCGTGGAAATGGCCCGTGAAACAAACGCGGCAAAAAGTCGTCAGGAGCTTTTCCAATGTCATTCGACTCATGGAACAGTATCCGGAGTATACATTCATGTCCAGCCAGCCCCAACTGTATGCGTATGTCAAAGAAGATGCACCTCAACTTTTCGAGAAAATTCAAGAAAAGGTTCGTGAAGGGCGGTGGGAAGTAGAAGGCGGTATGTGGCTTGAAGCGGATTGTAATCTTGCATCAGGAGAATCGCTTATTCGACAGATTTATTACGGTAGACAATTCTTCAAAGAGAATTTCGGTATAGAGAAACAGGAGATACTATGGCTTCCGGATGTATTCGGTTATTGTGTTGCTCTTCCACAGATTATGGAAAAATCCGGTATCCGCTACTTTATGACAACAAAGTTAGGATGGAATGAATACAATCAGATGCCTCATGACCTATTCACATGGCAAGGCAATAACGGAAGCGAAATCCTGACCTACTTTATAACGACAGTTGATTATGAGAAAAATAAAGCGGCTATTGGTACAGGAAATTTTAGTACAACCTATAACGGTCTTCAAAATCCATCTCAAATAAAAGGAACATGGCAGCGTTTTCAAGATAAAGGGTTAACCAACAACGTCTTAACTTGCTATGGATATGGGGATGGTGGCGGTGGACCGACGGAAAGTATGCTGGAACAAGATGAGCGACTTCAGTATGGCGTATGCGGCTGTCCCAAAACAAGACAAAGTTTTGTCAACGATTTTTTTATAAAGGTGGAAAAAGACCTTGCCGGTAAAAAGATACCGAAGTGGTGTGGGGAATTATACTTGGAATCCCATCGCGGCACATATACGTCCATGGCAAAGAACAAACGCTATAATCGACGGTCAGAAGGATTGATGCAAG
This sequence comes from Vallitaleaceae bacterium, assembly GCA_965140555.1. Taxonomy (GTDB): domain Bacteria; phylum Bacillota; class Clostridia; order Lachnospirales; family Vallitaleaceae; genus UBA1351. Next base: position 1,119,583 of record OZ223259.1, on the reverse strand, counting down.
ACCTTGAATTTATGGCAGTCCTAGAAAATTGTTTGGGCAAAGAGAGTCAAGACAGACAAGAGAGATTGGATCGTTTGTGGAAGGTGATTCTATTAAACCAGTTTCATGATATTCTTCCGGGATCGTCAATTCAGGAGGTTTATGAGGAGACGGACAGAGCTTATGAAGACGTGTTTGAGCAAGGATTAGCGTTGAGAGAAACAATGTATTCCAACCTTCACGACAGTATAACAGGAATAGAATCGGTTGTTACGTTTGTTAATACAGTAGGCTTTGAACGAGAGACCTTGGTTCAGTTTACAGAAGATGAGAAAATTCCTGTAGGCATGGTATATCAACTAACGAGAGATAAGCATTACATTGGATTAACGCCGCTATTACCACCTAAATCTTTGGTTTCCGTTAAGTCTATGAGTCATGGCATTGAAGAGAAAAGGCAAGAGAAAAGAATGGACTATGGGCAACAACAGATACATAGAGATGAGGATAAAGAGAAGGGGCATGTTCTGTATAATAGAATCCACAGTTTTAATGGATTGGTTTTTGAAAGCAATCGATATGAGGTGGAAATGAATGGACAGGGAGAATTTGCAAGACTTTATGATAAAGAGGCCGAACGTGAGATTATCATGGAAGAGGGCGTTATGAATCGGCTCGTTGCCTATGAAGATAAGCCTGCCAGTTTTGATGCGTGGAATATCGATGCCTTTTATACGGAGAAGTCATGGGTAGTTGATCAAGTAGACTGTATTGAAATCGTAGAAAACGGCCCTATTAGAGGAACGCTTAAAGTTCAGCGACAGTATAGGAAGTCTGAGATAACTCAATATATACACTTCTATGCCCACAGTCGAAGGATAGACGTGGAAACTTATGTCTGTTGGCAAGAACATCAAACCTTACTAAAGGCATTGTTTGACACGAGTGTATTTAGTCATACGGCTCATTATGACGTACAGTTCGGTCAAGTTGAACGTATGAACCATAAGAATACGACGTGGGAAGAAGCAAAATTTGAAGTGTGTGCCCATAAATGGATGGACTTATCGGAAACAGGATATGGCGTGGCAATACTCAATGATTGCAAGTACGGGCACCATATTCACGAGAAACAGATGCAACTGACATTGATTAAATCCGGTGTTTTTCCTAATCCTCAAGCAGATATAGGCGATCATGCATTCACCTATTCCATTCTGCCTCATATAGGGGATTATAGAGAGGGACGGGTATCAGAAGAGGCCTATGACTTGAATACCAAGGTACTACGGGGAGAATCGGATAGAGGACGCGTCGGGTCCTGGTCCTTCGCTGAGACTCCGGCGACTAATATTGTTATGGAGACGATAAAGCCGGCTTATGATAAAGACGGTATTATTCTTCGTCTCTATGAGAATCATGGGAAACGGGTAAAAACCCATATTACCTTCCCGCTTATGAAGGGTAAAAAGGTCTGGGTGTGTGATATGATGGAGCATCACATACACGCCTTAGAACAAAGGAGTAAAGGGTACTTGTTGGAAGTAAAACCTTATGAAATTGTGACATTAAAAATTCAAGCGTGAAAGGAAAGAAATCATGTATAATATTCTAGATTTTGGTGCTGTGGGTGACGGAATCACGAACGATGCAACGAGTATTCAAAAAGCAATTGACCAATGCTATGATCATGGAGGAGGACGGGTTATTGTACCGGGAGGCTTTGTATATAATACAGGCTGTATTCGCCTAAGATCCCATGTGGAATTGTATATAGAAAGTGGTGCGGTATTAAAGGCAAGTGATGACTTGAACGATTATTATCCATTAGCCAATGAAGGTGTTGTTGTGGCACATCATTCCGGTTTACCGTCTTATCTTAATAGTGAGTATGCCGGACGACCCTTTCATGGCTTTATATATGGCATGTCTGAAGAACATGTAACCATTAGCGGTCATGGAATAATTGATGCCAATGAGAGTATGTTTTATGGCGAGGATTCCGGTTATCACATTGAAGGGAGCTATTACCCAAGAGTCCCTGCTATTTTCTTGGAAGACTTTAAGCAATTGACAATAAAGGATATAACTATAAAAAACTGCGCCTTTTGGACCGTTCATTTGATTGGGTGTTACGATGTAGCCATAGATAGCATTCGTATACTAAACAATTTGAAGATGGCCAATTCGGACGGCATTGATCCGGATCACTGTCAAAACGTACGTATTAGTAACTGTCATATAGAGTGTGGTGATGATTGTATAGTCCTAAAGAATACAGGTGATTTTATAGAATATGGACCCTGTGAGAACATTGTTATTGAAGGGTGCACCTTAGTCTCAACTAGTGCTGCTATAAAAATAGGGACAGAAGGTGAAAGTGATTTTAGAAACATTTTTGTCTCTAATTGTACCATTAGTCGAAGTAATCGAGGCATTTCTATACAAATCCGAGATAAAGGGAATGTGGAAAATGTTGTCTTCTCGAATATGAGTATTGAGACGCGACGCTTCTCGGAAGAATGGTGGGGAAGAGCGGAGCCGATTAGTATTACCGCCATTAATCGCAATGCTTCAACAGAGTCAGGGACGATATCGAATATTATCTTTAATAATATATTCTGCCATGGAGAAAACGGAATTTTTATCAAAGGAAGTCGAAAAGGACAGATTCGTCATATTCAATTGAATCATGTCTATTTGGAACTGCGAAAGTTATCGAAATGGCCCATAGAGGGGTATGATGTGAGACCTTGTGAAGGGGAAGGAACAATAAGTGGTAAACTATATGGACTCTATGCACAAGGCGTTAAAGATCTTGAAGCTGACCATTTCTATACGAAAGTGGATGATACGATGACTCAGTATGTAAAGAGCGATAAACGATTACTGAAAGTCGATGAGGAGCAAGATGAACAGCAGAAATAATGCCAAAACAATAAGGTTTCGAACACGTGTGTATATGACCATTGCGGGTATTTTAGTTACGGGAGTATCCGTTGGAGTTTTTAATTTCTCGCTATTTGGAATGGATCCCTTTCAAGTACTGGTGCAAGGGGTTTTTAACCATTTATCTTTAGGATTTGGAACCTTTTATACATTAATGAACTTGATCATGCTTGTCATTATTGTGATATATGATCGAAAAAAGATAGGATTGGGAACACTGTTGAATATTTTTCTGTTGGGCTATGTGGCACAAGGGACAACATGGCTTATGAATAATACCTTTTACGATGTGACCTTTGTCGGTCGAAGTCTTTTCTTGATAGTTGCCTTATTTTTCTTATGCTTAGGCTCAGCTTGTTATTTCTTGTCGGATATGGGTGTGTCCACCTATGATGCTGTGGCACTGATTATAAGTGAAAAACGGAGTATTCCTTTTCAGTATTGCCGCGTAGCAACGGATATGACCTGTGTATGTATTGGTTTCCTATTAGGCGGTAAGGTTGGTGTTGCAACACTGTTAACAGCTTTTTTTATGGGACCGATTATCGCATTTTTTATGAGGCATATAGAACGCGTCATACATATTGTTGATAGAGCTTAGTCTTTCTTAAAGGACCTAATGTTCATATATTTGTTACAGAAACTTCGGAATATAGAAGCTTTTGACTGCTATACTGTAGATAGCTATAAACAGAGCCTATATAAGAGAAAGAAAGTAATGATATGAAGAATATGAGTCCAATAAAAAAACGCGATGCGTTCATAATGGAAGTAAATCGAATACTTCGTCGAATGACCATTAGCGGAACCGATGAAGTGAAACATGTGATGCTGTTTTCTGGGAACGCATTAAGAGAGGACACGCTAAATTGTTTGGATACATGGATGACGCCAAATCATCAGATATATGAATGGGAATTAGACGTGTATATCATGTTATTATCAGCAAACAAAGAGGAAACGTTATCTTTAGCACGTCACTTGATGACTGCCATAGAAAAAGAATGTGAGATGCTAACAGAATACCATATAGGACTGACACCAATTTTTTTGGAAGATGATCAGCTGGTAGATATACAACGACGGGTGGAAAAGGCCCTTTCTGAAGCAAAAAAATTTAAAGTAGGTTCTATAGGCTACGCCCTAGAGAATTCCGTGTTTGTGAAGTAGAAATAGAAGGTTACAAATGCGATACAATGGAAAAAGTGTTGCATAGGACCATTGTCCTGGGTTACAATAGAAAACATTGAAAGAATCGTAATGTTTTATACGGGAACAAACAAGGAGCTTAGGGATATGGAATCTTATCAGCAATATAATGAGACCAAAATTGCGTTAGTCGTTGAAGGCGGTGCAATGCGAGGTATTTTTTCGACAGGGGTATTGGATGCTTTCTTGGAAGCGGATTTTAATCCGTTTGAGTGGTGTATCGGTGTGTCGGCAGGCGCTACGAATATTGCATCGTATCTTGCAAAGATGCCGGGACGTAATTATCATATTTATACGAAATATTCATTAAAACGTCAATTTATTAGTGTATCCAAATTTCTTAGAGGCAAGCACTTTATGGATTTGGATTGGTTATGGGAAGAAACAATTAAAGATATTCGACTGGATTTAGATCAAATTGAAATGTCGCCGAGTCACTATTATGTAGGCGTTACGAATATGGATACAGGTTGTATTGATTATATCTACCCACGCAAAGAAAATTTGGAAAATGTCATCAAAGCATCTTCAGCAATTCCGATTCTATATCGTCATGCTATTGATATTGACGGAACACCTTATGTGGACGGGGGTGTTGCAGATCCTATACCCGTATGTAAAGCTGTTGATTTAGGTGCTAAGACAGTGGTTGTTATTCGCTCGAAGAAGAAAGATTATCGTATGAAAACAAAAAAGGCACAATGGCTACGCTGGATTATGTTTCATTATCCTAAATTGTATCAAGCCATGTTAAAACGAGGGGAATGCTATAATCAGCAAGTGGATTTTTGTAGAACAAAAAAAGAAGGTGTACAGATTATAGAAATCTGTCCACCGGATGATTTTCAAACGGGTCGATTAACACGTGATAAGGCGATATTGGATGCCGATTATCTGAAAGGAATAGAAGCAGGTAAACGGTTCTTGAATTTATATAACAAAAAAGCGATGGTAGCCAATCAAGTCATTACTAGTGTATGATAGAGTATCCCTTGACTAGAGTTGATTTTCTTTCAATAAGTGTAAGAGAACGTCAACCAGTTCAGATTGGAACTTGGCTCCTTTATAGCGAGACATTTCTTGTATAGCACTCTCTTGTGGCACAGCATCTGAAAAGGGCTGTGCCGTTGTCATTGTTACATAACTTTCTGAAACGCGTAAAATCCGAGACATAAGAGGGATGGATTCGCCGGCAAGACCTTTTGGATAACCGGTACCGTCCCAGTTCTCATGGTGGCTTAAAATAATATCAGCAATAGGTGCTGTCTCATCAGCAGAACTTAAGATTCGATAACCGATTTCGGGATGACGCTTAAGTATGTCATATTCTTCAGCGGTTAATACATCCGTTTTGTCAATTAAATCTTTTGGCAACGCAATCTTACCGATATCATGCATGTAAGCAGCCTGCCCAAGTGTCGCAAGCTCGGGTTCAGTAAGTCCCAAAGAGCGGCCTATTTTTAAACTTAATTCTTTAACCTTTTTCGCATGAATATCTTCATGTGGATATTCTTCGCGAAGATAATTAATAATATGCGATATGGCATCACTCTTAAATTCTTGACTGCGAATAAGCTTGTTTTGATACATAAGCTCATCAGCTTTGGATTGAATATCAATGAGTGATTGATGACGATAGTTCTTAGTGCTATACCCAAAGGAGACAGAAAGAGGGACAAGATCATAGTCACTTTCAATAATAGAGGCATTGATACGGGCTATTATATCTTCTGTTTCTGCTTCATTGGTATGGGGAAGTAGAATAATAAATTCGTCTCCACCCAAACGAGCGGCGATATCATCCGAACGTAGATTTCGAGTGATAAAAGACCCGATCATTCGGAGGTAGGTGTCGCCTAATTTATGTCCGAAGGCGTCATTAATTAATTTGAGACCATTCATATCAATCATAATAATGCTAATGGGAAGGTTATGCGAATTATCGGAACGGTGTAAAGCTTCCTCAAAATAACGTCGGTTGAACAATCCGGTCAACTGATCATGATAGCTTAAATAAATGATGTTTTCTTGTTTTTCTTGAAGAGAACGATTGATTTCTTCTAACTCAGAGGTTCGTCGTTTGACTTCTTTTTCGAGCACATGCATTTGAGAACTTAATTTTTCGGCCATCATATTAAAAGCAGAGCCTAATTGGCCTAGCTCATTGTCTTCTTGGTAATTGCTACGGGGCAAGTAGTTGCCTTGGGAATACTGTTCGGTTAATTTAGTGAGATCTGTTATGGGGTTTAACAGGGCGTTGCCTCGATAATTCCAAATACGTAAGGATATGAAACTTGCCCCAATGGTGGCAAATAAAGCAGCCAAAAAGGCGCGGTTAATGTCGTGATTAAGGGGCGTATCCGGAATAGATAAGATAATAAGCCAATGGATGCCTCGGCTTTCGTAGGTGGCTACACTTAGGTAGTCATGATTAATGAAATTACCGTCACGATACGTGGTACTATCTGTGTTTAAATAGTTGGTGTAGGTATCAGAAATATGAGGAAGATCCATATCATGAATATTCAAACGCGTATAGCTATCATTTAAGGTGGCATAGTTGGAAAGACCGTCAGAATTAGCAATCAAATCGCCTGTCTCATATTCAACGATATAGGCTGCTGATTCATGTCCTTCAGTCGCTTCGTCTAAGATTGCATTGAGATTGTTTAATACGAGATGGGTTCCTAGGACACCGCGTAAACTACCGTCGGGTTTACGAATCGGGGTAGCAACAGATACGGTAAGATCATCCATGATAAAGTGCTTATAAACGGGAGAAAATACGGTATCATTGGCATTAATTGCTTCGATATACCAAGCACGGGTGCGTGGATCAAAAAAATCATTCTCTTGGACCATTTCTCCTGCCTGAAAGTCGCTTGTCGTTGTATAGTATATGGAGTGGAAGTTGCTATCGGCATTGGAATGCATAATTTGGATACCACTGTCTGTTCTTCGTGCACCATAATATTCTCCATCAACAGTTCCGAAAGAATAGCTGTATATGAAGTCCGGATTTCCGGCGATAACACTGGCAAAATAGGGATCACGACTTTTTGCATCTGTAAGATTGACAACATTATGCTCAAGAAGATTGCTACCAAAAGTATTAACGTGTACGGGGGCTTCCATAATTGTTTGAATATTGCTTATGATAGAAGTTTGTGTTTCGCTTTGCCACGTTTGAATTAATGAATCATTGGAACGCTTCCATAGCACGAAAACAATACATAAGACTGTAATTAAGGTGAAAAACAATAACATAATATAAGACAAATTAAGGGAGCGTTTAATGGATGAAGTTTTATTGTAAAACATAGGAATCACCGCCTGTATAAACCACTCTCATTACTGCAAAATAGAAGTCTCTTCTAATATCTCTATTATAGTATAAAATATAAAGAACAACAACGTTTATCTGCCCGTTAGCATAACCTACGAAGGTTCTTTGCCGTTTAGAAGAAAGGGGAGAGTGGTTGCTATGGTTGTAGAAAATCATCACGTTTAGGGGTGAAAATATCGACAAGAATACCGGCTTCAAGGGCCTTGACACCATGGACTGAATCCCTAGGAATAAGGATACTATCGCCTAATTTAACGATTTGTGTTTTATCATCAATCGTAAATTCAAAACTTCCTTTAGCAACATAAGTTTGCTGTAAGTGTGGGTGGGAATGGGCAGTGCCGATGGCACCGCATTCAAAGCTAACTTCAACCATCATGAGATCGTCATTATACGTTAATATTTTGCGGGTCACACCTTCACCTGCAGGTTCAGGAGCAATTTTATCATTAAATCCGAACATAAGTATCATCCTTTCAAAACGTTTAATTTATTCTTGTTTATTGTATCATCGGAAGATAAGTAAAACAAGGAATTTTGTATATTATAGTTGACTTTAATTGAGGGATTGGGTAAACTTATAGGGTATCGCTAGGGGAGCCTTTATGGCTGAGAAAGTGTTAACTGACCCTCATAACCTGATACGGGTAATTCCGTCGAAGGGAAGTGTTTTAATACTTCAGTTATCACTCCTTAGACAACATTTTAAGGAGGTTTTTTTTATGTTACAAGAATTTCAAACAGCAGTATCCAACGGAGACCTTAATGCTATTGTCGCGTCAACAATTGGTCAACTTGGTATAACAGTTATTGCCCTTATCATTCTATTAATTGCAATGACCTTTGCAAATCAGCGTAAGGACGGAATGCCCATACGTGCCTTGACCTACTCATCTTTATCTATTGCCATTGCATTTGTTCTATCACAAATTAAATTGTTTGCATTAATGCAAGGTGGAGCAATTACACCCTTTAGTATGTTATTTATCATTATTATAGGGTACTTTTTTGGTGTGAAGACCGGTATATTAGCCGGTGTGGTCTACGGATTATTACAATTGGCCTTCGGCGGATGGGTAATGCATCCGATTCAGCTTTTGTTGGATTATCCATTGGCTTTTGGAGCATTGGGGTTATCGGGCATCTTTGCGAATCAAAAGAATGGACTGATTAAAGGAATTATTGTAGGATGTGCCGGTCGTTTTCTCTTTCATTTTATCGGAGGCGTTGTATTCTTTGGTTCGAGTGCGCCTGAAGGATGGAATTCAATACTCTATTCGGCTGTGTATAATATATCTTATATTGGTATAGAAGGAGCCGCTACGGTAGCATTAGTTATGATACCTATTGTTGCGGAAGGATTTAAGCGGGTTAAATTACAGGCTCTCGAATTGGCATAGAGCAAATTTGACGTTTATTTCTCTTGTCATTTTTGACACATAAGCGTACAATAAATAGGCGGTTATAAGGAGGACATATGGATAAAAATACCAAAATCATAGGACTCTTTCTTGAAACGGTAAATGCCTTTAGTGAATTGGAAAAGAAACCTAGAACCTATGGTTCCGATGTGGAGCTGTTCAATTCAGAAGTCGATACCTTATGTGTCATCGGACAAGAGGGAAGTATCAACTTAACACAATTAGCCGGTCAAATGGAAATATCAAAAAGCGGAACAAGCAAGTTCATTCGCCGTTTGATGGAGAAAGAGCTTATAGAAAAGCATAAGAAACAGAATAATAAAAAAGAAGTCATATTTACATTAACACCAAAGGGAAAACGTGTATATAAAGAACGGTTGGCGTTTAATAAACAACTGTTTAATGAATTGTATCAAACAGTCAGTCGTTATGTAGATATGGATAAAGAAATCGTTGAGAATTTTCTTTATGAGACAATAGAGGGGTTGAAGCGGTTAGAGAGTTTGGAGCATGGCGATGAAAGCATCCGTTAGTTCAGGATCAAATTGAGAACCTTTGCATGCTTCAAGTTCGGCAATAGCCTCGTCAGATGATGAGGCTTTTTTGTAGGAATGATTATGTGTTATGGAATCATAAGCATCAATGATGGCGATAATGCGGGCGAGATAGGGGATGGCTTCACCCTTGAGACCTTCAGGGTATCCGGTGCCGTCATAATGCTCATGATGATAAAGTATATTTTGAGCCAAAGGGCGTAGGGCAGGGGTATCAAAAAGTATATCATACCCTTTTTTTGAATGGCTTTGTATAAGGTGCCAATCGACTTGATCTAGATTGCCTTTTTGATTCAAAACACGATCGGGGATAAGAATCTTACCAATATCATGTAATTGGGATAACAAAATAAGATCCGATGTATGTTGAGAATCCAAGTTAAGATACATGGCCATTTCTTTTGCCAAATAGGCAGTACGATGAAGGTGTTCTACGGTTTCTATATCTTTACCGGCAAGAAGACGTTGCAGAACCATAAGATTATAATCTCGATTGCCGTTATCTTGTAAGGCTTTTTTGCGATACATATTGGCATCAGCTTTTTTGAACAGTTGATAAAGATCTTCATGAGGGGCTTTTTTGAGAGCATAATCTAAGGCAATCCCGACTGCTGTCGTTTCAGGAATGAGGGAAAAATGATAGGTTTCCAGTGCTTTAATAGATTGTATAAGTTTAGCCTCATCGACGTGAGGTACCAGTATGACGAATTCATCGCCTCCGATACGACAGACAATTGCAGGCGGTGGAAATTCAGACGCTATTTGTTCAGCGGCTTCAACAAGGAGACTGTCACCGACAGTATGGCCGTAGCTGTCATTAACGTATTTTAGACCGTTCATATCACCCACAACAATTGCGAGAGGATAAAGACCGGAGTTATCCAGCTCTTTAAGTTTACGTTGGAAATAGTAGCGATTGTAGACGCCTGTTAGATCATCATGATGGCCTATATATTCTAATTGGTTAAGGGAATGTTGTAATTCAGTCACATCGGTTAATAGAACAAGGGTACCAATAGGTTTTTTGAGAACATCATAGACAGTACTGCTTTTTATAAGGTAATATTCATGAAGCGGTAACCTTTTATGCATATAAATAATACTATTTTGAAAATTCGGATTTAGTATCTGTGCAACAGAAGAAATAAGAGGATGGGAAAAAGCATCTATAGATTTACCGTAGAGATTCGATAAGTGTTGGTCCATCAAACCCAATACCTTATTATTGGCATCGATAATACGCCGATGCTGATCAATGAACAATGAACCGGTGGCCATATCTTTAATCATGAGATTTTGCGCACGACGAATGCTACGATGGGATTTTATCGTAGAGAAGTGAAAGATTGCCAAGCCCATTTTTCTTATGGGGGAGGGAGATAAATCTGAAATATAGTGTGATATAAAAAATCCTAAAATTAAACTAATAAATGAGGCAAGGATAATAAATATGGGTGTCACCTTTATACCCCCCGGCGGTCAGGTCAGTCTAGTCAACAAATGATCAGTGTTATAATGTCTGGATAAGTGGACTTAGAAATTATAGTACAAATCACTTCGACAGTCAACTGATGGTTCTTATGACTTATGACTTGTATATCTGCTATGTATGTGTTATAATTATACGATTGCTGTCTGGATGCAACAGTATTAATTTGATTTAAGAATAGGAAGTAAAGAATGAATTTTGAAGAAATCGTATCAAATAGTAACATATTAAGGGCAATACAGGATATGGGTTACGAAACACCCACTGAAATCCAAGTAGAAGGTATTGCACTTATCAATAAAGGTGTCGACGTTATAGGACAATCACAAACCGGTACAGGTAAAACTGCAGCGTTTTCTATTCCTGTATTAGAAAAAGTTGACCCATCTGTTAGTAAACCTCAAGTCCTAATCCTATGCCCAACTCGGGAACTTTCTGTACAAGTTGCAGGTGAAATCAGAAAATTGACAAAATACACACCGGGAATAAAAACACTTGCTGTTTATGGTGGTGAACCTATCTACAAACAAATAACTGCCTTAAAGAAAGGTGTACAAGTTATTGTAGGAACACCGGGACGTTTGATTGATCACATTAATCGTCGTACAATCCGATTCGAATCATTACATACTGTCATCATGGACGAAGCGGATGAAATGCTAAAAATGGGCTTTAGAGAAGACATTGAGTTGATTCTTGGAAATGTGGATACTGACCCACAGAAGATTATGTTCTCAGCAACGATGCCAAGAGAAATTAAAGATTTGGCAAATCGTTATTTGGATCAACCACAAAATATTAAAATTGCGTCAAAAGGATTAACAACAAGTACAGTAATTCAACAATACTGTGCTGTGAAGAGTCGTTATAAAGAAGAGGCATTATATCGTTTGTTAGATGCTAAATCTCCTGAGCGTTGTATTGTTTTTTGTAATACAAAACGTATGGTGGATCAAATTACGGACGGTCTTCAAAATAATGGATATTGGTCGGATAAAATTCACGGTGACTTGAAGCAAGAATTAAGGTTAGCAGTATTGAAAAAATTCAATACCGGTGTACTGACTGTTCTTGTAGCAACAGATGTTGCCGCACGTGGATTGGATATTCAAAATGTTGATTTGGTTATCAACTTTGATGTTCCCGAAAAAGAAGACTATTATGTTCACCGTATCGGTCGAAGTGGCCGTGCCGGAAGACCGGGTGAGTCGATTACATTGGCTTCTTCAAGTGACCGCATGCGTCTTTTTGCGATTGAACGTTACATTAAGAAGAAAATTGACAAAATTGCCATTCCTTCAATTAAAGAAGTCAATGAATCTAAGATGGAATCATTTATTGACCAATTAATGGAGAAAATGGATGAAGACATCTTGGATAATTACGAACCGATTGTTGAGCGTATTAAGAACAAAGGCTATAGTGTTGATGTTCTTGCAGCAGTCCTTTTGAAAGATGCGTTGACATTGCATGAAAAGGTTCAAGAATCTGATTTGAATGATCATAATTTCAATAAACCGAAACAAGGACGTGAAGGACGCGGACGTAATGACAGAAATGATCGTGGTGACCGTAGCAGTACTCGTCGACGTGATCGTAGTGAAGATTCAGGTAAGAGCCGAGGTAAGAGCAAGACCCAAGGACAAACACGTATGTTCTTGAGTATCGGTAAGGTACATGATGCTACAGTTAAAGATATCTTGGGCGCTATTACAGGAGAATGTCAAGTGAACGGACGTAGTATCGGAGCTATTGATATGTATGATAAATTCTCCTTTGTGGATGTTGAAGATCAACATGTCAAAAAGGTACTAAAGAATCTTAAAGACAAACGTATCAAAGGTCGTAAAGTAAATGTAGAAGTTGCTAAAAGTTAATTAGCAATAATCATAAAGCAAGCGGTTACGACCGTTTGCTTTTGCTTCATATAAAAGGGTGTCTGCTTTGTGAATCATTTCAAAGGGGAGCCCTTTTTTGTATGTTACAACACCACCGCTGACGGTAATCGGATGATTCGGTATCCAATCTTTAGAAGCGATGGCATCGATAAAAGATTGGCAAAAATCAACAGCTTGCTGGCTATCCATATCCGGTAAAAGTAAAAGAAATTCTTCGCCGCCATAGCGCCCCCCCTTAATATGAGGGTAGGATAAAATCATATTGCTAATATGAACCAGTATCATGTCGCCAACTTGATGGCCATAGCTATCATTGACTCGTTTAAAATAATCAATGTCAAAAAGAAAGATAGAAAACTTAGGCGTATTTTCTATAAGTTTTTCCAAAAGTTGAAGAATACGATTATGATTATAAAGCTGTGTTAAACTATCACGATGCGCCATAGAACGAAGTTTTTCATTGCTTTGTTTTAACTCAAGGGTACGCAAGTTGATCTTGGCTTCCAGTTCTTCGTTTAAAGAATGGACTTCATCAATATAATAGCGATTGGACAAGAAGGCAAAACCTAGATTACTTAGAGTTTCAAAAAGCTGGATGGATTCAGAAGAAAAATTAAGGTAGCTGTCCTTCCGGATGTCAATGATGATATCCAAATAAACATCATCACTAATCTGTAGTTGGGATATAATACTCTCTTTGATAGGACGACTGGCCCTCTGCATAGCATTGTAGATAGGTTCTGGCATATAATTGAAACTTTTATCAAGAATGTCATGAATGAGGGTAATCCCCTTATCATAGGTGGCAAAGTGTTCCGGTTTGAAAGGGATTTCTTGTAACCCCTTTAAGTCATGCCCGATTGCATCAATAAAATGAATGCCTTCCGGGTCTCGAATAAAGACACTGGCATAATCAGCTTCATAGATACTCGTGACCATTAGGGCTAAAAAGTCGTGTAAGAAACCGCTTCTTTCATCGGTAGTATGTTCCATTAAGCGAGAAATGAGCTGTGTAAGACTTTTAAAGCTATTGGCATAGCCGCTCAAATTGGAATAATTAAAGAGAATTTGACCGATAACATTTATTTGCTTGAGAAGCTGCACAAAATGATTTGTAAATCCATCGTTAGCTCCCTTTTTTTTGTCCAGAGAGAGAATAGCCTTCATGGAACCATTAAAATATATATGGAGTTGAATTGTCCGACTAATGGGCATACTGGCTGCTTCCATGGCTTGGACAAAAGCCATATTTTTTTCAATTAGAGGTGTTTTTTCGTAATTGAGGATATCATCAATAATAAAAATATTAGGGGCCACTTCCTTGTAAGACGTCCACAGGATATGGCTTTCAGCGAAAATTTCATGGGGAATATGAAGATGAGACAATCGATTATAGTCATGTCCAATGGTGTGTACATAATTCCAAGAGCTGTTGTTATATATAATGGCACTTCCATAGTCGGGCTCATCAGATAATTCAAACATAATATCCAGTAATCTAGATAGAAAGCGACTGCTGTCCTCAGAATGATAATGTTTGGTTGTAATGATTTGTTGACTCATCTGCAGTAAGTTGTTGAAAGATTCTTGGTCTTTATGAATAAGACCGAGCATCAATTTGTCTTCTAAAGTATGGCGAATAAAAAAAAGACTCCCATCCTCTAAAAGGGGCTCTAAGGATGAGCGACTAAAGAGAACGATTTGAGCATAAAGATAGTTTTCAAAAAAGATATTCATGTGCAACTGATATGTTCCCTCGTCGTTTGACGTAAAATGTGAATGCAACAGCTTAATCATTGCCTTAGGTAAGAAAAAGAAGCTTTCAGCATCGGTTGAGGGACTATATAAGCTTATATCTTCGAGAGGATAAATATCACGATGAACATCGTGGGTAAAAAGAGAGAAAGATTCGCCTTCTATAGAATCTAATCCCCTTGAATAAAAACAGTGATATACGCCATTATTTAATGAGACACAGTAGCCTTTCTCGACAGAATCAATGGTATCGACTAAAAAATCTAAATAGTGCGTTAGAATTGAGGAATTAGAAAATGCTTCATTATGAAGTTGGTTATACATGGTCAGGTATTGTGTTATAAACATCCGGTAAATCCTTTCGCGGACATAAGGTCATATCCCAAGTATTAATTATCTATGATAATCGATGCTCCTATTATAACTTTTTTTATTTGGAATTTCAATGTTAATCGGATGAGGTGTATGCGTTTAAAATGAGAAAAATGCAAGCTTCATAGGAATAGACTGCAAAAAACGTTTGACAATAGAAGTACTTTTCGCTATAATAA
Source organism: Vallitaleaceae bacterium (assembly GCA_965140555.1). Taxonomy (GTDB): domain Bacteria; phylum Bacillota; class Clostridia; order Lachnospirales; family Vallitaleaceae; genus UBA1351. The sequence goes on along the minus strand of OZ223259.1, from coordinate 1,104,432 downwards.
TTACGAATTCAAGGGTGAATTTTATGAATGTGAATCTATTCATGTGCAATTAGACAAAGGAGTCTATGAACGTTGTGCTTAACGTTTATGGGCTTTTTTGTCTTTTTTACGTTTTTTGGGCAAAAACAAAAGATATCCCTTGTAAAAGACAGCAATTCTAACGAAGAATATTACAATGACAATTTTGGAGGTTTACTCATGGAAAATTTCACAACGCTGAACACAATGTGGGTCTTTATTGCAAGTGTTCTTGTTTTTTTGATGCATGCCGGGTTTGCTATGGTTGAAGTAGGATTTACACAGTCAAAAAATGCCGTTAATATTATTATGAAAAATTTTATTACGGTATCTGTAGGTGTCTTATGTTATTTTGCTATAGGCTACGGAATAATGTACGGTACAGAGGGAGGATTTATTGGAAGGGATTTGTTCTTCTTGTTGGGAGCTCCGGAAGAAAAAGCAGGGATTTCTTTTAATGCATTCTTCTTTTTTCAAGCAATATTTGCAGCGACATGCGCAACGATTGTTTCAGGAGCAATGGCTGAACGTACTAAATTCATGTCGTATGTGGCGTTTGTTGTTGTTGCAACAGTGGTCATTTATCCTTTGATTGGACATTGGATCTGGGGTGGCGGTTTTTTGGCATCGCGTATTGGATTCAGAGACTTTGCAGGTGGAACAGCCGTTCATGCCGTTGGCGGTTTTTGTGCCCTTGTGGGAGCGAAGATGGTAGGCCCTCGTCAAGGGAAGTATCGAAAGGGAAAAGCCTATGCGATACCCGGACATAATATCCCATTAGGAGCTTTGGGTGTATTAATCTTGTGGTTCGGATGGTTTGGATTTAATCCGGGATCGACATTAGATATTACATCACCTACAACGATTCATGCGGCGATTACAACCTTATTAAGTGGTTCAGCAGCGACCGTTTCAGCTATGTTTTTTAGTGAAATTCGATATGGTAAACCGGATGCCGGATTAACATTAAACGGGGCATTGGCAGGTCTTGTGGGAATTACAGCAGGTGCCAACGAGATTCCCTTTTTCGGAGCAATTGCCATCGGGTTAATAAGTGGAATCCTTATGATTATGGCAGTTGAATTTATTGATCAAAAAGTTCAAATCGATGATCCTGTTGGTGCGATTTCGGTTCATGGTGTATGTGGTGTATTCGGAACAATTGCTATAGGCTTATTTAGTGTTGATGGAGGCTTATTCCTTGGTGGTGGCATTTCACTGCTGTTGACACAAATTCTAGGTGTGCTTATCGTGGGAGTTGTTGCTAGCGGTCTGTCATTTATTACTTTTTCTATTATTAAAGCGTTTAAGGGCTTACGTGTCGATGAGGATATGGAAAGTAGTGGGCTAGATACGATTGAACACGGAATATCTGCTTATATGGAATTGTAGGCAATAAGCATGCTTGCAATAAGGACAAGCTCGAATTATACTATATGTATAATGAAGGTTAGAGTGTCAAAAGCATATAGTTGAACTTTCGCATACAATATAGTGTTACGAACGCTTCTGCGTAATCTATATATTGTATGCGAATTTAGGAAAACTTGCTTTTGATGCCCTAATCATAACGATAACCTAAGTATAGGAGGGTTCTATAATGGAGAAACTGACCAAAATTGATATTATTACACGTCCCGGACAGATGGATGTCTTGAAAGATGCATTAAATGATATCGGTATTACAGGAATGACAGTAAGCCATGTTTTAGGATGTGGTACTCAAAAAGGACGTACACATATGTATCGTGGTGTACCTTACGAAATTAATTTATTGCCTAAGATTAAATTTGAAATGGTTGTTTGTGAAGTACCTGTAGAAAAGGTTATTGAAACGGCTAAAGAGGTTTTGAGAACGGGTGAAGTCGGAGATGGTAAAATTTTCGTGTATTCTGTTGAAAATGCAATAAAAGTAAGGACCGGTGAAGAAGGCGTCAAAGCATTGTAATAAGGAGTGTTGTCGTATCTGTTTAACGATGGGTATGTCAACACTCCTTTTATTAGAGTTTGAATAATTTCCAACAACACGTCTCTAGGTCATAGCGGACTTCACAAATACGGCATATACCATTTAAATCAATTTCGCAGGTGAAGCGATACGTTTTGTTGCCGGAAATGCGTTCCAGCTCTGTTGTGTAGATTTTTAAAATTTTGTAGACTTGATAGGCCCCTTCCTTATCCTGAATTTTAAAACGAAGGGGATGAATATTACCTTGACTATCCGTCCAACTAATCATCTCAATGGGTTTGGCGATGGTTTTCATGGGATACACTTCCTTACAAAATGAGAACGTAAGTTCCCTTGATACTATTAAGTATATCACGAACATATGTTCTTGTAAAGACATAATTGACGCAGGAAAAGAACGGATATCCATTCTTTTCCTGCGTCATTAATCACTATGGCGGTCATCAAGATGATTGCCATAAATGCCCCATTTCATAACAATAAGAACCAATAAGGCGAGGAATGCCGTAAGGCTTAAGAAAATGTAGACTGCCTGGATGTTAAAGCTGTCATAAAGATAACCGCCGATGAAACTTCCGATGACACCGCCGATACCTAGAGACATGGAAGAGTATAGGGTAATAGCCGTTGAACGAATCTTCGGACTTACGGTTACTTTTATAAAATGAACGGCTGCCGCAAAGAACACACCAAAGGTTAATCCTTGTAAAAAGAAGAGGATTAAAATAAGGGCAATGGACGGAACAAAAGCATAAATACTCCAACGAAGAATACTTAATGCAGTGGTGAATAGAAGAACATTGAATAGACCAAAGCGACGAATCATTTTACCGGCAAGTTGTATAAAAGGGGCTTCACTAATAGCAAAAAGAAAGAAAGCTAAGCCGATTAGCGTATTGTTTGCGCCGTAAGAGCGGAAAAGTAATCCGAAAAAAGTATTTTGATTGACGACAGCACTTCCGATGAGTAAGGTGTAGAGAAGAAATACTAAAAACCCTTTGTCCTTGATTAAAAGTTTGAGTTCGGGAAAGAGCTGATGGGATGTTTTCTGTGTTGAAATATCTAGAGGGCGCACCAAAAGAAAGGCTAATCCACTGGCTAGAACAAAGAAAACAAAAATGGCATAGATACTAAACAGATCTGCCATGTATGCAGTAAACAAGGAGGCTATAGCAAAGCCATAGGCCCCGAATTTACGGATTTTACCAAAGGGAATCGGTGTATATAAAGTCAAACTGTCGCCCATAGGATTAATGCCGACTTGAAATAAATTAAAGACGGCAAAAATGAGTGCAAATATAAGGAAAGACTGGGTGAAAGGCATAATAATTCCTACAAGCATGGACATGATTAATGTAACACTAAAGAAATACTTGTGTCGTCCCCCATGGTCACTAAGCATTCCCCATAAAGGTGGTGCAATAACAGCCATAACCGAACGAAGAGAGGATAAAGCACCGATTTCTAGACCGTTAAAACCAATGGATTCATAATAGACGGACAAAAGAGGCAATAAAGAGCCTAGACCGAAGTACATAAAGAAGAAAATGCCGGAAAAGCGATAGTGTAGATGACGTTCTCTCATAGGCGCTCCGCTACGATATGAAATGTGTTTCTTCCCATATCCGCACCATTCAGTTCGAGGGAATAGGTGACAGATAAATCAAGGGAATTATCCGTTTTTATAAGTTGAATATCATGAGTGTAGGATATCATTTCCAAAAAACCAAACGGTGTCTGATAGGGGGAAATATGACGGGCTTCTTTTTGGAATACAAGATGCGTATCACTCCCACCTTGTCGAATAATAGAGACTTGATCGCCATCTAGTGTTATGCGCGTATGGGTGTCAATATCTTCAACCAATTCACGATCGGTGTAGAGAATGTAGTCTTTACCTTTTTTTTGGTACCAACTTCCGGTAGTCATTAGTTCTGTAGTCTCCGGTGAAAAGGTGGTGTTATCTGAATCATTCTCATCAAAGGTATTATAGGTACCGATGACACGTATGCGTACATTATCTTTCATAAAAATCCTCCAAAATTAGTTTGTCCATCTATTATACACCTTTCTGTCATTAATAAAAGGTATAAAGATGCCGAAATAATATGATATAATGATTACAACGTTAGATAATCGGAGGGACATATGAGAAGAAAAAAAATATGGGCATTGGTAGCATGTGTGTTACTTTTGGCTCAAGTAGGCATTTACGCAGCTGTAGATACAGATCAAAGTATTCAATCAGCCCCAGTAGATAATGTATATGAAGGAAGAGACACAGCACAAGCATTAATTAGGAATATTCAATTTCAGGATGTAGCTGCAAATTCATGGGCAGCGAAAGCAATTGCCAGAATGGGCGCACTTGAGGTTGTTAAAGGATATAATACGAATGGAGCCTATCGTTTTAGACCGAATGCCAATGTTTCGAATCAAGAAGCATTAGCTTTTATTTTGCGAGCCTTAGGAATGGAAGATGAGGCAAAGACAGCAGCAGAAGCCGTTCAAGGAGCGCCGGATGATGGAACATTAACGTTATGGTCTAAAGGGTATCTCACGATTGCGAATCAAATGGGACTCATCACAGGGGCTCAATTGGCGGATGCCCTAATTCCGGATCAGACTTTATTGGATCCTGAATTTAATTTTATGCGTGAAGATCCGGTGACAAGAGAACAATTAGCTATGTGGTTGGTTCAAGGAATGAATGCCCAAGACCCCAATAGTATAGCGCCTCTTTATCGACAACAAAGTGTTTTGAATTATGGTGATTGGCAAAGTATAGGAGCAGAATTTGTTCCTTATGTAGAAGCGGTTAGTGCAGCTAAGATTATGAATGGGGATGGTAGTAATTTTAATCCTACATCTCCGCTAACGCGAGCAGAATTAGTACAAACGATTGCTAATCTAGGTGATCGTTTATATGATGCCATGGGATTGACGTTAAAAAGCGGCTATGTCGGTCATATGGAGCGGGCGATTACCCGTCAAACAACGACCGGAACATGGACAGATACGGCGCTTATTCGAAGAGATGATGGTGGGGTGGACCAGTTGGTTCGTTCAACAAATTCCAATGCCTTAGGTCAAGTGACTGTCAATGAAATCGTTGTATATGATAGCGGTAAGGTAGGGACTATGAACAATCTGAGCGAAGGAGATGTGGTTCAATACCTAGTGGATGATGCCACAGGTACCGTGTATTATGTTGAAGTAGAAGGTGGCTATTCCGTTTCATATCAGACCGGCCAATTAGAGCCGCTATCAGATGTACAAAACGGCAGAATTACGATCACCAATGAATTAGGGCAGAAAGAAACCTTCTATCTTTCGTCAGGAGTTTACCGAGCATCGACGAATGAAATTCTTATCGGTGGTACTTGGGTACCTTTAGCGAATGCGCCTGTGACCAATCCGGTAACAATAGAGAAAACAGGGAATGTGGTAACGGCTATTGACTTTTCTGAGGGTCAAGATACGGGTATGGAAATAAGTGGTCTCGTTATTGAAAATAATACAGACTATCATTACCTTCGTGTGGAAGATTGGAATGGTAATCAAGTGACCAAGTATTATCGTGATAATGATATGACAGTAGAAAAACAGGCCTATTATGATAGTGAAGATCAAATTGGCTATTTGGATGAATTATTCCCGGTATATGCGATGGATGAAGATGATACGACCATGGCAACGATTGAAGCAGGGGATATTATCCATATACGTTTGGATCCTGACAATACAGATTATATTATTATGGCCCGTGCCAAAACCAATTATACGGTTAAATACGGAGAGGTAGAAACAGTACGTGACCGTGGGGATGCAGGTGTCACAATGACAGTAACAATGAGTGATGGTTCCGTTGCAACTTATCCGGTAGCAGAAGATGTACCGGTTATTAAAGGTACGATTAATAAAAGGGTTTTAGATATTGGAGCAGGAGATATCGTGCGCTTATTGGTTAATCAAAGTGTTGCATCTCCGGGAAGTATTCGTGAAACGGTGAAGGAAGTGAGCATTGATCCTTACGGAAATAGTGTCAACACAATCTACAAAGGAGAATTAGGAGCAGTTAATAAAGGACAACAGACCATGACGATGCTTAACGGCTTTGAATTATTGCAAACGGGTTGGCGTTCCTATTCACCGGCTATGAGTATGGACATCTCAGGTAAGGATATTCAATATTATTATGGGAGTAAACCTATTACCCTAGAGTACGCAGATAAATATCTACGGAGTGAAGGGACGGATATGTATATTGTTACGGAGAATTATCATAATAGTGAGCGTGTTACCAAAGTAGCCTTTAGAGATGGCAGAGACAGTGTCATTGCTTATAATAATGTCACGACAACAAATGGTGTGAGTCAAGTGGAAGTTCAGAATCATAGTCAATCCATTGCTTTAGATGAAGGAACCATTGTAGTCAAAAACGGCAAGATGGTATCTCCGTCGAATATTATGGCGCCCGATTATGCCCAAATTGTTTTAAACGGTAATAATCAAGCAGCAGTGCTTCGTATAGAGCCGGAACCGAACAATGAAAGTATTTCTATTATGCGTGGCCGAATTGCAAAGATTGATGAATATGAAGACTTTACAGTACAGTCTTATGCCCAACTCACACAAAATCGTTGGATATATTCTCCAATTGAACGTGTCTTTGAGATGGATTACCGAACAGTTATTAAAGAAGGCGAAGAAACTTTAGGGTTTGATGAGTTTATCGGATATTCAGAAGCAACAAAGGTAGATAAAGTTTATACGGTTATTGCAAATGGAACAAAAGCGACCCACGTGGTTAGTATGCCGTATACAACAGAAGCAATCAAAGGTGAAATTTATGATGTGGCAGCGGACGGAAGTACGCTATCATTAAAAGATACGATGACCTATAGTAAGTCAACGAAAGAGTGGAAGGCATTAAGTTATACAAATAGCTACGCTATGGCAGATATTCAACAGGAGTCGATTGTAATCAAGAATAATCAAGTGATTGATGTAGACCAGCTTCGAATAGGCGACACGGTACGTATTATGACAACCGTTGATTTAGGAGAAGAATTGAAGTTAAATGATACACGTAATGTACCGGCATATATTATGATTGTAGAATAAGACAGGAGGCCGATTATGATAAAGCGAATCATTGCAGTGACTCTCGTCTTCATGATGATAGTCGCGCAAGGACAGATAAGTCATGCAGCAGAAGGTGAAATGGGATTCTTTGGTGGTATTTCGGAAGGGGATTATCTGCCCAAAACAGTAGAACGTTATGTTCCTAAGGATGAAGAGAAGTCACCTGTATACGCTTATAAAGAAGTGGTATTCATGAGTGGAGAACCGATTACTGTTGTAGGAACGATTACAGTAACGATCGATAATAGTGATATTGAGGGAACGGAATCAGGTGAATACAGTGAGAAGTACGAAGTTGAAGCAGCCAATGAGGCAAAAGGGGTAACGTTGAACCGTAGTATTCAATTAAACACCTCTTATTACTACAAGGAAGGTGCTTTTAAAAGACAGCTGATTAAAGATTCAACCTTAGAAAATTGGACAGAAACGGTGGTAACGGATGATGCGACATATACCATGGACGATGATACAGCTATTTTCTCTAAGGCAACAGTGGAAGATATAACCCCAGGTGTTAGTTACTATAATACAACCTTATCCTATAGTGGCACTTATTATGATGCAAACGGAGAAAGCGTTGACGTGAATATGGACGGGAGTATGTATGGATACAAACAACCATATTCTAAAGTGGAAACACAACGTATGACCTTATCCATTGATAATAATCCGGCAAATTTCAACATGACCATAGAAATGAATCCGAGGCTTGAAGCGAAGAAATCCATTTATTATGATCAAACCCAACCGTTCCCTATTAGCTTTGGCGGAACGTATAATCAAAGAATGGAAAGAGAAGCAACCTTGGATTATACCATTACATCGTATCATCCTGGGTTAAAAGCTAGTCAAAAGTCGAACAGTATTCTTCTTACAACAGCAAATCAAGTAGAAAAACTTCCAATCCCGGAAGGTCTTGACTTTATTGAAGGGCACTGGGCTGAAGAGGATTTGAAGAAATTATATAGTATGGAAATTTTCACAGAGGTACCTCATGATGGGATGCAATTTGAAGCCATGACACGAGGGGATTTTGTGAAGGCGTTATGTTTGACGATGGGGATTGACACTAAGGACTATGAAGAAGTGGATGAAGATTCAGAAGTGATTTTTGCTGATGTCCCTCCGAACCATCCGTTGTACCCTTATATTATGGGGGCATATAATGCGAAGTTGGTTAACGGAACAGGGGCTAATTTTGCGGTGAATCAACCAATTACACGGGAAGAAGCCTTTGTTATCTATATTCGTGTTATCGGTTTGGAGCGATTAGGAGTAACCGGATCGCCTACAACGCCGTTTACAGACGATGCCGAAATTTCTTCTTGGGCAAAGCGTGAGATTGTAGCCGGCTATCGATTAGGGATTATTCAAGGCAATGCCAGTGGTGCTGTTCAACCCAAAAAGTGGATATCAAAAGTCGAAGCAGCGGCAATCATCAATCGTCTGATTGATTATTTGAGAGATGATATAGGAGAAGATTATTAAATTAATAGAAGAAAACATGGAACCCTAGAGACTAGAAAAAGCGCGCTGACATATGAAGGATACGTTATTATGAATAAAAAAAACAGAAGGCAAAAAATAAAAACGACACTAGGACTAGGGATAAGTGCTCTACTATTCATGGGTTCTCTATCTGTTGTTCAAGCAGAGACGTCTAAGGAATATGCAGATGAGATGGAAGCAGTTATGGATCTTATCGAAGAACGTTATGCAGGAGGAGACGTGGACCGGGAAACGCTGTATGAAGCTGCAATGGATGGTATGATGACTGCGCTGGATGATTATTCGACTTTTTTTGATGCAGAAGAGGCAAAGGCTTTTGCCGATTCGATTAATCAGGTTTTTGTAGGCATTGGGGTCCGATTGGAAGTGACGCGAGATGAAGTACGTATTATTGAAGTATTTGATGGTGGTGCAGCTAAAGATGCCGGTATTCAGATAAATGATATAATCACGCATGTTGATGGGGAACCGGTGGATGCGTCGGATGTAACCAAAGTTGTCAATCGTGTCATCGGAGAAGAAGGGACAACCGTTGATGTAAGCTTTAAACGGAACACCACCACTTTCACGAAGACATTAGAACGACGTCGAGTCTCCATTCCGACCGTGGTAGAAGAAGACGTATCAGATATTGGTGCCAATCTTCCGAAAGCATTAAAAGGTCTAGTTGCAGAAGTTGAGATTTCATCCTTTTCGATGGATTTGGATGAGAAACTTTATAAAATAGTAACAGATGAAAAGGCGAAAGGTGTGAAATACCTCATTATGGATATGCGAAATAATGGGGGCGGTTATTTGGACACAGCTGTCAATATGGGGCAGGCATTGCTTCCGAAGGGGGTTATTACGACCCTTAAAGATAATAATGGCCGTTCTGTAAGCTATTCCAGTGACTTAGAGGAGGCACCAATGCAATTGGTGGTACTTGTGAATCAATACAGTGCATCGGCAACAGAGATTTTCTCAGCGGCTGTAAAGGATTCTGATGTAGGTGTTGTTATTGGAAAAACAACCTTTGGGAAAGGAGTAGCTCAAGAACTATACGAATTGAGAAGCGGTCATAAAATTAAATTAACGATGCAAGAGTTTTTTTCACCAAAGGGGAACAAAATCAATGGCGTAGGTGTAGTGCCGGATATTCCTGTACATACACCGGATTATATATCTTCTGATATCCGACTGATGGCCGGAGACACGGGCGAGCAAGTGGAAAATATGGAAGGGATACTTGCAGCATTAGGGTATATGGAGAATCCGGATGATGTCTATGATGCTGATGCCTATCGTGCTGTTATGGCCTTTCAAAAAGCAGCAGGGCTTTATCCTTATGGGGTGTGCGATTATACGACTCAGATTCAATTGAACACAGCATACAGAGAATATAAGGGAAAAAATGATGCCGTTATGCAAGCAGCCTTTGATTGGATTGTGGAGCAAGAAGCGGATTAAGGGAAATTAGACCTTGACTTTATGCGACGCAACACATAAAATATAGAAGTTGTAAAAAAATAAGTAGCTCAATTCTTCAAAGCATGTAAAACGAGGTGAATTATGCAAACAAAGTACATTTTTGTCACAGGCGGTGTTGTTTCCGGCTTGGGTAAGGGAATAACAGCTGCGTCACTAGGACGTCTTTTAAAAGCAAGAGGGTATCGGGTTACTATCCAAAAATTCGATCCCTACATTAATATTGACCCGGGTACAATGAGCCCATATCAGCATGGAGAGGTTTTTGTTACCGAAGACGGAGCAGAGACTGATCTTGACCTTGGCCATTATGAACGTTTTATTGATGAGAATTTGAATCAATATAACAACATCACAACAGGTAAAATTTATTGGTCCGTATTGAACAAAGAGCGTAAGGGAGAATATTTGGGTGCAACCGTTCAAGTCATCCCACATATAACGAATACGATTAAAGAACGCGTTTATCGTGTTGGTAAAGCTAACCAATCCGATGTGGTTTTTACTGAAATCGGTGGTACAGTCGGTGATATTGAAAGTTTACCGTTTCTTGAAGCTATACGCCAAGTCGCATCTGAAGTTGGCCGTGAGAATGTACTTTATATCCATGTAACACTTATTCCATACTTGCGTATGTCCAAGGAAATGAAGACGAAGCCGACACAACATTCCGTAAAGGAATTACGTTCTATCGGTATTCAACCGGATATCCTTGTATGCCGTACGGAACAAGAGTTGTCACAAGAAATGAAAGAAAAAATGGCGTTGTTCTGTAATGTGGATAAAGACTGTGTTATTCAGAATATGGATGCAGATACGTTGTATGAAGTACCGTTAATGCTTGAAGAAGAAGGTTTAGCAGAAATTGCTTGTCGTAAATTGAATCTGGAAAACAAAGAACCGGATTTGACAGAATGGAAAGCAATGATTGATAAAGAGAAATCGATGACATCGACGAAGAAGACAATCGCTTTAGTCGGTAAATACGTTGAACTTCATGATGCCTATATTTCTATTGTGGAATCCTTGCATCATGCAGGAATCCACCATGGTGTGGACGTGGATATCAAATGGGTGAACTCCGAACATTTAGATGAAGCGACTGTAGAAAAAGAATTATCTGATGTAGACGGTATATTAGTGCCGGGTGGTTTTGGTGATCGTGGTATTGAAGGTAAAATTCTTGCCGTTAACTATGCACGTACCAGAAAAAAACCTTTCTTCGGAATATGCTTAGGTATGCAGTGTGCTGTTATTGAGTACGCACGCTATGAATTGGGCTTAACCGGTGCCCATAGTTCAGAGCTGAATCCGGATACGCGTTATCCGGTTATTGACTTAATGCCGGAGCAAAAAGATATTGATGAATTGGGTGGTACCATGCGCTTAGGTGCATACCCATGTAAAGTGGCAGAAGGTTCTAATGCATACGAGGCATACCAAGAAGCATTAATTTATGAACGTCACCGTCATCGTTATGAATATAATAATGAGTACCGGGATCGTTTGACCAATGCAGGTCTTAAGATTACCGGAGTATCCCCGGATGAACGTTTGGTAGAGATGGTTGAAGTTGAAGATCATCCATGGTTTGTGGGTGTACAATTCCATCCTGAATTCAAATCGCGTCCGAATCGTGTCCATCCTTTATTTAGAGATTTTGTCGGTGCGACGTTGCAATAGAAATGAATAGAGAGCGGGGCTTTGAGAAAAGGCCCCCAATAAAAAAGAGCAGTCGGAATATTTTCCGACTGCTCTTTTTGTTTTACTATTTTTTTATCATGCCTTTTGCACGGTCTAATAGACTTTGTTTCTTTGGTTCTTCTGTTTTTGGTTTTGCTTTTTGAGGGCGATTAGCACCTTTGATACCTACAATATACATACCGGCAAGTTCAACCTTAACCATTTTTTTGACCGGTAAATCTTTGAAAATACGTTCATCACACATAAGCGTTGTGATTTTTGGACCGATTTTTGCTTTGACTAAAGGCATTTTACGCCATTTTAGATAAGCAGGAACTTGATCTTGAACCATCTTCGGTAGGTTAGAATCTTTCATCTTCAACTTCTTCTTATCAATGACAAGGATAGACATTGTTTGCTTTGCAGCGTCAATCATACCTTGTTGTGAGTCTGCTTTCTTTTGTAAACGTCTCCCGAAAAAGCCCAATACAGCCAAAATAACGACGATTACGGCGAGAACAATAAGTAATATTTGCCACCAAACCATGGTTGCTACCTCCTATGAATAAACTAGAATTATTTTATCACTATTTGACGACTGAATCAACAGTAAGCCATGATAAAATGTCACTTGTCCCGACTGTCAGCAGCTTCTAATTGAACAAGCTCTTGATACATCGTATCAATGATATCTCGTATATATGAAGCACTCTTGATTTGATCGTCTTTGCTGAGTGTCGACAAGTCAATGGGTTCGCCAATGCGAAAGTAAATGGTTTCCGGTTTCAAATTAATATGATTGTTTTCGAAAACCGCAGCTGTACCTCTTACAGCAATAGGGATGACCGGAGCACCGCTTTTTGAAGCCAATTTAAGGCTCCCTTGTTTGAACGGTAAAAGTTCATCGGTACGACTTCGCGTTCCCTCCGGATAAATGGCAAATGATTCGCCGTTTTTGATGCGTTCGATACCGGATAATATAGTTTTTAAACCTTGCCGCGCATTATTTCTATCTAAGAAAAGACCGTCCATTGCACGCATCCACCATCCGACAAAAGGCCATTTGAGAATGCTTTTTTTGCCAATGAAGTTAATGGGACGACGGCTGTAACGCATAAGAAGCGGAATATCCAACATACTTCGATGATTGCCGACAAAAACGGCAGCTGAATCGGTGGGAATATGTTCCAATCCTTCTACATTAAATTTTGCCCCGGCAATGGTAAAAATAAGCCAACCGGTAAGCCGATTAAAGTGATAAGCCATGTATACCCGCGCTTGTCGGTTGAACCGGCCAATCAAATAGACAATTCCCAAATAAGGCAGGGTGACGACATAAAAAATCGAAATAACAATAAAAAATAGGATACGTCGCATAAGTCACCTTCTTTCATAAGTTCATGTCAGTCTTTCTATTATAGCAAGATACATTCGATTGTGCAATCCAAAGTTTGGGTATAAGGTCCTAATATCTATAATGGAGATACATTTGTTAAGATATGAAAAAGGACATCCACAGAGTGAGCGTATCGGGGGATGCCCTTTTAGATGTGTTAAAGACTATCTTTTTCCAAGTCTTCATCATCAGTGACAATAATATTATCTTTGCCACGTCCGGCGAGATCGGTTAAATCTTTTAAACGGTTGCTAATAAATTCGTTTAATTCATGCGTCTGATAGCGCCAATTCCAATTGCCGGCAGCAACACCCGGAGTATTCATACGAGATGCTGAATCTTTGGAAAGAATGTCTTGGAGTGGAATAATGGCCATGTCTGAAACACTAAAAAGGCATGTGCGAATAAAATCCCAACAAATATCCATACCGTCAGTATTCATATAGCGACGGACTTTGTCTTGATTTTCCGGCTTGGCTTTCATGTACCAACCGAGAGTGGTATCATTATCGTGCGTTCCAGTATAGGCAATCGTATGTGGCAGATAATTATGCGGTAGAAAATAATTGTTATCTAAATCTTCAAAAGCAAATTGAAGAATTTTCATACCGGGGAAGTGAAAATGATCCCTTAAGTCTTCGACTGCGGGGGTAATAACCCCAAGGTCTTCAGCAATAATAGGCAAATCTTTGCCTAAGGCTTTTTCCAAAGCGAAAAATAAAGATTTCTTTGGACCGGGCCACCATTGACCGTTCATAGCTGTTTCCATACCGTAAGGAACGGCCCAAAAGCTTTCGAAACCTCGGAAATGATCAATGCGAAGATAATCCACAAAGCGTAGACTATACTCGATACGTTTAATCCACCAATCATAATTGTTCTCTTTGTGAATTTCCCAATTGTATAAAGGATTTCCCCAAAGTTGTCCCGTTTCAGAAAAATAATCCGGTGGAACGCCGGCAACAACGGTCGGATGCCCTTCGTCGTCCAAGTAGAATAGAGATTTGTTCGCCCATACGTCGGCACTGTCAAAGGCGACAAAGATAGGGATGTCACCGATAATTGCAATATTTTTCTTATTGGCGTAGGCTTTCAAGTCAAACCATTCACGATAGAAAATAAATTGAATAAAGCGATAGTAATCGATGCTGTCTGTAAGTTTATCTGTCCAAATGGCACGAGATTCCGGTGTCGGAAAGGCAATGTCGTGGTCCCATGCCGTCCAGACTGCACCGTCATGAGCATCTTTTGCAGCCATAAAGAGGGCATAATCGTCCAGCCAATAGACTTGTTCTTGACAGAAGCTGGTATAAGCGCCTGCAAGATCAGAAAAGGTTGATTCGTGACGGTTCTTTGTAAAATTCGCGTATGCGGTTTTTAAAATGTTCGTTTTGTAAGTAATGGTGGGTCCATAATCAATACGGATAGGATCCCATTCCATAAGAGGTATTTCATCCCGGCTAAGAAGTCCAAGTGTGATGAGGTCTTCGGGATTGATGATTAAAGGTTGACCGGCAAATGAGGAGAAGGACTGATAAGGTGAATCCCCATATCCGGTAGGTCCAATAGGAAGAACTTGCCAAAGTTCTTGCCCGGATGCTTCCAAAAAATCAATAAAGTCATAAGCGGATTGACCGATATCTCCGATGCCGTAGGGGCTTGGGAAGGAAGTCGGATGAAGTAGAATACCGCTTCTTCGATGGGTTGCAGACTGTACGCCGGAATGATTTTGCATAGGATACCTCCTTCGTTAATTGCTCTCCATCATCAGTTGTTGCTTCAATGAATAGAGCTTGTTGGATAAATCGACAAAAACAGGTTGTGGATTAACCAGACGTCTGGATTCATCCCACAGAGTGGATAGTTCCTGCTCGCAATAGGTTTTTATCTCAAATGTAGAAGGGCTTGTATAGGTTTGCTCTCCACCTATAAAAATAGGAAGGAGAAGTTCACGTACCTCATAGGTGCCGGCTTCTAAGGTGCTCTTCTTCCATGGCGCTAAAGGGTCAAAAATAGTAAGGGTCGAATCGGAATCATAATGTTCCTCTTGTAGAGCAATAAGGTCCGCTTTAATCTTACCTGTTTCTTTATTATATAAACGGAAGACTGTCTTATTGCCGGGATTTGTAACTTTCGCAGGATTATCGGATAATTTAATCTTAGGTGTGAAAGATCCCTTTTCACAAACGGCGGCTAATTTATAGACACCGCCAAAAGCAGGACAGTCACTGGAAGTAATTAAGTTAGTTCCGACACCCCAGAGTGTAATTTTGGAACCCTGTAGCTTCAAGTCACGAATTAGATATTCATCAAGATCAGAAGAGGCGCTAATGGTTGCATGTTCAAATCCGGCCTCATCAAGCATAATTCGAGCCTTTTTGGATAAATACGATAAATCGCCGCTGTCTAATCGAATACCGATATTCGGTTTTAAGCCTTTGGCTTCTAGTTCTCTGAAAACCTGAATAGCATTAGGGACCCCGGAACGTAAGGTATCATAGGTATCAACAAGAAGTAGGCAAGACTCCGGATAGAGATTGGCATAAGCGCGGAATGCATCGATTTCCTTATCAAAACTCATGACCCAACTATGTGCGTGGGTTCCTTTTACAGGAAGATTGAATTTTTTGCCGGCAAGCACATTCGAGGTTGCGGCACATCCGCCTATAACGGCAGCTCTTGCTCCGAAGACCCCGGCATCAGGGCCTTGTGCCCGTCGAAGACCGAATTCCAAAACAATATCATCGCCTGCCGCCCATTTGACACGAGCTGCTTTGGTAGCAATGAGACTTTGATGGTTAATAATATTGAGAATGGCAGTTTCGATGAGTTGTGCCTGACAAATAGGAGCAATGATCTTCAGAAGAGGTTCTCCCGGAAAGACGACAGTTCCTTCAGGTACGGCAAAAATATCGCCTGTAAAATGAAATTCATCGAGATAGGTGATAAAGGAATCATCAAAGGTATTTAATGAACGAAGATAGTTTAAATCTTCTTCGGTAAAGTGGAGATCGTTAATATAATCAATAACTTGGGCAAGGCCACATGCAATAGCAAAGGCACTGCCGCTTGGGTTTGAACGATAGAACATGTCAAAGACAACGGTACGATCTTCTTCTTTGTGATGAAAGTACCCTTGCATCATAGTAAGTTCATAAAAATCCGTC
The DNA here is from genome assembly GCA_965140555.1 of Vallitaleaceae bacterium. Taxonomy (GTDB): domain Bacteria; phylum Bacillota; class Clostridia; order Lachnospirales; family Vallitaleaceae; genus UBA1351. Next base: position 1,088,075 of record OZ223259.1, on the reverse strand, counting down.
AACAATGTGAGGTCTAGATTTGGCATAAAAATCCTTCTTTCCTATGGTATAGTTTCCGTGAATACTACTAGTTTATACGAAGTCGCTGAAACATTCAATAGCATTTAGTTCGAAAGGCTTTACAAATGCTTTTAATATCAGTATAATTAGGAATTGATTATCAAATTGGACCATAGGAGGAATTGATGTGTACGAAAAAGTATCGACAAAACTAAACTTTGTTGAACGTGAAAAAAAAGTTTTGGAGTTTTGGAACGAAAACAAGATTTTTGAAAAAAGTATTGAATTGAGAAGTGACGGTCCAACATATACGTTTTATGATGGCCCTCCAACAGCGAATGGAAAACCTCATATCGGTCATGTGTTGACTCGAGTCATTAAAGATTTGATTCCTCGTTATCAAACGATGAAAGGTCATAAGGTTTTGAGAAAGGCAGGATGGGATACCCATGGTTTGCCTGTAGAGCTTGAAGTCGAAAAGGCTGTTGGAATCGACGGTAAAGACCAAATCATTGACTATGGTCTAGAAGCATTCATTAATAAATGTAAAGAAAGTGTCTGGAAATATAAAGGCATGTGGGAAGACTTTAGTGGAACCGTCGGATTCTGGGCAGATATGGACAATCCATATGTGACCTATCATAATGAGTATATTGAATCTGTTTGGTGGGCATTAAAAACAATATGGGATAAGGGGCTGTTATACAAAGGTCATAAGATTGTTCCTTATTGTCCGAGATGTGGTACATCGTTGTCTTCTCATGAAGTAGCCCAAGGATATAAAGATGTTAAAGAAACATCAGTTATCGCGCGTTTTAAATCGGTAGATGAAGCGAATCTATACTATCTTGCGTGGACGACAACGCCATGGACCCTTCCAAGTAATGTGGCTCTTGCGGTAAATCCGAAAGAAACCTATGTGCGTGTGAAGAGTGGAGATGTGGAGTATATTCTTGCGCAAGCCCTTGCAGATAAAGTATTGGAATCATCAGAGGATGCACCGACATATGAAGTTGTAGAAACGATGAGCGGACAGGACTTGGAATATAAAGGCTATGAACCGTTATTTGACTTTGTAAATCCTACAGAAAAAGCTTATTATATCACCTGTGCAGATTATGTTACATTATCAGACGGTACGGGTATTGTACATATTGCTCCGGCATTTGGTGAAGATGACTCCAAAGTCGGACATCGCTACGGTTTACCTTTCCTACAATTAGTAGATGATAAAGGTGAATTTGTAGAAGAAGTGACACCATGGGCGGGAACATTTGTTAAAGATGCGGATCCTGCTATTATTGAAGCATTAGATCAAGCAGGAAAATTGTTCAAAGCCCTTGATTATGAACATAGTTATCCTCACTGTTGGCGATGTGATACACCACTTATCTATTATGCTAAAGATACATGGTTTATTGAAACAACCAAAGTTAAAGATAACATGATTGCCAACAACAAAAAAATCAACTGGTTGCCGGAAAATATCGGTAAAAAACGATTTGGAGACTGGTTGGAGAATATGGTTGATTGGGGCTTAAGCCGTGATCGTTTCTGGGGAACGCCGCTTAATATCTGGGAATGTAGCTGTGGACACCGTCATGCAATCGGAAGTATTGAAGAACTCAAATCCATGAGCGATGATTGTCCGGATTCCATTGAATTACATCGTCCATATATTGATGATGTCCATATTCGTTGCGATAAATGTGGCGGTCAAATGCAACGTGTTGAACCGGTTATTGACTGCTGGTTTGATTCCGGGGCTATGCCTTTCGCTCAATGGCACTATCCTTTTGAGAATAAAGAATTATTTGAAGATAATTTCCCGGCAGATTTTATCTCTGAAGCCGTGGACCAAACAAGAGGATGGTTCTATTCTCTTCTTGCTATATCCACATTGCTGTTTGATGAGCCTGCTTATAAGAATGTAGTTGTTCTGGGACTTGTTCAAGATGAAAACGGACAGAAAATGTCCAAGTCTAAAGGAAATTCTGTGGATCCTTTTGATGCGCTGAATAAATATGGTGCGGATGCGATTCGCTGGTACTTCTATAACAACTCAGCACCATGGTTGCCGAATCGTTTCTATGGGGATGCAGTTGTTGAAGGGCAACGGAAATTCATGGGTACACTGTGGAACACTTATGCATTCTATGTACTTTATGCAGATATCGATAAGTTTGATCCGACGGCTTATACATTAGATCGTGATAGCCTGAATCTTATGGACCGTTGGTGCTTGTCTAAATTAAACACCCTTGTCAAGACGGTTGATAATAACATGGCGAACTACCGTATAACGGAGTCAACACGAGCAATATTAGCTTTCGTGGATGACTTAAGCAACTGGTATGTACGTCGTAGCCGTGAACGTTTCTGGCAAAAAGATATGAATCAAGATAAAATCAATGCTTATATGACGTTATATACAACCCTTGTAACATTGACAAAATTGTCAGCTCCTTTTGTACCGTTTATGTCCGAGGATATTTACCAGAACCTTGTAGCCAACTTTGATAAAGAGGCGCCTATGAGTGTTCACTTAGCCGATTTCCCTGTAGCGGATACGGAAGCTATTGATCAGTCAGTAGAGGCTCAAATGGAAATCGTACTTAAAGTTGTTGTAGCAGGGCGTGCCGCGCGTAACGGTGCGAATCTTAAAAATCGTCAACCATTACCTGCCATGATTGTTAAGGTAGATGGTGAATTGGATGAACGATTTGCAGATATTATTAAAGATGAGTTAAATGTTAAGACGGTGATATTAACCGATGATGTGCGTGAATTTACTACCTATATATTCAAACCTCAACTTCGTACTGTAGGACCGAAGTATGGTAAACAATTAGGTCAAATTCGTCAAGCGTTAGCAGAGATTGACGGAAATCATGCCATGGATGAGTTGAAAGCTCAAGGACATCTTTCCTTTGATTTTGATGGTGTTGAAGTTATCTTGAAGGAAGAAGACTTGCTCATCGATTCAGCTCAAAAAGAAGGCTATGCATCGGAAGCAGGCGAGGGACTAACCGTTGTGTTAGATATCCATCTTACAGAGGAATTAATCGAAGAAGGATTTGTTCGTGAGATTATCAGTAAGATTCAAACCATGCGTAAGGAAGCTGATTTTGAAGTAACAGACCATATTGTACTAGGATACGCCAACAATGTGAAAGTTGCCGAATTGATAGAGAAAAATAAAGACCTTATCAAAGAAGAAACGTTGACAGATGTCATAGAAACAGAATTCTTTGACGGTTATAGTAAAAACTGGAATATCAACGGAGAATCCGTAGATTTTGTTGTAAGAAAAGCATAAAAATGTATTAAAGGGACACTATAGGACATCTGCCATGAGTTATCATGGCAGATGTCCTATTTCTATGGGAGACATTGTGCTTGCGGTTGGAATCCTATATATGCTATACTTTTCATAATAACAGAGCATCAAAAGCGGATTAAGGAGAAGGCGTTTGTTGTGACGGGGATTTATCTATCGGCAAACCGTTATGGTTAGCCATTATGCGAATGGAGGAATGACATGAATCGTTTGAATGTAACAAAAGAAGCCTTTAAAGAAGCTATATTTGAAAACATCAAGAATCAATTCCGAAAAACCATTGACCAAGTGAATGAAGATCAAGTATTCCATGCAGTTGCTTATGCGGTACGGGATATCATTGTGGATGAATGGATTGAGACTCATAAGACCTATGAAGAGCAAGACGCTAAGACCGTTTACTATATGTCGATGGAATTTTTAATGGGTCGTGCTCTTGGGAATAATATGATAAATTTGTCTGTCAATCAATTAGTCAAAGAAGTTCTTGAGGAATTAGGATTTGATTTGAATGCGATTGAAGATCAAGAACCGGATGCCGGATTAGGTAATGGTGGGTTAGGTCGCTTAGCTGCTTGCTTTTTGGATTCCCTGGCAACGCTGGAATATCCGGCGTATGGCTGTGGCATTCGTTATCGCTATGGGATTTTTGAACAGAAAATTATCGATGGATATCAAGTAGAGAAACCGGATGAATGGCTCAAAAACGGGAATCCTTTTGAAGTGCGTCGACCGGAGTATGGTGTGGAAATTAAATTTGGCGGTTATGTACGCGTCGTTAAAGATGATGAGGGACGAGAGAAATATGTGCATGAAAATTATCAGTCAGTACGTGCGATTCCTTATGATATTCCTATTGTAGGGTATGATAATAATACCGTCAATACATTGAGATTGTGGGATGCCGAAGCGATACAAAGTTTCGATTTGGAATTGTTTGATCGTGGCGACTATACGAAAGCGGTGGAGCAACAAAACTTAGCGAAAACCATAGTTGAGGTTTTATATCCGAATGACAATCATTATCAAGGTAAAGAATTGCGGTTGAAGCAACAGTATTTCTTTATATCGGGGACCATTCAACAAGTTGTTCGTAAATTTATGCAAAATCATGATGATATCCGAGATCTTCCGGATAAGGTTGTTTTCCATATTAATGATACGCACCCATCTTTGACGATTCCTGAACTTATGCGTGTACTCATGGATGATCAAGGGCTTGATTGGAATGAATCTTGGGCCATTTGTCAACGTACCTGTGCCTATACGAATCATACGATTATGTCCGAGGCTTTGGAAAAATGGCCGATTGAACTATTCAGTCGTCTGTTGCCACGTATTTATCAAATTGTTGAAGAAATCAATCGTCGTTTCTGTGCGGAGATTGTTGACCGATTTGGATTTGATAATGACCATGTCAGACGAATGGCTATTGTTTCTGATGGGCAAATAAAAATGGCTTGGTTATGTATTGTAGGTGCTTATTCAGTCAACGGTGTTGCAAGATTACATACGGAAATTCTCAAAAACGAAGAATTAAAGGACTTTTACGAGATGTATCCGAAAAAGTTTAATAATAAGACGAATGGTATTACACAACGTCGCTTTTTGTTACATGCTAATCCTGAATTAGCGGCTTGGGTAACCAAAAAAGTCGGTGACGGATGGGCTACGGATTTACCACAAATTAAAGGGATCGAAGCATTTATAGGTGATGAAAAAGAGCGACGAGCTTTTATGAAGATCAAGTATGATAACAAGGTGCGTTTAGCGGAATATATTAAAAAGCATAATGGTATTACCGTTGATCCCCGTTCTATATTCGATGTTCAGGTAAAACGACTACATGAGTATAAGCGTCAGTTAATGCTGATACTCTATGTTATGCATTTGTATAATGAATTACGTGAGAATCCTGATTTGGATATTTTACCGCGTACCTTTGTTTTTGGAGCGAAGGCGGCACCGGGGTATCATAGAGCCAAGAAAATCATCAAATTAATAAATAGTGTTGGTGATATGATTAATAATGACCCGAATATCAACAACAAGATTAAAGTTGTATTTATTGAAAACTATAGAGTTTCCAATGCAGAATTAATTTTTGCGGCTGCCGACGTATCGGAACAAATCTCTACGGCGTCTAAGGAAGCGTCAGGAACCGGTAATATGAAATTTATGTTAAACGGTGCTTTAACGATAGGAACCCTTGATGGTGCTAATATAGAGATTGCGGAAGAAGTGGGGGAAGACAATTGTTTCATCTTCGGGATGACGTCGGATGAAGTGCTTGCCTTGCAACATAATCGGAGCTATGACCCATGGGATATCTATAATAACAATCAAGGGGTGCGTCGCGTGGTGACCCAATTAATTAATGGTTTCTACTCACCGCAAGATCCTGAATTGTTCAGAGAAATCTATGATTCTTTATTGAATGGTGGTGGCGAGCCGGCCGACCAATACTTTATTTTAAAAGATTTTGATGCGTATGTCGATGCTCAGAAAAAAGTGGATTTGGCCTATCGTAATCAAAATGAATGGGCAAAGAAGGCTATGTTAAATACAGCCAATGCAGGTAAATTTTCTTCGGACAGAACCATTGAAGAGTATGCACAGGAAATATGGAAGTTAGATAAAGTAGAAGTACTGTTACCGGAGCAGAAATAGAAGACTTATTACGATTTCATGACGGTTAAAAATATAGTTTGAAATTTGTCAGATATCGTATATAATATAGATTGAGCTAGTTAGAGTCGGACATAAGATCGTAAAGAATTGTTAGAAGTTGGAAAGGGGATAAACATGTTCGGATTATCATCAGATATCGGAATAGATTTAGGGACAGCCAATGTGCTTGTCTATACAAAAGGCAAAGGAGTCGTATTACGCGAACCTTCAGTAGTGGCCTTTGACCGTAATACAAATAAAATTTTAGCGGTGGGAAGTGAGGCGAGACGGATGTTAGGCCGTACGCCGGGTAATATTGTTGCTGTTCGTCCTCTACGCCAAGGTGTTATTTCAGATTACACAGTTACAGAAAAAATGCTGAAATATTTTATCGGTAAAGCTGTCGGACGTCGGATTCGCAAGCCTAGAATTACAGTTTGTGTACCAAGTGGTGTTACAGAAGTAGAAAAACGTGCCGTGGAAGATGCAACCTATGAAGCCGGTGCACGTAAAGTAGAGATTATTGAAGAACCTATTGCGGCTGCTATAGGAGCCGGTATTGATATTTCCAAGGCCTGTGGTAGCATGGTTGTTGATATTGGTGGCGGTACAAGTGATGTTGCCGTTATCTCATTAGGAGGAACGGTTGTAAGTAGTTCTATTAAGATTGCCGGAGATAACTTTGATGAAGCGATTGTTCGCTATATGCGTAAGAAACATAATTTGCTCATTGGGGAACGTACAGCAGAAGAAATTAAAGTTAAAATCGGTACAGCATTCAAACGTCCTGAAGTTCTCCAAATGGATGTTAGAGGACGTAACTTAATAACGGGTCTTCCTAAGACAATTACAGTAACGTCTGATGAAACAGAAGAGGCCCTTCGTGAATCGACATCATCTATTGTTGATGCGGTACATAGTGTTTTGGAAAAAACCCCTCCGGAATTGGCCTCCGATATTGCGGATCGAGGCATTGTTCTTACAGGTGGAGGTTCCATGTTACAAGGGTTAGATCAACTTATTGAAAGCAAAACAGGAATTAATGTTATTCAAGCAGATGATCCATTGACTTGTGTTGCGATAGGTACAGGTAAATATGTCGAATATTTAGCTACGAATAGCTACTAAATTGTAATGGATAAGTGCCATAAGAGGCTCCTAATAAGGGGCCTTTTGTAAATATTATGAGTGAGAAAGTTTAAGAAAATTCTAAAGTTTTAAGGATATATGCCGATATACTATAGAAGATATAGAATCAGTTGATATAAAGGAGCCGATATGTTAAGAGGATTGTATACAGCCTATACAGGAATGGAAGCCCAACAGGAAAAAATGAATATTGTATCCAATAATTTGGCAAATGCCAATACGACAGGGTTCAAACAAGATAATGTAGTGTTTAGTTCATTCAAAGATGTATTAGCCTATAAAATTAATGATCCGGATACGAAGAATACGGCAAGAATCGGTTCCATGTCTCTAGGTACGAAATTGGATAATACCTATACGAATTTTGAGCAAGGTGGCTTAACCATGACAGAAGGTGATTTTGACATCGCCCTTGAAGGGCAAGGTATGCTTGTCGTCGGAACACCGAATGCAGATGGCGACATGGTAGAACACTATACACGTGATGGTAGTCTTACGTTGAATCAGAACCGAGAATTGGTTACCAATGACGGGGAATATGTTCTTGGTGCTGACGGTCCGATTGTTATACCGGATGGTAACGTTTCAATTAATCAAAAGGGTGCTATTCGAGTGGATAATCAGACGGTTGATCAATTACAATTGACGGCGTTTGAGGATATGCGTACGTTGAGAAAAATTGGAGATAACCTATATACAGCTACAGATGCTACGCAACGAACACCATACACAGGTGCTGTTCGACAAGGGTATGTGGAGTCGTCGAATGTAAATTCTGTAAAGGAAATGATAGAGATGATTAATGTCATGAGGACATATGAGGCAAATCAAAAGGTACTTACGACCTATGATTCGACTTTGGAAAATGTTGTTAATAATGTCGGACGAGTATAATAAAAGGAGGACAAAGATATGATGCGATCTCTTTGGACGGCAGCGTCCGGAATGAAAACACAACAATTAACGGTTGATACGATTGCCAATAATTTATCGAATGTAAACACAACAGGATTTAAGAAAGAGCGATTAGAATTTAAATCATTACTCTACGAAACAATCCGTGAAGCAGGAGATGTTGCAGAAGGTGAAGAACCGGTGAATCTTCAAGTAGGACATGGTGTTCGAGCGGCAGGAACTGTAAGAACCTTTACACAAGGGAATGTGGAACGTACAGACGGACCCTTGGACCTTGCTATTGATGGTGGTGGATTTTTTGCATTGAGGCGTAGTGATGGAAGTGTTAACTATACCAAGGATGGAGCATTCAAAATGGCGATCATGGATGGTGATTTGATCATGACGGATGTATCGGGTAATCCCGTATTAGATGTTAATAGCGATCCGGTGACTTTTGATGGTGCTACATTACCGGATAAAATGAAGATAGCTGAAGACGGACGTATTTATTATGTTCGAGATGGGAATACAGAAGATTTGGGTATTCAAATTCAGGTTGTTCAGTTCCAAAATGTGACAGGTCTTAAGGCTTTAGGTGGTGGATTCTTTGAGCCGACGATTGCGTCCGGTGAACCGCTTCTTGAAGCAGAAGATCCGGATTTGGTTCAAAGTAAGTTGCAACAAGGTGCTTTGGAATCTTCGAATGTGCAAGCGGTTGAAGAAATGGTTCGTATGATTATTGCCCAACGTGCCTACGAATTAAGCTCGAAAGCTATTCAAACCTCAGACGATATGCTGGGTATGGCGAATAATTTAAAACGATAGGCTTTAAGTTTAAGGAGTGAAACAGTGTGGAAATAAAAGGGATAGGCAATGAGATTGCCTCAGCTTATAGCAATATAGGTAAAAGTCAAGCAACGCAAGATGAATTTAAACGCACCTTTGATGAGGCACTAGTCTCAAAAGATGATGATGAATTGAAGCAAGCATGTGAATCCTTCGAGTCCTATTATGTACAACAGTTGTTTAAGTCTATGCGTAAGACGATACCTGAGTCGAAGTTTCTGGATTCAGGCAATGAGAAGGAAATATATACGGATATGTTGGATGAAGAATATTCCAAGGTGATTTCTAAATCTCATGGATATGGTATAGCGGATGCTCTTTATAAACAATTATCAACAAAAAAAACGGGTTTGTAATGTTTAAACCCGTTTTTTTTGCTATAATTAAGACGGAGCGTTAGAGAGGGGGCGTTAATGGACGTTTTATTGTATATGAAACGCTTGTTTCTTCTTCTTCACTGTATTACGAGCTTAGGTTTGCAAGTTGAAGAGATTGAAATAAGCGGATTTAATCAAAGTATATACACGATTGTTGCTCAGATGAGTGATACAACTCAGATGGTGCAACATCTATCCTATAATCAACTTTACGGCTATGAAACTTTATCACAGATGAATGAAATGGGAGATGGCTCTCCATATGAATTGGGAGTCAACGGTATGTTTTATGATGCCTATGGTCGTCCGCAAGGGATTATCATTAAGAATCATGAAGTCCTCAAAAGCAAATCCTTTGGGACGCCCCTATTTATTATAAGAGATAATAAAACGGCTGAATTGAAGGATGTGCATTTACAAGTTTACTTGGAATATGACCGATTGCATTATCCGGTTAAAGGCATTAATGAACAAGCAGAAACTCAAGGGATATACGTATATACCCATTGGTTTGGGCAAACGACACGCATAAATACAGGACACCGTCGCTTCGATGTGAAGGATGGAAAGATTGTTCGAGAAACGGAATCAGAGACAGCACTACCCATTGAAGAGGATGCTTATCTTGGAAATCGTTTTGCAATGGCCTATCGAGAAGTACCATTTGAGGTACCCTTTCAAACAGGGGGTGAAGTTGATTTATATTATGATAATAATTTTGATCTTGCTACAGTGAAAGAAGGATTTCAAACAGGTGGATGGCTCGTTAAAGATGGCGTGAATGTAGCTAGAGATGAAGAGCCGGCAATTGGCTTTACGACGTCCTTACAGCCTAGGACAGCTATTGGCATATTAGAAGACGGTCGAGTTATTATAAAAGTGATAGATGGTAGACAACCTGGTGTCAGTGCAGGGGTTACAGGTAAACAATTGGCAAGTTTGATGATTGAATCAGGAGCTGTTCAAGCGGCATATCTTGATGGCGGGTCATCGAGTACCTTGTTAGAAGGGCGTCGACTGGTAAATCGACCGTCCGGTGGCGAGGAGAAAATTATAGCCCATGGCCTGTTTTTTAGCAGACTTTGGGGCAAAATGGTTGCAAAATAAATTTTATCAAGTATAATGTACGATAGAAGAATCACCTGAATGTATAGGAGGATAAAAATGGCAAAGAGACTATTTACGTCGGAATCAGTAACTGAAGGGCATCCGGATAAAATCTGTGACCAGATTTCTGACTCTGTATTGGATGCAATATTAGCCCAAGATCCAAAAGCTCGTGTAGCATGTGAAACAGCGGTTACTACCGGGATGGTTATGGTAATGGGAGAAATATCTACAAATTGTTATGTGGATATTCCGAAGGTCGTTCGGACAACGATTAAAGACATTGGCTATGACCGTGCAAAATATGGCTTTGATGGAGACACATGTGCTGTACTCGTGACATTGGATGAGCAATCATCAGATATTGCAATGGGAGTTGATGTGGCTTTAGAGGCTCGAGATAAAGAGGATGAACAATCGATTGAAGAATTTGGAGCCGGTGACCAAGGGATGATGATTGGTTATGCATGTGATGAAACAGAGGAATTGATGCCTCTGCCTATATCCTTGTCCCATCGATTAACGCGTCGCTTGGCAGAAGTACGTAAAGATGGCACGTTACCGTATTTGAGACCGGATGGAAAGGCTCAAGTGACTGTGGAATATGATGATTTCAAAGCAGTTCGTATTGATACAGTGGTTATTTCAACACAACATGATGATGAAGTCAGCCAAGAAACGATACGAGAAGATTTGATTAAGCATGTTGTAGAAGCGGTTATGCCAACAGAACTTTTAGATGAAGCAACCCGTTATTTTATTAACCCGACAGGTCGTTTTGTTATCGGAGGTCCCCAAGGAGATGCCGGATTAACAGGACGTAAGATTATTGTGGATACATATGGTGGTTATGCAAGTCATGGTGGCGGAGCGTTTAGTGGGAAAGACCCGACAAAGGTAGACCGCTCAGCAGCCTATGCCGCTCGTTATGTGGCCAAGAATATTGTGGCCTCCGGTCTTGCAAAACGCTGTGAGATTGAATTAGCTTATGCAATCGGTGTGGCTCACCCGGTATCCGTTTATGTGAATACTCAAGGTAGTGGTGTTATCGACGATGTCGTTATCACGGAAATTGTTAATGAAGTGTTTGATCTTAGACCAGCAGCTATTATTCGAGATCTTCATTTGCAACAACCGATATATCGTCAAACAGCAGCTTATGGACATTTTGGCCGTACAGATGTTGAATTACCATGGGAACAAACGGATAAGGTAGAGATATTAAGAGAAAAGGCCGGCTTATAAGACGGAAATAATAAAGCTGCCTCAATATAACTTGAGGCAGCTTTATTTTGATTTATCGTGTGTGGAGCACGTTGCGAATAATGGAAGGGAGGTGTTTTTGGTGGAAAAAGTGACAGGGATTGTTGAAGATATTATTTATCAAAATGAGACTAATGGCTATACGATTATTGGGGTGAGTACCGATGATGGAGAAATGACATGTGTCGGTACCATGTTTCGCTTATCTGTTGGTGAAGAGATTACGATGGAAGGGGATTATACAACGCATCCCATATATGGGAAACAGTTTTCGGTTGAACAATTCACGTCGGTCATTCCCCATGATAAACATGCCTTTGAACGTTATCTTGGATCCGGAGCGATAAAAGGAATCGGTCCGGTACTCGCCCAGAAAATTGTTGAAACCTTTGGGGATGAGACCTTTCGTATTATTGAAGAGGAGCCTGAGCGGTTGGAAGAGGTTAAAGGAATTAGTATGCAAAAGGCACAGCAGATTGCAGAAGTTTTTTATAACCAACGGGCCATGCGTCAAGCCATTATCTTCATGCAGGAGTATCAGATTTCCTTGACCTATGCCGTAAAGATTTACGATCATTACAAAGATAAGACATATCAAATCATACGTGAGAATCCCTATCGTTTAGCGGAAGATATATACGGAATCGGATTTAAACTAGCGGATAGTATAGCTAAAAGAACGGGAATAGAAGAAGACCATCCTCACCGTATTATGTCAGCAGTTACCTTTGTATTAAATCATGCAGCTGGGGATGGACACACGTATCTCAATAAGAAACAGCTCGTGGATAAGACGGCAGAGCTTTTAGATATCAAAATCGATTTTATTGATCATATATTGTTGGAGCTTCAGATGAAACAAAGTATTGTGGTGAAAACAGTAGAGGAGGATGAAGTTGTTTACTTGGATTATTATCATGCAATGGAAGAACATTGTGGGCATAAGATTTGTGAATTATTATCTTATGAGGTTGAGGCTATAACTCAGGTGGATGAACAGATTAAAATCGTGGAAAAAAATCATGACATATTTTTAGATCCGATTCAAAAAGAAGCGGTGTACTTTGGTGCCAAGTATCCCATGTTTGTGTTAACAGGGGGGCCGGGAACCGGTAAGACAACAACGATAAATGCATTGATTCATTTGTTTGAAGAAGTGGGTCTGTCGATTTTTCTGGCAGCACCAACAGGACGTGCTGCAAAAAGAATGACGGAAACGACAGGTCATGAAGCAAAGACGATTCATCGACTTCTAGAGATTAATTTTAGCGGGGATGACAGACGGCAAAGCTTTGAACGGAATGAAGAGTATCCTTTAGAATGTGATGTGCTGATATTAGATGAAACTTCGATGTTAGATATTACTCTTTTTTATCATGTACTAAAGGCAGTACCCTTGGGGTGTCGTGTTATATTAGTTGGAGATAAAGATCAGCTTCCATCAGTAGGCCCGGGAAATGTATTGCATGACTTAATTAATCAACGACACTATGTTCCGACTATTGTTCTTGAGAAGATATACCGGCAAGCGGAGAAGAGTGCAATCGTTCTTAATGCCCATAAAATTCATCAAGGAGAGATGATAGAGTATAAGAACAAAGATGATTTCTTTTTTATCCGTAGAAAACAAGGGCAAGATATTGTACGCGAATTAATTACTCTAGTAAAAGATCGGTTGCCCAGATATACCGGTGTAGAGCAAGCGGAAGGCATTCAGGTTTTAACGCCTATGCGAAAAGGGTTGCTAGGGGTTGATCAGTTGAATGTAGCCTTGCAAGAGGCGATGAATCCAAAAGATAAGAATAAGGGGGAGAAGATTTATAGGCAGACTGTATTTCGTGAAGGAGACAAGGTCATGCAGATCAGGAATAACTATTCCCTCAGTTGGAAGATTGAGAGTGGGTTCGGGATTCGCATTGATGAAGGTGTCGGTGTGTTCAATGGTGATCTTGGAACGATTACAGATATTAATCATTATTCCGAGACATTGAAGGTTACTTTTGATGACCTAAAAGTTGTCACCTATGAGTTCAATCAGTTGGATGAATTGGAATTGGCTTATGCGATTACAATACATAAATCACAAGGCAGCGAATATCCTGTTGTTATTATTCCGTTATTTCGTGGCCCGTCCATGCTTCTGAGCCGTAATCTCTTATATACAGCAGTAACACGTGCGAAACAGATGGTTGTCCTTGTGGGAGATGATAAGATTTTGAAGCATATGATTGATAATAATCGCGAGGTTCACCGGAATGCAACCTTAGATCGGATGATAGAGGAATCGGCTAGATTAAACGGTCTGGAGGCGATTATGTATGATGAAGTGGGGGATGGTGGCAAGTCAGCTGAAACAAACTTTTCTTGAGTGGATGTATCCTAATCGGTGTCCGTTTTGCCAAGAATTGTTAGAAGAAGAATGGTCAGAATGTTGCAACCTATGTTATAATAGACTTACTCAATTGACTGAGAGTTACTGTTCAAGATGTGGGAAACCGATAGAAGCGGAAGAATCACAATGTTATGATTGCGACAGGCTTACACATGCGTATAAGCAAGGGCGAAGCTTATATCTTTATGAAGCAACAATCAAACATAGCTTGTTAGGACTCAAGTTTCAAGGTAGAACTTGGATAGGTCTAAAATTTGGAAACATGATGAGAGATTTCTATTCAGAGCAAAATTTGTGGATTGTGGATGCGATTATTCCGGTACCGCTTCATTTTATACGCTACCTAGGTCGGGGATATAATCAAGCTGAGATATTGGCGAGACCTATGGCTGATGCATTTGGAATACCTGTCTATACCAATGTGTTATATCGGTTGCGCTATACAAAACCACAGAAATTCCTGGATGATGAAGAGCGTCAGAAGAACATGTGCGACGCTTTCCGGATTCCTTCGAGACGTCAGTCAGTGATTCGGGGGAAAAGGATTTTGCTTATTGATGACATCTATACGACAGGTGCAACAATAGATGCATGTGCTAGAACGCTACAAGAAAATGGAGCAGCGGAGGTTTACTTTATGACAATGGCTATAGGAGGTGGGATACAATGAACGCAAGGAGGTCCAGTGATTTGGATGTACGTAATTGTATAATGTGTGGTCGTATCTTTAACTATGTATCAGGGCAACCTATATGTGCCCACTGCAAGAAAGAATTAGAAGAAAAGTTCAAAGAAGTCAAACAATTTATTCGTCGTAATCCGGAAGCGTCTATCGGAGAGGTTGCCGATACTTGTGAGGTCGAGGTGAGGCAAATTCGCCAATGGGTTCGTGAAGAACGTCTTACCTTTTCCAAGGACAGTGCAATCGGTATTGAATGTGAGAAATGTGGTAAGACAATAAGAACCGGACGGTTTTGTGATTCATGCAAAGAGGAAACGGTGAATGAACTAAGCAGTGCTTTGAAAAAACAAAACTCAAATCCTATTGGGGAGAAAAAAGAAGTGAATAAAGATACGGCTAACAGAATGCGCTATTTTAATCGGGATAATTAGTTGGCGGTGTCATATAGAGGAAGACGACGTGACAAAAATTGTCATTGTTGTCTTCTTTTTTTGCCTTAGGTGTAAAGGTATAGGCTCACATGTCCGATACATATTATGAAGAAATTGAAAGGACGGTGAATAGAATGAGAATTGATGGAGTAAATCATCTGAATGGGGTATATAAGAGTAAGAAGGCAACTAAAACTTACGGCGATTTATCAGTATCCGGCTCCAAGGATGAAGTGTCCTTATCGACGCTTGCCAAAGACTTAGCCGTTGCAAAGAAAGAAGTCGACAAAACAGCGGATGTACGTATGGATAAAGTCAGTGCTGTGAAAGCTCAAATCGAAGCAGGTCAATATAATGTCAGTGCGTCACAGATTGCTGATAAATTATTGAAACAAAGTCGTGAACTTGGATAAGAAGGTGCTTAAGTGGCAAGTTTGATTGAAGAAATATTGGATGTATTAGAGGAGACAACAGGATGTTATGACGATCTTCTCCAATTGGCAGATAATAAAAAGGATGTTATTATTAAAGGGGATGTGCCCAGCCTACAAACACTGACGGATCATGAACAAGGTGTAGCTGGGCGTCTTTTGCGTCTAGAGAAGAAACGCATGCAGTTAATTCAGGATGTATGCTTAGTTACAAATAGAGAAAATTCGTCAATGACCATTCATCAATTGATTGAGCTATTAACAGGTCAAGAGGAAGAGCAGGCCAAGCTTCGAGATGTTTCGAATCGTATGATGACTGTTGTAGAACAAGTCAGAGTGAAGAATGATTTGAATAAAGAGTTGTTAAAAGAATCCTTAGAATTTGTAAACTTTACAATGAATGCGATACAAAGTGTTCATGATATAAATACAGGTAATGGCTATGAAAAGCAAGGGAACCGCTATGAAGGTTCTCAAAATGTAAACTTTTTTGATGCAAAACAATAATACGAGAAGAAAGGAGTGGTCACATGTCATCTATTAGCAGTTTATCAAGAGCAATGTCGGCTCTTCGTGCCAATCAAACAGGGTTGACGACAACGGCCCATAACTTAGCTAATGTGAACACTCAAGGCTATGTTAAACAACAGGTATTGATGAATGATACCAGTTATCAAACAATTGGTCGAAACTCGACAGGTATTATGCAATTAGGGACGGGTACCGATGTTCAGGTGATTCGACAGGTTCGAGATCAATTTTTAGATGCAGCCTTTAGAGAAGAAAATAGTCGATATGGATTTTACTCGGCACAAAGTACGACAGTAGATGAAGTGGAAAGTATTCTGGGGGAGACGGAAGGCGAGGCTTTTTCGAAAATCATGAATGGGTTATGGGAATCCTTATCTGAGTTATCCAAACATCCGGAAGGGTTGGAAACTCGTGGGTCTTTGGTCCAAAATGCTGTTCTTTTTATTGAAAAAGCAAATTTAATTTCACAGCAGTTACAAGAATATCAAGTGAATATGAACACAGAAGTTATGAATAAAGTGGATCGAATCAATGATATCGGACATGAAATCAAACGATTAAATGAGCTGATTAGCTCCAATGAAGTTGGGGGTGCTCATGCGAATGATTATAGAGACCAACGCAATCAGCTACTTGATGAATTGTCCTATATGGTGGATGTGGATTATAAGGAAGATGCTCGGGGGAATGTTCAGGTAAGCGTTGAACGGGTTCCTTTTGTTACGACAACGGATGTTAATGAAATGGGCGTTATTCAAGCTGAAAATAAAAGTGCGATGGTAGACCCTTACTGGCCGAACATGGGAGATCCGACAGCGACACCTCCTATATATAGAAAAGTCTATAACTTTAGTAATCCGACGGGACCTCAATATGATAATAACAAGGGAGAGCTCAAGGGATTGATTATGAGTCGGGGAAGCCGCGCTGCTAATTATACGGATTTGCAGGATGCGACAGTATTCAATGATGAAGTGAAAAAATCGGCCATTATGACGGTACAAGCTCAGTTTGATAATTTGGTACATGGCGTTGTAACTATGATTAATGATGTTGTTTCACCTAATACGGCGGGGGCCTTAGATTTAGCTAATGCACCTTATGGTTTAAACGGTACACAAGGGTACGAACTCTTTAGCCGTAAATATGTGGATCGATATGATGGGAGCGGTAATTATAATGTTGAAGATCCCACGAATGATGTATCCTTATATTCTGCAGGAAATATAGAAGTGAATAAAGATATCTTGTTAGATTATAATAAAATAGCCCTAAGTAAGACGTTGGGTGATGATGGGGATAGTTCAGTTGTAGAATCGATTTTAGATAAATGGCAGAAGCCTTTTTCTGTACTTGACCCATCATCTTCAGGTGAATTAGATTATGTGGATTACTATAATAACTTTGTAGCCAATGTAGGGAATCTTGGTAGTGTAGCAGGAAGTGAGATGTCCAATCAACATACATTGATTACACAGATAGATAACCAACGAAGTTCTGTTATGGGGGTTTCGAGTGATGAAGAGCTAGGGAATATGATTACCTTTCAACATGCATATAATGCAGCAGCGCGAGTTGTATCGACAATAAATGATATGATTGGACGTGTTATTGAACAAACAGGCGTCGTAGGACGATAATAAGGAGGTACTTATGAGGTCATCATTTTTTGGTTTTAACGTGGCAACACAGGGCCTTTACACGGCTAGAACCGCTTTGGATATAACGAATCATAATATCAGTAATGCCGAAACAGTAGGGTATAGCAGACAATATGGGGTTCAAAAGGCAACGCGTCCATTGGCGAATTTGAACCGTGGTATGGTTGGGACCGGATCAACCATTGATATGATTAAGCAACATCGTAATGAATATTTGGATTATAAATATTGGGATATGAATAAGGATTTAGGAACATATACCGCGAAGGCAGAAGCGCTAAATCAAATGGAGCGAGTGTTTAATGAACCTTCCGATTCCGGCTTTACAGCCTATTTTGACGAAGTTTTCAAAGCCTTGCAAGGACTTTCGAAAAATCCTTCAGATGATGCGAGTAAGGTCAATGTTTTGACAGCATATGAAAGTTTTGGGCAATATTTAACAGATATAAGCTCGCAATTCCGGGACATACAGAGCGAAGCAAATTTTGGCGTCAAAACAACGGTGGATCAGATAAACTTTATGTCAGAGCAGGTTGCAACGTTGAATCAACAAATCGGGAACTTAGAACTAACAGGCAACCGTGCGAATGATCTTCGTGACCAAAGAATGTTGCTTATTGATGAGTTATCCGGGTTAGTAGGTGTTCAAGTACGATTTAATGAAGATGTCAATGGCAAAGAGACTTTGCGGATTAGTATAAACGGTCAAGAAATAGTCAACGGCCCTACAGCGAGCTACCTTGAGGTAAGGGCTCGGGATGACTTTAATAACCCGGAGGATAATGTGGATTTATATGATGTCTACTTCAAATCAGGTAAGCGTTTAAGTACGGATAGTCCGAATTTGACCGGTAAATTAAAAGGATATTTGGATATCCGAGACGGGAATAATAATGATGCCTTTGATGCGACGGTTACCGGTGTTAGTGGTAATAATTTGATATTAAACCCGGTGAGTCGTCATGATATTCCTGGGTCCGGTTCAATTAAAATTGATGGTGTTGAGAGGAGCTACTCGGGATATACCTATGATGATGCCACCGGTGAGATGACATTGACATTAGATACGCCATATACCCCTGTTAACAATTCAGTGAGTATTGGTGATGACAAGGCATTTAAAGGTGTGCCGCATTATATGAATCAATTGAATGTCTTTGTGCGAACCATTGCCCAAGAATTCAATGCATTGCAGCAATCCGGCAATGATGGCTCAGGCGTACCGTTGTTCGTATATGAAGGGTATACCGGAACGCCACCTTTGGATTTGACAAATCCGTCCTCCTATGATGCCTTAACAGTGGATAATTTTAAAGTCAATCCGGATCTTATGGATAATCCCGATTTGCTTATGACGAAGTATAAAACATCGGATGGCGAGAGTGCCAATGATTTGATTCTGGATATAATTGATTTGAGACATGATACAACGATGTTTCAAAAAGGTGTGCCGGATAATTTTATGCAAGGTTTGATTAGTGAATTAGGTATTGATACGAAACAAGTCGGAAGTTTTAAAACGGGTCAAGAACAGCTAATCCATATGGTTACAAATCAACGATTGTCTGTTTCGGACGTAGATCTTGATGAAGAAGCAACCAATCTTATACGTTTTCAACAGGCCTATAATATGTCGGCGCAGGTTATGAGCGTTTTTGATGAAATATATGACGTGACCATTAATCAAATGGGTGTTTAATAAGATAAAGGATGTGACGAACAGATGCGAATTACAAATTCAATGATGACCAATAATATTTTGTTAAATTTGAACAGAAATCGTAAGGTGATGGCGAGATATGACGAACAAATGTCATCCGGTAAAAAGATACAAAAACCTTCAGATGATCCGATTGTGGCAGCACGTGCGCTAAAATTACGGACGAATGTCGCTGAAATAGCACAATATAAGACGAATGCTAAAGATGCCTTAAGCTGGTTGGAGATTACAGAGCAAGCGATTACAAATACAACGGATATGCTAAAGCGAATCAACGCTTTAGCAAACCAAGGAGCGACGGGAACCCTTACAGCAGAGAATAGGGCCAGTATTGCAACGGAAATTTCTGAATTGAAAGATCAAATTGTCAATGAGGCCAATGTTTCTTATGCAGGCCGGTATGTATTTGGGGGCTATCAAACAGATAAAGCCTTGGCTTTTGATAAACCGTCTACAGATAGTTATGCAATTACAGAGCATTTTGATGCTTCGGATATGGAGACTGTGAAACGTGTGTATGATAATGGAACAGGTCCGGCAATTCATGAGGTATCTAGAATTCGTTTAGGATATTCGGGAGTGACAGATGGCACATCTTTAGCGTCGGATATGATTGGATCCGGCTACACCGTTGAAGTTATTGATTCAACATCGTCAACGCCTCTTGCTTACGAACCGGCATCTACAGTTCCGCCAACGGTACATCTTCTTAAGGATACCGGGGAATTGATTTTTAATGCTGGGGATCAAGGAACTTTGGAAGCAGATTTTCCGGCAGGATTTGACGTAACCTATCAGAAAGACGGATTTGCCAAGAACGATTTGAAGCCGGATCATTTTTTTGATAGTACAAATATAACGACAGGTGATGTGTATACAGTTTCAGAAGAAGCAATGGATTATCAAATTTCCTATAGCCAAGGTATCCAAGTGAATGTGATGGGTGGGGATGTCTTTAGCCCGGATATGATTCGTGATTTGGAAGAAATAGTAAAACAAACCAACAGTATAGAATCAAATCCGGCTGCGGGTGATCCGGAGATGATGAATGAATTGAAAAAGGATTTGTTAGGTGAGTCGTATGGCAAAATGCTTACAACAACCAATGAGTATATAGAAAATAATTCTAATGTACAGGCGAAGATTGGCGGTAAAGTGAATCGATTAAACTTGACATTGAGTCGATTGGATGAGGATGAACTAAATTTTACGGATTTATTGTCGGAGAATGAAGATGTTGATGTGGCAGAGACATTAATAAAATTCTCTGCTCAAGAGGTCATTTATAATGCAGCGTTAGCATCAAGTAGTAAAGTGATTCAAAATACTTTGTTGGATTTCTTGCGATAGTAGATAGGTAGATTAACAATCATCATATAATTAGGGCGTCAAAAGCAAGTTTCACTAAATTCACATACAATATATAGATGACGTAGAAGCGTTCGTAACACTATATTGTATATGAAAGTTCAACTATATACTTTTGTCGACCTAATCATCATATGATTAGCCCGAAAAAAGCAAGTTTCACTAAATTCATATACAATATACAGATTACGTAGAAGCGTTCGTAACAATATATTGTATATGAAAGTTCAACTAGATGCTTTTGTCGACCTAATCATCATATAAAGGAGTGGAGACATGGAAATAGCAACACGTCATTTTGGAACAGTGACTATTAATGAAGATAAAGTCATAACCTTTGAAGAAGGTATTTTTGGATTTGCGGATAAGAAGCAGTTTGTTTTGTTATATGATAACCAAGAAGAGGGAACGCCCTTTGTTTGGTTGCAGTCTTTACAGGATGAAAAGCTGTGCTTGCCAATGATCAATCCATTAACATGGTTTCCTGACTATACACCGGAAGTGGATGATGAAGAGATAGAATCGTTACAATTAGAGAGTCAAGAATCCCTGGAGATATATACAATTGTTGTTATTCCGGATAATATTGAATCGATGACAACGAATTTGAGGGCACCCGTTTTGATTAACCAAGTAAATAAAAAAGGCTGTCAAGTGATCGTGCAAGATGAAGTGTATGGCGTACGTCATAATCTGTATGAACAAATTATGAAATTAAAGGAAGCAGGTGTGTAATATGCTGGCTTTGACACGACGCGTTGGCGAAAGTATCATGATTGGTGATCAAATTGAAATAACAGTTATATCCATTCAAGGCGATCAAATTAAATTAGGAATTAATGCGCCTAGACAGATAGCCATTCATCGGAAGGAAATATATCTTCAAATACAAGATGAGAATAAGGCGGCAGCAGCGTCCTCGGATAAAGGAACGCAAGCATTGAAAGATTTGTTTGGGAAGAAATAAGAAGGGCGATGTATTGTTTTTTGCGCGAAGGTTGATGCTAGGGCATGGACGGTAACGAAAGAGTGAAACCCAGAGCCGGCATCAAAAGGCGCGCAAAAGACAATGCATCTTTGTTTTGAATGATAAGGAGAGAACTGCGAAGGCAGTTCTTTTTTAATGAAAGGGGCGATGTAATATCTTATGCGCTAAGGTTGATGCCAGGGCATGGACGGTAACGAAAGAGTGAAACCCAGAGCCGGCATCAAAAGGCGCGCAAAAGACAATACATCTTTGTTTCGTATGATAAGGAGAAGAACTGCGAAGGCAGTTCTTTTTTAGTATAAAGGGGACGATGTAATATCTTATGCGCTAAGGTTGATGCCAGGGCATGGACGGTAACGAAAGAGTGAAACCCAGAGCCGGCATCAAAAGGCGCGCAAAAGACAATACATCTTTGTTTCGTATGATAAGGAGAGAACTGCGAAGGCAGTTCTTTTTTAGTATAAAGGGGACGATGTAATATCTTATGCGCTAAGGTTGATGCCAAGGCATGGACGGTAACGAAAGACTGAAACATAGAGCCGGCATCAAAAGGCGCGCAAAAGATAATACATCTTTGTGAAGAATGTGAAGCCTCAGATTTCAAGGGATTTCAGCTTTCAATAAAGAGTTTTCGAAAAAAGTAAAAAAAACTAGAAAAAGAGTTAAGGTCCTTGAACTGTTATCCGATATATATGATGTAGCAAGACAAGAGGTCTTGCACAACAAGACGTAAAGTCTTGCAACTATTATTATAAGACAACAGTTGCGCAACTGTTGACTCGGCATGGACGCCGATCACACTCAATGAAAATTCAAGGAGGAATTTATTATGAGAATTAATAACAATCTTATGGCAATGAACACTCACCGTCAATTAGGAATTAACCAAAATGCGGGAGCAAAGTCTATCGAAAAGCTTTCTTCAGGCTACAGAATCAACCGTGCTGGTGATGACGCTGCTGGTCTTGCAATCTCTGAAAAAATGAGAGGCCAAATTAGAGGTTTGAATCAAGCTTCTAGAAACTCGCAAGATGGTATCTCGCTCATTCAAACAGCTGAAGGTGCTTTGAATGAAACACAAGCAATTCTTCAACGTATGAGAGAACTTTCAGTACAATCTGCCAATGATACAAACGTAGGTGCTGACCGTACTGCGATTCAAAATGAGATTGATCAGTTGACAGAAGAGATTGATAGAATTTCTGATACAACAGAATTCAATACTAGAAAACTTTTAAATGGTGATTTAGCAAAAGTTGCTTCAGGTACAACTGTATCTAAAACTGTAGCTAAGTCTGCTGATTATGTTCCATCATTTGCAGCTGGTACAACTTGGACAGGATTATCAGGAGATACTCCTACTATAAATAATGCGGCAGATGGCACGGGTACAGATAATCAAGTTGCATTTGCAGCAACAACGACAACTGCTGGAAACCCATTTTCTTGGGATATTGATACAACACAAACCAATACTATAAAAATTGAACGAAGTGGTAGTGATATATTAGTAGATATTACAGCTCAAGATTCAGACGGAGAAATTTTAACGATAAGTAATGATGCAATGGCGTTTGACGAAGCTAATAATGTATACACTTATGATGCAAACGGTGTAACTTTTTCGATTGATGCGGATGAATTAGCTGATTTTACTGATGGAGCTAACTTAACAATTGATCTTACAGCATATGATCCAGGTGCTGCTGGTAACGTTGATTTAACTGCTGCTACTGTAGGAACGAAGAGTGATTATACTCAGACATTAGGTGCTGGTTCTACTGATTTTGGTCAATTTGGTGCAACAGGTATTACTGTAGATAACACGGCTGCTGATTTTATTGATTCAGTAGAAGGTATTAAAATTACTGCTGCTGGACTAGATACAGCAACGAATACAATAACTGTTGAATTGCTTGATAAAGATGGCAATACTGTGGTATCAGAAGACTTTACAGCTGCAACGGCTGCAACAACTGCAATCAATTATGATGCACATGGAATTAGTTTCGATTTTACAGTAGATGAAGCTGTTACAATGGATTTAGAAATGATGTTTGATACGGTAACGACAACTACTACAACAACAACTGATGTAGATAATTCTATTCAATTCCAAATTGGTGCAAATGAAAATCAAACTTTAGATGTAAGCATCAATGAAATGAGCGCTAGCGCTTTAAATGTTGATGCGGTTGATATTACATCTGCTGACGCAGCTTCTTCGGCTGTAACAACTATTAACAATGCAATCACAAAGGTTTCTGAAGAAAGAGCTAAACTTGGTGCGGTTCAAAACAGACTAGAGCACACAATCAAGAATTTAGATACATCTGCTGAAAACCTTCAAGCGTCTGAATCACGTATTCGTGACGTTGATATGGCTAAAGAAATGATGGAATTCACTAAGAATAACATTCTTCAACAAGCTGCTCAATCTATGTTAGCACAAGCAAATCAAGCACCTCAAGGTGTGCTACAATTGCTTCGATAATCACTGAACATTCAAGAATGAATCATATTTATGCCTCGACTTGCGTCGAGGCATTTTCTATATACAAAAATTTTATATATGGTCATTGCAAAGAGGTGAAAAAAAGTGTATAATTTTTTTAGAAAAGACTAAAGTATTGGATAAGACGTCCGATATATATAGTACAAAGGAATAGTAAATCTCATGGACGAGTTAATAGGACTTAGGCATCTTGCAGGAGGCAAGAAGTATAGGTCGTATTAACTCGTTTTTTTTGTGGCGTGACCATAGGTTTAAAGAACTATAATGAGATAGACAAAAAGAACTATAACGAGTAACTATTCAGTTGAATGGAGAGCACAAGGACAGTGCTTGAAAGGGGATCAAATATGCTAGTAATAGGTAGGAAGCCAGGCGAATATGTTGTCTTGAATGACAATATTAAAGTTAAAGTCATCAAATCAGAAAAAGGTGATTTGAGACTAGCTATTGATGCACCACGCGAGGTTAAGATAACCCGCGGCGAAGTGTATGAGGCACAAAAACAATTAGATTAATAGTGCAAACAATCAGGACGATTGTGGACTCGTTAGGATAACGAAGGACATAATCGTCTTTTTTGTTACTCGATAATCAGAATTTTGATATGAACTTTTCACAACCCGGGAGAAAAGTTGATATAGATAACTTGTGAGAAAGGAAGCTCACAATCACACAAAACTCAAGGAGGAAACAATTATGAGAATTAATAATAACTTAATGGCAATGAACACTCACCGTCAAATGGGGATTGTAAATTCAGCACAATCTAAATCAATGGAAAAATTATCATCCGGTTACAGAATTAACCGTGCAGGTG
Source organism: Vallitaleaceae bacterium (assembly GCA_965140555.1). Classification (GTDB taxonomy): domain Bacteria; phylum Bacillota; class Clostridia; order Lachnospirales; family Vallitaleaceae; genus UBA1351. Next base: position 1,062,890 of record OZ223259.1, on the reverse strand, counting down.
ATGATGCAGCCGGCTTAGCGATTTCGGAAAAAATGCGTGGCCAAATCAAAGGCTTGACACAAGCATCTCGAAATTCACAAGATGCGATATCGTTAGTTCAAACAGCTGAAGGTGCCTTAAATGAAACTCAAAACATTCTTCAAAGAATGAGAGAGTTAGCGGTTCAATCATCCACAGATACAAATACTAATTCAGATAGAAGTGAAATTCAAAAAGAAATTAATCAATTAACTTCAGAAATTAATAGAATCGGTAATACAACAGAGTTTAATACACGTGCATTGTTAAATGGTGATTTATCATCAGAATATGAAACGTCTGCAGCGGTGACGACTCCGGCGACTACTGTATCTGTAACAAAAATGATTGATCAAACAGTTTCAGCAGGTGCTGAGCCCATTACATGGAGCGATGGTTCAAATGCAGCTGAGTTTGACATTAAAATGACAGGAAAAGCTGATAATAATCTTAATTGGAGTAATATTGATACAAGTGCAAGTAATAAAATTACCATTACAAAAAGTGGTGATGATTTCACTGTGGATATTGCGGCTGATGATGGAACTCAAACCTTGGCTGTAAATGCAGACTTAGTTTCTTTTGATGCGGCGACAGATACATATACATACGATAATCAAGGTGTGGCGTTCTCGTTTACAGGAGCGGATGTAGAGGATTGGGCAGATGGCGCATCTGTTGAATTAAATTTGGCTACAATTGGAAGTAGTGTAACAGGAACTCATACATCTGTGGCAGAAAAGACGCCGTTGACAATTACTGGTACAAATGCTGATGCTACTCCAGCTGCATTTGACATAACAGTTGATAGTACATCTGATATATTAGTGGGTGCGGATACTTTAGATATTGCATGGGATGAAAGTGCAAAAACTTTTACGGCAAAAGTATATGACGGTGGAACTTCTGGAACATTATTGTCAGCAACAACTTTCTCATTAGCTGTTGGAGAGACATTAAATTATGATCAGGATGGTATTTCCTTTTCATTTACACCAACAGCAGATACAGGTACTAATAATGATGGTAAGATCGAAGGAACATTCACTTTTGAAACAGAGACAAAAGATGTGGTAACAAAACCACAAGTTATTACACCGGCTGTAACAGAAGATCGTTCGTTATCATTCCAAGTAGGAGCAAATGAGCATCAAGATTTGAATTTGGCAATTGAAGATATGAGAGCATTGGCATTAGGTATTTCATCAGCAAGTGCATCAGCAGGATTCTCATCCAGTGATGAAGTTACAAATGATACTGCTAAAGAATATGCACTAAATGTATCTAGTGTAGATGATGCAAAATCTGCAATTACTACGATAGAAACAGCTATTGAAAGCGTATCTACTGAAAGATCGAAACTTGGTGCAGTACAAAATAGACTAGAGCATACTATTGCGAACCTTGATACATCTGCTGAAAATCTTCAAGCATCTGAATCTCGTATTCGTGACGTAGATATGGCTAAAGAAATGATGGAATATACAAAGAATAATATTCTTGCACAAGCTGCTCAATCTATGTTAGCGCAAGCGAATCAAGCACCTCAAGGTGTTCTGCAATTGCTACGATAAGTTATTCGTATATTGCTTTTATACTAATGAGACTCAATCTTCGGATTGGGTCTTTTTTCTTCATTTTGTTTTTGTGTAGGCTAAAGTCTCCACGGTACATGCCGATATATACTATAGAAATGACAGACAAGGAGGTTGTATCATGAGAATCGATTCAATGGGTTCACAATCCGGTTATCCGGCATCACAAAACAAACCCGCTACAGGCAATACGGATGTTGCAGTGGAAGACGCAGTACGTGTAGATAATTCAGTGACTAAGAATATGGAACTGAATCATCAAGAAGGACAAGCATCAGCGGAGGAACGTCGTGTACAGAATGAGCATGAAGTGATTCAAGCGATTGAGAAAGCGAATAAACATATTAGAACCTTTGATCGTCGCTTAGAGTTCTCGATTCATGATGCAACGAAGCAAATCTTGGTGAAAGTCATTAATACAGAAGATGATACCGTAATTCGAGAGATTCCCTCGGAGAAGGTCTTAGATATGGTTGCGCATATGTGGGAAGTGGCAGGTATTCTTGTTGATGAAAAGCGATAACGTTTAGTAGATAATTCAATAAAGGAGGTGCCGATATGGGCATACAATTTACCGGTTTAGCATCAGGACTGGATACGCAGAGCATTATTAAAGATTTAATGAAAGTCGAGCGTATGAAGGTTGAAAATGTAGAGAAGGATAAGACAAAAGCCGAATGGAAGAAAGAAGTATGGTCTGAGATGAATACGAAGTTGTATTCGTTCTATAAAGATGACTTGTTCAAGTTTAAGTCAAGTGGAACCTATAGTCAAAAGAGTGTTAAAAGTTCCAATGAGAGTGTTATATCCATGAATACGTCAACGGGAGCCGTTCGAGGCAGTCATAGTATTGAAATAATGAATATGGCTAAGAACTCTTCGTTGACGAGTTCCAAGCAAGTATCTTTAACATCAGATGGAACAAAAGCAACAAAAGCAACAAAAATGAGTGAGCTTATTACTTTTGATGGAGAAAATCCTGTGACTCTTAGATTGGGGACTACAGGCGCTCCTCAATATAATGGAGATGGTGATTTAGTCAATTTTGAAGAAGTTACGATTACGAAAGATGATACCATTGCAACGGTCATGTCGAAGGTTAAAGACTTAGACTTGGATTTAAATATGAGTTATGATGAAACCTACGGACGTTTTTTTGTATCATCAACAAAAACGGGTGCGGATGTTCAATTAGCTATTAAAGCAGATACGGCAGAAGCGCAATCATTAGTAGATGCTATGGGTCTTGCAGGTGCTGGGTTTGGTGTAGATGGTGTGACTTTAGCAGCAGCTGGTGAAGATGCATCCTTTAAGTATAATGGAACGGAATTGTCTTCGGCTAGCAATGAGGTTACGGTTAATGGATTATCCTTTGATATTCTTGCTGACTCAGGAACCTCTACTGTAACGGTTAATCAAGATACCGATGCTATCTATGATAGTGTTAAGGATTTTATTCTTAAGTATAATGAAATCCTTGATACCATGAACACGAAAATTGGTGCGGATTCGGCTAGAAAATATAAACCCCTTACCGATGAAGAAAAAGAAGCGATGACAGATAAAGAAGTTGAATTGTGGGAGAACAAAATCAAAGATTCTTTATTGCGTCGAGATGATACATTAACAAGTATTCGTAGTGAGATGCGTTCGACCCTTACGTTGTCATCCGGTGTGGATGTAGAGGGCCTGGACTATCAATATCTTTCGGATTTGGGAATTGTGACAGGGAGTTATACAGAAAATGGAATGCTTCATATACAAGGTGATGAAGACGATACGTTGTATAGTTTAAAAGAGAATGAGTTACGGGATGCCATTGAGAATGATCCGGATGCAGTGATGGAATTTTTCACCAAGATTGGGACGAAACTCTATGATAGTATGGCGGAACGTATGAAATCGTCAACGACCAGTAGTGCCCTTACCTTCTTCGAAGATAAGGCAATGGATAAAAAAGTAGATGAGTATGATGACCGTATTGCTCAATTGGAAGATCGGCTTAATATGGTGGAACAACGTTATTATAATCAATTCACGGCTATGGAGCAGGCAATACAAAAAAGCAATTCCACTGGAGATTGGTTATCACAGCAACTTTCAGCGTTATAAATTTAGGAGGAAATCCACATGACAAAGAACCCTTTTGCAAAAATTCAACAGAATTCCATATTAACAGCTTCACCGGAAGAATTAACGCTTATGTTATATAACGGTGCCATCAAATTTGGAAATCAAGCGGTGATTGCCATAGAGAATGGGGATGTTAAGACGGCGCATGATAAAATCATACGTGTACAAGATATTGTACTAGAATTTATTGCCTCATTAGATCATCAATATGCAGTTGCGGATGATCTGGAATTGATGTATGATTATATGCATAGACGTCTTATTGAAGCGAATATACAAAAAGATGGCGCCATTGTTGAAGAAGTTATTAGCTTGTTGCGCGACTTCCGTGATACATGGAAAGAAGCGATGGATAAAGCGAAAAATCGAAATGTAGAAAAGCAAGCCCTGTAGATGGCGATATAACACTGACAGGTAAAGGAGGCTACTATGGATATTGCGGCATTATCAACAGCCATGCATCAAGGACAGATTCGCGGGCAGGCAAGTGTAGCTGTGGCCGGTAAGGTAAAGGATATGATGGAACAAAATGGAGCCAATCTTATTCGAATGATGGAATCTACAAAAGTGATGGAAGCGAGCGTAACACCACATAAAGGTGGAACAGTCGATGTTTCCTTATAGAAGGTGCAATTATGAATGATGTAACCACAACGCTGGATATACTCATTACCGGCTTGAAGAAGAAGAAGAAGAATCTTTTAGAGATTATTGACTATACAAAGCAACAAGATGCTCTTTTGAAAGACAAAGAGCATCTTGATTTGCGTAGATTTAATAATATCATTAAGAACAAACAATTTCGCATTGATGCTATCTTGCAAGTGGATCAAGGATTTGAACCTACTTACGAACGAATCCGTCATTATTTGGAACGCTCGCCGGAGTTGTATCGGAATCAAATTAATCAGATGCAACAGCTGATTAAAGAAATAGGGGCGTTGAATGTAGAGATACGTGTGCAGGAAGAACGGAATAATGAACGTTTCAAAGTAGTATCAAAAGGGATGCGCGATGAAGTGAAAAGTTTTAGAACCAATAAAAAAGCAGTCACGAACTATTATAAAACATACAATAAACAACAAGCATCTATCAGAGATTCGTTTTTTGATTCAAAAAAATAAGATTGCAACACAATATACTTGACAACTGAGCCGAAGTGTGATAAATTGTTAGTTGCACGTTTAGAGGGCTCTTTTTTTTTGTGGGAATTTCCTCGCAAGGGAGTCAATAAACAGCTTGATTAGACTAAGTGGAGGTGGAAGTTGTGCGTGTAAAGATTACTTTAGAGTGTACGGAGTGCAAGAACAGAAATTACAACATGACCAAAGATAAGAAAGCGCATCCGGAACGCTTAGAAACAAAAAAATACTGCAAATTCTGTAAAGCTCATACATTACACAAAGAAACGAAATAACTCGTTCTGAGGTGGTATGTTGCAGAAGAAAAGGAAGTGAATCAATGGGAGAAGCAAACGCTAAGGCAAACGCTAAGAAAGTTGGTTTTTTCAAAGGGGTTCGTGCTGAATTCAAGAAGATTGTTTGGCCGACACCCAAGGTGATAACAAAGCAGACGTATACTGTTATCATCATTACTCTGTTAATCGGTGCGGTTATTGCCGGTATCGATGCAGGGTTCCAGTTCGTTATTTTTGATCTTATACTAGGAAATCTATAAAAGGTGGTTACTATGGCAGAAGAAGCTAAGTGGTACGTGGTTCATACCTATTCGGGTTATGAAAACAAAGTAAAAGCAAATATTGAGAAACTGATTGAGAATCGTAAACTTCAAGATCAGATTCTAGAGGTCATCGTTCCATTACACAGTGTGTTTGAAGATAAGAACGGTACCAGGAAAGAAGTCGAGAAGAAGCTTTTCCCGGGATATGTCCTGTTGAAAATGCATATGAACGATGAAACTTGGTATGTTGTTCGAAATACACGTGGTGTTACCGGCTTTGTCGGTCCTGGTTCTAAACCGGTGCCGTTGTCTGAAGCTGAGATACGTGGAATGGGTATCGATTTGCAGGTTGTCGAATTGTTTGTTGAACTTGGAGACACCGTTACTGTTGTAGACGGACCGTTTGAAGGATCTGTCGGAGTCATCAAAGAAATCCATGATCATAAACGAACTGTTATCGTAAACCTCTCTATTTTTGGACGAGAAACACCGGTAGAGTTGGAATACGCCAAAATTCAAAAAATGTCATAAAAGCTTTTTTTAGGAAAATTCAGGAGGTGCGCTTACAATGGCGAAAAAAGTTACAGGAATGATTAAATTGCAAATTCCTGCTGGTAAAGCTACTCCAGCTCCACCAGTTGGTCCTGCTCTTGGACAACATGGTGTGAATATTGTGCAATTTACAAAAGAATTTAATGCACGTACAGAAAAAGATGCTGGGATGATTATCCCCGTTGTCATCACTGTATACCAAGATAGAAGCTTTAGCTTCATCACAAAAACACCACCGGCTGCCGTTCTTATCAAAAAAGAATGTAATATTAAATCCGGTTCAGGTGTACCACAAAAAGATAAAGTTGCGACAATTAGCCAAGAAAGCCTTCGTAGAATCGCTGAAATCAAAATGCCTGACCTCAATGCAGCAAACATTGAATCAGCTATGAGTATGATTGCAGGGACTTGCCGAAGCATGGGCGTTATCGTCGGAGAATAGATCGTATTTGTGTGGGAGGGAAACTCCCGATATTACCACAAGGAGGAATTTTGAATGAATAAAGGTAAAAGATATACAGAAACGGCCAAACTTGTAGACCGTACAAAACTGTATGATCCAGAAGAAGCTTTAAGTTTAGTAATAGATACAGCAAAGGCTAAATTCGACGAAACTGTTGAAGCACACATTAAATTGGGTGTTGATAGTCGTCATGCTGATCAACAAGTTCGTGGTGCGGTTGTATTACCACACGGTACAGGTAAAAAGGTTCGTGTTCTTGTTTTCGCTAAAGGCGAGCAAGCGACTCAAGCTGAAGAAGCCGGTGCGGATTTCGTAGGTGCTGAAGAATTAGTACCTAAAATCCAAAACGAAGGTTGGTTGGACTTTGATGTCGTTGTTGCGACACCAAACATGATGGGTGTTGTTGGTCGTTTAGGTCGTGTCCTTGGTCCAAAAGGTCTCATGCCTAACCCAAAAGCAGGAACAGTAACAATGGATGTAACCAAAGCTGTTCAAGATATCAAAGCCGGTAAAATTGAGTACCGTCTTGATAAAGCAAACATTATCCATGTACCAATTGGTAAAGTATCATTTGGTTCAGAAAAATTAATGGACAACTTCCACACATTAATGAGTGCAATTATAAAAGCAAAACCAGCTGCTGCAAAAGGTAAATACCTTCGCAGTGTTAACATTGCTTCTACTATGGGTCCTGGTATCAAAATCAACTCAACTCGTGTAGAAGAGTAGTAACTTCCAAGAACAATCAAGGCGGTAATCGGCTGTCCCATTGTCGTTATCGCCTTATTCTTTTGTTCGTTGAGTCATCCATAGGGATGTCAAAAATGAATAAAAGCAATACTGCATAAAATAACTCTTGACAGAAGCATAGAGCTTTGCTATACTGTCTAAGGATTTAAAACACTGCCGCAGACAGTAGGTGCCAAGTGGCGTAACGCATGCAACCTACCGAGGAGATCATAACGATTATGTTAGGACTCTTTTCCATGCGCAGGAAGAGTTTTTTTATTTTATAGGAACATCCTGGTGACAGGTGAAGCCATCGTCTTTCTCTATAGATTAAGAAAGACGTATTAACATCAAGGAGGTGTAACAGTGCCAAAAGTTGAACAAAAACAAACAGTCGTGCAAGCGATCAAAGAAAATCTTGAAGGTGCAAGTTCCGTTGTACTTGTTGACTACCGTGGTTTAACAGTAGAACAAGATACAACTTTAAGAAAAGCACTTCGTGAAGCAAACGTTACTTACAAAGTATATAAGAACACAATGATGCGTTTTGCTTTTGAAGGAACAGATTTCGCTCAATTGAACGAAGAATTAGCTGGCCCAAGTGCTCTTGCAATCAGTTATGATGATGCAACAGCAGGTCCACGTGTGCTTAAGAACATGTCTAAAGACATGAAAGCGCTTGAATTCAAAGCAGGTGTTGTAGACGGTGAATTATTCGATGCTGAAGGTATCGTAAAAGTTGCTTCTGTACCATCTCGCGAAGAATTACTTTCCAAATTGCTTGGAAGCTTCAAATCTCCAATCTCTGCATTTGCTCGTACAGCTAAAGCTATCGCAGATAAGATGGAAGAAGAAGGTCATGAAACAGCTGCTGCCCTTGCAAGTGGCGTAGTTAAAGAAGAAGTTGCTGAAGCAGAAGCTCCTGCTGAAGAAACAACAGAAGAATAAGAATATAATCGGAGGTGCAATATAATGGCAAAATTAACAACTCAAGAATTAATCGATGCAATCAAAGAATTATCTGTATTAGAATTAAACGACTTAGTAACAGCATGTGAAGAAGAATTTGGTGTATCTGCAGCAGCTGGCGTTATGGTAGCAGCAGCAGGTGGTGCTGAAGGCGCTGCTGAAGAAAAAACTGAATTTGACGTTGAGTTAACTGAAGTTGGTGCTTCAAAAGTTAAAGTAATCAAAGCTGTTCGTGAAATCACTGGTTTAGGTCTTAAAGAAGCGAAAGAATTAGTTGATAACGCTCCTAAAGTACTTAAAGAAGCAGTTGCTAAAGACGAAGCAGAAGCTATGAAAGCTAAATTAGCTGAAGTAGGCGCTACTGCAACAGTTAAATAATAACGGTTTTAATAAAAAAGAGTTTTGCTTAGCAAAGCTCTTTTTTTGTATTGAATTATAAATGAAAAAAGTTGTGTATACATTGACAGCTTTCGTGATTCGATTTAGTATGTATAGACAAGAGCAATTCTCTACTTAACAGACCTAGGCAAGATTAAGAAGGAGGAAGCAAGGATGAAGATCTTATTAATTGGTGGAACGGGAACAATAAGTATGGCGATTAGCCGACAATTACTGGAGGCTGGGCATGAATTGTATTTGGTAAATAGAGGCAATCGTACAAAGGGGCTGTCCGGTAAAAATTTGCATCATATTACTGGCGATATTAATGATGAGGTGTTTATGACAAAGCAGCTCGAAGGGTTGCAATTTGATGTTGTAGCAGACTTTATTGCCTTTGTTCCAAAGCATTTGGAACGGGATTATCGTTTATTTCAGGGTAAGACGAATCAATTTGTTTTTATCAGCTCGGCCAGTGCCTATCAAACGCCGTTATCAGATTACCGTATCACGGAAGGAACACCTTTATCTAATCCATATTGGGAGTATTCTAGGAATAAGATTGCCTGTGAAGCGTATTTGATGGAAAAATACCGTGAAGAAGGATTTCCCATAACGATTGTACGCCCAAGTCATACATACGATGAACGTAGAATTCCATTGGGTGTTCATGGGGATAAGGGATCTTGGCAAGTAGCAAAGCGAATGTTGGAAGGCAAGCCTGTTCTCATTCATGGAGACGGAACAGCTCTTTGGACGATGACTCACAATGTGGATTTTGCTAAAGGGTTTATAGGACTGTTGGGCAATATTCATGCCATTGGCGAAGCTGTACAAATTACATCGGACGAATCCTTGACATGGAATCAAATCTATACAGCTATAGCCAAAGCGTTAGGCGTTGAACTGAAGCCGTATTATGTTACATCGGACTTTCTGGATGCAGTGGGGGATTACGATTTTAGAGGGGGACTTCTTGGAGATAAGGCGAATACTGTCGTTTTTGATAATAGTAAACTTAAACGACTGGTTCCGGATTTTGTTCCGACGATTCGATTTGATCAAGGAATCAAAAAGACGATTGATTATGTATTGGAACATGCGGAGTTGCAAGAGGAAGACCCTGAATTCGACAGGTATTGCGATCGAGTGATAGAAATTTTAGAAAATGCTAAAAAAAATTATTGACAGACTTGACAGACTATGATATGATTTGATAATGCGTCAGTATGGAATTGTATGCTCATTTTTACTATCTATGAGCTTAACTAGATGAAGATTATTATATAGCCAAGGGGTGAATCATTAACTATGGAAAAAAATAGGATCAAACCTATCGACGGTGGAGTTAGTACTCGAATGAGTTTCTCCAAGCAAAAAGAAGTCCTTGACATGCCAAATCTGATCGAAGTTCAAAAGAATTCTTATGACTGGTTCTTGGATGAAGGATTACGCGAAGTTTTTCGTGATATTTCCCCAATCACGGATTATACCGGTAACCTAAGTTTGGAATTCGTCAACTTTTCTTTCAACGAAGAAGCCAAGTACACAATTGATGAATGTAAGGAGAGAGATGCAACATATGCTGCACCTCTTAAAGTACGTGTGCGCTTAGTGAACAAAGAAAAGGATGAAATCAGCGAACATGAGATTTTTATGGGCGACTTACCTTTGATGACAGATACGGGAACGTTCATCATCAATGGTGCAGAACGTGTTATTGTTAGTCAGCTTGTCCGTTCACCGGGCATCTACTATGCAGTTGATCATGATAAGATCGGTAAAGAGTTGTATTCAGCAACAGTGATACCGAATCGTGGAGCATGGCTTGAATATGAAACCGACTCAAATGATATTTTTTATGTACGTGTGGACAGAACACGTAAAGTACCTGTTACTGTATTGATTCGTTCATTAGGTATAGGCACAAATGCGGAAATCATCGACTTGTTCGGTGAAGAACCAAAGATTCTCGCAAGTTTGGATAAAGATAGCTCGACTTCTTATGAAGAAGGGTTGATTGAAATTTACAAACGGATTCGACCGGGTGAACCACCAACAGTTGAAAGCGCAGAGTCCTTATTGAACTCCATGTTTTTTGACCCTAGACGCTATGATTTAGCAAAAGTCGGACGTTACAAATTTAATAAAAAGTTAGCTTTCTTGAGTCGTATTACTGGACATGTGTTGGCGTATGATGTTGTCAATCGTCACACAGGTGAAGTAATGGCTGCTGCGGGAAGCGTTGTAACCAAGGAAGATGCGATTCGTATTCAAAATGCAGCAGTACCTTATGTATACTTGACTGTTGAAGATAGAAAAGTGAAGGTGCTAAGCAATCTTGCTGTGGATATTCATGAATATATTGATTTTGATATTGAAGACTTGAAAATTCACGAGAAGGTATATTATCCTGTGTTGAAGGAACTCGTTGATACTTATACGAATGCAGAAGAATTGAAAGAGCAATTGTTCAAAAACATGCATCGTTTGGTGCCAAAGCATATCACCCAAGAGGATATTATGGCATCCATTAACTACAATATGCTTGTAGAATATGGTGTTGGTGAGAAGGATGACATTGACCATTTGGGTAATCGTCGTATTCGTGCTGTTGGTGAGTTGTTGCAAAACCAATTCCGTATCGGATTATCTCGTATGGAACGTGTTGTGCGTGAACGTATGACGATTCAAGATCCTGAGGGTATTACACCTCAATCTTTGATCAACATTCGTCCTGTGACGGCATCTATTAAAGAGTTCTTTGGTAGTTCACAGTTGTCTCAGTTTATGGATCAAACAAACCCGTTGGGTGAATTGACACATAAGCGACGTTTATCAGCGCTTGGTCCCGGTGGTTTGAGCCGTGAGCGTGCGGGCTTTGAAGTCCGTGACGTCCATTACTCCCATTATGGACGTATGTGTCCGATTGAAACGCCTGAAGGTCCGAATATCGGGTTGATTAACTCCCTTGCGACTTATGCGCGAATCAATGAATATGGTTTTATTGAAGCACCGTATCGTTTGATTGACAAATCAAGTGGCGTGCCGGTAGTTACAGAAGATATCATCTACGTAACGGCAGATGAAGAAGAAATGTACCGTGTTGCACAGGCGAATGAACCCCTTGATGAAGAGGGACATTTTGTACATAAATTAGTAACGGGTCGTGACCGAGAACATATTATTGAGATGGAAGCAGGAACCATTGATTTAATGGACGTTTCTCCAAAGCAGATATTCTCTGTAGCGACATCCATGATTCCTTTCCTTGAAAATGATGATGCTAACCGTGCCCTCATGGGTTCTAACATGCAACGTCAGGCAGTGCCTCTACTTATTACGGACTCTTCCATTGTCGGAACGGGTATGGAACAGAAGGCTGCTGTGGATTCGGGAATTGTAAAAGTAGCTCGTAATGCCGGTGTCGTAGACCGTGTAACGGCTGCAGAAATTGTTGTTCGTACAGCTGAAGGTGCTCGTGATGTGTATCATATGCAAAAATTTGCACGTAGTAACCAAGGAACTTGTATCAACCAACGACCATTGGTATTCAAAGGTCAAAAAGTTGAAAAAGGTGATATTTTAGCTGACGGGCCATCCACTCAAAATGGTGAAATTGCCTTAGGTAAGAATCCGTTAATCGGATTTATGACTTGGGAAGGTTATAACTTCGAGGATGCCATCTTGTTGAGTGAGAACCTTGTTAAAGAAGATGTGTATACATCTATTCATATAGAAGAATACGAAGCAGAAGCTAGAGATACAAAGCTTGGACCTGAAGAGATTACACGTGATGTACCGGGTGTCGGTGAAGAAGCCCTTAAAGATCTTGATGATCGCGGAATTATCCGTATTGGTGCTGAAATTCGTTCCGGAGATATCTTAGTCGGTAAAGTAACACCGAAAGGTGAAACAGAGTTAACGGCTGAAGAACGTCTCTTACGTGCCATCTTTGGTGAAAAAGCTCGTGAAGTACGTGATACATCTTTACGTGTACCTCATGGTGAAGAAGGTATTATCGTTGATGTTCATGTGTTCACACGTGAAAACGGTGATGAACTACCACCGGGAGTTAATCAATCCGTTCGTGTATATATAGCGCAAAAACGTAAGATTTCTGTTGGTGATAAAATGGCCGGTCGTCATGGTAATAAGGGTGTTATCTCCCGTATTTTACCACAAGAAGACATGCCGTTCTTGCCTAATGGACGTCCTCTCGACATCGTGTTGAACCCACTTGGTGTACCTTCACGTATGAATATCGGTCAGGTCTTAGAAGTCCATTTAGGTTTGGCTGCAAAAGCTTTAGGATTCAAAATTGCAACACCTGTATTTGATGGTGCTCATGAAACGGACATCATGGAAACGCTGGATATGGCGAATGACTACGTGAATACGCCATGGGAAGAATTCTATGAAAAATGGGAACCTCAATTGAATGATGAAGTGATTGAGTTTTTAGAAACGAATATAGATCACCGTGATGAGTGGAAAAATGTTCCGATTACTCAAGACGGTAAAGTACCACTACGTGACGGACGTACAGGTGATTATTTTGATTCTCCTGTAACAGTTGGTTACATGCACTACTTGAAATTGCACCATTTGGTTGACGATAAGATTCATGCACGTTCAACCGGTCCTTACTCCCTTGTTACACAACAACCGTTGGGTGGTAAAGCTCAATTTGGTGGACAGCGTTTCGGAGAGATGGAAGTTTGGGCTCTTGAAGCCTACGGTGCTGCTTACACATTACAAGAGATACTTACTGTTAAATCGGATGATGTTGTCGGACGTGTTAAAACATACGAAGCGATTATTAAAGGGGATAATATCCCTGAACCGGGTATTCCGGAATCCTTCAAAGTATTGTTGAAAGAATTACAATCCTTATCTTTGGATATTAAGATTTTATCCAACGAAAAAGGTGAAATTACGTTAAAAGATACATACGGCGATGATGACGATGATGAAACAGAAATTCACTTAACAGATGATGATGATTTTCTTGGCGGCAATATTGCTAAAAGAAAAAGCGATGATCTTGCCCAAAGCGATGATGATTTAGACGATGAAGAAGATAGCGAAGAAGATCTTTTTGATTCTAATTTCATTTTAGAAGGCGAAGACGATTAGAGAATAATCAAAAAGGAGCGTGTAGGTTAATGCCAAATGAAGCGATAGAGCAATCCGTTAATTTTGATGCCATTAAAATTGGGTTAGCATCTCCTGAACGAATTCGTGAGTGGTCACACGGCGAAGTCAAAAAGCCGGAGACTATTAACTACAGAACATTAAAGCCTGAGCGAGACGGTTTATTTTGTGAAAAAATATTCGGTCCTAGCAAAGACTGGGAGTGTCACTGTGGTAAATACAAAAAAATTCGTTATAAAGGTGTAGTATGCGACCGTTGTGGTGTTGAAATTACAAAATCCAAAGTAAGACGTGAGCGTATGGGCCATATTGAATTGGCTGCACCCGTATCTCATATTTGGTATTTCAAAGGTATCCCGTCTAGAATGGGTCTTATTCTTGACATGTCACCGCGTACACTAGAAAAGGTTTTGTATTTTGCTTCCTATATCGTCATCGATAAAGGAAATACAAACCTTCAGTATAAACAAGTACTCACAGAAAAAGAATTCCGTGATGCTTATGACAAATACGGTAATACATTCCGCGCTGCAATGGGCGCGGATGCAATCCGTGAAATCTTAAGTGAAATTGATTTAGAAACAGAATCCGTAGAACTTAAGAAAGCATTAAAAGATGCCACAGGGCAAAAGAAAGCGCGTATTATTAAACGTTTGGAAGTTGTTGAAGCGTTTAGAACATCAGGTAATAAACCGGAATGGATGATTATGTCTGTTGTACCGGTTATTCCACCGGATTTACGTCCTATGGTACAACTTGATGGTGGTCGTTTTGCCACATCTGACTTGAATGACTTATACCGTCGTGTTATTAACCGTAATAACCGTTTACAACGTCTTCTTGACTTAGGTGCGCCTGAGATTATTGTACGTAATGAAAAACGTATGCTTCAAGAAGCAGTTGATGCTTTAATTGATAATGGTCGTCGTGGTCGTCCGGTTACAGGTCCTGGTAACAGACCGTTAAAATCTCTTTCAGATATGTTGAAAGGGAAGCAAGGTCGTTTCCGTCAAAACTTGTTGGGTAAACGTGTTGACTATTCAGGTCGTTCTGTTATCGTTGTCGGTCCTGAACTTAAAATTTATCAATGTGGTTTACCGAAAAAAATGGCGATAGAGTTATTTAAGCCATTTATTATGAAACGTCTTGTTGAAGATGGTGTGGCTCATAACATCAAATCAGCGAAAAAAATGGTAGAACGGTTGGAAGATGATGTGTTTGATGTCCTTGAAGATGTTATTAGACAGCATCCGGTTATGTTAAACCGTGCGCCTACATTGCATAGATTGGGTATTCAAGCCTTTGAACCGGTATTGGTTGAAGGTAAGGCTATTCGTCTTCATCCATTGGTATGTACAGCCTATAATGCCGATTTTGATGGTGACCAAATGGCTGTCCATTTACCACTGTCTGTTGAAGCGCAAGCAGAATGCCGTTTCTTGCTGTTATCACCAAACAACCTGTTGAAACCTTCTGATGGTGGTCCTGTAACAGTACCGTCTCAGGATATGGTTCTTGGTACGTATTACTTAACGTTGGCGAAAGAAAACCAAAAAGGTGAAGGCATGATTTTCAAAAACCAAAATGAAGCTATTCTGGCATATGAGAATCAGTTGGTTACTTTACATGCGCGTATTAAATTACAACGTGAGCTCGAAATTGATGGTAAAATAGAGCGTCGATTAGTTGAAACATCTGTTGGACGTATTATATTCAATGAAGCTATTCCTCAAGATTTAGGATTTGTTGATCGTGAAGTTCCCGGTAATGATTTTGTGTTTGAAATCGATTTCCTTGTCGGTAAGAAGCAATTGAAGCAAATTTTGGATCGTTGTATTGATATTCATGGTTCAACCCGTACATCAGAAGTATTAGATGCTATCAAATCATTAGGATTCAAGTATTCAACCCGTGGTGCAATTACTGTATCTATTTCAGATATGGAAGTACCTGAGGAGAAGAAAGAAATTGTAGCGGATGCTGAGAAAACGGTCGAAACTATTATGCGTCAATTCAAACGTGGTATGATGACTGAAGAAGAACGCTATAAAAATGTTGTTGAAACATGGCGTGCAGCCGATGAAAAAATTACAAAAGCATTGCTTGGTAACTTGGACAAGTTTAATAATATCTATATGATGGCCGATTCCGGTGCCCGTGGTTCTGAAAATCAGATCAAACAGCTTGCCGGTATGCGTGGTTTGATGGCCGATACACAAGGTCGTACCATCGAACTTCCTATCAAATCAAATTTCCGTGAAGGTCTTGATGTACTTGAGTATTTCATTTCCGCCCATGGTGCACGTAAAGGTCTTGCCGATACAGCGCTTCGTACAGCCGATTCAGGTTACTTGACACGTCGTTTGGTTGATGTTTCTCAAGACTTGATTATCCGTGAACAAGATTGTTGTAAAGATGAACCTGAAGTTGCCGGTTTGGTTGTTGAAGCCTTTATGGACGGTAAAGAAGTAATCGAAAGCTTAGAAGAACGTATTACAGGTCGTTGGTCTATTGATGAAATCAAAGATCCTGAAACCGGTAAGGTTATTGTTGAAGCAGATACGATGATTAATCCTCGTCAAGCGCGTAAAGTGGTTAAAGCCGGTGTTACAGCGGTTAAAATACGTACAGCCTTGACATGTAAATCCGATATTGGAGTATGTGCGAAATGCTATGGTTCAGATATGGCAACAGGTCTTCCTGTTCAAGTAGGTGAATCAGCAGGTATTATCGCGGCTCAATCAATCGGTGAACCCGGTACACAGCTTACAATGCGTACATTCCATACCGGTGGTATTGCGACTGCAGATGATATTACACAAGGTCTTCCTCGTGTCGAAGAGTTGTTTGAAGCGCGTAAACCTAAAGGTTTGGCAATTATTGCTGACTTTGCAGGAACGGTTCGTATTAATGAAACAAAGAAAAAACGTGAAGTCGTTCTTACAGATGAGTCCGGTATGAATACGAAGACTTATTTGATTCCATATGGTTCACGTATTAAGATTGATGATAACCAGGTTGTTGAAGCCGGTGATGAATTAACAGAAGGTAGTGTTAACCCTCACGATATCCTTAAGATTAAAGGCCGTCGCGCAGTGCAGGATTATATGCTACAAGAAGTTCAAAACGTATACCGTCTCCAAGGTGTTGAAATCAATGATAAACATATCGAAGTTATTTGTCGTCAAATGTTAAAGAAAATCCGTATTGAAGATAGTGGAGATGCTGATTTCTTACCGGGTAGTCTTGTTGACAAATTAGAATTTGATAAAGTGAATAAGCAATTAGCTGAGGATGGTAAAGATATTGCTGAAGGTACCCAAGTTCTTCTTGGTATTACCAAAGCATCCTTGGCAACAAATTCCTTCTTATCGGCAGCTTCTTTCCAAGAAACAACAAAAGTTCTTACAGAAGCAGCGATTATGGGTAAAGTTGACCCATTGATCGGTTTGAAAGAAAATGTTATCTTAGGTAAATTGATTCCTGCCGGAACAGGTATGAAAAAATACCAATCGGTTGAAATTAAAAAACCGGGTCAAGAAAACGAAGCATTTGACGTTTTGTTTGATGAATAGAAAAGATATAAACCACTAGAACTAGGAGCTGTTTCTCTTTATGGGAAATGGCTCTTTTCTTTCCTTGTAGATAAGTGGTATAATGGAATATATCTTCAATCGTTGGATGATTAAACATAAATATTACAAAAAAATACTTGACATACTGATGCAATAGTGGTAAGATTCATCAGTGTGCATTTTAATATACTTGTTGAAAGGAATGATTTGTGTGCACGAACCCATTGATGGTCCGAGGGTTGTTGGGACCAAGCAAACGTTAAAAGCCCTTCAAGAAAACATAGTTTCGCACTTGTTTATTGCAGAAGATGCCGAACCTATTATTAATGAAGACGCCATTATCCTTGCGAAATCACAAGGTGTTCCTGTTATGTTCTATAGAACAATGGAAGACCTTGGAAAAGCTTGTCAAATACAAGTAGGAACAGCAACCGCAGCACTAATTAAACAAGATTGACGGAGGTGAAATTAATGCCAACTTTTAACCAGTTAGTTCGAAAAGGACGTGCGACTTCTACTAAGAAATCAACTGCACCTGCTTTGCAAAAGGGATTTAACTCACTTAAGAAAAAATCCACAGACAATGCAGCGCCTCAAAAACGTGGTGTTTGTACTGCAGTGAAAACCGCTACTCCTAAAAAACCTAACTCAGCACTTCGTAAAATTGCCAGAGTTCGTTTAACAAACGGAATCGAAGTTACAGGATACATCCCTGGTGAAGGTCACAACTTGCAAGAGCATAGTGTTGTTCTTCTTCGTGGTGGTCGTGTAAAAGACTTACCTGGTACAAGATATCACATCGTACGTGGTACACTTGATACAGCCGGAGTTGCCAATCGTAGACAGTCTCGTTCTAAATATGGAGCAAAGAGACCTAAGAACTAGAAATTGATTAGTGCCGGTTAATTAATGATAAGAACCTATTATAAGGATTACATAGATAAACCGTGCGCGAACAGATTCTAATCTGAGTACCTGAGAATTAATTTATATTAAGGAGGGAAGAACCGTGCCACGTAAAGGTCATATAGCGAAAAGAGAAGTTTTAGCAGATCCTATTTACAAAGATAAAGTGGTTACTAAGTTAATCAACAATATCATGTTAGATGGTAAAAGAGGAACAGCGCAAAAAATCGTATACGGTGCTTTTGAAAAAGTAGCAGAAAAAACTGGTAAGGATGCCATTGATGTTTTTAACGAAGCATTAAATAACATCATGCCCGTATTGGAAGTAAAAGCGCGTCGTGTCGGTGGTGCTACATATCAAGTACCTATCGAAGTACGCCCAGACAGACGTCAAGCATTAGGCTTGCGTTGGTTAACATTGTACACTCGCAAACGCGGAGAGAAAACAATGGTAGACCGTTTAGCAGCAGAACTTATGGACGCAGCAAACAACACTGGTGCATCTGTTAAGAAAAAAGAAGATACACACAAAATGGCAGACGCAAATAAAGCATTTGCAAGCTACCGTTGGTAGAATCTTCGCCACATACAAACCAACAATTAATCCGATAACCAGAGGAGGAAATTACTTTGGCAGGAAGAAAATTTTCATTAGCGGATACCAGAAATATCGGTATCATGGCTCACATTGATGCCGGTAAAACCACTCTAACAGAACGTATTCTTTTCTATTCAGGTAAAACACATAAAATTGGTGAAACCCATGAGGGTGCATCACAAATGGACTGGATGGAACAAGAGCAAGAAAGAGGTATTACAATTACTTCTGCTGCTACAACATGTTCATGGTTAGACAATCGTGTTAACATCATTGACACACCAGGTCACGTTGACTTCACAGTTGAAGTTGAACGTTCTTTGCGTGTTCTTGATAGTGCGGTTGGTGTTTTCTGTGCAAAAGGTGGCGTTGAGCCTCAATCCGAAACAGTATGGCGTCAAGCTGACAAATATCATGTACCTCGTATGGCTTTCGTTAACAAGATGGACCGTTCAGGTGCTGACTTCTTAAACGTTGTGGAAATGATGAAAGAACGTTTAGGAGCGAATGCTGTACCAATTCAATTGCCAATCGGTGCAGAAGATGATTTTATTGGTATCATTGATTTGATGACAATGAAAGCATACATCTACAAAGACGATCTTGGTGTGGAAATTTCTGAAGAAGAAATTCCGGCAGACATGTTAGATGATGCACAATTATATCATGATGCTTTAGTTGAAGCGATTGCTGATACAGATGAAGACTTGATGATGAGCTACCTTGAAGGTGAAGAAATCGCTACAGAGGATCTCAAAAAAGCGCTTCGTAAAGCAGTTTCTGATGTAAGAATTATTCCGGTTATGTGTGGTTCAGCATACAAAAATAAAGGGGTTCAAAAATTATTGGATGCCGTTATTGAATATGCTCCATCACCACTTGATGTACCGGCTATTAAAGGTACATTACCGGATACAGAAGAAGAAATAGAACGTCATTCATCCGATGAAGAGCCTTTCTCAGCATTGGCATTCAAAATTATGACTGACCCGTTCGTAGGTAAATTAGCATTCTTTAGAGTATACTCCGGTGTGACAAACGCAGGTTCATATGTTTATAACTCCACAAAAGAGAAAAAAGAACGTATGGGACGTATTCTTCAAATGCATGCAAACAAACGTGAAGAGATTGAAAAAGTATACGCTGGAGATATTGCAGCGGCTGTTGGTCTTAAATTCACAACAACAGGTGATACACTATGTGATGAAAAGGATCCTGTTATCCTTGAAACAATGGTATTCCCTGAGCCTGTTATCTCTGTAGCTATTGAGCCAAAGACAAAAGCAGGTCAAGAAAAAATGGGTATTGCGTTATCTAAGTTGGCAGAAGAAGATCCGACATTCAGAACATTTACGGATGAAGAAACAGGCCAAACAATCATCGCTGGTATGGGTGAACTTCACCTTGAAATCATCGTTGACCGTTTGCTTCGTGAATTCAAAGTAGAAGCGAATGTAGGTGCTCCTCAAGTTGCTTACAAAGAAACTATTACTAAAGAAGTTGACATCGATGGTAAATTCGTACGTCAATCCGGTGGACGTGGACAATACGGTCACTGTAAAGTACGTTTCTCACCTATGGATGTCAATGGTGAAGAAGTCTATGAATTCGTTAACTCCACAGTCGGTGGTTCTATTCCTCGTGAATATGTACCGTCAGTTGATAACGGTATTAAAGAGGCTATGCAAACCGGTATATTAGCCGGATATGAAGTTGTTGGTATTAAGGCGGACTGTTATGACGGTTCATACCATGATGTCGATTCTTCTGAAATGGCCTTTAAAGTCGCTGGTTCTTTAGCAATGAAAGAAGCTATGAGAAAAGGTGATGCACAACTTCTTGAACCAATCATGAAAGTAGTTGTTACAGTTCCTGAAGAATATATGGGTGATGTTATTGGTGACATTAACTCACGACGTGGTCAAATGGAAGGTATGGAAGCAAGAAACGGTGTTCAAAACATTAATGCATACGTACCGTTATCTGAAATGTTCGGATATGCTACTGACCTACGTTCAAAATCTCAAGGTCGTGGTACATATTCAATGGAATTCCATCATTATGATCCACTACCACGTAGTATTCAAGAAAAAATCGTTTCAAATAAAGGCGAATAATATTAATAAATGCTTGCAAAGTATTTAGGTGCATAATATAATTTTATTGATGGCATCATTTTCGATAAATGCTATAAAAACCAAAGAATGGGGAGAAGACCCCCGATAATAAAGGAGGAAATACTCAAATGGCTAAAGCTAAATTTGAAAGAAGTAAACCACATGTTAACATTGGTACTATCGGTCACGTTGACCATGGTAAAACGACATTAACAGCGGCTATCACAAAAACATTACACGAAAGATTAGGTACTGGTGAAGCTGTCGCTTTCGATAACATCGATAAAGCTCCAGAAGAAAGAGAACGTGGTATCACTATCTCCACAGCTCACGTTGAGTACGAATCAAACGCTCGTCACTACGCACATGTTGACTGCCCGGGCCATGCCGATTACGTTAAAAACATGATCACTGGTGCTGCTCAAATGGATGGTTCTATCCTTGTTGTTGCTGCTACTGATGGTGTAATGGCTCAAACTCGTGAACATATCCTTCTTTCACGTCAAGTTGGTGTACCTTACATCGTAGTATTCATGAACAAATGTGATATGGTAGACGACGAAGAATTACTTGAATTGGTTGAAATGGAAATTCGTGAACTTCTTTCTGAATATGAATTCCCAGGTGATGACCTTCCTGTAATCCAAGGTTCTGCTCTTAAAGCACTTGAAGATCCTTCAAGCGAATGGGGAGATAAAATCCTTGAATTAATGGAAGCTTGTGATGAATATATCCCTGAACCAGTTCGTGATACAGACAAACCTTTCTTGATGGCTATTGAAGATGTTTTCTCAATCACAGGTCGTGGTACAGTTGCTACTGGTAAAGTTGACCGTGGTGTTCTTCATGTTCAAGATGAAGTTGAAATCGTTGGTATTCATGAAGACAAACGTAAAGTTGTTGTTACAGGTATCGAAATGTTCCGTAAACTTCTTGATGAAGCTCAAGCTGGTGATAACATCGGTGCATTGCTTCGTGGTGTTCAACGTGACGAAATCGAACGTGGTCAAGTACTTGCTCAACCAGGTACAATCACACCTCACACAAACTTCAAAGCTCAAGTTTACGTATTGAAAAAAGATGAAGGTGGCCGTCATACTCCATTCTTCGCTAACTACCGTCCTCAATTCTACTTTACTACTACAGACGTTACTGGCGTAATCACACTTCCAGAAGGTGTTGAAATGTGTATGCCTGGTGATAACATCGAAATGAACATCGAATTGATCGCTCCTATCGCTATGGAAAAAGGTCAAAAATTCGCTATTCGTGAAGGTGGCCGTACAGTAGGTTCAGGATCTGTTGTAGAAATCATTAAATAATAGATTCTTAATAATATTAAACCCAGCTACTTTAGTAGCTGGGTTTTTTGAGTATTACGAGAAAGTTATGGAGGTCGAATCATGAAATATACAATCGGCGAGTTTGCTTCGCTTATTGGAGTGACCGCAGATACGCTTAGATTATATGAAAAAAAGGGGATAATTGCACCCTACAAGGATGAAGAAAATGCCTATCGTTATTATAGTGATTTGGATGTACGTCAGGTGTTAATGAGCCGTTGGTATAGAAGTTTAATGATTCCCTTAGAGCGTGTGAGTGAAATGACCACTGCCTATTCCCGCGAGGAAATCGAAGTATCGCTAGAGAGCCAATATGAAATTGTGCAAAAAAAGATAGAAAAGTTACAGCAAGTCAAAGTGTGTATCCGAGATACGTTGCAAGGAACCGATGAAGTCGGAAGTTTTCATAAAATGGAGCTTCCCTCTTGGTATAGAATGTCTCAAACACAAGAAAATAAACTGCATGTTAAAGAGGAAAAAACGACAACGGCAAAGGGACTGATGGACCTGTTGCCATTAAGTTTTTATACATGTGCAATCCGTTTAGAATCTTTTAGTACGCAATGGGGGTTAGCAATAGAGGCTGATTTGTTAACGGATGACATGAAGTTGACGTATAAAATTGATGACGATGAACTAGAGTATTATGAGAAAACTCAGGTCGTTCGAACAACCATTGAATTGAAGGGTCAAGAAGAATTAGAGGAGATGAGAGTAAGGGAGATGCTACAGAAGTTGAAACAAGAAGGATACAAGACTACCGATAAGCCGATTTTAGCAAAACTTCTTTACACAGACGGTCTTGGCAGGTATATGGATAATAAAACGGCCTATATTCAGCTATTTGTTCCGATTAGTGATTGTGGATTGCAATGTTCCTAGTGTTCAACCCCTTTTTGTCAAAAAAGCATAAAATGTGATTTCTTTAACAAAAAACCTTGACCTTGGTGCTACACCAAGGTTTATTCTTTGTATGGCGTAAAAAACGACCAAGACATTTATAGAAGAAAATAGGAGCGATAAAGATGAAGAAGAAATCCGCGATTCTGGCATGGGTTATGATAGCGTTGATGGCTATACAATTACTTGCCGGATGTACGAAGAACACAGATGATAATCAGACAGCACCGGACACAAATCAGGAAGAGTCGGTCGCAGAAAACCAAGAGGGGACAAAAGAAGCGGTTCAGAAGTTTGCACCCGGTACATATGAAGGACATGGTGTGGGTAAAGACGGAGATATTGTCTTGAATGTAACCTTTGATGAATCAAGTATTACAGCCATTGACGTTGTTGAGGCAAATGAAACGGAAGGAATCGGCGCAAAGGCGATTGATGCCTTAGCAAAAGATATTGTAAGTTATCAAAGTCTGGCAGTTGATGCAGTAAGTGGGGCATCAGAAACAACGAACGGAATGTTGGCGGCAGTAGAGGATGCTGTTGTTCAGGCAGGAGGCGATGTGGACGCCCTATATGACGTTAAGATTGTTAAAGAAAATGCAGACCAAGCCATTGAAAAAGAAGCCGATGTTGTAGTCATCGGAGCCGGAGCATCCGGTGTATCAGCAGCTATTTCAGCAGCGGATGCAGGAGCTAAAGTGATCATTATAGAAAAAACAGCAACGATTGGTGGAGCAAGCAATCTATCGTGGGCGGCTAAATTTTATAATTCGTCACCATCCCTTGCCAATCAATTGGAAATTGATACAGAGCGTGAAATAAAAGATTGGATTATAAACAATCACTGGCGTGTCAATGCAGCAGCAGTAAGACAATATGTAACGCAATCAGGAGAGACCTATGATTGGTTAGCAAATAAAGGGTATAACACACAATTTATTAATTTTGCAGGAGAGCCCTTACATATGTTGCCTGCATATGATACAAGAGAAGCAACGCTTAGAGAAATGCTTGAAGCATCTGTTGTAGCAGGTGGTGGTGAGGTATTAACTGAGACAAAAGGTGAATCCCTAATGACCAATGAGGCAGGAGCTGTTACAGGCGTTATAGCATCAAAAACGGATGGTACGACGGTAACGATTAATGCAAAAGCTGTTATTATGGCAACAGGTGGCTATGCAGCGAATCATGAAATGGTTAAAGAACTCTTTGGTTTTGAAGGAGTTAATGGTGGTTTAGGGCAAAATGTGGGAGAAGGTTTAGAAATGGCATGGGCCGCAGGAGCTAAAGTTCCTGATAATATCGGTGGTCAAATGCTGCATCAAACCTTAGCTCGTGCAACACAAGATTTAAAATCCGTATATTCGGACTTTGAAGCGAGTTATCCGTTGATGTTATCCTACTTGCCTACAGTTATGAATGTCGGACCGTCAGGTGCTCGTTTTAGAGATGAAGCGGCAACATTGGAAGCCGTAGCGGCAGCGAATACGAGTGCGTTCAATGGACCCTTTCATTATGTCATCGTAAGTAAAAGTCAAGTGGATGCATTAGTGGAACAAGGGATGAATGGATTAGAGGTGCCGTCATTGCCGGGAATGCCTCCTGAATTTTATGCAACCTTTGCTGATCAATTTACGTTAGAGACACCTTGGGAAAATGCCTATGATGTCTTGGATCAAATGGTAGCAGACGGTAATGGTTACAAAGGGGATACGATAGAAGACCTTGCTAAAAATGCAGGAATGGATGTAGAAACTTTTGTGGATACATACGAGAAATATTCGAAGGCGACAGAAACAGGTGTGGATACAACCTTTGGCAAAGATGAGCAATATCTTGTGTCCATGGGTGAAGAAGGGCCATACTATGCTATTATCGCAGAAGTTAACAATCTCGGTTCGGTTGGAGGACTGTTGGTCGATGTAGATTTTAAAGTATTAGATGACAATCGTGTTCCTGTAAAAGGGCTCTATGCGGTAGGACTTGAATCAGAAGGGGTTCTGTATAATGATACCTATGTTGGTAACGGTGTTGGCTTGGGTTATGCCTTTACATCCGGTCGTATCGGTGGCAAGAATGCAGCAGAAGATGTTGTTGAAGAATAAAATATAGCAGGAATAAAAAAAGCATCGTTTATCGATGCTTTTTTTATGTAAAGGAGCGTGGGAAGGGAAGAGGGTAAAAATGTATAGGAATTTATAGAAAATGAGCATAGATATTTTCTGGGAATCTGATATGATAAAGAGGAAGGTGATAACTTATAATTATGAGATGATTAAAGGAGAAGGATTTAATGAAGCGAATAGAGCTAACAATTTATGGGAGCAATGGACAGCCGTTGGCAGAAGCATCAGGAGATCGTGTCTGTGATTTGGTATATAATGATGTATATGATGACGGAACATACTTTGAGATAAAAACGGACTATGATTTTTTGAAAGTTGATTTGGATGAACATCTCCATCCGTCTATTATCTATCTACCTCATGGGTATATGCGATATGACATACCGGTAGGAGAGAAGCGATTGGCCTATCATCCGGAAAGCTTTAAAGGGGACTCCCATCATCTTCGGTTGATTCCGGTTACGGGAGAAGCGCTGCAACAACGACGTAATTTAGCGCTTAATGCCTATGATATTCGCAATGAAAGTGGATGGTATCCTCACAGTGATGCGAATGTCATGACCCGGGATGAATCGGTTTTTGAATCTCGCAATGCGATTGACGGATATATAGATAATAAAGGGCATGGTCAGTTTCCCTACCAATCATGGGGTGGAGGGTTGCGAGATGATTTGGAGTTTGAGTTGTACTTTGGCCGTAAGGTTTGTGTCGATGAAGTGGTTGTATATTTAAGAGCCGACTATGAAGGCGATCATGACATTCATTGGGAGTCGGGAATTATTGAGTTTTCCGATGGGACTACATTACCGATTGAGATGCATAAGACAACGGAACCTATGCAGTTTTCTTTTGAAGAACGGGAAGTGGAGTGGATGAAACTGAATCATTTGCAACGGGAAAAATCATCCGCTTTTTCAGCGTTAATCGAGCTTCAAGTTATGGGAAAAGAGGTTCAATAATTTCTTAAAAAAAACACTTGCATTATTATGAATGTTGAGGTATAATAGTTAATGCTGTGACAGAGAGCGAAGAAGCGAGAGGTTGCTGCAGATGATGACTATCAGATGCAGGTTTTCCCGCAGAGCGAGTCTAGTTCACGAAACTGACGACAAGATCACTGTACAAATATCTTAAGATTAAAGATTTGCTGGCGTTTATCCGTTGGGATACACCAGGCAAGATGTACAGTCACCACTTGTCGTACTCAAGTACGAAAAGGAGGCGGCTTTTTTTATGGCAACACAAAAAATGAGAATTAGCTTAAAAGCATACGATCACCAATTAATCGATCAATCTTCTGCAAAGATTATTGATACAGCAAAGAAGACTGGTGCAAAGGTAAGTGGTCCGATTCCACTACCAACAAAAAAAGAAATAGTTACAATTCTCCGTGCTGTTCACAAGTATAAAGATTCTAGAGAACAGTTCGAAAGAAGAACTCATAAGCGTTTGATCGATATCAATATGCCAACAGCTAAAACAGTTGACGCGTTAATGCGTCTTGAACTCCCAGCCGGAGTTGACATTAAAGTTGATGTAAAATAATGAAAACAGTTAAAATAGACGTAGGTAATATACTCCCGTCTAGAATGAATGCATAAATTGTATTCCGCTGTAGAAAATCAGGAGGTGCAAGAATGAAAAAAGCAATCATTGCTAAAAAAATCGGTATGACACAAATCTTTGTGGAAGACGGTTCATTAGTGCCTGTAACAGTGTTGGAAGCAGGCCCTTGTGCGGTAACTCAAGTAAAAACGATGGAAAACGACGGTTATAGTGCGGTTCAAATCGGTTACCAAGACAAGAAAGAAAAACACACAACAAAACCTGAACAAGGCCACTTTAACAAAGCTGGTGTTGCATTCAAACGTTTTGTAAAAGAATTCCGTTTGGAAAATGCGAATGACTATGAAGTCGGTCAAGAAATCAAAGTAGATATCTTTGAAGTTGGCGACAAAATTGACGTATCCGGTACATCAAAAGGTAAAGGTTACCAAGGTGCTATCAAACGTCATAATCAATCCAGAGGTCCTATGGCTCACGGTTCTAAATATCACCGTTCAGCTGGTTCAATGGGTAACGCATCTTATCCAGGTCGTGTATTCAAAGGTAAAAAATTGGCAGGTCACATGGGTGCTGAAGCCGTTACAGTTCAAAATCTTGAAATTGTACGTGTAGATGCTGAAAAGAACCTCATCCTTGTCAAAGGTGCTGTTCCGGGACCTAAAAAATCCATCATTACAGTGAGAGACGCCGTTAAGGCCTAAGCTTTCAGGAAGGAGGAATACTAATGGCTAAAGTTGCTGTTTATAATATGCAAGGACAAGAAGTCGAACAAATCGAATTGAACGATGCGATTTTCGGCGTTGAAGTCAATGGAAACTTATTACATAGAGCTGTTGTCACACAACTTGCTAACAAACGTCAAGGTACACAAAGTGCTTTAACACGTTCGGAAGTAAGAGGTGGTGGCGCTAAACCATGGAGACAAAAAGGTACAGGACGTGCTCGTCAAGGGTCTATCCGTGCTCCTCAATGGAAAGGCGGCGGAGTTGTTTTTGCTCCAAAACCACGTGATTACTCTAAGAAAATGAACAAAAAAGAACGTCGTATTGCTTTGAAATCAGCATTGACTTCTAAAGTTCAAGATAACAAATTCATCGTTGTTGATGAGTTGGCATTTGATGCAGTTAAAACAAAAAATATGGTAAATGTATTATCAAGCTTGAATGTGAAAAAAGCTTTAGTAGTACTTGAAGGCGAAAACAACAATGTAACATTGTCTGCTCGTAATCTTCAAGACATTAAAACTGTTTATACAAACACAATCAATGCATATGATCTTTTGAAGTATGATACATGTATCGTTACTAAAAATGCGATAGCTACGATCGAGGAGGTGTACGCATAATGGCAAACATTTCTTACTATGACGTACTGCTTAAACCTGTCGTTACAGAAAAAAGTATGGATGCAATGGCTGACAAGAAATATACATTCCTTGTACACCCGGAAGCAACTAAAGTACAAATAAAAGAAGCGGTTGAAAAAATGTTCAACGGCACAAAAGTTAAAAAAGTCAATACAATGAATCAAGGCGGTAAAACAAAACGTCGTGGCACAACTTTTGGAAAAACTTCCAAAACAAAAAAAGCCATCGTTACATTGACAGAAGAAAGTAAAGAAATTGAATTCTTTGATGGTATGTAATTATCATCGAAATAACGACACACACGGTAGTGTGGTAATAAATTCGTAATAGGAAAGGAGTGGCATAATGGGTATCAAAAAGTTTAACCCATATACACCTTCCAGAAGACACATGACTTCCTCTACTTTTGAAGAGGTAACAAAGAAAAGCCCTGAGAAATCATTGGTAGTAAGTCTTAAAAAGAATTCTGGTCGTAACAATCAAGGTAAAATCACTGTAAGACATCGCGGTGGTGGACATAAGATTAAATATAGAATGATCGATTTCAAACGTAATAAAGACGGTATTCCGGCAAAAGTTACAGCAATTGAATACGATCCGAACCGTACAGCAAACATCGCTCTTCTTGTTTATGCAGACGGCGAAAAACGATATATCTTAGCGCCTAAAGGCTTAAAAGTCGGTCAAGCAATCATGAGTGGTGCAGAAGCTGAAGTACAAGTCGGTAATGCATTGCCGTTATTAAACATCCCAGTTGGTTCTTCTGTTCATAATATTGAAATGAAACCTGGTAAGGGTGGACAATTAGTTCGTTCCGCAGGTAACGTTGCTCAATTAATGGCGAAAGAAGGTAAATTTGCTACTTTACGTTTACCATCAGGCGAAATGCGTATGATTCCTATTGACTGTAAAGCAACAATCGGTCAAGTTGGAAATATCGATCATGAATTGATTACAATAGGTAAAGCAGGACGTAAACGTCATATGGGTATCCGCCCAACAGTACGTGGTTCTGTTATGAACCCGAATGACCATCCACATGGTGGTGGTGAAGGTCGTGCGCCAGTTGGTCGTCCAAGTCCGATGACTCCATGGGGTAAACCTGCACTTGGTCTTAAAACTCGTAAGAAGAATAAGCATTCGAACAAATACATCGTTAGAAAACGCGGTGGCAAGAAATAGAAGGAGGTTTTCGTAAATGGCACGTTCATTGAAAAAAGGACCTTTCGCTGATGATCACTTATTGAAAAAAGTGAGAACATTAAACGAAAGCGGAGACAAACAAGTAATTAAAACTTGGTCAAGACGTTCTACGATCTTCCCAGAAATGGTTGGACATACAATTGCCGTTCATGACGGACGTAAACATGTTCCTGTATATATCAGTGAAGATATGGTTGGACATAAATTAGGTGAATTCGTTTTAACTCGTACCTACAAAGGTCACGGTAAAGACGAAAAGAAATCAAGACGATAAGCGAAAGGAGGCTATAAACCATGGCTAAAGGACATAGAAGTCAGATAAAAAGAGAACGTAACATCAATCAAAAAGATACAAGACCTAAAGCTAAAGTTTCATTCGCTCGCGTATCACCAACAAAAGCAAAAATTGTTTTAGATACAATCAAAGGTAAAGATGTTGCGACAGCGATTGGAATTCTAGCATACACTCCAAGAAACGGTGCTCGTATCATTGAAAAAGTATTAAAATCTGCTGTTGCAAATGCAGAAAATAATAATAATATGGATCCTTCAAAACTTTATGTACAAGAATGTTTTGCTAACAAAGGACCAACAATGAAGAGAATCCGACCACGTGCGCAAGGTCGTGCATTCCGCATCGAAAAGAAAACAAGTCATATTACAGTTATCTTGAATGAGAGATAGATAAAGGAGGTTAAGCATGGGTCAAAAAGTTAATCCTCACGGCCTCAGAGTTGGAGTCATTAAAGACTGGGACTCAAAATGGTACGCTGAGAAGGACTATGCAGATTACTTAGTTGAAGATTATGAAATCAGAAAGTTCTTGAAAAAACGTCTGTATCAAGCAGGTATTTCAAGAATTGAAATAGAACGTGCTTCTGAAAGACTTAAAATTAACATCCATACTGCTAAACCGGGTATCGTAATCGGTAAAGGTGGTTCTGCAATCGAAGCATTGCGTAAAGATGTTCAAACAATGACAGCAAGCAAAGTATTAATTAATATCCAAGAAGTGAAACGTCCGGAAAAAGATTCACAATTGGTTGCTGAAAACGTTGCATTACAATTGGAAAACCGTGTGTCTTTCCGTCGTGCAATGAAACAAGTTATGGGCCGTGCACTTAAAATGGGTGCTAAAGGTATTAAAGTTACTTGTTCAGGTCGTCTTGGCGGTGCTGAAATGGCTCGTGTGGAAAGTTATAATGAAGGAACTATTCCACTACAAACTCTTCGTGCAGATATCGATTATGGATTTGCAGAAGCAGATACTACTTATGGTAAGATCGGTGTAAAAGTTTGGATCTATCATGGTGAAGTTCTTCCGGAAAAAGTTAAAAAAGAAGGGAGAAATGCGTAATGTTAATGCCAAAAAGAGTTAAACGTCGTAAACAATTCCGTGGTCGTATGAAAGGGAAAGCGTTACGTGGTAACAAACTTGTCCTTGGTGAATTCGGTCTTGTTGCAACAGAACCTGTATGGATTCGTTCAAATCAAATCGAAGCAGCGCGTATCGCAATGACACGTCATATGAAACGTGGTGGAAAAGTCTGGATTAAGATTTTCCCTGACAAACCTGTTACAGCTAAACCGGCTGAAACTCGAATGGGTAAAGGTAAAGGTTCACCTGAGTATTGGGTAGCTGTTGTAAAACCTGGTCGTGTTATGTTTGAAGTTGCTGGTGTACCTGAAGAAGTGGCTAGAGAAGCGTTAAGACTTGCAATGCATAAATTGCCGGTTAAGTGCAAGATCGTTTCTAAAGCAGATTTAGAAGGCGGTGAACAATAGTGAAATCAACTAAATTATTGGAAGAATTAAGAAATAAATCTGCAGCTGAGCTGCAAGAAGAATTAGTAACAGCAAAAAAAGAATTGTTCAACCTAAGATTTCAAAATGCTACGAACCAATTAGACAATACTGGTCGCATTACAGATGTTCGTAAAACCATTGCAAGAATTCAAACGGTCATCACAGAACAATTGAAGGCTGCCAAGTAGTAATCTAAGAAGGGAGGCAACACCATGTCAGAAAGAAGTCTTAGAAAAACTCGAGTAGGAAGAGTTTCTAGCGATAAAATGGACAAGACAATCGTTGTAGAAGTAATGAACAACGTTAAACATCCTTTATATGGTAAAATTGTAAAGAGAACATATAAATTGAAAGCACATGACGAAAACAACGAGTGTAACATCGGAGATCGTGTTCGCGTTATGGAAACCAAACCATCTTCAAAAACAAAGAGATGGCGTTTGGTTGAAATTATCGAGAAAGCTAAATAATAGCGGAAGGAGGTTTTAAGTATGATTCAACAAGAATCTAGACTTAAAGTGGCTGATAACACAGGCGCAAAAGAACTTCTTTGCATCCGTGTGTTAGGTGGCTCAACAAGAAGATATGCAGCTATCGGCGACGTTATCGTTGCTACTGTTAAAGACGCAACACCAGGTGGCGTTGTTAAAAAAGGTGATGTTGTTAAAGCCGTAGTTGTAAGAACAGTTAAAGGCGCTCGTCGTAAAGACGGTTCATATATCAAATTTGATCAAAATGCAGCAGTAATTCTCAAAGACGACATGACTCCTAGAGGTACTCGTATCTTTGGCCCTGTTGCAAGAGAACTTCGTGAGAAGAAGTACATGAAAATCTTATCATTAGCACCAGAAGTATTATAAGGAGGTGTACCCATTGGCACAAACTAAGCTTAAAACCGGCGATACAGTAGTTGTTCGTACAGGTAAGGATAAAGGCAAAGAAGGCAAGATCGTTGAAGTCGATCGTAAGAATAATAGAGTATTGGTTCAAGGAGTCAACAAGGTTACTAAACACTCCAAACCAAGCGCAGCTAACCAACAAGGTGGTATTATCCATCAAGAAGCTTTCATCGATGCATCCAATGTTATGTATGTTCACAAAGGTAAACCTACTAAACTTGGCATCAAGGTTGTTAATGAAGAACGTAACGGCAAAGTAAAAGTTACACGTCGTCGTTTTGCTAAAACAACTGGAGACGAAATCTAATTCAAGGAAGGAGGTAACCTCAGTGAGTAGACTGATTGAAACATATAACAATGAAATCAAAGACGCAATGATGAAAAAGTTCGAATACAGCAGCGTTATGGAAGTACCTAGAATTGAAAAAATCGTAATCAACATGGGTGTTGGTGAAGCGAAAGAAAATGCTAAGATTCTTGACAATGCTGTTGGAGATTTAACTAAAATCGCAGGTCAAAAACCAGTGATCACTAAAGCGAAAAAATCCGTAGCGGTATTCAAAGTACGTGAAGGTATGAATATCGGATGTAAAGTAACGTTACGTGGTAAACGTATGTACGACTTCATGGATCGTTTAGTTAGCCTTGCATTACCTCGTGTACGTGACTTTAGAGGTGTGAATCCTAATGCTTTTGACGGTAGAGGTAATTACGCTCTTGGTATTAAAGAGCAAATTATCTTCCCAGAAATCGAATACGATAAGATTGACAAAATCAGAGGTATGGACATCATTTTTGTAACGACTGCAAATACAGATGAAGAAGCACGTGAATTGTTAACTTTATTCGGAATGCCGTTTAAAAAGTAATAAGGAGGAGCAAGCATGGCAAAAACATCCATGAAAGTCAAACAACAACGTAAGCCTAAGTTCAGTACTCAA
This sequence comes from Vallitaleaceae bacterium, assembly GCA_965140555.1. Taxonomy (GTDB): domain Bacteria; phylum Bacillota; class Clostridia; order Lachnospirales; family Vallitaleaceae; genus UBA1351. The sequence continues at coordinate 1,029,870 of OZ223259.1, read as the reverse complement.
GGTTATACACGTTGTAGAATATGTGGACGCCCACATTCAGTTTTGAGAAAATACGGAATTTGTAGAGTATGTTTCCGTGAATTAGCATACAAAGGTCAAATCCCAGGCGTAAAAAAAGCGAGCTGGTAGAATTTAGGAAGGAGGAAACACAACATGTCAATGAGTGATCCAATTGCAGATATGCTTACTAGAATCAGAAATGGTAATGTTGCTAAACATGATTTCATCGAAGTTCCAACTTCAAAAGTTAAACTAGCTATTATTGAAATCTTAGCAAATGAAGGATATATTAAAGGCTATAAAGAAGTGAAAGCAGGAGATTTTACAAATATCCGTGTTGAACTTAAATATGGCGAAACTAAAAACGAAAAAGTTATCTCCGGTATCAAGAGAATCTCTAAACCGGGATTACGCGTTTATGCTGGTAGCACTGAACTTCCTAAAGTATTAGGTGGTTTGGGAACAGCAATCATCTCAACAAACAAAGGTATTATCACTGATAAAGAAGCACGTAAACTTCAAGTCGGTGGCGAAGTTGTCGCATTTGTTTGGTAGAATAAAAAGGTGAAAAGACTCTGCGCATGCAGAGTCGAAATATAACCGATAGGAGGATATATAATGTCTAGAATAGGACGTTTACCTGTAGAAATTCCTGCAGGCGTAGAAGTTAAAATTGCAGACGGTAATGTGGTTACTGTCAAAGGTCCAAAAGGTACTCTTGAGAGAACATTGGTTCCTGAAATCAGCGTTGAAGTGAAAGATAACCAAGTATTGGTTACTCGTCCCAACGACTTGAAAAAAATGAAATCTTTACATGGCTTAACACGTACTTTAGTGTATAATATGGTTGTTGGTGTTACAACAGGCTATGAAAAGAAACTCGAAATCAACGGTGTTGGTTACAGAGCGGCTAAACAAGGCAATAAACTTGTTTTATCATTGGGTTACTCACATCCTGTTGAGATGGAAGATCCTGAAGGCGTGGAATCTGTTGTTGAAGGTAACAACGTGGTTATCGTTAAAGGTATTAGCAAAGAAAAGGTCGGCCAATACGCAGCCGAAATCCGATTCAAGAGACCACCAGAACCTTACAAAGGTAAAGGTGTTAAATATGCTGATGAAATTATCCGTCGTAAAGAAGGAAAAACAGGTAAGAAATAGAAAAGGGGTGAATCCGTAATGATTAAAAAAGTATCAAGAACAAGTGTCCGTGTGAAAAAACACAGAAAACTTCGTAATAAATTTTCTGGTACACCTGAGCGTCCACGTTTAGCTGTATACAGAAGTAACAACCATATATACGCTCAAATCATTGATGATACAAAAGGTCATACATTAGTATCTTCTTCTTCTAGAAATCTTGATCTTGAAAAAACCAATGACGTAGCAGCAGCTACAGCAGTCGGTAAATCAATCGCTGAAAAAGCTACTGCAGCAGGTATTGAAGCAGTTGTATTCGATCGCGGTGGATATGTATACCATGGTAAAGTTAAAGCACTAGCTGATGCTGCAAGAGAAGCAGGATTAAAATTCTAAAGGAGGCAGAATATGAAAAGAAATTTAATAGATGCCAGCAATTTAGACCTTGAAGAAAAAGTTGTAACGATTCGCCGTGTAACAAAAGTTGTTAAAGGTGGACGTAACTTTAGATTTGCGACTTTAGTAGTCGTAGGTGACGGTAATGGTCACGTAGGTGCTGGTGTAGGTAAAGCAACTGAGATTCCTGAAGCAATTCGTAAAGGTGTCCAAGATGCGAAAAAGAATTTAATAGAAGTACCATTAGATGAAAATGCAAGTATTCCTCATGACTGGTTAGGTAAATTTGGTAGTGCGCATGTATTACTAAAAAGAGCTCCTGAAGGTACCGGTGTTATCGCTGGTGGTCCAGCGCGTGCCGTATTGGAACTTGCCGGTGTACGTAATATACGTACTAAATCTTTGGGTTCTAACAACAAAAACAACGTTGTTGCTGCAACAATCAACGGTTTAGCCAACTTAAAAACGCCTGAAGAAGTTAGCCGTTTGAGAGGCAAGTCCGTTAGCGAAATTTTAGATTAGGAGGAAGCAATAATGGCAGAATTAAAGATTACTTTAGTAAAATCAACCATTGGTGCCAAACCTAAGCATAGAAAAACTGCTGAAGCTTTAGGATTAACTAAGCTTCACAAAACAGTTGTTCAACCGGACAATGCAGCTATCAAGGGAATGGTTAATCAAATCAGTCACTTAGTAAAAGTTGAAGAAGCATAGACGAACTCAAGGAGGTGTAGAATCGTGAATTTATCAGAATTAAGACCTGCAGTAGGTTCAACAGGGAAAAAATTCAGAAAAGGTAGAGGTCATGGTTCAGGAAACGGTAAAACTGCGGGTCGTGGACAAGATGGTCAAAAATCTCGTTCAGGCGGTAGTGTACGTCCTGGATTTGAAGGTGGACAGATGCCTTTATACAGACGTTTGCCAAAACGAGGCTTTACTAACTATAACAGTAAAGAAATCGTAGGTATCAACGTTGACGCTTTAAATAGATTCAGAGCTGGAACAACAGTAGATGTAGATAAAATGGTAGCAAATGGTTTAGTGAGCAATCCTAAGGATGGTGTTAAAATCTTAGGAAATGGCGAGATCACTAAAAACCTTACGGTAAAAGCAAATGCTTTCAGTAAAGGCGCCATCGAAAAAATCGAAGCTGCTGGTGGGAAAGCCGAGGTGATTTAGGTGTTTGGAACACTTAGGGATGCGTTTAAGGTTGAGGATTTAAGAAAAAGAATTATTTTTACACTCTTAATGTTTGTAGTTATACGAGTCGGATCTGCAGTTCCGATTCCGGGTATTGATAATGCCTACCTGCAATCCGTATTTGCGGCGAATAATCTTGACTTAGTCGGAATGCTAGATGCCTTTTCAGGTGGAGCTTTTAAGAATATGACCTTGTTTGCCTTAGGTATTATTCCATACATCAACTCATCGATTATCATGAACCTTCTTACCATTGCAATTCCTCCTCTTGAGGAAATGCAAAAAGAAGGGGAAGACGGTCGTAAAAAAATTGCTAAAATTACACGTTACGGTACTATCGTATTTGCGTTAATTCAAGCAACAGCTATTTCTATCAGTTTGAGAAATATTTTTTATGATTTCAATTTCTTTTCAGTACTGACTGCAGTTGCAGCAATGACTGCCGGTACAGCATTCCTAATGTGGATTGGAGAGAGAATTACGGAACGTGGTATTGGTAATGGTATTTCATTGATTATCGCAATCAATATTATCAGCCGTTTACCATCCGGTGTTAGATTGGTTATTGATCAAGTTAAAGCCGGTAACTACTTAAGCGTTATTGCAATTTTAGTTGTGTTCTTGGCGATGATTGTAACCGTTGTCTTAATACAATTAGGTGAACGTCGTATCAATGTTCAATATGCAAAACGTGTACAAGGGAAAAAAGTATATGGCGGACAATCAACACATATTCCTTTGAAAGTGAATATGGCAGGGGTTATCCCGGTTATCTTCGCATCATCATTACTTCAATTCCCATCAATTATTACACAATTTTTCGTAGCGAATCCTACAGGTGCTTGGGCAACTGTTCTAAGCTGGATTAACTACTATGACATTAAAGATAATTATGGCGTTGGTGCATTAATATACTTCATACTTATTATTCTGTTTGCTTATTTCTACACAGCGATTATTTTCAATCCATTTGAAGTAGCGAACAACTTAAAGAAAAACGGTGGTTTCATTTTAGGTATTCGTCCGGGTCGTCCAACTGTTGACTACTTGTCCAATATCTTGAATCGTTTAGTATTTATCGGTGGTACAATCCTTGGTTTGATTGCATTAGCTCCGATTATACTTTCTTTCATTGCCGATGTAAGAATTAACTTTGGTGGTACATCTCTTATCATCGTTGTTGGTGTGGCACTTGAAACAATGAAACAAATTGAATCTCAATTAGTTATGAGACATTATAAAGGCTTCCTTAACTCATAAGATTGGAAGAACCGTCAAAAAAAGGCATAATGCTTGGTAACAAGCATTATGTGCTTTATTGAAAATTGAGTAAGGAGGGAACTCACATGAGATTAATTATGCTAGGTGCCCCCGGAGCAGGGAAGGGCACACAAGCGAAGAAATTAGCTTCGAAATATGATATCCCTCATATTTCAACAGGCGATATCTTTCGAGCTAATATCAAAAATGAGACTGAACTTGGACATAAAGCGAAGGAGTACATGGATCAAGGCCTTTTGGTTCCGGATTCATTAACACTTGAGCTTGTAGCAGATCGTTTGAGTCAGCCTGATGCGCAAAACGGCTTCGTATTGGATGGTTTTCCAAGAACGATTCCACAAGCGACTAATTTAGATGAAACATTGACAGCCATGGGAAGTCCCATTGATGTAGCGCTTAATATTCATGTAGAAGATGATGTGATTATTAAACGTATGTCAGGAAGACGGGCTTGTGAAAAATGCGGGGCAACGTACCATATTATCAATAATCCTCCTAAAGCAGAGGGGGTTTGTGATTTATGTGGCGGCAAACTCGTGTTGAGAAAAGATGATGAACCTGAAACCGTTCAGAAACGACTACAAGTCTACCATGATCAAACACAACCGTTAATAAACTTCTATAAAACAAAAGGTTTATTAAAAACAGTAGATGGGACAATGCCGATTGATGTGATTTTTGACACTGTTGTAGACATATTAGGAGAATAAATATGGCCATACATGTTAAGAATCAAGAAGAAATCGAAAAGATGCGACAAGCTGGTGAGTTAGTAGCTAGAACTCATGAGTTATTGGAGCAGCATATAAAGGTGGGCATATCAACATATGCATTAGACCAGCTGGCAGAAGAATTTATCCGAAGTCATGGTGCCACTCCGTCCTTCCTAGGATATAACGGCTATCCGGCATCCATATGTGCATCCATTAATGATGAAGTTGTTCATGGAATCCCTAATAAGAGGCGTATCATTCAAGATGGTGATATCGTAAGTATCGATATTGGGGCTTACTTGAATGGATATCATGGTGATGCAGCTAGGACTCATGCCGTCGGTAACGTTGATGATGAAGCTCTTCGATTAATTCGGGTAACAGAAGAAAGCTTCTTTGAAGGTCTAAAATTCGTAAAAGCAGGAAATCATCTTCATGAAATATCAGCTGCAATTCAAAAGCATGTTGAAAAAAACGGATATTCCATCGTACGTGATCTTGTGGGTCATGGTATTGGAACCGAAATGCATGAAGAGCCTAAAATCCCTAATTTTAAACCTATCGGTCGGGGACCTAAACTCGTAGCAGGCATGGTCCTTGCTATTGAACCAATGGTCAATATCGGACGATATGATGTAAGAATACTTGGGGATGATTGGACAATCGTGACACTCGATGGTAGCAAGTCGTCTCATTATGAGAATACTGTACTCGTTACGGAAACCGGGTATGAACTATTAACCTTAGTGTAGAGAGGTGACTTTAGATGATAGATATTGTCAAAGGCCAAATTGTTTATTCAAAGGCCGGACGTGATAAAGGGAATATGTTCCTTGTTGTCGACATCGAAGAGCCCTATGTCTATTTGGTGGATGGTAAGTTGCGTCGGTTGGAAAATCCAAAAAAGAAGAAAATGCTTCACGTACAGGTAACACATTATGTTGATGAAGTTATTCAGGCAGCGTTAATCGAAGAAAACCGTTTGACAAATGCAGATATACGTAAGAGTTTAGATCACTTTGTAGAAAGCTTTAACCCAGAATTATAAGGAGGATTATATGTCAAAAAAAGACGTTATTGAAGTTGAAGGTCGAGTAATAGAGAAACTCCCAAATGCTATGTTTCAAGTAGAACTTGAAAATGGACATAAAATTTTAGCACATATCAGTGGGAAGTTAAGAATGCATTATATTCGTATACTACCTGGTGATAAAGTAACTATTGAAATGTCACCTTATGATTTAACAAAAGGTCGTATCATTTGGAGAGACAAATAAACAATTAAGCAGGATTCCAAGAAAGGAGCGAACGAGATGAAAGTAAGAGCATCTGTAAAACCCATTTGTGAAAAGTGTAAAGTTATTAAGAGAAATGGATCTGTTCGTATCATCTGTGAAAATAAGAAACATAAACAACGTCAAGGCTAATTTCATTTATTTTCAAAATATTTGAAAAAAGGCTTGAAAGCCATGCACAAATAGATTATAATATCTATTTGTGATGTCATAGTTAGCAATGTAGTCGTGACTCACCTGGATAAGTTGTAACTGGCTTCTTATTCAAGCACGATTATATGACTATAAATAGAGCCTGCATGTGTTTTTATCCCGAACGAGTTGCTGTGGATGGGCATGTAGAGAACATTAGTATAGTGAGGAATAGGATCAAGTTTCACCGCCTTGATGGTATTTCGATGTATATTAATGAGATAAGTGATGAAGTCTTCTTCTGCAGGTTTAGCCCTTGCATATAATATGATTAGCATCAAGAAGGAGAACTTGATCACTGATTGATACGTCTATAACTAATCGAGTTATGCGGCGTATGACATAATGATTATTCAAATTGAAACATTGACATAGTAACATGTAGTCGAAATATTCGTATGGAGGTGCAAAAGTACATGGCACGTATTGCTGGTGTAGATTTACCAAGAGAAAAACGTGTTGAGATTGGTTTGACGTACATTTATGGTATCGGTCGTCCAAGCTCACTACGTATTATAAAAGAAGCCGGGGTTAATCCCGATACTCGCATTAGAGATTTGACAGATGAAGAAGTGAATAAAATTCGCGAAATTATCGATGCGTCACAACAAGTTGAAGGTGACTTACGTCGTGATATCGCATTAAACATTAAGCGTCTTATGGAAATCGGATGCTATCGTGGAATCCGTCATCGTAGAGGTCTTCCTGTTCGAGGACAAAAAACGAAAACAAATGCTCGTACACGTAAAGGTCCTCGTCGGACTGTAGCGAACAAGAAGAAATAGTATAAGGAGGTTTGACGAATGGCAAAAGTAGCCAGAAGAAGCGGTAAAAAACGCGTAAAGAAACATGTTGAACGTGGCCAAGCTCATATTCAATCAACGTTTAATAATACAATTGTTACATTAACTGATACTGAAGGTAATGCGTTAGCTTGGGCAAGTGCAGGTGGCCTTGGTTTCAGAGGTTCTCGTAAATCAACTCCTTATGCAGCTCAAATGGCAGCAGATACTGCAGCAAAAGCAGCTATGATTCATGGTTTGAAAACTGTTGAAGTTATGGTTAAAGGTCCTGGTTCAGGACGTGAAGCAGCTATCCGTGCATTGCAAGCGGCTGGTTTAGATGTTACAAGCATCAAGGACGTAACTCCGGTACCACATAACGGTTGTCGTCCACCAAAACGCAGAAGAGTTTAATTATAGGAGGTGTAAGAATCAATGGCAAGATATAGAGGTGCAGTATGTAGACTTTGCCGTCGAGAAGGCGATAAATTATTCCTTAAAGGCGAAAGATGCTACACAGGTAAATGTGCAATGGAACGTCGTCCGTTTGCTCCGGGGCAACATGGTCGTCGTCGTACGAAGATGTCTGAGTACGGAAGTCAGTTACGTGAAAAACAAAAAGCTAAACGTATCTATGGCGTTTTAGAAACTCAATTCTACAACTATTATACAGAAGCTGAACGTCGTAAAGGTATCGCAGGTGATAACCTTCTTATTATCCTTGAAACACGTTTAGACAATGTTGTTTATCGTGCAGGTCTTGGCCGTTCTCGTACAGAGGCTCGTCAAGTTGTACGTCATAACCATGTATTGGTTAATGGTAAAAAGGTTAACATTCCTTCATACTTAGTAAAAGCTGGGGATGTAATCACTCTCAAAGAAAAATCACTTAACCTTCAACGATTTAAAGATATCATTGAGACAACAGGTTCAAGAGTTGCTCCTGAATGGATGGAAGCTGATCTTGAAAACCGTACAATCACTGTGAAGGCAGTTCCTACACGTGATTTAATTGAAATTCCTGTTAATGAAACACTTATCGTCGAGTTGTACTCTAAGTAATAAGTGAACCCAAAAAATCAAAGGAGGGTCCTATATAGTGTTTGATTTTGAGAAACCGAAAATTGATATAGCAGAGATATCTGAAGATAATCGATATGGACGTTTTGTCATAGAACCTCTTGAGAGAGGCTATGGAACGACTTTAGGTAATTCGCTCAGAAGAATCATGTTATCTTCTTTGCCGGGCGCTGCAGTAAGTAGTGTCAAAATTGAAGGCGTTCTTCACGAGTTCAGCACCATTCCTGGTGTCAAAGAAGATGTTACAGAAGTTATATTGAACATCAAACATTTGGCAATCAAGAACAATAGCGATAGTGTTGAGCCCAAAGTTGCGTACATTGAATTTGAAGGTGAAGGCGTTGTAACAGGCGCTGATATCCAAGCAGATCCAGATATTGAGATTGTCAACAAGGATTTAGTCATTGCAACATTAAGTGGTGGCGCTGATAGCAAATTGTTCATGGAACTGACCATTACCAAAGGTAGAGGTTATGTTGCAGCCGAGAAGAACAAGACGGATGACCAACCTATTGGTGTGATTCCTGTCGATTCTATTTTTACACCGGTAGAGCGTGTGAATCTAATCGTTGAGAACACTCGTGTAGGCCAAATCACTGACTACGATAAATTGACACTCGAAGTTTGGACCAATGGATCTCTATCACCTGATGAAGCAGTGAGTTTAGCAGCAAAAGTCTTGAATGAGCATTTGAACTTGTTCATTGACCTCTCAGAAAATGCTAAGAATGCTGAAATCATGGTCGAAAAAGAAGACGATGAAAAAGAAAAAGTTCTTGAAATGAGTATTGATGAACTAGAATTGTCTGTACGTTCTTATAATTGTTTAAAACGAGCAGGAATCAATACCGTTGAAGAATTAACAAATAGAACACCTGATGACATGATGAAAGTACGTAACCTTGGTCGTAAGTCCTTGGAAGAAGTACTTCAAAAATTAAATGAGCTAGGTTTGCAACTCAAACCTAACGATGAATGATATTGCCCGTAAAGGAGGTCTATAGATGGCTGGATACAGAAAGCTTGGAAGAACTTCATCTCAAAGAAAAGCTTTGTTACGTAACCAAGTGACTAATCTGATCTATAACGGTAAGATTAAAACAACGGATACTAAAGCAAAAGAAGTTCGCAAAATTGCTGAAAAATTAATCACATTAGCGGTTAATGAAAGAGATAATTATACTGAAGTAACAGTCACACAAAAAGTGCCTAAGAAAACAGCTGATGGCAAACGTGTGAAAGAAGTTGTAGACGGTAAGAAAGTAACTCAATACGAAGAAATCGAAAAGACAATCAAAAAGGATAATGCTTCCCGTTTGAATGCACGTCGTAAGATGTTGAGCGTATTATACCCAGTTACAGAAGTACCTACTGCTAACGCTGGTAAAAAACGTGATACAGTAGAGGTCAACTTAGTTGACAAACTGTTTGATGAAGTTGGACCTAAATACGCTGATCGTAATGGTGGATACACTCGTATCATCAAAATCGGTCCTCGTAAAGGTGACGCAGCTGAAGAAGTTATTCTTGAGTTAGTGTAAATTTTTTCATAAAGATTAGGGAGATGATTTACTAAGGTGAATCATCTCCTTTCTTCATTGACTAGGAAATTGCTCTCCCGGAGCAACTTCCGTCGGACATCAGGAACAATCTGTGAAGCGGAACCGATGTCGTAAAACGACGCGTTAGTTCGTGTAATCAATCGGCATATCGTGAGAAGGCAAAGGGTCAGAAACCGATGTTGCAATGTATAGGCAAAATGTGTATAGTAGTATTACATGTAAAGAAGAGAAAGTATAGGTGAAGTGCATATGTTTCTTAAGTCAAAAAAAGTAAGCTATGATTATCATGTTCATAATGAGATGGGTGAAATAGAGAGTACCCATAGGGCACTTAATGGTGTGAATCTTAATATAGAAAAAGGCAGCTTTGTAGCAATTCTAGGACATAATGGTTCGGGGAAATCTACTTTTGCAAAGCATATTAATGCATTGCTGTTGCCAACAGAAGGAACGCTCTATGTTAAAGATATGGATACAAAGTCACCGGAGCATGTGTGGGATATTCGTAAAAATGCCGGTATGGTATTTCAAAATCCTGACAATCAGATCATTGCGACCATTGTGGAAGAAGATGTGGCCTTTGGACCTGAAAATATGGGAGTACCCAGTGAAAAAATCAGATTTGAAGTCGACACTGCCTTGTCAACGGTTGATATGACCGCCTATGCCAAACATTCTCCTAACAAACTATCCGGTGGCCAGAAGCAACGTATTGCCATTGCAGGCGTTCTTGCTATGAAACCGGAGTGTATTATATTGGATGAGCCTACAGCAATGTTGGATCCTTCAGGACGGCAAGAGGTTGTAGATACCATTCATTATCTGAATAGAGAAGAAGGTATTACGATTATTTTGATTACACACTATATGGAAGAAGCTATTGATGCGGATTATGTGTATGTTATGAAGCAGGGAAATATTGATTTTGAGGGTGTTCCTACTGATGTATTTACACAAGTGGAGAAAATGAAGCAAGCGGGGCTAGACGTCCCACAAATGGTTGAACTAGGGGTTGCTCTTCGTAAAGAAGGCATACAGATACCGGATGATATTTTATCAGTAGAAGAGATGGTGGATGCATTATGTCAATTGAAATCAAAGCATTAAAACATATATATTCAAAAGGAACCCCATTTGAGAAGATTGCATTAAACGGTGTTGATCTGTCGATAGCAGATGGTGAATTTATTGGATTAATCGGCCACACCGGTTCCGGTAAATCGACATTAATACAGCACTTGAACGGTCTTTTGGATGCGACAAGTGGCGAGGTTATTGTTAATGGGATATCGGTCTTTGATGAAAAGACCAATAAACGCGCAGTTCGTCAAGATGTTGGATTGGTTTTCCAATACCCTGAGCATCAGCTATTTGAAATGAGTGTTTATAAGGATGTCGCCTATGGGCCCAAGAATATGAACTTATCAGAAAAAGAAGTGGATTTACGGGTACGGGATGCATTAGAAACTGTGGGACTTGCGGAAGCTGTTTATGATAAGTCACCTTTTGAATTATCAGGAGGACAGAAGCGACGAGTGGCTATAGCGGGTGTTTTAGCTATGCAGCCGTCAGTACTTATATTAGATGAGCCTACAGCCGGATTAGACCCGGCAGGACGCGATGAGATATTAGATGAGATCGCACGTATGCATCGTGAAAAAGGTCTTACAATAATTCTAGTGTCCCATAGTATGGAAGATATCGCGAATTATGTAGAACGTATTTTGGTAATGGACAAAGGAAATCTAGTATTACAAGGGAATAAGTATGAAGTATTCAAGAATATCGATTTTTTGGAATCCATTGGACTTGGTGTCCCTCAAGTCGCTAGGTTATGTCACTATTTGGAGCAAAAAGGCTTCGAATTTACAGAAACGGTAACAACAATTGATGAAGCAGTTCAAGCAATTAAAAGACAGATATAGGTGGTAGTGCTATGTTACGAGATATTACAATCGGACAATTTTATCCGGTAGATTCAAAAATACATGCCCTTGATCCTCGGACCAAATTGGCATTGACCTTTGGATTTATCATATCCCTTTTTTTGAGTAAAGAATTATGGATTTATTTCGCCATTGCCGCTGTTCTTGGTGTGGTTATTAAAGTATCTCATGTCCCCTTTAGTTATATGATTAAAGGATTACGCTCAATTATGATTTTGATCCTTTTTACTGTTGTTATTAATATTTTCCTCACCAAAGGGGAGCACGTAATCTATACAAAGTATTTTATTACGATTAGTGTTGAAGGGCTAATGATGGCTGCTTCAATGGCTGTTAGGCTTATAATGTTGATTGTAGGGTCATCACTATTAACGCTAACAACATCACCTATTGATTTGACAGATGCTATTGAACGTCTATTAAAGCCTTTTGAACGTATCAAAATACCGGCCCATGAGATTGCTATGATGATGACCATTGCCTTACGTTTTATTCCTATTTTGCTGGAAGAAACGGACAAAATAATGAAAGCTCAAATGGCAAGAGGTGCTGATTTTGAAACAGGTGGTCTTATAAAGAAGGCAAAAAGCCTTATACCATTGCTTGTTCCCCTCTTTATATCTGCATTCCGTCGTGCAGATGATTTGGCCCTTGCAATGGAAGCCCGATGTTATCGGGGCGGAGAAGGCCGAACGCGTTTAAAATCCCTCAAATATGGGTCCAATGATTATAAAGCCTATCTTGCATTAGTACTATATTTGACGGTTATTATTGCATTGGGTATTATTTTTTGATGTATACGTATAAGTTAACGATTGCCTATGACGGACGCCATTATTGTGGCTGGCAAATACAGAAAAATGCTCAATCCATTCATCAAACAATGATGGAAGCCGGAAAGAAATTTATACATCATGAATTTACTATTACAGGGGGAAGTCGTACGGATTCAGGTGTCCATGCTTTAGGCTATGTTGCATCTTTGCGTACGACATACGACATAGAGCCAAGACGTGTGCAGGGAGCCTTTAATGCCCACTTGCCTAAGGATATTGTTGTCTTGGATGTGGCTTATGTTGCAGAAGAGTTCCATCCGAGGTATCATGCTCTAGGAAAACACTATCGCTATACGATTTTCAATCATGCTCTTCCGATTCCGCAATACTTGCACTACGCTTATCACTATAGGCATCCTTTAGATGTCTCTTTGATGAAAAAAGGTGCCTCATATCTTAAAGGACAGCATGATTTCGTAGCTTTCAGTTCTATAAAAACGTCTGTAGAAGATACCGTGCGTACAATTACACATATTGATGTAACAAAGGAGGGACATCTCATTCACATAGATGTAGCAGGAGATGGTTTCCTCTATAATATGGTGCGTATGATTGCAGGTATGCTCATTGAAGTGGGACGCGGACAGATCTCGCCAGAGCGAATCGAAGAGATTTTGATGAATAAAGATAGAGAACCGGTGAACAAAACGGCACCAGCTAATGGTCTTACGCTGATGACCATGTATTATGACAAAAAAGGAGAAGACTTATGATGAAAAAAGGAATTCTACTGGTTAGTTTTTTGATTTCTTTTATGGTATTAAGCGGACAAGTGATGGATGCCAACAGTGGGTACGAAGAGCCTGAGTTGTATAAAGGAAAAGTCATTGAAATTGTTTCAGAGGAAGATTCAGACATTGAAACATCAGGAGGCACCTATGGACAGGTGACTCAGACGGTTAATGTCAAAATACTGAATAAAGACCGCAAGGGAGAAATTGTCGAAGTAAAGAACTATATCGATGAGATCATGGCCTATTCTATAGAAGTCGAGAAAGGCGATGATGTGTATATTTTCTTCGAGACAGATCAAGCAGGAAATGAAGGAGAAGCACATATTCAAGAGTTTAGACGGGACAAGGATTTGTACATTCTAGCTGCTGTTTTTGCATTGCTTATGATTATCGTCGGTGGAACAAAAGGTGTCAAATCCCTAATTACCCTTTCATTAACAGTAGCCGGTATTTATTATATGATGGTAGGTATTGTTTCCGGGGGCAATCCAGTTCTATTGTCCGTTATTGTTTCTTTTGTCGTGACGTTAGTCACCATGTTCCTTGTTGCAGGCTTTAATCTAAAAGCAGTAGCCGGTATTATCGGAACCTTCGGAGGGGTCATTATTGCCGGGTTAATTGCTATAGTAGTTAGTCGGACATCGAATCTGACAGGACTTGGAACAACAGAGGCTCAGATGCTAATGTACAGTCAAAATGCAGTAACCTTGAATATACATGGAATACTTTTCGCAAGTATACTTCTAGGGACATTAGGAGCTGTTATGGATGTCTGTATGTCCATTGCATCGGCGATTAACGAGATAAAAGAAGCAAACCCTTATATGGGAGTTGCAGCACTGTTTAAATCCGGAATGAATATCGGACGCGATGTTATGGGTACAATGGTCAATACCTTAATTCTAGCCTATGTGGGTTCATCTGTCTTTTTGATTCTAATTTTTATGGTGAATAACGTTCCAATGATTGATATTATCAACATGGACCTCGTTGCAACAGAAATTATGCGTGCTATAGCCGGTACCATCGGTTTGATTTGTGCGATCCCGTTAACAGCAATTGTAGCCGCATATTTAGAAAAAAAGAAAATTAGTTATTGACACACCAGGTATGATGTACTATAATATTGTAGCGTGAGTTTAATAATAAAATCCAAAGCCCCGGATTTTATGCATAGATTCTATAGTTTGATTATTTAAGGAGGAACTCCCATGAAGACATTCATGCCAAATGACGCAACAGTCGAAAGAAAATGGTATGTTGTAGACGCAGAAGGCCAAACATTGGGTCGTCTTGCATCTGAAATAGCAAAAGTATTAACTGGAAAAAACAAACCGATTTATACACCACATGTTGATACAGGTGATTTCGTAATCGTAATTAATGCAGATAAAGTCGTATTGACTGGTAAAAAATTGGATCAAAAACTTTACAGATGGCATACTGGTCATCCAGGCGGTTTGAAAGAAGTAAAATACCGTGACATGATGATCAAGAAACCTGAAGAAGTTGTTATGCATGCTGTTAAAGGTATGTTACCAAAGAACACATTAGGTCGCAAAATGTTGACTAAATTACGTGTGTACAAAGGTGCAGACCACAAACATGAAGCTCAACAACCTGAAGTTCTTACATTCAATATTTAATTAGGATTCGAAAGGAGGAAGACACGTGGCATCAGTTAAATATTACGGTACAGGCCGTAGAAAAAGTAGTGTAGCTAGAGTATATTTAGTACCAGGTAATGGTAATATTACAATCAATAAACGCGACATCGAAGAATTCTTCGGTTTAGAAACATTGAAAGTAATCGTTAAACAACCTCTTGTACTAACAGACACATTAAGTAAATTTGACGTAATCGTAACAGTTAAAGGTGGCGGTTACACAGGTCAAGCAGGCGCGATTCGTCATGGAATAGCTCGTGCATTATTGGAAGCAGACATCGATTTACGTCCTGCTCTCAAAAAAGCAGGTTACTTAACTCGTGACCCTCGTATGAAAGAACGTAAAAAATACGGTCTTAAAGCAGCTCGTCGAGCACCTCAATTCTCAAAGAGATAGGGATTGCTTGCGAATGGCAATACAAACAAGAAGTCTGGAGAGTTTACTCTCCGAGGCTTCTTTTTTTATTGCCATTCATAAGAATGTAAGAAATGGCTGAGTGCCTAACAGGCACGAGGCTATTTCTTACATTCGCAAGCTATCCCTATCGACTTACTGAGAACGCCCCTACCACATCTTTTCTTCATCCCCAAAGCCACGGCGCCAAGGCGCTCGTGTTGCCCCCACCCATAATTATCTAAAATAAATCATCTAGCACTTTAAAGAAAAAATCCCTTACCACTGTAATTATAATGGATCAATACCACATAAAGTTTGGGAATGAACAGAATATGAAAAAAACACCCTTTACAAATGGAACTTTTTTCATTGCGAATTATTTAGAGTATGTTATGATAAATAATGAATGGGTAGATACAATGATTATGCGCAATACATCATCTGGTTATGGAGAAATAGTATGGGTTTTCATAGAAAGAATCATTTTATACCACAATTTTATTTGCAGTACTGGGCTAGGAATAATTCTATTTACATTCATAGAAATCTTGTGAGCAATAAGAACGTTCCAGAATGGGAGTCTAAGTACGTTAAGGGTGTTGGGTTTTATTCTGACCTTTATACCGATTATATTGAAGGCTTAGAAAGCGATGAAGTAGAGAGATGGCTAGATAGAGAGTTTGAGAGCCCGGCAAAGCCTATTCTTGATAAGGTTTCAAAGGGAGAGCTGCTAAGTAAGGAGGATTATTCTGTTTTAACAAAGTATGTCTTTTCTCAACTTGTTAGAACTCCTAAATTTATTATGATTAATCAGGACAAGTGGAGACAGATTTTAAAAGAATCTCTTAATGATGTAGCAATTAGACTATCGAAGGCTGATACATCCTTATTGGAAATTGAGAGAATCGATGAGTTTGATGGAAATGTACATCTCCCAATTAAAACAGAAGTTGTGGGGAATGTAGATGCAAACACGTCGCTTCTAAAAATTAATACGCATATAGGTAGAGGGCTTTGGTTATATGGAATTAAGCTTTTTTTGACTAGAACAATTAATATTCTTCCTGATTATAAATGGAGTATTTATCAGGCACCTCTTAATTTTTATTGGCCAACAAGTGATAATCCTGTAACATTACTGAACTATTATAGTGATAATAACTATGACTTCAAAGGTGGTATGGGGAAAGAAGGCGGTGAGATAATCTTTCCAATAACTCCTGATCATTTGCTCTATACACAAATAGGCAAGAAGAATCCAAAGTATGTAAATCCAGAGCTGGATTTATGTAATAAGTTAGTGAGAATCATATGTGAGAATTCAGATGAGATTATTATTTCTAAGAAGAAGATGCCAGAGATAGATGGTGTTGTGCGCAGGAGAGTTGATAATTCAATTAAGGACAATGGCACTTTAGAATGGATTAAAGAGCAAAATTCCCTCGATTCCGAGTTTTACAAGAGGCGACGATGATGACGAGAGACATTGTGTTGAAAGAAGCCAACCCTCTAGTAAAGAGTATAAATACTATAATTTATAAGAAAATACTTATATTTATGCCGATGAGATATAATTAACTATAGCATACTATGTCATAGGCATAAAGTTTTAAAGCTGCCGCGTTAGCGGTTTAGTTAAACAGATGGTTCCCAACATGAGAAGAACAAGGAAGCATATAGATAAAATGGGTCTACTTCGGCAGGCCTTTTTTGTTGCGAATTATATTGAGTGTGATATGATAGAATAAATAGGGTTTGGATATAATAATTGGGAAAAAGTGATTGATAGTTTATTTGAATTATTCAAGGAGTATTTAGTGGATCATAATTATTATGATGATAGAAGAATATTTACTGATTTAGTTGAAGTCATTGAATTTATTGAATCAAAGAATGTGTGACTTAGGCGGTGTGTATAATAGATATTTACTCATTGGCATTAAATCTGTGTAGTTATTTGGAATTAGAAGAACAAAAACAATTGGTAGTTTCAGTAAAGAAATTTAAAATTAGTATCTATCCAATCAATAGTATAGGTAGTCCAATTACAGATATGTCAGCTAGACCTACTTTAGAATGTAGATTTGATGAAGGTGCTAATACTTTTGTACTGAGTTGGATTTATCTTATTAACCTCAAACGAGGAATAGGCTCAGGAGTTGTAAGAATGATTTTAGATTTTTGCAGAGCAAATGGTATTATGATATTTCAGATAAGAGCGATTCATAAGGATAATAATGGTATGTTAGCATTAGGAAAAAAGTTTGGGTTTAAGATGATTTCAGAAGATAAAGATGAATTTTTTTATTTGAGTTTAGAGGTTGTGTAATTAAGAATATTGGAAACTTACGAAATTACATCTACCTAGCACACGATTTCCACTCGTTCTACGTTAAGGACACACTTCAAAAATGTGGATATGAATGGTGTGCTCATGTGGTATGCCAATCCATCCCTCACACGTCCAGATGTGGATTGTGATATGTGGCAGTACTCCTGGACAGGGAGAATCAATGGAATATCCAAGGGTACGGATCTAAATTATTCATATGTGGAACAGGAGCGTGAAAAGGTTGATAAAGAAATACCGGAATGGGCTGAAGAAGCCATGGACTGGGCAGTAAAAGAAGGTATTAATGACGGCATTGTACAGAACGAAACAGAGCTGCAGACGGTTGTGATGCTGTACCGGTACCATATGAAGTTTGGAAGTAAATAAAAGATTTGATAAAGGCCTATGAGAATAGGTCTTTTTTATTGCGTATTCTAAAGAATATGATATGATTAATTTACAGAAGTCTTGAAATACGATGAATGAAATATAGAGAGAGGGAGAAAATGATGGAAGAATATAATATCAATAAAATTATATCAAATATTATTGAATCAAAAGTAGATGTTATTGCAAATAAAATTATTGGTTTTGCAAAAAGAGGGAAAGGTAAGGTTCTAGTTGATTTTAAAATGGCTTTTAGTTCATATTTAGACAATTCATATCAAAAAAACAGTAAAATAAAAACTATATTATATAGAACAGAGCCTAAATATATATATGATTTTTTTGTACCAAATAAATTAAAATTTTGTGGAGATATTTATGATAGTATAGATACAAGTAGGGTATTGGAAATATCTAAATTTCTTGTAATTCAGGGAACAGGGGGGATTGGAAAAACAACTCTACTCAAACATTTTTTTGTGGATTCGATCAGAAGAAATCTGTTTATTCCATTATTTTTTGAATTGAGAGATTTAAATGATGCGGATGGAGATATAACCACTTGTATGTATGAATCATTTAAAAAATTAGGATTTGATTTATCTTATGAAATGTTTTTAAGAGCGCTAAAAAATGGTGAGTTCCTGATTTTACTTGATGGATTTGATGAAATAAACATGGAGAAGAATAAAAATGTATTAAAGAAAATAGAAAATTTCAGTGACCAATATAGAGAGAATTATTTTATTATGTCTTCAAGGCCGAATAATTCATTTATTTCATTACAAAAGTTTAGCATAGTAGATGCTTGTATGTTTAGTAAAGAACAGTCTCTTGAGTTAATAAGTAAAATAGAATATGATGATAAAATCAAGGAAAGGTTTATAGATGAGTTAGAGAATAATTTATACGAGACGCATCAATCTTTTGCCTCGAATCCTCTACTTCTTAATATAATGCTTCTAACGTACGACAACTACGCAGAAATACCAAGTAAGCTGCACATTTTTTATGCAAATGCGTTTGAGACTTTGTATAATAAACATGATGCCACTAAAGGTGGTTATAAAAGAAATATGAAATCAAAATTATCATATTCTAGTTTTAAAAGGATTTTTAGCGAGTTTTGCTTTATAACATATATTAAATCGAAATATGAGTTTACAGATGATGAATTAGAAGAAACAATTAATGAAATCCGATTAAAAAGCAAAATTGAATTTGAAACGACTAGTTTTAAAGAGGATTTAATAGAAAATGTGTGTTTGATATATAAAGATGGATATAAGAACTTTTTCACACATAGAAGTTTCCAAGAATATTTTACTGCATTATATATAAAAGATTTGGATGATGAATTACAAAAAAAAGTTGCAATGCATATGATTAATTCTCGAGTAAATCCATTTTCAGAAGACAAAGTTTTTTCGATGCTATGTGATATGAATTCAGTAAGATATGAGAGAAATGTTATATTACCAATATTAAACCTGAATTATTCATCCAGCCATGATCAACCTTAAAATTGACAGTAGGCCTCATTTTTAACCGAGTACAATCCTTAATTACGTATAGTTTCCCTAAAAAAGGGTAAACTAATCCTATAGATGTCACTTTTACGATTTTGAGTTGCCAATGTTCGTCAGTTACTCTTATTCCAGCTGTGGAAGCTGTCTTATGTTCTCAAGAGTTTCATAAAATTGATCTTTATACGGACAACTACTGCATAGCTTGAAATGAATATATCTTGCTGCTTTTACGATTTTTGAAGCAATCTTGAGCAGCTTTAAACGAATGGTGTCGATCTGCATCTTTTTCATGCTCTTCGGTAAAACCAATCGTCTGAAACAGTTAAACAGATTGTAGGCCAACACATGCAGTTGTAGTCGGTTGGCATTGACTACTTTGGGTTTGCTTCCAGTGGATGCGAATCCAAACCCTGACTTGCTTTCCTTGATGAAATTCTCCATGGTACCTCGATTACGGTAGTATCTTAGGATTTCTTCGGGTTTTAAGTCCATGTTAGTTACAATGAAGGAATACTGGGTTGTCAACTGGTTGAAAGGTTTCTCCGCTTTGACAACGACTCTGCGTGGATAGTCCCACTTGCTTGCTTTGTAATAAAATTCATCATAGCGGACAATATACCTTGTCATATCATTTTTCGTTGCTTCTATTATTTCATCATCAAGATGTTTGACGTTTTTGTATAAAATGTTATTTGCCTTCAATCGAATAGCATAGGATACACCATTGGTTTCGCATTGCTTGTATAAATCAGGTGTCGCAAAACCACTGTCCCCACGTAAATACAGCTCAATTTCTGGGTACTCCTTGGCGTATTCATCAAGTAAAGGCTGCATGAAATCGACAACTCCAGTGGAACTGTAGTCGGTTCCATCACGGAGTTCTGCTTTCAGCAGATCTCCGGTTAATCCGTCATAACACAACAATGGATGATAACCATGAGCGCTGTAATGATAGTTAAAAGCTTCACCTTCTTGTTTGCCATAGGTATTCAATAAGGTAGAGTCCAGATCAAGCAACACTTGCTTCGGACACTTTATTTTATAAGCGGAGGAACGCATTGCTTTTATGATAGCATCAAACTGTGGAAGAGTATCTTCATTCATACGGTTCCAGAATCTTGAGAGAGTTGGTTGTGAAGCAAGTGCCGTTTTACCGAGAATATTTTTAAACACAGGTTCATTTGTAAGCTCATCAGCATCATCATCTTCAAAATAACCGGCGATAATCTGATATACCATTTGACAAAGGTTCTGATCATCGGTATGTCGACGACTGGTCTTATCATCTGTTTTAAAGTTGCGGACATGCTTGTGTAAACCAAATTTGTGGGCAAATTCTTTGACTAGAAGTAGCCCGGAATCGGAGGATAAGTCGCCTCCTTCAAAATTTATTTTATTTTTACTATTGCTTTCTAATTGAAGTGCATTTAAACTAGACATATAAAGAGTTTCTCCTTTGTTTGGTTTTTGCTTAGTCACTTAAATTTTAACAAAGTTGGAACTCTTTTTCTATTGCTTTCTTTTCACTTTATAAGTGAAAAGAAAAAGTAATCAAAAACACTGTAACTACACGGCTTCAAACGCCGTTAAACCAAACTGGATGAATAATTCAGGTTAAAGAATATAACTACTGGTATAGAGAAATCATTTGAGGAGTATTATAAACTATTTATTGATAAGATTTCCTTTAGATATTATCCTAAAATGGAGGAAATTTTACTATCCAAGGACATAAGTCATTCAAAAATAAAAGAGAAGTTTATATTTGATTATTGTAATGATTTATGTGATCCAGAACTTGATATACATGAGTTAAGGGAATATTTAAACGGAAAGTATGAGTATGTAGAAGATTTATGTTTGACAAATTCAGAGGTATTAGAGGATGAATATATTATTGATGCCATCAAAAAAACATGGATAGGATTACCTATTCTAATGGCTATGGATTTGGAAGATACTATAATGACAAGACAATCAAATGAAACAAAAGAAATAATGAATATATTAAATAAAAGAAGTTAATAATTTTTCGGGTAAATTACTAAAAAGTTATTTTTAATAGTCTAGAAATAAATATACATCATAGATGAATTGAAATTAATAGTATCTACATTGAATATCAGAAATCAAGATAAGCAAAGAGTATCTAGGCTGTACTATAATATTTTAACTGTATATTTTCAAGCAGCAGGAGGACTTTATGAAGTATAAAGATGAAATTACAGAAAATGGTCTAAAGTTAACATCTGACGAAAAATCTTTGCCCATGTTGAAAAGATATTATATTTGTTGTGCACGATGATACTCCAATATTCAGGGAGACTTGTCCAAACAATCAGATGTGATGAATCTGGTTCAGTAAGTCTTTTTTGTTGTGATTTAGAAAGAGTGTGATATGATAGAATAATGTATTTGCGGGTGAAATAATTAAGAAGCATATAAAATTATCTTATAGAAAGTGGAGAGAGTATGTATGAATAATGCAGATAAGTTTAGTAGTTTAATCAGCGACTGTTTACAAGAAAATCCAATGTACAAGAGTGAATTGAATAATTTTAAGAAATATCTTATAGATAGAATGATATTGGAGAAAGCGTTTAATTTGAATGAGACACATATAGACGAGTATTTTGTGTATTCATATGATGCCAAGATTGGTAGCGTTCCCACATTGACATCGCATATCGCGGCACTAAAGGCTTTGTTTTCATTTTTGATGAAGTGTGAATATGATTTTAAGAGATTAAATGGGTATATTAATACACAGAGTTTCAAAGATAGACTTAGTGAAAAATTAAGCAATAGTATTTCAAAGCAAGTATTACATGAGGATTTAATAAGAACTATACTTGTTAAAATAGATAATAAGATTAGTGAGGATAGAAGAAGTAAGCTTAAGGAAAGCTCTGAATTGAGGAGCGCTGCAGAAATACAGATTGTACGAATTTTTATTAAATTTAGTCTTTTACTACCGTTGAAGGTTACTCAGATTCTTAAGCTGCGCTTAGCAGAGTCAATTTTAAAGGATGGATATATTACACACAATGGAATTGATATAAAACTTAGTCGAAGTTTTGTATATGAACTAGAGGATACTATAGAATTCTTTTATAATAATTATAGCGTAGTCATAAAAGCTGGAGATGAATTATTTTCAGCGCTTTTTGGCGGAATCAAAAGCACAGCCAATTCATCAAACCTTAGTAGTATGTTAACAAGGACATACAAAAATCTTAATATTAAAGAGATGTTGAAAAAACAGAAAGTTGGGAAGAAAAATTTACACTTATATCCAGCTGAATGTTATAAGAAAACTGCACTAAATAATCTTGTTGATAACGGAACAAATCTCATCTATCTTAGACAATTAACGGGACTAGATATGAACTCTATAGTTAGCAATAACCAAGTGGATAATAAACGTATGTGGATAGATATACGAAGTGTAGAAATTAACTCTGGACTCGTAAACACAAGTTTCTACAATTATATTTGATGATGAAAATATTTCTTTTTGCAGCATTATCAATATTAGTTCGGATTTGGAGGATACTATGAATGATTGGATTCAAGTAATTTTAACACTGACTTCTTCTATAATCATAGTTATTGTTACAGTTATCGTTAATAAACAGACTCACTATGATAAAGAATGGTGGCAAAAGAAGGTACTAAAGTATGAAGAAGTATTTGAAATACTTTCTGATCTCGAAGAACATTACAAGGTGCAAATAGAAATGCTTGATAATCCAAATATGGCACCCGGAGAGAATATAAATGCTAAACCAATATCTTTATCAATAAAGGAATTAGATACTATCGTCAATCTTTCAGAATTTTATTTTAGTGAAAAAACTGTGAATGTATTAAAAGAAGTAAAAAGAGAAGTTTACAATGTAGTTTGGTCTTGGGCACCAGAAGATGAACATAAATTGTATGAAGCAGCTTATCAAGAGATTGTAACATGCAAGAAAGTTATTATTGAGCAGAGAAAAAGCGAACTTAGGTTAAAGAAGTAAAGATCAGTGATATGTTTTAAACAATGGTATGTAATTCGAAAAGAAATTCTACTGGATTATAGAGGAGGGCGAATGTGTCGAAGCTCAAAGCAGAAGAAATACATGAGATTAGAGAGACATATAGACGTTATAACTCAATAGAGAAGACAGTAAATAGTACAGGTTATTCCAAAGCGATTACATTCAATTTGAGTGTGACGTAACAGATGTGGATGAGATAGCAATAATAGCGTTTAATAATATTAACTTTGAAGAAACAGAGATATCTATTTCAGGAATTGAATTCTCTAAGTAGAAAAATAATATATAAAATAAGAAGGACCGGCTAAAGAGCTGGTCCTTCTTTATACAACAATCGCAAAGCGCTCGTGCGCCCTAAAAATCCCTAAAAACCATTTAAGGTATACTTCATCATCTTGCGCTTTAAACAGATTATGATATGATTGAATAAAGAGTACGTTAATATATAATCAAGTGAAAGAAAAATCTAGTGTACTGACACGCTCATAAATAGACGGATGATGCAGCCTGTTTTCCCATAGGACATCGTTGCTGTCAATCGACGATGCCACCGCATCGCCTCATTCCAGCGCCTTGCCTATGAAAAAACATTCTGCATCATTCGTTCAAATATGAACATGCCAATACACTGGTTTAAGGAGGAGACGATGAATAAATTTGCAAAGTTTTTACTGGTAAGCACTTCATTTGCCCCCATTATCTTGACGTATGCATTTGTGATTTGTATTTCAGGAGGCTCACTTGCAATAGTACTGTCATTCGTGCTTGTAGTCATAGCATTGGTGGTCATATGCTTAGCACTTCTAAAATTTGCTTACCGTAAAATAGAAAGGCAGAAAATTAAACTAAATGCTATACGCACCGCCGATAGAGAAGTAGTTAGCTTTGTTATCGCTTATCTTCTACCAATCTTATCGGTTGCTAATCCATCAATTGACTACAAAGTGATCGGCTTTATTGCAGGGATGTTCTTAATCGTCATTTGGTCTACGAACGCCTATCACATCAACCCGTTGATTAATTTAATGGGATATCATTTTTATGAAGTTAGCTTAGAGGATAATGTGACGTATTTACTTTTAACGAAGAAGGAGCTTCGTAAGATGTCAAGCGTGAAGACAATCATTCATTTAACAGATTATATGCTATTAGATGGGGAGGAATAATATGTTTACAGATTGTAATTTGTTCGGCATTATTACGGGAACGGAGACGGATAAGGTGTGTAGAATCGTCGTTGACTATCCGACGCAACAGATCATTAATCAACACTTCTCAAAGATTATGCAAGATAGCAGGATTCTAGAGAAAGATAGAGTTCCATTTGATGGTCGATATAAACCGGAGACTACAGAAATACTCGTGATTGAGAATTATGATATGGATAAAGCAATTACAGAAGCAATTCAAAGTCCTATTTCTGAGAATACACTTGATCAAGTAGCAATAGACGTTCCTAATTTGAAGGCCGTCTTTATTGGTGATATTGTGAATGATGAGCGAATAATTGTCATGCAACGTATACAGAAAAGTCAACATTTAAGTTGTGAAGGCATAAAGTTGCTCCAAAGGAAAGATACATTTGAAATTGTCGGAGAGAATGGATTTACACTATCAGAGAAAATTGATGCCGCATATGTAGGCGAAAACTTGCTTTTTTCTTCTTATTATTTTGCAAGACAAATTTTTGATTTGAGTGATTACTACAGAATTGCTACGGATCATGACCTTGAAGCATTTGTAAATGAGGTGTCAATTGAAGTTGAAGATAGAAATGTGTTTGAAGAGAATACAGACAGTTGGGTACGAAGAAAAATTGCACTTATTAAGGATTCCAAAGTTATGGACCAGCATTCAGTTGCATCAATACGTGAAACAGCGCGGGAATATAAAGTTGAAATACAAACAAGAGAAGTTGATGGATTAGAGAAAATTGTTATGCCGAATGATAAAAAGGCGCTAAAAGAAGTATTAAAGTTTTTAGATGAAGATATTTATAAAGGACCACTAACAGATAAGACATATGAGTCTAACTCTAAGATGGTAAAGAGGTGACGGGTCTCTGTCGAATAATAACCATTACAATCATCCTATGAAATTATAGATTTTTTGGTATAATAGGAGTCAGAGCAGTTGCCATGATTATATAATCACTAAGGACATTAAGATACAACGTGCAACATGTTCAATCAATACTATAGGAGGGACGTTATTCTATGAGAAAATTAATTATAGTTGCATAGCATAAGCTATTGCAAGTTTAAATACAAAATTTGTTATAGCTAGTGCTAACCTAAAGAATAAAAAATTTAGGAGGCAATTATGAGCTATAAAAGAGCAGATGAGATTCTGCCATCTGAAATAATAGAGTTAATACAAGGATACGTGGATGGAGAAACTATTTATATTCCTCGGAAAGAAAATCAGAGAAAAGAATGGGGGAATAAAACATTGATACGGCAAGAGCTAGAAAGAAGAAATAGTCAGATAGTTACGGACTTCCAAAATGGCTACAAAGTTCAAGCTTTATCAATTAAGTATTTTCTATCAGAGAAAAGCATTTACCGTATTTTGAGGAAAATGAAATGAATCTTATTTATTTGAGCTAATTCCAAAGTGTAATTGGCTCATTTTTTTTTAGAAAAATGTATAAGGTAGAAAATGGATGTAATATCTTCTAGACTTAAAATAAGTAATGTATTTTAGATTTAGGAGGAAGATTTTATGACGACACCTGTTTGTTTTGCATAGCAAAGGCTATTGCAAATGAGAATCAAATGATTATGTAATAGCACTTTGCAAATCCGTTTATTAATCGATAAGGAGATGCAAAATGAGCTATTTGAGAAAAATAGAATATATAATAAAACCCGAGGAATCCTTTACAATTATTAGAAACTGTTCGGGATGTGGATGTAAGACAACATTTCATAACACAAACTGCTTTCGTGTAAATGCAAATGGAAATAAGATAGATGTGTGGTTGATTTATCAATGTACAAAATGTAAACATACGAATAATTTGACGGTATATGAAAGATGTAGACCAGAGTCTATGGCAAAAGAAGAATACGAGGAATACTTAAGAAATTCTAGTAAATTAGCGCTTGGATATGGAACGGACTCTCAGTTTTTTGCTAGAAATAGAGTAAGAGTGGATTGGTCAAATATTAAGTATAGTATTCAAAGGAAAAATGCTAGAGGGATTGAAGAAGATCAACGTTTTTATGTAGGTGATTTGTTGGTCGTTAACAACAGTTATGCATTGAAAATACGAACGGATAAAGTAATCTCAGAGATATTAAATATTACGAGATCAAGGGTCAAGGGATTAGTAAAGGAGGGTGTTATTGTTGTGGCAGAGGAAAAACAAGAACATAAAATAAATATAGAAATAAAGGGAGAATTATTGTGAGTGAGCAATTTGAATTAAGAAAAAGTTACCAAGAGGATGCGCTGTTAAGAAATAGCTTTAATGCGTTGGCGAGGGATACCTTTGGTATCGATTTTGAAGACTGGTATCAAAATGGCTATTGGACAGATAAATACAATCCGTATTCAATAGTAATCAATAATAAAGTCGTGGCGAACGTTTCAGTTAACAAAATGGAATTTATCATGGGTGGAAAAACAGAAAAGTATTTGCAGATAGGGACAGTTATGTCCGATAAAGAGTATCGCAATAAAGGCTTTATAAAAACAATCATGCAAGAGATTGATCGGGATTATGAAGGGACTGTTCAAGGGAGTTACCTTTTTGCCAACGACAGTGTTTTGGGATTTTATCCTAAGTTCGGATATAAAACATGTGACCAATACCAGTATTTCAAAGTCCTATCGAATGAATTCAAGGAAATTAATAGTGTCGATGACAAGTCCCTTCGAAACATTAAAATGAAGAACAAAGCGGACTGGTACTTACTAGAGAAAGCAATAAAAAATGCGGCAGATAACGCCGCGTTTGAAATGAAGAAAAATAGCGAACTCATTATGTTTTATGTCACACAATTTATGAAAAACGATGTTTATTATATTGAAAAGGAAGAGGCTTATGTGATTGCAGAAATCAAAGAGGATCAATTATTTTTGCATAACATCTTTTCGGAAAAAATAGTCGATGTAGACCGTATCATTGGGGCCTTTGGAAGGACGATGAATAAAGTATTTCTTGGGTTTACGCCGTTAAGTAGTCAAGGATATCAAGTTCAGAAGTTTTGTGAAGACAATACAACGTTGTTTGT
Source organism: Vallitaleaceae bacterium (assembly GCA_965140555.1). GTDB lineage: Bacteria > Bacillota > Clostridia > Lachnospirales > Vallitaleaceae > UBA1351. The sequence continues at coordinate 1,002,117 of OZ223259.1, read as the reverse complement.
AAAAGGTAAAGGATTGGATCTGTTTGATCATAAACACTATATATTTCCAACACTATCACATGCGTAGAAGAAATAACCTAGTGTACTGGCACGCTCATAAATAGACGAATTATTTGCTCAAATATGAACCATGCAGTACACTAGACTTAAATTCAGAGATACTAGAGAATACGAATTACGAACCGAATAGTCTGTAGAGTAAGATTAAGAAAAACATCTTCTTTGGTTACATGGGTTGCATAAAGCATCATGTAATGAAGAGGATGTTTTTTTATAGAGGGTGTAGCTTATAGAGCCTTCTTCTTAAGGAGCAAATAAAATCCCAAATAGAGTTCATTCGTAATAATGCCTAAGCCCGGAATAATCTTCATATCAGGAATCAAAAGACTGAATAGTACGCCGATTAATGCAATGAGGCCCCACACACTAATATAGCGAGGTAACAATCGAGTCTTGTACAATGTTGAATAGAACAAAAGGCCACTAAATGAAAAAAGAATCGGATAGACATAATCCCAAAAGACAGAACGCAAGAGAAGAACTTGTGATATCCAATTTAATGACGATTCAGCATCTAAGCCACTTTGATTTAAGTGAACAATAACACCAATGGGGAGATAAGATACAATGATGCAAAAAGCCACCTCGATGCTTCGAAGAAGAAGATATAGTAAAGAGATAGCAGATGCATGATTTTTCAGAAGGATATAGAAGCAAGTAGCGATGATTAAGACACCAAAAGCGTTTATAAGATCTAAAACAGTGACAAAAACAAGTAGAGATGTTTTTTCATTTAAATGCTGAAGGACATCAGAATGGTTGAACATCTTGTCAAGGAGGCTTCCTGCTAGGATACTGGTAATCATACAAATGATGTACATGGAACCGATAGCACGACTATAATTGGGAAGAGTGGTGTTTGATTTCATAGTAAATATCCTTTCTTTGCTAAATAGTATTGAAAAAAGGTTGCTTTGGTTTAGCGTTTGAAACGTGATATAATGGACCGTAAGCGTATAAATAAATAATGTTATTAAACTATACTATACAGTACAGTATAGTTTAAGTCAATATAAAGAGTATAGGTTAATAGAATTCTTTTGGAGGTATCATATGGCTAAACGCGTAAGACAATTATCACAAGAAAAGCGTACAAGCATATTAGAAGGTGCAATGCACGCATTTACAGAATACGGATTTGAAGGTACAAGTATGGATAAAATTGCAACACTTGCCAATGTATCCAAGATAACCATATATAAACATTTTCAAAATAAAGAGACGCTTTTCCTAGAGATGGTCACACAATATTTAGAAGAAAACAAGACCTATAAGCAACTGGATTATTCTCAAGATACGACAATAGAAGAGCAATTAAAAACGTTTATAAAGGCAGAGGTCTTTAGAGTGACAGATCCGAAGCAGAGAGGTTTATCGCGCTTATTAACTTCGGTATACTTATATAGAGCAGATTTGGTGAAAGAGACCATGCAGCAAAATCCTTTCTATGTGGACTTTATGTCATGGCTTACAAAGGCCAAAGAAGCAGGAAAAATAAGGTGTTCATCGGAACGTCGAGCAGCACGTATGTTTTACGGCCTCATTCATGGGTGTATTACATGGGATGCTCTATTAACAGATGGGGAGTCCTTAGTCGATACAGATGAACTTATCGATGAAATCATTGCTATGTTTATGAAGTGCTACGGAGCGTAAGATATAGAAAGCAAGATTTATAATTTCAATACCCATTAGAACATAGTGGATTTGTCATGAAGAAATATGCCTTTTACCCTTGGATTTTGTGTCAAAATACGCTATTATATCAAGATATAATCATTTGAGGGAAATGGAAATACAGGAGGTGAATGAGGACTATAGTCATCTATTTGGGACTCATATAAAGGGAAAAAAGTATAAACAAATGAAATTATTGGGGAGAATGCCCCATCAATTCATGAGATATATATGGCAAAATGAACAAAAAAACAAAAATATACAGTTAAAACATATGAAAAAAATATAAAAATGTAGTAAAAGTAACGAAACTTTGATAATTTGAGAAAATAAGCTAGTTCTAGTTGAATGATGCAGAATACCCATGTATAATTATAAGTAACTAATATACGGGGTGATTCAATGAAATTGACAAGGAAGAATAATGGTGCGGGAATGAAAAAAAGAATGAATACGGGCAAGTTCAAAAAAATTTTTACACGTCAACCCAAATTTCTGAAACAAATCAAGCGTATAAATATACGACAGCGTTTCACTAAACAGGGCAACAATAATCAGATTAAAAAGGGAAAAACGAATGAACATATTTCTATACGTAACAAGCTCATTGTCTCTCACGTTCTTATAGCAATATTACCAGTTATAATTATTGCTTTCTTGTTATATAATAACGGGAAAAATTCTATTTTGGACGAAGTGGAGAAAGCAAATCTAGCTGTAGCGGATCAAGTAACAAACATTATTAATTTTAAAATGGAGGCTATTGAGAACACATCGATTGTATTGATATCTAATCAAGATATTTTGTCTGTAATTAGCAAGGATGAAAATGATTATGAAAATTTGTACTATATGCTAAAAGAACGAGAGGATACTGTATATAGCATTATTAATTCATTGCAATCATCGCAACCGGAATTATTATCCGTTGCTTTTATTAAGGATAACGAGGTTATTGAACAAAACTTACAAAGTTATTATTCGGATGATGCATTCCCAAAGGAATTTTTTGCGAGTGATGTCTACGGGAAAGTAAGTGAATTAAAATCAAAGCCGATATGGTTTTATAATCTATTCGGTAGTGATAATGTTTTCTTTATGCGACAAATTCGAAATATCTATGCAGCATCTTCTGTATCCGTCTTATCCATTGAAGTGGATAAAGAGTATTTGACAGATATCTTAGAAGCTGAGAAGATAGGTGAGGGATCGGTTATGTCCTTGGTATCTCCAGAGGGAGAGGTTATAGTATCTTCTGATGAAGAACGTGCCATGAGTATGCCGATTGACATAGCTGAAGAATTAAAACAACATATTACGGAGAATTCAAATGAGGAAGCAGACAGTGAATCATTAGGAGCATTTATTACGAGTAAAAATGTTTCAGAACAAACAATGGTTATCTATCATGAGACGAAATCCGGTTGGTATTATGTAGCAGAAATTCCCACAAGTTCGATTTTTGGTGGTATTAGCAAGATGGCCACTCTTGCATCGACAGTTGTGATTATATGCTTGATAGTAGCATTGGCTATCGGTATCATGTCAGCAATCAATATAGTGAAACCGATAGACTATATCCGAAATAAGATGCATATAGTAGCACAAGGCGACTTGACGGTTCGTAGTGAGTTTGTTGGAAAGCATGAAATCGGTCAGCTTTCTGAAAGTTTTAACATGATGACGAGTAATATGTCGGACTTAATACAAGAGACAACGAAAATTACGAGAACACTTTCAGAAGATTCGAATGAATTGAACAGGATAGCTGATCATTCAGCATCGGCATCGAAGGAAGTTATTAATGCGGTAGAGTCTATATCTCAAGGTGCGATGGAACAAGCTGAAGATGCAGATAAAACAGCACAAACAATTGACGAATTGATTTCACATATGACGAAGACTGAGGATAGCTTTGATCAAGTTGTTGTTGTTACGACAAGAACGAAGAAGGCGAGTGAATCAGCAGGTAAGAAAATCGATGAGTTAAATGCAACAACAGAAGAAGCGATCCATTTATCCAATACAATTGAAGTGGATATGAAAGAGTTAACGGCTCGTTTTTCTGATATACTTGGGATTATTGATATGATTAATGCTATAAGTTCTCAAACTAATCTTTTGGCACTGAATGCAGCTATTGAAGCAGCAAGAGCCGGTGAAGCCGGTAAGGGATTTGCAGTCGTAGCCGATGAAGTACGAAAACTTGCCAGTCAGTCCTCAGAAGCGGCAAAAGACATTAGCCATATTGTTACAGGAATTTATGAAGCAACTCAAAAGACGCAGAGTATGATTGAGTCGGGTAGTGAAATCTATGAACGTCAGGAAAAAGCCGTTAAGAATACGGAGATGACATTCAAAGAAATTGTTACAGATATGGACCACATTATTCACGAAGTGGATATGGTTTATGTACTATTGGCCCAACTCGATGACATTCAAAATAAAGCAACAGAATCGGTGACAAGTATTGCAGCGATAGCTGAAGAATCAGCGGCATCGATTGAAGAAGTATTGGCAACAGGTGAAGAACAAACTGTTGCGGCGGAACATCTATCTGAGATGTCCACAAAATTGGCAGAAGTTATTGATGTCATGAACGAGAATGTTAAAAAATTCAAAGTTGATGATATTGATGCATAAATCTTTATGTTGGGTTTTATTCGGTTCTACAGTATACTGTAGAACCACTTTTTTTTATCTGATAAAAGTAGGAAATGCTAGTGAAAGCATGGGTTTCAGAACGAGGACAAGTGTGATACAATAGGATAACGAACCATATGAAGGAGTGTTATAACAAATGCAGAAGCCATTTACGCATTTACATTTACATACAGAATATAGTATGCTGGATGGATCCAGTAAAATTAATGAATTAGTACATCGTGTTAAGGAATTAGGGATGGACAGTGTGGCAATTACAGACCACGGTGTCATGTACGGAGTGGTCGATTTCTATAAAGCATGCAAGAGAGAAGGTATTCATCCGGTTATCGGTTGTGAAGTTTATGTCGCACCTCGAGGGAGAAAGACAAAAGAGAACAAATTTGATGCCAGTAACTATCATCTTGTCTTATTGGCAGAGAATCAAACCGGCTATGAAAATCTTATGAAACTGGTATCCTTTGGATTTACAGAAGGTTTTTACTATAAGCCTAGAATTGATTTTGAATTAATGGAAAAGTATAGCGAAGGCATTATTGCACTCAGTGCATGTTTGGGCGGCCAGATACCCCAGGCTATTATGAATAATCAAGAAGATACAGCTATTGAGCTGGCAAAACGCTATGAGTCAATCTTCGGAAAAGGAAACTTCTATCTGGAACTACAGCGCCATGGTTATGAAGAAGAGGCAAAAGTCAACGATACCCTTATACGGATGAGCAAGGAATTGGACATCCCTCTTGTCGCTACCAATGACTCCCATTACACCTATGAAGAAGACGTTCAATCCCATGATGTATTGCTATGTATCCAGACCAATAAAAAGGTCTCAGATCAAGACAGAATGCGTTATTTGGGTGGTCAGTTTTTCGTGAAAAGTCCGGAACAGATGTACGAACTTTTTGATGATGTGCAAGAAGCTGTGTCGAATTCCCATACCATAGCAAAACGTTGTCAGGTTGAATTTGAGTTTGGGGTGACAAAATTACCCCAATTTGATGTGCCTGATGGAAAATTACCCTATCAATATCTGATTGAGTTGTGTGAAGTAGGGTTGAAGGAACGCTATGGAGAGAATGCAACAAAGCATATGGAGCGATTGCATTATGAACTATCCGTTATCAAAGATATGGGATATGTGGATTATTTTCTCATTGTTTGGGATTTTATTCGTTACGCCAGAGAACAAGATATTATAGTGGGTCCGGGACGTGGATCGGCAGCGGGAAGTATTGTTGCTTACTGTCTACGCATTACTGATATTGATCCTATTCGATTTAATCTGATTTTTGAGCGCTTCTTGAATCCTGAACGTGTTTCCATGCCGGATATTGATATCGATTTCTGCTATGAACGTCGAGGTGAGGTTATTGACTACGTTATTCATAAATATGGCGCAGAAAAAGTGGCCCAAATTATTACATTTGGAACGATGGCAGCCCGAGCTGTCATAAGAGATGTGGGACGTGCCTACGATATACCGTTTAATGAAGTCGATAAGATAGCAAAAATGATTCCGAGCGAACTGAAGATTACAATTGACAAAGCTCTTTCTATGAATAAGGAATTGGCAGAACTTTATACAAACAATCCCCAAGTACAACAACTTATCGACACAAGCCGACGGTTAGAGGGACTGACACGTCATAGTTCCATTCATGCAGCCGGAGTTGTCATATGTGATCGACCGGTTTATGACTATGTACCCCTTAATGCAGGGGATGATTCGGTAACAACGCAATTTACAATGGGAACCTTGGAAGAACTAGGCCTTCTCAAGATGGATTTTCTCGGACTTCGGACGTTAACCGTTATTCAGAACGCATTTATAGAAATTAACAAGAATCGGCCGGAAGACGATAAAATGATGATTGATGATTTTACCTATGACGACCCGAAGGTGTTTGAACTTATTTCATCGGGACAGACAGAGGGGATTTTTCAGCTCGAAAGTGCCGGTATGAAATCCTTCATGAAGGAACTTAGACCTCAAAATATTGAAGACATTATAGCCGGGATTTCTTTGTATCGGCCGGGTCCGATGAGTTCTATACCAACATATGTGAAGGGACGTCATCATGCGGATCAAGTGACTTATATCACGCCGGAATTGGAACCGATACTTAATCCGACCTATGGTTGTATTGTTTATCAAGAACAGGTTATGCAGATTGTACGTGATTTAGCCGGGTATACATTAGGTCGTAGTGACTTGGTGCGTCGTGCTATGTCGAAGAAGAAAACGGATGTCATGAATACGGAACGTCAAAACTTCATCTATGGGAATGAGGAAGAAGGTATAAAAGGATGTATTAACAATGGTATTTCTGAATCGGCCGCCCGACAAATATTTGAGGACATGGAGGATTTTGCTAAATATGCGTTTAATAAATCCCATGCAGCAGCTTACGCCATAGTGGCCTATCAAACGGCATGGTTGAAGTGCTATTATCCGGTAGAATTTATGGCAGCCCTGATTACATCAGTTCTTGGACATCCATCAAAAACGGCCGAATATATTATGCATTTAAGAGAACTGAATATCGAGCTGTTACCACCGGATATCAATGAAGGATACCCTCACTTTTCAGTAACCAATCAAAAAATACGATTCGGCCTAGCAGCCATTAAAAATGTCGGTCGTGGTATTGTGGAGAATATGGTTGTGGAACGTAAAGAAAACGGACCATTTCTTTCGATGTCGGATTATTGTATTCGGATGCAGAGCAAGGATTTAAACAAGCGAGTACTTGAGAGTCTCATTAAAGCTGGTGGATTTGATTCCCTTGGTGGTACCCGTATGCAGTATATGCAAGGCTATAAAACCATATTAGATTCTGTTCTTACGAATAAAAAGAATCGAATGGAAGGTCAAGTCGATCTCTTTGGATTTGGTATTGAAGAGGAACAAAGTGTTGAGGATGTACTACCTGATGTTGGTGAATTTAGTGATGACCAACGGCTGCAAAATGAGAAGGAAGTACTCGGCATCTATGTAAGTGGGCATCCGCTGATTCGCTATGAAAAAGCGCTTAAGAAGAAGGTTAAACATTGGAGTTTTGACTTCCAAGGCAACGATAGCAGTATAGAGGATGATGAAGAACCATTAGGTGTTGTTGCCGTAGAAGCATCTCAAAGTGGCGTGTTTGACGGTCAACGAACGGTCATTGGTGGTATGATTCATAGTGTTACCAAGAAAATGACAAGGAATAACGCCATGATGGCTTTTGTTGAGCTCGAAGATATGTATGGTAGCGTTGAGGTGATTATTTTTCCGAAGTTGTATGAAAAATATAGTCACCTCTTGGAGGAAGATGCTAAAGTGATTGTAGAAGGACGTGTAACGGTTCAGGAAGATCAGCCGGCAAAGGTCATTCTAGATACGTTGACAGAGATGGAAGCGCTTTTATTACAAGAAATGCCGTCATCTATATGGCTTCGAGTAAAAGATTTGCATCAATATGAGGCATTAAGTGGTCAGATACTTCAATTATTGTCAAATTGTCCTAGAGGGCAGTCTCAGATTGCATTTTTTATTGAGGAGACCAAACAAAAAAAACGCTATCAAAAACCTTTGCAAGTATCAGTAAATGTATTAGAACACTTGCGTCAGCTGCTAGGTGAAGAAAGTGTTAAAGTTGTTGAAAAAAGTTGAAATTTTTGACAATATATACTACAATTAGGTTTGAAATCATAGGCATTCAACAGCTAAGGGGTTAATTGTTGAAGTTAATTTTTCGTAGAGTTGGGAAACTACAGATAATGATTATAGGATACAATCGGTCAATGGCCTTTGTACGCATAAGTATACATGGCGAAGGCATGAAACCGTCAGTAAGATTAACGGAGGTTATGTAATGGCAAGAAAAATTAGAACAATCGGTGTATTGACAAGTGGTGGCGATGCTCCGGGAATGAATGCAGCGACACGTGCCGTCGTTCGGTCTGCCCTAGCAAAAGGTATGCGCGTTATGGGGATTAGAAAAGGCTATAACGGTCTGATCAACGGTGATATTTTTGAAATGGATGCGCGAAGTGTATCGGATATTATACAACGTGGTGGTACGATTTTACACACAGCAAGATGTTTAGAATTTGTTGAACCGGAAGGTCAACAGCGTGGCGCGGATATGTGTAAAGTATTCGGAATTGAAGGTCTTGTTGTTATTGGTGGAGACGGTTCCTTCAAGGGAGCTGAAAAGTTGGCGAATCTAGGTATCAATACAATTGCTATGCCCGGAACGATTGACTTGGATATTGCTTGTACGGATTATACTATCGGGTTTGATACAGCTGTGAATACAGCCATGGAAGCGATTGATAAAATTCGTGATACATCCACCTCTCATGAACGTTGTTCAATTGTTGAGGTTATGGGTCGTGATGCAGGATATATAGCCTTATGGTGCGGTATTGTTAATGGTGCAGAAGATATTTTCTTACCTGAGAAAGAGAATATTACAGAAGATCAATTGATTCGTCGTATTCTAGAAAACCGTAAAAAAGGCAAAAAGCATAATTTAATTATTGTTGCTGAAGGTGTTGGTGGATCTATGGAATTGGCGAAACGTATAGAAAAAGTAACAGGAATCTCCACTCGGGCAACGATTCTTGGCCATTTACAACGTGGCGGTAGTCCAACAGCTGTTGATAGAATGCATGCATCTATGATGGGAGCTTATGCTGTTGATTTATTGGCAGAAGGTAAATCCAATCGTGTTGTAGCATACAAAAGAGGAGAATATGTGGATTATGATATTAATGAGGCATTAGCCATGACAAAGAATATTGATGATTTTCACATTGAAGTAAGCCGTGTGTTGGAGACTCGATAAGAATACACCGATAAACGAATAAAAATACAGGGGGTACATGTATGAAATGTCCGAAATGCGGTGAAAACCTGAAAGATTCAGCAAAGGTGTGTTATGCGTGCGGAGAAGACATCTCGAATGCATCTTTAGACGACCTGATTGATGATATGATTAAGGAAGATATGAAGAGTGAAAAACCACCTAAAAAGAAGACAGAACCGGTTGTAGAATCCTCAAAAACCTATGGACCGGCGACGCGAATTACCCGTTATATTGCAGCGGGGATTATTCTTCTTATGATGCTGACCTTGCTATTACCTTGGTTTAGCTTTTCTGGCCGAGGAGCATATTTAGGTTTTGAAACGGATACTCAAACAATTGAGTATATGACGGATACTGTTCAGTCCATGGATCAAGAAGCAATAATGAATCTAGATGAATCCGTTGTTTTGTATACATTATCTCCCAAAAAGCTTATACAATTTGTTGGGAATCATCGAGAAGCGTATGCTCATGTTGTGAATACGTCAGGGGAAGAAAAAAAGTCATGGGCGACCGTGATTCAATACTGGTATATTCAAGGTTTTTGGTTAATTATAGCAACAGGTATCATAAGTATCATTATTTTGTTTATTGATCGAAAACTAAAAGCGATGGATTGGGTAAGAGGATTTTCGGTTTTAACCGGAATGATTGTTGTTCTTAATTATGTTGTATTAAAAATTCCTTTTTTTAGTATGATTGCTATTCATGCTCAGAGTGCGTTGCGAGCCAGAGGCACATTAAGTGCTGTTAAGATTGGATTAAAAGGCATACAGATGAACAATGAGTTTTATCCTTACACGATTCATGAGCAATACGGTTTTATACTCGGCATTATATTCTGCATTCTTTGGTTTGTGTTCTCTACAGTGTTAATTGAAATGCGTAAGGAAAGACAAGCTTAATTATATAACGATAAAAGGCAATTGCCCTCATGGATGATGAGGGCAATTGCCTTTTTTGAAAGAAATAGTATAGCATTAGTATTATAAATCAATATGCTTATGGATGAGACGACCGGATAGATAAGCAAACCCAAAAACAATAATAGCACTTAGAAGTAAGTTGCTTATACCTAATTTTAATAGTCCATCGACATAGATATCTTGATTCATACTCTCGATTCTGGAAAGTTCATTGTTGACCTGCTGTTGGAAGGTGAAGAGACCCAAGATAAGAGAGCGTGCAATATTGGTTGCTATATTTAATATAATGAAGAAAATAAAGCTGAAAAATCCTTTAAAGCGCACCTGGCTTAAGATGGTTTTGGTAAGAACAATAGATAGATAAACAGTCGTACTGAACTGGAACCATATAAAGAGAACATAGAGCACACCTAGGATAAGAACCCATGGGTAAGGAATAATAACAGTTATAAGAGAAGTCAGGATATCAATAAGAAGATCATAAATTTCCGGAAGTCCGGATAAGAAAACATCCTTTGCCAAGCCATAATTGACGACATAGATAACGATGATTACCAGTTGACTAAGAATCAAATTAATAAAGTTGACAACTAATTTGGACAGTATAATCTGATAACCACTGCTAGGTGTCAAAAAGAGCATATAGCCTTCTTTTTGATTCAAATCCTTGGATAACATGCGAATGCCATCGACAAGAATGAAGATAAATGAAATAGGGAATAGGAAAAGCATAATAACAGTGAAAAGGGTTAAATATCCTCCTTGTTTGTACAAGCAGAAAATCATGAGAAGTTCAAGAAGACCGAGAGTGGCAAGACCCAATAAAAGAAGCTTTTTTTCTCGAATCCATTCATATTTCATCAGTTTAAACATGGTTATATACCTCCTTATAGAGTTCGACGAGGTCTTTTTGGTGTTCCATTTTTAATGCATTTAGATTACCGTCCATGGCAATAACACCGTTTTTTAAAAAAATGACATGGTCGATGTAAGGTTCCATCAAATCAACCAAATGGCTTGATATAATCAAGGTATTAAATTGATGGCGACGGTTAGCAATGGATTTAAGGATTTTTTCGCGAGCAATGACATCGATGCCGTTCAAGGGTTCGTCAAGCATCAATACTTTAGCGTTGCGGCTCATCGTTGCTGCGATTTTGAGTTTGGAATTCATACCGGAGGATAAATCACTCACCCGCAGTTTTTTGTCCAGTTCCATATAATCAAGCAAAGCATTATAGTCCGCTAAAACAAAGTCTTCAAAAAAATCATTAAAAAAGTCCCCTACCTGTTTAATGGTTAAGTGGCTATAGACGAAGGGTTCCGTTGTCATATAGGCGATGTCAGCTTTGGATTTATTCGATATAGGCTCTTCATTCAGTAGGATTTTTCCTTTACTCGGATGAACTAAGCCGGCGATCATTTTCATATAGGTTGATTTACCGCTACCGTTCGGGCCGAGTAAGCCATAGACTAAGCCTTGTTCGTAAGAGGTATTGACGTCATTAACAGCCCGTTTGCCGTGAAAGACTTTGGTCAGTTCCTCAGTTTTTAATATACTCATAGCCTCAATTCCTTTCTCTCTATTCATAATAAGAAATCATAAGTGTCACTACTTATGATAGCTTGTCGAGTTTGAATTTGCAACTCATTTTCGGGAAAGCCTTGTATTTCAAAAAAGAGTAGTCTATAATAATTTTATTCGCAAAAAGTGTATGCTTGATTTGGAGGTTCTCAGAATGTTAAAATTAAGGCGGTATGATCTCAAACCGACACAGATTCTTGTACTAGGATTTTTGTTACTTATCATAATCGGTTCCATATTATTGAATCTCCCTATAGCTTCTCAGACAGGGGAGAGTGTTGGGTATATTAATGCATTGTTTACAGCAACTTCAGCTGTTTGTGTAACGGGTCTCGTAGTCGTAAATACGCTTAGAGAGTGGACGATATTTGGTAAGGTTGTTATTATAATCCTTATACAAATCGGCGGTCTGGGTGTGATGACTTTAGCGACGACTTTTTTTATGTTATTAGGGAAAAAAATCGGACTCAAAGAACGTCTGATTATACAAGAAGCATTGAATCAAAATGCTATATCAGGAATGGTGCGTTTGACACGTAATATTCTTGTGGGAACAGCAATTATTGAAGGAATTGGAGCTGTGTTGTTGGCGTCTCGATTTATGAAAGATCATAGTTTTATTGAAGCACTGTGGCTAGGTCTATTTCACTCAATTAGTGCTTTTTGTAATGCCGGGTTTGATATACTAGGAGATTCAAGTCTTTCTCCATATGTACATGATTATATAGTAAACATTACAGTTATATTACTCATTGTACTTGGAGGATTAGGCTTTACAGTTTGGATTGATTTAATAAAAGTGGGAAAGGTCAAGATTGCCAAAAAATTGGATCGTAGACATTGGTTCAATCGGTTAAGTCTTCATACAAAGCTCGTACTCGTAATTAGTTCAGCATTGATTGGCGTTGCTTTTGTTTTATTCTTCCTATTGGAAATGAATAATCCAAGTACAATTGGCGATTATAGCTTGCCCCATAAGATATTGGCATCCTTATTCCAAGCCGTAACACCTCGTACAGCCGGGTTTAATACAATACCCCTTGATCAATTGACAGATGGATCAAAGTTTATAACGATTTTACTGATGTTTGTTGGTGGCTCACCGGCGGGTACAGCAGGTGGTGTTAAGACGGTAACAATTGGTGTTCTGTTTTTTGCAGTTGTATCAACAGTGCGTTCCAAGCAAGATACAGAAGTATATGGTCGTCGTATACCGGAAGATATTATTCGTCGTGCGTTAGCTGTTATTATTATCAGTTTAGGGGTCGTTATATCGGTAACGATTATATTGACAATAACAGAAAGTTTTGATTTTATGGATACCTTCTTTGAATCTGTATCTGCCTTTGCGACCGTTGGTCTCACCTTAGGCATTACAAGTGGTTTATCGACAGTGGGTAAATTAGTTATTGCATTAACGATGTTTATCGGACGATTAGGACCGATGACCATGGCAATGGCTATTGCAATAGAAAATAATCGTAAGAAAATTGCTATTAAAAAACCGGAAGAACGCGTAATGGTAGGATAGGAATAGAGGAGGATACAATGGCTAGCAGAAAAGATTTTGTGGTATTTGGATTAGGTAAATTCGGTCGTAGTGTGGCCCAAACATTGGCAGAAAATGGGTGTGATGTCTTGGCAATTGACAAGAGTGAAGAAATTATTCAAGATGTTGCTGATTTTGTAACCCATGCAGTTCAAGCAGATGTGACAGATATTGATGCCTTATCAGCTCTGGGGATTCGTAACTTTGAAGTGGCTGTCGTTGCCATCAGTAATGATATGCAGTCGTCGATTATGTCGACGATATTGGCTAAAGAAATGGGTGTGGAGTATGTTGTAGCAAAGGCTCAGAATGATATTCATAAGAAGGTCTTGGAAAAAGTAGGGGCTGATCGGGTTATTTTCCCTGAACGAGAAATAGGTGTCCGTATTGCCAATAACCTGACATCCGACAGTTTTGTTGATTTTATTGAACTATCGGAAGATTTTTCTATTGTTGAATTGGAAGTGAAAACCCACTGGAAGGGTAAAACGCTAAGAGAGTTGGATATGCGTAATGCATACGGACTTAATGTTATCGGTATGCGACAAGGCGATAACATGACGATTACACCCGGTCCGGATAAACTGCTGGAAATAGGTGAAATTCTTATTGTTATTGGTAGTAATAAGAACTTAAAGAAATTGAGTGATGAATAATGGCTGTTAAGTCCATAGCAAGCACGAAAAACGAAACCATCAAGAGAATACAGAAGTTGTCTCAAAAAGCGAAATTACGGTATGAAGAGGGTGTATATGTTCTTGAAGGGAAGAAACAGGTGTTGGAATTAGCACCTGAACACATTCGTATGCTTATTGTTCGTGAGGATCAGTGGCCGTTTTACGAGATGCATTATGGCGATGTTCTTCATCAAATGGAAGTGGTGATTCTTAGTGCATCGGTCTATAAGCATATCAGCATGGATACAACCTCGCAAGGTATTATGGCCTTGGTAGCCATAAACCATGTCCGATTAACATCCGATGGCATTAAGGAGAAGGGCCTATATTTGATGTGTGAATCAATTCAAGATCCGGGGAATATGGGGACGCTTATACGTGTTGCCGATGCAGTTCAAGCAGATGGTGTCATTGTGAATAGAACGTCTGTTGATCCTTACCACCCTAAAGTGGTAAAAAGTTCTATGGGATCCATAGAACATGTTCCGGTTTATATTGAAGAGGAGTTGACAGATGCCGTACAGCGTTTGCAGTCGAGAGGTATCTCGGTGTATGGTGCATATTTGGATGAAAGCTATCCCTATGATGCACCGAACTATAGCAAAGGAACATGCTTTATTATTGGTAATGAGGGGAATGGCATTACCAATACGTTGATTCAAGCGACGGATTATCGTGTGCATATTCCTATGCCGGGGCAATCAGAATCTCTCAATGCATCCGTTGCCGGAGGTGTCTTGTTGTATGAGGCATTACGTCAAAGAAGACTAGGAAAGACAGATTAATAGATAAAAAAAGGTGGTAAACGAACAGATGTCGTTTACCATCTTTTTTGAAGAGAGCACTTGCTATCCAATCATTTTGTTTAATGCTTCAGCTTCTTCTAGAGTTATCGTACTTAAACCATTGAGTTTGTCAAAGTTCATTCGGTTCATATAAGAACGAGCCTCGTTGTCATTGCCTTCTTCATGATAAATTTTAGCCATGAAGAAAAGGCTGTCATTCATCTCGGGTCTTATGTCTAAGGCCTGCTTGAAGTAATCTTTGGCTGTATCCATGTGACCGGCTAAATATTCGAACTGACCTAGATTGTCATAGGCAGGTGCATAGTCTCCTTTGATAGACATTGCAACTTTTGAGAAATAAACAGCTTCGTCCATCTTCCCAATGAGTGAATAAAGGTAAGCTAATGTAACAAAATCTTGCGTATAGAAGTTGGCATTTTTACCCGTACCTTCTTCTAGGTTATCTTCGCTGAAATCAGTAATTGGTTCAAGATCCGGATAGTAGAGCATGTCAAGATAATCGTTGATAGCATGTTCTACATCACCCATTTTCCAATGGCATAAGGCAATATTACCATTAAGCGTTTTATGAAGGAGAAAATGAGAGGTTGTCCCTTTTGCTTTTTCAAATATGGATAAAGCTTCTTCAGGCTTAAAGTCTTTGAGAAGAAGTAATCCATAGGCCGCCATAATATTTGTGTTACTGGTTCCCATAGCCATAGCTGCTTGATAAAAAGGCATTGCTGCTTTTTCTTTCTTAAAAAAAGTATGTAGTAACATACCTGGGATACCGACAAAGGTGCCGATAAAGAGAACGAGAGTAACCACGATGTATAATATGGCTGCTGCTGTGAGTAAATCTGTACGTTTAGGTAGTAAGATTATACACACAAGATAGCTCAAAACCAAATACACAATTGTGATAACTCGCCATTTGCGTCGTATCAGTTCCATTGAAACTGCCTCCTGTTGTTTTTCTTTTCATCATACCACGCAGGTGAATTTTAATCAAATGTTAATCCAATACGCTCTATATAAACTTGAATTTAATCGGTATTTATACTACTATAAGAGCACGAGAAAAAAGAAATGGATTTTGGGATAGGTGGACAGTATGAAAAAAAGAGAAAATAGATTTGAATGGTTGGATGGGGTGATTCTCCTCGTTCTATTTGCTAAGGTTATCTTGTTCTATATGGTGACTGATTCAGGTTCATCAAGATTGTCAGTGAGCCTCTTGACGGTGGCGTTTGTATTGCTTATAGCAGGCACATTTTTATTAGGGAAAAAGAAAAATTCCGTGCGTTCTTTCGGAATTATTTATACACTGATATCGGTGCTTATGTTTGTTGATAGTATGTACTTTGCCTACTTCAACCAATTGCCTTCTGTGTTGCAGTTGTTGCAAGTGGATTCTATGGTTGTCGTAGATGCAGATACGTTCAATATAACATTACCACCGCTTAATCTCCTTTTGTTAATGGATATACCGTTAATAATATGGTATTTTAAACGGTTGAATTTGCGTTTGGAAGAAGTTCATTTTATTACAGCAAAACGCTGGGTAAAAGCATTGCTTATCGGATTGACGGTAGTTGTCCTAATTGGTGTAGTGAACCCATTAGATGCGAATGCATTCAAAGCGATTACAGGTTCGGAACTTTTATCTTACCATCTAAGGGACATATATGAACATGTTGTCGATGAGACCGTTGTGCCCGACGATGCAGCATTGGAGGAAGTTTTTAAGGAGTTGGATCAGCGGGATGATACGCCACTGGCGGGATATGAAGACCTGCAAGGTATCGCCAAAGATTATAATGTGATCGTTATACAAGTGGAATCCCTACAAAATTTTCCTATTGGTCGGAGCTTCGAAGGGGTTACGCTAACACCGAATTTGAACCGTTTGATTCAAGATAATAGTCTCTATTTTGATCGGTATTATCAAAATATCGGTCGAGGGAACACATCGGATGCAGAATTTTCGACGAACAACTCCTTATATCCGGTCATTGATGGAGAATCCTATAAATTATTTGAAGGCAATACATTTAATGGGTTACCGTGGATACTAAAGGAAAAAGGGTATACTTCCACAGTATATCATGGATATAACGGTGATTTTTGGAACCGGGAAGCTGCATATCCTCAACAAGGTTTTGATGATTTTATTAGCCTGGAAGATTTTGACTTCACTGAAAAAGTTGCATTTGGATTATCCGATGTAGCCATGTTTGACCAGACCTTTGATCGTCTGGAGGACAACTATAAGAAGGATTCGAATCAACGTTTTCATAGTTTTATTGTAACGTTATCCTGTCATTATCCTTATTTGATTCCGGAGGCGTTTCAAGTACCTTTAGATGAAGAAGATGAACGCTACGATACGCTTTTCTCTAGATACTTAGCAGGGGTTCGTTACTCGGATTATGCGCTGGGGCAATTTATGGATCAATTAAAGGCATCACCATTCGGAGACCATACGGTGGTTGCTATTTATGGTGACCATTACGGATTGAATGCGAAAGAAGAAGAAAATCATAAATTAATGACAGCCTATTTGGGAAAAGATTATGATTATGATACAATGTTGAATATCCCCCTTATTATTCATATTCCTGGGTTATCTAAGGTAGATGTTCCTTCAACAACAGTTCACAAAGTAGGTGGACAAGTAGACTTCTTGCCGACGCTCGCCTATCTCATGGATTTTGAAACGGATACGTACACAATGGGACAAAATATATTGAGCCGAGAAGAAGGATTTGTAGCTTCGGTTACATATATGCTTCACGGATCTTTTATCAAGCAAAATGTTATGTACCAAGCATCTCCAACGGGGATTTTTGAAGATGGTAGAGCTTGGAATCCTGTGACAGGAGAACCAATTAGTGATTTAGAACCCCTTCGCTCAGATTATGAAGACGCAGGTCGACGATTGGATGCTTCGTCATATTTATTGAAGAATAACAAAATCACACGACCTTAAAAGATAAAAGGAGAGAGTGTATGCGATTACAAAGTGAAAGTGATTGGAAAGAGAAGCGATTTGGCCTTGTATTTGAAGGTGGAGGTGCCAAAGGAGCCTATCAAATCGGTGCATGGAAAGCATTAGAACGGTTGAATATAAATATCGACAGTGTTGTCGGAACAAGCGTAGGGGCTCTCAATGGGGCCCTTTTTGCGCAAAATGACCTAGATGCAGCTATGAAAATATGGAAAAATATTCGGTATTCGTCAGTTATTCAAATGGAAGATCGAATTATGGAGCAGCTGATGGGACAGGGAGATAACCCCCTTAATATGATACATTGGATGCAAGAATCCTGGCGTGTGATTCGACAAGGGGGATTGGATATAAGTCCGTTAAAGAACCTCTTGGAGCAAGTTGTGGATGAGGATGGAATACGTCAATCGCCTATCCGATTCGGGTTGACAACGTTTAACTTAAGTGAACTGAAGCCGATAGAAATTATGATTGAAGATATTGAACCGGGGCAACTTGTGGGTTATTTACTTGCCAGTTCCTATCTACCGGCTTTTCGATCCGAGAAAATCTACGGAAAACGTTATCTTGACGGGGGCTTTCATAATGTGGCGCCGATTAGTATGCTTGTTCAAGAAGGGTATAAAGACATTATTGTTGTCCGGATTAAGGGGATGGGTATTGAACAACGCGTCGATCAATCACAATTGAATCTTATTGAGATAAAACCACGGGAACCTCTCGGTGGTTTACTGCAATTTGAACCGAATAAGATTAACTATAATATGAAATTAGGATATTACGATACATTACGTACCTTTGGGCAAGTGGAAGGTATTCGTTACTATCTACAAGCCCATAAGGAGAGTGCCTATTATAGAGAAGCATTTCTTAAGGTCGATCATATAATATGGAAACGACTGCTAAGAGATATAGGCAAAGAGTATTTGTTCAAACAGTATCGACAGTGGGATCGTTTGATTTTTGAAGGTGTTTTGCCTGTGATTGTGAAACGTCTTAAACTCTCAAGAAAAGATAGTTATCGATGTATTTATTTGAAGTTATTGGAAAAAGTAGCTTGGTATTTACGTGTAGAGCGCTTCAGTGTTTATACATTAGAGACATTTAAGACGGCTATTATAAAATATGAAAGTGTATCCCAAAAGGAACAGAAGGATCCTTTATATCCCTTGATGATTGCTTTGGCCAAGGGATAGACTATGTTAAGAACATGTTAAATAAAGTGAATCACATAGACAAGATGAATGAAGTGTCATATCATGATTAGGTCGACAAAAGCATATAGTTGAACTTTCATAGACAATATAGTGTTACGAACGCATCTACGTCATCTATATATTGTCTATGAATTTAGTGAAACTTGCTTTTGTCGGGCTAATCATATCATGTTATAATGATACTATAAAACCTTCGTGGTACTCAGTCATAGAAAGGTTAGGAGGTACGGTATGAGTAAGAAAGTGATAGCAGCCATAGACGTCGGATCCCATGCGGTACGAATGAAAATTGGTGAAATAAATAAATCCGGAAATTTCAAGGAACTTGAGAGTTTTAGAAAAATAGCCGTTATCGGTCATGATACGTTTACAAAGGGGAAAGTTCGCTTTGATACGGTCGATAAAGTATGCGATATGCTGAAATTGTTCAAAAAAACCTTTGGGGATTATGGGGTGGATACTTATCGGGCAGTTGCAACGAGTGCTATACGGGAAGCTTCAAATCGGGATTATATTGTCGACCAGATACGCTTGAAAACCGGTTTGGAACTTCGGGTCATCAGTAATTCGCAAGAACAGTATTTAACCCACAAAGCAGTCAAAACAAATCTGAAGAACTACCATCAGCTGATTAATGAAGGAGCTGTTATTGTTGTGGTCGGAGCCGGATCGGTGCAAATTACCACCTATAAAGAAGGACAATTACAGTCGTCTCAAAATGTTAAAATGGGGGCTTTAAGGATTAAAGAGGTCTTTGGGGCTATGGATAAGCAAATGCATAATTTTAGTGATTTGTTGGATGAATATGTAACAACAAATTTAGAAGGCGTCGATTTCTTTATGAAGGACAATCAATATGAACATCTGATTGCTGTTGGTGGAGAAATTAGCGTTATCAGTAAGATTATTGAAGATAAAAAAGGCGAAGAAGTTGAACATCTGAGTAAAAAGCAGTTCAATAAATTATTCCGAGCGATTTTAGATATGACGAACGAAGAGATTGAAGAAACCTATCATATCAAACGAGAACGGGCAGATATTATTTTGCCTAGTATGATGCTTTTTAAAAAGTTTATGGAGAATGTGAGTAGTAGTACCATTATTACACCACATATATCGTTAACAGACGGTATAATACGATCGATATATGAGGATATGAATAATAAAAAGCAAGAAGAAGAAAACCTATCCGATATTATAACGAATGCAGAAGTTTTGGCAAAAAAATTCATTTATAATAGAGACCATTGTCAAAAAGTAACAGAGCATGCCTTAACACTATTTGACAGGCTCAAGCGCTTACATGGATTGGATGAAGAGCGTATTCATCTTCATGTAGCAGCAATTTTACATGATGTTGGTAAGATGGTGTCTCTTGATAACCATTATTTACATTCATACAACATAATTAATGCATTGGAGATTTTTGGACTATCAGAAGATGACATAGAGATGGTTTCTAATGTGGCACGTTATCATAGTATGGTGAAACCGGATATGTCAGATGCGAATTTTGAAGCATTGCCTAGAGGGCGACGAACAAAAATAGCCAAGTTAGTTGCTATTATACGACTGGCCGATGCATTGGATCGATCGCACAAACAAAAGTTGACGATTCAATCGGTTCAATTGAAAGAAAAAATATTAATTTTGAATGTTCGATGTGCCGTTAATATAGATACAACATTGGAGGAGTGGACCTTTAATCAAAAATCAGATTTCTTTGTGGAGGTTTTTGGTATAACACCTGTATTAAAGATAAAAAGGGAGTTTGACTGATGAAAGAAAAAGAGATAGATTTAAAAAACCCGGATTATTATGAAAATAGAGAATTAAGTTGGTTGGAGTTTAATCAACGCGTTTTGTGGGAAGCGGAAAATACGGATAATCCATTATTTGAACGACTAAAATTTCTTTCTATTGTGAGCAGTAATTTGGATGAATTCTTCATGGTACGTGTAGCATCGCTTATGGAACAGATTCACGCAGGCTATGATAAACCTGATTTTGCAAACTTAACGCCAAAGCAACAAATAAAGGCTATAGCAGAGAGGGCTCATCGAATGGTGGATGATCAAGGGCGGATTTTTAAGCGCTCGATTATTCCGGGACTGAAGCGACACAGTATTCATTTTATATTAGATGTAAAGCAACTCAATAAGCGGCAGATGGATTATTTGAAGGACTATTTTGAGAATAATCTATATCCGATATTGACACCATTAGCAGTAGATTCGTCAAGACCTTTTCCGCTTATTCTAAATAAGAGTTTGAACATTGCCGTTCACGTGAAGAAAGAAGAGGAAGAATTCTTTGCTACCGTTCAGGTACCTGCTGTTATATCCCGCTATGTAGAAGTGCCAAGTAGCGGTGAGGGTAGACAGTTTGTCATGATAGGTGATGTTATACGTTGTTTTATCGATCAACTGTTCAATGGCTATGAGGTCGTTGGTTCCCATCCGTATCGCATAACGAGGAATGCAGACCTTACCATTGATGAAGAAGAAGCCGAAGATTTGCTTATAGAGATTGAGAAGAGTATTAAGAAGAGAAAATGGGGAGAAGCGATACGTTTGGAAATTGATGAAAGGGTAACAGAGCCTATTCTTGATTTTCTAAAAACTTCTCTTAATTTGAATCAACGATCGATTTATAAAATATCGGGACCTATAGATTTGACATTCCTCAACAATCTGTATAGTTTAGAGAATACGGAACATCTCAAGTATAGTCCCTATGAGCCAAGAACGCCGAAGGATTTGCTTGGTGTAACTAATATTTTTGATGCAATAAAAGAGCGCGATATTATCCTAAGTCATCCGTTTGAAAGTTTTGAGCCGGTTGTCAATCTGATAACCCAGTCAGCCAAAGATAAGCAAGTATTAGCAATCAAACAAACCCTATATCGTGTGTCAGGGCGTAGTCCTATTATTCAAGCTCTAGCGGAAGCGGCAGAAGCCGGAAAACAAGTAACGGTTCTTGTTGAATTGAAGGCGCGATTTGATGAAGAGAATAATATTCAATGGGCTAGACGACTTGAAAAAGCAGGATGCCATGTTATTTATGGTCTGGTCGGTCTAAAAACACATTCTAAAGTGACCCTTATTGTTCGTAAGGAAGAAGACGGAATCAAACGTTATGTACATTTAGGAACCGGGAACTACAATGATATTACGGCCCAATTTTATACAGATTTAGGTTTGTTAACAGTGAATGAATTAGTCGGGCGGGATGTATCCGCTGTATTTAATACGCTATCAGGCTATAGTGAGCCGCCTAAATTGTATAAGATTACAATGGCTCCTACTCATATGCGTCAACGTTTTATACATATGATTCGCCGGGAAGCACAGCATGCCATGGATGGTGGTACCGGTCGAATTGTTGCAAAGATGAATTCCTTATGCGACTTTGAAATTATGCAAGAACTGTATAAAGCAAGTATGGCCGGAGTTTCCATTGACTTAATTGTTCGAGGAATCTGTTGCCTTATTCCCGGAATCCCACAGGTGAGTGAGAATATTCGCGTGACGAGTATTGTCGGACGCTATTTGGAACATAGTCGTATTTTTCATTTCCATAACAATGGGAACGATGATGTGTATCTATCAAGTGCGGATTGGATGCCGCGGAATCTGAATAGACGAGTTGAACTGCTATTCCCTATGGAGTCGGAACATGTGAAACAAGAGGTATTGCATATACTGGAGATCCAGCTCAAAGATGTCGTTAAAGCAAAAGTCAAAGATGTGAATAAAAATTATCGACGAATCGATCGACGGGGCAAAGAAATTATCAACTCACAATGCTATTTTGAAGAAGAAGCCAAACAGAGTGAGATTGTCTATACAAAGCATGTGGAACAAGAAGTTTTTGTGCCGATTACGTCGGAAGAGGATACGGATTGACAAAAACCACCAAAGAAGGTATACTGTGAATTAATAAATATTAATTGATATGAATAAGTATACAGAGGTGAATAGAATGGGACAATCATTAAAAGGCAAAAGTTTATTGACACTGAAGGATTATACAGCTGAAGAAATCCTATATCTTGTGGATTTGGCTATTGATTTGAAGAGAAAAAAACGTATGGGTATACAAGGCGATTTATTGATGGGTAAGAATATTGCCTTGATTTTTGAGAAACCTTCGACAAGAACACGATGCTCCTTCACGATTGGATGTATTGATGAAGGTGGTCATCCGGAGTATTTAGGAAAAGATGATATCCAATTGGGACACAAAGAATCGGTTAAGGATACGGCAAGGGTATTGGGAAGGCTTTTTGACGGTATCCAATTCAGAGGATTTTCCCAACAAACCGTTGAGGAACTTGCCGCATATAGTGGTGTCCCTGTTTGGAACGGATTAACAGATGACTATCATCCCACTCAGATTTTGGCAGATTTGATGACTATAAAAGAACACTTTGGTGGGTTTAAAGGACTTCATTTTGCCTATATAGGTGACGGTCGTAATAATATGGCCAATTCTCTAATGATCGGATGTACAAAGGTCGGTATCGACTTTACCCTCATAGCACCGAATTCCTTATGGCCTCAGGATGCACTTATCAAGGAGTGTCAAAGCTATGCCGAAGCAGCAGGTTCTACTTTGATATTCAGTGAGGAGACAGAGGCTGTAGCCGGTGCAGATATTGTGTATACGGATGTGTGGATCTCTATGGGAGAGGAAGACGCACAAGACCGGGTGACATTGCTTAAACCCTATCAGGTGAATGAGGAATTGATGGGTAAAACCCATGATGATGCAATTGTTATGCATTGTTTGCCGGCAATAAAGGGGTATGAAATTACAGAAGAAACCTTTGAAAAACATAGCAAAACAATTTTTGATGAAGCTGAGAATCGTATGCACACGATTAAAGCCGTCATGGTAGCGACGGCAGGACGATAATCGATAGAAAAATTAAGATGAACATAGAAAAGCGACACGAGGCGTTGATGTTATTGAGCAACGCGTGTCGCTTTTTTTATGTTATGAGAGAAGTCCTTTTAGAATCATGATTAATACATGCCCCCGTCGTACGTGATAATCTGCCCGTTAAGATAAGGTGCATTAAAGAGCATGCCTTTGATAAAGGTTGTTACATCACTCGTCGAAGCAAAACGACCTAAACTAATGGAATCAATTAAGGTTTCTTTTTCTTCATCTGTGAGCCAGGCATTCATAGATGTATCAACAACACCCAAAGCAACAGCGTTAACTTGGATGTGACTCGGACCGACCTCTTTGGCAAGGGCTTTAGTAAAACTGTTAAGGCCACCTTTTGAAGCGCTGTAGGCGACTTCCATACTGGCACCATCATTTCCCCATATAGAGCTGATGTTAATGATATGACCCCGTTGATGTTGAATCATTTGGGGCAATACTTCATGGCAAACATGATAAGCGGAGGTTAGATTGCTGTTGAGGACTTTTTGCCATTCATCAAAGGTCGTATCAGTGAGTAACTTGACTAAACTAATACCTGCATTGTTGATAACATGTACAATAGGATGACCAAGCTCTGCTATATTCAGAAAAAGTTTTTTGACAGCAATGGGATCACCTAAATCACATAAAAAGCCATGAGCGTTATATCCTTGCTGATGGATGAGTGCTAGCGTTTGTTGTAATCCTTCTTCATTCGTATGGCCGATGGCAACAATGGTTGTATCTTCGGAGGCAAGGCCGATAGCTAAGGCTTGTCCGATTCCGGAGGAGGCGCCGGTTACTAGAGTGATATAGTGTTCGCTCATAGAGGCTTCCTTCCCTTGCCGCGTAAAAAGACAATTTCTTCTTTATAAAGGTTTTCTTTGGCATTCAGCCAAGGTGTTTCAAGAATAAGGGGTTTGTTATCACTAGCGGGGTGATGGGCGATATAATAAAGGGCTTCTTTGCCTATGTGATCCATTCCTTTTGGGTTATCATGATCCGCTCCAAGATTTGCATGGCGGTCTTTTGAAGCTCCACGCGGGTTGAGAGAGCCATTTATATGGAAAACTTTCAGTCGATCAAAGCCTACAATGCTGTCAAAGTGTTCCATAACCCCGTCAAAATCGTTGATAATATCATATCCGGCATCGTGAGTGTGACAGGTATCAAAACATACGCCCAATTTAGCATTAAGGGTAACACCATCGATAATACGTGCTAGTTCTTCGAAGGTTCTTCCGATTTCAGTGCCTTTTCCGGCCATGGTCTCCAAACAGATTGTAACAGTTTGGTCCTTATGTATGATACGATTAAGGGCTTCTTGGATACGGGCGATACCATAATCCGGGTCCTTATCGGTATAAGCCCCGGGATGGACAACAATATAGTCTGCGCCTATTGCTTCAGATCGTCGAATTTCCTCTTTGAAGAAATCAATGGCTAGTTCAAAGATATTCGGTTTATAAGAAGCCATATTAATGATATAGGGTGCGTGTATAACCGGTCCGGTCATATGATGGTCCGTCATAAACTGACGCCCTTCGTCTATTTTTAATGCTTCTATAGGTTTTCGTCGTGTATTTTGTGGTGCACCGGTATAGATCATAAAGGTATCTGCACCATAAGAATAGGCTTCTTTTGCGGCGCCTATTAGTCCTTTACTCATGGATACATGAGATCCAAAATGTCGTGACATAGATAGCCTCTTTTCTCAATAAAGATGTTAGCTGTTTCGCCCTTATTATACATGATGCGCTAAAACGCCTCAACAATATAGGGAAAATACTTTTAAAATATGTCAATCGTAATAAAATTTTAATAGATAAAGGTTATACTTATATGTTAATATATAGGGTAGATTTGAACACGAATGAGAGGTAGGAATAGTATGGATAGAGAGACAAAACAAATATTAGGGATGGTAGGGTGCGTTGTTGTTATATTCATAGTAGCAATCATAAGTATGAGTGGCCATAGTAAAGCCGTTGAACCAGATATAAGTGTGATTGATAAGGAACCTATTGTTGAAGTGCCGGAGGAGAAACCCCAAGAGGTTGAACCTGAACCGGAACAGTTTCATCCTGAATCTTTTAACGGTTTGCTCATAGGTTTTGATAAGTCGTTGGGATTAACTGATGTTATCATGGTCGGACATTTTGATCCTGAAGTCAATGAATTTAAGATTATTTCTGTTCCGAGAGACTCGATAATTGATTTTAGAGAAGAACCCTTTAAGTCGATGAAAGAAGAGAATCCAAATATAAATATTCAATATTGTAAATTAACAGAAGTATATGGATACTTAGGCAAAACCCCTGAGGCCTTACAACAAGTTCGAGAAATTGTGGGTAAAGTCGTGGGCCTTGATATTGATTATATGGCGACCATTGACACAACAGGTTTTAAGGATGTTGTTGATGCAGTAGGTGGTGTAGACTTTTATGTTCCGAGACGTATGTACCATATAGATAGAAGGCAAGATTTGTATATTAACTTGCACAAAGGACAGCAATTGCTAGATGGTGATCATGCGGAGCAACTCGTTCGCTTTAGAGGCTATGTAAAAGGTGACTTAGAACGAATTAAGGTGCAACAAGAATTTATTGCGGCTTTATTTGAGCAAGTAAGTGGATCAATTACAGAGTTTGGTCAGATGACACAACTCATTAATGTGTTCTACAACATCTTTGATTCGGATTTTGGTTTAAGTTTTGCTATGGATTATGCCCATTATTTCTATGAAATGGATCGTAGCAATTTGCTGAATAAAGAGAATATGATGACTATACCTAACTACTTCTTTGATATTCCCTATACGGATAAGAATGGAGAAGGGCGTGTTGCTAATTATGTGGGATGGGATATGGAAAAAACCCATGAAGCGGTCCAAAAATTTCTTGAACGAGGCGATGATGACGAGCAGGAACTTAATGTAGCCTCGGAGGATAAGGAAGAGGATGAGAATACTAAAGAGACAACAGCAAATTAAGAGAACAATGAACGTAAGATTGATATACTAAAAAGAGGTGTAGTTATGGCAAGAAAAAAGAAATCAAGACGCATACGATTACTGAATAAATTCATTCGAATATTTTTTGCATCCTTTGTTATTTTTATTCTGGTAGCCGGAATCGGTACCTTTGGTGCCGTCCAGATTGCAAAGAATAATATATTAAGTCGATTGCATTTTAATGAAGGTGCCGGGGCAACAGAGGAAGAGGGGATTGACGACGTATTGAGTAATGACGAGGCATCCTATTTGAAGGATAAAAAGATAACAACAGTTGCGGTATTTGGTGTGGATAAAGACGGTTATCGTACAGATGTTACCATGTTGGTATTCTTCCATCATAAAACCGGATATTTGGACATTGTATCTATTCCGAGAGATACAGTAGTTAAAATCCCCGATGACATTTATAAAGATATTCATGATGCGCGTCCGGATGTAAAACAATCAACTCGTATCAATGCAATTCCTGCCTATGTGAATGCTAAGAATAGGAATGATGTATCGGTTAAAGTTATTGAAGGTGTATTTGATGTTGATGTGGATTACTATGTGAATATGGATTTAGCCGGTTTTAAGGATATTGTTGATGCAGTGGGGCCGATTTATATGGATGTCCCAAGGGCTATGAAATATACGGATGTACCCGGAAATTTAGTCATTAATCTAGATGCCGGTCCACAGGAAATCAATGGTGCTAAAGCCGAGGGACTGATACGATTTAGAAAAGGGTATGCGAATCAAGATATCGGACGTATCGATACCCAACATTTGTTTATGAAAGCATTTATGAAGCAACTTCTTGAACCTGAAACGAAAATGAATCTAATGAGTTTAGCACAAACATTTATGACGAAAGTAACAACAAATTTTAGTGATGCTGTGGATTACTTGATGTATATCGATGAGTTATCCGTAGACAAAGTGAATTTTGTTACATTACCCGGAGATGGCGTTAAGGGCGGTTCCTATGGATATGATGTTTCTGCTACAAAGGAGCTGTTTGAAGAAATTTTAAATCGACCGGATGTTGAAGAGACGACATCGGATGCGTCTCAACAAGAGGAAGACTCAGTAGATGGGGAAGAAGATACGGTGGATACATTGACTAACGATAAGCCGACAGTAGATGTCAACCCGGTTGAGATGATGGATGCAAAGACATTAACCATTTCAGTGCAAAACGGAACCAATGTCAGTGGACTTGCAGGATCTTGGCAAAAAAAATTGAAGGAGCTAGGATACGATGTTATTGATGCCAGTAATTATGAGAATAAACCATTAAATCGAACGATCATCACAGCGCCTGCTCGTGAAGTGGCGGAAGAGTTAGGAGAATTCTTTAATGATCCGACCATCCGAGTGGATGAAAGTATGGAAGATGCGGAGTATCAAGTTATTATCGCTATCGGTAATACGGATGCAGATAAAAACTAGAAAGGAACTTTTTTTCTCATGGAACAGACAAGAGTAAGAGAAAATATACTTGGAGTTTATTTTGACGTCGTTTCAATGGATCAAGCTGTAAATAAAATGTTGAGTTTTACGGAATGTGAATCTCCGGATGTGGTGTATACACCAAATCCGGAGATTGTTATGGCGGCCTATGATAATAAAGACTTACAAGATGCTCTTAATAAAGGGGCACTTGTTATACCTGACGGGATCGGTGTGGTTATGGGCTCACGGATTATTGGTGGAGAGATTCGCGAACGCGTGGCAGGATATGATTTGATACAACACGTCTTTGACAAACTCAAGTTGACGAATAAAACAGTGTATCTATATGGAGCAAAACCGGGTGTGGCAAAACAGGCAGTTGAGAAGATGATACGTCAGTATCCCGGTTTAACATTTGTAGGATATAGTGATGGCTATGAAAAGGATCAGGAAGCGGTTATTGAACAGATTGCGTCGCTAAAACCTGATTTCTTGCTTGTGGGGCTTGGGGCACCACGACAAGAATATTTTATTGAAGCTAATCGACATCGTTTGGGTGCCAAAGTTATAATGGGAGTCGGTGGATCTATTGATGTTATGGCAGGTGTTGTAAAACGTGCGCCGGATTTTTTTGTTCGACTAAATATTGAATGGCTGTTTCGATTAATCAAACAACCAAGTCGTGCGAAGCGTATGTTGCAGTTACCGCGATTTCTTATAAAGATGATTGTAGTTGGTAAAAACTATCAATCATAAATAGGTGAATTAGAAAGTAGAGGTTTGAACATGGTTATTAAATCAAAACGACATTGGATTATGGATTTTATTCTTATTATTGTGGGGACAACGATATTAGCGTTGTCCATTAACATGTTCTTTGACCCTTTAAATATGGTGACAGGTGGTGTGACCGGTCTCGCTATTGTAATAAAGTCATTGACAGCTAATTTCATTGAAGGCGGTATACCGATCTATGTTACAAATATTGCTATAAATATACCTCTTTTTGTTATGGCAGTTATAATTAAAGGAAGACATTTTGGAATGCGAAGTCTTTTTGCTACCTTCTACCTATCCTTTGCCCTATTCTATACGCAATATTTTGAAGGTATTACGACAGACATCCTTCTAGGTAGTGTGTTTGGTGGAGTCATGGCAGGTGTCGGATTGGGTTTGGTTTTTAGTGCCTTCTCAACAACAGGCGGTACGGATTTGGCAGCCAGTATTATTCAACATTTTTTTAAACACATTTCAGTAGCTCAGATCATGATGTTTTTAGATGCTATGATTGTTATTTTTGGGTTATACATTTTTGGAGCGGAAAAAGCCATGTATGCAATTATATCCATGTATATATCCGTTAAGGTCATTGATGGTATTTTGGAAGGGATTCATTTTTCAAAAGCGGCCTTTATTATTTCGGATAAACACGACATCATTGCCAAACAATTAATGACTGTATTAGATCGCGGAGTCACAGGGCTTAAAGGTAAAGGGAAGTATACGGAAGTTGACCGTGAAGTGCTGTTGTGCGTTGTATCTAAAAGAGAGATTGTCAAGCTAAAAGAAATTGTGCGAGATATTGACAGTTTTGCATTTGTTATTGTTGCAGATGTTCGGGAGGTTGTAGGAGAAGGTTTTGTAGAATACGAGACAACTAAAAATGTAGCAATAAAATAGGACATATTAAACAGATAAAAGGAATTTATAGGACAATTACTTGCCTTCATTTGGGCAAATCGCATAGAGTAGCCTCGCGTTTATAGGCAAATCGCATCATGAATCTTTTGTGAAGACAATATGAACAAATTGAAAATGGGGCTTTTGTGGATTTAAGCTATAGTTTTAAAGATTTTTTTATAGTATCATTGTGTACATAGGAAACAGTACTTAATCATTCGTTCACAAGGGGGCTATTAAATCATGGCAAGCTTATCACTTAAAAACATCAAAAAAGTTTACGCCGGTGGCGTAACAGCAGTACAAGATTTTAACTTGGAAATTGGAGACAAAGAATTTATTATTTTCGTTGGTCCATCAGGTTGTGGTAAATCTACAACACTTCGTATGATCGCCGGTTTGGAAGAGATTACAGAAGGTGAATTATGGATTGGTGATCGTATGGTCAACGATGTTGAACCTAAAGATCGTGATATCGCGATGGTATTCCAAAACTATGCGTTGTATCCTCATATGACTGTTTATGATAACATGGCATTCGGTCTTAAATTAAGAAAAACACCTAAAGCTGAAATTGAACGTCGCGTTCAAGAAGCTGCTAAAATTCTTGGTATTGAAGCATTACTTGACAGACGTCCTAAAGCCTTATCAGGTGGTCAACGTCAACGTGTTGCTATGGGTCGTGCGATTGTACGTGAACCTAAAGTATTCTTGATGGATGAGCCTTTGTCAAACTTAGATGCTAAACTACGTGTACAAATGCGTATCGAGATTTCAAGACTTCACCAACGTCTACAAACAACAATTATCTATGTAACACATGACCAAGTCGAAGCGATGACACTCGGTACTCGTATCGTTGTTATGAAAGATGGTATTATCCAACAAGTGGATACACCTTCTAACTTATATGATCGTCCACAAAATTTATTCGTTGCTGGTTTCATCGGTTCACCTCAAATGAACTTTTTGGATGCTAAAGTTGTTAAATCAGGGAATGATGTTGTATTGAACTTTGGTACAAATACAATCAAATTAAATCCTGTTGATACAAAAGCAATGATTGATGGCGGCTATGTTGATAAAGAGATTATCTTTGGTATTCGTCCAGAAGATATTCATGAAGATGAAACTTATATTGAGCAATATCCGGAAGCTATCGTAAGCTTTAATGTTAACGTTATTGAAATGTTAGGTGCGGAATTGAACATTATCGGTAGTGTGGATTCATTTGATGTAACAGCAAAAACAGATCCTCGTTTTGATGTTAAACCAAACGATACTGTTAAATTGGCATTCGATCTTGAACGTTTACATTTGTTCGATAAAGAAACTGAAAAAGTTATAAAAACAAAGTAATTAAGTTATATATACTTGGAGGGAATGCACAAAAATGTGCATTCCCTCTTTCATTTTTGTATGTTTTGCTATAGAATGGTAGAAGAATACAACACTATAAGGAGATAAGAATATGATATCAAATCAGATAATTCAAAATACGATTGATGGACTGAAGACAATTACACGTATTGAATTGAGTGTCATGGATCCTGATGGCAAGATTTTAGCGACAACTGAAGAAAATAAATTAGAAGAGTATAATTTTGCTGTGCCGGATTTTGTTAATTCCCAGGCAGAAAGCCAATTAGTACAAGGGTATCAATTTTTTAAAGTTTTCGATGACCATAGTGTAGAGTATGTTATCTCCGCTCGTGGTGAGGCCGAAGATGTTTACAAAATCGGTAAAATTGCATCCTTTCAGATTCAAAATCTTTTAGTTGCTTACAAAGAACGATATGATAAGGATAACTTTGTTAAAAATCTTCT
Organism: Vallitaleaceae bacterium; assembly: GCA_965140555.1. Classification (GTDB taxonomy): domain Bacteria; phylum Bacillota; class Clostridia; order Lachnospirales; family Vallitaleaceae; genus UBA1351. The sequence goes on along the minus strand of OZ223259.1, from coordinate 970,213 downwards.
TTTGGATAACTTGTTGCTTGTGGACATATATAATCGTTCAAAAAAATTACATATTGAAACAGATGTACGTCGTGTTTCCATGATTGTAGAAACAAAATTTGAGAAGGACAATAATGCATTAGAAGTCGTACGCAGTATTTTCCCATCTAAAACCAAAGATTTTATTACAGCTGTGGACGAACGTAATATTATATTAGTCAAGGAACTAAAAGCAACGGACACCATAGAAGATATTGAAAAATTGGCAAAAATGATTGTTGATACATTAAATGCAGAAGCTATGAGTTCTGTATATGTATCAATCGGTACGGTTGTCAATGACATCAAGGACGTATCGAAGTCTTATAAAGAAGCAAAAATGGCCTTAGAGGTCGGTAAGATTTTCTACACGGAAGATCATGTAATGGCTTATGAGAACTTGGGTATCGGTCGATTAATATATCAATTACCGATTCCACTATGTAAAATGTTTATTAGTGAAATTTTCCAAGGTCAATCTCCGGATGAGTTTGATGAAGAAACATTAGTAACGATTAATAAATTTTTTGAGAATAGTTTGAATGTGTCGGAGACATCAAGACAACTTTATATCCATCGTAATACCCTTGTGTACCGTTTGGATAAATTACTTAAAAATACAGGATTGGATTTACGGACTTTTGAAGATGCGATTACATTCAAGATTGCATTAATGGTTGTTAAATATATGAGATATATGAGTCAATCCGATCTTTACTAGTACATAGACACTTATCCGTTAGGATAAGGGAGGCGTAATAATGATACGATTAGAACATGTAACCAAAATTTACCCGAATGGTGTAAAGGCTTTGGATGATGTTTCTTTTTCGATAGGCAAAGGTGAATTTGTATTTATCGTCGGAGGAAGTGGTTCCGGTAAGACGACAATTATTAAAGCCCTCATGCGTGAAGTTGAAGTGACATCAGGCAAAATCTTTGTTGAAGGCACTAATATTACCCGAATGCACAAGCGAAAAGTTCCCAAATTACGTCGTAATTTGGGTGTTGTTTTCCAGGATTTTCGTTTGTTACAGAATATGACGGTTTACCAAAATGTTGCGTTTGCGTTAAAAGTGACAGAAACTCCGGCTAAGATAATCCGAAAGACGGTACCGACGTTACTATCTATGGTTGGATTGACCGCTAAGGCGAAGATGAAGCCAACGGAATTATCCGGTGGTGAGCAGCAGAGGACAGCATTAGCTAGAGCTTTAGCTAATAATCCGGCATTACTTATAGCGGATGAACCTACAGGTAATCTGGATCCTAAAATTTCCTGGGAAATCATGAAATTATTGCAAGAAATCAACATGCGAGGAACAACAGTCGTTGTTGTGACCCATGATAAAGAAATTGTAGATGCAATGAAAAAACGCGTAATTACGTTGCGACATGGTAAGATGATTCGAGACATACAGAAGGGGGATTATGGCTATGAGAATTAAGACCCTTTTCTATTGCCTTGTTGAAGGGATTAAAAATTTAATCAAGAATAGATTAATGTCTGTGGCTTCCATTACGACGATAATGGCAAGTCTTTTTGTTGTTAGTGTATTCTATTGTGTTATTGTTAATTTGAATCATACAATAGAAGCCTTCGAACATCAGATTGGAATAGCGGTATTCTTCAATGATGGAGTGACGGAAAATGAGATTTTGACATTGCGTAATCAATTAGAAGCGCGTGATGAAGTCTTTGAAGTGACATACATCAGTGAAGAGGAAGCTTGGGACACGTTTAAGGTGGACTATTTTGCAGGACGAGAAGACTTATTGGACGGATTTGATGAAGACAACCCGTTGGAAGGGTCGGCTTCTCTTCAAATTTTATTCAAGGATATTGAGCAACAAGGAGCCTTGGTTGATCTTCTTGAATCCGAACCGATAGTACGTCATGTGAAAGAAGCCCGAGAAGTAACAGACATTGTTCAGAACATGAATAACTTAGTGACTTATATTAGTATTGCTCTTATTGCAATTCTTTCGATTATATCGCTGTTTATTGTATCCAATACAATACGTTTAGGGATTACTCTTCGAAAACGTGAGATTAATATTATGCGTTATATTGGTGCAAAAACGGTTATGATTCGAGGACCTTTTCTTGTTGAAGGCGCGTTAATTGGACTCATTGGAGCGATTATTCCGCTGGGACTGATTAATTTCACTTATAATCAGGTCATTGATCAGATTGAAACCCGCTTTTATTTATTAAGAGATTTTCTGGTATTCATTCCTGTTGATGAATTACTGACAAGTTTGGCTCCTGTGTTATTAATTTCAGGCGCTTTGTTGGGAATTCTGGGAAGTCGATTCACTGTCGGACGTTATCTGAAGGTATAGGAGGATAGACGATGAATAGCAACTTTTTCCGTAAAATGCATATAAAAATTCTTACACTTGTGCTTTTGGCGTTTGTCTTTATGTCGGTATCAGGAACAAGTGGTACTATATCTTTGGCAAAGACATCGATAAGTGACTTAGAAGAGGAACAAAAGAAGTTAGATCAAGCTATAGAAGATGCGCAGAAGGAATTAAAAACTAAAGAAAGTGACATTGCAGCGCGCCAATTAGAAATGTTAGATATTGATGCTAAAGCCAATGCGTTGACGGCAAAATTGTTGGATTTAGAAAGTAAGATACAAGTAAAAGAAGATGAAATTGAAGCGACCACACTAAATCTTGAAGAAACACGTCAAGAGCAAGATGAGTATTATCGTCTGACAAAAGAACGGATTAAAATTATGTATGAATACGGTTCGACAGAGTATCTTGAAGTACTGCTTGAATCCAAAACGACGAGTGATTTTTTTAATCGCTTAGAATATTTGAATAAGCTTGTAGAATATGATCAAGATATGTTGGATCGTATAGAAAACATAAAGTTAACGATTGAGGAACATGAAGCGAAATTGCGTGTTGAGCGATTAGAATTGGATGAATTAAGAGATGAAAATACGCAGAAGTTGAATGAAGCAGAAGCGCTTAGAGCACAAAAAGTAGCAGAAGTCGAACGCATAGAAAATGATAAGGCCCTTCTAAAAGAACAGATTGAATCATGGAATGAGGCTAAAGAGGAAGTGGATAACCAGATTGAGGAATTGATTGCACAATATGCGGATCAAGACTTAGTCTTTGGAAATGGAGAGTTGGACTGGCCACTGCCTGGTCGGACCCGCATTTCTTCGGGTTTTGGTCCACGGATTCACCCGGTTTATGGCTATGCGAGTTCCCATGATGGAATTGATATACCTGCTCCTTATGGCACAGAAGTACATGTAGCGGCTAGTGGACGTGTTATCTTTGCCGGTTGGGGGAATGCATACGGTAATTATATTCTTGTAGATCATGGTATTGATGACAATGGTAATCATATTGTAACGCATTATGCCCACAATTCTCAATTGCTTGTTTCGGAAGGTGATTTTGTTGTTCGTGGTCAGGTCATATCTAAAGTTGGTTCAACGGGATGGTCGACAGGGAATCACCTACATTTTGGATTAAAAATAGGTGGTCAGTGGGTAAATCCATTGTCTAAAGCAGGACAATAATACAAGAAGACAGCATTGGTGATGAAAAGAGGTTATCATGAAGAAAAGTAAGTTTTTTATTGGTATAATAAGTGGTGTCGTTTTGACATTGTTAGTACAAGTTGTATACATATATGGATTTCAAAATCGTTCTATTCTTAGAGATATTAATCGATTGACAGCCTCCGATCCGGAAGCATATCAAAGTGATACCTTTAAGGACTATGATGACAAAGTAGAAGATGTATTAGCCACATTGGATAGCTATTATATGGAGGATTATGATACAAATACTCTTTATGAAGAAGGTATCCGTGGGTTGGTTGACGGAATAGGTGATCCGTATACAACCTATTTTACCAAAGATGAATATGCCGATTTTATGGAATCCATGGGTGGTAGTTATGAGGGAATAGGTGTTGTTGTAAGCTACGGTGAAACGAATGAAGACATTGTAGTGGTAGCTCCTTTTAAAGGTTCTCCTGGTGAAGCGGCAGGTGTAAAGCCTGGAGACCGTATTATTGCTGTTGATGGTAAAAGTGTCATTGGTCAAGACGTGGATACTGTTGTCGATCAGATTCGAGGAGAAAAAGGGACGGATGTCGTTTTAACAGTCATGCGTGACGAAGAGAAAATCGATATCTCGATTACTCGTGGAACCATTGAGGTCCCAACGATTGATTCACAGGTTCTAGATGATAACTTAGGCTATATAGCTATGAGCCAATTCGATGAAGTGACTGCGGATCAATTCAAAGAGGCATTGGACACATTGAATGACAAACAAACAGAAGGATTGATTATTGATTTGAGAAACAATCCGGGGGGCTATCTCCAGATTGCTTATCAAATTGCGGATATGATTCTTCCTAAGGATCAAATGGTTGTTTATACAGAAGATCGTCAGGGAAATCGAAGTGAATTGATTACACGAGAAAATACATCTTATGACAAGCCACTAGTCGTTCTTGTTAATGGAAATAGTGCCAGTGCGTCGGAGATTCTATCTGGTGCGATTAAGGATCATGGTGTAGGGACGTTGGTTGGTACGACTACTTTTGGGAAAGGACTTGTACAACGCACCTTTGAATTGGAGGATGGATCTGCATTAAAAATTACCATCCAAAAATATTTTACACCTAACGGCAATTATATTCATGGTGTCGGTATAGAGCCGGATGTTGTAGTTGAAGCAGACCCTGAAAGTGAAACAGATGTTCAACTTGAAAAGGCAAAAGAAGTATTGCATGACTTAATTGATAAAGAAAGTGAATAATCTATGATTGATGTTATAAAGATTATGTTCATCCGTGTAGGAAGTGCTATTTTTACCATTCCCTTTTTTCTGGGAGCCATATTGATAGTTATGGTGTCTAGACGCTTGTATCGCATGGATGTCTACCGTATCGGAATTCGTAAAACTTTTTTAGACACAGTTTCAGACGTATTTTTACAAGGGATTGGTCTTGGTATAGTCTATACCGTTGCACTTGTTGTTGTTGGTATACCCATTGAATTTAATAGTTTACTTCTGTTTGTGATACCGATTTCCATTGTTTTGGGCATCTATCGCGTTCGTTTGCTGAATGCCATCTATGCGTTGGGCGTTATTACCCTTGTGGTCAGTTTACTAAACGGTCAGACGATTTTCGGGCGACAGATTCCTGACATGAGTGAATCCTACACATCCATACTTATTCTTATTGGTTTATTATTATTAGGAGAAGGATGTATGCTTCTTTTTAGTGGCAAAAAATCGGGAATACCAATTATTAGCCAAAAGGACGGTCATGTTGTGATCGGTCATTTATTCCAAAAAATATGGTTGATGCCAGTAGCTATGTTGATGGTCGAAGTAGCGACTACCGTCGTTTCAGAAGGCATTGATATGCCTTCGACATGGCCGCTTATTCAAATGGCATCCGAATCGAATACAGTATATTGGGTCTTACCGGCTGTATTCTTTTTGAATCATACGTCTGTAAGTTATATAAGAAAACCGAAAGAAGAAGTGCGTATTAAGAGTATTCAAAATATTTTCTTGGCTGTTGTTGCATTACTCTTAGCTAGGTTAACGACAGGAAACATGGTAGCGCAAGTCGTTTCGATTATAGTAGTAATAGTGGTTAAAGAAGGCCTTCATCATTTCGCTAGGTGGGAAGAAAATCATCGACAACCTTTATATTTTTTACCGGATCATGGAGCACGGATTATGCAAGTGATTGAAGGAGGAGCGGCAGATAAACTAGGAATGGAGATTGGGGAAACGTTGACGGATATTGATGAGACTGTCATTATGACGCCGCGACATTTTATACACTTGGCACATCGAAAACGGTTAGACATCCTATTGAAAACCATTAAGCCAAGTGGTGAAATCTGTGAATATAAACTGGATAGTAATATAGAAGTAGAACAACTTGGCATACGGCTGCTACCTGAAAAACCGGCATTAATTTATCCATACGATCGCTTTGATCATGTGGGATTGTTTGAATATTTAAAGAGGGTGGGTCGATGAAAGAAAAAAAATACAAATACCAAAACCATCGGATTCTTGCGCATAAATTTATGGAAGAAGAAAATCTTGAAAAGGCTCGAGAGCAATTTGAGATTATTGTTTCTAGACAACCACAACAGATGGAAGAAGAAGATTTTATTGATTTGGGTTTGATTTATATTGAAACGGAACGCTATGAAGATGCGGCGCGAATTTATATGCAGTTAATGATCTGGTATCCTGAGAGTGCACAAGGATATTATGGTCTAGCACTGATTGAAGAGGAAAAAGGAAATCAGGATGAGGCTATTGAATATTATTTGAAAGCTATTGAGGTCGAGCCGGACTATACAGATGCCTGCTTCTTTTTAGCTTCGCTATATGATGACTTAGAAATGACAGAAGAAGCGATTTATTGGTATCGTTATTTACTAAACTTAGAACCAGAGCATTTTTGGGGAAATCTTAACCTAGGAGCCGTATATGAAGGGATGGATGAACTAGAGAAAGCTGCTGATTTTTTTGATAAGGCCCAGTCCATAGAAGAACATTATCTTGTCTATTTTAATCAAGGCGTTCTGGCCAAACGCCAAAATCGTTATGAGGATGCCGTTGCAGCATATAGACATTCTTTAGAGTTGGAGAAGAGTTACGTATATACGTATATTAATTTAGCGGTGCTTTATAGAGAGAATAATGAGTTGCAAAATGTCGAATCAACATTATTGCAGGGTATAGACTATGCCAATGACTCTTATTTACTGGAATATCATCTTGCTTGTTTATACAGTTGTATAGAACAACCGGCAAATGTCATGCATCACATTGAAAAAGCGCTCCTTGCCCACCCGTCATTTATTGAACAAGTACGAACAGATGAGGACCTACTACCATATGTGGGAAAAATAGAATCATGGATGGAAACGTGGAAAAGAGCGACCTGATATAGGGCTCTTTTCTTTTTAGTTGATAGAAGAAAAATGTAGTATACGAACATAAAAAGAACATATGTTTGCAAAAATGACGTCCTATGATATAATAGAGAGTACATGACAGTAAGTTGAATGAAAGGCGGTGATTTTGTGGCACAATTTCAATTGCAATCAGAGTTTGCGCCAACGGGAGATCAGCCGGAAGCCATTAAGAAGCTCTTATCCGGTTATAAATCCGGTAAGAAACAAGAAACACTTCTAGGCGTAACCGGTTCGGGAAAGACGTTTACTATGGCGAATATTATTCAAGAAATGAAGATTCCGACATTGATTATAGCACATAATAAAACATTGGCAGCGCAGCTATACTCGGAGTTTCTAGAATTTTTCCCTGAAAATGCAGTGGAATATTTTGTTAGTTATTATGACTATTATCAACCGGAGGCTTATGTTGCGCATACAGATACGTACATAGAAAAGGATTCATCGATTAATGAGGAAATAGATAAACTTCGCCATTCAGCAACAGCGGCTTTGGCGGAACGAAGTGATGTTATTATAATCGCCTCTGTATCGTGTATCTACGGATTAGGTTCACCGGTCGATTATGAAAATATGGTTATTTCTTTGCGTCCAGGAACGCTTATGGATAGAGATGATTTACTTCGTAAACTCGTTGATATTCAATATAAACGGAACGACCTTGATTTTGCACGTTCTACCTTTCGTGTGCGTGGGGATGTAGTAGAAATTTTTCCTGCGGGTTCACATGAAAATGCGGTACGTGTGGAGTTTTTTGGTGATGAAATTGACCGAATTACTGAGATAAACACCTTGACAGGGGAAGTCTTGTATGAGTTGAAGCATATTTCTATTTTTCCTGCCAGTCATTATGTGATTGGTGATGAGAAAATTGAACAAGCCCTTCAAGGTATTGAGGAAGAGCTCGTTGAACGGGTGAAGTATTTTAAAGAAAACGATAAGCTTATTGAGGCGCAGCGCATTTCAGAACGTACAAATTTTGATTTGGAAATGATTCGTGAAACAGGTTTTTGTTCGGGGATAGAGAATTATTCGAGACATTTGACCGGATTAGCGCCCGGACAAGCGCCGTATACGTTAATTGACTATTTTCCTGATGATTTTCTGATTATTGTCGATGAGTCACATATGACGATCCCTCAAATTGGAGGGATGTATGCAGGCGATCAATCCAGAAAGCAAAATCTTGTCGACTATGGTTTTCGTTTACCCTCCGCTAAGGATAATCGTCCGTTGAACTTTGGTGAATTTGAGGATCATATTAATAAAATCTTATATGTATCTGCGACACCGGGGCCATATGAGAAAGAGCACCAGGAAATATATGCAGAGCAGATTATTCGTCCGACAGGTCTGTTGGACCCGGAAATAAGTATTCGACCGGTTAAAGGTCAAATTGATGATTTGATAAATGAAATCCATCGGGAAATAGAGACAGGTAGAAAAGTTCTGGTAACGACATTGACAAAGAAGATGTCAGAAGATTTAACAGATTATATGAAGGAAATCGGTATTCGTGTTCGTTATTTGCATTCTGATATTGATACGTTAGAGCGTATAGAAATTGTTCGTGACTTGCGTATGGATGTATTCGATGTTCTTATTGGAATTAACCTGCTACGTGAAGGATTGGATATACCGGAAGTAGCATTGGTTGCCATTATTGATGCGGATAAAGAAGGGTTCCTACGATCTGAAACGGCATTGATACAGACCGTGGGACGTGCAGCACGTAATAGTGACGGTCGTGTTATTATGTATGCAGATACAATAACAGGATCGATGGAACGAGCCATTAGCGAAACCAATCGACGTCGTGCCATTCAACAGGCATATAATGACGAACATGGTATCACCCCTCAAACGATTAAGAAAGCGGTTCGAGATTTGATATCTATTTCAAAGGTGGCTGATTCCAAAGCGACTTACAAATTAGATAAAGATCCGGAATCGATGGATGATAAAGAATTGGACCAATTAATCATTAAGGTAAATGCAGAGATGAAAAAAGCAGCGTTAGATCTTGATTTTGAGCGAGCAGCGATGTTACGTGATGAGTTATTCAAATTGAAACGTCAGCGGGAAGAAAGATAGGAGACGAAGATGTCAAAGAATCATATTGTTATAAAGGGTGCCAAGGAGCACAATTTGAAAAATATCAACCTCAAATTGCCTCGAGACAAATTTGTTGTGTTAACCGGATTATCAGGGTCGGGGAAATCATCCTTGGCGTTTGATACATTATATGCAGAAGGGCAACGCCGCTATGTGGAGTCCTTATCTGCGTACGCCAGACAGTTTTTGGGTCAGATGGAAAAGCCGGATGTTGAAACGATTGAAGGCCTTTCTCCAGCGATCTCTATTGACCAAAAAACAACAAGTAAAAATCCGCGTTCAACAGTCGGTACAGTGACTGAAATTTATGATTATTTTCGTCTATTGTACGCAAGAGTCGGAATACCCCATTGTCCAAATTGTGGTAAACCTATCGAAAAACAGACAATCGATCAAATCGTCGATCAAATTACAGGCATGTCAGAAGGAACACGTATTCAGTTATTGGCACCGGTGATAAGAGGACGAAAAGGGCAACATGTCAAGTTGTTGGAACAGGCTAAACGAAACGGTTATGTACGAGCCCTTATTGATGGTATTGTATATGATTTGGGGGAGACCGTAGAGTTAGAAAAAAATAAAAAACATTCGATTTCTATCGTTGTGGATCGTTTGGTTATTAAAGAAGGTATTGAAAAAAGATTAAGTGATTCGATTGAAACAGTCATGCATTTAACAGGTGGAATACTTGAAGTCGATGTTGTCGATGGTGAGATGCTGACTTTTTCGCAGCATTTTTCATGTCCGGACTGTGATATTAGTATTGAAGAAATAGAACCTAGAATGTTTTCTTTTAACAATCCCTTTGGTGCTTGTCCAACGTGTCATGGGCTGGGCTTTACCATGAAATTTGATCCTGACTTAATTATACCCGATGATTCTAAGTCCATTAAACAAGGGGCCATACAAGCTCCTGGATGGGGGTCTTCAGGACATAAAAACAGTTTTACATTGAATATATTTGAAGCTTTAGCTAAAACCTATAATTTCAGTTTGGATACGCCCTACAAAGACTTGAGTGAAGACATTCAGAAAATCATTATGTATGGGAATGACGGTGAGAAAATTACAGTAAACTATGATTCTAAGCGTATGTCCGGTAGTTATGAGACATCCTTTGAAGGCGTAATCAATAGTTTGTCTAGGAGGTATTCGGAAACTTCTTCGGATTACATGAAACAAGAATACGAAGGGATGATGACCAATAATGAATGCCCGGATTGCCACGGTGCAAGACTGAAGAAAGAGTCCCTAGCAGTGACAGTTGGTGATAAAAACATTGCGCAAGTGACGGATATGGCTATTATTGACATACAACTGTTTATGGATCAACTGACATTAACAAATCGTCAACGATTAATCGGTGAGCAAGTCTTGAAGGAGATTCAAGCACGAATAAACTTTTTGGTAGATGTAGGGCTTGATTATCTGTCGCTATCCAGGTCATCAGGGACGTTATCCGGAGGGGAAGCCCAGCGTATTCGTCTGGCTACCCAAATAGGTTCAGGACTCGTTGGTGTTGTTTATATATTAGATGAGCCGTCTATTGGCTTGCATCAACGAGACAATGATCGTTTGTTGAAAACCCTTAAGCATCTACGTGATTTAGGAAATACACTCATTGTTGTGGAACATGATGAAGACACAATGCGTGAAGCAGATTATATCGTTGATATCGGGCCCGGTGCCGGAGTGCATGGGGGTGATGTGGTCTATGCAGGGACGGTAAAGGGGATGCTTAAGTCGAAGAAGTCCCTAACAGGACAATATCTTTCGGGAAAACGACGCATTGAAGTACCCAAGAAACGTCGCCCAACGGATGAGCGTTGGTTAAAGTTGGTCGGTGCACATGAAAATAATCTGAAGCATATTGACATTGATATTCCTCTGGGAGTGTTTACTTGTGTCACGGGGGTTTCAGGTTCAGGAAAAAGCTCGTTTGTTAACGAAATTCTCTTCAAACGCTTATCAAGAGATTTAAATCGCTCCAAGGTAAAACCGGGGCATCATGTCGATTTGTTAGGTGAAGAGCATTTGGATAAGGTTATCGATATTGATCAATCACCAATCGGCCGGACACCTCGCTCCAATCCGGCAACTTATACAGGGGTGTTTGATGCAATTCGTGATATTTTTACATCAACGCAAGAAGCCAAAATGCGTGGCTATAAAAAAGGTCGATTTAGCTTTAATGTGAAAGGTGGACGTTGCGAAGCGTGTAGTGGTGACGGAATTATAAAAATTGAGATGCATTTTCTTCCGGACGTATATGTTCCTTGTGAAGTATGTCACGGTAAACGATACAATCGGGATACACTCGAGGTGAAATACAAAGGGAAAAATATTTCAGAAGTGTTGGAGATGACCGTTGAAGATGCCCTTACATTTTTTGAAAATGTACCAAGGATAAAGAGTAAGATGCAGACCCTCTACGATGTTGGACTAAGCTATGTTAAACTGGGTCAACCATCAACAACACTGTCGGGTGGTGAGGCCCAAAGAATTAAGTTGGCAACGCATTTGAGCAAGCGAAGCACAGGTAAGACCATGTATATTTTGGACGAGCCGACGACAGGGCTTCATTTCGAAGATGTACATAAACTTATTATGATTCTTCAAAAACTTGTGGATCAAGGGAATTCAGTACTGGTTATTGAACACAACCTTGAAGTGATAAAGACGGCCGATTATATTATAGACATGGGACCGGAAGGCGGTCATCGTGGTGGTGAGGTTATTGCACAAGGGACACCTGAAGCTGTTGCAGAGGTAGAAGGATCTTATACAGGACAGTTTTTGAAACGTATGTTATCTGCTCAATCTCCTGAAATATAAAAAGAGTACCATAAAATTTGAATATATATATCTATAAACTATAGCAGATGCCCAAATTAGGTTGTTTACAAGGTTTGGGTTATCTGCTATAATTGTCTATGGACTACCTAGGGCAACTTGATAAAGGTTTAACAAAAAACTATCAAAAGATCGTACAATCGAGGACGGTAATGAAGATTAATTATGATTTTCATATCCATACAGCCTTGTCAGCTTGTGGATTGGAAGAGATGTCTCCAAACAACATCGTGAATATGTCGCGGTTAATGGAGCTGGATGTTATTGCAATAACCGATCATAATAGCTGTAAGAATGTAGAAGTGATTATGGAGGTTGGCAAAGCGGAAGGAATTCTGGTTATTCCGGGGATGGAAATCGAATCACGTGAAGAGATTCATGTGGTATGTCTTTTTGGAGACTTGGATAGTGTATACAATATGCAGAACCTTGTATATGCACACCTTCCCAATCTTAAGAACCGATCATCTATTGTTGGACATCAGTGGATTATGGACGCTGATGATGAGATATGCGGGGAAGAGGAACGACTCCTTTCCTTTGCAACAGGACTCACTTTTGAACAAATTATTCAAAGCGCATGGGAGCTTGGAGGAATTGCTATTCCTGCCCATATCGATCGCCCGAGTTATAGTGTTTTGTCTAATCTGGGTATGTTACCGCATAACAGCTTGATTACTTGTCTTGAGATATCACAGTATGCTGACTTTAACGAATATAAAGCAACCTATAAAGACTATGGTCTTCTACAATCTTCTGATTCCCACGAGTTGGGGTTTATAGGTGTGTGTCAGCAGGCTTTGGATATTCCCGAAATCACGAAAGAGCAACTAAATGTAAACCGAATCATACAATTTTTGCGACATTATCGCGGTTAGAAAACATTTAGAACAGTTAGTTAGAGATATAACAATCTCTTCTTATAAATGACTATGTATTATATTTAAGGAGGTAAACATGGCTGCTAATCTAGGTTTAACAGAAGAAAAATATCAAGAACTTGCTGATTTTATTGAAGCATTGCCTGATACAAAAGGTGAATTGATTAAAGTCCTTCATAAAGCACAAGGCATTTTCGGATATTTACCAGAGGAAGTTCAAATTTTTGTGGCTAAAAAAATGAACGTTCCAACAGCAAAGGTATTTGGAGTTGTTAGTTTCTACTCATTCTTTACAATGGAACCAAAAGGGGAACACGACATCAACATCTGTCTTGGTACAGCATGTTACGTACGTGGCGCTGAAAAAATAGCGAGTGCATTCTCTAAAGAATTAGGTATTCAAGTTGGAGAAACAACGGCAGACGGTAAGTTTTCGTTAACTGCCCTTCGTTGTATTGGTGCTTGTGGTTTAGCACCGGTTGTCACAATCGGAGAAAAAACATACGGACGTCTCACAGCGGATATGGTAAAAGGGATTCTCGCGGAATATCGTTAAGAAGGAGGAGAAACAATGGCTAAGATCAAATCATTGGAAGAGTTAATGCAAATCAAAAAAAATGTTCAAGACAAAGTTGAATTGCGTGAAAAAGGGGATAACATTGAAAACTTAATTCAAGTACGTGTAGCTATGGCGACATGTGGTATCGCTGCAGGAGCACGTGAGATTATGGATTATATGGTTCAAGAATCCTATCGTCAAGGTCTTGATAATGTAGTTGTAACACAAAGTGGTTGTATGGGTTACTGTTATGCAGAGCCAACCTTAGAAGTAACGCTTCCGGGAGAAGAACCGGTTGTATTTGGGGATGTGACAGAAGAAAAAGCGAAAGAAATTATCGAAAAATATTTGAAGAACGGCGAACTTGTTGACGGAATCATTCCTGTAACACACAAGACAGTCGAGTAGAAAGGTTAGGAGGCGTAACAATGGCTAATGAAAAAATGCACGTATTGGTCTGTGGAGGTACTGGCTGTATCTCAGCTGAATCAGAACAAATCGTAGACAATCTAAAATCCAGTCTTTTGGAAGCAAATTTGGACGCAGACGTTCAAGTCCTCAAAACCGGATGCTTCGGCTTCTGTGAAAAAGGACCAATCGTCAAAATTCTTCCGGACAATACATTTTATGTACAAGTAACACCTGAAGATGCAGAAGAAATTGTTCAAGAACATATTGTAAAAGGTCGTAAAGTAGAGCGTTTATTGTATGTGGATCCGGAGAAAAATGAAGTAGTTTCCGATTCCAAAAATATGGACTTCTATAAAAAACAAATGCGTATAGCACTAAGAAACTGTGGTTTTATCGATCCGGGCAACATTGATGAATATATCGCTCGTGACGGTTATATGGCATTAGGAAAAGCACTCACTGAAATGACACCGGAAACTGTTATTCAAGTAGTAAAAGACTCCGGTCTTCGTGGCCGTGGAGGTGGTGGATTCCCAACCGGTTTAAAATGGGGATTTGCAAGAAGTTACGATGCTGACCAAAAATATGTTATTTGTAATGCGGATGAAGGAGATCCAGGTGCATTTATGGACCGATCAATCCTTGAAGGTGATCCTCATACAGTAATAGAAGCTATGGCAATCTGTGGGTATTCTATTGGTGCAACAAAAGGTCGCGTTTATATTCGTGCAGAGTATCCTCTTGCAATCAAACGTCTTCAAGCAGCGATTGATTCAGCAAGAGAGTATGGTTTACTTGGTGAAGATATTCTAGGTAGCGGTTTTGAATTTGATATCGAATTAACGTTAGGTGCAGGAGCGTTCGTATGTGGTGAAGAAACAGCCTTGATTCACTCAATGGAAGGTGAACGTGGTGAACCAACGACAAAACCACCATTCCCTGCAGAAGCAGGATACTGGGATAAACCAACGAATGTAAACAACGTTGAAACCTTTGCGAATGTACCGGTGATTTTACTTAAAGGTGCAGATTGGTTCAAAAAAATCGGTACAGAACGTTCAGCCGGTACTAAAGTATTCGCATTAGCAGGTAAAATTAACAATGTGGGTCTTATTGAAGTACCGATGGGAACAACGTTACGTGAAGTTATTTATGATATCGGTGGTGGTATTAAAAACGGTAAGAAATTTAAATCTGTTCAAACAGGTGGACCATCAGGTGGTTGTTTAACGGAGAAAGATTTAGATACACCAATCGATTTTGATAACTTGATTGCTAAAGGTTCCATGATGGGATCCGGTGGTATGATTGTTATGGATGAAGACGACTGTATGCCGGCAGTTGCAAAATTCTATCTTGAGTTTACTGAAGAAGAATCTTGTGGTAAATGTACACCATGTCGTGTGGGTACAAAACGTTTATCTGAATTATTAGAACTGGTTTGCGACGGTAAAGCAGAAATGAAACATTTAGATGAGATGAAAAAACTAAGCCGTGTTATTAAAGACACAGCACTATGTGGCTTGGGTCAAACAGCTCCAAACCCTGTGTTATCCACAATGGATGCATTCTGGGATGAGTATGTTGCCCATGTTCAAAATCAAACATGTCCTGCGGGCCAATGTGAAAAATTGGTTAAATACGTTATCAAAGAAGATAAGTGTATCGGATGTACAGCATGTGCAAGAGTCTGTCCTGTATCTTGTATTTCCGGTGAAGTTAAAAAGGTACATGAAATTGATCAAAGCAAGTGTATCAAATGTGGTGCTTGCTATGATAAATGTAAATTTGATGCTATTGCAAAATGTTAGTAATTATTAGATAAAGGAGTGTACCCCATGTCAGAATTAAAGTTAGTTATTGACGGTAAAGATGTTTCGGTACCGGCTGGCAGCACCATTCTTGACGCTGCTCGTGAGGTTGGTATTCATATCCCTACACTATGTCATTTAGATCTTCATGACACAAAGATGGTTAACAAATCAGCATCTTGTCGTGTTTGTGTTGTTGAAGTAGAAGGTCGTCGCAACTTGGCACCATCTTGTGCAACACCGGTTGTTGACGGAATGGTTGTAAAAACCAATACAATCCGTGTTATGGATGCACGTAAAACAGTCCTTGAATTACTTGTTTCGGATCATCCGAAAGATTGTTTGTCTTGTGCAAAAGCGGGAGACTGTGAACTTCAAGATTTAGCAGAACAAAATTCATTGCGTGGTGATTCTATCTCCGGTACAGCAATGTCTACATATAAAAAAGATTACACACCTTCATTAATCCGTGATATGGATAAATGTATTATGTGTCGTCGTTGTGAAACGATGTGTAATGAAGTGCAAGCTGTCGGAGCATTATCCGGTATTAATCGTGGATTTAATGCTGTAGTATCTCCTGCTTTTGAATACGATATGGAAGATACTGTATGTACTCACTGTGGACAATGTGTAGCTGTCTGTCCTACAGGAGCTTTGACAGAAGCGGACCATACATGGAAAGTAGTTGAAGCCCTTGCGGATCCCGAAAAAACAGTTGTTGTTCAAACAGCTCCTGCTGTTCGTGTGGCACTTGGTGAAGAATTTGGCCATGAACCGGGAACAATCTTTACCAATAAGATGGTAACAGCATTGCGTGAAATTGGTTTTAATTATGTATTTGATACAGATTTTGCAGCAGACTTAACGATTATGGAAGAGGGAACGGAATTACTCGGTCGTCTTCAAGATTATTTGGACGGTAAAGAAAGTGCATTACCGATTCTTACATCCTGTTGTCCTGCATGGGTGAACTTTGTGGAAAGTCAATTCCCGGAATTGATTGATATTCCTTCATCTGCAAAATCACCAATGCAAATGTTCGGTGCGGTGGCTAAATCCTATTTTGCAGAAAAACTAGACGTGAAGCGTGAAAACTTAGTTGTTGTTTCGATTATGCCATGTCTCGCTAAAAAGTTTGAAGCAAATCGTGAGGAGTTTAAAGTGGACGGGAATCCGGATGTAGATTTAGTTCTTTCAACGCGTGAGTTGGCAGAGCTTATGAAACGATTGAATATTGATCCGGATGAATTGGAAGAGTCAGACTTTGACCAACCACTTGGTGAATCAACAGGAGCTGGTGTTATCTTCGGTACAACAGGTGGTGTTATTGAAGCGGCTGTTCGTACGGCATATGAAATACGTACAGGTAAAACGTTAGAAAAGATTGAATTTGACCAATTACGTGGTTTTGATGGTGTACGTGTTGCAGAAGTGGAAATGGATGATGTAACATTAAACATTGGTATTGCTCATGGTCTTGGTAATGCGAAAACATTGTTGGAAGAGATTCGTGACGGTAACCCACGTAACATCCATGCAATTGAAGTTATGGCATGTCCTGGCGGTTGTATCGGTGGTGCAGGTCAGCCTTATCATCATGGTAATGCGGACATTATTAAAGCCCGTCAAGCAGCTCTTTACAATGTGGATAAAGATAAACCACTCCGTAAATCTCATGAAAATCCTGCGATTATTGAACTCTACGAAAAATACCTTGGTAAACCAATGAGTGATAAAGCGCATCATTTATTACATACACATTATTCAACTAAAGAAAAAGTGTGATGTGTCAATAGTTTATAATAGTACAAAAAAGCCGATTATCTGTGATAATCGGCTTTTTTTGATATAAGAAAGTATCCGAAAGTTACTACACAGAGTGTGGAAAAGTCACTTTTCTTATAAAATGTAAAGAAATTTCAAAAATAAAAAGGAAATTCATTCTCAATGACGAATAATTATATATAAAGAAATTTAGAAAGATTGTTTCATAAAATGAAGAAACAATCTGAAAGGAGTTGTTCGTATGCGTTATACAATTACTGGCAAAAACATTGAGGTTACAGCTTCACTTAAGGATATTATCCAAGATAAACTGGATAAATTAGAAAAGTTTTTTAATTCAGATGCAATGGTCAATGTAACACTTAGTGTTGAAAGAAAATTTCAAAAAATCGAAGTGACAATTCCAATTAAAGGAAGTGTATTACGAGCAGAGGAGCAAGATGAAAGTATGTATGCAGCCGTTGATATGGTTGTTGACAAATTAGAACGTCAATTGGTAAAACACAGAGAAAAGATTATCGATCGCCATCGTCAATCAGGATCATTCAAGAATGAATACTTGAACAGTCCAATTGAAGAAGATGAAGAAGATACAATGAAAATTGTACGTACTAAAAAGTTCGCTATGAAACCAATGGATGCTGTTGAAGCTTGCATGGAACTGGAACTTTTGGGACATGATTTCTTTGTATTTAGAAATGCAGATACAGATGAAGTCAATGTTGTTTATAAAAGGAAACAAGGGTCTTATGGACTCATAGAACCTCAAATCTAATTTATTTGTTAGTGCACTCTCATATTTAATATAAAAAGCATTGGAACTGCCACGTTAGTATAATGGATGAGCTAACGTGGCGGTTTTTTATTGTTGAAAAACATATAATGATTAGCCCGACAAAAGCATATAGTTGAACTTTCATATAAAATATAGTGTTACGAACGTATCTACGTAATCTATATAGTGTATGTGAATTTGAGGTTAGGTTGTTTACATAAGATTTACTTTGCACAGTTTGTGGACAAATAAAGGGAGTGAAATCCTTTTATACACAGAAATCGGAGGTGTTATCCACAAAAACAGTGGATAAGTATTATGTAAACCTTTAAGTTATCCCTGTGCATGTTGTGGATAAAAAGAGTGAATTTACATTTTTAATATGAATTTAATAGGATACTCCCTAAAAATATGATACAATAAAGCAATGTGGAATCTAATGAAATCGGAAGGTGATAGTCATGGGGATTATTGAGAAAATTTTTGGAACCCATAGTGAAAGAGAGTTAAAGCGGATTTATCCTATAGTGGATCAAATTGAAGCGCTTGAGACAGAAATACGAGCATTATCAGATGATGTGTTAAAAGCTAAAACCATAGAGTTTAAGGAGCGAATTGCAGGAGGTGAATCGTTAGATAGCGTTTTGCCGGAATCTTATGCTGTTTTTCGTGAAGCTGCGGATCGCGTTATAGGCTTAAGAGCCTACCGTGTTCAACTGGTCGGAGCTGTTGTTTTACATCAAGGAAGAATTTCGGAGATGAAGACGGGTGAAGGTAAAACCCTTGTAGGACCTATAGCAGCTTATTTGAATGCTTTAGAAGGCAAAGGTGTACATATCGTTACGGTCAATGATTATTTGGCCGCACGTGATGCGGAATGGATGGGAGCAGTTTTTGAATTTTTAGGGCTAACCGTCGGTGTTATTGTAAACGGGCTTAGTAGTGAAGAACGCCGTTTGGCCTATGGATGTGATATAACATATGGTACGAACAATGAATTTGGATTTGATTATTTAAGAGATAACATGGTTATATACAAAAAGGAAATGGTTCAAAGACCTTTGAATTATGCTATCATTGATGAGGTTGACTCCGTGTTAATTGATGAAGCTAGAACACCTCTCATCATTTCGGGGAGCAGTAGTAAATCAACGCATCTGTATCAACAGGCACATATGTTGGCGCAACGCTTGAAAGAAGGTCGCATCATCGGTGAAATCACAAAGATGAGTGCATTGATGAACGAGGATATTGAAGAAGAAGGCGACTATGTTATCGATGAAAAGACAAAAAGTGCAACGCTTACAGCGGAAGGGATCGGAAAAGTTGAAGAATATTTTCAAATTGATAATTTAGCAGATCCTGAAAATATGGAAATTCAACATCATATCAATTTGGCCCTTAAAGCAATCAAGTTGATGCATCGTGATAAGGACTATGTGGTCAAAGAGGATGAAATCGTCATTGTTGATGAATTCACCGGACGTTTAATGCCGGGACGTCGTTATTCGAATGGTTTACATCAAGCGATTGAAGCGAAAGAAAATGTTAAGGTAAAGCGTGAGAGCAAGACCCTTGCTACAATTACATTCCAGAACTATTTTAACCGCTATACTAAAAAGTCTGGTATGACAGGTACTGCATTAACGGAAGAAGAAGAGTTTCGCTCCATTTATGGAATGGATGTTATTGTCATTCCGACAAACCGTCCAATTGCCAGAAAAGACCATAATGATGTTGTATATAAATCGATTGAAGAGAAGTTTAGAGCTATCGTTAAGGATGTTCAAGAAAGTCATGAAAAAGGACAGCCGGTACTGGTTGGTACAGTAAGTATAGAATCTTCTGAAGTGTTGAGTAAGTTTTTGAAAAATGGTGGAATTACTCATAAAGTATTGAATGCAAAGTTCCATGAACGAGAAGCTGAGATTGTAGCTGGTGCCGGTCAATTTGGTTCGGTAACGATTGCAACGAATATGGCCGGTCGTGGTACCGATATTAAGCTTGGAGATGGTGTTAAAGAAGTCGGCGGACTAAAGATTATCGGTACGGAACGACATGAATCCAGACGTATTGATAATCAATTAAGAGGTCGTGCCGGGCGTCAAGGAGACCCTGGAGAATCACGTTTTTATATTTCTTTGGAAGATGAGTTGATGCGATTATTCGGCTCAGATAAATTAAAGAAAACGGTAGAGCGTATTGGACTTCCGGATGATGAGCCAATTTCTGCGGGTATTTTGTCAAATCGTATTGAAGAAGCGCAACGTAAAGTTGAAGGAAATAACTTCGGGATACGGAAACGCCTTCTTGATTATGACCAAGTTATGAATGAGCAACGTGAAATTATCTATGATGAGCGCCGCAAAGTACTCGAGGGTGATAGCATGCGGGACTTTGTTATGAAGATGGTTGATGATATCGTCGAACGTTCTGTTAATGCGCATTCGAATGGCATGGATCACATGGATGAATGGGATTTGGGTGGATTACGTGAATCATTAGGTAAGATTATTCCGTTTCCGAATTTCCAATTTGATGAAGAAGCAAGAGATACAATGACGAAGGATAAGTTTACGGAGACACTCCAAGATATTGCTCATAAAATGTATGAAGCAAAAGAGCAAGAATTTGATGAAATAGAGATGATACGTGAAGCTGAGCGCGTTATTCTACTTAAAGCAATTGATCAGAAGTGGATGGATCATATCGATAACATGGATCAAATGCGACAAGGAATTTCATTACGAGCATATGGACAAAGAGATCCTCTCGTTGAGTATAAATTTGTTGGTTTTGAGATGTTTGATGAGATGATTGAAGCCATTCAAGAAGATACGGTACGAATTCTATATCGTATTGCCCCACGCAATAAGATTGAACGTGAACGTGTTGCTAAGAACATATCAACAAATCGAGGAGAAGATACAGCGAAAAAGACCGTTAAACATAGCGGTCGTAAGCTAGGCCGTAACGAACCTTGCCACTGTGGCAGCGGTAAAAAATACAAACAATGTCATGGACCGAGTGAGAATTATAACCATCGTGTTGATGAATAATGAATAGAGCGTGAACATGTTGTGAAGGGAGTCATCTTTGGTGACTCCCTTCTTCTCAAAACGTTAGTTTTATGATACAATAAAATCAATAACGTACAACGTTAATATTATATAAAAAGAGGTGATTTGATGCTTGCAATTGAACAAACGAAACAAAATTTGCAAGAATACAAAACAAAACTGGATGAAATGAGTGTTTCACTTTGACTTGGCTAATCTAAGAACCAAGATTGAAATGCTTGAGAATGAGATGTTACGGGAAGATTTTTGGGATGACCCGGAGTCGTCGCAACAGGATTTGAAAGCCCTTAAGACAATTAAAGACAAAGTGGCTACCTATGAAGGCATTAAGGAATCCTATGAAGATTTAGAAACGTTGGTTGAAATGGCTTTTGAAGAAGAAGATGAAAGCCTCATCAAGGAAATTGAGACGAGTGAACAAGAATTTCTAGAATCCTATGAAAAACTTCGAATTGAAACCTTGTTATCAGGACCTTATGATAAGAATAACGCGATTTTGTCATTACATGCCGGAGCTGGCGGTACAGAATCCTGTGATTGGGTGAGCATGCTTTATCGTATGTTTACACGTTGGGCAGATAAAAAGGAATTTAAAGTTGAGGTGCTAGACTATCTGGATGGCGATGAAGCTGGTATCAAATCAGTGACTTTTCAAATTTCAGGTGAAAATGCTTATGGGTATTTAAAAGCTGAGAAGGGTGTGCATCGTTTAGTGCGGATTTCGCCTTTTGATGCATCGGGAAGACGCCATACATCCTTTGCATCCTGTGATGTATTGCCGGAATTAGATGATACTATAGAAATGGATATTCCGGATGATGAGCTTCGTATAGATACATATCGTGCCAGCGGAGCAGGTGGACAACATATCAACAAAACAGACTCGGCCATTCGAATTACACACCTACCTACAGGGACAGTAGTACAATGTCAGAATGAACGATCACAGCATAAAAACAAAGATAAGGCAATGGCGATGTTAAAAGCCAAGTTGTTGGAAATTAAGCAACAAGAGCAGATGGATAAAATGAAAGATATCCGAGGTGAGGTGAAAGAAATAGGTTGGGGAAGTCAGATATGCTCCTATGTTATGCATCCCTATTCTATGGTAAAAGATCACCGAACCAATGTCGAAACCGGAAATGTTAGTGCAGTGATGGATGGTGACTTGGATGCATTTATTAATGGCTATCTTATATGGGTAGCGGCTAAGAACTAAGGCTTTAGAGAGAGAATTACTTCAAAGGAGGAAGAAAAATGGCTTCATTGCAACAGGTTATTTTTAAATTGGATAACGAGGAATATGGGTTGGATATCATGAAGGTTAACGGTATCGAAAAATATCAAGAAGTTGTAAAAGTACCGAATTCACCAACGTATATTGAAGGACTTATTAATCTTCGGGGCGAGGTATTACCGATTTACAGCCTTCGAAAAAAATTCAATCTCTCCAAAGTGGATATGAATGATGATACGAAAATTATTGTAGTTAATACGAATGAGATGCGTATCGGCTTTGTTGTAGACTCTGTATCAGAAATTCTTCATATTGAAGAAGACAGTATTGTAGAAGCACCAAAGATTGTAACGGGAATTAGCCGTAAATATATCAAAAGTGTTGCCAAGCAAGAGAATCGCATGATTATACTTTTGGATATTGATTTGATTGTTTCGGATGAAGAAATTGATGAAATTGTCCACAAAGTGGATGGAGTAGAGCGTCAATCAGCTTCAGAGAATGCTGATGGAGAAGTTATGAATCAGATGAATTCATAGAAATTGCCGTAAATGTAATAAAAAGGATTGTTCAAGGCTATGCCCTTAAGCAATCCTTTTTTTGCCTATTATTAGGAAAATGCTAACTTCCAAGGCTACCTTTCTTCTATTTGCGTCTTGCATTCAAAGGAAGGGTATGGTATCATCTTTCTAGTGAAAACAAATGTATTTGAGAAAAAAACATATAAAAGTGGGTGGAAACATGTCAGATAAAGCAAATTATTACATAATCAAGCGTCGTGCTTTACCGGAGGTCTTTTTGAAAGTTGTACAAGCTAAGAATTTACTTGAAAAGGAAAAGGCAATTACGGTTCAAGAAGCGGTTGATTTAGTTGGGATTAGTCGAAGTTCATTTTACAAGTATAAGGATACAATTTTTCCATTTTATGAGAGTGAACGTGGAAGTGTCGTGACCTTTGCAATTAAGATTGACGATGAGCCGGGATTACTTTCAAACGTAATACAGCGTATTGCTGATTATCGTGCGAATATACTAACAATTAATCAATCGATTCCTATTAGCGGGGTAGCGAACTTAACAATATCTATTGAAATACTGCCGTCAACAGGTGATATTGAGGAGATGCTACAAGTCATAGAAAACTATCAAGGTGTGCATGAGGTTAAGATACTAGCAAGGGAGTAGACAAATGGTGAAAATAGCGATTTTAGGATATGGTACAGTAGGTTCTGGTGTAGTTGAAGTCTTGCAGACAAATAAAGACAGTATTGAAAAAAAGGCGAATACGGATATCGAATTGAAATATGTATTGGATTTACGTGAATTTCCGGGAAGCCCCATAGAAAATATATTGACCAAAAATTATGATGACATTCTTATGGATGAAGAGGTGGATATAGTTGTAGAAGTTATGGGTGGTTTGGAGCCGGCATATAGCATTGTCAAAGCGGCCCTTGAAAAAGGGAAGAGTGTTGTAACATCGAATAAAGAACTCGTGGCGAAATATGGACCTTCCTTACTTGAGTTAGCTCGTCAAAAGAATATTAATTTTCTTTTTGAAGCAAGTGTTGGTGGTGGTATTCCAATTATTCGACCATTGAATCACTCCTTATCAGCAGATGAAATTCAAGAAATTACAGGTATTCTTAATGGAACAACGAACTATATACTGAGTAAGATGGAAAAAGAGGGCAGAAATTACAAGGATATTCTGAAAGAAGCTCAAGACTTAGGTTATGCCGAACGCAATCCGGATGCGGATGTAAAAGGGTATGATGCGTGTCGCAAAATTGCTATTTTATCGTCACTTGCTTATGGTATGCATGTTAATTTTGAAGATATTTATACAGAAGGCATTACAAAGATTCGTTTGGAAGATTTTGAATATGCGAAAGCATTGAATTGCCAAATTAAATTATTAGGTGTGAGCCGAAAAGTAGAAGATAAAGCCTATGTCATGGTAGCGCCCATGTTGATTAGCAATACGCATCCCCTGTCGAATGTACATGACGTGTTCAATGCTATCTTTGTACATGGGAATGTTATTGGTGATGTGATGTTCTATGGAAGTGGCGCTGGAAAATTACCAACGGCATCAGCTGTTGTTGCAGATGTGGTGGATGCTGCAAAACATTTGAATCGTAATATTATCACCCATTGGTACTCTAAGGAAATGAACCTATTGCCGTTAGAGGAGGTGCCTGCAGGTCGGTTAATGATTATGGAAGGTATGGTGACATTAGAGGAAATGCGACAATACTTTGATACGGTTCAAAGGGTTGATATAGATAGAGGATGGAATGAAACAGGGTTTATTATAACGAATTCTACAGAAGGTCTGTTGCAAAAAGCAATAGATACCTGTAGGAGCAAGAGTGATTTGAACATTATAACAAGCATTCGATTAAAGTAGGAGGGGCATGATGAAATATATATTGGTATTAGCAGATGGTATGGCAGATGAACCTATTGATGCATTAGAAGGCAGAACACCTCTTGAAGCGGCCGATACTCCAACATTTGATGGGCTGTCATCTAAAGGAGAAGTGGGCTTGCTAAATACCATTCCCACAGGTATGAAACCTGGGAGTGATACAGCGAATTTATCCGTTTTAGGATATGACCCCCTTCGTTACTATACAGGTCGCTCACCTTTAGAGGCTATTAGCATTGGTGCCCGTATGGAGGAGTCGGATGTATGTTTTCGTATTAACTTTGTTACGCTTAGTGAAGAAGGACCATATGAGAGTAAAATAATAGAGGATCATAGTGCGGATGAGATCACAACCCACGAAGCGGCTGAATTGTTAAAAAGTATACAGGAGCATTTCCAAAGTGAAGGAAGAACATTTTATAAGGGTGTCAGTTATCGTCATGCGATGATTATGGCTAACGGCTCTACAAAGGTAGAATTGACACCACCTCATAATATTCTGGGGCAATCCATAACCAATTATTTGCCAAAAGGTGATTTTGCAGAGATGTTTGAAGGTATGATGCGGGAAAGTTATGCCATATTGAATCATCATCCGATTAATGAAGAACGTCGGAAGAAGGGCTTGCGACCTGCTAATAGTATATGGCCTTGGGGAGAAGGAACAAAACCGATTCTTCCATCCTTTGAGTCTATGTTTGGAGTAAAAGGAGCTATGATATCAGCAGTGGATTTGTTAAAAGGTATTGCTATATCAGCTGGTATGAGAAGTATTGATGTAGAAGGAGCTACGGGTAATTTGCATACGAATTACGAAGGGAAGATGAAAGCGGCTCTTGAAACGTTGAATAATGGTGATGATTTTGTATATATTCATATAGAAGCGCCTGATGAGTGTGGACATCGTGGGGAGCTTGAGAATAAGATTAAAGCGATAGAATATATTGATGACCGTGTTGTAAAACCGATTGTCGAGTATATGGAAAAGAATCATATGGATTATAAGTTGGCGGTGTTACCGGATCATCCGACGCCTCTATCTATAAGAACACATACAAGTAACCCGGTACCTTACTTTATTTATTCAAGTAATATGCCGACGGAACAGGTGTACGGATATTCAGAAAAAGAAGCAAAAGAAAGCGGACGTTTAATTGAACATGGGTATGAATTTATGACTTATTTTTTATCCTAATAGGTGAAGCGTCTTCTAGTAACAATACATATAATGATTAGGTCGACAAAAGCATGTAGTTGAACTTTCATATACAATATAGTGTATATGAATTTAGTGAAACTTGTCTTTGTCGGGCTAATCATATAATATAAGCATAGAACAGGCTAAGTTAGATGGAGGAAAATCATGCTGATTGTAAAAAAATTTGGCGGAAGCTCGGTAGCCAATAAAGAGCGAGTATTTAATGTTGCAAAGAGAATTGCTGAAGCTTATGAAGAAGGCGATGATGTAGTTGTTGTATTATCAGCACAAGGAGATACTACAGATGAATTGCTAGCCAAAGCGAAAGAAATAACGGATAATCCGTCACGCAGAGAGATGGATATGTTGTTGTCGACGGGCGAACAACAATCGGTAGCTTTAATGTCATTGGCTCTTCAAGAATTAGGGTATCCTGCGGTATCCCTTAATGCGTACCAAGTGGGGATGACAACGACGAGCACTTATTCAAATGCTCGATTGACCGGCATAGAGACAGAAAGAATTCTTATGGAACTACAACGTAAGAATCTCGTTTTAGTAACCGGATTTCAAGGAATGAATCGATATGAAGACATTACGACATTAGGACGTGGTGGCTCCGATACGACAGCAGTTGCGCTTGCAGCAGCGCTTCATGCAGATCAATGTGAAATCTTTACAGATGTAGATGGTGTCTATACAACGGATCCGCGTATTGTTCCGGAAGCTAGGAAGCTTGATGTGATTTCTTATGATGAGATGTTAGAGCTAGCATCGCTGGGGGCAAAAGTATTGCATAATCGTTCTGTAGAACTGGCAAAAAAATATAATGTTGAGCTGGTTGTTCGTTCAAGTTTGACTCGTGAAGAAGGGACAATCGTTAAGGAGGAAAGCAAGATGGAAAAAATGATGGTCAGCGGAGTAGCAGCAGATAAAAATGTAGCACGTGTTGCTGTTGTCGGTGTTAGAGATCAGCCGGGTAAAGCTTTTGATTTATTTAGCATGCTATCCAAGCAGGATATTAATGTCGATATCATACTTCAGTCTATTGGTCGTGACGGAAAAAAGGACATCTCCTTTACAGTGCCCAAAGATTATTTGAAATTGACGAAAGAAATTGTGGAAAAGAATTTGGAATTCCTTCAAGCAGAACGTGTTGAATTTGATGATTCTGTAGCAAAAATATCTGTTGTAGGTGCCGGAATGGCCTCAAATTCAGGGATAGCGACAAAAATGTTTGAAGCCCTTTATGATAAGGATATCAATATTAATATGATTTCCACATCTGAGATAAAGATTTCGGTTTTAGTCGATGAAAAAGATGCAGAAGAGGCAGTAAAAGCAATTCATAGTTCTTTTAAATTAGGATATGACGTATAGAAAGTGTTTGTTAGAAGGATGAGGTATCATCCTTCTTTTTTTGCGCTGTCGAGAAGTTATAAGTTAATTAATCAGGAGAAGTAACAGGACCGGTTTTCTTGTCGTATAGTGTTGTCCTTTAATGATTAGTTGAAAAATTAACGAATTGATATTATAATGGGAATGGTTAGTCTTCATACATATGAAGTATGGAATAAGAAGATGAAAGGGTATACCATGAATATAGCGCGTCAATTACAAGAAGAATTTCAATTAAAAGCATGGCAAATTGATCAAACGATTGAGTTGATTGATGGTGGGAATACGATTCCATTTATTGCCAGATACCGTAAGGAAATGACCGGATCTTTATCCGATGAGATATTAAGGGCGTTAAATGATCGCCTAACCTATTTGAGAAATTTAGAGGCGAGAAAAGAACAAGTACAACATGTCATTGAAGAACAGGGGAAATTAACACAAGATATAGTATTGGCATTAAAACAAGCAACAACCCTTGTTGAAGTAGAAGACATATATCGTCCGTTCAAACAGAAGAAACGTACGCGAGCAACAATCGCTAAAGAGCAGGGACTAGAGCCTTTGGCGATTCTTATCTATTCTCAAAGTTCATCAGAAACAATTGAAACCATGGCTGCACCATATGTTCAACCGGAAAAAGAGATTAATTCTGTGGAGGAAGCAGTTAATGGAGCCAAAGATATTTTAGCGGAGATGTTGGCGGATGATCCGGATTATCGTAAGTATTTACGTGATTATACATTCAAATCAGGGCTTATAGAAACAAAAGCAAAAGTAAAAGAATCTACCGTTTTTGATATGTATGCAGCATATAGTGAAAGCGTCCAAAAGATTCCGGGACATCGTATTCTGGCGATCAATCGTGGGGAAAAAGAGAAAATCTTAAGTGTAAAAATTACAGTGGATGAATCTCGTTGTGTCAGTTATCTTGAAAAAAAATGGATTAGGGATGACAAACATTATACAGCACAGATATTATCTGAAGTTGTTGTTGATGCTTATAAACGACTGATGGCGCCTGCCATTGAAAGAGATATTCGAAATTCATTAACAGATGAGGCTCAAGAAGGAGCTATACAAGTATTTGGGAAGAACTTGGAACAATTGCTTTTGCAACCTCCGATTATAGGAAAACGTATTCTGGCACTTGACCCTGCTTACAGAACAGGATGCAAGGTAGCGGTGATAGATGAAAATGGTAAAGTACTTGATACCGGGGTTGTCTATCCGACGCCACCGGCTAATAAAATAGAAGAGGCAAATCGAAAATTAACACAGTTGATAGAGAAACATGATGTTTCACTGATTGCCATTGGTAATGGCACGGCATCTAGAGAAACAGAGCAATTTACAGTGGATTTGATTAAAACATTAAACCATGAGCTTCACTATATTATTGTTAATGAAGCAGGGGCCTCTGTATACTCTGCAAGCGAATTAGGAACAGAAGAGTTTCCGGAGTTTGATGTGGCATTACGTAGTGCGGTATCTATCGGACGTCGATTACAAGATCCGTTAGCTGAGTTGGTAAAGATTGATCCCAAGTCAATAGGGGTCGGTCAATATCAACATGATATGAATCAAAAGCGATTGAGTGAAACCCTTACAGGTGTTGTTGAAAAATCGGTCAATAGTGTTGGTGTTGATTTGAATATGGCTAGTGTTAGCCTTCTACGATATGTGGCAGGGATTAGTAAAACAGTGGCGAAGAATATTGTGGATTATAGAGAAAATGAAGGTGTATTTAAAAATCGTAAGGAGCTATTAAAGGTCTCTAAATTAGGGCCTAAGGCCTTCGAGCAATGTGCCGGATTCTTGAGAATTCGTGGTGGAGATGATATACTAGATAATACTGGTGTACATCCGGAAACTTACAAAGCGACAAAAGCTTTATTAAAGGAATTAGGACTTAAATCGGACTTTGATGTACGCGTCTTTCGAACAGCTATTGGGAAAGTACAGGATAGAGATGAGCTAGCATCTCGATTAGGTATTGGACGGCCAACATTGAATGATATTATCAAAGAGTTGGAAAAACCCGGTAGAGATCCGCGTGAAGAAATGCCAAGCCCTGTATTACGTCAGGATATTTTGGAGATGAAAGATTTGAAGCCGGGTATGGTGTTAAAAGGTACAGTACGTAATGTTATTGATTTTGGAGCTTTTGTGGATATTGGTGTCCATCAAGATGGATTAGTGCATATATCACAGTTATCCAATCGTTATATTAAACATCCGCTGGATGTCGTTGCCATAGGTGATGTTGTTGATGTTGAGATTATTACGGTGGATGTGCCAAAGAAGCGTATAGCACTCACTATGCTAATTGGAGAAGAGAAGGGATAAATGAATGAAAGAACGTATAGAAGTGACAGTGAATACAACGACTAAAGATTTATATCGGTTTATGGCATATCATGCATATAGCAAACTGAGTGGAATGATTACCCTTATATTTGGTATCGCATCCCTCGTTGTATTGCCTATTGCCTATTTTGTTTGGGAAGATACGTTTGTATCTATTGTTTTATTATTAGTTGTGTTTATGTATTTGATTTTAACTCCGATTAATATGTTGTCTCAGGCAAAACGACAAGTCATCGGTAACCCGGTGTTTAAGAACCCGATAACATTTATTATAACAGCAGAAAGATTTGAAGCGAGACAATATACGGGCAATCTAACACTTGAATGGAGTCAGCTCTATCGTATGGCGAAAACGAAGAAAAATTATCTGTTCTATGTGAATGAACAGCAAGCTTTTGTGATGCCGAGTGAATCGGTAGCTAGTGAAGATAGAGAAGCCCTTAATCAATTACTTGAATTGGCTAAAGAGAAAGTTCCGAAAGAGCCGACATGGAAAGATAGGCTATTGAATAAAAAAGATCTTCAACAAGAAAGAGGGCAGCAACTAGAGCGTCAGTTAATGGAAATGGCGCGACGTGATGAAGAGAAAGAAGAAGAGAATAAGGATACCGCAGATACCACAGATACTACAGATACTACAGATACTACAGATACTACAGAGAATAAGAGTGAAGGTAACGAGGAAAAAGAATGATACGATATTCCAATAGTGAACAGGAAACATATGCCATTGGGCAGGATATAGGAAGTCATTTGACAGCAGGGTCGATTATTTGTCTCATTGGAGATTTGGGTGTCGGTAAAACTGTTTTTACAAAAGGTCTGGCCCGTGGGTTGGGTATAGAAGAGTCCATTACAAGTCCAACCTTTAATATCGTCAATACCTACGAGTTGCAAGTGGGTTCTTTTCATCATTTTGATGTCTATCGGATAGAAAATCCGGAAGAGTTAGAGGACATAGGGTTCGATGAATATATCTATGGATCAGATATTGTTCTTATTGAGTGGGCGAATTTAATAACGGATTATATTCCGCCTCATGCTACATGGATTTATATTGAAAAAGATTTGGAGCAAGGTGAAGCCTTTAGAAAAATTTCGATTGATGAAGAAGGTGTCAAAGCCTTAGAAAGAGAGGCGTAACCATGCGAATATTGGGAATAGAAAGTTCATCGAATGTGGCATCAATAGCTATTGTAGATGATAATAAGCTCATCTGTGAGTATACCATTAATAATACATTAAAGCATTCCAAAACACTCATGCCTATGATGGAAGAAGTTTTTGAGCGCTTGAACCTAGATAAGACAAGTATTGATTTATTGGCTGTTTCAGCCGGACCCGGATCGTTTACAGGATTGAGAATCGGAAGTGGTACAGCGAAAGGACTTGCTTTAGGGTGGAATATTCCTATTGTAGAGGTGCCCACATTGGAAGTTTTTGCTGCAGCTGTTGTACAGCCCGGAGCTCGAGTGGATGTTATATCTTATGCGAGAGCAACGGAAATATACCATGCTCGTTATGACGTTAAGGTTAAAAGGGGACAATGGGAATATGAAGAAGTAGAATCCATTCGAGCAATGGATATTCAAGATTTTTTTGAAGAAATGCAATTAAGAACAATAGATAGAACGAAGGATTACTTAGTCGGGGATGCAGTTGAACGCTTCAAAGCGGATATAGTTAAAGAAGAGTTACCATTTATTTGTTTGCCCGGAGGATATCAACACTTAACAGCAAAACACGTTGCACTTTTGGGTAAGGGAAGGTATGATATGGGTGGCGGGATTGACGGACGTCAACACCATCCGTATTATCACAAAAAATCTCAAGCAGAAAGAGAATACGAGGCAAAACATGGTAACGCTTAAGGAAATGGAGGCCGGTGATATTCTAGCAATTGTTGAGATTGAAAGCATGTCTTTTGCCGCACCATGGTCAGAACAAAGTTTTTTACAAGAACTGAATAACAAACATGCTCACTATCTTGTCCTAATCGATGAAGAGAAGATTATTGGATATGGAGGTTTTTGGAAGATTTTGGATGAAGGACATTTTACCAATTTGGCGATTCATCCCTCGCGAAGAGGGGAAGGATTAGGAAAACGACTTATTCAAAGTATGTTAGAAAAAGCGCGCTCATTAGAGATTGCAAAAGTTACACTTGAAGTACGAACATCTAATACTGTTGCTCTTAAAGCCTATGAAACGTTTGGCTTTTATATAGAAGGTGTGAGAAGCCGTTACTATACTAACCCAACTGAAGATGCCATTATTATGTGGCTCTCTTTATAACAAGGAGGATTTATTAATGAGTACAATTCAAGACAAATGTATTAACACGGTGCGTATTCTTGCTGCTGAAGGGGTTCAGAAAGCAAATTCAGGACACCCTGGATTACCACTAGGTGCTGCACCAATGGCCTATGAATTATGGGCGAATCACATGAATCACAACCCCAAAAATCCGGATTGGCAAAATCGTGACCGATTTGTTCTATCAGCCGGACATGGTTCTATGTTGCTTTATTCTCTGTTGCATTTATTTGAATATGGCTTAGACATAGAAGAATTAAAACAATTCAGACAATGGGGATCGTTAACACCGGGACATCCTGAATATCATCATACCGTTGGTGTTGAAACAACAACAGGACCTCTTGGTGCCGGTTTTGCTACAGGAATTGGTATGGCGATGGCTGAACGTCATTTAGCCGCGACCTATAATACCGATGAATTTCCGGTTGTTGATCATTACACATATTCAATTGTTGGTGACGGATGTTTAATGGAAGGTATTACTTCTGAAGCAGCTTCTTTGGCAGGAACACTAGGCCTAGGACGCTTTATTGCATTCTATGATTCAAATAGAATCTCTATTGAAGGGAGTACAGATCTTGCGTTTACAGAAGATGTTGGAAAAAGATTCGAAGCATATCATTGGCAAGTATTAGAAGTTAAAGATGGTAATGACACAGAAGCGATTTCTAAAGCGATAGAAGAAGCAAAAGCAGATTTGACACGTCCTTCTTTGATCATTGTACACACTCAAATTGGTTATGGATGCCCTGCAAAACAAGGTAAAGCAAGTGCCCATGGAGAACCTCTCGGTGCGGATAATGTAATTGCGACAAAGGAATTTTTGGGATTACCTACAGATAAAGAATTTTACGTTGCAGATGATGTACGTCATCATTTAGCGGAAGTAGTTGCTTCAAAAGCAAAAGCTGAAGATGAATGGAATGCGATGTTTGCGAAATATAAAGAAGCGCATCCGGATAAAGCGGAAGCTTATGAAAAAGCAATGCGTGGTGACATTGATATAGATGCATTGGATGCTGAAGATTTCTGGACATATGATTCGAAACCGATAGCAACACGTGCATCATCAGGACAAGTTATTCAAAAATTGGTTAAGATCATACCAAATCTTTTTGGTGGGTCAGCAGATTTGTCTCCATCTACAAAGACATGGATGAATGATCAAGGTGAATTCTCTAAAGATAATTATGCGGGCAAGAACATACATTTCGGTGTTCGTGAGTTGGCGATGACTGCAATGGGTAATGGTTTGATTATTCATGGTGGCCTCGTTTCTTTCACAAGTACGTTCTTTGTATTCAGTGATTATATGAAACCAATGATTCGTTTGGCTTCTATTATGGAGATTCCGCATACTTTTGTATTAACACATGATAGTATAGGGGTTGGTGAAGATGGACCGACGCATCAACCGATTGAACAACTTGCTAGTTTGCGTTCAATTCCGAACCTTGTTACATTTAGACCGGCAGATGCAAAAGAAGTGGCAGCAGGTTGGTATTATGCAGTAACAAGCAAGAAAAATCCTACAGCACTTGTATTAACACGCCAGAATGTCGGTTATTTTGAGAAAACAGGTAAAGAGGCATTAAAAGGTGGTTATGTTATTATTGAGTCAGAAAAAGACACACCGGATGTTATCCTTATGGCAAGTGGTTCGGAAGTTGGTTTGGTAGTGGAAGCTGCTGAAACCCTCAAAGGAAAGGGCATCGATGCACGAGTTGTAAGTATGCCGTCTATGGAACTCTTCAACGAACAATCTGAGGCATACAAAGAAAGTGTTCTTCCTGCGGCAGTTACAAAACGTGTAGCTATTGAAGCGGGTCGTACATTTGGCTGGTATCGTTATGTTGGATTAAACGGTAAAGTTATTGGACTTGATCACTTTGGTGCTTCTGCACCTGGTGCAAAGGTTTATGAAGAATTCGGTATTACAGCTGAGGCGGTAGTGGAAGCTGCAGAAAGTCTATAAATTAGTACAGAAGATGTAGTGTTACATCGTATAGTAAAGCTGCTCGGGAATGAAAGATTCTCCGGGCAGCTTTATTTGACTTTTTATGGATTAACATTATAATGGTAAGTGCAGTTATGGAAAAAATAGATGGAAAGAGGCCTAAGATGTTAGATATATGTTTACTTGGTACCGGTGGAATGATGCCGCTACCGTATAGATGGCTTACCGCGCTTATGACGCGTTTTAACGGAAGTAATCTGCTTATTGATTGCGGCGAAGGAACGCAGATTACGATGAAACAACAAGGATGGAGTTTTAAAGATATTGATCAAATATGCTTTACCCATTATCATGGAGATCATATTAGCGGTCTTCCGGGACTATTGCTTACTATTGGGAATTCCGATCGTACAGAACCGTTGACAATGATCGGGCCGAGAGGTTTAAAGAAGGTAGTCGCCGGACTTCGAGTGATAGCACCTGAGTTACCTTTTGAAATTCACTATATAGAATTGACAGAACCGGAACAAACGATTGAGTTAAATGGGTATTTGATTCATGCATATCGAGTTCAGCATAAAGTAACCTGCTATGGTTACACCCTTGAAATTCCAAGAAAAGGAAAGTTTGATGTTGAGAAGGCGAAAAAGTTGGAGCTCCCGGTTCAAACATGGGGACAGTTGCAACGGGGTGAAACGATTAGCTACAACGAACAGATCTATACGCCGGAAATGGTTATGGGTGAAGCTAGAAAAAGTATAAAGGTAGCTTACTGTACAGACACAAGACCGGTGGATTCCATTGCTAAAGGTGCTAAAGATGCAGATTTATTTATTTGTGAAGGCATGTACGGTGAATCAACCGAACAGACGAATGCTGTTCAATATAAGCATATGACATTCCAAGAAGCAGCCAGGTTAGCTAAACAAGCAGATGTTGAAGAATTATGGCTCACGCATTTTAGTCCTGCCTTGGTTAATCCAAAAGAGTTTTTGCCGGTTGCTAGACAGATTTTTCCAAATACAAAAATTGGGAAAGATCGGATGACTCGTACGTTGAAATTTAGTGACGAGTAATTATTTTGAAGTATGTGGTAATTGTCTGTATTTAATAGCCGATATATATAATGAGGATATAAAAAAGAGGTGTTTTTATGAAAAAAATATTACCTATTATGTTAATCATTGTTATTATGGGTGTCTTTATTTATTATTATGTAGCGCAAGAAGATAGTGGAGACGAAAGTGGTTCTTCTCTTGTGTTCACAGAAAAACGGATATTAGAATTGTCGAAAGATGATGAAAAAATGCTTCAATTTACAAATCAAGTTAAAGAGAATCCGAGTCAAGTAATACGTACAAACTCACTTATACGAAAAATGGTATATAGTGATACATATGATGACGATGTAATTGAGGATTTAATCGATATGCAACGTCAATTGTTTGATGAGCGACTATTAGCTAATAACTTGCGCCAGTACCATATGTCGAGAATAAAGTCAGAGGTAAAAAAATGGAAAGAAGCTGGAATGAAAATTATTGGCTCGGACTATTTGCCGCCTACATACCAAGGAGACGATCATGACCAAGCAATTGTTTCAGTGGTTTTCATTACAAATGATCCGAATGACGATATATATCAAGACTATGCATTGACGAAGAATGAAGAGGGTCAGTGGACGATAATCGGGTGGGTTGAGACAGACCCTTTTGAAATTGTCAAATAGTTTTTAATGATGTAAAGGAGTAATAATGGAAAATGTGACGATTCTTGCTATCGAATCATCCTGTGATGAAACAGCGGTAGCAGTTGTGAGAAATGGAAGAAATGTGTTATCGAACATTATCTCTTCGCAAATAGATCTACATACAAAGTTTGGTGGTGTTGTCCCGGAAGTGGCTTCACGTAAGCATATTGAAAATATTGATTATGTTATACAAGAAGCGTTGGAAAAGGCTTCTTGTACACTTAATGATATAGATGCTATTGCAGTCACCTATGGTCCGGGGCTGGTGGGAGCTCTTTTAGTTGGAGTTGCAGAAGCTAAAGCATTAGCATTTGCATTGGATAAGCCATTAATTGGGGTCCACCATATTGAAGGCCATATTGCGGCGAATTATATAGAAAATGATCAGTTTGAACCCCCTTTCTTATGTATGGTTGTATCAGGTGGGCATACCCATTTGGTTCATGTAACATCTTATGAAACCTTCGAAATTATTGGACGCACTCGAGATGATGCAATAGGAGAAGCTTTTGATAAGGTGGCAAGGTCTATCGGATTAGGATATCCGGGTGGGCCTAAAATTGATAAAGTATCAGAATATGGTAATAGTGAGGCTATCCAATTTCCAAAAGCGAATATAGAAGGATATGACTTTAGCTTTAGCGGTGTTAAATCTGCAGTTTTAAATTATTTGAATCAGATGACTATGCGTGAAGAGCCTGTGGTTCAAGAAGATGTTGCGGCTTCGTTTCAAAAGGCTGTTGTAGAGGCTGTTGTAGAAAAGACGTTTAGAGCGGCAGAGGACTTGGGAATAAAAAAAATTGCCCTTGCAGGAGGCGTTGCGGCGAATCGTTTCTTAAGGAAACGGATGAAAGAAGAATGTGAGTTGCGTCATATGTCTTTGCAATATCCATCCATGGTTCTCTGTACAGATAATGCAGCGATGATTGGGGCAGCGGGATACTATGATTATATATATGGTGTACGTCATGGAATGGATTTGAATGCTGTACCGAATCTTCAGTTAAGCAATAAAAGTTTATCATAGGTAGAAAAAGCCCCATCTTCAAGAATCTCTTGATGATGGGGCTTTTGAATTATGCGTTTGTTGGTGGAGTAAAAGTGCGAGTTGCTAGTTCGTCATCAAGTTTAAAGAGAACGGAAGGGTCATTATCGGCACGTTTTAGCTTTTGGAGTAGATTTTTGAACATTGCCATTTCTTCGACTTGTTCATCAATAAACCATTGAAGAAAGCTAATAGTTGCATGTTCGCGTTCATCAGATGCAATATTCATTAATTTGTAGATGCGATCGGTTACAAATTTTTCGTGTTCATATGTATGTTGAAACAAATCAACTAAACTGTCGTAATCTGCTGGCGGTGCGTCAAAAGCTTTCATGACAATACGTTCATCCATCTCATTAACAAAACGGAAAAATTTCATGGCATGGAACTTTTCTTCTTCAGCCTGTACAACGAAAAAGTTTGCAAAACCATCTAGATCCTGTGTATAAGCATAAGCAGCAGCAGCTAGATAAAGATGTGAGGAGTAGAATTCATATTTGATTTGTTCGTTGATTTCGTCGACTAATTGAGTACTTAACATATTATTACCTCCTAAATAGATCGTCCTGATATATACATAAGTTAAATTGGACTTCTTAGTTATTATAGCATATATAGAAGCGTAATTTAAGAGAAGGAATAAAAAAGAAATATTGGTGAATGGTTTGTGGTATAATGGATGAAATACTACAGCGCATGGAGGTATATAAATGAAAGCTTCAGCAATTATATTAGCGGCTGGAAGAGGAAGTCGTATGCAACATCCATTGAAGAAACAATTTATTGAGATAAAAGGGAAAACGATTCTTCACTATACGATGCAAACGTTTATGTCTATTGAAGAAATTGAAGAAATCATTTTAGTCATTCAACCGGAAGATGAAGAAATTATTCAAAAAATGATTGAAAAACAATTCTATATTGACCAACGAAAACATATTAAAATTGTATATGGTGGAGAAGAACGGTATCATTCTGTATATCATGGGCTGCAGGTGGTAAGTCGTGTAAGTGATTGTGTTTTGATTCATGATGGTGCACGTCCATTAATAACACCGGATAAGATTATGGAAGTATTACATGTTCTGAAGGAAGAGGATGCAGTTATATTAGGAATTAAAGCAAAAGATACATTGAAGCTTATTGATGAAGAAGGGTATATTCAGCAAACACTGCCTAGGAAGCAACTTGTTCATATACAAACACCTCAAGGGTTCAAAAAAGACCTTATTGTAGAAGCGTTTATGGAAGGGTTTAAGCAAGTGCAGACTCTGCCGGGTAGATTGGAAGATATCACGGATGACGCTATGATGGTAGAGCAATTTACGCAAAGAAAAGTGCGTGTTATACAAGGTGAATTTAATAATATCAAGATAACAACGCCTGATGATTTAGTGACTATGGAAAAGATTTTAGACTTAAAAGCGATAGGAGAGAATAATAAATTGTAAAGAATTATAATTTATTTCACAAAAACTGTTGACAAGGTGTTTGGAATTATGGTATTATATTTTTCGTTGCTGATGGCAACAACGAAGAACTGACAACGTTTAGCTCAGTTGAAGATGAACATTTACAATCAAAAAAATGATGAAAAAGTGCTTGACAGATAAACTTGAATGTGATATCTTATATAAGCGCCAAAAACGAAAAAAACATCTGGAGAGGTGTCCGAGTGGTTTAAGGAGCTGGTCTTGAAAACCAGTGACTCCGAAAGGGGCCGTGGGTTCGAATCCCACCTTCTCCGTTAGCAATGAACTTGTTCGTTGTGACGTATCATCATTGGCTCGTAATTAGCAATTGGGAGAAGTACCCAAGTGGCTGAAGGGGCTCGCCTGGAAAGTGAGTAGGTCGTTAATAGCGGCGCGAGGGTTCAAATCCCTCCTTCTCCGTTTATTGTTTCTTACTGAAGGCGGATGATAATAAAAAAAGAAAAAAGTTGTTGACAGAAACGGTTGAAAATGATATAATAATTTTCGCTGACAAAACAGTAAGTAACACACTGGAATGTCAACAAAACCAGTAAACATCAGTGTTTACGCAAGAACATTTGATAATTGAATCGTGAAGTAAACTCATATACCTTTAATTCCTTTGAAGTAACTACGGTTATGGATAAGAACTTTAAATTAGCAAAATGCTAGTGTTTCAAGCGAGAGATTAAACTTTTTAATGTGAGAGTTTGATCCTGGCTCAGGATGAACGCTGGCGGCGTGCCTAACACATGCAAGTCGAGCGAGAATCTTCTGAACGATCCTTCGGGTGAGCGATGAAGAGGAGAGCGGCGGACGGGTGAGTAACGCGTGGGTAACCTGCCCTATGGAGGGGGATAACGCAGAGAAATTTGCGCTAATACCGCATAAGCGCACAGTATCGCATGATACAGTGTGAAAAACTCCGGTGCCATAGGATGGACCCGCGTCAGATTAGCTAGTTGGTGAGATAAAAGCTCACCAAGGCGACGATCTGTAGCCGACCTGAGAGGGTGATCGGCCACATTGGGACTGAGACACGGCCCAAACTCCTACGGGAGGCAGCAGTGGGGGATATTGCACAATGGGCGAAAGCCTGATGCAGCAACGCCGCGTGAAGGAAGACGGTTTTCGGATTGTAAACTTCTATCAGCAGGGAAGAAAATGACTGTACCTGACTAAGAAGCCCCGGCTAACTACGTGCCAGCAGCCGCGGTAATACGTAGGGGGCAAGCGTTATCCGGAATTACTGGGTGTAAAGGGTACGTAGGCGGTCCATCAAGTCAGATGTGAAAGCCCGGAGCTCAACTCCGGGATTGCATTTGAAACTAGTGGACTAGAGTGCAGGAGAGGAAAGTGGAATTCCTAGTGTAGCGGTGAAATGCGTAGATATTAGGAAGAACACCAGTGGCGAAGGCGGCTTTCTGGACTGTAACTGACGCTGAGGTACGAAAGCGTGGGGAGCGAACAGGATTAGATACCCTGGTAGTCCACGCCGTAAACGATGAATGCTAGGTGTCGGGGGTCGAACCTCGGTGCCGCAGTTAACGCAATAAGCATTCCACCTGGGGAGTACGATCGCAAGATTGAAACTCAAAGGAATTGACGGGGGCCCGCACAAGCGGTGGAGCATGTGGTTTAATTCGAAGCAACGCGAAGAACCTTACCAAATCTTGACATCCTTCTGACCGACTCTTAATCGAGTCTTTCCTTCGGGACAGAAGTGACAGGTGGTGCATGGTTGTCGTCAGCTCGTGTCGTGAGATGTTGGGTTAAGTCCCGCAACGAGCGCAACCCTTATCTTTAGTAGCCAGCAATTCGGATGGGAACTCTAGAGAGACTGCCGGGGACAACTCGGAGGAAGGTGGGGATGACGTCAAATCATCATGCCCCTTATGATTTGGGCTACACACGTGCTACAATGGCGGATACAAAGGGAAGCGACAGGGTGACCTTAAGCAAACCTCATAAAGTCCGTCCCAGTTCGGATTGTAGTCTGCAACTCGACTACATGAAGTTGGAATCGCTAGTAATCGTAGATCAGCATGCTACGGTGAATACGTTCCCGGGCCTTGTACACACCGCCCGTCACACCATGGAAGTCGGAGGCGCCCAACGCCAGTGACCCAACCGCAAGGAGGGAGCTGTCTAAGGTGAAATCGATGACTAGGGTGAAGTCGTAACAAGGTAGCCGTATCGGAAGGTGCGGCTGGATCACCTCCTTTCTAAGGAAGAATCACAACCTGAGGGTTGATGATAAAAGCAGCAAGACTGCCTTCGAGACATCGAAGTAAAAGAAATGAGTCGAAAGGCGAACTTATCTCGAAGAAACAGGTTTTGAGATTACTTTACGATTGAGTTGTTAAAACTCTATAACAACACCTAGCAAGGAAAAGGAAACGTCACCTTACAGTGTTTCTCTACGAGAAAAACTTACCGGTGAGCGATTAAATTTTTCCTGCGGAAAAATTTTAGGTGGCGATGCGTCCTAGGGAAACACCCGTACCCATACCGAACACGATGGTTAAGCCTTGGACGGCCGATGGTACTTGGCTGGTAACGGCCCGGGAGAGTAGGTGGCTGCCTTTTTATTAAGTAAATATGACATTTATTGTCATTATATATAATTCATCACAATGTTACGAGTTAAACCTATTTAATAGGGGCGCATAGCTCAGCCGGTTAGAGCGCACGCCTGATAAGCGTGAGGTCGGTGGTTCGAGTCCACTTGTGCCCACTCTATAACACTGTGTATGGGGGTATAGCTCAGTTGGGAGAGCACCTGCCTTGCAAGCAGGGGGTCAGGAGTTCGAATCTCCTTATCTCCACTGGACATTACGCTTTATAAGCATGTAATTGTCCGGTCGAAATGACCATATAGAACATTGATAACTACATATCGAAAAGTCGTGAATATCAGTAAAGAATGATCCAACCAGGTCATGATTGAACATATTCAAACCTAATCCAAAAATAAATTTAATTTATTTTATAGATAAAAATACTTTTGAAAAAAGGTATTTTGAAAGAACCAAAGAGCATACACAATTGTATTAAACTCTTAAGCAAACGAAAGTTCAAGCTAATAAGAGCATAGGGTGGATGCCTTGGCACTAGGAGCCGATGAAGGTCGTGATAAGCTGCGAAAAGCTTCGGGGAGGCGCAAATAGCCATCGATCCGGAGATTACCGAATGGGGAAACCCGGCTGGGAAGAGCCCAGTCACTGCATGGTGAATACATAGCTATGCAGGGGGAACTCGGGGAACTGAAACATCTAAGTACCCGAAGGAAGAGAAAGAAACATCGATTACCTGAGTAGCGGCGAGCGAAAGGGTAAGAGGCCAAACCAAAGAACCTAGTTCTTTGGGGTTCGGACTGCGGACGGTATTAATAATTGCTAGTCGAAACGTTTTGGAAAAGCGTGTCAAAGAGGGTGAGAACCCCGTAGACGAAAGCGAAAGTTAGCCAGCAGGATCCAGAGTAGCGCGAGACACGAGAAACCTTGCGTGAATGAGCGGGGACCACCCCGTAAGCCTAAATACTACCTAGTGACCGATAGCGCATAGTACTGTGAAGGAAAGGTGAAAAGAACCCCGGGAGGGGAGTGAAAGAGAACCTGAAACCCTATGTTTACAA
The DNA here is from genome assembly GCA_965140555.1 of Vallitaleaceae bacterium. GTDB lineage: Bacteria > Bacillota > Clostridia > Lachnospirales > Vallitaleaceae > UBA1351. The sequence continues at coordinate 928,098 of OZ223259.1, read as the reverse complement.
GCAGTCGAAGCACGTTAAGGTGCGACGGCGTACTTTTTGTAGAACGGTCCGGCGAGTTACGATTGCAGGCAAGGTTAAGTACTGAAGGTACGAAGCCGAAGGGAAACCAAGTCTTAATAGGGCGTTAAGTCAGTAGTCGTAGACCCGAAACCGGGTGACCTATCCATGTGCAGGTTGAAGTTACCGTAAAAGGTAATGGAGGACCGAACTCACATCTGTTGAAAAAGGTGGAGATGACGTGTGGATAGCGGAGAAATTCCAATCGAACCCGGAGATAGCTGGTTCTCCTCGAAATAGCTTTAGGGCTAGCCTTGTTTTAGTCTACTGGAGGTAGAGCACTGAATTGTCTAGGGGGCTTCACAGCTTACCGAAACATATCAAACTCCGAATGCCAGTTAGATGATGAACAGGAGTCAGACTATGGGAGATAAGTTCCATGGTCAAAAGGGAAAGAGCCCAGACCACCAGCTAAGGTCCCAAAGTACGTGTTAAGTGGAAAAGGATGTGAGATTTCGAAGACAACTAGGATGTTGGCTTAGAAGCAGCCATACATTCAAAGAGTGCGTAATAGCTCACTAGTCGAGAGGTCTTGCGCCGAAAATGTCCGGGGCTAAAACACGACACCGAAGCTGTGGATTGATACTGAGTATCAGTGGTAGAGGAGCATTCTTAACGAGTTGAAGCTGTACCGTAAGGAGCAGTGGATTGTTAAGAAGAGAGAATGCCGGAATGAGTAGCGAGAGAGAAGTGAGAATCTTCTCGGCCGAATATCTAAGGTTTCCAGAGTAAAGCTGATCTTCTCTGGGTAAGTCGGGACCTAAGGTGAGGGCGAAAGCCGTAGCCGATGGACAACTAGTTGAAATTCTAGTACCGCATATAAACAGAACTGTGGGGACGCAGAAGGATAGGAAGAGCCAGGAATGGAAAAACTGGTGCAAGCGTAAAGGCTGTAAGATAGGCAAATCCGTCTTACTGAGGCTGAAACGTGACGCGGAGCGAACGAGAGTAGCGAAGCTTCCGAATCCATGCTGCCAAGAAAAGCCGCTATTGTTTTATATGTGCCCGTACCGCAAACCGACACAGGTAGATGAGGAGAGAATCCTAAGGCCGACGGGAGAAGCGTTGTTAAGGAACTCGGCAAAATGACCCCGTAACTTCGGGAGAAGGGGTGCCTGCTTAGGCAGGCCGCAGAGAATAGGCCCAAGCGACTGTTTAGCAAAAACACAGGTCTCTGCAAAACCGAAAGGTGAAGTATAGGGGCTGACGCCTGCCCGGTGCTGGAAGGTTAAGGGGAAGAGTTAGCGCAAGCGAAGCTCAGAACTTAAGCCCCAGTAAACGGCGGCCGTAACTATAACGGTCCTAAGGTAGCGAAATTCCTTGTCGGGTAAGTTCCGACCCGCACGAAAGGCGTAACGATTTGGGCACTGTCTCGACAACGCGCCCGGTGAAGTTGTAGTACCGGTGAAGATGCCGGTTACCCGCGACAGGACGGAAAGACCCCATGGAGCTTTACTCTAGCTTGATATTGGGATTCGATGTTACATGTACAGGATAGGAGGGAGGCTTCGAAGCCAGGACGCCAGTCTTGGTGGAGCCACTGTTGGGATACCTCTCTTGTAATATTGGATTTCTAACCTAGCACCCTAAACGGGTGTGGGGACACTGTCAGGTGGGGAGTTTGACTGGGGCGGTCGCCTCCGAAAGAGTATCGGAGGCGCTCAAAGGTCTTCTCAGAATGGTTGGAAATCATTCGTAGAGTGCAAAGGCATAAGAAGGCTTGACTGTGACACCGACGGGTGGAGCAGGTAGGAAACTAGGACTTAGTGATCCGGTGGTATGAATGTGGGATTGCCATCGCTCAACGGATAAAAGCTACCCTGGGGATAACAGGCTTATCACTCCCAAGAGTTCACATCGACGGAGTGGTTTGGCACCTCGATGTCGGCTCATCGCATCCTGGGGCTGTATTCGGTCCCAAGGGTTGGGCTGTTCGCCCATTAAAGCGGTACGCGAGCTGGGTTCAGAACGTCGTGAGACAGTTCGGTCCCTATCCGTCGTGGGCGTAAGATATTTGAGAGGAGCTGTCCTTAGTACGAGAGGACCGGGATGGACTGACCGCTGGTGTATCTGTTGTACTACCAAGTGCATAGCAGAGTAGCTAAGTCGGGAAGGGATAAACGCTGAAGGCATCTAAGCGTGAAGCCCCCCTCAAGATAAGATATCTCATCCGTAAGGATTAAGACCCCTGGAAGACTACCAGGTTGATAGGTCGGAGGTGTAAGCATGGTAACATGTTCAGCTGACCGATACTAATAGGTCGAGGGCTTGAACAAGAGAGTTTGTTTAAGAGTTTTAATAGAATTGTGTATAGGAATTGGTTAAAAAATAGGTTGACAAACGATATGTAAGTATTATACCATTAGTAAAGTGATCCTCAATAGCTCAATGGTAGAGCACTCGGCTGTTAACCGAGGGGTTGTTGGTTCGAGTCCAACTTGGGGAGCTATAAAACAATCCGATGGGTTGTTTTACTTATGTCATAATGAAAGTTTGCACTTTCAATATAGATATGGCCCGTTGGTCAAGCGGTTAAGACACCGCCCTTTCACGGCGGTAACAGGGGTTCGATTCCCCTACGGGTCATTTGTCTTTTAATAGATAAAAATAGTGAATAACCTACGCCGACGTAGCTCAATTCAATCAGTGAAGTGAGGTACGAACGCACACGCGAGCAGAGCAAACGCTGCCAAGCAATATATAACCTACGCCGACGTGGCTCAATTCAATCAGTGAAGTGAGGTACGAACGCACACGCGGGCAGAGCAGGCTCTGCCAAAGCAATACATAACCTACGCCGACGTGGCTCAATTGGCAGAGCAGCTGACTTGTAATCAGCAGGTTATCGGTTCGAGTCCGATCGTCGGCTTTTGTGACCTAATAGTTTTTATAAACTAATGAGGGCCATTAGCTCAGTTGGTTAGAGCATCCGGCTCATAACCGGATTGTCCGGGGTTCGAGTCCCTGATGGCCCATTAGACTTAAATTAATTGTTTGGCCCAGTGGCTCAGTTGGTTAGAGCGCCGGCCTGTCACGCCGGAGGTCGAGGGTTCGAGTCCCTTCTGGGTCGCTTGTAGATTTTTCTACACGATGATGAATGTACAAATTAAATAATCCCAGGGCGCATAGCTCAGCTGGGAGAGCACCTGCCTTACAAGCAGGGGGTCACAGGTTCGAGCCCTGTTGCGCCCATTCAATTAACTTATATCCAGTTAAGATGATTGAGAATGAATTACATATGCCCGAGTGGCGGAATTGGCAGACGCACAGGACTTAAAATCCTGCGATGTAACAATCGTACCGGTTCGACTCCGGTCTCGGGCATACTTAATAAGTGTGCATAGCTCAGCTGGATAGAGCGTCTGGCTACGGACCAGAAGGCCGAGGGTTCAAATCCTTCTGCGCACGTTGGAAGCTAAAGCTTCTTTATAAAAAATTAATATTGTATATATGCCCGAGTGGCGGAATTGGCAGACGCACAGGATTCAAAATCCTGCGGTGGTGACATCGTATCGGTTCGACTCCGATCTCGGGCATACTTGATAAGTGTGCATAGCTCAGCTGGATAGAGCGTCTGGCTACGGACCAGAAGGCCGAGGGTTCAAATCCTTCTGCGCACGTTAAAGCCTGTTTATACAGGCTTTTTTTGTTTTGAACTATCAAAAAAGTTGTTATGCTGAAGCCACTCTTCCTGTATTAAAGCGTATAGAGTGCTTGTGAAATAAATGAAGCTTCTGAAAACAAGACTTATGGCTGAATTTTGTATTTATTATTACTGTGGTATAATAGAAATAAAAATGTCTAGGAAATAGGGAGCGTGATTTTATGCAAAAAAAAGGGTTAACTACTAGTATTATTGTATTGGTAGTTTTAATCATTGCAATACGAATGGGAAGTATGACAATAACGGATATACAAGAAGATGAGATCCCCTTTGAGTTATACTCAACAGAATCTTATGTAGCAACATATGCTCAATTTATAGATGAATTTAATGCATATTATATCACCGATGAATCCAGTGTAAAACAATTAAATAATTACTTTGTAGACGGAGCACAAGACCAACCCTTGAATACACTAGATTATGCGTATTTTATGTCTATATTACTAAATTTAAATAGTGAACCTTTGACGATTCAACAATTTAATCAACGTCGTCAATACAGTGATTATGGATTATTGCCTTTAGGGCAAAGAGCATCGGTATTAAAGCTTTTAGATAAAGGCTTGTTAAAACCAAAAGAGCATTCCCTGGATATGGACGATTATATGTCACAAACGGAATTAACGATGTACATGAATCAAGGAACGCAAAGTCAAAATGACATAGATAGAGTTGAAGAACATCAACAACAAGTAAAAGATTATTTGGCATCTATTGAGGAATATACGCAAACGGGGTATATGACTATGGATAGCTACATACAAGGGGTTACAGGATTGGTAATGCTTGTGAATGACCTTGAAGTTACCACATCTATATATGATGTTAATAAGTTTGTCATCACATTGTTACATTACCCTAACTATACTCCCTATATAGGTGGTAATGAGGGTCTGTTTTGGCAACTTGCTACAGGCACCCCTACAAAAAGTTTCAGACAGTTTAATACATATAAAACACTTAATCCGGATAATTTATCTGAATTGCAATTCTTAATTATAGAATTATCAGATCAGCTTAAAAATGTGCCGGTTCAAGACACTTATAGCGATAATCTTATAGATATGAAACACTTAATGGGAACATTAGACGCCATGTATCATGAACGTGAAATGAATGATATGACAAATGGATTGGATTTTATACTAAACCAAATGGCTGGATGGGCTGGTGATTTAATAAGTTTAGAATTTGATTTAGATTTGGCATCATCTTACGAAGAGGATGATATTGAAGCACTAATTGGTACAAATCAAGTCTCTCATTTTATGTTTTCTGATTATGCAGCTGATTTGGATGCCGTCAATATATACCATCTATTAAAAGGTGAAAATTTACTTTTGTCTGAAGCTATAATATGGTATTATGATTCAGGAGCGTATAATAGAGAACATGAATTTCTAGAGAATATGGGGGGAAAGGAAGCATTTGATAACATTATTTGTCTTGCTCTGACACCGGAACAAGCCACAGATGCTGCCTTTGAATCTTATGAGTTACAGAAAGATGCCTTTATTCGTTTTGTTCAGGAAGTGCATCGATCATTTATAGGAAGAAAAGTGAATACAGAACATTTGGAATTATTAAAGCATGTTTTCTATAATAAGATAGTAGATGCATCATAACAGTCAAATAAATATGTAATATAGTTGGAAAGGAGTGGTAGTATGGAATCTTCCCCGCATCAGCAGAAAAATTACAACATTGCTACCATTTTAGTGGTAGCATCATAAGGAGGTTGCCATGGAAATTACAACAATTACACTCGACTTTTTATTAACCTTGGTAGAAGAAAAACGTTATGCAGAGCTTAAAGCATATCTTCCGGAGCTAATGCCGGCTGATATTGCAGAAGTTATTGATGAAATTCCGGCTAAGGACGGATTAATTGTATATCGTTTACTGCCAAAAGATAAAGCATCAGAAGTATTTCCATTAATGGAAATTGATAAACAAACCGAAATGATAGCGTTAGTAAGTGAATTTGAATTGGAACAGATTATTGATGAGTTATATTTTGATGACATGATAGATTTATTAGAAGAAATGCCTGCGAGTATTGTCAAAAAGATATTAAACAATAGTACACAGCAGGAACGTAAACTTATCAATCAATTTCTCATGTATCCAGAAGATACAGCAGGAAGTTTGATGACGATAGAGTTTGTCGATTTAAAGAAATCGATGACGGCTCGGGAAGCAATGCAACGCATTCGTGAAGTTGGAATCGGCAAGGAAACAATTTATACGAATTATGTAATAGGTCCTAGACGTGAACTCGAAGGCATTGTTTCATTGAAAACATTGGTATTAAGTGCAGATGATGCATTGCTAGAATCTATTATGACACAAGATGTTATTCGAGTGAGTACACATGATGACCAAGAAGAAATTGCAGAATTGTTTAAAAAATACGATATTCTTTCATTACCTGTTGTCGATTACGAAAATAGACTCGTGGGTATAATAACCATAGATGATATTGTCGATGTTATTGAAGAAGAAACAACAGAAGATTTTCAAATTATGGCAGCAATGGAACCATCGGATGATGAATACATGAATATGAAACCTATAGAGTTAGCTAGAAAGCGAATCGTATGGTTAGTTATTCTTATGTTTAGTGCAACTATTTCTCAGTTGATTACGGACAATAATAGTGCGCTAACAGCTCAATTTACTATTTTGGTTGGTGTGATGCCTATGCTTATGAGTACAGGAGGTAATGCCGGTGGACAATCATCAGCTCTTGTTATTCGTGGATTAACATTAGGGGATATTGGGTTTGATGATTTGTTAAAAGTAATTTGGAAAGAAATACGTGTTGGCTTTTTGGTTGGTTTAACGCTTGGCGTTTTGAATTTTATACGAATCATGGTTTTCAATCAAGATATGAAACTTGCGATAACTGTTGGAACGACCTTGATAGGAACGACGATGATGGCTGCCTTGATGGGGGGGATATTGCCGATCATTGCAAAGAAAATGAAGCTGGATCCGGCAATCATGGCAAGTCCTCTTATTACAACAATTACCGATGCAACGACACTTTTGATTTTCTTTACAATTGCAACCTATATCTTTTTAGGATAAAAATTGTAATAAAATAGAGAAAATAATGTAATGCAACGGTTAATAATGTAAAAATAGTCGCGGATATTAAAAATTCTTGAAAAAATCTGAAAAAGCATTGAATGTTAAGAATTATATGATATAATATGTGTAATCATTTATGATGTACATTACCATTTATTGGATGCAGCAGAAAGGAAAGTCTTAGGACTTTTCTTATAAATTTGCATGTAACCATATGTGGATTTTTTGACAGAAATTCCCCATCCAACATATACGTCTTAACGTCCAATGCTATATCCGGACTACATAAGTTCCCAAAGTTGAATTAGAAAAAAAGTGTCAAGAATAGAGATTCTGGATTATTTTCTATTCTAGATATATGCGTACATATAAATCATAATGTATTGAAGAACAACGAATATGCTGATGCAATGCATTGGTAATTATTAGGAGGAAAAATTTTGAAAACAGAGTATTCGAAAATGAAAGTTGCCCAGCTTCGTGAAATGGCAACGGAATTAGGCATAGTTGATGCCAAAAAATTCAAAAAAGCGGAATTGGTTCAACTGTTGGCGGAAATTGATAAGAAAAATGAAGAGAAACAGATTGAAGATGAGAAGAAAAAGCAGAATCGTAAGTCAACAAGGGAATATGAAACACGTGAGTTAAATTATACAGAAATTTCTCAAATGAATGAGAAGAAGAGAAAAGAAGAGAAAACACAACAAGCATCTGATTCAAATAAACAAATCCAGCAAGCCAAGAAAAATGAAGAGAGTCAAGAGAATGACCAAAATAAGGCTAAAGATCAATCTGCCAATGCTCTAGATAGTGGTGAACTTGCAACAGGTATACTAGAAGTTTTACCGGATGGCTTTGGATTTATTCGAAGTGAAAACTATATGCCGGGTGAAGATGACGTGTATGTATCACCATCCCAAATACGTCGATTTGGTCTTCGTACAGGAGATTACATTATCGGAAACATTCGTGTACCCAAGGAAAAAGAGAAATTCAGAGCGTTATTATACGTCAAGGCAGTAAATGGTGATGAACCAACACAAGCAGCTAATCGTCCTAAATTCGAAGAACTTACACCTATCTTTCCGAATGAGCGTATAAATTTAAATACAGCATCTGATGATTATGCCATAAGATTAATGGATTTTATTGCTCCGATTGGTAAAGGGCAACGGGGTATGATTGTATCGCCTCCTAAAGCAGGTAAAACGACGCTCCTTAAGAAAGTTGCTAATGCCATTACTAATAATCATCCCGATGTCGGACTTATTGTTTTACTTATTGATGAACGACCAGAAGAGGTTACAGATATTCGTCGTTCTATACGTGGGGCAAATGTAGAGGTTGTTCATTCAACGTTTGATGAATTACCGGAACACCATAAACGTGTGGCAGAGATGGTACTGGCACGTGCAAAACGTATGGTAGAGCAGAAAAAAGATTTAGTTATCTTATTAGATAGTATTACACGTCTTTCAAGAGCTTATAATTTAATTATTCCTCCAAGTGGCCGAACCTTATCCGGTGGTTTGGATCCGGCGGCTCTTTATATGCCTAAGAAGTTTTTTGGTGCAGCTCGTAATATTGAGGAAGGTGGTTCATTGACGATTCTTGCCACTGCATTGGTTGACACCGGAAGTAAGATGGATGATGTCATATTTGAAGAATTTAAAGGAACGGGTAATATGGAATTGGCATTGGATAGAAAACTTCAAGAGAAGAGAATATTCCCGGCTATTGATGTCGGTAAATCAGGGACTCGTCGTGATGATCTTCTCTATACAGATATAGAAATGGAAGCCGTTACCAAGTTAAGAAAAGTATCAGCGAATATGCGGGCAGAAGATGTCATTGATAGTATGCTTAAGGTATTTGTGGATACAAAGAGTAATGATGAATATGCAAATAAATTGTCTAAGAACATTTTGAATAATTATTAAAAAATATTTGACTAATCCTTGTAATAACGAAGTGATTATGCTATAATATACTAGCTGTCTACGTAAACGTGTATTTGCGAGACAAGAATCTATTATTTTTATAGAAGTAATGTATGAAAGAGGTGAAACGTATGAGAGAAGGAATTCATCCAGAATACCATCAAGCAACTGTGACATGTAACTGTGGAAATGAGTTTGTTACAGGTTCAACAAAAGAATCAATTCATACAGAGATATGTGCAAAATGCCATCCATTCTACACTGGACAACAAAAAGCTGTTCAAGCTCGTGGACGTATTGATAAATTTAATCGTCGCTATGGTATTAAATCTGACGAAGAGTAAGAGTAAAAAAGTTGAGGGAAACCTCAACTTTTTATTATATGTGAGTTTATTATTCAGGTAAAGCACTGTCTTTACCTTTTTGTCATATAGGTATATAATGATTAGGGCGACAAGACTATTTAGTTGGACTTTTGTATACACTATAGTGTTATGAATGCTTTGACGTCATCTATAGTGTGTATATGAAAGTAGAGAAATTTCGTTTTTGTCGGTCTTAATCATTGAATAAATAGGATGCCTAAATTGAATCATAAAGAGAATAAATGGTTTTATGCAAAGTCAGATGTAGTACTATAGAGAGGAGTTTTTCTATTGCCAAAGCAAAATGTTGGTGGACAAGCAGTTATTGAAGGGGTTATGATGCGCAACGAAGATCATTATGCGGTTGCCATTCGTAAACCGGATAAAGAGATTATTATTGATGAAAGACATCATGAGAGTTTTACAAGTCGTTATAAAATATTGGGGCTACCTTTTATACGAGGAATTGTGGCCTTTGTAGAATCTATGGTTATTGGTATGCAGATTCTGACCTTTTCCGCTGAATTTTTTGATGTCGAAGGAACGGAAGAATCAAAGTTTGATAAATGGTTGAATGAAAAATTAGGAGATAAAGCGAATGATGTGATTATCATGATCTCTGTGGTGATGGCCATGGTGATGGCTGTCGGACTATTCGTGTTAGTTCCTTTAGGTTTATCTCATTTGTTGAAGCCTTTATTACCTGGAGATGGATACCTAGTTAATTTTGTAGACGGTATCATTCGAATGGGTGTGTTCTTAATATACATTTTATTGATTTCACGGATGAAAGATATCCAACGTGTGTTTCAATATCATGGTGCAGAGCATAAATCAATCCATTGTTATGAAGCGGGATTAGAATTAACAGTCGAAAATGCTAAGAAACAGACACGACTACATAAACGTTGCGGAACAAGCTTTATCGTATACATTGTTGCTATTAGTGTTGTGTTGTTAACAATCATTAATGCAGAGACTCTTGCTGCAAGGTTTATCGTCCGAATTGTTATGTTGCCGGTTATTGCAGGTATATCTTATGAAGTACTTAAATGGATTGGTCGTAGCGATTCAAAAGGATTAGCCATATTTGCTAAACCGGGTTTGTATATGCAAAAAATTACGACGGCCGAACCGGATGACTCTCAGTTAGAAGTAGCTATTGCTGCATTAAAACAAGTATTAGTTAAAGAAGATAGTACGGCAAAAGTAGCTGAGAAGAAAGATGGATTAGAACATGAATTACACGATTCGACAGTGGCTTAATGAAGCCCAAGAACAGTTAGAGCAATGTGGAAAGCCAAGTCGGGAAGCTCGATATATGATTGAATATGTCTTACATATACCTTTGTCCCAATTGCTTCTAGAATATAATCGTACAATTGAATCTGAAGAGATTGTTCTATTAAATGCATTTCTACAGAAGCGGATTGAAGGAATACCGTTTCAACAGATTACCCATGAGCAAGTGTTCATGGGACATACCTTTTATGTAAATGAGCATGTTCTGATTCCGAGACCGGAGACAGAACAACTAGTAGAACTTGTTGAGGCTATAGTCATTGATAATATGGATAAAAAAGCCGAACAGTATGCGGTGCTTGATATGTGTACAGGAAGTGGATGTATTCTCATCAGTTTGAAAGCAATGTTTAACGATAGCCATAAGTCTAGTCTTAATTGGTATGGTAGTGATATTTCAGAAGAGGCAATTTATGTGGCAAAGTTGAATGAAAAGCACATAACAAATGAAGAGTCGATTCGTTGGTATGTGGGGTCATTATTTGATCCTTTGCCGGAACCTTTACGTTATGATGTTATTGTTTCAAACCCACCATATATACCGTTATCGGATATGGAAAGTTTGATGCAGGAAGTTAGAGAATATGAACCGACAATGGCACTTACCGACGGTCAAGATGGGTTAAGCTTCTATCGCAAAATTGCTATGGAGGGATTTAAACGATTGAAGAACGGTGGTTTTATGGCATTTGAAATCGGTCACGGACAAATGAAAGAGGTAATAGATATCATGATTACAGCAGGATATATAGAGGTCGTTGGGCATCATGATTATGCAGGTCTTGAACGACAAGTCATCGGGAAGAAACCGATCATTCCGGATTAGCGGTCTTGATAATGTATCTAGACAAAAGCAATCAAAATAAAATGAATGAGGTGTAAAACGATGAATAATATGAATGATAAATTTGAAGGAATTGTGGAGCGTTATGAGTTTCTGGCTTCACAAATAAGTGATGCGGACGTAATTGCGGATCAAAACACATGGCGCCAATACATGAAGGAACATGCGGAATTAACGCCGGTTGTAGAAAAATACAAAGAGTATTGTAGCAACCAAGAAACCATAGAAGAATCTCTAGAGATGTTAAAGGAATCGGATCCGGAAATTGTAGAGATGGCTAAAGAAGAATTGGCAATGGCCAAAGAAAATCTAGAAAAAAACGAAGAGGAACTGAAAGTTCTCTTATTGCCGAAAGACCCGAACGATGATAAGAACGTTATTGTTGAAATTCGAGGAGGTGCAGGTGGTGATGAAGCAGCTCTTTTTGCTGCAGAACTCTATCGTATGTACAGTCGATTTGCAGAGCGTAATCGATGGAAAATAGAAATATTGAACCTTAATGAAAGCGGCGTTGGAGGATTTAAAGAAGTTATCTTCTTAATTCAAGGACAAGGCGCCTATTCGAAGCTAAAATTTGAAAGTGGTGTTCATCGCGTACAACGTGTTCCGGTAACGGAATCAGGCGGACGGATTCATACTTCAACAGTTACAGTGGCCGTATTACCGGAGGTAGAAGATGTTGAAGTAGAGATCGATCCGAATGACTTACGTATTGATGTGTTCCGCTCTTCAGGTAATGGTGGACAGAGTGTTAATACAACAGACTCGGCGGTGCGTGTAACACACTTACCGACAGGTTTAGTTGTTTCTTGTCAAGATGGTAAGTCTCAGTTAAAAAACAGAGATCAGGCTCTGAAGGTATTGCGTTCTCGACTGTATGAGATGGAACTCGAAAAACAACAGAGTGAATTGGCAGAAGACAGAAGAAGTCAAGTCGGTACCGGTGATCGAAGTGAAAAAATTCGTACATATAACTTCCCACAGGGACGCGTGACAGATCACAGAATAAAACTTACATTGCATAAACTAGATGCTATACTCGATGGTGAATTGTACGAAGTTATCGATAGCTTGAATACAGCAGATCAAACAGAGAAACTTAAAAATATTGAAAACGCAATTTAGGGGGCGTGGGGGATGCATCTTTCTGAAATGTTAGAGCATGCAAGTGAGTATATATTTTTATTGGAGTTGGCGCTGGTTTTAATGGCGGCATCTTTAGGAGGCGCGGCGGCTAAGAAGGTACATATGCCGCCGGTCCTTGGTCAAATTGTAGTCGGTATTATTATCGGGCCAACAGTTTTTAATATGATGCAAGGAGAAGATGAGCTCATTCATATAATGTCTCAATTGGGTGTCGTCTTTCTTATGTTTTTAGCCGGGTTGGAAACAGATTTAAAAGAATTAAAATCATCAGGTCGAGGTGCAATCTTAATAGCTATTGGGGGAATGGTTGTACCTTTTCTTCTTGGAAGTTTCATTCCATATGTCTTTTTTGAACATCATATACCCGGTGAAACAGATCATCAGAAATTATTGGGAGCCATTTATATCGGGACAATACTGACAGCGACATCAGTTAGTATTTCTGTATCCGTTTTACGCGATATTAAGCAATTAACGTCAAAACAAGGGATATCGATACTTGGAGGGGCCATTATTGATGATGTACTAGGCATTATTATGTTAGCTGTAGTATCCGGTATGGTGGCACCGGTGGAAAACTTTAGCATAAGCATTTTGCTTCTTCGTATGCTCATCTTTTTCTTAGGAACTATTGTGATTGGCTTTTTTGTAAGTAAATTTATTACGCGTTTTGCACAAGGTTCCAATTGGAGGGAGCGAATAATTACCTTATCCATTATTCTTTGCTTTCTCTTTGCATTTGGTGCGGAGCTATTCAATATAGCAGCTATTACAGGAGCCTATGCTGCCGGTGTGATGATTGCAACAACGCCTTATCGTCATAGAGTTGTTGATAAGATACAAACGATTGCCTATTCCTTATTCACACCGATCTTTTTTGTTAGTATTGGATTGAGCGCAACCATAACAAGCGATATATTGGAATATATAGAATATGCAGTGATTATTGTAGTCATTTCAATTGTTGGGAAAATGATTGGATGCTATGCCGGAGCAAAATTATCCGGATTTAGTCGAAAACATTCGCTACAAATTGGTATAGGTATGATTGCAAGAGCAGAAGTTGCACTTATTGTAGCGAATCAAGGATATAGAGATAAAATAATAAGTAACCCCACATTCACAAGCATTGTGCTACTTGTAGTTATTTCAACGATATTAACCCCGCCATTACTCAAACTTTTATTCAAAGAGGAACCACCCCTTGTTTTGGCGGAATTGGAAGAGGAAAATTTATAGAAATGCAATCGGATGGGCGAGTAAAGGAGCGTGAAAAGATGTTTGCACTGTTTATAGTATTAAATGAACCGGAATATCTACCACAAGTTTTGTATAAGATTAAACAATTAGACATACGAGGAGCCACTGTTATTGATAGCATGGGAGCCTCAGCTCTATCAAAGGATATCTATAATATACCGGTTATCGGTGGATTTATGAAAACGATGGATGGTGATGTACACTATAACAAGACTATATTTAGTGTCATTGAACGTGAAGAACAGGTTGAGAAAGTTATCGCGCATATAGAAAAAATATTAGGGGGCGACATGAATCAACCAAACAAAGGGATTATGTTTGTCGTTCCGGTTACACATATGCGGGGTGGAGAACTTAATCGTCATATTATCAGCCGTGAAAATAAAAAGTTTATGAGTCAAGAATTTTCCAGCGAGTATTATTGATGGAGGTGCTGTATGGAAAAACAATTTGTGCTAATTGCTGTCATCAATCATGCAAAGGCGTATAAATTAGTAAAGCGTCGACTGAGAGAACTAGGATATGATCGATTTACTGCTGTTGATTCTATAGGTGCGGTCGAATTGATAGGTGGTATGGAATATTCAACAATGCTTAATAAATCATTAAGTGAACCGGACAATCTTAAGTATAATAAAACGGTATTTCTGGTATGTCCGGACGAATCATCGGTTCAGGAAGTCATGGATGATTTAGAGTATCAGCTCAATATGGATCCCAAAAAACCCGGTAAGGGAATTATGTTCACAATACCAATTATTACAACACATGGTGTACGATTCTGACACCATGTGTTTTTTATTGTGCTATACGAAAGGCCAACTAAATAACTGTGTTGTTCTAATCATAATATTGTTTGATACAAAATTAACAAAAAAGTGATGGTATTCATATGTCTTTCGTTAGAAATGATAAGTACATGGGTTTATTAAGTGGAAATGACAACTTTTAAGAAAGAATTCACGTTGATTTAGTGAATTTTTATGATAAAAAAATAACGAAATACTGTTGTAATTTTAACAATCCTATGATAGAATACTGTTGTAGTCAGATATGAGCAAAACGGATCATATACTGATAGGTAGCAGAGATAATACATTTTAAACGAGCCGTAGTAGGATATAAGCGGCCTTATATTTAAAATTATAACGTTAATAAATTAACAATAACAAGAGAAAGAGGTGCCATATGGGTAAAGTAACGAACCATGAAGAGCTAAAACAACGTATCGCAGAGATAAAGGAAGCACAAAGAAAGTTTTCTTCTTATTCACAAGAGCAAGTGGATGAAATTTTTAGACAAGCAGCAATGGCAGCCAACAATGCACGAATCCGATTAGCGAAAATGGCAGTAGCAGAAACAGGCATGGGAATTGTTGAAGACAAAGTTATAAAGAACCATTTTGCTTCAGAATATATTTATAATCAATACAAAGATGAAAGAACCTGTGGGATTATTGAGCAAGATCATGGATTCGGTATTACTAAAGTTGCTGAACCTATTGGTATTGTAGCAGCAATTGTTCCGACAACAAATCCTACATCAACAGCAATATTTAAAGCGTTAATTGCGTTAAAGACACGTAACGGTATCATTTTCTCACCACATCCTCGTGCCAAAAATTGTACCATTGAAGCTGCTCGTATTGTATTAGAAGCAGCGGTTCAAGCAGGTGCACCGGAAGGCATTATCGGTTGGATTGATGAACCAAGCGTTGAATTATCCAATTCCGTTATGAGCGAATCGGATTTGATTCTTGCAACAGGTGGACCTGGCATGGTGAAAGCAGCATACTCATCCGGTCGCCCGGCAATTGGAGTTGGTGCAGGGAATACACCCGCAATTATTGATGAAACAGCCCATGTACGTATGGCAGTAAGTTCAGTATTATTATCAAAAAGTTTTGACAACGGGGTCATCTGTGCGTCGGAACAATCCGTTCTTGTTCTTGATTCTGTATATGATGAAGTACGTAAGGAATTTGATGAACGTGGTGCTTATATATTGAAGAAAAAAGAAGTTGAAGCCCTACGTAAAGTTATTATGGTAGATGGAAAATTAAATGCGAATATTGTAGGACAACCAGCTTATAAAATTGCGGCAATGGCAGGGGTAACAGTTCCTGAAGAAACAAAGGTACTTATCGGTGAAGTGACCTCTGTAGAATTAGAAGAACCGTTCTCTCATGAAAAACTATCACCGGTTCTTGCAATGTATCGTGTAAAAACCTTTGATGAAGCCTTAGACAAAGCGGCAAGACTCATAGAGCTAGGTGGACTGGGACATACAAGTGTGCTTTATACAGACCAAACAACGCAACAAGAACGTATTGCCAAATTCGGAGCACGTATGAAAACAGGACGTACGATTATAAATATGCCGTCATCACAAGGTGCTATCGGAGATTTATATAACTTTAAATTAGCGCCGTCATTAACATTGGGCTGTGGCTCATGGGGTGGTAACTCTATATCAGAAAATGTTGGTGTAAAACATCTTATTAATGTGAAAAGTGTTGCAGAAAGGCGTGAAAATATGCTGTGGTACCGTATTCCGGATCGTGTTTACTTTAAATCAGGCTGCTTAAGCATTGCCCTTGATGAACTCAAAGATTTAGGTCGTAAGAAAGCATTTATCGTAACAGATAAAGTATTATATGACTTAGGCTATGCGGAGCAAGTGACAGATAAATTAGATAGTATCGGTATTGATACAAAGGTATTCTTTGACGTTGCTCCGGACCCGACATTGGCTACAGCGCGTAAGGGCGCTAAAGAGATGGCATCCTTTGAACCGGATACCATTATTGCATTAGGTGGTGGGTCACCAATGGATGCAGCCAAAATTATGTGGACCATGTACGAGCATCCGGAAGTTCGTTTTGAAGATTTAGCAATGCGCTTTATGGATATTCGTAAACGTGTATTCAAATTCCCAACAATGGGAGAAAAAGCGATGATGGTGGCTATACCGACATCTGCGGGTACAGGGTCTGAGGTAACACCATTTGCAGTTATTACGGATGAAAAAACAGGGGTAAAATATCCGCTTGCGGATTATGAACTAACACCGGACATGGCTATAATAGATGCTGAGTTAATGATGAATATGCCAAAAGGGTTAACAGCTGCTTCCGGTATTGATGCATTGACACATGCTCTCGAAGCGTATGTATCAGTATTAGCGTCTGAATTTACAAATGGTCAAGCATTGGAAGCGATTCGTCTTATTTTCAAATATTTACCGGATGCTTACAATGAAGGCACGACGAATGTGAAGGCACGTGAAAAAATGGCCCATGCATCAGCTATTGCAGGAATGGCGTTTGCTAATGCTTTCCTTGGTGTTTGTCATTCCATGGCACACAAATTAGGTGCAGAACATCACATTGCCCATGGTGTAGCTAATGGTCTGTTGATTAATGAAGTTATTCGTTTTAATGCAGTGGATAATCCGAGAAAACAAGCAGCATTCCCTCAATATAAATATCCGAATGCAAAATGGCGTTATGCGAAGATTGCAGACTATTTACAATTAGGTGGTAAAACGGAAGAAGAAAAAGTTGAAAATTTAATTGCGGCGATTCAAGAACTAAAGGATAAAGTGAATCTTCCAAAAACGATTAAAGAAGCCGGCGTAAGTGAGACAAAATTCTATGCGACACTTGATGAAATGAGTGAACAAGCATTTGATGATCAATGCACCGGTGCAAATCCTAGATATCCGTTGATTAGTGAAATCAAAGAGATGTATATCAAGGTATTTGAAGGCGATACGAAAGAAGTAAAATCAAAGAAATAATAGTAGAAAGTAAGACTGTCACACAAACTTAGATATGTGTGGCAGTTTTTTTATATACTATATGGGTAGAAATACAATCAATAATGAACAAAAATTCAAAATGTTAACAAGAGCTAGTTGATAAGGCCCAACAACCTTTTAACCATTTGCACAATGATAAGAGTAAGGTTTGGTAAATATGTCAAAAAAACCCACAGAAATATGTGTTGTCTTCTATGAATATATTCATAAATGCTGAAATTCTCTTAGAATCTTGTGCGTTTTTGATTAGAGGCGTATAATAAAATTCGTGCCTAAAAAGTAGAAAGGTCATAACGCAAGTTATTTTATATAGATGATGGATATGGATTATACTTATTAACATTGGAGGCGAAACAATTGAACGAAATGGCGGGCATAGGCATTGCTATCCTTTCCGGGTATTTTATCGGAAAGCTGATCAACAAACTGAATGTACCATCGGTTGCCGGGTATATTATCGCAGGACTTATCTTAGGGCAATCATTCTTGGGTATATTTAGTGCAGAACTTATAGAAAAAACAAGTGCCGTAAGTGATATGGCATTGGCACTTATCGCATTTAGTATTGGTGGTGAGTTGTTAAAAAGCAGTTTAAAGAAAATTGGTTTTAGAGTATTTGTTATTGCATTCTTTGAAGGTTTTTTAGCATTCATTATCGTAACAGCAGCGATGCTCTTTATGAAGGTGCCAATTGAAACAGCAATTTTGCTAGGTGCGGTGGCATCGGCAACAGCACCGGCAGCAACAGTTATGGTTATTAATGAACTACGAGCAAAGGGACCATTGGCAGACACATTAGTTGCCGTAGTTGCTATTGATGATGCCATCTGTTTGATGATATATGCAGTAGCATCATCAGTTGCCAAGGTTATGTTTGAACATAGCGGGTCCATACAATGGTCTCATGTTATTGTTAAACCGGTTATAGAAATTGGTGGTTCATTGTTATTGGGTATTGTTATTGGTGGTATATTAGTCTTTATTCTTCACTGGGTTAGCTATACGAGAGAAGTGTTGGCTGTTGTTATTGCTGCCATTATGATTACATTAGGTTTAGCAACATATTTTGATTTATCAGCACTTTTATGTAATATGACGTTAGGTATTATGGTAACAAACTTTAGCTCAAATAAAACAAAGGCATTTTCGGTTATTGAATCCATAACGGCGCCAATCTATACGGCATTTTTCGTACTTGCAGGTGCACGACTTCAGATTAGTTTATTGGCCCAAGTCGGTTTGATTGGTGTTGTCTATACTTTGGCTCGTATGGCTGGTAAGATAGCAGGTGCATCCTTTGGTGCAACGATTACCAAAGCGGATCCAATGGTCAAAAAATATATTGGATTCGGACTTCTATCACAAATTGGTGTTGCTGTTGGTTTAGCGATTGTCATCAGTCATGAATTTGCAGGAACGGAAGCCGGGACATTAATCATAACAGTTCTACTAGCGACCACTGTAATTACAGAGATTGTTGGACCGTTGTGCACTCGATTTGCTATAATAAAATCAGGTGAAGCAGGAGCATTAGACGCCAAATTAAGTGAGTGATAGGAGAGATGTAACGTGTACGCATTATTTATTGTTTTAAATGAAATTGAATATTTGTCAGACATCATCACAAAAATGCGAGAGGTAGGTCTTCGTGGTGCAACGGTTCTAGAATCAATGGGTTCTAGAAATGTTGTTGAAAATGATTTATACACGGCTTCATTTTTGGCAAGTATTGTCAATACGGTTGAACGACAATCAAAGGCCAGTCGCGTGATTTTTTCTATTGTAGAGCGTGAAGAACAAGTTCAATGCGCTATGAAAGAAATTCAAAAGCTTTTAGGTGGTGACTTGAAGAAACCTCGTCTTGGTATGATGTTTGTCCTACCGGTAACGCATATGCGTGGAGGTGAACTCGAACGTCATATAGAAAGTAGAGAACGCAAACGTCGTGAAAAGATTGGTGAGGAGGAATAAGCATGTATTTTCTGGTAACTGTCTTGAGCGAAACCCGTCGATTAAAAGCGGTCTTAAAAGAGTTAGAAAGATTAGGCATTAAAGGTTCGATCGTCATAGATTCTATGGGAACAAATTCCATACAAAAAAGTTATTCAGAATATAAACCGGTGCTAGAATCCTCACTCATATCGATTAGTGAGACCACGAGATATAAGAAGACGATTCTATCAGCAGTTGAAGATGAAGAACTTGTTGAAAAGGCGATGAACGCAGTAACTAAATTGCTGGGGAATAATCTGAAAAAACCCAATACAGGTATCATGTTTACGATACCCATGGTTGGATTTGTGGAAGGTTCACAACTGAATCAGTTTGATTCGTTGGAGCTTGAAAAATACAATGATAATTAAGAGATAACATATAGAAGGAATGTGATGAGTAAATCATTACATTCCTTTCTTTGTAATAAGACAGATGTAAGTGAACCTGAGTTCTGTATAAATCTGCTATACATACTAGGATGAACTATGCTATAATAGAAAGACGGTTTAGCGCTTGAAATCGATACCGTTATAAAGATGCAGGAGGTTGGAATATTGATTAAAAAGGGTGTTATGAAGGCAACGCCTATTATTATGGGCTATATTCCGGTAGGTATTGCTTTTGGCTTGGTTGCATCAAATTCAGATGTACCGTTACTGGTTGCCGTTGGACTATCGAGTATCGTATATACAGGCGCAAGTCAATTTATGGCAGTCAATGGGATTGCATTGGGGATGCCACTGATTCAAATTATTATAGCAACGTTGATTATGAATATGCGGCATTTAATTATGAGTGCTTCTGTTGCATCCCGATTAAAGCCCGAATCAAAGCCATTTAGACCTCTAATTGCTTTCTGGGTAACAGATGAGAGCTATGCACTTACATCCTTAGATAAGACGTTAGAGCATCCTATGTTACTAGGAATTCAAGGAGCTGCTTATTTGTCATGGAATGTGGCAACAGTGATTGGTTTTTTTGTGGGTGATTTATTGCCGCCTCTTCTTCAAGAAAGTATGGGAATTACATTGTATGTACTTTTTGGTATTTTATTAGTTCCATCGATAAAAAGCGATCGGATACCATTGATGGTTGCTATTTGCGCCGGAGGATTGAATACACTTTTAGAAAGTATCGGGCAATTAGAATCCGGGTGGAATCTTATAATTGCGATGCTAAGTGCTTCACTCTTCGGGTATGTACTAAGTCATAGGAAAGAGCGAGGGGGTTATAATCTTGACGGTTAAGCAGTATGTTTTTCTTATTGTGGGGATGTTACTTGTTACGTATATCCCACGAGTGGCTCCCTTTTGGATTATGGACCGACTCCAAATACCGGCTTTTCTCATACGCTTTCTTGAATTCGTACCTTATGCTATGTTAGGGGCTTTGATTTTCCCGGGAGTTATAACAAGTGTGGGTAATAATTGGTTTATTAGTTTAACAGCTTTTAGTGTAGGGGTACTAGTAGCTTATCGATTTGGAGGAACGATGGTTCCGATAGTGCTGTCGATAGTAACGGCGACCTTGGCACAGTGGCTTATTAGATAAAGGAGGATTACAAGTGGATAATACAAAATGGTTGGACACACTTACGATAGGCGATACGACCTATCAATATTACAGCTTAGATAAGGTGCATGAAAAGGAATCCCTTAATCACTTGCCGAAGTCGATTAAGATTCTACTTGAAAATACCTTACGCCATTATGATGGTGAATTGATTCATGATAAACACTTAGAACAATTGATTCACTGGGGAAAAAATGAGGATGTTCAAGAAGTGGGATTTATTCCGTCACGTATTGTACTTCAAGATTTTACCGGAGTGCCGGCAGTTGTTGATTTGGCTGCTATGCGTGAGGCTCTTAAACGTCATGGGAAAGACCCGTCTGAAATTAATCCACGTGTGCCTGTCGATTTGGTTATTGACCATTCAGTGATGGTGGATGAAGCCGGACATGCAGGTGCTCTTGAGTTTAATGTAAACCGAGAGTTTGAGAGAAATAAAGAACGGTATCGTTTTCTAAAATGGGCACAATCGTCCTTTGAAAATTTTAGGGTTATTCCTCCTGCGACGGGAATTATTCATCAAGTTAATTTGGAATATTTAGCGACAGTTGTTACAAAAAATACAGAGAACGGACAAGCTGTATTATATCCTGACACGCTTGTCGGAACGGATTCTCATACGACGATGATTAACGGAATCGGTATCCTTGGATGGGGTGTTGGTGGTATCGAGGCAGAAGCCGGTATGTTAGGACAACCGCTGTTTTTTAATACCCCCGAGGTTGTTGGTGTTAAGCTGACAGGTGCTTTAAGTGAAGGCGTCACAGCTACAGATTTAGCATTGACAGTAACGGAGCGATTACGTGAAGCAAAAGTTGTCGGTAAGTTTGTTGAGTTCTATGGTGAGGGTGTTACACGCATCTCATTACCGGACCGAGCAACGGTTGCGAATATGGCGCCGGAGTATGGTGCAACGATGGGCTATTTTCCTGTAGATGATGAGACATTAGACTATATGCGTTTGACAGGTCGGGATGAAGAACATATACAATTAATTAAGACTTATTTGACGAAACAGGGTCTTTACGGTCAAGAACATGACGATCAAGTTACCTTTAGCAAACATATCCACATTGAGTTAAGCCAAGTAGAACCTAGCCTTGCAGGACCCAAGCGTCCACAAGATCGAATTCCCATGTCTTCTATGAAAGACACCTTTTATGACTGCCTTAAGAAACCGGTAGCAGATGGCGGATATGGTGTGGCAACGGCAGAGGTAGATAAGGAAACATCTCAAAAGGGTGCCTTAACCCATGGATCCCTTGTATTGGCAGCGATAACTAGCTGTACGAATACATCGAATCCGTCAGTTATGATCGGTGCGGGTTTAATTGCGAAGGAAGCAGTAAAGCGCGGGTTAACCGTTCCGGATTATGTAAAAACCAGTTTGACACCGGGTTCACAAGTCGTAACGGATTATCTTAATGCGGCTGAGGTTATGAAGCCTCTTGAAGCTTTAGGATTTCATGTCGCTGGCTATGGATGTGCGACATGTATCGGTAATAGCGGACCTTTAGCAGACGATGTTACAAAAGCTATTGTGGATAACGATTTGGTTGCGGCGTCGGTATTAAGTGGTAACAGAAATTTTGAGGGACGTATTCATCAGCACATTAAAGCAAATTACTTGGCATCACCTATGTTAGTGGTCGCTTATGCGTTGGCCGGTCGTGTAGACATTGATTTTGAAACGGAAGCCTTAGGTGTGGATAAAGATGGACAGGAAGTGTTCTTAAAAGATTTATGGCCTAAGAAGGAAGACTTATATAATGTTGTTAAGACGACCGTGACAGATACCATGTTTGAAGAACGATATAAAAATGTGGAATCCGCCAATAGTAAATGGAATGCCATCGATATAACGGATAGTCTGCTTTACCCTTGGGAAGAGACATCAACCTATATACGTGAACCGGAGTTTTTCACGACGTTGGAGAAGAAACAGAAGGCTGAGTCCGTATTGAGTGCAAAAGCCCTTTTGGCTCTTGGGAATTCTATTACAACGGATCATATCTCACCGGCAGGTGCAATAAAAGAAGATAGTCCGGCAGGGCGTTATTTGAAAGAAATGGGCGTTCCTGTATATTCTTTCAACTCTTATGGTTCTCGTCGAGGGAATCATGAGGTCATGATGCGAGGAACCTTTGCCAATATTCGAATTCGTAATCGATTGGCTCACGGTCAAGAAGGTGGCTATACATCAAAAGGTGAAAATGAACCGGTACTTGCAGTGTATGATGCAGCCATGGAGTATAAGCAAGAAGGTATTCCTCTTGTTGTGCTTGCAGGTAAAGAGTATGGGACAGGAAGTTCTAGAGATTGGGCGGCTAAGGGGACTACATTATTAGGCGTCAAAGCCGTTATAGCAGAAAGTTACGAACGCATTCATAGAAGTAATCTTGTAGGAATGGGTGTTTTACCTTTAGAGTTTTTAGAAGGAGATACCATGGAAACATTGGGTCTGACAGGTTATGAGAGTTTCTCGGTTGTTGATTTAGAACCGCTAAAACCTATGGGACTGGCAACTGTTCTTGTTACCCATAAAGATGGTACAAATCAAAAGGTACCTGTGAAAGTACGTTTAGACAGTGCTGTTGATATAGACTACTATCTGTCCGGAGGAATATTGAATAAAGTTCTTTTGGATATGATTGCAGTGAACGAATAGAAATAGAAAAAAGGCGGTTACGTCGGCAACTATATATTGCCGATGTAACCGCCTTTTAGTTTTAGAAAAGGGTTTATTCGTACATTTTATTAACTTCTTCTTGAAGCGCTTCATTCTCTAGATATTCATCAAAGGTTGATAAACGATCGACAAGACCATTTGGTGTAATTTCGAATACACGGTTTGCAATAGTCTCTATAAAACGATGGTCATGTGAGGAAAAGAGAATATTTCCTTTGAATGCAATAAGACCGTCATTGACAGCTTGTATGGATTCTAAGTCAAGGTGGTTTGTAGGTTCATCTAGTATAACAACATTGGCGCCGGAGAGCATCATTTTTGATAGCATACACCGAACCTTTTCTCCACCGGATAAGACGGAAGCGTCTTTGAGGGCTTCTTCACCGCTGAATAGCATTTTACCTAAAAATCCACGAATGAACGATTCATCTTTTTCCTTGGAGTATTGACGGAGCCAATCCACAAGGTTCATATGGCAATCCTCAAAGTATTCACTGTTATCTTTTGGCAAATAGGCAACCGTTGTGGTAACACCCCAATTATATTCACCTTCATCCGGTTCCATTTCGCCCATGAGAATTTTGAATAATGTCGTACGTGCTAATTCATTACGGCTTAATACAACGACTTTATCGTTATGATTTAAGGTGAACGTAATGTTGTTAAGAACTTTAACACCATCGATGGTCTTAGATAATCCTTCCACACGTAGAATCTCTTTGCCGACTTCTCGCTCAGAAGCAAAGTTGACGAAAGGATAACGTCGTGATGAGGGTTTTATATCTTCTATTTTAATTTTATCAAGCATTTTCTTTCGAGAAGTTGCCTGTCTGGCTTTCGATGCATTGGAGCTAAAGCGGGCAATAAAAGCCTTTAATTCATTAATTTTTTCTTCTGCTTTTTTGTTTTGATCGGATGCCATACGGGCCATTAATTGACTGGACTCATACCAGAAGTCGTAGTTACCGACATACATATTGGCTTTTTGGAAATCAATATCCACAATATGTGTACAGACATTGTTCAAAAAGTGACGGTCATGGGAAACAACGATAACAGTGTTGGGGTAATCAATGAGAAAATCTTCAAGCCACATAATGGTCTTAAAGTCAAGATGGTTTGTAGGCTCATCCAATAATAAAATGTGTGGATTACCAAATAAGGCTTGAGCAAGTAATACTTTGACTTTGTCGGAACCGTTTAAATCACCGACTTTCAATGTATGCATATCTTTGGGAATATCTAATCCTATGAGCAATTTCTCAGCGTCATATTCTGCATCCCATCCATTTAATTCCGCAAATTCTGCTTCGAGTTCAGCCGACTTAATACCGTCTTCTTCGGTAAAGTCTTCTTTGGCGTATAATGCTTCCTTCTCATGAATAATTTGATAAAGGCGGTCATGACCCATAATGACAGTGTCCATAACGGTTTCTTCATCAAATTGGAAGTGATCTTGTTTCAATACAGCTAATCGTTCGCCGGGTGTAATGGCAATATCACCTGTATTGGGTTCGATTTCTTCGGATAAGATACGAAGGAATGTTGATTTTCCGGCACCATTTGCACCAATAATACCGTAACAGTTACCGTGGGTGAATTTCAGATTAACATCTTTAAAAAGTTGTTTATCACTGAATCTTAAACTGACATTATTTACACTTAACACTGTGAACCTCCATTATCGGTCATGTACTGAAGGAATCGATACATTAGCCACGACCTAAATCTAATAAAAAACTATAACTTGATAAAGTTTATCACACAAATTCATTTGGTGCAACCGTTCTTTTCTTTGATTAATCGGTGAACCTATGATATGATAGATGTATCACAAAAGATTACATGAAATTAACAGAAATGTTAAGCAATTTCACCATATTTGAGAGAGTTCAAGTTTAATAGGGATATAAAGGAGACGAGGTATGAAAAGAGTCAACCATTTATTCTTTTATATAATGTTTAGCTGTAGAACAACTGAAAAAGGAATCCGAAAAGGTGCAAAGTCTCGTACTATGTTATAGAGGCTTTATTTTGCATAAAGAACTTGGTGAATATGGCGGTATATATTAGATTGAACAAGAAGAGGCACGGCGTATCTTGTTAGTACATCACGAGGCGTGATATAATAGGAGAACGAGGTGGCTACAGTGAATGAATTTGGTGATATATTAAAGGATTTAAGGAAAAAACATCATATGAGTCAGCAGACATTAGGCAAACGACTTGGTCTTGGACAGACAACTATTGCTAATTATGAGAAGAAGACCCGTTTTCCTAATCAAGATATATTGGCATCCATTGCGGACCAATTTTATACATCCATCGACTATCTTTTAGGACGCTCACATGAGTCGGAGTCAGAGGCAGGGTTTGACGGTCTTTTTTTAGCCCAATTGCAAGAAGAGTTGTGGCAGCTACTATTATCAGAAAAAGATCGAGAAGCCATTGCACTGATGACATCGCTTGAGATGAATCGCGTAAGAATTATCCAGATCTACGAGGAAGTCTTTGTACCGTTGCTTGTTAGAACAGGACAACTTTGGGAAGACGGAGAGATTTCTGTTGCTAAAGAACACTTCATATCGAGTGTTTTTTATACAATGATTTCACGTATTTCCACGACGATATTAGAACCGCTATATCCGATTGGAAAAGGTAGAACAGTGATTTGTATGTCCTTATCAAGTGAATCGCACACTTTTGGGATACGTATGATTGCAGACTATTTTGCATTGCTAGGATTTGATCCCTTTTTTATCGGTAATCGTATACCGACGAAGGAGGTTCTTGATCTTCTCGATAAAATGAATCCTGCACTCATTGCTATCTCAGCAACATTGACCTATCATCTTGATGCGCTTGATAATCTGATGCAAATCATCCAACAGCATAAGCCGGAAATGTTCATTGCGGTTGGGGGGCAGGCGCTCTCATCGGGGGTACATTTGGAGAGCCAGGCAGATATAACCGCTACAAACTTTGATGGACTATATGCACAACTTATGGGTATATATTCAAAGGATGGTGTATCTTATGAAGCAAAAACGATTAGGAAATAGTGACTTAGTAATTTCACAAGTAGGATTGGGTACTTGGGCTATAGGTGGACCCGGACGACTAGGATGGGGAAATCAAAAAGATAATGAATCGATTGAGACCATTATTCGAGCAGTGGATCAAGGCATTAATTGGATTGATACGGCACCTATCTATGGATGCGGACACAGTGAAGAGGTTATCGGAAGAGCATTAAAACATATGCATAACCGACCGTTGATTTTTACTAAACTTGGAATTACATGGAATGACAAAAATGAAATTCAACACAAATTAACAGCTAAGAGTGTTCGCAAGGAAGTGGAGAGTAGTCTGCGACGTCTACGCGTCAATGTTATTGATATGTTACAGATTCATTGGCCACATCCGGAAGAAGACATAGAAGAAGCCTGGGCAGAAATGTCAGAAATGGTTCGAGAAGGTAAGGTTCGCTATCTTGGTGTATCCAATTTCACGGTGAGTCAAATGGAACGGATAGCGGATATAGCGCCGATAACATCACTACAACCGCCTTATAATATGCTGTCACGGGATATTGAAAACGATATTTTACCTTATTGTAAAGAACATCAAATTGGGACGATTGTTTATTCACCAATGGCGAGTGGATTGCTAACCGGGAAGATGACGCGTGATCGTATCCTTAGTCTGCCGGAAGATGATTGGAGAAAATCAGCCGATGCGTTTAATGAGCCTCAATTATCAGTGCATTTGCAAGTCGTTGATACATTACAGGAAATAGCACAGGAAAAAGGATGCCAAGTGCCGCAAGTGGCAGTTGCATGGACATTACAACATGAGGCTGTTACGGGTGCTATTGTAGGACTTAGAAATCCACAACAGCTTCGATGTGCACTAGGCGTTTCAGATATACAATTAACGAAAGAGGATATGATGCGCATAGAACAAGCGAGTTATAGCCTACATTAGAAAAAGGAGGCAAAAATGCCGATTTATACAAGACAAGGTGATTATGGTCAAACTTCCAATTTTTATGGAGATAAAGTATCGAAAGGAAGTCTGCTGATTGAACTTCAAGGCAGTATTGATGAAATCAACAGTGGAGTCGGGCATTTAAGAAGCCTAATCAATAACGAAGTCAGTAATTTGGCTGATAATGTGGACCGGGATTTGTTTGATGTGCTTTGCAAAGATCTTGCGAACATACAATATGCAATGTTTCGCATAGGGAGTGATGTCACAACAGGATTCGGACAGGAGCTTGTATCCAAAGAAGAAATTGATTATTTGGAACAGCGTATTGATACAATGACGCAAAAAACAGGTGTTCTACATCATTTTATTTATATGAGCGGACATGTAACTGCAACATATACCCACGTTGTAAGGAGTGTTACACGGCGATGTGAACGTGTATTTGTAAGGCATGTTGAGGAGTTATTGGAACAAAAGGTCATTCAGCAAGTACCTGTGGATTATCAATACATTAATCGATTAGCCGATTATTTGTTCCAGACTGCGCGTTATTTGAACTATGTGTTCAAGATTGAAGAGGAAGAGATGACATTGCGTCAGTAGGGAGAGACAATGGAGTTTAATAGTATCATATGGTTGCCGGAGAGTAATCGACATACGTTAGATCGACAGATTATTGAGAATCTCAATTTGCAAGGAGTCTATGATAGACTCCTTGCAAATGATGAGATTCTTTTTTCATTATGCATGGACAAAGAGACCATTCACTATCGCCAGGTAATATTGGAAGATTTCTATCAAAATAAAGGTCTGATGCAGGAGTTATCGGAAGCATTGGAACGATTTTATGATTTGAAACCATTATATAATGCAAAGTTATATGAGCAATCCAATTTGTATCGTATTATTGATTTGGTGATATTGATGGAAAAATCTATTGAGGCGTTAGAGGAGCTAAACCAAATTCTAAGGTTTTATCCGCTGACGTCTCAAGGTCTTTTGTGTCTGAAAGAAGATGTGGAAAGAAATCTGGAAACGGATACATTTAAAACAATGAAAAAAGATTTACGCGAAATCAAATATATTTTTTCTCAAATTAAAAGTGCCGTGTTGAGTGTGAATATGACATCAGGACTTCGTCCGAAGTTTGCTCAGGTGACGAGTGTTGAAACGCATCATCACCGTTATCCAAAAGCATTCAGGCATGTATCAGACACCTTGTCCTTAAATCCGGAGTTCTTAGGACAACGGATAGCCAGTTATGTGCCTGTTTTTCGTATCGGACGTTTAAACTATAAAGTATTGGAAGAGATTGAGTATGCATTAAGAGAACATAAACCTAAGATGGAGAATTTTGTCAAAACATATACCCGCATGGATATTACACCGTTTATTCAGCTACATGATGAAGTGACATTTTATGAATCTGGTCACAGGCTTATTACTCAGATGGAAAGCAAAGGGTTGCCAATGTGCAAGCCGACCTTTCATGAAGGAGACTACAATTTACATTTTATAAAGGGATATAATATCAATCTTGCATTGAGAGATCAGGAAGAGACGATTATTACTAATAATTTTGACATGGATAAAAGCAATCAAGCCTATATTATAACAGGAGCCAATCGAGGCGGTAAAACAACGTTCACTCAATGTATCGGGCAGATACAACTGTTGGGACAACTTGGTCTTTATGTGCCCGCAGCGTCAGCACATATGGGATTGGCAGATAATATTCTATCCCATTTTCCCGTGTCTGAGAAAGAAAATCTGGATAAAGGTAAATTTGGAAAAGAATGTGAGATGTTTGTCGCACTATTTAAAGAAACAAATCCCAGAACGTTAGTCTTGATGAATGAATCCTTTGCGGGAACGAGTCATTTAGAGAGTTTGAGTATAGCGGCAGAGGCAGTAAAAGCGTTGCTGTCAAAGGGGATACCTTTTGTGTATAATACGCATCTACATGAATTATATGATGAAGTTACGCACTGGATAGACGAACAAACGGAGGAACATTTAATACATACACCTCAATATCCTAAGAGTTTGGTGACGAAGATGAATAATCATCAAATCAGTTATGAAATGGAAGTGCGTAAACCGTTAGGGCGAAGTTATGCTATGGAAATTGCATCAAGATATGGGGTGACGTATAGTCAATTGACAGGTAAAGAGAAAGAAGGTGATGAGAAATGCGTTTAGAGATGCCTATAAATCAGCTGCCTTCTGTCGGAATTAGTTTACTTTGGGAACACAGTCGAGAGTCTGCAACCGGACGACTATCAGATGATGATATGGATGATATGACCATTGATGTGTTGGAAGAAATTTTGCAAAGTGAGGATAAAATTAACATACGTGCATTGATTCAAGAGTATCCTGTACACCAAAAAGATACGGTTTACAGGCAAGGGATTATGAAAGAGTTTTTAGACCATGAGGATATACTGTTTGAACTCTATGGCGTAGGAGAGGAAGCATACCATCTTTTAACGATGAGTAAATTCGCTTTTGAAAAAGAGGCAACAGTTTATAATTTGATGAAGCGTATGGAAGAGGTGTTGCTCATTCATAAAATGGTTGGACAAGCAATAGCAGCACTTGAAAAACTGCCACTGGCTTCCGATGGACTACGACAATTGCATCAGATGTATAAAGAGATTATTTCCTCATCAATATATGAAGCTTTTTTGGAAGATGTACATCATATCAAAACATTACAATCTGAAATAAAGAGTATGAAAATCGGCTTGAATTTGGATGAGTACTTACAACCGATAGAAGCGATTTTGCTTGAATTAAGCGAAGAGGAATTCAAGTACAGTCGCTTTAATAAAAAAATGGAGTATTATATAGGTAAGGGCGTAAGAGAAGTCATGCTCATTCCGCGTAAAATTTTTGCCAGAGAGTCTATTGCACCGCCGGATGCGCTGAACCAATTGGAGAAGATTATTGAACCGGCGATGCTACAGTTGATTCGTTTTTGTGATCAGTTTATTGAGAAGATTTTGGAATATTTAAGTCTAATGAAAATGGAATTACCGTATTATATAGTTGGTTATCGCCATGTTCAGCAGTTAAAGAAACGAGGGCATCGATGGACGTTTCCTGAGTGGAAAACGGGAGGAGCCATTGAAGGACTGTACAATTTGCAACTAGGGTATACCAAAGATAAGGAATTGGTTGTAAATAACAGTATATCCTTTGATGAGAATAGGAGGATTCTGATTCTTACAGGAGCAAATAGAGGAGGGAAAACGACGATAACGACAGCTTTGGCACAATGTATCTGGTTTGCCCAATTGGGATTTCCTGTGCCCGCAGAGAAAGCGATGTTACCTTATGTGTCCGGTATCTATCTACACTTTCCTAGAGAAGAGAAAGATACGGTGGAATATGGCCGATTGGGGGAAGAATGTCGTCGATTTAAAATGCTTTATGACGCGGGAGATGGACAGGCTTTTTATTTTATGAATGAATCTTTTTCAGGAACATCCCATCATGAAAGTTTGCAAATTGCAATAGAAACCCTTCATGCAATATATGATCAGAAAAGTTATGTGATATTTAATACCCATTTACATGAACTTTCAGATTCTATACAACAAGAAATCCCGAACATGCAACCGATAAGTTTCATTGCAGGTCGGGATATGGAGCATGCACCCTATAAAATTGAAATGGGTAAACCGCTAGGTCGTAGTTACGCCAAAAGGATTGCTGATCAATATGGTATGAGTTTTGAGCGTTTGTTGAATCAGTAGTCGGTTACAGACGAAATCAAATAACGACGTAGACCATCAAATAATTGATTGAATCGATCCATATCTACCTGATAGTATATACGTTTACCTTCTTGATATTTCAAGTGGATAATACCTATATCAACGAGACGACTTATATGATAGCTGATTGTGGCAGTAGTGATGCCTAGATGATCAGCTATTTCCTTATTATAATGAGGGGAATTCATTAAAAACCGTATGAGATTACGTCGTGTATCATCGGCTAAGGATTTGATTAACTCATCATATTGGATACGGTGGTTTTCGGAATAGAGTTTTTTCTCGGCGCTTGCGCCATAGAAAAAATATACTTCATGCTTGCTTCCGTAGGCGACAGAAATTCGATCACCATAATAATAGCCTAGGTAGATATGGATTTCTGTTTGCGAATCATTGAGAGACTCCTTGCTTTGAAAAAGAATCGAGTTAATGAATCCTTCAGGATTATCATCATAGATCATTTGATGATGTTTTTGAAGGCGTTTAAGTTGGCGATCCAATTCGGCTTCTTGTGGTTGGAAAAAATGGCGGTAATAGTAGGAAAAAGATTCGTCAAGTCGTTTCATGATGACGCTACCAAACTCAAGAAATTCATAGAAGAGTTCCTTATCCTTAGCTAAGTCATGACGGGATTTAGTGAGCTCATCCAAAGCTGAATCCAACGCGTCTTTAGGGGAATCTGTTTGGAGTGGAATTTCATTTCCTTCTAGATAGAGGTTTAAAAATTCATGTATATCCATATTGCGAAGACGTTCTATAAGTTCTAAAGGTGTTTGAATCGTTTCATTAATAACTATATGTAATAAAGAAACATAGAAGCTACTGAAATCATTTAAGAACAAGTGTATGTCATTACGGACCATATGTGGAATATCATTATAGATTTCGTGAATGTAACCCGTCACAAAATGGGCAAAACGTTGTGTGGATAAATCTTCGGTGGATGGGTTTTTAGTTTCGTAATAAGCAATCCCCATTAGGTTGTAAATGAATTCAAAAGCAAAATTCGTTTCTATAACCGGAGTGTTCATAGTAATACCTTCTTTCATTATTTTTATCTGAGAAAGCAATGTCGCAGTGATGCGTTAAACTTATTCTATTTTAGCAAAGTTTACATAATTTTTCTAGCTTTATTTCGTGATTGATACCAATTAAAGAATAAGGTATAATTGATGAGTAATAATTATTATTAATTAATAATACAACGCCGGATTATATATATATGAGAGAACATGTTAAGGAGGACTAGAATGACAGAAACTATCGAGGGAAAACGACTTTATTATGCTTACCTTTCAGGAGCAAAAAATGTCATGGGACAGAAAGAGTATTTAAATCAGATTAATGTGTTTCCGGTACCTGATGGAGATACCGGAACCAATTTATTCTCTACAATGAAAGCTGTTTTATATAGAGCAAACGACAATTATAATTTTAAGGAAGCCTTTGGAATACTTGCTGAGGCTGCATTAAGTGGTGCTAGAGGTAATTCGGGGGTTATTTTTGCACAATATTTTGTAGGTATCAGTGAGGGAATCAATAGTCAAGAAGACGTAAGTATTGATGATTTTGTTTCGGCTAATCAGCAGGCGTTGGATTTTGCCTATGAAGCATTGGGAGAACCGGTAGAAGGCACTATATTAACAGTTATTCGCATTTTTACAGAGTCATTGAAGTTGGAGCGGGCAAAAGGTAAAAGTTTTATTGATGTCATTGAATATGGTTACAAAGAAGCTACCATTGCATTAGATCATACAAAGCAACAATTAGATATTCTAAAGCGAGCGGGAGTTGTTGACTCAGGAGCCAAAGGCTTTGTCTTATTTATTGAAGGTATGCTGGAATTTTTGAAAAGTCGACAGACGCATCTTCAGTTAGAAGAAATGGCCGATGAAGAGATTGATGAAGATGAGATTAGAAGCGTACATGAGCACAATCATGTAGGAGATGAAGTACCTGCATATCGCTATTGTACAGAAGTGTTATACAAAGTTAATAATCCGGAGGTAAGGATTAAGGATATCTTAAAACCTTATGGAGATGCTATTGTGGTTGCAGGGAATAAACTGGTCACACGTGTTCATATTCATACGAATCAACCGCGAGAAGTTGTACAACTCTTAGAAAAGCAAGGATCCATTCGATATCAAAAGATTGATGATATGAAAGAGCAGGTGGAGGTTGCTTACCACCGTCAACATCAAGTTGGGATTGTGGTTGATTCTATTGCAGATCTCTCGCCAACATTGCTTGAGCAGTTGCAAATACATACAATACCCTTGCGGATTAGTATTGATGAGAGTGAGTATTTTGACAAGTTGACCATTCATAATCAAGATGTAATAAGAGCAGTAAATCAAGGAGAGACGGTTGCGTCATCACAGCCGGATGTGGCAACCATAGATAATCGTTTAAGATATTTATTAAGCTATTATGACTCTCTTATAGTCATTAATGTATCAGGAAAATTAAGCGGAACCTATAATAATTTTATGAAGGTTGCAAAGCCGATGAATGAAGGACGTAAAAGAGTCCATGTAATCGATTCTAAGCAAAACTCTGCAGCCCAAGGTCTATTAGCATATATGGCAGCCGGTGAATTAAATAAAGGGAAGTCTGTACAGGAAGTTGTTGATTTCCTTAATGTAGCCCGAGGCAATGTAAGAATACTTGTTCGAATCGCAGATTTACAACCTATGGTTCGTTCAGGGCGTCTTACCGTAAAGATGGGTAATATATTAGAGAAGATTAAGTTCAGACCGCTAATCTCGTTGAATAAAGACGGAGAAGGGGCATTAGGACGACTGGCCTGGTCCAAGAACGGTAGCCGAAAAGCCTTGATTAAAGAAATTCTCAAATATCATGAGAAATGTACGATTACTGCGTATAGTATCGTCTATGTTGATAAAAAAGAAGAAGCCCAAAATATAGGTAGAATTCTAGAAAAGCACTTAGGATTTGAACCTACATATATATGTGCTTCATCAACGATTATTGCCATGAGTGCCGGAGAAGGAGCTGTGGCTGTAGCATTTGCAGTTGAACAGACATTACCTCTGTCATTTATAGAAAAAATAAAGGAACGGAGACATTAACCAAAGAAAGGATGATAGGATGAGTTATGGAATGTTGATTGTTTTGTCGTTAGGTATTCTATGGGTGTATTTTACAGTTCTTTTTATTATTGCAACAATAATACATAATAATTCAATTGTGGATATAGGATGGGGATTAGGATTTGCAATTTTAGCAATAGGTCTTTCTGTTATTCAGAGAATTGAACCTGGAGCAAACCCGGAAGGACTTGATTATGTACTACCTGTATGTGTGATTTTATGGGGAAGTCGATTGGCACTGCATATTGGATCTCGGAATATAGGTAAAGGTGAAGATTTTCGATATGTTGATATGCGTAAAAAATTTGGGGATCATCCGTATATAATGGCGTATTTAAGAGTCTTTATGCTTCAAATGTTTTTTATGCTGGTTGTGGCGCAGCCTATAATTTATCGAATATCCAAACCAAACAATAGTATGTCCGGATTATTAATTGCCGGAATTGTGATTTTTTTGGTAGGTTTTGGATTTGAGGTTATCGGCGACTGGCAATTAAGAAAATTTAAAAACAGAAAATCCAATAAAGGTCAATTGATGACGGAAGGGTTATGGGCGTATACAAGACATCCGAATTATTTCGGAGAGGCGCTTTTATGGTGGGGAATTACCACGATGGCGGTTGATTCGGTAAGTAGTTTAGCGTTATATGTATCACCACTTATTATGACGTTATTGCTCTATTTTGTATCCGGTGTGCCGTTGTTAGAAGAGAAATATAAAGACCGGAAAGATTTTAAACAATACAAAAGGCATACGAATAAATTTATTCCTATGCCTCCTAAGCAATAATACTAGCGTATTGGTCTTATGCGTTTTTTAAACAACATTGTTTGTATTTCTTACCACTTCCGCATGGGCAAGGTTCGTTGCGTCCGATTTTACGGTCTTTCACAACAATCTTGCTTTGGTTGTAAGCCTTCTTAATACCCTTGCGTTCTTCAGGAGTCAAGATGTCATCCCATTCGGGAAGGGTATAGAGCCATTCTGCTGTAGCCTCGAGCATATTGTGATAGAGCAAGGGAAAGTCTATAGATAAACGTACCGTATCGTCTTCGGTTAACGGCTCGAGGTCAATAGCTGTGGTTAAACTGGTGTTAATTCCATCCAGAAAGCCGACAAAGACAACAGGTTCTAAATTGAAGGTGGCTGCTAAATCAGAGATAGTACCTTCAGTTACAGTGCCGTGTTGTTGAAGTAATGTTGTATAGACTTCTTGTTCTTTAGGTAAATAGTCGCTCCAGAAAGCGTCATATTCTTCGGGAGTACGCTCTTTGTATGCGAGCTCTTTCCATTGTTCATATAATTGCATAATGTTTTCCTTTCTCTAATACACGATAGATACTGCTATTATAGCATGGATTCTTTGCGGGGAAAAGACGGAAGATTTAGTTTTGTTGACTTCTATATGTAGTAACAATAACTTTTTCATAGAGCAAATGGGTCGTGTTAATTCGCTTTACAAGGTAAAGGTCTTCACGTAAAATAGAAAGGAGATATATTTCGGGAGGAAAACTATGAATACGATAATCATAACTGATTCAAGTTCGGATCTCAGTTTGGATTTTGTCCGATCCCATGAGAAACATTTAATTGTTTTAGGAATGCCGGTTAATATTGCGGATAGAGAGTATGTGGACGATCTAGGTGATACGTTTTCACATACATTTTTTTATGAACAGCTTGATAATGGAACAATGCCAAAAACATCTCAGATTAATGTGATGACATTTTACGAGTGCTTTAAAAAGCAAATTGAGAACGATAACGAGATAATTTATATCGGTCTTTCTTCAGGGCTAAGCGGGACAGTTGGGAATGCATTTCTTGCGGCTGATATGGTTAAAGAAGATTACCCAGAGGCATCGATACATATTATTGACTCATTGGCAGCATCAATAGGACTGGCGGCACTTGTTATAGAAGCCGTTCATGATGTTGAAAAAGAGTTGGAAACAATGATGATTTTTCAACATATAGAATCGATTAAATTGCAAGCCAATCATTGGTTTGTTGTAGACGATCTTATGCATTTAAAAAATGGGGGACGAATACCGGCGGCATCAGCATATGTGGGTACTATGCTATCCGTGAAGCCCGTTCTTTCGATGGATCATCGTGGTAAATTAGTATCGTTTAGTAAGTTAAGGGGCAAGGCCAAAGCCTATAAGTATATGCTGAACAAAGTAATGGAAAATCTGTCGGATGACAAACAAATGATTGTTGTAGGTCATGCACATCTTCCGGAAGAAGCAGAGCGTATTATTGAAAGTTTCAGGGCTGCAGGCATAACAAATCCTGTCATAGTAACCTGCTTGTCAGCAACGATTGCTTCCCATGTAGGACCGGGAATGATGGCAATAGCCTTTATATCGAATAGTATACGAGAAGACCGATAGAGAGCTTTCATCGAGTTTAAGAGTATGTTATAATGGTCTTAGGCTATAGTAGGAGTGAGGACAGGGAGGTCCAATGCTTGATATAACAGATAGTGAGAGTGTTTATACTGAAGCTACAGGATATATTCAATTCCAATGTATTAAATCTCATGAAAATAGAAACACTTATAAGTTTGTAGAAGTTGATACAAGCTTATTTGTTATATTCCGATTAGAGCATACACGAGAGAATGTCCTATGTATGATGGAAGAACTTCATGTTCATGATATGATTGAATCCATCAATAAAGAATCGCATATGTTCAAAGGGCTCAGACGCTATCAACATCAAGTGTTCGTTGAGCGTATTGGAATATGGATCAAGGCTCAATTATTAAAAATTTCAGAGGACGAATTTGTGCTATTGTTGGAGAAAAAGCTGACACCTAAGCAGATGATGTATGAAAGCGATGCATTGTTTCAACTAGGCCCTATGATACGTTGTATATGGTCTAAGAAGGATAAGTGGCGGATTACTAAAATTACAGGTGATATCGAACGCTTTATGGAAAGCTACAATCTTTTTGTAAACATGGATTTAAATGATATTATGGAATCTGTACATCCAAATGATGTGAAAATTATAAAGAGTCAAGTTCAACAGTTTATACAAAAGGGCGAAGGACATATAGAGCTTTTGGGACGTTTTTTTTATAAAGGTGAAATATGGCGATGGATAAGGGCGTATGTGTACTTTTTCGAAGAAAAAAATACCCGTAAAATTGGAACTTACTTCTACGATTTAACTCAACAAAAATCCATACAGGAAAAACTAGAGGAAAGTAGCAAACGTTATCAGGAATTAGTTGAAGCAGCGCAAATAGGAACATGGTCATGGAATATCTTAACCGGGCAAACCGATTATAATATTTTTTGGTTTGATATGCTAGGATATGAGGCACGAGAACTTATGCCCACAACCTTTGATACATGGGTATCACTCATGCATCCAAAGGATAAGCAAACAGTTATTCAAGAGATTGAGAGACAAGTCGATGGTGGAAGTAGAATGTTTGACAGTACGTATCGAATGCGGCATAAAGATGGTCGTTGGGTATGGTTCCATGACCGCGGGAAGGTTATGAAATTTACCAAAAAGGGATTGCCGTGGATTATGTCAGGTACATGTATGGATATAACCACCAGAAAAGAAGCAGAGCAAATGCTCCAGCATAATGAACGGTTAACGTCAGTAGGGCGCTTGGCAGGAGGCATTGCTCATGATATTAACAACCAGTTGATGATGATGCGGGGATATGTTGATCTTCTATTAGAACATCAGAATCCTCTAGATGCGGGAGTCGATATTAAGCGACTTGACACTATTATTAAGACAACTTCAGATATTGTTCGAAAACTATTAGCCTTTAGTAAGCAAAGTCCCATGGAACTACAACATAAAAATCTTGTGCAAATGGTAGAAAGTTTGTATGAAATTATTAAACATAGTATGGGAAAAGAAGTAGAAATCACCTATTCAGCAGAAACAGAGAGTATTGAAGTTGAAGTTGACCCATCGCTCATGCAAAATGCCATATTAAATATTTGCATCAATGCCAAGGATGCTTTGGTTGAATATGGGTCGATACAGATTAATGTGGACCGTGTTGTATTGGAGGAACGTTTGGTAACGCCTTTGGGCGAACTTGAAAAAGGATGCTATGGACGCGTGGTGATTACAGATAGTGGTGTGGGAATGGAGGAGCATATTATTGAGCATATCTTTGAACCATTTTTCTCTACCAAAAAAATGGGTACAGGTATCGGATTAGCAACAGTAGCCGGCGTTATTAAACAACATAAGGGTGGTATTCGAGTTAATAGTGTTCCGGATAAGGGGTCTTCATTTGAGGTATATATTCCGTGTATCAAATGTGAAGATACGATTCAAAATCGAGAGAAATACATGACGGGTGAACAGGAGACTTTGGTTGTTTCAGAGGATAAAGCTCTTTGGGTTATGGTTGTTGATGATGAGCCGTTAATTAATGAGTTATTAGGGGTGTACTTAACGAATAAAGGGATGAAAGTTATATCCTTTTCTCAACCGATAGATGCTGTGAATTATTATAAGGAGCATTATAGAGATATTGATCGTATTATTTTAGACGTAATTATGCCACATATGTCAGGAGCAAGTGTGTTAGAACAACTCATACAAATCAATCCCGATGTCGAGGTCATTTTTCTATCAGGGAATACACCGTTGGCTCAGGAAGAAACGCAAAAAAACGATCATGTAATGGCTTATATGGAAAAACCGGTAAAGCTAGAATCCATATATAATATGTTGTTAAAGGACTGTACGCATTGACGCATTTTATGGTAAAATGAACATATACGCCGATTACAGAGATGGGAGATGGAAGGATGGCTAAAAAAGAAATTGTTGGACTATTACTTGCCGGAGGGCAAGGATCCAGACTAGGGGTTTTGACAACAACGACAGCAAAACCAGCGGTATCATATGGAGGAAAGTATCGTATTATCGATTTTCCTTTGAGTAACTGTGTAAATTCAGGAATTGATACAGTTGGTGTGTTCACTCAATACCAACCCCTTGAGTTGAATGCACATATCGGAATAGGAAAGCCATGGGACTTGGACCGGATTACAGGCGGGTTGACAATTTTGTCTCCGTATAAGAAAAGTGACAATAGTGATTGGTTTACAGGTACGGCCAATGCAGTTTATCAAAATATTCATTATATAGAAAAAGAAGATCCGGAATATGTTATTATTCTTTCTGGTGATCATATTTATAAAATGGACTATTCCAAAATGTTATCCTATCACAAAGAAAAGAAAGCAGCGGCAACCATATCGGTGTTTGAAATACCTATTGAAGAAGCTAATCGATTTGGTATCATGAATACAGATGCAGAAGATAGAGTTATAGAATTTGATGAAAAACCGGAGCATCCTAAGAATAATCTCGCATCGATGGGAGTTTATATCTTCACATGGAAGATACTTCGGGACTATTTGATAAAAGATGCGAAAGATACACAGTCGAGTCATGATTTTGGACATAATATTCTCCCTAAAATGATTGATGACAAACTAGAAGCTTATGCCTATCGATTCAAAGGATATTGGAAAGATGTAGGGACTATTCAGGCTTATTGGGAATCGAATATGGATTTAATAAAGCGCGTTCCGGAATTTGATTTGTTTGATCAAGTATGGAAGATATTTACGGTTAATCCTGTGATGCCTGCTAATTATATCGGACCTAGTGGGAGTGTCAAACACTCTATTGTTGCAGAAGGTTGTATGATTTACGGAACAGTGCGTAACTCCGTTGTATTCCCCGGAGTGTATATTGAAGACGGTGCAGTTGTGGAAGACTCTATTATTATGGCGAACTCAGTTATTAAGAAAAATGCACATATTAAAAAATCGATTGTCGGAGAGCAGGTAACGATTCAAGAAGACGGGCATATCGGCTTTGGAGATGAGATTGTTAATCAGCTAAAACCCTCTTTATACAATAGTGGAATCACGGTCATTGCTGAAAATTCAATTATTCCTGCCAACGCCGTATTAGGCAAAAATGTTGTAATAGAAAAAGGCGTTACCCCTGAGGACTTTAAACAATTAACGGTACTTTCAGGAGCTACAGTTCAAGCAGGAGGTGAGGAGAATGAATAATACATTAGGCATTATAATTACCGGCGGTAAAAATGAAAAAATGAAAGAACTTACGGCGAAGCGTTCTGTTGCAGCCATTGCTTATGGAGGACGATACCGAGCAATAGATTTTGTTCTATCGAATATGATAAATTCAGGGGTGAATAAAGTCGGGATACTCACGCAATACAGTTACCGTTCCCTTATGGATCATTTGGGTTCAGGTAAGGAGTGGGATCTGGACCGACGACGCGGTGGTCTGTTTTTCTTCCCACCATATCTCTCTGGCGAAAATTCAGGATGGTATAAAGGATCTGCTGACGGTATGTATCACAATATGACGTTCTTACGTCGTAGTCAAGCGGAATATGTACTTATTGCAAGTGGTAATTGCATTTACAAAATGAATTACAATGAATTGCTGGAAAATCACAAAAAAGCAGGCGCGGATATAACGTTATGTTATCGTGATATGAGTGATTTAAATGAAGAAGATCTTAGATTCTATGGAATCTTAGAGTTGGATCAAGAAAATCGCATCCGTAAATTATATGAAAAGCCTAGGAATCCTCAAGGACAGTTAGCATCTATGGGGATTTATATCTTAAAACGAACGCTTCTTATGGAACTGTTGGAAGAAAGTGCTGCACAAGGGTATTATGATTTTGTTCGGGATATTATTATTAAAAAGTTAGATTCATTACATATACATGGGTGTCAATACCATGGATACTGGCGTTCCATGCATTCTATACCTCTTTTTTATAGAACGAATATGGAATTGTTAGATCCTGAGGTCAGACGGGAACTGTTTATGGAAAATGGTCGCGTATTTACGAAAATCAAAGATGAAACCCCTGCTAAGTATAATGATGAAGCAGAAGTTACCAATTCTATTGTTGCTGATGGTTGTATTATAGAAGGAACGGTTCGAAACAGTGTCCTTTTCAGGGGCGTTAAAGTAGAGCAGGGCGTGGTCATTGATAATTGCATTGTTATGCAAAACACAGTTGTCAAAAGGAATGCAAAATTAGATTATGTAATTTTGGATAAAGAGGTTGAAGTGTCTGAGGGTAAAATTTTGAAAGGTGAAAATACGTACCCTTTTATTGTCGGAAAAGGTGTAAAGATATGAGAATAGCAAAAGAAAGCCTTGTCAAGAATATTGATAAGGCTTTTTTTCGTTGAATATTCGTGCAAAATGTGTGATAATAAAAAAAAACATTTCCGTAAGAAAACAATGAGGTAAGAAAATGAATGTGGAATATTTAAACCCGATAATTCGTGCTTCAACCTTTGTGCTGGAGCAAACATGTAGTTTACAATTAGAGGTTGGAAAGCCATTCTTGACAGAGACAAAATATAAGAATGAAGTTTTTATTGTGATGCTTGGTATTACAGGACAGCTTCATGGACAGATCATATTGGCAATGGAGACGGGTATTGCTAAGGAGCTCGCTTCGAAAATGATGATGGGAATGCCGGTATCTGAGTTAGATGATATGGCAAGGAGTGCATTAGGTGAATTGATGAATATGATGATGGGAAATGCCATGACGGTATTTTCTGAGATGGGAATTATGCTTGATATTACACCTCCAACTATCTTTTTGAGTAGTGACTTATCGTTAAATGTGGGAGATAGTCAAATGATTGGAATTCCTTTGTCATTTCCGGAAGGAAAGATAGAGTTGAATGTAGCGATTAAGGAACAAAAGTAGCGCGTGTTGAACGGAATAGGATTGGAGTAGATGATATGGAGATTCGCATAGAGAAGACAACATGTCCAAAGATGAAGCCGGAGGCAGGGGCATTAGATTTTGGTACCCAATTTACAGATCATATGTTTGTGATGAATTATGAAGAGGAAAAAGGATGGTATGATCCTCGAATTATTCCTTACGGACCGATTCAAATGGACCCGTCTCAAATGATTTTACACTATGGACAAGAAACGTTTGAAGGTTTGAAAGCCTATAAGAGTGACGATGCAAAGGTATTGTTATTTCGTCCTGAGATGAATGCAAGGCGTATGAATCGTTCAAATGAAAGAATGTGTATCCCCAAAATAAATGAAGAAGATTTTGTTGAAGCGGTTAAAGCGGTTGTGTCATTAGATAGAGAGTGGATTCCGGATGGCGAGGGAAATGCCCTCTATATACGTCCGTTTATTTTTGCTACGGAAGCATCCCTTAAAGTACATCCTTCACGAGGGTATACGTTTATGATTATTCTATCGCCAGTGGGTCCTTATTACAATGAGGGATTAAATCCCGTGAGTATTTATATTGAGAGAGAGTATGTTCGTGCCGTCATTGGTGGTGTTGGCTATGCAAAAACGGCTGGTAATTATGGGGCGAGTCTTATAGCTCATGAAAAATGTGAGTCTTATCAATGTTCACAAGTATTATGGTTGGATGCCAAAGAACATAAGCATGTAGAAGAGGTAGGGACAATGAATGTTTTTTTTGTCATAGACGGGCAAATCGTAACACCGTCCTTATCCGGTTCCATACTGCCGGGGATTACTCGTGACAGTGTGATTATATTGTGTAAAAGCAAAGGATATGACGTCATTGAACGCGTTGTGGATATAGAAGAAATTATTAGCGGTATTAAAAATGGCCGTGTTACAGAAGTTTTCGGGACAGGAACAGCTGCGGTTATATCTCCTGTTGGGGAGTTAGTTGATGCCCACGGACGCTATGTCATTGGAAATAAACAAATCGGTGATGTAGCGGGGATGTTGTACAAAGAATTAACAGGTATACAACTTGGTTTGATTGAAGATACACACAATTTCATTGATAGCATTGAATAGTTATTGACTTCAAATAGGAAGAGTGGTAAAATATCCACAAGATAAAAACAGATGTCTTCCTAAGAAAGACAAAAACTAATGAGAAATGAGTGAGATAATCATGAATCAAAAATTGAAAGTCGGAATTATTGGCGCAACAGGAATGGTGGGTCAACGGTTTATTACGCTACTACATCAACATGAATGGTTTGAAATTTCATTACTTGCAGCAAGTCCCAGGTCAGCAGGAAAGACCTATGAAGAGGCAGTAGGAAATCGTTGGGCTCAAAAAGAGGTTATTCCTGAGTGGATTAAACCAATGATAATCTATAATGCTATGGATGTGGACGCCATTGCCAAGGAAGTTGATTTTGTTTTTTGTGCCGTAGATATGCCTAAAGACGACATTCGTGCCCTTGAAGTATCCTATGCAAAAGCAGAAGTCCCGGTTATTTCGAATAATTCAGCCCATCGTATGACACCGGATGTACCTATGGTAATACCGGAAGTGAATAACGAACATCTAGATATCATTCCGTTTCAAAAGAAGCGGTTGAATACAACAAAAGGATTTATAGCAGTAAAGCCGAATTGTTCCATTCAAAGTTATGTCCCGGCAATAGAAGCATTGAAGGCTTACGGTCCTAAAGATATTATTGTTTGCACCTATCAAGCAATTAGTGGGGCAGGAAAAACATTTGAGACATGGCCGGAGATGATTGATAATGTTATTCCTTATATTGGTGGCGAAGAAGAGAAAAGTGAATTGGAGCCGATGAAGATATGGGGTCATATTGACGGTGATGCCATTGTTCATGCAACAGAGCCGCTTGTTTCAGCTCAATGTATTCGAGTTCCGGTATTGGATGGTCACATGGCAGCTGTTTATGTAAATTTTGAAAAGAAACCGACGAAAGAGGAGATGATTCAAGCTTGGAATACTTATAGCGGTCAACCTCAAGCGTTAAAACTACCTTTAGCACCGGAACAGTTTATTCGATACATGGAAGAAGACAATCGTCCTCAAACCGGACTTGATCGGGATTATGAGCGTGGAATGGGTATTTCAGTCGGACGTCTTCGGGAGGACCGACAATTTGATTACAAATTTGTTTGTCTGTCTCATAATACATTGCGTGGTGCCGCAGGAGGTGCTGTGTTAATTGCAGAATTGCTTAAAGCAGAAGGGTATCTTTCATAAAGTAGAACATAGTAACGGATAATAATTATTATA
Source organism: Vallitaleaceae bacterium (assembly GCA_965140555.1). Taxonomy (GTDB): domain Bacteria; phylum Bacillota; class Clostridia; order Lachnospirales; family Vallitaleaceae; genus UBA1351. The sequence goes on along the minus strand of OZ223259.1, from coordinate 883,343 downwards.
TACTATTGACAATTCCTTTTTAAAGAGCGATAATAGGTGTAGAATCAAAAACGTCAATGACGAATAGAAATGCACAGTAAAGGAGAGTGTCACATGGAAGATAAAAAACAAAGAGAATATAATCCAAACCAAACTGAAGCGGTTCTTGATGCAGAGAGTTTTGAAGAGGAAACTAATGTACATATACCTCATGCAGAAGCGATAGAAGATGCTAAAGATTGGATTGATGAAAACGAAAAATAGTAAGATATAAACTTGAATTTGGAGATCGGAGTTTCCGGTCTCTTTTTTGTAATATAGATTCATAGAAGACAATGCGTAAAAGCATCCCATTAACGTTTATGAATACATAGCAAATAGAAAGGTTTACATTTTATTCACGCTTTTTATTGAAATATATCTTATAATGGAGATACATCGAATGGCATTTTAGTATTGAGGATATAGATGTAAAGTTCATGGGATAATATGACGATATATAAAAATAAACACAAGATAGAGGTAATATTATGACAGTTAAACTAAAAGCAACAATTTTTATCATGATGATGCTTGTATTCAGTCAAGGTATATGGGCAGCAGAGACAGATCAAGCCCAAGAAGAAGCAGATGTCCTTCATATGTTAGGGCTTTTTCAAGGAACAGATAATGGATATGAACTGGATGCGTTGACAAATCGAAGTCAAGGTGCCGTTATGTTAGTACGTCTACTTGGACAAGAGAGTAATGCATTTCTTATGTCGCAGTCGATTCCGTTTCAGGATGTTCATGAATGGGCAAAGCCCCACATTCGTTTTTTATACAACAATAAAATCATGATTGGAATGAGTGCAACTGAGTTTGGCTCAGATAGCGCCCTTACAGCCAATCAATATATGACGATGCTTTTGAGGGCTTTAGGTTACGATGACCAACAAGGGGATTTTGTATGGGATCAAGCAGTACAGAAAGCAAATCTCTTAGGAATTATAGATTATAAGGATTATGACAGATTTGAAAGTGACAATCAAGCAACGTTAACACGAGCGGATATGGTTCATCTATCGTATCAAGTTGTCTTTGCACATAGAAAAGATTCAGGAGAACGATTAATTGATTATCTAGTTCAGGAAGGTGTCGTTGACTATAAGTCATTAGAAGCCTTAGATGAGACGACACGTAGCCAAGAGAATCAAGATTCGGAAGACAAGGAACAATCGGACAAGGGGCCGAGTAGAGAACCCTCAAAAGGAGAGACTACGGCACATAACACGGATCAAGTACGTGCTATATGGTTGTCTTACCTTGAATTGCAGCCAATATTAGAGAATAAATCTGAAGCTCAGTTTTCTGAGTCCATCGATAAAGTTATGGATAATGTGAAGGATTTAGGCCTTAATACAGTGTTTGCTCAAGTTCGTCCTATGGGAGATGCGTTCTATCCTTCAAAAGTATTCCCATGGTCCTATATGATGACAGGTACGGAGGGGAAAGATCCTGGTTATGATCCGCTCTCTATTATGATAGATAAAGCCCATGAGCGGGGAATAAAGATTCATGCATGGATTAATCCATACCGAATTCGTAGCAATGTGAGTCGTAATCCGTTAGCTAAAGGTACCGTCATAGAATCTTGGTATCAAGAAGGAACCGGCGAGGTCATTCAGTTGGGAAATGGATTGTATCTAAATCCTGCGCGACAAGACGTTCGTGACCTTATTGCTGAAGGTGTTGCGGAAATTATTGACAACTATGCTGTTGACGGGATTCAATTCGACGATTACTTTTATCCGACAACAGATATGAGTTTTGATGCGGATGACTATGAGGTGTATCAGTCAAATGGGAATGAAACTCAAGCACAGTGGCGAAGAGAACAGGTGAATACACTGGTCAGACAAGTTTATACAACGGTAAAAGAACATGATGAAGATGTCCTCTTTGGAATAAGTCCTCAAGGGAACATGACAAACAACTATGAGAAGCAATATATAGATGTAGATTTATGGATGTCTGCTTCAGGATATGTGGATTATATATGTCCTCAAATCTATTATGGATATGATAATGAGACCTCCCCTTATGAAACGCTAGTGCGTCAATGGTATGCAAATAAAAGAAATGAAGATGTCGACTTGTATATTGGTTTAGCAGCTTATAAAGTCGGATTGGAAGACAAATGGGCAAAGGGTGGAATCAATGAATGGATTGAAAGTCAGCGTATTCTCATGTCAATGATTCAAACTATTAATGACGTGGATTCGAATATAGGTTATTCTTTCTATCGATATGACAGCCTCTTTAATCCAAGCGGAGATGTTCGAGACAGAATGAGTGATGAAGTAAAAGGACTCAAGTTAATGATGGATTAGAATAGAAAATAAAAGGAGGTTGTGCTATGAATCTAAGGACTAAGCAAATATTAATTACGAATTTATTGGTTTTTATCTCAATTTTGGTTGTCAGCGGCTTCTCATACTATGCATTGAATAAAGCGGGGCATGAGAACATCAGTACAATGGAAACGTATATGCGAGATCAATATGACAAGATGTTAAAAGATCAAGTGGATATTGTGACTAACGAATTAGACGGTATTGTGAATCAAATAGATGCCGGTGTGATTACAGAAGATGAAGGAAAACTTATTGCAGCAGATATTATTCGTAATGCAGTTTATGGAGAAAATAACGCCGGTTATTTTTGGGCAGATGATTTAGAGGGTAATAATATTGTCCTGTTAGGTGGCGATAGCGAAGGGACAAATCGATTGGATCTCCAAGATATTGATGATAAATATATTATACAAGAATTTATAAGTCAGGCCAAGAATGGTGGCGGATATGTAGATTATAAGTTTCGAAGACCAAGCGGAACTGAACCAATTCCGAAGCGTGGGTATTCAAAATTGTATGAACCTTTCGGTTGGGTTATCGGAACAGGGAACTATGTTGATGATATTGACCATTATATTGCGGATCAACGTATAGAAAATGAACAAGTCATTACTCAAAATATGTTGATTATCGTCGGCGTTGCTATTTTGATGTTAGTTCTTGGTGTTGTTGGTGCAACGTTATATAGTATAAGCCTGACACGGCCTATACGACGCATTAATGATCAGTTGAAAGAAGTTTCAGAATTGAATTTTGCTGAAAATGCAAATATGGTGCAGTTGACAAAACGTAAAGATGAAATCGGAAGTATGGCTCAATCGGTTCAACACTTATCAATGGAATTGATGCAAGTGATTCAAGAAATTCAACGATTTACACGAACGTTAAATAAACATGTATCTGACATGACGGAAATATCGTCGATGACCAAGGAAAATTCAGATGCAGTCGTTAATGCCATTGATGAATTTGCTCAAGGAGCGCAAGAGCAAGCAGGCGATGCACAAGAGAGTGTATATAGTCTCGAAGCATTGAATGAGCATATTGATACGAGTAATCAACTGGCAGAAGAGGTTATGGCTTTTTCTGAAAAGGTGAAAAGCCAGCAGGAAGTCGGAGAAACATCGGTAACGGAACTTGTTCAGGAATTCACCAATACGTTAGATGTGATCAAAAAATTAAATTCTGATATTGATAATTTGAATGAACATTCCAATAATATTAATGAGATTATTGTTGTTATTGAAGGAATAGCAGGACAAACCAATCTTCTGGCATTGAATGCCTCTATTGAAGCGGCGCGTGCAGGAGAAGCAGGTAAAGGGTTTGCTGTTGTAGCTAGTGAAATTCGAAGTCTAGCAGAACAGACAACCCAATCAACAAAGGAAATTAATGATATTATTCGCTTGGTAACAGAAAGTGTTGATGCATCAAAAGCGAATATGGATTACTCAAATACATCCATTCAACAGGCATTTGAAAAAATGCAGGATGTTCGAGAGACATTTAATGAAACGTCAAATTTAACGCGACAATCAGGAGCGAAGATGAAAGACGTCAAAACATCCTTTACCAGTATTAATCAGTCAAAAGAAATGGCGCTTCATGCTATACAGTCCATTTCAGCTGTAACAGAAGAAAATGCAGCAGCATCTGAAGAAATTAATGCAAGTATGACAACGCAAAAAGAAATCATTGGTGAATTGGATGCGATTGCAAAAGAAGTATCCGATAATACAAGGCTACTAAACGAATTAATGGAGCGTTTTAAGCTAGAACACGAATAATAATAGGTCATTTATAAGATAAAAAGCATGGGTTGTTTTTAGAAACAACCCATGCTTTTTTTAAAGGAATTTTAAAACTTTTTTTATCACGATACTATACTATCGTGGTATGATGGTATATAGATTAATTTTTTACCTTATGTTTAAGAAGGAGTTACGATGGAACCTAATAAAGACAATAAAAACAAGGACCGCGTTATTCATACCATTCGTATCAGCGGTTTTTTTAATACACCCCCAAGTGAAAAAGAAATCAAGCAAGCAATGCGTGAATTTGAGCGAATGCAGCGCTTTTTAAAGTGGATTCCTTTGTTTTTCTTGGGAATTATGCTGGTAATCTTTTACCTTGTGTTCATGCTTGTAAGATTGAAGCTTCCTTTATTTATTCTCGTGATTTTCAGTACGGTAATGCTAATAAAAGAGCTTAGTACGTTATTCTTTTCTATACAAATGAGAACACGTTTAATGAAGCCGCTAGAACGATTAAGACGTGCGGTAGATGAAATTGCCAAAGGGCACTATGGATATACCGTTGAAGAAGACCAATATAATTTGGTAGGAGACCTTATTGTTTCCTTTAATCGAATGAGTGTAGAATTGAAGAAAGCTAATGACTTAAAGGAACGTTATGAGCAGAATAGGAAGGAACTCATTGCGGGAATATCCCATGACCTGAAAACGCCGATTACATCCATTGTAGGCTATGTGGATGCGATACAAACAGGTGTTGCACAAACAGAAGAAAAGAGAGAAAAATATCTTTCGATCATCGAGTCCAATGCCCAATATACCAATAAGCTTATTGATGATTTGTTTTTATTTTCGAAACTAGATATTAACCAGATGCAATATAATTTTGAAGAGTTACCCATTTGTGAATTTCTTCAAGATGTTATTATAGAAAAGCAGTTGGAACTAGAAGAAGAAGGGATTGCAGTTACCTATACAATGTCCATTGAAAAGGAAAAATATATACCTATTGATGGGAAAATGGTATATCGAATTATGGCTAATATATTATCGAATGCGGTCAAGTATGGTGATAGAGAGAACCCTAAGATTCATATTACTGCTTCTGATTTTGGAGAGGGTGTTCAAGTAGCGATTCAAGATAATGGACGTGGAATCAGCGAGGAAAATGTTGATCAGATTTTTGATGTTTTTTATAGAGAAGATGTAACACGGAATAAAGAAGTCGGTGGTACGGGACTAGGATTGGCAATAGCAAAACAACTCGTTGAAGCTCATGGAGGTAAGATTACTGCAGAATCAAGACTAGGTGAAGGGACTAAAATCACCTTTACATTGGATAAGAAGAACAAGGAGGAACTATAGCAATGGCAAAAATATTAATTATAGAAGATGATATGCAAATTGCATCATTGGAGAAAGATTTTTTAGAAATTAACGGATATGAGGTCACTATAGAGACTGATGGACATAAAGGATTAAAGGAAGCAATGACAAAACAATATCAGCTGATTATCGTGGATATAATGCTTCCTAATATCAATGGCTATGATATATTAATGATGATTCGAGAAAAGTTGAATATACCCTTTATCGTGGTGTCGGCACGAAGTGACGACATGGATAAAATTAAAGGAATTGAATTAGGTGCCGATGATTATATGACCAAACCATTTAATCCAAATGAGTTGGTGGCTCGTGTGAAAAATCAGTTATCGCGCTATGATCGTTTGCTAAATGTATCGACACAACATGGTGTCATTGAATTTAATGGTGTTCAAATCAATGAAGAATCCAGACGTGTTTTTGTTAATAATAAAGAAGTGACAATGACTACGACAGAGTTTGATATACTCTTGTTCTTCATGAAGAACCCGGATATTGTTCATAGCAAGCAGACAATTTTTGAACGTGTTTGGGGAGAAGATGAGTACGGGGATATCGGAACAGTACCGGTATATGTTCAAAAGATTCGGAAGAAAATTGAAAAAGATTATACACATCCCAAAATTATTGAAACGGTCTGGGGCGTGGGATATCGATTTAATCGCTTGTAGGTAATAAATAATTCTACTTGAAAATCATTATCGATTGATGTATAATGTCATTGTTAGCGTCTTCTAGAAGACGTGAATTTGACATAATCGTATTTGATTATTATTTAACAAAGGAGGATGTTTATGAAAATTATCGTTGTAGGATGTACTCATGCAGGAACAGCGGCTGTAGTAACGGCGGCTAAAGACTATGAGGATGCAGAGATTATCGTATATGAACGAAATAACAATATATCATTTTTATCTTGTGGTATAGCTCTTTATGTGCAAGGTGTGGTGAAGGATCCGGAAGGACTCTTTTATTCATCGCCGGAAGCCTTAAATGATCTAGGCGTTACTACGAAAATGGAACATGATGTTATGGATATAGATTATGAAGCTCAGACTGTGAAGGTTAAGAATTTAACAACAGGAGAGATAATGACAGATAGCTATGACAAATTGATATTAACCACAGGTTCATGGCCAATTGATCCGGCGTTGCCTGGACGGGAGCTCAAGAATATATTATTGTCTAAAAACTTTAATCACTCTAATGTGATTATTGAGCAGGCAAAAGAAGCAAAAAAAGTTGTGGTTGTAGGCGCCGGATATATTGGCGTTGAACTGGTAGAGGCTTTTCAGGAAAACGGCAAAGAAGTGGTCCTCATTGATGCGCTTGATCGAATTCTAAGTAAATATTTGGATAAAGACTTGACTGATGACGCGGAAGCCGCTTTTACTGACTTAGGTGTCAAGCTTGCTCTTGGAGAATGTGTTACTGGTTTTGAAGGGGATGAATCAGGTGCTGTTACAAAGGTGTTAACAGATAAAGGTTCTTATGAAGCAGATATGGTTATTTTGTGTATCGGATTTAAGCCCAATACACACCTTGTAAAGGGTGAATTGGATACATTGGAGAACGGCGCAATTGTGGTAAATAAGTATATGCAAACGAGCCAACCTAATGTATATGCAGCAGGTGATAGTTGTGCTGTTTATCATAACCCAAGTGACGCATATAGCTATATTCCTTTAGCAACGAATGCTATTCGAATGGGATATTTAGTAGGAAAGAACTTAGTCACCCCAAAGTTACCTTATCTAGGAACGCAAGGAACCTCAGGTATTAAAATATACGGGTATAATATTTCCTCAACTGGTTTAACTCAAGAGGCAGCACTTCTTTTAGGGAAAAAGGCTAAATCCGTAACAGCAGAGGATAACAATCGTCCCGAGTTTATGCCGACGTATGATGAAGTAAAGCTTAAATTGATCTATGATGAAGAAAGTCATCAAGTTCTAGGGGCGCAGATTATTAGCCACGCTGACATGACACAGATGATGAATACAATGTCTGTATGTATCCAAAATAAAATGACGATTGAAGATTTGGCTGTGGTAGATTTCTTCTTCCAGCCCCATTACAACAAACCATGGAGTATCATTAACCTAGCAGGACAGGCAGCGGTTGAAGTTGAAGATAAGAAATAATACGAGGACAGTGCAATCCTTCCTATAGCCATACAATGATTAGGGAGCTAATCATACAATAATACGAGGTAAAGACAGATTATAAAGTCTTTGCCTCGTATTATTGTATAATAGACAGGTTCTCTGCTATACTATAGGTAACATAACAAAAAGGTGCGTATCGGCCCGTTATGAAAACGAGATAAAGAGGTGATGAGATGCGTTTAGTACCGGTAGGTGGTGTGAAAATTGGAAGTATCGTTGCACGAACGATATATGATGATAATGGGCGTATTTTACTGAAAAATGGTGTTGCATTGACGGAGTCCTTAATTGATAAACTGAAGAATAACCAGGTTCTTGGCGTTTATATCTTTGATCACTATAGTCAAGAAGAGATTCAAGATGTTATTCGACCGGAGCTTAGAAATAAGGCAATAAAAGAAGTGAAAACCGTATTTCAAGCTGTACGTATGCAGATAGAACAAAGTATTCGTGAGATGGAATCAAGTCGGAGTAACATGAATAAACGTCTAAAAAAGATGGTGGATCAGAAGTATTTAGATCGTTTGGATAATGTTATTGGAGATATGATTGATGAGTTAACGTATAATAAAGATGCTATGGTTGGATTAGTGGATATTAAGAATATGAAGTCATTTGTATATCAACATTCCATTCAAGTAACAATACTTTCACTATTAGTCGGCGTTGCCATGCATATGGATGGTAAAATGTTAAAAGAGTTGGCGATGGGGGCTATGCTACATGATATTGGTCTGACATTTATTGATAAAAAACTTATCATGTATTCACCGGAATTTACGGAGGCTGAAACAGAACATTATCGTCAGCATTGTGAGTTAGGTCATGAATTTATCAAAGAGAATACATTTCTGCCCGTCGCGAGCCGAATGGGAATTTTGCAACATCATGAAGAATATAATGGAATGGGGTTTCCTTTAGGATTAAGTGAAGACCAAATTCATTTGAATGCTCGTATTATTGCGGTAGCGAATGATTATGATAAAATGACATCCGGAGTCATGGATCATATGGTTCAACCGAATGAAGCGATAGAGTATATTATGGGAAATGCAGGCAAAGGACGCAAATATGACTTTGAGATAGCCAATCTTTTCGTACGTCGCGTGTTACCTTACCCATTAGGCAGTTATGTTATTTTGTCGACTGGAGAAAAGGCAGTCGTGCATGCAATTAATGCCAGTCATCCCTTAAGACCGGTAGTTAAACTTATTCAACATCCTTTGGATTATGATGAATTGCCGATAGTCAATCTCCTGGATAATGATCGATTGAATATTACAATTAAAACCTTGATTGTTGATGAGGAAGACGATGAAGATATAGACAGCGAAGATTCAGAGAACACGGAAGATGACAATAGAGAAGACATTGGTCCGAATACAATAGAGAATGAGTAAAAGAGAAAGGCAAGGTAAACTATGACAACAGCAGCTTTTTTTGATATAGACGGAACATTATATAGAGAGGGAATGATTACAGCAATCTTTAAGAAGTTAATTAAGAGTGATATCATTGATCAATCACGATGGTATTCAGAAGTAAGAGAAGAATATGTTAAGTGGGATAAACGTCGAGGCAATTATGATAATTATCTACTTAAGATAGCAGCAATCTATATAGAAACGATTAAAGGACTACATCGCACACAAATAGAATTCATTGCAAAAAAGGTTATAGAGCAAAAAGGTGATAAGGTTTATCAATATACAAGGGATAAAATTGAATGGCATAAGGCCCAGGGACACCATGTATTTACAATATCAGGGTCGCCTTATGAGCTGGTGAAAGAAATGTCTACAAAGTATGGGGTAACAGACTTCGTAGGATCCGTATATGTAACAGAAAATGATATATATACAGGAGAAGTGAAGCCAATGTGGGATAGTAAAAATAAAAATATAGCATTAAATGAATTGGTAGAACGCTATGATATTGATTTAGATTCATCTTATGCATATGGAGATACAGCCGGCGACTTTACGATGTTAAAATCGGTAGGACATCCGGTAGCAATGAATGGAACACAAGAATTATTACAATTATTAAAAGATGACCCGGAGATGAAGGAAAAAACAGAAATCATTGTAGAACGTAAGGATATGATTTATCATTTGAACTTGCAATGTTTAGATTGCAGTCAAAAAGATAATAATAAATCGTTGAAAAGTGGCGAGATGTAGACGTTTATATATCATTAAAAAGCGGGGCCCCATCTATGAATGGGGCCCCGCTTTTTAAAGTATAAGATGATTAGCCCGACAAAGCAAGTTTCCCTAAATTCATATACAATATATAGATTACGTAGATGCGTTCGTAACAATATATTGTATATGAAAGGTCAACTATATGCTTTGTCGACCTAATCATTAGATGATTCGCCCGAAAAAGCAAGTTTCCCTAAATTCATATACAATATATAGATTACGTAGATGCGTTCGTAACAATATATTGTATATGAAAGGTCAACTATATGCTTTGTCGACCTAATCATTAGATGATTCGCCCGAAAAAGCAAGTTTCCCTAAATTCACATACAATATATAGATTACGTAGAAGCGTTCGTAACACTATATTGTATATGAAAGGTCAACTATATGCTTTTGTCGACCTAATCATTAGATGATTCGCCCGAAAAAGCAAGTTTCACTAAATTCATATACAATATATAGATTACGTAGAAGCGTTCGTAACAATATATTGTATATGAAAGGTCAACTATATGCTTTGTCGACCTAATCATTAGATTAAATAAGTTTAGATTTTTGAAGCAATCGTTCAACCATAACTGCAACTTCAGCACGAGTAATATAAGCTTTAGGTGAAAGTGTTGTATTGCTTGTACCCGTGGTGATGTCAGCCTTAAGGCAGGCGGCGATGCCACCCTCAGCATAAGGAGACGCGGATGTAGCATCCGTATAAGTCTCAAGCAACGCACTGACATCATCATCTGTTAGATTGAAGTCAAGGCCAGTAAGTTTCATGGCGCGTGTGATCATGGTCATCGCTTGTTCACGGGTAATCGTATCGCTCGGGCCAAAGTTCCCGTTGTCATAGCCGTTGATAATGCCATAGGAGGTGGCGGTTTCGACGTATCCACGATACCATGCCGATGAAGAAACGTCGCCAAAGCTATTTTCGCCGGTTCCAGGAGCTAGACCAAGAGCTCGGACAATGATTGCCGCAAATTCTGCGCGTGTCATATTATTGTCAGGATTATAATTGCCAATTTCATCACCAGTTACAACCATCCTTGATCCCATGTCGTTAATAGGATTCATCGCCCAGTGTCCTGTAACATCCGAAAATTGAATGGGATGCCAGACGACTGCATAGGTGCTGTTTGTTAGGCTATTGATTTTTGCGTAATATTTGTCGTCTATTTTAACGAGTTGCGTGGGCACGTGGTATGTCGTTCCATCTGGTTTCACAATAACACCTGTCGTTATCTTTTCAGGATCGACGCCGTCAGGGATGGCGATCAATCTTTCCACATAGGTATTGAAATTCGAGACATCCACAGTTTGTTTATTATAAGTACAACTGATTGTAAAGTCTACCGCTGGTATGACGAGAGAGAAGTCGCCGTCTTTTGCCGCGTTTTCGACAACGGTAACAGTATCAGCAGATGGTTTTGCGATTTCAACGGTTACCGCGATGTCCGATAGCGACACATCTGTGCCAAGCTGAGCGGAAACAGTGTTAATATCAATTTCAGAAGCGGGCAGTGTGTATGTCGCCGAATCGGTTTGCATAACGAGAGTCGCTGCCTGGTTTTCCATGTTCTTTATCATCGTTCCTGTCAGCTCACCCGCAGCAACATTGGAGTCGTCAGTGACGGGGATAATAACAGTTGCGCCGGAGCCTTCGGATTTAAGGATATCCTCTAGCTTTTCCGTGTCCACAGTGACCGTTGTCTTTGTTTGTCCATTCGTATTGATTGTCGTTTTGGATGTTCCTGCTGTTTGGATCTTACCATTGACGATTACGGAAGTATCGTTTGTCTTACTTGAACTTGATTCATCATTTGACCCGCTTGAAGTTGATCCACTTGTAGATGGCCGAGGTGTTAGTGAAACCTCATTTGTCTGCGTATCATCCGCTACAACGGAGAGTGTTTTGCTCAGATAGCCGGATGCTGAAATGGTTTGTGACCCGGAAGGAAGCCATAGTTTGGCGGTTCCATCACTCTTTGCGATGGACTTATAGATATAATTGCCACCTAAAGCACCGTTTACAGTGGACTGAATTGTTGTCGCCGCAGCGGGACTGGTGGAGGCATTTACAAGATAAACATCGTCGCCGCCTACACTGTTTTTAATTGTTCGGCCACCAGCACCCGATTCCATCACTACAGGGCCGATGTTGCCCGTAGCGATATATACATCTTTACCCATGATGGATGCTCTTTGCGTTGTGGCACCTTCGCCACCACGGATATACACATTTCCTGCGCTATTTGCAATTGTCACGGTATTCCCAAAAACTGTTGTACCATCAGATCCTGCAGCTCTAAGGCCTACACCACCGGCCCCTGTTGTGCCGTTGCCACCGACGGCGGAAAGGTTTGCACCTGAATCAACAGTAATTGTCCCATTGTTGCTATAAATAGCATGTGCACCGTAAACATATCCGTTGCCACCAGTAGCTGTAACGTTACTATCAGAAATTTTGAGGTCTTGCTCATTTCCGTAAATGGCGATTCCACCATTTGATGACGTACTATCGCCACCGGTAGCTGTTACAGTACTGTTAGTGATAGTAATGTTGTTATCAGCATAGATACCTTTTCCACCTGGCATAGAGGTATTAGAACCGCCGAGGGCTGTTACAGTACTGTTGATAATGGTCAGCTTCCCACCGACATTGTGGTCATAAGCGGGAAAGGAAACAGATATCGCAGCGCTCGAGCTATTGCTTTGACTGGTCCCATTTTTGGCATTCACGGTAGCGCCGTTAATTTCCAGACTACCCCATGATATCGCAATGCCGGAGCCACCGGAATAGCTACCGGAGTCTGCTCCAGTGGCGTTAACGGTGACACCACCCTCGATAAGAAGTTTCGCACCAACCCCTATTGCACTAGGCGTAGATGTACCTGTCATGTAAATTCCATTTCCAGCAGAGTCTGTGCCGCTACCGGTAGCATTAAGTACGCCGGTGCCTTTTATGGTAAGACTTTGATCGGTTTTGGAAGTGATTGCTGATTCCCAACCGCTTCCATTCAGATTACAAGTGCCCGAAACCTGGAGTGTAACGCCTTCGGTGTCTGTATCTGATTTATTGAATTGGAGAGCAGGGTAGTTTTCGTAGGACGTGATATTTAGATTATCGATATTCAGTGTAATATCGTTGTCTACTTCTATACGGAGATTATTGTATACAGTCTCACCACCACTAATTGTAACGACAGATCCATCCGCTGCGGTGACATGGATTTTTGTGTTAGAGAGGGGGGAGGACGTTGCCAGAAGTTGCAGCGAATCACCGTCATTAGCAAGCGTAATCGTGCTGTCATTCGCCCAAGTGTGTTTGGCTGTTGTATTTATGATGTAATCGGGCTGAATCTTTTGATATTCGATATAAGGGCCGTTTAGCTTGAAATTCTTAACATCGTATACACCGTCCAAGTTGATTGTCAGTTCGGCGGCGTTTTCCATTGCATTTGTATCGATGTACAGTGTGGTTGTGTTTCCGGAAACGGATAGTTGCATGGAATGGGGCGCCACGCTTGTTCCGTCGCCCGTCGTCACTGTACCACCGTCAAAGGTCACAACAGGTGAAGCGTCACTATATCCATTGATGACATCATTCCCTCCTGTATCCTTTACCATGATAGGACTACTTCCAATCATCCCATTTACAGAACCGACAACATCTCCGATTACTGTGATTTTATCACCGGTTGTGAATCCGGTAATCCTATCGACATCATTATCGGTTGGCATATAGGCGATGACAACTCCGCCATCAGACAATTCAATCTGATCGTCACCGTCTGTCGTCCATATATCAATGGTATTTCCACTCAATTCATTTTCTGAAACCGTTGCGGCTGTGGATGTACCATATTCAATTATGCCCGTGTCAAAGCCTGAAACGGTATTGTCTTCAATAACCGCTTTGTCACTGAACCAAACACCGATTCCCTCGTTTCCGTAGCCGCCGTCATTAGAGGCATTGTGATAGTGCCATGACGGGACGCCTTGACCGATGACTGTATTTCCTGAAATCTCAAATCCGTCTGCCGCAGACCAAAGCATGACAGCAGTCGGTCCATTTTGTCCTAGATTCAAATAGAATCCGTCCTCTCCGGATTTTGGAATAACAAGTCCGATTCCTGTTATGGTGTTATCTGTAATAGAACCGCTGGTCCCTGCACGATTATTGGATGAAGAGACTTGTATGCCATTTCCGGTTGTCCACAGGGTCTTTTCTGCCTGGATGGTATTGTTATTGATATCTACCACTAACGTTGGTCCCCAAGCTAATATCCCGGTTTTCTGGAACTTGCTGACAGTGGAATTGGTGACTGTAAGTGTATGTGTTTCCTCCCCAGCTGCACTTTCCGCAAAGATGGCCTCATTATGATTCATTCCGGATGGCTGGTCGGCCGGATAATCGCTTGGAATGTTTACGGGGGTGGTAGGACCTGTAAATAGTTCCCGAGCGTTTGTTACCTTTACCGTATCTATAGTGACATTGGAATTATATGCTCCAATCCCTTGAAAATCGTAGTCCTCTGCATTTGCATATCCATTTCCCTCAAGAGGCCCAAACATAGCAAGGTTCCCCTGATCTCTGCCGTCTACGGTTAAATCTTTGATAACAACCGTTCCGGAGCCCGCTGTTTCAATGTATACGACTGTGAAAACCTCTTGATTTTTTATATTGGTACCGCTTTTAGTAAGGTTAATCGTATCGGGAGATTCAATTATTGTCTGATCGATACCTGCACCCTGAATCGTAATGCTCTTTGTAACGGTGACTTGTTCCCGATATGTACCGGCACCAATAGTTATGGTATCACCATCAACTGAAGCATCTATTGCAGTTTGAATAGTGCTGTAGTTGGATGTTGCTCCATTATGCTCCAATGTTACGGTGTCCGATGCTGCATTCACCGTTATCATTAGATGGGTCATAGAAAACAAAGTTAGGATGAGAGTGGCTGTTAATATTTTAGCCGAAAGTTGCCTGATTGCATTGCTTTTTTTCATTTTCTGAGCTCCTTTTTGATTTATATTACTCATATTTTCCAAAATATTAATTAATATTGACCAATTTGGACAGTCTTGAGTTGGTTATAATATACAACAGCAGATGTTTGCTGTCAATCACATAATACTTCAAACAAATTAAGAAATAAAAAGTTGGTACATTGATAAGCCAATGGGTTAATACCTTGTAAAAGACTGCAAATAATTCCGATTTATTACAAAGACATGGCGTTTCATAAAGAACGCATGACATGTTTGCCGGCATCGTGATTTTTGTGTAAAAACTAACAGTTGCCGAAAAGTTGACTCTATCATGCTAGAGTGGTAAAATTAAGAAGATACTTTACGGTTTTAAAGAGAGAAAGTAGGGTGTGTTCATGAAAGACTATGATGAAAAGATTGTAAAATGGAGTCGTCTGGTAGAAGAAGCAGATGTTGTTGAACAGGATCTCTACCGACGCTATGAGGTAAAGCGTGGATTGCGTGATATTTCAGGTAAAGGGGTTCTGGCCGGATTGACACGTATTGGGGAAGTTCATTCGTATATCATTGATGAAGGGGAAACGATACCGATGCCCGGGCGACTGATTTATCGAGGGATTGATATAGAGGATTTGGTTCATGGGTTCCTAAGTGAAAATCGATGTGGCTATGAAGAGACTGTCTATCTGCTACTAATGGGGCAACTGCCGACAGCAGGTGAACTCAATGATTTTAAAGAACTGCTGGGGAAAAAACGTAAGTTACCGGATGTCTTTGTTCGGGATATGATTATGGGGCTACCCAGTAAGGATATGATGAATGTATTGGCACGTAGTGTATTAGCCTTATACTCATATGATGAAAATCCGGATGACAATTCCATCGAAAATGTTCTGGATCAGTCCCTAAATTTGATATCATTGATGCCTCTTCTGGCAGTATACGGTTATCAGGCCCATCTTTACTATCATGGAAAGAGTAGCCTTGTGATTCATGCCCCTCAGCCGGAGCTGTCCATGGCAGAAAATATTTTACATATGCTACGTCATGATAATCAATATACGCCGTTAGAAGCCCGTTTACTTGATTTAGCACTGGTCTTACATGCTGAACATGGGGGCGGTAACAACTCTAGTTTTACGACTCATGTAGTGACCTCTTCGGGAACGGACACGTATTCTACAATAGCAGCGGCAATCGGATCCTTAAAAGGTCCTCGACATGGTGGGGCCAATATCAAAGTATCTCATATGATGGAAGATTTGAAAGAAGAAGTTGAAAATTGGAAAGATGAGAATCAGATTCGAGAGTATCTCCATCGTTTGCTTGATAAGAAAGCCTTCGATCAAAAAGGTCTTATATATGGAATAGGACATGCTGTATATTCTATTTCAGACCCAAGGGCAGTAATATTTAAAGGTTATGTTGAGGAACTAGCCAAAGAAAAAGGACTAGAGGAAGAGTTCAATCTGTTTGATCGTATTGAGCGTTTAGCGCCTCAAGTTATTGGGGAACATAGAACGATGTATAAAGGAGTCAGTGCCAATGTTGATTTTTATAGTGGCTTTGTATATAGAATGTTGAATATACCGGAAGAACTTTATACACCACTGTTTGCTATATCTAGAGTAACAGGTTGGTGTGCACATAGAATTGAAGAATTGGTTAATAGCGGTAAAATTATTCGTCCTGCTTACCGGAGTGTTGCAAAGCGACGAGAATATATACCTCTTGATAAACGATAAAAAATAACATTAAAAAAAGGAGAAATCATGGATAATCATGATTTCTCCTTTTTGATTTTGATGAAAGACCGGATGGCTTATTGTACGATTTAAATAGAACTTGGCTTAGAATAACCGATATAGAAGGTGAGCATACCAACAATAAGTCCAAAGTAGTAAGTTACAAATCGCCATAGTAACATAATAGCAGTTGCTTGAGCACCGATGATAAAGGAACCGAAGAAGAGTAGAAAACCGATTTCAGCGCCTCCTGCCCCTCCGGGAAGAGGTACAATAGAGGTGATTAACATGACATAGGCGCTTGCTGTTAGGGCCTGCCAGATGGTAATATGCGAAAAGCCTACGGAAAGACAGATAAAATAGGCAACTGTATAGAAGGCAATTAGCTTAACAACATTTAATAGGAAACCTTGAAAAAAGAGGTATTTGTCATTAAATAGGCTCATGATGTTATCATGAAAAACAGATATATTCTTTGTCCAATGTTCGCGATAATAGGGCAAGCGTTTTTTTAGTGGTGTTAACGCCATGCATTTCAATAAAAATTCTTGGATTCTTGAGGTTATGCCCGGAGAAACAGCAATAAGAAGAATGCCCAGAATAATCAGTAAATTCAGTGTAAATCCAATGGCTGCCAAATGATTGATATGTGGGGAGTCATAGGGAAGTATGCTAGTAAAGCGCTTGACAAATAATGCGGCAACACCCATAAAAACCAAAACGGATTGATATAGAATAAAGTTATGGAGTGAGGCACAAGTAATACGACTGACTCCAATATGACTTTCTTTGTTGAGAACATAAATTTGAAAAGGTTGTCCCCCTGTGGAAAAAGGTGTAATTCCATTAAAAAATTGTGTGGAAATAACTAATTTCAAAATCTGTAGATAGGAAAATTTCGTGTCATAAGTATTGAGCATCATATAAAGGGTTCGGGCTTCTATACACCAATATATAAAAATACAAACAAGGCTGAGTGCAAACCATCGCCAATCAGCGTGACGAATTTGACTGAAGATCAAGGTTGCTTGTCCACGCATAAAGACAAAGATAATGGCAAAGGTAATAGCAGCTAAGATTAAAAGATTACTCTTTTTGATAGTGTAGCGCATAGGAGCCATCCTTTCTTATGACCGTCTTGTATAACGCAGAAAGCTTCTTACCTATATTTTCAAGAGAACGAGCTTCAACGATATCATAGGCGGCATGGGTCATAGAATGGGTGTCCTCTGCTGTGCAGGTGTATAATGCCTGAATAAAGCCCTCCTGTGTACGTTCCTTATAACAATGAACCTTATCTGTGAGCCATCCGTTGTAAACGGGTATATCTCGAAGAACGACAGGACATTGTGCAGCCATAGCTTCAAGAACAACGATACCTTCTGTTTCTTCATAGGTGGGCATAAAAAAACAATCACAACCGGAATAAGCACCGGGCATGTTAGTAACATAACCCAAAAAACGGACGTTAGAAGGTGCATTTTTCATGGCAGTACGCACTTCTCGGGTAAGAAGATAAGGCTGGGTATAACCACACCACACAAAAATGAATTCCGGTGTTTTGCGAGCAATCTCGATAAAATCCAGGATGCCTTTTCGCTTGATTTGAAGCCCCACACTAAGTATGAGGGTATCATCAGGCTGGAAGCCGTAAGTATGGCGGAAATTTTTCCCAGCTTCTGAATCTCTAGAAAAGCGATCCAAGTCAATACCGTTAGAAATATCCGTAATAGGCGGTTTAAGGGAATAGGATTCAAGGAGAGCCTTGGAATAAGGGGTAGGCGTGACAATATGGTCAGCCAAATTGTAGGTATAAACAAGACGTTTCTTAAATAATGGGGAGATAGAATTTGCAAAGAAGAAAGAGTCTCGAAAATCTTCTTCTGTACTATGGGCATGTAAAATGACCTTCTTACCTTGTTTGCGAGCTTTTTTGGCCAAATGGGAGCTATAGGGGCCAACAGTATTAATATGTACGAGGTCATAATTGTCATCGATGTCTGTCGTATAAGAAATATTTGATTTTTGGAGAGCAGCCTTTTGATGGTGAATCGCTCGGCCTACACCAGACTTGGATAACAGTTTCAAACCTTCAGTATATAATAAAATTTTCATAAGAAATCATCTCCTTCGTCTATGCATTCAGTTTCAACGGGAAAGCAGTAGACCTTTCTTGAATGAGGTGTTGATACATAGATTCGATGCGTAGACCAAAATGTTTTTGACTGAGAGATGCCAAAATTAAAGCACCATTTTGGGCCATACTGTCCGCTTTCTCCGGTTGAGATAAGGTTTCAGTAAGCGTCTGTAGCAAATCGTCTTCAGTGTTAAAACGGCGGCCTGAATAATAATCGATAACAATGCCGTCAATATTACTGTCATCATAGACAATAACCGGACAAGAGCTAGCCATGGCTTCAAAAATAGTTAAGCCTTGAGTCTCGGTTTTGGAAGCGCTGACAAATACATCAGCAAGTGCATAGTAATAGGGAACGTCATCATAGGGAATAGATCCGGTGAAAACAACATATTCTTCAATATTAAGGTCACGAGTTACTTGCAATATATGTTCCATGTAAGGACCATCCCCGACAATAAGTAATTGACTATTCGGTTGAGCTTTTAGTAACGACGGCATTTGGTTTAATATGACATCAACACTTTTTTCTTCGCTGATACGACCCAAAGAAAGTATAATCTTTTTATCAGGGTCCAAATCATAACGTTGACGTAGTTCAGATACCCGAGGGTTGTCTTTTCTGATATTTTGGAAACGAGAGACCTCAATGCCTGTAGGAATTGTATAAATGGGAGTTTTGACCCCATAAGACTCTAAGGCTTGTTTTGTTTTTTGTGAGGGTGCGATAATACCATCATATGTTTTGACATAGTTCTTACTTGTGTTGATAATAAATTTTCTGACGACACTTTTACCATATTTGAGGTTATATATATAATGGGTATAATCTTCATACATTGTATGATAGGTATGGACGATTGGGATATCCAAAGCTTTGGCCATATGTTTACCAAGAAGTCCGATGGAAAACTCGGTATGTGTATGAATGATATCAAGGTCCAATTGCTTGATCTGTTTATATGGGTCTGTATATATAGGAAGTCCGATTCTAAATTCCTTCCATCGAATGAAAGGAAGGGATTTGATTCGTATAATATTATTGTTGGTGTCGATGTGATTTGGAACGTCCACTGTAATGATGGTCACATCGTGACCGAGACGTTTTAGTTCATCTTCTAAAAGACGAATAGATGTTACGACACCATTAATTTGTGGATAATAGCAATCAGTAAATATACCGATTCTCATAATGTCACCCCTTAATTCCTTTGTGATTGTCTATGTATATAGGTCATTTAATACTCTATTAGTATAATGTATTTATGTGTTTCTTTCCTTAGAATTTCCTTAGAATTTAGAAAAATTCTAGTAATGATTTGTTGACTAAATGGCTCATTAAGGTATAATGAAGAGTAATTATTATTAATTAATAATAATTTGAAAAGGTAGAGACTGTCAAGTTATATTACCAAATAAAGGAGGATGACAGATATGAGTAAGAGTAAATTTAGAGTGCTGGGTATTTTGCTGGTTATGATAATGATAGTAGCCGGTTGCCAAGAAACTCAATCCGAAGAAGAGGAAGGCGTATTGGGTAAAGATACCATTAGAGTTGGAATGGAATTGCTTTATCCACCCTTTGAAACTCGGGATGAAAATGGAGATCCTGCGGGGGCGTCTGTAATGTTGGCAAAAGCATTAGGTGACTATTTGGATAAAGAAATTGAAATAGTGGATACTCCTTATGATGCTTTGATACCGGCTCTTCAAACAGGTGATGTTGATCTTGTTATATCATCCATGACCATAACGGATGATCGTAAAAAAGAAGTCGATTTTTCTATACCGTATACAACAAGTCAGTTAATGATGTTAGCTTATATAGATTCACCGGTGAATAGTCCGGATGATCTTAATAATGAAGATGTCATCATTTCTGCAAAAACAGGAACAGTAAGTGCACTTTGGGCAGCAAAGAATGCTCCGAAGGCAAAAGTCGTAACCATTGATTCAGAAGATGCAGCTGTTTTGGAAGTGGCTCAAGGCAATGCAGATGTTTTTATTTACGATCCGCTTTCGATTGTAAGACATCATGAAAATCACCCGGACACAACAAAAACAATTCTAGAACCACTGCCGAATGTTCAAGGTTGGGGAATGGCTTTTCAAAAAGGACAGCCTGAATTGAAGGAAAAATTAGATGCATTTATTAAACAGGCAAGAGAAGACGGCACCTATGACGAAATTCGTGAAGCATATCTTCAAGATAACATTGCAGAATTTGAAGAATATGGTTTGGATTTCTTCTTTTGATACGGAGGAGACAGCTTGAAAGTATTCAGTAAAACAATCAATATAATTATGGCATTAGGCATCTATCTAGCTCTCTTTTTCTTTGTGATACATCAAATTGATGAGACTATTGATTTTACGCCTATTTTGCCCTATAGTAAGGTATTGTTCGTAGGTTGGTTACGGACAATCTTGATTAGCTTTTTGAGTATTCTAGGAGCTCTTGTTATTGGTCTGGTTTTATATTTTCTCGGAGAATCCCCTTTTGGGGTTCTTCGATATATGACCGGTATTCATAAAACCATTGTTTTTGGAACGCCACTCATTGTTTTGGCAATCGTATCATACTTTTATATAGGGAATGCCTTTCATATTAAGTCTAAGATTGTTGTGGGCGTGATGACATTAGCTCTTTATATAGGTGCATATGTTGCAGATATTTATAAAGGGGCTATTGAGTCCATTCATGTTAATCAATGGCAAACGGCAAAAATGTTTGGATTTACCAAATATCAAACCTATAGATATATCATTTTTCCACAGGTTATGAAAAGTATTCTACCGCCCCTTGCCGGACAATTTGCATTAACCGTTAAAGGGAGTGCCTTGTTATCCTATATGGCAATGCCCGAGTTTTTAAATGAAATCAATTTTGTGAAATCAACAACATTTGCGACAGTGGAAAGTTTCATTATCGTGGCGATTGGTTATTGGATTATCACCATCCCGCTCATTTTGTTGATTCGTCATATGGAAAGACAGATGCATGTATCTTTTTAAGGAGTAGACATTGGGCTATTTACAAAAAAGAGATTGCAGGGGAAAGAAATTTTCGATATGATGGAAAAAGAAAGGATAATGTATGGATTTAAAACTGCAAGGCGTCACTAAGTATTATAAAGACAAATGTGTATTAAAAGATATATCAATAACCCTAAAAGATGTGGGTGTACTGGCTTTAATAGGTCCTTCGGGTAGTGGTAAGTCAACCCTTCTGCGCCTCATGGCTGGGCTGGAATCTTTTGACGGCGGAAAAATTGTAATGGGTGACACAGAACTTAACGAGAAGAACCTTAAAGAATATAGAAAGCAAATAGGATTTGTTTTCCAAGATCATAATTTGTTCAGTCATTTGAGCATTTTGGAAAATATTTGCCTTGTGTTGGAGAAAGTCCATCATTTACAACGTCAAGAAGCTGAAAAACGTGCCGATCGCTTATTACAACAATTTGGATTGGATGATCACAAGCATAAGTTGTCCCATCAAATTAGTGGTGGTCAATCGCAACGTGTATCCATAGTAAGAGCGTTAGCGATTGAGCCAAAGCTTATGATGCTGGATGAACCGACATCAAGTTTGGATCCGATCTTAACCTATGATGTTTTGGTATCGATTCGTACATTACTGGAGGAGAAAAAGGATGTCGTTTTGGTTACTCATGAAATCGGATTTGCCAAAGAGATAGCCGACTATATCCTGTATATGGAAGACGGACGTATTGTTGAGCATGGAGGTCGAGAACTTTTTGAACAACCCAAAACGTCTGAATTAAAAAGCTTTCTAGATAAAGTGCTTAGCTTTGCATAAAGGAAAGTTAGTCGTACATGAGAGTCAGGAAACAAAGAGAATTGTGGTACTTTGGAAGGATGAAAAATATGGCATTTCAAGCAATGAATACAAATAATAGTAAGCGTCCGGGTGGACGTGCTGTCGTTTTTATATATGGATATGATGGTTTCGCTTTAGATCAAGTGACAGCGATTATTAACCGGTCAACTATTGATGAATGGATATATATTGACCAAAAACGTTCTAAGGCGCGTATAGAAAAATTGATTGAAGATGTTCGAGATAATCAAGATGTGGAATGGAAACGTGAAAATGAAAAGGTTATTCTTTTTGCGGGAACAAGTGAAAAAGAGGTCCATGACGTGGTGCCCGATCTTTTGAAATTAAAGGACAATAAGCCATTAATTGCTATGACAACGCCGGTTTCCGTCAAATGGACATTCGAGCAACTTGTTAATGAACTGACGCAAGAAAGAGAAGCAATTGCTAGAGGCCAATAATGATAGTATACGCGCATCGAGGTGCATCGTCACGAAAACCTGAGAACACAAAAGAAGCCTTTGAAGAAGCGATTAAATTAAAGGCAATCGCCTTTGAAACGGATATACACCGAACAAAGGACGGACAGTATGTATTATCCCATGATGGTTCCATAAAATTAGGATTTAATAAACGTAGTGATCTTGAACGTATGAGTCGTGATACGTTAGAGCGTATGGGATTCACATTTTTGGAAGATGCCCTAGCTTTATTTGAGCCCGGTATGCGGGTAAATGTGGAAATTAAAGATATAGGTAAGATAGAGAATATTCATGAAGTGATGCAATGCTTGAGGTCCTATGGGCATCTAAAAATCCTTGTATCATCCTTTGATCATAGTTATGTATATGGAATGCGTGACATTGATGTGACCGGTCAAATGGAGTATGCTCTCTTATTTCATAAGGGCCAAATAGCTGATATTAAGGATAGTTTAGCAGGACTAGCAGGTATTGAATGGATTCACATCCCCAATCGAGATGTGGATGCAGCAGTTATAGAGCAGCTTCATGCTAAAGGATTTAAAATTGGTGTGTATACGGTTGATGATTTACATCGTATAAAGAGGTTGAAAGAATGGGGAGTGGATAGTGTGTTTACGAACCATGCAGAATATGCAGAAGTAATTCGTGCATGGGAATTCTAAGAAATAAAGGAGAAAATAAGTGAATCTCATTCAATGTGAACAATTGAAATTGCAATTTGATGGGAATAATATATTTGAGAACAAAAACTTCTATATTAATCAAGGTGAGAAAGTATTGATTCACGGTGATTCAGGTAGCGGGAAATCGAGTTTTCTAAAAATGCTTATTGGATTTATGCCCTATGAAGGGACAATATACTTGCAAGGAAAACCTATGGACGTAAAACGGTTTAAAAAGAGTCGGGTTTTGTTTGCTTATGTGAATCAAGCAGTAAGCTTACGACAAGGTACGGTGGGACATGTCATTAATGAAATGTCCTCGTATAGATGGAATGCATTAAAACCACATGAAACCTATGGTTTGGATCCGTCACTATGTGAGTATTTCAGATTATCTTTATCTGTTGTGGATAAAACAATAGAATCACTGTCCGGTGGCGAACGGCAACGGGTTAGTCTTATACTTGCACTCATGTTAAATCGCCCTATTTTTTTACTTGACGAAGTGACAGCAAGTTTGGATACTGAATTGAAACAGCGAACAGTTGATTACTTTGAACAACTCAATAAGACCGTGGTAGTTGTAAGCCATGATACCTGTTGGAGAGAAGCAGAATCTTTCAGAAAGGTACGATGGTGATTATATGCAAACAGCGCACATCGATGTGGTTAACTTGTTGCTTATGCTCCTTCTAGTTATCCCTATAATTGGAGTGAATCATTGGCTGGGCATTCGACTTAACCGAAAGATTATAATTTCTATATCACGCATGATTGTACAGTTAAGTCTAGTTGGCGTATATCTTCAGTATATTTTTGATTTAAATAACCCGGTATTAAATGTGATCTACATTATATTGATGATGGGAGTGGCGACATATTCCATCATTGATGCGACACCTCTTAAGCTTGGGACTATCGTTATACCTATCATGATATCATTACTTGTTCCGAATATATTGATGCTATTATTTTTTAATGGTGTGGTTATTCGGATTGATCAATTGTTTGATGCAAAGTACATGATAACGATAGGTGGTATGATTTTGGGGAATGGGCTAAGTGGTAATATTATTGGATTAAGTCGATTCTATGATGGTATCATTGAGAAAGAATCTGTTTATATCAATGATCTTATGTATGGTGCGACAACCTTTGAAGCTCTAAAGCCTCATTATAGGCAAGCAATCTTAGCATGTATTAATCCAACTATTGCATCTATGGCAACAATAGGTTTGGTGTCATTGCCGGGAATGATGACAGGGCAGATTTTGGGTGGATCCATTCCTCTTGAAGCGATACGGTATCAGATTGCTATTATGATTGCTATTTTTGTTACCAAGTACTTTAATCTTTTTGTGGCATTGCAATTGACGACACGACAATTGTTTGATTGGAATGGACGCCTTCGTAAAGAATTTCTCAAGAAAAAAGACATGGAATAATAGAGATGCATTTGATATAATTAGAAGTATAAACCGAATTATTATATTGGATAAAGAGGTGTACGGTATGTTGGAGGATCAAATTAGACGTTATGTTCGAGTGGAAGTCACGAGTGAAGATCCTATACATGTGAAAATCAATCGGATAGGCACGCGGCAGATGATTAAGGAAATTCCTGCGATTGGTGTCAAGACGATTAATTTGAGTGCCCAAGGTATCAAAATACGGTCGGATTATCGTTTTAAAGAAGGTATTTTAGTAGAGTTATCTATGAGTATTGAAGGAAAACAAATTCAAGGAACCGGAAAGATTCTTCGTGAAAGCTTGTCGGGAGATATGTATGATTATGCCATATCGTTTACTCAGATGAATGAATACAATAAAACGATTATTACGAATTATGTGAAGCGTCAAACGATTTATCATATCAAGAGTTTACGAGGCCAATAGGCCTCGTTTTTATAGAGAGGAAAAAACGATGAAACAATATAGTATTTTTGACATTGTCGGTCCGGATATGATAGGACCGAGTAGCTCGCATACAGCAGGAGCGGCCCGGATTGGGTATATGGCGATGAAAATTTTTGGACATCCTATAGAGTCGGCGGTTTTCTATCTCCATGGATCATTTGCGGCAACTTACAAAGGTCACGGCACGGATCTAGCTCTATTGGCAGGCTTAATGGGGATTCGACACAATGACGAACAAATAAGAGATGCCTATATATTGGCGGATAAAGCCTTTTCGTATACGTTTGTTGAAAGTGATGAAGAAATGCTCCATCCCAATACGGTAACGATTGAGATGCACAGTAAGAACCATACTAGCCGTGTGCAAGGGTGTTCTATTGGTGGAGGAAATGCGATTATAACCAAAATTGATGATATTGATGTTTCTATAGACGGGGCCTATCATATATTAATAACAGTGCATAAAGATCAACCGGGTATGGTAAATAAGCTGACGGAAGTCTTGACAAAGGAGAATATAAACATTGCATTTATGAAACTTTACCGAGAGCGTAAAGGTGAACGCGGCATCATGGTCTTAGAAATGGACGAGGGCGTTGATAAAACAGCATTAGCTCGGTTAATGCGCATTGAAGATGTCTACAAAACCACATATATTCCCAAAGGAGGCTTTTAACAATGAATACAGCGGTTGAGATTATAGCATGGTGCAAAGAACACAAAGCAACCTTGTATGAAGCGGCGATATACTACGAAGCTGAGCTAAATGATTATGAACCAGAAGCCCTACGAGAGCAAATGGGGCATTATCTGAGTGTTATGATGAAGAGTATTGAAGACGGCTTTGAGCAACACAATGGTAGAAAGGCAAAAATCATCGAACGTAAGGCAAATGATGTGTATGAATTCAGCCAAAAGGAAACTTGTGCTTCAGGGGATACATTACTAAAAGCTGTAAGTTATGGACTTTCTGTTATGGAAGTCAATACAACTATGGGGCATATTGTTGCGGCACCTACAGCGGGGGCATCTGGGGTCTTGCCCGGAGTGTTTCGCTCCCTTAAAGAAAGCTTTCATCTATCGGATGAAACCTTGATTGACGGACTTTTTGTGGCAGGATTAATAGGAACAATCATTGCAACGCATGCTTCTATATCCGGGGCAAAAGGTGGGTGTCAGGCAGAAGTAGGGTCAGGAAGTGCTATGGCTTGTGGTGCAGGGTTATATATGTTAGGTGCATCCTTGGAAGAAGTCTTTGACGGAGCTGCCATTGCGATTAAGAATCTTATGGGGTTGGTTTGTGATCCGGTAGCGGGGTTGGTCGAAGTGCCTTGTCAAAAGAGAAATGGAATAGGAATTGCGAATGCCCTTATGTCAATTGATATGGTTCGGGCCTCGATGGTCTCCTATATTCCTTTTGATGAGGTGGTTGCGGCAATGAAAAATGTAGGTGACTTGATGCCGACATGCCACCGCGAAACCGGAAAGGGGGGTATAGCAGATACACCTACAGGCAAAGCATATAAAGAACAAATTTTCGGATAGACCTATTGATTTGTTGCACATCGATATGTTTTTTGTTAATATTAGTCATATGATGATTAGGGCGTCAAAAGCATATAGATGAACTTTCATGTATAATATAGTGTTACGAATGTATCTACGTAACGTATATATTATATGTGAATTTAGTGAAACTTGCTTTTGTCGGGCTAATCATATGATTGGAATATCAAAGTAAATGGGTCTTTGACATTTGAATCGTTATAGAGTGCTATAAGGAGGACATCCATGAAAAAATGGTTATATCAATGTGTTATTATAGGGTCCCTCAGTCTAACGTTATCCGCATGTACAATAGAGACAGTGGATCCGAATATGAAAGAAGATAAAGCAGACACAGAGCCCATAGTAGAACAGGTAGTTCCGGAATTTGAGGTAAGAACTGTAACGGCAAGTTACATTAATATAGAAGCAGCGCGATTAAATGTTCGATCGGATGCTGATGTGGAAAGCAGTCAAGTTGGAGCAGTTTACGAGAATGAGAAGTATCAAATTATGGAGAAAAAAGAAGATTCTCAAAAACGTGTGTGGTACAAAATACAAACGCAAGAAGGCGATGTAGGTTATGTGGCAGGATGGTTTTGTGCTCAAACAGAGATTACAATTCGAGTGGAAGAAGACGATACGGTCATTACGGATATCAATGTATTACCGATTCCGCGTTATATAGATAATCCCTTTGATGAAGATGATGTGGCCGTCGGAGATCAGATTGTAGGCCTTAAAGTTAAGGAAATGACGGAAATAGGAGCTTTACAAAAAATAGTTTTCTCCGGTGAGATTACATTGACAGGAAATTTTTATCATGAGCGTTCAGATTTGGCTTTTGGACAGGTTGTACGGTTTGTGCCTGATGAGGCCTCTAGTGTATTGCTACCAAGACGAAGCGAGTCCATTGATAGTGTTGCCTTCATTTTCAATGATTATGATCAGGTAGCATCTAAATTTGGAGAATTAGGAACTCAAGGTTATGCAACTGTTGTAATAAAAGATTATTCCATCGGCTATGGTGCGGCAGATGCCTATAATGCGGCAACCTTAATAAATGTAACGATTGAATAATGCGGGTATAGAGTTTACCAAGGATGGAGGACACCGTAGTGACAAAAGGGAATGAGATAAATGCGACAGATGTAGAACGGTACACAAAATTAGTTCATGCGATTGAGTTTTTTTCACAGAGGTTTGACTTAGCAGAGATTAGGGACTATATCTACGAATTTACAATGAGTTTATTGAATTGCGATAATATTATTATGATGACTGTAGATAACGGCGTGTATAAAGATTATAAAGAGGGACAGTCGGAGACTATTGTCGCTTCTTTTCCTAAAAAAGAGCTGCACAATGAAGTGGTGTATTTTCATGCAGGTTTATTAGATCAACAGCGTGTGGATGAAATAACTCCTGAAGGTTGGCTTTCTGATAAGCCTCCTGTATCCTTTGGCATTCCTTTAATTATGGATAAAAAGCTATATGGATTTATTCTTGTGTACAAGAAAGAGACGGTCAGGAATGATACGATTATTGCGGAAGCATTAATGAATCTTTTTTTGTTGGCGTTGACAACCTATGAAAGTTATTCAGTTATGGAGGGAATCAAGAAGGAGCTAGACCAAAAGATTTTTAATCTTTTCGCCATCAATCATGCATCAAAGGCGCTGTTGAGTGAGATGGATGAGCAGCGTTTAGTCGATTTGTCAATGAGTGTATTTGCTGAGTTAACACAAAGTCGGATTACATCCGTTTATATTTATGACGAAATTAGTCATTACTATGAATTTATGGGAATGTTGGATGTCTTCAATGAAAAAAACCCGAGGCCGATTCACTTCCAACGTAAGCTATCAAAAAATGAGAGACTTAAAGTGGTTATCCCCTACCACAATCAATCAGCATTAGAACGCTTTCAAAAGTGTTTTGATGAATCTCTTTCGGTTCTTGATATGTATGAACCTCATTATATTATCAATCTTATTCGAGATGGCGAACTACTTGGGTTTGTTACGTTGAGTGAACGTGTCAATAAAGAGCCTTACGAGCGGGATGTCTTTGAGCTTATTGAGAGTTTGGCGTCGGCTATGTTGGTTGCCATTTCCAATGCGCGAAATGTTGCAAGACTGGAATTGCTTCATCAACAATCAAAAACGAAGTTTGAACGGCTTACTCGATTGAATCAGCTGATTAAAAATATGAATTCGGCGACGGATGCTATGACGTTAATGGAATTAACCCTAAAAACGTTGAGTATATCCTTTGGTTACAAAACAAGTTGTTTTGCCATATATGATGCAGAAAAAGGCGGTTTTGTTATAGAACAGACCATAGGATATCAAGGGAGTGGGCTGGTCATTGATAGAAGCCCTATTCAATTAGGGATTCCGGATGGAAATCCACTTATTATCTACCCGAGTCAGGATACGGTTGACTTTTTGGCTTTATTTGTTCCGGATGACTTGTTAGAGGCTATTCAAGGTATGATATTGGTCCCTGTGGTTATTGAAGCTTTGGAAACAGAACATATAGGACTGATTGCGTTGTTTGATGTACAAGAAGGGGTGCTGACATCGGAAGAGAATGTGTTAACTTTAGAGACAATGGCGAATCATATTGCGCCTATTTTAAAGCAACTATTGCTCTATGACCAGCATCAGATAAAGCAACGAATGTCAAGTTTGAGGCAGTTTGTTAACTTGGTAAATGAATCATGTATGGAAGCGATGATTACCGATTCAAACGTCTATATTTCAGTGGTGAGTTCAGAGGATGTAGATCCTCTAGATCATGCGGCGTGGGAAGAGATATTTCCGGAAACAGATTATGTGTATGATAGGATGCCCGGACAATCCATAATTCTACACTATAGCCGGAGAGCATATGAAGATATGTGTCGTACATACAAGGAGCTGTCGATTCGTTCCTGGAATGTACAGGAAGATGGCTTTGATACTGGGCATTTATTTAGTGAAATCAGTCAGTATCTGAAGCAAATCAATACGAGGTAAAAATGTTGCAAGACTATTATAATCAACTGATAGGAACCCCACTTTTTGACGGTATAGCAGCGGATGGTATTTCTCATATGATGGGCTGTTTGAGACCGAAAATCAAAAAGTATGATAAGCAGGATTTGATAACAATAGAAGGTATGCCTTTTGACGGGATTGGAATTCTCATGGAAGGACGGGCCTTAATAACACGTAGTAATGAGGCCGGAGAAAGTATTCTTATGGACCATGTGTTGCCTGGGCAGATTTTTGGAGAGATGATTGCTTTTTCTTCCAGGCAAACATGGCCCGCGACAGTTATAGCAGATTCAGAGGTTGTGGTGATGTTTTTGGGCAAAGAGTCTATTGTAAGTCAATGTCATCACGTCTGTCAGTGGCATCAGCAATTGATGTTGAATCTTATGCGGATTATATCGAATAAGGCATTATTTTTAAATCGTAAGGTGAATTATCTATCAATAAAAAGTATGCGTGCTAAATTAGCGAAGCTCCTACTAGAGTTTTCTCATGAACAAGGAGGAAAAATGATTCATATGCCGTTCAATCGTAATGAAATGGCAGATTTTTTGAATGTATCACGACCGTCTATGTCTAGAGAATTGGCACGGATGAAGAAGGAGCAACTTATTGATTATCACCAGAATACCTTTAAAATATTGGATCAAAATCAACTAAAAGAATTGGCAAGTCATTCATAAAGACACAAAATAGACATATGCAAAGAGTATACTATAACTACTTATATTCATTACCTTTGGCTAATAAGAGGGGCTAAGGAGACTATGAATATGTATAAGCGACAGATTGTTATAGCTATATTGCTTTGCTTTCTTTTTGTAACTCAATCGCAATATATCCTTGTATCTAATACAATTGAATGGGAAGACGTGGATATTGTTTATTTGAATACCTATGGATGGGAGAATCCGGATGTTCAGAGGCAGTATGATGGATTTTATGACCAACTTAAAGCTAGCGGTCCGACAAATTATCGGCTTAGCTTATGGAGTATGAATATGGACAGTCAGCAATTGAGTGAGGTCCAAGAATCTCAATTTACGCAATTTGTGGAGGATATACAGCCGGATGTCATTGTTATAGCAGATGACGGGATGTTAAGATATCTAATACAAAATCAATTAGAGTGGCTAACTTCTACACCTGCTTTCTTCATTGGCATCAATGATCCTCAACTCATTAAGGAAGCCGTTCAAGAAGGGATTACAATCGGAAGTAGTGAAGATGTTAAGATTGAGAAGACATTATCCTTTGCATTAGCATTGACAGGTAACCGACAAATTCATGTCGTCTATGATGATTCGCCGGAAAGTCTTGCGAATGAACGTCTATTGCGATTAATTCAATCAACAAGTCAGACCTTTGATGCGTTTGAAATTAAGTGGATTGATTTGACGGAAATCGAATATATGGAGGATACAACAGAGCCTCTTATGATTATCACACCCTTTAGCTATCGGAATCGATTTTCAAAAGAAAACTTATCAGTGGAACGTTTATTAAGTCATGTAAGTTCACCTGTATTTACTGTTTATGAGACAGGGGTAGAACAAAACGGAGTCGGAGGGATGGTAAGTGATGGGTATTTATTAGGGAGTTATGTGGGCAAGCAAGTAGCAAAGTGGATACAAAAGACACCATATGAGGAGCTAGATAGATGGACGGTGGATCAAGGAATCGTTAACATGGTTAACTATGAAATGGTCAGGGAATTTGGTTGGAGTCGCAAGGATGTGAATTCTTATATGGACGGTAAACCAATCATTTGGCTTAATGATCGTTCAGAAGTCATTAAATCATTATTATGGAAATGGCTTCCTATAGCACTTCTTCTAGGCATAAGTATTGTCCTATTATTAGTTGCATATAGACAGCGCAAATCGGCAAAACGCTATAAACAACGCTATCATTGTGAAGAACTTGAGAAAGAACTAATTTCTAGAGAAATGAAAGACTTATATAGTGAAAAAGAAAAAACGGAATCAGAAAATAGCCGATTGCTAGAGCAAACCAAAACGATTCACAATCGGTATGCTATGGTCTTTAAAGCTAGCAGTAACGGATTATGGGATGAAGATATGAAAAGTGGAGAGTTACACTGTAAAGAAGAGTGGTATGTCAACTATATACATGTGGAAAAACTCCAACATATTATGAAAACATGGTACAATCAAATGATTCCCGAGGACAAAAAATACTATAATGACGTCCGATATGATGCATTTAATAACGGTATGACAACGTATGAATGTGAATATCGGATTTATAGTACGGTGTTGTCGGATATTGTTTGGATTTGTGAGAATGGATTTATTATGCGTAACAGTAAGAATGAAATTCAACGTATTGTGGGTGGTCATCAAGATATATCGAATAGAAAAAAGCAAGAAGAACGCATTGTGCAGCTTGTCTACAAGGATACACTTACGGGTATGCAAAATAAATTAGCGATACATGAAAAATTGAGCCAGTTATGTGTAGATAGTGAAGGATTAGAGCGTCAGCATGCATTAATTCTGCTAGACATCGATGATTTTAAACATATCAATGATGCCTATGGGCATGATACGGGCGATCAAATACTTATTATGATTGCAGAACGATTGAAAGAACTTGAAAGTCCTAAAGTTACAATAGGACGATTTGGCGGAGACGAGTTTATTCTCGTGATGGAAGATTTTAAGACAGTTTTGGATATTGAACAGTTGCTTCAAAATATACAACGCCGGTTTATTCAACCGTTTAATTATGCGAATAACAGGTTTCAAATGAAAACGTCTATTGGTATTGCAATTTACCCTCAAGATGGAGATTCGGCAGCAGAACTGTTAAAAAGTGCAGATTTGGCAATGTATCATTCCAAGGAACGAGGACGTGATACATATACGTTCTATGACAAAAGTCTGTATATGCGACTTGAAGAGAAGTTGAAGTTTAGCCAAGAGCTATATAATGCATTGATGAATGGAGAAATATATCTTATGTTTCAACCTATTGTCCATGCATCAACAGGAGAACTTTATGGATTAGAAGCACTCTTACGGTGGAAAAGTCAAGTATATGGACAGGTATCACCTTTAGATATAATTAAGGAAGCGGAACAAAACGGATTGATCCATCAAATTGGATTATGGGTTTTCAAAGAAGCCATTAAGATGTTAAGAACAATCAATCAGCATTATCATAGGAAGTTGATTATGAGCATTAATCTTTCAACAGTCCAGTTAAATCGAACGGATTTACTCAATCGATTTTTTGAATTAGTGAATCAAATGGAAGTAAATCCGCATAATATTGTGTTGGAGATTACGGAAACAGCGCTCATAGAAAACTTTAATACATGTATAGGTTATTTGACAGAATTTAGAAAGTTAGGATTTCAGATTGCCCTTGATGATTTTGGAACAGGATATTCTTCCTTAAGTTATTTTAAACGCTTACCGATTGATTACATCAAAATAGATAAGTCGTTTATAGATGAAATGTTAAACCATGAATATGATATGACGATCATTGAGATTATGGAAATGTTGGCACATAATCGTGAATTATCTATTGTAGCGGAAGGGATAGAGACTGAGGAGCAACTAGGTAAAATTAATGATGTTGGCTATGATTATGCGCAAGGCTATCTTTTCTCCAAACCATTAGTAGAAGAAGAATTAGTCAAATACTTAGAGGAACTTTCTTGAAAATTATATTGAAAAAATAGGATGGCATGCTGTAAATATTCTCGATTTATAAAGAGAGTGCTTACAGCATTTTGCTATATATCAAAGAATTAACCCGACAAAAGCAAGTTTCACTAAATTCACATACAATATATAGATGACATAGATACATTCGTAACAATATATTGTATATGAAAGTTTAACTATATGTTTTTGTCGGTCTAATCATCACCTAGAATGATTAATATGGCACTTGCTAATATTAGAAATTCCGAATGGAAGCACCTTGTATACAATGAACATAAGTGATATAATGTGAAAGTAGTCATTAAAATTAGTGTTTACAGACAGTACTAGGTAGAATAAACTATCAAGTTGTAAATATAAGCATTGATTTTATATGAAATTACTGTAAAATGTTAAGAGTAGAGGTTATAACTCTGATTATTTGTGTTGTATAACAATGCAGACAGAGTTTATATAAAAAAGACAGTTATGGGTGGGTTATGTTAAAAAATTAATTAACTTGCGCGTAATTGACTTTCATCTTATTTTTTTACCATATCAAGGAGGTATAATAATGTCTAACAAAAAAGTTATGAAGACGATGGACGGTAACCAAGCCGCTGCATACGTGTCTTATGCATTCACAGATGTTGCTGCGATTTACCCAATCACTCCATCATCTCCAATGGCTGAAAATGTGGATGAGTGGGCAGCTCATGGACAAAAAAACATTTTCGGACAAGAAGTTAGTGTTACAGAATTACAATCAGAAGGTGGAGCAGCAGGTGCTGTTCATGGTTCCTTACAAGCGGGTGCGTTGACAACAACTTACACAGCATCTCAAGGTTTACTTCTTATGATTCCTAACATGTACAAAATTGCCGGTGAATTATTACCGTCAGTATTCCATGTTAGTGCACGTGCTATTGCAGGTCATGCACTTTCTATCTTTGGTGATCACTCTGATGTTATGGCAGCTCGCCAAACAGGTTTTGCTATGTTAGCATCCGGTAGTGTTCAAGAAATTATGGATATCGGTGGTGTTGCTCATTTAGCTTCATTAAAATCCCGTGTACCTTTCATCCATTTCTTTGACGGTTTCAGAACATCTCATGAAGTTCAAAAAATCGAATTAATTGATTATGAAGATTTCAAAAAAATGGTTGACTTTGATGCAGTTAAATCTTTCCGTAAGAATGCATTGAATCCAGAACATCCAGTAACTCGTGGTACAGCTCAAAACCCTGATATCTTCTTCCAAGCGAAAGAATCATCAAATAAGTTCTATAATGCAGTACCTGCTATTGTTGAAGATTACATGAAACAAGTCAGCGAAGTTGTTGGTCGTACTTATAACTTATTTGATTATGTTGGTGCGCCTGATGCGACAAAAGTTATTATCGCTATGGGTTCTGTAACAGATACAATCGAAGAAACAGTAAATTATTTAGTAGATAAAGGTGAAAAAGTTGGTTTGGTCAAAGTTCGATTATACAGACCGTTCTCAACAGAACATTTCATCAAATCATTACCTAAGACAGTAGAAAAAGTTGCTGTTCTTGATCGTACAAAAGAACCTGGTGCGACAGGTGAACCATTATACCTTGATGTACGTTCCGTATTCTACAACACAGATATTACACCATTGGTTGTTGGTGGTCGTTATGGTCTTGGTTCAAAAGATACAACACCTTCTCAAATCCTTTCAGTATACAAAAACTTGGATGCTGACAAACCAATGAACGGATTTACATTAGGTATTGTCGATGACGTAACAAACTTAAGTTTACCGGTTGAAGAACGTATCGTTACTGAAAAACCTGGTACACGCCGTTGTAAATTCTGGGGTCTTGGTTCTGACGGTACAGTTGGTGCGAATAAAAACTCCATCAAAATCATTGGTGATAAAACAGATATGTATGCTCAAGGTTACTTCAGCTACGACTCTAAAAAATCCGGTGGTGTTACAATATCTCACTTACGTTTCGGTCATGATCCTATCAAATCAACGTACCTTCTTGACGAAGCCGATTTTGTGGCATGCCATAATCAATCTTATGTTGATAAATATGATCTTCTTAAAGGTCTTGTTGATGGTGGTACATTCGTACTTAATACACAATGGAAACCTGAAGAATTGGAAGAAAAACTTCCAGGTGAATTGAAGCGTGAATTAGCTGAAAAACATGCTAAAATGTACATCATTGATGCTGTTGCTCTTGCTTCAAAAATTGGTTTGGGTAATCGTATCAATACAATTATGCAATCTGCATTCTTTAAATTAGCTGATGTTATTCCTGCTGAACAAGCGGTTGAATACATGAAAGAATATGCTAAAAAAGCATATGGCAAAAAAGGTGATAAGATCGTTAAATTGAACTATGATGCTATCGACGCTGGTCAAGATGCATTGGTACCTGTTGAAGTACCTGCTGAATGGGCTAATGCTGAAGATACAATCACAGTAGATGCTAACGTACCTGCATTTGTTAACGATATTCTTCGTCCAGTTAATGCGCAACGTGGTGATGATCTTCCTGTATCTGCATTTGTTGGTGCAGAAGACGGTACATTCCCTCAAGGTACTGCTGCTTATGAAAAACGTGGTATTGCTGTAAACGTTCCTGAATGGATCGAAGACAACTGTATTCAATGTAACCAATGTTCATTTGTATGTCCTCATGCTTCCATTCGTCCTTTCCTTCTTAATGAAGAAGAAAAAGCGAATGCACCTGAAGGTTTAGTGACAATCGGCGCTAAAGGTAAAGGTTTTGATGGTATGGAATATGTGATGCAAGTTGACGTTCTTGACTGTCAAGGATGTGGAAACTGTGCTGACATCTGTCCTGCTAAAGAAAAAGCACTTGTTATGAAACCAATCGCAACTCAAGACGTTGAAGTAGCGAACTGGGAATATGTATCAGAAAAAGTAACATACAAAGATACAGTAATGAATAAATCGACAGTAAAAGGTAGCCAATTTGCTCAACCATTAATGGAATTCTCCGGTGCTTGTGCTGGTTGTGGTGAAACACCTTACCTTAAAGATATTACACAATTATACGGTGATCGTATGTTGATTGCTAATGCAACAGGTTGTTCTTCAATCTGGGGTGGTTCAGCACCTTCAACAGTATTCTGTAAAAACGCAGAAGGTAAAGGTCCTGCTTGGGCAAACTCCTTATTCGAAGATAATGCAGAATATGGCTATGGTATGGCTATGGGTGTTAAACAAATCCGTAACCAAATCGAAGTTCAAATCAATGGCTTGTTAGCTCTTGATATCCCTGCTGATGCCAAAGAAGTATTGACTGCATGGGTAGACGCTAAAGAAGATGCAGATGCATCTGTTGAAGCATCTAAAGCAGTTGAAGCATTATTCGGTAAATCATTGGGTAGTGATGAAGCAGATAGCCTATTGGCTGATATTGAAGATAACAAAGATTACCTTGTTAAAAAATCCGTATGGATTGTTGGTGGTGACGGATGGGCTTATGACATCGGTTACGGTGGTTTAGACCATGTACTAGCATCCGGCGAAAATGTAAACGTTCTTGTATTTGATACAGAAGTTTACTCCAACACTGGTGGACAATCTTCAAAATCCACACCGACTGCTGCTGTTGCTAAATTTGCTGCATCCGGTAAAAAAGTGAAGAAAAAAGACCTTGGTATGATTGCTACAACATACGGTTATGTTTATGTTGCTCAATGTGCTATGGGATCAAACAAAAACCAATTCATGAAAGCGTTACAAGAAGCTGAAAGCTATGATGGTCCATCATTACTTATCGTATACGCTCCATGTATTAACCACGGTATTAAAGTGGGTATGGGTAAATCACAAAACAGAATGGCAGAAGCTGTTGATGCAGGTTACTGGCACTTATGGAGATATAACCCATTATTAGCTACTGAAGGAAAGAATCCATTTGTTCTTGATTCTAAAGAACCAACAGCTGATTTCCAAGAATTCCTTCAAGGCGAAATTCGTTATACATCTTTGATGAACCAATTCCCAGAGATTGCAGAAGAAATGTTCAAGAAAGCAGAATCAGACGCTAAAGAACGTTATGCATCTTATGTAAGAATGGCAAACATGGATTACGACGTATAAATTTTAAGCATTATTATACCATGAAATAAATGGAAGCAGGGTTGCCGAGAGGTGGCCCTGTTTTTGTTTCTTTATTTCTTTTAGAGAAGGAATGAAAGTGTTATAATAGATGTAGAGACTTAGAGAATGACCTAATCATTAGATGATTAGCCCGAAAAAGCAAGTTTCACTAAATTCATATATAATATATAGATTACGTAGATGCGTTCGTAACAATATATTATATATGAAAGTTCAACTATATGCTTTTGTCGCCCTAATCATTAGATGATTAGCCCGAAAAAGCAAGTTTCACTAAATTCATATACAATATATAGATGACGTAGATGCGTTCGTAACAATATATTGTCTATGAAAGTTCAACTATATGCTTTTGTCGCCCTAATCATTAGATGATTAGCCCGAAAAAGCAAGTTTCACTAAATTCATATACAATATATAGATGACGTAGATGCGTTCGTAACAATATATTGTCTATGAAAGTTCAACTATATGCTTTTGTCGCCCTAATCATTAGATGATTAGCCCGAAAAAGCAAGTTTCACTAAATTCATATACAATATATAGATGACGTAGATGCGTTCGTAACAATATATTGTCTATGAAAGTTCAACTATATGCTTTTGTCGACCTAATCATTAAATAAATATAAGGTAAGAATGGAGGTAGCTATGGCACAACCGATGGAACAATCTTCAGTGATGGAGATGATTATGAAAGAGCAGAAGAATGAAATTACTGCTCACCATATCTACAAAAAATTGTCAGAGGTCACCAAAGATCCTCATAATGCGGATGTATTACGACGTATCAGTGAGGATGAACTGAAGCATTATCATGAATTGAAGGAACTAAGTGGTAAGGAAATTGCACCGAGTCGTTCTAAGATTCGTTATTTTGTACTTTTGTCACGGGTATTAGGCCTAACTTTTGGTGTTAAACTTCTAGAAGATGCGGAAGATGAAGCTCAGAACATATACGGCGAGCATTCGAAGGAAGTAGAAGCATTCAACAAAATATTGGAAGATGAAGAGCATCATGAACAGATGCTCATAGATATGCTAGACGAAGAACGTCTGAATTATATGGGGTCTGTTGTTCTAGGACTGAATGATGCTCTGGTGGAATTAACCGGAGCATTGGCTGGATATACCTTTGCTTTTCAGGATACAAAACTCATAGCATTAACAGGCTTGATCACAGGAATCAGTGCTTCATTTTCCATGGCAGCAAGTGAATATTTGTCGGCAAAGCAGGAAGAGGAATCGAGCATTGCCAAGAAATCAGCAATCTATACAGGGATAGCGTATATTTTTACGGTTATTTTTCTTATAATGCCCTTTTTACTCATTGGAAATCCATTTTTGAGTTTGGTTGTCACGTTGATGGTTGCAGTAGCCATTATCTTCGTGTTTAATTTTTATGTGGCCGTTGCTAAAAGTTTGAATTTTATGAAGCGTTTTGCAGAGATGGCTGTCATTAGCCTAGGCGTTGCAGGTATTTCATTTTTAATCGGTGTACTGGTGAAAACAGTGATCGGTATCGACATTTAGACATAAGGGCCATATATATAAAGGAAGTGAACGGATGAAAACAGATGCACGATTAAATGAATGTTATTTAAAAGCAAAGGTTGTAGAGTTTGATGATACAGATAAATTTATTATGTTTAGTGATGTTCATCGAGGCGATAATAGTATGTCGGATGAATTTGCGCATAATCAGAATATCTACTATCATGCGTTAAAAACATACTTGGAGCAAGGCTATACGTATTATGAATTAGGTGATGGGGATGAACTTTGGGAACACTCTAAATTTCAAGTGATATTAAGTGCCCATAGCGATGTATATATGCTGCTTCGTGAGTTTTATAAAAGGAATCGATTACGAATTATATATGGGAATCACAATGTGTATTTAAAAAATAAAGCATGGCTTGTGAAAAACTTCTATCAATTTCAAGACGACTATAACGACCGTCATAGTGACCTGTTCAAAGGAATTGAAGTGCCTGAAAGCTTGATTTTTAGATACAAAAAGACAGGCCAAGAGTTCTTGGTAGTACATGGACATCAGGGAGATTTATTCAACGATAAACTTTGGCGGATTTCCATGCTCTCCCTTCGTTATTTTTGGCGATTCTTGCATGTTATGGGATTTCAAAATCCATCAAGTCCGGCAAAGAATCGTGTAAAACGACATAAAATTGAAGTTAATTTTTCTAAATGGATTAATCGGACAAAAGTGGCTATTATTTGTGGACATACCCATCGTCCGAGATTATCCAAACCTAGAGAGATTCCTTATTTCAATTCAGGATGTTGTATACATCCAAGGGGAATTAACGGAATAGAAATTGTCGAAGGTAAGATCATGCTAATTGACTGGCGGGTGAGACCTGAAGAAAACGGAAATCTTAAAATTACAAAGAAAATCATAAGAGGACCATTTCCGGTTGAAGATTACATGAAAATTGAGCCGGTATATGGTAAATAAATCATATTGTCACTAAGAGAAGCCTTTGATACAATAGGATGGGGCTAAGGATAAAGAAAGAAGAGGTTTGAATTATGTTTGCATTACCAAAAGAAGAATTTGTAGAAGAAATACGAGCAGAAATGGCAGGATATGAGGCGTTGACAAAACCTCTTATTGATGATTGGATTGAAAAATTTCAAAAGTATGTGAATCGTTCCAATATTACCAGTAAACGTGTAGTTATAAAAGGTGGTAACACGACGATTAAATTAGAAGATGAAACAGAATTATTCAATATTGTTGACCGTTATTATGCAGCCGTTGAGCAAGATGAATTAGAGGCCTATTGGCAAGATTGGACATTTTAAATCATGAGTATACAATTCGTTATAGGAGCAACCGGTACAGGCAAAACTCATCGAATTGTTGATATGATGCAACATGAGGACGAGGGCAACCGGTTTTATATAGTGCCGGAACAGTTTACATTACAGGCCCAACAAGAGGTGTTAGATTATAGTAAGGCTAAAGGACTTTTAGATATAGAAGTCCTTAGCTTTAATCGTCTTGCGTATCGATTTCAGGAATACTTGAATATGGCAGATGATCAACCTCTTGATGAAACAGGTAAGAGTATGTTGATACGACAAATTATCGAAGAACATCAAGAGGAATTGGTTTGGGTGGCTAAGCACCGTAAGAAACAGGCTTATATGAATGAATTGAACAGTCTAATTAAGGAATGCTACCAGTATAATATTGAGGTAGACAAATTACGGGAAATGGCTGATAAAGCAGATCAACAACTGTTAAAGGATAAACTACATGACCTTAGTATCATCTTTCAATATTTTAAAGAAAAGATGTCTGAAGGGTATATTACATCTCATGAAGCAGGGTTACGTTTGCTCACGCAATTTCATCGTATTCAAGAGTTGGCAAAAACAACCGTATATATTGATGAATTCTATGGTTTTACACCCTTACAATACCTATATATAGAAGGGTTGCTCCGTTTTTGTAAAAAAGTGGTAATCAGCATCACCTTACCAACAACTGAAAATCCTTCGGATATGAAGAATGAAAGTGATCTTTATTATGAATCCAAACAAGCCATCAGCCGTCTTATGGATATAGCTCAAGGGCTTAGAATCCATGAAGAGGAGAGGATTTATTGTAAAGCTATTTTGCGTAGGCAAAAATCAGATCTTAAGCATCTAGTGGATCAATTGTACCGTTATCCGATGATACCTTACGATGGCAAAGCAGATAGCATACGTATTGTTGAGGCAACAACAGTGGAAGAAGAAGTTGAAGCTGTTGCATTACGTATTTTTCAGTTAATTTATGAAGGCAAGTATCGTTACAAGGATATTGTTGTATTGACATCCGAATTAGAAGCCTATGAATCATCGGTAAAAAAAATATTTGACCAATATGGATTGAACTATTTTATCGATAAAAAGGATGATATGATTGATCATCCCTTCATGCAATTTTTATTGTCAGCCTTGCTTACAGTACAGTTTGATTTTAAATATGAGATGATATTTTATCATTTGAAAAGCTTGTATTTCGAAGAAACAGACAGTATAGATCGTATAGAAAATTATATACTCGCGCATGGAATCAAACGAAGAAGACAATGGGAAGCCTCATGGAATGAACTTAATGAGGAAAAAGAGCGAATTATTGGACCCTTGTTTGCTCTGGCGGATGCATTGAAGACACATCAATCCGTGTCAGGGAAAATGATGGCTTTATACAATTATATAGAGGAACGAAATGTTTTTCAGATGCATAAAACCATAGCTACACAATATGAAAGCGAGTTGAAGCTCCAAGAAGCTGACAGGTATTATCGTGTTTACGACCTAGTTATCCAATTGATGGATGAGATGGTCGATATGGTTGGGGATGAACGATTAAGTATACCGGATTTTGTATCTATGTTAGAAACAGGACTCACTCAGATTCAAATGGGACAAACACCGCCAAGTATCGATCAGCTTGTGGTCGGTGATCTAAACCGCACACGATTTAGAGAATGTACCCATTTATTTGTATTAGGTATGAATGAAGGAAAGGTTCCCCTTGTGCGTTCATCTATGCAATTGCTAACAGATAGAGAAAGGATGACCCTGTTGGAGTTGGGGCTAGAGTTGGCGCCTGATCAGAAGCGCAGTCTCTTCAAGGAACAGATGAATATTTATATGGCTTTAACAAAAGTAAAACGGTTACTTCATCTTTCTTATCCTCGGACGGATATGGGGGTTACTTTAAGACCTGCTCCGTTGGTGATTATGATACGAAAGCAATTTCCGTCAATTGATATATCGGAAGCAGAAGGAATTATTAAGGTATACAAAAGTCCAACCCAGCCAAGGCCTATGTTTGAGCGACTTGTACGATTGGCCAAACAAGAAAATCCGTGGAAAGATGAAAAAGAAATTCTCATATTGTACAATTTCTATAAGAAAGCGTATAATGAGAAGATGGATATTGTTTTGAATCCGGATTTATTCGTCCAAGGTATACGCTATGCCAATGTTGCACATCAGTTGGAACAGCTCGATGCAGATATGATGAGTAGTATTTCTGAATTAGAAACCTATGCTGCGTGTGCCTATCAACATTATTTGGACTATCGGCTACGTATCAAAGAACGTTATGAATTTGTTGTTACGCTCCCGGATATAGGAATTTTATTCCATAAATGTTTGGAAATTTATATTAGAAAGTGTGTACATCGTCATGTGGATTTGGCTCATATTGATGCAACTATGCGTGATGCATTGATTCAAGAATCTGTTCAAGAGGCTTTAGAAGATGAACGTTATGGTATTTTTGAGAGTAGTCATCGAAATCGATATCTTATCACCAAATTGACGCGGATTTTACGTCGTTCTATTTGGGGAATTGAACGTCAGCTACAGCGAAGTCTTCTTCGACCTAAGGAGATTGAATACCGATTTGATGGGAAGGCTTTCCCATTAAAACAATTAAAACTCCCTATAGGGGAAGAACATTCTATGTACTTAACCGGAGTTGTCGATAGAGTCGATGAATATGAGACAGACGATACATTATATCTTAGTATCGTTGATTATAAATCATCCACACATGATTTAGATTTTAATCTAATTCATGAAGGCATCCAGCTACAGTTGGTGATTTACTTAAATGTTGTGGAAGAAATTAAAGAAGAAACAACAGTGAAGAAGGTTGTGCCTTGTGGTATGTATTATTACAAAGTACATGACCCTATGGTACCTGTAGATACAGAAGGGGATGTCGAAGCAGAAGATAAACTTCTCAAGCAAATGCGTCCGAAAGGGTTGATTCTTCATGATGAAACCATTGTAAGAATGTTAGATCAGGAATTGGATAAAACCTCCCCGGTTATACCGGTAACCATGACAGGGAAGGGAATATCCAGTCGCTCTAGTACCATTGAAGAAGAGGA
Organism: Vallitaleaceae bacterium; assembly: GCA_965140555.1. Classification (GTDB taxonomy): domain Bacteria; phylum Bacillota; class Clostridia; order Lachnospirales; family Vallitaleaceae; genus UBA1351. The sequence goes on along the minus strand of OZ223259.1, from coordinate 839,335 downwards.
TCTAAAAACGGTCTCGGGATTTACGAGACTCAAAGCAGAATCCATTGGCCGAGACATACACAATGGCCGATTAACCATTCGACCTTACCGATTTAAAGGAGTCGGACAATGTGACTATTGCCCTTATAGAAGTATATGTCGATTTGATTCAAGTAATCATGGAGAGGATTATCATCAAATCCAAGAGAAGAAAAAAGAGGCGTTGATAGAAGCAATGAAAGGAGAAATAGATGGAAGAAGTCATTAGGCAGATTATTGATATTGAAGAACAAGCTCAAAAAATTATTGATGATGCTCTTGAAGACAAGCGACGAAAAGAAGAGGAACATGTTGCCCAAGTTAATGAACTTGAAGATCAATTGATGCAAGATGCCCATAGAAAAGTGGCGCAAATCAGAGAAAGAGAGTTCAAAGAGATTCGCGAGCAACAACGTAAGATGCAAGAAAAATGTAAAAATCGTCAAGAGGCTATGGAGAAAAGAGCAGCTCAAGAAATGGATAAGTGGGTAGATAACTTAGTTAATCGCGTCTTAGATAAGAGGTGAGTCAATGAACGGACTTTTTAAATATGCAGATTTAAGTACTAAAATTCAAGCAATGAAAGGTAGAATGCTTGATGACGAGGACTATCGAGAGATGATGCATAAAACTTCGGTTAAGGATGTCGCCCTTTACTTAAAAGAGGACACATATTATACAGACCAATTAATGGAATTGAATGAAAATGATATTCATAGAGGGAATTTGGAAACCTTACTTAATCGGTCTATAGTGGATGATGCTATTAAGATAGGCAAGCATCTACGAGGTAACGAAAAGCGAATTTTTATGTATATCTACCGCAAATTAGTCATAGAAGATTTCAAGAAGATATTACGTACCCTTCAAATGGGAGAGTCCCTTGATACCATTGATAAAGAGACCCTATATCTGAATCCTTATGAAAAGATTGATTATGATAAAATTTTGCAATCCAGAACCATCAAAGAATTTATTGAATTATTAGTGGGTACACCTTTTTATAACGTACTTAAACCACTCATCAAACAAAATGGTGAGATTGATTTGTTTGCAGCAGAGATGGAAATGGATGTTCTCTATTTTAACCGTACCTATCACCAAATGAAGAAGTTTGGGACAGGTGATGATCAAAAAATATTGCTTGAATTATTGGGGATAGAGGCAGATTTGAAAAATATTTTCTGGATTTATCGAAGTAAGAAGTATTACTCAATCAGTCGAGAAATGATGTTTCGATATTTGATTCCTGAGCATCATAAGATAAAGAGGGCAGAACTCAGAGATATGATTGAAGCTCAAGGAATTGAAGCTTTCATAAAAGTAGTTGAAGACACCTACTATAGTCGTGTGTTAGATTTTCATTCAGATAAACTGGAAATTCAGTCTTTGAGTTACATTAAAGAAAGACAAGAACGTGCTATGCGAGAAAGTCCATTCTCTATTGCCCCGATTATCGGATATATGTTCTTGAAAGAGTTAGAGGTGCTTAACATTACCAACATCATAGAAGGCATACGTTATGATGTTGATCCGGATGCCATATTAGATTATATAGCAGGCATGTAGGAAGGAGGGTAACGATGGCAGTAGAAAAAATGAGATTTGTAAATATTGCAGGTCGAATAAGTGATATGGATGATTTTATTATTAAGACAATTGTCCCCTTTGATGTGCAATTAGAACCAGCTATGAGTATATTAGATTCAATCAAAGGTGTTCGCCCCTTTACAGAGGTCAATCCATATGAACGATTGAATGAGAAGATTGCAGAACTTATACGTGTTCTGGATCAGCCCATGCATTATGATAATACTAAGTCATGTATGTTAATGCCGGTAGAATTATTGGAACCGGAAATCGACGGCTATGAACGTCAACTCGAAACTATTCAACGTATAAGCCGATCCCTTAAAGCGGATTTGGCACATAAAAAAGAAATTCGACGGCAAGTCATACCTATCCAGAATTTGGACGTACAAGTCGATAAACTTTTTCATTTTACGTTTATGAAATTTCGATTCGGGAAAATGCCAAAGGATAGTTATGATAAGTTGCAAGGTTACTTAGATGAATTAGATACTATTGTTTTCAAAGTTTCGGAAGAGGACGCTAATGTATATGTTATTTATTTCACACCTCGTTCGGAAAAAGGCAATATTGATTCTTTTTTCGCGTCTTTATTTTTTGAACGTATCTGGATATCTGACGATGTTCATGGAACACCTAAAGATGCCTTGGTGCGGTTAAATGATGAAATCAAGGAGTTGCAAGAACGGATTGAAATGTTGGATAATGATTCTAAGGAATTTATTGGAAGGCATTACGATCGTTTGCAAGAATTATACAACTATACCATTGAGTTGAATGAAGTTTTTGATGTCCGCCGCTATGCTGCACGAACAGAAGAAGCCTTCTTTATTACAGGATGGATTCCGGATAGTCAAGTTAGTGCATTTAAAGCGATGGTCGATAAAATGGAACGTATAAGTTGTGTTATCGAAGATGATGATTCAGTGAAGAAGGCTAAGCCGCCGACACATCTGAAAAACACCGCGTTTTTTAGACCTTTTGAAGAATTGGTACGGATGTATGGGACCCCTTCCTATGAAGAAATGGATCCTACACCCTTTGTCGGGATTACGTATTTGATTTTCTTCGGTATTATGTTTGGGGATGTGGGACAAGGATTAGTTATTGCCTTAGCCGGTTATTATTTATACCGCTTTAAAGGCGTTGTATTAGGCAAATTAGCTGTTTATTTAGGATTCATGTCCACTATATCCGGTGTTTTTTACGGATCTGTATTTGGAAACGAGGAATGGATACCGAAGTACTTGCCGTTTATCCCCACACTCAACCCTATGGAATACAAGCTTCCTTTGTTGGGCGCTACGGTAGGACTAGGTGTGTTATTAATACTTGTAGCTATGGTAATAAACATTGTGAATCATTATCGACAGGACCAACCGGTTAAGATTTATTTTGATAAAAATGGATTTACAGGATTAGTGCTGTATCTGGCACTTATTTATATAGCTATAACTGTTTTGTTACAAATTCAACTATCCCCATGGGTCATCGTATTTTTTGTCATATGCCCTATTATTGTTATGTTCATGGCACATCCTTTGGAGTTGTTGATGGAACATCGGGAGCATATATTTCCTAGTGACAAAGGAAGCTTCTTTATAGAAACTTTCTTTGAAATGCTAGAAACCCTATTGGGTATACTAAGTAATACCATCTCATTTATGCGTGTCGGTGCCTTTGCATTGAACCATGTGGGATTTTTTATGGCATTTCATGCACTATCCGATATTGTCGGAGGCGCAGGGTCAGTGCTGGTTATGATTTTTGGTAACCTACTAATTATTGTTCTTGAAGGTTTGATCGTAGCAATTCAGGGCTTACGTTTGGAATACTACGAATTATTCTCACGCTTCTTTGAAGGTGAAGGGCAAGAGTTCAAACCATTCAAAATAAAAGGATAGATATATATTTCTAAGGAGGTACAACACATGAGTATTATTTTAGCATTAACTGTCATTTTAGTATTAGGAACTGTAGTAGCAGGCGTTTACGTCATCACGCGGGAGATTGACCAGAAGAAAACACGTCGATTTTTGGGACTGAATGTATCCACATTCATTTTGATGATGGTAGGTGCCACAATATTTATGCTTAGCGGACATCCTTCTTTAGCAGCAGGTGTAGCAGCTAGCGGTATTTCAAGTGGTGAAGGATTACGCTATATTGGAGCGGCTCTTTCAACAGGTATGTCTGCAATCGGTGCAGGTATTGCTGTTGCGGCATCTGGTGCAGCAGCTATTGGAGCTATTAGTGAAGACCCTAAATTATTAGGCCGTACAGTAATTTTTGTTGGATTGTCAGAAGGTATAGCAATCTATGGATTGATTATTTCAATTATGATTTTAAGTTAATCGAGGTGATTGAATGAAAATGTATCTGATAAGTGATAACGTTGATACGTTAACAGGTATGCGTTTAGCAGGTATTGAAGGTGTCGTTGTTCATGAGAAAAATGTATTGAATAGCGAATTGGATAATATTTTACGTGATCGAGAAGTCGGTGTACTACTTATTACGGAAAAATTAGGAGAACTTATACCGGAGCGGATAGCCGATATTAAGATTAACTATCCGACACCTTTAATTGTTTTGGTACCGGACCGTCATGGAAGTGAACGTGGTCTTGATTCCATTACACGCTATGTTAGAGAGGCGATTGGCGTTAAGATTTAATAGAAGAAGGTGAAAGTGTGCGAGAGGAAGTACTGAAACTGGATAAGTTCAACAAAGAAATAATGGAAGATGTTCATGAACGTAAACAATCCATTGAAAAACAAGTTCATGATAAATTAACCAAAGACTTTGAAGAAAAGGAACTTCAATTTCTTCAAGAAGCCTATACGATAATCCAATCCGGTCTAAAGCAGATTGACAAAGAAAAAAATGAACTCTTGTCGAAAACATTGATGGAGAATAAAGTGTTGCTTCTCAACAAACGTCAAAGTATTATACATGAGGTTTTTTCCGAAGCGAAGAAGCGGATAAAGGCTTACACAGATACAGAAGCCTATAGGGATAAACTCATTGAAGACATTAAACAGCATATAGAATTTATGGGAGAAGGTGACTATATCATTTATCTCAATTATGAAGATAAAGAATGGTATGATGATATTGTAGCTGCCTTCCCCGGATATACAATTCATTTGGAAAAAAAATACCTCGACATGTTGGGCGGAGTGAAGATGCACAACAAGACAACGAATCTTTTCATTGATGATTCCATGCAGAAGCAATTAGAAGAGGAAGAGGAAAACTTTCTTCAAGAATGCGGTATTGAGGTGGAAGAACAAATCAATGAAGAAGAGGTTGAGGCCGAAAAAGTCCTCATGATGACAAGGCGGGATGAAATATCTCGTTTGAATCAAATAGAAGGTAAGAACAATGAGGATGATGACAAGAAGCAAGGTGGTGACTGATAATGGAACAAAAAGGACAAATCGCCGGTGTAAACGGACCTGTAGTGTCAGTAACAGGAACCGATGAACTGAGTATGATGGAAATGGTCTATGTTGGAGACTCAAAGCTCATCGGTGAAGTAATCGGTATCGATAAAAATAGAATTATTATACAAGTTTATGAGTCAACGACAGGGCTAAAAGTTGGAGAACCTATTTATTCAACAGGAGCACCTTTATCATTGATGCTTGGTCCCGGTATTATCGGAGGCGTATTTGACGGAATTCAACGTCCGTTGGAACATCTTCAAGAAGTGACGGGATCCTTTATCGGCCGTGGTGTTGAAACGAGTAACTTGAATTTGGATAAATCATGGGATGTTGAAATAACAGTAAAGGTAGGTGACCAACTAAAAGGTGGTCAGACTTATGCAATAGTTCAAGAGACTGAGTTGGTTAAACATCGCGTTATGCTTCATCCCCATAAGAGTGGTGAAGTCATAGAAGTTGCAGATAATGGCTCTTATCATGTGAATGATACAGTGGTCAAGATTCGGGATGCTTTTGATGAAATTGTAGAATTAAGTCTGGTACAATATTGGCCGGTTCGTGACCCAAGGCCCTTTGCAGGGCGACACCGTCTAGAGAAGCCTTTGGTAACAGGACAGCGTGTCATTGATACGTTGTTTCCAATTGCTAAAGGTGGTGCGGCTGCTATACCTGGTGGCTTTGGAACAGGAAAGACAATGACGCAGCATCAGTTGGCAAAATGGTCGGATGCGGATATTATCATTTATATAGGATGTGGAGAACGGGGAAACGAAATTACGGAAGTATTGGAAGATTTCCCGGAACTTATTGACCCTAAATCAGGTAAGCCACTAATGGAACGGACAGTGTTGATTGCCAATACATCCAATATGCCTGTGGCGGCCAGAGAAGCATCCATTTATACAGGAATTACCATAGCTGAATACTATCGAGATATGGGATATCATGTAGCCATCATGGCGGATTCAACGTCCCGTTGGGCAGAAGCATTGCGTGAAATATCCGGTCGTTTGGAAGAAATGCCTGCAGAAGAAGGCTTCCCGGCTTATTTACCATCCCGTTTATCACAATTTTATGAACGGGCAGGTTATGTCGATACATTGAGTGATGAAGAAGGTTCCGTTAGTATTATCGGAGCTGTATCGCCACAAGGCGGTGACTTTAGTGAACCTGTTACACAGAATACGAAACGGTTTGTACGTTGTTTTTGGGCACTAGATAGGTCCTTGGCTTATGCGAGACATTATCCGGCTATACATTGGTTGAATAGTTACAGTGAGTATGTCAATGATTTAGGCCCTTGGTACACAAAAGAAGTCGATGCATCCTTTATGGATACACGTAAGGAAATACTAAGTATACTACAGGAAGAAAGTAAGCTAATGGAGATTGTTAAGCTTATAGGAGCCGATATTTTACCGGAAGAGCAGAAGTTGATTTTGGAGATATCCAAGGTTATTCGTCTTGGATTTCTACAGCAAAATGCTTTTCATGATGTCGATACGTATGTGCCTTTGGAAAAACAATTCAAGATGATGGATGTTATTCTGACATTGTATCATACAGCAAAACCGTTAATTTCCAGAGGTATTCCTGTATCCCAATTACGTAAAACAGGTATTTTTGATGAATTAGTCAAGATGAAATACACAATTGATAACGAAGATTATACGCCTTTTGATCAGCTCAAAGAGAAAATCAACGGCTTCTATAAAGAGGTAACAGATAGCTACAAAGGGTTTGAAAGGGTGATGAAGAATTGAAAATAGAATACTTAGGTGTTAAAGAAGTCAATGGTTCTCTCATTATCCTAGATGGTGTGAAGAATGCAAGCTATGAAGAAATGGTGGATATTCAATTAGATGATGGACGCAGTAAAGTTGGTCGTATCATCGAATTGGATGGATCAAGAGCAGTGGTTCAGGTATTTGAAGGGACATCCGGCATATCTAGTACCAATACACGGACAAGTTTACGTGGTGAAGCTCTCAAACTGTCATTGTCCAAAGAGATTCTGGGAAGAACATTGGATGGAATTGGTAGACCCATTGATGGTCTAGGAGCTATTCGTCCGGAGGTCAAATGGGATGTGAATGGTGCGCCTATTAATCCGGTAGCAAGAAAATACCCTAGAAACTACATCCAAACAGGGATATCGGCAATCGATGGTTTGACGACATTGATTCGTGGTCAAAAACTCCCCGTCTTTTCAGGAAATGGTTTGCCCCATGATACATTGGCTGTTCAAATTGCAAGACAGGCACAGTTGTCTGCTGATTCAGAGGAAGTGGAAGACTTTGCTATTGTATTTGCAGCTATGGGAGTTAAGAATGATGTCGCGGATTATTTCAAACGAAGCTTTGAAGAAAGTGGCGTCCTTGAAAAGGTAACGATGTTTTTGAACTTGGCGAATGATCCGGTTATTGAACGTATTATTACCCCAAGATGTGCATTGACAGCAGCAGAATATTTAGCTTTTGAGCATAATATGCATGTTTTGGTTATACTAACGGATATGACGGCATATTGTGAAGCCTTACGGGAGATTTCCTCTTCAAAAGGAGAAATTCCGTCAAGAAAAGGATTCCCCGGATACCTCTATTCGGATTTAGCATCTTTATATGAACGTGCCGGAATGTTGAATGATAGAGAAGGATCCATTACACAGATTCCTGTATTGACTATGCCTAATGATGACATTACCCATCCGATTCCTGACTTAACCGGGTATATTACGGAAGGACAGATTGTTCTGGATCGCGGATTACACCAAAAAGGGATTTATCCGCCCATTATTGTATTGCCGTCATTATCCCGTCTTATGAAAGATGGTATCGGTGAAGGGTTTACAAGAAAAGACCATCCACAGGTAGCCAATCAGCTGTTTGCTTCCTATGCTCATGTGCAAGAAGTAAAAGCATTGGCATCCGTTATTGGTGAAGATGAATTATCAGATTTGGATAAAACTTATATGGAATTTGGTAAAGAGTTCGAAGATCGATTTGTCAGTCAAGCTCCTGATGAAAATCGATATATGGATGTAACCCTTGACTTGGGTTGGGAACTTTTGGGAATATTACCAAGGGAAGAACTGGATCGTTTGGATGATGATATTCTCGATAAATATTATAAGCCACGTAAGAAGGAAAGTGATCGCTAATGGATGCTACATTATTTCCAACCAAAGGGAATCTAATGATTGCACAAAGTCGATTGGCTTTATCAAAACAAGGGTATGAACTTCTAGACAAGAAGAGAAATATTCTTGTACGTGAAATGATGAGTTTGATTGACCAAGCTAAGGAACTCCAGACTCAAATCGGAGATACGTTTTCTGCGGCTTATAGTGCCTTGCAAAATGCCAATATAACTCTTGGTATCAGTACAGTTGAACAAATTAGTAAGGCGATTGATCTGGAAGATGAAATTGATATCAAGGTTCGTTCTATTATGGGGGTGGAAATTCCTGTTATTGCTGAATTGAAAAAGGAGTTATCCCCTCAATATGGCTTTTCCAGAACAACAGTTTCTCTTGATGATGCTTATGACAAATTTTTAAAGGTAAAGAAATTAACCCTTATTTTGGCAGAAGTTGAGAATGCAATCTATCGTTTGGCGATTAATATCAAGAGAACTCAAAAGAGAGCGAATGCATTGCAGAATATCATGATTCCTAGGTATGAAGTTTTAACAAAGGATATTACAAACGCTCTTGAAGAGAAAGAAAGGGAAGAGTTTACCCGTCTTAAAATGATCAAGAGCATCAAGAATAATAAATAACGTTTAAACATGTAGATGCGTATATAGAGAAGACCTGTTTTGCCCATATTATTATAGACAAAGCAGGTCTTTTCTGTCGTATCAAAGCTATTTTAACAAGAATTGGAGTTCTTTATCGGATAGGCCGGGAAGATATTCATGACCGAAATCAGGATAGAGAAGGTAGTCCTTCGTAGTCGTCATCTTGTTATAAGCGGCAAATTGAGTCGATGGTGGACAAATGGTATCCATGAGCCCACAAACCATTAAAACATCGGCTTGAATGCGTGGAGCAAGATGCTGGATATCAATATAGGACATTGTTTCAAAGAAAGCATCTTCATTCTCGTGATTCGGATCAAAATGACGGAAATATTCACGAATTCCCACGTAAGCATCAACGGCTAGATCCATTTCCCATACACGACGGTAGTCGGATAGGAACGGGTAAACAGGAACAGCTTTAGCAATACGTGGTTCTAGAGCAGCACAAGCAATGGTTAGTGCACCACCTTGAGAGCCACCGGCAGCATAGACACGTTCTGAATCAACGTCTTCCATATCTAATACAAGCTGTGCCGTTCTTACGGTATCTAAGAAAACATGTTTGAAATAAAGAGAGTCCTTACCGGAATCAACGCCTTTAATAACCATACCATAAAGTGTACCACCTTTAACGCCGCCAACATCTTCGGAACGACCGCCTTGTCCGCGGCAGTCCATGGAGACAGCCATCATACCGGCATAAGCATAGTGTAATAATCCTGACCAATCACCGGAATCAGCAGTATAGCCATGGAAACGAATAACAGCAGGCATTGGCTTAGGGGCATTTTTGGGTTTCACACATTTGCAATAAATGCGAGCACCTTTTGTTGAAGTAAAGGTCATATCAAAGCAGTCAGCAAAAGGAACTTGATAGTCAGCCGGAGTTAAGGTTAAGTCAGCCGGAACAGCAGCGAGTTCTTTGAGTGCTTCATCCCAGTAGGCATCAAATTCAGCAGGCTTTGGTGTAGAGCCCATATATTCTTTCAGTTCATGTAAGGGCATATCAATTAATGGCATAATAGTCTCCTTTTCAAAAAATAAGTTTCTATTATTTTACCATATTTTTCCAACAAGTCTATAGGATAAAATAGAGAAAAAATACGAGAAAATGGAATACAAAAAGGGAGAATCGGATTGTTCACGATTCTCCCTTTTGTTTTTAGGTTGCTTAATCGACTTCTTGAATTTTCATTAAGTTTGTTTTTCCGGCAACACCGAGAGGTACACCTGCTGTAATAACAACAAGATCTTTCGGTTTTACTAATTCGATTTCTTTTGCTTTTTCTACAGATTTATAAAATAAGATATCTGAAGATGTTTCTTGTTGCATAAGAAGAGGTGTTACGCCCCAATAAAGCATCATTTGACGTTGTGCCTTAGGATTAGCTGTTGTTGCAATAATCGGCACATGAGGACGGAACATACTGATCAATTTAGCCGTATTACCTGAATAGGTAGGGCAAATAATAGCGGATGCACCAAGATGCATAGCTGTTGAACATGATGAGTAACTTACAGCATTCGTAACGCTCTTACCATGTGTATTTAAGATTTTTTTGAAGATATCTTCATAATTAATTGTTTTTTCAGCTTCCATAGCGATTTTACGCATCATCGCAACAGATTCAACGGGATACTTACCGGCAGCAGATTCACCTGAAAGCATAATAGCATCGGTGCCGTCAAGAACAGCATTGGCAACGTCAGACACTTCCGCACGTGTAGGACGAGGATTAACAATCATAGAATCTAACATTTGTGTTGCAGTAATTACAGGAATTTCTGCAGCATTACATTTTTGAATAATAATCTTTTGAGTAATAGGAATCAATTCAGGAGGTGTTTCAACACCAAGATCACCACGTGCAATCATGATTGCATCAGAAGCTTTGATAATTTCGTCGATGTTATCAACACCTTCTTGGTTCTCAATCTTGGAGATGATTTTAACACTTTCACCACCATTAGTGTCCAAAAGATTTCGGATATATTGGACATCTGCTGCCTTACGAATAAAAGATGCAGCAACGAACTCAATACCTTGTTTAACACTGAAGAGAATATCAGATTCATCAGCCTCTGTTACAGCCGGTAAGTTTAAGCTGATGTTCGGTACGTTAATACCTTTACGGTTTTTAACGACACCACCATTTTTTACTTTACAAACGATATCTTCACCTTTGATAGCAGTTACTTCTAATTCGATAAGACCGTCATCCACAAGGATGGAGCCGCCAATTTTAACATCTTTGTACAAATCAGGATATGTTACACAGAATTTTTTCTCATCGCCAAGAAAATCACCGTTACAAAGAGTAATCTTTTGTCCGGTTTCTAATGTAGCAATACCGTCTTTGAAAAGTTTTGTTCGGATTTCAGGACCACGTGTGTCTACAAGGATAGCCACAGGCACCTGCATCTCTTCGCTAGCTTCGCGAATCATATCAATTTTGTATTTGATACTTTTTTGATCACCGTGGGAAAGATTTAGTCTTGCCACACTAAGACCGTTTTCAACAAGCTTCTTAAAAGTTTCCTTATTCTCGCTTGATGGCCCAATAGTACATATAATTTTCGTTTTGTTCATCATAATCCTCCTGTCTTAGAACTGACAACTTACATTGCTCATGTCCCATTACTTCTATTATAACAAAAAAAATGCAATAGATGTATATGGCATTTCAGCCAAAGTTATAATACAATACTAATGTAAACGTTTAAATATGACCAAGAATGATCGTTTCCATTCGTTAGGTCAGTTTGTTTGGACACTATAACGGATTTGTCGGAATCCGCCTATTGTCTTTGGTTTGAACCTTATGAACTAAAATATAACGACACAATTTTATATTATAGAATAAAATAGAAATAATTTCCAGTCATTTTTTTAACAAATGATTATTTTGATAGAATAGTAGAATTTTATTATAAAAAAATAAGAAGGAGGCACTATGGCCATTCAGTACACACCTGATCAGGAGAAAGTCATTTATACAACAGGAAAGAGTTTGTTGGTATCTGCAGCAGCAGGCTCCGGTAAAACAGCAGTTTTGGTACGACGCATTGTAGAAATGGTGATGCGTGAAGAGAATCCTATTTCCCTTCATGAACTGCTTATTGTAACCTTTACAAATGCAGCAGCAGCAGAAATGCGGGAACGTATTGGAGAGGCGATAACGGAAGCTATCGAACAAGAGAGCGATGACCGAAAAATGCAACACCTTATTGAACAAATGACGTTGTTATCTTCGGCACCTATTATGACGTTACATGCCTTTTGCCTACAAATATTGAAGAGTTATTATCATCTTATAGATCTAGATCCGAATTTTCGTGTCGGAAACGAAACAGAGCTTGTCCTTATGAAAGAGGAAGTGTTAGATGATTTATTAGAAGCGTGTTATGAGGTTAAGACAGATGCTTTTATTTCATGTGTTGAGGCCTATGCACCGGGGAAAAATGATGATTCCTTACGGGATATGATTTATACGGTCTATCGTTTTTCACGAAGCCATCCTTGGCCGAATGAGTGGCTTGATAAAGCAAAAGCAGCAGTACACATTGAATCGGTTGAGGATGCTTATACATCGGATGTTTACAGATATTTAGTCGAATTCTATGATGAAAAGCGACATGAAATTAGCCGGATACTCAATACGATACGACAATTGATGACCATGCCTGAAGGTCCGGATAAGTATGAAGATACAGTTAAAGCTCTAGAAGAGCATCATCAGCAATTAGCATGGATTATGGAAGAAAAGCGCTATGATTTATTGGCGCAGACAACGGATTTATCAGGCGTACCCCCTCTAAGCCGTAAGTCAAAAGGATATGATAAAGATTTGGCGGCAACAGCCAAGGACTTGATTAATGATATAAAGAATGCGATTGAAAGTTTCAAAGACTTGATCATTTATGAAGATAATTTCATGGATGACATGAAACGTATGGAAGTTCAAATTACAGAATTGATTCGGTTGACAGAGTCTTTTGGGAAGGCCTACAGTAAAGCGAAGGAAGAAAAAAATCTCATTGATTTCGGTGATATTGAACATTTCGCACTGCGTATACTCTTTGACACATCCGGTAATCGGACAGAAATTGCCCGAAATTACGAAGAGACGTTTTATGAAGTGTTAGTCGATGAGTATCAAGATATTAATGATGTTCAAGAGACAATTTTACAAGCGGTTACAAAAAAGGAAAAAGCGCATAACTTATTTATGGTAGGGGATTTAAAGCAAAGTATTTATCGATTTCGTTTGGCAAATCCAAATATTTTCGCAAGCAAGTACCTTAAGTATGGAGAAGAAGATAACAATGGACAGAAAATAGATTTATCTAAAAACTTTAGAAGCCGCCAACATATTTTGGACTTTACCAATCTTGTGTTTGAATCCGTTATGACTCAAGAGGTGGGGGATGTGGCCTATAATGATGAAGTTAAATTGTATTATGGGGCATCCTATGGAGAGAGTGGCGACAAGGAGAAAGCAACAACAGAAATACTCCTTATTGAAGATCCGAAAAGTGGTGATACTAAGGCGACATTACAGGCGGAAGCGATTGCAACGAAGATTAAAGAAATTGTCCTTGATCCAAGCTTTATGGTCGAGGATAAAGAAGGAATTCGCCAAGCAAATTACGGTGATATATGTATTTTATCTCGAAGCCCTTCTGGGAGTAGCGATGCCCTTACCACAGCTTTTGAGAGTTATAGTATCCCCTATGAAAGTGATACAAGCAGTGGTTATTTTGATGCCATTGAAGTACAAGTGGTCATTGCTCTTTTGAAGGTTATAGACAATCCCTATCAGGATATTCCACTAGTGGCATTAATGCGGGCCCCGTTTATTGGATATGATGAAGAAATGCTACTAAGGATACGCATTGATACAGAGCAAACGATTTATGAGAATATTCTCAGATATATTGATGCAGAGAGCCTATTAACAGGAGCGGACGAGGACGAGATAGAGAAGCCGGATGAAGCGCTAAAAGAACAATTGACGGCGTTTATCCATTGGATCAATCAATTACGTGACTTGGCCCATCGTGTACCGTTGCATGAATTATTGGATGAAATCTATTTGCAGACAGGGTATATCTATATGGTGCCGTTCATGGAAAACGGACAACAACGCTATGATAACTTAAAGCATTTGAGGACTCAAAGCATCCAATTTGAAAAAACAAGCTATCGAGGATTGTTTAATTTTATTCGATATATTGATCATGTACAAAAATACGATATTGCAACGCCGGAACCCTATCATAACCAAGCTCAGAAACAGGCCGTTAAAATGATGAGCATTCATAAGAGCAAAGGCCTTGAGTTTCCTATTGTTTTTCTTATGGATATTCATAAACAGTTCAACAAGCAAGACTTACGTCAATCGGTGCTACTACATCCGGATATGGGCATAGGAAGTCCGTTTATTGACCCTGAAAAACGAACGAAGCGACCGAGTATTTATAGTAAAGCCATTCAATTACAAAGTGAGAAGGAACTTCTTTCCGAAGAGTTACGATTACTCTATGTGGCACTGACTCGGAGTAAAGAAAAGCTTATTTTAGTCGGAACAGTGAGTGATTATGAAAAAAAGATTGAAGAGTCATCCTTAAGGCAATTGGAAAGTGTTTCACCTCACGATGTCCTTAAGGCGAATAGCTATTTGGATATCATCCTAATGAGTTGCCAGAGTCTTGAACATCCATTGTACCGTATGTATAGCTACGATATGGAAAGGGAAAGTGAGAAGGCGCTATTTGCTGAGTTAGCAGATGATGAAGAGCAAGAAGGCTTGATTGATTTATTGGAGCAAGAAGTGGACGATGCTATGCTTTCGGATATAAGCTTCCCGACGTATGCCTTTGAAGAAGCGGTAAGTAATTATATTACGATGTCAGTATCCGAGCTGAAACAGTTGCAACATACAAACGCTTTCGAGGAAACCGATGTATCAGATCAGGTGTCAGAAGCAGATGGTGTTCAAAAGGAGCGAGAAAAGCCAATACCGGAGTTTTTAGAAGCGCAAGAAGGCGATGCAAAAGGTGCCTATTATGGACGAATGATTCATACGATACTTCAGTTGCTACCAATGAAAATGGAGTGGGAAAAGAAGGCATTAGTCGAATTTGTGAATCATTTATGTGATGAACATATTTTGCCATTAGAACAAAGGGATAAGATTTATCTGAAGCCTATTTTGGATTTTGTTGAATCGGATTTATATAAACGCATGGTACGAGCAGACCAAGACGGTCAGTTATATCGTGAAAAACCCTTTGTACTCCAGTGGAATGTTGATGAAGAGGGTGATTATCGCATGATTCAAGGTATTATTGATGTCTATTTTATAGAAAATGGGAAAGGAATTTTAATCGATTTTAAAACAGATCGGGTGTCCGACTCTAAGGATTTGATTGAAAGATATCAATCGCAATTAAGTTATTACAAAAAGGCCTTGGAGGATATCGGAAAAATTGAGGTAACGGAAGTTTATATTTATAGCCTTGCATTGCAACAAGCGATTTCTTTGTAGCATGGGATAGCCAAAAAGGTTGACTTAGAGTATACTATAAGGCAGATATATTTAGGTAGTTGAAATTGGCGATTCATTATAAAAGGAGAAGGCTATGTTAACAATCAAAGATGCAGCACGAGAAGTTAATTTAACACCGCATACACTCAGATACTATGAATCTGAAGGCCTCATGCCCTTTTTAAAACGGGATGAGGTGGGACATCGTGTTTTTGGTCAGGAAGATATTGAATGGTTGCAATTTATCTGTTGCTTGCGAAATACAGGGATGAGCATCCGTGAAATGAAAAGTTTTGTAAAACTTTACGAGCAAGGTGACGCAACAATTCCGGAACGTATGGATGTGTTGTATGAGCATCGTTTGGTTATCGAAGATAAGTTAAAAGAGATGCAACAATATCTCGTGAATATTAATAACAAGATTCGTTATTATGAAGGCGTTTATGAGGATGTATTGGATAAGGAAAAAGAGTGTTTAGAAAGGTGTAAAAACGATGCAGTATGAAGAATTTGCAATGATCTATGACTGGCTCATGGAGGAAGTTCCCTATGAACAATGGCGGGCATTTATTGAACAACAGATTAGGCAACAATACCCGAATAAGGAAAAGACGGCATTACTCATTGCAGATATAGGATGTGGTACAGGTAATTTGACGATTCCTTTGGCTTTTTCCGGCTATAATATGATAGGGATTGACTTATCAGAAGACATGCTGATGATCGCACGAGAGAAAATGATGGAGACGGATCTTGATATTCTGTTTCTTCATCAGGATATGGCTCAAATGGAATTATACGGAACCTGTGATGTAATGTTGGCCACCTGTGATAGTCTGAATTATCTGTCATCCATTGATATCTTGAAATCCTTTTTTGAAAAGGTCAAAAATTATCTGAATCCGGGAGGACTCTTTATTTTTGATATGAATACAACGTACCAATTTCAGGAGATTTATGGAAATCAATCGTTTCATTATACCGATGACGGTATTGCCTATATATGGGAGAATGCCTACGATGCCCTTGAAGGTAGTAACCATTATATGATTACTTTTTTTGTCGAGAACGAAGAGGGACTGTATGAGCGATTTGATGAAGAGCATGAAGAGTATGCCTATGATAAGGAGCTTATAGAAGAACTTATTGGTGAGGTAGGCTTGACAATTGAAGGCGTTTATGATAATTATACTAGAACACCTTATCACGATAAGACACAACGTATGACGTTTGTCGTGATGAATGGAGAACGAATAGATTAAATGTAGAAAGTGGTCGATTAAATATGGATAAAATCATACGTGCGACAACGACAAACGGAGAAATTAGAGCCTTTGTTGTCAGATCAAGAGATTTGGTAGAGGAGGCAAGAAGTATTCATCAAACGTCCCCTGTTGTTAGTGCAGCCTTAGGGAGGTTGTTAACAGGCGGAATTATGATGGGTGCTACATTAAAAGGGGATAAGGACTTAATCACCATAAGTATAAAAGGTGACGGACCTATGGGAAATCTTTTGGTTACAGCGAATTCTCATGGAACGGTGAAGGGGTATGTAGGTAATGCGATCGTTGATATACCGCTAAAACCGAATGGTAAATTAGATGTAAGCGGTGCAGTGGGAAAAGGTATGATGACCGTCATTCGGGACTTAGGTCTTAAGGAACCTTATGTAGGTCAGACACCTATTGTATCGGGAGAAATTGCTGAAGATTTAACCTATTATTATGCGAATTCAGAACAAACACCGTCTGTCATTGCACTAGGAGTTTTAGTGGATGTAGACTATACAATCAAACAAAGCGGTGGTTTTATGATTCAATTAATGCCGGGTGCTACAGATGCCACAATAACCCAATTAGAGAAAAATATTGAAAATATTCCAAGTGTTACGAGTATGTATGAAGACGGTATGAGTATGGAAGATATTTTGGATCGTGTATTGGAAGGTTTTGGCTATTTATTGCATGGCGATGATGATATTAGCTATCAATGTGACTGTGATCGCCACCGGGTAGAACGTGCATTATACAGTATCGGCAAGAAGGAATTGGATGATATGATTCGTGATGGAGAATCGATTGACATGCATTGTCATTTCTGTAATACGCATTATGAATTTAGTATCGATGAATTAAAAGAGATACGACAACAAATAAAAAGTTAACCCAAAAGGCTGTTGCACTCATTTGAATGAGGACAACAGCTTTTTTTATCTATAGGAAAACAAACAAATAATTCATCTTAATATGAGCGGGCCAGCACACTAGATTGGGATGGTTTCATGTAAGTAGAGATTAATGGATGCGGCAAACGATTCAATTTGCCCCCAATCTCTGCGGTCTAAAGGCTCGTTTTTTCGGGAACCGAAAAGAAGTCTTGCAGGAGCAGGGAAAGCTGTCGATATTTTTCCATAAAGATGGCCTTTTGCAACAATATTAAATTCAGTGTCGTATGGAGTGAGAGCATGCTCGAGCTTTTTTTGGAAGAAGGGACGCGAATTATCGAGAAGGTAGGAGAGGTAGAAGAGAGCCAAAGGTTTAGATTGTAATTCTGTCTTAAAAAGTTTGATGAAACTATTGGCTTCCTCGGCCCAGCGCATACCGTGTATAGGGGCGCCTAATACAATGATGTCATAAGGGGTCAAATCCGTAACGCTATCCATAGAATTTACAGTAACCATGTGTTCGCTGCTTAATATATCTTCAAGGGTTGCACAGACTTCATAGGTTGAATTACTTTTTGAATAATAACATATTAATATTCTTTTCATAAGAACATCCTTTCCTAATCATCACTAAAAACCCGCTATCTATAAAACGATTATAGCAAGATTGCTAAGAACATACAACAAGAATGTTATTGACAAAGCAGCCAATAGTACGTTATACTTTAAAAGTACCCCCCCCATAGGGGGTAGGTAAAAACAAGAAAGGTGGTGGAAACATGAAACAGCAATATGCAGTAAATGGGATGACCTGTACAGCTTGTGCTGTTGCAATAGAAAAAGGATTAGGTAAGATTGACGGTGTTAGTCGTGTCAATGTAAATTTTGCCAATGAGAAGATGGTCGTTGAATATAATGAAGACCAAGTTCAAGAGCGAGATTTGGCGAGTAAGGTATCGGATTTAGGCTATTCCTTGGTTATGCCAAAAAATCAAGCCGGACCGAGGGAAGATGAAGTACCTCCTGTTATTCTACATCAACAGAAAATGTTTAAGAGGCTAATAGGTTCAGCTATTTTCACAATCCCGTTATTCTATTTGGCCATGGGTCCTATGGTAGGAATTCCGATCCCCGGATTTTTGGCCGGTCATCAGAATATTCTTATATTAGCCCTTGTACAGCTACTTATGACAATACCGGTTATGTATATCAGTCGTGAATTTTATATCGTAGGATTTAGAACCTTGTCAAAAGGTGCGCCTAATATGGATTCTCTAATAGCTGTAGGTACATCTGCCGGATTTATATATGGAATATATGTTATTTTCCAATTGGCTTATGGGTTTTCTCATGGTGATATGGCAATTGTTAATCAATTTAGTCATGATGTCTATTTTGAATCGGTTGTTGTCATATTAACATTGATTACACTAGGCAAGTATTTTGAAGCAAGAGCAAAAGGTAAAACACTAAAAGCTATAGAGGCTCTTATGGAATTAGCACCGGACGTTGGCCGTGTAGAACGTGACGGACAAGAAGTTATGGTTCCTATTGATGCGATTACCTATGGTGATGTACTCATACTTAAAGCGGGAGATAAAGTGCCGTTAGACGGTGCAGTAATAGATGGACAAGTGCTTATGGATGAGTCAATGTTAACCGGCGAGAGTTTGCCGTTGACAAAGAATAAAGAAGCAGATGTTTATGCCGGAACCTATGTTCAGACAGGATATGCGAAGGTGGAAGTCACAAAATTACGTGAAGAAACAGCCCTATTCGGTATTATTCGCTTAGTAGAAGAAGCCCAGAGTACTAAGGCGCCGATTGCTAAATTAGCGGATACAATTAGTGGTTATTTTGTTCCTGCTGTTTTAGGCATATCGTTGATTACATTGATTGCTTGGGGGATGCTAGGCAACTCATGGGAGTTTGCTTTCCGTTTAGCTATTTCGGTGCTGGTTATTTCTTGTCCCTGTGCTCTTGGACTGGCAACACCAACGGCTATTATGGTCGGCACCGGTAGAGGCGCTCATTATGGTACGTTGATTAAGAGTGGAGAAGCACTAGAACAACTTCATAAAGTGAAGACTATTTTATTTGATAAGACGGGAACGTTGACAGTTGGGAAACCGCGAGTAACCCATTGGGAAGCATTAGGTCAGCAGACAGAGGGTGACAGCCGGGAAATATTGCATGCAGTTTTTTCTATTGAAGCACTATCGGAACATCCATATGCTCTTGCCATTGTCAACTACGGGACGGAACAAGGACTTGTAAAACAACCTGTTTCAGATTATAATACGATACCGGGACATGGTGTAACAGCCGTTGTTAACGGAACAACATATCATGTAGGTAATGAAAAACTTATGCGAGACAATGATGTTCGTTTGACAGAAGCACTAGAATCGATAAATAACTTCGCTGAACAAGGGAAGACCCCATTACTCGTTGCACGTGGCCAACAAATTGTTGGAATCATCTTGGTTGAGGACGTTGTCAAGCAAGATGCAGCCATTGCTATTTCCCGTTTAAAGGAGATGTCCATCGAGACGATTATGGTCACCGGGGATCATGAGAAGACAGCCCAGGCCATAGCAAAAGAATTAGGAATTGACACGGTTTATGCCGGTGTATTGCCTGAAGGAAAAGCGGATGTGGTGGAAGAAATTCAACAAAAACATGGAGCTTTAGCGATGGTAGGAGATGGAATCAATGATGCGGTTGCTCTTACAAAAGCGGATGTAGGAATTGCCATTGGCGGTGGAACGGACGTGGCTATGGAATCAGCAGACGTTATTCTCATGAAAGAGCAACTGAGTGATGTGGTGACAGCCATTGAATTAAGTAAGGCAACGATACGCAACATTAAGCAAAATTTATTCTGGGCATTTATATATAATATTGCAGGTATTCCAATAGCGGCAGGTCTTTTTTATCATGCATTAGGATGGACCTTGAATCCGATGATTGCAGCAGCAGCTATGAGCATCAGTTCGGTAACTGTTGTGACAAATGCTCTGCGTTTGAGAGGTTTTAAGCCTAGTATAAAAACAGTTCCTGAGACGGCAAGTCATAATCAGGCAATAGAAATTAAAGAAACTTATCAACAATCCGGACAAACAGAAGATGAACCACAAGAAGAAAGGACGATTCAAATGAAAAAATTAGCAATAGACGGAATGAGTTGTATGCATTGTGTAGGACGTGTAGACAAGGCACTAAAAGGTGTAGAGGGCGTTAGCTCCGTGCAAGTAGATTTAGATACAAACAGTGCAACGGTTGAGGTAGCACCAACAGTTGATGAGGCAACCTTAAAAGCTGTCGTTGAAGATGCCGGTTATGAAGTAACAGGGATTGCGGAGGTATAATGGATGAATGAGGATCAGAAAAAAGCTTTTCGTTCACTAAAGACGGCTAGAGGACAATTGGATAAAGTCATTCAAATGATGGAAGAGGATCGTTATTGCATTGATGTGGCCAATCAGATTCTAGCTGTAAATGGTTTATTGAAGAAGGCAAATCTATCAATCCTCAAACAGCATATGAATCATTGCGTAAAGCAAGCATTTCAAGAGGATCATGGCGAAGGTCATGTGGATGAGGTGATTCAGGTTATGTCAAGACTTATGGATATGAAATAATGTTATATTAACAGCTAATATTGAGTGGAAAGTTAAATTGTCACTCAATTAACGAAAAATAAATACTTAAATCTGAAAATATCTCTTGCATTTGATTGAATGCCGGTGTATAATATAACCATAGATTGGTTCTAGAACAATCTTAGAAAATACAATGAATAACTCGTTAATAATCGTAAGCTTACATTGAATCGATGACTGATAAGGAGTGATGTTATGATTGATAAGCTCCAAGTGGTGGGTTACATACGAGCAGTATAGTTAGGCCCTATAAGTTGAAAAGGGCATCAACAATATATGGTGATAATCGTAAAGAAGATTACCATCCGTAATCATGAGTTTGACATATAAGTAAGTTTTAAGTTTTATTGGTCACTACCATGTATTATGAAATATATTGTGAGAATTAAGAAGTGTAATGAGAAACACTAGTTGAAGAGAAAAGCTAGTACAAAAGTATTATATGGAACAAATATATAATGTAGGAAGCCGGACATCTGTTCGGCTTCTTTTTGTGGTGTATAGCAGAAAGCTCCTGAAATTCGCAAGTCGAATCTTGGTAAGAAAAATGAAGGGCACTTAAATTATATATATGAATTTAGTGAAACTTGCTTTTGTCGAGCTAATCATGTGATACAATAGAAAATAAAGATGATATAGATTGGGTATAGGGTAGAGATATATGAGGAGGTAGTTATATGTTAAAAAACAAGAAGAGAATAATAGGCGTAATCAGTGGAGGAATAGTCATTAGTCTTGGGATTATTTGGCTCATTATCGGATTAAAACCACAAGACAGTCAAACAGCAAACGAAGATGTTGTGCAACATGAATCAGCCAATGAAGCGGATACAATAGACACAATGAATCCGGATAACTTACATATTGAACCGGATATAGCAGGTGAACAAGAGGGAATCGACAGAGAGACCACATTTACATTAACCCATAATTTCCCATTAGAGGAGAACGAGGTCCTCAATAACTTAACCATTGAGCCTATGGTTAAGTTTACGGTGGAAACAATCAATAATACAAAAATGAAACTTAGTCTAGATAAAGAACTTCCCGGAAAATCTTTGGTAAAATTTCGTTATGATGATGGAACCCATATTTATGGACAAGGCTTTATGACTACGGAAAGTTTTAGAATCCGTTATATCTATCCATTAGATGGAGAAGATCCTGTTTCTCTTAGTAGCGGCATTGAGGTGTCTTTTAGCCGGGAAGTGGATTCGACTGTTTTTAACAACATTCATCTCTCACCTGAAGTGGATGCCACCTATCAATTATCCAGTGATAAAATGATGGTACGAATCATTCCCAAATACGGCCTACAACCGGAGACAGACTATCAAGTAATGGTTGATGATGGAATTGTCATGAATGAGGAGACATTAGAAGAGGGAAAGAGCTGGTCCTTCCACACGTCTCATATGGAAGAGGATCTGAATCTTGTCATAGGGGAGCAGTGGCTAAATACGGTGAATATATCGGAAGTTCCACTTGTAAAGTGCCGATTTCAAAATGATGAGCAGGTTGATGTAACACTCTATCCTTTGAACGAGGAGAGTATTCGTGAAGCATTAATGGCTAAATCAACACTGGAACTGAAACGCTATATCGATGAGAAGCGTGTGGGAGATGCCTTTGAAACGGTAATCAATCCGATGACATCCGATGATTGGTGGCAAATTGGTGAATTTGATCAAGTGCCAAAAGCCGGAGTATATATCGCCCAATACGGGTATGAGAATAATCAGTATCGATTAATCCAATTTACAGACTATACAGGGTATATTACTATGGATGATGATTCTGTATTCATGTGGATGCAACATCCGGAATATAATCTTGAGAAGTGTGACGTGACAATCAATGGAGCACTCATCGGTTCACTGGATGAAGAGGGCATGCTATCAGAGCCTTTTGATGTTCAGGAAGAGACGAATTATATAGCATCTGTAGAAACAGGGACAGGCAAGGTCTATCTTCCTTTTACCACAGAACAAGAGCAGTATAATGCCGACACCGTCTACTACAGTTATCTGTATACCGATCGAAGTATCTATTTGCCCACAGATACAATTGAAGTTTTTGGGTTTATTAAAGAGCGCGTGGATAAACCGGTTGAGACAGTACGGGTGGAATTATCCTATCATGATTTAATTCTGGAGAGCAAGGAGATGACCTTAGACACCATCGGCTCCTTTAAAACAAGCTTTCATATAGACAATTATTTGAATGACTTAATCCGAGTAGAAGTTATTGTAAATGATACCTATACCAAAGGAGAGACCTTGTCAGTCGGGCAGTTTGAAAAACCTTTGTACAAATTGGATGCATCCATACAGGAAGACTATATTGAATCCGGCAATCCGGTACATATTGATGTGGGACAACACTACTATAGTGGAACACCGGTATCCGATTCTAAATTTGAATTAGGATATGATAACTACAGAGGCTTCAGTTGGGAAACGAATGCCGGGGATGCTGTTGAAAAAGAAATTATTACCGGTTCCGAGGGTTTGGCAAGTCTTACACGAGTGCCTATAAACAGCAGCACAAATTGGCGTCCTAGTACCATGCGTTTTGATGTCCATTCATTGAATAATCAGCAATATTATTCAAGTGAACGAGATTATATTGCCGTTTTTTCAAGAGACAGGATGATAGAAGGAGCTCTATCAGAAGGTGAGGGGCAATTAATCCTTGATGGAACAGCACATGCTATTGACCTAAATAACATAACGACTTCTGTCTATGATCCGAATAGCTTTAGAGGTAAAGCGGTCAGTGAGATGGAATTAAATGTTCAAGTTCAGGAAGAATATTGGGAAAAGGTCGTAACAGGTAGTACATATAGTCCTTTGTATAAGCGAACAATTGAGGAATACACACAGAATAAAATTGAAAAAATCATATTCGATGATGGGGTAACAACAGATGAGAAGGGTATATTTACCTTGACGGTACCTGAGATAAATCCGGACCATGTCTACAAAGTCACCGTTAGTGGAAACGATACAAAAGGACGAAAAATAGTCGAAACCTTATATTATAGTGGAAGGTATAGCGGAGAGGGTGACAAAGAGTATCGATTGATTGTAGAAGAGTCACAGTATGAGATGGCAGTAGGAGAAACGGCTCGAATGAAATTGGCCTTTGACGGTGAGCTGGTTGAAGTGGACCCGGACCGTCAGATGTTAGTTTTGGTAATCAAAGACGGGATCAAAGAGGCCTATGTGACAACAGATACATCCTTAGAATATACCTTCAAGTTTGAGGATATGCCGGATGTTCTAATTCAAGCCTTCTATTATGATGGGACACGTATGATACATACATATAATATGGAGAATCGTATAAGCATTCAAGATGAATCGAGAGCGTTGAGGATGGATATAGATTTTGATAAACAACAGTATAGGCCAGGGGATACGGTATCCTATAGCCTCCATGTGAAAGATGCTAAAGGTGTGCCAAAAAAAGCAGACGTTAATATGAGTGTCGTTGATGAGGCTGTCTTTGCCATCTATGAAGATTATTCGAATCCCAATGAAGATTTGTTTGATCCGATTTACAGAGATATGATCTATGGTTCTTATCTTATGTCACCATCCTATGAGATGAATTTTGGTGCAGAACAGGGTGGAGAAGGCGGACCGGATAGTATGCGGGATGATTTGGATAATACCGCTTACTTTGATATTGTGCAGACGAATGGAGATGGGGATTATGAGGGGCGTTTTACCCTTCCGGATAATATAACGGATTGGCGTGTCACATTAACGGGAGTGACGTCGGATATTTATGCCGGTAAGACAACCGCATCGGTTATTGCCACATTACCGATATTTTTAACCGCAACGGTGGAAGATAGTTTTCTAGAAGAGGATGCCATCGGTGTAACCCTTAACACGGCAGGAACCATAGAAAACTCCGGTCAGGCGGCCCAATACAAGGTGAAGGTTCTCAATGAGGATGAAGAGGTTGTTTATGAAGGAGAAGTGAAGTCGCGTTATGAGAAGGAGACATCTGCTATGATTGGTGCGTTGCCTGTGGGAAGTTATGAATTGCACAGTGAGGTAACCATAGATCCATACTCAGATTATGTGGTGCATCCTTTTAAAGTAAAAAAACAGGTGGCAACATATCCTCTTGTTCAAGAGTCACAGTTGACTAAAGAGAGTTCATTTATAACCAATAATCAATCGGTCACCGTTGAGTTGTTCAATAAAGATGCTTATACCCTCTATAAGCAATACTCTATGTTAGTAAGCTATGATAAGAACAGTGTTAAAGGTGTTATAGGCGATTTGGCAAAGATAACACGTAATCAGTTATTCAGTGTGAGCACCGGAAATCCCTATTTGGACAGTCAATCATTTATGGAAGAGGGACTTTTTAAAACAACGGAAGAACAACCGGGAGACCTTCTGCTATCGGCTCGCATGGCAGCGGTGGATGCTTATACATATATGCAAGACTACCGGACGGAGCGAGGGATTAAGAGTGTCGAAGAATTTGTAAATCATGGTAAGAATTTGGATAGTGTATACATTGGATGCATATGGTTAGGTCAACAACTGGGTATGGATTTTTATGAAGATATTCGTGAGGTTGAGATGAATTATGATGCGATCACAACACTTCAAGGTAAAGTGAATGCCATACGTGCTTTTATCGAAATTGGTGATTTGACCGTTGCTAATGTATTTTATCATGATTTATTAGATGACTATGATCTGTCACAACAACGTATCGGTGACAGTAAGACGCGTTTAAGTGAGGATAAAGAGACCGATGAATGGTTGGCAAGCGGATTATTAGCTATTGCAACGGATTTAAAGGATTGGAAACGGGCGGAAGTATTCTATAAGTATATCACCTATCAGGGAGCCAGTATGTCTTATCATTATAACTTTTTGATGCCCGATATAGAAGTAATGTATTATCTGAATCATAAAGAACTACCGGAGCTGGAATCTGAAGTAGATTTAAAAGCAGGCGATTATAATGAACATCTAATCCTTCGTTATAATACTCGGTATTCAAAAACCTTTACGGCAAAGGAAGCAGAGGCATTTGCAGCATCGAATATTAAAGGGAACACAACCATGGTGGCACATGTTACTGCTTTTGCTAAAGATTTACCAAAAGTTACGACACCTCGAGTGAGGCGAGAGATAACTGGAATGGATGGATCAACATCCTTTACAGTAGGCGAGCGAGTAAGAGTTACTCTGACGATAACAAGGGAAGCCGGACAAGAATACTTTACAATCAGGGAACCGTTGCCGGCGGGAATTAATTACATGGGTGTTTTAAATGATGCGCCTCATATGTCTTTTTCATCAGATAATATAACGGATGAACTTAATATGTCACTCTCTCTAGGTCAGTATTTTGATAAGAGCCAAATGGAGCTATCTGTTACCTATATTGGTTACGCAACATTGCCCGGAACATATGAATGGGAACCGACCTATGTGAAGAGTATGTATGATCATGTGGAATATGTGAGTGATAAACAAACCGTGAGAATTGAGGAATAGAGATGCACATGCGTAGAGAAGGTGGGGCGATTTGGATAATAGATAGGCTAGAGAAACTCGTCTGTCTATTTATCCTCGTCATAGCCATTGCTTCATGTGGGAAGCAAGAGATACATAGCGTTAAGGTCAATGAGGTTAATGAAGTCAATGAGTTGAAGGAGGGCCATAAGGAAAATTCTTATGTGTCCGCCATTCAGCCGATTGACGATGAAGTTGATACAAGGCCGTTTTTGCCTGAATACATGGTAAAAGAAGCATTAGAAGGGGACTATAGTCAATCCATAGAAGGATATGAGACGCCGAATCCTTCCTTTGACAACTTGGTAGGCGGTATTATCCCTCATCATAATCTTGCTTACCCGTTCATCGGTGATTTTTATCGAGAAGCTTCAAAATGGAATGAGAAGGCGCCTTACGATGTGATTGTATTGATTAGTCCGAATCATTATTCCATCGGAACACGTTTCCAAGTGAGTGATGAGGACTATTATACCTATGATGGTGTTGTAGAAACAGACCATCGTCTAGCAGATGCATTGATTAAGAGTAAGCGTATTCAGAAGGCTGATAAGGAAACAGTTGCCAATGAACATGGACAGTTGGTACATATGCCCTATATTAAGGCGTTTATGCCGGAGACACTGGTGCTATCTATTATAATCGGTGAGACAAGGGACGATAGAGGCATTCAGGAAGTTGCTCGTATACTCACACAAGCTCTTGTCGGTAAGCATGTCCTTTATATCGGGTCCATTGATTTTAGTCATTACTTAACCCTACAGGAAGCAGACCGTCATGATAAAGTAACAGAATCAATCATACAGGACAAACAAATAGAAGCCATGACAGGATTGAGTAATGATTATATTGATTCGCCTAGTTCCTACATGTTATTGCTCACAGTGTTAGACGAAGTATACGGTCAAGAGCTGGATGTACAAATAGCAAACCATTCTAATGCGGCAGTGATTGCCAAGAACCGTCAAATGGAAGAAACCACCAGTTATTTTCAAGTGTTCTATGGAATCAAGGAATGAGATATGGAAGTTAGAATCGGATGCGTTAAGACTGTAATCAACTATTGAAATTCCATATACAGGGATGGTATAGTAAGGTACATAACATGAATGACGAAAGGAATCCCATGAACCGTATACTGATCTACAATACAATAAAAATGACAGTTGCCGTTATGACAGCTATCTTATTAGCCAGTTTATTGCACCTAAACTATGCGATGACAGCAGGGGTGATTACGATGTTGTCTCTATTGAATAATCGTAAACAAACCTATACCATCGGATTGAAGCGAATTGGTGCGGCTTGCTTTGCTATTATTTTGGGAACAGTTGTTTTTACTATGGGAGCCCATTCCATAGGATCTTTAGGATTATTTTTGCTTGTCTATACCTTTTTATTATCTTTCCTTCGCTTTAATGAAGGCCTTGCAGTAGGAACCGTATTGGTTACCCATCTCTATTCATTGGAAACGATTACGTTGGGTATGGTTGTCAATGAGATCAGTTTAATGTTGGTGGGAATTATTGTGGCATGGTTATTTACCCTACACATGCCCAATTTACTTGGCGACATTAAAGAATGTATGTTAGAAGCAGATATGGAAATCAAAGATGTTCTCAAGAAGATGTCTCTACTGATTGTTAATCAGTGTCCTGTCGATGAACCTAGAAATCACCTACATCATTTGGATGAAGCGTTGACTAGAGGTCTTCCCTTAGCGATAGCGTACAATGATAATTTTTTGACTCGAGATAATAGCTATTACATCTACTATTTTCAAATGCGCAGACAGCAATATTTATTGCTCAGTCACATGGAAAATCATTTTAGACAGCTCTTTATTGCCATGGACCAGGCGAAGCCGTTAAGTGATTTGACGGCACGAATTGCCGATGAGTTGAATGAAGAGAATACAGCTGTTGATCTATTGGCCCAAGCGACAGAGTTATTAGCAACGTATAGAGCAAGTGAACTTCCCAGAAGTCGGGAAGAATTTGAAAACAGAGCGATATTATATCAATACCTGAGTGATGTTATTCAGCTTATTGAGATTAAGATTCGTTTTTTGCAACGTTATAAATGAAGATGACATAAAGGAGTACTTATTGCCAAGATTAATTACGAACAACCATGTAAAAACACAAAAGCAACAAGGAACAAAAAATATTGAAAAGCTG
Source organism: Vallitaleaceae bacterium (assembly GCA_965140555.1). Taxonomy (GTDB): domain Bacteria; phylum Bacillota; class Clostridia; order Lachnospirales; family Vallitaleaceae; genus UBA1351. The sequence continues at coordinate 810,353 of OZ223259.1, read as the reverse complement.
CCGGCATTTACGACTGCCTATATCTTTGACATTATTTACATATTAGGAGGTATTACATTTCTAGTAGGTAGCCTCCTGCAATTTCCACATATAGACGCCTTTGGGCAGTATGGTATGGTGCTATTTATCATTGGTTCAGTATTATATCTAGTGATTACAGGGTATCAAAGCGTAGAGGCCATAAAAAATTATAAAGGCCACTCAGAGAGAAAGATATGGACGCGATTGAGAATTATTGAATCGCTACTCTATTTGATTGGAACCGTTTTGTTCTTAATCGGTTCGGTTATGTTCTTAGATGTTATCGGTGAAACAGTAATCGGTGCGGAGCTTTTTGTAATAGGAAGTGTCAACTTTGCGGTTGCAGCAGTGATTAATATTATGGAAATCATCAATGAAGAAGGGTTTATAACGATGCAATTGGCCAATGGGATTGCTATTTCGTTTGTATTGGGATCGGTTTTATTTATTCTAGGTTCTATACCGTTCATATGGCAGGGCGAAGATTTGGCGGGGAGCTCGAACTTATACCGATATGTGATATGGGAATATATCGTCGGAAGTTTTTTGTTTCTATTAGGTGGAGTTCTGGCATATATAAAAACAGCCGTTATTATAAAAGATAAAAAAAGTTGATTTGAAATCCTTTTACATATACTTGTCACATAGCTGTCAAACAACGAAGCTAAACTATAACCATAGTCAACACCACAACACATTCAAATATGAAAGGAAGATTAAAATGAAAAATTGGACAAAACGATTGGTAGTAATGGTTATGGTTTTAGCATTAACAAATGTAAGCGTATGGGCAGCAGAGGTGAGCTTCGGTTCGAAAGAAGCGTTGCAAGATGATGCATACACTTTAGAAGAAATGTTACAGTATGCTCTTGAAGATGAGCGAATGGCACAAGCAGAATACGCTGCAATTATCGAAGCATTTGATGTAACAAGACCATTTGCTAATATTCTACAAGCGGAAGGTCAACATGAAGCTGCAATTTTAGCTTTATATGCGACCAAAGGCATAGAAGTCCCTGATTTTGATGGTTCAGAGCATGTAACAATTCCTGAAACATTAGACGAAACCTATGCAATAGGAATTCAGGCTGAATTAGATAATATAGCTATGTATGATGCTTTTTTGGCACAAGACTTGGATGACGATGTTCGCCTAACATTTGAAGTACTACAACGTGCATCCACATTCCACTTAAATGCATTCCGACGTGCATCAGGAGAAGATGTAACCCCTGGACCGAGAAACGGTCGAGGTAATGGGGCGTCTCGTGGACTCGGTGGTAGCTCCCTTGGTGGACATAGAAATAACAATATGGATTGGGAACCTGGTCAAAGATTAGGTGGCGGAAATTATCAGGCAGATTGCCCCTTTTACACAGAAGCGGAATAACGCATTCATAGATTAAGACGATCGGCTGATTAACATCAATTGATGTTAATCAGCCGATTTTTTAGAAGTCTTTATGACAAAAATAGAAAGATACGATACAATGATGATAGGTGAGATGCGGGATGGAATGAGAGAAGGTGTATGATGAGAAACATGAATTTATTAATCGTTGAAGATGAAGCGTCTATACGAGAAATCATCAGTACATATGCAAAGAAAGAGAACTATACAATATACGAGGCAGAGAGTGGAAAGGCCTGTTATGACCTATTATATGAGAGAGATTATCATATGGTTATTCTAGATGTGATGCTACCGGACACAGATGGATGGACCATATTAAGGCGCATTCGAAAGGAATTGAACGTACCTGTTATTATGCTGACGGCACGTAGTGAAGAAGATGATAAATTGCTAGGGTTTGAGTTAGGTGCGGATGACTATGTGACAAAGCCTTTTAGTGCTAAGGAATTAATGGCACGGGTCAAAACTGTTTTGAAACGGAATCAAGCAGTCACTTTTGGGGATACGATTGAATGGGATGGGCTTAGTATCCATACATCTTTTCACCAAGTCCTTAAAAAGGATAAAGAGATTCCTCTATCACCCTTAGAATATGATTTGCTTATGTATTTGGTTGAGAATAAGAATCAGGCACTAACACGTGACCAAATTTTAAATGCCGTATGGGGATATGACTACTTTGGAGATGAGCGGACAGTCGATACCCATATAAAACGCCTTAGACAAAAAATAGGTGATGACGGCACGTGGATTAAAACCATACGGGGTGTTGGATATAGGATGGTGAAGCCATGATCAGGCAATCCATCGGACGAAAGATTTTTCTATGGCTTTCTATATTTTCATTTATTATTGTAGGGATTATAGGTATCGGAACAAAATTTATTCTCCCGAGCTATTATAGGCATGATCAGATGACGAAGCTTAATGAAGGCAAGAATAGAGTTAAAATGTACTATGTAGAAAACGATGTTGAGGAGGCATTAGATGCTTTAGATGACATAAGGGATACCTTAGGTGGTGAAATATATAGTGTTACGCATAATGCATTAGGCCGTGGTCGCGGAAATATGATGGGACGGCGAGAAGCCTTTGCTCCTCAAGGTAATGTGACGGAGTATGAGTATACGAACAAAGTGGGAATGACCATTGCAGTCTTTGGGATTAGAGTGGATGAGAATTATTATGTGTATGAAGTGAGCTTGCAGACATTAAATCAAGCAACAGAGGTGATGATGCAGTTTGTTCTTATTCTTTTAATCATCGTATTAATTATGGCTGTGGGTATCTCGTATAGTCTGTCAAAGCGTATAGCAACGCCTATAAGACAATTAAAGGAGCTTGCAGACAGGCTGAAAAACAACACCGGTTCGCCTCAAATGATTACGACAGATGAGGATGAAATATATGCATTAAATCGCTCGTTAAATGCCTTATATGAGCAACTTCAAGGTAATATTTATCAACTGGACTCTGAATTATCGAAAGAAAGAAACAGTGAACGGCTAAAAAAACGTTTTTTGGCTCAAGCGACCCATGAATTGAAAACGCCTATTGCCATTATTCAAGGTTATGCAGAAATCATACAAGATGGCATGTATAAAAATGAAGAAGATCGGGAACGTTACGTAAGTCGCATCTATGATGAATCGGAGAAATTGAATCAACTTATTGGTGATGTATTGGCATATACAAAAATGGAAACAGGAAATTACCAGTTACGAGTTCGCGCTATAAATGTAATTAACTATTGGGAAGATTTGTTTTTAAGATACCAACCTTTTGTTGAATCGAAAGGACTACATTTTGTAGAGCACATTGAGGCCGATGAATTATGGGAGTATTCCTTTGATGGGGATAGAGTAGAGCAACTCTACAAAAATCTATTGGCGAATGCTGTTGAACATGCCAAAATGAACATAGAAGTGACCCTTCAGAACGTCGGCAACAAAATGCATCTTCGGGTATATAATGATGGGCCACCCATTGATGCTAAAGATCTTTCCTATGTTTTTGAAAGTTTCTACAAAAAGGAAGGCAAGGCAACAGGTACAGGGTTAGGTCTAGCTATAGTGAAACAGATTGTGCATTTACATCATGGAGATTATCGTGTTGTCAATGAAGACAAAGGGGTAACTTTTATTATCAATATATAACGATAGGAGGCGTTTTATGCGACGAGAAGACAGGGCAATAAACGACGAAGCAATAAAGGCAATCTTATATAAAGGGGAATATGGTATCTTATCCTTATTGACACCGGAAGGAGATCCTTATGGTGTACCCTTAAGCTATGTGTTGTTGGGGGATGCCATATATTTTCATGGAGCTATGGAAGGTCTCAAGCTTGATGCTATACGAAGGCATCCAAAGGCATCCTTTTGTGTGGTTGGAGATACTCATGTATTACCGGATAAATTTAGTACAGCTTATGAAAGTGTCATTGTAACCGGACAAATGGAAGAAGTCTTTGGTGAAGAGAAAGAAATGGGCTTACGTGGTTTGATTGAAAAGTATTCCCCGGATTATGTCGCTGAAGGTGATGTGTACATAAAGAAGGCAGGAAAAGGGACCATGGGAATGAAGCTTATTATAGAAACAATGACAGGAAAAGCAAGACGTTAAAAAGCAACGGATTCTAGGATTTAGAATCCGTTGCTTTTAAATAGTTAATGTAGTTTGACATTTGTTCGGTATTGGTAAATAGGGATAAGTGATATTCTTTTTCACAAGGGTAATCACCGGGTTCCTGCCCTTCATAACGATCTAAAAGTTCTATAATCTCTTTAAGAAATCCTTGATACTCCTCTCGGTTTTTAAAAACAAGATTACCATAGGAGAAAGTATGGTCAAATAAATTGAGGGATTGTTTCTCATCATGTCCCAGAGCGCGAACTTTTTCAATGTTTTCTTCTGTGGTCAGAAGGGATTTCATAATATCGCTTTTCCACATATCCATCGTTTGTGAAAGCATGGATGCAATGTTGTTGTTCAAGAGGTCAGCTCGCTTCTTTTTATCCAAATCCAGAAAGCGAAAATCAATAGTATCAAAGGCGAGGGTGTAATATTTTGCCGTAATACCTTTGATTTTTTCTTCTCGAACAAGCTTGAGCGCTTGAAGATCCAACATTTTCTTAATGTGGTAGTATACTTTCCCATGGGGCTCATCCATTTGATCGGCAACATCTTTGACCGTCAGGGATGTAGGGGCTGCGCTCTTGAAAATATGATAGATTCTCATACGATAAGGATCTGTCATGACACGTATTTCTTTATCAGATGTAAGTATTAATTTGTTTTCCTTTTTTTCCATTTAATCACCTAATTTATTGTAACATAGACCGAAGATGAAGGAAAGATAGATTAAGAGACAGTAACGTTGTTAGGGACTATATCCTCGTCTTCTATCGGTGGGTTGTCCATGAGCTGTCGAGGTAAGAATGCCATGAGAACAAAAATGAGTCCAAATCCTATAAATAAAGGTGTCAAGCCGAAGACTGTTGCGATTATACCGCTAGCAAAGGCGCCTAGTGGGTTGGCACTCATACCTAACATGGATAGGATGGCATTCACCCGTGCTAACATGCCTTTGTTGATATAAGTCATAAAGAAGGTACTCAAACCGGCATTAGCAAATACGATAAAGAAACCAAGAATAAAGATAGAAAGAATACCGATTACTAATTTTCCGTTTTGGAAATAGTGGGGTAAGACCATTCCGATGAACCCGGCACCGGTGAATAAAAGGCCGATAAAAGTCATTGTTGAAAGAGAAAGATGTTTATTAATCTTACCAAGAATAAGGCCGCCTAAAATCATCCCAGAGACTTGCGCAATACTAATCATACTAAGACCTATTGCTCCGGCTTTCAAGATTTCATCTACATAAGCAGCGCTCATGGCATTAATCGGTGTTACGAGAAAGTTTAAAGCCGTAACACATAGCCCAAGCCATAGGAAAACACGATGATTTAGAATATAAGAAAACCCTTCTTTATAAGAGGAAAAAAAGGATTGACGATTTAATACTTTTTCTTCTTGGTGTGGGAAGGTAATCCGGCTGATGATGAGCCCGGATAGTACAAAGGTAGCGGCGTCAACGAGGAGAGCAGAACCGATACCACCTAAACCTATAATAACACCTGCGATTCCCAAACCGGCTAATTCAATTAATTTTGTAATAGATTCCATGGTTGAATTAACAATAGGGAGATCTTCTTTATTTACCAAAAGGACTTTAGCTGTGTACTTGCAAGGGGCAACAAAGGTTTCGATGGTTGAATTGATAAAGGTGAGGACAAAAATATGCCAAGGGACTAAAATACCACGCATAAAGAGAATGGCGGTTATCGCAACAGCTATGGCACGCAGCATATCGCCTAGAACCATAATTTTCTTTTTGGAAAAAAAGTCGACTAATGTACCGGAAAATGAACTGAAAATAATGTTAGGAATGACATTGACAATATAGGTTGTTGCTAATAAGAGTTTGGATCCTGTGAGTTCATAGACCATAAAACCATAAGCAATCATATCAATGGAATCACCAAAACGACTAATGGCTGAGGCTAAAAACAGTTTTAAATAAGCATGATTTTTAAGTAATAGATGCATAACTTCCTCCTTAACGTCAAAATAATTTTGACGTTAGTATAGCATGGATTTAAGTTTATGTCAAAATAATTTTGACGATGCAAAATTTGACAGTAATAAATGATATAGGTTACAAGGAGATGTGTTGTGCCGGTTATATAATGTTCATAATTTCTTTATTGAATAATAAAGATAGTAATGGTATCATAATCATAGACATTAACCTTTATGAGAGGGTAAAGCATTTTTGCTTTGCCCTTTTTATATGTATACAGTCAGACGATTTATATGGAGAGCCAGAAATGATAGTATGGGAAAATCTATTAGAATTTACAGTTATAAGAGTTGATTGTTCACACACTGACACAGGAAACTGATGCGTTAACTCAAGGAGTGATGATTATTGCAAATAATACGATTGAAATTACAGAGCCTTCGACTCATGTGGTTAAGGAAACAGATGATGTTGGAGATGCGGTTCTTTCATTGGAAAGTTCAATACGGACATTCAAAATTTGACAAAAGATTAGGAAATTAACAGATAGAGGGTTAAGAAAGCCAAGAAGTGAAATCGGGAGAGCATAAGAAATGCCGATGGACCCTCTTGGTTTTTTTATTAAAAACGATAAACGAGAAAAGGAGAATGCAAATGTTTGTAAAGAATAGATATATGGACAGGGGATTAAGCATTCAATTCAGACATCAAGAAGGGTTTCACAATGCGATACCGATGAAACAGAATCGAATTATTCTTGTTACAGATGGAAGAGGTTATTTGGTATTAAATGGAAAAGAATATGAAATAGATAAAGGAACCATAGTTATATTGGCGTCAGAAGATGAATATGTATGGAAAGAGAGTGCCAATCTGACCGCTCAATCGTTACAGTTTCACAGCCAATTTTTATATGAATATTCCATACAGAAATTTAGAAATCATAAAATTACAATGATAGCAGAAATGAGTGCGTCTATTGAGGTGGATAAAACGAGTGGAGGTGTATTTCAGATTCCAATAGGAATATATGATACAATTCGCGATTCTTTTTTTATTATAGGAACTGAATTATATGCCCAAAGTGATGCGTTTTGGGTGAGTCATGTTAAAAATAATTTGATATATATATTGGAAAAAGTAGCCATGATAGAATCCGATGTTAGTGAGGGACTAAAAAGGGCAGTATACTATATTCACCATCATTATAAAGAGCAAATTCGTCTGGAAATGTTAACGCAGTATACTGCCATGAATCGGAATGCTCTAAATAAAGCATTTAAAATGTATTATGATATGACAGCAATGGAATATGTCCTATATTATCGTCTTCGTGTTGTAGAAGATTTATTAACGTATTCATCATTAAGCTTAGCCGATATTGCGCGCTATTCAGGATTCCGATATGATACTTACATGATTAAGCAATTTAGCAGTAAAAAAGGGATTGCCCCCACACAATATCGCCAATTTACGAGACAGAATGGAGAAGCGATCGGTAGAGAGATTAATCTAAATTCTCTACCGGAGAACGTAGAAGAGCACCCTGTATCTGATTATTAATATTCGTACGAATCATTTCGATGATAGATTCTGGGGTATCTGTAATTTCTCCGAATAACCAGCTTTCAAGTAACCCTGCAAAAGCGAGCGTATAAAAATGGGAAAGGAAACGTTTATAGTCTTCCGTTGCGGTTGGAAGTTCTTTGCCAATACTGTCGATAATCTTAAGGACAATATTGAAGGTGTCGTCATAAAGTAAGCGCTTAAGTTCTCGATTACCGACGGAAGTTATAATGTTTGTCAGGACTTTACGATTGTTATCGATATAGGTAAATAACTCCATGAGGCTATCTTCCCATTGGAGAGAGTGATCAAGTTGTTGAATGAACTGAAATGCTTCTTCTTGAAACATCCATTTTACTAAAGCATAGATGTCATCAAAATGATAGTAAAAGGTTTGTCGATTGACGTGAGCTTTTTCAGTGATTTCACGGATGGATACTTTATGTAAAGGCTTATCTGCCAATAAATCTAATAATGAAGCGCAAAGAATTTTTTTAGTATAATCATTATGTCGTTTGTTTTTCATGAGCCACCTCCAAAGTAATTATAGCATTAAATGATAAGAAAATGAATAGATTAATCGCATTCCATTGACTCTGGAGCTAAATCCTGTAAAATTAGAAGAATGTTGGAAATACAAGGAGGTATGTATGAAATTAGAGTATAGTAGAATAAAAGAAGAGCTGAAGCGTATTCTTATTAAAAGAGGCTTTAACGTGGAAAGAGCAGAAGTTGGTGCAAAGATAATTGCCGATAACAGTTTAGATGGCGTTTATAGTCATGGATTGAATCGATTTCCCATGCTTGTGGAAGTACTAGATCGTGGTGATATTGACCCGAAAGCTGAGCCTGTTCGTACCCATGGATACGGTGCGTTAGAACAGTGGGATGGCAACTATGGTTTTGGTCCGATAAATGCTCAAGTGGCTATGGGAAGAGCTATAGAATTGGCACAGGATTATGGTATCGGATGTGTTGCTTTACGACATACCAATCACTGGTTAAGAGGTGCGACTTATGGAATTCAAGCAGCAAATGCAGGATGTGTAGGTATCTGTATGACCAATACATTTCCCAATATGCCGCCCTGGGGGGCCACGGAAAAAAGAATCGGAAACAATCCTTTTATTATGGCAGTTCCTGAGTCGAAAGGAGGCCATGTTGTTCTTGATATGGCTCAGTCTCAATTTTCTTTCGGTAAATTGCAAAGTTATGCATTAGCGGGTGATATGTTACCAATGGTCGGAGGCTATGACAAAAAGGGTGTGCCGACAAAAGACCCTAATGCGATTGTCCAGGGAGGCGAGGTAATGCCTACAGGATATTGGAAAGGTTCAGGACTTGCGATAGCCATTGATATGGTTGTGGCAGCACTATCCGTAGGGCAATCGACATACGAACTTAGGGAGGGAGAGAGTGATGCCGGTATTTCACAGGTGTTTATTGCAATCAATCCAAGACAATATGCAGGAGATGCTTATGCAGATCACTATATTAAAACAATGAAAGACTATATAAAGTCAGCCAAGAAAGCGGAAGGGGTATCGGATATTCGCTATCCGGGTGAACGTACGTATAAGGATCGTGTACAACAACAGGAAGAGGGAATTTTTGTAGATGATGGGATATGGTCACAAATTACAGGTCTTTAGAACAAGGAGGAAAGAGAATGAATGCAGTTATAGAAGCACTGATGAATCGAACATCATTACGCGTTTTTGCAGAGAAAGACATACCGAAGGATATAAAAACATGTTTGTTTGAGTGCGCGATGCAAGCACCTACAGCAGGTAACCAGATGCTTTATTCCATCATAGATATTACAGAACAATCGTTGAAAGAGAAGCTGGCAGTATCTTGTGATAATCAAGGATTTATAGCTAAGGCACCAATGGTAACCCTTTTTGTTGCCGATCAGCAAAAGTGGTTTGATTATTATAAGGCACAGGATGTTAAAGGTTATTGTGAAATGCGAGACGATATGACCTTTGAGGCACCTCAAGAAAGTGACTTAATCCTAGCCATAGAAGATGCTATGATTGCAGCTCAGAATATGGTTATCGCGGCAGAATCATTAGGTATGGGAAGTTGCTACATTGGTGATATCGTTGAAAACTATGAATATGTTAAGGAATTATTGAATCTTCCGCCTTGGGTTTTCCCTGTGGGAATGCTCGTGTTAGGGTATCCGCCTGAAAATCATAAAAAAGTTTTCCGAAAGCGTTTTGATCAGCAATATGTGGTTTTTAATAATCGTTATCAACAGTTAAGCGAAGAACAGCAGACAGAAATGTTCCGTGAACAAAGTGCACGCTTTAATCCTAATAATACGATAGGAGCCAAAAACTGGGCCCAGCAATTTTATCATCGTAAAACAGGCGCTTCGTTTTCAAAAGAGATGGCACGAAGTGTTCGAGTGGCTATGAAACAATGGGATGGAAGGAAATTATAAGTTCCGGAGAAATAAATATCACTAATTTTAAGGGTGTATATGTCGAATTATTGATGTATACACCCTTAATTATTAGTGTTACGATAAAAAATGAATTAAGGGGAATTCATTTTCATTGATTAACCACAAAGGCTATAATTACATACTTAACTCCGAACTTGAGAGTACGATCACAAAGATTGACTCTTACAATAAAGCACCTAATTAACAACGTATGTTAATTAAAAAGGAGGAGTAAAATGTTAAGATGCTTGAGGCGACTGTTTTCTTTTATCACTGTAGGGACATTGGTTATGGGAATGCTGAGTGTTCCGATTCAAGCAGATACTTCGGTGGAGACAGAGGACTATCAATGGCAGAATGTAAAAATCGGAACAGGGGGCGGTTTTGTTCCGGGAATCATCTTTAACCAAACAGAGCCTAATTTAATTTATTCACGAACGGACATTGGTGGCGCTTATCGTTGGAATGAAACCAATCAAGAATGGATTTCATTAAACGATTGGGTTGGCTATGACGATTGGAATAAGAATGGTGTGGATGCATTAGCAACGGACCCTGTAGATCCGGACAGGGTTTATATGGCTGTGGGTACATATACGAATGATTGGGACACAAATGGTTATATTCTTCGTTCTAGCAATAGAGGGGATTCATGGCAAGAGACACCCCTTCCTTTCAAAGTAGGCGGTAATATGCCGGGGCGTTCCATGGGAGAACGACTTATGGTGGATCCCAATGATAATAGTATTATCTATTTTGGTGCAAGAAGTGGGAACGGACTGTGGAAGAGTACCGATTATGGTGTAACTTGGAACCAAGTGACATCCTTTACAGCAGTCGGAACATATGTACCATTTCCAGGGCAAGAATATGGTGGGGATGCTATGGGATTGGCTTGGATTACCTTTGACCCGGATACAGGAGTGCCCGGTTCACCTACCCAAACTATATACGTTGGTGTTGCAGATACAACGAACAGTGTATATGTGTCAGAAGATGCAGGAGTTACGTGGGAAGCGATTGCCAATCAACCACAAGGGTACTTACCGCATCATGGTCTTCTTGATGGGAATAATCATTTGTTTATATCCTATAGCGATGGTATTGGTCCTTATGACGGAGAAAAAGGGGATGTCTATCGTTACAATACAGTCACCGGCGACTGGACAAATATAAGTCCGGTACCTTCATCAAGTGCGGATAATCATTATGGCTATGGTGGGCTATCCATTGACCGACAAAATCCGTCAACCATTATGGTTGCTTCGTTAAATTCATGGTGGCCTGATGAGTTTATCTATAGAAGCACGGACTCAGGGGATACATGGACGCAAATATGGGATTGGGACGGTTATCCCAATCGTACATTTAGATATAACCAGGATATATCGGCAGCACCATGGTTAACGTTTAATCGAAATTCCCAGTTGCCGGAAGTGGATCCGAAACTGGGATGGATGATTGGCGATCTAGAAATTGATCCCTTTAATTCGGACCGATTTATGTATGGTACAGGTGCAACCATTTACGGTTCAGATAATTTGACCTTATGGGACTCGAATCAAAAGATCGATATAGAAATCAAAGGAATAGGAATGGAAGAAACAGCTGTATTAGATCTGTTGAGTTTGCCATCCGGACCACATTTATTAAGTGGGCTTGGTGATATTACCGGATTCTATCATGAGGATTTGGATACAGCACCGGATATGATGCATATACAACCGAATTTCACATCAACGACGAGTATGGACTACGCAGAACTAGATCCTAGTTATGTTGTACGTGTTGGGAATGTGGATAATGATAATAAGTTGTTCAATGCTATGGGAATCTCCTATAATAGTGGTGAAGATTGGTTTGAAGCCAATAGTGAACCTGAATTGATTCAAGGTGGTGGAATGGTTGCTGTATCGGCTGAAGGTTCGTCTGTTCTGTGGAGTCCAAAAGACGGAAGTGGCGTTTTCTACTCAACGAATGACGGAAATTCATGGAGTCAAGTTCTTGGCCTTCCGGCACAATCTAGTGTTGCAAGTGATCGCGTCAATGACTTGAAGTTCTATGGATTTTATATGGGGGATTTCTACGTAAGTACAGATGGTGGACAGTCATTTACTCAAACCCCGGTTTCCAATTTGCCGGATTCCATGTCTATTTTACACTCATCTCCGGAGTCCAGTGCGTGCCAATTTAAAGCAACGCCTGGAATAGAAGGAGATATTTGGTTCGTAGGTGGCGATGAAGAGGGTGTCTATGGTATGTGGCATTCAGTGGATTCGGGTATGACATTTGAAAAAGTTAGCGGAATAGAAGAAGCGGATGTTATAGGATTTGGTAAGAATATAGACGGTGAATCTTATCCTGCGCTGTATACATCAGCACAAGTCAATGGTGTCAGAGGTATCTATCGTTCTATAGACGGCGCTGACTCATGGGTACGAATCAATGATGATGAGCATCAATATGCGCGGACGAACATGTGCATTACAGGGGATCCAAGAATATTTGGACGCGTTTACCTTGGAACAAATGGTAGAGGTATTCAATATGGGGATACATTAGAGGATTACCCAGACCCGGATCCAGACCCAGACCCAGACCCAGACCCAGATCCAGATCCAGATCCAGATCCGGACCCGGATTATGTACTAGAATTATATGGGTACAACAGTACGGTTGTAGACCAAGTGGGAGCTCTTTCAGCTGCATTGAAGATAGTGAATACATCGGAAGATTCAATGGATTTATCGGACCTATCAGTGCGCTATTATTATACAAAAGAGCAAAATGTTGAGCAGATGTTCTGGTGCGATTGGTCCAACATAGGAAGCTCGTATGTTCAAGGACAGTTCATTGAAGAACATATAAATGACAGTGTAGATGGATATATGCAAATAGTGTTTGATCAAGGAAGCGGTACGTTGTCACCGGGGCAAGAGGTATATTTGCAGATACGTATAACAAATATCGATTGGTCAAATTACACCCAATCAAATGACTATTCGTATAATCCTACATTAACAGGCTATGATTTGATTGATAATGTTACGGTATACAGTGATGACAATCTCATATGGGGTGTTGAACCCGAATAGTAACAACGACTAAAAGATTCCTTGCACACATAAGTTGAGAAACCTTTGTGCAAGGGATTTTTTTGTTGTAATTCCTAGTGAGAAAAAATGTTTTGAGCTTGCAAGAGTATAGTGACTTCGGTTAAAATAGAAGAAAAGTGTAAAATGGCTATAATTGGGACAGGAGTCGAATTGATGATTAAATCATTCCAAGAAAATAAAATATATATAGTAAGTGCAACAGTGTTTATAGTGATTGTTTTATTAGCTTTTTTTTCACCGGAGAAAACGCTGTTTTTGGTAGATAAACCTGTATATGAGTTAGATGGACAATGGGTAGTAGGACAAGAAGATGAGAAAGGAATATACACCTACTTGCCTTACCAAGTAGACAATGAGGATAGAGTTTCTGATTTTTGGGCACGGACAAAGCTTCCCAAAGATTTGCCTGAGGGAATGTCTATACGCATTCGCGCATCGATGCAGGACATTCAAATAGCCCTTGATGGGAATACTTTTTTTGAAAACGCACGGGATAATTCAGGACTTATCGTCTATCCGGAAGTAAGTATGTGGCATATTGTTCCCTTACCTGAAAATAGTGCAGGTAAGACATTAACCATTTATTATACGAGTCGTGTAAAAACATTCCAAGGTGTCTATAATAGCGTCTATTACGGAACCGGTGATGCGCTTGTTCAAGACATTTTATCCGATAAGTTGGTTGGCCTCATTATAGCTGCATTTATGATGATGCTGGGTCTTATTTCAATAATCGCATCTATTTTTTTGAAACGCATGGGCGATTACCGTTTGTTCTATTTAGGCATTTATTCAATTACATCGAGTATTTGGATGATTTCAGAGATGCGACTTCTTCAGTGGATTACAGGAAATCGTTTTATATTAGGCGGCATAAGCTATCTGTTTATTACAATATTTCCTATGGCCTTGCTCAAATATTTGGAAGCAGTCGTTCTTGGCGATTATAAAAGAATCATTCGAGTTTTTGTGACGGTATATCAGGTTCTTTTTTGGGGGACATTAATCGGCCAATTGACCGGTCTTGTTCCGTTTATTCATTCTGCATTTATTGTAAATGGAATGATGGGAATTTCTATCATTTTGATAGGAATAACGTTAACCTATGAAGCGGTTAAGAAAAACGCCATGGCTAAACGTTATTTGCTCTATTATAGTGTGCTCTTGGTTACGGGGCTTATAGAAATTGGTTTCTTTTTCTTTCAGGATTTTGATATGTTGACTCGATTTGATAAGATTGGGTTTGCCGTCTTTTTGATTTTCCAATTTATGGAATCCATTTTCTATTTCAAAAACCTATTGTTAATAGAAAATGAAGCCGGCTATTTGGAACAGATAGCTTATCAAGATAGTCTCACAAAAGGTAAAAACAGAGCCGCCTATGAAAAAGAGTTGGATCGTTTGTTATCAGCGGACAATGAGGCATGTTTCCGACTTCTTCTTGTTGATATTAATGAATTAAAATATATTAATGATAACTATGGGCATAACGAAGGTGATGCCGCGATAATGGCATGTTATGATTGTCTGATAATGGCTTTTGGCAACTTAGGTTCGTGTTACCGATTAGGTGGAGATGAATTTGCCTGTTTGTTAACAGATACAGATCAGCAACATTATGTTCATGCAATAGAGCATTTTAAGAATCTATTACATGAAGTGGATGAACGATTTGAGTTTCCTTTTCAAGTGGCATTAGGACAACAAATTTATGATCGCGCAAGTCAAATTGAAAAATTTGGTGATTTTTTCCACCATGTAGACGGGCTCATGTATGATATGAAAAAGAAAATGAAAATTCAATAAAAGAAGGACTACATGAGCACATGTAGTCCTTCTTTTTCTACAGAGAAAGCAACGAAATTGGAATCTCCTAAATACTCACCATCTGTATGAATAGGACACGGTGTATCAAAATGAAAATCAAAGGAATCACTCCTAGTCAACGTAATTTCAGAATAATCCGTATGTCGCCCGCTATAGGCTTTTGGTAATGCCTTCAGTAGTGTTGTGATAGAGGCATTTTTGGCTATACAGCAATCCAAAAGCCCATCTGTAGGCATGGCATCAGGACAAAATTTGAGTCCACCTCCTTCATAGGGGTGATTATGAACGGAAGCAAAAACTAAGGCATCGTCTTTTTCCAATAGCGTTGATGGAATCGAATGAATGGATAGAGAACCATGATAACGGGAAGCCTTGAAGATTTGCTTTATGGCAATGATGACATAGATAAGCTTTCCTAATCTAAGGCGGTTGAGTAGAGTCTTGAGAGAAGACTGATTAGCTTCTTTGCATACAGCAGCATCATAACCCATACCACCACTTACCATAAATCTTCGGTTGCCGCTATCATGGTGAAGAACGCCGTAATCAAGATAGATAGAACGCGGTTCTTTGAGAAGATGCTTGAGTCGTTTTAGTGGGACTGTTGACATATTATGACTGCGTGCAAAATCATTGCTAGACCCGGTAGGAATGTAGGCGAGTGTTGTTAGGTCAAAGCGTTGAATACCATTGAGTACTTCATTTACCGTTCCGTCACCTCCTAGTATAAAGAGGATACGATGTTGATCGCCTGTTGTTAATTGTCGCGCCAGAGACTCAGCGTGACCATGACCTCGTGTCATATAGTGTTCATAGGTGATAGCGTGTCGATCCATATAGCGACGAAGTCGTTTCCAAATCCGGATGCCGGAATAGGACTTGGAATGTGGATTAATGATAAAGGTTAACATACGTTGTCCTTCTTTCATGAGTCTGATTAAGGTGCCAAAATTATATAGTTGAACTTTCGCATAGACTATATTGTTACGAATGATTCTACGTAATCTATATAGTGTATGCGACTTTAGAGAAACTTAGTTTTGACGCCCTTAATCATTAGAATACCTATATTATAACGTTTGAAAAGAAAGATAGCAATAAACCCTTGCAAAATGTAACAAAATTGCGTACAATATAATAGTGCGTAATGAATATAAGAAAAGAAAGGAGCACAACCCTTGAAATTTAATTTTCCAGTAAAAGAAACCGTAACAAAACGATATAGTGTACGAAACTATAGTGAACAACCGATTGAAGAGGATAAGCAAAAGCTGATTCGTAGCTATATTGATAACCTAGAGAATCCTCTCGGTAAATCCGTAAACTTTCATTATTTGAATAATGAAGGAATGGAAAATGAAGAGCGTCTTGGAACCTATGGTCTCATAAAAGGTGCTAAGAACTATATTGGTACAACAATTACTATGGAACCTATGGCACTAGAAGCCCTTGGTTATGAGTTTGAAGCGATGGTGTTATACCTTGCTCATCTTGATATCGGGACATGCTGGTTAGGCGGTACTTTTGACCGTGAAGGATTTGCAAATGCCATGGAAGTTAATGAAGGTGAGATTTTCCCGATTATTACTCCTTATGGCTATGCTGCAGATCATAAGCATGAGAAAGAATTGGAAGTGCGTGCTTATGTTCAAGCAGACAAACGTATAGCATTTGATTCCCTTTTCTTTAACAAAGATTTTGAACATCCGTTAACAGAAGAATCAGCAGGTGATTATGCCTTTGCTCTGGAGATGGTAAGATTAGCACCTTCTGCATCAAACAAGCAACCGTGGCGTTTGGTGGTTGATGGGGATACAGTTCACTTCTTTGAATACAAAGAACCGGGTTATAGTGATCGATTACCTTATGATATTCAACGTGTGGATATGGGAATTGCTGCAGCCCATTTTGAGGCAGCGCTTCAAGAAAAAGATGTTCAAGGAAGCTATAGCACAGAGAGTAAACCATCTATAGAACTTCCTGAACATGTAGAGTATGTTTTTAGCTGGAGTAAAAACTAAAGACGACTGTTAATTGTTGTATAAGAGTTTGTTTCCCATGAGTTATGGATGGACTCCATAATCTCCAAAACGTGATAAGTTAATGCGCCATTGGCTGCAGGACGAGTTCCCCTGTCAATGGCCATTGCCATATTATGAAGGCCTAAACCACGGCTGTTATCTCTGTAATCATAACATAGAGGAATCTCTCTGAAGGTAGGGTCATTGTGTGTAAGAAGTTTGACAGGACCGTCAAAAGTATTCGGATCAGGAACGCTAAGAGTACCCTCCGTTCCGTAGATTTCGATACAGGGTAAATTAGAACCCCAGACATCAAAGCTAGTTGTTATATAGCCAATGGCATTGTTTTCAAAGTGTAGAAGGCTTGTTACGTGAGTCATGACTTTGACATCAATAGTTTGACCTCTTTTTTTCTCAGAAGTAATGGTACGTGTATCAAAACTTTTGCCGTTCATACCGGCAACTTGATCTACGGAACCAATGAGGTAGACAAGAGCTGTTAAGTAATAAGGTCCCATATCAAACATAGGGCCACCACCTAGGTCATAGTAAAACTCGGGATCCGGATGCCAGTGTTCATGACCATGGCATACGAGATTGGCATTACATCCGATGATATCTCCAATCCAACCGTCTTCGATGATTTTCTTACAGGTTTGGATTCCGGCACCTAGAAAGGTGTCAGGTGCTCCTCCGATATGGAGATTGTTCTCTTTTGCCAACTGGAGCAAATAGCGGCCGTCTTCTGCATTTAGGGCAAGAGGTTTTTCAACGTATACATGTTTACCTGCCTTAAGGGCGGCTTCAGAAACGGTACGATGGGTTTTAGGCGTCGTAATATTCAAGATGATGTCGACATCCGGATGGTGGAGTAGCTCGTCCGTTGTATAGACTTTTGTATCGTAGGTACTTGCTTGGTGTTCTGCTTTTGCACTATCCAAATCAGAAACGCCGATAAGGGTTAGCGTTGGAAAAAGTTGGGTTATATTTTTGAGATAGATATCACTGATATTGCCACATCCGACAACACCGATTCCATATGTTTTCATAAGAGTATCCCTTTCTTTTATCTATAATTTAGAACATTTTGGCTTCGCTTTTGAAATCATCGGCACTTAGTTGATTGGTAATGGCGATATCACGACCTTCAACGGTCCAGTCAATACCACGCATTAAAAGTTCTGTAAATTCAGGCATCTTCACAATAGACTCGACATGTCCCAGAGCATTATACCAAACGCGGCCATGGCCCCAACGTTTTGTCCATAGTTGGGGAACATCAACGGCTCCATTTGAAGAATGATACCAACGGACTAAGGGAAATCGTGTGGTAGCAAGGACTTCAACACAAGGATCCACATGAAGATAATACTGTTCAGAGGTTACTTCAAAATCATGGATACCTGCAACAAGTGGACTAGAACTGTTTTTGATTTGAACGGTGTAGGTAATACCATCTCCACCCGGATGAGCCACCCAATTACCACCTGTCATAAATTGCCATAGGACATTATCCCGAAAGGCATCGCACATACCACCATGACAACCTAGAAGACCGGTGCCGCCGGCAACAGCTTCCGAGATGTTGTTGGTTTGTTCAGAGGATATTTGAGACATTGTAATCACCGGAACAATGAGATGAAATGACGCAACATAATTAGAATCATCCAAACAAGACAAATCCGATGTTATAGTAACGTCAATACCTTTTGACTCAATACAGGTTCCGATATAATTGGCAACTTGTTCAGGTTCATGTCCATCCCAGCCACCCCAAAATATTAATGCTTTTTTCATGATGCACCTCCATAGTTTTTATAAGGATAATACTAGAGTATGGAGGGGGGAATAGCTTGTCGAAATTTGCTTTATACTAGACAAAATTTGCTTTTTTGTAGGCGGAAGGTGTCATGCCTTTAATGTGCTTGAAGTTACGGTTAAAGGACTTAATACTGCCAAATCCACAGCTTAAAGCAATATCAGTCATACTAAGGGAGGCGTTGGAAAGAGACTCAATCGCCTTATGGACTCTAAAATTGTTCAAATATTCTTTGAACGTAAATCCGGTCTCTTTTTTGAATAGGCGTGTGAAATGATAGATACTATATCCGGCACTTTCAGCTGCATCCTCTAGAGTAATGTCTTCCATATAATGATTATAGATGAGGGAATTAATCGCATAGATTAGACTATGGGTTTTATGAAGACGTTTCAAATCAATGGGGTCTGTCTGAGCTGTATCAATAGCTTTCGCAGCTTTTGCAATAATATAATAGAGCTGGCTGACAATCATGACTTCGCGACCGATATTTTTATGTTGATATTCTTCATAGAGCTGATAAAACGCGTTCTGAATATCCTCTTGAACCATAGTGGATATATAATGGGTTTCAAGAAAAATCGAGGCCAAATAAGGGAGATTTGCGATGTGCTTGTTCAAATCATCTAAATAATTCCAATCAAAGATGAGCATATAATAGGTCGGCATGTCTAAATTGTGGTCTTTTATATACGTATGAATATGATGGCGTCCGACAAAGAGGAGATCGCCGGCAGATAAGGTATAGGTGGATTGATTGACTTGTACAACCAGCTGTCCCTTGGTCACAAAAATAACTTCCAATTCCTTATGATAGTGAGCCGGGAATTCGAAGTATTGCTCGCTTCTATGAATACGTATAGGATAGGCGGCATCGACAATATGGACTTCTTCAAAAGGTTGTTTTTTTATAGTCATAATTTGCTCTCCTTTGTCTGCTATTCTATCATGTACATGTTAATGCGTCAAAAGATGAACTATGCTATAATAATAAGGACAAAAACAGATATACATCTATAGGAAAAGGAGATTATAATGGCAAAGAAATTTCAGATGGTAGGCGCTAGTGTAATTACTTATAAGAAAGATAAAGTACTCCTTCAACGTCGTAAGGATAATGGGTGTTGGGGCTACCATGGGGGTGCTGTAGAGCTAGGCGAAAACGTTGAGTTAGCAGCGCGACGGGAATTGTTGGAAGAAACCGGATTAACGGCAGGTAAGTTGCAACAGTATGGCGTTTTTTCAGGTCCTGAAATATATAATAAATACCCAGATGGGAATGAAGCCTATATTATTGATATTGTGTTTCTGTGTACGGATTTTTCGGGAGAGATAACGATGCAACAAGAGGAAGTCAGTGACATGCGCTGGTTTGATATCCATGATATCCCGGAAAATTTAAGCCCTCCCATTAAGCCTATTTTAGAAAAATTCTGTCGTGATCGAATAGAGTTTTTGAATGTGAAAAAGAAGATTAAAAACATAGAGGGCAATAGGGAAGAAGCGATACAAGACATCTACTGGATGCTTCAACGAGAAGGGTATGATATATCTGAATTAAATCGATTATTGGAAGAATCTCTTGAGGGGAGGCGGTTATAGCATGCATTTATCAGAAAAATCTCTGATTGAAGGCGTGTCTTATGCCATTGATATAGCAGAAAAATCCTATATGTCCCACAGTAAGCATGTTGCGTTTATCGTTCTTATATTAGCCAAGGCGTGCGATTTAACAGAGGAAGATAGAAAGAATGTCTATTATGCGGCTTTATTGCATGACATTGGGACATCCACGGTCTATAACCGTTTGCAACACGCCAATCGAGGCGCTCAGTTAATAGAAAAGCTAAACATTGACCCTTTAATTGATGAAGCAATACGTTATCATCATGAGACATATAACGGAAAAGGTCCTTTTGAATTAAAAGGTTCTGAGATTCCGATTCACGCCCAATTTATATATGTAGCCAATATTATCGATGAGTATTTGAGTCGATACCGATCGAGTGAACCGGAAGTACGTGACGGGTTATTGGACTATTTGGAGAGTAAAAAGGCGGAGATTAACCCATTTTTGATGGAGATATTAGGGGTTCTGATTCAAAAACCTTTCTTTTTGCTGGAATATTACGAATATGATATTACGGAAATCTTGAAAGATAAGACGCGAGGCTTTACAGATAGAGAGTTGAATCAAGAAGATGTAGAAGCCTATGCCAAAGTGTTTGCAGAAATTATTGACTCCAGAAATACCTTCACCCTGAATCACTCAAAAGGCATTGCTGCTAAAATGCGAAAAGTGGCAACAGCCCTTCATTATGACCAGGAGATGATTGAAGAAATCTATATAGCAGCCTTATTGCATGATATCGGGAAGTTGTCCGTGGATAATAGTATATTGAACAAAAACGGACCATTGGAACCTGAAGAGCGTTTTTCAATTGAAAAACATACCTATTACAGTCGTTGGATTTTAAAACGTATTAAAGGTTTTGAAAAGATTGCAGACTGGGGTTCAAATCATCATGAGAAATTGAACGGTAGTGGGTATCCCTATGGGAAGAAAGCCGATGAGTTGGATACCATATCACGGTTAATTGCCATTGTCGATATCTACCAAGCCTTGACAGAATCCAGACCTTATCGAGAGGGTATGGATGATGAACGTGCTTGGGCTATTATTTGCGGCATGGGAGACCGTGGAGAATTGGACCAAAACTTGATTGAACGTGTCCAACAAATTTTAATGAAGGAGGGGGAGATCGTATGACAACGATTGAAACACAGCGAACGCGATTAAGGCCTTTTTATATAGAAGATGCTGAGGATGTCTATGACTATGCCAGACATGATAGTGTCGGACCGATGGCAGGATGGCAACCGCACCAGTCCGTTGAAGAATCTAGAAATATTGTGGAAACCTTCGTAAACAATGATGAAGTTTTTGCCATTACATGGAAACAAACGGGTCGAGTCATCGGAAGTATCGGCATTCATCGGAGACATCCGGATAGCTTTAATAAGACACCCGGAGAACGTGAAATCGGATATGTCCTTCATCCGGACTATTGGGGACAAGGGATTATGCCGGAAGTTGTGGAAGCGATTATAGCCTATGGATTTACTGAACTTGAGGTACCGATTCTTTGGTGTGGCCATTATGAAGGGAATCATAAGTCAAAACGTGTTATAGAGAAAACAGGGTTTGCATTTAGAATGATTAACAAAAAGTGGCATCATGGGAAAAATGAAATTGTTACGGTACATAGTTATTGTCGAGTAAATCCTAATCCGACAGAAGAAGAGCTCTTGGAAAGTACCTTGAATCTGATTGATGAAGCAGGCGTCCACGCCGCCTATACGTATCTTGAGCAAAAGGGCAAAGAGCGTCAGCATTGGTCGGCAAATGGTTATAATGTCCTATATTGTTTGGCAACGGCAGACGGGGAGAAAGAAAAAGCTCTTGATTGGCTGTCGAAGGCGATTGAGAAGAATGACTATTGGTATCGTCCGGAGGTATTTGAAGATGAGGATTTAGAAAGCCTATTTGGAGACCCTAGATTTGAGTCGTTAAAGCAAGTCAGCAAACAACGCTATGATGCCTATAAGAAGACAGCGGACTATGTATGTAAGACACAAGATAAAGGCAATGACCGACTGTTAATGGTACTACATGGCAATCAACAGAATAATGAGGATAGTAAGAAGCAATGGTCCACGTTGAATGAGCCCCTAAATATAGCGTATTTGCAATCAAAGGTACCGGATGTTACGGATTTTTTCAGATGGGAAGAAGACGGAGAAGTTGCGAAGGAATTAGCAAAACAGTTTCATGGGACAGACGACCATCAATACAATAAGCGTTATTTGGGTGGTTTTTCAGCAGGATGCCAGGTGATTTTACGAGCGCTTGTCGAAGAACAGTTAGAAGTTGATGGGATTATCTTGGTAGCACCGTGGATTCCTATTATTGATGAAGCATTAGAAGCACTTGTAACCTATATCAAGGACCATTCTATTCCTATAGCAATATATTGGGGAGAACTTGATACGGATTGTAGAGGACGGGCTAAAGAACTGTATAAGGCGTGTGAATCGGTAGGTGTCAGAGTTCAGGGCGGTTCCATAGCACATACCGGTCATGCTTATCCAAGGCCTTTTAATGACGCTATAGATGCTGTTATTCGTCAATGGAATTATGTCGAACCGTTTGAACTGATTATAGGGGAACAGACGATTGAAGCCAACAGACACGTTAATAGACGTCAAGCGGTGCGTGCTGTTATTCATGATGGGAAGCAGCTACTGATGGTACACAATGTGGGCGGTGACTTCAAATTTCCCGGCGGAGGTATTGAATCCGGTGAAAGTCATGAAGAAGCCTTAGCTAGGGAAATTGCTGAAGAAACGGGCTATTCGGAAGTTGTTGTGGATACCTATCTTGGACATGCTGTATCTCGGTATAGGGATCAGGAAGATCCGACGGCATACTTTGAGATGGACTCCTATTATTATACAGTGCAATTAAAAGGAAACAGTCAAGAACAAGCACTAGATGACTATGAAAAGGCCTTAGCCTTTACACCCGTGTTTTGTCCTATAGAAGATGCCCTTCGAATCAATAAGGCAATCGTTGAACAGGGCAATGCACATCAATGGGTGGAACGTGAGATTCGAGTGCTTGAAGAACTCAGACGCTATTTATAAGACAAGGAAGTTAGGAAGATTATACGATGAATGGATATGACTGGACATATGAATTGTGTGCATGGTTTAAAAAAGAAGGAAGACAGCTCCCGTGGAGGGAGACAGACAACCCTTATTATATTTTGGTTTCAGAAATTATGCTTCAGCAAACACAGGTTGCGACAGTCATCCCGTATTATTTGAGATTTATCGATACGTTGCCGAATCTAGAGGCGCTGGCAGGAGCCGAGGAAGACACCCTACATAGTTTGTGGGAAGGATTGGGCTATTATTCCCGAGTCTTTCGTTTACAACAGTTTGCACGGGTTGTACTGGAGCATCATAATGGTAGAATACCAAAGGATAAGGCAACATTATTAAGCTTGCCGGGGATTGGTCCTTACACCGCAGGAGCTGTCCTAAGCTTTGCGTTTCATCAAAAAGAAGTCGCTATGGATGGGAATGTTAAGCGTGTTGTAACGCGTCTTTTAGCCGATGATCGGGATATTACAAAGGCAAAACATACCAAGAAATGGACACAATGGTTGGAAAAAGGTCTGCCCGAGGATATCTACGCGTTCAACCAAGGACTGATAGAGTTAGGCGCGCTTTGTTGTACGCCAAAAAATCCGACGTGTTCGGACTGCCCTATACAGTCAAGCTGTCAATCCTATGCCAAAGGGCTTGTAGATCAGATTCCTAATAAGCCGAAGAAAAAGAAGCAGACCGTGTTACATGTACCTATTTTTCTTATTACGGAGAATGTAGATAAAGGGTGGGATGAGATTCAATGGTTATTTGTCAAGCGGCCCTCTTCCGGTCTATTATCCGGTTTGTGGGGGCTTCCTATGATTGAGGAAGATATTCCTAGTTTAAAGGATAAGCTTGTTGGCGATTCGGTTTCTTTGAACGGACAAATGGCCCAGGAAATGTATGAAACGTTAGGGGTACAATGGGAAGGGATGACAGCACGACATCTAGGAATGGTTAAACATGTTTTTTCCCATCGAATATGGATGCAACATATTCTGTTGATCGAAGATTCGCAACTATCAAAAAAAATCGAGACAGTCGAGTATCCGGAATGGATTTGGTCGACGAACAAGAATCTATCACTTCCGACAGCATTCAAAAAATCACTGATTCAAGGAAAGAAGGGGTTGGATGACAAGGGAACGTTATGATGTAATTATTATCGGAGCAGGAGTTATAGGTTGCTCCATTGCAAGAGCTTTGGCCCGATATGAATTGCAGGTCGGTGTTCTTGAGAAGGCAAATGATGTGAGTTGTGGCGCATCTAAGGCCAATAGTGGCATTATTCATGGAGGGTATGATGCGAAACATGGTTCTCTCAAAAGCGAACTGGTCAGACAAGGGAATCGAGCCTTTCCTGCTCTGGAGAAGGAGTTGCACTTTGGGTATCGTGAATGTGGTTCTATCGTCGTTGGTTTTGATGAAGCGGACAGAGAGAAATTGGAAGAACTTATGGAAAACGGTCGTCTTAATGGCGTTGATGATCTGGAGTGGATTGGTCAAGAAAAACTACGGCAAATGGAGCCTGCCATTAGTGATAAAGCCCTGTTTGGCTTATACTGTCCTTCTGCCGGCGTGGCATCCCCCTACGAATTAACCATTGCATTGGCAGAAAATGCCATTCAAAATGGAGTAGATATCTTTTTGAATCAGGAAGTCATCGACATCCAAAAGAATGAAGATACTTTTAACATAAAGACGTCGGAGAAAACCTATAGGGCTCCCTATGTTATCAATGCTGCCGGGGCCTATGCCGATTATATTAATGAAATGCTTCACGAGAAAAGCTTCAGTATCATACCTCGAAAAGGTGAATATATCCTGATGCATAAGAGTCAGGGGTATTTGGCACAGCATGTGCTTTTCCAAGCCCCGTCAATTCTTGGAAAAGGTATATTGGTAACAGCGACCTATCATGGAAATCTTATGTTAGGACCGAATGCTTCTGAAGTGGATGCTCCGGACGAAGTCGGAACAACCTTTGGGAAGTTAGAGTATATTGTTAAAACAGCCCGCAAAACGATCCCCGGTTTTGATTTAAAGTATACGTTGACATCCTTTGCCGGTATACGGGCAACATCTTCTACAGGCGATTTTATAATTGAGATGTCCAAAACCCCGGGATTTGTTCAAGTGGCGGGTATTGACTCTCCCGGTCTTACGTCGAGCCCTGCCGTTGCACAACGGGTAGTTGACATATTGAAGCGAAATGGTTTAAAATTAAGAGAAAAATCGGTCTTTCATGAAGAACGTCCTCCGATTATCAATAAAAACGCTGACGGCAATATTATATGTCGTTGTGAACAGGTGACAGATACGGAGATTATAGATGCTATGCATCGCGGATTGCGGATCGATCATATTGATGGAATAAAGCGTAGAACGCGAGCGACAATGGGCCCTTGTCAAGGGAACTATTGTACGCCGAAAATAAAAGCACTTATTGCCAAGGAGTTGGGTATTGCTGAAGAAACGGTGACGCTAAGAGGTGAAGGTTCCTTGCCGTTGCCTCCGAGAGAGAATCGACAGTTCTGGAAACGTCTGGAAGATAAATAAACAGACGATAGGAGATAATAACATGAATCAAAAACTACAAGGTCACCTTTTTGCATTGTTTACCGTCTTTGTCTGGGGTGTCACATTCGTTTCAACAAAGATCTTGTTGGATTATTATACACCCCTTGCTATTATGGTGATGCGATTTAGTTTGGCTTATATCGGATTATGGTTGATTCATCCCAAGGTGTATAAAGTCACCCACTGGAAAGAAGAGCTGAACTATGTGATTGCCGGTTTAACAGGTGTATCCGCGTATTTTGTTATAGAAAATTCATCACTTTTGTACACGACTGTTTCGAATACCGGATTAATTCTAGCCTCAGCCCCGTTGTTTGTCGCCATAATTACCCATCTATTTAGTAAAGATGAACACTTTTCGATGAATATTGTCTATGGTTTTTTGCTGGCAATGATTGGTGTTAGTCTAGTTGTTTTTAATGGGCAGGTGAGCTTGCAAGTAAATCCGTTTGGAGATTTTCTGGCCATATCAGCCGCTGTTGTATGGGCGGTCTATTCCTTAACCATCAAGAAGATGAAGAGTCACTATTCACCGTTGTTTTTAACACGACGAACTTTTTTCTATGGTATTGTGACAGGACTTCTATTCTTGTTTACCTTAGAAGGAGGATTCGATCCCAAGCCTTTATTTAGTGAAGGGGTTTGGGGACATATCGGCTTTTTGGGACTAATTGCATCCGGCACATGCTATGTGTTGTGGAATCATGCGATTCGTCGAATTGGTGCCGTAAAAACCAGTAACTATATATACTTGATGCCTCTGTTTACCATGGCTGCATCAACCATTGTCCTTCACGAAGCTGTGACGGAACTCATGCTTGTCGGTTGTGGTTTTATACTATCGGGTGTCTATGTTGCAGAACGAGGATTTAAAGGATTAACATTCCCAAGGAGAGTTTATGAAAAAAGTAGGACTTATCGTAGAAGGCGGCGGATTTAGAGGTATCTATACTGCCGGATTATTGGATTTCTTTTTAGAAAAAGAGTGGTACTTTCCCTATGTCAGCGGGGTATCTATGGGTGCGTGCAATGCAGCCAATTATATATCCAGACAAAAAGGTCGTTCCATTGATATACCTCAGAAGTTTATGGATGACCATCGGTATATTAGTATGCGTAATTTGGTGAAAGATGGAAATATGTTTGGTATGGAGTTTATTTTTAAAGACATACCTTATAAGTATCTTCCTTTTGATTTTGATACGTTCAATGGTTCCAAGCAAGATTTTGTGATTGTAACAACGGACTGTCTCTTTGGCGGACCGAAGTATTTTCACAAGAGTGATTTAACAGAAGAAGAGGCGTTAACGGCACTTTGTGCATCCAGTAGCCTTCCTTATATAAGTAAGATGGTGGACCTTAAAGGTATGAAACTTTTAGATGGTGGATTGACCGATTCGATTCCTGTAGAACAAGGTTTTTTGGATGGGATGGACAAGTTAATTATACTCATGACGCGTCCTAGAGGGTATCGTAAAGAGGCTCCCAAAACGACTCGTGTGAATACGTTGGCCTATCGAGGCTATCCTGAAGTGGCAAAAGCGATGAACGAACGTTATATAGGATATAACAAAACATTAGAAGCTATTGAAGCTTACGAAAAAGAAGGAAAAGTTTTACCGATTTATCCGAAGGAACCGATTAATATCGGACGTACAGAGAAGGATAAAGAAAAATTGAAGAAGGTTTATAGGCGAGGCTATAAACGTGCTGTGGAAATGGAAGAGACATTGGTAGAATTTTTGGCAGATACAAACTTGTATTCATGGGATCAACCGTTATTAACAACAGAAAAGTAAAGGATGGATAGATGGTGAGAAATGTAAGGACCAACAATAGAGTGGTACATCAACAGGGCGAGTGTCAAGAAGAGGCTCAATATGTCATCTACTGGATGCAACAAGCGCAACGAATTGAATACAACCATGCTCTATATTATGCCATGGAACAAGCGAATGCCATGTCAAAACCGTTGATGGTATACTTTGGTCTTACACCTACCTATCCAGGTGCAAACATCAGGCATTATACGTTTATGTTGGAGGGATTGGTACAACTGATCCCACGCTTAGAAGCTATGGGCATAACCATATGTCTGTATATCGGTGATCCCCAAGAGGGATTAACCAAACTTTTAGACAAAGCAGTATCTTTTGTGATGGACGAAGGACATATGAAGGTACAAAGAGCATGGCGTGATTCACTACGCCATGCTCTTCATGACTATGGGAATATTCGTTCAACGACGATTGAGACGGATTTAATGATTCCACTAGAGTGTGTCAGCGATCAT
Source organism: Vallitaleaceae bacterium (assembly GCA_965140555.1). Taxonomy (GTDB): domain Bacteria; phylum Bacillota; class Clostridia; order Lachnospirales; family Vallitaleaceae; genus UBA1351. Next base: position 781,937 of record OZ223259.1, on the reverse strand, counting down.
ATGGAAGTCGCGGCACGAACTATTCGCAAGAAGTGGTGGGAGCAGTTTCCGGCTTATGATTTTGTACCCGTATTGCCGACGCTTGACATACATGGAAACAGTAGCAAGATGTATCTGGATACAAAGCAGTTAAAGGAAGTACTTGCATCACAGATGCGTATGACAGAATTTATTGAGTCGTTACCCATTGATAAAACGGTGCAATCCAGTTCGACTTACCATGGTGGTCGGCAAGAAGCCTTGTCTTGGTTGAAAGACTTTATTGATATAAAACTTACAGATTATAAGGATGATTCTCCTGTAAGAGATCATACATCCAAAATGAGTCCGTATCTGCATTTTGGACAGATTTCATCCCTTGAAATATACCATCGTGTGCGTGAGGCGGTAGAAGCATCCAAGGGTGAAGGTGAAACTTATGATATGGAATCCGTGCGAGGCTACTATGAGCAAATCGGCATTCGTCGAGAACTGGCATTTAATTTTGTACACTATAATACAGGGTATGATAGTTTTGAGTCCATGACGGATAACTGGGCCTATCAAACCATGGCATTACATAGAGCAGATGAGCGTCCTCATCGTTATACCAAGGTAGAGATGGAAACCTATCAAACCCATGACCCCTATTGGAATGAAGCCATGGAAGAAATGGTAACAACCGGTTATATGCATAATTATATGCGTATGTATTGGTGTAAGAAAATTATCGAGTGGACGCCGGATTACAAGACGGCCTATTCGTGGGCAATAGAGTGGAACAATAAGTATTTTATTGACGGTCGGGATGCCAACGGTTATACAGGTGTTGCATGGTGCTTCGGCAAACATGACCATGGCTGGAAAGAACGGGCGGTCTTTGGTAAGCTACGCTATATGAATACGAATGGATTATTCAAGCGAGGTGTTACAAAAAGAAAGCCATCATGACAAAAAAAGAAATGAGGAATTCTATGAGCGAGAATAAAATGGGCACACGACCGATACCGAAGCTAATCATAACCATGGCGATACCGGTTATTTTTTCTATGATGGTCCAAGCCTTCTACAATGTTGTTGATAGTTATTATGTTGCGAAGGTAAGTCAGGATAGTTTAACAGCGGTTACATTGGCCTTTCCTATACAGATGATTGTTATTGCTTCCTTTGTAGGGTTGGGAACGGGTATTAACTCAGCCATTTCCAGAAAATTAGGAGAAAGGGATGAGCATTCCGCTGTTATGGTAGCCGAACATGGTGTGTTTATCGGTTTGATTCTCTATGTTATTATTGCCGTCATTGGTTTTTTCCTAAATCGGTCATTTTTTGGGATCTTTACGGACACACCGGATATTATTGAAGGAAGTATCCAATATATTCGCATTATTACGATGGTATCAATTGGTGCAATTATGACCCAAACCGGTATGAATGTGCTTCGGGGGACAGGGGATATGATTCGCCCTATGTTGGCGCAGTTACTAGGTGCTGTGGTGAATATTCTTCTTGATCCGATTTTTATCTTCGGTAAGTTCGGATTACCGGCACTCGGTATAAGAGGTGCCGCCATTGCAACCGTGACAGCCCAGTTGCTATCAATGGTATTCATTTGGACATTGATATTCAAAGGTGGCAACAATGTCTTGAAAATCAAGTTGAAAGGTTTTCGATTTGATCCTCGCATTATAAAAGAAATTGTCACTGTCGGAGTACCGTCGTTTATTATGCAAGGACTTGCCAGTATTATGTTATTGGGTATGAATCTTATCCTATCTGTATATGGTGATGCAGCGGTGACCGTCATGGGTATATACTTTAGAATGCAATCTATGGTTTTCATGCCGGTATTTGGTTTATCCATCGGGACATTACCGGTTGTGGGTTATAATTACGGCGCTCAAAATGTGGATCGCCTTAAGAAGGCTGTCAGATTCAGTGCTACTGTTGCCTTTTTATTTATGACCACCTGTTTCTTGGTCTTCCAATTCAAGGCACCTCAGCTCGTACAGATTTTTTCGCCCTCGGCCAATTTATTGGATCTTGGAATAACGGCTTTTCGTACGATCAGTTTTATGTTTCCCTTTGTATCCATTAGTATTATCATTTCTACATCCTTTCAAGGAATCGGAAAGGCCTATTATAGTATGATTGTAAGTATTATACGTCAACTGGTTGTTTTATTGCCGTCAGCATATCTTCTCTCCAAGTATACCTCCTTAGATAAGGTTTGGTTTGCCTTTGTTATAGCCGAGGTAATCGGTATGATTGTAGCCGTTACACTATGGATGAAGGTACCCAAACATGCCCAACAGCATCATATAAGATAATATTCAAGGTTTTTCATCGTTGAGTCCATTTAAAGATCGGTGCAAAAGCGCTATAATTATATATAGAAAGAGGTGATGTGAATGTCATCATTATATATAAGTAGTGTATTTGTAGCCGGTCTTTTATCCTTTTTTAGCCCTTGTATTCTACCGGTACTACCGGTGTATATCGGATATTTTAATGAAGAGTCCGATGTACCGAATGTCATAAAACCGTTATTAAAGGCATTGGCATTTGTCCTTGGTTTATCAGTAAGTTTTGTCTTACTGGGTTTTGGTGCAGGGCTATTGGGACAAGTTTTGTATAGTCGATGGTTCCTTATTTTATGCGGAATTGTGATTATATTACTAGGAATTTATCAACTAGATGTTCTGCATATTCCAAGTCTTATGAAGGATCGACGTATCCGCTATACACCACAGAAAAATAGTGTTATCGGAAGTTTCTTACTAGGGCTGGTATTTAGCTTCGGATGGACGCCTTGTGTGGGTCCGATTCTGGCAGCTGTTTTAGGTATTACAGCAACACAAGGAGAAGGCTTATATGGCGGACTCTATATGGCAGTATATAGTTTGGGATTAGCGATTCCCTTTATGCTATTGGCCATCTTTAGACATCTTCTATTACATAAAGTCAAAGGAATTTATCCCTATATGCCATGGATCAAGCGAGCCGGTGGTGTTTTGCTGATTCTCATGGGTATATTGGTAATGACCCAGAAAATTCAATCCATAACCGCATGGTTTAGTTAATGAAAGGATGTGTTAGGATGAAATATAAAGTAATGGGTATGATGCTTTTAAGTATAGTATTATTTGCAGCGTGTCAACAAGAGAGTCAGGTGCCCGACAATACAACCCGGGATATACCGTTAACATCTTTAGCAGGGGAACCCTATGTTGTCAATTCAGAGGAAAATAAACCTGTTTATGTAAAATACTGGGCATCCTGGTGTTCCATATGTCTGGCCAGTCTTGAAGAAGTGGATACGTTATCCGCCCAGGATAATGACTTTGACGTCATCACAGTAGTGGCACCCGGGTACAATGGGGAAATGGACGAAGCAGCGTTTAAGGAATGGTATGACGGTCTGGACTATGAGAATATTCAAGTGTATATAGATAAGGACGGGACATTGGCGAAAGAGTGGGGTGTTCGTTCCTATCCGACATCGATATATTTAGATTCAACCGGTGAAAAAGTTAAAGTTAGTCCCGGATATCAAGATAACGCGACGGTCATTGAAACGATGGGAGGATTACCCAAAGCTGAAGTCAAAGCAATGGATAATCAAACGACGGCTACGGGGAACCATGTAATTTATTTAGCCGGGGGTTGCTTTTGGGGAATCGAAGCCTATATGGAACGTATTGACGGTGTGACAGATGCAGTAAGTGGCTATGCCAATGGGAATACGGAGAACCCAAGTTATGAAGAAGTCAGCCATAAGAATACGGGCCATGCAGAGACCGTCAAGGTGACTTTTGATGATACCGTTATCTCCTTAGATGAGCTTATCGGTTATTATCTTAAAGTGGTTAATCCCGTATCCGTTAATCGTCAAGGAAACGATGTCGGAACCCAATACCGTTCGGGGATCTACTTTACGGATGAAGCGGATTTCGATATAATTAAGACAGTACTTGATTTGGAACAAGATAAATACAGCGATCCAATCGTTGTCGAATTGGAACCCTTAGACGGTTTTTATATGGCGGAAGAATACCATCAGGATTATTTGAAGAAAAATCCCAACGGCTATTGCCATATTGACCTAAACAAAGCAGACGAAGAGGTGATTTTTATCGATCCGAATAAATATAGTAAACCAAGTGACGAGGTATTACGAGAAACATTGACAGAAGAACAATATCAAGTGACTCAAAACAATGCAACAGAACGTGCTTTTGGGAACGAATACTTTGATAATAAGAAAAAAGGTATTTATGTAGACATCGTAACAGGTGAACCGTTGTTTACGTCACTAGATAAGTACGATTCCGGTTGCGGATGGCCAAGTTTCACAAAACCTATTGTAAGTGAAGTTGTTAACTATGAAACGGATAGCAGTTTTAACATGAAGCGGACAGAAGTCCGGTCACGTGTAGGCGACAGCCATTTGGGCCATGTCTTTGAAGACGGTCCTGTAGACAAAGGTGGATTGCGCTATTGTATTAACAGTGCATCTATACGATTTATACCATTAGAAAAAATGGAAGAAGAAGGCTACAAAGAGCTGTTAACATTATTTGAATCCAAGTAAAGCAAATAAAAACTTAGTGTACTGGAACGCTCATATGGGAACGTACCAGTACACTAGAATGAGGTGTAGACATGTACAAATTACTTATTGTTGACGATGAACCCCTCGTTCGCAACGGTATGGTCCATCTGATTGATTATACAGAGTTTTCCATTGAGACGGTATATGAAGCAGGGGACGGAATAAAAGCTTGGGAACTTGTCACAGAGGTTGAACCGGATTTCATCCTCTGTGATATTAATATGCCCAAATTAAATGGATTGGATTTTGCCCAAAAGGTGAAAGAGACCTATCCGTGGATTCGTATTGCCATGATTACCGGCTATGATTCTTTTGACTATGCCAAACAAGCCGTGAAGTGCGGTGTAGAAGATTATGTACTCAAACCCGTATCAAGAAAAGATGTCATGCAGACATTAGGTGCATTGATTGATAAACATGAACAAGAGAAGGACCTTAAGAAGGCCTATGATTATATGAGGCACCATATGCAGGAGAATCAGGTTGAGGATTCGACAGGTTATAAGGCACAATTAGATGGGTTGCTTTCAACGTATTTGATGGATTCATCCTGTTCCCTCACCTTGTTTGCAGAAAAAACCGGTTTGAGCAACAGCCATCTAAGTGCTGTGTTCAAGCAAATCTATGGCATGCCCTTTTCGGAATATATTGTGAAAGAACGTCTGGAAAAAGCTCGATTTTTACTGTTAACGACAGCTATGAAAAATTATGAGATTGCCGATGCTGTCGGATTTGAAGACCCCAACTATTTTAGCACGGCCTTCAAAAAACATTACGATGAGTCACCCCGTCAATACAGACAAGGACATCGGGGGTGAGCTTATGAGAAAGGGGCCTATAGCAGCCACCTATTTGATTGTTGCCGTTGTTATTCTAGGGTTTATAGGGAGTTTGTTGTATTATAGCTTGTCATCCCTACTAGTACATGAGGTGGAGACACGGACAGAAAATGTCGTTATGGAGAGTAGTCGTTATATTGAACAATACTTGAGTCAGCTTTCCACAGTATCAACCCTTGTAGCGACAGATCCTGACGTTGTAGCAATGGAAGACGACGTGGCGATAAACAGTCTTATTAAGCGGGTCATGGAGTCCGACGGTACCTTAGAGTCTATTGTTATTATTAGTGAAGACGGGCGACTATATTCTAATGAGACAGATTTAACCATGGATATGAGTGAAGATATGATGAAACAAGAATGGTATGTGGATGCTATAAGGCAAAAGATGCCTGTTCTGACATCAGCCAGAATGCAGGGCTTTAGTATGGACAAAGACTTGTGGGTTATCTCGTTGAGCCGTGAAATCGTTGATGGAAAAGGAGAACATCAAGGGGTTGTTGTTATAGACGTCGCGTATACGGTTATTGATGGACTATTGATGGATTTACCTTTAGGTGATGAGGGTATGGCTTTTATTTTGAATAAAGCTAACGACGTGGTCTTCCATCCCGAAGTGAGCTACTATACGGAGGCACCTAAAAAACAAGCATTAGTTGACATAATCAATGGAAGCAGAGGCTATGATAGCGGGAATAATCGCATTGTCTATACAGATGCCATTGTCGGGTCGGATTGGACTATTGTTGGCGTGAGTTCACTAGATAGTCTTCAGATGATGCGTCGACAGTTAATGGAATCCCTTATTGTTGCCAGTATATGCATTATACTAGGCCTGCTCTTTACAGTATGGCTTATTCGCCGATTAACCCAGGATATTCGAGCACAGGAAGAACTTATTCATAAGGAACAGATGCATGTACTTTATAGCCAAATTAACCCCCATTTTCTCTATAACACGCTGGATACGATTGTCTGGATGGCAGAATTCAATCAAAGTGACGAGGTCATTGATGTGACGAAAGCTTTAGCATCCTTTTTCCGTTTATCATTAAATGGCGGTCAAGAGATGACGACGGTAGAATCGGAGATTGACCATGTTCGTGAATACTTATTCATCCAACAAAAACGCTATCAAGACAAACTGAGTTATACGATAGATGTAGATGAAGACATTATGGAAGAAGAACTTCCAAAAATAATTCTGCAACCCCTCGTAGAAAACAGTATTGACCACGGCATCAAAAATATGGACGGTCCCGGAAAGATAGAGATTATCGGAAGAAAGCATTCGGAAGGTTTCACTTTACAGGTGCGAGATAATGGGTTAGGATTTAAGAAGGAGCCTTTAAGAGAAGAGGCGACGGACAAATTAGGTGGTGTCGGACTACAAAATGTTCGAGAACGCATTGAATTATTCAATCATCAAAAAGGGAACATGGCCATTGAACGATTAGAGGATCAATGGACATGTATTACGTTAACATTAATACATAAAAAAAAGAACAAAAGGAGTTAATATGTCAGAGCAATTAAAACTAATATCATGGAATGTAAACGGTATACGTGCAGCAATAAAAAAAGGCTTTATGGATATTTTTAAAGAGATTGATGCGGATATGTTCTGTCTTCAAGAGACAAAGGTATCTGAAGGACAGGTTGACCTAGACTTGCCAGGATATCACCAATATTGGAATTATGCACAGAAAAAAGGGTATTCAGGAACGGCTATCTTTACCAAAAAAGAGCCTCTGTCAGTAAGCTATGATATGGGAATTGAACGTCATGATCATGAAGGACGATTAATTACCTTGGAATTTGATGGCTTCTATCTTGTGACGTGCTATACACCCAATTCAAAGCGAGGGTTAGAACGGTTGGAAGATCGAATGGATTGGGAAACCTGTATGCTAGACTACTTAAATGGCTTAAAAGAAAAGAAACCTGTTGTTTATTGTGGTGATCTGAATGTTGCCCACAATGAAATAGACATTAAGAATGCCAAAACGAATCGTATGAGTGCCGGATTTACAGATGAAGAACGTGAGAAGATGACGGTCCTTTTAGATAATGGCTACATTGATACCTTCCGCTATTTTTATCCGGAAAAAGAGCATATGTATTCTTGGTGGTCCTATATGGGCAAGGCAAGAGAGAACAATACAGGATGGCGTATTGACTACTTTGTAACGAGTGATGATTTTTCAGATGCCCTTAAAGACGCATCGATTCATATGGATGTTATGGGGAGTGATCATTGTCCTGTGGAGTTGGATATAGAGATATAAGAAGGAATCTAGCGTACTGACACGCTCATAAATAGACGAAATATTCTGCATCATTCGTTCAAATATGAACATGCCAGTACACTAGGATAAAGCGACCTCCAAGATTTAGGGTATGAAACTAACTTTTGGTAGGTCGTTTTCGGTTTCTATAGAAAAAGACTCAATAAGTTAATTTTTAAAAACAAAAAATGAACAGTATGAAAACTTTTTTTGTTACCACCGAAATTTGCCATGTAAAGCGTGACGAAGACACCATTTTTGTGGTAAAATAAGGGTAATAGTAATTTCAATGGCGTGAGATTGCTGTTACGAACAATATTATAGTAAAGCGTAAGATAGCATGATATAATGTTGATATTGAGGAGATTCCATAGCTGATTAGTGGATTATTAGGAGGTTTTTCGATGAGATTCAAAAGCAATGAGAAAGACAAGCTTATAGCAGAGCTAAAAGAACAAATTTCGAAACAAAAACGGGAAATTGCTATGCTTAAAGGTGTCCAACTAGCTATGCCGGATCCATACTATATTAGAGACATGGATTACAATGTCATATTCTGGCCGGAAGCCATTCAAAAATTAACCGGTTATTCTGAAGAAGAGGCAAAAGTAACGAAATGTCATGATATATTCAGGGCTGATGTTTGTCTGGATTGCCCGACACAGAAGTGTGTTTTTAAAGGTGAGTTTTTAAGAGATGCAATGGTTGATGTGTTTACTAAAGATGGAGAGCGTTTAACAACATTAGTTTCTAATGCCGGAGTATATGATGAAGACGGAACGCCTTTAGCAGCGGTTGAGGTTGTAAAAGATATTACAAATCAACAGGTCTTACTATCAAGTATAGGAACGAATTCAGAAGTTATTGGTTCTGTTTCAGAAGAACTGGCAGCTTCTACAGAAGAATTACTATCGACGGCTCAATTAGTTAATCAACAAACAATGGATATTCAAGAACAAACACAAGTCGGTCTTAGTGATACGAACGGACTCAAAGAAATATCGAATGATTGTATTCAATTTGCTAATGAAGTAACAGTCTCTATGGGAAACATATCCTCATCGGTTATCGAATCTGTAACGAGTATTGATGAACTGGAAATAAAATCCAAGAATATTAATGAGATCATATCAACAATTCAAAGCATATCATCACAAACAAATTTATTAGCACTTAATGCCTCTATTGAAGCAGCACGTGCAGGAGAAGCCGGTCGTGGTTTTGCTGTCGTTGCAGAAGAAATTAGAAAACTTGCAGAGGAAACAGATACTTCCTCAAAAGAAATCGTGGATACAGTTAGTCAGATTATGAATTTGATAGGTAGTGTGACGAAGTCAACGGAAATGGTAAGTTCTAACGTTGATGAAGGTAAAGTTAAGGTTGATTCATTAATCGAATTAATTAAGCATATAAATGCATCAACATCTGAGCTAGCTAATAAAATTGGAACGATTAGTAAAAATGCAGACGAGTCTGCTCAAGCAACATCCAATCAAGAGAATTCTCTGGATCAGATTACATCCGTCTCAGAAGATTTAGCAAAAACAGCTCAAGATTTACTTACAGAGTTTAATAAATTTAGATATGAAAATATGTAAAGTGAGAAATCACCCAAGAAGCTATCAATTTCTATGTAAATTGATAGCTTCTTGGCGTATTGAAAAATCTCTCAAGGACCAGGGATTCACCGTAAAGCGAATACTTCAATTATTTTATAGAGGTCTCAGCTACATCTCATTATAGATGTCTATGTCTCATGTGATTTGTTCTTTTGTTAGGAAAATGAAAAAACGTGTGATAAAATAGAGGAAAGTATATATTACAAAATCTATGTTAACATAGAGCAAGGATTATTTAGAAGAAAATTAAGACATACAATATAGCTAGAATTATTACAAAGGAGGTTCTCAGATGACGGAGGTAACAAAAAGGGCTTTAGAGGCATCGCTTAAAAATCTTTTGCTTCAAAAATCACTTGATAAGATAACTATCTCAGATATTACAAATGACTGCGGGATTAATCGTATGACTTTTTATTATCACTTTAAGGATATTTTTGATTTGATTGAGTGGATCTGCGTTGAAGAAACAGCAAGAGCAATTAATGGTAAGAAAACATATGACACCTGGCAGCAGGGTTTTTTGCAAACCTTTCAAATGGTGCTGGCAAATAAACCGTTTGTCTCAAATGTTTATCATTCCATCAGCCGGGAAAAAATAGTAGACTATTTTTATGCAATTACCTATGATTTGCTGCTGGTGGTAGTTGAGGAAAAAGCGGCTGGACTGAGAGTGAAAGAAGGCGATAAGAAATTTATTGCAGACTTTTACAATTTTGCCTTTGTAGGCCTGCTGTTGGATTGGATCAAAAAGGATATGAAGGAAGATCCTCAGGTAATTATTGATAGAATCAGCACATTAATTCAAGGGGACGTAGCAAAAGCTTTAAGTAAGTTTCAGCAGAACAAATCGAAACGAAACAGTTTAAATGATTAAAAAATACACAAAATTACCGATGTGATAAGTTTTTTATCAAATCCATTTTATTGATGATTGTAGAAATTACAGTAAAAATTATAATAGTTATTGTAAAGAAAAATCAAACAAAGATGGAGGTAATTGCTATGTATTATTCAAAAGGAAATTATGAATCACTTGCCCGCCCAGAGAAACCTCAGGGAGTGGAACGCAAATCAGCTTACTTGATTGGTTCTGGTCTTGCTTCCCTTGCAGCAGCGGCTTTTCTTATTCGCGACGGACAAATGGATGGAAAAAGAATTCACATCTTAGAAAAGGATCCGATTGCAGGGGGTGCCTGTGACGGCTATGAATATGATAATACCGGATTTGTGATCCGCGGCGGACGAGAAGTGGATAACCGCTATGAATGCCTATGGGATCTATTTCATTCTATCCCATCTCTGGAAGAAGAGGGTGCCAGTGTGTTGGATGAATTTTATTGGCTGAATAAGCATGATCCTAACAGCTCTCTCACACGTGCAACGGTGAATCGTGGCGAGGATGCTCATACAGATGGTAAGTTTGCTTTGTCAAACGAAGGTATGCAGGAAATTATGAAGTTATTCTTTACACCGAATGAGGCACTATACAATAAGCGTATCTCTGAAATATTCAGTGATGAGGTTCTGGACTCTAATTTCTGGTTGTATTGGCGCACGATGTTCGCTTTTGAGAACTGGCACAGTGCACTGGAAATGAAATTATATATTAAGCGATTCATACATCATATTGGTGGAATGCCTGATTTTACAGCCCTTCGCTTCACGAAGTTTAACCAGTATGAATCCATGATTTTGCCATTAGTGAAGTATCTTGAAGCTCATAATGTTCAGTTCCACTTTGGAACAAAAGTGGAAAATATTGTTTTTGATACAAAATCAGATAAAAAAGTTGCAAAAGTGATTGATATTATCCGAGATGGCAATGAGGAACACATTGACTTGACAGAAGATGATTTGGTATTTATCACCAATGGCGGATGCGTTGAAAACTCCTCCATCGGTAATCAGGATACACCCGCACCCTTTAATTATGAAATTAAAAAAGGCGGCGGATGGGATATGTGGCGGAAAATTGCAGCGCAAGATCCTTCCTTTGGACACCCGGATAAATTCTGTTATGATGCGGAGCAAAGCAATTGGATGTCTGCTACGGTGACAACATTAGATGATCGTATTCCTCCTTATATACAAAAAATCTGTAAACGTGATCCTTTCAGCGGCAAGGTAGTTACTGGAGGTATTGTTACCGTCAAGGATTCTAATTGGCTACTTAGCTGGACATTTAACCGTCAGCCTCATTTTAGCAGTCAGCCGGAAGATCAGTTGGTCGGCTGGATCTATGGATTGTTTACCGACAAGCCTGGTAACTTTGTGAAAAAGGCTATGCGTGATTGTACCGGTAAGGAAATCTGTATGGAATGGCTATACCATCTTGGCGTACCGGAGAATCAAATTGAAGAAATGGCAGAGAATAGTGCTAATACGGTACCTTGTATGATGCCTTATATTACTGCATTTTTTATGCCTCGTGAGCCAGGTGACCGTCCTAACGTTATACCAAATGGCAGTGTGAATTTTGCTTTTCTTGGACAATTTGCCGAAACAACACGTGATACAATCTTTACGATTGAGTATTCTGTACGTACGGCTATGGAGAGTGTTTACACACTTTTGAATATTGACAGGGGTGTACCTGAAGTTTGGGGAAGCACTTATGATGTTCGTGATTTGCTGAATGCTACATCAAAATTGAGTGATGGCAAAAAAATAACTGAAATGGATTTTAGTCCGGAGCAAAAGGCTGTTCTTGGCGAAGTTCTCAAAAAGGTTGCAGGAACAGATATTGGAAAACTGCTCAAGGAATATCAGTTAATTTAGTAGAACATAAATACTGGAATGCCGTATAACTATTATAGATATATCCGATGACTCAAAAAAATACCCTATCCAAGGACAGGGTAAGTTATCTAATATATCTTGTTGAACGAAGTCGCGGCTCTAGGGAAAAGTATGTAAGCTAAACAGTTGCAAAATAAAAGTTTTTCACATAAACAAGATGAATCATTGGTTAAATAATCCGAAAATCACAAAGAAGGACATAGCTTCCCCTTCCCCAACAAAGGGGCGAGAAAAAAGAGGCTTTAAAATTAGTTAATCACCTAATTAAGATTAACGTCATGATTATAAATATAGTATCTGCCACATTCAGGACAACAAAGTTTTTCTTTACCAATTAGTTTTTCTAACAGTTCAAGTTTGCTAAGTGATGGAATGGTGATTAATACCACGCCCCTTTGCCTTGCAATAAGTTTTCTGCAAAGAGCCACCTTTGAAGAGCGAAAACGGTTGGAAAGAAAACCGTAATGACGGATTTTAACAAACTTATGTGGTAAAATATGTAGGAGAAAACGACGCATGAATTCATCGTAAGAAAGTGTCATTATCTTCTGTTTACCACCGTCTTTGTTGTCATGGTAAGAAAAGGAAACCTCGTTATTAGAGGTGGATTTAATCCTGAAATCAGAAATGGCAACACGATGTGTATAACGACCAAGATATTTGATGACATGGTCAGCACATTTAAAAGTAGCTTTAGAAAAGACGATCCAGTCTTTTTTATATAAAGAGTCAAGAAAAGACTGAAACGTATCAGAAGAACTAAGGTTGCTTGTTTTGCTGGAGGGTTCGAATTCACCAGACAAATAAAGCTTCTTAAGTCCTTCTAAGAATTTACCTTTAAACACAGCGGATAAGATCTTCACATGGATAAAGAACTTCTTTTTAAAAGACTTGAAATGTGACTGATCTTTTGATAATCCGCCTCCGACAAAGATACAATGCAAATGAGGGTGGTACATCAAAGTTTGGCTCCAGGTATGAAGAACTAAAGAAAAGCCAGGGGTCACCCCAAGTTTGTCATTGGATAGATCAATAAGTGTTTTAGAAGCAGCATCATACATCAGGTTGTATAGTAGTTTTTGATTGAAGTAAATAAGTTCTCTCAAAGACTTAGGAACAGTGAAGACCAAATGGAAATAGTGAGACGGAAGCAAAGACTCCTGTTGTTTTTGAACCCAGAGTTCTTTGGAAAAACCACCACAAGTAGGACAGTGCCGATTAGAACAGGAGTTGGAAACAATCTTTTTGTGACCACATTCACAAGATAAGGTATGAGAACCAAGATTAGGTGTTCTGCAAGAAGAGATAGCATTAATGGCCTTTACTTGCTGAAAAGATGTATGGTGAGACTGCATGTAATCCATAGCATGATAGGATAAAACGGATTGAATTTTATTCATTTTTATCCACCTGCAAATCATAAGGACTTGAGACTGTAAGAACTTTCGTTGGAGCAAGGTGGAGATAAACCATAGTGGTCTGAATGTTTTTGTGACCGAGTAATGTTTTGATCGTAAACAAATCGGTGCCTTGTATGAGAAGATGGGTAGCAAAAGAAGTCCGCAAGGAATGAAAAGTAACTGGTTTGATAACACCTGTTTTGGCCAAGGAATCTTTAAAGACTTTTTGTGCAGTTTTGGCTGTAAGTTGTCTGGACTTATCTCTTGCAGAATAAAACAACCAGTCATTTGGACGGTAGACCTTGAAATATTGTCTAAGAAACAAAAGTGTCTTCTGAGAGAGCAAAGTATAACGATCTTTGTCACCTTTACCGGAACGGACATGAATCTGCATGTTCTTAGAATCGATATCAGATACTTTAAGAGAGAGAACTTCGCTAACTCTAAGTCCGGCAGAATAAGCGGTCATTAAAATGGCCTTGTGTTTAACATTTGAGGTAACATCAATGACGGATGAAACTTCAGAAGGCGATAAAACTGAGGGCAACTTTTTAGAATTCTTAACCCGAGGGACATGCTGCATGTTAAGAGGACGTTTAAGAATATGCATGAAGAATAATTGAGAAGAAGAATAAACGCTGTTGATATAAGAAGTAGACAACTTCCTGGCGATAAGTGAATGAAGATAAAGACGCAGGTCATCTTCAGAAATATCCGATACAGACTTGTCTGTAAACAAAAGAAATTTGAGAAGATAACGAGAGTAGGAATGAACAGTTCTTGGGCTGTAACCACGAAGCTCTAACTCTGTAGTGAATAGTGAAACATAAGATTGATACATAAAAAACTCCTTTCAAAACTAAAAATAGTGACATCTTTTAGTTTACACGAAAGGATTGGGATAAAGATACAAGGTAATCAGAAGTAACGGTTAAAAAGCTATCGCGTAGCGATTTAGTTCAACAAAGGTTTGCATCCAGTTTGAAGAAAAATAGATAGATAACATGGGGCTGTTGCACTAACATAGTTAGTGCACAGCTTCTTTTTATCAACTAGGAAATTGCTCTACCGGAGCAAATTCCGTCAGACATCTTGAACAATCCGCCAAGGCGGAACCAGCGTCGTGAACCGACGCTTTTTTTCTGCATAAAAAAAATTTAGACTCCAAAAAGCCTAAGATTTAGTGTAAAATCTAATTATGTCAAGTAATCAAATCTTGCAAAAAATGTATACAAAGCTGTTAGCTTTTGTAATGGTTGCCAGGATGTTAATAACGTTATTTAATGTAGTATTACAAGTACAGTGAAAAGAGGTTTTTTATGAAAAGAAGGTATATTGTAATTTGCGTAATTCTAATTCTTGTAGTTATAAATATAATAATTATATTTAATAAAAATAACGAAAAACGATATTCGCTAGAAATTCTTCAATCTATGCCGGATAAAGAGTTGTATGAACTTTTTGTTAATAAAGGTATGAGGGTACATAAAGATTTTGAAGAAAATCTTTCGGAAGAAGAACGTATTGATCTATTTATAGAAAATTTTAATAGCATTATATATAATGGGTATTCCCCTATAAAAAGTTTTATAGGATATAAGAACATGAGTGAGGATATTCAACGAATTTATAAGGAACTAATTAATGTAAAATAAAGGGTAGGAGTTAAAACAAATGAAAAAATAATGTAATCGAAGTAGCAATAAGGACATGGTTTCGCTGGCAGTCAAGTATTTGGATAATCAGATAATGGCAATGTAAATATCACAATTTTATTTGCTTTATCTATGGATATAAATTTAATGCTATATCCAAAAAACATTTAAGAGTAGGTGAGATATTATCTTTTTTCCAAACGAAACACGGCTGATAAGCATGGTGATTCGTCCCTTGCAGTTCTTTGTATATAAGGTCACTTCTTAAATGTTTGGCAGATTCATGAATGAGTGCAATACCAGTTCCACATGATACCAGTGATAAAATGGTTTGCATTTCATCCGCTGTTTGACAGATTTGAGGACTGAAACCAGCGTCCATAAACATTTTAATCATGCTGTCATAATAAAAAGCACCAATATCACGATTGGTAGCAACTATATTCTCATTTTTTAGTTCGCTAATAAAAACAGTTTGTTTATTAGCTAAGTAGTGTTCTTTTGGCATAGCTACCCAATAAGATTCTTTTCTTATAGTATGATGGCTCAAACTGGGATTATTTACCGGATAGCCTGAAATTCCGATATGAATAGTTCCACTTAGTAAGGCTTCTATTTGATTTACTGTATGTAAATGTTTCAAGGATATTTTTACATTTGGAAATTTCTTTCGGTATATTTCTATAACATGAGGAAGTATATCCCATGAGGTGGATTCAACAAATCCAACCACAAGCTCTCCAAAAACACCAGAAAATGCTTGTCTGGTTATATCTACCGCGTAATCTGCTTGTGTAATTATGATCTTAGCTTGATTCAAAAAGAGTTTTCCTGCGTCAGTAAGAGCAACGGTACGTTTTGTTCTAACAAAAAGCTTACCGCCTAAATCTTCTTCCAATTTTTGAATTTGCTGGCTTAAAGCAGGTTGTGCTATGCCTACTTTTTTTGCTGCTCTACCAAAATGTAGTTCTTCAGCAACAGCTACAAAATAGTTAAGTTGACGAAACTCCATTTGTCTCACTACCTTCAATTAATATAATTAGCTTATTACAGATAGATAATAAATATATTTCACTTATTAATAAGTAAATAGTACAATAGTAGTTAGAAAAAGTCAATCTGGAGGTAAATGATATGGAAGAAAAACGCTTTGCTGTAATTACAGGAGGTAGTATCGGAATTGGGCTGGCTACAGCAAAAAAAATGTTGGAAAGAAACATAGATGTAACAATATTAAGTCGGACAGAGCCTGACTTCGCAAAACAATCACGTAGACAGGGAGAAAATGTTCAGTGGATTAAAGCAGATGTTAGTAACAGAAATGATATAGAGCGAGCACTCGAACAAATTCTAGAAAAAACTAAGATTATTGACATTCTTGTTAATAATGCAGGTTCCAATGGCAGAATCACAACAAAAACTCCTCTTGAAGATGCGGAAAAAATTTGGGATAGTGTAACAAATGTTAATTTAAAAGGAGCATTTCTTATGGCAGTTGCGATTGCACCTTATTTGCGAAAGCCAGGAGGAAGAATTATAAATGTAAGTTCCATTGGAGCATTTACTGGTGGCAGTAATGCAGGCGCACTTGCTTATGCATCGTCAAAGGCAGGTCTGCTTGGCTTGACACGTGCTTTAGCACGTGAATTAAGTCCAGAAGGAATTACAGTAAATTCTGTGGCTCCCGGGTTCATTACTTCAACAAATTTCTTTAATGGAAAATTGACAGAAGATATGCTAAAGAATTATACCGAACAGATTCCCGTCAAAAGAGCAGGAATACCAGAAGACATTGCATCTGCTATTTATTTCTTAACATCTTCAGAAGCTTCCTATATTAATGGTGAGGTTATAAATATAAATGGAGGATGGCTGTTTGGCTGATTAATATTTAATGGCATAAGTTGTTTTAATTATTGTATGTGAATGACGGTGTGTTTTGTTTATTCTTGTTGGCGAAGGTCAGGCGATATGGATTAGGCATAGGAAGATTAGTGAATTAACTCAGTAAGTATGATACCAATTAATCTACATCATGTTAATTTTCTAGCTTCTTCTAAAAAACTTAATATTGTTGGAGAAAGCCATTTGTCTTTATGATAAGCGATTTGCGTAAAAACAGGAAGAGAAGCTTCTTTCCAGGGTATTTCAACCAATAGATTTTGTGAGATTTCGTATTCTACTGAAATACGTGGTAAAAGTGCAACTCCAAGTCCACTCATTACAAGCTGTTTTATAGCGTGAATGTTATTAATTCCAATGATTGATAAATATGAAGACTTTTGGTCATTAACGAAAGAATCACTTTGTTATTCATTAGAGGATCTTGAACTACAATATAATGAAGAAATAGTAGAAGAAATACTAAATGAATATTTAAATTTAAGCCTCTATCCAGAAGTGATAGAAGCATTAAATATCTTTCGCCCTCGTAAATTAGCAATTTTATCAAATGGAAATCAACGTATGCTTGATGAATTAGCAGAAAAAGTTATTAATATCTAAGAAGAAGGCTGTAGCAAAAAGAGATCAATAAGTTTGAACTTAATACTTCATTTTTGCTCATAAAATCAATGTTTATAGACCCATATAATTATCTTACTTCATAGAAAAATCAACTCCCCATTGTGTTAAGCTTTTTAAGATAGGCAATAGGCTTTTTCCTGCACTAGTAAGAGAATATTCGACTTTGGGGGGGATCTCAGCATAAATATGCCTATTGACTAAACCACTTTCTTCTAATGCTCTAAGTTGCTGTGTGAGCATTTTTTGAGTAATATTTGGTAAAGCTCTCTTCAATTCACTGAATCTCATCGTATTTTCTGCCAGATACCAAATGATAAGTGGTTTCCATTTTCCACCTATCAGTCCAAGGGTAAGCTCCATAGAACAGTGATATTCAACGCCTTTGTATTTTATCATTAAGTTTTCCTCCTGTATCTTTGTTTCTTTCGATGTGGTATACAAACGGGTACTACATCACTTATAAGTGCGTACTTGTTATAATGGATATTATAGCCTATCATAGCATAGCATAAAGGATGTTTTTAATCTAGCAGACAAAATAAATGGAGGATAACAAAAATGGAATTAATTAAAGTTGACCAATCGCTATGTGTCAAATGTGGAATTTGCGCTCAAATATGTCCAACGAAAACCCTGGTTATGGGAGAAAATGGTCCTGAAGTAAGTGCCTCACAGGAATGTATAGCCTGTGGGCATTGCGTCGCTGTATGTCCATATAGTGCAATTGATAATATCAAAGCACCTTTGTTGAGACAAACTGATTTGGAAAAGTTTCCGGTCATTAATGCTGAAACTGCTGAACAATTTCTTAGGTCGCGCCGATCAATCCGCTGTTACAAAAATGAGAGTGTGCCCCACCACCTATTGCTGAAGTTGCTTGATATTGGGCGATTCGCACAGACCGCCAGTAATAAGCAAGGTATTTCCTATATTGTTGTAGAAGATAAAGAAATACTTAAAAAGGCAACTGAAGCGACTATTCAATGGATGGAAGAAAGTTCGTCCTATTGGTGGAGTTTCCCTTTACACATTAGAGCTTATCGAGATCATGGAATTGATGGAATTTTGCGTGATGCGCCTAATCTCATTGTGGCAACAGCACAAAAGGGCTTTAAAAACGGCAGAGAAAATACTATTTTGTCATTATCCTATATTGAACTGTTTGCCAATTCAATCGGACTCGGTTCTGCATGGGTCGGGCTTATTGAAATGTGTGCGTTTTCAAATTATCGACCTTTGCTAGATTTATTTAAAATTCCGGAAGACAAAGTTTTTACAGGAGCCATCATGGTAGGTTATCCCAAATATCGTTTTAAAAAGTTTGTGGACAGAAACCCACTTGATGTTGCTTTTTTATGAAAAGTAGAACACCTAAACTTCAAATTAGTAAAAACCTTTTCCTTGACCAGAAATACTTCAAGGACAGAAAACTAAAAATTTAACGGATAAATGCCGCGTGAAAGGGATTTTGGATTCTTTGATGAATATAATTTGAGTGAGTTTATTTTATCATTTTTGAATAAGCTCATTTGATTTTATGTCAGGGTGATGATATCGCCCTCTTTTAACAGTTGATTTCTTATATTGTATTGAGTTTTGTGGGCACCACTGCATACAAGCAAGACAATTTTCACATTGATGCTGCCATTTTGGTTTTCCTTTGGCTATAACTATATTATTTGCCGGACAAATTTTCAAGCATGTACCACATCCATTACATTTTTCATCTGTCCAAAAGTTTTTATCCTTATTCTGTGGTCTAAAGGTAGCACTAAGTAATCCACCGATAGTATCCATAAGAAAATTACTCTTTTGCTTAACAATTTTCTTGCTTTTTATAAAACTAGCTATTTCATTTATTTGTCCTCTTTCATTTTTAAAAAGCTTATTTTGTTGTTCTTCAGAAAAGGGTGGATACATAACTTGATAGCTGCCTGGCATCTGAATACCAAAACTTGCGGATAGATTAACGTCTTTTTTATTTAATAATTTTTCGATTTGTTTATGGGATATACCTGCCATTCTACCATAAGTTGCTACAGCGAAAACATAAGTATCTTTATTTATATGCAATTTTTCAATAAAGTTTTTTACTATCACAGGTATTCCATAAAAATAGACAGGAAATATAAAGCCTATTTTATCTGATTGAGTGTCTTTAATACTGGTCAAATTTTTTTTGGATATTTGTACAATTGTAGAACTCTCTAATTGTTCGCTTAAATCCTTTGCTGCCTTTAAACTGTTTCCAGTGCTGGAAAAATAATAAATTGTTGTATTCATGCTTATCCACTCCTTGATTTTTAATAGTACATTTATTATACTTAGAATAGATGTAGAACACAAGTACGCAGAATATACGAACTAGGTATGCTTAGACGTACTAACTTAACAATTTGAAGGAGGAACAATCAAATGCCAGACATTACATTTAAAGAATATCAAGAAAAAATAAAAGATGTAAAAGTTGTTAAAAATTGTGCAGTATTTCGAACATTAGAGATTTTTCAAAGAAAATGGAATATTCGGGTACTCTTTGAGTTGATAAAATGCGACTCTATTCGTTTTGGTGATTTAAAAAAACAAGTAGGCGGAATAACGAATACAATGCTCACTTCTACACTCCGAGATTTAGAAATCAGGGGCTTAGTAGACAGAACCCAATTTAATGAAATTCCACCACATGTTGAGTACTCATTATCTCAAGCAGGAAAAGATTTATATCCTATTTTTCTTGAAATAATGCGATGGAATGATAACCATTAGTAACCACGTTAACAAATTCCAAGTTGTATAGGAGATTGGCACCATATATGTATAGTGATGATTGATAAAAGCTGGGATTTCAGCATGGTGAAAGGATTATGTGAACAGATTGAAAAGTATTTCTGAGTATATATCCGTTACCCATAAGACTATTTATTGCTGAACGAACATTCAGCTTAAGCAGTAGAAACTATTTATAGGTACGAAAAGGGGGATAGGTGTCTAGCTTAAGATTCAAGTGAGAAAGCAGTTAAGGGAATTATAATCATGATTCATTTCTTATATATAGCAAACGATTATTTGATAATTATTGCAGATATTTGATTTTGTAGTATGATATATATATGAGGAAAAGGAGAGTCTGATTATGAAAAAAGCAATTATTTATTTATCAGTGGTAGCTTGTATGCTACTATCTGCATGTCAGTCAGAGAAGCAAAGTAAATCCAAAGATAATTTAATGACGGAAAGTGTGCAAACAGAAATTGAAAGTACTGCCGGTAAAATTAAGGAATTAAGTAATGAACAAGAAACAGACCAAACTATAGAATTAGATGAACCAGTAGCTATTCAATTAGCTACAGTACGCAATATTTCTAAGGAAACCATTGAGTTGAATGAGCTGGATATGGATAGTGCTAAGCAATCAGACGAGTCTATTCTTAAAGAATTACTTCCTGATGAAGGTGATATTTTTGGAATTAGCGATATGTATGTTGGTCAAAATACGGATGAAGGAATTAAAGTTTATTATCGTCCATTAGTAAATGAAGATACTGACTATACTCCGGATATGCCTCTTAGAATAGGTGTTGCTTCAACTAAAGCAAAAGGGAAATCACTTAGAACGTTGAGCGAAGAGTCTTATATTTTTATAGAATATGAACTAGACGGAAAGACATTTGTCACTCAGTTAGATCTTATGGCAATAAACAAAAATGCTATAGAACTCGCGGGAGAGATTGTTGATTTAGGCAAACTTCCGTTAGATGGCTTAATGTTAACTGAAGTTACTGAATCAAATGAAGTAATAGTTCATATAATGAATGAAAACACTGTTGTTTCAAAAACAATTCGTCATTCGATGGAACCGGGTTACGAGTATGTAGGAATAGTTGTCAGTGATATTGACCAAATCAGTATTTTTTTGAAGAATAGTGATGGTTTAGGACAATTGGTTATTTACGAATTAAGTACAGGTAAGTTGGTAAATACCTATGAAATACCATTTGCGGTTGATTATGTGGATGTACAGAATAATACATATTTTTTGTCGGCCTTGGATGAAGAGGAAAACCGTGTGATTTATGTATGTGACAGGAATTTTAGGTTACTTAATTCATATTATATTGAAGAGGAAGGTACAAAAATTGAAAAATTAGTAATGGATTCAAAATATGCTGAGACGAATAGTGACTATCGACAAATGTTGAATGTTATTTTATTGACGGATAGCAAGAAATTTGAAACAGAGATTAGAATGTCAGTTGATGATAACAATATAAAGTTGATTGAGCTTAATGAGTCGGACAAAGCAAGTATCTCTGATAACGAACATACGTATTTTGTAAACAAGGCTGCGGATGACTATGAAATTGTTGATTTTACTCAAGTGAAAGCAGAAGATACATATTTGTATGGAGATTTATATTTAAGCGATAAATATCTGTATGTCTATATTGATGATATTCTTAATATAGTTGAAGTCGTTGATGAGAATTTTGAAGTACCTGAAGTGGAAGAATTTTCTTACTGGTGTTATGGTTTGAAATATGATGGTATGTATCGGTCAAGTATTAGTTTGCGAGGAGACGATGAGCTAGCAGATTATTATAATGATTTTTTTGAGTCCAAACAAGATTATCAATTAATAGATTTGATAAATAATAGAGATGAAACACCTTTAATAGTTGAAACACAGGAGAAAATGTATATAGTTGATGCTCTCCTAGAGTCAACAAAGGAGATACCAAAATTAAATCTCGAATCTGAAGAAGAGCTCTATTATTGTTTGTTGGACCAGGCATTATTGGTATATAATTCTCAATTATTTTACTCTTATAACTTTGCTGAAGAGAAATGGAAGAATAGTGAGATAGAATTATCAGATGCTAGCTATGATTTTCGTGATGATGAATTAATGTGTAAAACATTAACCGGATGTTATGTATATAATCAGTCAATGAATCAGTTGATTGAAAGAGAAATACCTAAGGTTTATAAGTATGAAAGTAGATATGATAATAACTTTTGGAGGTTTAGGCAAGATTATGATTATAGCTTAGACAAAGACCAATATGTTAAGCGATCACTGTATACAAGAAATGGATATAATGGATGGATTGGTAATGAATACTATTATAATGTTAAATATCAAGAATTTGTTGTAGATGGCGAAGGGCTTAATGTTTATTATACAGATAGCATACCAGTTGAGTTTAATGGGGTGATGAAGAATATTATTGACTATAAGCTTATTGATGATAATGAATATTTTACAGAGTTAGAAACGAATTATTTATATATGGTATCAGAAAACGAAAATATATTAGTTACTAAGGAGAATGTAAGAACCTATGATATTCATAATAATTTATTAGTATATAGCTACTTCCTTCCAAAAGGCCAGTTAATTCTCAAAGATTTGGAGACGGAATCTAGTGAAGTGATTTATGAAAATCCTGTTGAATATATTAACATTATGGATGATAATATATACTTTTTAGATGCTTTAGATAATAATCTTTATAGCTATGATTTAAAAACAAAAAAAATAATCCCTTTGACAGATACAGAAAATATTGAGTCTGTTCAGTATTTAGAAGGGTATATAGTATACGAAAAAGAAGGTAGTTGTTATATAGCAGATGATGAGTCATTTGAAACTATCGAATCTTTTGAAGGTGAAGTGAAGTTCATTGATAGAGAAAAAAGAAAGATGATGTTTGAAAACAGAGTATTAAAGTTCAGTTATGATTTTGAGAAAAATAAGATAACTTTTTTGGGCAGAGCATTTGACTATTATTATCTGATAGATGGTCAGAATGGGAAATCGGTATATTATGGATCGGATGGCTTAGGAAGTTTGACAATGATTGATAAAAATCCTTTTGAATATGAAAATCAGTTTGCAAATCAAATCTCTACAGAAGAAATAGTTAGTGGAAAATATTCTTTAATGGATGTAAGTATTATGTATGGATTTGTATTGTATGTATATGATGTCAAAACTCAGGAGTATCGTTATATGATAGACATGTTTGATTCGGATTTAGACGAAGGAAATTATATCTTATATTATAATGATAAATATATATATTATTATAAAAATGATTTTATAACTAAGGAGAGTATCCAATGGTATAGATATGAACTGGAATCTAATACTGAAATTATGATTGAAGAACCTGATTCAGATGGTTTGCAAATATATATTTGCACGCCAAGAGGGGCATAGGTGTTTTTTGCAAGAGAAAAGTTTAACAAAATGCAATGCAAAAGTGTAACACCTTCTTGAATTAATTAGTTGCCGAATCTTTCATAAGGGAATGCTCAAATCTCCAACTGTCTCGATCAAATACAATCAGATGACTATGGTGTACTAACCGATCAATTAGCGTTGCAGTCAGTTGGTCATCGAAGAAAATACCATTCCACTTGCTGAATTCGATATTGGGTGTAATAATCAGACTGTGTTTTTCATAGCAATCTGTAATTACTTGAAATAATAATTGTGAACCTTCTGAATCAAACGGTAGGTACCCCCACTCATCACAGATCAGCAGATCTATTTTGCTGAGTCTTTTTAGAAATTTGAGTAACGTACCTTTAGCTTTTGCATCAGTCAGTTCGTTAACAAGGGTCGCCGTTTTATAGAACTTTACTCGCTTCCCTTGCATACATGCTTCAATACCTAGTATGTAGGGATATAAGAAACTGAATATTAAATATGAATCCACTGGTATAAATATCGGTGGATTTTTGTTTGGAATAATTTTCAATATATTAATTTAATTGTTATAAGGATAAGCCTGAATTAGTCATGATGGTTCACTAAACACTCCCTAGAACCGCATAGTCACTGTTTGCTCCAGATTTTAAGTGAATTATAGAATAGAGCAAGGATAGCAAAGTAATACAACTATATTTATGTTAGAATTATCTTTATGGGGGTGAACTTGTATTGAGCAAAAAAGATAATTCATCACAAATAAAAGAATATAATATGCGGTTGAATATTATTCAAGATTATATAGAGCAAAATATTGAGAGTAGTTTTACACTTGAAGAGTTATCAAAAGTTTCAGGTTTTTCTAAATATCATTTTCATAGGATTTTTAGTAGTACTATGAATGAAACACTCGGTCATTATATAAATAGGCAGAAACTAGAGAAATCAGCGAGTTTCTTAATTCATGCATCATGTAAATCTATTACGGAGATTGCGTATGATTTTGGTTTTGGTGACTCAGCTACTTTTTCTCGTTCATTCAAAAATTATTATGGAATTAGCCCTTCTAATTACAGGAAAGAATATAGCAAGAATAGCAAAGAAATAAAACCTTCTTATAGTTACAATGATGATACAAACTTAAGGAGGATTATTAAAATGAATAATGTTAATGTGGAAATTACGAATGTATCTGAAATGAAAGTTGTTTATCTACGGCATGTAGGCTCATATCAAGATTTTGCAACTGTGTTTAGGAGTATGTTAGAAAAACTTTTTACTTTTTCAAATGAAAAGGGATTATCAAATAACAAAGAGTGTAAATTAATTTGCATTTATCATGATAATCCTAAGATAACCGAAAATGATAAGCGAAGGACAAGTGTGTGTTTATCTGTTCCAGAGGAGATTAAAGCAGAGGGCGATTTTTGTGAAATGACCATGTCAGGCGGCAAATATGCAATAGGACATTTTGAAATTACAACGGGAGAAGAGCATGGCGATGCTTGGCACTATTTATATGGAGAATGGTTGCCAAAGAGTGGTTATCAACCTGATGATAGATTAAGTTTTGAAGTGTACTTAAATGATCCTAAATTTGCTCCAGATTGTAAACACTATATTGATATTTATTTACCAATTAAACCGCTTTAATAAAATAAGAGCTGTGGCTATCAGTGCTTGAATAGACTATCTCGACTAAATATTGTAAAAAGACATGAACTATTTAATTATAGTTAGTGTCTTTTTTTCTATTTATTGTATAGGTTATAGAATAATAGAGCATAGACATGATTATCGAAAGAAACGTTGTAATCTTTTAAATTGACATTCAAAACTTATTATGTTATCATCATAATAGTTAGCCGGCTAACTATTATGGAGGAAATGATTTATGGATAACTTTACTTTTGTTGATCGCCCTGACAATCAGCGTTTAAAGTTGATGCAAGAGATTTATTCGGAATTAAATTCAGATATTGTCAAACTATTTATTGATTTTCAATGGACATATCGTAATGTGCAAAAACAATATGATTATGCCCTTAATAAGAACGATTTAAGTGAATCAAGATTTATTATTTTGATGTTTTTATATCATGCTCCAAACCAAACATTGTTGCCGTCAGTTATTTCTGAGAAATTAGGAGCTACTCGTGCAACAGTTAGTAAATTATTAAAAGCAATGGAGATGAAAGGTTGGATTCTAAAAAGTAGTTCCACTACAGATAAACGTTCATTATCTGTCCAACTAACTGAAACCGGAAATCATGTTTTAGAGAAATTTTTACCTGAAAACTTTAGCATCGTTAACAATTTGATGGGTAGCTTGTCTAGTGAAGAAATTCAACAACTCTCAAATTTATTACAAAAAATTAATGATAATGCCCAAAAATATACCCAAGAAATGGAGAAATAAAAGATGCAAACAAAGAAAATTGAATTATTAGAAACATATCTTAGCTTATATATAAATCATTTTACTGTGTTAGAAAATATTGAAAAAGAAGATTCGCCATATGTCATATTAGACGTTCGCAATGCCCCGGCACAGGTGAAAAAGGACCAAATAAAAGGTGCTGTTGCAATACCTGCAAAAGAATTAGGAAACCATTTAGATGAATTGGATAAAAGTAAAATATATGTAGTATATGACTGGACCGGTGGTACTACACTTGGAAAAACAGCATTACTTATTTTATTATCTGAAGGTTTTGAAGCCTATGAGCTTGCAGGAGCACTTGAGGGTTGGAAAGGAATGCACCTTCCTGTTGAAACATTAGAATAAGAATGATATGCTGGGGATTGAAAATCCCAGCATTTGTTGTATTGGTATTGGATTATTTTTAATTCTAAAATTCCAGTTTATCAAATGATGAGTGATCACAAAAATAGTGTTCGCTCTTTTCTTTTGTCAAAAATCAGAAAGGTAACAACTTTAACAAATTATTAACAATATTAGGTAATTTTGCTATTTAAATTAATATAAAAGATGTTATAATCATATAAGGATAACACAGACTGTTTATGTTATATAATAGTAATGAGAATTTAATTAGGATTAATATAGGGGAATTTTAGTAGATAGAAATTTTACAAATTCATCCGTATAACAACTAAATAGTATGAGAGTAAATGGTATAGAATAATAGAATACCTTAATGATCTGCATTAATATGTACCCTAGATGATTATATAAATAATACGATCAATAATCATCTTCATTAGCATAAAAGTAAGACAAAATGGAGGACTAATTTTGAAAAGGGATATAATGAGCGTGTGTAAAAAGGGGAATTGTGGTGTATTGATTTTAATGTTACTTGTTTCCATGTTGATGCAGGGGAATACAACAGTTTTTGCAGTGTCTAATGTGATTCAAGTAGATAATCCGGAGGTGTTGCCAACAGGAGTCCATTATCAGGATAATCAGATTGTGATTGGATCGGAAGCAGATGGTGGTAGTTTTATTCTTGAGGGTTCTACGGATATCAATACGATAAGTATTGCATCTGGGGTTACGAACCTTACATTAATATTGAATGGGGTTAGTATTACCAGCTCGGAGCAAGCACCTATTCAGCTATCAGGTGGAGGAGACATTATTCTAGAGTTAGCAGATGATACAAGGAATGTGTTGGATGCGCGCCTTGCTGATAATAAGGCAGCAATAGGAACAGGGAATACAGGAAGACTTACAATTACCGGGGATAGTGGTACCCTTGATGCGCTAGGGGGATTTAACGGAGCAGGGATAGGAGGAAATGATGGTGAAGCAGGTGGCACGATTACAGTGAATGGTGGTGTGATTACATCTACCGGTGGTAATCAAGGAGCCGGAATAGGTGGAGGAAAATATGGTAGAAGTGGAACGATTAAGATTAATGGAGGGTCCATAACAGCCATAGGTGGTAATCAAGGAGCCGGAATAGGAGGCGGACATGCCGGTGCTAGTGATCATATAGTCATTACGGATGGTTTGGTGAAGACAACAGGTGGAAAGAATGGAGCCGGAATAGGTGGCGGAAATCAAAGGACTGGTGGATGGATCGAAATTACCGGTGGAGAAATTGATGCGACAGGCGGTGAGAATGGGGCCGGAATAGGTGGCGGATATTTTGCGGGTTATTTCGGAGCCAATGGAACAATTAATATTAGTGGTGGAAGAATAAAAGCAGTTGGTGGTAATCAAGGAGCCGGAATAGGTGGTGGGCTATCAAGTTCTGCCGGTATTATTAATATTAGTGGAGGTACGCTAACAGCTATTGGGAGTGCCCACGCCTCTGCAATAGGTAATGGAATGTATGGACAAGTGAATAATATCCATATTAGTCAATTAGCGACGATTTTAGCACAGTCAAGAGAGGCTGATGCAATTGGTGCTGATGGGACAAGTTCCGGCCAATTGATAAAAGGAAAATTAATCGTCGCATTAAATGAAACACAAAGGACCTATTTAAAGGTTGGTAATGTGGTCATGCCTTTTGAATCTCAATATGCTTACTTTGCAGTGAGTGGGGTACAACCAAAAGAGGTAGGTGTCTATGCAGACGAAGCATGTACGGCTAAACTATATGATATAGGAACCCTTGCAGGGGAACGGTTGATTCCTATAAGCGAAAATATCTATGATATACCTACGGAAGTGGATTATGCACCTAGAATGATTAAGAATAATAAAATAGTAGTAACTTCGAATCCTACTATTATTACAACAGATACAATAGAGGCAAAGGATGTATTTGTTGAGGATTCAAATTTAATCTATAAAGTTCTAGATGCACCGGAGTATGGTCAATTAGAATTAGTGAATTCTCCTGAAACGACGATTACCCAGTTTTCACAACAAGATTTAGCGGACAGACAAGTATGCTATGTATATGACGGGGGTAAAGCAACAAGTGATAGCTTCAAGTTTTCCCTCTATGATGGTACGACTGAATCCGCGATATATATAGCTAATATAGAATTGAATATTACTAATTATACCGTTACCTTTAAGGATTATGATGGAACAGTGTTAAAAGTAGAATCTGTAGAGAAAAACAATTCTGCTACGGCTCCTAATGTTGGAAATAGAATCGGCTATAGTTTTATCGGATGGGATCAAGCCTTTGATGATATTACATCCAATAAGACAGTAACAGCTCAATATAAGATTAACCAATACGAGGTTACTTTTAATAGCGCTGGTGGAACGGATGTTCCGTCTATTACTGCAGATTATAATATGACGATTGAATCACCGATAGAGCCGACAAAAGACAATTATGTGTTTGTCGGTTGGTATAAAGATATTGACTTTAAGAATTTGTGGGATTTTACTCGTGATAAAGTACCGGCTAATAACATGACCCTATATGCAAAATGGGTGCCGACACAAGGTAGTATTACCATGACAGTCAGTCCAAGTGGTATAGAAACAAATGCTAATATACAACAGCTGTTTGTTATCCGGATTAATAATGATACGTTGACAAAGGCTATTGATCAAAGTGATATAGAACTTAGCGGCAGCATTGCTACATTAACTATGAGTGAAATAAAAGCCCTTAGTTCGACGGAGTTTAGCGTGGTTTTATCGGGGAATTTGTCAAATGCGGGAATTGGATATATTACAATAAAGCCTGACAAATTGGTAAATAGAACGACGGATTTAAGGAGCGATATATTAATCGAAGCGAAGCCGGAATATACTATAACCTATATGGGGAATGGAGCAGAGGCAGGTAATGTTCCTGTTGACGGATCAACGTATCATCAAGACGATAGGATTACAATATTAGGAAATATCAATAATCTTTACAAAAGTGGATATGCTTTTGTTGGATGGAATACTCAAGTAGATGGACAAGGTAGTACTTATAATCAAGGAGATACCTTAACGGTAAAAGGTTCGAACATGACCCTATATGCAAAATGGGTGCCGACACAAGGTAGTATTACCATGACAGTCAGTCCAAGTGGTATAGAAACAAATGCTAATATACAACAGCTGTTTGTTATCCGGATTAATAATGATACGTTGACAGAGGCTATTGATCAAAGTGATATAGAACTTAGCGGCAGCATTGCTACATTAACTATGAGTGAAATAAAAGCCCTTAGTTCGACGGAGTTTAGCGTGGTTTTATCGGGGAATTTGTCAAATGCGGGAATTGGATATATTACAATAAAGCCTGACAAATTGGTAAATAGAACGACGGATTTAAGGGGCGATATATTAATCGAAGCGAAGCCGGAATATACTATAACCTATATAGGGAATGGAGCAGAGGCAGGTAATGTTCCTGTTGATGGATCAACGTATCATCAAGACGATAGGATTACAATATTAGGAAATATCAATAATCTTTACAAAAGTGGATATGCTTTTGTTGGATGGAATACTCAAGTAGATGGACAAGGTAGTACTTATAATCAAGGAGATACCTTAACGGTAAAAGGCTCGAACATGACCCTATATGCTATGTGGAAGAAGAATTCGAGCGGTACGGGTAGTCATCATAATAACACATCCGATAATACGAAACAAAATGCTCAAGTTATCATTAATGGTAAAAAGAGAAATGCCGGTTTAGAGACAGTTACTGAAAATGCCGGGGAAAAAAGTGTTGATTTTGAAGTTCAGGCGGACGTAGTGTTAAGTATGATTGAAGATATTCTTAATGAGAAAAAGAAGGATGGCACATTAGATAAAGACGATAATGAATTACAAATTGATATTCGTACAAAAGATGCGAATCAAATCAGTGCAAAGTTAACGGGAGATATAATCAAAGCACTTGAAGAAGATGCATTTAATATATCGATTGTTACAGGTGATATAAACTATATCATTCCGGCTAAAGATATTAATATCGGAAATTTAGCAAAAGAATGGAGTGTTTCGTCGGATCAACTGGATAAAATTGAGATTGAAGTGAAGGTTGTTCAAGTTGATCAAAAATCATCTAGAGAAATAGAGAATATGGCAAGGATAAATGGGTATGAAATGTTATATCCACCTGTAGTATTCGAAGTTATCGCTAAGGGTGATATGATTTCGGGAGAACGAAAGGAAATCATGCTAACAAGCTTCGACAACTATGTTCAACGAATAATTAAGTTACCGGATACGATTGATAGCAATCGTATAACAACAGGGGTTGTGTATAATGAGGACGGAAGTTTCTCTCATATACCGACAGAGGTTTTTGTGAAAGAGAATGAAAGTTACGCTCGATTGAATTCTCGAACAAACTCATCCTATACGGTCATAGAGAATCCGACAAGTGTACCTTCGGTGCGGGATCATTGGTCAAGAGAGGCTGTAGAGGATATGGCATCGCGACTTGTTATAGGCGATTCAGAGTTATTTTTACCGGATAAGGCGATAACACGAGGCGAATTTGCAGAGTATATTACAAAAGCCCTTGGATTATATAGGACGGGAGTGAGTGTTGGGGAAAGATATAAGGATATTGACGCTACGGACGCATATGCCGTTGCAATTGAAGAAGCAAGTACTTATGGTCTTATAACCGGATATACAGACGGAACTTTTAGAGCAAATGATGCGATTGATTATGAAGAGGCAATGGTTATTATATCCAGGGCGATGGATATATGTGGACTAGAAGGGAGCGAACTATCTAGTTCTATAAGTTATATGGATTTAGAAGACACAGCAGAATGGTCTTATAAAGATGTATCCAAAACATTAAGTGCGGATTTGATTCACAGAAGTTTGGATAAAACAATACATCTTAAAGATAACATGACAGCTTCAGAAGCCGTAGTAGCAATAAGAAACCTACTCATCGCGTCACACCTTATTAATGAATAAGTGTCAATCAGTCACTGTAAAAAGACCTTTTTGATTTAGAGTTATCAAAAAGGTCTTTAAAATTGATCTTAAATTTAGTGTTACAAAAAAATAGACTACTTATAGATTTCTTTTACTCCTCGTGTGTTTATTCTTAGAGTTTTTATTGCGAAGTTGTTGAGACTTGCTATTTACAAACCGGGCTTCAGATTGAATGTGTAGATAACTATTCCAGCGGTCTTCTGAAAACGTACCGTTTTGTATGGCTTTTTTAATAGCACAACCGGGTTCGTTTGTGTGTTTGCAATCGGAGAATTTGCACTTGCCAAGGTGGATTTCTACATCAGGAAAAGCCTCGTTTAATCCATCTGTTACATGCCACATTCCGAGTTCGCGCATACCTGGTGTATCAATAATCATCCCGCCATCGGGTAGAACAATTAGTTCACGATGTGTTGTTGTATGACGACCACGGCTATCAGTTTCTCGAATTTCTTTCACAGCCATTAGGTCTTTTTTGACTAGTGAATTAACTAAACTGGATTTCCCAACGCCGCTTGAACCTAATAATACAATGGTTTTACCTGTTTGAGTGTAGTCTTTTAATTCGTCGATGCCTTGCCCCGTTATCGAGCTGATGGCATGTATAGGTACATCACCAGATACTTGTTGAATAACGGTCACTTGGTGAGAAATATCATCTAATAAATCAGATTTTGTTAGTATAATGACAGGAATGCCACCACTTTCCCATGCTAAAGTAAGGTAACGTTCGATACGTTTAAGGTTAAAGTCGTGGTTGAGCGAAGCCATTATGAATACATAATCAAAGTTAGAAGCGACAATCTGTTCTTTTATTGTTTTGACATAACCTACAGCATGACCTGAGAAGTCATTTCTAGAAAACTTGGATTTTCTATCCAAAGTTTGTATAATAAGGCTATCTCCGGAGTCATTGTACTGTATCTTAACAAAATCACCGGTAGTGGGTAAGTAGTCTGGTTGTACGTTGTAGTATGTGCCAGATTTAAGTATTGCGAAGATTTGGCCATATTGACAAATAATCTCATAACGTTTTTTATGTACGGCAATTACTCGAGCTGGAATACCTCCTAGACCATCAGTGAACATTGCTAAAGTAAAGCCATAGGATTGTAAATTCTTAGATTTTATGTTGATTTCGAATATCTTCTCAAGAGTGTTCAAATGAAGGTCTTTATCTTCCTTTGATTCAGAAAATCTGTATCCCTCTATAAGTCTATAACCAAACATGATGAGTATTAGTTCATAAATGCAGTTGTCAGTTATGGAGGAGATGTCAACATGTTCGGAGAAGCCTTTGTAATAAGCGGGGACACATCTTAGGTAGGTTTCAACCATATAGTTAATCCCCATTTCATCAGAAATCAAGCTAGCAATATCTTCGCCCATAAAACCCCAACCGGCAGTGTCCCAGTCTATTAGACAGAGTTTGTTATTAGAGTATAGAAGATTTGCAATCCAAAAATCTCTATGACAAAAAACAATGGGAAGTTTATTTATTTTATTCCAAATGGAATCCCAATGGCTATCCAGGTGGATAAGCATATTACATAGATGATTTGGAAGTGGACAATTATCTGAGCGAATATAGTCATATACTTGATCCCATGATCGATATCGCATATATTCAACTTTAACATAGTCCACGTCACTGACATTAGTAATGGATTGTATAAAAGTCGGTTTTAGTGCATGAAGTTTACCTTGAAACTGGCCAAGTGCTTTAGCTGCCTGTACACACATATCGACAGTCAACTTATTGCCGGAGACACCTTCGATATATTCCATCCACAGTTGTGTTTGGTCTTCATGTAGTTGGGCGTAATAACATTCCGGCCATCGAAGTTCATCCGTAAAAAATTTATTAAGACCAGATAAATATAGATCATATTCTCTGCGCCATGAATCTGCATCGCCATGACGATTCCATTTCTTTTGAGTCTTTAAAACCACACTGTAATTGCTATTACCTGTTTTAGTGTGGGCAATGCCTGTAATAAGCTGAACGTTACCAACAGTTCCTCCCTGCAATTGTTTCGCATGAAAAGTTGCATTAAGTACATCCGTACAAAGCATTTTACTAATTACATGAATAAGTGTAGTATAGTTAGTCTCTAATTTAATAAAAAATTCATTATCCATATCACGAATAGAGTCACCTGAAAGATTATGTGACGTTTCTATGTGTTTTGAATTCATATAGATGTCTCCTTTGAATTATAACTAATCCTTAATACATCGATATTAAGGTAACAGAATAACAGCAAAGGATTATATCTGTTATATCTGTTTATTCAATAACCCTTAATATAGTTACGGCTTTATTTTTTATTTTCATATAATACCTCTTTCTTGTTAATGATACTTAAGTATTCAAAGACATATAATATTAATGCTCAAATACTTAGCAATCTAATTATACATA
The DNA here is from genome assembly GCA_965140555.1 of Vallitaleaceae bacterium. GTDB lineage: Bacteria > Bacillota > Clostridia > Lachnospirales > Vallitaleaceae > UBA1351. The sequence goes on along the minus strand of OZ223259.1, from coordinate 747,726 downwards.
TAAGGTGATATTAAGTCAATTTTACGAATAGTCTTCATTGCTTTATCTCCAGAAATAAGCAATGAATCTATACAGAACCTAGAATGTCGACTAACGGTCTTTGGTTTACGACTGGGTGAGCTAGTGCAGGTGCGACTCGGTTAGCGAATTACAGTCAAATTGCTCTGGCAAATAGTATCCCTGAACACACTCCCAATATACCTCGCATCCAACCTTCTTGCAGTATAATTGCAGTTGTTCCAAATCCTGTGATTGACATGCCTACAGCAACTGGTATAAATAGAACCAGTAGAATGAAAATGCTTAATAGCATACCTAAAGGATTTATCGTAACACCCTTACTAAAAGCATCTAATATCCTATCAAGCTCAATAAGTAATCCAATAATAAACGTCAAGAGAGTGAATAACCCCCTATATAAGTTGAATGATTCTAATGTTCTACCTGCTTCTTGTAACGTTGGGTACAGCAGACCCATTATGTATATAATAAAAGCTATTGCGATGATTGATAGGATACTTTTTGCTGAAATCTTTAAATGAGTGAACATTACTTCTCCCTTCCAAAAACAATTCATTAGTAACAATTTGACATTGTACAAGATTTACTCCAATAACTTCTTTTGAATCACGTCCTTTCATCAACTTGTATGCAATTAGCCAATCTTCTAGACTTGTAAATGGAATTTCAATACCATTTACCGGTCTACGATCAACAATTGATAATTCATCTAATACAAATTCATAGATACCGGCTATATGCTCGATTCTAAAAGTAGACATTACATCAATACTAAGACCTTCATACGAATATACAGAAAAATGCTTTGTCCGATATTCATCCTTTACAGGTATTGATTTCCGTTTAGCAATAGTATCTAAAACTTGAATAGCTTTAGTAATATCTTCTGCAGCAACTATAATATCTAGATCGTGTACTTCATCAACAATACCGTAGGTCTTTAATAGGTAAGACCCACCAATTCCCCATAAAATATTACGACTATTCAATGCTTTTGCTAAACTCTGAACAATGTCATCCATAGTAAAACCTCTTTTCTATACCGAAAGCTAATCTACTCACTATCAATTCTAACATAACACTCAATCCATAATATGATTAGCCCGAAAAAAGCAAGTTTCCCTAAAATCACGGTAGTTATTACTGACGAAAGTGTGATAAATAATATTTCCCAAATTCTACTCCTTGAACAAAGCCGAGTTCATGATATACTGACTCCGCTGAATTACCTATCGTTACAAATAGACGCACAACTGGATACTCTCTATTCAAAATACTTATCCCTTTATTCAACATTATCTTACCTAATCCTTTACCAGAATAGGAAGGATCTAACGCAATAGTATGTATTAATGGCCATTCTTCAAACAATGATATAAGACACACTCCAACTATTTTCCTATCTTTAGCATCATAAATAACCGTTGATGCCTCTAAAAGCAAACGATTCGTATTTATAAAAAAATCATTTACATCGTCTAAATAAGCCTCAAAATGTTCTGCCTCAGTATCTTTGTACAATTGATTTTTCTTATCGACTCCATTACTAAAGCTTGAACATAGCAATTCAGCAATAGCTTTATTTTGTTGTTTATCTGGACTTTCAAAAATGAATGCTTGGTTATATTCATAGTTCAATTTCTCAGTTGGTCTCATCATCCAACGTCTACTTTTTTCTTTCCAAAATCCCAACATTTCGAAATACTTTCCTTGTTCATTATTTATTTGAAAAGCATTGATGTTTTTCTTAGGATCAGACCATTTTATCAATAGTTTCTTTAACATTTTCAAAACTCTATATAAATCATTATATGGAGGTATTAAAAATAATCGTGCAATTACATTTGGCTCTATCAAGACCCCACCAACTTTTACATCATCTTTAACAATCCAGTAATAACTATTACCAATAGCAAAAGGTGTATCTAAACTGATAGCTAATCTCAAATCCCAATGCTTTATTGCAAATCGATTGCTTTGACCGTCTCCATAAATTGACTCAAATATTGAAAACTCGTCTTCACTAGCTTTTGTTATGTACACTTCATCATCTAACTGATATTTTTCTCTATCTCTTGACCAATTCTCCATTTATACAGCATCTCCTTATTATTCTCTTATCTATGTAGTGATTTTCTTTCGTCTAACGATCCCGCAATTCCCTTTGTGTCCATTCTCCTTGTTTCTGCGCGTGATGGGAATTGTCTGTTATACAATGCACTTAATTGTCCTCAACCAAGACACCTCAATATTCACCATAAGTAATATTTCTAAGTGTTATTCTCGTTATGATACTCTCATCCGTTAGCTCATCCGTATCGATTGCAAATTGCAATATAAAGTTTCTGCCTAAATCGAATAACAATTCTGGATATTCCTCATATAATTTTTCGTCAGAGTTCATGTCATAATTTTCTCTGTATAGTTTAATGACCTCTTTTGCATTATCCCCAACCTGTACCCCTTCTTTAGTTACAAAACCAGTTGAATTAACATATATTTCAGTTACTGTATAATAATATTCATGAATACTGATACTAATACCATTATATGAAACAACTGGATCAAACCCATCGTCTGAAAGATATAATTCAAAATTATCACCTAAATTTTTCAGGACATCACTCATAGAATCACCTATGTGAATACCATTTATTGCTTCTACTTCCGATACCATACTATTATCAATTTCATTGGAAGCTGATACTGCATCAATTAAGAATTTATACTTCATGTTAGTTTTTTTATTTAATTCTTCTATTTCTTTTTCGCTCGAGACGACATCTTCTAACTCATTTATTCTTTCTTTCAATTCAGCATTCTCAATTAATAACGCTTCTGTTTTTAGCTCTAGCTGCGACACACTTCTATCTATATCTGTTGTTTTCTCTTCTGTTTTTTCAACATTTTCGGCAGTAGCAATATTTGTCGGTTGATTCTTCACATTACATCCTACGCTTAATAATATAATTAATAGGCTTGTTAATAAATATTTACATTTCATTATTATCTCTCCTTGTTCAGATTAAGTGTGTTGTATAACATTTCGGTAGGACTTTTTCTTTGATGATGACGGATACATTTCTAATAGTTATGTGAAGCTGCTCGCGTCAGGCAACGATAATCTCAAACGTAGCCAGCTAACTTAGAAACCACATATTGTCTTCTAATTCACTCAATCATATTCCTCGGAGTAAACCAATTTAATTAGTTCTGCTTCTCATAACAATGATATTGCCTTCTGTATCAGGAAATCTAAATGACTTTGCTCCCCAAGGCCAAATAACTGGTTCTGTGACATTCGTGATTCCCAATGAAAGTATTCGTCTGTATTCTACTTCTGCATCGTCAACGTTGAATCCAATAGTTATTAGTCCTGTACCGCAACCTTCAAGATCAAATCCCATATCCGAGATTGCATTGTCTTTATTGTAGAGTGTTATCCCTAAACCCGGTACCACTATCGACGAATGTATATCATCTCCTTCGGCCTTAACTCCAAATACTAACTCATAGAACTCTCTTACTCCTGATACATCAGATGTAATAATGCAAATATCTGAAAACTCCATTGTAGCCTCCAATCAAATGAAAATTATTATCAATATCCAGCGAGCAGTTTCATCCAACGGACCGGCAATTGCCGTCGTGTGCATCCTCCATATTCCTGTACATGATGGCAATTGGGGGGTTAAGCGATGTAATAGCTGACATATTTATGCAAATGTATCCCTTACCAATCTCCGTTGTGAATTCATCATCTTTTCTACATATTCATTACTAAATGGCGGGCCGATTATTCCACTATATAACCTCATATCAGAATAAAAGATATCAGCGACTTTATAACAGACATTATTTATTTCTTTTGAATCAATACTACTATCAAAATAATAATCCAAGATATTCTGTTTCCTTACTTCACTTTCAAGATCAATTATAAATTCAGATTTTTTATATATCTTCATCAACCTGAATAGAGTATCCCAATCTTGATTTACATAGTTTTTATTAGGTATTACCCTAAATCCATTATTCAAATACAACATTCTGAATTCACTACCGATTATGGATTCAACATTATCATTATATATAACAAATGCAGATATTTTTTCAAGTTCTTCCCTTGTAAGTCCTATAGACTTAGCGACATAAGGATTTACTAATAGTCCTGACATTGTATTTGTCAATATAGATAAAGCTTCATTAAACTTTGTTTCCGGTATATCTGTATAAGTCCAATTAATAAATAATACATTATAATGTTTATCACTACTTTGAACTTGAAACTTACTTGCAGCACTTTTGATAAAATCACAAATTTTCCTAATTCTTGGAAAAAGTAATTTAATATTCTCACCTTCAAAGATGCTTTCGATTTTTTCTTTTTGCTCTACTGTTAAATAACCACAAGGTCTTACTAATCCTTTATTTATTCCAGTGCTCACAATTCTAGTTGGAAACCCCGGAGTTTTGACTTCTACATCTATAATAATATCGTCAACTTTAAATCTTGCTTCTGGATTTGCACCATTCTCTCCCAAATGTGGCTCATATATGAAATTATAATTTCTCGAGAAAGCTTTACTAAACAGCGCCATATAGTTAAGTACATTAACTTCAGCTAAAGCTCTAAATAATTGATTTTCTAAATAATTTGTCTTACCTGCTGATAGTTGATTAGCAATAAATTCATCTATTTCCTTCTCTGAAAAATTCTCTTCTAAATTCTTAAGTTTATAATTAAGATTTGTAATAAACGTATTCGCATAATTCATCGAATATGTTAATGGATTACTTATATTAGCTATAAGAAACTCGTTTTCTTGAAAATAACTCATATCACCATTTAATGCTCGAAGTATTAGATGATTTGGAGAAAAATCATCTAATAATCCTTTTTTTTGTTTCTCTTTAATATGCTCTATAAAAATATTCATGATTCACCTCTTTGACATAGAAGCATTATATCGCTTAACTACCCTATTCACGAAATGCGTAAATCACACCTTTTACGAGGTGTGGGTGACATAGTTATTACTTTGCTATTATTCTATCATAAAGAATCTCTTTATGCATTCTTTAGAATCTTATGTTTAATGAGTATAAGAAATACTGAATTATTTTAATCAGGTTAAGAAAAGTGTCTCTTCATGGCAAAAAGGAAGTAGTGAATAAGAGGGATTGACATGTGAGATATAACAAGATATTATAACAGTGTAATGAAAATAGTAACAGTGTTATGATTTTTCTTTTCGGAGGAAAGTGATATTTATTTAGATCAATGAGGTGAACATGAATACAAATATGAATGAAGTTTCAAATAAAGAAATTAAAGCAAATAGAGTAAAGAATATTTTTATTACAACAGCAAAGGGAATGATTGAAAGAGATGGTATTGAGACGGTTTCTATTCGAAAAGTAGCTCAAAAAGCTGGCTATGCCATGTCAACAATATATGTGTACTTTAAAAATATAGATGATCTATTGTGGCATACAAGGGATAGTATGATTGGAGATATAGCAACGTATATGGTGAATAAGATGCCTACGGAGATTAATACGTTAGAGGATGTCAAGGCTATATTTTACTTGTTGATGTGTTATTACATTGATAATGAAAAGGTATATCAGTTTATGTACAATTATCCGTTAAACAAAACAGATAAGAAGAATGGGAATATAATAGACAGCTCTGATATTCAAAAGGAATTTGCGAAGACATTTGCCTTTTTCATGAGTAGTGGAAGATTCACAGAAGAAGAGATTACTACAAAAACATCGATGTTAGTTTATTCGATGTTTGGTATGTTAAATCTTTTAATTACGAACAATGATGATCTACAGCGGTCAAAAATTCATAATCAAATGGATGCTTATATTGAATTGCTTTTTGGAGAGTAAAGAGAGGAGCGTTTTTATGGCTGGTTTAGGGCATTTTGGAGTTGGATTTGCATCAAAGAAGATATTGCCGGAGACACCATTAATTATTTTGTTAATCATGTCAATGTTACTAGACTTGATATGGATGATATTTGATTTAATGAATCTAAATGCAAATTTTTGGACACATAGTTTAGTTGGTGCACTGGGTTGGTCGCTAATGGCAGGGCTAATAACCCTAGCAATAACTAAGCATCCTAAAAAAGGAATTCTTATTGGATCAGTCGTGTTTAGTCACTGGATAATCGATTTTGTAACACATCCAATGACCGCAATTTATCCTGATGATAAAGGGATTTTATTACCGTTTAAATCAACATTTGGTGGTTTAGGAATGTACAGTAATCTAGCGGGAGTCATTATGGGTGAGATGCTCTTGTTAATGCCGGGACTTGTTATTTATATTGTTAGCAGAAAGAAGAGTAGAAATGTGAATAAAGTCAAAAACTGAGTTGTAAGGTGTGAGTAGACCAGCAGTTGAATCTGATTGGAGAGGATATAGTGGAGAAGAAGATAAATGTAGACTACCAGTGGAAAAATATCTACAGGATATGTGGAATAATAGGATGTCTAGTTATTTTGCTAGGGGTTTTTGATGTTATCTTTGGGGTTATAACACGTAGTAGTGCTGAAGAATACACGGCGATTCAAAGATTCATAGAACTTAAAGATAATCCTTTTATGGGATTGTACCATCTTGATATTATAAATTTAGCTTTAACGTTAATGCTCTTATGTGTTTATTATGGAATATTTGGAATGCATAGAGAAGTTTGTTATCCATATGCATTAGGTGTTTTGATACTTGCTATTGTCTCGACTGCTCTTTTTCTTATATCAAATAGTGCATTACCTATGTATGAATTAAGTCAAAAGTATTTTATTACGACAGATAGTGTAGAAAAAATGTATTTTGCTTCAGCTGGTGAAGCCTTATTAGTAAAGGGTGAACATGGAAGTCTTGGTGCATTTATCGCTTTTTTCTTATCAAGCTTATCTGGATTAGGCATGTCAATAATGACATTAAAAGGTCAGTTGTTTAATAAGAAAATAGCCTATCAAGGTATAGTTGGTCATGGATTGATGTTGGTTTATGTTATAGTTGTTGTATTTATGAAATCAGTTAAAGATATTGCAGCAATGCTGGCAGCGCCTGGAGGTATATTGGTTCTTATTTGGTTGGCGAGTGTATGTATAAGATTAATCAGTGAAGGGGATATAGAAAAAAAGAGTTTGCATCCTAAAGACGTTTATATTGAATAAACGAGAGTATACATATTTTTTATATATTGGAAAATGGCTGTCAACTGGTGTTGGCAGCTATAGTTAATTGACCGATTTTTTTACCTTTATCCGTATTATAATATTGAACTATACCATCTTTGTTTTTTCAGTCATAATCATTGTTGTAATGTGTAAAATTACTTTTTTCTTTTACTTATATCGCTCAAACTTCCCAAAGCTAACATACTCAGTATTTTTGATATTTCCTCTAAAGATTCATTTCGTCCGGAAAGAAACCATTTTTCATAGGATGAAATTATCCCAGATGAAATAAATTCAATTATATAGGATAATGCAAAACTGTCTATATCTATAACCGGTAAGAGGACATGCAAAAGTTTATCTTCCAGCATGAGCTTTATCTTTTCGAACAAACGGCTTTTTGATGTAGAAAATGCTAAATGTTTATAAAAATCCATATCATCACTTATTATTTTCGTTAGTTCCATAAAAAAAGGATAGGGATCATAAATAATTTTTAATACATCTTGGCTTTCTAATGTATTCCATAATTTTGTTAAAATATCATTTTCGATTTCATCTAAGATTGCATGAGTATCTGTGTAATGAGCGTAGAAAGTTTTTCTGTTGATATCAGCTTTATCAGCTATTTCTTTTATTGTGATTTTACTGATATTTTTTTGAGTGATAATTTCCACAAAAGCACTTTTGATGCTTTTGTGTGTTTTTGCATAGCGTCTATCAAATTTATTTTCCGATTCTAAATTTTTCACTTTTAACCTCATTAAGTAACAATAAAATTTTTTTTGTGGTGTAAGTAACAGTATGCCTATGTTTTAACCATTGAAAGCAATTATCATATGTCTTATATTATACACATGAGTAATAACTTTTGAAAGGAAATTCTTAAATTCTGTTTGAATTTAAGAAGGAAGGTAAAAAGAGCATATAAAGTATTTACAAAAAACATAAGGAGGATATATGTCTTGAAAAATCAAATTAAAAGTAGTTTTAGTAGTAAAGATATTCTTATCATCATCGTAACAGCAGTTGCAATGGCAATTGCTATAATTGCAGGTTTATCTCTTGGATATGAAATTGACAGAGGTGCGATTGTTGCATTGCTATTAACAGGTGCAGTTTTTGCATTTATTCATGGTACTAATCGTTATAAATTAAAGGATTTGGTCATTTTTTTCTTAATTTCAGCATTCTGGTCCTTGTTCTGGGAAGCTTTAAGTATAAACACCGGTTTCCCTTTTGGGAATTACCATTATGACCCGGCTTTAGGCATTCAGATTTTTGGTGCCCCTCTGATTATAACTCCTTTTTATTTTTATCTTGTTTATACGGCATGGAATATGGCCCACATACTCTTAAGCAAGTATGACAATGTAATTACTAGAAAATGGTTGTTTTCACTTCCCATTGTGTCTTCATTAGTAATGACCACGTATGATATTATCTTTGATCCTTATAGTTCTACTGTTCTGGGACGTTATACCTGGCATGAAGGCGGCGCATATTTCGGTGTACCATTCGTTAATTTTATGGGTTGGTACCTCTGTACTTTCACAATATTTTTAACTTTCTCTTTTTATAACTGGAAAAAGAACAAAAGCAATCAAATGCAGAGTGATAAAAACCCAGTTTCTTTGACACATTTAAAATTTTGGGTACAGAACCTTATAATAATGCTGATACTACCGGTTCAGCATATACTAAAGGGGTTTACAGTAGATCCTAGCGCTACCTATACATCCCTTGATGGCGTTACATGGAAATACTCCTATTTGCTTCAAACATCTGGGATCATGGCAATTGGTACTATTGTTACATTCGTAATTATTGCTTTTTTTAAAGTGAGGATAGATCTAAGCAATAACGATTGATATTATCGTATCCAATGTAAGCGTCAAATAATATATACATTAACATAACAACAGCTCCTGATAGCTATCAGGAGCTGTTTACAAGTTGATGCTATTTATTTCTGTGATATTCACGACGATTCTAGCAAGTTCTAAAAGCAAAAAATAGTTCGCCATATAAAATATCATATGAGATAATATACAAAGAAAATGATGTAGATATTCAAAAGCAGCGAGAGAATGGGATTCAATCAAGTGAAACATCATAGATAGCAGTAATGGAAAAGTACTTCTAAGCAACAGTTGATATAATATTCCTATAATTAAACCTTGAGAAGGAGGAATAAGATGAAATGGTTGGAAATTGGTACTTTATATAGAAATGATAAAAAAAAGGAAATTCATGTGAACTTACACGAAGGATATAATAAAGCCTTGAACAAATTGGATTTGTTTTCTCACTGCTTACTGTATTGCCTTCAGGAAAATAGGATTGAAGTTTATGTAACAAAAATTTTGAGTATGAATAATAAGACAGGTGAACTCCTATTAAATGTTCCGGTGAATCTTACCCAGGAAGCAGATCATAAGTATTCAGAAGGGGCAATATTGGATACCTCAAAAGGTATGGGACAACTTATTGATATAAAGCCTTATTTTCCTGCTGAAGAAGTTATTCTTAAGGCAGAGGAACCTGATAATAGGTTCATTCTTAATTATAGGAATAATAGTATTGGTGAGTATACAATGTTTGGTAAGAAGTCGATTATTCGCCTTGATAAGAAAGTGATTTGGGATATAAATGACACTAGTGAAAGAATGCGATCGATTAAGAAAGGTGATTATATTAGAGTCTTATGGTGGTTTCACCGATTTGATAAAGAGTCCTTTCGCGTGATGAGAACATGTCATCCTCCATATAACAATGCGCCACAAACGGGGATCTTTGCATCAAGATCGCCTGTTCGACCCAATCCCATAGGGTCAACCATTGTAAGAGTTGAGCAGATGGATTTCTATAACGGAATCATTGAAATTGAAGGTTTTGATGGTTTTCTGGGGACAAAAATACTCCAATTAATGGCCTATCAACCCTCAATGGACAGGATAGAAGCAGTTACTTTGCCACCATGGGTGTCACATTGGACGAACTATAAAAGCTTTGATAAACCAAAAGAAATACATGTATGTGCGAAAGATAATCAAGAAGAAATGACAGCATATGATGAGGTGTTCGATTTTTGTGATGACCTTAGGATAGATGATGCTATGGATGATGCGTATGACAATCAAGAGATTAACATTCGCAATGCGCGTATTCATAACCTTAAAAATATTACTGTATCCATTCCAAAGAAGCGAGTTAACCTAATTACCGGTGTTAGTGGTAGTGGTAAATCTAGCTTGGCATTTGACACCATTTATTCGGAGAGTCAAAAGCAGTTTATGGATTTAGTGCTTTCGAATCAGATGCTATCGGATACATTTTCAGATGCCTATGTAGATAAGATAAGCGGATTGCAACCGGCTATTGCGATTGAACAAAGAGCATTAGGGGCTAATCCCAGATCTACAGTTGGATCAGTGACGAAGATAGGGGATATTTTGAAACTATTATATTCAACGATTTCAGTGCGTATATGTCCAAAGTGTCATCAGATTGTTGACGACACCAATGTTTGTGGTAGTTGTGGTGAAATCCTATTTGATAGAACGCCTCAAGTCTTTAGTTATAATCATCCTGACTTTATGTGTCCGGTTTGTAAAGGATTAGGGACAGACATGAGCATTGATATAGAGAAGATTGTGGAACACCCGAATCAATCCTTGTTAGATTGTGCCTCTTCATTATATGGTGATTTAAGAAAACATAAAAAGAAACCCAATGCAAACTGGATGAGAGGAGAGATATTGGCTTTAGCTGATGATTTACATGTGGATTTGGAGTTGCCATTCTCAAAGTTACCCAAGGCATTTAAACAGCAATTCTATTATGGTTCAAACGGACGTGAAGTAAGTCTAGTGTATGAGACTGCAAAGGGGAGAAGTGGTGTTATTACAAGGCCTGTTGAAGGGGCTGTAAATCTTATTCAAAGATTAACTCATGATACAAAGTCAACCAACATGCTTGAACAGGCAAAACGGTTTATGTCCCAAAAAACATGTAGTCACTGCCACGGTGAACGTCTACGTGAGGAGGGCAGATTGGCAACTATCAATGGATTTAGATATCCGGAGCTTACAAAGTTAAGCATTGATCGGTTACGTGTATGGTGCCATCAAAACTATAGGCAACTGACGAAGGAGCAACAAGATAAAACGAAGAAGCTTTTTATTAAGTTAGACCAGAGATTAAAACGCATACAAGATGTTGGATTAAGATATATAACCCTTGATAGAAGTGTACCTAGCTTATCCGGTGGAGAAGCTCAGCGTTTGAAACTCGCTACACAATTCGGAACAGGTCTATCGAATATTCTATATATTATGGATGAGCCGTCAAAAGGTTTACACCCCAAAGACTATCGTTTTTTGATGAATGCCATAGTAGATTTAAAAAAACATGGCAATACGGTTCTATTAGTCGAGCATAAAAAAAGCTTCTTGAACATAGCGGATATGCATTTTGAAATGGGGCCCAAAGCCGGTCGCTATGGTGGAGAACTGATTTCTGTTGAAGATCGGCAGGAGATTGAAAAACAGCTTGAATCTCATAATTATACGGATGATTTTAACACGATTCAAGTTCTAAGCGACCGATCACAGGGTGAAAAAGAAGGGATGGGTGATGACGTTCTTGAAGTAAAAAATAAGACTTACATTCAACTAAGGGGCGTGACTACAAACAATCTGAAAAATCTTGAGGTCGCAATGCCAATAGGTTTAATGACAGCTGTTATAGGAGTTAGTGGTTCTGGAAAAAGTAGTCTTATATCAAAGACCTTATATCCTTATCTTAGGAAGTTTTTAGGCAAAGCAGTGGAGGATAGGGGGAAGGTAGAACAAGTACTTGGTGTAGAAGAAGTGGAGGATGTGTGCTATGTCAATCAGAAGCCAATAGGTAGTAACTCAAGATCCAATCCTGCCACTTATACAGGTGTTTTTGATGTCATAAGAAAATGTTATGCAGAGACTAGGGAGGCAAAAAGTAAAAAGCTGACCAAAGAGTATTTTAGCTTCAATTCAAAAAAAGGTCAGTGTCCGGAGTGTAAGGGCCTTGGAGAGGTGGCAATAAACATGCACTATATGGATGATTTGTATATACCCTGTAGTAAATGTCAAGGCAGAAGATATGCTAAAGAAGTGCTTGAGGTTAAAAGAAAGGGGTTATCCATAGGTGATATTCTTGATTCAGAGATTTATGATTTAATTGAGGTGTTTCAGGATGAAAAAGAGATTGTTAAACAGCTTTCCATGCTGGTGAAAGTAGGTTTAGGTTATCTCAAACTTGGTCAAAGTGCTTCTACTTTGTCAGGTGGTGAAGCTCAAAGAATAAAGTTGGCTAAAGAATTGTATAGAAAAGAATGTAATAACATCCTCTATATATTAGATGAACCAACGACCGGCCTACATGAAGATGATGTTGAAAAGGTGATCGGGGTATTAATGGAGCTGAAAGAAAAAGGCGCTACAATTATTGTTATTGAACATAATTTGAAAATGATTAAGGCATGTGATTACATTATTGAGCTTGGTCCGGAAGGCGGAGATAGAGGAGGCTATATTGTTAGGACGGGTTATCAGAAAAAATAATTAAATCATATGATATGATAAATGAAAAGTGTGAAGGAGGCATCCTATGCATATAGAAGATCAAAACCCTTATATTGAACAAATCAATAGAGTACAAGATTATATAGAAAACCATATAGATGAACCACTCACAATCAAGCAATTATCTCAAATAGCTAATTTTAGTGAATATCATTTTCAGCGAATATTTGGAGTAGTAACCGGGGAAAATTTATATGGATTTATTAAAAGGATTCGATTAGAAAAGGCAGCTTATATGCTATTGGCAGATAAAGAGCGAACAATCATTGATATCGCTATGAGTGTTGGCTTTTCAAGTCAAGCTTCTTTTGCTAAGGCATTTAAGTCAAAGTATAGGATTAGTGCTACTAGCTATAGGAAAATAAATGGTTTGGTTAATGAAGCTAATTTTATTCCGGAGGGGTTACAAGAGAGAGATAGGGCTATTGAACCTGTTACTATTGAGATGCGAATGGAAAGGGAAACTCAAGTTATTTATACGAGGTATACAGGCTCATATAAAGGTGATAGTGAGCTCTTTTTGGGTTTATTCAATAAGTTGTACCATTGGGCGGATCAGAGACAACTTATATCACCGGATTCTAGATGGTTTGTGATCTATCATGATTTTGGGAATGAAACAGACGAAGAATATTTACGACTTAGTGTTTGTATGTCTGTTAGCGGGAATGTTGCTACCAGTCAAGAGGTTGGGTTGCTAACTCTTTCAGAAGGTAGGTACGGAGTCGGCAGTTTTTACGTTAATCCAAAGGAATATGAAAAAGCCTGGTATTATATGTACGCAAAATGGCTACCGAATAGTGGCTATAAGGCTGATGACAGATTTTCCTTTGAGCATTATCCTCCCGTAAAAGAGCAGGGAGACAAACGATTAGTAGAGATTTATATACCGATTTTATAGGTTTTCTTTTCTGTAGTCACTAGGGGACATATTCCTGAATTTTTTAAAGGCTCTAGAAAAATAGTTAATATCTTGAAAACCGGAAGATAACGCAATTTCAGTCACTGTTTTTTTGGTGCTAATCAATAAATGACTGGCCAAATCCAGCTTTAGGTTGAGGAGATAATGAACCGGTGTGGTGCCATAGGTATTCTTAAATAGACGGTTGAAATGCCTCGTGGATAAGCCGGACATATGGGCTAAATCATCCATATGTAATGGTTTGGTGAAGTTGATTTCCATATAGGAAACAGAGGTTGCAATATTAAGGACAACCTGATTGGATTTTTCCGGTATGAATTCATACTTTCTAGATAGGAAAATGGCCAGAATAATAAAAAGTGATTGAATCATATCATGGCGTCCGTTATGGGCATGGTCAAACTCGTCCAGGAGGGAATCGACGAGATTCATAACAATTATGAAATCAGAAGGAGATAGAGAGAGGCGGCTGGCAAAATGTTGTTCTAAAGTCAGATATGGTTCCAAGACAAAGAGGGCATGGAAGCCGGCAAGTTTTCGGATGTCATGGAGATTAGCAAAGATATTCTCCGGACGAAACATGATGTTGCATAGTTTGAAATCGTGGGTATCCACATAACCATGGGCGGTCTTATTGCTAATAACAAAGACATCGCCTTTTTTAATGAAAAATTGTTCACCGTCAACAAGGTGCATGGCAGAGCCGTTGAGTACGAGTACCAGTTCATAAAAATCTTCATGGGTATGTAGTTGAAAGTCTTTATCATGGGTACATGTATGAATATAAAAGGGATACGTAGAACCCTTGGTAAAATAGTGAAGGTATAAAGGTTTCATAAGTTCTCCTGTCTAAATAGTGCTAAAAAATGTCGCTGCTGACATAGCAAAAAATGAGTTCAATGTTATAATAATGTACTATAGCAGAAAAATCAAAGATGAACAAGGTGGTCTTATAATGCCTAATCAATAGTCAGCTTCATGGAAGTATATCTTTTATGGCGTAAGTTGATAGGTATCATGGCTGTGGGTAGGCCTATGACCAATAGCAAAAAAACAATCAGATAGTGGAGCGATGAAGGGAGAGAAATAAGGATGAGGAAACTAGTTGTACTCGTATTGGTAATGGCGATGGTAACAGCCTGTACGTCCAAAAGCGACGGGATTAAACCAAAAGATACTGACGATAAAGGTGTGGCAATGGCAGAAACACAAGGGGATGAATCGACAGATGCGGTAGATGAAGAAACGATTGAAAGTACAGAATCTACAGAAATGAAGGAGGAAGAGACCGTGAATAATAGTGTCAATGAGAACAAGACTGGTGCAACGGAGTCTACAGAGACAGAGACTATGGGGGAGTATAGTATACCGGTAGATATCCAATCCCAAAAAGCAGAGGTAACATATGGTGAATTGACAACCATTGAATATGAATCGACAACAGTTGGTGTTACGCGAAAAGCCCATGTCTTACTACCGCCTAATTATAATTCAGAAACAGCATACCCTGTACTCTTTTTGTTACATGGTATTGGTGGGGATCAAAACGAATGGCTTAATGCTAAACCGAAAGAAGTTATCGGAAATTTGATAGCAGAAGGGGAAGCAGAACCTATGATTGTGGTTATACCGAATGTACGTGCTCGTGTGGATGATAGTGCCAATCCTTCTGATATATTCACCAAAGAACATTTCGATGCCTTTGACAATTTTATTCATGACTTGAGAGATGACCTGTTACCCTATATGGAAAGTCATTATGTGATTTCAGATGGAAGAGAAAACCGGGCCATTGCCGGTTTAAGTATGGGTGGACGTGAATCCATTTATATAGGATTAACGATGCAGGATACTTTTGGCTATATTGGCGCGTTCAGTCCTGCTTTTGGATTGTTGCCCTATTCCAATATGAATGTGACGGAAGATGGCTTGTTGAATGAAGAGGGATTTAAGCTTCAAGACGGCTATGAAGATACCTTTATTATGATAGCAAATGGGGATCATGATGAGGTGGTTTGGGATGAACCGTTTAAATACCACCAAGCTTTTGAAAATAATGGTGTAGAACACATCTATTATGAAGTGCCCGGGGGCCACGATTTTACAGTATGGACGAATGGCCTATATCATTTTACAAAAGCTATCTTTCACTAATAGATGATTTTTGACGCCCTAATCATAGATTATTTTGGAAAACGAAGAATGTAACGGAGTTTATAATTGAATAGGAGGTAGAGTATGAGTGTAATGGAGAGACCACAAGTAATGAATTTAGTTGACGGCGGGAAGTATTGGGAACAGGACTATCCAAGTTTTTTTCTTAAGGTGTATATTCCGACTAGTGATATAGACGGTCAAGTGAACAACTACACCTTTAGCGCACCACTTCTTCTTGTTTTTGAAGAGCGTCGGGGAACGATGGAGGAGGCCATCGCCTTTGCAGAAGAGACCGGACTGGCAGATATTGCCTCATCCTATGATGCAAGTGTTTTGTTTGTTTATCCCACATGTGAAGGTGGCTGGGAAAAGGCAGAACAGCAGCTCTATATAGATTTAATAGGTGAAGTAAGAATGGACCCTGAGTATGAAGACGGCATTGTTGCATGGAACGATTTCTTTACCGAAACATTTAAGGGCTACTATATTAAGGGGGCAAAATTCAGGACAGATATTTACAGTTATGGGGCATCTGCGGATTATGTTGCCAAATATCTGATTCAGACGGTAAAAGGTGAGTTCCTTTGGGGACCGGGGGAAATAACACCTGCTATGTGTTCCTTAGAAAGACTCAGTGTTGAACCCAATATTCAACGCAAGGATATTCCGATAATGAGTATTGGGAATACGGCAGAAATTAATAATCACTGGGATGACTGTGAGCATCTTCTTATAAAAGACGAGGCAAACTATAAGGATGATTATAAAAACTTTGTCCGTAAATTTAAGATGTGGTGCAACCAGTTAGAAATAGAGCCGGATCTTGATAAATTACATATGGTTCAAGAAGCCGGACATGTGACGGTGAAGACAACACCAAATAATAAAGGTCGCTTTAAAGATGAACCGACCCATAAAGTCGGTTATTTTGCCTATTATAATAAAGGGATTTTTGATAAAGGGCCGGTACCTTTATTGATAGGATTACACGGTGGGGGAGATTCAGCCATGTTCTTAACCTTTGTATCCGGATGGTATAATGTAGCCCATAGACACGATTTTCTATATGTGGCTATTGAGAATCATATGGATGTTACAGCGGCAGAAATTATGCAGGTCCTTGAAGAACTTAAGCAACGCTACAGCATTGATGAAAAACGAATCTATGCAGGTGGCTTTTCGATGGGAAGTGGAAAAACGTGGGACCTTTTTCAGGAATTCCCGGAAGACTTTGCAGGTATTGCACCGGCTAGTGCCTTGTTCCCTGTAAAAAATAATCCATTCAGTACCCCTCTTACAGGTGAGATAAATGAGTCGGTTCCTGTTCCGGTATTTTATTCAGGAGGAGAGGAGGCCCATCTTTCGGAATTGCCTTTTCAAGGGGAATCAGCTATTGAGAGAACACGCTACGTTACTGGCGTCAACAAGTGTAAGGTGACATTTGATATTCGGTTAGAGGATAAGGACAATTGGGAGAATCCTATATGGGGAAAATCAGGTGATCGAATGGAGCGAATCTATAATTCATCCAGGGATAGTTACCTAACCATTCAATACTATGACAGTGAGGACGGCGTCTGTAGAACAGCACTTGCCAGTGTCAGTGGTCAGGTCCATGAGTGCCGAGAGCATAGTTGCGAGAATGCATGGCTTTTTATTTCACAGTTTGCAAAAGACTAAAGATGATGATAGTTGATGGGGAGACAAGCAAGTTAAAAGAGCAGATAGTTTTATCTGCTCTTTTATAGTATACCGATATGGGAATAATAGATAATTTGCATTAATGAAAGTCAAGATATATTAGTTGATTTTATATTAGAGCAAGAAAGAATAATGATTTTATCTAGTACTTTGATTTATAAGAAACAGTAAAGAGTTTTTCTTTTGTTGACGTTGGTCATAGACGAGATATTTATAAGTAATGGTAATCATACTGAGAACACACTCCACACATGTGGAGTGCGTTCTCAGTATGATAAAAAATGACTAAAGACAATACAAAACAGAAAAAGATTGCAAATATTACAAACATTAACTGGTTAAAGATAATTGTTTTGCCAAAGTTGGTGTTTTTTATGTAAATGCTATAATATGACAATGAAATTATTATCTAAAATAAATTAGCAGGGAGCGAGACTATGTTAGATATTGCAATATGTGAAGACGATATTATACAACAAGAACGACTAGAGATTCTACTTTCGGAAATTGGCTTAAAAGAGTCGATTAATCTTAGGAAGTTTGATTCTGGAGAAAGCTTAATAAAATCCTATGAATCAGGTGATAGATATGGAATTCTATTACTAGATATGCAGTTGGATCAACTGGATGGTATTCAAACTGCTGAAATTATAAGAGAATATGACAAGAATTGTCTAATTATTATTATCACTTCGGTAATGGAATATGCTACCCTAGGCTACAGCATTGATGCTTATGATTTTATTATGAAGCCCGTTGATAAAGAGAAATTTGGTAGAGTTATTAAAAAAGCTGTTAATGAATTACAAGTTAGAATGAATAAAACATATCTAATTCAAACAAGAGATAGAACCAAGGTGATAAGACTATCGGAAATTCAGTTTATAGAAAGTAACAGGAATAGAGTTATTATACATACAAGCAAGGAAACATATACAAATAATGAAAGTATAAGTAGTGTGGTGGATAAGCTTGGAAGAGATGGATTTGTTAGAATAAGTCGGTATTATATTGTAAATATTTACTATATTAAAGAAATTGGTGTTAAAACACTTATGCTAGTTACTGGAGAAGAACTGAAATTTAGTGAGAAATATCGAGATAATATTAAGAAAGAATACCTAAAGTATATGATGGGAGATATATGATGATAAATGAGTATTTATTGGATATTGTTTTATTTGTTAACAATGTTGTTGGAATATTTGTTGCTGTACGGTTCTTAAATCAGTTATTGACTAAAAAGAATATAAATAAAGTGATTACAAAGTCTGGGTTGACAATGATACTAATTATATCAACTCTAATTAATATTAGTTTTGAAGAATTTATAGTAAATCTATTAATAGGGGTACTGTTATATTATAGTATAGGTGAGTTATTTTATGAAGGGAAAAAGCATATCAAATTAGTGGCTGCAATCTTTTTTATTGTATTTTCAATGATAACCGAACTATTGACGGCTACTGTTTTTGGGATTGTTTTTGGAGCAAGTATACAAGGCGTTAGAGACAATGTAATGCATTTGTTCTTAGGTGGGGTTGTCTCAAAAATATTGTTAATTCTATTAGTGGAAATAGTTATTAAATTTAGAAGTAGAAATGCTTCAGTTGTGTCACTGACCTCTTGGCTATTGATTATTTCAATACCGGTTATTAGTATAGCATTAGCAATATTAGTTGTCTATGAACCTATAGTCAACAATTCATTCAGTAATAGTGCAGTTTATGCTTGTTTAGCAATTATATATATTGATTTAATTGCATTTTATTTATTTGACAGTATAGTTATCCAAATTGAAGAAAATAATATTATTCGGCTTAGAGAAAAGCAATTGTTGCTTCAGCAGTATCAGTATGAAAATATCATAAGCGGTCATAAACAAGTAAAAAAAATACGACATGATATGTTAAGTCATTTAATAACAATTGATGGATATTTAGAAGTAAATAAAGTTGACGAGGCAAAGAACTACATTGGCAAATTAAATAGTGAGCTTGATTTTGAAAGACAAGGAATATTATCAGGAAATGTTGGTGTGGATGCAATTATTAATAATAGAATGGCTACAGCAAATGAATACGGAATTAAAACAAGCATTGAGGTGATGATACCGAATAAATTTAAATTGGATGACTTGGACTTAAGCGTTATTGTTGGTAATGTTTTAACCAATGCCGTTGAAGCATGTCAACGAATTGATGATGGAGCGTCTAAGTACATTCAATTTACAATGAAATATAAACGAGACTCAATTCTAATTGAAGTAAGAAATTCTTATAATGAAAAGACAATTAAAGAAAAAAACGGGAGATTCATCTCATCTAAAGTGTCTAGAAGTAATAATGAAATCGGGCTGGGGCTTAGTAATGTTGAAGCTGTGGTAAAAAAATATGATGGCATTTTTGAAAGGGATATGAAAGAAAATGAATTTGTGATTAAGGTAATCATACCTGATAAAAAGATAGCATGATTATTAAGAGAAACTACAAAAATAGAATTTAGTCCTTTTTCAGAAGTGTTCCGTCCTTTTTCTATTGAAAATTGAAACAGAGATGTTATAGTAAATACAAATTGTTGGAGGTAATAGAATGATAAAACAATTTGCAGGAACTATAACATCTTTTTTAGTACACGACAATATAATTGATGAAGATGACCAAGAAATATATCAATATGGTACAGAACAGATTTTGATAAATATTTCAATGTTGGCAGTGATATTTATGATTGCTTTTACTACAAATTCTTGGATACATACAATTTTTTGGCTATGTGGAATGTTACCAATTAGAGCTATAGCAGGAGGCTATCATGCAAGCTCACCTATAAAGTGTAATTTTTTAACCATTACGGTATTCACATTAAACATTGTAACAATCAATCTTTTAAAGAACTATATGACGATTAATTTATTTCTACTTTTTTTAGGTGTGATTTTATTCAGTGTTTTTCGGTTTGCACCAGTAGATCACAAGAATAAAGTGTTAGATCGAAAAGCCTATTTAATTGCAAAAAAGAAAAGCTATATTTCTGGAATTGCTATTGTTGGACTATGCATGATGTTAGCTTTATATGTAGGAAGGGAAAGTATCATTGCAATTAGCACTATGATGGGGGCTTTTACAGCATCTATTTCATTAATCATAGGAAGTATTATACGAGGGGGTGAGAAGAGTGAAAATGATGAATGTTATTCGTAAATATGGTGGAACAGCGTTTGCTTTTATGGCATTAATTGTAGCGCAAGCTGCATCAACGCAATTTAGCCTTATTTATTATCAGGATTCAGTACCGGATAAAGTAAAAGCATTATCAAAGTAAGCAAATCGTAGATGGAAACTTTATAAACGTGGTCAAATCAGGTGAATGAAACGGTAGGTTATCGTTCATGCTGTTGGTATGTATGTAGCTAGTGATTATTCCTATAGGTTTAAACCATACGGATAGTTATATTCTAATAGTAAATTCGTGGAAAGTGCTAGTAATATAAGTGGAAACATCTATTGTTCGAGTTATAAGAAGAAATAAAATCGGTTCAAAAGAAAAATGAATCGGTCCTTATATTTAAATTTGGGATGAAAGGAGGTGTAGGAATGAGCAGGGTGAGTATATTAAGCCTTGCGCTGGTAGTCATTATGGTAATAACTTTGTTCAATGAAACATTGTCAGTACAAGCAAAGACAGAGACTAAGTATAATGTCCCCATTGCCAATACAGCAAGTTAAGAAATTTAAGTTTTCATTTCTTTGAGTCTAATATTGGTTATTTTAATCTATTAATTTCATAGCTGAAGTATCTTTATAAACCGCTGCAGGATTGAGATCCTCCAGAGATTGATGAGATCTTGAATAGTTATAGTATTAGATATATTCATTGCCGATTAGACATAATTGTTTTGGAGTAGTATATTCTTCGAGATATATAATCTCCTGATTGCTACTGTCCACCATTTTTTGTGGTTCTGTGGGGAGAACTGAGTTCTCTAGAATTTTTTTTATCCCGTTTACCTCAGTGGTTAACTGACCAAGCTGTCTATGTAGCTCATCCATTTCAGATTCATGTTGAACCATTATTTTATCGATGATACTGTTATCCTTACTGAATACCTTAGAAGCATTTTGTAGAAACTCAGTCTTCCATCGAATAATCTGTGCCGGTTGAACCTCGTATTTTGCAGCGATTTCGGTAAGAAAGTGATCATCAGCAAGCAATTGAGGACGATTTTTGTTTTTTGCTTTGGGGTAAAAGTTCTTATTTTCTTCATGAGTACATTTTAACTTATTTTCAAGGTTTTATCTGTCTGAATCTTTGGGATCATTATAGACTACGGTGACGGTTATGTCTCAGACACTATTGAAGGTATTGAATGGTGTATAGAAAATGACATTGATATCATTAATTTGAGTTTGGGAATGGCGAATGACTCGGTATTATTACATGGGGCAGTTCGGAATGCATATTCTGCTGGTATAGTTATGGTAGCTGCAGAGGGTATTAACTATGGCGGTAATTGTGAGTATCCAGTGGCATATGAAGAAGTTATTGGAGTTGGAGCAATTAATGTAGAAGAGAATATCGCTCAGTATTCAGCAATACATGGAGTAGATGTTTGGGTTCCAGTAGTTAATATTAATTCTACATACATTGATTCAGAGTATATCGAATTAGATGGATTATCGATGGTTATACCACATTAGATAGGACACTATATTAAGTTTGTATGAGTAACTAATAAAAACAATAGATAGATTGGAGAATAAAATGAAAATACATAGAATATTCACTCTTTTTTTTGCAGTATGTTTAACAATATCAACTTTTAACTATTCAGCTTATGCAAAAACAGAAAAAAGCACAGTAGTTAATGATGTTGATATTGTTATTTTGAATAATGATTCAGAAATAAGCATTAAGAATAATGAGAATAAAAATGGTGATGTAAGTTTCAAAGCTAAAAAAATTACTTTTAGTCAGGTAGGAACTGGATTAAAAATCGAGTTAGATATGCAAAAGAAGAACTCAACAGATAAAGTAAAAGATTTAGATTTCGTTGTTGACCTTTATCCAAGTCAGAGCGAACTTTTTAATAATTCGGCAGTTATCGGAGTTGTATCAGAAAACAATAGTGATTTCGAAATTAAATCTTTTAGGATTGAGAGCAATAGTAAATCATATACTTTATTGGAAAGAAATCTTGACTTAGAAGGCAAAACAGTTGTGACATTTGCGTTGCAAGAAAAGGATACGGGTAAGCTTTATTACATACAAGATGAATTGCCAGATATATTATTTAGTGAATTACTTGAAATAGCTACGAGTAATCTCGATAGTGAAAGATTTAGTCAAGAAGAATTAATTAACATTGAATTAGATTATTTTACCTTAAAGCAAGAAGAAAATACCCAGATTGTTAATATCAACAGTGAAATAGATATAAATGATTTTGACGAAATAAATGAATTGGAAAGTGAAACCCCAAATCTTGGTGAGCTTATTGATTTATTGCGAGACGAAAAATCTATCAAGATTTCTGATAAAAAGAATAATCAGTTATATGAAGGTGATGTAAAGAC
This sequence comes from Vallitaleaceae bacterium, assembly GCA_965140555.1. Lineage (GTDB taxonomy): Bacteria > Bacillota > Clostridia > Lachnospirales > Vallitaleaceae > UBA1351. Next base: position 724,516 of record OZ223259.1, on the reverse strand, counting down.
AAATTCACTAATTTATAATGTTGAAGATTCTATTTTTTCTGATACTAGTATAAGTTTTGACGATTGGCAACATGATTCAGATTGGAGCGATCCTGCATATTGTTATAGCTTCATAACATACAATTTTGCGGGGACTTCAAATAGACTAACTTATATAGTATATATGCAGATGAAATTAGATATTAATAAGAGGAAACAATCTTTTTCATATCAATTGGAGGTTAGAGATAATGTGAGTGTATTGTATAACATTTATGATGGTGAGCTAGCTTTTTTTGGTGATAATAATCGAATAGATGTAGAAGATATAGAATTGTATTTTAAATCAAATACAACAGGAGGTGTTTTTACAAAAAGATATTTTGGATACCTTAGACAAGGGTCTTTTTTTAATAATATCGTTAGAGCAGTGATTGTATGGGCTCCATATGGACTGGATAAAGTAGGTTATTCTTATGATTACCTTAAAAATTCAAGTGATCTTGAGAAAGGGGAATGGTATTTTTACGGAGCAAATGCAGCAGCACAAGCAGCAGACAATCCTGAAAAAAGGGTTATTGATGAAGTAGAAGTTGAATTTTCTAAAATATGCAAAGAGGGTGACTATGTTCAGTTATGGGTATATGGTGATAGTGTAAATTCAATTGATTATGGGTTTGATTATAATGTCGATTACAATTAAGAGGCATTTATATGGTAAGTTAGTTTAACTATCTTACCATATTTTTTGTGTTATAATTAGTAAAAATAGTGATGCTTATTTTAGGTAGTGGATACAAAACATGTACTGGGAGATGATTTGATGCGTAGAATTATTTATACTATTAGTATTATATTAATTATAATTATTGTAGGAGTATTGTTCATTAGGAACTATAATGATAGAAGTTATCGTGAAGTGGTTGTTTTCGTTAAAGATGGAAGTTTACCACATAATTTACTTCAGTATAATAACAGAAATGAGGTAATATCAAGAAATCGTGTTAATTTTCAGGAAGTATCATATAATGTTGATGAAGATAGCTATATAGTCTTAGAAAGTGATGATGAAAGTCAAATAATAAGTGAAATTAGGCAATATCATAATGAAGTAAATGCATTTATAGATAAGAATAAGATTTATTCAGATACAGGTATTTCTAACATAAATGTAGTTCCAAATACTAATAAAATCAGTTATATGAAGAATAATAGTTTATGTGTTTATGACCCAGAGATAGATGATGTTGTAGAAATTGTACAGCTTGATGACCTGGATACTATGTATGTGTGGTTAAATGAATCCAAAGTTATGTTTGTTGACGAAAACAAAGAAAATCATTCAAATATTATTCTATACGATATTGATGAAGATTGTAGTGAATTGACTATATCTGATGCCACTAATATCTATACTTCAAACAATCGACAATATATTGCGTATCGAAGTGAAGAAAAAAATAGAGTGACTATTTATGATGTAATAAATAAAATTGTGATGTATGAAATTGTCAAAGAGTACAATTTCTTGATTAACATCCCATCAAATGATGGCCAATATTTATTATCTTCCGTATCTAATGGTAGTGAATCCAAAGTTATTGTAGTGAATTGTAAAAATGGCAAAGAGAATTTAATAAGTGCAAAGTTAAGACCTGATTATATGATATGGAATTAATGCTATTTCTAAATTATTTCCCTGATAGTTGTCAGGGGCAAGCTACCTAGAAGTTAAAATTTTTATAATGTACACATAGAGTTGGACACAAATTCTAGAAAATAAGTTATAATAAATCTATGAGTAGACAAAGAAGAACATGGTCCCCCGAGGAAAAAGCAAATATTGTTTTAGAAATTCTACGAGAGGAATCCACTCTCGCTGAAATATCTCAAAAGTATGACATCGCTCAGCCGGTTCTGAGCCGATGGAAATCCGATTTCATTAATAATATGCCTTCTGTCTTTGATAAAAAAGGCGAAGATATACAAAAAGTTAAGCAAGAGCATGAGGAGGAAAAGGAGACCCTCATAAAGAAAATCGGTGAACTTTCCATGGATGTTGATTATCTAAAAAAAAGCACGAACAGGTTTCACAACTGCGGAAAAAAAGGCGTTAATAGATTTTTCCGGATCAAAATTAACGATAAAGCACCAATGCGAATTACTTGGCTTGCCACGATCTACAGCCTATCATGTTCCAGTTGTTCCAACTGCCACAAAGGTTGAAGTTGATATAAAAAATGCTATTGATAGAATTCATTTTCTTGAGCCATCTTATGGCGTACGAAGAATACGCAATGAATTGGCTAAGTTGGGTTACCATGTTGGGCGACGAGTCGTTCGTCGTTATATGCAAGAAATGGATATTGCAGTATTCTATCCTGGTCCTAATTTAAGTAAACGGGCTAAAATGGATAAAACATACCCATACTTATTAAGAAATTTACCGATTAATCGTTCAAATCAAGTGTGGCCAATTGATATATCCTATATAGGAACACCAACCGGTTTTGTATATATTACAGCCATTATCGACTGGTATTCACGATTTATTGTAGGCTATACAATTAATAATTCATTGCAAACAGATTCGGTTACATGTGTCGTGAAAGATGCAATTAGGCGACATGGAAAACGGGAAATCATCAATTCAGACCAAGGGTCGCAAGTCACATCAAAAGAGTATATAGAGTTGATAAAAAGTTATTAAACAATAAAAATCAGTATGGATGGAAAAGGTCGTGCAACGGATAACATAGCCATTGAACGATTCTTTAGATCATATAAATGGGAACGGTTATATTTAATGTATCCAGAGACCGTTTCCAAAGTTAAAGCAATCACACGAGAATACATTAAGCATTACAATTATGAAAGAGATCATCAAAGATACGGCTATAAAACACCTGCAGAAATCTATATGAACTCTGTTAAAGATGCTGCATAAATTTAGGAAGGAGTTCATAACTATGAGTTTCTAAATTCGTGTCTTGACAAGCGTGCACATTATAATTAGCAATGTAACAAAAGGGAAAGATTGTACAGAAAAAAATAGAGCATCAATACACTTTGCAATCTTTCAAATTTGTAGTTCATTACTTAAATCGTTAAGTAGCATAAATATTTATGGTATAATTTGCGAAGTTCTACTAGATGTTGAGAGTTTTAAAGACATAGATAAATGTACAGAGATGTTGATTAATGAATTGGTGTACGATGGATACTCCATTAGATACTTACAAGATTGGTACAAGAATGTAGTTGTTGAGGTAAACAAAGAAGCGACCGAGTTTATTGCAAAGATAAATGATTTCTATAGAGAAAGTGAAAACATCGAAGTATTCTTTACTGTAAAAAATGATTGTGAAGGTATACCTATACAATGTATAAGTAATGATATACGAATAGATGAGCTGAATAAAGGAGAGGTTCTTCCGGAAATAGCTTCACATTTATCTTTTAATGAAATAAATAGAGTATATAGAGCCAATATTAGCGGTATGGATGAGTATAAAGCAGCTAATGATGTAGTAAATGCTTTTGAGTCTTATTTTTTAATTGTAAACCTTATGGATGGTAAAGAATTTAAAATAAACGAAAAAGTATCTTCTAAAAATTTGGGTGTTGTAAACAATTTCAATGTTCAAGGGAATGATACAAAAATTGTTTTACCAAACATTGATAGGAAAGAAAAAAATGATTTGCAGGATTTTTTGACCTATCGAAATCAAGTGTATGTTAATAATCTAATTGTTGGTGATATAGCATCGATTGAGAGAAGTCTAAATATTCTTAAAAATGATAATTATGACAATGAAGAGAACAGACTTATTAATTATTGGAATGTATTAGAATATGTATTGAGTTATTATAGTGGAGAGTCAATTATATCGAAAGTACGCTTTATCATACCTAAATTGGTGTGCTTATATTATCTCAAGGACAAGCTAAATATCTTTTGGAACACATTAGCAGTTAGTAGAGGCTATGGAGATGAGGTTAAGGAATTTATTGACAATAGTAAAAAAGATGATTTTAAATATGACATTAAAAAATTAATAGAGAATATTGAAAAAGCAGGGATGGGATTAAGTGAATGTTTCGGAACTAATAAACATGTTCTTACTAGAAAATATTTCGAAGTTGGTGGAATAATAGCAGGGAAAGTAGATTTAAGAAAGGAACTTGAAAACTTACATAAAAGAATAGAATATGATATTGTGAGAATTTATAGAACAAGAAATATATTGGTTCATTCTGGAAGCCTTACAAACACCAATATTGTGATGAAAAATGCGAGGTTGATGTTGTATATAAGTAACTTATTGGGAGTTATACTGCATTACAAAATGAAGAATAGTCAATATTCAATTTCTGAAATACTTTGCACAGTACCTGAGACTTACAATTACTATTTAGATAGTTGTACTAAAGATGGAGAAAAATATAAAGCCCCGATAGAAGAGATCTTTAAGCCGCAATATCTTTTCATGTGAGCTTAAATATTTGGTGCATTTAAAGTGGTCGAAATCAACCACTTTAAGATAGATATGAGCAAATAGAATACTAATGTAAATGGTGGTGGACAAATGGCTAGATATTTAATATTACTTAATAAAAATCCGTTATATAAAATCTTTAAAAATCATGCTAGTGAATTGATTCTCTTGGATTATGAAAGTGCGTTAGATTATATTGAGAAAGCAAAGGATAACAACCCAGAAGGGGAGTATGAAATGATATCAGAAGTTGATTACTATAAACAGTTGGAAAAAGTACTTATGGACAAAGATATAGTAAAGATGCCGGAGTTTAAGATTGAGGATATATTAGAAGCACATAAACCTAGAATGGAATATTATGACAATAATATTAATGGATTTTCACTTCCAATAGTTGTCGATAAAGATAATGATTATGCTAAAAGATTGATTGAAGTTCTTGAAAATTATTATGACTATATGAACGGAAAAATCGCTTTTAATGATGAAATAGATCTCATAAAAGAAATAAGGTTTAATACTAAAAGAATTATAGGAGCGGTAGAATCTTATTTTAGCGGGGATATTGGTAATGCCAAGAAACTGATAAAAAAAGTTTTGAAACAATATGAATTGGATGATAAAAATTTCTTTGTATCAGAATTGGATAAAAGCTACGCATTTAGAGGGGCGGCTCCATTTAGAGACTTACATGCTAATAATTATGTTGATACGTATAAAAAAATGAATGAAGAACCTCTGAGTTTTTATAAGGCTAGAAAGGGGAGGGTTGAAGAACGAATAGATATGCTACATATTCCGTTTGACAAAAGAGGATTAATAGCAAGTCAACGCTTTAGTATAGCTGGAGTACCATGTATATATCTTGGTACAACATCGTACGTCTGTTGGAATGAATTAGGAAAACCTGATAGTAAAGACTTTAATGTCTGTGCTTATAGATTTAACGAAAAAGGGAAAAAATTAAGAGTTCTAAATTTGGTGATTTCAGAACCGTTAATAAATGGTGTTTTTAACAGAGGACTTCAAAATGAAGAGAGTACTGAAAAAAAATTGCAGATTGAAATGCTGAAAATATTTCCTCTTGTTATAGCGACTTCATTTACTGTTTTAGAAGAAGGAAGAAGCTTTAAGTCTGAATATGTTATTCCTCAATTGATTATGCATTGTTTGAAAGAGTTAAATATTGATGGAGTTGCATATCTGTCAAAAAAGGGAAAGGACGATTTTCAATATCCTCATGGAGTGAACTTAGCACTTCCGGTTTTTGAGAGAAATAAATATGAAAAATACGGTGCTATATGTGATTGCTTTGAGTTGTCAGAGCCAATCAATTATGGAAGCTTTTCTAGTGAAAAAAATCTGGACAATGGAGAAACTAGTTATATTAATACAATATATAAAAAATTTCATGAAGTTGGAGGAGAGAATTTTATGGCAAAAGTTAATTATAATGATAGGATGACTTTTTATGGCAATATAAAATTTGCTCATTTTGATAATTACCTGCTAAATATTGAAAGGAAAACATATTAAGACTAGATTTCTCAAGCAAAAAAATAGTTCAATATATTTTCGCCTTTAAAATCACCTCTGGCCAACTTGTCCAAAAGAAAAATAAAAGGAGATTTTAAACATGACCAATAAACCAATTAAGAATGTTGAGATTACAGTTATGTCCTCGGCATCAATAGGAAGCAAGTACATAATAGAAAAGATCAGTAACTCAAACCGTCTAGAAATAAGTGAAGTGATGGAAGAGCTACAGATTCTATACATGCAAGAGAAGGAGGTTAACTATCAAGAATTCCTTGAAAACAAGGGGGTTCAACTTGAAACTATCATATCTTCAGACGGTATAAATGAAAAGAAGGAAGTATTCTATGATTACAATTTTGTTGACTAGAACAACCAGATATAATATAGTATATTACAAAAGGGTTAACAGATTTAGATATTAAGATATCATCAAAATTAACTACCAATGGATATTTGATGGATGCTAAAATTCTCAATATGATGGTTAATCAATGGTGAGTAGATGTAGTTCAAATAACAATTGATGACATTGGTGAGCAATATAATATAATTAAGGATTATCGTATTGATGATACAGATCCTTTTGAAAAAGTCATGATGAATAATGAATAGGCGGCACTGTTAGGAATTAAGGTGAGGATACGAATTAATTACAATCCGACGAATATATCACAAACTGAAAAAACAATAGAATATTTAAGACAAAGATTTAGGAGTTTTACAAATGGTTATGTGTATTTTGCTCCGATTGATTCTGAAAATATTCCACAAATAAGTAGTGAATTTAATGATGATGAACACCTACTGATAAAACTAATAAACGTAGATGAAGAGTTTGCAGGGATGGCTCAGTTAACAAGAGGTAACATGGATGAAAGATCAGAAATTTTGAATAAGTACTACTTACACCTAATACCTTTGAGTTGTGTCGGTGTTTGTAATAAGAACCTAACAATAGATTCTCTTAGATATATATATTTGTTATAGGTTACTTGGCAGAGGTGAAAGCTTTACTAGTGGTAATATTTATGAAGGTGTTGTTAATAATAATGTGACTAATTATTATAGAGATACGGAACTTAATTATGATGAATGTAGTACATGTAACTTGTTACCATTGTGCCAAGGTGGGTGTAAATATTAGGGCAAAAGAATATAAAGGACGAATGTCATGTTTACCAACAAAAAGTGTAATTGGTAAGATTTTACTAAAAGCAGTTAAAGAGATTGAGAAATTGTCAATTTAATGAAGTTATTTTTTGATATCGTGTATCGAGAGGTGGAAATATGGGACTGAATAAAAAAGAGCTTGAAAAATTGAAAGAGATCGAGAAGAATACGAAAAAAAACAACTCAAAGAATGGGCCAATTGAGATGATGAAAAATGTAGCAAAAGTAGGAATAACGACAGGTTCTATAGCTCTAGAAGCTGTAAATCCAATCGGGCATAATAATACTCCTCACAAAATATATGATATGACTGATCAGAAGCAAGAAACAGTCTTGGTTGAGAGGTATGCTAAAATGAAGTATTTAGAGAATTCTGAGAAAAAGAAAATGAATGAAGCTGTTGATAGAGCCCTGAAAAGCCAAAACAGAAAGTGTTCGAAGTAAGTATGATTTTGTATTAATACTTGATAGAATGGGAAAATCAAGCTAGGGGAGGTAGTTTCATGGATGCATTATTTGGTAATCCACTAAAAAGTATAGAAAATGAAATAAGACTAGAAGTAAATAATACTACAGAAATTAAAATTACTGAAAGTATTCTGAGCAAACATATGATTTGTTTGGGGACAATTGGTAGCGGGAAAACGAATGCTATCTATCAGTTAGTTGATAGTGTAAAGAAGAACATGAATACTAATGATGTGATGATAGTTTTTGATTCAAAAGGAGATTTTTGTCAAGAGTTTTTTTGTCAAGAGACTGATATAATAATAAGCAATGATGATAGAAGCACCTCTTTTTGGAATATGTTTTTAGAAGTAATTAACAATAGTAATGAAAACGTAGATGATAATATTAGAGAATTATCAAACATGCTTTTTTCAATGAGGATAGAAAAATCATCTCAACCATTTTTCCCTAATGCCGCTAAAGATGTATTTGCAGGAATTTTAATCTTCCTGATTAGAAAATTAGAAATATCAAAACTTGATAACGAGAGTATTATTGATTTTCTGAATTACTATTCAGGTTCTTATTTTTGTCGTTTTTTTGCACAATATGATGATTTGAAATGGTTAAATGAATATTTAACAACAGAAGAAATATTTGAGGAGAAAACAGTTACATTAAGTGAACAAGGATTAGGGGTGATCTCCGAATTAAGAATGGTTTGTAATGAGATACTATTCGGGAATTTCAATAAAATTGGTGATTTTTCTATCAGAAATTTTGTCAGAGAAAAAGGTGGGAAATCTGTTTTTATTGAATATGATGTTGCATCTGCAAAAATTCTTACACCAATATATAAAACAATGTATGACTTAGCAATAAAAGAATCATTAGCAAATTCGAATCATGATGGAAGTGTATACTTTATAATCGATGAGTTAATGCTTCTTCCAAATCTACAGTATCTAGAGAATGGAATTAATTTTGGACGAAGCCTAGGAGCAAAATTTATAGTATCACTTCAGAATGTAAATCAAATATTTAGTATCTATAATACATATCTTTCTAAAAGTCTTTTATCCGGATTCGGGACAGTGATTTCTTTCCGTGTTAACGATTTCGAAACAAGAAAGTATCTGAAAGAAAGATTTGGGAAAATTGTTAAAAGATTTACGTACAGAGCGCAAAAATATTCGGACGGAAATAAAGAAATTGTTTCAGATAGAGATGTAATTGAAGATTGGGAATTATCAAGTTTAAAAGTAGGTGAAGCAATTATATCTATAGGAGAAGATGCACCAGTTAAAGTTAAATTTGAAAAATACTAGTAATATGGAGAAGTTATGAATGATAATATAATGATGTCAGTTTTGAATAATAACGATTTGATAAATAGTAATAATAATTTTTACTCGTTAGGTAATGTATTACTGTCTAACAGTTCTGACCTTCAAAATCAACTTATTAGAAATACTATTATTAAAGAAACTATGTTGAGTAATGAAAAATTATTAATTGTAAGTGAGAATAGTGACAGATATTTTAGTGACGGATTGATAGAAAATGGTTTTGCGTATTTAAGTGTTAATTCTAATAATAGAATCAATCCTTTTTTTAATAAAGGAAAAAATTATATTAAGGATTTTATATTTGCAACATTAGAAAAGTATAAAAAAATAGAAAAAAATGACGCTATTCTAATTGAAAGATATATATTGGTTATGCTGAAGATAATTGAGCAAAGTAATATCGATTTTAGATTTGCAGATCTTTTGAGTTACGACATAGACTATCTATTAGAATTGAATGAAAAAATAGTTGATGATCAACGAAGTAAAGATAGAAATTCAAGGTTTTTAAATGAAATGTATAGTGATTATATGAAAATAGAATCATATTTCGAACTTTTAAACGATTGTGGTATAGGTGAATTTATCTCGGGTGATGTTGGCTTTAGTAAATTAGTAAAAAAGAGTAAAGTTACTGCAATAAGCCTTAGAGAAAAGAATAGGACTGGCAATGTTGAGAAGATATTTTATGATATCGTAACGAAGAGTTTATTTGAGATGATTGAAGACCATTTCGATACTTCACGAATTACAATCTTTATTGAAGATTCTAGGTTGCTTGAATATGAAGATCTCGCTAAGATATGTAACTTATGCACTGCTGATAATTTGACACTCATTATTTCAGTTAATGATGTAGCTATGTGTATTGGTAAGATTGGAAACATAATTATTGATAATATGGATACATTTTTTGTTTTTGCTCAGTCATCAAATGAGAATTGCAATTATTGGTCAGAGTTTTTTGGAGAATATGAGATGACTGAAGTTAATTATTCATACGAAAAAAGGAAGTCAAAAGGATTATTTGGAAGTGTTTTAAATAGTGGCGGAGTCATATCAAGAAGAACAGATTATCAGGTTAACGGATATAGTACTCATAGAGTAAAGAAACCGAGGTATAAACCAGAAATGTTACGTAAACTCAATCAAGATGAAGCTATAGTCTATTCAAAGATAAGCAATATGACAAAAAGAATAACAATTATAAATTGACAAAATATTCATATTTTATTAAAATATGAATGGTAGTATAAATAAGATATAGGAGGATTATATATGTATGTAATTGATTTTTTTAGGAATTTGTTTAAACGTAGTAATTTTGGTGCAATTATTTATTTAGTATTAAATACAATATTATTACTTCTCATTTTTGGAAGTGAAGATATTAGAGGTTTTTTTGCAGTATTAGCAGTTTATTTCTGTTCACTTGCAGTTGCCTTATCTCCAGTGGGTGAATTTATTTTAAGGCTTCAAACTGGTTCAAAAGTAATAAAAAGAGTAGATGTCAGTAATAAAATACAACCTATTTTTGATAGAGTTTATCAAAAGGCTAAGCAAAAAGATAATTCTATAGCTAATGATATTAAATTATTTATTAACTATGATCCAATGCCGAATGCTTTTGCTGTTGGGAGAAAAACGGTTTGTATCACTTCTGGTTTGTTGGATTTACCCGATGAAGAAATAGAAGCTATATTAGCACATGAGTTTGCACATTTAGCTCATAAAGATACAGACTTGTTACTGGCTATATCGGTAGGTAACTTCATTGTAACTGGATTCTTCTTGATAATAAGAGTGATAATGAATATTACTGCAATTTTTCTCGGAGAAGATGGATTTGGAGCGGTCATTGGTAGTGCAATGATCGGTTTGTTTATGTGGATATGGACAAAAATTGGAATGGCATTAGTTATGCATTCAAGTAGACAAAATGAGTTTGATGCAGACGAATTTGCATATCATCTTGGATATGGCAATGAACTTGCAAGTGCTCTAGATAGACTTGTAGGGCACGAACCACAAGCGAAACTCTTAAAGGCTGTATACTCAACACACCCAAATGTTAATGATCGAATAGGAAAACTACAGACATTAGGTGCTACATATTCAGCAATTTAAATATGAAAACAATAGGCTCTTGTGAATAGTTCACAAGGGCTTTGACTTTATAGTTCTGTTTATATAGTATTGAGTCCACTGATTATGCGGAGGAGAAATATGAAAAAGAAATTGAATATTGAAGTTAAAGCATCACATAGTAAGAAACAAGAAGCATTAATTGTTCAAATGTCAAATATCCACCAGAACTTAGAAAAATGATATATACGACCAATGCAATAGAAAGTTTCAACCGGCAACTAAGGAAAGTGACAAAGACAAAACCCATCTTTCCTACGGATGATTCCCTGTTTAAATCCCTATATCTAGCTATGATATATATTACGGCTTACGGCTAAGTGGAAGGGAAAACCACGATGTATTTGGCAAAACAAAATTGATTAAAACGGCAATAAAATTTGAGCATGATTTTTCTTGACATGGAGCCTCTGTGATTATGACTAGAAAGCCCGTAAAGCCCAATATAATGGGCTTTGAATATATACAAGGCTATCATAACCACTACTCCCTATAAAGAAAAATCTCGTTAATTTCCTATTGCCATTATGTTCAAACATCTTTTGCCAAATACAACCACGAGAATGGTCAAAAATAATGGAACAGCTATTCATTTATTTTTAAGGCCGTATCTCAACTGCTGATTTAGACTAAAACAAATGGCTGGAGTCTGTAAATAATTTTGTGTAAATACCAATCCTTCTAGATTAATGATAAAATTAACTTAATCTAGGAGGATTTTTCTATGGCAAGAAAAAAAAGATCACCAAAACGAGAAGCATTAATCAAACAACTTATTGCAGAATACCAACTGAAAACCGCTCAAGATGCTCATGAAACTGTAAAAGATCTTTTAGGAGATATGATTCAAGGTCTGCTTGAAGGAGAACTCGAGGAAGAACTGGGGTACAGCAAATATGATTATCATGACAAAGAAACGGATAACAGCCGTAATGGTTTTAGCAAGAAAACTGTTCGGTCTTCATCGGGAAATATTGATCTTGATATTCCAAGAGACCGTAACGGAGAGTTTGAGCACAGGTAGTAAAGAAGCATCATCAACGCGATATATCAAACATCGAAGACCAGGTACTTTCTATGTATGCAAAAGGCATGACTACAAGAGATATTTCATCACATCTGAAAACTGTATATGGTGTCGATGCCTCAGCTGAAATGATTTCACGTATGACCGATAAAGTACTACCAATTGCCAAAGAATGGCAAAACAGACCCCTTACAGAGAAATATGCCATTGTATTTATGGATGCAATTCATTACAATGTTCGCGAGAATAATGCCCTTGTCAAAAAGGCTGTTTACATCGCTATTGGTATCAAGCTCGACGGTAAAAAGGAAGTTCTCGGCATGTGGATTGGCGGTAATGAAAGTGCTAAATACTGGCTTGGAGTACTCAATGAAATCAAGAACCGTGGTGTTAAGGATATTCTCATCATATCTATGGATGGACTCAGTGGATTCGGTGATGCCATTCATGCAGTTTACCCACAAACAGAGGTGCAACGCTGTATTGTACACCAGATTCGTTACTCCACAAAGTTTATTTCATATAAGGATATAAAGCCATATATGAAAGATTTGAAACTTGTCTACCAAGCACCTACAGAAGATATTGCCTTACAACAACTAGATGCGTTAGAAGATAAATGGGGCAAGAAATACTCTAGTTCTCTCAGCTCATGGAGAAACAATTGGGTTTCATTATCTACCTATTTTAAGTATCCACCAGAACTTAGGAAAATGATATATACCACCAACGCAATCGAAAATTTCAACAGGCAACTACGAAAAGTAACAAAGACAAAATCCATTTTCCCAACGGATGATTCCCTGTTTAAGTCCCTTTATTTAGCTATGATAGATATCACTGAAAAGTGGAAGGGAAAGCCTCGAGAATGGTCTGAAATCATGGAACAGCTCTTCATTTATTTTGAAGATAGAATATCAACGGCAGATCTAGACTAAAAATAATGGCTGCCAACATCAGTTGACAGCCTATTTCTAATGTGCAAAAATAGGTATAACATTTAATTCAAATGTGCCCTAGGTGTTAGACTAGTTGTCGTGTAGTTGAAAAAATAGTATAGTGTCAGGAGATGACACGGATGGAGGTCCAACACATGGCAAGTTACAGTAAAGAATTCAGAGAAAAAATGGTGGCACGTATGTTACCGCCCAACAGCGAATCAGTCCCTAAAATTTCAGATGAAACTGGGATATCTGAAGCAACTCTATATAAATGGAAAAAGAAATATGCTTCAACCGGGCAACAAATGAAATCAAGTGATACGGATAAATGGAGCAGTCAGGATAAGTTTAGGATAGTTATTGAAACTGCAAGTATGAACGAAAGTGAGCTATCACAGTACTGCCGCACCAACGGCCTCTATAAAGAACAGGTGAAAGACTGGAAAGATGTATGTATGCAAGCAAATGGCGGTATTGCGGAAGAAGCATCACGTTTAAATAAAGAAATGAAGTCAAAAGAAAAAGAAATCAAAGCTTTACAGAAGGAGCTTCAGCGTAAGGAAAAGGCATTGGCTGAGACCGCTGCTATTCTGGTGTTGCGAAAAAAGCTGGATGCGTTACTGGGGACCGACGACGCGGAAGAATGACAGAACCCGAGTTATGCAAACAAGTGATGGATCTCATAGCAGAAGCCGTTGAGGCTGGTGCCCGTCTCTCCCTCGCTTGTGATGAATCAGAAATTAGCACAAGAACTTACAACCGCTGGTTAAAATCTTTCGAAGAATGCAACGAATACGTAGATAGACGAACGATTGCAATACATCCGGTGCCTCATAATAAATTATCTGAGATGGAAGTAAAGCAAATCATTAAAATTGTAAACGAACCTGAATACTGCAATCTACCACCAAGTCAAATCGTACCCATACTTGCTGACAAGGGAATATATATAGCATCGGAATCCACGTTCTATAGGATTATGAGAGAAGCCAAACAACTAGCACATCGTGGCCGAAGCAAAGAACCGGTAAAACGCGAAATATCAACACATGTAGCGACTGCGTCTAATCGAGTCTATACATGGGATATTACTTACTTAAATGGCCCGATTAATGGGCGCCATTATTATCTATATATGATATCAGACTTATTTAGCAGAAAGATTATTGCATGGGAAGTCTGGGAAGTTGAATCGGCTGACAATGCCAGTGAGCTAATCCAACGGGCAATCTTAGCTGAAAAGCTTACAAACAGAGATCATCCGCTTGTATTACATTCTGATAATGGAAGTCCGATGAAAGGTGCAACCATGCTTGAAACACTGTATAAGCTGGGAATAACGCCATCAAGAAGCAGACCAAGAGTAAGTAATGATAATCCATATGCTGAGAGCCTATTCAAGACGTTGAAATACCGATGAAATTACCAGCCAAAAGGCTTTGAATCAATAGAAAAGACACGTGAATGGGTGCAAAACTTTGTTGAGTGGTATAATAATAATCACTGACATAGTGGCATCAAGTTTTTAACCCCAAATCAACGGCATTCAGCTGATTTTGGTGCAAGTATATTAATTAAACGTGATCTTGTATATAAAGCAGCTAAGCTGAAGAATCCCAATCGCTGGTCAAGGCAAACAAGGGATTGGTCTATCGAAAATGAAGTATGGCTAAATCCAGAAAAAGTCGCTTCTGTGGATAAGTATCTGGAAGAAAATCATGTATCATCATTTTAAGAAAATCGGACAACTAGCTTGACATATTCCGTGAGCTGTTTAGAATTATGAAATATCTTCAAGTAATTATTCAAAGGGGAAAAGCAAACATGGTACTTACTACTTAAATATGATATACACGCTACTAGGTGAAGGGGCAAATGATGAGATATTTGAGCAAATCTTTAAATCATCTATAAACAATAATGATACATGATAACTAAATAAAAAAGCAAATCTTTCGGATAAAAATCATGTTTTTTACAAGAAAGAATACTTGTAAGACAATTACAAAAAATAATTATTGACACGTTGTTTGTTTGTATGGTATTATTTTCTTGGGAAAAAGAAAAAGGTCCAATTCACTAATTGTCCTAAAGTGAATTGAACCTCTACACATCTTCTTGTGTATCTCGCAAATACATTATATATCAATTAGATATGTAAAACAAGAAGAAACTTTTTCCTGAAACTGTAGCTAAGATAAGGTATTAAGATATCTTATAATCTAAATTACGAAAGGAAAAGGTGATATTATATGAAATATTACGTTAATAAGAACCAACAAACAAATGGTGACCATGAAGTGCATAAAGAGAATTGCACAAGACTCCCTAACAGAGAGAATAGAATCGATTTAGGTGATCACTCTTCATGTCAGAGTGCAGTCAGTAAAGCTAGACAATATTATACTCAGGTAAATGGCTGCTATTACTGTAGTAACCCATGTCATACAGGTTAGGAGGGAATGATTATGTCAAATACACATCATGTTGTTCCAGACCCTAATTGTGGGTGGAACGTGAAACGTGGAGGAGCAAAACGATCATCTCATCATACTGATACTAAAGCAGAAGCTGAGAGAATAGCTAGGCAAATAAGTACTAACCAAAATACAGAGTTAGTCATCCACGGTAAGAATGGTAAAATTCAAAGAAAAGATTCTCATGGTAATGATGATTTTCCACCAAAAGGATAAGGACAATGATGCGAGAGCTGGACAACTCTCGCTTTTTAGCTTGTATGGAGGTGAGTACCATAGGCATTAAAAATAAGAAGTTAAAAGAAGTATGTAAAATTATAACGGGTGTTCCTGAATGGAAGAAAAAAATATACGAAGGATATAGTTATAAATGTATACATCCATCATCACTTGATGAATTTGATGTTATAAAAGAATTTGAGGAGCACCTACGCCCACAGGAGATTAGTGATAAAGCATTACTTGAACAAGGCGATATATTAATTAAACGGCTGTCACCGAGTTATGTTAATGTCTTTCATAACCAAACAGAAAAAGTATATGTTACAAGCAATATTTTAATTGTTAGACCCCAAAAGGGAATTAATAGCCATTATATTGCAAGCATTTTGGAAATGCAAGGCATATCAAAACTCAATCATTTCTCTCGTAAGGGTACAACAATTCAATCAGTATCCAAAAAGGAATTAGGAGAAATTAGTATTCCAGTTATTTCGTTAGAACTTCAGGAGAAGTATGGAGAGCTTAGGAGATTAAATAATAATAAGAGAATGTTGATTAGAGAATTGGAAGAACAAGAGAAGAAATTATTAAAAGGGGTTTATCAAAACCTAGTAACGGAGGATTGCAATGACAACTAGAAATGAAATTAATGCAGCACTAATGAGAGGTGCTGATACGTTCAGAGACACAATAGATGCGGCAAATTATAAAGACTATGTTCTTTCTATAATGTTTGTAAAATATTTAAGTGATACTTTTGATGAAGAAGTGGAACATTTAAAGAGTAAATATACTGATGAAAGAAGACTTAAAAGACAGATAAATAGACTTGCATTTAAGGTTAAATGGGAACACAGCTTTAAATATCTATATGAGAACAGGTATGATGACACATTAGGTCAACTAATAAATACAGCACTTAGAGGTATTGAAGAAGATAATGCACAACAATTATCTGGTGTTTTCCGAAGTATTGATTTTAATAGTGAAGCTAATCTAGGAAATAGAACTCAACGAAATAGTATCTTAAGAGAACTATTAGAGGATTTTGAAAATCTTGATTTGAGAGAATCAATGATTGAAGTAAAAAAAGACGAAGTGCCAGCAGACGTAATTGGCGATGCATATGAATATATGATTGGAGAATTTGCATCAAGAGCAGGGAAGAAAGCAGGTAGTTTCTTTACCCCTACCTGTGTGTCAGAATTAATGGCTAGATTAGTACCTCCAATCTCTGGAGAAAGAGTATATGACCCAACTTGTGGGTCAGGATCACTTTTAATCAGAGCAGCTAAAAAAGGTGATATTGATAAGGTAAGCATTTTTGGGCAAGAGGTTGGAGGATCAGCGGTATCGATGGCACGTATGAATATGTTTATTCATAAGGTTAGAGATGCAAAGATTGCATGGGGAGATACGCTTGCAAATCCGCAGCATAAAGATGATGATGGTAATTTGATGACTTTTGATGTTATTGTTGCAAATATGCCTTTCTCAAAAGACAAGTGGGCTATTAACTTTAATCCTGGTGGTGAAGAAGATGGCAAGGGAAAGAAATGGAAAATGGAAGCATCATATGATAAATTCCATCGCTTTGATTGGGGTGTTCCTCCTGCTAGTAAAGGAGATTGGGCTTTCCTACTGCACATGATTAATAGTATGTCAGCGAATGGTAGAGTGGCAGCAGTAGCACCACATGGAGTATTGTTTAGAGGAGCTGCAGAAGGGCGCATTAGACAAAAAGTTATCGAAAATGGATTATTAGATGCAGTCATTGGCTTACCAGCAAATATGTTTTTTGGAACAAGTATTCCTGCTTGCATATTGATTTTTAAGAAGAATAAAGAGGATGATAAAGTACTTTTTATTGATGCATCAAACGAAGAACATTTTAATAAAGAAAAGAATCAAAATAAATTTGAAGAAGATCAAATACAAAAAATTGTAGATGCATATTATGCGAGAGAAGATAAAGATAGATTTGCTCATCTTGCTAGTATTAAAGAAATAAAAGAGAATGATTACAATCTTAATATTCCAAGATATGTTGATACATTTGAAGAAGAAGAACTAATTGATATTAAAGAAGTACAGATGAATATTAAGAATATAAAAGCTGAATTAATAGAAGTTGAAGCTAAGATGGCACAATTCATGAAAGAGTTGGGTTTAGAGGTGTAATATGTCTTTCTTTGATAATGTACAAGATGATAAAAGGAATAAAAGAATAAAACTAGAACAGAAGAAAATGATAAAAACTAGGAGGAATAGGTGATGGAACTTAATGAAAAACCAGAAATAGAAGAGTCTATTCCAGAAGGTTATTGGAAAAGTAAGATAGGAATAATACCAGATGACTGGAAGTGCGTAAAATTAGGTAGTTTAGGTGTCTTCAAAAAAGGCAAGGGCATATCTACAAAAGATACTATAGATGAAGGATTACCTGCAATGATGTATGGTGATATTTATGTTAAGTATGATACAAAGTTTTCAGAAGTTGATTACAGAATAAGTAGAGATGTCGCTCTTAAGAGTACATCAATAGACAATGGAACATTACTATTTACGTGTTCGGGTGAAACGGCTAATGAAATTGGAAAATGCGTATGTTACCAAGGTAAAGAAAAAATTTATATTGGTGGAGATATTCTTTCTTTTAAGCAATTAGATAATGATAGTTTATATCTAGCATATTTACAAAATGGATATGAGTTAATAAAGCAAAAAGCTAAGCTAGGACAAGGTAATTCTGTTGTTCATATTTATGAAAAACAGATTTCTCAATTATATGTATCCCTACCACCATTAAAAGAACAATCTAAAATAGCTAGTGTGCTATCTACACAAGATAATATAATAGACTTGAAAAGAAGACTTGTTGAAGAAAAATTAAAGCAAAAAAAGTTTTTGATTCAAACGTTATTAAACGCACAAAGCAAAGACTTCAAGAGATTAAATGGTTTTGAACGACCTTGGAATGGGGTTCAAATGGGTGAAGTTTTGAAAAACAAAGTAAGAAAAATTAGTAAGCCTTCCAAAGGTTATTGGAGATTAGGACTGAGAAGCCATGGAAAAGGAACTTTTCATGAGTTTATTGCTAATCCAGAAGAAAATGCGATGGAAGTACTATATAAAGTGAAAGAAAATGATTTGATTATAAATATTACTTTTGCATGGGAACATGCTGTTGCTATAGCTGACTGTTATGATGACGATAAACTTGTATCGCACAGGTTTCCAACATATGAATTTGTGAATGGTAATGTTCCTGAGTTCTTTAAATATTTTATTTTGCAAAAAAGATTTAAAAAGCAGTTGCAGGATATATCGCCAGGTGGTGCGGGAAGAAATAGAGTAATGAGCAAGAAAGATTTTTTAAAACTTAATATAACAATTCCAGAGCCAGAAGAACAATTAGAAATAGCAAGAATACTTTCAGCAGTAGATGAAGAAATCAAATTACTAAAGGATGAACTTGAGAAACAAATTAAGAAGAAAAAATCACTTATGCAATTATTACTGACAGGAAAAGTAAGAACGACAAACATGAGTTAGGAGGATTATCATGCCAAACCATAATATTTTTAATGAGCGACCGGAGAGTCAAAATAGAATGCTAAAGATATTTTCTCAAATGGGCTATGATTTTGTCTCCAGAGCAGATGCAGAGAAGCTAAGGAAACATAAATCTAGGGTTATTTTTGAAGATGTCCTTAGAAAATTTTTGTTAAGTCAGCGTTTTGAATACAAGGGTCAAGAGATACAGTTTTCTCTTGACTCTATAGAAAAAGCAATAAAAGAGTTAGATATGCCAATAGTCGGTGGGCTTACTATGACTAATAAGCGAATATATGATCTTCTTTGTATGGGAATGAGTCTTGAGCAAACACTACCTGATGGCGCGTTGCAATCCTTTGATATTCATTTTATAGATTTCAAGAATACTAAAAATAATATTTTTCAGGTTACGGAAGAATTTGAAGTAGAAAGAATGAATGGTAAGTTCGCTAGATCAGATATAGTTTTGATGATTAATGGAATACCTATAGCTGTTATTGAATGTAAAAAATCTTCAATAGACGTAATGGCGGGAGTCCACCAAAACATAAGAAATTGGCAACCAGATTTTATACCTCAATTATTTAAGTTCGCTCAAATAGTTATAGCTGTTAATCCAAATAAATTATTATATGGAACTTGTGGTACACCTGCAAAGCACTTTACTTTCTGGAAAGAAGACAATAGATTATGGCTAGAAGAACAATGTAAGAGGTTTTCACCAGATGGTCAAATATTAGAACAAGATAGAGCCATGATTTCATTATTAGATAAAAAGAGGCTGATGAGTATTATTGAACACTTTATTATCTATGATAACAATATTAAGAAGATAGCAAGATATAAACAATTCTTTGCTGTAAATAAATGTATTGCTAGAATCAAAGGTCTTGATGATGCTGATACTAGAGATGGTGTTATTTGGCATACTCAAGGATCAGGTAAAACAATCTCAATGATTATGCTTGTTAAAATGATTCAAAAAGACCCTGATATAAAAAATCCTCGATTTGTTATGGTGACTGATAGAAAAGGTCTAGACAAGCAAATGCGTGATAATTTTATAAATACGAGCATGTCACCTGTTAGAGCAACTACAGGAAAGGGACTCGTTAGCTTATTAAAAGAAAAAGGAAATACAGTCATTACAACGATTATTAACAAGTTTGAAGCAGCAATGAAAGAAAAGTATGTGGATGAGAGTGATAACGTTTATTTATTGATAGATGAAGGGCATCGATCTCATTATGGAAAGTTAAACACATATATGACACATACATTGCCTAATGCTCCTAAAATCTCTTTTACAGGAACTCCGTTGCTTGGTAAAGAAAAAAGAAATACCTATAAGAAGTTCGGGAAAAAGATTGACTCATATACTTTAGAAGATGCTGTTGAGGATAAAGTAACTGTTCCTATTGTTTATGAAGGAAGAGTTATTAAGCAAGATGTTAAAAGTGATAAAATAAATGATCATTTAAAATATCTTACTTCGTCATTAACCGAAAAAGAGACAGAAGATCTTAAGAAAAAGTGGAGCCGTTTTTTTGCACTAGCTCAAACCAATGAAAGAATTTATATGGTTGCTTTTGATCTTTATGAGCATTTTATGCGTTATCTGAAGCCAAAAAGACAAAAGGCTATGCTGACTGTTTCTTCACGACCTTATGCGATAGAGATGTATAACATTCTTAAGAATTTTGAAGGTGTTAATCCAGCAGTTGTAATTACAAGTGGTGTAAAACCAGAAGGAAATGGAGATAATACCTCTAAAAAAGGACTGAAGAAAATTGAAGAGTTTTTTAAGTCAGAAGTAGAGCCGTTGTTCGGAAAGAATACAGATGCATATGAAGAATCAGTAACTGGCTCTTTTAAGGATGAAGACGGCGAAATTGACCTATTGATAGTTGTTGATAAACTATTAACTGGATTTGATGCACCAATAGCCTCTGTTTTATATATTGATAAAAGCATTAAGGAACATAGTTTACTACAAGCGATAGCAAGGGTGAATAGACTTTATGAAGGTAAAGAATTTGGTCTGATTGTTGATTATTGGGGTGTGTTCAAAAAGTTAAATTCAGCTCTTGATCTATATAGTGATAGCGAATCAGGTTTTGATGGATATGATGAAAAAGATATCAAGAATGCCATATTTGGTCCAGAAGATGAGAAAAGAAAATTAGAGCTAGCTCATAAAGATTTATGGGCATTGTTTGACGGGATAGATAGAAACGAAATGCGTTCAAACGTATGGCAGGAATTTCTTGAAAATGATGGCTTAAGAAATGATTTCTATGAAAGACTACGCAAATACTCAAAATGTGTTGATTATATGTACGCAAGTTACGAACTTTTTAAACTGGTAGGATATGATCAAGCTGAACAATATAGAAAAGAACTCCTACACTTTGTTAAGTTAAGAAGTGCTATTTCATTAAGATACAATGATAGCGTAGATTTTAGTAAATATGAGGATGGTATAAGACAGCTTTTGGACACTTATGTCAGTTCAGAAGACGTACGCATTGTTGTAGAACCTCTTAGCATTCTCGATAAGCAAAAGATGGAAGAGCAATTAAAGATTTTTGGTGGTGATAAACGTGCCAAAGCTGATTCAATGAAAACTAGAATGATATCCGAAATTAGTACATTTGAGCATGATGATCCTATTATGTTTTTAACATTTTCAGAGCGAATTAAGAAAACGATTGATGAGTATTTAAATGATCGAAATGATGATGCCTATTATAAAAACATGGAAGATATCACAGAAAACTTTAGAGAAGGTAGAACAACAAGTAGTTACCCAAGCATTATTTCTAATGATAGTGATGCGAAGTCTTTTTACGGCTCAATATTAAAGGTGTTTAAAGAGAAACTTATTGATGAAATTGATTTGGCTTTTGAAGAAAAAATAGCTGAGTTATCATTGGATGTTAAAGAGACAGTAAAAGAAAATGCAAAACGTGATTGGCGAAATAGTAAAATTGTAATTGATAAAATTGAAGGGAAACTGGATGATAATTTATTTGACTTCATGGAAGAGAATAATCTTGATTTGAGTGATGAGATATTAGATTTATTATTAGAGAAGTTGATGTCGATTGCACAAAAGAGGTTTTAATTATGGATAGTATTAGCATTGTGCTTAGCGAAAATGTCAAAATAAATGTGAGTGTTTATCACAAAAAAGTTAAGAATGCTAGATTAAAGGTTTTTCCTGATGGAAAGGTATCAATTTCTGTGCCTTTAAATGTATCTGACAAGTGGATAATATCGTTTTTAAATCAAAAGAGTAAATGGATTAGTGAAAAGTTAAAGGAATATCAGAAAACTGCTGGAGTTGAGAATATCGTTGATTTAAAAAGTGGTATGTCAGTAAAATTTTTTGGTATTGATACCATTGTAGTTATAAAAAAGGCAGCTCAAAAAAAAGTATATTACGATAATGATAAAATATATATCGAAACGCTAGATTTTGATAAACAACATATTATCAAAGAGCAATTTGATAAGTTTATTAGAGATGCTTTAATTGAAAAAATAAATAAAAAAATGGATAAATTATATTCTATTATAAAGAAATATGACTACGAAAAACCGAGTATTTCTATAAGAAAAATGAAGACTATGTGGGGAAGTTGCTTGCCAGAAAAGAGTAAGATTACTGTCAATTTTTATCTTTATCAAGCGCCTACAATATGCATTGAATATGTATTATTACATGAACTCATTCATTTTATTCATCCGAATCATAGTAAGGAATTTTATGATCTTCTAAGCCTGTATATGCCAGATTGGAAAGAACGGAAAAAGAAACTCGATTATGAAGTTATCATGCGTGTAAAGTAAGAACCCTTTTGCTGAGGTCAGCAAAAGGGTTCTTACTTTATTACCTTGGTAACTCATTACAAAAGTATGCCCAGTTATTGACAAAGAACATACATTCGTATATAATATTTTTATAATGAGTCGGGAGTGTAACTAAAAACGTGTATTGGCTATGAATAAAGTGAGACAATTTCATATTTCTAGAACGTTGATATAAAAGGATTTGCTGAACATATAAAAAGCAGATTACCCCGATCCGATATATATTCTGCGAAAAATATCCACACCTAAACGGAGGAAACTGCAGAATATGTATCGACAACATTCATTTTTTACATTAGATGGTTATATGGAAATTCGCCCATTAAATCATCTGGAAGCTATTCTTAGCTTCATGGATTTTACTCTTTTACATCAGTATTACCCATATAATCCTCATAAACGAGGACCAAAAGGTTACGAAAAAGAACATTTGCTTCGCAGCCTTATAGGGATGCAAGTGCAACAACTACCGGAAATCAAGGCTCTTGTAAGTAGAATTAAAGATGACCCTGTTTTCAAAAGCTCGAAATCTTGGTCTCCTTGGACTTGATCATGTTGCTATCGATGCCTCAAAGATTGATGCATACGAACCTTTAATCCAGAAGATGATGGATGACTACGATGAAACCATCAGGTCTAAACACAACATGATGGACGCCGGTTATGATGTACCACGTATTTATGAAAGTATCCATTCAGACTATAAGGCTCAAGCGGTTATTTCATTAAATTAGCGAGCTACAAAAATCCCACCAGAAGGTATTAACTGGGATGGACAGCTTGTTTGTCCGATGAATCATCCGTATACATATGGCGGCAATGACAATGGAACCATTCGCTTACTTTGTCTGGCGGCAACAGGGAAATGTGAATGCATCATGGGCCATTCATGGTGTACATCCTCTGAAAGTGGTTATGTTGGAAAAGTAAGAATCCAAGATGATCCAAGGTTCAATACCGCTCCCTTTCGTGGAACTGAAAAGTTCCAGAAACTCTATAATCAGCGAACTTCTGTTGAAAGAACGTTCGGAGATTTAAAAGATAATTATGCATTAGACAATCTGCGTGTTGCGACAAGAAAGAGAGCAAAAGTATTTATTGATATTTCGTGTCTTGCCATGTTGGCAAATCGTTTATATAAATCAAACGAAGCTGAAAAAGCTGCGTAAGCAAGTCAAAACAAACAAAGGAGATATTTCTAAGAAAAGCAACTTATCCACAGAAAAAGTGGTTTTCAACTCATTAAGGGCACTTTTAACCCTTTTTAGACTTGCATTCAATTACTTTATCTACCGATGAGCTGTTTAGAATTATGAAATATCCTCAAGTAGAAAACAAGATTTTTGCTATAGAATTATCGAGACAATGACTTATTAGAAATTCATGAAAATCAAAAGTAAATGTAATTGAATAATTCAAATTATTTCTTGAAAGTAATTGTTCGAGATACTAGTACACCTGTTAAAAAACACATGATTAAATTCATTCTTGAAGATGCAAGTACCATAAGAATTATCTTGTTATAAGCGGCAGCAGAAGTATAAGGGTGATTTATTCTCCAATAAGTTACAGGAATAATACATATTACAATCAAAAAAACCGATGCAATTAGTAGAAATTTATTCAGCTTAAAAGAAAGTTTTTTGTTCAAGTTGATCGAAATAATTGCACCTAATAAGATAGTTAAAAAAGAGATCGTTGAATATAATAAATGTAATTTTGTAATTGAAAGACCATGATCAAGCAATGTATAATCAATTATTAATATACATATAAAAATTGAAAAAGTAATTGCAAGTTTTATGATTTTATAATATTTATTCATTAGAATGCCTCCTCGCATTATATTTGCCGGAATTCTCCAATAGAATTAACACTTTTTGTTTGAAACATATAATAAAAGAAAAAGCTATTATGAGGGATTAATGTTAATGTGCTTATATGTATTGTAGGTATTTTAGTTATTGGATAGCGCCATAACTTACAATATGTTTATTAAAAACATCCTGAGTATGAGTAATTGGATCGTTGAATGGATACATTTGCTCTTCCACTATAATAGTATATTGTGCTTCATACATTCCATAACCAACAATTAAACCTTCGACAGCTTGAGTATAGTTAGTTGGCGTATAGGATCTAGAATAATATCCATTAGACCATGCATAATTAGTGTACTTTACAAAACTGTCATTAATAGGTGTTTTGGACCCGCTAGGATACTCATCACCTGCTTGAACTACAAGACCATCAATTTTGTATAGTGAGATACCCCATCCATCGCCCATTGGATCATCAGAGTCCCAATCAGTTCTTGTTTCAATAATCTTTATATAAGTTATGTTCTGTTGAGTTGAAGAATCGTAAACTGTAATTTTTTCTAGCTTTAATTTTGTTGTAAGCTCAATAAGCATGCCATACCAAATGTATTCTTCAGAATAAACCTTATTAACAATTGTTGGTGTTAATGATCTGGTTGCATAAACATCAGAAGTTAATGATTCATCAGTTGACAAATCATCTGTGGATTCTTTTTTACTTACTAAAATCATCTCATCATAACTTTGTTTTATTAAGTCTAATGTAATTTCTTTATCAAATGAAATATGCTCTTTTAAATAATTATTGGATTGATTCTTATCTAGAGATTTTTTTGATATGATTTTTTCTAATTGATCTTTGTATCTATCATTTTCTGCTTTTGTATCTTGTTTCGCATTTACAGGAACAGAAAGAAAACATAATATTAAAATTAAGAATACTCCAATTTTTTTGATTATACTCTCCTTTGGTGAAAATTAATAAGTTACTCAATCCCTCATAATTGACCTTATGATAAATTATAACATAACAAGTTTATATATACAAATTTGTGCCTTTTGAAGATAGCGTCAATATGGTGTTGGATGAAGTGCTATCTCGTCAGCTATCAAGACATCTGGAGTTAATCAAATGCGTAGATGCTCACTCTTATTAAGATATTCGATGTGGCAATCACTGTTGGTTATTCTATACTTATTCAACGCTGTATCACCACAAGAAATTGAATGTCCTGATGTTATCGGTAAACCGAGCAATGATCTATACAACATATTACTCATTCCACCATGAGTCACAAAACAAACATTCTCCACTGAAGCATATTCTTCAAACAAACGCGATAAAAACTTCTCAGCTCGAGCACGAAAATCTATCATAGATTCGGACTCAGCCAATTCATGATGCGGCTTCTTTCCACCTAGAGGTATAGGATATAATCTATTCGCTTCTTCTTTTTCTAAACCTGCAAGCAATCCATTATTCCATTCCATTAGCTCATCATCGTATATGACATTTATCCCGAACCTTTCTCCAATAGACTCAGCAGTACTGCTTGCACGTGACAATGGACTAGACAGTATTATATCGACTCTTTCATTCTTGTAAATCCAATCACCCAACAATTCAGCCTGTTCTTTTCCTTTGGTGGTCAATGGAAAATCGTCCCTACTTGTCAAACTTCTCCATGCCAGAAATTCCTTAAATTCATTCTAGTTATTATTGAACTCTCTGTTAATTCTTCTGTGTCTAAATAAAATTGAATGACATATCCATCACCAAGATCGAATAACCATTCAGGATACTCAGGATGTATTGAACCATCTTTATTAGATTTATATACTTCACTATACCTATTGATTGAATCTATTGCATTATCTCCACACTTAATACCAAGGTGTGTTTCATACTTATCTGACGCTAAGAATAATTCTGTTATGCAATAATTGCTCTCGTTGATACTAAAAGCTACTTCTTCGAAGGCGACTATCGGCTCGAATCCATCATCTGAGAAATTAACCTCAAAATCTCTTCCATATTTATCAATAGCCATACTAAGAGTATCTCCGATTCTCAAATCTGCAAAAGACTCTACATCACACACAAAGGAAGGTTCACCTTGAAAATTCAATCTAAAACCCTGTTCCCAAAAAACTGCCGCTTTCGAACTCATATAAGCTTCGTTTTCCAATCCCCATATTTCTTGGTTCGACTCATCATACAACTTCTTATTCTCATTCATTAAGTTCAAATTAGCCTGCTCTAATTGTGACAACTCACCTTCTAAGTCTGATATAATTGCTGTACTATTATCATAGTCGACGCTAAGTTCATTAAGATTTTCTTCAAGGAGTCTACTCTCTTCAACCTGATTATCATAATCTATTAAAAGAGTCTTATAGTCGTCCTGTAGCAAATCGAATTCAGCTGCAATATCTGAATTACTGCAACTTGATATAAGTATCATTATAAATGGAAATAATAAAAGCAATACTTTACGATACATAAACCCTCCCTATTCTATGCACAGATTAAAATTGCGTATAATGTTCTTCGCTTTAACACGCCAAGGAGCTTACAGCCTTTGCTTATGCCCGGGACCCTTTGGATGGGATAATGCAGAGGTGATTCGGTTAGCGAATTGAGTGTTAGAAATCGGATGTTGTGGGATGTTCATAACATCCGTCATCCAACGCCCTGTTCACCTTTAAATCTATGAACAATACTGGATATTATTTTTATCAAAATATAGATTGCATATAAATCAATAAAAAACATCAGCAAGTTTAAACCTGATCCCAAAAGAGGTATTCGAGATGTGCTTAGTGGATGAATCTGAATGAATGGAAAAGGATATCCATACATATACTTGCCACTATCACCAATCCGATAAGGTGTAATATAGGCCACTAGAACTGTCAACCATGCACACAGATTCAGCATCTTAATATCGAATATAATCTCACCTAATTTTAAGTTTTTCATTATCCCACCTCCTTTACAAAGTTCTGAATTTTACATAACGTTCCGTGAGTTGATGAAGTGCACATCCATCCGATTTCCTGTGCATGTTGTCAACTCGCTGTTATGCGTAGTTACAACGACACTTTTGCTACTACCCTTTTATTTCTCCTTCTAGTATTCTATTTGAATGTTTTGATACGATCTTATATATTAATTTCTTAGGCTTTTGCTTAAATAACAAAAAAGAAGGAAAATTTATACTTGAACTGTGTTTAATATAACTGACATTAAACTTAATCACATCATATTCATCCTCTTCAAACACTTCATAAACAAATGTATTTTCAATTTTCTCATGAAAATCATCTCTTAACTCTTCTAATTCCTCTTCGTATGATTTTCCCATCAATCCAATAGGAATGTTAGGATTCGGTATCACAGGACGTTCAGGATAATCAGCATATTCACTAATTCGTGACGTTTTTTGAGGTACAAAGAAGTAGTTAAAAGAACCGATAATCTTATCAATAAAATAATCTCCAGGTATCATTACATCAGAAGGCTTGACTAAGCAATCCTGTTCAATATAAATACTTATATCAACATCTTCATCAAATCTGGTTCCAACATTTGAAATCACTCCGCTAAACCAGTATAGAGAATCAAGATATCCGAAGTATTCTATTGCATCGTAATACTCAAGAATTTTTTCATGCAACTCCGTTATTGCATGATATTTGTTCTTTTCCTCCTCTGTTCCTGATAATGTTTTAGATGGTGAAGTACCAAACGGACCACCACCAAGCATACTAAGGCTAGTCTTTAAATTACCGAGTTTGAAAAAATCCTCATCAAGTTCTTCATCGATATTTTCAGTATAGAACTTTGATAATATTTCTATAACTAATGGTGAAACTTCTTCATACTGAGAATTTGTACCGAAAGAATCACTCAAATTAAGGTGAGACAATTGATTAGCAATTGAATTAAGCTTACCTTCTTTTTCGTCTGGTACTAATACTGCACGTTCTGGTACACTCATTGAAGTGATATCCATGAAAAAATCAGAAATCTTTTCCTTAGATTCACTTAAATACCTTGATTCTAGATATTGCCTATTAGATAGATATAAGTTATCAACAATTTTGTCAATGTTTAGACTACGAATCATGAGACTCGTTGAATCTTCCTGTGTTTCGTTCTCATCAGATGAAAGTTTCTTCATGAAGTGCATAGAAACATGATTAGTAAGTAAGCGTTTGAACTCTTCTATGTCCTTATAACACCAGTAAATCCCTCTATCTTTATATTTGTTTTTAAACTCGTTGACCCTCTCTAACTCATCAGGATTAAATTCTGAAGGATTCAAACTTCTATCACTAAAATAAACAAATACTTGCTTCCCCATTTGTATTAGTTCTTCAATTTCTTCCTCTGTACCAGAGCCGTAATTATCAGTTGGAGTGCCAAAGCGTGTCCAAAATATTGCAATGGCAGCATCACAATTTCTTACAATCTGCTCATTAAGTAATTCCTGGGGTTTACCACCCGATTCAGGGTATGAATGAGTAGACCAATGTATAATCTTAATACCAATGTTATTGGCATCTCCAATAAAGTTATTAAAATTCTCTATAGCTTCATGAACAACATCGATTTCATCTATGATGTCTGTTGGACATGACAATAGTACATTATATCTTGTTATTTGTTCTGGCATATTAAGTCCTTTCTATACCGAGTTGTAATTACGCATAACAGACAATTCCTAAAATGCGTAAATATCCACGAATTGGAGGTGTTTACGACATTTCCATTATTTTCTTAATGCCTAGTGTACTGACACGCTCATAAATAGACGAATTATTTGCCTGTTTTCCCATAGGACATCGTTGCTGTCAATCGACGATGCCACCGCATCGCCTCATTCCAGCGCCTTGCCTATGAAAAAACATTCTGCATTATTTGTTCAAATATGAACGTGCCGGCACACTAGTTATTGTTTTATTATTATTTTATCATGAAAAATACAATGATGCATTTTTTAAATAGTTTTATATTAAATACTTATAAATGACCACATCCAACATGTTATGACCTAGGTCCTTAGTCAATTCTTCTAAAGCTGCTTTATCATAGCCACGCTAATCATTTTTATCGGTTCGAGCGCCTAAGAGTTCTTTATATCTATTTTTAGCATATTCTCGTCTAAAAGCCTGATTCTATACGAAATTCCTTCTTTGTTTTTGGCAAGGTCCGCTGGTATTCATATCCCCTAAATGGGTTAATATAACCGACAGCATCCGCATCCGGTACATCCCCAATAATATTTCTCTAAATGAACGCCTTCCTAAATTTCAATTAACCTGTAATCCTTCGTATTGCTGTAAATAGGCAAATGCCCTGACCTATTAAAAATCTTTCCTTTCATCCATTGATGTATTGATTAGATCCATGTTTATAAAACATATTGTGGATCAAGGCTGGTAAGGAATATTGACCTATCTGAAGAGTTTAAGAGAACGATATTAAGCAACAAAATCTATATCCGGACCCCTGACGGTGCTATTGATACCTTAGAAGATGGTACTTCAAAGTATGGTTTATATGCTTTCCACACAATCAACTTTATTTTGTTACGGACAGCCTCTATTCTTGTATTGCTCATTCTGAGGCGAATGGTGTTCAATATGTATTCTTTGTGCTTACAGAGTTTTTGGTTCAGCTCAATGAATTCTGGTATTCGACTTGCCCTACCGAAATCTGTAACGATGATTTTTGAATCTGGAAAAATAGCGGGAAGGCTAGTGTATTGGGACGCTCATAAATAGATGAATTATTTGTTTGTTTTCCCATAGGACGACCTTACTGTTAATAGCTCTATAGAGAGTACATTATTTCATAATCAAGGACATAAGTGATATAATAGAAGCATATGAAGGCGAGGTAGCATATCCTGAGCAGAATAAGCGAAGGGATAAAAATAAAAGCGTCGTGTCAATCGTGACTCGACCAAAACGAATAGGAGGATGAGAGATGAAAATTACTAAAGGAATTACCTGGATAGGGTTACTGGCGATGATTGTTGGACTGGTTAATGGATTTGTAAATGGTGATTTTCTAGAAGATGGAAAAAAACTATTGTCAAATCCTTGGGGCGTCATGTCGATGATTGATTTATATGTGGGTTTTAGCTTATTCTCTATGTGGATATTTTATCGGGAGAAAAATACGATTAAATCAATTATTTGGACAGTGCTCATGATGATTTTAGGATTTTTTACAGCGTGTATTTATATATTGGTTGCATTATATGATGCGAAAGGGAATTGGGATCAATTTTTCAAAGGAAAAAGCAGAGCGAAATAATAAAGTGAAAAAAGAAAGGCTCCTCCTTATGCGTGACATGTTAGTGTATTACATGTCGACCATAAGGGGAGCCTTTCTTCTTTATATAGCTTTTATTACATCTTATTTTCTATAATGATAACATAATGTCTGGGCAGTTTATTTCTTCAACATAGTTGGATCACTTGGTGTTCTGAGTAGGTCATTAACTTTTGCCAAATCCCTTGTACGTTTAACAATAGGAGTCGGATCCTTTTCATAAACAGTGACCTGTTTTTCGAAGGATTTACGTTCAGTGTTTTGATAGAGAACACCTAGAGCGTATTTTTCCAAATCAAGAGCTTTTTCCATAGCGGCAGTAACGTTACTACGATCATAATCGTCATCCAAATAGTAGGTGTTGTTCTTAAACCAACGGAAGTTGTTGACTTTGTTGAACGTTACACATGGATGGAAGATATCAACAAGAGCATAGCCTTCATGTTGGATGGCTTGCTTGATAATCTCAGTCGTTTGCTTTTGGTCACCGGAAAAAGCACGGGCAACAAAGGTTGCACCTAAGCTTAAGGCAACAGCTAATGGATTAAAGGGTTGATTACGCACACCGTTAACTTGAACAGGAGTTACGAAGTCTAAGGGACTCGTTGGTGACGCTTGACCTTTAGTGAGGCCATAGACCATGTTGTTATGCACCAAGTGCGTAATGTCCGGATTACGGCGAATATTATGGAGGAAGTGGTTACCACCTTCACCGTACATATCACCGTCACCACCTTCAGCAATGACTGTCAATTCAGGGTTAGCAGATTTGACAGCTACAGCAACGGTTAACCCACGACCATGAAGACCGTTAAAGTAGTTGGTGTTAATATATTGTGGCATTTTGGCCGCTTGACCGATACCTGAGGATAAAACGAGCTGTGTCGGATCAATCTCCAGTTCTCTTAATGCGTCTACGATTGAGTTACGTATTTGAAAGTTCCCACATCCGGGGCACCATGCAATGTCCAAATCATAATCAAATTCATAAGGTTTCATTAGAACACCTCCTTAAGCTTGGAATCCACTTCTTCGATGGTAAACGGCATACCGTTATATTTTAAGAAACGGTTTGTAATGTTACGGTCGAGGTGAAGTTTGATAAGATTCCCCAGTTGTCCGGTTGCATTAATTTCGAATAAGGCGACTTCATCTGCCTGATCAATGTACTTAGCCAAGTCAGGATGTAGTGGGAAGACTTCCTTGATATGTAAGAAAGCGATATCATCACCATCATAGGATTCGACGGCTTCTTTGAGTACACCGTAAGTAGAACCCCAGCCAATGACCAGTTTCTTGAAGTCTTTGGAACCAATGAGTTCGGGCTCAATATAGTCTTCAAGAATGTACTTTTCTTTACCGAGACGTTTGTCATTCATGGCAATACGAACATTGAAATCTTCGGTAATGCTACCACGTTCATCATGTTCATCACTATCAACTTTAACAAGACCGTCGCCATAGCCCGGAATCGCGCGTGGACTAATACCGTTATCTGTAAGCTTATATCGAAGGTAATCCGTGTCACTTTTCACAACAAAGGATTCCAAGGATTCATCGCTTAATTCAAGAGGTTTAATGGTAGATTTTGTATCAACATAGTATTGGTCGCTGAGGACAAATACAGGAACTTGGTACTTGTCTGCAAGATAGAAGGCACGTTGTGTTAACAAGACACCATCTTCGAGAGAACCCGGAGCCAATACGATTCTTGGAAATTCGCCATGACCGGAATAGACAACCAGATTTAAGTCGGCTTGTTCTGTACGGGTAGGTAAACCTGTACCGGGACCCGGACGTTGAGCGATATGTATAACAGCAGGTGTTTCAGTAATACCGGATAAGCTGACGGCTTCTTCCATGAGAGCAAAACCACCACCGGAAGTAGTAATCATACTACGTGCGCCTGCATACCAGCTACCAATGGACATATTAAGAGCTGCAATTTCATCTTCAGCCTGTTCAACGACAACACCGAAGTCATTGCCTTTATTTGCAAGATATTCTAATACAGCCGTTCCGGGTGACATTGGATATGAAGAGATATAGTTCACACCACCGGCTAAAGCACCGATACTAATGGCTTCTGTACCATTAAGCATGGTATGATTGGACACGGCATCTGTTTTTTCTAAGCCTGCATCATGTTCAAACTCTTTACCCGGCTTGAAACCAAGGTTAAAGGCTTCGATGTTATTTTCAATAATTTTCTCAGTTTTGTTGGCGAAACGTTCACGAATCAGTTGTTCGCAATAATCTTTATCAAGATCGAGCAAACCACTGATGAATCCGAATAGTACTGTGTTACTAAAAAGAACACTACCGGCTTCAGAAGCCATGTCCTTTAGATTAAATTCCTTGAACGTAGCACCGGTTTCATCAACAACTTTTGGATCGATAAAACTTTCTTCACCAAAAATGACAGTCTTTTCATTGACACGGTCATGAAGACGATAGAACGCATGGTCATTCAATAAAAACAGCATATCGATCGTATGTTTGTAAGCATAGACCGGTTTTGAAGCAATGCGAATTTCTGTTGTATTGTTCCCACCTCTTACGCGGCTCATGACTTCTTTTGTACTAAATACATGATAGTCTTTCTTTATGGCTTTTGCCACGAGTGTTTCAATAGTTGCTAGCCCTTGACCGGCTTGGCCGGAGAGGACTAGAGTCAGTGAATGTAGCATAGTCTTCCTCCTTTTTTACTCATCGGACAGGATTCAAATGGCATGCTTATTCCACAAGAATACTGCTGTCTATAGAAATTTGCACTGTTACCCTTTATTAACTTGTATGTCAATAGTATAACGTATATAATAAAACTATACAACAGACAAGAAATACTAATTAATAACAAAGTGCAAACGATAATCAATATCAACTACTATTATACATGAAATTGATATTTGGTCAACATTAAATTTGTATTTTGTATACAAAAGACGTAAAGAGGGTGAGAAAGTGGCGAAAATTATAAAATTCTTAGAGGAAAATCCTTATATTACACAAATTTTATATTCTGTATTGTGGTTAATCATTATTATGGTGCTGATTAATTTGATTAATCGACTTCTTTATCGAACCATACAGAATAATGAGCGTTACTATAATACACGAAAACGTATTTACTATATTTTTAGTACGATTTACGTGATTCTTCTTCTTTTGATATGGGCAAGAACATCGGTGAATTGGACCACCTATATCGGATTAGTTTCTGCCGGACTTGCCATTGCTCTGAAAGATATTTTTTCCAATATTGCCGGTTGGTTATTCCTTATGTTAAGACGCCCCTTTGAGGTGGGGGATCGAATCTGTATCGGTGATCATGGTGGTGATGTTATTGATATTCGTATGTTTCAATTCGCCTTAATGGAGGTTCATATGGGTGGTGAAGCAGAACAAAGTACAGGACGGATTATTGATGTTCCCAATGGCTTTATATTCACTTACCCGGTTATTAACTATAATAAGGGGTTTCAATACATATGGAATGAGATAGAGGTACTGATAACCTTTGAAAGTAATTGGCGTAAGACGAAGGAATTGCTTACAGACATTGTGAATCATAATTCTATGCATCTTTCAGGAGAAGCAGATCGACAAGTCAAAGAGGCGGCACGCCGTTATATGATTCATTATAATAATTTAACGCCTATTGTTTATTTGGCCGTCAAAGAAAGTGGTGTTCAACTAACTATGCGCTATCTTTGTCCACCTAAACAACGACGGTCCAGTGTGGAAAAAATATGGGAAAATGTTCTAAAAATGGTGGAAGAAAATGAGGACATAAATTTAGCCTATCCTACATATCGTATAACGTCATGAGGATAGACTAGTCGAATAAATGAAGCTGTTGACTTGAAGGTTGAGAGGGTGGTTCGATACAACGTGGATCATCAATTTTCGCAGAGTTAACGATGGGGTTAACGGCATAACAGGTCATCGTATCGCTTGAATAGGGATGCATAATCGAACGAAGCGTATCGATAGATGCGTCATCCAGAAGCCAAGAAGCGAAGGAATCCGGCTGTAGAATAACCGGCATCCGATGATGAATAGGAGCCATAATTGTGTTAGCTTCACACGTGAGAATAGTGCAGGTAGCTATTTTTTCTCCCTGCTCACTCATATGTGTTGTATATAGGCCGGCAAGAGGCATAAATTGCTGATTTTTGAGTTGAAAACGATAGGGAATCTTACGGGAACCTTCGTGACGCCATTCATAAAAACTGTCGGCAAGGATAATACATCGGCGTTTGAGGAAAGATTCCTTGAATGCTGTTTTTTCATGAACGGTTTCACTACGGGCATTAATCATACGGTAACCGGAAGATAAATCATGACTCCATGGCGGTACATAGCCCCATCGCATATAGCCGCTTCGGTATCGGCCCCTGACACCGATAACGGTTAATAAAGATTGCGATGGGGCTATGTTATATTTTGGAGAATGAGTCAGTTCATACATATGACGAATGTCAAAGGTATCGGATAGGAATTGCTTAAGGCTATCGTCATCGAGTGTTAGTGTCATACGGCTACACATGTCTATTCACCAGATTCTTCGTTGGACTCTTTACCGGATGCCCAAGCATCGAACTTATCCATTGTCATATCATAGGTTGAATACGAAATGTCCGGTAACTGACCTCCAAACATTTCTTCAATCTCTTTGAAGGCTTTATCAAAAGAATCACGAAGTATACCGACTTTTTCGGGATCACCACCGGAAAGTGCTTTAGCAAATTCGATCAAGCGGTCTGACGTCGCTTCCGGGCTCCAATAGCCACCGGGGGCAATATCTGCTTGCGCTTGTTTGACGTCTTCATCCGTATATTCGATTTCTAAGGTTGTTTCTGTAGTCGTCGAAGTTTTTAAGTTGATAAGGAGACGACGGGCACCACCAATTTGGCCTTCTACACTTTTGGAAGTGGTTTGACGGAACAGTTCAATCATACGTTGTTCGGATTCTTCCTTCATTGCTCGGATTTTATCCATGTCTACTTTATAGGTAACGCTTGCGGGTTTTTCTTTTTCTCCGGATTCATAAACGGCAGATGACGTATTAGGTGTCGCTGTTTTTGTGGTTGCTTTTGATGATTCTTTACTCTTAGCTTCTTTATCAAGTGGTAAATGAGAAGCATTGAATAGACTTTGGCTGATTTGCAAATCATTATTCATTAAATATTCCTCCTTGAAAACATCATGTCAATCCATTTATATACTATATATCGGCAAAATGGTAGCAATAGTTAAGGGGGGATATTAGACCTAGTGTGCTAATACATTCTTATAATTCGTCTGAATACGAGCGTCTCGGTACAGTAGACAGGGTCAAAACATAATGTGGGATGAAAAAACGGTGAAATATTTTTTGAAAAGTGTTAAAATATAAAAAAGACAGTAAAAGTAGGTGACGTTCATGAAACTATCACGACAACAGATTATGAGTGCATTGGAAGAAGTATCTAAGAGGGAAAACATTATATGTGAAGGTGATATCTATCATTCTTCCATCCTAATTCCTTTAATCGAAACGGAATCAGGATTTGATATAATTTTTGAGAAACGAAGTAAGAAGGTATCGCAACCGGGGGATATCTGCTTTCCGGGAGGACGATATGAGTTATCAGATGCAGATATGTCTGTAACTGCTGTACGTGAAACTGTAGAAGAATTGGGTGTCTATCCGGAAGATATACAGGTATTAAGTAAACTTGGTGTACTCATGCACCAGCAAAAGTCCATTATACATTGTTATGTGGGAATTATAGAAAATGGACAGAGATATAAGAACTTTGACTACAATCCGGATGAAGTTGAGAAAGTCATTCGTATTCCGTTGGAACGTCTAAGACAAATGGAACCGGAACAATTCAAACTTAGGCTGAAAGCCTATAGTTATGATATTGATAATCAAGGGAATAAACAGGCAATATTTCCGGCTAAGGAGCTATTTATACCGGAGAATTATCATGATGAATGGGACATGGGATATCGAAAGATAGTCTTATATGAACTGGAATCCATAAAGATATGGGGGATAACAGGCCAGATTCTAAATCATTTTTTACAACAGTTTACGTCGTTGGAATAAACCTATAGTAGGTTAATATTAAGGATGGGATGGAATCAGCATGTGGATAAAAGAAATATTGTATGATCATGACGAATTGCAATCGAAGAAAAGTTATCAAGATTATTGGAAGCAGACAACGTTCTCTTATTTGTGTGTGTTTTACTTGTTGGCAGGAATGCCGATGATAATTATAGGTGCTGTTCTATATAGCCATGGGGGTCTTTTGTTTAATGGTATTATACAAGCGATTGTGTATATTGTTGTTCTCATTCTAGTCTTCTCAAAAATACTTCCAATGAAAGGACGCTATAGTGCAATTATCTATTATCTAATGTTTGTCAGCTATTTCCTATTGTTTACAACAGGACCTTATGGAACTTGGGCAATACTCTATTTACTAACGTTTTTTTGTGTTGGTTTTTTGTTTGACAAAAGAATGCTGATTGCATTTATTATTGCCAATGCTCTAGTATTGACAGGTGCTACAATTATAATTATAAAGGGTATATTTCCTACATATGCTATTCATGATTATAAGTATACATGGTCGATTGTTCTAGTAGGAACGATTGTCATACCGATTATAATTTTATTGGTAGTTCATGCAGCGGTGTCGGCAATCAAGGAGCAAGAAGTTGAATTGAACCAACGTGGGGAATTTTTGAAGGCAATTATGGAATCAATAAATTCAGGGATTTTGATTACAGATACCCAGGGAAAAATCATAAAGGCAAACCCCGGATTTAGTGAAGTGACGCAACAGGATGCCGCATGTGTTAATGGGCATCCAATACAAAAGGTTTTTCATGTAATGGATGAACAAGGAAAGAATCCATTTCGACAGATGGAAGACGTGTTAAAGTCGGAAAAAGGAGCTTATGATAGTCTTGACTATCGTCGAGACGGTGAATTAGTGCATCTTTCAGTGCGGTATTCAACCATTACAGG
This sequence comes from Vallitaleaceae bacterium, assembly GCA_965140555.1. Taxonomy (GTDB): domain Bacteria; phylum Bacillota; class Clostridia; order Lachnospirales; family Vallitaleaceae; genus UBA1351. The sequence goes on along the minus strand of OZ223259.1, from coordinate 686,079 downwards.
AAACGAAGAAAAAATTAGGGGTGTTATCTTTGTCATTCAAGATGTGACCCTACAAAAAATAACAGAAGAAAGAAATAGGCAGAATCAAAAACTTCAAGCACTAGGCACATTAGCCGGAGGTGTAGCCCATGATTTTAATAATATGTTAGGTGGAATTATGGGGTATGCACAGTTATTAATCAAAGAATCAGAGACAGTGAAGGGCAGTGAACGTACTTATATCCATAAAGGCTATGTTAAAGAGATTATTAAGACAGTAGAAAAAGCTTCAGAACTGACAAGACAGTTGTTAGCCTATTCGAGGAAAGATGATGTTAATTTTACGTTTATTGATGTTCGACAGCCGATTAGTTCAGCAGTTCGTTTGTTAAATCGTGTCATTGATAAGCGCATTGATATCTTTATGAATTTAGAACAAAAGCAACATATTATTTATGGAGATAGTGCTCTATTACAGAATGCATTCTTGAATATATGTCTGAATGCTAGGGATGCTATGCCGGATGGTGGAAAACTAATCATCGAATCGAAAATTGTTGAATTGGATGACATCTACTGTGCGAAAAGTTCATTTGATATAAAACAGGGGTCGTATATTCGATTGATGTTTATGGATACCGGTCATGGGATACCCAGTGAATCTATAGGACATATTTTCGAACCGTTCTATACAACAAAAGGTGTTGGAAAGGGGACAGGCCTAGGGTTGTCCGAAGTTTTCGGTAGTATTGTATCTCATAATGGAGAAATTATCGTTCATAGTGAATTGGACGGTGGTACACGTTTTATCATTCATTTACCGCTAGGAGAAGAAAGTGGCAATATTCAAGATAATGTTACAAAGGGAAGTGCTGTAGAAAATGCAGTAATTTCTGTTAAGAAAATGAGGAAAATATTATTGGTGGATGACGAACCCGTTATACGGCATGTCTTAGAAATATACTTGGAAAGTCTTGGATATGAAGTGCTCTGTGCAGATGACGGAGAAGAAGGGATTGACATGTATAAGAGTTTTTGGCGCGATATTGATGTGGTATTAGTAGATATGCTCATGCCAAAAATGAATGGATTAGAATCCTTCCAAGGAATGCGAGCCATTAATAATGAGGTCAAAGGAATTATGCTTTCCGGATTTATGAAGGAAGAACAAATTAGCAGGATCATGGAAGCCGGTTTTTCCGGTTACTTTAGAAAGCCCTTTGATTTAGAAGCAGTTGTACAAAAAATCGAAGAATTATGCGAAAATGTGTAGCCACGGCTACACATTTTTTGTAGTTTATCTGATATACTAGGCACATAGATACGAAAGACACGGCGTTATCAATTGGAATAAAGGAGTTAGATTATGCTATCCATTACAAATAAAAGCACGCTCTTTGATGTGGTGCACGAACATCCGGAAACAAAAGATTTTTTTATAGCACAAGGATTAAATCAAGTGGAAAACCAGAAACAATTGGAAACCATGGGAAAAATGCTTACCTTAGAAATGATTGCATCATCTAAGAAAATCAACTTGAAGCTTCTTATCGAAGGAATAGAAGGCATTATTGAGGATAAACAACAGATTACAGACACAACGCTTGTAGAGAGAGAACGTAAAGCACAAGCGGACATACAAATCCAAGGGATTCTTCCTTGCCCGGTTCGAATACCTCTCTTAGAGAAGTTTGAAGGTTGGCTAGAAGACCAAGCCCCGGAATATAAAGAAAGTTTGGATTATGAGTTAAAAGCAGCGTCTATGGGCGTTGATTGGTTAAAGGATAAATTAGTGGAAGGAGCATCCCCCGACGAACTGGCAGATGTATTCTTATCTGCCGGATTTGATCTCTTTTTTGATCCGGCGCTTATGGGCCATTACAAAGCGGCAAAGGTGTTCAAGGATTTGATGAAAGTAGATGCCTACAATTCGGATTTTGAAAATGAGACCATAAGTCTTAAAGATCCCGATGGAGATTACTCAATGATTGGTGTCGTTCCGGCTGTGTTTTTGGTCAATACAGATGCATTGGAAGGTCGTCCGGTTCCTTATTCATGGGATGAACTATTGAATGATATCTATGCGGATAGTGTTAGCCTTCCTGTAGGAGATTTTGATTTATTCAATGCTATATTATTGAATATTTATCGTATGAAAGGCATGGATGGTGTGAAGAAACTTGCTAAGGTTTTCAAGCGAAGTATGCATCCGTCTCAAATGGTTAAATCTGACAAAAAACCGGAACAACCGGCAGTCACAATTATGCCGTATTTCTTCACAAAAATGGTTCGAGGAAATGGACCGATGCAAGCTATATGGCCGTCAGACGGTGCAATTATCAGCCCTATTTTCATGTTGACCAAAGCTGAGAAGGAAGAACAACTACAACCAATCGTGGACTTCTTTGCATCTAAGGAAGTGGGAGAAGTGTTAAGCCATAACGGACGATTTCCAAGTGTTCATCCTGAAGTCGATAATCTCATTACACCGGATAAAACCTATATGTGGGTTGGTTGGGAGTTCATTCGTCAAAATGATATCGGTACATTGTTACAGAAGTGTTTGACAACATTTAACGGAGGTATATAGATGAATTTAATAACTGTATCAGGCCCCCCTTCATCAGGGAAGACGGCCGTCATTGTCAAAACAATACAAGCGATGCAGCAAAGAGATTTAAAAGTGGGTGTTGTTAAATTCGATTGTCTCTATACAGATGATGATGTTCTCTATGAAAAAATAGGCGTTCCGGTAAAAAAAGGGTTATCAGGTGCCCTTTGTCCGGACCATTACTTTGTTTCAAATATTGAAGAAGTTGTTCAATGGGGAAATCACCTTAGTTTAGATGTACTCATTACAGAAAGTGCAGGATTATGTAATCGTTGTTCGCCTTATATAAAAGAAATCAAAGCGATTTGTGTCATAGACAATTTGTCGGGAATCAACACACCAAAGAAAATTGGTCCGATGTTAAAAGCAGCGGATATGGTGGTTATCACCAAAGGCGATATTGTATCCCAAGCAGAACGGGAAGTCTTTGCATCACGCGTCCGTTCTGTGAATCCGAAAGCGATTACTATGCATATCAATGGATTAACAGGTCAGGGTGCATATGAACTGAGTACGCTTATGCATGATGATAAAGAAGATATTGAATCCGTTAAAGGAATGGAATTACGCTTTTCCATGCCGTCTGCACTATGCTCCTATTGTTTGGGCGAAAAACGAATAGGCGAAGACTATCAAATGGGTAATGTTAGAAAGATAGATTTGGGTGATCAACATGAATAAAAAAAAGATTATAGAAATGCCGATTGAAACATTACTCATAGAATTTCCTTTTATGGGTACTTATTTTGATGATCATGCTGAACGTTTTGGGAATCATGGGTTAAGTGTTTTAGAAACGTATGCAGCCATGAGCGATGAAGAAAAGGAAGAATACGCTATAGATGAGGAAGCGTCCTTGGATGACTTTTATGCCTATTTTGAACAAATGTGTCAATTTCTTGGTATTCAAGAAGAAGACAGGGTACAGTCTCTGACCATATTGCCGGGTTGGGACAAATCGAAGACACCGGAAAATTATGAGCGCTTGCATATTAATACTGGGGATATTGTTGCCATTGTAGGTCCTACGGGTTCAGGTAAAAGTCGCTTGCTGGCAGATATTGAGTGGACAGCAAATGCAGATACCCCTACCGGACGACGTATTCATATTAATGATGAGACACCAGACACCAAATGGCGGTTCTCCTCAGGGAATAAACTGGTTGCACAGCTCTCACAGAATATGAATTTTGTTATGGACTTAACAGTGGAGGAATTTGTAACCCTTCATGCACAAAGTCGAATGATTGAGACGATTGATGAAGCTGTTGCTTCGATTATTGATGAGGCTAATCACCTTGCAGGGGAACCGTTTCTTGCCGATACACCGATTACATCCTTATCAGGAGGGCAATCGAGAGCCCTAATGATAGCCGATACAGCGATATTAAGCCAATCCCCCATTGTACTCATCGATGAGATAGAAAATGCCGGGATTGATCGAAAGAAAGCCTTGTCTCTTTTGGTAAAAAAAGAAAAAATCGTTTTGATGGCGACACATGATCCGATCTTGGCACTTATGGCAGATAAACGCATTATCATACGCAATGGCGGAATAGCTGACGTAATTGAGATTACAGAAGAAGAACGTTCCCTTAGAAGTCAATTGGAAAAAGTGGATCGGTTTATGATGGAAAAAAGACGTCAGTTACGTGCCGGTGAAATATTGAATGTGGATGATTTATCCACGATGATGATGGATGATAACGACAACTAGTAATTTTATGAATGATGTTACGTTGACAAAATAGAAAAGAAAAAGGAGAACGATTATGCACGACGGATGTTCAGGAAAATTTGAAAATGGTATGCAAGTATTGCAAAAAGTAAGAATGATGGGATTTTCAACAGGTTATCTTCCGATTCCCCTTCCGATTACATGTACAGATTGTGGTAAAGAAGTAGAAATGGTTACCTTTGAAACGACTTGTCCTCACTGTGGAATGGTTTATGCGGTGACACCATGTCATGCTTTTGATCCGGACAATATTATGCCGGCAGGTAAAGAGGTATAAATAAAGAACAATATTTGCAATCTCATTCGCAAGATAAACTATAGGTCTTTTTCTTTGTACAGGGTATTATAAACTGTGTAAGCATTCGTTGATGATCTGTACAAAAGGAGAAGTGAGATGGAATCATTTATAGTAAGTGGCTTTGCAGATGAGATTGGGCCTGAATTTGAAAAACAGATACAGGGTCTCAAAGATTTAGATATTCATTATATGGAAATTCGGGGTGTTAATGGTCGCAATATTATAGACCATGATTTGGATGAAGTAAGAACGATTAAGAAGCAATTGGACGCAGAAGGTATTCGCGTATCCGCCATTGGTTCTCCAATCGGGAAAATACACATAACAGATGCTTTTGAACCTCATTTTGAACGGTTCAAAAAAACTGTAGAAATAGCAAAAATATTGGAAACGTCTTATATCCGCTTATTTAGCTTCTTTATGGAGGCGAAGAGCGCACAGGAAAACCGTCAAGAAGTGATGACTCGCTTGAAACAAATGGTGGACTATGTAGCGGATAAAGACGTTATTTTGTTACATGAAAACGAAAAGGGGATTTATGGCGATACAGCAGAACGTTGTTTGGATATTGTTCAAACAATGAACAGTGATAAGTTGCGTTTGATTTTTGATCCGGCTAATTTTATTCAATGTGGTGTTGAAACGTATCCTCACGCCTTTCAATTACTTCAGGATCATGTTGTTTATATGCACATCAAAGATGCTCTTTTTGAATCAGGTAAAGTTGTCCCTGTAGGCTATGGACATGGCTGTGTCCGTCAGATATTACAAGGACTAAAGGAGAAAGGCTATAAAGGTTTTTTATCCTTAGAACCGCATTTGGGAGAGTTTGTCGGATTTAGCTCTCTTGAGCAAGAAGTAGACGGACCTACGTTTGAAGAATCAAGTGATTTTGGTAAATTCAAAGTAGCCGCAGATGCTTTGAGAAAGATTTTGAACACATTGGATAAGGTACATATCGGAGTAATCGGAATCGGTAATATGGGATCGGCTCATGCGAGAAGTCTATATGACGGCATGGTAAAAGGTGCCAAGCTGGCAGCTGTATGTGATATCAATCCAAAACGGTTAGATTGGGCAAAAGAAGTCTTTGGTCAGGATATTCGCTATTTTTCTGACGAAGAGGACTTGTTACAGTCAGGGACATGTGATGCAATCTTGGTTGCAACCCCCCATTATCACCATCCGGTTATGGGGAAGAAGGTACTCGAAGCCGGGTTACACGTTCTTGTTGAAAAACCGATTGGTGTCTATACACAAGCCGTTGAGGCGTTGAATGCGTATGCCTCGTCCTCAGACCGTGTGTTTTGTGTTATGTACAACCAACGAACCAATCCCGTCTATCGGAAGGTAAAGGAAATGATTGATTCGGGAGAACTCGGGGACATTATTCGAGTGAATTGGGTAATCACGGACTGGTTTCGAACAGAAAGATACTATCAATCCGGTGGTTGGCGAGCAACATGGGAAGGCGAAGGCGGTGGCGTACTTCTAAATCAATGCCCCCATCAAATTGATTTGATTCAATGGTTATGTGGGTTACCGAAGCGGGTACGTGGATTTGCGGATTATGGTAAATTCCATGACATTGAAGTTGAAGATGATGTTACAGCATTTTTTGAATATGAAAACGGTGCAACAGGTGTCTTTATGACCTCAACGGGAGAGGCGCCCGGAACGAATCGTCTAGAAATATCGGCAGATAACGGGAAGCTTGTGGTTGAAAAAGGGAATCTCACGTTTTATAGAAACCGTGAATCCCTAAGTCGTGTAACAAAAGAATCCAACGAAGGCTTTAAAAAGCCGGAAAACTGGACGTGTCAAATACCGATTGAAGGAACAGAAACCGGGCATGTGGGGATTATGCAAAATTTTGTCAATGCCATACTGTATGGTGAGGACCTAATAGCGCCGGGAATAAGTGGGATACGTGGTTTAGAACTATCCAACGCAATCCACTTGTCATCATGGACAGATGATTGGGTCACATTACCCATCGATGCCGAAGGATTTAAGCAACAGTTGGATCATAAAATCAAAACGTCGACCCACCAAAAGGTTGTTCAAGAAGTGACCTTTGATGTGGAAGGAAGTCATTAGTATGAATGGAAAAAAAGGCGTTGGTATTATCGGTTGCGGCAGTATTTCAACGGTGCATTTGGCGGCTATTGAAGGAATTGAGGATATATCTCTTCTGGCTGTTTGTGATTGCGACAAGTCAAAAGTTGAAACTGTAGCAGAACAATATCACTGTTTTGGAACGACGGATATGCAGGTATTACTGGATATTGAAGCCATCGAATGGGTTCATATTGTAACGCCGCATCATTGCCATGTGGATATGGCTATAGAGGCCATGAGAAAAGGCAAGAACGTTATTTTAGAAAAACCTGTGGGAATCAATCGAGAATCGCTAAATCGGTTGAAAGAGGTTAGGGACCAAACAAATAGTAAAATGGGTGTTATTTTGCAAAACCGTTTTAATCCAACATCCAAAGCTATGAAAGCCTATGCAACATCCGGAGAACTAGGGCGATACCTTTCAGGAAAAGGGAGTGTTACATGGTTTCGAGAGGACAGCTATTATACTCAATCGCCTTGGCGGGGACAAAAGGAAACAGAGGGCGGCGGATTGTTAATCAATCAAGCCATTCATACATTGGATTTGCTCTCCTATCTACCAAGCCGTGTGACAGATGTTCGTGCAGATATCGGGAATTATAGCCATTCTTATAATGACGTGGAAGATATGGCCATGGTTCAAATGAAGCATGAAAATGGTGCTCAAAGTCTGTTTTACGGGAGCAATAACTATGGAGTCAATAGCCCTGTTTATTTGGAATTGCATTATGAAAAAGGATGTCTTGAGTTAAAAGACCAAGTGGCCTATCTTATCAGAAACGGGAAGCGTGAAGTGATAGCAACAGACTCTGTAGTAGAGGGAAAAAAAAGCTACTGGGGTCTTAGTCATGAAGAATGTATTCGGTATATATACAAGAACATAGATGCTGATGATTCTATTGTTTCGTTAGAAGAAGGTCTTCATGCGACAGACATTGTATTATCGGCTTATGCGTCTTCAGATGCGAAAGAATGGGTTCCCTTGGCGAATCGATAGCATTAAGTAATGAACAGACCTCCAAAAGTTAGCCTCAAAAGCTAACTTTTGAGAGGTCTTTTTTGGAGTTATAGACACGCAATAAACCATTTATGAAAGCAATATGACCGATTACGTAATTGCTAGGATATATGCAGCATAAAGTTGTATAATAATAAGTTGTGTTTATCTGCTGGACTTGGTATGCTAGAAGCGTACTGATGGAGGTGTACAATGTATAAAATTGCTATAGTTGATGATGATTTGGAGATTCAACGACAATTAATTCAATATATCAATACATTTGAAAAAGAGGAAGAAGAAAAATTTCACTGTGTAACCTATACAGATGCCAGTCAACTCATTGAAGGATTTAAAAATGATGTGGATATTATTTTGATGGATATCGAAATGAAGGAAACAGATGGGATGACAGGTGCTCGATATATTCGCAATCAAGGTTCTGATGTCGTTATTATCTTTGTAACGAATATGGCCTCTTTTGCTATAAAAGGCTATCAGGTGAATGCGATGAGTTATATCGTCAAACCGATTGTATATATAGATTTTGCGCAACAAATAAAGAAAGCTCTCAAAAAAATAAAGTATAGAAATTCAGCCTATATTCTCTTGAATAGGAATAACGAGCTCATTCGCGTGGATGTATCCAAAATATGTTATATGGAAAAAAGTGAGCATCGAGTTCTTGTCAAAACAGAAACAGAAGAGCTTTATATTAACAGCACCATTAAGAAATTGGAACAGGAAGTAAAACCATACCATTTTGTTCGGTGTAACAGTGGTGTTCTTGTCAGTCTTAGCCATGTTGAAGGGGTAGAGGATAATGTTGTATGTATTGGTGAAGCTCGACTTCCCATTAGTCGGCCTAAGAAGAAGAATTTTATGAACGCTTTGTCAGAATTTATCGGAGGTGATTACCGATGATTGGTACGATATACTATGAAATACCGAGAATGTTTACGGCAATTGCTGAATCCTTGGCATGTTTAATCTACATTTTGTCTATGAAGAAGCGACATGAATCAGGGGAGCATGTTTTCTACATAATAGCAGGGCCTGTTGCACTTATTCTTATTCATATGGTAAACGATGAGTTGCCCGTTGCTTTCTGGATTCCGGGGATGTTTGTTGCTATGTTGACCATGTTTTTATATATTAAGAGCACCTGTGATGTAAACAATAAGGAGGCTATGTACCTCTTTGTCCGTGCCTTTATTTTGGCAGAATTTGTGGCTGCTTTAGAATGGCAAGTATATTTCTATATGATTTATTCTGGATTAAATCATACATGGATTTTGGCGGCATTGATGATGGTGGTGATGTATATTCCCCTATTCACCTTAGCATATTTTATGGACGCCCGAAAAATTTCAAGAGATAGACATATGGGGACAACGATAAAAGAAGTCATGAATGCGATTATTATCGGTCTTGCAACCTTTTCAATCAATAATATTAACTTTGTGTGGGATACGCCCTTTGTTTCACGGCAAATCGGAGCGAATATCTTATATATACGGACCTTAGTGGATTTTTGTGGTGTTTTGATTCTTTTTGCATGGAGTGAACAACGACGAGAGATTAATTTGAATCATGAATTGAATACGATTAATGATATTCTTAGGAGACGTTATGATCAATATCAGGAATCGAAGGAGAGTATTGATATGATCAATCGTAAGTATCATGATTTGAAGCATCAGATAGCAGCCATTCGTAATGAAAAGGATCCGGAAAAACGAGAAGAATATTTGGAAGAAATTGACCATGCAATGGCTATTTATAGTGCTCAGTTCGATACAGGAAATCCGGTGGTGGATACCTTGTTAACAGGAAAGAGTTTATATTGTAAGGAAAATGGGATTAACCTCAGCTGCGTGGTTGACGGAGCGGCAGTAAATTTCATGAAGGTCATGGATATCTGCTCTATCTTTGGGAATGCACTGGATAATTGTATTGAAAGTGTGTCGAAGTTAGCCGATCAAGATAAACGCATTATCCGAGTATCTGTCTTTACAAAAAACCAATTTGTAATGATGCGCTTTGAAAACTATTACGAAGAACAATTGGAGTTTGCTCATGGTGTACCGGTCACAACGAAAACGGATACGTACTATCATGGATATGGAATAAAAAGTATTAAGAAAATTATTGAAAAGTATAATGGAAACCTTTCCATTAATGCAGAAAATCAATGGTTTGATATGAAAATCCTTGTTCCGTTACTTGAGAATGAGAATTGAAAGGAGAAAGTGAAAATGTACGATTATCTAATTGTCGGCGCAGGATTGTATGGTGCAACCTTCGCCCACGAAATGACGAAGCGAGGAAAAAAATGCTTGGTTATTGAAAAACGAAAGCATGTGGCAGGTAATGTTTATACAGAATCTATAGAGGGTATTCAGGTCCATACATACGGGGCCCATATCTTTCACACCTCCAACAAAGAGGTCTGGAATTATGTGAATCAATTTGCTGCCTTTAATAATTATATTAATAGCCCTATTGCCAACTATCATGGTGAAATTTATAATCTTCCTTTTAATATGAACACCTTTTACCAAATGTGGAAAGAAGCTGACCCTCAAAAAGTAGCTGAAATTATTAAGGAGCAACGAAAAGAGATTGTCAACGAACCGAAAAACTTGGAGGAGCAAGCGATTCAACTCGTGGGAAGAGATATTTATGAGCGCTTAATTAAGGGCTATACGATGAAACAATGGGGGAGAGCCTGTACGCAATTGCCTCCTTTCATTATAAAGCGACTACCGGTTCGTATGACTTATGATAACAATTACTTCTATGATGCATATCAAGGCATACCAATTGGTGGTTATACGCAAATAATAGAGAAAATGTTAGAAGGCAGTGATATCCGACTAGCGACAGATTATTTTGATGACCGTCAGTACTGGGATGGACAGGCAGAAAAAATACTCTATACGGGCCAAGTGGATACCTTCTTTGACTATAAGTATGGACCCCTAGAATACCGAAGCTTGAGATTTGAAACGGAAGCTTTGGAATGTGACAATTATCAGGGGAATGCGGTGGTTAATTATACGGATGAATTAACGCCCTATACGCGAATTATTGAGCATAAACATTTTGAATTCAAAAAGGATGGGAAAACAGTCATTACGCGTGAATATAGTGAAGACTATACACCCGGTAAAGAGGCTTATTATCCCATCAATGATCAAGCCAATACGATGCGCTATGAGCAATATAAACAATTGGCTGAACGACAGGAACATGTTCTTTTTGGAGGACGATTAGGTGAATATAGATACATTAATATGGACAAGACCATTGAGCTAGCCTTAGAGCGAGTGAAACGTGAAGTGGGTTTATGGAACAATTTGTAAAATCAAAATGACCGTTTACGTAATGAGCCGTTACGTGCAATGGCTATATGATAGGATAATGACAGTTAAGGAGCACATGAATGAAAATATTATCTGTAGCTATACCGAGTTACAATTCAGAAGCATATTTGGAAAATTGTGTAGAATCGATATTGGCTGCCGGAGACGGCATAGAAATTCTTATCGTTAATGATGGAAGTACGGATAGAACAGGTGAAATTGCTGATGATTATGCAAGGAGATATCCGACACGTATTCGAGCCATTCATCAACAAAATGCAGGTCATGGAGGTGCTGTTAACACAGGTATTCAGCATGCCGGTGGCTTCTATTTCAAAGTTGTTGATAGTGATGACTGGGTAAATCCCGAAACATTAAAAGACGCGGTAGACATATTACAGACCCTTTATAAACAGCGGGATTATGTAGATATGTTCTTAGCCAATTTTGTCTACGATAAAGTGGGTGTGACGGAGAAAAAAATCATGCATTATAATGGTGTGATACCCTCCGGACGCATTATCAGCTGGTCCGATATGAAGCACTTTCGGCCTGGAAAGTATATTTTGATGCATTCCGTTATCTTCCGATTAGACGTGTTGCGCCAATCGAAGTTAGAATTGCCAACACACACATTTTATGTAGACAATCTTTTTGTCTATCAGCCATTACCTTATGTTGAGCGCATTTACTATATGGACGCCTGTATCTATCACTATTTTATAGGTAGAGAGGAACAGTCGGTCAATGAGAAAAATATGATAGCTCGTATTGATCAACAGTTGACGGTGAATCGTTTGATGATGGAAAATGTCAGGCTGTTATCCATAGACGATAAGAAATTGAAGCAGTATCTACTACATTATTTGACAATAGTGACAACTGTATCATCGGTATTATTGATTAAGTCAGGAACGAAAGAAGCACTAGTCAAAAAGCAAGCATTATGGCGGTATATCAGAGAATATGATTCGACGTTGTACTTAAAGATGCGCTTAGGGCTTTTTGGAAGTTTACTTCATCTACCTGGGATGACCGGAAGAAAGGTTACCCTGTTTGTGTATAAACAAGCACAACGGCGTGTCGGTTTTAATTAGCTACGGGATGTTTGTAAATCTTGAGATTTGCAAACATCTTTTGTTATCTATAGGAAAGGAAAGTCATACATGGATAAGAATAAAGAATGGATTAAACAGATGACCCTTGAAGAAAAAGCATCTTTGATGTCAGGCCATGATTTTTGGGGTTCACGTGGAGTTCCACGTCTGAATATCCCTCAAATGTTTATGGCAGATGGCCCCCATGGTCTGCGTAAACAAGCATCAGAAGGGGATCATCTGGGATTGGTTGAAGGTGTTGAAGCCACCTGTTTTCCCACATCAGCAACAATAGCCAACAGCTGGGACATCGAGTTGGGAGAAGAGATAGGAATAGCCTTAGGTAAAGAAGCAGCCTATCACCAAGTCAACATTCTATTAGGACCTGGTTTAAATACGAAGAGGAATCCGCTATGTGGTCGTAATTTTGAATATTTTAGTGAAGACCCTTATCTTTCCGGTAAATTGGCAGCAGCCTACATTAAAGGAATACAAAGTCATGGAGGCAGCGCATGTCCAAAGCATTTTGCGGCAAATAACCAAGAATATTTGCGAATGACAAGTGATTCTGTCGTCGATGAAAGAACACTCCACGAACTCTATTTGACAGGTTTTGAAATAGCGGTAAAAGAAGGAAAACCCCATGCCATTATGTCTTCGTATAACAAAGTTAACGGCATCTATGCCAATGAACATCCTTATTTATTACAGGATGTGTTAGTAGACCAATGGGGATTTGAAGGTATTGTCATTTCCGATTGGGGTGGTGCCAATGACCCTATAGAAGGTGTTAAAGCAGGGAGTCATCTAGAAATGCCGACACCGGGAAATGATAGTATATACCAGATTGTTGATGCGGTAAAAGAGGGACGCTTAGAAGAGCAAGTCCTTGATGAACGCGTATTGGAATACTTAACTGTACTGGATAAAACTCAGTTGACACAAGGGGTTCAAGTCGATTACGACGCCCATCATAAACTGGCACAACGCGCAGCAGAACAATCGGTGGTTCTGTTAGAAAATGATGGGGTATTGCCCCTTAATACGTTGGATACAGTAGCGATTATTGGAGATTTTGCTAAGATGCCGCGCTATCAAGGTGCGGGTTCAAGTATGGTTAATCCGTATCACCTCGATAATACCCTTGAACAACTGTCATCTCATGACTTAAACGTCATCGGCTATGCAGAAGGGTTTGAACGCTCAGGCCAATATAACCAATCCTTGATGGATGAAGCTATTGGATTGGCAGAAAATGCTTCCGTTGCCCTTGTTTATGTCGGTTTGAATGAAGTGGATGAAGTCGAGGGACATGATCGTAAACATCTTCGTATTAATCAAAATCAGATTCAATTATTGCAAAGCTTACATGCGTTGGATATTAAGATTGTTGCTGTAATCAGTGGTGGTTCAGTCATAGAAATGCCTTGGGCAAAATATTGTCATGCGATTATACATGGCTATTTGTCAGGAGAAGCCGGTGCGAATGCGCTGTTGAATGTAATAACAGGAAAGGTGAATCCAAGTGGTAAGATTGCAGAGACGTATCCTTTATCCTATGACGATACACCCAGTGCATCTTATTATCCGGGGAAAGAACGTACCAGTGAATACCGAGAAGGTATATATGTAGGTTATCGTTATTATGACAAACGCGATAAAACCGTTTTGTATCCTTTTGGATATGGATTAAGCTATACAACGTTTGCGTATAGTGAGTTAGCCATAACGACTACAGGTGTTACCTTCACGGTAACGAATACAGGAAACTGTAACGGAAGTGAGATTGTACAATTATATGTAGGGAAAGAACAAACCGGTGTTTATCGTGCGGTACAAGAATTAAAGGGATTTCATAAAGTATTCCTAGAAGCCGGGGAAAGTAAAACCATACATATAGCCTTTGATGAATATACCTTCAGATATTATAGTATAGCCAATCATAGCTATCAAATTGAAGCAGGCGAGTACTACATCCGTATCGGAAGTTCATCGAGAGATATCCGACTAACCGGTACCATGACCGTAGAGGGTATAGACGTTATACAAGAAAACAAGACGGCTTTAGCCAAGTATTACACCGGAGAAGTGGAGAAGATAAGTCGAAGTGAGTTTAGAATACTCTATGGAAAAGCTTTGCCGGAGAGTCAATGGGACGGAACACGACCTCTCACAATTAATGATTCATTATCTCAAATGGTTTATGCGAAGAACGTTCTTGCAAGATGTGGGATTAAAGTACTTATTCGTTTAAGAGACCGTTCTTATAGAAAAGGGAAGCCGGATCTGAATCTGTTCTTTTTATCTAATATGCCCTTTAGAGCCATTGCGAAAATGTCAAATGGTATGGTATCCATGGAAATGACAGAGCAGATTGTACGCATGGTTAACGGACACTTCTTCAGAGGACTGGGTGGATTGATTCAATCCTTTAGGCATTATAGAAAGAGAGGCAAGAATTAATGATTGGAGCGATCAAACGTTTTAAAGAGGCACATGGAGACCTCTATGAATTTATCATGTTTAATTTATTAAGTAATATAGCAACAATTACAAATTTTGTTGTATTGAATATAGGAAACAGTATTTTATTCAAAGCATTAATGGATGAACCCTTTCGTTTTTGGATTTTTGATTACACAGTAGCCAATGGAGGATTGGGAGGTTTTCTTGCCTTTCTTGTCAGTTTCTTTTGTGCACAGGCAGTCAATTTCATTGTCCAAAGAAATCTGGTGTTTAATTCCAACAACAAATTAGGAGCAGCTGTACCGATCTATCTGCTCACTGTAATTATTGTTTATATTATATGTTTATACATACCTACATTGGTGTTAGAACCTATTTCAGCAGTCGTAGGGAATTTCTGGGGGGTTAATTTAACCAATGCCATTAATATACTTGTGCAAGTGGTTGTTATTTATCCGGTATTGAAGTTTGTTGTTATGAAACGGATTCCGGACCAGAAGTAAAACCGTGTAGAAAAAAAACTAAGGAGGAATAGAAGTCTATGGAACAAAAAAGAAAAAAAACCAAGCATGTGGGGAAGATTGTTTTAGCATTATTTCTTGTACTCGTTATTGCGGTGAATGTAGCTTTAGTTATATTTGAAGCGCATGCGAACTTATATTTAGGTACAGGTGATATGATCATTGAAAAGGCAGAAGGAACAGAAGATTGGGATAGTGACTATTACACAATGGACTATGAGAACAAAGAGGCTTTAGAAGAAGCAGCCGGAAATCTTGTGCAAAACATAGCTGATGAAGGATTTGTTTTGTTGAAAAACAACGGAACATTACCCCTTGCACAAGCATCTAAAGTAACCCTTTTAGGTCGCGGGAGTGCAGATTCAGTTTATGGTGGTTCCGGCTCCGGTTCGTCCTCATCAGAAGGACTGATTACCTTGAAAAAGGGATTGGAAAATGCGGACTTTGAAGTGAATGAGACCGTTTATTCCATACTTGAAGGCTACACAACTTTTACAACAAAACAAGGTACATTAGGGGAAACGAGAGTCTATGATAATCCTAAATCTGAAATTGTTATGGACAAACCGGATGAGTCAACATATATGACAGGAGAAATGCCGGTAGAAAATTATACACAAGAGGCGAAAGACAGCTTTGCCGTCTACAATGATGCAGCGATTGTGACCATCAGTCGTCCGGCAGGCGAAGGTGGAGACTTAGTTCAAGATATGAAAGGCTGGGATGACCACTATGTAGAGGGTCAACATCAGTTAGAGATTGCCTATGATGAATTCCAAGTATTGGAAATGGCAAAAGAAAATTTTGATAATGTAATCGTAATTATAAATTCAAGTGCCGCTATGGAACTTGGCGTGTTAGAAAACGACCCGGATATTGATGCCGTTTTATGGGTAGGATTCCCAGGTAAGACAGGCTTTAATTCAGCCGGACGTATATTAAACGGTACAATAAATCCATCCGGTCATACAGTCGATATCTATCCTTCAGATTTCACACAAGATCCGACATTTGTTAATTTCGGACACAATGTGTATGACAATATTGAAGAAAGCAACGGATTTAAGAAAGCACCTTTTGTACAATATGAAGAAGGTATTTATATCGGCTATCGCTACTATGAAACAGCAGCAGTTGAAGGATTTATCAATTATGATGAAGCTGTTGTCTATCCTTTTGGATATGGACTTAGCTACACATCTTTTGATTGGACATTGAAAAATCAAAAAACAGAAGGTATTGACGGCAATATTAGTCTTGATGTCGAAGTAACGAATACCGGTGATGTTGCAGGAAAAGATGTTGTCCAAGTGTATTATTCTGCGCCATATTATGACGGAGGTATCGAAAAATCTGAAGTCGTTCTTGCAGGTTTTGCCAAAACATCGGTTCTTGAACCGGGTGCATCTGAGGTCGTTAACGTCACCTTCCCGGTTGAAGACATGGCTTCTTACGATTATAAAGATGCTAAGGCTTATGTATTAGACGCGGGTACGTATGACATCCGTATCCAAACAGATTCCCATACGATCAAAGAAGGTATTGATACCATTGCTTACGAGGTGGATGAAACCGTTGTCTATGGAGAAGATAATAAACGACCTTCTGATGATGTAGCAGCTACAAATCGTTTTGATGATATATCGCGTTTATTTACAGATACAGCTCAAGAAGGTTTTATTACAAATTTCTCAAGAAGTGATTTTGAAGGTACATTCCCTACAGCACCGACAGATGCTGATAGACAGGCTGATGAAGGTATCATTGCCGAGTTCCAACCTTATTCAGTGGAAGACAATCTGAATCCGGACTTGGAAATGCCGACAACAGAGGCTAAGAATGGCTTATCGTTAATTGATATGCGTGGTAAAGACTATAATGATCCGGCATGGGAATTACTCCTAGATCAAATTAAGCCACAGGAGATTGTGGATGTTATTCTTAATGGTGCCTATACAACGCTTGAAGTTGCATCCGTCAATAAACCAGCGACAGTTGAATTAGACGGACCTGCCGGTTTAAATTCCTTCATGGGTGCAGCAGTATCCGGAACAGCATATCCGGCGGAAGTGGTTATTGCAGCTTCATATAATAAAGACTTAGCGAAAGAAATGGGACGTATGGTTGGTAATGAGGCCATAGAAAATGACGTTAACGGATGGTTTGCACCGGCGCTTAATGTGCATCGTTCTCCATTTGCCGGACGTAATTTTGAATATTATTCAGAAGATCCTATTCTAAGTGCTGTTATGGCACAGGCGGTTGTTGAAGGCGCAGCAGATAAGGGTGTTTATGCCTATATGAAACATTTCGTCTTGAATGATCAAGAAACGAACCGTGTGGACAATGGTGTAGCAACATGGGCAAATGAACAAGCTATTCGGGAAATATATTTAAAAGGTTTTGAAAAAGCGGTCAAGAATGCAACGACAACCATACGCTATATTGCAGATGATGAAGGTACTATTGTCGAGGAACCTATGCAGGCAGCGACAGGTATTATGAGTTCCTTTAACCGTGTCGGAGCAACATGGGCAGGTGGAAATTCAGCACTTTTAGAAGATGTTCTCCGGTCAGAATGGGGCTTTGAAGGTGTTGTTGTATCAGACTTCAACCTTTATCAGTATATGTACGCTGACCAAGGGATTGCCAATGGTACAGATTATTATATTACCTTTGATTCCATGAAATCCTTTGAAGATACAACGAGTGCTACAGCAGTTACAAACTTGAGAAAGACAGCACATCGTTTATTCTATACAGTTGCTAATAGCAATGCAATGAATGGAATTGTTCCGGGTACAACGATTACAATGACAATGCCGACATGGAAGAAAGTCCAAATCGGTGCCGATATTGCCATAGTACTTCTGTTGATTATCGGATTTATTGTTTCAATTCGTCGCAAAAAAGAAACACAAGAATAAAGAATAGAATCAATAGACTGAAAAAGGGCGCATGTGCCGGTAATGAAAGTTACCGGGAGATGTGCCCTTTCTGTATACTTTCCTAGCTCTACTATATTTGAGGGTGTAAGCATGTTATAATAGGGAAAAGAGTATGAAAGAGGAATAGTATGATTAAGATTGCGTTGGTCGATGACAATAAAACCTATTTGAATGATGTCAAACAAATGATTGCGTTATTCTTTGAAGGAAGAGAGGATAGCTACACACTAGAGGTTTATGACAGTGGTCTTTCCTTTATTGCAAACTATCAACCGAACTACGATGTGGTTTTCCTTGATATAGAGATGCCCCACATGTCAGGCATAGAAGTTGCAGAATTCATAAGAAAATCGAGTGATTTGACCTTAATATTTTTTGTGACGAACATGCCTCAATTTGCTGCAAAAGGGTATGAAGTCAATGCATTTGATTATTTGATAAAGCCTGTTGCAAAAGAGATGCTCTTTCGTAAATTAGAGGAAGCATTGCAGACAATAAAAGACCGAGAAGACTTAACGATTATTATACCGGGGGATGATGGGGGTGTTATTCTTAACGCTAAGGATATTGTGTGTGTTGAAGTGATGGATCATTGGCTCTATTTCTACACCATAAAAGGAACGTATAAAAAATTAGGCTCACTAAAGGAGACAGAAGAGTTTCTTCAAGAAGCTCAGTTTGTTCGCTGTAATAAAAGTTCTCTTATCAATCTAATATATGTAACACGAATGAAAACAGACTTTGTGGAGTTAGAAGGACAGGGTAAAATTAAAATGAGTCGAAGTCGTAGGAAGGTTGTTCAGGAAGCCTTTATTGATTTTTATAGTGAACATCGTTTGAAGTAAAATGAATGTAAAATTGCTATTAACAGTGTGCAAAGTAACTTGTTAATTCATTAGGATAGGTCTAAACTCATAGTAGCAATAGAGTTGTGAGGCATAAGTCCTAATTCGGTTTTTTGAAAGCAAAGGCATTGTTATTCGTGGGGGTTTTATGAAGCCAACAATAGAAGAAATTATTATGAACGAGCAAATTGATACATTATATCAACCCATTGTAAACTTGATTACCGGTGAAGTGATGGGTTATGAAGCGTTGAGTCGTGGTCCGGTAGAATCGTCTTTCTATTCACCTATTGATTTGATTGAGAGTGCAAATGAGAAAGGCTTAACCCATGAGCTAGAATATGTGTTACTAAAGAAAGCGATTGAGAATGTAGAAGGACTCGAAGCAAGTCAGCGGTTATTTATTAATGTAACCCCTAGGATTATGATTGTACGGCACCCGGAAATAAAGGAGAAGGAGGAAGGGGCAGAAATTCGAAAAATCATGGAGGAAAAAGGCTTGAAGCCGAATAATATCGTTTTGGAACTTACGGAACGGTCTATGATTTCAGATTATGAGCAATTCAAAGAGGTATTAAATTACTATAAAGCCCAGCATTATAAAATTGCAATAGATGATGTGGGTGCAGGATATTCAGGGCTAAGGACAATTCGAGAAACCCAACCTCACTTTATAAAGATAGATATGGAGCTCATTCGAGATATTGATCAAGATTCTTTCAAGGAAGCCCTTATAGCCGCCTTTCTCAATTTTTCCATTACAACGAATATACGCCTCATTGCAGAAGGAATAGAAACAGAAAATGAACTGTCCAAGCTCATAGAAATGGGCGTTCATTATGGTCAAGGCTATCTGTTTCAATATCCGGAGAAGAATTTGAGACGATTAGATAAGGATGTTATCGAAGGCATTAAGAGTAAGAATCGTAGTAATGCCGATATGCATTTGTTTCGAGATGCAAAGGATATGATCGGGTCTCTTATCAATCATAAATTATATATAACGGCAGATATTGATTGTATGGCCGCAAAGCATATCATTGAGAATAATAGCGTTGAAGGACTTACAATTATAGATGAAAAGAATAGGCCTGTAGGTATTATTATGCGTGAAAATCTTTTGACTATTTTGTCCTCTAGATATGGACTGTCTCTCTATGCGAAGAAACCGGCCAGTCATATTATGGATATTGATCTTCTAATGGTTGATTATCATGCACCTATATCGGAGGTATCCACAAAGGCGATGTCAAGGGATAGAACAAAGATTTATGATATTATCGTCGTAACCCTAGAGGGTGAATTTTATGGTACCATTTCAATCAATGCCTTGTTGCAACATTTAATAACCATTGAAACGCAAATGGCAAAAGAATTGAACCCATTGACACGCTTACCCGGGAATATTATTATCAATCGGGTATTGAATGATCTCATTTTATATAAACCGGCCTGTGCTGTCCTCTATCTCGATTTTGATTTTTTTAAACCCTATAATGATATCTATGGATTTGAGAGTGGCGATCAATTCATTAAGAAAGTATCTGAAATTATAAAAGGGGAAATCAAAACAAGCTTACCCTATAACAGCTTTATCGGGCATATAGGTGGTGATGATTTTATTTTTGTCATGGAAACATCAAAAGAGTATGCCATGGAGATTTGTGAGAGATTAATTAGAACTTTTGAAGAGGTAAAGGTTACGTTCTATGCAGAAGAGGACTATAAAAAAGGCTATATTACGGCTCATGATCGTGAAGGGGTTTTAAAGGAACACCCCTTAGTAACGTTATCTATATCCGGTATTTATAACAATCTTAGTCACTTTCAATCAGTTGAATCATTATCACGCTACATGAGTGATTTGAAAAAACAGGCAAAAATGATTCAAGGAAATTCCATTGTCATTGAGGAATGACCATAACCTGCTGGCTAATGTGCTCTTTTCATAGTATACTTGAGAGGAGACACCTTGACTATATAAGGTGATATAGGCAAAGAAAGCAAGAGGTATATAATGGATAACAACGATATTTTGATACGATTACGCTACGCACTGGATATATCAGATAAAAAAATGATTCGTATTTTTGAACAGGGTGGTGTATCGGTCACTCTTGAGGACGTAGCAAAGCTTTTATCAAAAACAGAAGAAAGCTATAACTACGATGAAATAGAAGATGGTAAAGAATCCAGTATGCCTTGTAGTAATGCATATTTGGAAAGTTTCTTGAATGGTTTAATTGTAGAAAAACGCGGCGTTAAGAAAGATAAGGACGGCAAGGTGATGAAACCACCAATGCTTTTAAGAGAGGGGAAAAACCCGAATAATGTACTACTCAAGAAAGTGAAAATTGCTATGAATCTGGATAGTGAAGGGATGCATAAAGTTTTTGAGAATGCCGGTGTTCCTGTATCAAAGGCTGAGTTAGGCGCTTTCTTTAGAAAAGAAGACCATAAACATTATAGACAATGTATGGACAAATACGCCCGTAGTTTCTTAAAAGGATTAACGATAACTTATCGAGGCAAAAAGTAGAGAGCATCGTCAGCAAGAAAAACATCATGATGGTCAGCGAGACGCTCTTTGATAGAGGGAATCAAATGTTCTTTTTCATCAAAACGGAATAATATTAGAGCATCATAAATGGCATCATAGGAATGGGTAATACCCAATTTATAATTACATAAGGACAGTATGAGTATAAAATCACACCGATAAGGTATCGTTGTGTGGCGGTCGAAAAGGTATAAAGCCTCTTCGGCTGTTTTTTTTGCATAAATATAATTATGATTCTCCAGATAAAGATGACCTAAATTAAGGAGAAGACTGGAGGCTAGGGGTAAATCATAAGTCATGTGTTGATCATATTGTGAACGAGCATATTGGAGAAGATAGTGACAATATTCCAAATGGCCGAATCGTATGCGATTACCGACGAGAGCATTAAGAAGGGAGATTTCTAAATTATTCAAATCAAAATCGGTGATGGTATCCAATGTCAACGTGGTATGTCGAATGGACAGTCCCGTAATTAAGTAAATTTCCGCTCGTTGGAATTCATGGAGATTACACGAGGCATCTATACCACGAAGCCAGAAAATACTCGATTCCAATGTGTTGAAGAACATGGCATCTTCAACTAAGCGTTTGTCATAGCGCTTACTTGAATATAACTCATAAAGTTGGGCAATATAATCGGGGACATGCTCATAACGATACTGGCACATATCTTCAGAAAAATGATAAAGCAAGTCATCCAAAACAGCCTCCCGTTCTTCTTTACAAGAAAGAAGCACTTCTACAAGATTTGTATCCAAATAAAAGGAGAGTAGCAAGAGTGTATCCAGTTTTGCCAGATGATTTCCGTGTTCGATATGTTGCAAGGTACGTTTTGAAACAGTAGAGAGTGTTGCCAATTCATCTATTGAATATCCTTTGTATTTGCGCAGTTCAGAAAAAACCGCACCAAAAGCTTTAGCACTATATAACACAATATTGCCCCCTTGTCCATACTAATTTTTTTCACTCCCCAGCCTCTATCTTATTATAATATAATTCTTTTAGAAAGCAAAGAGCGACCCATAGTCAGTCTGATGCATATTTTGTTATTGGAGTATAGGCAGTGGGATGCAGTTAGTAGGTCCATATATCGTGAAGGAGGAATATTATGCAACTGAATCATTTGGAATTTTCAGATCTTATATCCGGCTATGTCACAGCATATGAGGGTGGGAACACGTTTACCATGAAGACAACAGACGATAGGGAATTTGAGGTTATATTAGGTGCCAACTTATATGCCCGTATGTTACGTAATCTAGATGAACCCTATATGGACTGCACAGCACAGATACCGAATCTATTAAAACCGAATCAAGTCTTGTTTGTCTATGGAATTTTTTATCCGGGAGGCAATGATAAAAACGAGTATGTCTTTGAAGCAAAATGTATGGATTTTGTGGGGAAAGATACTGCGGATTTCCGATTTGAAGAACCGGATTGGTGGGTTGATCAGGCACGAGAAATTGCGGATTTTTTTATACGTGCCCAATTTGCAGATGAGATTGACTATAGCAAGTACCGTACATCAATTTCCCTTTCAGGAGAACATATATCAGGATTCCGTCAAGAAACAGATACCATATCCAGATTGGTATACGGCTTGGCTTCTGCCTATATGTTAACAGGGGAAGAAGTTTTTCTAGAAGCAGCTGAAAAAGGTTCAAAGTATTTGCAAGATCATATGAAATTCTATGACACCGATGAAAATATTGTGTATTGGTATCATGGCATTGATGTGAAGGCAGGTAAAGAGCATAAGGTATTTACCTCGGAATTTGGCGATGACTATGATGCCATTCCTATGTATGAGCAAATATATGCCTTAGCAGGATTGACGCAAACCTTCCGGATTACAGGCGATAACACCATATTAAGAGATATTGAACTAACGATGGATTTATTTGAAAAATTTTTCCGTGATAAAGAAAAAGGTGGTTATTTTTCCCATATTGATCCGATTTTTCTTGACCCTCGTTCGGATGGACTAGGTGATAATAAAGGAAAGAAGAATTGGAATTCGGTGGGTGACCATGCACCGGCGTATTTGATTAATCTGTGCTTGGCAACGGGAGAACAACGTTACTATGATTTTCTGGAATATACAGGAGACGTTATTACGGAACATTTTAAAGACTATGAACATAGTCCTTTTGTACAGGAGAAATTCAATGAAGATTGGTCCCACGACTATCATTGGGGATGGCAACAGAACCGAGGCGTTGTCGGTCATAATTTGAAAATTGCATGGAACCTATTGCGTATTAATAGCTACAAGCCAAAAGACGAATATGTCCATTTTGCAAAGAAGATTGCCTCGGTTATGCCGACGGTAGGTATGGATATTCAACGGTTTGGTTGGTATGACGTCATGGAGAGACAACCCATGGAACAGGAAACTTTCCATCGTTTTGCATGGCATGACAGAAAAGCATGGTGGCAACAAGAACAAGGTATTTTGGCATATCAAATCCTTTACGGTGTATTAAAAGATACGACGTATTTAAAATATGCTAGAGAATCTGCTGCGTTTTATAATGTGTTCTTCTTAGACCACGATGATGGGGCTGTCTATTTTAACGTATTAAATAATGGCTTGCCATATCTGCTAGGGACGGAACGATTGAAAGGAAGCCATTCGATGAGTGGTTATCACTCCATAGAATTAACCTATTTGGCAGCGGTATATACGAATCTTCTTCATACCAAAAAACCGTTGACGCTATACTTTAAACCAAAAGTCGGTGCCTTCAAAGACGGAAAACTTCGTGTTGCACCGGACTTATTACCGGAAGGCTCTATTCGCATAAAAGAGGTACTTATTGATGATAAACCATGGATACATTACGATAGGGACGCATTAATCGTCGACCTTCCGAACGTGGATTATCGACCGGTTGTAAAAGTGGTCATTGAACCGACAGAAGGAGGGGTTAAGTAGTGGAAATTAAAAAGACAGTGAAAGCGGATGCCATTCATGTTCAGCTTATCGGCGATCTGGACGGTCACTCCAGTGATCAAGTGACGCAAGAACTGTTAAGTGTTATTGAACCTCATTGTAAGTTAGTTATTGATATGAGTGAGTGTCCTTATGTATCCAGTGCAGGTCTTCGTACCCTATTGACTGTTGGAAAGAATACCAAGGTACAAGAAGGTGAGATGCATATTCTAAACTTACAGGAAGAGGTCAAAGACGTCATGGTCATGACTGGATTTTCAGGGATTTTTGAAAGTTTCAAATAAGGAGTACATAGATGCTATTGTTGTGAAGGATATACTAAAATAAGAAGGTAGAAGCGGAGGTGTCATCATGATTAGAGTGGACAGCTATCCAACCCATGAACATGACGGAATCAAATATCGAATTGGCAAGGTATTGCCTTTTGGGGCATCTATTGTGCCGGGTGGTGTCAATTTTTCTATTTTTTCTAAGGATGCTTATGGGTGTGAGCTTGTTCTATACCATAAAGGAGATAAGGAGCCCTATGCCGTCATCCCATTCCCCGATGCATTTCGAATCGGCGATGTCTATTCCATGATTGTCTTTGATATTGACTATGAAACAGTGGAGTATGGCTATCGGATGGATGGACCCTACAATCCGGCCGAGGGGTGTTGGTTCAACAAGGATAAAACCTTACTGGATCCCTATGCGAAGTCGGTATCCGGGCGAAGTGTATGGGGAGAGGAACCTGATTGGGACGATGGATTCCAACATCGAGGACGAATTATCTATGATGACTTTGACTGGGAGGGGGACCAACCCTTGAATCTTCCCATGAATGATTTGGTCATCTATGAAACCCATGTGCGCAGTTTTACAGCGGATCCGTCAAGCAAGGTAAAGTATAGAGGAACCTTTGCAGGGCTGTTGGAAAAAATCCCGTATTTGAAGGAATTAGGGATTAATTGCATTGAATTATTGCCGGTTTTTGAATTTGATGAGTTTGAAAACTCAAGAGTTCTAGATGGGAATCGACTCTACAATTATTGGGGGTATTCCACGGTGAATTTCTTTGCACCAAAAACAGGGTATGCAGCCACGGGAAAATATGGCATGGAAGTCGATGAACTCAAAAATCTAGTCAAAGAATTACACAATAATGGGATAGAGGTATTGTTGGATGTGGTATTCAATCATACCGCAGAGGGGAATGAACAAGGACCCTATATTAGTTATCGGGGTATAGATAACAAGACTTATTATCTATTAACACCGGAAGGGTATTACTATAATTTTAGTGGCTGTGGAAATACCTTTAACTGCAATAATGCCATTGTTCGTAACTGTATCTTAGACTGTCTGCGTTATTGGGCGGCCGATTACCATATTGACGGTTTTCGCTTCGATTTGGCATCCATTCTAACTAGAGATCAATTCGGAGCACCTATGGCAAACCCACCCTTATTGGAAGAACTTGCCCATGATGCTATTTTGGGTAATTGTAAGCTCATAGCTGAGGCATGGGATGCAGGGGGGCTCTATCAGGTCGGTCATTTTCCGTCATGGGGGCGTTGGGCAGAGTGGAACGGGAAGTATCGGGACACAGCACGACGTTTTCTAAAAGGTGAGGCAGACGTAGCCAAGGATATGATGCATCGCATGGAAGGTTCTATGGATTTATATTACAATCGCAATGCCAATGCGTCCATTAATTTTATTACGTGTCATGACGGATTTACCCTCTATGACTTATGTGCATATAATGAAAAACATAATATGGCAAATGGAGAGGACAATCGGGATGGCGGTAACGATAACCATAGTTGGAATTGCGGATATGAGGGAGAGACAGACGATTCCTATGTCAATGCATTGCGAATCAAACAGATAAAAAATGCGGCAGGAATGCTGCTGATGAGTCGTGGGATTCCTATGCTTCTTGCCGGTGATGAGTTTGCGAACACCCAAGGTGGCAATAACAATGCCTATTGTCAGGATAATAGCATATCATGGTTGGATTGGGAACGCGTTAACGAGCAGCAGACGGTGTATCGGTTCTTCAAAAAGCTATTAAGATTTCGTGAGGCACATCCGGTGCTTCGTAATAGCCACTATGAAACTACCTATAATAAAACCGGATACCCGGAAGTCTCATGGCATAGTACAAAACCGTGGTATGTAGATGAGGGGGGGAGTCTGACGTTAGGGGTTATGTATGTAGAAGAAAAAGAAAAATATGCGCTAAAGGACGATACCTTCATTTATTTTGCTATGAACATGCATTGGGAACTTCATGGATTCGGGTTACCCCAATTACCGGAAGGCATGAAGTGGCACATGGTTGCCAATTCAGCTTTAGTTGAGGATGAAGAGATGACAGAAGAATCGATGTACCCACTTTTAGAGAATCAAGGTGAAATTCTTGTTGAACCAAGAAGTACGATGTTACTTGTAGGATTAGAAGCTTAGAGCCTGTTGAATAGAGGAAGGAAGAAGAGCATGGATAATTTTTTTGAATACCATATAGAAACAGTCGATGAAGTGATTACGATAGAGTTAAAAGGACACCTTGATGCCAATAATGCATACCCACTAATGGAAGACATAAAAGGTCTTGTAGGAACACCGGTGAAGGAAATTCGGTATTTGGTGAAGGAATTGGAATATATTTCAAGCGCCGGATTACGTGTTATTATTTTTTCCAAACAAAAGATTGGCTATGAAGCCAATGTGGTTATGGTAGAACC
This sequence comes from Vallitaleaceae bacterium, assembly GCA_965140555.1. Lineage (GTDB taxonomy): Bacteria > Bacillota > Clostridia > Lachnospirales > Vallitaleaceae > UBA1351. The sequence goes on along the minus strand of OZ223259.1, from coordinate 658,836 downwards.
CCATGAAAACGTTGTCTCAGTTATTGAAATGAGTGGTCTAAATAACTTCATTGAGTTTCAATAAGGAGGCTCTTTATGGATTGGATACAACGCATGGCAGCAGAAGAGAATTTTGATGTTTTTGTGTCCTTTGTTTTGGATCATTTAAAGGAGGACGGTATTACCGACAAGAAATTAGTGATGGAAGTGCGCCTAATTTGTGAAGAGCTGATGACGAATACGATTCAGTATGCCTATAAAGAAGAAGAGGGTATGATGAAAGTCGGCTATGATTTTGATGTAGCAAGCAAAAGGCTCACCTTATGTATTGAAGATCAAGGTGTTCCCTTTGATCCGAGACAGAAAGATGATCCGGACATCGGTCTGAATATGATGGAACGAAAAATCGGAGGCTTGGGCATTTTTATGGTAAAGAAACTGTCGGATTCAGTGGATTATCAACGTTTAGAGGATACAAATCAAATCGTAATAAAGAAAAAAATGGAACAGGAGGAAGCATAATGGGGCAAAAGATCGGTATTTTGTTGGAAAATCGGTTTATTGATCAAGAAATTATTTATTACTCGCATCGGTTTAAAGAAGCCGGATATGATGTGGTATTTCTGACACGCTTATGGGGGCAGGAACGATTAGCATTTAAAGGAATGGAGCTAGGAATGATTCAGGAGGTCGATCATAGCTTTGAGTCACTGGATAAAAAAGCATTGGAAGAATATGGTGCTATTATTGTTCCGGCAGGTTATGTGGCTGATTATTTGCTGTATAGTGAGACACCGAAAGAGCTATCTCCGGCGGCAACATTTATAGCATCGATTATGGAAGATGCAACACTTATAAAAGGATTCATCTGTCATTCTTTATGGCTGGTAGCACCTATTAAGATGTCCTTCATCAATCGGAAAGTGACATGCCATAACAATATCATAGCCCATGTAGAAAATGCCGGCATGACCTATGTGGATGCTGATGTATATGTAGAGAGAGACTTGATTACGGCGCGAACGGGAGGACATTTTGCTCCCTTTGCGAAGGCACTTTTGGATGCATTAGAATCGTAGAAAAGAGGCCGTTTTTATGAAGTTGCATAAACTGTCCCATCCCGGATTATGGGCGTTTGGTTTGTTCGTAGTAAGCCTTATCATCATTGGGCTATCGACATCCAATTTCAGGAATCCATTTTACTGGGAGTATACGTTGTCCGGTCCGTCAAGTATCTCTTATGGGAATGACGGTCGCTATTATATTGTGGATGGCGGCTATAAGAAGGTCATTGTATTAGATGGAAACTATCGTGTCGATCGGGTATTGCATGGAGAGAAGAAGGACAAAGGGTTCTACTATGCGAGTCAAGTATGTGCTGATTCAAATGGAGTTATTTATATTGCAGACAGGATATACAGCGGTGTGGGAACACAAATTTCGAAGGAACGCATTCTTCAATATAGTGCAACAGGGAAATATATGGCAACAATATTCGAACAAACATATTCCTTGGAGAATGGACCCATGCAGTATGGGAATATCTATAGCATGTCCATAGAAGAAGAGACATTAACCTTCGGAATGAGGCAGGAGGATTCAGGTTCTATACAGAGGATTGTCATTGACACCAAATCTAAGGCAATTACCCGTCATCCTCATGTTATAGGCGAAGGACTGAGTTTATCAGATATTGCTATTAATGCCAAGACGGATACCATCTATTATACAACACGACTGGGAGAACTTATAGCATTAGATAAAGAGGGGAAAAGAACCTTTCTGGCCACAGATAAGGAAGGGGTGGCCTGGCATCTGGATGTGGATGGGAAGACACAAGAGATTTACTATACGGATTTGGAACATAACCGTGTCAATCACATTGATGCGTCCGGGGGTGTTCAGCATCTCTACACAGGAGATGAGCCCATATATGATGTACAAGCCAATGCCGGAATTGTGACAATGACAGATTATTCAAGTGTCTCCATCTATAAAAACGGACAAATCACGAATTTGTACACAATAGATGACCATCCCGGCTGGACAGTTATCCTCATATTTTTCTGGATGGTTGTTGGAGCTATAGCAGGATGTGCACTCATTGTCATGCTCTTGAGACGGCTACAATCCCTATTAAATAACAGCGTGGTACAACGCGGTATTCTTATTATTGTTGTCGCACTAATAACGACGGTCCTTGTGACTTACTTAGCCTTTTCCTCTATGTTTGTGGTTACCAATCACGATTTAATAAAAGACTTGAATCTATATGGGGATGTATTGATTGCATCAATGGATATAAAGGATTTGAAAGCAATGGATACGATAGAGGCATATGAGTCTGCTCCTTTTGCCAAAATGAAAGAAGCTTTAAACGGGATTACAGATGCCTCTTATAATAACGGACTCTATTACTATTACATCGTGTATAAACGGTATGAAGATTCGATTGTCGGTGTAATGGACTATGAAGATACTATAACTGCTAGACATCCCTTTTTCCAATGGGGCGACAATACGTATACGTCTGTGATGAAAAACCAAGAGACGGTACAGGTGGAAAATGAAGTGAGTTCCTATGGAACTTGGTCCTATGTGCTAAAACCCATTATGGAAGAGTCAGAAGACGGGACAAGGACAGCCATAGGCATTATGGAAGTGGGAATCAGTACAGATGAGCTAGTACAAAGTCAAGAACGCCTATTAATAGAGATTATTATCACCATTTTATGTGCGATTGTGGTTATGATTATTGTAATGATGGAAGTGGTCTTCTATAAGATGCATCAAGAGACAAATCGGCTTGCCGGATTAAGAGTTTTTCCCCTACGGACCCTCATATTCATTTCATTTTTGGCAGATTCCATGCAGGATGCCTTTATTCCCATTCTTATAGCCGGACGGTATAGCCGAGAATGGATGATCCCGGAGCATATAGGCATTGCGCTGCCTATTACGATGCAATTATTGATGACAGCATTGGCTTCCTTTATGGGAGGGTTTTTGAGTACCCATATCGGAATGAAGAAAACCTTGTTCTATGGATTTACAGTACAATTCATAGGGTATGTTGTGGCAGCTATTACAACGGACTATATCGGTATTCTAGTGGCTAAAAGCATTGTCGGAATAGGAATGGGATTGATTATAGTCGGGGTCAATACCTTAGCAGCGATGGATGAAGAAGATAGCGGTAGATTGTTCAGTGAGGTCAATGCCGGCATTCTTGCCGGTGTTACGGCAGGAGTCGGTGTAGGCTCTGTCTTATTATTGAGAGTGGAGTATATGCAAGTTTATCTCACAGCAGCAGGTATTATAGTGATTGGCTGCGTACTTTCCCTTTTCGGAGAAAATCACAAGGCGACAAGACATAAGTACATTCCTGTATCCATAAAGGGATTTTTTACTCATCGAGAGATTTGGCCCTTTCTTGTTTTGCTACTGATGCCCTTTCTTATCGCTTTATCCTATCGCGAGTATTTTTTTCCCTTGTACGCAGAGTCTATGGGGATGACGGAATCCACCATTGGGTATTTGTATCTCCTAAGCGGACTCATCGTTATCTATGCAGGGCCCATGTTTACACGATTTAGTATTCAATGGTTGGGAGAAAAAGGTGCCGTACTTATGGCAACAGCCTTTATGGCAGGGGCATCCATACTTTTTGGCATTCTGGAATCACTTCTAGGTGCTGTTATCGGTATTTTTATTCTGTCTTTTGCTATCTCCTTCGGATATGCAGCTCAAGCCACTTATTATGCATCGCGAGAGGTTACCAAAAGTTATGGTGAAGGCAATGCAATGAGTGTCTATTCCCTATTTGATAACGGAGGACAAACGGTGGGTCCTTTACTATATGCAAGTGCTTTGGTTGTGGGCTATCGAGGAGGAACGTTAATCATCGGTATTGGGGTAATAATGTGTATGGGATTCTTTGTGCTGACTCAACGAGGTAAGGTGAAGAAACGTGCATCGAATTGAGACTATAACCGAAGAGGATATAGGGATGATGGTTCAACTCTATCGTCAGTATTTGAACGATGGCGAGCCTATAGAAAATCAGATTAGAAGAGGGTTTTATAGTGACAATTTTGTAGGCGTCAAATGCGTTGGGGAAGACGGGAGAATTATGGGTGTATTTACGGCATTTAAGGGAATTGCATTCACCTGTGAGCATCAAGAGCTTGTTGCATACTTTTATACAAAGTATCCGAATCAATCTATTTATACGGCAGAGATGCTGGTTGTGTTGCCGAAATGGCGACATCTAGGAGTTGCACGCTTATTAGTGGAAGCCTTTACTCAAAAATTAGTGCAAACGGATGCAACCTATTTGTTGATTGAATTGTGGAGGGAACCGACAGGACGAATTCCCGGTCGGGTGGTTCTTGGCGTTATCGGTGGAGAGGAGGAACATTTGTACAGACCTCATTTTTATGAAAACCTCGAAGCATATGGATTGACGTGCCCCATATGCGGAAAAATCTGTAAGTGTGGTGCAGATATATGTTTATTGAAATTGGATAAGAAAACGAAGGAGGCGCACCCTCATGGAAACAAAACGTAGGATGTCCATTACAACGAAGGTCATGGTGATACTAATACTGTTTGCGTTGATTCTTGGAATCAGTATGTGTACCTTTAGCTTTTTTTCGATACGAGAAGATCATATTGAATTTTTTTCTCAAAAACGGAACAGCAAGTTGCTTTTTTGGCTGAAAGCTTAGATAAAGAGGCGCTTGCATCGATGGCAGATAGGATAGATGCAGTGAAAGAGGCAAGTGATTCAGACAAAGAGGCGGTCTATGCAGAGATTACACAAGAGCCCTATTATGCAACGATGAAGGAACTTTTACAAACGATGAAAAAAGCAGCAGATATTGCGTATCTTTATGTATTTGTACCTTATGACGATCACTTTATATATATTGTTGAAGGGCAAATCCCTTCAGATAATCCGAATAAGATTAACAAAATTGGGCAAGAATATGCATATACGACCGTTGAGTATAAACATTTAGTCGAGGATGTTAAAAACAGGCAGCCGTCTAGGGAGCCGATTTTGGCCGGAGACGATTTCTTCGGTAGAACCTTATCGGCATGGGCACCGGTGACGGATGATTCAGGGAATGTCATTGCCATGGTTGAAGCAGATGTTTCTTTGGATGTTGTATACGATGTTCTCTATGGGTATGTGTTTACAATGATGGGGCTGATTATCGTACTGATTCTATTATCAGTGGCTGGTTTGTTCTATATGACAAAACGCATCATTATTAATCCCATTGCGCATTTGAATCGTAAAGTTATAGAATATGCCCAGGATGATGAATTATGGGATTTGGAAAACGAAATTTTCACAGGGGATGAGATTCAGGAACTTTCTGAATCGGTAATACAAATGGCAGAAGATATAAAACGTTATATGAATAATCTTGAAACGGTTACAGCAGAGCGGGAGAAGGTGGCCACAGAGCTGAATGTAGCCAAACATATACAGGCATCCATGTTACCGTCGATATTTCCACCATTTCCTGATCGACAGGACTTTGATATCTATGCCATTATGAATCCGGCCAAAGAGGTTGGTGGTGATTTTTATGATTTCTTCATGTTAGGGGAAGATAAGGTGGCTTTTGTTATGGCCGATGTGTCAGGAAAAGGAGTTCCTGCCGCCTTGTTTATGATGATTGCAAAGGGAACAATTAAAGACTTTGCACTTACGAATCTAGAGGTGAACGATATTTTCAAACAGGCGAATAATCGATTGAATGAGAATAATGATACCTTTATGTTCGTAACGGCCTTTATGGGGATTTTGGATTTAAAAACAGGTGTTTTGTCTTATGTTAATGCCGGTCACAATCCACCTTTGATTTATCGAAAAGGTAAAGGCTTTGATTGGCTTGAGATGCATAGAAATCAAGTTCTAGCTATTATGCCTGGGGCTGAATTTCCAAAGCAAGAGGTTCAATTAGAGCCGGGTGATATGCTCTTCACATATACGGATGGTGTGACGGAGGCTATTAGTGACGTTCATACCTTCTACTCGGAAGAACGGCTGATTGAATTATTGAATCAAGAAAAGGAGCCGGATAAAAAACATATTATGGAGATTGTACTAGACGTTCGTCATGACATTGATGTATTTGCTAATGGTGCAGAACAAGCAGATGATATTACGATTCTCTTGTTTAAATATGATGCGTAACAAGGAGGTGCTTTTATGGCGGAACACACAATAGATGAAGGGATTCGCTATGCAAAAAAAGGGCAGATGGAGGACTTAACACGATGGTTGGATGCAGGTAATAATCCGAATACTTATGATGCTGACGGCTGGACACCCTTATTATGGGCCAGTGCAAGAGGTCAAGATAAGATTGTATCCTTATTGCTTCGTTATGATGCCGATACAAAGTTAGGTCATCGGGAATCGGAAGCGTTGCCGATTCATCTGGCAGGGCATTCAGGTGATGTGGCAACAGCGGATGTATTGTTGCAGGCCCATCCGGATGAATTGGATGCGGTTTGGGACTTGAATGGACATGGAATACTTCTTCAAGCTGCTTTTTACGGACATTTGGAATTGGCCAAATACCTTGTGGAAAAAGGGGCAGATACATCGATTACAACAGCACGAGGTTTAGGCCCTATGGAAATGGCAAAACAATTTCAAAACCATGAAATGATGGCGATTATCAAACCTTATGATACCTCGCAAGAGGAAAAAGCGGCTTATTATGAACAGTATCTTGAACGAATCGCTCCTCAAGTTGATGCGTCAGAGAAGGAACAACAAGAACTTACTGATGAATTGGTCGCAGCTATTGAATTAGGACTTAAGCGGGCTATTCAAACACCGGAAGCGGATAATGATACGCTGAATCGTGTAAAGGCATTAATTGAAGAGAAAAAAGTAGATGTAAATCGCTTAGGTGGGCCGTTATCGCAGCCCCCACTCGTTGTAACGGTTACAGGCAATAATGGATTACCGGAGGTTCAAAAGGCCAAAGACTTACGTCTGGCGATTGCGAAGCATCTTTTGGAATTCGGGGCCAATCCTAGCCTCCATGAAAATCATCCTATGGGTGCCCAGACAATCATTCGAGGTGCAGTGTTTAACCACTTGGATATTCTCAGAGAATGTGCTAAGCATATGGCACCTCAAGCGCTTACAGATGCCATCAATGAATACCCTGTTGTTAATGGACTGACAGCCCTTCACGATACGGTGTTGCGGGCAACCATGGCTGAAGCGGATAAGTTTGAAGGCTATCTGGAGCAAGCGACATGGTTTATGGAAAACGGTGGGAAAAGCGATATTGAGGATTTTGCAGGAGTAACCCAGAAGGATATTGCCAGAAACTGTTCAAACCCAACCTATAGGGAACGTTTGCTGGAGATTCTATAGTGGATATAGGAATAATAAAGAAGCAGAAGGCGTTGTAGAGTTAAGGAAAGAGAGTCAAGGAAGGTACTCAATAAACGTGTTTAAGTAAAGGAGAATGACAATGAATGCAAAAGGATTAAGGGAACCGAATAAACTGCTTAGAAAGTTAAGAAATGGGGAAGTTTGCTATGGCGCGACCATTAGCATGAGTTGTCCTGTCGTTTCAGAAATTCTATCCCATTTGGATTTTGATTGGCTATGGATTGAGACGGAGCATACGACGATGAGTGAGGAGAGTGTTCTAGCCCTCCTACAAGCGACTAATGGTGCAGATGTAACTACAATAGTCCGGGTGCCATGGAATGATAAAACCATGATCAAGCGTATCTTAGATACAGGAACGGATGGAATCATTGTTCCACTCATTCGAACGAAGCAAGATGCTGAGGATGCTGTAAGAGCTATGAAGTACCCACCTGATGGAGAACGAGGAGGCGGTCTTGCCAGAGCTCAAGCATATGGCCTTCATATGGGCGAATATATGGCAGAAGCCAATGAGGAAGTGATGACGATACTTATGATTGAACATATTGATGCCGTGAATAATATTGAAGAGATTTTATCGGTTAAAGGTGTGGATTGTCTCATGATAGGTGGCTTGGATTTATCCGGCTCCATGGGAATATTGGGGCAGATGGATGATCCGCGTATTGAAGAGGCAATACAAAAAGTATTACAAGCGAGTAAAAAAGCGGATATTCCTTGTGGGATTGTGGCCTTTGACCCGACTCAAGCCAAAGAACGAGTGAGCCAAGGATTCTTGAATATTGCAGCCGGTATGGACGTATTATTTCTCTCTTCAGCAGCAGGCGGTTTGCTGACGCAGTTAAAGGGTGAATAGGTTATGAAGAAAATACTATGTTGTGTCTCGGAATGGGGCTATTGGGGAGAAGAGTTAGTGGCCCCGTTGGAGGTTTTTGAGGACTATGATATAGAGGTGGATTTTATGACACCTACGGGAGGTCGCGCTCATGCCCTGCCACCGAGTATGGAAGAGGGATATTATGATCCACCTCTTCAAAAGGTTGTAACCGATGCTTATTATGCCAAGGCAACCAAGGCATTTGATGCGTCAGAAATTTTGGACCATCCTATGAATCTAATGGAATGGTTCCCTGAACGTCCCTATTTTAATAATACAAATTTTGGGCATGAATTGGTTGATTATCATAGAAAACGGGATATCGGTTGGAAGGCGTTAGAAGTCTATGATGCGCTCTTACTTCCTGGAGGTAGCGGCCCGATGGTTGACATGGTGAACAATCAACGACTTCATGATGTAATTTTGGGTTTCTACCGAATGAATAAACTTATTGTAGCCGAGTGTTATTGTGTGACCTGTCTAGCCTTTGCCAGAGATTATACAGATCGAAGGAGTATCATTAAAGGCAAACATGTTACCGGACACGCTGTAGAATATGACTACAAAGACGGCACCGGTTTTTTGAAAAGTGGTGACCTGAATTTCGGACCGCCCTTTTATCCATTAGAGTATATATTAAGGGATGCAGTAGGGCCTGATGGAGCCTATCATGGGGGTGTTGGGCATGAACGACAAACCATACTGGACTATCCTTTCCTTACCGGTCGCTCCACTCAAGATTCCCGATTAATCGGAGAACTGGTGGTAGATGTTCTATATAACGGACGGAGGCGATACGGCTGGTAGTAAGATGTTATGAGTCAAGGATATAAGTGCCAAAAAGATACCTGCAATTAAGCAGGTATCTTTTTGGGTTAAGATAATTATTCGATTTCGATGAGTGCATCTCTTTGGGGCCCAACAGATACATATTTAATCTTAAATCCGATGAGAGCTTCTATTTTGTAGACATATTCTTTCGCATTCTTTGGCAAATCATCAAAGTTACGAATGTGACTTATATCACAATTCCAACCGGGTAACACTTCATAAACCGGTGTAGCCTTGTCCAGGGTATAAGTTGTAGGAAATTCAGTGGTCACGGAATCATCGATTTTATATGCCACGCAAATAGGTATTTCTTGAATGCATCCAAGGACATCAAGTAGTGATAATACGACTTCTGTTGTATGTTGAAGTTCGCAACCATATCTTGTTGCAACAGCATCAAACCACCCTATTCTTCGAGGCCTATCCGTTGTAGCACCATATTCATTACCTATCTCTCTAATAAGATCTGCAATAGAATCATGTATTTCACTCACAAAAGCACCAGCTCCTACTGCGCTTGAATAGGCTTTAACGACAGTAGTTACTTTTGTTAATTTTGATGCCGGAACACCTGTGCTAACCGGTGCGAAAGAAGAAAGTGGACTTGATGAAGTCGTCATTGGATAGATACCGTGGTCAGGGTCCTTTAATGCACCAAGTTGTCCCTCAAAAAGGATGTTTTTACCAGCTTTCTCAGCATTTACCAATAAGGATCTTGTATCTGTAATATATTTTTTAATTTTTTTTGATTCATCAAATAATGAATCCGTAATTTCCTTTGGATTAAGAGGAGGGACTTTATATAAGTGAACCATAAGTATATTTGAATGCTCAATATTTCTTTCGATTTTTTTATATAGATGATCATAGTCAAACAGGTCAGCGACCTGGATACCGATTTTTTTGTATTTATCGGAGTAAAAAGGGGACATACCTGTTTGAGTAGAACCAAATTGATACTTACCCAGACGTTTTTCTTCAAGTTTATCAAGAAGAATATGATGCGGAAGAACAACTTGTGTTCTACAGTCAATACGAATATCTGGTTCAGGTACACCCTGTTTGATAACATCATTAAGCTCTGAAATAAAAGCACTTATATTCAAAGCAACACTTGAACTTAATACATTGATAGTATTTGGATTGAAAATTCCTGAAGGAAGTAAATGAAGTTTGAATTTGCCATAATCATTCACGATAGTATGGCCTGCATTGTTTCCACCTTGAAAACGAACAACATAATCTGATTTTTTTGCAAGATAATCAGTCATCTTACCTTTGCCTTCATCACCCCAATTACCACCAACAACTGCATGTACGCTCATAGAACCTCCGAAATTTGTCAATTGGTTTTTAGTAACGACAATAGTATAATATAATCAGTGATATAAGTATAATTAAATATATTAAAGAGATAATTAAGGAGAACTAATATGAAATTAGATAGTCTCAAAGTGTTCCATACGGTTGTAAAGAGCGGAAAGTTGTCAATTGCTGCAGACAAGTTATTTATTACTCAATCTGCTGTAAGTCAATCTATAAGTGGACTAGAAGAATATCTAGGTATAACATTATTTTATAGAAAACCAAAAGGCTTTGTTTTAAGTCATGAAGGGGAATTACTGTTTGGGTATATTGACAAGGGCTTAAGAGAGATTGAAAAAGGGTTGCTTCTTGTAGATGATCTGAAGAATATAGATAAAGGTGAAATTACCATTGGAACAAGTGATTCAGTATGTACGCACTATCTATTAGATAAATTAGATGAGTTTAAACAAATACATCCTAATATAAATATCCATATATACAATAAGACATCGAGCCAAGTAATTGGTTTATTGAGAGAGGGTAAAATCGATTTTGGATTTATAAATATGCCTATTAAACTAAGTAGTGATATAGTTAATGAACATGTAATGGAGTTACATGACTGTTTTATAGCCAGTCATAGTATGGCGTTTGACTTTTCTAAAAGATATGAATTGAGTGAAGTGCTTAAAAACCCAATTATTGCTCTTGAAAAGGGAACAAATATGAGAAATTATTTGGAGTTGATAGGAAGAAAGTATGAGCTTGAGATTATACCGTCCTATGAAGTCGGAAGCTCGGATTTGCTTATTCGGTTTGCAGAGAAAAACTTTGGTATTGCGTTTGTAACAAAAGAGTTCACAAAAAAAGAGCTTGATGAGGGATCTGTCGTGGAAATAGATTTGTATGAAGTTATCGATGAAAGATACATTGATATTGTAATCTTGAAAGAACGTAAGTTAAGCCATGCGGCCCATGCATTTTATGAGATGGTACGAAGCTGATAGAGAGAGTTTTTGAGTATGCAAAAAAAAGGAACAAGAATCGTGTTGTTTTAGAAGTGGTTGATACAAATCCAAAAGCAAAAAAACTCTATGGAAAAAATACTACAATAATGAGCGTTGACACAAAGTTGAATAAGGTTATAATAAAGAGGAGAGCGTATAAATAAATTTTAAAGGGGGAAGTAATAATTGTGTCTGTATATTCCAAATGGATAAAATTGAATAAGAACGTAATAGGTGGTTATCGGGAAAGGGAAATAGGAGAGTAGGTATATCCTATGTGGTATGAAAATGTTCAAAGACAAACGAAATGGACGTATTGGACTTGTAATCATGATTCTCGTAATAGCAATGGGTAGCGTATTTCTCTTTAGTAGAAGAAATGGAGATAATGAGATCGTCGATAAGGACGACTTACAGAAGTTAATAGAAGAGATTGATGTTTCGTGGATTCAATATGAAGAGAACGAATCGTCCTATGTATACCGTCTGGAAGTTACAAATGATAATGAGTTGGAGTTGAAAGAATGCACGATGAACGTACAAATAAAAATGGACGGCGATAATTCTGGCTATACGGACTGGATAGAGGCACTTCCAATAGCTTCGAATATCGAGTCAAATAGCAGTGCAGTTTTTGAGTTAGACTTAGATAAAAGTACCTATGAAAATAGTCCTTATCTATTTGATAAGATATATTATGAATTAAGAGGGTATTTTAGCAATAAAACGGAAGCAAATTCGTTTTTCGTAAATGGGCCTTTAGAGTATTAAGATATATGAGGAAAGAGGAGAAAATCATGAGAATAAGAAAAGAGATGAAGGCAGTCATTATGGTTCTATTTATTAGTGTATTTTTTGTAGCCTGTACGAATGAGGCGCCATCAGCCATAGATAACGAAGCTGTTGATACACAGAGTAATGCGAATGCAGAGGTAATTATGGAAGAGGAAGACGAAGCTGTTGAGGAAGATATACAGGATAATGAGACTATATCTGAAAGCGAAAGTAGAGAATATCAGGGAATAATGTCCTACTACAATAAGGATTATGATTATTCGATGATGATTTCGGAACGTTTTATGATAGATGAATGGGCGGGGGACATATACTTGAGTGAGACGGGTATGGATAAATTGTATGAGAATCACATCTACTATACGATTCATGGTGATCAACAAGATAGCTTCGGAACACAAATTGTAGAGAAGCTTGTAGGTATCGGCGTGATGACCGAGAAAAATTATCAGGTGTATCAAGGAGATACGGACTATGTAACACTACCAATCGTTGAAACAGTCAAAAATTTTGGAAACTATAAGATAGTAACAACATCTGAAACACTTGATCGGGTTTATATGTATCCGCTATTCCATACAGATGGTGCCTTGCTAGAGTCGAACATCAAAGATGGCAGACAAGAAATTAAGACCATAGAGGAAGCTAAAGCCAAAGAAGTCATAGAGGAAGTTGTGGAAAAAACAGATTCAGATAGCCTCCTTCATTTTGAGATAGAAGATTATGGTGTAGTTATTCATCTCCCGAAAGCCATGATTACACAAGAAACCATAGGTCGCTTAGGCATAGAAACCCAAAGTCAATTTGAAGAGACGTCCAAGATGCACTATGAATTTGTCCTCGACTATACTACGGATGGGGGAGCCGTTCAACGACTGATAGATGTTGCCATAGTAGATAAGGGGTATGAGATGACAGAGGGTCAAGTGGTTCTGTATGAAACAAAAGACTATCTGGTGATAAGCACAGAAGATGAAGCAGGCAATGGGGATAATATTGATATGGGGAATATGAGTGATATTGTTACCATAGAGGAATAAAGGATACCAGTGGATACTGAGTTTAGTTAATGAAAATGAATAGTGTTAAATTTAATAGGTTACATTGATAACACAACCCATGAGATAACATTATGGAGAGATGAAGAATATTTTTATTGTTCGAGGTGTGGAATAAATGCCCCTCTAATTAGGTTCTATGTGAATAAGAGCCCCTTGAATACGACGCTTTTCCATACGTTCAAAGTAAGCATCGCCTATATGATGGTCCTTCATATAAGTGATGCCTATTTTTTGCATAATTTTCAAGGCTTCAAAGATTTCCAGACCTTGTTGTTCGGTAAGGGAATACTTGACAGATAGGGGATAGCCGACACCCTTTTCCTTGGACACAAAGCCATATTCAATCAAATCCTTTAAGTGCTCGAGTAACATTTTTTCTGATATGCCGTCGATATCTTTACGAAGTTGGGATAGGGAAGTCGGGCCATAGCTTAGCTGCCAGAGAATGATGGACTTCCATTTACCTTTAATCATATCGTGGACTAGTTCAAGGGGGCAAGTGTAGTTTTCACGTAATTTCATGGCTAAGCATCTCCTTTTCTTAATCTTATTATACAGGATGCAAGCCTTCTTGAGAATACTTACAAAAAAGTGGGTAATTTACCGCGTACCAAGATGGGCGTACAATAAGATTATCAAAAACGTAACCACTAGATGATTAGCCCTAAAAAGCAAGTTTCCCTAAATTCGCATACAATATATAGATTACGTGGAAGCGTTCGTAACAATATATTGTATGCGAAAGTTCAACTATATGCTTTTGTCGAGTTAATCATTAGATTAAAGGAGGCACATTATGTCAAAAGCACTACTACTTATTGATATTCAAAATGATTATTTTCCCGGTGGAAGGAATGAACTCTGTGAACCGGATAAAGCGTTAGAAGCAACATTGAAGGTATTAAGTGCCTTTCGAGAGGCACAGTTACCGGTTATTCATATCCAACATATCAATACACGAGAAGGGGCAACGTTTTTTCTTCCCGGGACAGAAGGGGCAGAGATTCATCCGGCTATAGACCCCAAAAGCGACGAAGCTATTCTAATCAAACACATGCCGAATAGTTTTTTTGAAACCGGTTTGGAAGGTCTACTTGAGAAAAAAGGGATTACCCATTTATATGTATGCGGGATGATGACCCATATGTGTATTGATACGACGGTGCGTCGAGCCAAAGATTATGGGCTGCAAGTGTCCTTAATCCAAGACGCCTGTGCAACGAAGGATTTGACGATTGAAGGGGAAGTATTACCGGCCAAGTTGGTTCACGAGGTCTACTTGGCCGGGTTATCACCTATGTTTGCTGAGCTCTTGCATAGTGATGACGTTAAGATTTAAGCGGCAATAGGAATACGAACCAGATCGATCAATAAATCTCCAATCACTGTCGGGGGAAAGTGTCAATAAGTGATACAAGTTCTTTGACCAAGAATAGTTTATAAGGTATACTTTAATAAGATGTGAGTATAGATTGGTAATGTAGAAGAATAAGGGGACGTTCCTACCGCCATCGGTTGCTAGGCAAAGTATGACAAAGTCGCTGTTCTTGCGCATTTATTTCATATTCCCCTGATAATTTGGATAGCGTTAAGTGTCTTGGTAAAATGTAGATTTTTTTTCAAGAGGGATGAGGCAGAGGTTGGCCATTGCACGAGCTATAATAAATAAACCGGATTTACTTATTTTGGATGAGCCAAGCCATGGGCTTGATATTGAAGGAAAAGAAATGACTGTCATAAACATAGTTCACTTCATTATTTCTATGATTAGTGGAAGTGGTTTGATTGCTTTTTCAACATACTATATATCCGATTATAGTAAAACTAGGAATATAATTAGTTCTATTGGAGGAAGCTTTAATCTAGCAATTCTTATATATGTTATTGTTACAAAGGGAAGGGCGGAAATCATTTATTCAAATATAGTGTTGCTGTTTGGTATGTCTATTATTCTAGGGGTGGCTTCAATAGTTATGGTATGCAAATATAGTAGAATTGAAGCCTTTGTTAATAATATTAAAAAGAGTAGTGATAGCTATAATAACAAGAATTATATTGACGAATGAGTTGTCTGTACTTGTCAGGCAATCATACAATAAGGTTAAGAAGAGTCCTGTCGTCAAGAGAAAAGGAGGCATACCATGAAGAATAGATGTGAACACTGTTTGGATACTATAAATCAAAAGGATGATGTGGTGGTTGTAGAACGTGTTTTCAAGATATATGTCTATCATTCTAGATGCTATGAGCCGAATAATTTTGATTACACGCTTAATAATAAATCGTCTACGATTATTACAATTTTTGAGGTACTATTGTGTCTGTTTATCGGAATTAGAGCACCGGAATTGTGGCTGAAGATATTAGCCGTATTAACGGGTATAAAACTTATTGGTTACCGTGTGTATGCGTATATAAGGTATGAAAGATAATCGCTATTTTTTGAGAAACAAAGGAACGCTCGCGTATTTATATCGTCTTATAAGTGGAGAAAATTTTTATTAAAAATACGGGAGGTAGTATTATGAAAAAAATAAGTTCAATAATCAGCGTTATTCTTACACTATCACTTAGTTTATCCGCATGTAGTCAAAACTTGAATGTGTCAGCCGATAATATGATGGAAAATGTCCAATTAGCAGATGTTGCACCCATTGTTTTAGATGCGCCGGGAATTAATGAAGGCGATAAAAGTGGTGCACTGACGAATTTTTCCTTAGATTTATTGGAACAGGTCTATGATGGTAAAAATGTATTGTTATCACCATTATCTATTGCGTCAGCTTTTGGCATGGTACAAAACGGAGCAAGAGGTAATACGTTAAGTCAAATGGAAGATGTATTCGGAACGGATCGAAGGGGTATGAATGACTTTCTATATGCTTATCGCACATACCTTCCCAATGAAAAAGACTATAGAGTGACGTTAGGCAATTCTATATGGATACGTGACATGGAGTCTTTTAGAGTCAAGGATACATTCTTAGAAACAAATAAGACCTATTATGATGCAGAAGCCTATAAGGGAGCTTTTGATGAATCAACACGTAGCGATATGAATCGTTGGGTGGAGAATAAGACAGAAGGAATGATTAAAGACATCTTAGCTAAACCGATACCTGAAAATGCCGTTATGTATCTTATTAATACCTTATACTTTGATGCAAAATGGCTAGAGAAGGAAGACGAATCGGAAATTGAGACAGGTACTTTTTATAAAGATAATGGAAGTGAAACATTGGTAGAGTATTTGAGTAGTCAGGAAGAAGGATACTTTGAGTTGGAAAATGCCGTTGGATTTCTGAAGCCTTACGAGGATAGAACCTATTCTTTTGTAGGGATTTTACCCGATGAAGGGTTAATGATGGAAGACTTTATTAAGTCCATTGATGGAGAACGTCTCAAAGAAGCCATTCAAACAGCGAATGAACCTCTTGCTCTTGATTTACCGATGTTTAATTTCAGTTATGATAAGGAATTATCGGAGACGTTTCAAAGGATGGGAATGACCGATGCGTTTTCGACAGTAGAGGCAGATTTTGGTGATATTGGTCAATACGATGATGGAAAGATTAGTATCAGTCAAGTCATCCATATGACGGCTATTGAGGTAAGCCGAAAGGGCACCAAGGCTGCTGCAGCTACAGTTATTGAAATGTCAGACGGCAGTAGTCAGGAGGAGAACCGAATACGACTGGATCGACCGTTTTTCTTTATGATTGTGGATAATGAGCTTGAGATGCCTCTATTTATGGGGATACTCATGGATCCGGATGCTAAAAAGGTATCTGAGTGATTTGAGCAACTGTTATATGAAAGCGGAGAGAATTGTATTACGAATAAGAAGTGGAGGGTAGCCGGAATATGATTAAAAAGCAATTAAGTGAATTGCCTAGAGTGATTATTTTTCAACTAGTATTACTTGCATCATTTGGGTGTATAGATTCAGGAAATGTATCAGATATTACGATGGAAAGTACTGGAAAGACAAAGGAAGAAATAGACAATACAGAAGTAAGGACTAATGAAGAGTCAGAGGATATTCCTTTGGATGAAGAAGACGATGCTGTAAAATTAAAGGATGTTCTTGAGTTAGATGGAAATGGATACTATTTATCAGAATTGTATTGGTTAAATAATAGAAAACTAGTTGTCAAGCTGTTAAAAAATTCAAATAACATAAAAGAGAATTTACCGGAGAACCAAATTTATATTTTTGACAGCATATCAGAAATTGGAAAATTGCTATATACAGGAGATGAAAAAGATTATTTAATGGATGGAAACACGATTGTAAAAGTTAATGAAGAGAGATTTTATATATATAATACGTCATATTTTTTGGAATTTTATAAGGAGGAATTGGTAAGGCAGTATAATCTGAAAGAAATGTTTGATGAATGTTTTGGAGAAAATGAATATGTAGAAACTAGTTTGAACATATTCCAAAATGGTGAATGCCTTTTAGTATATGATTATGATATAATTTCTTTTAATATTGATAATATTCAAGACTACAAAATTTTAATTGAAAAAAATAAGAATTTGGTAAGTAATGAAAAGATGGATGAAATGATTAAGAATGGAATAATTAACAAATACAAAGATATACCTGAAACATACTATTACTTACCGTTATTTTCTCCGGATGGAAAGTATTTGAGTTATAATGAAAGAGAAACAACAGAAGGACATGAAAGTCAAGTTAAAATATATAATAGTATGGATAAAACTGTTGAGTCATTTGAGTTCGACTTTATGGATGGATACTGCTGGTCTAATGATGGAAAAAATATTATTGCATATACGTGGCCAACATATGCAGAGCAACCGGAAATAAGAGTTTATAATCTAGAAAAAGATATGTACAAATCTTACATTATTGGTGAAAAGATAGATGGTATAACGCTTCAATCGATTAATGTACAAGATGTTTTTGAAACTAAACTATTAATCTCTTGTTTAAGAGAAGGGGGAAGACCGTTACTTCAACTGGATTTTAATACGGGAGAGTTTAAATGGTTGACAGACCAGAATAATAGAATATATAAAGCAAAATACTCAGACGATGGTAGCAAAATTGTCAGTTATCAAATGAATTCAGAAGGAAATGAAATCAAAATAATCACTCCTTAATTACAATAAAGTATGCTATGAGAAGTTTTTGCATGCTACGAATGCTACATTTTCTTTCTGTATTCAATCACCGTCGATTTTTTTAATTATACTATAACGATGATTAAGGCGTCAAAACTATATATTGTATGCGAATTTAGGGAAACTTAGTTTTGATGCCCTAATCATAACGCTGTTTGAAAAACAGCGATTTCAAACGAAATTTCAGATTAATTATCAATAATATAGTAAACTAGATTATAATGACAGATAAGAGAGGTAAAGACATGGAAGAGTTAATTAAGCGCATATGCCAATTTAGAGACGAGCGAGATTGGTCCCAGTTTCATACACCGGAGAATTTATCCAAGTCCATTGTGATAGAGGCGGCGGAACTTTTGGAAAATTTTCAGTGGGGACCGGAGCAACGCAATCCGGAAAATGTTAGAGAAGAGTTGGCCGATGTAATGATATACTGTATATTAATGGCAGATCAATTGGATATTGATATTATCAAGGCGATGCATGACAAATTGGATAAGAATAACAAGAAATATCCGGTAGAAAAAGCGAAGGGAAGCAGTAAAAAGTACACAGAACTGTAGGATAATTATGAACAATAAAGGAGGGTAAAAAGATGGAAAGCTATTTAGAAAAAGCTGTTGCCATTGCAACAAAAGCCCATGAAGGTCAGGTCGACAAAGCCGGACAACCCTACATAACCCATCCCATACGCGTTATGGAATCCTGTAGTACGGAGGAAGAAAAAATCTGCGCTGTTCTTCATGATGTTATTGAAGATACGGACATAACCTTAGAAGATTTAAGGGCAGAAGGCTTTTCAGAGGAGATTCTTACTGCATTGAGCCTTGTAACCAAAAAAGAAGGGGAAGACTATGACGCCTTCATTGAAAGAATTTGTGTAGATCCGTTGGCAATCCGTGTGAAGCTCGCAGATTTGAAAGATAATATGAACCTAGACCGATTGAGTCATCCGACAGACAAGGATAGAGAACGGGTCATTAAATATCAGAAAGCTTATAAGCGGTTGAGCGAGGTTCTAGAAAGGAGCATACAATGAATCAACCCATACGATGTTTTGGAAATAAAGAGGGACAAGAAGACTATGCCAAGTATCATGATGAAGAATGGGGACAGCCAACTCATGATGATAAGACGCTTTTTGAGTTTCTCATCCTAGAAGGAGCACAAGCCGGATTAAGTTGGTATACGATACTCAAACGTCGTGAAGGCTATAGGAAAGCTTTTTACCAGTTTGATCCGAATAAGGTTGCTGTAATGACAGACGATGAACTAGAAACCCTTCGAGAGGATCCGAGGATTATTCGTAACCGTTTGAAGATCTATAGTGCCAGGAAGAATGCTCGTGTATTCTTAGAGATTCAAAAGGAATTCGGAAGTTTCGATGCCTATCTTTGGGGATTTGTTGATGGAAAGCCCATCGTTAATCATTTCCGGTCGCTAGAAGAAGTACCTGTATCGACACCGACTAGCGATGCCTTATCCAAGGACTTGAAAAAGCGAGGCATGTCCTTTGTAGGAACGACGATTATGTATGCGTATATGCAAGCCGTCGGTATGGTGGATGACCATATGGAATCCTGTGTCGTCAGACAAAGAAAGGAGTAATAGGATGGAAGCATCAGATACATCTGAGGCAATAGAAGAGTTAGTACAACGTATTCAAGAGGCAAAATCGATTGTTTTCTTCGGAGGAGCCGGTGTTTCAACAGAGAGCCAGATTCCTGACTTCAGAAGTGAACAAGGCATTTATAAAACCGTTAGTGAATATGGTATGCCACCGGAACAGATCATTTCCCATAGTTTTTTCTATCAAAATATGGAGACCTTTTATGATTTTTATAAAAAGCATATGGTATTTAGAGAAGCTCAGCCCAATGATGCCCATAAAGCACTAGCAAAGCTAGAAGCCATGGGTAAAATCAAGGCGGTGATTACTCAGAATATTGACGGATTGCATCAGATGGCAGGAAGTAAGACGGTTTATGAGATACATGGTTCCGTTCATCGGAATTATTGCACCCATTGTCACGCCTTCTATGACTTAGATTATATCGTGAAGGCAGATGGTATTCCAAAATGTAATCAGTGTGGTCACGTGATTAAACCGGATGTGGTCTTATATGAAGAGGCCTTAGATGATCATGTGATGATTGATTCAATAGAAGCCATTCGTCAAGCAGATATGATGATTGTAGGGGGAACCTCACTAAGTGTTTATCCGGCAGCAGGGCTTATTAATTATTATCAAGGTGATAATTTAGTGCTAATAAATAAAGGAGAGACGCCTTATGATTCTAAGGTGGATCTACGGGTTAAAGGAAATATTGGTGAGGTTTTTCATAAAGTTATGGAAGAGATGGAACCTTTTGAGGACTTTAAAGGATGAAAGAAAATATATATAGGAAGCGAATTGTTATTGTAGGTGCCAGCGGATATGTTGGTACCTATTTGTATAATATGTGTTTGGAACAAGACAGATTTGAAGTCATTGGAACTACTAATAAGACGATCTCACAGGAATGGATTACTGTTGACTTGTTATCTAAAGAAGGTGCAGATTCTATCTTGGCGCTTTGCCCGGATGTCATTATATGGTGTGCTATGAATCAAGAACAAGAGATGGAACTCACTGAAATTGGGCTTCAATCCATAGTGAAAGGATTATCACCCCATGTTCGATTCATTTACTTATCAACAACGGTTGGAGTAGGGAAGCAACAAACAGAGGAGATATCAATACAATATCGTGAAAAAGAGGCGTATCTGAGCCAGTATGTGAATGGTAAGATTTTGGGAGAATCCTATGTGAAGAGTCATAGCAATCATCTGATTGTTCGCCCAGGAAGTATATATGGTTATTGTTGGAATAGACAAAGGGACAGTCGTATGGATAACTTATACAGGAAGTTTATGGCAGAGGAGACATATTTCCGAACAACCAATCACTATGCTAGTTTTGTACATATAGAAGATCTTTGCCAAGGTATTATAGAACTGATAGACCATGAGTACACAGGAGTTGTGAATATAGCAGGAAGTCAACCTGTTTCCCATTATAATTTCAATCAGCACTTGGCAAAGTTGATGCAACTTGATACACTTAGGGAGTATATAGTAGCAGATTATCATGCAGAATCCGTATATAATACGTTATCTTCGGTATTACGTGAAAGCATTCTAAAGACAATATTCCGAGAAATATGATAGAAGCGAGAAAGAGTTCGATGTAATATAGATGAGTTAGGAAGCGATAACACACAACAAAAGAAAGGACAGGGTGAAACATATGGCTATAGGATTGATCGTTTTAATATTAGGAGCAATAGGCCTATTTTTTGTGGCGGCATTATTTGTTGGATTGCAGGTATTGGCATCTCTAAAAGGGCCCAAATGGTTGGGACTTGTTATACCTGGATTCCATATTGTAGCCAGTCTTATTTTTATATATTTAATACCTTTTTATATTGGGCTAAGAAGTGGTGTGATATTAGCAATAGTTGCAGTCATTATATTTTTCGTATATCTAGGTATCTTTTTTGCTGGCTTATCGAGGAAAAAGCAAGAGCAAGAATAATGGAATAATTAGTGTACTGTATGGCTCATAGATAAATAATGTGCTCAAATATGAACAAGCCAATACACTAGAAATAAAAATAGGCATAACATGACTAATTGAGATAAGGCGGTTAATGATGGCAAAGAATACTAAAACAGTGAAAACAAGTAAGACCAATGCAATGCGCATATTAGATCGACATAAAGTAACCTACGATATACATGAATATGAAGTTGTTGACGGTAAGATCGATGGATTGACGGTAGCTAAATCGGTGGGCATAGACCCGAAGATTGTATTTAAAACTCTAGTTACCAAAGGAAATAGTGGCGAGTACTATGTGTTTGTAGTCCCAGTAGGCGAAGCATTAGATTTGAAAAAAGCGGCAAAAATTGCCGGTGAGAAAAAAGTGGATATGATTCCTCAAAAAGACCTACTCACAACAACAGGGTATATTCATGGGGGTTGCTCGCCCCTAGGAATGAAGAAACAGTTTCCTACGTATATTCATGAGAGTGCGGCAGCACATAAGCGTATTGTCTGCAGTGGAGGACGTGTAGGTGTGCAAGTAGACCTACTTCTTAAAGATTTAATCGAAGTAACAGGAAGTCGATTAGCCGATATTATGAAGGCTTAATACACGGTTAATAGGTTAAACGATGGTAACAGAAGTTAAACACAGGCTATCTATATATCTGTTCATATAGGAAAAGGAAGGTGTGTTGATACGATGATACTAGAGTACAATAAGACGAGCTTTCAAGGGAAAAATAGGAGAAAGAACACACACTATTTTGAAGGATGGTATTATAAGCAGGTTAGTGGGGACGAAGGCGTAACGCTTAGCTTTATTCCGGGGATTAGCTATAATGATGAGGACCCACATGCGTTTATCCAATGTATCTATAAGGATAGAAACAATCATCATCAAACATTCTATTTTCGCTATGTCCTGGAAGCATTTCATTACAAGGAGCATCCTTTTGAAGTACGTATCGGCAAGTGCTTCTTTTCTAAGGAGACCATGCATATTCATTTAGAACAAGAAGGAATGACCATTGAAGGAACCATTCGATTCGGTCCCTTGAAGGATTTGAAGCGAACATTAATCAGCCCGAATATTATGGGCTATTTCAATTATATTCCCCAATTGGAATGTCGTCATGAAGTGGTGAGTATGACCCATTGGTTGGAAGGCTATATTCAAATGGGAGAAGAAATCATTGATTTTACCTATGGTAAAGGCTATATTGAAAAAGACTGGGGACAGTCTTTCCCGGAAAAGTATCTGTGGATTCAAACCAATCATTTCCCAAAGGAGGATATGAGCTTTTGTTGTTCCATAGCAACTGTTCCGGTTTTTGGAACAACTATAGAAGGATTTTTTGCGAATCTGGTTATTGGTGATGAACAGTATCGCTTTGCAACTTATAATGGGTCGAAGGTCATTATCTTACCCTATGATGGTGAACAGTTTCGCATTCTTATGAAAAACAAAAAATACACCTTGAAAATCAGAGGAAGATTAACACAGGGAGAAGCCTTAGTGGCACCGAGTAACGGCCGGATGTCCTATACCATTCGAGAGGCATTAACCACTCGTATTGAAGTTGTATTAAAAGAGAAGAACAACCGGATTTTATTGAAAACGGAAGCCAACGTATGTGGCATTGAAAACGTCGGTTATTTGAACATAGAAAGTAGGTGACGAACATGAAAGCTCAGGAAATACCTCAAAAAGAGTACAACCATGCATCCGCATTTTGGTTTAAACCTGTGGAATTTGGTCATCATACATGGGCCGTTGCAGAAGAGATGGGACAAGGTATACGGTTATTTTTCTTTGATGTGTCGAAAGGTGTGTTTGATACATTAGACTATAAAAGTAACATTGTCATGAGAAAAGAGCTACAATTGAATGGTTTTGAAAAGTATGAAAAAGAAGCCATTCCTGTTGAGGAACCTCATGGGTCATTTCATATCAGTGAACAAGCCCATCGACGGGTCTATAGTTCAGGAAAGTTTTGGAAAACATTACCGGAGCGGTTAAAATTGAAATATGAGGGGAACGTGGAATGATATATTTTGATGGTTCTATTCAGGGCACAATAGGGGAGGTGAGCGATTTTTTTCTCAGATATAATAATGCTACGATTCATAGGTTTTGTTTTATAAGAGTAAACCACAAAACTATTGCTTTTATAGCTCAAAACAGGTAAAATATAAATACTTTCGGGGGTATGGCGCAGTTGGGAGCGCGCTTGAATGGCATTCAAGAGGCCAGGGGTTCGAATCCCCTTATCTCCATCTGAAAATGAATTGGATAAGCTGAAGCGTAATCTAAATAAGAGAGTTACAGAACAAAATCTGTAGTCGGTTTAATCAATGTGAAGAATTCCATAGAAAATAAGGAACAAGTCTTTGAACAGCGGCTATCTTTCAAATGTATTTCCTACTCAAACAATTTCATGACATCTAGAGTGACCTCATCAATACAAGCTGAGAGTTTCATTTAGGGTATTTATTAATATATACTTTAATTCGACAGGCTCTAAAATCTTGACTTCCTTACCGAATGACGCTATAACAGAAGCGATTTCAGCCTCATAAGGTATATATTGAAATTGTTTAAGGGCTTCATAAGTAAAGAGGATAGATGCCGTTTCTTCCTCGGTAAAAGAAACCTATTCAATCCGGGGAACCAACAAAATCATCTCTTGGTTTTACACTCTGACAACGGTTCACCAATAAAAGGTGCGACTATGCTTGAGACTCTCTATAATCTAGGAATAGCACCTTCAAGAAGCAGGCCAAGAGTAAGTAATGACAATCTATATGCTGAAAGCTTATTCAAAACATTAAAATATCGATGTAGCTATCAGCCAAAAGGTTTTGAAACCATAGACGAAGCCCATGAGTGGGTCTACAACTTTGTGGAATGGAACAATATGTAGAAAAGAGGAGGTGGCTCACATAAAATGTGGACAAACCACATTCTATGTGATATATTTATAATGAAAAGAGCTTTTATTGAAACACGTGTATTTGAAAAAAATGGAAAGATGCTGGCTACAATGACAAAGACCTAAGAAGTCTACAGTCTGCCTTGCTAGAGAATCCAGAAGCTGGTACTAGGATAGCAGGTGGTATGAGAAAATATCGGCACCCTTTTGGTAACGGCGGAAAGAGTGGCGGATCCAGGGTCATATATTATGATTATAGAAATAATGATCAAATATATCTTATATATTGTTTTAGAAAGAATGAGCAGGATAATTTGACAGATGCTCAGAAAAAAACGTTATCAAAAATTGTTAATAATATTAAAGGAGGCGCATAATATGGATGACAAATCATTTGATTTGCTACTTGAGAGTATTGAAGAAATGGAACAACATATGAAGAGCAATGTGAAGTTGAAAACGACAACATATGAGATTATTGATGTGCCCGAAATACTTCCAGATAGAATAAAAAATCTTAGACGACATATGGGGATGACACAAAAAGTTTTTGGGAAATTTATGGGTGTATCCACTAGGGCGGTTGAATCATGGGAGGGTGGTATTACGAAACCCAATGGACCGGCGCGTAGGATGATGTCTATATTGGAGGATGATAAATTAGCATCTGAAATGACAGAGAAGTTTATTGTTATAAAATAGCAAATACGTAGCGAAGGCGTTTTACATGATTGTAATATGCCTTCGCTACGTATTTATAATATCAATTTTATATAGGACTTATTTATGTTAGAACATGAGTTGAATGCTAATTATAAAAAACTAGTTCATATACTGGAAAACAGAATGTTCGAAATTGAAGTATGAGGAGATAGATGGATGAAACATTATGTGGTGACAGCAGCAATTATTATTTATCAAGACAAGATTCTATGTATGCAACGACCGGAGGGGAAATATACGTATACTTCTTACAAATTTGAATTTCCCGGTGGAAAAGTGGAAGAAGGAGAGTCTTTTGAAGAGGGGCTATCCCGTGAATTATCAGAGGAATTAAATATCCAAACGCAGGTTAGGGTAGAGAATTTCTTTATGACTGTGGAGCATACATATCCTGATTTTGGCATCACCATGCATGCATATGTGTGTCCGGTTGCTGTCGATACTTTTGAGATGAAAGAACATGTACAGTATCAATGGCTTAACGTAGGAGATTTGGGTAAGTTGGATTGGGCAGAGGCAGATATTCCTATTGTGACTAAATTGATGGAGGAGGGCTATCATGTCGGCCTATAATAGTCAAAGTGAGTTGACAAAAAGTATCTATACAGGGATGATTGACCGAGAGTTTGCATCTCTAGAAAGTTACAGACCTCGATTATTGATTAATGATCACCAAGCAGGGCGTAAAGTACTGAGCAATGTATTGCAGGAGTTACGACAATGTGATGGCTTCTTTTTATCGGTGGCTTTTATTACTTACAGTGGCGTCCTTGTTTTGTTAAATGAGTTAGAAGCCTTGGAAAAGTGTGGGGTTCGGGGTAAAATTATTGCATCTCAATATTTAAATTTTACCCAACCCAAAGCCCTTGAGCGCTTATTAGCTTTTTCGAATATTGAATTACGTATGGTGACAGACGATGATTTGCATGCCAAAGGGTATATCTTTCGTAAGGGCAATGAATACTCTATGATTGTAGGGAGTAGCAATCTGACACAAGGAGCATTAACCAGTAACAAAGAATGGAATGTGAAGCTTTCTTCTACAGATAAAGGATCCCTGATTACTGAAACATTAGCAGAATTTGAACAGCTATATCAATCCGCCGTTCCGGTGAATGAGACATGGATAGAAACCTATAAATCTATCTATCAATCAGCATCTAAGAGGCGCTTTTCACAAGGTTCAGATGAAGGTGTACGATTAGCTGCTGATGGGTCAGGAGATGGTTACCACAATGACTTACGAATGATGACACAGGTATCACCTAATAAGATGCAAGTTGCAGCCTTAGCAGGTATTGAAAAGTTGCGTCATCGTGGTGAGAAAAAGGCGCTCCTCGTTTCAGCAACAGGAACAGGGAAGACCTATTTGGCTGCTTTTGACATAGCCAAAGTTAATCCTCGTAAGGTTCTCTTTCTTGCGCACCGAGAGCAATTACTTGACCAGGCAATGGAAAGTTTTCAACGTGTCTTAGGCTATGATATTCATGTAGGAAAAGTAGCGGCAGGGAAGAAAGAATGGCAGGCGGATTATATTTTTTCAACAGTTCAAACCATGTCCAAACCGGATGTATTGAGTAGGTTAGACAGCAATCACTTTGAGTATATCATTGTGGATGAGACCCACCGAATTGGTGCTGATAGCTATCAAAAGGTATTGGGACATTTTGAACCGGAATTTTTATTGGGAATGACAGCAACGCCAAATCGAACAGATCAGTATAATATATGTGAGGATTTTGATTATAATATTGCCTATGAAATACGATTACAACAGGCTATGGAAGAGAAAATGTTGTGTCCATTCCATTATTTTGGTATTACGGATATGACCGTTGACGGTCTAGCATTAGGGGACAAGAGTGAGTTTCGACATTTGGTCGCTAATGAAAGAATAGAGCACATTATCGAACGTATCCGTTTTTACGGGCATGAGGGTGACGCAGTCAAAGGGTTGATTTTCTGTAGCCGTAATGATGAAGCCGTCGAATTGTCTCGTGCCTTTAACGACCGCGGTTATAAGACGGTTGCCATATCCGGGAGTGACTCCATGGATAAACGGCAAGAGGCCATAGAACGTTTAGAAAATGTGGAGAGAGATGACCATTTAGACTATATTATTACGGTGGATATTTTTAATGAGGGTGTCGATATTCCAACGGTGAATCAAATTATAATGCTTCGCCCCACCCAGTCAGCCATCATCTTTGTTCAGCAATTAGGCCGAGGACTTCGTCTTGTTCCGGGCAAAGAATTTGTTGTGGTGCTGGACTTCATTGGTAATTATAAGAACAATTTCATGATTCCCATGGCATTATCCGATGACCGAAGTTATAACAAAGATACGATTCGTAGGTTTGCTGTGGAAGGTTCTAAAGTTATACCGGGATGCTCCACCATTCACTTTGATGAGATAGCTGTTAAGAAAATATATGAAGCCATTGACCAGGTGAATTTTCAAAGTATCAAGTATATGAAAGAGAATTATAATAATCTGAAATACCGACTGGGTCGAATCCCTCAGTTAATGGATTTTGAAATCCATGACTCTATGGATTTGGCAGTGCTTTTTAATAGCCAGACAAAGTCATACCATGAGTTTCTGAAGAAATATGAGGACGCTTACACTATAGAATTTAATCCTATACAAGAAGAGATGATTACATTCATTTCAAAGAAATTGGCCATAGGGAAACGGCCACATGAACTTCTTCTCCTCCGATTACTTCTTCAAGGTAGCCAGCATCCATGGCAAGATTTTGAGCAGATCCTTGGTGAAGTATATCATATAGAATTAAAGGACTCGACAAGAACCAATGTGATGAATATACTAACAGCTAAGTTCATTACAGGCGTTGAAAAGAAATCCTATGAACACTGCATGTTTATTGAGGATAAAAAAGGGCGACTGGCCATATCATCTCTTTTTGCACAAGAATTAGAAGATGAAGTCTTTGAAGGTGTGATTAAGGAATTAATCGACTTTGGGTTATTTCGCTATCAGAAGTATTATTCGAATAATTATAAAAAGACGAGCTTCCAATTATATCAAAAATACTCTTATGAAGATGTTTGTCGCCTCCTAGAATGGGAAAAGCAGATTAATGGGAATAGTATAGGTGGCTATTGGTATGATGCATTAACGAATACCTTTCCTGTATTCATAAACTATCACAAAGATGAATCGATTAGCGAAACTATAAAATATGAGGATGAATTCTTGTCGAATTCCATGATTAAAGCCATTTCCAAAGGAAATCGAAATCTGCAATCAAAAGATGTCCTTCGAATTTATGATGAACAATTAGGAACACAGAAAGAGTTGTTTGTTCGAAAAGATAAAAAAGATAAGGGCTCAAAGGAATTCTATTATCTTGGCAGAATTGAGCCTATAGGCGAGCCAAAAGAAGCGTCTAATCGAGGGAAAGGTATTAAGGAAGTTGAATTTAGATACAAATTGGATGTACCGGTTAGGGAAGACTTGTATGAGTATATGACAAGTATATAGGGTATATTCTTATAGTTCCCTATTATTACGGTTACGATGAATGAATTAATAAAGGAGTGAAGAACAATGGACCCGTCAAAAAAAGATTGGAAATTATTTAGAAACAAGATTGGTTCGTGGCAGGAAGCTTATATGGAAAGACTTATTCAGGAGTATTTCATGTATCAAGTGTGATTTATATAGATGTTTGAATAAACGAATCATTGTCATATAAGCTTGTTCTCGTGTGTAGGTCCCGGATGGAGAGAACTGATTATCTCTTGTACCATTCATAATACCAAGGGCACTTATCATTTTGACTGAATCTCCGGACCATGACGCGAATGAATCTTAATCAGGAAAAGTCGAGGAATTTTTCTCAGATATAATAATGCTACGATTCATAGGTTTTGTTTTATAAGAGTAAACCATAAAACTATTGCTTTTGTAGCTCAAAAAAGGTAAAATGTAGATACTTTCGGGGGTATGGCGCAGTTGGGAGCGCGCTTGAATGGCATTCAAGAGGCCAGGGGTTCGAATCCCCTTATCTCCATCTGAAAACGAATTGGATAAGCTGAACCGTAATCTAAATAAGAGGGTTACAGAACAAGATCTGTAATCGTTTTAATCAATGTGAAGAATTCCATAGAAAATAAGGAACAGGACTTGGAACAGCGGCTATCTTTCAAATGTATTTCCTACTCAAACAATTTCATGACATCTAGAGTGACCTCATCAATACAAGCTGAGAGTTTCATTTAGGGTATTTATTAATATATACTTTAATTCGACAGGCTCTAAAATCTTGACTTCCTTACCGAATGACGCTATAACAGAAGCGATATAAGGAAATTCGCATTTTGAAAATCGCTCTGTTAAAGTACCATAGCCACTTTCATTCCAAACTATTTTTGAAAAATCAAAAATAGGATTAGAAAATTCCCGCACTACTTTTGCGCTTACGCGTAGAGTAACAGTGCATGCGTCGGTTTCTGATTGTAGATGCTTTTGCTCAAACCACTGCTCTAGTGCGGGCAAATCAATAGGATGAGTTTCACGAATAGCATACAATTCTAAAACTCTGTCCGATCGAAATAAGTTGATTCTCTTATGGTTAGAATCATAAGCCGGAAAATACCAATAACCATTTTCTGAATAAATTCCTAAAGGTATCACTTTTTTATCTTTTTCACCTTCTGATGAACGATATCTGAAAAATAATTCTTCCTTTGCAATGGACGCTTTAAATATTTCCTTTAGATAATGACTTTTTTCATGTCTGATAGGAAGTTTCATATAAATATGCTTTCTTATTTCTTCTAATTTACTTCTCAAATGTTCTGAAACTTGAGATAATAATTTGTTTATAACGGAATCAATTTCAGCTTCATAAGGTATATCTTGAAATTGTTTAAGGGCTTCATAAGTAAAGAGGATAGATGCCGTTTCTTCCTCGGTAAAAGAAATAGGGGGTAACATCTCATTATGAAGCATAATGTAGCCTCCATTTCTTCCAACCTCAGAATAAAAAGGGACACCCAATTCCGTTAGCTCTATCAGATCTCTTAGAATTGTACGTTCACTTACGTTAAATTCGTCAGCCAATTCTTTTGCGTTAAACTTACGTTTTCTATTAATGTAAAGCCATATTTCTATAATTCGGGACATTTTTGACATTTTTATACCTTCTCACAAAATACTGACACTATTTGTCGTATTTAAATTGTATACTATAAATAGAACTTAGTAAAGGAGTGGTCTAAGAATGAGACTAAAAAGTTATAGAAGTAGAAAACTTAGTGTAAAAGATACAGAGATTCATATGGTGGAAATGGGAGATCCTTCAAATCCTGCAATAGTGTTCATACATGGGTGGCCAACAAATTGGAGAGAATTTGAAAAAGTAATGGAACGGTTAAGTAATGATTATTATGTGTTAGCACTTGATATACCAGGAATTGGGGAATCAAAAGTACCGTTAAATTCATATAATAAATTGAATATAGCCAGCTATATTTATGAATTCCTTAATCTTATAGAGCTTGAAGGTGTGACTTTAGTGGGAGGTGATATAGGGGGACAAATCGTTTACTCCTTTTTAAAAAAATATCCGGAAAAACTTTCCCATGGGGTAATTATGAATGTTGCAATTCCAGGGGTTGAGCCTTGGAAATTAGTCGAAAGAAATCCTTATATTTGGCACTTTGCATTTCATACCATTCCTAATTTACCGGAACAACTGGTTATGGGAAATCAAAAGAATTACTTTTCATATTTTTATGATCTATTATGTGGAAACCAAGATGGGCTACCGGAATACTATCGTAATGTTTTTATAGAAGCATATTCTTGTTTAGATGCTTTAACGGCTGGTTTTGATTTGTACAGAAGTTTTTCGGAGGATAGTAAGAACAATACAGAGATGAAACATATTGAAGTGAAAGTTCCTGTTCTTTATATACGAGGTGAACAGGAATCGGTAATTGTTGAAGATTATATAAATGGGTTTAAAGAAAATAATTTTCAAAATATAGATGTTGCTATACTTCATAATTCGGGGCATTTTTCAGCGATTGAACAGCCAGAAGAACTCGCCGTCGTTTTGAACAGTTTTATTAAACGGTGAAACGCTCGTCTAACTGTTTCCGGTTAAAAAATCGTAGAATAAGGCATTGGATAATTGAATGTACTTGAATATTGTTATTGGATATGGTAGAATTACCTCAAATTATTGAAGGAAGTGCTTATTATGTATGCTATTAATAGTGAAATAAATACGACACAATTTCATCATCATCACATAATGCGCTTGTAGCCGAACCACGGATGCAAGTGCTGTTTGCATTTGCATCCGTGATGATAGAGTAAAACGTCGTCCGGATGGACGGCGTTTTTTTTGTGGATTAAATGACAGGAGGAATAAAGATGAAAAATGTACGAGGAACTTATGATTATCTACCGAATGAACAATTAATGAGAAATAAGGTGATGGCTACATTGAAGGAGGTTTTTGAAACATATGGGTTTAATCCGATTGAAACCCCGATTTTGTGCATGCAAGAGGTTCTTGAATCAAAATATGCAGGAGGAGCAGAAATTTTAAAAGAAGTGTATACACTGACAGATCAAGGTGAAAGAGAACTTGCATTAAGGTACGATTTGACCGTTCCGTTTTCACGTTTTATCGGAATGAATAAAAATAGGTTGAATATGCCTTTTAAAAAATATGAGATTGGTAAGGTATTTAGAAATGGCCCGATTAAACGAGGTAGAAAAAGAGAATTCTATCAAGCAGATGTAGATGTTGTTGGCCTCAAAACAGATTATGCAGAATTAGAGTTTTTTCAAATGATTGACTGTATAGCAAATAAACTAGGTATACATGTTGTTGTTAAATATAATAATCGAGAAGTGTTAACGGAGATCCTTAAGGTATTACAAGTCCCTCTAGATAATATGGCATCCATTATTTTGACAATTGATAAGTTGGAGAAAATGTCTGAAAAAGATGTTTTAACAGAATTGTATTCAAAAGGAATGGAAGAAGAGAATGCAATAAAATTATTAGAACTTTTAAGATTGGATTATAAGCAAATTTTGAAGATAATAGAAAGTTCTTCTACCCTCGAAAGGTTTGAAACTTTTATTCAACGTGTGGATAAAATGGAAAAAAGCAAAAGCGTTAACTTTACATTTACACCGTCACTGGCTAGGGGCCTAGAGGTTTATACAGGAACAATATGGGAGGTATTCATTGATGATGAAACCTCTCAAGTCACATCAAGTATAGGGGCGGGTGGCCGTTATGATAAGATTATCGGACAATTACTAGAGACAGAAGAAGAATATCCTGCAGTAGGGATGACATTTGGCGTCGATGTCATCATGGAAAGATTGAAAGAAACTCAAGTGAATACAATGGAATCACGTGTGGAATGTCTGATTATTCCAATGACGGGATGTGAGTTAGAAGCATTACAATTTGCAAATGGACTTAGAAATAAGACATTAAAGGTTGAGGTTGATTTTACAGGGAAGAAACTCAAAAAATCATTGGCAAGAGCTAACAAACTCAATATTCCATTTGTAGCAGTATATGGCGATGATGAAAGAACAAAAGGTGTAATCCGTATAAAAGATATGAAAAATGGTCAGGAAGCGTTGTTTGTTCAAACGGATGTAAAGGCAATAGTGGAATCAATGAGAGTGGCGGAATGTTAAGGTGAATCGTGTTCCTTTATCGAATTCACTTTCAACGGTAATGGTTCCATGATTATGATGGATGATGTCATAGGCAATAGACAAACCTAAACCGTATCCGGATTCAGAGGCTATTGATGATTTTGTCCTTGAATGATCGGCACGATAAAAACGTTCAAAGATGTGAAGGGTATCCTCATCTGTCATACCGATACCGTTGTCTTCAATAATGAGTACTGTTTTATGGCCGTCAACATAGCCACTGGTCTTTATGAAGCCCTTTGGTTTATTATATTTTACTCCGTTATCTAGAAGTATTGAAATAACCGTATCAACCATAGATTTTTCAGCCGTTACGGGTAAGGTGTTATTCCAATTTTTTATAAGTGTAACTTCTTTTTCATGAGCAATGTTAGCGTAATGCTTATAGTTGGATTCCAATAGATCACTCAAATTGAAAGACTCCGTAGATATCGGATGTCTACTTGAGTCACTTCGAGCCAAGAACAACAGGTTTTCGACTAATGATTTCATTGATTTAGCTTCACTGCGTATATCATGAATGATTTCATGGGTAAAGTCAGCCGCATCTTCTAAGGTACTTTCAAGGGTATCTGTGGAAAGCAAGATAACACTGATAGGTGTTCTTAATTCATGGGAAGCATTCGCGACAAATTGTTCTTTGGATTCATAAGAAGCTCGAATCGGTTTGATGGTTTTCTCAGCAATAATAAGACCGAAAATGAAGGAGAATAATAGGCCGATTAAGAATGAGACAAACATCACTAATCGAAGATTTTCTAACATGGCATAAACAACGGAAATATCTTTACCAATCAAATAGTACCCTACTGGAGTATTCTCAATGATAATAGCCCTTTTTGCAACTAAGTAATACAGTTCATCTTTTGGGCTTATTTCAATAACTTCGGGTGTTGCATTAATATCCAATGCTTTACCTATAGAAAGAATTTTATCATATAAATCGTTATTATCATTTTTATAAGTAATTAAGTTATCATCTGAATCATAAATACAGTAAGAGGAAAACCGGTTGAGTGTCTGCGGAATGAAAAAATGGTCGTATCCCGGGATTTTGATTTCATAGGGATTGTCACCTTGAGAATAGATGGTGGGAGTGGCTGTCGTAGTCACCGTTGGTTTATCAGTATCGTCTTGTTCACGCATCCACTCGGACTCTGATATTGTTTTTAACATGGTTTCAGTTTCCGCAGAAAGTTGCTGTTCATTATAGTGAATGAGTATAAAGTAGATTAATCCATAACCAATTAAGAGGATTAAGGCTAATATTAAAGTATAAAAAATCGTCATCTTAAAGAGTAGTTTTTTGAACATATTAGGCCTCCGTTTTATAACCTATACCTCGAATATTTTTAATGATTTTCTTATGGTTATAGACACTTAATTTACGGCGCAATAAGCGAATGTAAGCTTCTAAATTATTAGAACCGTTATCTTGATCTAATCCCCATACACGATTGATAAGGGTGTCTTTTGGTAGAATCTGTCCATTATTTTCAAGTAATAAATCAAGTAACTCGTATTCTTTTCTCGTGAGTTCTAGATCAATACCATCATAGAAAATTCTGAAATTCTGACGATCGATCTGAAAGGGTCCAACTTGGATGGTTTCTATATAGATATCTTTTGAGCTTCGTCTTAATAGGGCTCGGATTCTAGCGGATAATTCGCTGAATTCAAAAGGTTTTATCAAGTAATCATCAGCACCGGCATCTAGACCACGGACCTTATCATCTAAGGTGTCTTTTGCCGTTAAGAGAAGAATACCGTTTTGGAAATGTTGTTTTCTAAGGTGTCGACAGACATCAATTCCGCTCATGACAGGCATCATCCAATCAAGGATAACGACATCATAGGCATTCGATTCACAGTAGAGCAAGGCTTCTTCGCCATCTTTGGCATGGTCAACCTGATAACCGTCTTTTTTCAATAAGTATACGAGATTTTTGGCTAAACGAAGATCATCTTCAGCAATTAAAATAGGCATAAGGAATCCTTCTTTCAAATGTAAACGTTATAATATGTCTATTATAACGTTTACATTTGAAAACATCAAAGGACTTCATTAGAATTATTGGGCTAATTTGATACTAAAGTTCCGACTTCAACTGCTCTCTCCAATATTGGACGGCCATGCGGCGAGGAAGAGATGAAGTCCGTTAAATCACGACCGGCAGTTACACCATTATGTTTCCCGTTAACCCATTGACTAAGACTACTGACATCATAAACGATTCCGTCAATGGCAACATAGGCCGGATTACCATTTTGCCCGTCATATTGAGCAAGTTCATCTAATGTAAAGGTTTGACCTGTTGTTTCTGTTTCGGCTGATGTATCAGCATCAGCATCGGACTCCGTATTAGCAGCCGTATCAGCCTCAGTGTCCGTATTAGCCTCAGCCTCAGTGTCACCATCAGGCTTAGTATCAATATTAGTCTCCGTGTCAGCATCTGTCTCAGTTTCAGACGCATCTATAGAATTCGCTGTGCTAGATGGTGGTGAGGTAGGAGATGAGTCAGTGTAAATCAGTTTATAAGAGATAAAGGTGGCACCAAGGGCCAAAAGAATGAAGAGTGAAAGGGTGAGTATAATTTTATTTTTATTTTTCATAAGAGTTACCTTCTTTCTATGTCAAAGTGAGAATTTTTCATAGTGAATGTGTTGACGCTTAACGCCCAAGTGCTTCAGATTAGTAATGCTTTGATCCATAAGGATAGGTGGACCACATAAATAGAATCCGGCTTGTTGTTGATTAATCTTATAATCAGCAATGATACGTTCGATTTTTTCAAGGTCAATGAACCCTTTTTCACCGGTATATTGATCATCAAAGGCGACAACCGGTATGATGGTAACATCTGGCAGTCGTTTAGTAAGCTGATGCAGTTCAGCCGAAAGAATATAGTCAGATTCTGTATTCATGCCCCATAGAAGAAGTACTTTTTTATTTTTTGACAAATCCCGTATATGTCTGAGCATACTTATAGCAGGAGTTATGCCGATTCCGCCTACGATAAAGACCAATTCGTCTTCATGTTCATGATATTGATAACTGAAACGACCATAAGGTCCGTCGATAAGGACTTCATCCCCTATTGCGATTTGATCAATGGTGCTGGTAAAATCACCCAGTTTTTTGACGGTAATGATAATTTCGTCATGATTCGTGGGGGATGAGGAAAAGGAAAAAGGGTGTTCTTCTTCCTTGATGGATGAGCTAAAGATTGTAAAAAAACCAAATTGGCCCGGTTGATAGGAGAAAACATGTCCAAACTTAGGTTTCATATGGATACTCCACATGTTTTGGTTTTCAGGTGTAATAGCGGAGATGATAAAGGTCTTGTCTCTTAGGTACCAAGGTTTGATAAATTTATGATACAAATAAAAGGAACAACCGGTAATGAAATAGAGGGTAAAGACGATAAAGACAGGAACACTACGTCGCACACTGCTTGTCATGAGAACATGGAGCTGCATGGTTAATAAGGCAAGGATGGTAAGATTATGGAGTGCGCGGTAATGTTCATATTTGAATGTATTTAATTTATCGACGTGCTGGCGAATCCATTTAAAGGGTTGTATTTTGGTAACAAAGGAGTTCACCATAAAGAGAACGGAAAGGACGCTGATACCTAGGAAGATATAAAAAGTAAGGGATCCTATAGTAGTCTGTAATGTTTCGCTAAAAAGACCTTCGTTGATACTTTGATGAATAAAGATCATGATTAATGACCCAACGGCGATCATGCCGTGAAAGCGATAGATTTTGTCCATCCCGAAAACCCGGTCTAAGAATTTTGGTCGTGCGCTTAGGACGAATTGCCAAGTGAAAAATGTATAGGCTAAACAGCCGAGTATCATGGAATACAATAAGGTAGATCCTTGGTATTTTGCCGGATTGGATAAATAAAGTGCTAATATAGGACCCAAAGGGCTTAATAAATAGATACTACTGTAGATGATTTTTCGCATAAAATAACCTCCTGTCTATAGTGTATGTACGAACAACATGACTCTTGTATTCATTATAAAAAATGAAAATGAAAAGAAAATGAAAATTTGTAATAACTTAATTGTAGGACTTATTGATAAAAATGTCATTATAAATAAAAAAAAGAGGGTATATTGGACTATAGTCAGATAAATACAAGATAATTATTGACAATAAAAATGCTGAATTTTATAATAAATATATACGAGGGAAATAAGATTGTCAAAAGTATAAAGCGTATCTTGTTCATATAAGCTCATTTTATGTGAATAATCAGTTTATTGAGAAGAATAAGCTATTTAATGTGGAGGGAAAAATGAGTATTTCAGACACAGGTATGTTTTCTGTAAAATCTATTTGCCAATATTATGGAATAGCATTTGATGAAGCGCAAATTAGACACGAGTTTTCAATTTATGACAAAAAAATAAATATAAACGATATTCAAAAAATTAGTAAAAAATTAGGGTTCAAAACTAGAATTTATCATAAAGTAAGTATTAATTTGTATAAGTTGCCTTTACCTATAATAGTAGGCGATAAGTTTGGTGAATTTTTTTTGGTTGCAAAAATAGTTGATGGCAATATTTTAGTTTTGAAAATGCAAGATGGAAAACCAACTATAATCAAATCAGATCAGTTTTATGAGCAATGGAATGGTGAAGCTATAGTTTTAAAACAAAAAAACTATCTTGAAAAAGATGTGAAGTTTGGTTTTAGATGGTTTATACCTTCAATTTTTAAATATAAGAAACCACTAATTGAAGTTTTGATTTCAGCTTTAGCAGTTCAGTTATTAGGTTTATTTTCACCAATAATGACTCAAGTTGTAATTGATAAAGTTCTAGTACATAATAGTTTAACAACACTAGATGTTCTTGCAGTTGGACTACTAATTATTATATTCTTTGAATTATTTATTGGAGTAGCAAAAACATTTGTTTTTACCAATACAACCAGTAAAATTGATGTTATCCTGAGCACAAGGTTATATAAACATCTTCATAATTTACCGCTTAGATACTTTGAGTCAAGAAGAGTTGGAGATACAATTGCAAGGGTAAAAGAGTTAGAGAATATAAGACGTTTTTTGACAGGGACGCCTTTAACGTCATTACTTGATGTAGTTTTTATTATTGTGTATATATTGGTCATGCTTTTTTATTCCGTAAAATTAACGCTTATTGTTTTGGGATCTATGCCAGTATTTATTATAATGTCAGCAATTGCAACACCAATTTTTAGAAGTCGTCTAGAAGATAAATTCAATGCAGGTGCTGAGGCACAATCATTTCTAGTTGAAAGTGTGTCAGGTATAAATACAATTAAGTCCTTTGCCTTAGAGCCAACGATGCAAAAGAAATGGGAATCTATTCAAGCTAAATATACAAATACAAGCTTTAGAACATCAATTTTATCAGGAAATTTAGGGGCGCTTGGGAAATTTGTACAAAAAATATTTGATCTTCTAATCTTATGGGTTGGAGCTCATCTAGCTATGGAGGGTAGCATTACAATAGGACAAATGATTGCATTCCGAATGCTTGCTGGACGCGTAAGTGGACCAGTTCTAAGATTGGTTCAAATATGGCAAGATTTTCAACAAACATCCATTTCAGTTGATAGAATTGGCGATATTTTTAATACGAAAACAGAACCTTCGATGGATCATAGTAAAACACGATTACCTGCATTATCGGGTAATATAACGTTTGAAAGAGTTCGTTTTCGATATAAAATTGATAGCGCTGAGGTTATAAGAGATATGAGTTTCAATATTCCGGCAGGTAAAATTGTTGGAATTGTAGGAAGAAGTGGTTCAGGTAAAAGTACAATTGCTAAGTTAATCCAAAGGCTTTACATACCAGAAGCAGGGAAAATACTAATAGATGGCGTTGATATTGCATTAGCTGATCCACATTGGATAAGAAGACAAATTGGGGTGGTTTTACAAGAAAATTTTTTGTTTAATATGTCAATTAAAGATAATATTGCGATTCACAATCCAGGAAAAAGTATGGAGGATATTATATATGTATCAAAGATTGCAGGTGCACATGATTTTATCTTAGAATTACCTAATGGTTACGATACGTTAGTTGGAGAAAAGGGAACTGGTTTATCGGGTGGACAAAAACAAAGAGTAGCAATTGCAAGAGCATTATTGAATAATCCTAGAATTCTAATTTTTGATGAAGCTACCTCTGCCCTTGATTATGAGTCTGAAAGCATTATTCAAAAGAATCTACAAAAGATATGTGAAGGTAGAACTGTTCTAATAATTGCACATAGATTATCAACTTTAAAAGATGCTGATATGATTATGTCCGTGGAGAGAGGTTCTGTTGAAGAGTTTGACGACCAAAAGATTTTGTTAAGTAGAGATGGTTTATACAGTTACCTTTATAATCAACAATTAGGAGGTAACGTGGAATGAAAAAAATATGGAAAAAAAAGAATAAAAATGTACATGAATTTTTACCTGATGCACTTGAAATAATTGAGTCGCCTATTTCGCCAATTGGTAGTGCTGTTATTTGGTTAGTTTTTAGCATTCTAATTATAGCCATGATTTGGTCATATATTGGAAGAGTTGATATGGTTTCAACAGCACGTGGTCAAATAATACCTAATGGGAATGTAAAAGTTATTCAGCCCTATGAGAATGCTGTGATTACAAGTATCCTAGTTGAAGAAGGAGCTTTTGTTAGAAAGGATGAGGTACTAGTAACTCTAGATACCGGTCTTAAGGATGTTGATTTATTAGCACTTGATGAAGCTATAGATAAAACAGGTTTTGAAATATTAGTTATAGATTCAATTATCGAAAGTGGGTTTACGGACGTTTTGAACGTCAATCAACTTTCAGAGGAACAAAATGTGATAAGAGAGTATTATCTTTCAGCAAATGATAACTTTCAAAAAAAGATTGATATTGCAAACAATCAAAATGAGCAGAATCAAGTAAAACTTGAAATGTCGAAGGGAAATATTGAGGTTGATCAAAACAATAGTACTTATTTGTTAAACAAATCAGAAAATCTAAAAACAGTAGCAAATAGTAATATTCCAGAACAAGAAGTTATTTCATCATATGAATTGGCATATGAATTAGCAAGTTCAAATTTTGAAAAATCAGAAGAATTATTTAACTCGGGTATAATCTCTTTATCAGAATTTGAGGATGCAAAAAATAAACTATTCCAGGCAAAAAGTTCTCTAGATTATCAATTTGCATTGATCGATTCAATAAAGCTCAATGATTTTATGAGTTATGAAGATACATTCAATGAATATCAATCTCAAAACAAAGAATTGTCACTTGAACAATCACAAATTAAATTGTATGAATTACAAGCTGTTGAATCAAAGGAAAGAATTAAAAGTTTGGAATTAGAAAGAAAGGAGTTTTTTTATTCACAGCTTCGAGATAAGCAAAATGAATTGTCAGGTTATGAATCCCAACGGGATAAGATTAATAAAAGCGTGGAGTATTCCAAATTAAAATCACCCGTTGATGGGATTGTATATAATTTTGCATTTAATAATGTCGGAGAGCTTGCTATCCCAGGAGAATCTTTAATTACAATTGTTCCACAAGATACAGAATTAACAGTTGAAGCAAAATTACTAAATAAAGATATTGGCTATATCAATGTTGGTCAAGACGTTATTATAAAAGTTGATACATTTCCATTTCAGAAATTCAAAACACTTAAAGGAACCGTTGAATCAATAAGTCCTAGTTCTATGTTTGATCAACAATTAGGTTATGTATATCTTGTTAAGGTTAGACTAGATGAACATTATCTTGAGTTGGATGGAAATGTGCATGAACTGATTCCGGGAATGGATGTAACAGTCGAAATAAAAACAGGTAAACGAAGGATCATTGATTTTTTCTTAGAGCCACTTGTTAAGTATTTAGATGAAAGTATTAAATTAAGATGATGATTAGAGTAGAGGAGGTTCGATTATAGTGAAGAGTAGTTCTTAGAGAAGTTTGTATTTAATTATTGATTAGAGTGTCAAAAGCATATAGTTGAACTTTCGCATACAATATAGTGTTATGAATGCATCTGCGTAATCTATATATTGTATGCGAATTTAGGGAAACTTCCTTTTGGCGCCCTAATCATTATTACAAGAACATAATATCAAAGAAGATGAAAGGATCAAGAGATGGAGAAAAAAATGTTGGAATTAGAAAATGAAGTCAAAACAATCATAGGAAGCAAAAGTAATGATAGTCTAACAGGATATGAACATGCAGAGACATCAAAAGGTCTAGTCGGATATGATATTATTGATGGAGGGTCAGGAAATGACGACATAACCGGAGGAGCCGGAGATGATATTATTAATGGAGGGTCAGGAAATGACGACATAACCGGAGGAGCCGGAGATGATATTATTAATGGAGGGTCAGGAGATGACGACATAACCGGAGGAACCGGAGATGATATTATTAATGGAGGGTCAGGAGATGACGACATAACCGGAGGAACCGGAGATGATATTATTAATGGAGGGTCAGGAAATGACGACATAGCAGGAGGAGCCGGAGATGATATTATTGATGGAGGGTCAGGAAACGACCAACTATACGGAGAGGCCGGAGACGACGTACTAGATGGAGGAGCCGGAAACGATATTCTAAGAGGTGGCTATAATTCCTATTTTCCATATGAAATGGCAGGAAATGATACATACATATTTGGAAAAGGATACGGGACAGATACTATTTATGATATCGATACGACAGAAGGAAATCTAGATGTCATAGAGATGAAAGCAGATGTAAGTGCGACAGAAGTAAGTCTGAAGAGAAATGGAAATAATCTAGAGGTAACGATAGATGGGACAGAAGATAAGCTAATCGTAGCGAATTATTTCAGTGGATCATACTATTATAACAATGATGTAACGAAAAGAGTTAATAAGGTAGAAGAAATCCGATTCGCAGATGGGACAGTATGGGATGTTGACTATGTAGAAAATGAAGTCAGAACAATCATAGGAAGTGAAAGTAATGATAGCCTAATAGGATATGAATATGGAGAGACATTAGAAGGCCTAGCAGGAGATGACTATATAACCGGAGGAGCCGGAGATGACGTACTAGATGGAGGGTCAGGAAATGACCAACTATACGGAGAGGCCGGAGACGACGTACTAGATGGAGGAGCCGGAAACGATATTCTAAGAGGTGGATATAACTCCAATTTTCCATATGAAATGGCAGGAAATGATACATACATATTTGGAAAAGGGTACGGGACAGATACTATTTATGATATCGATACGACAGAAGGGAATCTAGATGTCATAGAGATGAAAGCAGATGTAAGTGCGTCAGAAGTAAGTTTGAAGAGAAATGGAAATAATCTAGAGGTAACGATAGATGGGACAGAAGATAAGCTAATCGTAGCGAATTATTTCAGTGGATCATACTATTATAACAATGATGTAACGAAAAGAGTTAATAAGGTAGAAGAAATCCGATTCGCAGATGGGACAGTATGGGATGTTGACTATGTAGAAAATGAAGTCAGAACAATCATAGGAAGTGAAAGTAATGATAGCCTAACAGGATATGAATATGGAGAGACATTAGAAGGCCTAGCAGGAGATGACTATATAACCGGAGGAGCCGGAGATGACGTACTAGATGGAGGAGCGGGAAATGACCAACTATACGGAGAGGAGGGAGATGACGTATTAGATGGAGGAGCCGGAAACGATATTCTAAGAGGTGGCTATAACTCCAATTTTCCATATGAAATGGCAGGAAATGATACATACATATTTGGAAAAGGATATGGGACAGATACTATTTATGATATCGATACGACAGAAGGAAATCTAGATGTCATAGAGATGAAAGCAGATGTAAGTGCGTCAGAAGTAAGTCTGGAGAAAAATGGAAATAATCTAGAGCTAACAATAGATGGGACAGAAGATAAGCTGATCGTAGCGAATTATTTCAGTGGATCATACTATTATAACAATGATGTAACGAAAAGAGTCAATAAGGTAGAAGAAATCCGATTCGCAGATGGGACAGTATGGGATGTTGACTATGTAGAAAATGAAGTCACAACAATGCTGGGAAGTGAAAGTAAGGATAGCCTAACTGGAGACGACAGCACTGGTGGAAATATGGATGAATTTATTTTCAGCGAAGAATCTACGAATCTAATATTTGAAAGAGTAGAGAATAAACTTGAGATATTAAGCGGTAAAACTGAAAATTCTGTAACAGCAGAATCGTGGTTTGATAATAATCAATATCAAATTGGAAAAATAAGTTGCCAGGATGGAAAATCTTTGACAAATACAGATGTATTACAATTGATTGAAGCAATGGCTGATTTTACAACTCAAACAGGTATGCTATGGGAGCAAGGATTAGAAAATGACGATAA
Source organism: Vallitaleaceae bacterium (assembly GCA_965140555.1). Taxonomy (GTDB): domain Bacteria; phylum Bacillota; class Clostridia; order Lachnospirales; family Vallitaleaceae; genus UBA1351. Next base: position 614,984 of record OZ223259.1, on the reverse strand, counting down.
AGAATTAAAGAGTATGTTAACTCAATTTTGGAGTCATACTGAATAAAAGGAGTACTAAATCCTAGTTGGAGGAGGTTTTATCACTATAAATAGTTCTTGAGTATCATTTTATGATTAACCTATTGTACATTAATTAGACTATGCTATAATGTACTTTGTACCTATAGGCATAAAACGAACAACGAGGGAGATTTCATTATGAAAATGAAACGATTATTTAGTATGTTATTAGTCACTTTATTAACGGTGAGTACGTTTGTGGGTTGTACAGGTAAAGAATTGTCATTCTACAAACTAAGCAAAGAGATGACAACTCTAGCTCAATCCAAACCAGTGCATAGCGAAGGTAAAGTATCCATATCATTAGATACATTGCCGGAAGAATTAACCGGGGATGATTTAGACGAATCAGAAAAAGAAGTTGTTGACAAGGTTGTAGCACTTTTTAATGACAACAGTTTTGTGTATACAATGGATTCCGATGTACAGAGCAAAAAGTTATCTATGGAATTTGAGATTCAATCCAAAGACGGAGAGATGACACCTTTATTAAAGGTCGTTCGGGATGTAGACACAACTTATGTAAAGTTGGATGATTATTTTGACTATATTAAAGGTCTTGTAGCCACATTTGCTTCAGAAGAGGACGTTATAGCATTTGAAGATGAATTAAATAATCTTTTAGGTGACATGGAATACATAAGTATTTCAGATGATGAACTTATTGATTTTTATGCGGAACTCATAACCTCTTCCATGGGACAAGATCAAGCGGATATGATCAAGAAAGAATTTGAATCCGCATTAGATCCGGAAGCTCAAAATAATCTAGTAGATGCTCAATATAAATTTTTTGACGATATACTTGCAAAAGGGTATCGTAACTATTCCTTTGATATTGTCAATAAAGAAGGAATTAATGCATATTCAATGACGTTGGATGCCGATAATCTTGGTGATACAGCGATAGGATTTTTACAGTATAGTTTAGATAATAGTCAAACACTTATTGATGTTGTTAAAGATTACATAACAAATCTTAGCGATGAAGAATATAGTCTGCTTGTCGGTATATATGCCATGGATACATTGAACAAAGACGTTATGATGGACGCCATGGACCAAATTGCAGATGACCTTGAAACAAATAAAGCAGATTACAAGGAACAATTACAACAAGCGGTTGTTCTTTATAATGGTATGTATAAAGCTTATATTGAAGGTTCAAAGCTACAAATCACATTAGGTAAGACAAAAGACACCTATACAAGAGATATTGAACTTAAGGTGCAGGTAAATGATCCGGACACAGAGGAAGTTCAGTTTGATGCGACTATGTTAATGAATGAGAGCACTGAAGAGATTGACACACCTAACATTGAAAGACCGACAAAGCATGTGCTCACATTTATGGAACTTTTAGAAAGTATTCCTAAGACAATGACCTTATATCCGGATTATGATATGTATATGATGACAAATATGAGTCAACCTCCATTTAGCAGTTCAGGAACAATGCATACAATTATTAGCGATGATCATTCTTATGTACCACTACGCATGATTGGAGAAGCATTCGGTGAAACAGTTGGATGGGATGAAACAGAGAATAAACCATATATAGAAAATGATGGAACAAAGGTATATTTTGATGACGTTATCCTTGAAGATGGTGTATCTTATGTAAAAACAAGAGCATTTGAACAACTGGGTTATACAATCAGCTGGGATGAGTATTCCGCTGCAATAACTCTCGAAAAATAGACACTAGACTATCCAAGAAAAAAGACACTCAATTCTACGGGATTGAGTGTCTTTTTCTTATTATAGACTTTAGTCAGTTGAGCTCGCGAAGCGTGCGAAACACTAAACCACCCGTTATACGGGTGCGCGTCGATTGTTGTACAAAAAAATCACCTTTCGGTATACTGAAGTTGTTCAGGCTACAGTATATTTAAGAAAGAAAGGTGATTTTAATGGCAAATAAGGCTAATAGTTTAGCACGAACAAAATGGATGTGCAAATATCACATAGTGTTCACTCCTAAGTATAGACGGAAAATTATTTATAATCAATACAGGGAGTCGTTAAAAGAGATAATAAAAACATTGTGTAGATACAAGGGAGTCGAGATAATCGAAGGTCATATGATGAAAGATCATGTCCATCTGCTAGTGAGTATACCACCTAAAATAAGTGTCTCAAGTTTCATGGGGTATTTAAAAGGGAAGAGTGCGCTTATGATGTTCGATAAGCACGCAAACCTAAAATATAAATTTGGAAATAGACATTTTTGGGCAGAGGGATATTATGTGACGACAGTAGGACTCAACGAGGCTACGATACAAAAATATATTCGAGATCAAGAAAAACACGATATAGTAAAAGATAAGCTAAGTGTTAAAGAATATGAAAATCCCTTCAAGGGATAGCGAGTAATACAAAGGACCCTTTAGGGTCAGGCGAAAGTGGCAAAGGCAGTGTAGCTTGAACGAAGTGAAAGCCAGCGTCTTGAGGCGCTGGCCGGTAACAACCCCTTATAGGGGGGGAGCAAACCACCCGTTTTACGGGTGGTCATGATTTTTATAAACCAGGACAAAAATACATTTTTTATAATAGAGGTATTCACTTGGGAAGCGGCTATTGGAATGAAATACTATAAAATACGAACAGACTATGGACAAGTCATTAGATAGTAGTATAGTAGTAGGTAGAGGCAATTTAATGCATGGGGATATTAGTAAGAGTCAAGGGCGTTAACGAATAGAGAGGGAACGGAGTGAGCATGATGGGTAAGTATTAAATATACGGGTATATTTTGTTGAACAAGTAAATAATGAGGATAGTGGGAAAATAGAACACATAAGAAGGGGTATTATGTTGAAAATTTTTTTAGTCGAAGATGAAAGAATCATGCGCGAAGGGATAAAAGAAAATATAGACTGGGAAAAGGAAGGGTTCATTTTTACAGGGGAAGCACAAGATGGTGAGTTGGCTTATCCACTTATTCAAAAAAGTCAACCGGATATTCTTATTACAGATATCAAGATGCCGTTTATGGACGGCTTAGAGCTATCAAAATTAGTACGAAAAGAGATGCCTAGCATTAAGATTATTATATTGAGTGGCTTTGATGAATTTGAATTTGCCAAAGAAGCTCTTAATATAGGGGTGACAGAGTATTTGTTAAAACCGATTGATCGAGAGGAATTAGTAGAGGCCTTAAAAAAAGTTGCAGGGCTTATTTATGACGAACGTTCAAAAGAAGAATCCATGAATAAACTGCATGAAGAGACCCTATTAAATCAAGTACTATTAAAAAAGAATTTTCTAAACAAAACGTTGTTGGGGCAGTTGAGTGCAGTAGAAATATTAGATGAAGGTAAAAAAGTAGGTATTGATTTTACAGGGCAATATTATCAAGTCATTTTATTAGAACTAGAAGAATCTGATGTCGAGAAACTTAAGAATATATGTATGGAAAATGAATATAGGATTTATATGGACCGGGATATGGACGAATACTGTGTTATTTTGAAATCCTTTGATTATCATGAGCTGAAAGTGCAGAGAAATTTGTTTATACAAAGAATGAAGCAATGCTGGGAGGTTTTAGACAAACATTATTTTATAGGTATAGGAAATCAAGTTAGTCGATTAAGCCAATTACATGAATCCTTTGAAAGTGCTAAACGTGTGTTTGCCTATCATTATTTGATGCCGGATAATAACGTTATGACGAGTTTAGACAATCAAGTCACAGGGATGAATCCGATGGAACGTATCGATATAGAACAATTGAATCCGGATGGATTTAATCATACAAGTATCGAGAAGTTTCTAAAGTTAGGGGCGATGGATAAAGTCGGGGAGTTTTTAAATCAGTATTTTGACAGTGTGGGGGTCCGGAATCTGAACTCGTTTATTTTCAGACAATACATTTCTATGAATATATATATACTCGTTGTAACCTTTTTAGATACTTTGGGCTATGAACAGAAAAAAATAGAAGAGGTGTGTGAAGATATAAGTACCATCCAAATAAAAGCGAAGCAGGTAGATGTCATGAAAGCCTATATGAATTGCTTGATAACCAATGCCCTTTGTCTTAGAGATGAGATTCCAAAACAAAAATATGCACCATTGATTGAAAAAGCTAAGGCCTTTATACATGAAACGTATAATGATGATAGGATAAGTTTACAGTCTGTTGCCGAGCATGTGAATATGAGTCCAAGTCATTTTAGTGTTATTTTTAGTAAGGAAACAGAAAAAACGTTTACAGATTACTTGACGGAGGTACGCATGGATAAGGCAAAGGAATTATTGCGTTGTACGTCAATGAAAACATCCGAAATATGCTTTGAAGTAGGCTATAAAAATCCTCAGTATTTTAGTTATCTATTTAAAAAAATAAATCATTATACACCAAGTCAATATAAGCAACAAGGAAGGGGTGTACAATGACCGGCTTATTTCTTAGTAAATTCAAAGGTTCTCTGAAAGATAAGTTGAGAATATTTCTGTATGTGATTTTAGTGCCGTTAGCCATTCTTATGATGATATTATTCGTATCGATGATTCAATTTAGTAATCGCTATGATACGATTGTAATGAGCATTACACGTGCTAATGATTATAATCTGTCCTTTAAGGAATCCATCGACTATACAATGTATAGAATTGTTATCGGATCGGCAGATTTCGATGATTTTGATGCGATAAATGACCTTGAAGATCCTTATGCACTTATTCGAAGTGCCGAAGCAACCTTTGGCGATTTGCGTACGATTGCAAGCAATGATAAAAGTGAAAAGCGGATTAGTCGTGTATTAAAGCATCTAAGTACATTGGAAGATCGAATTGATGAGATTAAAGAAAATGTTGAAAAACCTGTAGAAATTGGTACATATGAAGAGAATATCTTCAAATTGGAAACCAATATTTATATTCTGACGGATTTAATACAAGAGCAAATTCAAGAGTATATATATTATGAATCAAGCAGTATGGAAAGTGTTCGTCATAAAATAAAAACAGATATCAATAATACATTAAAGGTAAGTATGCTAGCATTTGTGTTGATTCTCATGATTACTTGGTATATTTCACGTCTTATTGCTCAAAGTATATCTAGGCCACTACATGAATTGAGTGAAACAACAAAACGTATAGCCGGGGGAGATTTTAAAACAAGGGTAGCTGTAAGCACAGGGGATGAAGTAACGACGCTTACGCATAATTTCAATCATATGATTGTTCAGATTGGAGAATTGATTAATGATGTGAAGGAGGAGCAAAAAAATCTGCGAGAAACGGAGCTGAAACTTCTTCAAGCACAAATTAATCCACATTTCTTATATAATACCCTTGATAACATTATATGGCTTATAGAAGCAGATAAAAAAAAGAATGCCATGAAAATGGTTTCTTTGTTATCTGAATTTTTTAGAACGTCTCTGAGTAAAGGGAAAGATAGCATTACAATTGAACAAGAAGAGGCGCATATACTCAGTTACTTGCGCATTCAACAGTATCGTTATCAAGATATCTTAGACTATTCCATTACGATAGATCCATCCATTAAACAGGTGACAACCCTTAAGCTGACACTTCAGCCATTGATAGAAAATGCAATATATCATGGAATAAAGAATAAGAGAGGTAAGGGGATGATTCGGGTTTCCGGGGTTAGTAAGGGGGAAATCGTTGAACTCGTCGTCGAAGACAATGGAATAGGTATAGAAAAAGAAAGACTGGCGTATTTACAAGGAATATTAGTAGAATCCCCTAAAATTTCAGAAGGGAAGGGATTTGGAATTTTGAATGTCAATGAGAGGATAAAATTAAAATATGGAAAACAGTATGGGATTTATATGGAAAGTCAGTATGGAGAAGGTACAAAAGTCTATGTGCGTTTTCCTAAAGAATCCATCCAATGATTAGCCCGACAAAAGCAAGTTTCACTAAATTCACATACACTATATGCTTTTGTCGACCTAATCATCCAATAAAAACATAACATCTTCGAAGGAAAACATCATTTTTATAAAAAGCCAGAGCAGAGTCAAAAAAATTACAACTAAAACATAAAGAGAACGAATGATTAGCTGTATTTTCAATACCGGATAAGGATTAAACTATAGAGGTAAAAAAATAATATAAAGGGATTTAAGGAGGATTTTATGAAAAAAATTATGGGATTAGCACTTATCGTAATTATGATGATGATGATGGTTGCATGTGGAAATGACACAGAGGATTCAGCAGTTTCAGAAGTAAACGCAGAATCAGATGCAAAAGATTCCGGATCAGAGAGCATTGTAGTAGGATTTTCCCAAGTCGGGGCAGAGTCCGATTGGAGAACTGCAAATACAGAATCCATGAAGGGTACATTTACTGAAGAAAACGGTTATGAACTTATATTTAGTGATGCACAACAAAAGCAAGAAAACCAAATTAAGGCAGTACGTAATTTTATACAACAAGAGGTTGATTATATTGTCATTGCACCTGTAACAGAAACAGGATGGGACACTGTTTTGAATGAAGCAGATGAAGCAGGTATACCGGTAATTATCGTCGATAGAATGATTGATATATCCGATGATAACTTATTTAAATGCTGGGTAGGATCTAATTTCAAACAAGAAGGGTATGACGCCGTGAGCTGGTTAGCCGGCTATTTGGAAGAAAATGGACGAACCGATGAATCGATTAACATTGTGACATTGCAAGGGACAATAGGTTCATCAGCTCAAATAGGACGTACAGAAGGTGTTGAAGAAAAAATGGCTGACTACCCGAATTGGACGATGCTAGAACGACAATCAGGAGAATTCACCCAATCAAAAGGGCAAGAAGTCATGGAATCATTTTTGAAGTCCTATGATGATATTGATGTCGTTATTGCTGAAAATGACAATATGGCCTTTGGTGCTATTGATGCTATTAAAGCAGCGGGAAGAACATGTGGACCGGATGGAGATATTACGATTATATCCTTTGATGCAGTAAATGCAGCGTTCGCATCGATGATTGATGGCGATATGAACGTATCTGTAGAATGTAACCCACTTCATGGACCACGGGTGGATGAGATTATTCAAAAACTTGAAAAAGGAGAACAAGTGGAAAAACTTCAATATGTGGAAGAAGGCGTGTATCCTGCTGAAACAGCAGAAGAAATAATGCCGACACGTGCATATTAGATACTCATTCACGGATTAAATGAAAGGCATAAGTGTGGAATATATTCACTCCAGACTTATGCCTTTTTTGATAAAAAGCAGAAAGGATTTTGTTTATGAAAGATACGAGCCAATACTTATTACAGATGCGCCATATAGATAAACATTTCCCCGGCGTAACGGCATTATCCGATGTAGAGTTTACATTAAGACATGGGGAGATTCATGCTCTTATGGGGGAAAATGGCGCAGGTAAATCCACATTAATCAAAGTACTAACCGGTGTGGAAGAATTTGAAAAAGGAACCATGATTCTCTCGGGAAAAGAAGGGGAGTTTGTGAATAAATCCCCTCAAGAAGCTCAAGAAAAGGGGATAAGTACGGTTTATCAAGAAGTAAATTTATGTGAAAATTTATCCGTGGCAGAGAATATTTTTATTGGGCGCGAACCTAAGCGCAGGGGAATGATCGATTGGAAGACAATGAATCAAGAAGCTGAAAAACTCTTGAAAAGCTTGGATATTCATATTGATGTGGCCAAGCCACTTGAAAACTATTCCATTGCATTACAACAAATGGTGGCTATTGCAAGGGCTGTTGATATATCAGCGAAAGTGTTGATTCTGGATGAACCGACTTCAAGCTTAGATACATTAGAAGTCAAAAAATTATTTATGCTTATGAAGAAACTTAAGGAGGACGGAATGGGGATAATTTTTGTCACACATTTTCTAGAGCAAGTGTATGAAATATGTGATCGTATTACCGTTCTTCGTAATGGAGAATTCGTTGGAGAATATGAAGTCGAATCGTTACCTAGAGTTCAATTGGTAGCCAAAATGATGGGTAAGGAATTTGATGACTTGGCCAAAATAAAACAGGGTAATAAAAGGGAAGAAGGAAGCCATGACCAGTGCATTATAGAAGCAAAAGAAATGAAGCATATTGGAACGATAGAATCTTTTTCCATAAATATACATGCGAATGAAGTCGTTGGATTAGCCGGATTGTTAGGTTCCGGACGCTCTGAACTTGCAAGAGCAATTTACGGAGCCGATAAACCGGATGAAGGAAGCTTGCAGGTTAATGGAAAATCCGTTAAAATTCATGCACCAATCGATGCCATGAAGGCGGGAATGGGGTATTTGCCGGAGAATAGAAAAGAAGAAGGGATTTTTGAAGACTTATCTGTAAGGGAGAATATAATGATTGCTCTTCAGGTGAAACGAAGTGCCTTCAAATTATATTCCAGAAAAGAGCAAGTCGAATTCACAGAGCGTTATATTGATGCGCTAAAGATTAAGACGGCAAGTCGAGAAACACCGATAAAGCAGTTAAGCGGCGGAAATCAACAGAAAGTTATACTCGGACGCTGGTTATTAACAAATCCGGACTTTTTGATTCTAGATGAGCCGACAAGAGGAATTGATGTAGGGACAAAGACAGAAATACAAAAACTTGTATTGAAACTAGCAAGTGAAGGGAAAGCCATCATGTTCATATCCTCAGAAATTGAAGAAATGCTAAGAACATGTGCAAAAATGCTTGTATTAAGAGACCACAAAATGGTGGGTATTCTAAATGAACAGGAATTAAGTCAGGAAAACATTATGACGATGATTGCAGGAGGTGACACACATGAATAGAGGAATGGATATGCGTACGCGAGTAAAACATATAGTAAATATGAAACTGTTTCTTCCCATTGTATCGTTACTTCTCGTATTGACGGTGAATGTCATAAAAACACCTAGTTTTTTTACAATTACAATCAATAACGGCGTTTTTTATGGTTATATTATCGATATAATTAACCGTTCATCAGAACTCGTCATTATGGCGGTGGGAATGACATTAGTTGTAGCTTCTTCCGGAGGTGCAGATATTTCGGTGGGGGCAGTGAGTGCCGTATCAGGAGCGGTTATCGTTTTTGTATTAAGTGGTGGCGAGACAAGCACAGATTTTTATCATAATCCGTATATTCTAGGTGTTCTTGCCGCTGTAGCAGCAGGAGGCTTATGTGGTGTATGGAATGGTTTTTTAGTGGCAAAAATGAAAATACAGCCTATGGTGGCAACCCTAATTTTATTTACAGCAGGACGAGGGATAGCGCAATTGATTACCGGGGGACAGATTTTGTACTTACGTGTAGATCATTATAAAGGATTGGGTGGGTTCATTCCCGGAATTCCTCTTCCAACCCCTGTTTTTGTTGCTATTTTTGTTGTGTTACTCACCTATTTACTATTGAAAAAAACGCCCCTTGGTCTTTATATCGAAGCAGTAGGGATAAATGGAAAAGCCTCAAGACTCGTGGGATTAAACCCAATTCGTATTCAGTTTTTAGCCTATGTAGCGAGTGGCTTATGTGCCGGCATTGCAGGGTTGATTATTACATCAAGAGTGTATTCCATTGATGCCAACAATGCGGGGCTTAATATGGAGCTAGATGCGATTCTAGCAGTTGCTCTAGGTGGAAACAGTCTAGCAGGTGGAAAGTTTACACTTATCGGAAGTGTTGTTGGGGCAATAACGATTCAAACATTAACAACAACATTGTATGCGATGAAGATTTCCGCGGATCAATTACCTGTGTATAAGGCAGTGGTGGTTATTATTATTGTATCGCTGCAATCATCCGAATTAAAACGCATGATTCGAAATTTACAAAAAAAACTGACAGCGGGTAAAAGGCAGAAGGAGGCAATATAAATGAAAAAGCTACGATTTACAATGAATAATCATACCTTCTTATTGGTAATAACGATTGTGCTTTTTATTGCCATGTATATGAGTGGTATTCTTCTTTTTAGTGATAAAAATTTTGGCCGTATTCAAGTATTCTTTAATTTGTTTATCAGTAATGCAGGACTCATCGTCGTTGCAACAGGAATGACCATGGTTTTAATTACAGCCGGAATTGATATTTCAGTTGGCTCTGTGGTGGCAATGACGTGTATGTTACTGGCATGGATGATGGAGATTAAAGGAATAGGTGCAGTCAGCGCTCTGATTATAGTCTTGTTCGTCGGAATTTTGTTTGGATTTGTACAAGGATGGCTTATTGCCTATTTGAATCTGCAACCTTTTATAGTGACATTGGCAGGTATGTTTTTTGCCCGAGGGATGACGGCTGTTATCAGTACGGAAATGATCAGTATAAAGAATACAGTGTTTTTAAGTTGGGCCAATGCTAAGTTTTATTTACCCATAGGTGGGTATGAAAATAAGCGTGGAGAGATGGTATATCCCTATATATATCCAAGTGTTATTCTGGCAATTATCGTATTACTAGGTATCTATATATTACTTAAATATACGAAGTTTGGTCGCTCAATCTATGCTATTGGAGGGAATGAACAGTCGGCATTATTGATGGGATTGAATGTACGACGAACAAAATTAATAACCTATGTCATAAATAGTTTTTTGGCAGCATTCGGTGGTTTTTTGTTTGCATTAAATACATGTGCAGGATTTGTGGAACAGGCAAAAGGATTTGAAATGGAGGCAATCGCCTCCGCTGTAATCGGTGGAACGCTACTGACAGGTGGTGTCGGGAATGTAATTGGTAGTTTGTTTGGTGTATTGATAAAAGGGACCATTGAGTCATTAATCAACTTCCAAGGAAGCCTATCATCATGGTGGACGAAGATTACAATTGGTGCCTTATTATCGTTCTTTATCATTCTACAAAGTATTTTGGCAGAACGAAAAAGGCGACGACGGACAGTGTGAGCGGGGGTCAAAAACGTGGAGCTACTGACGGTGAAGAAGTTGGTATTTTTTAGGTGTCATAGACGCATGCTGCTTGAAGACACGACCGAAATGGGTCATACTTTGAAAGCCGGTTGCATGGGCAATTGCCTGTATGGAGAGATCTGTCTCTTGAAGAAGGCGAGTAGCGTGCATCATACGTAGATGCGTCACATACTTTTGTATGGTGGTCCCTGTATGTTCTTTGAAGTCACGACATAATTGATACTTGTTGATGTAGAAAGTTTTAGCAATAATATCTAAGGATAGGGAATCAGGGTAATGTCTATCAAGATAGCCAATAATATCATCGATAAGATGTGTTCGTTTTTGCGGTAGGTCAACGATAGCCGATTGTGTTAAACGAATGAGAATCAAATTCAGAAGATGGCACATCATATCTTCAGACATACGGTTGTTATCTGATTCAGCAGCAAATAATGAATTGACATCGTGTTGAATTTCATATTGGATTTTTTCACTAGGTTGATAGAGGGAGAAGGTGTTTTGCAACTGTTCTTTTAGGCAAGATGAATGAATGGCATCCTCTGTGAAATAAATAATCGAACGCTGATATTGTTCCTGGTCTAGACCGGAAGATTGATGCATGGTAAAGGGAGGCAAAAGTATGCATTGCCAGGGCTCTAGGGTATAGGCGTTGCCTTGAATAATGTGATGACGCGATCCTTTTTCCAAAATGTACAATTCATAGTACGTATGATAATGAGAATGCGTCATATTAAAGTGTTCGCCCACATGGCGATGACCGGATACAATTTTCCCATGGTTCATATGGATGCTAGATGGATCAATCATAGAAGTACCTCCAAATTATTGAGTACATAGTAAGCGTGATGACCTATGTAGTTTATCATGAAAATAGCAAGAAATGTAGAAAAAATAGACATATCGTGCAATTTTTATAGGATTCGTATAAAAACTTCTTGTTATAATACTCATATGCAATTCATTTTTAAGGAGGAAGTAATGGCAAATATAACATGTACAACATTTAGTGAATCGTTACAAAGTAATATCGATTTTAGTGTGGTCATTCCGACGGTTCAAGGGAACAATGAGATCAATGATCCGGCACTTCAAGGTAAATATTCGTATAAAACAGGATTGCCCGTTGTATATCTTCTTCATGGAGCTTACGGAAGTCATAACTCATGGCTACGTTTTTCGAATATTGAGCGCTATGTTCAAGAGCATAATTGCATAGCGGTTATGGCATCGGCATCGAATAGTTTTTATCAAAACATGGGGAATTATAACAATTACTATACTTTTTTTACAGAGGAGTTACCACAGATTGTATGTGATCTTTTCCCCGCATCGAAACGTCCGGAAGATACATATATTGCAGGATTTTCTATGGGGGGCTATGGGGCTTGGTATATTGGGTTGAATAAACCTGAACGGTTTGCCAAGGTTGCGAGTATGTCAGGTGCACTCGACTTGATTCCAATTTCTAACTATATGAAAAATGGGGATATCAATGTGAAGATTGATTGGAAAGCGGTTTTTGGTGATGACGAGCCGGTAGAAGGGGCTTCTTATGATTTGAAATACACGATGCTTAATAAGTCAAAAGAAGTAGCGCTACCTAAGTTCTACCAATCATGCGGAACGGAAGATTTCCTATATACGATAAACAAGGCGATGTATGAAGAATTAACAGAAGCAGGCATAGGGATTCACTATGAAGAGGGACCCGGTTCCCATGACTGGAAATATTGGGATAGTAATATTCAAGATGTTCTTAAATGGTTTTTTGAAAAAGAATAGAAGTGCCAGTAGAATGGAAGCAAACAGTAACAGTTAAGAGATTCTAAAGTTGCTGTTTGCTTTTGATGGCTATATACGTCGTTTAGGTCGTTTCGCGAATAATAAGATGATGGTCGATGATGTTTTTTTTCCTAGGTAAGGTTTGACCATTTAGAAGTCCGATAATGGTATTCATGGCTTGACTACCTAGTTGGTCCATATGTTGATCAATCGTCGTTAGTGGTGGCGTTATCAAACCGGAAAGTTGTGTGTTGGAGTATCCGACAAGACCGACGTCTTGAGGAATTTGAATGTTCTTACGAAGGAGAAGGTGATGTAAGCCTATAGCTATCATATCTGAACAGCAGAAAAAGGCGGTTCGTGTTGTCGATGCGGATAGGATGTCACATATCGTCTTTTCGTCAAATTGATAGCTGTAAGATGAGGATATAAAATGTTCATGGTCAAAGGGCAACTGGTTATCAGCCAAACAAGCTTTGATTGCATCAAGTTTGGAATGGGTTGTCTGCCAGAAAGGGTCGCCAAGGACATATAGCCGTTTATAGCCGGAGTCGATAAGGTATTGACAAGCCTCATAAGTTGCCTTGTATTCATCAATCTGAACAGAGTAGAGAAGTTTTCCGCCACGGATAGTACTGTTAATAAGAACAACAGGATATTGATCGCTGATTTCTAGGAGATAGGAGCGATTCACATCGTGATGGGGGCGACTACCAATAAGAACTAATCCATCTACCTGCTTTTCTAAAAGGATGGAGAGCTCTCTTTTTTCAGCTTCAGGGCTATTTCCGGTTGAACATAGTACGAGGCTGTATTTAAAATTTCGACTCACACTCTCCATACCGTTAATAACAGCGGCAAAGAAAGGATTGGATATATCATTAATAATGATTCCGATTGTCTTCATGCCGATTTTATTCAGTCCTCGGGCATAAACATTCGGCTTGTAATTGTTCTTATCCATTAATTGTAGAATTCTGTCTTTGGTCGATGCTTTTACCGGGCCACTATTATTTAAAACTCTAGAAACAGTGGAGACGGATACACCAGCATCTTTTGCTAAATCGTAAATTGTATAACTCATGATGGATTCCTCTTCTTAATTTTTGTCATAAGTAGCTGGGAGTAATAATGCCTTCGTGATTTATTCTATACGATTCATATTCGAAACGCAAGAGAGGGACCTAAAAACATGTTGGGCAATATGCATAAATGAAGAAGGAATAAGAGGTGACTGAGGATGATTTGTAGGGGCTGTAGAGCAAGATTACTAATTTTTATGAGGATGTTTTGTTAAAAAAGACAGGAATTGTAGGGAAATATAAATAAAATGTAGACAAAATAGTGAGAGTAGTATATAATGAACCATGAAAATAAGCACTGGTACGACATAATGAATGGTCAGGTTTTTTTTTGGAGAAAAAAGGAACCGGTACCATTAATTGTTTGGATAAAAGTGGTACCGGTTCCATTAAAAGGAGGAAGTTATGAAAAAAGTAGCAGCATTATTATTGGTATTGGTTATGGTCATAGGCTTGAGTGCATGTGGCGAGGAAAAGAAAGAGTCAGTGAAAGCTGAGGATTCAGGTGAAGCACAACAAGAAACGATTACACTTAAGATGGCCCATAATAGCCCTGAAGAACATCCGGTACACTTAGCACTTGTCCGATTTGCTGAACTTGTTCAAGAGAAAACAAACGGATCGGTTAAAGTGGATATCTTTCCAAACGGTCAATTAGGTTCCGAATCAGAAGTACTCGAACAACTTCAAGCAGGTGCAGTAGCGATGACAAAAGTGTCAGCTGCAGCATTGACCAGTTATTATGATGGATATAATGCGTTCACATTACCGTATGTATTTGATAGTGAAGAGCACTTCATCAAATGTATGGAGTCGGACATGGTAAAAGACCTTTATAGTAAAACAGAAGAACTTGGCTTCATCGGTTTGACTTATTACACATCCGGAGCACGTTCTTTTTATACGAAAGATACACCTATATTGAAACCGGAAGATTTGAACGGCTTAAAGATTCGTGTTATGGGATTCCCATCACAAACAGAAATGGTTGAAATATTAGGTGGTACACCTGTTGGTTTACCGGTTAGTGAAGTATATACGTCTCTTCAATCAGGCGTTATTGACGGTGCGGAAAGTAATGAGACTGTTCTTACTTATGGGAAGCATGGTGAGGTAACGAAGAAATTTAGTTGGGATGAGCATACAAGAATTCCTGATATTATCATTATCAGTAGTAAGATATGGAACACTTTAGATGATACGCAAAAAGAAGCGGTTCGTGAAGCAGCTGCTGAATCAACGGTATATCACACAGGTTTATGGGGAGATATCACAACACAATCCATTGAAGAAGCGAAAGAAATGGGTGTGGAATTCTATGAAGTAGATAAAGCGCCTTTTAAAGAAGCGGTTCAACCAATGATTGAAAAATATGAAAACGATATGCCTGAAGTCAAAGAATTACTTGACGCATTTAAAGAAATTCAATAAAGGTAACACATGATGAGGGCGTCAAAAGCAAGTTATACTAAATTCACATACAATATACTTTTGACGCTCTTATCAACACATTAAATCAACATGACAGTGTTGTTACGTTTGAGAGAGGTATGGGCAACGAGCAGACATACCTGTATCAAGTGATACCGGATTGTTCAGAAAGTGTCATAGATAGCTAGTGCATTAGGACAATAGGAATGCCTAACCCAATGACATTTCCTGAGTAATTCGGAGAATATGCCACAAAGAAGGAGTTAAAATGAAAGTAATTCGAAAGGTAATGGATAAAACACTTGAATTTTTATTATCAGTTTCCATTGTTATAATGACCCTACTTGTACTCTATCAAGTCTTTACACGCTACGTACTTAATGATCCTGCTGTCTTTACAGAAGAATTGGTGATTATTATGTTAATATGGTCTTCCTATTTTGGGGTGGCTTATGCTTTTGGTAGTCGAAGTCATATGTCCTTAGGCTTAATCAAAACCGTTCTCAGTCCTGTTCAAGAAAAGGTGTTGACGATTGTTACAGAAATCATTGTTCTTATCTTTGCTGCTGTGGTGCTTACTTATGGAGGTTATGTCACAACAAAGAGTGTAATTGCTATTATGACGCCGGTACTCGGTGTGTCCAAGGCATTACTATATATGCCGTTTATGATATCGGGTATTATGGTCATCGTCTATGAGATTTTGAATATTATAGAGAATATACAAGATTTAGCATCACATATGAACGCGGAGTAGAAAGGAGAACGTTATGATATTAAAAGCAGCGTTAATTTTGCTGATAGTTTTTTTGGTTTTACTGGTTATGGGAGTACCGATTTCAGTAGGTATAGGCATAGCATCAATCACAACAGCGATGGCGGTGACACCTTTTGAGGTTGCCATCTTTACAATTCCTCAAAAAATGATTAATGGGATTAATAGTTTTGGATTGTTAGCCGTGCCGTTATTTATTCTGTCGGGAAATATTATGAATAATGGTGGGATAGCCCGGCGGCTTGTAGATTTTGCCAAAGTCGTCGGCGGACGTATGCCGGGTTCCTTAGCCCATACGAATGTTCTTGGAAATATGCTCTTTGGAGCTCTGTCCGGTTCAGCTGTTGCAGCATGTGCAGCGATAGGTGGGACAATGGCACCTCTTGAAAAAGAAGAAGGATACGACCCTTCATACTCAGCGGCTGTGAATATTGCATCTTGTGCAACGGGAATGTTGATTCCTCCAAGTGGTGTGCTTATTCTGTTCTCCATGGTTGCAGGTGGGGTTTCCATATCAGCTTTATTTATGGCAGGTTATATTCCGGGGATTCTTATGGGGTTAGCCGTTATGATTGTGGCATATATATATGCCAAGAAGAATAAGTATCCGACGTCAGAAAAAGTGACCTTTGTAGAAGGGGTTGTTGTTTTTTTTAGAGCATTACCAAGTCTTCTATTGATTGTTATTGTAATCGGAGGGATTGTCAAAGGAGTTTTTACTGCAAGTGAAGGTGCCGGTGTGGCTGTTTTATATACCCTCGTATTGTCTCTTATTTATAGAAGTATCAATTGGGAGAGTATGAAAGATATCATCATTAAGACAGCTACGACGACAGGGGTTATTATGTTTCTTGTAAGTGCCTCATCGGCAATGTCATGGGTTATGGCATACACAGGTATACCGGGTTATATTAGTCAAGCATTACTCTCCATATCGGATAATAAATATATTATCTTACTGATCATGAATGTTCTTCTACTTATTATCGGTACATTTATGGATTTAACACCTGCCGTACTCATCTTTACACCGATTTTATTACCGATTGCAACGTCTCTTGGTTTGCATCCGGTACATTTCGGTATTGTATTGGTCTATAACCTTTGTATCGGTATTATGACCCCGCCTGTAGGTAGTGTCCTATTCATCGGATGCAGCATCGGAGATGTTACCATTGAGAAAGTAATTAAACCGATGTTACCGTTTTTTGCTGTACACATTGTAACCTTACTTCTGATTACTTATATACCGGAAATAAGTTTATTTCTTCCGAGGTTACTGGACTTAATTTAAGAAATGGAGATTCAAAATGAAGATTTGTAGTAAATATATAGGTTATGAGGAGATTCAAAGAGGTATTTATCGTCTCCAAACAGATGTTGCGGATATGAAAATATGCTTTCTAACAGATGAGATTCTACGTATACGAACCTCCTTTGATAGAACGATGGAAGAAGAATCCTATATCCTCTCAACAACAGCTTGGGAAGATCGGCTAGATGCGTTTTTGGGTGAAGAGCGACAACGCATAGAGCCTGTACAAGTAGCTATTGAGGAGACAGAAGAAGCCCTTCTTATTAAGTCGAATGCATTGACACTGTACGTACAGAAAAATCCTCTTCAATGTACTGTCTTTGATAAAGAGGACTCCATACTTTATAGAGATATTGAAGGAAGTCCCTTTATTCTGGATTCCAACCATCGAGTGAATCACTATATGCAGATGTCTGAAGAAGACTGTTTTTATGGATTCGGTGAAAAGGGCGGTGACTTGAACAAGAATAAAAGCTTTATACGAGAACGTGCCACGGATGCTATGGGATATGATGCTACGAAAATGGATACGTTGTATAAGCATATTCCCTTCTATATCCGCATGAATAGGGAGACGCAGAAGGCAACAGGTTTCTTTTACAATAACTTCTACGAGTCTGTCTTTAATCTAGGGTGTGAGAAGAGTAATTATTGGCCGAGATATACTTATTGGCAAGCAGACGGCGGTGATGTGGATTTGTTCATCATTGGAGGCAATGCTATGAGCCGAGTCATTGATAATTACACCCTTTTAACAGGACGTCCGGCTCTTTTACCGAAGCGAGCACTGGGCTATCAAGGATCGTCCATGTATTACCCAGAGCTTGAAAAGGATAGTGATGATGCGGTTCTTGGCTTTATCGATACAGTAAAAGAAGAAGGCTTTCCTATTGACGGTTTTCATTTGTCTTCGGGATATACAAGCTATAACAATAAACGTTGTGTGTTTACTTGGAATACGACGCGCTTTAAAGATCCGAGGGCCTATTTTGAGGCGATGAATGAGAAAGGGGCTCAAAATGTACCGAATGTAAAACCCGGAATATTGTTGGAACATCCATGGTTTGATACATTTGTTGAGCAAGATGTATTTGTGAAAAATGCCTCCGATAACAACTATAGTGTAGGAAAATGGTGGGGAGGCAATGGTGCTTTTTGGGATTATACGAAGAAAGAGGCACGAGAAATTTGGAAAGACTATTTGAAGGAGCATATTATCAAAGTCGGAACAGACTCCATATGGAACGATAACTGTGAGTATGACAGCTTATTGGACAAGGACAGTCGGTGTGATTTTGATGGCAAAGGTGGAACCATTGGTGAGTTGAAGCCACTTATGAGTACCATAATGTGTAAGGTAGCCCATGATGCGGTTAAAGAAAATAATGAAAATGCACGGCCATATGTTGTCTGTCGAAGCGGTAGCGCAGGAATTCAGAAATATGCCCAGACATGGTGTGGTGATAATTTCACAAGTTGGAAGTCATTGCAATATAATATTCCGATCATCTTAGGGATGGGACTTTCAGGACAACCTAATGAAGGTGCCGATATTGGTGGGTTTCACGGTAATGCACCTGAAGAAGAACTTTTTGTGCGATGGGTACAAAACGGTATTTTTCAACCAAGATTTTCCATTCATTCGGCAAGTAGCGATAATACGGTAACCGAGCCTTGGATGTATCAAGACTCAGCACCTCTGATTCGGGAGGCTATATTGTTCCGATATAGAATGCTTCCTTATCTGTATTCGGCGGAGTATGAAGCGAGCCAAACAGGTGCTCCGATTATGCGACCGTTGGTTTATGAATTCCAAGAGGATGAGAATGTCTATGATGAAAGCTTTGAATTCCTCTTCGGACGTGATATTCTTGTGGCGAATGTTATTGAACCCAATGCGACACATAAGCGCGTATATCTACCGAAGGGAGCCACATGGTATGATTGGAATAATCATTTTGAAGCCTATGAAGGTGGTAAATGGATTGATATCCCGGTTACTATAGAAACGATTCCTATGTTCATTCGAGAAGGAGCCATTATTCCTATTGCAAATAATCAGATTATGTCTATGGAACGTGACCCAATGACCTCCATGCATTTGATTCTTGCGCCGGGTATAGATTCGAACTATGAATTATATGATGATGATGGGAAAAGCAATGATTTCTTAAAGGGAATCTATAGAAAAACAACTATTACAATGACCGGAAAAGAAGTTGTTACGGTTCAATTCCAAGGGGAAGGCGCCTATAATGATTTCACTGAAGATATAATGATAGAGATGATTCATAAGGAGAAAAGTCCTTTCTGGGTAACCTTAGATGATTCAGAACTTAAGCATTACTTGAATAGAAAGAAATTCGAGCAAGCAAGTGAAGGTTGGTATTATAGCCAAACGAATAAAGCAGTTGAGATCAAATACAATAATACAAAGAAAGACACGAAAGTCGTTGTCTCCTTTGAAGCCTTTGACTTGATTGGTATGTAAAGAGTAGAATAAAAGAAGTGCTCTAGAGTGTCCTACGAATCCTTAGACGAATGACTAAGCGATTCGTAGGATTTTTTTGCAATAAAGTCCAGTTGTTTATTTAACCTTCATTTGCTACAATAGAAAGAACAGAGCGAATCGAGGTATCAGACTTGGAGGTAGAAGAATGAATAAACAACGATTATTACGTATAAAAACAAAAATGCGTGAGGCGGGCATTTCCCAGCTTTTAATCACGGATCCTTTATCCATATATTATTTGAACGGACATATGGAAGCTCCTGGTGAGCGTTTTTATGGATTATATATTCATGAAAATGGTCGCCATGTTCTTTTTATGAATCGTTTGTTTCCAGTAGCATCAGAGTTTTCGGATCCCATTGTATGGTATAGTGATACAGATAATATAACAACCTTGATTTCAAACGAGTTGATTGCATCAGAGTCCTTAGGCGTTGATAAAGATATGACGGCACGTTTTCTGATTCCGTTAATGGAGAACAAGAGCGCATCGGCCTTTGTTTTGGGCTCTGATTGTGTCGATAGTGTTCGTGGTGTCAAAGGTCAGGATGAGATTGAGAAGATGGCTAGAGTATCAGCCCTTAACGACCAAGCTATCGGTGCGTTAAAAGAGAAAATCAAGCCGGGTGTAACAGAACGACAACTTGAACAAGAATTGTTGGAAATATATCAACAACTCGGTGCAGAAGGTATTTCCTTTGAGCCGTTAGTTGCTTTTGGCGGCAATGCAGCAGAACCCCACCATTTCCCGGATGATACGGTGTTAAAAGAGGGGGACTGTGTTCTATTTGATATTGGGTGTAAAAAAGATATGTATTGTTCGGATATGACACGAACGTTCTTCTTCGATTCCGTAACAGAAACCCATCGAAAGGTTTATGAACTGGTTCGTGAAGCGAATGAAACAGCGATTGCAGGTATTAAGCCCGGACTGCGCTTGTGTGACATTGATCAATTGGCTAGAGATGTGATAACAAAGGCCGGTTACGGTGAGTACTTTACCCACCGCTTAGGGCACTTTATCGGTTTAGACGTCCATGAGAAAGGGGATGTCTCAGCCATTAATGAGACGGTTATTGAAGAGGGGATGATTTTCTCCATTGAACCGGGAATCTACCTTGAAGGGGATATCGGTGTTCGTATTGAAGATTTGGTCTGTGTGACAAAGGATGGCTGTCAAGTTCTTAACAGCTTTCCCAAGGAATTACAAATCATCTCCGGGGAATAGAAATTACTGTACATACCCCATGGATTCAATCAGTAGAGCAAGTTCGTCAGAGGCCGTTCGAGCCTTCTCAATAAGACGTTCCTTAAGAGCTAGAGCGATAGTCGTTTCTAGTTCTTTTTTCTTCTCTTCTAATAGAAGATAGTCTTTATCAAAATACTTAGCATAGATGCGCCGCTTGAACTTCTTCATGGTGGTCTTGCGGATACCGGTATCTTCAATAAGATAGACATAGTCCATGCTGTTGACAATAGAATAGTAGTCATGGGAAATCATTAACACGCTACCTGTATAGGCATTCAAAGCCTTCTCTAAAGCTAATTGAGTATAGGTATCTAGATGACTTGTCGGTTCATCCAGAAGAAGTAAATTCGTAGGCGTATAGGCTAAGAGAGCCAATTGTAATAGGTTCTTCTCACCACCGGATAAGTCACGAATCGGATGAGTGAGACGTTCTTCGTCCATGTGAAAATCAGCAAGATATTCGATGATATCTTGGCGCCGTTCAAAGCCCAAATCCCAGAAAGCGTCTTCAACACGAGCATTCTCATCAAGGGTCTCCCGTTGTTCTTGAGATAAGTAGCCCATGACGGTGGAATCATGATAGAGAATGGTATCTTTCTTTCGTTGGATGATATCCTTAAACAGGCTGGTTTTTCCGGTACCGTTGGCACCGATAATGGCTGCTTTTTCTCCATAGGCAAGGGACAAATCCACATGCTCTAGAAGAGGGGTGTCAAAAGCAAGATGATAATCATCCAATTGAAGAAGCATTGGTGGCTCATCAGGTGTATCTGAAGAAGGAGCTAGCGTTTCCATAAACTGTAGGTCCGGTTGATTCACTTCAACAAAAGGTGCATGGGTACGGCTCTTTAGAAGGCGTTCGTGAATCTTAACACGAGCTTTTAAGGAGCGGCCTCTAGCAGGGTCGGCATTCACAGTCGAGACATCTCGAAGGCGTTCAATAAGGGCTTCATTACGTGCTAATTCATCCTCGTCCTTTATGGCCTGTTCCATGGTGTCGATTTTTTCTAATAAAAGAGCAAAATTGTACTCAATAAAGCTACCTTCAAAAACCATGAGTTGCTGGTTTTCTAAATGAAGAATTTTGTTAAAGCAGTGGTCCAACAAGAAGCGGTTATGAGTAATGACGAGCATGCTACCTTTGTATCGGTTAATAAGTTGACGTAAGCCGTTCAAATGATCAAAATCAAGGAAGACATCCGGCTCATCCATAATCATAAGGTCCGGAGAAAAAGACATCTCACCAATGACCTGAATCAACTTGAATTCGCCACCACTAAGAGTAGTAAGGGGCTTGTCGATAAGGTGGGCAAGATTAGCAAGACCTAATTGATTCTTAATCATGCTGTCGTATTGATCCCCACCAATAGCGTCAAAGGCATCAAGGGCATCTTGGTATTGGATAAGGAGATTATCCAGTTCAGTGGCCGTCTCCATGGCGGTGCAAATCTCGGTAATTTCTTGTTCGATACGAACAAAAGGTCCTGCTAAATAGTCGTAAACGGAACGGGAATCGTCCTTGGCGAGCTCGCTAAATTGAGCAACATAACCAATGCGCCAATCGTCATCAATGGTAATTTTTCCGGTGAACATATAATCATCCGGGTTTAACAGCAACTGAAGAAGCGTACTTTTTCCGCTACCACTGGCACCGATGAAGCCACAGTGGTCACCGGATTCTATAGTTAATGAGAGTGTATCAAATAAATCTTTTTGGGGATATCCATAGGATAAACGATCAATGGTAATCATGGGGTAAACCTTTCTTTTGAAAATAAAAATAGGGACAATAAGTAGTCGTCGATTGCTATCATAGCATCAATTGAAGCGTTTGGCAAAGAAAACATAGAAGGATACGCAATGTAGCTATAGCTACAGAACTTTTCTTTTGTTCATGATAACATAACATCAGTGATTCGGATAACACCGCATCCGATATGAAGAAAAAACTAAGATGAAAGAACATCAACGAACATAGAAAAGGAGATTAACGTATGTCAATGTTTTGTTATCAATGTCAAGAAGCAGCTAAAGGTACAGGTTGTGAAGTTGTAGGGGTTTGTGGTAAATCACCTGAAGTTGCCAATTTACAAGATTTGCTTATCTATACAGTAAAAGGAATCAGCGATATCGTTGTAAAAACAGGTAAAAAAGCGGAAGAACTTGGGGATGTTAATGAAGTGGTCTTAGACAGTTTGTTTAAAACCATTACCAACGCGAACTTTGACCCGGAATCCATTAAGAAACAAATTCGTAAAAATATGGAGATTCGTGACAACTTACGTGGAGACTATCAAGGGGAATTACACGATAGCGCAACCTTTAATGTTACCAGCGATGCAGCTATGGAAGCAAAAGCTGATGCGGTGGGTGTGTTAGCGACAGAAAATGAGGATGTGCGTTCATTGCGTGAACTCATCACATACGGATTAAAAGGCTTAGCAGCATATGCTCACCATGCATACAATCTTGGACGTATGGATATGGACATTATGAATTTTGTTTATGAAGCAACAGCAGCGTTATTGGATAATACCTTAGATGCTGATGCCCTTGTAGCCTTAACCCTCAAAACAGGTGACTATGGCGTGAAGACCATGGCACTCTTAGATGAAGCCAACACGAGTACTTATGGCAATCCGGAATTAACTGAAGTGAATATCGGGGTTCGTAACAATCCGGCGATCTTAATTTCCGGTCATGATTTATCCGATATGGAAATGCTCTTGGAACAAACAAAGGGAACAGGCGTTGACGTGTATACACATAGTGAAATGCTTCCTGCAAACTACTATCCAAAATTCAAAGAGTATGACAACTTAGTCGGTAACTATGGTAATGCATGGTGGAAACAAAAAGAAGAATTTGCAACCTTTAACGGACCGGTTCTTTTCACAACCAACTGTATTGTGCCTCCTAAAGATGAATCAATTACGAAACGCATCTTTACAACAGGTTCAGCAGGATATCCGGGTTCTATGCATATCGAAGCCGATGAAAATGGTCATAAAGACTTCTCAGCAGTTATTGAGATGGCGAAGACATTACCATCACCAACAGAGATTGAAACAGGTTCAATCGTGGGTGGGTTTGCTCATGCTCAAGTCTTTGCACTAGCAGATAAAGTGGTTGATGCAGTGAAAACCGGAGCAATAAAGAAATTCTTTGTTATGGCTGGTTGTGACGGTCGTATGAAGTCTAGGGATTACTATACGGAATTTGCGGATCAATTACCGAAGGATACGGTCATATTAACAGCCGGTTGTGCCAAATATCGTTATAACAAATTACCATTAGGTGATATCGGCGGTATTCCTCGTGTTCTTGATGCCGGACAATGTAATGACTCTTATTCGTTAGCTGTGATCGCATTAAAATTGAAGGAAATTTTCGAATTAAGTGATGTCAATGAGTTGCCGATTGCTTACAATATTGCTTGGTACGAGCAAAAAGCGGTTATTGTCTTGTTAGCTCTCTTATCTTTAGGGGTGAAAAACATCCATCTTGGACCAACATTACCGACTTTCTTATCACCGAATGTAGCCAATGTTTTAGTTGATACTTTTGGTATTGCAGGTATTGGAACAGTAGAAGACGATATTAAGATGTTCATGGCGTAAAAATTCCGTCATATAATCTATAAAAGCCTGCCATATGGCAGGCTTTTTCTAGTGATTTTGTACTATCTATTGGAAGGTCAGTATGTTTATATGTCTATCTTCACGTACCTATGTTATCATAGGATAAGGGTAATGCTGACGTGTCAAAGCGTCATGGGAATGTGTTAAGGAGGACTATGAATGTATGAGATAAGTGAGAAACAATCAGCCAGGATCAAGGAAGAGATGATGGGCTGTGGCTCTTTCGAGTGGAGCCGAAATAACCCGGACAAAGTCATCTTGTCTCCTAATTTGATTAAATTATTGGAATTGGATATCGAAATCGATGAGGATAATCGTATTACAATGGATGTTGAGGCGCTAGAGAATATACTGTCGGAACAATCTTATAAAGAATTATTGGACTGGACCCATTATAATATGGATCAAGGTAAAGAACAATTTGATTACTCGAACCAGATGAAATTGACAAATGGACATATGGTACAATTTAGTTATCGGGTGCGATGTATATATAATAGAGAAGGAGAGATGACGAATCTTTTAGGTGTTATTTCAGATCAACACTATAACAATCAAAGAGACTATTCCACACGTTTGAATAATGAGAAATTTTATCGCCTTTTTGGTGATGCACCGATAGGTATTGCTATGTTGCGTGTCGACGGAACATGTTTCTTATGTAATGATAGTTTGATTGAATGTGTTGTCTATCAAGAATATGAGTTAAAGGATATGCCTTTTGACTCACTCATTCATGAAGAAGATCAACACAATTTTGTGAGTTTGTATCAATCGTTATTAAATAATAAGATGAACTCATTTCGTAACGAATTTCGTATTGTCTCCAAAAATGGAGAAAAAATATGGCATGATATTACCGTTACTGTAGTAAAAGATCCCTACAATCAAATGAAATATCTGATTGTTATGATGCAGCCAAGTCTGCGTAATAAGAAGCAAAGTGCAAGGAAAGGACTCATTAATTCCATAAAAGAAGAGTTAATGGATTTATCTTTAAGAGATAGTTTGTCCGGTCTTTATAATAGACAATATGCACTGCGAAAATTAAGGGAATTGATATTGATATTCTACGAAAAGCACCTGAGTTTTTCAGCGTTGCTCATCGATGTGGATCATATCAAAGTTATCAATGATAAATATGGACATAGTTGTGGTGATAAGGTGATTCATGATTTGTCAGAGATTTTTAAAGCCCTTACCCGTGAGACAGATATTTGTGCTAGATGGGGGGGCGAAGAATTTATTATTTTGTTCCCTGAATTGGATGGGAAGACCGCCTATGAATTAGCACAGCGTCTACAAAGTGATGTGAATGATATGATTATTATGTGGGAAGGCAAAGAGATACAAGTAACAGTAAGTATAACGATTACAAGCTATACAAGTGATGATTCATTAAAAGGATTTATCAATAAGTTAGATCGTGCTTTGTATGAAGATAAGGGAGCTGAACGAGGCCAAATCCGGCAAATATGAGTAAAGAAGAATAGAGACGTGCTCTATACATGTGACTTTGTATGGCGTACGTCTTTTACAGTGATATGAAGATGGAGTATAGCATATATAGTCTTATTGGCCTAGTTTTCATTTTGAATGTAAAGAAAACTATTTATTTATATGAAAAAAGATGGTAGAAAACTAAATTTTATGGGATAATAATAGTATGAAGAATATTATTTTTATTGGAATGTCAGGTGCCGGCAAGAGTACTTTAGGCGTTCTACTAGCTAAAGCGATGAATTATGATTTTATTGATACAGATTTAATCTTGCAAACATCTGAAAAACGTTTATTACAAGAGATTATCGAAGAAGATGGAATTAAAGCCTTCAAACAAATTGAAGAACAGATAGTATGTGATCTAACAGCGGAGCATTCGATTATTGCAACAGGAGGAAGTGTTATTTATTCGGAAAGAGGAATGCGATATCTTCAAAACTTAGGTCATATTATATACTTACATGTCCCATATAAGGAGATTGAACGACGCTTGCAGAATATACATTCTCGCGGAATTGTTATGGAAGAAGGCCAGACGTTAGAGTCTTTGTACAAGGAAAGAGAACAGTTATATCAACAATATTGCCATACAGTGATTGAAGTAGATGAGAGAACAATAGAGGAGACCGTGGATTTATTAATGAAACAATTGGATAAATGAGACCGAGATTCAGACTTAGTAAGGACTAGATAATTTGACTGCATAGTAAGGACGAATAATGAAAGGGTGTTCTATGTGAAGAAAAGTCTCAATGCTCAAATAAATTTTTTCGTCATCATTTTGATTGGAGGGTTTGGACTGACAGTCATCATGATCTATATTTATTTGATTAAAGCACCCTTGAAAGAAGTCAAAGAAGAATTGCTATTGTCTAATGCAAAAGAAGTCAGTAGTCTGATTGATCAATCCGTTGATAGTGAATTTGTTTTGCTGTCTAGATTTGGTAATTCCATGCGACTACGACAGTGGTTGAATGATTTGGACGAGTCAAGTTATGAGATATTAGAGCAACCCCTTAAAACATATGGTGATTTGATTCCAACAGAGGAATTTATCTTTGTCAGTAGTTCGACAGATGACATTTATATATCCTCTAGAATGCCCAATGGAGATATGTCCATGCCGCATTACTATGATAAAATTCGAGAAGATAACATGGAGCAACAATGGTACTTTGATCTTATGGAATCCTCAAAAGCAACGGACAAAGAAAGTCTTTTTGCCTTAGGGTATAATAGTAATAGAGAGAAGATTGTGCTGTGGATGTATGTGCTCGTCAAAGATGAAGAAAAAAATAGAGGGATTGTTGGCTTATCGTTGGATATTGAATCGGTAATGGCCTCGTTCATGGAGCAGACGGAGCATTTTGAAGATATCTATATTGTTGATGAAGAAGCAAATATTCGTATCCTTAAAGAACAACAGACGTTGTCTATCCAACCGCTGACCCTTTCGAGACAAGACTCAACATCAATATATTCGATTATTGAAAGCAAACAATTACAAGAGGATATACGTCAATATATATCCTCGGGAAATGAAGAGGCTGTTCTTTTTCATCCGGGAAAGGATTATAAAGATGTTGTTATAGCCCCAATTTCATGGCTTGGATGGTATGTGGTTCACTTCAACAAAAGCAGTGGTTTAACGATGTTGATGGATTTATATATAGCCATTATATGGTTTGTTATTCAAGGGGGACTTATTTGTGTCATTACGATATGGTTTGTTAAGCGATATGTCACTCATCCTATTGCCCATGTATATGAGTCAGTGGAATGGTTTCGACAAGAACGAGAACCCGTTAAGCCAAAATTGATCCCGAATAATGAAATTGGTGATTTGGCGGAAAGCATCTATTCAATGGAACAATCCATTATAGCACATCAAAATGTGTTAGAAAATCAGCTGAAGAAGAGATCCGATGAGATTCATCAACTATATGGTGAAATGTCTACCAGCGAAAGAAACCTTAAACGCTTGTTTCAAGAACTACCTATCGGAATAGTGCGTTTTGATCGATCCTTTCATCTGATTTATGCGAATCAAATGACGCTACGTTTATTGGAATTAGAGGCCGTCAGTGATTATCAAAAAAAGCAAAAGGAAGTGGCGTATTTTCCTTTTGAAAATAGTCAATCGAAAGAAAGTTTTGAAAAGCAGTTGTTAAGTCATAAATTCATTCATGATTACCGAGTCGCATTTAAGACGACGACATTCAAGCGTTTAGTTGTTGTTATAAATGCCTATCGTGTCGATATTGAAGGGGAGTATTATTTTGAAGGTATTGTAAATGACATGACCAAAAGAATGGCTTATGAAGACGCCTTGGTTCAACGTGCGAATTATGATAGCTTAACCGGTGCAATGAATCGAGTGGCTTATATGACAAAGGTTATGGAGGAGTTAAACCATCAGGATGCACAAAGTATGTTTTTTTTGGTTTTTGATTTTGATGCATTTAAGGCTATTAACGACACCTACGGTCATCTCACAGGTGATGAAGTATTAAAGCAGACGATACAGATACTTACACGAATTATTGAAGGTATGGGGTTTATCGGACGTATTGGTGGCGATGAATTTTCAGCATTTTTACGTGTAAAAGGTGAAGAACCTACAGCCGATAGTTTTATGATTTTAGAAGAAATGCGTATGGCAGTGAAGCAGAATAAGATTCGATCAGATTCCGGAGAGGTTATGGCGTCTATCAGTATTGGAGTCACTAAAGTTACTTTACAAGATGATTTTAAATCGTTATACTATCGAGGGGATCAAGCGTTATATGAGGCGAAATCTATGGGAAAAAACTGTATTAAATGGTACACTAAAGACAAAGGAGAACTATGATAAGACTAGGTGAAATACAAGAGTTAGTTGTAACAAGAAGAACAGATTTTGGGGTATATATGGCCCATGAATCGAATTTGGAGGATAGTATATTATTACCTCGTAAAGAGGTGCCGGAAGGGATAGAAAACGGTGATACCATATCCGTATTTGTTTATAAAGATTCTGAAGATCGATTTATTTGTACAACCGTTGAACCTATGATTACTGTCGGTCAAATTCGTTTGTTGAAAGTTGTCCAAATAACAAAAATAGGGGCTTTCCTATCATGGGGATTGTTAAAAGACCTGTTTCTACCTTTCAAAGAACAAGTTGGACATGTTAAAGAAGGCCAAGAGGTATTGGTTAGTCTATATGTAGATAAATCAGAACGTTTATGTGCAACTATGCGATTAAGTAAGGTGTTGAAAGTGGAAGCACCTCAAGAAGTTGGCGATCGAGTTGTCGGAACGATTTTTAGTATAAATCCGGATTATGGTGTTTTTATTGCTGTCGAGGATCAATATCAAGCCTTGTTACCTCAAAAAGAAGTGGTGAAAACTTATCAATTGGGGGATAAAATCACAGCCAAAGTTGCGAGTAAGACAAAAGACGGTAAATTGACGTTAACATTGAAAGAAGACGGTTTTGTCCAAATGGAGGCAGATGAAGAAAAACTGTACCAGTGCTTGGTAGAAGCCGGTGGATTTCTTCCCTTGACAGACA
Organism: Vallitaleaceae bacterium; assembly: GCA_965140555.1. Classification (GTDB taxonomy): domain Bacteria; phylum Bacillota; class Clostridia; order Lachnospirales; family Vallitaleaceae; genus UBA1351. Next base: position 585,183 of record OZ223259.1, on the reverse strand, counting down.
AATCAGATAAAGAGATCATAAATCGAGAAGTTGATTTGTCAAAACGTGCATTCAAACGTTCAGTCGGTCGATTAATGAAAGCAGGAAAAATTACATTAACGGATAAAGGAATTCAGATACGTTTATAAAATAGTCAAGTGTAGGTTGACGAGACTAGGTGTGTGTGGTATAATTAGACTCAGTAAAAAAGGAAGTAGAGTTATTCCGCTCTCACCTAAGGACAATAGAGTGCTTGGGTTAATATTTGGACAGGGCATGTGTATCTGTCGATTTATTAAGAGTGGATAGGAGACTGTCCATTTTTTCTTGCCCGGAAACGGGATGTGAAACTAGTTTTTATTTTATTCAGGAGGTGTCGAACTATTAGCGACTATATGATTAATGAGCAAATAAGAGATAAGGAAGTAAGACTTATTGGCTCAAATGGTGAACAATTAGGGGTTGTTTCTGTTAAGGAAGCTCAAAAGATAGCCAGAGAACAAGGACTTGACTTAGTGAAAGTAGCGCCAAAGGCAAAGCCGCCGGTTTGTAAGATCATCGACTTCGGTAAGTTCAAGTATGAACAAACCAAGCGTGAGAAAGAAGCCAAAAAGAAGCAAAATATCATCAGTGTCAAAGAAGTTCGGTTATCACCGAACATTGAACAACATGATATTGACACAAAAATGAAGCAAGCAAATAAGTTTTTAGGCAAAGGCGATAAAGTAAAAGTTTCTGTTCGATTTAGAGGTCGTGAATTAGCTCACACATCCATTGGTAGAACAATCCTTTTGGATTTTGCTAAAGACTTAGAAGAAATTGCTGACATTGAAAAAATGCCAAAAATGGAAGGTAGAAGCATGGTTCTGTTTCTATCGCCCAAAAAGACAAAATAAAAAAGAGTTTTTTGTAACACATAGAGATAATTAAGGAGGAAACATCATGCCAAAAATGAAAACACACCGCGGCGCTGCGAAACGTTTTAAAGCGACAGGTACAGGTAAATTAAAAAGAGGAAAAGCGTACAGACGCCATATTTTAACAAAGAAGAGTCCTAAAACAAAACGTGGCCTTCGTCAGCCAGCTATGATGGATTCAACAAACGAAAAAGTAATGAAAAAATTACTACCATATCTATAATTTCGGAAATTAATCGGAGGTAAAAAAATGGCAAGAATTAAAGGTGCGCTGCACACAAGAAAAAGACGTAAACGAGTTCTTAAATTAGCTAAAGGTTATAGAGGCGCTAAAAGCAAACAATTTAGAACGGCTAAACAAGCAGTAATGAAATCCGGTGTCTATTCATATGCTGGTCGTCGTTTGAAAAAACGTGATTTCAGAAAATTATGGATTGCTCGTATCAACGCTGCAACACGTGCTAACGGCTTAAGCTATTCAAAATTTATGTATGGTCTTAAAGTTGCTGGTATTGATATCAACCGTAAAATGTTAGCTGAAATGGCTGTTAATGATGCAGCTGGTTTTACAGCATTAGTTGAAAAGGCAAAAGCTAGCTTATAATTAATACGAGTATATAAGATAAGCGATAAGTATAAAGTAGAGCTATTACTAGGTGTTATAGAACATCAGTAATAGCTTTTTTTGTACACAAAAAGAGGAAGATTTACCCAAGTTGCTTTTTGTATAGCTATAATTATATATGAATAGGGTATGGAGTATATCAATAGATAAGTACATAGTGATATTGACAAGATTAGAAACACATGGTACGGTAAATTTTGATTAAATAACGAGACAAGGTATAGAAAAGGAGTATAGCATGGAAAAAAGTAATAAGTTTGCATGGACATGGAATGTAAAACAAGAATCTCTAGAAGAGTATGTGGCAATGCATAAAGATGCATGGCCTGAAATTATGAAAGCCCACGCAGAAGCGGGAATTTCAAACTACTCAATCTTTCAAAACGGGAATCAATTCTTCTATGTATTTGAATGTGATGACGTTAAGAAAGCCTTTGCTTATATCGATGAAAATGAAGACTGTCAACGCTGGAATGCGATTACAAGTCAAATGGTTGAAGGAAGTTTTGATTTCGGCGAGTCTGAACCTATTGTACCAATGGAAGAAGTGTTTTATTTGAAGTAAAGGTCGCCGGCCAAACATAGCGAGAGCGACCTTATAGGAGTCAACACCTATCTTTGATTAATCATAGGTAAGGTATACCGTGTAATAAAATATAAAACAATAAGTACAATGATAATATAAGCCCCATACTTGATCAGTGTTGAACCGACAAGTGAGGGGTTTTCTTTGCGTGAAGAGCTTTTTTGAAAATTACTATCTTTGTTTTGATCTGACATAATATCTCACACTTACAATGCATCCTGAAGCTATATTCATAAATAATAGCATGTAGTAATAATAATAATTATCAAATGAATAAATATAAGGAAAGAGTGATTCATTAACATTTCATTAATAAAGGAATTGATCTATTGACGTCGCAATTAAAATAGATTAAACTATAATAGTTTTAAAATATAACTATTATGTTTTTGAACTATTTGGCAATGCATGAAGTAATGGATGCATGATTAGATTTGAGGAGGTGAATTATGACGCGACGCGTATTGGCTGAAAATTTGTTTGGGTTGGTTCCCATGTTGAATAGAAAATTTATCAAAAGGCTTCCGCCAACGTCGTTTCCAAAATCTCAAATTCGTTTGTTACATATTCTAAGTCATCATGATGGCGAACCAATGAAATTTTTTGGAGATAAGATGCATGTCTCAAAATCTAACTTAACAAAGCTTGTTGAAGCAATCTGCGAAGAAGGCTATGCAAAACGTATTCATGATGAAACTGATCGTAGAATTGTGAGGCTCAAGCTTACAGAGAAGGGACGAAGTAAGATGAAGCGTGAATTTGAAAGTATAACCAATGAAATGGCGAAAGTGTTAGAAGTATTTGATGATGAAGAGGTGGAGACACTGACGCGTAACTTACAGGAAATTCACGAATTGATGAAGAAATTAGACTAAAGCAAAGTTTAAGGACGAAAGGAAACATTCTATGCTGAAATTATTTAAGTATTTGAAATCATTTAGAATAACAATAGCTATTATTATTGGCTTTGTATTCATTCGTACATTGACAGATCTCTATTTACCAACATTAATGTCCGATATCGTAGATAAAGGTATTGTAGAAGCAGATACTGACTATATCATTCGTATAGGCGCTCTGATGTTAGGTGTTGCATTATTAGGTGGCGTCTGTTCGATTGTTGCCGGGTATTTCTCCGCTCGAGTAGGTATGGGATTTGGTCGAGAGCTTAGGAATCGACTATTTACTAAAGTTACAAATTTTTCCCTTCATGAAATTGATGAAGTCGGAACGGCATCGTTAATTACAAGAACAACAAATGATATTGTGCAAGTTCAAAATGTTATGATTATGCTTCTTAGAATTGCGACAATGGCACCGCTTATGGCTGTTGGTAGTATTATCATGGCATTAAGTAAGGACGTGAAATTAAGTTATATCATTGTCGTAGCCGTTATTTTTATGGGTATTATGATCGGTATTATTGCATCGAATGCCTTACCCCTATTTAAAGTGATGCAAGTTAAGGTAGATGGTATTAACTTGGTTATGCGGGAACGATTAACGGGACTACGAGTCATTCGGGCATTTAATCGTATTGATACAGAAGAGAAGCGATTTAATAAAGCAAATAGAGAGCTAACGGATGTGGCAATCAAAGTTAATAAATTAATGGCGATTTTGATGCCGTTTATGACATTGGTTTTTTCTCTGTCTTCCGTTTCGATTATTTGGTTTGGTGCTCATCGTATTGATACAGGAGCTATTCAAGTCGGTGATATGATGGCGTTTATCCAGTATGCAACACAGATTTTAATGTCAATTTTGATGTTGACCATGATTTTTGTTATGGTACCAAGAGCATCAGCATCGGCAATACGTATAAATGATGTATTGTTGACAGAACCTGAAATTGAAAATCCGAAGCAGGCAAAATCAATCCAGAAAAAGGGAACAATAGAATTTGACCATGTAAGTTTTTACTATCATTCGGACCATGGAGCCAAAGAACCTGCCATTTCGGATATTAGTTTTAAAGCAAGTCCGGGTGAATTGACAGCGATTATCGGAGGGACCGGATCCGGTAAAAGTACATTAATCAACATGATTCCTCGATATTATGATGTATCTGAAGGTAAAGTGAAAGTTGATGGTGTCGATATACGAGAACTTGACATGCATGAACTACGCTCTGAGATAGGCTTGGTTCCCCAAAAAGCAGTATTGTTTACAGGAACGATAGACGATAATATCCGATTCGGTAAAAAGGATGCTACGGATGATGAAGTGAAAGAAGCAGCGCGCATTGCTCAAGCCACTGAATTTATTGAAGAGATGCCGGAAAAATATCAATCAACGATTGCTCAAGGTGGTAATAACGTATCCGGGGGTCAAAAGCAACGCCTCTCTATTGCGAGAGCTATTGTTCGAAATCCTCAAATATATCTCTTTGATGATAGCTTTTCAGCTCTTGATTTCAAGACAGAAGCTAAATTACGTCAAGAATTATTACGAGAAGCTAAAGATGCAACGGTATTGCTGGTTGCACAAAAAGTAACCTCTGTTATGAATGCCGACCAGATTCTTGTGTTAGATCAAGGTAAATGTGTGGGAAAAGGCACCCATGATGAATTACTACAAACTTGTCCGGTTTATCAAGAAATTGTGGCATCACAATTGTCGAAGGAGGAATTGGAAAATGGCAGATAAAAAAATACAAACAAAACAACCGCGACGAGGTGGTGGACCGCATTCTATTGGGATACCGGCAGAAAAAGCTAAAGATTTTAAAGGAACGGTGAAGCGTTTACTGAGCTACTTGGCACCAAAGAAAATGACCCTTATTATTGTTTTTATTTTTGCAATTATCGGAGCGGTTTTCCAAATTATTGGTCCGAAAGTCATGGGTCATGCAACGACAAAATTATATGAAGGTTTTTATGCTAAGATTATGAATGTACCCGGTGCGAGTATCGACTTCGGCTATATAGGAAACATCCTTCTCATATTGGTAGGGCTCTATCTGATCAGCTCGGTTTTCCAATTTGGGATGTCTTTCTTAATGGCAAGTGTAGCTCAATCTACTGTCTATCGGTTACGAGAAGATGTGAATACAAAAATGAAACGTATTCCGCTCAAGTATTATGATTCAAAAACTCATGGTGAGATTTTGAGTCGTGTAACCAATGATGTTGACAATATTGCCAATACACTGCAACAGAGTTTAACACAATTGATTACATCTGTTGTAACCATCGTCGGTGTTATCATTATGATGTTAACGATTAGTCCCATACTGACATTAATTACTTTGGTAACATTACCGATGAGTATCGCTATTACAAAGTTTGTTGCAGGGAAGTCACAGACCTATTTTATCCAACAACAACGGGTATTGGGAGAATTAAACGGTCATGTAGAAGAAATGTATACCGGACATAAAATCGTCAAGGTATTTGGTAAGGAAGAAGATTCTATAGAAACCTTTCATAAACACAATGATGGGTTGTTTGAAGCCGGGTGGAAGGCTCAATTTGTATCGGGTATTATTATGCCGATGATGCAATTCGTTAATAATATCGGCTATGTATTAGTATGTGTTGTCGGTGGTATATTAGTGACGCGAAACGCCATACAGGTTGGGGATATTCAAGCGTTTATCCAATATTCAAGACAGTTTGGACAACCGATTGTTCAAACGGCTAACATAGCGAACTTGATTCAATCAACAGTCGCTTCAGCAGAGCGTGTGTTTGAAATATTAGATGAAAAAGAAGAAATTCCGGAAAGTACATCACCGATTACGGCGAAAGATGTTAACGGTTATGTGAACTTTGAACATGTAGCATTTGGTTATGAAGAAAACGAACCATTAATGAATGATATCAACATACAAGTCAAACCAGGGCAAAAGATTGCGATTGTAGGTCCCACAGGTGCCGGGAAGACAACATTGGTTAACCTACTTATGCGATTCTATGAAGTATGGGATGGTAAAATCACTGTGGACGGTTACGATACGACAGATTTTAAACGAGGCGATTTGCGTCAAATATTCGGTATGGTATTACAAGATACATGGCTGTTTAAGGGAACAATACGAGACAATATTGCTTATGGTCGTGAACATGCAACAGAAGACGAGATTCGTCAAGCAGCAAAACTTGCTAGAGCAGATCATTTTATTCGTACGCTTCCGGAAGGGTATGATACAATACTTGGTGAAGATGCGAATAACATATCTCAAGGTCAAAAGCAATTGTTGACGATTGCACGAGCTATATTGGCAGACCCATCTATATTGATTTTGGATGAAGCAACCAGTAGTGTCGATACACGTACAGAGCAAAACATTCAAAAAGCCATGGAAACATTAATGCACGGACGAACAAGCTTTGTTATTGCTCATCGATTATCAACGATTAAGGATTCGGATATGATTCTTGTGATGAATCATGGTACGATTATTGAAAGTGGAAGTCATGATGAGTTGTTGGCAGCTGACGGATTCTATGCAGACCTTTATATGAGTCAGTTTACAACAAAACTTGTCGGCTAGAACAGAGGGATAGGTTTCATAAGGCATTATTCTTAAGAGGTATAGTAAGTCAAAAAAAAGGAGTGTATGCAAGCAATTCAAATTGCCGGTATACACTCCTTTAGTAGGTAATGATAGTTAGATTATGTGACCAAGGTACGAGGATCTATAATAAGATAAGGCGCGTTATTTAAAAGAATAGATCGCGCTCACCGTTTTGTATACGAGTTAATCGGTCAATGGTGTTAGTACGCATTTTTTCATTAGGAATAAGTGGTATGTTGGTTGCAATGACTTCTTCACCTAAAGCCTTCAAATCTGCGTCGGCATAATCTTCAAGATATTCTTTTAATGTCATCAAGGCATTAGGTTGGCAAAGATTTTGTATGCTACCGTTTTTGGCAACTTGCATAAATCGATCTCCGGTACGTCCGGCACGATAACAAGCGGTACAGTAGCTAGGGAGATAACCTTTTCGTAACAAGGATTCAATAATTTCCGGTTGAGAACGAAGATCAGCTAATTCGAATTGACTTTCCAATTTTTCTGACTCATGGTAACCGCCTACATCAGCTTTTGAACCGGCACTAACTTGTGAAACACCTAGATTGATAACTTCTTCTCTAAACGTAGCTTCTTCTCGTGTAGAGAGGATAATGCCTGTATAAGGGACGGCTAGACGAATGATGGCTACAATTTTTTTGAAGTCTTCATCAGTTACGGCATAAGGCATGTCACCGACAGTGACTTCCTTGGCTTTACGGATACGTGGGACACTAATTGTATGCGGACCGACACCATAAGCTTCTTCTAAATGGTCTTTATGCATCAGGAGTCCGAGTATCTCAAAGCGCCAGTCATATAAGCCGAATAAAGCGCCGATACCAACGTCATCAATACCGCCTTCCATAGCACGGTCCATGGCTGTAAGATGATACATATAGTCTGCTTTAGGACCGCCGAGATGATAGGTATTGTAGGATTCTTCATGATAAGTTTCTTGGAACAAAATATAGGTACCGATATCAGCAGCTTTCAATTTAGCATAGTTTTCGACAGTTGTTGCAGCAATGTTAACATTGATACGACGAAGTGCGTTCCCATCAACACGCGTCTTGTAAAGGACATCCATTGCATGAAGAACATAGTCAATCGGGCAATTGTTAGGATCTTCACCTGCTTCAAAAGCGATGCGTTTATGTCCCATTTCTAGAAGTACACGTGCCTCTGCTTGTAATTCTTCATCCGTTAGGCGTCTGCGGTCGAACTCATTTGTACATTTGTAGCCACAATAGGTGCATTTATTCACGCAGTAATTGCTGACATAGAGTGGAGCAAACATAACAATACGGTTTCCGTAGATAGATTGTTTGATTTTCTTGGCAGCATGAAAAATTTTATCTAAATCATCCGGATCCTGTGTGCGAATGAGCGTTGCCGCTTCTTCCAGACTCAATCCATTGCAAGCAAGGGCTTTTTCCACAAGGGCATCAACTTCCTCGGAAGTTGGACATTGTTCGTTATGAATAAGATGAAGGATACGTTCGTCGTCTATAAATTTACTTGTTGTTGTTGAAGATTTCATGTTTTTTCCTTTCACTGGTTGCGATTAAAGTTCCAGATTTTTCTCTAATGGACTGAAGGTTTTTTTTGAAATTGCCGTTTTAACACTGACGCCGTTAACTTTTCCGAGTTTACCGGCTAGGCTTCCGATGTCGTCATTGGTACCGTCAACGACAAGGGATATAACGTTAACACGACGTCCGTTCAAATGGGGGATTCCCATACGACCGGAAATAATATGGTTATGGTCGGTCAGTAATTGATTGACGTGTTCAATGCTACTCGGGCTTTCGATAACAATCCCGATAACACCAATGCGATGATCCATAGAATCGCTCCTTCTCATGAATAATGTTATTCTAAATCTTATTGGTTAGCTTCATCCCAAAGGTATTTGGCCATAGGAAATGGTTCAAGTGCCCGATCTAAAATGCCGTGGACATAGGCGATTAATACACCATAGTTAACAATAGGAACCTGCTCATCCATAGCTGAATGGATACGGTGTTCCATAGCCCGTTTGTTCAACATACATCCGCCGCAGTGGACGACAAGTTGATAATCATCAAGAGAATCTTTAAAGGTTACTCCGGCGGTGTGGTCAAAGTGCAACTCTTTACCGGTTGCTTGTCGTAACCAACGAGGAATTTTAACGGTACCGATATCATCGGATTGACGATGGTGGGTACACCCCTCGGCGATTAAGATGCGATCGCCATCTTTTAGTTTGCTGATGGCTAAAGCACCTTCTACCAATGCATTTAAATCTCCTTTGTACCTTGCAAATAATATGGAAAAGGAAGTCATTGGAATATCCCGCGGCGTATCGGCGGATACTTTTAAAAAGGCTTGTGAATCCGTAATAACCAACGATGGTTTTTTGCCAAGATGGCTAAGTGTGTCCCGTAATTCATGTTCCTTTGTGACAATTGCCATGGCATCACTTTCCAAAATATCTCGTATGGTTTGTTGTTGGGGCAATATAAGTCGCCCTTTTGGTGCTGCTTTATCAATAGGAACGACGAGGACAACAAAATCACCCGGGCGAATGAGATCGCCTACAATACGGAATTTATCGTCATCTGCAGGTATATGCTTAATAAGGGCCTGCTTGATTTGTTCGATACCCATATGTGTAGAGGCAGCAGCTTCAATGATTGGAATGGTAAGTGCATGAGCGAAATGATCACGAGTTGTTTCGGGATCAGTAACACGGTCCCAATGGTTCAAGATAGCAAGAACAGGGATGTTTTTATTTTGAATCATGGTCACAAGTTCGAGATCATCATCTGTAATAGGGCATGTTGCATCAAAAACAAAGAGAGCCACATCGGTTTTATTAAGAACCTCATGGGTTCTTTTTTCTCGAAGATGTCCCAGTTCTGTTGTATCAAACAATCCGGCAGTATCAATAAGTGTCACAGGACCCAAAGGAAGAATTTCCATAGCCTTATATACGGGATCCGTGGTGGTTCCTTGTACTTTGGATACTAGGGCAATATCTTGACCGGTAAGAGCATTAATTAAACTGGATTTACCGGCATTGGTGCGTCCAAAAAAACCAATATGTAAACGATTTCCTCGTGGCGTTTGATTCATCATATACCTCGTTTCATCATAAAAATAAGTCTTGTGTCAGAAGAGATTAACGTTTTCCGGGTATACCCGGTTGAGTCAGTTGGTGAATGCTTAGGATGGCGTCAATTTCTGATTCGTCAAGAAGATTGCGCTGTAATAAAACAGTCTTAATGGATTGACCATTCGCTTTGGCTTCTTTGGCAACGTCAGCAGATAAATCATAGCCTAATGTGTCGACAAAGGCAGCAGCCAATCCATAGGATGAGAGAGCCATTTCTTTACAATGCTTCTCATTGGCAGTTAAGGGTTCGATAACCTTTTGGATAAAAATAGGGATACCGGCATTTAATTGCTCGATAACAGTTAGTAATTCATGGGCAATCATCGGAAGGTAAGGATTGAGTTCCAATTGTCCCGAGGATGCTGCATAAGTAATGGTTGTATCAGCCCCAATGACACGAAAGGCAATTTGGTTTATCATTTCGCATATGACGGGATTTACTTTTCCCGGCATGATGGAAGAACCGGCTTGAACAGCAGGAATGTTCAGTTCTCCGAAACCGCCAATAGGTCCGCTACCCATGAGCCGTATGTCATTTGAAATTTTTAATAAATTCGTTGCCAAGGCCTTCAGTAAACCGATGACTTCAACAAATACATCCTGGTTTTGGGTGCTGTCTATGAGAAGATCGCTTCTTGCAATGCCGAGACCGGTTAATCGCTGAAGTTCTTCTGTTATCCTATAAATATACATTGTAGGTGCATTCATACCGGTTCCGACAGCCGTACCACCGATATTTACTTCTCGGAGACGTTCTTCCACTTTGTAGATACGCCAGCGATCTCGACTGATGGCTCGTGCAAAGGCTCCGAATTCTTGCCCCATTGTAATAGGAAGGGCATCCATAAGCTGGGTGCGTCCCAGTTTTAAAACGGAGGCAAAGGCATGTTCTTTTTCCTGAAGAGCTTCTTGCAATGCTGCGAGGTGGTCAGCAAGATTGCGTATTCCGTATATAGCAGCCATACGAACAGCTGTCGGATATACATCGTTGGTAGATTGTGAAAGATTTACATGGTTAATGGGGTGACAATAGTCATAGGCACCTAATGGATGGCCCATGGACTCTAATGCCAGATTAGCAATGAGTTCATTCACGTTCATGTTTGTTGAGGTACCTGCACCACCTTGCATAGGAGAAAGTTTCATGCTGTTAAGTAATGCTAAATCCTTGTTGTTCAAGGTAGTTGTTTCAGCGTTAGCAGTAGACATGGCTGTATCCAGAACTCGAATCAAGGTATCACAAGCGATAACAATATGTTCATAAAGATTTTTTGTTAATAAATTCACTTTATAATTACTTATGGCGGCGGCTTTTTTGACAACAATGAGTTGACGAAGAATGAGGCCTTGAGTCCATATAGTAGATATTGGGAAATTTTCTCGACTCCGTTGCGTATGAATGCCTTCATATTGAGTATCTTGGAGTATATAGGAACCTAATGCATCGTGTTCGGTACGTGACATAATCCACCTTCTTTCCTTTAATAAATAAATAGTCCTATAAAACGGCTTAAGTACATTATTCACAAGTAGGTTATGCAAAGGAATCGGTAAAAGGGCAATAGAAAAAGACCTATCCAGGGTAATAATTCAATTATCATCCATGACGTCCAATGAAGAGCAAACCAACTTTTCGGAAAGTGACCTTAAAGCGTGTTTTATATTCAATTAATGTTAAAGAATTAACACTTATAGATTTTATTGTAATAGAAAGAGATAGTTTTGTCAAGGTTTTACTGTATTCTTTGACATCTTATGCTGAGACATATACTATAGAAGGAAGAGATTCATTTGAAGTATGTAATAATTGAAGGAGGATCGGGAATGGAAGATTCCATTTTGCAAACGGCAGATCGGGCATTGGCGGTGCTTGAATTATTGGCAAGGGAGTCCTTGACAGCCAAAGACATAGGTCTACGATTGAACTTGAACAAATCGACAGTGCATCGATTGTTAATGACCTTATTGAATAGAGGGTTTATAGAACGTAATGAACAGAGTGGTATCTACCGTGTTGGCCTAAAAATTGTTGAATTAGGTAGTCTACGTCTGAACCAAATTGAATTAAAGACTGAAGCGCTTCCTTATATGCATCAATTAGCCAATCGCGTCAATCAATCTGTTCAGTTAGCTATTTATGATGAAGGCGAAGCTGTATTTATTGAAAAAGTAGAAAAGTATATGTCCTATCATATGTACTGCCAAATTGGTAAGCGGATTCCCATATATTGCTCTGCTGTCGGCAAAGTACTTATTATGGATGAAAATCAGGAAACAATTCGGCAGCGACTGAAAAATGTTCCGATGGTAGCCTTTACACCCGCTACAATTTTGAATATGGATAAGTTACTTGATGATATAGAACGTGGTAGACGAGAAGGATTTATGCGAGATGATGCAGAACATGAAGAAAATGTATACTGTGTTGCCATGCCTGTACGAGATTATCGAGGTTCGATTGTTGCTGCCGTAAGTATTACAGGGTTTGATCGTCGTGTATATAAAGTTGAAGGAGAAGGAGTACGCAAGCATTTAGAAGAGGCCTGTGCATCGATTTCAGCACGTTTAGGGTATGAAATGAAGGATGAAGGCTTCATTGACTGACTTTCGTTGAAATGATATAATAGTGTCGGAAAAAGGAAATGAGGTTTCAAATAGTGAAACAAAAAGGAGAATGAACATGATAGTAAGAGAACCTTCAAATTCAAGAGATGCAAAACATTATACAACGGACAGATTACGTGAGGAATTTTTGATTACGGATTTATTTGTGCCGGATAAAATTCAACGTGTCTATAGTCACATCGATCGTATTATAACAATGGGATTCTGTCCTGCTGAAAAAACACAAGAGCTGGGACAAGAATTGGATATTATGAAATCTTTAGGAACAAACTTTTTCTTAGAAAGACGTGAACTTGGTGTAATTAATGTTGGTGGAAAAGGTACAATTACCGTAGATGGTGTCGTTTATAATATGAATAGTCAAGATGGTTTATATGTCGGTAAAGGTGCAAAAGAAGTGGTGTTTGCCAGTGATGATGCCAAAAATCCGGCACATTTTTACACATTAAGTGCTCCGGCACACACAACCTATCCAAACAAGCATATTGATATCACAAAAGCGAACAAAGTGCCAAAAGGTGATGGTGAAACATCAAATAAACGTACGATTTATCAATTTATACATCCGGATGTGTTACCGACATGCCAATTATCAATGGGTCTTACAAAAATGGAAGCGGGTAATGTATGGAATACAATGCCTTGTCATACACATGAGCGTCGTATGGAAGTGTACTTTTACTTTGATCTTCCGGAAGATGGTGTTGTGTTCCATTTCATGGGCGAACCAACAGAAACACGTCATGTTGTTATGCGTAATGAAGAGGCTATTATTTCTCCAAGTTGGTCTATTCATTCCGGTTGTGGTACATCAGCCTATACATTCATCTGGGGTATGGTTGGAGAAAATCAAACATTTGATGATATGGATCATGTGGACATGACAAAAATTCGATAAAATCTTAACAAAGGGTGACGCTTTGCGCCATCCTTTGTTCTATTATAGGAATGTTTTTTTGTTCTATAAAGTAGGATTCATTCTATTTGGAAAGGAAGTGCAACAATGATACTCGAACAATTCAAATTAGACGGTAAAGTAGCAATTGTAACAGGAGCTAGTCAAGGTCTAGGTCGGGCAATGGCGATAGCATTAGCAGAAGCGGGGGCAGATATCATTGGCGTTTCCCACAGTGGGAATCCCTCGACAGGTGAACAGGTAGAACAGTTGGGACGTCGTTATCTAAATGTTAAGGCAGATTTAACGTCGATGGATGCTATACCGGAAGTTATCGATGCCGCTATGTCAGCATTTGGACGTATTGATATTTTGGTGAATAATGCAGGAATTATACGTCGTGAAGAAGCGTTGGACTTTACAGAAAAAGACTGGGATGATGTGATGAATATTAACCTGAAAGTCGTTTTTTTTCTGAGTCAACAAGTGGCAAAAATTTTTAAGGAACAAGGTCATGGGGGGAAAATTATCAATATTGCTTCCATGCTATCTTTTCAAGGTGGTGTAAGAACAGCCTCTTATACAGCATCAAAGAGTGCCATTAGTGGGATAACCCGACTGCTTGCTAACGAATGGGCTAAGTATGACATTCAGGTTAATGGATTAGCACCTGGCTATATGGCAACAGAGAATACCAAAGAGTTGCGTCAAGATGAAGACCGTTCAGATGCTATTCTAGAACGCATTCCCCAAGGACGATGGGGAACAGGGGACGATTTAAAAGGCCCTATTGTCTTTTTGGCATCGGATTCATCCAATTATATGAATGGGTTTACATTAGCGATTGACGGAGGCTGGTTAGCTAGATAGGAGACGATATGCGATTAATACAATTTGAAAAGGACAAATTTCGGGGATTTGGATTTGTACAGGACGATAGTACGATTCTAACAGGTGAACGCTTAAGGAAGATTTATTCTTTTAATCAAATCGTACAATTGATAAAGGAACATCCAAATCTAGAGGCATCGTGTGATCAACGGTTTGATATGTCGGCAGTGACAGTATTGCCACCCGTTATACCGACGAAAAATATCATGTGCATCGGGAAGAACTATGCCAAGCACATCAGAGAGTTTGACGGTAGTGATGACGATATTCAACGGGTGAAGGAAGATCCTATATTCTTTACAAAAGCGTTATCGGCATTAAATGCACATAAAGGTCACATAAAATGTCATAATGAATGGACGAAGCAATTGGATTATGAAGCAGAGTTAGCCGTTGTCATAGGGAGAACGTGTACACATGTTACAGCAGAAGAGGCCAAAGAGTATATTTTTGGATATACGCTATTAAATGATGTAACAGCACGGGACATTCAGAAACGACATCAACAGTGGTTTAGAGGTAAAAGTCTGGATACATGTTGTCCCATCGGACCGTATATTGTGGATGCTGAAAGCTTTGGTGACCCTCAAGGTCATTCGATTCAGTTAAGGGTTAACGGAGAGTTGCGTCAAGACGGAAATACAGCGGATATGATCCATACAGTTTACGAGCAAATAGCGACGTTGTCACAGGGGATGACCTTGCATTGTGGCGATGTCATAGCCACAGGAACACCGGATGGCGTAGGCATGGGTATGAAACCACCTCGTTTTTTGAGAAAGGGAGATGTAGTGGAAATCTCTATGCCGGCTATCGGAATATTAACCAATAGCATTGTTTGATTTTGATTGACATATAGGAAGTCCTATAATAAAATTAGAATAGATGTCAGACAACAGACAACGTATACATTTTGGAGGTAATATTATGGGTAAGCAATTGGATGTTATTACATTTGGGGAATCAATGGTTTTATTTAGTCCTAATGAAAAAGGGCCTCTTCGACATATTCATCAGTTCAGTAAGTCGATTGCAGGAGCTGAGTCTAATGTGGCGATTGCCTTGGCGCGATTAGGACATGACGTGGGTTGGTTTTCTAAAGTGGGGGATGATGAGTTCGGACGTTACATACAGTTTATGATTCGCGGAGAAGGAATTGATGTATCCCGTTGTATTCACAGCCAAAATCATAATACCGGATTGATTTTTAAAGAGCTATTTGAACATGTTAATCCGAATGTCTATTACTATCGTAAGTACTCTGCAGCAAGTTATTTGCGACCTGAAGAATTAGACTTAGAGTATATAAAAAATACTAAGATTCTACATATAACAGGGATAACACCGGCTATTTCACCTTCTGCTAAAGAGGCGGTTTTTGCAGCTGTAGATGCGGCAAAAGAGGCAGGCGTTCTTGTTTCTTTTGACCCGAATATTCGTTTGAAGTTGTGGAGTCAAGAGGAGGCAAAGGAAACACTTCTTGAATTGTGCAAGAAGTCGGATATTCTTTTTCCGGGTATTGACGAATGTGAAATTCTTTTAGGGACAACAGATACGAGTGAAATTCTAGCTGCCTTCCATGGAATGGGGATTTCTCAGATTGCCCTTAAATTAGGTAAGAAGGGCTGTATTGTTTCTGACAAGACAGGTTCAAGTTATGTGGAAGGCTATGTTGTCGATCATATTGAAGATAGCGTCGGAGCCGGGGACGGTTTTGCAGCAGGATATTTGAGCAGTTATCTTAAAGGGTTTTCCATCGCAGAATGTGGAGATTTTGCCAATGGTGTCGGAGCTATGGCGACCTTGGTTAGAGGCGACAGCGAAGGGTTCCCCACATATGAACAGCTGCTTTCCTTTACGAACAAGATTGAACACATTGACCGATAAGTAAGTGGACGGTATAATGAAGCCATAACATACGGGAAGGATGCATGTATGAAACGATTCAACCGATTTTGGCGTCAATTATCGATTAAAGTTAAACTTATCTCTTGTTTTTTTATACTGTTGGCAATGGTCAGCTTATTCAATGTTTACTTGAACAATAATAACTATGTGATTATGGAACAATTCAATGAAACAATGACCAACTATTATGAAATTAATCAGCTGATGGTGGCATCACGGAATAGTCATGATGCCGTCACCAGCTATTTGCGTTCTTTAAATGTAGAACAAAAAAAAGAGTTTTTCCACCTTCAAGAACAAATAAATAGTCAAATAGAGCAACTTTTTGATCGGTTTTCTTCTCGTGATACGTACTTTGAGTTGCGGGCGATTAAGAATTCCACGGAGGTTTATATGGCCCATTGGAATAAGGCTATAGAACAACGGGATAATCAGGTCACGACCTATTATAACGCTTTTTATAAAGGTGAATCCATTGAAGATTATACGGAGAATTACATTGAAGAACTTTTGTATATTAGTCTTTCGGAAGGGAATGAACTTTATAATAGGTTGGCTAGTAGAGCGGAAGTGATGCACCGAGTAAGTATGATTCTTATTGCAGGAATGTTTGCTCTTGCATTATTAATAGGTGCATTATTTTCGAATTATCTGATTAATCCGATTAAAGATCTGGCAAAGGCTTCTTTACGGATTTCATCAGGTGATCTGGACGGTGATGCGGTGATGATTTATACAGAAGACGAAGTTGGCGTATTGGGAGAAGCCTTTAATACGATGAGCGCTAATATTAAAACTTATGTCAATGATCTAGAACAAAAGGTCGTTATTGAGAAAAAGCTCCATGAAGAAGAGATGGAAGTGGTTCGGATGGAGCAATTATTGAAGGATGCCCAGTTTTTGGCCCTACAGTCTCAAATAAATCCTCATTTCCTATTTAATACACTGAATACGATTTCTAGAACGGCAATGTTTGAAGAGGCAGATGACACCTTGAAATTAATACAAGCGTTGTCTCATATGTTTCGATATAAATTACGGAATGATTCAGCGATTATACCGATTTCAGAAGAATTGGCAATGATTGATGAATACATATATCTCCAGAAGTTTCGGTTTAAGGAGCGCTTGAATTATGAGTGCATTGTTGATGAAGTGAGCAGGAATTTACATATTCCTATATTCACCTTTCAGCCTCTTGTAGAAAATGCGATTATGCATGGTATTGAACCAAAGGTTGAAGGTGGAACGTTAAGGATCAAGATATTTACGAAGAAGAACAACAACCAGAAAATTACCTATATGCGTATTACAGATACAGGTGTGGGTATGAGTAGACAAGCGCTAGAATCCATGATGCATTTTGAGTCAAAAAAAACCGGGAGTATTGGAGTGGAGAATGTCTACCGACGCTTTATTATAGCTTATCAACATAGAAGCTCATTCAGAATATTGAGTCGTAAGGGTATGGGAACCATGGTGGAAATGAAGTTTATATGGAATCAGGAGGATGGTCATGAATAAAAAGTACCTTGTAACTACAGTGATCATAGGTGTTATGATTCTATTGGTCGCTTGCCAAAAGGAGGAATCACAGAAGGAGAAGTATCAATACACCTTTCGGCTAGCAGAGTCGCATCCCAGTGATTTTCCTACAACAAGAGCGGATTATGAATTTGCAAGACGCGTTGAAGAGGAAAGTGATGGGCGTATTCACATTGTTGTCTATGACAGTAATCAATTAGGTGAAGAACGTTCGGTTATTGAACAGGTGCAGTTTGGGGGCATTGATTTCACTCGTGTAAGTATTGGAACATTGGCCGAATTTGCGACAGATTTAAATGTGCTTCAGATGCCGTATTTATATAAAAACAGTGACCATATGTGGAAAGTATTGGATGGGAAAATCGGTGATCGCTTTCTTAAAGGTGTTGAAGAAGACGGATTCTATGGATTGGCGTGGTTTGAGGCCGGGGCGCGTAGTTTTTATAATTCTAAAAAGCCGATTGAGACAATGGACGATTTGAAAGATATGCGTATAAGGGTTATGGAAAGTTCTTTATTATTGAATATGGTAGAGAGTCTGGGCGCTACAGGCGTCATGATGCCTTATGGGGATGTGTATGAGGCGTTGCAACTTGGAACGATTGATGGGGCAGAGAACAATTACCCGAGCTATGAAACATCCAATCATTATGAGATTGCCAAGTATTATACGATTGATGAGCATGTGCGCATTCCTGAGATGCTTATAGCCAGTAAAAAGGCAATGGAAGGCATGTCAGAGGAGGATATGGCCATGATTCGTCGTATTGCCAAGGAAACAGAAAGTTATCAGAGACGTTTATGGGAGGCGGACCAAGCTGCATCGGAGCAGTTTCTAACGGAGCATGGTGTTGTGATTAATCGTATAGATGATATCACACCTTTTGTTGAGGCAATGCAACCGTTATATGCTTCCTACGGGGAAGATTATGGAGAACTTATTGATAGAATTCAAGCAATTGGGGATGAAATGGATTAATCCGGCGCATTTAACTTGACATTTGTCAACTTAAATGATAATTTGATTTTTAGTGACACTTTTCTGGACACTCAGATGTTATATTGGCATCCTAATCGGATATCAGAAAGGATGAAAGAATGAATAAAGTAGAAGTCTTAGGACGTTGGAAGAAAGAAAAATCAGAAGAATTATATGGAATAAAAAATTGGGGTGGAAGTTATTTTTCCATTTCAGATGAAGGGGAAGTCATGATAAACCCCTATAAGAATAATCCGAAATCAGCCGTTAGTTTTATGGAAATGATATCAGGAATGCGTGAACGTGGATTAGATATGCCTGTGTTATTGCGTTTTGAAAATTTGCTAGATGCTCAGATTTCATATTTGAATGAGTCCTTTAGACAGGCAATTACTAAGCTTAACTATAAAGGCCATTATCAAGGTGTATACCCTATCAAGGTGAACCAACAACAGCAAGTTGTTCAAGAGGTTACTAAGTTTGGACAACGTTATCATCACGGTCTTGAAGTTGGTTCTAAACCTGAACTGATAGCCGCTTTGTCGGAAATGAAAGATAAGAAAGCTTGTCTCATCTGTAACGGATATAAGGATGAAGAATTTATTGATTTAGGGCTCTATGCTATAAAGATGGGCTATCAATGTTTCTTTGTTATTGAAATTCCGGGTGAATTGGATATTATATTAGAGAGAGCCAAAGCGTTAGGTATTAAGCCTAATATCGGCGTGAGAATAAAGTTGTCTGCCAAAGCAGGTGGTCATTGGACAGAATCCGGTGGTGACCGTAGTATCTTCGGACTTAATATGTCTCAAATCATAGAAATTGTTGACCAGTTACGTGGAGCAGATATGTTGGATTGCCTCAAATTGATGCATTATCACTTAGGTTCTCAAATTCCGAACATACGTGATATACGTAGTGCCGTTCAAGAAGCTTCTCGAGTATATGCAGAATTGGTTAAAGAAGGTGCGCCTATGGGTTATTTGGATTTAGGCGGTGGGTTAGCGGTGGACTACGATGGTTCCAATACAAACTTTACCAATAGTCGTAACTATAGTGTGGAAGAATATTGCATGGATATTGTTGAAGCGGTTATGTCGGTTATGGATGCCGGAGAAATCAGTCATCCGATTATTGTCACGGAATCGGGACGTGCATTGGTAGCTTACTATTCAGTACTCTTATTTAATGTATTGGATGTAGCAACCTATGAAGAGCATGATATTCCCGAGGAATTAGGGCCGGATGTCAATGAGCAGATTAAAAATCTCCATGAAGTCAACAAAGTGTTGAAGATTAAGAATATTCAAGAGTGCTATAATGATGCTATTTATTATCGTGATATTATTCGGGATATGTTTAATCATGGATATATTACCCTTCGTGAACGGGCGTTGTCTGAGAAAATATTCTGGCATATTATTCAACGGATTGCCAAAGAAAAGGATCGCATGAAATATGTTCCACCTGAACTGGAGGATATTGAAAGTGCTATAGCAGACATATACTACTGTAATTTCAGTGTATTCCAATCTATACCGGATAGTTGGGCAATTGACCAGCTTTTTCCTGTCATGCCGGTACATCGTCTGAATGAACTTCCGAGCAGAAATGCCGTTGTTGCAGATATTACATGTGATTGCGATGGGAATATAGATCGATTTATTGATATGCATGATGTAAGAAAAACATTACCGTTACATCCGATGAAAGAGAATGAAGATTACTATCTTGGCGTATTCCTTGTCGGTGCTTATCAAGAAACACTTGGAGACTTACATAATCTGTTTGGGGATACAAATGTTGTCAGTGTACGTATTCAAGAAGACGGTTCTTATGAATTTGTAAACGAAATACAAGGTGACAGCGTGGAAGATGTCCTTACATATGTGGAATATGATGTTAAAGATATGCGCGACTCCTTTAGACAATCGGCAGAAGCGGCTGTGCGTGAAGGATTGATTACACCGGCAGAGAGAAAAGAAATTGTCAATTCCTATGATGCCGGAATGCGTGGCTATACATATTATGAGCGGTAGGGAATTTACAAGAGTCCCTTGTTAGGATACAATAATAGAAGAGATAAATTAATATACAATACGGAAGTTTATTTAGGAGGTAATTTAGTGGGAAAAGCATTAATTATTGGCGCAGGTGGCGTCTCAAATGTTGTTGTTCATAAATGTTGTCAAAATCCGGAAGTTTTTGAGGAAATTTGCATTGCCAGTCGTACATTGGCAAAGTGTGAAGCAATGAAAAAAAAATTAGATGGTGGCAAGACCATTATTCATACCGCTCAAGTCGATGCGGATAAGACAGAAGAAGTGGTGCGTCTCATTGAGCAGTTCAAACCGGATATTGTAATCAATGTGGCTTTACCGTATCAAGATTTGACGATTATGGATGCTTGTTTAATCACAAAAACAGACTATTTGGATACGGCTAATTATGAACCGCCGGAAAATCCAAAGTTCGAATATAAATGGCAATGGGCATATCGTGAAAAATTTAAGGAAGCCGGTATTACTGCAGTGTTAGGAAGCGGCTTTGATCCCGGTGTGACAGGTGTCTTTTCAGCTTATGCGATGAAACATTATTTTGATGAAATTCATTATATTGATATTGTGGATGCAAATGCAGGGGATCATGGCTATCCATTTGCGACAAATTTTAATCCGGAAATTAATATACGTGAGATAACGGCAAAAGGGCGATATTACGAAGAAGGAGAGTGGGTAGAGACAGAACCCCTTGAAGTGAAAAAGGTCTATGATTTACCTCAGATTGGACCTAAAGATGTGTATTTGCTCTATCATGAAGAGTTAGAATCTTTGGCAGAAAACATAAAAGGTATCAAACGCATTCGTTTCTTTATGACGTTTTCACAGAACTATATCAACCATTTGACCGTACTTCAAAATGTCGGAATGACATCCATTGAACCGATTGAATTTGAAGGTCATATGATTCAACCGCTTCAGTTCTTAAAAGCGGTATTACCTGATCCTGCATCATTAGGGCCACGAACCAAAGGGAAAACGAATATTGGTTGTATCTATACCGGCGTAAAGGATGGCAAGACCAAGCATTACTATGTGTATAACGTGTGTGATCATGAAGAAGCCTATGCAGAAGTCGGTTCTCAAGCCATTAGTTATACAACAGGGGTACCTGCAATGATCGGTGCAAAGTTAGTTCTTGAAGGCAAGTGGAAAAAGCCGGGTGTTTATAATGTAGAAGAATTTGATCCGGATCCATTTATGGATGAGCTAAACAAACAAGGGTTACCTTGGTTAGAAGAGTTTGAACCTACATTATTGGACTAGACGAATAGGAATGTGTGATGAATAGAATGACAAGTGAAGAGTTAGCACGTTTGAATACGATAAAAACACCTGCTTACGTCGTCGATGAGCGGTTATTAACGAAGAATTTAGAACTGCTAGATAGGGTTCAGCAAGCAACAGGTTGTGATATTTTATTGGCGTTAAAGGGGTTTAGTATGTATTATGAATTCCCTTTGATTGGCAAATATTTGGCAGGAATTACATCCAGTTCTCTTTTTGAAGCGAAGCTAGGCTATGAAGAAATGGGTAAGGAAGTCCATATCTATTCACCGGCTTACCATCCCCATGAGTTTGAAGAAATATTGACCTATGTAGATCATATTGTATTCAATTCGCCTAGCCAATATCGACAGTATAAAGAACAGGTAAATGCCTACATGGAGCGAACGGATAAGACAATAGAAATCGGTCTTCGTGTTAACCCGGAATACAGTGAAATTGAAACAGCTATTTATGATCCTTGCGATGCTAATTCGAGATTAGGAACAACGGCTGATTATTTAACGGAAGAAGACTTTGAAGGATTAGACGGTATTCATTTTCACGCCATGTGTGAGCAGGGTGCAGATACATTGGAACGGATTATTCAGGTTGTTGAAAAAAAATTCGGAGCCTATATGCATAAAATGAAGTGGGTTAATTTTGGAGGAGGACATCATATTACCCGTGAGGGATACAATGTGGATCTTCTTATAGCAACGATTAACCGAATTTCTAAGACCTATGGAGTGCATGTATACTTGGAACCTGGGGAAGCAATTGCCCTTAATACAGGGTATTTGGTTACATCTGTATTGGATTTAATCAATAACAGAATCCCTTTAGCTATTGTTGATGCATCAGCAGCGTGTCATATGCCTGACGTCCTTGAGATGCCTTACAGACCTTATATTATAGGTTCAGGTGCGGATCAGGAGAAGGCGCATAGCTATCGATTAGGTGGAACAACCTGTCTTGCAGGCGACGTGATCGGGGATTATAGTTTTGATAAGCCGTTAGCAATAGGCGACCGCCTTGTTTTTACAGATATGGCCCACTATACCATGGTTAAGAACAATACCTTTAACGGTGTTAATCTTCCGTCCATTGCTATTATGAATGATGATGAAGTAAAAGTAATCCGAGAATTCGGATACGAAGACTATAAAACTCGTTTATCCTGATATAAAACCGACTGAATTTATTCAGTCGGTTTTATAATTGAATATGACATGTTGGGAATCATTTCATTTGTATAGAGGGGGATTTATGAGAAAAGCTCTGTTGAGTACATTATGTATAGAATTAGGGGTTACTGTTCTAGCGCTATTTTTCCGAAGATTAGGTACTAATGAATCTAATATAATTATGGCATATATTCTCGGAGTAATCGTCGTTGCTTTTGTGACAAGAGGTTATGTCTATGAAATAGCAACGCCCGAGAAGAAGGTCGAGGGACGTATCCCTTAAGCGTCTTTTATGCCCTATTAGTTTGACTAGAAATCGCATCAAGAACAGGAGGCAAAGGCGCATGGATGCGCCGGCAGCTACCGCCGCCATGGATGGCGGACTCGGTAGCGTCTCCGTCCTACCAATCAAACCCCTTCCCTGCGATATCGTAGTCAAAGTTATAGGGTATAAACCCAGCGCAAGGGATATCTCCCGACCCCTCTTTATGCACATTGTATACAAAATAATGTTAAATTTGTGACGTTTATAATAGAATTTCTTTGAATTTTGTCCATGTTTCGGCAATATGACGCTATTAAATCCCAATAGATTGTGATATAATTAACAAAATACATTATATAGAACGAGGAGGCTTACTATGATTGAAGTTTGTATCGGTAGTGCATGTCATTTGAAGGGGTCTTATGAAGTTATTCAACAACTTAAACAATTAATCAAAGATCACGATTTAGAAGAAACCGTAGAATTAAAATCTGCATTTTGTCTAGGAGCTTGTGGTGGAGGTGTCAGTGTTCGAATCAATGAAAATAAAGTTCTGTCCATTAAGCCTGAAGAAACACCTCAATTTTTTGAAGAGTATTTGATGGGAGAGTGCAGTAAATGAAATTTATTCGATTTCATAAAGAACGTTGTGACAATTGCTATAAATGTCTGAGAGTTTGCCCGACTAAAGCGATTGCATTCAGTAAAGATGATCGTAAAATTATTGACGGATTGTGTATCAAATGCGGTCTTTGTCAAGCCTCATGTCCTCAGGAAGCTTTGGATATTCAAAGTGAGATGAGTAAAGTCTATCAAATGATGGAGAATAAAGAGAAAATTGCTGTATCCATTGCGCCATCTTATGTTGGAGCCTTTGGTATGACCGAACCTAAGCGCATGGTAGGTGCGTTGAAAAGTTTGGGTTTTGACTATGTTGAAGAGACTGCTTTCGGTGCGGAACTTGTTGCTTTGGCTTATGATGAAGCAATTGCGAAGCATGATAAAACCAATATTATTACGAGTTGTTGTCCTTCGGCCAATTATCTTATAGAGCAACATTATCCTACATTAATTCAATATATGTTACCTCTAGTATCGCCTATGGTTGCCCATGGCCGGTCTATGAAAACGCGATATGGGAAGCAGACGAATGTTGTTTTTATCGGTCCATGCTTGGCAAAAATGGCGGAAGCTGAGGAGATGCGAGATGCTGTTGATGCCGTTTTAACCTTTGCAGAGCTGGAAGCGATGTTTAAGAATAAAGGGGAAAAGATTCAGCAGTTTGAACCGATGGAGTTTGATTTACATGGTAGTGGACGTGGTCAGGCCTTTCCTCTTGGCGGCAGTTTACGGAATAAAAAAAATAAGACAAGAGAAGATGATACCTTTCGATATGTTCATGTAACAGGGATAGAAAGTTGCAAAGAAATATTGAATGAACTTCGTGTAGGGAATATCGAAAATTATTGTATTGAGATTAATATTTGTGAAGGAAGCTGTATGAATGGTCCTGATATGCCGAAAAATCACCTTGGACGTTTTTCGAGAGAGTCCTTTATGCGTGCTTATACGAAGGAAAAGACGATTCATGCCAATACATTGAGTGCTGAAACCTTTGAAAAACATAGGGCAAATCTCAAAATTGAAAGAAGTTTTCATGACAGGCAGATGGATACGGCAGAGCCCAATATTCAAATTGTCCATCAAACGATGATGCGTATGGGTAAATATAGCCAAAAGGATGAATTAAACTGTGGTGCCTGTGGCTATAAAACTTGCTATGATAAGGCCAAGGCCGTATATTTTGGTTATTCGGATGTGGATTCATGTTTACCTTATCTAAGACAAAAAGCAGAAAGTATGCAGACCATTATGATTGAAAAAAGCCCGAATGCCGTTGTGTTGCTCAATAAGAATATGACTATTCATGAAGTGAATCCGTCCTTTATCCAGCTTTTTAATCAAGACGGACTGCCGATGATTGACATGCCCATGCGTCTTTTTGTCGATCATCCTATTTTTGAAGAACTTCAACAGGCGGAAAAAAGTGTGGAACGGCAAAAAATTCAAGTTGGGGAACGATTCTTTTGGTTGCATTTAGTTCAAATTAAGGAAGAGCAACGTATGTTGGTTTTCTTAACGGATATGACGACAGACGAACGTCGTAGACAAGAATTGAGTGAGGTGAAGAAAGAAACGCTTATTAAAACACAGGAAGTGATTGACAAACAAATGCGAGTAGCACAAGAAATAGCTAGTCTGCTCGGCGAGACGACGGCAGAAACGAAGATGAGCTTGAAAAGCTTGAATGACTTGGTACTAAAGGACAGGAGTGAATTATAAGTGAAACAACAACCCCTATTTGTTGAAGTAAGCCATCGTAGCTTGAATAAAAAAGAAGAAGAATTATGTGGTGATATGGTTGAGGTGTTTCAAGAGGGAGACCGTACGCTCATTGTTTTGGCAGATGGTTTGGGGAGTGGTGTCAAGGCCAATATACTAGCCACGCTTACATCCAAGATAGCCATTACCATGCTTAAGAAAGGCGCAGAACTGGAAGAAGTTATAGAGACAGTTCTACATACATTGCCGGTGTGTAAAGTTAGAAAGATAGCGTACTCGACATTTTCGATTATCGAAATCAATGCGTCGTTAGAATGTCGCGTCTTCGAATCAGAAAATCCGCCTTTTTTCTTTGTAAGGGACGGTCGTATTATGACCGTCGAAAAAGAAGAAAAAATTGTTCTGGATAAAAAGGTATTGATGAGTACCTGTAAGTTGCAAGAAAATGACAGTATTTTTCTGTGTAGTGATGGGGTTATACATGCGGGTGTTGGGAAAATACTGAATTTTGGATGGCAATGGGAGCATGTGGCTAGCTATATAGAAAAGGACCAGCAAAGTCATAGTGCGGATTTAATGTGTCGACGTTTATTAGGTGCTTGTCGAGAACTTTATGAAGATGAGCCCGGCGATGATACAACCGTTGTGACATTGAAGGTTCGTCGTCCGGTACAACTGCTCTTGTTTACCGGACCTCCTGTAGATACAACAATGGATGCACAGTGGGTGAAAGGGTTTATGCGCCATCCCGGCAAGAAAATTGTATGTGGGGGAACAGCGGCACACATAGTTTCTCGGGAACTGAATCGGCCGATTCATACGAACTTAGATTACCTTGATCCGAATATACCGCCTACGGCAAGAATAAAAGGGGTGGATTTGGTAACGGAAGGAGTCTTAACACTGCAAAAAACGATTCGTATGATCTATGATTATGGTGGGAATAAGCTGGACCATGAAACGATTGGTGAAGATGGGGCCGGCCAATTGTTTAAGGCGCTTGTTTTCGAAGGGACACATATTGAACTGTGGGTTGGAAAGGCGATGAATCGTGCACACCAACAACCGGATTTTCCGAGGGAATTAAGCATGAAAGTGCCTATGGTAGAAGCCTTAGCAGATGCATTAAGAGACATAGGTAAAAAGGTTGACATACATTATATTTCGGAGGCTATGAATGCGAAAGTTTGAGAATCAAGTACAACAGATAAAAAATCAAGTGTATGCAAAGGTGAGTGAATATGCCTTTACAGACACATTGGAACGTCATCTAAGTGGAATACCAAAGGAACTCAATAAAGGACCACAGGCTACACTTCGGTGTTGTATCTATCATGAACGTGCTGTAACAGCTGAGCGTGTGCAGCTTAGTTTAGGTGGGAATGAAGCCGTTAAGAATCGTATAGAAGTGATTGATTGTGCCTGTGATCAATGTATGACCAATCGATTTGTTGTGACACAGGCATGTCGGGGTTGTTTATCCCATCGTTGTTCCATGAGTTGCCCTGTGGATGCGATTCAATTTATAGGAACAAAGGCAATGATTGATTATGATAAGTGTATTGAATGCGGTAAATGTCATGAAGCATGTCCTTATGAGGCGATTAGTGATGTGTTACGTCCTTGTATGAAAGGGTGTCCTGTGGATGCAATCACAGTTGATGAGAATAAAAAGGCAGTCATTGACGAAAGTCGATGTGTTCGATGTGGTGCCTGTGTTTATCGGTGTCCATTTGGTGCGATACAAGACAAATCAGAGATATTACCGGTTATTAAGGCCTTGACGAGACAGGATGCCGCTATACCCGTATATGGGATTATTGCACCTGCTATAGCTACACAATTTAGTGATTTGAGTTTGGGACAAGTTGTAACGGCTATGAAGAGGATGGGGTTTAAAGATGTCGTTGAGGTTGCATTAGGAGCAGACTTGGTTACTCAGCATGAAGCAGAAGAATTAGCTGAGCGTATGATTGAGTCTGAAGGTCAAACGTATATGACCAGTTCTTGTTGCCCCTCATTTGCCCGCTATATTCATCAGGAGTTTCCCGAATGTAGGGAGCATATGTCGACAACGGTGACGCCTATGACGGCCACAGCGCGTCTTATTAAGGAAACAGACCCTAAAGCCTGTGTCGTGTTTATTGGTCCTTGCGTTGCTAAAAAGGATGAAGAGACGTTTTGGAACATTCAAAAAAGTGTAGACTACATATTAACGGTAGAAGAATTAACCGGAATGATAAGTGGTTATCAAGATGCATTTAATACGGATTTTTCGGAATATGAAGAGACACCCCTAGACAATGCTTCTTCATACGGACGAGGATTTGCAGCATCCGGTGGTGTGACTCAAGCTGTTAAACGTGTTTTGGAACAAAGCTATCCGGAATTGGAAGTAGAAACAATTTTGGTTAATGGATTAAAAGAGTGTAAAAAGGTAATGACACAGGCAAAAATGGGGCGATTAAAAGGTGTATTTATTGAAGGTATGGCTTGTGAAGGGGGCTGTATAAAAGGTCCTGTAACCATGCACTATGGAAAAATAGATGAGAAAAAACTCAAAGGCTATTGCCAAAGTGCGAAGGAAAAAGAAACAAAGGATGCTTTGCGTATATTTAAAATGGATACACTTGAATTAGAACGTTAACAGTGGTAAACTGCTTATTAACGAACCTAAAAGCTAAGTCGGTGTGAACCCGAGAACCGGCAATTAAGAAAGTGGAAATGTTATGGAAGCAAATTATCGTTTTTTTTCAAATAAAGCCTGTCAATATTTTCCGTGTCATCAAACAATAACAGAAGAGACATTCAATTGTCTCTTCTGTTATTGTCCTCTCTATTATATTCCGAATTGCGGCGGTAAATTTACCTTGAATAAAGGAATCAAAGATTGTAGCCAGTGCCTTATTCCCCATAGCCCAAAAGGGTATGATTATATTAATCGCAAAATCAAAGAAATGAATAAAATAAAGCGTGATATGGCGATAAAGGAAGAAGGTGGAAACGCATGCGAGGAATAATGATACAAGGGACCAGTTCAGATGCCGGAAAAAGCTATATTACAACGGCGCTATGTCGTATTTTATCAGATGCCGGTGTACAGGTTGCTCCTTTTAAAAGTCAAAATATGTCAAATAATTCATACGTTACAATTCAGGGCAAGGAGATGGGCCGTGCTCAGGGGGTTCAAGCAGAAGCAGCGCGGGTTATTCCTAATGTGCATATGAATCCTATTTTATTGAAGCCCCGAAAGGATACTCAAAGTGAGGTTATTGTTCATGGTGAAGTCTATCGGAGTTATTCCGGAATGGCCTATGGCAAAGAATTTACCCTAACGAAAGGGATGGAAGCGGTAAACGAGAGCTTAACATATCTAGATCAACATTATGAGATGGTTGTTATAGAAGGCGCCGGCTCACCGGCAGAAGTAAACTTGAACCATCGTGAAATTGTGAATATGCGCATAGCACAAGCTGCGGATGTAGATGTTATCTTGGTTACAGATATAGATCGTGGAGGCTCATTTGCCAGTTTGGTCGGAACAATAGAATTAGTTTTTGAACATCGTCATCGTATCAAAGGGGTTATATTTAATAAATTTAGAGGCGATATAAAGCTATTGGAAGATGGTCTTCGGTGGTTTGAGGACTATACGAAAATACCGGTTGTGGGTGTTATTCCGTATGCTCAAGATATTCATATAGAGACAGAGGATGCTCAGAGCCGTCAGAAGTTGTTTCAAGAAAAACATGCAGACCACACGATGCTGGATATTGTAATTATTCATATGGAACGTGTGAGTAATAATACAGATATTGAACCGTTTATTTATGAAGAGGATGTAGCATTACGTCTTGTCAGAACACCGGAAGAATTTGGTACCCCGGATGCAGTGATTATACCGGGAACAAAGTCAACGATTGGTGATGTTAGAACTCTTCAAGAATCTGGATTAGGAAAAGTTATAAAGGAATATGCGGCTGCAGGTGGACGAATTGTAGGAGTTTGCGGTGGCTATCAAGTGCTAGGGGAGCGGTTAATGGATCCGGAAGCAGTAGATGAAGTCGTTGAAGCGAGTTGTGAAGGATTAGGTATTCTTCCTATTCAGACGACATTTTTTCATGATAAACGGGTAAAACAAGTGAAGGGACATATAAAGCCGATAGGTATTTTTTCATCCCTTAAGGATGATTCAATTGAAGGCTATGAAATTCATCTTGGACAAACATCAGTCCATGAACCGTTCATTGAATTAGAGGATGGAACTGTTGATGGGATGATCCTTGATGGAGGCAGAATTATCGGAACCTATCTGCATAATTTTTTTCATAATGATGGGATACGGCATGCATGGCTTGAATATTTGAGACAAAATAAAGGGATAGTATCTAGACCTCCTGTTCATACAAAGCATCTGAAAGAAGAAAATTATAATCGTTTGGCGGCTCATGTCAAAGAGCATTTGGATATGGACAGAGTATATAAAATCATTAACAAGGAGACTATTGAGTTATGATATATCTAGTTATAGGTATGGTTGTGGATGCTTTTATTGGGGATCCCAAAAAACTCTATCATCCGGTTATAGCTATAGGAAAGTGGATAAAATGGCTGGAGTCAAAGCTTTATCATAAGGAGGGCATTTTTCAGGGGGCCTTGTTAGTCATTGGTGTTCTGGGAGCAATTAGTGTTGTATATGCCGGCCTTTATAGTCTTATGCAAAGCCTTCCTTTTCTAAAACCAATTTTTAGTATCTATTTTTTCTTTGCGGGCCTTGCATATAGAAGTCTTATAGATGCTGGTGAAGAAATTAAGCTACCGCTTAGAAAAGGCGATATTGATGAAGCGCGTAAGAAAATGGGCTACTATGTAAGTCGGGATACGCAAAGTCTTAATCAGGCTCAGATTATTCGAACGACCATTGAAACCTTATCAGAAAATACCATTGACGGTATTATTGCACCTTTATTTTTTGGTATTATTGGAGAAGTGGTATCTGGCCACGGCATATGGTTTATGTGGTTATATAAAGGAATAAATACTATGGATTCAATGGTGGGTTACCGGAACGAACGGTATGAAAAATTTGGTAAAGTAGCAGCCCGTTTAGATGATGTAGCCAATTTTATACCTGCTAGGATAGGTGCGTTTATTATGCTCATTGGAGGAATGATGGCAGCCTTGGATAGAAAAAGCGGCTGGAAAATTTTATGGCGAGATCATAAAAGAAGTGTGAGTGTAAATGCGGGTTACCCGGAAAGTGTGACAGCCGGATTATTAGGTGTTCAATTGGGGGGGGCATATCCCTACTTTGGAAAAATGAAAGAGAAACCGATTATCGGCGATTCGCAAAAGGAAGTCTCAATTCAGATGATTGATGACTGTGAGTGGATGATACATTATACATTTATTTTACTAACCTGTTTTACTGCATTTTTGGTTGTTGCACAAGCGTGTTTGTAATATGAATGAAGTTCGTAATGTATAATATCGGCAGATTAGGCACAATGAAGGAGAATAAAATGAATCTACCGGATCATGGAGCCAATCCAAGACAATTGGCAGAAGAAATAGGTGCTATCATAGAAGGAGAGCTGTTGGATTTTTCAACAAATACATCGGTTATAAGACATCCCCTTCTAGATACAATTGGAAAAAGCAATGACTTCTCTGATTATCCGGATCCGAATCACCTGACAATGAAGAAAACATTGTCAAGTGTATATGGTCTTCCAAAGGATCACTTTTTGATTACAAACGGAGCAAATGAAGCAATTTATCTAGTGGCTTCTTATTGTAGCAAGAAACAAGTCGGAATTATTGTACCGACATATCCGGAGTACGAGAAAGCATTGGAAGCCTATGGAGCGTCGGTTGTGCCGATTCCAAGTAGCGACTTTGGAGAAGCGCTTATAAGAGATGACCATGGACTATGGGAAGTGTTAGGACAACTGGATATACTGTTTTTGTGTAATCCGAATAATCCTACAGGTACTTATTATGATGAAGAGCAATTATCAATGCTTAAAGCATTGATGAAAACATGTGACTTAACAGTGGTGCTGGACGAATCTTATATCGATTTTGTATTGACCAAAACAGTGGAAGCCTACAAAAAACCTTTATGGGATATGGAGCAAACGATTATCCTTCGAAGCTTAACAAAAAATTTTCAGTTGGCGGGGATACGTATTGCCTATGCGATGAGTAGCCCTTTTTGGATTCGGCAATTATCGAGACGTCAACCGACTTGGTCGGTCAATACGTTGGCTATGGATTTGGCCCACCAACTACTGACGGATCATTCTTTTTTGAAAGAAATGCATGGGTACTATGTGGAAGAGACTAAGCGATTTAGAGAGAGTCTTGAACAGATAGGCATACCGGTTATGGCATCTGATGTGCATTTTTTTCTCATTCAAACAGAGGATGATATGAGGTTAATACAGTGGTTACTAACAAAAGGTATAGCTGTACGACACACACGGAACCATAAAGGCCTTGATGGGAGATATATACGTGTTGCGACGAAAACGGTGAAAGAGAATGATTATTTTATTCGTACAATGATTAGGGCCAAGTGGAAAGGGTGAAAATAAGATGAAACCATTTATTTTTGTATCAGATTTTGATGGAACGATTACGACTAAAGATTTTTATTGGATCTTGTTGGAATCTTTTATAGGAGAAGAAGGCATTCGTCACTATAGAGAATGGAAGCAATCAGAAAAGATTGGAACCGCTTTTTTGAACAAAGTTTTCCGATGGACCCATTTATCTAAGGAAGAACATGAAAAGGCATTGGATATGGTTGAAGTAGATCCCCAATTAGCATCGGTTATCGAATATGTACGACGAAAGAATGGCGACTTTGCTATTTTAAGTGCAGGGTTTGATTACTATATCAAAAAAGCGTTAGATAAAGAAGGGCTTCATGATATTGACTTATATACAAATCCGGGAGTATTTGAAGACGGATTTTTTGAAATGCGTCCGGATAAAAAATCACCGTTTTATAGTCCGGTGTATGGCATTGATAAAGGGAAGGTATTAACGGTAATTCAACAAGACTATGAAACGGTTTGTTTTGCCGGGGATTCAGAACCGGATATACATGCGGCACGTCATGCAGACCTTGTCTTTGCTAAAAATGAATTGGCCCACCTAATGGAAGAACAAGGGCTTGAATATGTCCATTACGATAGCTTTGCGGATATATTAAGATATTTGGAACAGCAGGAATGAAATTTTATGATAAAAAAAGCTTATATCTTTATCATTTGATAAATTAGTAGTATAATAGTTCTAGAAACTCGATGAGGAAGGGTCAATAAAAGAATGATAGAGCAATTTGTTATAGATTTGGACAAAGCATTTCAGGATAAAAATCATAATAAAATTAAACAGATTATAATTAGCGCCGAAAGTCAATTAATGAGCCAAGGCGACTATCGGTCGGTTACAAGGCTATACGAAGAAGTTCGACTCCGTTATACGAAACAGGGTGAGTATGAGCATCTAATGCATTATTCTATGCGTTACCTTCAGTATATTGAGCGAATAGGGATGGAAGAAACCAATCACACCTATTACAGTATCAAATGTCATGTTGAGTATCTTCTGGATAATCACACCATGAGTCTTCAATATATTGAAAAAGCCATTACTATGGTTTCAGAAGAAAGACACAAAAAGCCATTGGTAGGTTATCTGAATATAAAGGCCCATTTGCTTTGCCTTATAGGTGAAGTTGATGTGGCCTATGCTACGTTACAAGAATGTTATAGCTGGGTTGATAAATTAGAATTAGAAAAAACACAAATACATACAGAGACGCTTCTTGTTGGGTTACAGGTTTTACTGGCAATGGAAGGAAAAGAAGGACCAGCGGTGGGGTTATTACACATGATCAAAGCCAATCCTAAGCTTCATGACTATCCGACAGCGTGGAAGGAAGCGTTTCTTCTAGAAGGGCGATTGAATGAAGCGATAGGAGAGAAAGAACGTGCCTTGAACTTTTATAGAAAGTCCTTAGAAGTTGCAGAGAAAAATCACCTATGGTACGATGTAAAAAGACTATACAAATTGATAGCAGATAGCTTGAATACGTTGGGTCGCTTTGAAGAAAGTAGTGCCTATTTGTATCGTTTTATAGAATTGAATGATGAACTGGAAAAAGTAAATAAAAATGCGCTGAAGAAAAAATTGGAAGTGCAGATGGAATTGGAAGCAGTTATCAGTGAAGCCGGTAAATTGAGAGAGTTGAATGAAAAATTTCGTCGTCAGAGGGACTTTGATTTTTTGACAGGGATATATTCGAGACGCTACAGTCACAAATATGTGGAAACCCTTTTGGACCATTTTCATAGTAGTGGAGAAAAATTTTCAATATT
Source organism: Vallitaleaceae bacterium (assembly GCA_965140555.1). GTDB lineage: Bacteria > Bacillota > Clostridia > Lachnospirales > Vallitaleaceae > UBA1351. The sequence continues at coordinate 551,040 of OZ223259.1, read as the reverse complement.
GACTTTTGATATTGATGATTTTAAGACTATTAACGATAACCATGGACATTTGATTGGTGATAAGGCCATTTGTGAAGTGGTCCATATGGTTCAGAATTCATTAAAAGGAGACTATACATTTGGACGATTAGGCGGGGATGAGTTCATCGTTATCTTTGAAAAACGCACTTGTGATGAAGTTTTACCCATGGTACAGCGTCTTGTTGAAGAAATTCGACAGACAGTATTCATGTTAGGCAATGAACGATTATCCATTACGATTAGTGCGGGTTTAATCGACTCGGATCATTCGATTCATGATATTGAGGCGATGTTACATCTGGCAGACATGTACATGTATGAGGCTAAAAATGACGGACGGAGTCGAGTCTATACAACAGAGCATATAAGTTCAGAAAAGGAGTGAAAGGACAATGAGTGAGAGATTACATCAACTAAATGCGGAAATGCGGGATTTAAAAGACCGTTTGTTGGAAAACGAAAGCATAGAAAATCAGATTCGATCAACGCAAAATACAATAACGCGATTGGAAAATGATAAGACAATGAAACTATCACAGTTAAAGCGAGAAGAGGAAGATGTCGAGCGACTGCAGAAGTTAAGTTGGATGAATGTTTATCACACTTTAATCAATGATAAGAAAGAGGCTTTGACGAAGGAAGAACAAGAAGTGTTGGAGGTCAAAGCAGAACTCGATCAAGTCATTTATAATATTGAAGAAAATGAAAAGCATCTTTTAATGTTACAGTCAAAAAAAGATAATACACGAATGTTGCAAAATGACTATGATCAACTTATGGCAAGAAAACGAGCTGTCATACAGGCAGAATTACCCTCAGAATGGGAAGTCTTGGAAAAACTGGAAGAGGAAGAGTCGGCCTATCAACGAGAACTGAAGGAAGTTGTTGAAGCCATTCATGCCGGAGACAATCTACTTATGGGTATTAGTGGTATACGTAAATCACTGAAGTCAGCTAAGGGATGGGGAACCTATGATATGCTTGGTGGTGGTTTGATTGCGACGATGGCGAAACGAGGGCATATGGAAGACGCACAAGTGATGATTCGTGGACTGCAACATACCATAACACGATTTAACCAAGAGCTTCAAGATGTCTCTGAAGAAATGGATGTCGATCTGAGTATGGATAATTTTCTTGGATTTGCAGATTGGTTTTTTGACGGTTTCTTTGTTGATATGATGGTACAGAATAAAATTAATGATGCAACCATACGCGTCGAAAATTTAGAGAGCCGTGTTGAGCAAATTATGGCAGATTTAAAAAGTCGAGAACGTAGGTTAAACGATGGGATTAATACAAACAGACGTCAATATGATAGTAGAATAGCGCAATTATAAAAAGAAGAACTCCGCTATAGATGACTGAAGGATTCAGATTAGAAAGCGAGGTAAAGGTATGGGACTCATAGAAGATATCATTATGACAGATGGGGATGTACGTCGAATGGACCAGTGTCGAGTAAACCTTTCGGATAATTATGTGGAAAATGCTGTTGCGGAGTTATTGACATGTCCTAAGAAAACCGTATTTCTAGTGACCGGATTTTATGTGAAAGGTCATGGGGAAATGGATGGACCCTTAGGAACATATATGTTGGCTCAAGTGTTGAGGACAATCGGTTATGATCCGGTAGTTATTACGGATGTCTATTGTAGAGGTTATTTTGATTATATTGACGTAGCGGAACATATGGAACCTGTAAGGACTATAGAGTGCCCTATAGAAGTAGTTGATGTGGATCATGAGGTGTTTTATGAGGATTTGTTGGAACTGGAAAAACCGGTTGCCATTATTAGTATAGAACGCTGTGGCAAAAATGAAGAAGGCCACTATAGAACCATGCGACATCTCATTATCGACAAGTATACGGCACCTATTGATGTGCTTTTCAATAAAGCAAAAGAACAAGAGCTTGTCACCATCGGTATTGGGGATGCAGGCAATGAAATCGGAATGGGGAACTTGTTAAGCCTCATTAAATCAGATTTTCCGGATGTAAAACCCTCCGTTGTAGAAGTGGAGCATCTGTTGGTTGCTACGGTTTCGGATTGGGCGGCATTTGCAATGATGGCATCCATATGTGTGCAGTTAGAGACGGATGTTATGCCGAGGAGTAGTCTGATAAAGGATGTCTTTGAATTTATGGTGTCTAAAGGGGGACACGACGGTATCTATCCTGATTCAACAGAAACAATATCCGGGTATAGTATAGAACAAATCCAAGAAATCTATGATCGATTAGTTCAAGTTGTGAAAAAAAAGACCAAAAATGGGAATCATTAGAGAATGCCTACATAATATGATATAATATGTCACGACTACCAAGTGTACTGACACGTTCGTATATGAATGACTATGAGCCTGTCAGTATAGAGGCAATTGTTGTAACGATGGGAGAATGACATGGCATATAAAGATCTTCAAGCCTTCATCAAAACGCTAGAGAGTAAGGGAGAATTGGTTCGTATCAAAGAACCGGTAGATTCTTACTTGGAAATTACCGAGATTACAGATCGGGTTTCTAAAGCATATGGGAAGGCTTTATTATTTGAAAATGTAAAAGGTTCCGATTATCCTGTTTTAATGAATGCAATGGGAACCTATGAGCGTATGAGTTTGGCTTTAGGTGTTAAAGAATTGGATGATTTGGGCGATACGATTAGTGAATTTATTGATATGGCTAGCTATATGGGTCTTATGAACAAAGTGAAGGCAGTGCCTAAGCTATCCCGTTTGGCATCGGTGTTTCCGATTAAGAAAAAAACCGGCTCATGTCAGGAAGTTATTGAAATGGAACCGGATTTGACAACGTTACCGGTGTTGCACTGTTGGCCTCAAGATGGAGGTCGATTCTTTACGTTGCCGCTGGTTATGACAAAAGACCCCCATACGGGTGTTCAGAACACAGGGATGTACCGTATGCAGGTGTTTGATAAAAAAACAACAGGAATGCATTGGCATTTACATAAAGACGGTCGTGAAATCTATGAAGCATACCGTCAAACAAGCGGTAAGATGCCTGTATCCGTTGCCTTAGGCTGTGATCCTGCAATTACCTATGCAGCAACAGCACCTTTACCTAAGATGATTGATGAAATGATGTTTGCCGGTTATATACGTAAAATGCCGGTACCGATGGTTAAATCTGTAACAAATGATATCTATGTGCCTGCCAATGCGGAATTTGTCATTGAAGGGTATGTGGATGTGAATGAACCGTTACGATTGGAAGGTCCCTTTGGGGATCATACAGGTTATTATTCCTTGGCGGATATGTACCCTGTCTTTCACGTGACCTGTATAACCCATAAGAAAAATCCGGTATATCCTGCAACGGTGGTAGGAAAGCCACCAATGGAAGATTGTTATATGGGTAAAGCGACGGAACGTATTTTCTTACCTTTATTGAAGATGCAGAACCCCGAAATTGTGGACTTCAGTTTTCCCTTAGAAGGTGTATTCCATAACTGTGTCATTGTGAGTATCAAGAAACGCTACCCGGGTCATGCTAAGAAGATCATGAATTCTCTTTGGGGTATGGGGCAGATGATGTATACGAAGATGATTATCGTAGTGGACGAGACGATTGATCCCTCGGATTATAGTACCGTTGCATGGAAGGTCTTTAACAATATTGATGCCAAGCGTGATTTGGTTATTAGTGAAGGACCCCTTGATGCACTAGATCATGCGTCGAATATGCCTCATTATGGACATCGACTAGGTATTGATGCAACTAAAAAATGGGAAACGGAAGGGCATACTAGACCTTGGCCGGATGATATTGAAATGAGTGACGCCATCAAAGAGAAAGTCACCGGAAAGTGGGCTTCCTATGGGATTGATTTGGAGTAAAATTAAAGATTACGGAACATTGGTTATGTTTTCGCATACTATTTTTTCCTTATCCTTTGCATTAATTGCGATGTTATTGGCGGGAAATGGCACATTAGATGGAAGGACTATTTTCTGGATTGTTGTAGCCTTTATGGGGGCGAGAACAGGGGCGAATGCCATCAATCGAGTGATTGACCGTAAAATTGATGCGATGAACCCAAGAACCAGATCCCGTCAATTACCGCAAAATCAAATGAATCCCAAGGAGATTGTCGTTTTTACGGCCATTTGTTTTGGGGTTATGGTTTTGGCAGCGGCGATGCTTAATCCCTTGTGCCTTATGCTTTCTCCCATTGCACTCTTTTTACTTATTATTTATTCCTATACAAAGCGATTTACTTGGTTATGTCATGTTGTACTTGGTATTACATCGGCATGTGCACCCGTTGGCGCTTGGATAGCTGTTACAGGAACAATCAGCTGGGTGGCTCTTTTTATGGGAGCGGCCAATACACTATGGGTGGCCGGTTTTGATATTATCTACGGCTCTCAAGATTACGATTTTGATATAAGTCATGGGATTCATTCAATACCCGCACGTTTCGGTGTGAAAAACGGACTTCATATTGCCAAAGGGTTTCATCTGATCAGTTGGATATGCCTTGTTGTTGTTTGCCTACTTTCGGAATCATTAGGTATGATTTTTGCAATTACATTAGGAATAATCGGTGTGCTTTTTGTCTTGGAACACTATCTTGTCTCTCCGACGAATCTAACCCATGTTAAGATTGCATCCTATGGTATCAATCAAATGATAAGTTTGGTATTTTTAATTGGCGGTGTTGCAGATGCCTTGATTGGAAGCGGTTTATAATGAAAGGAGAACGATGATGAGAAAAATAGTTCTGGGACTAACAGGCGCAAGTGGAAGTGTTTATGGAAAGCGTTTGGCAGAGGTTCTTGTTGCAGACTCGGACATTGATGTTCAATGGGTAGCGACAGATAATGGGAAACGTGTCTTCTCCTATGAAATCGGTGAGCCTTACGATGCATGGGAAGAAGAAATGACCCAAAAATATATAAATTTTCATGTTCAGGATATACGGAATTTGTTTGCAGGGATTGCCAGTGGCTCTTATGCTAAAGAAGCTATGGTTATATGCCCCTGTTCGATGGGATCATTAGCTCAAATCAGCCAAGGTTTGGGAACGAATCTACTAACGAGGGCTGCAGATGTATGTCTGAAGGAAGGGCATACCTTAATTGTTGTGCCTCGAGAGACGCCTATGAATGTCATTCATCTTGAGAATCAGCTTCGTCTAGCACGAGCCGGTGGGGTTATTATGCCTGCAATGCCGGGGTTTTATCATCGCCCGGAGTCAATAGAAGCACTTATTGACCATCTAGTTGGTAAAATCTGTGACCGACTAGATATAAAGCATCAATTGTATGAAAAATGGAAGGATACGAAAGAAACATGATAAAAAAAGGATTATGTATTGTAAGTGTTATCATTGTAATGATGGCAATAGCCGGATGTAGTAAGGAAGACGACACACTAACTATCGGATTAATGCCCTCAGAAGATGCCATACCGTTTGTTATTGCCCAAGATAAAGGGTATCTAAATAAAGATAATGTCACCCTAGAGTTTTATAAAAGTGCAAAAGATCGAGATGCAGCCCTTCAAGCCGGCGCCCTAGACGGCATTATCTGTGACCAAATTGCAATCGGCCTCTATCAAAATGCAGATGTAGATATGCGTATTGTTTCGGAGACTACATGTAATTTTTATTTTGTAGCATCAGCCGGGTCAGGTGTTACCAAACTGAATGAGTTAGCAGGCAAATCTATAGCCATCTCAGAGAACACCGTTATCGATTATACAGTGGATCGCTTGTTGGAATCGGTAGATATACAACCGTCAGATGTGACTAAAACAGCCATATCGGCTATTCCGAATCGCGTTGAAATGTTATCCAGTAACCAAGTGGACGCAGCGGTACTGCCGGAGCCATTTGCTTCCTTAGCCATTGCTAATGGCGGTGTCTTATTAGGTAAGGCAGCGGATATCGGACTAAAGCCAACGGTTATTGCCTTTAAAGCAGATGTTCTAGAGAATAAAAAAGAATCGGTGGAGAGCTTACTCGATGCATATAATCAAGGTGTAGACTATGCCAATACAACGCCGATCAGTGATTATGAGACATTGGTAATTGATACAATCGGATTTCCGGAGAGCATGGCCGGAGATATTCACCTACCCACCTTTTCCTCTGTTGGTATGCCAAGTGATGCGGCATTAACGGATGCATTAATGTGGCTAGACAATAAAGGGATTCTGACGAAGACGTTAACACCGGCTGATTTAAAAGAATAAAGACTTTATTCTTCCTTGGAAAGAAGGAAATCGAATGTTGACTATTGACAATATTACAGCGCATTATACTACCCAACAAGAAAAACAACAACAAACAGTTCATGCCTTAGGGCCACTTAATCTCAGCATAAAGTCAGGTGAGATTGTGGTCCTCCTTGGACCGTCAGGATGTGGAAAATCCACGTTGTTGAAATTAATTGCGGGACTTAAGGAATCGTCTCAAGGAACCATAAGACTCCATGATAGACCGATTCAGTACAAGGACGATATGATAGCTTATATGCCTCAGCATTACGGATTATTACCATGGAAAACAGTAGAGGAAAATATTCGTTTACCTTTGGTGTTGAGGAAGATATCCTTAGATGATTCGGGAGAAAAACGTTTGGCGCATATTCTTCAGACTTTGGGATTGGCTGAGTTATTGGGACGCTATCCATCGGCGTTAAGTGGCGGTCAAAGGCAACGTGTTGCCCTTGCAAGAGGTTTTATTTTGCAGCCGGATGTCCTGTTGCTGGATGAACCTTTTTCGGCATTAGATAGCTTGAAACGAGAAGATGCACAACATCTTTTTTTGGATATTTGGAAAGAATTTCCGACGACGACTCTGTTGGTGACTCATAGTATTGAAGAAGCAGTTGTCCTTGGAGAGCGTATCCTTCTATTTGAGCAAAGACCCGGTGAGGCAGGCCGTATAGCGGAGATTTTTGAAAACCCATTTATGCAGGATGGATCGGATGCAATGAATAGGGAAGAACGTCGTCATGGCGACTATGGATACAAGCTACAACAAGTTATCCGAGGTAGAATGCGAAGGGGGATAGGCGATGGAACATAAACTTGGTTTGAGTCAGCTTATAAAGGGAACTCTGGTTATTCATATCTTATGGATTATACTTAGTTTTGTGATGAATAAGAGTATCTGCCCCTATCCATGGGTAGTTTATGCCGGAATGCCGGAAGCTTTCAGAGAAGGCATGGTTTTACATATAGGAGCCAGTCTATTCCGGATTATTATGGGGTTAGGTATTGCAATGATTTTGGGTATTGGAATAGGCTTGTCAATGGCAGGTTCGAAGCGTATGAACCAAATGCTGGGCACGTTGGTTTATTTTACTTATCCAATCCCCAAAACAGTTCTGTTACCAATACTGATGCTCTTTTTTGGTATAGGGAATGGGTCTAAAATCACCCTTATCGTACTTATTGTTATTTTTCAAGTTATCGTCTCAACGAGAGATGCGGCAATGAATGTTGAGAAGGAAACCTACGATGTTGTAGTAAGTTTGGGAGGCACACGAAGGCAGCGCTTCTTCCATGTAACTTTTCCGGCTATCATACCGGATTTACTTACAAATATACGGTTATCGGTAGGTACAGCCTTATCGATTCTGTTCTTTGCAGAAGGATATGGGACACATTACGGCATTGGTTATTATATATTAGATGCCTGGAGCCGAATGAATTATCAAGAGATGTATGGTGGTATCGTCATGATAAGTGTTGTTGGTTTACTTTTATTTATAAGTATTGATCGATGTCAATTATGGGCATGTCGATGGCAAAACCATACGCAAGTTGGAGGAAAGATATGATACAACAGTATAGAGGTCGTAAGATTGAATTATTAGCACCTGTCGGTACATTTTCAGATTTCGAAGCACTTTTGGAAAGTGGAGCGGATGCTTTCTACATGGGTGGAAAGGATTTTAACATGCGCATGCATCGTAAGGAGCATAATCTTACGAATGAAGAATTAGCGATTGCCGTTCAGAAAGCACATGAAAAAGGCAAAAAAATATATGTGACAGCGAATAATATGATGACACCGGACGAGATAGAAGCCATTGAACCCTTTCTAAAGCATCTGGCACTTATTCAACCCGATGCTGTTATTATTCAAGATATGGGCGTTGTACGTCGTATTCATGAATTAGGACTGCCGATAGAAATTCACTTAAGTGTAATGGCGAATGTCCATAATTTGGCAATGATTAAAGAAGCTAAAAAAATGGGTGTTACACGGATTGTTGCTTCAAGGGAATTAGCCTTGAAGGATATAGAACGGTTTGTCAGTGTATACCCGGAGATGGAATATGAATACTTTATTCATGGCGATATGTGCTCTGTACACGGAAGTCAGTGTCTCTATTCAGGTATGATTTTTGGTAAGAGTAGTAATAGAGGTCGGTGTATGAAACCCTGTCGTTGGGCATATGAGGCAGAAGGTAAAAAAGACTATTATGCCTTAGCAGTAAAGGATATCAGTCTCTATGAACATATACCACAACTATTGAATTCAGGGGTCAATTCCTTTAAAATCGAGGGGCGTATGCGTTCAAGTGAGCATTTAATCCATATGATTAATCAATATCGAGAAGCCATTGATCGTTTTATTGAGTCACCGAGTAGTTATCAGACAGATAAGGAAGATGCACAGGATATACAGAATAATCGGGTACGAAACCTGTCTACCGGATATGCCTTTGGTAAACCGGGGCACAGCAATATTGATGCAGATGGGAAGCGAGAACCCAGGGTATTTAGTAAAGCAGTTGAGGAACCGGTTATCTCATCGGATTTAATTAAACAACTTGAAGTTCACGCGGCTAAGCATGGTGTAGAGGTTTCTTCACAAGGGGTTCGCAATACCCTACATGTTAAAGTCATGACGCCGGAGAGTGCTGTTGCTGCTATGGATGGCGGTGCGGATCGCATCTATTTATCCGATGAAGTATTTCGCCCTAGAAAACCGTGGACATTAGAGGCAGTAAATGAAGTGATCACATATAAGAAGGATCATGCACTGCAAGCAGAGATCATATATAGCTTGCCTAAAATGGTTACGAAGGAAAATGAAGAAATACTGAACCGGCAAGTTGCTATGCTTCGGCAAACGGAGATAGACGGATTTCAGATTGGTCATATGGGGGAATTGGGACGTATTAAGAAGGAGGATCCCAAACGGTTTGTGGGTGATTATGGGCTTAATGTTATGAATGGCGAAGCCTTAGCCTTTTATCAAGAACACGGGGTTGAACAAGTGACCCTTTCTTTGGAATCCTCTATGGATGTGTTGGAATCTATGCTGGAACAGCATGGTGAGCAGGTTGAAGTAGTGGTACAGGGAAGTATGACAGCTATGTACATGGAGCATTGCCTTTATGAAGCAGATGAGCAGGTAGAACCGGAAAATGATTGCAAACAGACTCAATGTAATATGCCGTACATTCTAGAAGATGAGAAAGGTTTTAAACACCCTGTGTTTAGTGATCAATATTGTCGTAGTCATCTAATGACAACAAAGGATATGCATTTGATGCCCTTATTGCATAGTCTTATAGAATTAGGTGGACGACATTTCAGAATCGAAGCATTACGTTATGACCCGGATACTGTAAGAGAGGTTACCTATCTCTATCGACATACACTGGACCTTTTAGAAAAAGGTATCCATGTTGAGAACGATGAAATACGGCATGCCTCAAGACGTATTGAGGCATTAACCCATATGAAGCAAAGCTTTTTTGCATTGAGTTTTATGAGAGATTAAAAGAAAGGAGATCATAATGGAAACTTATATCGGTACTGAACGACTATTAGAAAAGAAAAAGGCATTTACTGTTCCTTGTTCCTATCATTTTTACAAAGAACCACCACAGATAGTAAGAGGTTCAATGAGCCATCTTTACGATGCCGACGGCAAAGAATATCTAGATTTTTTTGCCGGGGTTTCGGTGATGAATTGCGGACACAGTAATCCGGAAATATTGTCCCATACTATTAAACAGATGGAAACACTTCAACATACGACAACGATATATTTAACCGAGCCTATTGTGAATTTGGCGGAAAAAATTGCATCAATTATGCCCGGAAATTTAGGTCGCAGTTTTTTTGTCAATTCAGGTTCGGAGGCTAATGAAGGGGCCCTTCTGCTTGCGAAATTACATACAGGAAATAGTGAGTTTATAGCTCTAAATCAAGGACTCCATGGACGTACAGCATTGACTATGGCAGTAACAGGTATCGGAATGTGGCGTACAGATCCTACACCGGCAGGGGGCGTACATTTTGCACCTCATGCATACTGCTATCGATGTCCGTTGAATGCAACGCCTGAACACTGTAATATGGCGTGTGTTCATGCCGTTGAGACGGTCATTAAGAATTACACATCCGGCCATGTAGCCGCTATGATTGCCGAAGTTATTCAAGGGAATGGAGGGATTATTACACCTCCTAAAGGCTATTTTTCAGCTCTGAAGGAATTGTTGAACCGATATGATATTCCGTTAATTGTTGATGAAGTACAGACCGGTTTTGCTCGAACAGGAAAGTGGTTTGCTTTTGAACATTATGATATTGTACCGGAAGTCGTAACAGTTGCAAAAGCCCTTGGTAATGGTGTACCTATCGGTGCCTATATTACGAATGATGCAATGGCATCCTCCTTTACACGTCCGTCTGCATCAACCTTGGGTGGGAATCCTGTATCTTCGGCTAACGGGTTAGCTGTTCTTAATTACATGATGGAGCACAAGTTGTGTGAACGTGCGGAAACATTGGGAAATCGTCTGAGAGAAGGGTTGTTGACATTACAGGATGAATTTTCAATAATTGGCGATGTCCGAGGAATCGGATTGATGCAAGGAGCGGAAATTGTCGGCCCTAATCAAGAGCCTTTGCCTGATATAGTAGATACTATATTGGAAGGCATGAAAGATAGAGGCGTTTTCATTGGTAAAAATGGTGAAAACCGTAATGTTCTTGCTTTTCAGCCACCATTAATTATTGAAGAAAAGGATGTCGATGGGATGCTATTTGCGTTGAAAGAGGTTCTAACGCAAGTTACCCAATAATTCTTTTGACGGATGATGAACAGTATGCTATACTACTATAAGATTAGGTAATATGGACGGGATTAGAGTTTTGTCTATAGAATACCCGATGACTATAATTAAAATTTAGGAAAGGAATCATGAGGATTATGACAACAACATTTCATATGAATCGACAATTGGATCGAGCGCCCATCATGGTATCAGGAATAATTTTTATTTCTACCAAAAATTGGCGAAGTCTGTCCATTTATCGGTAGGTGAATTTGTTTAATCCTAAGCATTCCGACTTACTTTAAAACGACAGGCTTTTCCTTATGACAATGTCATGATGGGAAAGTCTTTTCTTTTTCCCATCGTATACACTCACTTATATTTTTTGGAGGATACGATGATGCGTACAATACATAAATTACAACGGAACATACAACTAAATATGCCTTATAACTTTCTACAAGCTTTTGATGTGACTTCAGGGATTTGGATGATTTATCTTACGGTTCGTGGGTTGAGTCTTTTTGAAGTAGGTCTTATGGAAGCACTTTTTCACGGAACCTCATTTTTGATGGAGATTCCGACAGGAGCTATTGCCGATCTGTACGGACGAAAGACGTCTAGATTCATAGGAAGAATTATCAATGTGCTCAGTTTGATACTAATGCTTCTAGCCACACAAACGTGGGTTTTTGCCTGTGCGTTTATACTGCATGCTATTAGCTACAACTTAGAATCCGGAGCAGGAGATGCACTCATATATGACACGATGAAAGAGATGCATCAAGAAAAGGGATATATGAAGATACGTGGCAAGCAGGAGATGGTTGAGCAGATTGCAGGAGGTTTGGCCTTACCACTAGGGGGCTTGCTCGCTACAAAATCCTACGGCTATGTTTATATTGCTGCTATTGCAGTAGCGCTGATAACACTCAGTGTGGCAGCACTATTTATAGAACCGTCCTATGGACGATTGGAAAAAACAGGCCGTTTGTTTTCCACCTTTATGGGACAGTTAAAGGCAAGTGTGCTTGTGGTAAAGGATGATCTTAGAATTGCCTTCTTTATTATGGCTTTTGAGTTATTCTCAGTACTGGTAACGACGACGTTCTTTTATATACAAAATTTTCTGAATATATCAGGAGAGAGTACGTTTACTATTGGTGTATTTTTGTCAGGTGTTTCAATTCTAGCCGGAATTACAGCCAGTAAAGCTCATCGGATTGAAGGGATTATCGGATTCAAAAAAACGATTCTCTACTTACCGATGATAGAAGCTATAGGTTTTATATTGTTAGGTATTGAAGGCGCATCTCGGATTGGTTTTGTTATTGTAATATTAACAGATGCACTCTTTTTTGTAGTAATGAACGATTATATTAATCGATTGATTCCCAGTCATAGGCGGGCGACAGTTTTGTCGTTTCAAAGCATGGCGTTTAGTATGATTATGATGGTATTCTTTCCTTTAGTGGGGTGGGTAGGCGATCATCTAGGGTTGATTGTTGCCTTTCGTGTTATTGGAATAACAGCTGTTATTCTAGTTATATGGATGGCTTTTGTGATAAGTAAAAATCAGAAAATGACGTGGACAGAGTTTGAAAGAGAGGTATAACAATGATTGATATTACATTGCAAGATGTGCGAAAAGTTTATTTTACGGAGGCGGTATTGGAATCTGCATCCCTTGAACTACAAGAAGGTGAACGTGTCGGATTATTAGGAAATAACGGATCGGGTAAGTCAACGCTTTTCAAAATAATAACAGGCGAAGAAACGATTCAATCAGGACAAGTGTTTATTCGTAAAGACCTTACGATTGGTATGCTTAGACAGCAACCACCTGCCTATGATGGTAAAACGGTGAGAGAGGTTATGGAACAGTCTTACCGTCATCTTCTAGATATGGAAAATGAAATAAACCGTTTGACCAAGGAGATGGAAGAGGATGTGAGTAAGGGGGCTGATGAAGGGTTTATTAACAGATTCGGAGAGTTGACATTGGCTTATGAAGCCAAAGGAGGCTATGAAAAGGAAACACGATTAATGAAAATTTCCCGGGGAATAGGAATTGTTCAATTTTTGAACCGAACCTTTGAATCATTAAGTGGCGGGGAAAAGATTCGTGTAGAGCTTGCTAAGCTTCTATTAAGCGAGCCGGATGTTATGTTGTTGGATGAACCGACGAATCATTTGGACTTATCGATGACGTCTTGGCTAGAAGAATTTTTGAAGAGTTACAAGGGGTCTGTATTGATTATCTCTCATGATCGGTATTTTTTGGATCGTGTTGTGTCAAAAATTTATGCCATCGAAGAAAAAGAGATTGCAGTATATCATGGAAATTATAGTGCCTATGTTTTAGAAAGAGAGGCGCGATATGAACAAGCCATGGAAGCCTATAAGCAGCAAGAAAAAAAGGTGAAGCAACTGGAAGAAGCCTCAAAACGCATGCGTGTATGGGCGGCTAAAGCCGACAATGAGGCCATGTTCAAACGAGCGAAGGCCATGGAAAAGCGTATAGAGAGAATGGATCGTAAAAAACAGCCGAAATTAGATGAGGCTCATGGACATATGGCCTTTGAAACAGGTGATAGGGCAGGGAAGCATGTCCTACGCGTTGAGGACTATCAGCTCCGCATTCAAGATAGAGTATTGATTGACAACGCTAATATGTTGGTGGATTATGGAGAGCATGTTGCCATTATAGGGAATAACGGAACCGGGAAGTCAACATTTATCCGTCGGCTTATAGAAGAGTGCTCGAAGGAAGACGGCGTCTATTATCCTTATCCGGTTGATTCCATTGAAGTGCCTATACGTCTTAATCCTAGAGCCAGAATCGGCTATCTTGAGCAAGATATAACCTTTGAGGATGAAAAACGTTCAGTTTTGGCGTATATGAGTCAGATTGTTACAAAACCTGAACATGATGTACGTCGTTACCTCGGTCGGTTTGGTTTTTATACAGAAGATATTCATAAAACGCTTTCCGTATTATCGGGTGGAGAAAAAGTTCGATTATTATTGGCGACATTAATGCACTATGAGGTGAATGTGTTACTGATGGATGAACCGACAAACCATATTGATATTAAAACAAAAGAGCTGTTGGAGACCGCTTTAAGTGACTTTAACGGAACGATTATAAGTGTTTCTCATGATCGCTATTTTCTGGACCAATTGTTTGATACTATTTATGAAATAGATCAACAACAGATAGTGTGCTATGAAGGGAATTATACAGAGTATGTGGCACAAAAAGAGAGGAATATGCAAAAAGTACAACCTCAGTCCGAGATAATCATGGAAAAGAAAAAAGAGGTCAAAAATGACGTAACTAAAAAAGAGCGTCAGATTAACCCACAAAAAGTTGAAAAAATGGAGGCTGCAATAGAGTCAATGGAAAAGGATATAGCAACGGTACGAAGCTCTTTAAATGATGCCGCAAGTGATTACGAACACATTCAAGAGCTGATGAAGACAGAGGAACGTCTAAATAGGGAACTGGAAGCATTGATGGAAGAGTATATTGCATATATTGAAATCTAGCTTCTTTGTTTCTTTCTACGAAAACAACTTGCAAGCAAGACGAAACTTAGTTTCTTTGTTTTAATAAATCTCGGATTTCGGTTAGAAGGAGTTCTTCTTTGGTGGGGGCAGGCGGGGCTGATGGCTTTTCGGCTTCTTTTCTACGATAACGGTTGATGATGCGAACCATTATGAAGACAACGAAGGCGATAAGTATGAAATTAATAGTTGTTTGGATGAAAAGTCCATAACTTACGGCAATTTCTGCGGCTTCACCTTCTGCCGGTTTTAGAATCCACTTCATGTTGGATAAATTCATGTTTCCGAGGAGAATGGAGATGAGAGGCATGAAAAGATCGTTCACAAAAGAAGACACGATTTTTTGGAAGGCTCCACCGATAATGACACCAACGGCCAAGTCAATGACATTGCCACGAGTAGCAAAGGTTTTAAACTCTTGCATAAATTTATTCATTACGACACCTCGCTTTCACTAAATACAGTTAGTATACGTGATGTTAGGAGAACAGACAAGAGTTCTTTCGTCCTTATTTGCAGATATATAATTGACTGAATGTTTTTAAAACCCTATAATAGAGATTAAGATATTGATTAAGGTCTCAAAACTATATAGTTGACCCTTCGCATACAATATATTGTTACGAAAGGTTCTACGTAATCTATATATTGTATGCGGATTTAGGAAAACTTAGTTTTGACACCCTAATCAGATATTGAGTTTTATAAAAAAATAGAAAATATAAAGAGGATGAATCAATGACAGTCATAATATACTTTATTATTTATGCCGTTTTAGGATGGTTGACAGAAGTTGTATATGCTTATGCAAAACATGGAAGATTTATAAATCGTGGATTTTTATTTGGACCGGTATGCCCTATTTATGGGGTTGGTGTTGTTGGCGTAGTAGCCGTAGTGCGATTGTTCATTCCGGTAAGTGCATCTTTTAGTATTGTTCGGTTTTTCTGGCTTTTTTTAGCTACCTTATGTGTAACAACGTTAATAGAATGGGCAGTTGGAGCGTTAATGTTTAAATTTTTTCATACAAGATGGTGGGATTATTCCAATCGAAAATGGAATATCAAGGGGTATATATGCCTTAGATTCTCACTTTTATGGGGGTTTTTCGGCGCACTTCTTATTCAATGGGTGCATCCGATAATCGTTGCAGCTGTTGATGGGATACATAGGGAAGTACAAGAACTTATTGTGGTGTTTTTCTTGGTGTACTTTATGACCGATATGTTTTATACATTACGTAACCTTATTGATTTTCACCGAGCATTGTTGGAACTGGAACATGTTTCGGATCAATACGCGGTATCGAAGTTGCGAATTATGGGACTTATTCAGGAACGTAAGGATATGTTGACAGAGAAGTTAAGGGAAGAGATTTTTCCACGCTTTGAAGGAGAGCGATGGTTACCTCATTTTGAATTAAAGGAACTTATTAATGAAGTCAAACAACTCTTGCCACGTCCGGGAATTATGGATAAAATTGATGTGGAATATATTCATGAGCAGTATGATAAGTTGTTGGATAATATGCAAGAAAATCACTTGTATAAAGCCTTTCCGGATATGACATCAAAGCGTTTTAAACAGGCCCTTAATGACTTACGTGAAAAGTCAAAAGAAAAATAGATGATCACATTGTGGAAAATATAACAAAATGAATTTTCAGTGTTTTTCATAAAAAATAGTGTTTCGATTGGTAAAAATGTCGGAATACTATTTTTTTTGTTCGTGCAAACAATGTACAAAAATGCATAAAAAAGAATGAAATTTGTGTATAAAATCCCAAAACAAGTTGTTTGATGTCAGACAACTATTAGGCAAGGTGCATAAATAAATCATTGATTATCGTGCAAAAGTATGATAGGATAGAGCGCAATGATAACTAGCGTAATATTGAATCAATGACACAAATGGATTCTATAGGCTACTGTCACATATTACTAATAATTATTGGCACAAAAACTAAGTATGATAATGACTATGGATTTAGGTTCCCTCGATGACGAGAGAACCTCTTGTCGGCTTCGTACAATTTTATAGTGATTGGGCTAAACAAACGTGGAGGATTACTATTATGGAGATTTTAATTGCACCAATTCTTGGGGTCGTTGCCTTGCTCTACGCGTTTTATAAAGCGCAAAGTATCAGCAAGGAAGAGGTCGGAACAAAGCGTATGCAAGAAATCGCATCTTATATTGAAGAAGGAGCGATGGCTTTCTTGACACGTGAGTACAAGATTCTTGTCTTGTTTGTTGGATTATTATGTGTTGTATTGGGCATTGCAATTGGTTGGGAAACAGCATTATGTTTCGTTGTCGGTGCTGTTTTTTCAGCATCTGCCGGATTTTTCGGTATGCGTGTAGCAACAAAAGCCAATGTACGTACAGCGAATGCAGCTAAAAATTCAGGTATGCACAAAGCATTGTCGGTTGCTTTTTCCGGTGGTGCCGTAATGGGTATGACAGTTGTCGGCCTCGGTTTAGTCGGTGTCGGTGTTTTATATTATGTATTTAATGATATTCATGTTATAACAGGGTTTTCATTGGGTGCTTCATCCATCGCGCTATTTGGTCGAGTTGGTGGTGGTATTTATACAAAAGCGGCTGACGTCGGAGCCGATCTTGTTGGTAAAGTTGAGCAAGGAATTCCGGAAGACGATCCACGGAATCCTGCCGTTATTGCAGATAATGTAGGTGATAATGTAGGTGATGTTGCAGGTATGGGTGCTGACTTATTTGAGTCTTATGTCGGTTCTATTATTTCAGCGATTACATTAGGATTATTAGCAGTTGGTGAAAGCGGAGCGGTCTTCGCTTTAATGCTTGCCGGATTAGGTATTGTGGCATCGATTGTCGGTACATTTTTTGTACGAGGTAAAGAAGGTGGAAATCCACAAAAATCCTTGGACATGGGTACAAATGTCAGTGCAGTAATTGTTATTGTAGGTGCCTTTATATTAAGTCAAGTGTTGTTAGACTCATGGCGTCCTTTTGCAGCTATTATTACCGGTTTGTTAATCGGTATTATTGTTGCTAAGTTGACGGAGTATTACACATCGGAGCATTATGCGCCGGTTAAAAATATTGCAGATCAATCCAATACCGGTGCAGCTACAAACATCATTGGTGGTTTAGCTGTTGGTATGGGTTCTACAGCGTTACCATTACTTGTTATTGCAACAGGTATCTTGGTTGCTTTCTATATTTCAGGTGGTGCAACAGATACAGGTTTGGGATTATACGGTATTGCACTTGCAGCTGTCGGTATGTTATCAACGGCGGGAATGACAATTGCTGTTGATGCTTATGGTCCGATTGCGGATAATGCAGGTGGTATTGCAGAGATGTGTGAACTTCCTAAGGAAGTACGTCAAATTACAGATAAATTGGATGCCGTTGGTAATACAACAGCAGCGATTGGTAAAGGTTTTGCCATTGGTTCTGCTGCCCTTACTGCATTGGCACTCTTTGCATCCTATACACAAGTTGTTAGCCTTGAAGTTATTAACTTAACAGAACCGACAGTTATTGCTGGGTTGTTGATTGGTGGTATGTTACCATTCTTATTCTCATCCATTACAATGCAAGCTGTTGGTAAAGCAGCCTTTTCAATGATTGAAGAAGTGCGTCGTCAGTTTAAAACGATTCCGGGTATTATGGAAGGAACAGCAAAACCTGACTATACACGATGTGTTGATATTAGTACAACAGCAGCGTTGAAAGAAATGATTATTCCAGGTCTTATAGCAGTAATTGCACCAATTCTTTGTGGATTATTGCTAGGTAAAGAAGCTCTTGGCGGATTGCTTGCCGGTTCATTAGTATCCGGTGTTCTTCTTGCAATCATGATGGCTAATGCCGGTGGAGCATGGGATAATGCGAAAAAGTATATTGAAAGCGGTGTGCATGGCGGTAAAGGTAGTGAAGCACATAAAGCAGCAGTTGTTGGTGATACAGTTGGAGATCCTTTCAAAGATACATCAGGACCTTCTATTAACATTCTAATTAAATTAATGACGATTGTGGCTGTTGTATTTGGTCCGATTATTGCGGAATTCGGTGGTATTTTATTCCGATAAAATTAGGGCATCAAAAGCAAGTTTTTCTAAGTTCGCATACAATATATAGATTACGTAGAGGCGTTTGTAACACTATATTGTATGCGAAAGTTCAACTATATGCTTTTGACACTCTAATCTTCCGATAATAATATATGAGGTAAACGTCAAATGGGGTATTTGAACGTTATAGCAAATCTTAGTATTTAATAAAACAGGTTGTCTTCGGGGGAAGGCAACCTGTTTTTTGTGGTGCGCCCGGCATGGGCGCAATGTAACCTATAGGGGATAGCTCTCGGGGATAAGACTACCATACGAATCAAAATCCACGAGTATCTTGACAAAGAAAATACCCTGTGTCATTCGTTCATAAATAGATAAATTATTTGCTCAAATGTGAACAAGCCAGCACACTAGACGGATATTGAACATTATGGTAATATAAATCGAAGAAATACGGAAAAGAATAGATCAGGAGGAAGCCATGAAACGACGAACAATTAACTTAGCAGCTATGTCTTTAGTAGAAAAAACACAAAAAGCTATAGTTGGTGAAATTCGTAAAAAGGAGTTAAACATTGGTGATCGTCTCCCCAACGAAACAGAATTGACCAAAATGTTTGATGTGGGACGTAGTACGATACGTGAAGCGGTAAAACTTTTGGTGTCTAAAGGAATGTTGGAAGTAAGACAAGGATCCGGGACTTATGTCAAACAGCTTTCTTTAAAAGAACAGGACCCTCTTGGTATCATGGATAGAAAGGACGGTCTACAGGCGGCTTTAGAACTGACGGATACACGTTTGTTGTTAGAACCTGAAATTTGCCAGTGGGCGGCTCAGAACGCAACACAAGACATGGTGGATGAGTTGCTGGCAATAAATCATCAGATTGAAGAAAAGATACATAATAAGAAAGATTATAAAGAAGAAGACCGTATGTTACATCAGAAACTTGTCGTATGTACAGGAAATCAAGTTCTTGAAAACTTGATGGAGCCTGTTTTGCAATCCATTGACTTGATGATGGAAATGACACAATTTCAACTAGACGAAGAAACAATTCGAACCCATCGACATGTTGTAGAAGCTATTCGATTAAGAGATGGCGTATCGGCTAAAGCGGCTATGACAATGCACCTTCTGGAGAATCGTCAACTTATTTGTCAACGAATTGAAGACTTGAAAGAGGATGCCGAGTAATAGGGAAAATAGATAAGGATATAGAAGAGTAAAGTATCAAGAATGCTTTACTCTTCTTTTGAATACATCCTATGAATTGACAATTAATTGCGAAAAGTGTACAATAATCTAGATAAACATCTGATGAATAGTGGTTTAAGATATATATTGGGAGGTATTATGGAATTCAAAAGTCAACAAACACGGAAAATTGCACCGGAAATGGATCCATTAAAGATTGGTATGGGTTGGAAAGTTGAAGACTTGAGCAAGCCACAAATTATAATAGAGAGCACCTTTGGAGATAGTCATCCGGGTAGTGCTCATTTGATGACATTCGTAGAGCGGGTGAGGGATGAAGTTAACAAAGCAGGAGGGAAAGGGGCACGCTATTTTGCCACAGATATGTGTGATGGTATTGCACAGGGACATGATGGGATTAATTACTCGTTGGTTTCAAGAGAAGTAATAGCAGATTTGATTGAAATTCATATAAATGCAACAACTTTTGATGGCGGTGTATTTATATCGAGTTGTGATAAGGCAGTTCCGGCACATCTTATGGCTATCGGACGGAATAATATTCCATCCATTGTTCTGACCGGTGGAGTAATGGCGGCCGGTCCTGACCTCCTTACATTGGAGCAAATAGGAATGTATAGTGCAATGTATGAACGTGGTGAGATTGATGAAGCGACATTACAGGCGTATAAGCACTCGGCTTGCCCGACTTGTGGTGCATGTTCCTTTTTGGGAACGGCAACAACTATGCAGATTATGGCTGAATCATTGGGTCTCATGTTACCGGGAAGTGCTGTTATGCCGGCTATGAGCGATGCACTTATGGAGATGGCTAGTCAAGTGGGAAAACGTGCGGTTGCCTTGGCCAGGGAAGGGAAAAAAGTATCGGATATTGTAAATCAAAAATCTTTTGACAATGCGATTAATGTCCATGCAGCTATATCCGGATCTACGAATTCACTGCTACACTTACCAAGTATTGCTCGTGAGTTTGGATTGGATATTGATGCAGATTATATTGACAAGCTTCATCGCGGTAAACCCTATCTTCTGAATATCAGGCCTGCAGGAGAGTGGCCGGCGGAATTTTTCTATTATGCCGGTGGTGTTCCTCGTATTATGGAACAAATTAAGGATTACTTGAATCTAGATGTTATGACGGTTACGGGAAAAACATTGGGTGAGAATCTTGAAGAAATAAAGACATCCGGATTTTATGAAAGAGCTGAGTCACATTTGAAGCCCTATGGTCTGACATGGGAAGATGTTATTCGACCTATTGACAACCCTATTAGTGATAATGGAAGTGTGGCTATATTAAAAGGGAACTTGGCACCGGAAGGTTCTGTTGTTAAGCACACAGCAGTACCTAAGGAGATGTATGAAGCAACGCTTGTAGCACGCCCATTTAACAGTGAAGAAGAAGCCTTGAAAGCAGTGCTAAGTGGTGCGATTCATCCCTATGAAGCGGTTATCATTCGCTATGAAGGACCGAAAGGAACGGGAATGCCGGAGATGTTCTATACAACAGAAGCCATCGCCAGTGATGAAGCCCTTGCTAAAACGATCGCGCTGATTACTGATGGGCGATTTTCAGGAGCAACAAAAGGCCCTGCTATTGGTCATGTATCACCGGAAGCGGCAGAAGGGGGGCCTATTGCACTCATTGAAGAAGGCGACTTGATTTATATTAACGTGATGGAACGAAAACTTGAAATTGTAGGCATCGACGGAGAGAAGTTGCCTGAAGAAGAAATTAGTGCTATGCTAGAAAAACGAAAGGCTCGATGGAAAAAACCAGAGCCTAAGTATGAACAAGGTATTTTAGCACGTTATACAAAGGAGGCAGTATCCCCCATGCTAGGAGGGTATTTCTCCATATCCAAATAGGAGGAAATGCATGGCCCTTATTAATCAAATCAATAAAGTGTTGGTCTTCTTAACGCAACGAACAGCGTTATTAGAAATGGATCAATACATTCAACACGGACAAGTCACCTGTTTTTGGCATAGTATTGCGGTTGCTTATGTGAGCCTTTGGATTTTGAGCTTTTTGAAGATACGACATGATAAGAAAAGTCTTATTGTTGGAGCGTTGCTCCACGACTACTTTTTATATGATTGGCACAGTGCTGAGAAATGGCACCGTTGGCATGGTTTTAGACATCCTGGATTCGCATTGCGCAATGCAAAAAGGGATATAAAGCTATCAAAACGTTCGGAAGATGTCATCACAAAGCATATGTTTCCGTTAACGATAAAGCCACCGGTGTATCGAGAAAGTGTTGTCGTTTGTATTGTAGACAAAGGTTGTTCAATATATGAATTCTTCAAAAAAGATCCATATAGATACTTGCAAGAGAATATTATTATAAAAAAATAAGGCAGATGTTTTGACACCTCAATTCTTCAGACGTATAATGACTATATACCATGATGAATTGAGGTGTTTATTCTGAGGCGATTTGAAGAGTTAGATTCATTACGTGGCATTGCTGCCATAACTGTAATTTTTTGCCACTTCTTACTAGTATTTCCGTCATTAGATTTTTATCATCCTATCAGTGGACATTATGATTTTCTTGTTTATACACCATTGCACTTCTTTTGGGCCGGTCATGAGGCAGTTATTCTCTTTTTTACACTAAGTGGTTTTGTTCTATGTATTTCCGTTATGAAAAGTAGGGCCTTCAATTACAAAGGATATCTAGTTAAGCGTTTTTGTCGCATTTATATCCCTTACATAATTATTATGTGTCTTTCAGTAATTGCAAGTATAAAATTAAGCAATCATAAGTTGGTAGGTGTAAGTGAATGGACCCTTCAATTTTGGAATAACGGAATCGATGTAAAGACATTCATCCAATTGGGAACCTTAATCTTTTTTCCTAGTTATGTGGCGAATGAATATAATATTGCACTTTGGTCCTTAGTGCATGAAATGCGTATATCGATTATTTTTCCCATTATTGTCTTTGTTATAGTTCGCATAAAAAGTCTATATGCTATTATGCTTGCTTTTGGCATAGCCATTTTAGGATATATAGGAACGGTCATTTTTTCGAATAGTCTTTTGGTAGACGGGTTTCAAACGGCACAATACATATTAATGTTTACAGTTGGTGCGATTTTAGCTTATCATGTGGATAAAGTCTCTGCCTTCTACTTATCATTGAATCGGTGGTTTAAAGGGATATTGCCGATTATCGGTATTCTTCTGTATACTTATGATTGGTGGTTTCTATATGACTTACGGAGTATCCATTTAACACTCATTGATGACATATTTAGTATGTTAGGATCGATTATATTTATTGTTTACGTGATGAATACGGACTGGATTAAGAGTTTGCTACATCGACGCGGTATTCACTATATCGGTTCTATTTCATATAGTATTTATTTGATTCACGGATTAATATTGATTAGTCTTCTATACCTGTTATCAACAGTTGTTCCTATTCCATGGATTTTATTATTTACATTGATTCTAACATTAATAAGTGCGTCTATTTACTTTCACACAGTTGAGCAGTATTCTATTCGTTTGGGGCGCCGATTGGGTAAAATAGGAAAGTCATAAAATGTTAACATTTTCCATAGGTATAACTTACTATAAATCTGTGACTAGAAGCGCCTTATGTGCTATACTAAAAGAACATAAGGCATTTCTGCTGTAAAAAAGTAAAAGGACGGATAAAGTCTATATGAGAATAATGATAGCATTGCTACTTGTCGCTTTTGGTTTTCTTTTGGGTAGGACGATCAGCAGTCGACAAATGCACAGAATGGAAAAATCGTTTGATCGAAATCATTTAACACAATTATTAAATCGTATTGGTGTAGGTAAAATTATCAATGATGAACTTAGTAAACATCCTGTTGGGCACTTTGCCATACTGAAAATATATGGCTTATCAGGTGTGAATAATCGATTTGGGTATCAAGTAGGAGATCGTGCTATTCAAGAGGTTGCAGATTATATTGAAGTTACTGTTTCAACAGATGTCGTTTTGGGACACGTGGAGGGAAATGAGTTTGTTTACTACGCGAAAAAAAAATCTAAAGATGATGTGGCCTATGAGTTGATTAAGGTGTTGGAATCCTTAGAGTCTTTTTTTGAAAATCATACAAACTATCGTTCTTTACGAGTTTCTGCTTCATATTGTGAGGTTCCATATCATGGTAAAACGTATGAGGAATTATATAAGCACTGTGAGTATGCGCTGACCTATGGAGCAGAGTTATATGGTAAACGGGTGGTTATTCAACCGTTTTCCTATGAGATCTATAATCGATTTATGGCAGAACAAAATATGGTAGAAGAAATTAGAGAAGCCATGATTAGGGATGAATTTATTCTATACATACAATCTCAAGTTGAACTTCCGGAGGAACAAGTCATCGGGGGTGAACTTTTAGCTAGATGGCAACATCCGAAGGAAGGTATTTTACTACCTGCGCGTTTTATTCCACTTATTGAAAAGTATGGTTTGACTAAAGAGTTTGATTACTATATTTTGGACAAAGCCATAAAACAAATGGCAGAATGGCAACAACAGGGAGATTACTTTAAAGTTTCTGTAAATGTAACAACGGAAACGTTTATAGATTATGATTTTATTCCGGTATTTCGAGACCTATTAGAAGTCCATGAGGTGGATCCTCACTATTTATATTTAGAAATTACAGAAGATATGTCTTTTATTGATTTGAATGAAGCGGAAAGTGTGATTGAAAAGGTACATCATATTGGTGCCAATATAGCCTTGGATGATTTTGGAAAAGGATATTCGAGTCTGAATTATCTTCAGAAATTAGATGTGGATACACTGAAATTAGATAAACAATTTGTAGATCGTATTCACAAGGATAACCAATCAAGAGATATTTATCGCGTCGTTTCCTATTTGGCTAATGTTTTGGAAATTCCACTTGTTGTTGAAGGGATTGAGAAGAAAGAGCAGCTAGACCAGATTAAAGAACAATCGGGATTGTTAGTTCAAGGATTTTATTATAGCTATCCTGTTGATGTTGCAGAGTATACGCAAACAAAAAAAAATAACATTAGTTGACCTAAGAAATTCGTAAGTTGAGCTTACGAATTTTTTTTTGGAAGTAGGGATGTTCTTAACAAGAGTTAATTATGTGATATAATAACAAAATAAGTAATATGATTACCGAAAAATCAAGGTTAAGATACAGGAGGTAGACGTATGAATCAAATATTTGGAGATAAAAAAGGATGGAGATGGCAAGATATGCCGGATCACTCAGATAAAATTGTTATTATTACTGGAACAGGCGGATTAGCATATGACGATGCTTTAGCCTTTGCGGCAAAGGGTGCAACTGTTATATTAGCCGGTCGAAGTGTAGAAAAGGCAGAAGTTAGTATTCGAAAAATCAAGGCAAGAATTCCGAATGGGAAGATAGTATTTGAGCCTTTGGACTTAGCCAATCTTGATTCAGTGGAAGATTTTGCAGATAGAATAACTTATGCATATGATCGAGTAGATATATTGATTAATAATGCAGGTGTCATGATGCCGAAGGAACGTCAGATGACCAAAGACGGATTTGAATTGCAGTTTGGTACGAATCATTTGGGGCATTTTGCATTAACGGCATTACTGCTACCCTTACTAATGAAGAGTGAGCAGGCGCGCGTTATTTCTCTCAGTAGTATTGCACACCGTAGCGGTCAGATTGATTTTGATAATTTGAATGCAGAGTTGCGGTATAAACCAATGGAGGCCTATGCACAATCGAAATTGGCATGTTTGATGTTTGGGTTGGAACTTGATCGTCGTTCCAGAGAAAAAGGCTATGGAATTGTTAGTATAGTGGTTCATCCTGGAGTTTCAAGTACGAATCTATTCCGTCATGTCGTTAGTGACAGTCGACTTGCTGAAGGATTGACGAAAGTTATTGGTCCACTATTTTTCCAACCCTCTTATCAAGGAGCATTACCGACCTTGTTTGCAGCCATGTCACCCTTTGCATTAGGTGGTAAATATTATGGGCCGGACGGAAAGAATGAGATGAAGGGATATCCGACTGAAGCAGAAATAAAGCCTCAAGGCTTAGATGAAGAAGTAGCCAAGAGACTGTGGGAAGTATCTGAAGATTTGACTGGATTTACATTTGAATAGACGAGGAAGGGTGGCTGAGTTCAAAGGTTTGATAAATTAGATTCTCCACATCGGAAGCCGCAACGGGCTTGGAGAAAACATACCCTTGTATGTAATCACAGTCCATTTCTGCTAGGGCATAAACAGCATCTGTATGTTCGATACCTTCAGCGACAATTGTAAGATTAAGACCGTGGAATAATCGAATGAGGTTATCCATGGTTTTTTTATGTTCATTAACAAGGAAGTGGGCGTTGAATTGTTTGTCTAACTTAATTTTGTCTAAGTTAATGAAGGATAAGTAATTGAAGGAGGAATAGCCTGAACCAAAATCATCCAAAGATAATCGGATACCAATATCACGGAGTTTTTGAAGATAAGAAAGGGAGTTTTGATTTTTTTCAAAAAGAACGCTTTCGGTAATTTCGATTTCTACAAGATTAGGAGGCACATGATAATCATGTAATAAAGCTTCCAAATAAGCGATATATCCGGAGTCTTCGAGTTGTTTTGTAGAAAAATTTATGGAAATGGGTACTCTTGTAAGGCCTTCGTCTTCCCATTTGACAAGTTGTAGAATGGCTGTCTTTGTTACCCAACGACCGATAGCAAGTATCTGACGACTTTCTTCTGCAAGTGGGATAAAAATATCGGGAGATATAGGAGCGCTTTTAAGGCGAAGGAGTGCTTCAAAACAATCGATTTGACCGGTTTTGAGATTTACTTGAGGTTGATAGTACAGTTCAAATTGGTCCTTTTCTAGCGCTACATTAATCAAGTCTTTTGTGAAACGCCTTTCTTGGATATTATGAATCATCTGTTCGCTATAATACATTTTATCAACTTGAGCTGTATTTTTGGCATGATACATGGCTGTATCGGCATAGGTGATGAGATGATAACAGTTGTCAGAATCCTTCGGAAATAGAGAAATACCCATGGAATAGTTAAGATAGATATTATCGGATTCAACAAGGAAGGCGGATGCGAGAAGGTGTTCAATTTGCTGCAATTCAAAATGAATGTTGAATGAGTCGGAATGCTTTTCGATAAGGATAAGAAATTCATCACCACCATAACGCGCAGGCATCATATAAGGATAAGTATGGTGTAATTTAGCTAAACGTTTACCAAAGGCACTAAGTACGGCATCCCCATATATGTGACCTTTGCTGTCGTTGATTTCCTTAAAATTATTTAAGTCCAAAAGAATGATAGCGCCTTCTTTTTTAGTCTTCAAGACTTCGGAAAGATTGTCAATAAAGAATTTTCGGTTTGGTAAGGTAGTCAAGGAGTCATGGTTAGCTTGCTGAAAGAGCGCACTATTGAGTCGGTCAACTTCTGAACTATATTGGCTTAACTGCTGATAATTACTTTCAAGTTCTTCGTTCTGAGCGGTTAATTCCTCTTCGCGAATGGTAATATCATCGACCATTTGACGCAAAGATTTAGCTAATTCATCGATTTCCTGGTGGCTACGTGTAGATAATTTGGATAGATAGTTACCTGCAGAGAGGGACTTTGTCCAATCTGTAATGGATTGTAGAGGTTTTGTAATCGTATTACTCACAAGATGTGCCGTAAGGATAAGACTAATAATAGCAAGAATGACAACGATTCCCACCATTTTTCTGTAGTTATCAAGGGGGGCATAGATTTCTGCTGTTTCTAATTCGATAATAATGGCAATCGGTTCAGAACCCAATCGGCTCATGGCGTATTGGCCAATAACTTCGTTGTTCTGTGGGTCATTATAGGTAACAAGAGGAGAAGGAATCGTTGGTGTGAGAAAACGTGTCTCATAGGAATGAGCGATAGGCGTATCGATTTGTAAATTTAGCAGGTCGTTCGGAGAAAAATCATGTCGATAAGAATCGCTACGCAAGTAACGTTCGGTATCAATAAGATACGCATTAGCTGTGTCCCCGATAATATTCAAATCTTGAAAAAGAACAGATTGTAATTTGGATTGGTCATAACTTATGTATAAGGCACCGACAATAGGTCCTTGATTGCCAAATTCCAACAAAGGGACCATATAGACGAGGTTAAAATCAGCACTAACATTGGAGTAAATTTGTGGGCGCCAAGTTGGAACACCATTCAATACATGTTGAATATAGCTTTCTGTTCCTTGTTCTTTTGCGATATCCAGAACATTGTCGCCGATGTGGAGCATGGGTGATGCGGAAGATTCGAAGATAAGAATCCCTCTTGAATCCGTAAGGTATAGAGAGTTAAAACCATATTGTTCTCGTAAATTATCCGTGACTTGATTTAAATCATCAACACGATTGAACCATTGAGAATCAGTATAGGAACGGTATGGAGAGTTCAGTTCATTTAAGCTTTCATAGAAAATGGGAAAACGGGACAAGGCGTCACCGGTAATTTCGGCTTGAGAAAAATAAGTATTGAATCGAGAAGCCGTATCATAAGCATGGGTTTGCAACTGACTCAAGGCATGATCGGTTAGTTGGTTTTTGGTGTATATGTAAAAAAAGCTACCTAAAATGATTGCTGGTAGTAGACCTACAGCAATAAAGAGAAGGGGCAATTTATGTTTGATACTATAAAACGGACGCATGGCAAACCTCCTATCTTCGGTCTCCATAAGATATATATACTGTAGTGCAAGTATATCATAGATTGTTATGGGTATATATAGGTCGAACATTAGATATTTGATAGGAATTATGGGGCTGTGTGGATGAAAAACATATAAAAGACACATAGCGCATGGTCCCGTCTCTTACAAAATTTTTACCAGGAAACCATGCCAACGGTACTTTTCCTGTTGCGAATTGTTGAGATTCGGGTTAAAATATAACTATCAAACATGAGAAAAGGAGAAAAAATGGACGATAGGGATATAGTAAATAATAACGTCGGCGGGCCGCAACAAGCCGATATGTCAGGGAGAAAATACTGCAAACATTGTGGCGCTCAGATTGACAGAGATGTCGTTGTATGTATCTATTGTGGTAAACAAGTAGAAGAGCTACGACAATCCTATTCAGGTCAACCCAATATAATTATCAACAATGAAAACAGCAACAATAATACCAACCATACTAACAATAACAACAATGTTTATCATAATGGTATGCGTGAGAAAAATAAGTGGATAAGTTTTCTTTTATGTCTTTTTGTTGGATTCTGGGGCATACATAGATTCTACGAAGGCAAAATCGGAACAGGAATTCTATATATATTCACTGGAGGATTATTGGGCATAGGGGTATTGGTAGATTTAATATTGATATTATTTAAACCAAATCCGTACTATGTATAAGACGTTGCAAGTATAATTGAAAAATGCGAAGGTGAAGAGGATTTGATGCATGTCAAGTCCTTTTTTGTTTTAGCAAAGTAAGAAAAATAATATTAAATTAAATTTTAGTGGCTGTCAAAATGGTTGTCAAATCAAATTTTTCAAAACAAAAAGGCTTTACCGAATGTCGGTAAAGCCTTTGAATACGGCGTGCAGTTGGGGGGACTCGAACCCCCACGGGCCTAAGCCCACAAGATCCTTAGTCTTGCGCGTATACCAATTCCGCCACAACTGCGTGTCGCAGGTTTCTCACCTGCGAAAAATATAATACCATAATATGGACAAGTTTGTCAATTAAAAATTCAAAATATTATTATTTTTTTTGGTTTCCAATACACGACGAACGGATTGGTCTAAGCGTTCCATGGTCAATGTACCATTGTCAAGGGCGTCAAGAATCCCTTGATAGGTGGCTTTAAAGTCTTCCGGCATAAGAATTAAATCGCCTCCGGCTTTTAGGAGCATGACACCGACCTCCTCAGGCGTATAATAGTCGGTAATGGCTTGCATACGGAGTGAGTCTGTTATGACTAAGCCGTCAAATCCAAGTGTTTCCCGTAAATAAGTCGTAATCATCGCCTGTGACATGGAGGCGGTTACATCATCACCTGTGACATTAGGCACATTAATATGCCCCATCATAAGAGCAGGAATGTCTTTGTTAATGGCTTCCTTAAAAGGGACCCATTCAACAGCTTGCAGTTCCTCGAGGGTTTTGTCAATAGAAGCAAGGCCTAGATGACTATCTGTACTGGTGTCACCATGTCCCGGGAAGTGTTTGCCGACAGGAATAATTCCGGCGTTCATAAGCCCAGTCATAAAGGCTGTAGCATAATCGGCAGCAACCTGTGGATCACTACTGAATGCCCGTGTGCCGATTACCGGATTGTCAGGATTGGTATTTACATCAAGAACCGGTGCATAATCCATATTGAAGCCAAGTTCAGCCATTTGTTCACCTAGGCTGGTTGCGGCAGCTGTAAGCTCATCTAGGGTCATGGTTTCTTGAAGGGTAGTAGCGTTATCAAGATGTGTCACACCGATATCTTTTTTACCAAGACGGGCAACGAGCCCACCTTCTTCATCAACACTAATAAAAGGAGGAATCGCAAGTTTTCGGTTAAGGGCATCGTTCAGTGCAATGACGGCATCCCTCGTTTGAATATTATCGCCAAAGTAGATGACGCCACCAATAGGATAAGTGGATAGGAAGGTGTCCATGGTTTCTGTATAATTCTGAGTCGTATAGTCATTCGTCATAGTATAAAAGTCTAAAAC
Organism: Vallitaleaceae bacterium; assembly: GCA_965140555.1. GTDB lineage: Bacteria > Bacillota > Clostridia > Lachnospirales > Vallitaleaceae > UBA1351. The sequence goes on along the minus strand of OZ223259.1, from coordinate 520,390 downwards.
GAAAAGTTGAGCAACCTTCTCTTCAGTTGTCATCGAGTCCATCATTGAATTCACCGAGTCATGGGTTTCCGGCAGAGGTGTTTCATCCGGAATAATCGGGGTGGTATCGCTTGTTTCAGTTGACGTGTCGTCGTTGTTCTCCTCACCCGATGCACCGAAGTCGGTGGGATCTTTTGCCTGCTTGTCATGATGTGTTGCCGGTTCTACAACCGGATATAAGGTACATCCACTGATAATGAACAGTATAGACAAGGTAACACAGAATAATTTTCTACTTAACATATAGCCTCCATTATATAGCCCTCGTATACAAAAACGTGTATATATGAAACGATTAGTACACGTTTGCGGGCAAGGTTTAATTGTTGTCTTCTATATAACAACGTGGTTCTAAGTCTCTTTATTATAGAGCAGAGGCTATCATATTGCAATAAACATTCAATGCAGGTAGACATATACGAACACATGTGCTAGAATTTGATAGTCAAAAACTTCTGTTGCGGTATTCAGAAGCAAACGGTATCTGATGATCTATAAAGGAGGGTTTTTCATCGTGGAAAAACAGCATACATCGCGTGAATCCTCAAATTTAAAGCGATTTGCAACTTACTATAAACCCCATATGGGTTTATTCATATTGGACATGGTATGTGCCTTGCTGATAGCAGGTATTGATCTAGCCTTTCCGATGTTAACACGTCAAGCAATCAATGGTTTTCTCCCGTCAATAGGTAGTGGTACAGGTGAATTCAGACCTTATCTGGTCTTTATTATTGCCTTAGTGGGCTTGTACATTTTTCGAACAGGCTTACAATTTATCGTAGATTTTTACGGACATATGTTAGGTATACGTATGGAATATGAGATGCGTAAAGAACTTTTCGGACATCTACAAAAATTATCCTTCAAGTTCTACGATAAAACACGAACAGGTCATATTATGTCGCGTATGATGAATGACTTGAATGAAATGACCGAATTGGCCCATCATGGACCGGAAGATTTGTTTTTATCAACGATTATGTTAGCCGGTTCATTTATTCTATTACTCTTCATCGAATGGCGTTTAGCTTTATCGGTGTATATCTTTGTTCCTCTTCTTATCTGGTTTGCCATCAAACGTCGAGGGAAGATGAGTGCAAGTTTTAAGGAAGTAAAGCAAAAAATAGCCGGTGTGAATGCGGACCTTGAAAGCAGTATAAGCGGTATTCGCGTATCCAAAGCCTTTACAAATGAAGACTATGAAATTGAAAAATTTGATTCAGGAAACTTGATTTTTAGAAGTTCTAAGGATGAAGCCTATCGAAATATGGCTGTCTTTATGAGCGGTATGAGTTTTATGACCAATATTTTGAATGTCATTGTTCTAGGTGTTGGTGGATTTTTTATCTACCGTGGTGAGATGGGCTATGGCGATTTAACGGCATTTATCTTATATGTGAATAACTTCTTAGTGCCAGTTCGCCGATTGACCCAATTCGTACAACAGTATGAAGCAGGAATGACAGGCTTTGAGCGATTCCTTGAAATCATTGATGAGGAACCGGATATTAAAGATCGTAAAAATGCAGTGACATTAAAGAATGTTAAAGGTGCTATTGAATTCGACCAAGTAAGCTTTGGTTATGATGATGACGAAAAGGTCCTTGATCATATCAGTCTCAAAGTCCCTGTAGGCAAGACACTGGCTCTTGTCGGACCTTCCGGTGGTGGTAAAACCACTCTATGTCATCTGATTCCACGTTTTTATGAAGTGACAGGCGGTTCAATCCGTCTTGATGGTAAAGACATTCGAGACATCAAAATGTCCGACTTACGTGGTCATATCGGTCTTGTCAGTCAGGATGTATTTCTTTTTGCAGGAACGATTCGAGAGAATATCCAATACGGACGAAGAGATGCTACGGAAGGCGATATAATAGAAGCGGCAAAAAATGCCCAGATTCATGATTTCATTATGAGTCTACCGGGAGGCTATGATACGAACATCGGTGAACGTGGTATTCGATTATCCGGTGGACAAAAACAACGGATCAGTATTGCCCGTGTATTCTTAAAAGACCCTGCTATTCTTATTCTAGATGAAGCAACTTCAGCTCTCGATAACGAGACCGAGATTTTGATTCAACAGGCATTGGAGCAGTTATCTAAAGGACGTACTTCCCTTGTCATTGCCCATCGTTTATCAACAATCAAAAATGCCCATGAAATTGTAGTTATTAATGAAGAGGGTATTGTTGAACAAGGCCGTCATGAAGTTTTGTTGGAAGAAGGCGGTATCTACGCAAATCTCTACAAGGCACAGTTTAAAGGGTATATTCCGGATAAGTTGTTGGTATAAGCAAATGAGACGTGAGAGAAGACGGTATAGAATAAAGGAATATGAGTACCCCAGAAAGACCAGAAAGGATAGTGAATTGGGATGTTTATAACACAAGACATATATCAATGTGAGACAGCAACGGTGGGAAATGTGTTTTTTGTCAAGATGGACGAAGATGAATGGTATATGATTGATACAGGAATCAAAGGCACAGAAGATGGTATCCGAAAGGAAATCTATCAGGTGGTGAATCATCCTGAAGCCATACGCAAAATATTACTAACCCATCATGATGTGGATCATATAGGTAACGCCAAGGCGTTAAAAACACTTACCGGTGCGGATTTGTATGCACCGAAGGAAGATATCCCATATATTAATGAAGATATTCCAAGACCCGGACTTAAAAAGTGGATTGCCAAGATAAAACGCCCTGTTCTTCCTGTTGTGGATTTTACCTATGAGGAAGATGCCATGATTGGTCAGTTAAAACCCATCCATGCTCCGGGGCATACCCCAGGACATACCCTCTTTCAGTTTGGTACATTTGTTTTTATCGGCGACATGTTTCGTCATGAAGGTGGTAAGTTAACAACGATTAGGGATGGCATGGTGGCTGATATGGAGGTTTGGAAGAGAAGTATGAAGTTATTAAGTGCCATGGACTATGAGTGGCTCATACCTTCTCATGGAAAACCCATTGAGCGTTCCGCAAAACTGGATGCATTTTTTAGCGAGCATATCTAAACATAAAAGAAGCCAAAAGACAGAAAAACTCATTTTTTTGAAGTTTTTCTGTCTTTTTTGAAAAAAAGTATTGCAAAGGTAAGGGAAGTTATGCTATAATCGTTCAAGTCGGAAGCGATAAGAACAAATGCTGATAACGACAACAGAACAATCAAATATGCGTGAGTGGCTCAGTGGTAGAGCATCGCCTTGCCAAGGCGAGGGTCGCGGGTTCGAATCCCGTCTCGCGCTCTTTATAGAAGCTCCAAGATTCTAGACATACTAGGGTTTTGGGGTTTCTTTACGCGTAAAAAACGAGGCCATGCTTAATCCCAAGAGCGAGGAGGCCAGAAAATAGAGGACAGTCATAGATGGGCTTGCACATCTGTGACTGTCCTTTATTTGATGGTGGCAACGATAGTTGCAAGTCGGCATACGCTGACCCTCGCGACTACCCACTTTCGCTTTTGGAAAGTGGGTAGTGTCCCGTTCTTCTATGAGTCCCCTTGAGTCATTCATTGAGTTTAAAGTTTCAGGGTTAATTCGCTTACGTTCAGTCTTTTCGTTGTTATCGTAGATATAACTGTAAATCGTTTTAATCTCCGAAAAGGTAAGTTTTGGGAACGTTGTCAAACATACTTCTCAAGAGATATACTTGATAAAGTAACCCGAGGAAATTTACACATAAATATGGACTTGACTAATTAAACATGAAAGTTAGGTGTAAAGAAATTAATCTATATTATTTTTACTATTATAAATCATTGATATATAATAAATTAGCCTGAATTATTCATCTAGCTATGAGCAATCTTAAAATCATATATTGGTATCTTTTTCGAAAGCTTTCGTTCACAATTGTACTTGATTTCCTTATAAAAGGGCAGACTAATCCTTCAGATGTCACTTTTAGAATTTTTGATGCAATTTTGAGTAGCTATAAACGAATGGTGTCAGTCTGCATCTTTTTCATGCTCTTCGGTAAAACCAATCGTCTGAAATAATTAAATAGAGTTAACGTTAACACATGTAGTTGTAGTCGGTTGGCATTGACTACTTTGTGTTTGCTTCCGTGTAAGCGAATCCAAACCTTGACGTGTTTATGGAACCCAAATTTGTGGGCAAATTCTTTGATTAGAAGTAGCCCGAAATCGGAGGATAAGTCGCCTTCGTCGAAATCTATTTTGATTTTACTATTGCTATCTAATTGAAGTGCATTTAAACTAGGTATATGAAGAGTTTCTCCTTTGTTTGGTCACTTAAATCTTAACAAAGTTGGAACTCTTTTGCTATTGTTTTATCTTCACTTATTAAGTGAAGATAAAACAATAGCAAAAGTAATCAAAAACGCATTAATTATGCGGCGTCAAACGCCGTTAAACAAAACTGGATGAATAATTCAGGTTTAATAATACGATATACAGAACTCACAGCGCTGTTTCGAGGCGTATAAAAAAGTCAAAGCCTTCAAAAACTTGTGTGTTAGGCTTGACAGAATATAAGAAAAATCATTCGTAAATGGAAAACATTAATCTATTTAAGCTTCTTCAAATATGTAAAATCATGAATGAAACTTGAAAGTGTATATGAATATATATAATCGTTATGTTAAGCATTAATCGAAAATTTGTGTGTTGAATGAATTAAAAACATGAATTTGAACGTTTATTACCTAATAACAAGCTTTTATTACAAAAATGCGTTAGGACAACAATTTTGATATACAATATTAAAGACAGGTAAATTAAAGTGAATGGAAAAGAAAATATTTGAAAAGAGGTGAGAATCGAAAATGTGATATCAGGTTTAAAAATCATTGCATCAGATATATTACTAATCTTGGTAGTTTTTGATGTGATGGTAAAGATAACAAATATGAAGTACATTAAAGATGAAATCAATTATCTCCATTAACACAGACACAATTGATATTAGTCGCGCAATGAGGATTATTTCTTAAGTATTTCATAAATAAGTGAATGTAAGGTTATCTAGTTAAATAATTGTTGACAAATTGAAGAGGAGATTATATGAAGAAAACAATAGCACTAATTATAATTACATGTTTGATTTTATCTACACCAGTCACGGCAAAGGAGATTTCTAAAAATGTAAATAATTCCGAGGTAATAGATTATACAGAAATAATATTAGTTGATGATATTGAATACTTTGTGCAGCGTGGGGAGAGTTACCAAAAGGATAACCAATATACTACAATTGATGAAGTCAATGAATTTCTAAAAGGCCAAATTGCTAACAAATACCTACAAATATCAACTTTGGCTTATAGTGATTTACCTCTTGTGAAAGATAGATTAGGAACTAATGAAAAAGCATTATTTAATTCTAATTTATGGAATGGGTTATTAACATTATCTTATGGAAATAGAGCATATGAAAAGACGGAAGATTTATATGAATCAGATACAGGTTATCATAATGATAATGCTGATGCTTTTAGACATTCATATTGGAATGCATTAATGACCTATGGTATTGATGAAGATTGGGCTGAGGATTTTGCTAATGCACATGAGACAGATTTTCCAAATCCACCACTTGAAACTTCGATGGATAAGAATAATAATTCAGTAGGAAGAAGTATTGGTAAGAAATTCTCTACGCCAGGGAATCATGATTGGCAGAAAGAACTAAAAGATGAAATATTAAGTGCAGTAGAATCTGGAAAAATGAAAAGATTTGTAGGTACAGATATAGGTACTCTGAAGTATCTTGTTAAAACAAATAGCTCTGGTGAAAAGTGATTTGGAGAGAATACATGAAAATTAATAAATACTTTATAGGTTTTGCAATTCTGTGTCTAATAGTCATTTCTGCATATAGTATATATCTGAGTGATAGTTTAGAACCGGATGAAGAGATTCGTGATGAAATTGAAAACAAGGATACTGTTTTTGATTTAGGTGAGTTAGTTGATGTTCAATGGGATAACGTCTATATAATACCACCATATTCCGATGTAAAACAATTTTGTGAAGATAATGATATTGAATATAGACGTTTGAAAACGGATATAGAACATCGCGATGATATTAATTTACTTGTTTTTGTGGATGAACAGAAAATAGTTAAGTTTGCTGAGATATCTAGAAGCATTAGCGATTTAGCTGTACCTAGTGGTGTAATAAATAAGAAGTCAGCAAAATTTGAATATGATCAAACAAATAAGATATGGGTTCTTCGGGAAATGTGAAGATAGGTTATATGATAACAATGTGTTAGTAAATGCATGATTCACCACCCCCATCAAAACCCTAAAAACAGCTGCTCATTCCCTTTTTGTTTTCGATACATCGAAGGGGAGCAGCTATTTTTTTGTTTAAACACATAGGTAAAATGCTGCCGATTATGAAAGCCTACGGTCACGGCAATATCAATCACAGGAAGCGTACTGGTTTCCAACAGGAATTTCGCCTTCTCAATACGCAGATGATTCACATAGTCAATCATAGAATAACCGTTTTCCTCCTGAAACAGGCGTTGCAGATAGGAGAGGGAGATAGCGCAATGCCGGCTGATAGCCCCTACGCTAATATCCTGCTCATAGCAGGCATCTATATAGTGCATCGCCCTTCGGACGTAATGACTGCCCTTATAGGACCCCTTAGGTCGTTTATATTGTCTGGAAAGCTCTACAAGAAGCTGACTGAGTAGAAGATTTGCTTCCACATCGTTTTCTTTTGAATCCGTCGCATTGGTGAATTGGGTTTGAAGTTGCGTGATGATGTGATACAGATTTTGACAATCATCAGAAGCGGTGAAAACCGTAGGTTCATCTTGCCAGAAGCTATAAACAGAAGGCGATAGAGACTGAAGATGATGAAGGTCAAATATGCCGTTTTTCAGGCAATGACCGATTTCTAGGTTGAGAACGCGTGAAGCATGTTCCTTGAATACACGTAATTGGTGTGGAATGTGAGCATCAAGAAAGATATAATCCCCTTCTTTTAATACATATTCTTCCATCTCTTGTTCTTGATTTTGACAACTGACATAACTTGTCCCATGAACCACGTACATGATTTCTATCTCAGGATGGCTATGAGGATTCATCTCAAAATAGGGATAAGTCAAGGCATAACAACGATTAGGCTTAATCCATGATGTTAAATAATCGTGATTAAAAAGGCTTTCAGAAGATAACATAGGGGTAAACTCCTTATCGTATAGTCATAAGTAAGGGAGAAAGTACAGAGGATTCAAAATAAAGATAGCATAATATCTGACATATGGCAAAGAAAAAAAGAAAAGCTGACCTCTTGCATTTTTATTTGGATATACTTAAAAACAGAGACGAATGGAATCGAATAAAGATTAGGAGGATGTAAGATGTCGTTTAAATTGGCAGTAATTGGAGCAGGAAGTGTAGGATTTACCCGAACCTTATTTTCGGATTTGATGGCAGTTGAAGCATTTCATGATATTGAGGTATCGTTTACAGATATTAACCAACATAACCTTGATATGGTAACGGCCTTGTGTCAACGGGATTTAGATGAGAACAACGTTCCCATAAAGATAAAATCGACCCTCGATCGTAGGGACGCCTTAAAAGGTGCCAAGTATATTATAAATTGCGTAAGAATCGGTATGTTAGAAGCCTTTGAGACGGATATTGAGATACCCTTAAAATACGGTATTGACCAATGTGTTGGGGATACCTTATGCGCAGGTGGTATTATGTATGGTCAACGAGGCATCACCGCAATCTTAGAGTTTTGTAAGGATATAAGAGAAGTCGCTGAACCGGACGCTCTTATGCTTAACTACAGTAATCCAAACGCCATGCTGACTTGGGCTGCCAACAAATACGGTAAGGTGAATACCATCGGTTTGTGTCATGGTGTTCAAGGTGGACATAAGCAGATAGCAGAAGCCTTAGGATATAAACAAGAAGAAGTGGATATTATCTGTGCAGGAATTAATCACCAAACTTGGTATATATCGGTTAAGCATCAAGGAGAAGACTTGTTACCTAAGATATTAGATGCCTATGAAAAGAATCCGGAACTATCAAAAACAGAAAAAGTAAGAATCGATATGCTGAAGAATTTTGGATATTACTCTACAGAGTCCAACGGACATCTCTCAGAATATGTGGCATGGTATAGAAAACGTCCGGATGAGCTAGAAAAATGGATTGATACAGGGGTATGGATTAACGGAGAAACAGGTGGTTATCTTCGTGTTTGTCGTGAAGGGCGTAATTGGTTTGAAGAAGATTTTCCGAACTGGATGAAAGAACCGGCGAAGGTGTATAAAGAAGAAAATCGGAGTCAAGAACATGGTTCATATATCATCGAATCCTTGGAAACAGGTCGTATCTATCGCGGTCATTTTAACGTGATGAATGAGGGGTGTATTACCAACTTACCCAATGAATCCGTAGTGGAAGTCCCCGGTTATATTGATGCGAACGGCATTAACATTCCAAAAGTAGGGGACTTGCCTCTAGGCTGTGCGGCAGTATGCAGTCAAAGTATATGGGTTCAAAGACTAGCAGTGGAAGCCGCTGTAGCTGGAGATATAAATCTGCTTAGACAGGCCATGCTAATGGATCCCTTAACAGGTGCAGTATGTACGCCTGCAGAAATCTATCAAATGGTTGATGAGATGCTTATTGCCGGAGAGCCTTGGTTGCCGCAATATGCCCATGAGATTATTAAGGCAAAAGAAAGAATGAATCGTAATGACCTCATTCCGTCAAAAGATTACACAGGTATTCGCGTGAAGGAAAAGACCCTAGAAGATATGTATAAAGATAAAGATAAAGCAAGAGAAAATGCAGCAGAGACAGATAAGGCAAAAGAAAGGACCAAAGGCTATCACGGTTATATAGAGGCCCACCCGGCAAAAAAACTATAGATAGAAGAGCACGTATCAGAATAACGATACGTGTTCTTTATTATCTTTTTATTTCCAATACAGTAATAGCTCTTCACTTTTTCTTCCCAATTATGCTATGATACAAGTAATATGCATGACAAGAGGGGGAGCATGAACCATGGCAAAAAAACACTTTAGCGATCTTCACCCAATAACATATAAGATGTCCGTACTAAAAGGGATCGGGCTTCGTCGTGTTCAATGGGGCTTTGGCGGGAAAACCTATGCCCGGACAAAGGCAGAAGAAGAGCTACCTATCTGTATTTATAAACATACATCGCTTATTCGTAGGAAATTAGGGGATGTGGATGAACAACTTCAGAACAATAAAGCCGTTAACTTATCCCTAGCAGCACCAAAAGTAAATAAAATACTCATACGCCCCGGAGAAGTTTTTTCCTTTTGGAAGGTCGTTGGTGCCTGCACGAAGAAAAAAGGATTTAAAGAAGGACTCGTTATACGAAGTGGAGAAGTCGCATCGGGCATCGGAGGCGGTATGTGCCAATTTAGTAATCTTATTCATTGGATGGTGTTGCACAGTCCCTTGGAAATTATAGAGCATCATCATCACAATCAAATCGATATGTTCCCGGATTATGGACGACAAATTCCTTTCGGAACAGGAACGTCTATTATGTATAATTATCTGGATTACCAAGTCAAGAATACAACAGGCTTAACCTTTCAGCTCATAACCTATACGACAGACGACTATCTATGCGGTGAGCTGCGTTCGAATGAAGGGTTACTTGAGAGTTATCATATCGTAGAAGAGGATGCTTGTTTTATCAAAGAAGGAGAGGATTATTATAGGCATAATGAGATATATCGCCATGTGTTCAATAAGAAAGATGGCACGCTCTTGTTCAAAGAACATCTAATAAGTAACCATTCAAAAGTACTCTATGATGCATCTTATATACCGCCGGAGTCTATAAGGGGGCATATAAAGGAAGCGTCAGCAAGGTTAGGGAGGACACACGATGAATGCGATTGACATTCGAGGGACTCGACATAAAGACGTCTATCACTTAGGAGAAGATTTCACGGACTGGGATAGGGATGGCCATGAGTTAGGGTTTACCAACTACTACATGACCTATGATGAGAACCCTGTCTTTGGTATCAGCGGAGAATTTCACTTTAGCCGCTATTCGAAACGTTTTTGGGAACAAGAAGTGTTGAAGATGAAAATGGGTGGCATTGACATTATTTCGACCTATGTTTTTTGGAATCATCATGAAGAGGTTGAAGGATGCTTTGATTTTACAGGAAGAAGAGACCTAAGAGAATTTGTATCCCTTTGTCATCGGCATGGACTATGGGTTATTCTTCGAATCGGCCCCTTTAATCACGGAGAAGTCAGAAACGGTGGATTGCCGGATTGGTTATACGGGAAACCCTATCAAGTACGGCATACGAATGCTGGTTTTATGAAGGCGACATACCTCTTATATGAAAAGATTTATGAACAGGTTGCGACTTTGTTTTATCATCAAGGCGGTCCGATTATAGGTGTACAACTGGACAATGAATACATGCATTCCTGTGCTCCGTGGGAGATGACAACAGGAGTCTCCAATGAATGGGTACCTGTAGGAGATGAAGGGGAGACGTATATCTTGGCATTAAAGGATATGGCCAAAGCGATTGGGATTCGCCCTGCTTTTTATACGTGTACAGCATGGGGAGGGGCCATAGCACCTGAATCCGTCATGCCGTTGTGGGGAGGCTATGCCTATCGGCCATGGCTTTTCTATCGACCCCGAGATGCCCATCCCAGTACCGAAGAATATATCTATCAAGATTATCATAATAATGATAAGCCCATAGGCCATGACTTTGAACCCAGATACTTGCCGGAATCGAAGCCCTATGCTTGTTGTGAAATGGGAGGCGGTATGATGTGTTCTTATAATTATCGTTTTCAATTACCTTACAAAAGTGTGGATGCTATGGCGAATATAAAAATGGCATCCGGCTGTAATTTTTTGGGCTATTATGTTTTTCATGGGGGGACAAATCCAAGAACACGGGGTTACACGTCGTTAAATGAAAGTCAAGTGGCTAAGATATCCTATGACTATCAGGCGGCTATCGGAGAAGTTGGGCAGATTCGAGAGTCTTATCAACGTTTAAAGTCATTGCACTATTTTGCTAAAAGTGTTGCGCCGCTGTTATGCCGAATGGGAACAGTATTACCGGAAGGGGCATCGGCTATAGAGCCACAGGATGTTGACACCTTGCGTTATGCCATAAGAACCGACGGACAAAGCGGGTTTGTTTTTATTAACAATTTTCAAGATCATGAAGAAGCCCATGAGAAAGAAAACGAAAGGATAAGTATAAAGACAGACGAAGGGGATATTGAGTTCCGGGGGATATCCTTGGCGCCGGAAGAAAATTGTATCCTCCCTTTTAAGATGCAACTCGGAAAGTTTATGCTTGAAAAAGGGACGGCTCAGTTCATAAGTATGATGCAGATTGATCAGGTCGATACAGCTATTTTTTTATGTCCACAAGGTATGGAAGCCAAGTTTTGTTTTGCTCATCTACAAGAGCCTATTGTCGCAGATTCTACAAAGGATTTTCAGCGGTTTGAATTGAGAGACGGTAGTCATATCTTGACGCTTATTCTTCTAAGTCGAGACCTTTCGGATAGGATGTATCTTGTTGAAGGAAAAGGCCTTATATTTACCGACGGACCGTTGATTGAACAGGAGGGTATCTATAAGGTTGAATGCATGAAACCGGAGACGAGGGTAGGAACATATCCTATCACGCTGAGCGGTGGATGGAAGGAGTCTATAGCCGATAGCGGGTTTATAGATGATGGCGCCATCAATTGGGGGATTTTAAGAAATAATACCATCAGTTTTCCTTTAGCGGTCGAGACCGTCGGGCCGCATCGTTATAGTGTGAACGTTCCGGTAGATGCCTTTGACACGAGAGGGGAATATGCCTTAGTTGTAGACTATGAAGGCGACATGGGACAGGCATTTATTCGTGGTGCATGCATCCATGATCAATTTTATAACGGAGACTTATGGTATATTCCATTAGAAGAGTACCGTAACCAATTACGTCATGAACCGTTGACGCTCTATATAACACCGATTAAGAAAGGCGTTCACATTCAAGTGGATACAAGCATGGCAGGTCGCCATGAAACAGTGGAGCAAGAACAGGCGATGCTGCATTCGGTGAGACTCGATGCATACTATTGGGAAGTGCTGAACATAGAAGGATAAAGAGGCTTTACAAGGCGAAGATAGACGAGGAGGCAACAGGATGCTAGAAAGTGATAGAATCAGCCTTAAAGGGCAGTGGTGGTATCGACAGGATGAAGGGGATAGAGGTTTTGAACAAGAATGGTATAAGGAAGCCTTTAACAAGAAGGATAAGGCGGCAACAATCCGACTGCCCGGAACTTTAGGAGAAAATGGGATAGGAGAACCGACGGTCTATGAAGCGGGAATGACCATGGCGTCTGTCCGCAACTTTAGAGAACGCTATACTTATAGAGGACTTTGCTGGTATCAACGCTATATTGAAGTGCCGAATGACTGGTCCTCAGAAGCTATGCTACTTTCTTTGGAAAGGGTGTTAATGACATCCCATGTTTGGCTAAATGATATGTATATCGGTCGAAGGGACACCCTTGTGGAGCCGCATGAATACAAAATCGAAGGCGAGAGGGTAAAACCCGGAACCTATCGGCTAACAGTTGCCATTGATAATAGAGACCCCTATCATCTAGGAGAATACGGTCATGCCTATACCACGGAGACCCAGAGTATTTGGAACGGAATAGTGGGTAGGATGTGTTTACAAAAAGTTCCGGTGGTTGAAGTTCAGGCATTGGTCATCGAAACTAAACCGGAAGAGAAGATTCTGGCCATCAAGGGAAATCTTGACGGTCAGCTGACAACAAAGCCCTATAGCTACAAGGTGTCTATATGTGATGAGCAAGAGGCAATAGTGGCACAAGAAGAGGGCTTCATAGAGGTGAGCGAAGCAGGGAATGCCTTTGGTTTCTCCATGCCTATTCCAAAGGACGTTATATGGTGGAATGCGTTTACACCAAAGCTCTATTATATGAGACTGTCCTTGTTGAGCAGAGAGAATGAAACAATAGCAGCCACCCAAGAGCTTTTTGGATTCAGACGGTTTCAGGTAGAGGGTCGTCAGATTCGGTTAAACGGTGAAGCCATTCATCTCCGTGGTAATCTGGACTGTTGTATCCATCCCTTAACAGGCTATCCACCTTGTGATAGAGAGTACTGGGAACAGGAATTGATTCGACTTCAGGAACTGGGGATGAACCATGTAAGGTTTCATTCTTATTGCCCACCGGAAGCAGCCTTTGAGGCGGCCGATCGACTGGGGATTTATTTGCAGATTGAAGGGCCTGTATGGTTAGACGAGTGGTTTATTGCCTTTGGCAGTTATCCGGAACATGAGCAGTTCATACCCAAAGAAGCCCTTCGAATTATACAACGCTATGGGAATCATCCGTCCTTTTGCATATTTTGTAACGGGAATGAATTACGAGGGGATTTTCAACTCATGCATCAGATCATTGAGAGGGTTAAGGCGATACGAGGCGATTTGCTTTATACATTAACCGCCAATTATGACCGATTAGCAGATTCTTTGGATGATGTATTTATCTCAGTGGAAGCGGATGGTCACGGCATGCGTGGGAATCGGTTTTATGAAGCGATGGCAACACGCTTAGACACGACCTATGTTGAGGCAGTGAGAAGTCGTAACATGCCCCTTATCGCCCATGAAAGCGGTCAATTTGCCGTATATCCGGATGTTCGTGAGATTCCCTTATATGATGGGAACTTGATGCCGTATAACCTGATGATTATTCGTGATGATTTAATAAAACAGGAGTTATCAGATCATCATGAAGCTTATGTAACAGGGTCTCTAGTGGCAGCCATGCGTTTGTATAAGGAAGAAATAGAATCCTATTTGAGGACAGAAGATTATGCCGGTTTTCAGCTGCTTGGGGTACAAGATTTTCCCGGACAATGTTGTGCCACAGTGGGTGTATTGAATAGTCGATGGGAACCGAAACCCGGTTTTGAACCGGCATGGTTTCGCCAATTCAATCAGGACATAGTACCCTTAGTCAAGATGGAACAACGGGTGTTTGAATCCCTCGAGGCTATTGACGGAACGATTATGGTCTATCATTATGGCAAACAGGATTTGTGTCAAGAGACTTTAAAATGGGCGCTTTGGGATGGTTCATCTTGTATCTATGAAGAACGACAATCAGTGGATGTGACCAGAGGACAGCGGCATGAAGTGGCAGGGATAAAAGGGAGGCATATAAGACAAGGAGCACCTAAGAGCTACCGACCGTCCGAGCCAAGACAACTGGAATTACGCATAGAAATCGAAGGGACAGCGTATAAAAATAGTTGGGACCTATGGCTTTTTCCGGAGATTGATGATAACGATAGAGTTGAGCCTGTACAAGAGGAAAGAGAAGTGCTTCTAAGAACCAGTTGGAATGAGGAAGTGAAGGATCGTCTAAGGGAAGGCAAGGGTGTCGTATTAGTCCTTGATATAGAATCTGTGGATGAAGGTGTTTGCTACAAGGATGATTTTTATCCGGTGTTTTGGAGTCCGGCTTTTTTCAAAGACTATAAATCCTGTGGCTTTATAAGAAAAGAACATCCTATTTTTGACTACTTTCCCGGGGACAGCTATGTGAATTTTCACTGGTATCACTTGCTCAAGGAGTCAGCTACCCTGCAACTGGATGCTGTTAAAGAGGAGATCGTGCCTATAATACAAGTCATACCTAATTTTTATGCCAATCATCATATGACCAATCTTTTTGAAGGGCGTATAGGGAAGGGAATTCTTCTTGTGACAACGTTGAATATGACAGATAAGTCAAGACCGGAGGTTCAGTGGATGGAATATGGGATAAGGCGATATGTGGCTCAGGTGAAGGAAGAGGAAGTGCCGACGATTGCCATGGAATCCGTGGACAAGGTCTTTGAACCTCATGAAGAACGGGATACATTGAAGGATGGAGATAAATCTGAAAATTTTATTCAATGAGTGATTAAGGTGTCAAATCTATATATTGTATGCGAATTTAGGGAACTTAGTTTTGACGCCCTAATCATGATTAAGGTCTTGATAAAATATTGACAAAAAAATAGGTTAATGATAGCATCATTATAATGAACAAGATAAGCATTATTTTTAAAAGTGGAAATGATGCGATCAGAGACACTTCATGGACTTGAGTGAAGCAATTGATGGAGGGGAAAATGAAAAAAATAGGAAGTATCGTTCTGTGTTTAATTATGGTAATCGGGAGTTGTGGTTGTCAGCGTAAGGTGGATTATGATTTGACGATTTCGGTGCCGTATACATCGGACTATTTGAAAAAGACAGTAGAACTTTTTGAGAAAGAGAAGGATGTTAAGGTCAACCTACAGGTCTACGAAGGCGACAAAAGTGATGGTGAGAGTGTCGATAAATATGTGAATGCGATGAGTGCGGAAATTCTTTCCGGAAATGGTTCGGATGTCATCTGTCTGACAGGATTACCTTATAAAAAATATATTCAACTAGGTGCATTAATGCCTTTGGATACCATCGTCGACGAGAATCAGTCAACCCTCTACAATAAGAATGTACTAGAGGTATGTAAGGTCGATGGAGGCTTGTTTTTTATGCCTATTACCTATAGTGTTCCGGCCCTTTTAGTACAAACGGATGCAGAAGAAGTGGATTTTTACGATACACAAACATGGGAAGGGTTTATGGAAAATGCCACGGAGGATTTGGCCGAGAATCACTATGCCATTGGGCAGGTAGATGGTCAAAGACTGTTAAGTTATGCTGTGGGTAGCGACTATTCTCCTTATATTGACAGGGAATCGAATCAAGGAAATTTTTCAGGGGATGACTTTCGAGAACTTGTTATGTTGTGTGATAAAGCAGTAAAAAAAGAGCAGTTTGTCTATACCGATAATAAGTATGATGAAGCCGTTAACAAAGGACAAATCAAATATGTATACGATGTGTTCTATAGCTTTCATGGATTGATGGATACATGTAAGAGCTTTGACGGGAAACGACGTATTCAAACATTACCGCATGTGGGTGATGGTCAAGGGGAACGCTTTTTTTCCAATGATTTATATGGAATCAATAGTAAATCCGAGAAGCAACAACTGGCTGGAGAGTTTTTGAAGTATATGACGTCAACCGATATTCAAAAAAATGGACGAGATAACAGGATTTCCGATCAATAATGAAGCACTGGAAAGTGTATTTTCTCAAGCCATGGAACAAGAATCGGACATGGACCCGAGTGTTGAAAAAGATATACATGCATTTAAAGAGTATTTGCAACAGTTAAGTGTGTATAGTAGTCATGATTTTCAGTTGAATGACATTGTAGAAAAGGAAATTGTATTTTTCTTTACAGGAGAGAAGGAACTGGATGAAGTCCTTCGTACAATTGATAATAAGGTTAACATATACTTGAATGAATAAGTGATGCGATACAAATCTGTAGCTTACTGGCATGAAGCCATTCATGTCGGTATTTTAGGATGGGGGGGTGCGTAATGAAGAAAAAGGATACCCTATGGTTCTTCATTTTTATAGGTCCAAGTATCATAGGGTTTTCGATTTTTTACCTAGTACCCTTTGTACTAAGTATCTATTATAGCTTTGTTGATAATATGTTTGCCTTTCATTTTGTCTGGTTTGATAATTACAAGGCACTATATACCAATCAGGCTTTTATATTAGCCTTTAAAAATACCTTGCTGTTTTTAGGTGCCTTTGTTCCCTTAAGTGTTATTATAGCCCTATATATGAGTATGAAGTTACACCAAGGGGTGTATTTCAAAAGTTATATATTCCTTTGCGTGGTTGTTCCGATGGTCATACCTACGTCAGCGGTGGCTATTTTTTGGCAGATGCTCTTTGATTATAATGGATGGATGAATGCCGTATTCGTCGATATTGGTGTGACCAATGCCTACTATCCGGAGTTTCATCAGATGAACCTTGAAGGAACCTTCTTTTCTAAATACAGCGCAGGAGAAGGTGTACTACTATCGGATATACTGGTATCAAGGCTTTATAAGTCCACAGATGTCATAGGTAAGGAAGTGGAAATTAAGGGGAGAGCATATACCATCCTTGGCATTTATAATAAAAAGGATGCATTTAATGGTGATAGAAGAATGCAAAAAGAAATCATACTCATGGACCCTCAAGGCGCTAAGGCCATAGGACAAGCGATGACAATGGTGGATTATGAAGTGCCAAAAGCATATGCGACCCAATTTGAAAGACGTATGGGGGATGAATGGAGAAATGGAATATATGAGTCCCAAATTGATATGGATCAAAGGATTGGAATCATGAATCAAAAACTGTATCTCTTTCTCTTCATCTTAGGAGTTCTTACGTGCATAGAATTATTAAGAGCTGCCTATCGTCATGGCATCAAAATAATAGGGACCTATGAAAAAGGGGTGAAAAACCATTATCGTCTTGAGGCCATAAAACGCTATCGGAAAGACTTTATATATAATGGATTCATGATGATTGCCTTAGTCGCAACGAGTCTTTATAGTTTCCGATTGGCTAAGGTGGATTGGAGTATTCTACCTAATAGGATTCCTAAAGTGCTAACGGATGTAGACGCCTATTATACGGTGGGGAAAGCCATGTTAATGGCTGCAGTAAAACGACAGGATTGGTTCAATTATATAGGGTACAGTACGTTGGTTATAAATGATTTTTTTCAAATGGGACTCTTGTTAATATCGGCTACCCTTCTATGTATCAATCGACTTATGGGTGTACGGTATTTGGTTTCAGGTAAGACAATACGAGTAATCTTTTGGTTAAGTAGTTTAACGGCCGTGGCTTTTGTCTATCTTATGAAACAGTCTCTCGTTTATGATATGGGATTAATGGTAATCGTACTCTACTATATTGTGGGATTAGGTTGTATGAACAGAATAACTAGTTGACAAAATCAACTAGTTATTCCGTAATGGATAGGAACAATGAACTTATCTAGGGAAGGAGTTCCTATTATGCGTACTTTAGATATCAATAAAACAGAAGAGATTCGTCGGTTTAACCGTTTTTTTGCTGCCCAGTTAAGACTATATGACCGTTATGCTATGGGTACAACGTATACGATGACAGAAGGGCGGATTCTAGGTGAAATTCATCGAAATCCTGCCTGTGACGCGGCCTATATTACGGATACACTTAAGATGGATAAGAGCCTCGTCAGTCGCATACTATCCAAGTTGGTAAAGGATGGTTTGGCTACTAGAAGAACGAGTCAAGAAGATGGTCGTCGTAAGCATTTGAGACTAACGGATGACGGAGAGGCCGTATATGAGGACTTAGAAGTGCGGTCCAATAATCTGGTTCAAGATATGTTCGAAACGTTGAGTAGCGACGAGGTAGATCAGGTCCTTGCATCGATGAAAACGATGATGCACTATATGGATGCATCCTTCCGACTGGAATCGGCCTATGATGACTTGGAGGTTATTCGAACCTTATTTAAGGAGTATGTGACGGTTGAGTTGCAAGAGAATTTAGGTGTGGATATATCCTTTCAAGATTTTGAAGAAGAACTCGAACACTTGGTGAAAAAATACCCACAAGATTCGAGTGGACTTTTTTTGATTACATACAAGGGCAACGTAGCAGGATGTATTGCATACTATCCCCTCAGTCCGACGGCCATAGAAATTAAACGACTCTATATACGGCCGGAATATCGGGGATATGGGTTAAGTAAGAAAGCCATTGGAGGATTGCTTACCCATGCCAAGAGAAGAGGGTACACGCAAGCATACTGTGACACCCTTAAGCGGTTAAAGGCTGCAAATAAACTCTATCGTAAAATGGGATTTGAACGATGTAATCCCTACTATCATAATCCCATTGAGGATGTTATTTTTTACAAAAAGGATTTAACGTTACATCAATAAAGTTGATGACGTTCATAGGGAGGAGAATCAATGAAGGAACATATTCATATATTAGGGGCATCAGGTTCCGGAACAACGACACTGGCACGTCAATTGGCTAAGGAATTGGGATATAAACATTTGGATACAGATGCTTTTTATTGGAAAAAAACAGAACCACCGTTTACGACTAAAAATGCCCCGGAGATAAGGATTAAAAGGATTCGGGAAGCTATGGAAGGCCAAAAGGGTTGGATTATATCGGGCTCCTTATGTGGGTGGGGAGATGTGTTCATGGAGATGTTTGATTGTGTTATATTTCTCTATCTGCCCCATGACATACGGATGGAGCGTCTTCGCCTGCGGGAATATGAGCGTTACGGCGACTGTATTTATGAAGATGGCCAGAAAAAAGATATCTATGATGCTTTTATGGCATGGGCAGCAACTTATGATACAGCAGGCATGGATACACGAAGCTTAGTATTACATGAAGAGTGGATGAATCGCCTTGCCTGTGATACACTAAGAATAGATGGAGATATGGCCTTTGACGAGCGCGTAGAGCGAGCACTTCAACACATTCGACAATGAGGAATTATCTCCGGTTAAGCACACAGAGCGGAAAAAGCATAAGCATAGCAGTGATGTCTTGCGGTTTATGTAAGAAGAGGCAGGTATAAGGAGGTAGCACATGACATATAAACATTATATTTGGGACTTTGATGGTACATTATTCGATGCCTATCCGGTGATGACCAAAGCCATGATAGAAACCCTCAAAACCTTTGATATCTATGATGACGAAGTACGCATTCTAGCCCTAATGAAAGTATCCATGGGATATATGATGGAGGTTTTGGAGCAAGAATATAAGTTGGGGGATGCCTTAGTCGAGGTATACGCACGAACGCGGATTCAGATGGAAAGTGAAGAATTAAGACCCTTTACCCATGTAAAGGCAGCCTTAAAACGGATTCAAGAAAATGGTGGGGACAATCATCTGTTTACCCACAGAGGTGCTTCTGCCCTTGAATTTCTAGAAGATTACGGCATGTTGGATTACTTTAAAGGCCGTATAACAAAAGAAAGTAATGTGGCTAGAAAACCAAGTCCCGAAGGTATGTATCATCTTATGGAAACGTACAATCTTGATCCCGCCAAAGTAATTATGATTGGGGATAGAGATATAGATCTATTATCGGCAAAAAATGCAGATCTTGCGACTTGCTATCTGCGAGTAGGTAACGATGGTCCCTTAGATATAGCGGATTATGAAATTCAAAGCTTTGAAGATTTTCCGGCATGTCTGGAGAAGATGCAGTAGGGAGATAGGAAGAAGCAGAAGAAGAGGGAAGAATTATTAAATGAGTGACAGGAATAAGGAGAGGGAAAATGGACTACAAACGATTAGACAAGAAGGCAATGTACTATATGTATGCAAAAGAAATAATAGGGAGCCTTATCTTTATAGCCGTAGTGATGATTGCGGGGGATTTTATTCCATGGAAAGACTGGTATATACAAAGTGCTAAATATTTGCTCATAGCCATTTCTATTATTTCAATGTTTATGAGTCCTTTTTATCGTTATCGGGTATATACATATAAGGTAGATGGGGAATCCATTGATATCAAGGATGGCTTTCTGACAATTAAGCGTGCGATTGTGCCGATTGAACGTATTCATAACATAGAAATTTCAAAAGGACCTCTATTACGCGCATTTGGATTAGCCGATTTAACCATTATTACAGCAGGAAGTAATATTAAGATGCCTATGTTATCGGAAGAAGAGGCAGAGCGGATTGGAGAATCCTTGCAAACACTTATTAATCAAATGGTAAGGAGTATGAATGATGGAGAGTAAACGCCGTAATCACTTAAGTATCGTTATTGAAAAATCCTTTGGAGGACTCATAGCACTGTTGGTGATTCTAGTGACCCAGAGAGATGATTTGTTTCGAATTATTAAGGAATTGCACGCTCGTTCCATAGGGTACATAGTTCTGTTGGTTTTAGGGGTTTTATTGATTTTTGGATTAGTCTTTGTCAGGAGCTTTCTTGCGTGGCGTAAAACCTATATATGGGTGGAAAACAATACAATTATTGTGGAACGGGACACCTTTTTTCATAAGAAAAACATGTATCAGATGAATCATATCTCGAATATTGATTTGGAACAAAATATGTTTCAACAACTCATAGGAACGTGCACGATAAAAATAGACACCAATAGTTCCACGACAGCAAATAAAACAGATATAAAAATTGTCTTCTCCATGGCAGATGCAGAAGCCTTTAAAGCCTTTATCCTTGGAGAAGAAGCAAGTCCTATGCAAGAAAAAGCAAGCCCCATGCAAGAAAAAGCAGATGAGACTGAATCAGTAGTGCCGGAAAAAGAGACGGAGAACCTCTCATCTATGAGTCAGGAAAAGCCTTTGGTACGATTTACTAAGGTTGAGACATTGCGTAATGCGTTGGTGAATATACATCCGGTGACCATTCTTGTGATTTTGGGGTTGATTGGTGTTGTACTTTTCATTGTTTTAGAAGAGAAAGGGAACGGACAACTCAGTGAATCCTGGAAGCGTATTGTTGGAGGTGCTGTGGCTACCCTTTTGGCGATTGGAAAAACCTTATACAGTAATTTTAAACGTGTCACAGATGCATATAATTTCCAAGTCCTTCGCGATAAGAATCGTATTTTTATTGAACAGGGATTATATAATCGAAGTCGTAAGACCATTCCTATAGAGAAAATTAATGCAATTACGGTGAAACAACCCTTTTTTGCCCGATTGTTTGGTTTATATCAAGTGGAGTTGGTTAATGTAGGTATGGGAAATGACGAAGAAGAAAATTCGTATCTTCTTTTGGCTTGTAAGCGTGACCAATTGAAAGAATACATGGACGGTCTTCTTCCGGAGTATAAGGATGTCGTGAAGCAAGAGTTAAAACACCCATCACGCCTTTATTACCTACACAGTTTATGGTCTTGGATGATTCCACTCCTTTGTGCAATCGGTATCGGATACTACACCATTATATATCGAGAGCTGTTACCCGGCATTGCGTTCTATAGTGGTGTAGTTGTCCTTATAGTAGGCTATGTTCTATTAACGGTACTCAAATACTTGTCGAGCGGTTATGAACTAGGGACATCGTATATGTTGGTTAGTCGGGGCTTTTTCACCCGTACAGTGACAATCATAAGCTATGAACATATTCAAAATGTCGGTATAAGTAGACGCCTTATCTCGCGTGTAACCGGACTATGTGATGTTACTTGCTCCATAATTGCCGATGAGGACCATACTGTTATCGAAATGCCCTTGGTAACAGAGGAGATAGGCAATATCGTTACAGGTAAGATGATGGAGTCCACATATGCATATAAGAAAGAAGTAACAACGAAGCATACAAAAGCATCCTATAGTTCTCTATAGGATGCAACATGTTAATGAAAAGATGCTTGACAATTGCCGGAGAATAGTATATTATAATATTCCGAGGTTTTACAGAAGATTTTATATATACTGTTGTAAAAAGAATCTCGCCTAATTAGATAAATAATGCGTGAGTGGCTCAGTGGTAGAGCATCGCCTTGCCAAGGCGAGGGTCGCGGGTTCGAATCCCGTCTCGCGCTCTTTATAGAAAAGGGCAGGAAAGCTAGTGAAATCAAGCTTTCCTGTTTTTTTGTTTCTGAAAATCATGAGTGCAACATCCTTTGATGTAATTTCAGGCTATAGTGCCTTGTTCATGTAAGAAGAGTTTTGCTCCTATTGATAACCGTTTACTCGAAGAGAACAACGAGTAACCGTTATCATGTCTTGTATGAGAAGTGTACATTTGTGCAATGTGCAGAAGAGACACTTTATTGTACTGATTGACTTCCTTTATTTAGAAATGTATACTTAGTTAAGTGTTATATAGTAATAGATAATTTTTAAATCAATTATTTATAGAAGGAGAGGGTCCGATATAGAAATAATTAAGTTTAGTGATAATCATTTAGAATATATACCAGAACTTTTTATAAAAAACTATGTAAAAGCAAGAGAAAATCAAAATCTTCTTCCCATAAAATATGAGGATAAGAGTAATATTTTACCATTAATTTATGATTTATATAAAAAATCTATTGGAGTAGTTGCTGTTGATAGCAACGAAGTTATTGGATATCTTATAGGGATTCCTATTTCCAATTTCAAAGGGTCTCAACGCGGCATCTACTGTCCTGAATGGTCACATGCTGTTACTTGTAATGACAAGTCTGAAGTATATCAAAAACTATATGAGGAAGCATCCAGTATATGGGTTCAAAATGGATGCCTTAACCATGCTATATCTATAATGGCACATGATGATGAAGTATTGAATATCTTGTTTTGGAATGGTTTTGGAGTACATGTAGTTGATGCTGTTCGGGATTTGAATTTTTTATCAGGAAATATTAACAATGATATAGAAATCAGACAATTTAATAAGGATGACATAGACGAAGTTGTCCATTTATTTTTTGAGTATAAAAAGTACATGGCTTCTTCACCTATTTATTTACCAATGATGCATGCTGAAAATGCAGAGGATATAAATCAGTGGTTAGAAAATCCTAATAATACTTTGTGGCTCGCTGTTAATAAAGGAAATATTATTTCAATGATGGAAGTAAGTTATAAGAAATCTAATGATGTCCAAATTCTATCTGATAACGATACTGTTAGTATTGGTATTACATATACTAGAGATAATTTTAGAGGACAAGGCATTGCAAAAGCATTGCTTCAAAATGTAATTGAAGAAGCCTCATCAAAAGGCTATAAAAGATGTGCTGTAGTTTTTGAATCACAAAATAGTAGTGGGAGAAGTTTTTGGCTAAAATACTTTAAACCCGTTTGTTACTCCTTAGTACGTAAGGTTGATGATAGAATTACTTGGGCAAATCCAAATAGAAGCATTCAGAATATGTTATAATTTTTTTTCTTTCAGTCTTTTCATTATTATTCATAGATATAGTCATAAGAAGTGGATATTTCGAAATGTCCCATTAAATCCACTTCTCTAATATTAGTTCTTCCATCAGCATCGACAAAAATAAAATTGACTTAACCTTGGGTGTGTTTTTTATGTACAAATTCCGAAAAGTAGTAGTATATAGAATTTAATGATATAATCGCATTGATAGATAAAGAGAAGCAGTTAAACAGGAGGGGGAATAATGAGTTGTCTAAAGAAGAGTATAGCGACGGTTTTAATAATTATATTTGGTTTTACGGGGTGTAATATTAATAATGAGCATGTTAGAAACAGCAGTTATGAGAACAATAGTGAGTCAATAGAAAGTGAAAATGGAATAGGTTCTGATGATGCTGAAATAGAAAACGGAGACAATGTCAAAACACAAGTTGAAGATGCTATTGAAGCGGAAGTTTCAGAACGAATAATAAAGGATAATATACATGAATTAAACAATACAATTCTTACAGAGATTGTAAGCAGTTATTTTCTAGTGTTTGATTTTGAATCATCTTTTGATGAGCAAGATGTTATCGATTATAAAAGTGCGTTAAAATATATGATGAGTGCCGGTACATACCCTATAAAGACATTTGAATATTGGATACTTTTTGATGAATATTATGATTCAGATGCAGCTACATATAGTATTCCTGTGAGTGTTGTTGACCAACTTATTTCAAATGACGAAATTGATTCAACATGGTTTGCCGGTCTTTCAATAATTGATGATATGTATATGGTTAAGCCTTCTGATAGTTATATGCGTTGGAGTATGCGATCTGAGATTTATCAATACTTTAATAAGGGTACTGAGATGATTACGGTGCCGGCAAATATCGTTAATGAGTATATATCAAGCAAGTTTAATACCGTAGTGGACTACTCGCAAATTGAAGAGTACTCTGAAAAGAGTGACACATATAGCTATTATCCGTTTATGGGAGCATTTTATTATGATATATTGATTGGCGAAGTGATTGTTGATGATGACATAGTAACATTTACCAGTACATTAACGAATAATATTGAAGAAAATCCAACAAGTGAATACCAAGCGACTTTTGTTATGCAGTTTGTAAACGGTGAATACAAAATTTTGTCTATTGAGAGCGAAGAAATTAATTGAGACAATTTCATATTGCTAGAACGTTGATATAAAAGGATTTGGCAAACCGCTTATTATGTATATAATTTTGGTTATAACGCAAACTGGCGATATAATAAATATTTTGAGGAAAGGAGGAAATTGAAATGATAAAAAATAACATTATATGGAGGAGTTTATACCAGTAATCCTTCAAAAAAAGGAGAATATATTATGTTTTTTCACGAGATTGAAACCGAGAGATTGCTATTGAAAAATATTTCTTATGAGGATAGGGCTTTTATTTTAAACCATTTTTCGAATGATAGTATAAATAGATACTTATTCGATGCAGAACCATTAAACAGCTTAGACAAAGCGGATGAATTAATTAATTTTTATTTACAGCCAGAACCCCGAATACAGCACCGTTGGATATTAACATTAAAAGATAACAATGCGAAAATTGGTACCTGCGGTTTTCATTGTTGGGATAAAAATAGAAACTGTGTTGATATGGGGTATGACCTTCAAGAAGCGTATTGGGGACAGGGGCTTATGAGTGAAGCGTTAAAAGCAATTCTAGATTTTGCTCAAAATGACATGAAGGTAAGACAAGTACATGCTCATATATATGTTGATAACTCAAAATCTATCAGATTAGTTGAAAGATTCGGATTTACATGTAGTATCGAAACCGAGATGTGCCAATTTAGAGGTCAACAATATTTACACAATATTTATTCGCTAGATTGTTTTCCTAAAGATTTGGATTCATCAGAGATCTAAATTATTGAATGTTTTTGACTCCCCACTTTCGTTCTATGAAAGTGGGGAGTCTCTTGTTCTTTTTCTTTCTGTCTTTCTTTCCCGTATTATTTAGAGCCATGACCTTGCTTTCAAAATGAACCATAGTTCATAATAATTGTTTTTAACGCTCTAATAAGTAACGGTTATATTTATTGAAAGTTGAATAATTCAGGTATTAAGTATATAATATAATAAATCCTGAATTATTCATTCAGTTATTTGTGACTACACATTGTGCCACATAATTACAGTGTTATTGACTACTATTAATTCCTACTTAATAAGTGAAGCTAAAACAATAGAAAAAAAGATCCGATTTTGTCAGAATGAAGTTACTGCATACCATAACAACAAAAGAAGAAACTCTTTATATGTCTAGTGTAAGTGCACTTCAATTATAAAGCAGTAGTAAAAGCAAAATAAATTTTGATGGAGGCGATTTATCCTCTGATTCTGGGCTTTTACTGATTAAAGAATTTGCTCATAAATTCGGTTTCTACAAGCATGTCAGCAACTCCAATATGCATGATAAAAAATCGGTCGTCATCATAAGGATAATAAGATTCTTTGTCAAATGGTTTATTAAATCATCGCCGTTTACTTTGAGGATGACGATGTCGATGAGCTAATAAATGAACCCGTATTTACGAATATTCTCGGCAAAACAGTACTTGCTTCTCAGCCGACCTTTTCAAGGTTCTAGAGCCATATGAATGATTATACTCTTCCAAAGTTTAATGCAATAATAAAAGAAATGTGTTCATTTA
Organism: Vallitaleaceae bacterium; assembly: GCA_965140555.1. Classification (GTDB taxonomy): domain Bacteria; phylum Bacillota; class Clostridia; order Lachnospirales; family Vallitaleaceae; genus UBA1351. The sequence goes on along the minus strand of OZ223259.1, from coordinate 493,742 downwards.
CCTATAAGATAAAGCGACCAAAACAGTTGTTGCTAGAGCTGGACTCTACCTTATTAAATAGTTATGGTAAACAAGAAGGTGAAGGTTTTCGTGCAGTCTCTACTAGGAGTATCCCGATATAGATCTATATTTGAGTGGTGAAAGTGGGGCTTCAACACCTGATTTGTATTAGCAATGTGAAGTCAATGGTGTGTCCTATGCTATCCGTTTAAAGGCGAACAACATTTTGCATGATAAAGTGAAACATCTTGATTATGAAATACTTGAAGTAATGAAAGATGATATGACATAGTATATTTTCTGCTATGATGAATTTTATTAACAAGCCGGAAACGGGGAATATCCATGAAGGATCATTGTTAAAGTGGAAAAACTTTGTAATTAGCTGACGACTCAGCATTCTTTCATTTTAACCCATATGTATTTGAAACCCGAAGAGATTCTAAGATACTATCGTAACCGACTTACCTTGGATAATTACATCAAAGAAAGTAAGTTAAAGTTCGGGTTCACTTCCATTGGAAGCAAATCCAAGGTAGTTAGTGCTAACAGGCTAAAACTGCATATTTTGGCGTATAATTTGTTTGATTGTTTCAGATTTAAGGTTGCGCATAGCTGGATGAATAATTCGGGTCAATTAATAAAAGAGAGGTGAAATAAGTGTATGATAAAGAAAAATCTAGTATTTTTGTTGAAAAGTTAATAAGGGGCTTAGAAGATTCATCCATTAATCTCAATCTTGAGGATATGATTATAAATTCAGAGAATAAATTTAAAGATACAGAAAATAATTTAATGATAGGTGAATTAGAAAAATATTATAGTGAGATAAATCCTACAATTAAATTAAAGGCTGAAACTATACTTGAATTTCAAAAAGATGAGGAGAAGTATAAATACGAAAAAATTTTTTCGATATGTACGTATGACTTATTTATAAAAAATAAAGCAAGGGAATATTTAAGGGAAAATATGAAGTTCGCTAATCCTACTGAAGATAGTATGGAAGTGGAAGAGACAGATGATATAAACGAAAAAAGCACTTCTAATATATATGAATTCCTTTGCAATGAGTATAATATTGATAATGATGAAATACATGAAATAAATAGTTTAGGTGAATATATAGATATAATAAAGGAGTTACAAAATGACTTTGTATCTAGAGGTCATAGCAATTACAGGTATAAATTTTTACCATCGGGACATCGATGTAAAAATGGGATTTACTATACAAATATAGAAGTAAGAAGTATGTTGTCTGAATTCAAAAGAAAAATTACGCATTATCATCCAGAATTAAATACAAAAACTTCATGGGAATTGGCAGCATTTGCTCAGCACTATGGAGTTCCAACATATATGTTAGACTTTACTGAATCGCATTTGGTATCTTTACTATTTGCTTTAGAAAATTTAGATGAGGAGAATGACGGATTAATTATTTTTATTGATTTTAAAAAGCTGAATGAACGGTTTCATAATATTGATGAAGTTGTTGATTGTAGCGATTATGATTACAAGTATATAAATGGATTATTAACGAAAGAAATTTTAGATGATATTGATAAACCGATTTTTATAAAGTCAGATTCAATTAATGACAGAATTCATTTTCAAAGAGGAGTATTTTTGTTATTTCCTAAAAGAATAAAGTTAACTATAAATGGCAATTATGCATTGTTATCAGAGATTGGTGAATTTATATCACTGATTATAATACCAAAGGAAATTAAATTTGATATTATAAAAGAATTATTTAATATAGGAATGACGTTTGAAAGTATATATCCAGATTTAGATAATGCAGTACGAAGTATTAAATTTAAAATATCAATTGATGGGAGAGAAGGATAATGAATGAAAAAAAAACGAAAGAAGAGCTAATAAAACAAATTTCATTTAGCAGACCATTAATATCGATACAAGATATGGTTTCATTTATCGATAAAGGAGAAAAATATTTAAAAAAGGATTATAGGAATCCTTTAGAAATCCTCCAAGCAATTATTCTAAATCCGCCATATCAAAGAGCATATAGGGCAAAAGAGAAAGAAGAAAGTCTTATAATAGAATCATTACTTCTGAATATTCCTATTCCTGAAGTCTTTTTGGTTAAAATTGATAATGAAAGCTCTAACGTTCGAAATGTTATGGATGGAAGACACAGATTGAATGCCATTTATAGATTTATTAATAATCGTTTCAAATTGAAAGGGTTAGTGATATTAAACCAAGAGAAATATGAAGATAAGTATTTTTCGGAATTAGATATGAATGATCAAGTTAGAATTTTAACATCACATATCTCTGTTTTAGAGTTTAATAATTTAAATGATGATGATTTAGAAATTGAATTATTTAAAAGATATAATCAACAAACTAAACCACTTGAAGATCAGGAAATAAGAGCAGCTACTTATCATTCATTAACAAGTGAATATATATCTGAATTTGTTTTGAGAGAATATAAAGCTGAAGATTCATGCTTATATACTATATATAACATAACAAAGGATAGGAAAGATAAACAAAAAGTTCATCAACATATATTTACAATACTTTCGATTTTAGAGAATGGGTTTAGTGTAATAAGTGGAAGATCTCCAGAATTAGCAGAAAAATTCATGCTAACGAAAAGAGAAGAGTATTTAAACAAATCAGAAGACATTGCGAATACTAAGAAAATTTTTGATAAATTTAATATGTTTATGAAATTTATTCACACTGAGGTGGACTATCCTTTTTCAGCGGAATTGTTTTCAGAAGTGACAAATAGAAAGTACAAATTTCAAATAGGTATTGCGATATATATGGCAGCACTTTTTTATTACTGCGATTTGAAATATGATTCTTTACTACGCAAGGAAATACAGAATTTTTTTAAAAGCTCTTTATTTTTTGATGAAAAATATTCAGGATCAACAACTAATATTAAGAGAATAATAAAAGATTTTGTAAAATATGATTTTTCTCAAGACAGATCTATCAGTACTAATCAAAATTATGATAAGTTAAAAGAAAATTGGGTAGAGAACTAAAAATTTTGGGTTATGTCTGAGTTCATAAATTAAAAAGCAGTTGATGATATATTTGATTAAGAGATTCTCTGAGTTCCCACAAAACAATGTGCCGAAAAGCTCCTTTCCATGGGCATTCACATAATCCGAAACCTTTAAAATATCATCTTGCACTCTAAGAAAAATAGCAGGAAAGCTAAGAAAATTGAGCTCTCCTGTTTTTTATTACTGAAAACATGTGAACAACATCCTTTAATTATATTTTCTGATCATCTAATCCTACATGAATATTCTGTTTAGCAGACACTGGAATATGTTGTCACACAATGTATACATGATATAATAGTGCTGTCATTGAAATACGTAAAATAACAAAAATCATTCATTAAGTAGAGGGAGTAAATCATGCTAAAGATTAAAAGAGCGCTTTTTGAAGATGCAGAAGCAATAACGGAAATAAAGATAAAAGCTTTTAACAAGGAAATAAATACATATTTAGGCAGAAATGGAGGTCCCCCTGGGTACGATAAAGTAGAATCTGAAAATTATATTATCGCTAATTTTATTGCATATAAAATTGTTTTGGATAATAAAATCATTGGGGGATTATTCTTAATTCCAATAGAAGAGACTAAAATGAGATTCGAGGATTTTGTAATTGATCCCATATATCAAGGTAAGGGCTATGGATATCAAGTAATGGAGTTAATTGAAAAAATACACTCAGACATTATAGAGTGGCAATTGTCAACCCCAGTGTTTAGTGTAGGAAATCAGCATTTATATACCAAGATTGGCTATGAAGAAATATCAAGAGATGATGAGGAGATACAATATGTGAAAATAATAAGTTGATTCATTCCAATACCAATTTTGTAAGAAAACATAATATGTTCTGTTGCATATTCTTCTCGTAATCTCAGTTCTTCTATGGCTTGAAGGTGTTTATTTATGATGCTAAATATGATAGGATGTTATTAATACACAGCAGGTATGAGGAGGATTATAATGAATAATGTAGTAAATCGTGTCAACAAAATGTTAATATCCAATAATTTGTCATTTTCGGAAAAGCCTATTCTTATTGGTGGCATGGCAATGGAGTATTACGAAATGAGAAAGTCCGGTGATGACATTGACCTTATAATAACGGATGATGATTATCAAAATTTAGCTCAAAAATATCCTGACCAGAGAAAAGACTTATATGGAGATTTAGGAATGGTCATAGATAAATTTGAGATATGGCGAAGTATTGCTCACCTTGATTATAATTTTTTCAAGAAAGAAGCTAATGAAGAAGACAATATTTTCATTGTATCAATAGATAGACTTTTGTGGACGAGAGTATGTGCTATGGAAGTAGAGAAATATAGAAAAGACTTAGAATTGATTAAAGCGTATTATTACAAAAAATATACGAACCCAAAGTATCATCAAGAGGCGCTTTTGCATGAGCGTTCCTATGCAAAGATGAATGGTGCCGTTTTTGGTGGCAGATATGATGACCTATAATATCAGCAGAGTCAAGCACATTGTATCGCTTAGAAGAATGAGGACGGAGGAAGTTGTAATAAGCAACCCAAAGAGAAAAGCATCCATGCTGAACCAGATATTAACCTTTAAGACCACGAACTTGGAAATGAAATAGTAGTGTCAAACTTGACACTACTTAACACATAAGAGGGATGAGTTCATGAATAAAATAATAATAGTTTCAGCAATGATTATTATTCTTGAAATGAGTATATCAGTATGTTCACCATTGTAAACACCAATTGACGGGAGTTTATCTAAAGAGGTTGAACGATGAATATTCATTACAAATCAATATGGATAATGAATGGAGAGAGGGGCAGATAAAAACTTGCGTGTTGCCAGTTCTAAATTAAGAGTGTTTATCAACAAATACAATTGTATCGAACATCACTCGACTATTAATCGCAGAAAACCTCCGTCAGTCTATTTTAAAGTGAAAACTAAATAAACTATTTTATTATTATTGATTCACGTGAGTACGCCGTCTAAAAAGTGCACGTGAATCGGTAAAATAGAGCAGCATAACCGCTCATCGAGTGCATGCCTTCCGCTAAGTAGTGCAGTTCATTTTTAGTTATCCTATACTAAGATTAGCACGTGTTATACGTGACTAATGTATAGGAGGTCGATAATTATGATTGATTATCGCGAAATTATTAGACTTAAAAGTCTAGATCACAGCAACTCTCATGTAGCTGCCAGTGTTGGTAGTTCGCGTAACACTATTGCTGATGTTCATCGACGTGCAGAAGCACTCGATATTAGCTGGCCAATTCCTGATAACCTTACTAATAAGGATTTACAAACACTGCTATATCCTGAACGTAAATCTCGTGACGGGCGAAAACTTCCAGACTACGAGTATGTTTACAAAGAATTAGCCAAGCCTGGAGTAACTCTCTCACTACTATGGGCGGAGTATTGTGCCAACTGTGAGGCTGAACATGTTATACCTTATCAAAGCACACAGTTTAATGATAAGTACCATGCCTTCGTTGCTTCAAAAAAAGCAACGCTTAGAATTCATCATAAACCTGGTGAAAAAATGGAAGTTGATTGGGCCGGCAAGACACTTTATGTAACTAACAACATCACAGGGGAACAGATGAAAGCTTATGTTTTTGTTGCTAGTTTACCATGTAGCCTTTATGGATATGCTGAAGCTTTCCCTGATATGAAGTCCAATCATTGGATAGAGGCTCATATCCATGCATACCAATATTTTGGTGGTACTACGCGTATCTTAATTCCTGATAACTTAAAAACTGGAGTTATTAAGAATACAAGAAACGAACTAAAACTTAATCGTTCCTATCACGAAATGGCTGAGTTCTACGGAACAGCAATTATACCAGCCAGACCAATAAAGCCTAAGGACAAACCCTCTGCTGAAGGTTCTGTAGGGGTTATGTCCACATGGATTATTGCCGCACTTCGTAATCGAAAATTCTTCTCATATGCTGAACTCAATGAAGCAGTGAGAGAAAAGCTCGAAGAATACAATAACAAATCTTTCCAAAAGAAAGAAGGAAGCAGACGAACTGCATTTGAAGAAGAAGAAAAATCCTTCCTAATGCCTTTACCTGCTTCCCAGTATGAAACAGCCATCTGGTCAGATGCCACCATACAACCTGATTATCTCATAACTGATGGGAATTGCAAGTATTCAGTACCTCATGAATATATTGGTAAAGAAGTCGAGATACGTACGACTGAAAAATGTATTGAAGCCTTTTATAAGCATCTTAGAATTGCTTCTCATGTGCGTGTCAGTTATTCGCCTGAACCGATTTATATACCGGAACATATGCCTGAGAACCACCGTAAATATTTGAACTATAATACAGATTCGTTTATCGGATGGGCTACTGATATTGGAAATTCTACCCAAACCGTAATTAAGCATTTCCTCTACTCTCACCGAGTAGAACAACAAGGGTACAAGGCCTGTGCTTCGTTAATGAAACTAGCTGACAACTATTCGACTTCGCGTTTAGAAGCTGCTTGCGAGAAGGCATTATCCTATACTCCAAGTCCCAGCCTTAAAAATATTAGAACCATACTTAAGAACGGACAGGATAAACGTAAACCTACACCGAAAAAGCCTTCTTCCTCAGCAGAATATGGTATTTCTAGAAATTCGTCTTACTGTCGCGGAGGTGAACAATAATGATCAAACAATCAACGTTAGATAAACTCCATGACATGCGAATGTCCTGTATGGCAAGTGCTTTCGAAGAACAGTGCAATAGTTGTGACTTCAATGATCTTACATTTGAAGACCGTTTCGGAATGTTAGTTGATAAAGAATGGGACAAGCGTAGATCTAATAAAAAGCATCGGCTAATTCGTTCCGCTGGTTTTAGGTTCCCAGGTGCCTGCATTGAAGATATTGAATATCATCAAGATCGCAAGCTGGATCGAAGTCAAATATTAAATTTTGCTTCATGTAACTATATAAGCGAGAAACATCACATAATATTAAAAGGTGCCTCAGGTAACGGGAAAACATATATCTCAAATGCACTTGGAATTGCTGCATGTAAGAACTTTATGTCAGTAAAATACATAAGGATTCCTGATTTACTAAATGAATTAGCTATTGCACGAATGGAAGGAACCTTTGCTAAGTATAAGAAAAACATCCAGAAGGTCGATTTATTGATTCTTGATGAATTCTTATTAACGCCATTGGATGGTGATCAAGCTAAAGAACTTCTTGAAATAATCGAAGTACGTACGATTCGGGGTTCAATGATTTTTTGTACGCAGTTTCATTCCGAAGGTTGGTACTCTCGAATAGGAGATCAAGAAGACACTATGCTTTCTGACGCTATTGTAGATAGAATTATTCCTAACTCATATGAAGTCATGATTGAAGGTAATATTTCAATGCGTGAGAGACATGGAATTCATAAGTCAAAGAAAGCTGAGGACTAATTAATCAATTGCACTCTGTCCGAATAACGTGCACTGGTTAACCGGATGGAGTGCTCAAAATTACCGATTCGCATGCACTAAGTGGTCGGTGTACTCATTCACGCAAGTTTAATTTGGAACTTATTAGCATAGTGGATTTATTAAGCTTGCCTTCACGGAATATGACCGATTGTCTTAAATCAATCTCGCTGTATTATTTGGTGAGCATCGATGTTAACTTTTTACTACCGAAAGCATCAGGGTAACATTAGCGATGTCAAAATAGTAAAATAACGGATGATTGAATTTGATGTCATGGTATATAAAAAGGTCTTGAATGTTCAAGACCGAGGATTATAGAGTTAGCATATTGTTGATAAATGTATTCGTAAACTGTAAGGCCGTCTGAACTTCAGAAGAATGAATGTATCATTTGAAATACAACTTTTAAGGGTTAATGGAGAAATTATACGTTATCTAAGAAGACAAAAAAGATGACACAAGAGGAATTAGCACATGGTATATGTTCCATACGTCATCTTAGAGACATAGAAAAAAATGATGTTACTAAATACGAGGGTAAAAAAGAGCATAGCCATACGATAACTATAAGTGATATATTGTAAGATGAAAGAGAGGAAGCTTATAATGAAACAAAAAATTAGTATAGTATTGATATTTGCGTTAATATGTACGCCATATATGTCTAAAGAGGTATATGCGAAAGATGTGGAGACAGAGTATATTACTTTAGACGAAATAGGAAATAATAAATCAGAAGAAGCAGTAATAAGGATAACAAAAGAGGGAATTGAGGAGCTCGAAAACAAAGCGAAGAAAGATAAAGATGTTTACCAGGATTTTATGGACGATGGAGGTATTATAGTATTGTTAAAAGATGGAGGAGAAGAATCTCTTAACAGTGTGTTAAATGTTCCATTTGCTCCTAAAAATATTGAAAAAGATGAAAAAATTGAAAAGTTATCAAAAGAAGGCAAAAGTATTAAACGGGATAAAGGAATTAATGTTGCTTCAGTTTACTATAAGAATCAAGGCTCTTTTGGTGTACATGAAATCAATATTGGTAGTCAGGATAAGTTTGACTATGCATTAGTGGAAGAAATAATTGAAGATATAAGAGCTAAGAAATTAAAGACAGTGAATTCAGCGGCTGACTCAGGTACATATTTAGGAGAGTATGAGGCTACATCTACGAGAGAACCTAAAGGTAAACTTTCTATTTCCTATAAGTTCTATACTGTACAAAATTATCATTCAAAAGATTATTATATAGTCAAGGCGAATATAACAGGATCACCTGGGTATGATTTGGACGGAGACTATGAGGATAAATATAAAGGGGAAAAATTACAAGTATCTTTAGAAGGTATAAGCGAGAGTGTGTTTCGTGATGCATTTGGGCCCACTAGAACTATTAAATCATCAAGTTATTCTGTTGATATAGGGGCTAGTTTCGGAAAAACAGGTGTTAGTTTGGGATTGAATTACACTAGAGATATTGATGATACTGAAATTGATGTGTCATTATCGACAAGTAGTGCCGAATGGGATGTGAATTTAAATAAAGGAGCAAAAAAGTCTTCTGTCAATTTCGAACCGAGAATTACTTTTGACTGCCCAGAGAATAAGCCAGAGGTTGCAATACGTACATATGTAGGTTATACGGTAGATTCATGGAACACGTTTGATGAAATTATTGATAGAAATAAAACGTTTCTACTTGATGCAAATGGTTTTCAAATTGAACGAGCTTCAATATGATTATAAAATAATCTGATTGAATAAAATGCAAGTTACTTTTATAATAGAAAGCAACTCGATACGTAATGACTAATTACATTTAGTGGTGCTGTGGGTTCAACTACTGAAATAGCATGTTCTGCCTATGTAGAGATCGGGACTGTTTATTATTATGGAGATACTCCAGCTCAAATTATAACGTTGATTGATGAGTTTGACTTGCAAACATTTACGGCTGAGATTGTTGACTATATTATAAGGGAGAAAAAGGATGAATATTAAGAAAAAGCCACTTCTATTAGGCATTATATTGTTTGTGATAATGGCTATATTATATATTAACGTGTCGAACATATCCTTATTGATTCTAAAGATCAACAAGATCCCTTATACGGATGATGCGTTTTTAGAAGCGATTGAGCTTAATGAAGAAAAGAAAGTTTCGTTGTTTATAAATGCCGGAATAGATGTGAGTGCTAATAATAATGAGCCAATATTGACTGCGAGTATGCAAACAGAGAATGCAGATACAATAAAGAAACTAATAGATAAAGGCGCTAATGTGAATGCATTTTCTCCAGATGGTCATACACCGTTGATGTATTCAATCATGGCGGATGATAGACAGAATGTTAAAGTCTTAATTGAAAATGGTGCAGATATTGAATTGACCAATAGTGATGGAATGACGGCATTGATTTTTGCTTCATGGTTTGGAAGAGAAGAGATCTGTAGAATTCTAATGGATTCAGGTGCTGTATTATCCAAAACAGATGATTTGGGTAAGACCGCATTGGATTACTCAAAAGAGAAAAATTACAACAGAATAGAAGCAATGTTAGAAGAATACCCTAAATAGAGTTTAATGTTGTACAAAAAAACTTTCAGTATACTGAAGTTATTCAGGCTAATTATTAATATTATTGCAGTATCCTTTCTTTTTTAGGGTTACACAGAATTGTTGATTTACTTGAAAATAAGTGATGTTCTTATAAAACTTGTAATCTGAGTTAAGTGGGAACATTTACAATACACGTAATAAGGGAAGCCTAAGAAAGCTTCTTTTATTGACGGTATATAAAAATAACAAAACCTGAATTATTCATCCAGTTTCGTTTAACGGCGTTTGACACTGCGTAATTAAAGCATCTTTAATTACTTTTGCTATTCACTTATTAAGTGAATAAAAAACAATAGAAAAAGAGTTCCAATTTTGATAGAATGAATTCACCACAAATCATTTATAAAAAGGAGAAACTTTTTATGTATAGTTTAGATGTATTTCAGTTAAAAAGCAATAGTAAAATAAAAGTAAATTTCCATGGAGGTGATTTATCCTCCGATTCCGGGCTTCTTCTAATCAAAAAATTTGTCCACAAATTTGGTTTCCATAAGCACATCAGCAACTTCAAAACGGATGATACGACCAGTCGTCGTCATACAGATGTTGAAAATCTGTGTCAAATAGTCTAGCAGATTATCGCCGGTTATTTCGAAGATGATGATGCCGAGGAGATTACAAATGAGCCTGTGCTTACAAGTATTATCGGAAAAATTGCACTTGCTTCACAGCCAACTCTGTCAAGATTCTGGAACCGTATGAATGATGATACGCTTCCAAAGTTTGAGGCCATCATAAAATCAATGCGTTCATCTGTTTATAAGATAAAGCGTCCGAAACAGGTGTTGCTTGATCTTGATTCTACCTTATTGAATTACCTATGGTAAACAAGAAGGCGAAGGTTTCAACTATCATTACAGCGCTCATGGTTATCACCCAGATTGCATGGGCGAGCAGTAATCATCGGTTACGACCAGCCCCCTTTGCTCTGTTATGACAGATTAACTGGAGCTCTGCTGAAAGCAGAACTCCGTGATGGAACAGCCTACAGTTCCACTGGGGTTGTCTCTTTTATGCAACCACTAACTTGATGAATATTTCAAAGAGTATCCTGATATTGATTTGTACTTGCGTGGTGACAGCGGATTTGTAACCCCTGATTTATTCAAACAATGCAAAACAAATGGTGTATCTTATTCTATTCGATTGAAGGCAAATAACCTTTCAACCAGTTGAGCATTTAGTATTCCTTCATTGTAACCAATATGGACTTAAAACCAGAAGAAATCCTAAGATACTAGCGTAATTGAGGTACTATGGAGAATTTCATTAAGGAAAGCAAATCTAAAGTAGTCAATGCCAACCAATTACAACTTTATGTGTTGGCGTATAATCTATTTAATTATTTCAGACGATTGGTTTTACCGATGAGGATGAAAAAGAGGCAGATCGACACCATTCGTTTAAAGCAGCTCAAAATTGCATCAAAAATCGTAAAAGCAACAAGATATATTTAGTTCAAGCTATGCAGTAGTTGTCCATACAAAGATGAATTTTATGAAACTCTCGAAAATATAAGACAACTTCCGCAGCTGGAATAACAGTAACTGACGAACATTGGCAACTTAAAATCGTTAAAGTGACATCTGAAGTATTCGTCTGCCCTTTTATAGGGAAATCATGTAAAATTGTGAACGAACTCTTTCGAAAAATATGCCAACATTTGATTTTGAGATTGCTCATAGCTGGATGAATAATTCAGGAGTAATTATCAAGAAATATGTGGTTTGAAGTAGATTTTGAGGCTGCATTTTAAATGAAAGTATGTTAAAATAATGTAGTTAGTAACGTGAAAGTAGGTAGTATAATGAAATCTAATATAGTTTTTAAAAAAGGTGAATTATTCTCCGGTCCGGGGGGACTGGCATTAGCTGCAAGATTAGCTAAGGTTGTTGATAGTTTGGGTATTGAATATTCAATTCAACACACATGGGCATACGATTATGATGAATATGCAGTAGAAACATATAGGCATAATTTTTGTTCGAAAGACGATAAAGCATGTATAAATAGTATTAAAGTTAAAGACGTTAGGGAACTTGATATAAATGAAACAGAAAAAATAGATAGTTTTTGTTTTGGATTTCCGTGTAATGATTTCAGTAATGTTGGAGAAAAAAAAGGGTTTGATGGTGAGTATGGACCATTGTACTCATATGGTGTAAAAGTTATTAATAAACATAGCCCTAAATGGTTTTTAGCAGAAAATGTTGGTGGATTACAAAGTTCGAATGAAGGCTTTGCATTTCAAAAGATACTTTCAGACCTACAAAGTGCAGGGGATTATGGGTATGTTCTAACACCCCATCTTTATAAGTTTGAGCAGTATGGTGTACCACAGGCAAGACACCGAATAATAATAGTAGGTATAAGGAAAGACTTGAGTGCGCAAGGAATAAAGTTTAGAGTTCCAGCACCTTTGTATACAGATCCTGATGACTATGTTACATCGCAAGAAGCGTTGGAAAAACCTTATGAACATAAACCAGAGAATAACGAAAAAACCAATCATCCTCAAAATACAATTGATAGATTAAGCCATATACCACCGGGAGAAAACGCATGGTATGCTGGAATTCCAGAACATCTCAGGCTGAAGGTTAAAGGTGCTAAACTTAGCAATATTTACAAAAGACTTGATCCTAACAGACCAGCATATACTGTGACAGGAAGTGGTGGCGGCGGTACACATATGTACCATTATAAAGAATTAAGAGCTTTAACAAATAGAGAAAGAGCAAGATTGCAAACATTCCCAGATGATTATGTATTCAAGGGACCTAAAGAAGCAGTACGAAGACAAATAGGTATGGCTGTACCGCCTCTGGGAGCAAAGTATATCTTTGAAGCAATATTAAAAACATTTGCAGGAATTGAATATGATTTTATTGATCCGCATTGGGAAATGGAATCGCTGATATAAAAAAGAGAAGTGCGTGTGCACTTCTCTTTTTTATATCAGAAGACTTTTTAAGTCTTCAAAAGATGAATATATCTTGTTTTGAGGCAATTTTAAAAATATGTCAATTCTTTCAGCATCTGGTAAGGCGTTACTTATGCAGTAATCAAGAAATGACAGAAGTGTCTTGGCATTGATAATAAAACCTTTAACTTCCCTGTGTATGATATTTTTAAGAGCTAAATCTGTAATCTTGTTCAAATTCTTTTCGCCGCCTATTTCATTAGAAGCTACATAGCCATAAAATACAAGCTCTTTTCCATCATAACTATCATATTCACGAATATACTCTGTAGCCATATGAGAAGCTAAATTTGCAGAAAGGTTGAACTTTTTCTGATAGAGCTTTGCGTCAATAATGCCACATTTATCGCCAAAGACAACTAGAATTTCAATTTCAGTGTTAGACGTACCCTGATGCTTAGGTCTCATAATAACATCGAACCCGATCGATTTAAAAATATTTCCAGTATGATCCTCAAAATCAAGAGGATTTTGTAATGATAGATAATTCTCGACAAATTCTTCTGACAGATTGTCTAGGCTATCATCCGCTTTTATTTCGCTATACCATTTGTAGGCTTCTCTTTTATTTACGCGCTTAGTAGCAATAGATATAAATTCATCTTCAGGAACAGAATATATTGATGGAAAGTTAGATTTTATATCGCTTAATAGCTTTGTGTTTTTAAAAGCATTACTCATCGGTTTATTATTACCATATCTAGAGGCTTTAAAGGATTCTATATCTAGCCCTGAATGTTCAGCCATTAATGTCAAAGAATATTTAAATCTATTATTAAATGGATAACGTTCATCATAATGATTTAACTCGTTTGTTGTTGACTGGAGATATTCGGAATCAACGAACAAGCCTTCATTTCTCTTGTATTCAGCTAATCCTGTGAAATCAGCAATCATCATGAATGTATGAGCAACATCAGAATTTGCTTCGAAATAATCACGTGCTACTGAGTCTGTACGTTCACGATGATCAAGGTTAACAGCTACAGCATTTTTCATTTGAATTTGATCATTAAAGGTACATGTTCTGTATACAACAATATTTGCGATAACTGCTTCATATGAAGTATCCTTTTTAGCTGATAAAACAAAATATGCTATTTCCTCTTTAGTAAGATAATAGTTAAGGCGACTATCTGTGCATAGTCTTATTAAGAAACGAACAGGACGAATAGAAAAATCATTATTGAATTTTGGTCTGAAGCCAGATTCCAAAAAATAAGTATTAGGTATTTGAAGCGTTAATATTTGTTTTTTTTGATTTTCAAATATATTTTTACCATTAATGATAGCCTCACCCACTTTGGTTAAGATTAAATAGCCTTCATTGTTTAGGTAGCAATATCCAAAGGTTCTAAGCATAGCACACCATGTTCGACCACCGGAACCATCATTTGATATGGAATTACGTTTAAGATTATATTCATTTAATTTTTTTTCATAATGTTTATGTGCATCTCGATTACCTTTCCATTTTAAAGAAAAATTATTTGTTGATATATATAAACATTTTAATGCTTCAGGATGAAATTTTGGATCACGTTCTGGACGTGTTATGAACCATGTGTTTCTTACTTTTGCCATTTTTTATCTCCATTAGTTTATATTTTTCTAAGTTCTATATCAGTAGGTGATGTGAAATAAATTTCTATTTCATCACCTACATTTATATTGGCATGATGAATCCAAGGTGAGAGAAGTTTTAAGTCGTGATAGCCACTTAAATTTTTAGCATGAATAGATCCGGCATGACTTCCGCCTTGAGCTTTAAGTACACCTTGAGAATGGACTTTATTATTAACATAGGCTGTAAAATTAAATAAGTTTATTCCGAAATCATCACCGGGTAAATAATTAGAATTATAAACCTGAATTATTCATCCAGTTTGGTTTAACGGCGTTTGAAGCCGTGTAGTTACAGTGTTTTTGATTACTTTTTCTTTTCACTTATAAAGTGAAAAGAAAGCAATAGAAAAAGAGTTCCAACTTTGTTAAAATTTAAGTGACTAAGCAAAAACCAAACAAAGGAGAAACTCTTTATATGTCTAGTTTAAATGCACTTCAATTAGAAAGCAATAGTAAAAATAAAATAAATTTTGAAGGAGGCGACTTATCCTCCGATTCCGGGCTACTTCTAGTCAAAGAATTTGCCCACAAATTTGGTTTACACAAGCATGTCCGCAACTTTAAAACAGATGATAAGACCAGTCGTCGACATACCGATGATCAGAACCTTTGTCAAATGGTATATCAGATTATCGCCGGTTATTTTGAAGATGATGATGCTGATGAGCTTACAAATGAACCTGTGTTTAAAAATATTCTCGGTAAAACGGCACTTGCTTCACAACCAACTCTCTCAAGATTCTGGAACCGTATGAATGAAGATACTCTTCCACAGTTTGATGCTATCATAAAAGCAATGCGTTCCTCCGCTTATAAAATAAAGTGTCCGAAGCAAGTGTTGCTTGATCTGGACTCTACCTTATTGAATACCTATGGCAAACAAGAAGGTGAAGCTTTTAACTATCATTACAGCGCTCATGGTTATCATCCATTGTTGTGTTATGACGGATTAACCGGAGATCTGCTGAAAGCAGAACTCCGTGATGGAACCGACTACAGTTCCACTGGAGTTGTCGATTTCATGCAGCCTTTACTTGATGAATACGCCAAGGAGTACCCAGAAATTGAGCTGTATTTACGTGGGGACAGTGGTTTTGCGACACCTGATTTATACAAGCAATGCGAAACCAATGGTGTATCCTATGCTATTCGATTGAAGGCAAATAACATTTTATACAAAAACGTCAAACATCTTGATGATGAAATAATAGAAGCAACGAAAAATGATATGACAAGGTATATTGTCCGCTATGATGAATTTTATTACAAAGCAAGCAAGTGGGACTATCCACGCAGAGTCGTTGTCAAAGCGGAGAAACCTTTCAACCAGTTGACAACCCAGTATTCCTTCATTGTAACTAACATGGACTTAAAACCCGAAGAAATCCTAAGATACTACCGT
The DNA here is from genome assembly GCA_965140555.1 of Vallitaleaceae bacterium. Lineage (GTDB taxonomy): Bacteria > Bacillota > Clostridia > Lachnospirales > Vallitaleaceae > UBA1351. The sequence goes on along the minus strand of OZ223259.1, from coordinate 477,591 downwards.
AATCGAGGTACCATGGAGAATTTCATCAAGGAAAGCAAGTCAGGGTTTGGATTCGCATCCACTGGAAGCAAACCCAAAGTAGTCAATGCCAACCGACTACAACTGCATGTGTTGGCCTACAATCTGTTTAACTGTTTCAGACGATTGGTTTTACCGAAGAGCATGAAAAAGATGCAGATCGACACCATTCGTTTAAAGCTGCTCAAGATTGCTTCAAAAATCGTAAAAGCAGCAAGATATATTCATTTCAAGCTATGCAGTAGTTGTCCGTATAAAGATCAATTTTATGAAACTCTTGAGAACATAAGACAGCTTCCACAGCTGGAATAAGAGTAACTGACGAACATTGGCAACTCAAAATCGTAAAAGTGACATCTATAGGATTAGTTTACCCTTTTTTAGGGAAACTATACGTAATTAAGGATTGTACTCGGTTAAAAATGAGGCCTACTGTCAATTTTAAGGTTGATCATGGCTGGATGAATAATTCAGGATAAATATTAAATTCTTCAGCATAATAGATAGGTATTGGGATGTATGTTTCACCATAAATTGGTTCTCTTGTGTGTGTATATCGAAAAGTACCCCATGAGATATGTGTTTGTTTTATTGTTATTACAAAAGAATTTCCGGCATTTGCCATATACGTTCCTCCTAAAAGTGCATTTCTTATAATTCTAACATTTTCTTATTATATTGTTAAGCGAACATATGAACGGCTGCTCTTTTTTTGAAAATCTGATATACTAGTTATAGGATGGTTACAAAAGAAGAGCTGATAATTATGGGTGATATGTTTTCAAAGCAAAAACGTAGTGAAATTATGTCACATATTAAAAATAAGGATACGATTATTGAATTAAAGGTTCGTTCATATTTGCATCTCTCAGGATATCGCTTTAGAGTTAACGATAAAAGATATGTAGGTAAGCCGGATATTGTACTGCCGAAATATAAAACAATTAGTTTTATTAATGGTTGTTTTTGGCATTGGCATGGATGTAAATATTCTGTAATGCCTAACTTAAATATAGATTATTGGGCAGTTAAAATTCAAAAGAACATTGAACGTGATAATAGAAACATTAGAACACTTGAAAGTGAGGGATGGAAAGGTATTACAATTTGGGAATGCTAAATTAAGAAAGATTTTGAGAAAACTATGTTAGAATTGTTAAAGAAACTTATATAAAATAAGAAAAAGCAACAAAAGCATAATTTTTTTGATATAATTGTATTATATTGGGGATAAGGAGAGTTTTATGATTATACCGGGTACTTCCTGTTCGGAACATAAATTAAAGAATAGTATTAAACTAATTACGCTAGACATTCATGAGTTGAGTGTTGATTTGATTGAATATGTTAATGAATTACTCGTTTCAATATGTACAGGTGATAGTGGGACGTCACTCGAAGTTGCTAAGGCGGATTTATTGGAGTTTCTTAATCGGAAAAATGATAGTACAACAAGAATGGGTGCAGTAGCAGAATTTTTTGTACATCTCGTTTTGAACTCATTTGGCTACAAACAAGAATGTTTGTTTGAGAACCTTGAAGAAAATTCAATAAAGAAAGGGTTTGATGGCTACTATTCAAAGGCTGATGTTGAATGGATAATGGAAAGTAAATCGGGTATGAGTGATACTAAAGGAATGTGTCACGCTTCTAAAGTAAAAGAGGCATATACTGATTTGTGCGATAAAATTAGTGGAAACACAACAAATAATCCTTGGAAAAATGCTTATCACCATGCGAGATCACTTGACGTAAATACAAATGATACCATAGTAAAGAATATCAAAAGAATGGCTGATAACTTTACGCTAAAAAAGTATGATCATATATCAAATTTCAATATTATACCAGCAGCGACTATCTTTTATTGCGATGAGTGGGAAGATGTGGACATTAAAAAGATAATTATAGATGTCGAAAAATGTATTAGTAAATTTAAATATAAAGATATTTTGGTTATTTGCATGACTAAATATTCAGTTGAAATTTTACAAGAGATACTGCGTTCTTAATCGGGGGAAATCATGAATAGAAAAGAAATGTACGGATATTCACAATTGGCAAAAATGGATGAGTTTAAAATAATAATTGAAAAGTTAAGTCAAGATATTATGCTTTCAAATACAGAAAAAGAGTACATATTAGCTTGTGCTATAGTATTGCTTCGATATTATGAAAAAGACAATAATTTTAAAAGCTATTTAGAATTTGCATATTTTATTATTTTAAAATACTCACTTATTCATGAGGATTTCAGGCCACTCTATGATTTTTCAATGAATTTCGGATTTTATCCGATAGCAAAGAAAATTTATGATTTGGATCTTGTTCAAGATTTGTCGTTGAATAATGCAATGTCAAATGTAAGATTATATGAATTTCAACATGATAAGTATATTGAAACCAAGGAACAGCATGTTGGAAGAAATAGAATACTTGAAAATGATTCTAAAGAGATTTGCTATATAGCTCCTACATCTTATGGTAAAAGCTCCATAATCATTGATTATATAAATGATTATGGACATATAGAAAATAAAATCGGAATTATTGTACCAACAAGATCTCTACTAATGCAGACATATAGGACGATAAAAGAAGCTGGTGTTGACCGAAAAGTAATAGTTCATGATGAAATGTATGATAATGAAGCAAAATTTATTGCAATATTTACTCAGGAACGTGCATTAAGGCTTTTGGAAAAGCATGAAACTGAATTTGATTTGTTATTTATCGATGAAGCTCACAATATGCTGAAAAAAAATAGTCGTTCTATTTTACTCACGAGAGCTGTACGTATGAGTAAAGTAAGAAATAATAAATTGAAAGTGATTTATTTAACACCGTTATTGGATAACCCAGATAATTTGAAAACTTCTAACGACCAAACGGTAAGTGGAGAAAAAATATATTTTAATATAAAAGAATCGGATATATATGAATTGAAACTTAATGGAGATATCACAAGATACAATCGGTTTTTAAATTTGTTTTATAAACATGAGAAAATTTCATATGATTATTTAGAATATATAACATCGTATGCATTAGAAAAGAACTTCATATATCATCGCTCGCCAAAAAAAATTGAGATTTTTACAAAAGAGTTATCTAATCATTTGGATGATATTGATATGACTGAGAAATTGAGTGATATTATTAATTTAATCAAGAAGAATGTTCATGAAGATTTTTATGCAATTAGCTACCTTAAAAAAGGTATTGTATATCTTCATGGCAAATTACCGGAACTGATAAAAGAATATTTGGAAAGCAAATTTAAAAATTTAAAGGAAATAAAATATATTGTAGCTAATAGCGTTATTTTAGAAGGAATGAACTTGCCAATAGATTGTTTGTTTATTATGAACACATATTCGCTTCAAAATAAGGAACTTACAAATCTTATTGGAAGAGTGAATCGTTTGAACAACATATTTAGTGGTCCAGAGAGTCAGTTAAATAAACTTATGCCTAAAGTTCATTTTGTGAATTCAGAAAAATTTAATCGTGTTGAAAGTAATATGGAGAATAAAATTACGTTGTTGAGAAAAAGAGAAATTACTGACGTAGTTGATAATCCAATATTATCAAATTTCAATATTGAGGATATTAAGGACGTTGAGAAACAGAAAAAAGTAGAAGAACTTATTGCTTTTGAAGAACTTATATTAAATGAAGACAACCATAAAAATAAAGTATATTTATATCTGGTAAAAGAAGGTTTTACCTCAATATACGAAGATATTGAAACGGTTGCAAATATCGTTGAGAATAGAATTAATACAATGGTATTTGATGATAGTATAGACATGCTAGAAAAAATATACAGGTTATTAATTGAAGACACAGGAAATATAATTGATTATGAAATAAAGCGTTTAGAAAGTAGTAAAGCTCGAAAGTTCTATAAATACCATATAGATAACGGTCATAAATTATCGTTAAACCAAAACATAAATGCAATGTATAATTATTTTAAAAGAAGAATTAAAGAAGGCGAATCACAATTTTATATTGGCGAATCGTTTGGAGATGTAAAATACATAACTGAAGTATATGATACAAATGCAAGGGAAGTTTATGTTGATTTAGAATCAAAAACAGATGTTGAATTAGTAAATTTGGCAATAATTAAACTTGAGATTGAAAACCAGTTTGTAAGTTATAAGCTTAATAAGCTTATTGTTATGCTGTATGATTTTGATGTTATTAGCGATGAAGAATATTATAAATATATATATGGTACAACGGATGAAATAAAGATAGAGTTTGCGAGATTAGGTTTGCCCATGAGCCTGATTAATAGACTTGAATCAGATAATCAGTTGGAAAATATTTTTTTGGATGAATACAATAACTTAACTGCAAATGATGAGTTTATGAGTTACGTAGATGAAGTCGATGATTTTTATAGATACGAGATTATGAGGAATTTTTGAACTTATTTACTCAACTTTCCCAGCAGAAATCAGTGAATAAAGCCTTGATAAATGAGGCATGCTGATTAATCCATTGCTGAAGTTGACTTTTTACAGTATCTGTTGTAGCTGTGGCGATGCCGTTGGCAACCTCAACTACTAAGTTCATCATATTTTGAAGAGCAGTAATAAAATCCATGTCCTGAATGTCGTCACTGAATCTGAAAAAGAGTTCACCAAAAGTTTTCAGGTCTTTTTCTTCACGGAGTAACCATTCAGTTATGATATATCGGGTCAGAACTATGGTTGTATGACTAATCATCATATCATAGCTACGATCTTGAAACTTACTTCCGTGTTTTATTAATGATTTTGTGGATTTGAAGAAAACTTCAATGCTCCACCGGTTTCCATATATACGAACGATTTCCTCATTAGATAAGGAGCAATTGGTACTTAAGATAACAAGCCACTCGTGCTTCTTATTGCGGTTTCTGACATAAACTAATTTTACAGGGATACCGTTTTTAGTGGTTACCAAAACAGATTCTATGATGTTGCCATTACGGCACTTGGGTAGCATCGCACGGAGTTCTTTTATGTATATTTTTATTTCAGTTGTTTAACCATACCTATAACATCAACACCTTCGTCAAGGCAGGATTTGAGGAGTGGTTCATGGGTAAACCAAGTATCCATAAGTACATAACTGGCTTCAATACCTTGATTTAAAGTGTTCTTTATTAACTGAACTGCAACATCGCTTCTCTTCTGCATCGATTCAGCAAGACGTTTGTAACTGTTGGTACGTTTATCAATAGAGTCACTAACTTCTTGAAATCGATTGGACTTGTTACCAGAAGAAAGCATGGCGAAATCAGTGGGAATAAAACTGTATCCATCAGACCATCTAGGTTGCATTCACGAGCAATATGCGAAGCATACGACCAGTGCCAAGGTTCAGCATTGTAAAACTTTTTTTGTAACGATTGGATGTGTGATCATGAACTCAAGCAAGATTTTCAACATTATTGCTTCTGTTCCGAGGAATGATTGTATCATCAAGGACAATCACATTAATACGTTCCGGTTTAGTCAGCTGTTTCATAGATAGGGTAACTTTATTAGCCAATAAAAGAAGAAAACGTCCATAACAGGAATAGCTTTAGATTTACGAATGCCTGATTGTCTGAGAGTTTTTGAAAGTTCCAAATCGGAAAAAGCACGTAAAAAAGTAGTTCTAGTCTGTTCAGATGAGTAAATGTCGTGTATCATGTGTGAATACACCTTTCTTGTCTAATATTAATATGACTTAAGCACTTACATTTTACTAAATATGAGGTGCGTTTTTATGTCAAGAAACGTATTTTTTATAACTTTTTCTTAGAAAACACCGGATTTATAAATTGTTTTCAAGTGGGAAAGTTGAGTAAATAATATAGGCGAATGGAGGATTGTAATGATTTTTAATAAAGATGATTATTTTAAAAATAATGGATTTAAAGGAGACCCATTTGCGTCAACAAATGCTGTGCATGAAGATCAACTTGAAAAGTACTTTGTTACACCACCTTATTTTTTATCTTTGATTGGTTCTATCGAAAAACCTAAGTCATCTATTGTTATTGCTCCTCGTGGATCAGGAAAGACGGCACAAAGAAAAATGATAGAATCGATGTCTGAACAACAGGAGGGGGTGATAAGTATTGTATATACTCAATTTCCTATTGAGGGTATACAAAGTGTATCAAAGTTAACATATGAAATGCATCTTAGAAGAGTAATTAAGTATTTGCTACTAGCGTTGTTATCTCAGTTAAAAGCTGAAGAATCATTCTACTTATTAGATTCAAATGATAAAAGAATTATTAATAATCTTAATAGAGAGTTTTTAAACAATTTAAATGAGACAGATATACATTCGGCAATAAACACTATAAAAGGGATTAAAGGAAAGTTACAAGATTTATGGCTTTCTACAGGAGAGTCAATAAATTCTGTAATAAACTTATTCTTAAAGAAGAATAAGTTATCAGAAGTTGATTTGACTTACAAACCTAAAAGCAAAGAAAAAATAGCAGATAGTGAATTGTTAGATTCGATAAAACTAATTGAAAAGATATTTAACAAAATAGGAATTAACTCTGTTTTTATTCTGATTGATTCAGTAGATGAGACAATTTTGACAGGAAATGATTCAAATAAAGCGTATCAACTCATTAAACCTTTAATTAAAAATCTAGGCATTCTAGAAATGGAAACAATTGTATTTAAATTTTTTCTGTGGGATAAGATAAAAGAACATTGGAGTGATGACATTAGGTTAGATAGAATTGAAATCTTTGAAATGAAATGGACAAAAGAGCAAATCAGGCAATTGATTAATAAGAGAATAGCTGTATTCAGTTCACAGAAGTATGCAAATATAAGTAGCTTGATAAACTATACATCTGCTAGGTATATAGATATGATATATGACTTTGCTTATTTCTCACCTAGAGATGCAATAAATATAATGAAGAGCATATTTGATGATCACTTACTACAAACAGATTTGATGAATACATATCCAAATGAAAACAATGTTATATCAGGAATTGATAGATTTTGTGAGAATAAGTTCAGTGAACTTATTACAAATCAGAGTCAACAAAAAGATTTAAGAAGAATAAAAAAAGCTACGTTTACCATTCCATATCTGTATACATATGTTTATAAGTGTGAAGCAAGTACTGCTAGAAATAAATTAATGCCATGGACTAGAGCTGGAATTGTTATTGCTTCTAATAGTAAACTTAAATTAGCAGGTGGGAAAATGCCAATTAATGTATATACATTTACAGATATCAGAATTGCAAGAGCGGTCTGTTCAAATCAAAAGCTAGATGATTTTTACGAAAAAAATATATTCTATTGTAATGAATGTGAAATGATTAATGTTTTTGATAAAATTAATGAGTATGGTTTAAAAGAGTGGCAGTGTATTAATTGCCAGAGTGAATATATAGTTGAGGATATTTCATAATTCTAAACAGTTCATCGGTGGATAAAATAGTTAAATTTAAGTCTAAAAAGGGTTGAAAGTGCCCTTAATGAGTTGAAAACCGCTTGTTCTGTGGATAAGTTGCTTTTCTTAGAAATATCTCCTTTGTTTGTTTTGACTTGCTTACGTAGCTTTTTCAGCCTCGTTTGCTTTATATAGACGATCTGCCAGCATCGCAAGACAAGAAATATCAATAAATGCTTTTGCTTTCTTTCTTGTCGCAACACGTAGATTGTCTAATGCATAAGTTTTTTTTTAATCTCCGAACGTTCTTTCAACAGAAGTTCGTTGATTATATAGCTTTTCAAACTTTTTATTTCCACGTAACGGAACAGTGTTGAACCTTGGATCATCCTTGATTCTTACTTTTCCAACATAACCACTTTCAGAGGATGTACACCATGAATGGCCTATGATGCATTCACATTTCCCTGTCGCCGCCGGACAAAGTAAGCGAATTGTTCCATTGTTATTGCCACCTATGTATAGGGATGATTCATCGGACAAACAAGCTGTCCATCCCAGTTAATACCTTTTGGTGTAATAATGTAGCAGATGGGAAGGTTACTTTTGGTATCAACCAATGCATGCATCTTCCAATCGTACCATTTGATGAAATTTCCATTAGTGTCAAGCTTACCTTCCCAGTGAGGATGTTCCGGATCATTTTCAGGAATCTTCTTTTTGGGAACCGATGTTCATAAGTATCAATCTTAGAAGCACTGATAGCATCATTATCGAGTCCAAGGAGACCAAGATCTCGAGTTTTTGAAAGCATACGGCGATAAGTCCTTTCAAGAATGTTGGTTTCCGAAAGATCTGTAATAAATCTGGAAAAAGTCGATTCACTTGGATTGTCAGTATACTCGAAGCCACAGGTTCTTTTGAAAACAGGGTCATCTTTAATTCTACCCACAAGAGCCTTGATTTCCGGGAGTTGTTGCACTTGCATTCCGATAAGGCTGCGAAGCAAATGTTCTTTTTCGTAACCCTTTGGACCTCGTTTATGAGGATTACAGGGGTAATACTGATGTAAAAGAGTAAAATCTATGAAGCTAAGAATAGCTTCCAGATGATTCAATGGGCGAATTTCCATATAATCATCTAATGTAAACAATGAATGTTGTCGATACATATTCTGCAGTTTCCTCCGTTTCGGTATGGATATTTTTCGTAGAATATATATCGAATCGGGGTAAGCTACTTTTTATATGTTTAGCAACTCCTTTTATATCAACGTTCCAGAAAGATTATCTAAGAGAAGACTTTATTTTCTCCTTTCTTTGGTATACAATTGTAGATAAATACATTTAGATGATTAGCTCGGCAAAAGCATATAGTTGAACTTTCATATACACTATATTGTTACGAACGCATCTACGTAATTTATATATTGTATGTGAATTTAGTGAAACTTGCATTTGTGGGGCTAATCATTAGATGATTAGATAGAATAAAAGTACTTGATGCTTTTATTTGCTGACAACGAAAGGAATAATTATTATGACAGTATTAGAAAGATTTCTCAAATATATTGAAGTACCCACGACATCCGATGAGGAGAGCACCACTTGTCCAAGTACCCCAAATCAAAAAGTGTTAGGTCAGATGCTTGTAGAAGAACTTCAGAGCATGGGTATTCAAGATGTTTTCATGGACGAGAATGGTTATATTATGGCAACCATACCCTCTAATGTAGATAAAGAAGTGCCTACCATTGGCTTTATTGCCCATATGGATACTGCACCGGATTTAACAACGGTAGGTATTGAACCAAGAGTGGTTAAAGACTATGAGGGCAGTGTCATCTGTCTGAATGAAGCAAAGAATATTGTCCTCTCACCGGAATCCTATCCCTCATTACTGAACTATGTAGGGCAAGACCTGGTTGTTACGAATGGGCTAACCCTATTAGGGGCAGATGATAAAGCCGGTGTTGCGGAAATCATGACGGCTGCTGCGTATTTTACATCCAATCCGGATGTAGCACATGGAACAATCAAAATCGGTTTTACACCGGATGAAGAAATCGGTCGTGGCGCCGATCACTTTGATGTAGAAAAATTTGGGGCTGAGTATGCCTATACATTAGATGGTGGTGAGATTGGTGAATTGGAATATGAAAGTTTCAATGCCAACAATGTACATATCACGATTCATGGACAAAATGTGCATCCCGGTAGTGCCAAGGATAAAATGGTCAACTCCATGCAAATTGCGATGGAATTAGATCGTATGTTACCCGAAGCACAACGCCCTCAATATACAGAAGGTTATGAAGGTTTTTTCCATCTACAGGATATGACAGGAACAGTTGAAGAGACAAAGATGTTCTATATTTTGCGAGATCACGATAGAGGCCTTTTTGAAAAACGCAAGGCATTGCTCAAAAGTAGTGTGGCGTTACTGAATCAACAATATGGAGAAGGGACCATTGATTTGGACATGAAGGACATGTACTATAATATGGGTGAGAAAATTGAGCCGGTATATGATATTGTCGAAAAGGCTAAAGAGGTCATGATTGAACTTGGGATTGAGCCGATTATTCGTCCGATACGTGGTGGTACAGATGGTTCAAGACTTTCCTTTATGGGTCTTCCTTGCCCGAATATTTTTGCCGGTGGCCATAACTTCCATGGTAAACATGAGTTTGTTCCGGTTCAATCTATGGAAAAAGCGGTTGAAGTTATCAAAGGGATTGTGGCTAAGGCAGCAAAATAAGCATAGTGTGCAGTGAAAAGGTGTACTCGACTTTCTGAATATATTAGTGTAACCAAGAAAACTGGAGCACGAGACCCAATCGTTTGATTACGGGCTCGTGCTTTTGTTAAAAGGTAGTTTATGAAGTCAACCAGAAGGGGGTTAATTTGAATAAAACAATAAAGAGAAGTATTAGTATTTTTATGATATTAATCATCTTATCAGCGTGTTCGAATTTGTACACACCGGTTGTTGATAATCAATCAGAAGCGGTAGAAACACAGGTGATGGATTCAAGTAGTCCCGATAATATTTCACAGGATACAGAAGAGACGTATATAAAATCACAAGAAGAGAAACAATCACAAGAAGAATGGGTACGAAGTATGAATTTTGTGTCGTACGTCAGTGAGAAAAGTAATTATAGTGTGGAGCTATATGAATCTGCATTGTTAGGAGAGCAAGAAGGAGGTTCATATCGGGAAGAAGATTTTGAAAAAAACGATGTACTAATAAACGGTTTTAATGGGGACTACTATTTGTATAAACAAGATGGTGAGGTCGAAAGGGTATACGCTGAAGTCGAGTTTGGATTACAAGCATTTCTTGCATTAAGCGAGGTATCAGATGCGGGGTTGTTGACAAATAGAGAGGGGAATTATATTCCTTATCCTGTAACAACATATATTAACTATATTTATAATCATAATGCAGAGTATGAGATAACCACAACGGAAGGAATAGAAGAGGATGTTGATGCAATCAAAAAAGCATTAGGGATGGAAGATTTTGATATTGTTCAATATTACGCGTGTGATCTGAATCATGATGGACAAATTGAGAAGATTATAACCATCAATAATTCAATTCGGAATAATGATTATATTGCAGAGAATTGGTATGATATGGATTTTAAAAACTATGAAAACAGGATACTGATACTTAATCAAAAAAATGAAATTATCCAAACAATTGATGAAACTAAAAATATTGAGGATCAAATGGAAGGTGGCTCTTTGTTTAATAATATCAGTTTTATTTGTGATATTGATTTGGATGGTACCATGGATATTATTTTTGAGAATGCAGGGTATGAAGGCGGAACCGTTGATGTCTGGCATTTTGATGAACAGCTGAATGTGTTAAGCAAAGATAGCCATTACTGGGGGATGTAGGATGAAACGTATTTTTTTTGTTGAAGATGACTTGAGTTTAATAAACGGTTTGACCTTTGCATTAAAAAAGCAGGGGTATGCAGTAGAAGTAGCAAGGACGAGCCTTGAAGCGGAAGCCCTATGGTCAAAAGAGAATTATGATTTGGCAATTTTGGATGTGTCGCTTCCGGATGGATCGGGGTACGATTTGTGTGAAAAAATACGACAAACGTCTAAGGTGCCTATTATGTTTCTAACGGCGGCAGATGAAGAAACGGATATTATAATGGGGCTGGATATAGGAGCCGATGACTACATAACGAAACCGTTTAAGTTAGCAGTATTGTTGTCGCGAATAAGTGCCTTATTACGTCGAAGTGATAATTTTAGTGAGATGGATAACGAACTAAGTGCCAATAACATAACGGTTAAACGCTTAAAGGGAGATGTGTATAAAGAGGGAGAACGGCTTAATCTGACAGCCAGTGAATATAAGCTGTTATGCCTGTTTATGGAAAATCCGGATATCATTCTATCGTCAGAGCAAATTTTAGCTGCTTTGTGGGATTGTGACGAGAACTATGTGGATAATAACACGCTGACGGTGTATATACGGAGGTTGAGGCTAAAAATCGAGGATAACCCAAGTGACCCGCAAAATATTATTACAGTACGTGGCAGAGGCTATAAGTGGAATACGTTGAATTGAGGGATGACATGAATCTATTAGTCAATAGACGGATAAAAAACCTTTTTTACCGGATAATAGGAATAATTATAGTGTTTGTGAGTGTGGCAGCTGTTCTTATTCATGAAGAAGTAGAACATGTATTGTTGTATATTATTATAGGTGCCATAGGTATGGGCGGCAGTATCTTAGGCGCTCTATATAGATATTTTAGTAATCAGCATGTGATAATGGAAGAAGCAATAACCCAAGTTAGAGCATATACGGAAGGGAATCAGAACGCACGTATTGAATGTGATGAGGAAGGCGATATCTATAGGCTGTTTCATGAAGTGAATGCCCTTGTTGCAATATTAAATGCCCATGCTCAGAATGAAACAAATGCAAAGTTGTTTTTGAAAAATACCTTGGCAGATATTTCACATCAACTGAAAACCCCCCTTGCCGCTCTTAACATTTATAATGGGATTATTCAGGAGGAAGATCAGGAGATATCGACAATTCATGAGTTTTCAAGGCTTTCTGAACAAGAGTTGGACCGAATTGAAACACTGGTTCAGAATCTGTTGAAAATCACCAAGCTGGATGCCGGAACGATTCTACTCGAGAAGACGGAGATGAATTTATCGGAGATGATGGAAGAGATATATCAGCAATTTGCTTTTCGAGTTAATAGGGAGAAAAAGACACTGCATCTATCCGGTGATAAGACGATAATGTTATGGTGCGATAGAACGTGGTTCATGGAAGCAATAAGCAATATTGTGAAAAATGCGTTGGACCATACACAAGAGGGGGATGGGATTTATATAGAATGGACCCTACGGGGATCCCTTATTCAAGTGCGCATTAAAGATAACGGTGAAGGCATTCATCCAGAGGATTTACATCATATTTTTAAACGATTCTATCGAAGTCGTTTTTCAAAAAATACCCAAGGTGTAGGGTTAGGGTTATCGTTGGCGAAAGCAATTATAGAGCAACATAGCGGAACGATAGAAGTTGAAAGTGAGCGGGGAAGGGGTACAAGTTTTATGATACATTTTCTGATTCCTACAACATTGTAGGAGAAGATTCATCAAGGAGTAGGCGTGGTATGGTAGACTTTCAGTAATAATAAAAGAAGAAAGAGGATGACCTATGAATTTATTGGAAGTTACATCTGTTTCAAAAACTTATGGTAGTGGAGAAACGGCAGTGCATGCATTAAAGGATGTTAGTTTTTCGGTTACTAAAGGAGAATTTGTTGCCATTGTCGGTGAATCCGGTTCAGGCAAGAGTACCTTACTTAATATGATTGGAGCGCTTGATACGCCATCCTATGGGAAGGTACGCATTGACGGTAAAGATATTTTTACAATGAAAGAAAGAAATTTGACGATTTTTCGGCGAAGAAACATTGGTTTTATTTTTCAAAGTTTTAATTTGATTCCGGAATTAAATATAGAACAGAATATGATATTTCCCGTATTGCTGGACTATCAAAAACCGGACAATGTATATCTTGAAGAATTACTTACGGTACTTAATTTGAAGGATCGGCGGTATCATTTGCCGGCACAGTTATCAGGAGGACAACAACAAAGGGTGGCAATCGGTCGGGCGCTGATTACGCGACCTGCATTAATCCTTGCCGATGAACCTACGGGAAATCTGGATACACAAAATAGCAACGAAGTCATTGCGCTACTTAAAGAGGCAGCAAGAAAATATCAACAGACGATTGTTATGATTACGCATAATCAAAGAATTGCTCAGACAGCGGACAGAATTCTACAGGTATCGGATGGAATACTTACGGATTTTGGGAGGTGTCAGGAATGAGAAGCTATCTAAGCTTGATACCGATTTCGGCTAAAGTACACCGGAAACAAAATCGGATGACCATTTTGTGTATTATTTTTGCGGTCTTTATGGTGACCGTCGTTTTCAGTATGGCTGAAATGGGAGCGACAATGGAACAAGAGAGGCTTGCGGGAAAACATGATGGGTTTTCGATTCAGGATGTTTTGGATACCACGATGGGGCAGACACTATTAGGTATTGCAAGTGTACTGTTCATTCTTATACTATTGGCAGGTGTATTAATGATTGGAAGTAGTATGACGAGTCGTGTTGCTCAAAGAACACAGTTTTTCGGTATGATGCGTTGCATTGGAATGAGCCAACGGCAAGTCAATCATTATGTTCGCTTGGAAGCCTTAAACTGGTGTAAAACAGCGGTTCCCATCGGAGGCGTTCTTGGGGTTATAACAACGTGGATATTATGCGCAGCATTACGCTTTCTAGTTGGCGATGAATTTGCCCATATTCCGCTTTTTGGTATTAGTATTGTGGGGATTATATCGGGTGTTATTATGGGTGTTACTACTGTTCTTATTGCAGCAAATTCCCCGGCAAAACGAGCGGCTAAGGTATCACCTTTAACGGCAGTATCAGGGGGCGTACAAAGTGCAAAAGACAGCGGAAGTGTAAATCATACAAAGGTAAAAATAGAAACAGGGTTGGGAATACAACATGCACTGGCAGGAAGAAAAAACTTTATGTTAATGGTGAGTTCCTTCGCACTTAGTATTGTGCTTTTCTTGGTTTTTTCGGTTTTTATAGAATTCATTGGGTATATTATGCCTCAATCATCAAATGATTTTGACATCGGCATTTCCAGTGGCGATGGGATGAATTCAATCGACAACCAATTACCGGGTCGGATAGGGGAGCTGGAAGGAGTAGAACATGTTTTTGCCCGTAGAAACAGTATGGACTTGCCGGCAATTTTTGTGAAGTCACAAGTTAAAGCAAAAAGTGTGGATTTGATTTCATATGATGCCTTTGATTTAGAGAGTCTTGCCAAAGACAAGAAACTGAGAAGAGGGAGCAACTTATCTAAGGTATATGGCGATAGTAACTATGTTCTAGCGACTTGGGATACAGAGAGTCTTCTTAAGATTGGTGACAGAATACAGATTGGTGAAAAAGAAGTAGAGATTGCCGGCTTATTAAACTATGATCCTTTCACAAGTGACGGACGTACAAATGGCAAGGTTACCATTATTTCATCAGGAGAAACGTTTACACAACTGACAAAAATAGAGGATTATTCCCTTGTTATGATACAAGTTACGGATAATGTATCGGATGCAACGATTGAGGCCATTCATGATTTGGTGGGTAATGATGATACCTTTAGAGATAGACGTGACCAAAGAACAACCGGAACATATATAGCGTTTCTATTCTTCGTGTACGGGTTCTTGATGATTATTACATTAGTGACAGTTCTTAATATTATAAACAGTATGTCCATGAGTGTTTCGGCACGGATACAGCAATATGGAGCCATGCGGGCAGTAGGCATGGATACGTATCAGCTAACAAAGATGGTTGTGGCAGAGGCGTTGACCTATGCACTTTCAGGCAGTGTGGTAGGGTGCCTAGTGGGCTTGCTATTGAATAAATTCCTTTTTGAAGTTCTTATAACATCCCACTTTGCATATGCATTTTGGCGTGTTCCGGTACTGCCTATGATGATAATATGTCTGTGTATATTGGGAGCGACAATGGCATCGGTGTATAAGCCATCCAAGATAATTCGTAGGATGACAATAGCAGATACGTTAAACGAACTATAGGTAGAGCAATTTTCCCTTGACATTTGTATCGTAGTTATCTATAATACTATAAAAATGAATACAAAAAGCGATGAAAAGAGAAAGTAGGTATCTGAAGACTTCACAGAAAGTTCCGATAGTTGAGAAGGAATAGGGCAGAAGATATTGACGCTTGAACAGCGGATGTTTTGGAAACAAAATCGAAAAAAGACTTGGAGCTGCGTACCGACTGCTAAATAGCTGAGATTACGATGGGTGTGCCCATTATAGCACCAGAGTATCGATAGAAGTCCGTACTTGCCTTTGTTGCAGATATAGATGGACTATCTGTACTTGCTGAGGTTCATGCTGTAAAGTATGGATGAACAAAGGTGGTAACACGGGAATAATAGTCTCGTCCTTGGAGAACAGGGATGGGATTTTTTTGTATAAAAAATTCTCTTCCCCAAACAATGTTGGATTGAAAGGAAGAAGAGAACATGATCGATAACAAGTTTTATGAAGCAAGAATGGCAAAGTTTAACTATGTAAAGGAACAGGAAAATCCTTATCCCGAGAGATTTGAGATTACGCACAGCTTGAAAGAAGCGGCTACTCTCAGTGATGGGATACAACAAGTGAAAGTAGCAGGTAGAGTCATGACTATGCGGAAAATGGGTAAACTTTCCTTTGTTACATTAGCGGATGTAGAAGGTAGATTACAAATTGCCATGAAGAAAGATAGTCTGGGAGAGGATACTTATGACTACTTCAAGAAAGCCTTCGATATTGGTGATTTTATGGGAATTGAAGGTGAGGTTTTTACAACACATGCAGGGGAGAAAACCATACGAGCGACAACGGTACAGTTTCTGGGAAAAGCATTCAGACCATTACCTGAAAAATTCCATGGTGTCAATGATGTGGAAATACGTCAAAGACAACGGTATCTGGACCTATGTATGCATGATGAAACGAAAGACCGATTCTTGAAAAAATATCAATTTATTAAAGAGATTCGAAGATATTTGGAAGATCATGAGTACATTGAGATTGAAACGCCGGTTTTGATTGACCATCCGTCAGGCGCGACAGCACGACCCTTCACATCGCATCATAATGCATTAGATATGGATGTATACATGCGTATTGCACCGGAGACGTATCTCAAAAGGGCCATTGTCGGAGGGTTTACAAAAGTCTTTGAATTTGCACGCTGTTTTCGTAATGAAGGGATAGATGCCACGCATCTACAGGACTTTACCATGCTTGAAGGCTATTGTGCATACTATAATTATGCCGATAATATGCGGTTCTTACAGAATATGTTATCAACGGTCATTACAAAGATATGGCAAACATCAACAATGACAGTAAACGGAAGAGATATTGATTTTTCCGGTGACTGGCGTATTGTTAGTTTTAGGGATATTGTTCTGGAAGATTCAGGAATTGATATCAACCTTTACAAAACAGCTGAGGCACTTTTAGAAGCTATTCATGAGAAAGAGATAGCTCTGGACACAACAGATTCTCTTGAAGCGATGGGAAGAGGTAATTTGATTGATTTGTTATACAAAAAGGTAAGTCGTCCTAAGATTATTGCACCGACTTTCCTAATCCAACATCCTACAGATTTATCACCCCTTGCACGAGCTAATGATGAGAATCCTGACGTGGTGGACCGTTTTCAACTCATTATTAATGGGGCAGAAATTATTAATGCCTATTCAGAACTTGTAGATCCTATGGAACAGCGAGAAAGACTTGTTGAACAAGCACGTTGTAAGGCAAATGGTGATGAAGAAGCCATGATGATGGACGAGGATTATATTCGAGCAATGGAATATGGAATGCCCCCTATATCCGGTTGGGGCATGGGGATTGATCGTGTCTTCCAAGTCCTTACAGGAAAGGATAATATTCGGGAATCCATTATGTTTCCGTTAATGAAGTCCAATACGTTTCCTTTATGACTAAGGAAAGGCCAAATCGGTTACAAGTGGGTTTGGCTTGAAATTTGGTGACGCCTTTACGCATACACATATGGATAATCTATAGAAAATGCACGACGTTTCATGTATAATGGAGTAAGTGATATCAAGTATTCAGTGAATTTAGTTTGCCGATAGCTGAATAAGAGGCGGAAGAGTAATTAGTTGAGGGAGGTACATAGATGAGTACAAATGATAGAATTGATTGGCCGGAAAAAGTTCATTATCCAGATGAAACAGTGGGAATTGGAGAATGGATAGGGCTCCTTATTCTCTTGGCAATTCCCATTGTTAACGTCATTGGAGTCATATATTTGGCAGTAGCTGCTCAAAGAGAGACACTGCGTAATTATGGCAAGGCATCCTTGATTATCGGTGCCATAATTTTCGTTCTAGGCCTTATTGGGAGCATGATGTAATTGATTCGATACAGCCATACCACGATGAATATAGCAAATATTACCGTTGGTTTTGTAGAGAGGATCGTTTAATGTAGGACGAGGATCATAATGATTGTAATGTGATAGGGGTTTTGCATCAATAAGACCGAAGGAAAGGGGTAATCCTGCCGCTGTATAAAAGTTAGGACTGCTTTGAAGTTGAAAGTGGAGATGCGGCTCAGAGGTATTTCCGGAGTTGCCGCATTGAGCAAGGGAATCCCCCCTTTTAACAGATTGTCCGGCATGAACGATGAGACTGCCCGGTTTTAAATGGGCGAGCAGACTGTATTCGTTATCAGAATGCTTTATTATGAGGTGATTACCACGTATATCATTGGCTGAGCAGACTGCTCGGCCTTTTTTATCGATGGGACTATCCGGATAACGGTCAATAGCCGATACGATAATGCCATCAGCCGGTGCGGTGACTTCTTTACCATAACAATAGTAATTATCTAGAACCATAGGATCCCCATGATGGGTAGACGATGAGGGGTCAAGTTGAACAAAATCATAAGCATAGCGTTGTGAGGTAATGTTCCATGAATGAGACATAGGTTTTAGAACACTGCCGTTAACGACAATCCATTCTCCATTGAATGGAAGGCTATAAGTCATGGAAGGCTCATAGGTATGAACGTCCGGTAACTTGAATTTATAACGTATGAAGGTGTAAGGTAATCCGAATAGTTGTCGGAAGGATTGATAATAGATTTTGAACTCATAGACGAAGGGAACGAGGGCGAATAACCAAAATAACCATAATAATTTCCAAATAAGTAAGTCAGAAAAAAAGATAGGCAAACCCAGAAGTCCTAAAAACTGAAGTTTTTTTGAAATAGAAGCTATTTTTTTCATAGAATTATTTCCTCTCATCATCAAGTAGCATAAATCCCCTTATTCGAGGATATATGCTTTTACTATTTCGCCGTAAAAGGCGGTGTGGTAGTCTTTCTTAGCATCGACATAAGTCGCATCGTCATCATGAGGATAAAAGCGCTCCTTATTGCCTTGAGTCATAGTTGCTGTTGTTTGAACCGTTTTATAGACCACTTTACACTCAAGGGTTAGGGCAAATTCTTTAATCCCGGGGACAGTTATCGCATCGGATTCCACTAAGGTTAAGCCGGATTCACGAATTTTGTCCATATTCCGACCGCTTTTACTCCCGCAGATTTCAAAAATCGTCTTATCAAAATCAGTAAGGGGTATATTAATGGTAAATTCACCATTTTTTTGGAGTAATTCATGGGTAAAGCGATGTTCTCGAACATAGGTAATAAAAACGGGCTTGTGCCATTCAATGCCCAGTGCACCCCATGAGATAACCATACTATTAACTTTATCCTCGGCTTTTGTTGTTAGTAGGATGCCTTTCCCTAGTTTTTTCATAATGGTTTCGGCGTAATCGAATACTTGAATATAGTTTTTCATAAGTCGTGTCCTTTCATTCATGTTGTAGTTTACTTTATATTGTACTATATAATTTCAAAAGAACCAATAGAGTTCCTGCATAGATTATCGTTTCCATTAAGGGAGGAATAACGTATAATGGATGGAAGGAATAGAAGATTACCAAAGAACAGGAGATTAGACTATGGAACAAAAGATTATGAAAGATGTACTTTTTTTGAATCAGCCGTCGACTGAAGCAACACAGGCAGATGATCAGGTGGTTCAAGATTTGCTGGATACATTAAAGGCGAATGAGCAAGGGTGTGTCGGTTTAGCTGCCAATATGATAGGTGTTAAGAAGCGTATTATCGCTGTGAATATAGGTTTTATGAATGTGGCGATGCTCAATCCTGTTATTGTAAAAAAAACAGGTGCTTATGAAGCAGAAGAAGGATGCCTCTCTTTAAGTGGTGTTAGAAAAATAACACGCTATAAAGACATCGAAGTGGAATATCAAGATCGAAACTTTCAAAAACAACGACAAAAGTACACGGGCTATATTGCTCAAATTATTCAACATGAAGTCGATCACTGTAATGGCATTATAATCTAATCATCTAGTGTACCAGCACACTAGAAGCATTAAGACTGAGTTATAAAGGAGCGAATAATGGAACGTAGAAGAATCGAAGTTGTCCCTTATAATCCAAAGTGGAAGGATGCCTTTGAACAGGCTAAAAGGGCTTATGAAGACGTATTAAGAGGTATAGAATGTCAGATAGAACATGTCGGAAGTACATCCGTACAGGGACTATGGGCGAAGCCTATTCTAGATATTGATATTATCGTACAGGATGTGGAGACATCAAGAAAGGTAATTGAAGCCCTATTAACCCTTGGCTATGAACATGTTGGTAATTATGGCGTGAAGAATAGGGAAGTGATGAACCCGACGGATTCTTATGAGCCGGAAAAGGTAACCTCTATGGAACATCACTTGTATGTATGCATGGAGGGAAGTGAGAATGTTATCAATCACTTGCTGATTCGTAAGCATTTAAGGGAGAATCCGAGAGCGGTTGAAGCTTATAGCCGGTTAAAAAGACAACTGGCTACAGACTATACTTATGATATAGATAGCTATATTGATGGAAAAACGGCCCTTATTCTGGGTTTTCTTGAAGCAGAAGGTATGCCGGAAGAAGCACTGGAACGTATTCGAAAGATTAATGAAAAATAAAGGAAATGAGAAA
This sequence comes from Vallitaleaceae bacterium, assembly GCA_965140555.1. Classification (GTDB taxonomy): domain Bacteria; phylum Bacillota; class Clostridia; order Lachnospirales; family Vallitaleaceae; genus UBA1351. The sequence goes on along the minus strand of OZ223259.1, from coordinate 456,895 downwards.
TAAGACACAACAAGGTGAGGAGCATATTATGAATCAAATAACGGTTATTTATTTTGCAAGACATGCCAAACCGGATTACCGCCATCCCCATGACCCGACGCGCCCCCTATCGGCTAAAGGTAAGCGAGATGCAGAAGGATTGGCTACTTTTTTTATGGATAAAAGTATTGATAGAGTGCTGTCAAGCCCCTATACACGTACGCTGGAAACGGTGAGGCCTTTTGCCGAAAGAGCAGGCTTGGAAATTGAAGTCATTGATGGATTTAGAGAACGTACAATTGCGAAGGAATGGATTGAAGATTTCATAGGATTTGCAAAGCGACAGTGGGAAGACTTTTCCTACAAATTAGAGGATGGGGAGTGCTTAGCTGAAGTTGAGGAGCGGAATGTGAAGGCGCTACGCGATGTTTTATCACGGCATGAGGGAGAAACCTTACTTATAGGTTGTCATGGAACGGCACTAAGTACGCTCTTTCACTATTATGATTCATCGTATGATTACGAGGCATTTGCAAAGATGAAAAGTATCATGCCTTGGATTGTTCGATGCACCTTTGAACAGATAGCATTAGTGAAGACGGAAGTGCTGGATATACCCATGGAATTAACCTTTGAGGGAACCCTTAAAAAGTTAGGTATGGTGAAGCCCAATATGGCTTACTTTGCCAAAACATATGGATGTGAGTATATCCATGTAGACACCTTCGGAATATGTATACAAGGATATAGCGATCAATTGTGGACCTATGTATATATGGAGGAGGAAGATCCGGAGAAGCTCAAGAGTATCCTTTCAAATATGCCTCATTGGCCAACACATTTTGCCACGGTAGAGGATTGGATGCTTCCGGTTATAACAAAGGATCATGAAGAAAAATGGCGATTATCGACATTGGCATTTGAGCTATCAGAGTCAAACGCATTGGCTATGGTAAAAGCTCATGAGGACAATGAAGAAGATGAAGAAATTAGGAAACCGGACCTAGGAGAATTCATAGAAAACCTTTCTAGGGAGGATGCAGATTGGATTTTTGAACAGTATGATTATCAGGCGTACACATCTGTCGACTATATTCGAGAAAGAATTGAAAAAGATGTGGCGCTAGGCATTCGAGTAGATGGACAATGGGCAGGATGGGTTATGCGCCATGATGACGGTGCCATCGGTTTATTACATGTGAAGCCGGACTATAGAAAACATGGATATGGTAAGGGATTAATTCAAGCAATCTGTTATGAAATACTTAAACAAGGTGACTCTTGCTATATGAACATTGAATCGGACAATCGAGCCTCTATCCAGCTTGCTAAATCCTGCGGATTTGTGGAAACAAAGGCAGTGCATTGGCTACAGATTCAATAAGGAAATGGGAAGCATCCGTTAGTTTTTGAATGTCAATCGCTCCTTTTAAGTCGGAGTATGATGCATTATAACGAACTTATAGAGTGTCAATAATAAATATATGTTGACATTTGCCCAAACATAGTACTATAATGATACTAACATTTGATAGTAACTTTATGATAATAACATTTTGTGCAATGAAAGGATGGTTGAAGATTATGTTTGGAATAGGATTTAAGAAATTTGAGCCCAGTGAGTATGTTGTGGTTTATAAGAATGGGGTGATTATGAAAGAAGGTGCCGGATTATCTTTCTATTTCTATGCGCCTACGACATCCATAGCCAAAATTCCACTAAACAGCAGGGAACTCCCCTTTATGTTTGAAGAAGTATCGGCAGACTTTCAGACACTTTCCGTTCAAGGGCAAGTTGCTTGCCGCATTGTAGAGCCGAGAAAAATTGTGGGAATGATGGATTATACATTGGATAGTAAATGCCGCAATTATATATCTGAAGATCCCACTCGACTTTCCAACAAAATCATTAATAAGGTACGTGTTATTATGAAAAAGGTGATTGAAACATATTCCATGAAAGAAGCCATAACAAGTAGTGACGGTATTACGAAAAAGGTATTGGAGGAATTAAGGAAGAATGAGGAACTGGAGTTGTTGGGTATTGAGATTCTAGGCTTGTCTATCCTTGCTCTTTTACCGAACAAAGATACATCAAGAGCCTTAGAAGCAAGAGCAAGAGAGGCAATGTTGAAAAATGCCGATGAAGCCATATACGAACGCCGAAATGCTTCGATTATGCAGGAGCGTACGATACAGGAAAATGAGTTCAATACGAAAATTGCCGTTGAAAATAAGAAAAAGCAAATACTTGAAAAACAGTTGGAAACAGAGAAATTCAAACAAGAAAAAAACAGTGAAATGGAGGAGGAGAAGCTTTTATTTAATACAATGATGGAGGAAAAACGCCGGAAACTAATTGACTTGAATAGTTTGAATACAAAAGCAGAAGCGGATGCCAATGCCTATGCCTTATCTGCTGTCATGAAAAGCTTGGAAGATATTGATGAGAAGGTGCTTCAAGTCCTTTCGAAGATGGAGATGAAACCGGAGAAATTAATGGCGATAGCATTTGGAGAATTAGCAGAAAATGCGCAGAAAATCGGTCAACTGACTATTACACCGGACTTATTGCAACAGGTCATGAGAGGGTGATGGGATGAAACGGTTAACGGATAGAAAAATTTATATTATTAAACGGGATACGACCCTTGAATCGATTATTAAACGCTATAATACCATACAACAGGCAAAGTTTTATATTGAGTCTATTGGTGGCACCTTTGATGACTATGTACAGGAACATGATACCTATCAACAAAGTGTACAAAGACTCTATGAACAACTGGATACAATAGGATATGTTCAAGTTTTGGATAGAAATTACGTCCCTAATTGTGTGTTTGGTCCTGAAGATATTGTGACGGTCATTGGTCAGGATGGAATGGTTGTTAACACGATGAAATATTTGGAGGATCAACCGCTTATTGGGATTAACCCAGATTGTGAGCGATGGGATGGTATACTTCTGCCGTTTCAAGTAGATGAAGTGAAGGAAGTTACCATGGACGTTATCCGCAATAAACATACTGTCGATCAAGTGTCCATGGCTCGAGTGGACTTAAACGACGGACGTAGCCTTCATGCTGTTAATGATTTCTATATCGGAAGCAAAAGTCATGTCTCTTCAAGGTATCATATAACGATTAACAACCAGTCAGAGAATCAGTCATCGAGTGGTATTATTGTATCAACAGGAATGGGAAGCACAGGGTGGATGGCAAGTGTCCTTACCGGCGCAGGAGGCGTACAGGGCTATATGACAAAGAATCCTGTTGATTGGTCAACGAGATACCAATTACCTTGGGATAGTGGGACGTTGTTATATGCTGTAAGAGAACCCTTTCCGTCGAAAAGAACCAAAGTTGGATTGACGTTTGGGAAAGTGGAAGCTGATGAAGCCTTCAACATTCAATCCCATATGCCGGAAGATGGTGTCATCTTCAGCGATGGAATCGAGAGTGATTATTTGGAATTCACAGCCGGTATGACTGCATCCATAACCATAGCTTCTCAAAAAGGTCATCTTGTGAGAAAACGATGACGTCAGAATCGACCTATGCTATACTAGAAAAAAAGACCGGATGCAAAGGGGTAAGGCAATGAATGAACAAGAATTTCTTCGAAATTATGATATAACGAAATATGAACGACCATCTGTGACAGTGGATATAATGCTCCTCGGATTGACAGATACAGAGACTGACAATTATCGGAAGGTGCCTCATAAGCGTCTTTGTGTATTGCTCATTAAACGGAAGGGACATCCTTATAAAGGAAAGTGGGCATTTCCCGGTGGTTTTGTAGGCATGAAGGAATCTCTAGACGAGGCAGCCTATAGAGAATTGCAAGAAGAAACAGGTGTGAAAGATGTTTATTTAGAACAACTCTATACGTATGGAGTTGTGGACCGTGACCCGAGAGGACGGGTTATCAGTACGACCTACCTATCCCTCGTGGATAAAACACTAATTGATGCAAAAGCAGATTCAGACGCAGAAGAGGCAGCTTGGTTTGACTTAGAGTACAAGTATATACGTCAAGAACGGGAGATGCTGGACAATGGATATCGTGACAAAAACTACTATCGTATTGATTTGACACGAGAATCCGAAGGGTTATATGCTATTGTTCAAGTAACACGAAAAGTAACGGGTAAATTTGTTTCGATAGACCGTCAGCTCGTGGAAGGGGAAGGGCTTGCCTTTGATCATGGCCTGATTCTACAACAAGGAATTGAACGTCTTCGTAATAAATTAGAGTATACGGATGTTATTTTTCCAATGATGCCGGATTTGTTTACATTGACAGAATTACAACGTGCCTATGAGCGTATATTGGGCACTCAGTTATTAAAAGCCAATTTTAGACGAAAGACAGCTAAATTTGTATTAGAGACAGACCGTATGACATCAGATGGCGGTCATCGTCCCTCTCGATTATATCGGTTTAATCCGGATTGGGACAAGGAATAAAGAAAAGCGTCTTTACAGCATTTATAGAATAGATGGAAGGTTTATTAGAACCAAGGTTAAACCGGAGATAATAAGAGCGACAATAGCTATTGTTTTAATAAGAGTTTCCGGTAGATAATTGGAGCAAGTCATCCCCAAAAATAAGCCGATAAGCATAAAGGGGAGAAGTTTTAGACTGATAAGTAGGTTAGCAAAGGTTATGATGCCGGTTGATGCATAAAGAACTATTCGAAAGGTGTTTTCAATAACAAAGACAATACATAAGTTGCCTTTAAAGGCATCGCTATCTGTTGTTGCACGGCTGATATAAGCAGCAAGTAAGGCGCCGATGCCAAACAGACCACATAAAAATCCGGCAACAACACCGACGATACCAAGGGTTTTTCGTGAAAGAGGTGCGATTGTATGGCGAGATTCTCGAAGAAGCATTTCAATGCCGATACCCATAACAACAAAGCCAAAAAGAATTTTTAACAGATGACTATTTCCTAGCTTTAGAAAGAAAGCCCCGGGAATCATACCAATAATAAGAAGAGCGACTAACGGAAGCCAGATACGATAGTCGCTTTTTTTACGTTTGTTCCAAGCGATAATCATATTGGACGGATAACCGAGCATTAGCTCAATAGGTGATATGCTGACATTCATCATCTGAAAACTTAAGATGGAATTAAAAATGAGGGTGTTGGCAAATCCTGCTAATCCTTTAATAAAGAAAGCGACTATTGCGGCAAGTATCATGAGCGACATTATTGGATATCTCCTTAGGGTTTCAGCTAGTTTAGCTTTATCCGCAAATCTATAAGCGACGCGGAAGCTATAAGTGTGTGATATGAGTTACCAAGTAGTATAAAAAGAGTGCAATGGTTATAGTTACTCAATCAATACATCACTATGATAGGAAATAAAAACAGGTTTTTTTACGAGGACTTCAGGAACTGTTTCCGTAACAATTTTTTGATACAGGTAGTGACCCTTGGCGTAGACATTGATGTAAGCCGTTTTTTGAACAACGATAGAAAACTGGTCATAGTCAAGAGCGTGGTAGTGAAACCTGGAATTGCATGAACTCTGTTCTTCCGGACCATTATAGGTGTGTGGTCCGGACCACACATTTACGAGGGTTCCGTCATGATCAGCTTGAAACTTCTTCGTGAGAAGTGCTTGCAGACCTTTGTCAATATCACTAGGAAAGATAAGCTTGCCTTCTATTTTATCATTGTGTGTTGTAGTAACGCTTTCCCCTTTGGCTACGGATAGAAAGAAGTAAGAGTCTACTCTAGGTCCGACAAAGTGTTCAGTTCGTTCTAACTTTTGGATAGTATAGTCGATACGAATCACTGTTTCGGATAGCGCCAATGAGCTTGTAGACTTTCCCCTTTAACCATCATAAGTCATTGCGTTTATCCTGTGGTTTGATATCATTATTATACAAGATAAGAAGCGAGTTGGCTACAGATAATAGTTTTCTAGATGCGTATGTATTCATTGAATAGTGAACCGACCCACAAAAGTTAGTCCTAGAATCTAACAGTTGTGGGTCGGTTTTGTGTTTCTTTCCATTTATAGATTAATGAGCACCAAGGATCCCAATATTAGTAGGATTCCAACTAGATTTTTAGCACTCAATCGTTCTTTAAAGATAATAAGCCCATAGAGAGAGGAAATCATAATAGCGCCTCCGCTATAGGAAGGAAAAGCAACGAGAGCGTTGATATGGGACAATGCCAGAATGAAAAACAAGGCAGTGAGCATATTGGGTAAGCCGGTCATAAAACCGAAGGCAATGCCTGTTCTGGTGATGCGACCATGTCGGAAGGTGTTAATGGAACTAAAGAGTAAGGCACTGGCAAAAACAATGGTTAAGAAGAAGTCGGCATACTCGCTGCCGATAGTCGTTTCAAAAAGCTTATTTGAGAAATCCCCGAATCCCCCAATGAGAAAAAATAGAATGAGAGACGTATTAAGAGGCACTTTTTCTATGGAAGAGGGCTTAATACTAATAAGACCAATGGCAAAAAGACTAACAACAATGGCAACCCACTGTAAAGATGTGGGAATTTCATGCCATAGAACAAAGGATAAGAACATAGGAATAAGAATGCCCATTTTGCCGGCAGCAATAGAGACGGCAATACCGTTTTCACGAACGGACCGTTGGTAAAAGTAGAAGGCACCATAGAAAAGTAATCCTTGAAAAACCCCAAGAATGAGGGTAATAAGGAGAGGACCGGTTTGGAAGAAGCTATGGTAATCCGATAGATGTCGCATGAGGAAGATGAAACTCATCAGGGTGGCAAGGACATAGTTGAAGGTTAGTATAACAGCATCATCAATAGCATAGCGATGAGCGTGCTTCATCATAATCGGAATCATAGCAGACGTTATAATGGCAATGAATAAGTAAATCATAGAAGCTCCTTGTAGTCGTGAAAAAATAAGCATAAACGGATATGTTGCAGAGCTTATTATACGACGAGGGGTGAGAAAACACAAGATAGTGAGGGCGTTCTTCACGTGGAATTCAAGAGGTAAACGGAGCGTCGATTGTGCCCAAAGGACTTCCTTTGTATACTTAGTAGCAGGTGGTCCGATTGCCTGAAACAACCAAGCAAAGAAAGGAAAGAACATGAAAAAGACAGAAGTACAATCAACCTACAAAAATGTTGTCCTTATAAGTAAGGATTATGATAAAGTCAATGGACATCAAGCCGGACAAAACGAGGTGGAATCTCTGAACCTCGTTAATGAGAGAGCCGGATTAGCTGTTGAGATGACTAGAGCTACCACAGGTGAGGTTCTACATCTACCGATACACCAAGTTCTTGATATGGCGATTTTTGCCATCGAGTCCATGGGATACTTAAAGGAATCCTATCGTTATCCGGGATTTTATGATCCGGAACAGCTAACGGTGAAGCGTATCGGCCTTCAAGGTGAATCCATGGGCATTGACGTGTGTACGGAAAATGATGATCTAGAGCGTGATATTAAAACTATGATACGCCGCTATGGAAGTATGGATGAAATGTTGGCTCAACGCCTTCGTATATTAGCAGAAGCATTAGAGGAATAGTCGAGATTCGTGTGTAGGGATACACACAGAAATGGAGTAAAGACATGAACAAGACAGCAGTTCTCTCACCGGAGAGAATATTAACAGAAGAAGAGAGAAACATGGTTTGGCATAAGCCGAAGTCACATATTGAAAGCGAGCAGGAACGACGAATTACCAAAGAGGTCTTTAATAACTGGAACTCGAAGGAAATGAAAATTCAAACGATTCTGTTGGAAGGGGATGCCGGCTCAGGTAAAACCCAACTGGCAAAGGCTTTATCAGCTAACTTAGGATTACCCTATACGAAGATTACCTGTTTTTCAGATATGGATAAATCAGACGTACTAGGCGCCATTCTACCGGTTGTCAGTGACGATGAAGAGGACATGGAAAGTGAAACAACAGAGAACGACGCCATAGTTTACGACTATTATCCGTCGGAGATTGTAAGAGCATTTGAGAACGGGTACCTTCTTGAGATACAAGAACCGACAGTCATTCGGGATGCGGCCGTATTAATGGCCCTTAATGCAGCCCTTGAGCCGGATGGCGTTATTAATCTTCCGACTCGGACAGTAAAAAGGCATCCGGATTTTATGACAGTGATTACGACCAATAGAGGCTATAATGGTTGTCGTCCGTTAAATGAAGCGTTGCGTGACCGGGTACAACATGCAGAGCGGATGGATTTACCCACAATAGAGGTGATGGTTGCCCGAGGAAAAGGAAAAGTCAATCAAGAGGCATTGGGAGACGAAAGTGATGCGATGATTCATTTAATGGCAACGACTATTCGAATCTTAGATGAAGTAGCTAAAGCCAATGCCATTAAAGGGGTTGCAGGGATGCGGTCTTTCTTTTACTGGCTAGACAGTGTGGCACGTGGCGAAGGTTTAACCGATGCATTATACTATAAGGTCATCTATAAAATAACCACAGATCCGGAAGAAATAAGAATATTAGAAGAGGCACTACAGGAAAAGGCTATTGTTGAGGCATTATCCTCCTATGACGAAGACGAAGATAGTGCAAAAAAAAAAAGTGCTGACAACTATGTAGAACTCATGCTTCATGAGGATGGGAACTATAGCCATATTAAAGGTAAAGAGGTATCCACGGATGAACAAAAGAGTGAAGAGGCCTTAGGGTTAAGAAAAAATGCCGATAGCGAAGGCCATTCAGAGGATAAACCGTCTGAAGATTCAGGACCACAAAAATCGGTAGAAGGGTCAGATATAGGAGAAGGACAGGCGCGCTATCATGAATTAGGTCAAGAAGAGCCGAAGGATGATAGCGAGTTGAAAAGTACCTTGGAATCTACAGAATATAAGAGAAAAAAGCTAGAAAAAGAGAAGCAAAAAAAACAGCAGCGAAAAGGACTCAATCGTGAAGCAAGAACGAGTGTTCAAGGAACGATTCACGACGGTCTTCGTATGATTGTTCATCGTCCTGAAATTACAGAGGCTATGCGTGAGGAATATGAACGTTATATAGAGGAGGTTCGCGGAGTTGTTACGGCATTAACACGTAGTAGTCAATCCATCTTTGAGTATGATGCATCAGCAAGCTATGCCGGTAATAAACTATATGGTACCCGATTTATAGCAGAGAATATAGGAAAAAAAGATTTCCGCTATTTTTCCAAGATGAATCCACCGGATGAAGAACCATCCTTAGCAGTTGTTTTGCGGATTGATGAATCGGCATCTATGAAAGCTTTTGGGAGAATCGAAGGAGCCAAAGGTGCGGCACTGGCTGTATATTTATTTTGTAAAGCATCCGGTATTCCGATTACAATCTATGGGGATACGGCAGATCGTTCACCTATGGAGAATATGTCCTTGTATGCCTATACGGACTTTTCGCTTCCTGAAGAGAAAGAAGACGGTATACGACTTATGGCAATACAACCTAGAAGCAATAATAGAGACGGTATGGCACTTAAAGTATTATCAGAAAAACTGGATAAACGTCAGGAAAAGAGCAAGTTATTTATTTGCTTAAGCGACGGACAGCCTAAAGCCATGCCGGACTATACGGGTGAATTAGCCCATGCAGATATGAAGGGTGTTATTGCGGAGTATACGCGAAAAGGCATACACTATATTGCCGCAGCTATTGGTAAAGATAAAGCTATGCTGTCGGAGATATACGGACCGGAGCATTTTATGGATATTAGTGACTTAAACACCTTGCCGAAGCGTCTGGTCAGTCTTATTACACGCTATATGTAGGTGATATGAAAGGAGTTATTCGTTCATGAACGAAAATAAAAGAAAAGAAATTCGACGTCAGTATTTAGAAGATATGGAAGAACGTAAGATAGAAGATGGCGTCTATAAAGTTGAGAACAAGGTTAATGGGAGGTTTTTCATAGGATCCACAAGAGATGTTACGAATCTAAACGGTCTTCGTTTTCAATTGAATATGGGAGGTTTTCTAAATAGAGAGCTTCAAAAGGATTGGGATACCTATGGTGAAGACCAATTTGAAATTACGATATTGGAAACCTTTGAACAGGGAGAAAATCGTGGGTTGAACGCGAAGAAGCGTGTCGAGATGGAACGTAAATGGAAAGAAACATTATATGCTTATGGGGAGAAAGGATACCATAAGAAGGCAAACGTAGGTGGAAAAAATTGATAGTGTAAGCAGTGTGAGAAAAGTCTTGTTGATAGAATAACAAGACTTTTCTTGTATCCGAAATCGACATCAGTTATACTGTGTACAAGCTGTTTTGATGCTAATATATAATGATCCATGTCGATTACGGCTTGCGACACAGATCAAGTTGCCGGATAGAAATGCCTATCCATAGAAGAGAGGTCATGCGATGCGTATAGATGAATTAAAAAAGCAGTACAAACGAAAAAAAATAATTAAATTGATTGCCTCAATTGCCGTTGATTTAATCGGTAATGCAACCTATATGCTTCCTGTACTTGGCGAAGGCGCCGATGTCGTATGGGCATTTATAAGTGGCGGTATTCTTATGTTTGCCTTATATCCAAATCATAAGCTAGGTGCTACTTTCGGAGGAATAGAAGAATTAATTCCGGGAACCGATATTGTGCCGACAGCCACGTTGTTATGGATTAATGATTATATTATAAAGGATAAAAAATCCTTTGAAAAATATGTACAGACAGAGTTAGAGCATGAGCAACGGTTAGATAAAATAGTAAAGACAACCTAAACAGTGTAGTGACGTGTTAAATAGACAAGAAAGCGTGTGAGAGTGACGAATGAAAAAATTAAGTGTATATATCCTTTTATTATGCATCCTAATAGTCGGATGCAAGCAGCAAGAGTCCGCAGATCCATCTATGGAAGATGAGCATAAGGAGAACGCGGAAGAGACAAGGGTTGAGAATGAAAAAGAAGCCGACGATAGAGGTGTGGGTACAGATGAAGCCGTGCCATCATCGGATGCGTCAGAAGTAACCGAGGATAGTAATAACAGTAATGAGAGAGAGGACAGCATTCCAGAAGGAATGGGCGAAGAAATAAACCGAGAGGTTTTTACCATGGATGTTACCGGTAGCAAAGACCTGTACACCGTGGAGATGATAGAGTATAGGCTGGATACGATAGATGAGGAGACAGGAGAAGATAGCCACATTATTGTCCATATATATGCTGGGGAGACGCAAACAAAACCGATTCAAACCTTTGACCATCCGATTTATTCGGGAATTTTCGGCGATTATGACACTGTAGATGCTAATTTTGATGGATACCAAGATTTTTACTATGTATCGGAGCGAGGAAATATCAACTATACGTGTAAGTTCTTCTTATGGGATGGAGAGAAAAAGGAATTTGTAGAAGCAACGGTGTTAAATGACATTTCAATGCCAAAATTTGATGCCGAAAGAAAGGTTATTGAAGGTTATTGGCATGACAGTGCAGCATCGAATGAGACGAAGTACTATCAATATATAGATGGTGCATTCATATGCATAAGAAGTATGAACATGGGATATCCGACGTTTAATGAAGATGGAACAGCAAACCAACAGCTTATTGTCAAAGACTATGATGACGGTCAACTTGTAACCGTATTTGATGAACAAACGCTATTAGATGATGCCTTTGAAGGTCCGGTATATGATGCTTTCTTCAAGTGGAAAGATATAGACTATACAGGTAAAGAATAAGAGGAAGAATGCATTACAAGTTATATGGATTAAGTCCATATTTGACGCCAATAACCTTTTTTCTCTTATTTCTCTCTGCTTAACATATTTACTTCGGCACTTTATTGTGCTAATATTCTATCAAGTCAGATGGACGATGAGTGGTGTTTATAGCAATGGGGCTGTAACGCGCAGGTGTTATAGCCCTTTTTTGTACCCGCTCTATCCGCGTGGTGAAGACATTAGTTCGTCATCTGAAGATGCTATCAAAAAAATATAAAAGACGGAGGGAAACGAATGAAAAAAGTATTGGCGTTATTATTATTGATGACCATGGTCATAGGTATCGCAGGATGTGGATCAGGTGATACAGGAAGCACAGAAGCAGAAGGTGGTGCAGATGTAGGAAGTGGTGATACAACAGAGGGCCGTTTCTTAAGAATTGCAACAGATGTTGCCTTACCGGCAATGGACCCACATGTAGCAACAGACGGCTTGTCCTTTGATGCAATCACAGCAACAATGGAAGGGTTATACATGACAGCAGCTGACGGTAGTTTATATCCGGCAATTGCTGAATCCTATGAATTGAGTGATGATGGGATGACCTATACATTCACATTACGTGACGGTGTTAAATGGAATAACGGTGAGGCTGTAACAGCGAATGATTTTGTATATAGCTGGAGACGATTGGTTGATCCGGAAGTTGCCAGTGATTATAGCTTCATGGGTGAAGTTGCAGCTCTCAAAAATGCAACAGCTATTCTTGGTGGTGAAGCGGATAAAACAGAATTAGGCATAACAGCACAAGATGATAAGACATTGATTGTTACATTAGAACGTCCTGTACCTTATTTCTTATCCTTAACAGCATTCCCTACATTTTTCCCATTAAATGAAGCCTTTGTTACAGAACAAGGTGCAGATTTTGCTCAAACACCGGAGAACATGTTAGCATGTGGTCCTTATAAAATGGTGGAATGGAATAAAGGCTATGGATTCAAGTTTGTGAAAAACGATGATTATTATGATGCAGCGAATGTTAAAGTAGACGGTCTTGAGTATCGTGTAATCAAAGATAGTCAAACAGCAGCTTTGAAATTTGATAGTGGTGAAATGGATGTTGTGAAATTGACATCAGAACTTGTTGATAACTATAAAGAGAATGCGGCTTATCAACAAATCGATGCAGCCTTTGTTTGGTACATCTCACCGAATAACAATGATGAAATCTTCTCTAATGTGAATGCACGTAAAGCATTACAACATGCTATTAATAAAGAGAATATCGTCAATAATATTCTAAATGACGGTTCTACAGTAGCAAACTTTATCGTACCTACAGGACTTGCAACCGGTCCGGATAATAAAGATTTCCGTGATACTTCAAAGAATGACTACAGTGTCTATGACGTAGACATGGCTCAAGAAGCATGGGAAGAGGCAAAAAATGAGTTAGGTATTAGTGAAGCCAACATAGAAATCTTGTTTGATGATTCTGATACGGTTAAGAAAATGGCTGAGTTTATCCAAGCAGAATTGGAAGAAAATCTTCCGGGACTCACAGTATCCTTAAAATCTCAACCGAAGAAAAACCGTCTAGACTTAATGCGTGATGGTGATTATCAAGTCGGTCTTACACGATGGGGACCCGACTATGCAGATCCATTAACATACTTAGAACTCTTCTTAACAGGAGCAACCAACAACTATCCGAATTTTGAGAATACACAGTATGATGAATTGACTATTGCCAGTTCAACATCTATGGCCGGAGATGCAGAAGGTCGCTGGGAAGCAATGAAACAAGCAGAAGATATTCTTCTTGACCAACAAGCAGGTATCACACCATTATATCAAGCCGGTTATTCTTACTTAATCAACCCAAGTGTTGAAGGTATCGAACCTCATGCAATCGGTGTTCCGTTTATTTACAAAAACGTTGTCATTGGTGAGTAGTTAGTACAAGAAAAATAATAGATTCATAACCGGGCCGTAGAAACTTTCGAAGTTCTACGGTCTGGTTTGAATTAGAAATGGTGGTTATTATGATTAAATATATTGGGAGACGACTGCTTATATCCGTTGTAACGCTGTTTATTATTATGACGATTTTGTTTGCTTTATTACAGCTTTTGCCCGGATCTCCGTTTAACGATGAAAAATTATCCGATGAACAGATTGAGTTAATGAATGAAAAATACGGATTGAATGAACCGGTTACCACACGGTATGCCCTGTTTTTGAAGAATATTATTACTAAAGGTGACTTTGGTGTTTCCTATACAATTGAAAAGAATGCCGAAGTGAGTACGATGATACAGGCTCGATTTCCTATATCCATTCGTTTGGGTATTCAGGCTTTGGCTTTTGGGGCAATTATCGGTGTTGTTCTGGCTTCCATAGCAGCCTTGAAGAAGAACTCTATATGGGACACGGCGACGACAATATTTGCTGTTATCGGTATTTCCATACCGTCCTATGTCTTTGCTTTGGGACTCGTCTACTTCTTGGGATATAAGTTAACAAAATCAACAGGCATGGCTATTTTTCCTTTGACCTATGATATCTATGATCCAGTACGCTCGAGTATTTTACCAACGGTGGCACTGGCGATGTTTGTCATTGCTACAGTGGCACGATTTATGCGTACAGAGCTTGTGGAAGTGTTGGGATCGGATTATATTCTATTAGCTGAAGCCAAAGGGCTCTCTGCCAGAAAAGTCATCTTTCGCCATTCCATTCGGAATGCCTTGATTCCTGTCGTTACCGTCTTAGGACCGCTAACCGTGAGTTTAATGACCGGTTCATTGGTTATTGAGCGGGTATTCGGTATTCCGGGAATCGGTGATTTATTGGTCACGGCGATTAGTGTGAATGACTTGAATGTTATCATTGCCGTTGCATTTTTCTATAGTATGTTTTACATTTTTATGCAGTTATTTATTGATATACTGTACGGTATCATTGACCCAAGAATACGTGTAGCGAAAGGAGGCAACTAATGGAAAACTTAAAGCCTCGATTGAATGAAACAAGTTTTGAACGGGTATTCAAAAATGAATCCTTTCAAGCGGATGTCGTGTATAAAAGCATTAGTTTTTGGAAAGAAGTACGCTTGCGTTTTACGGCCAACAAAGGTGCGGTTATCGGCGTGATTTTTATCGCATGTATTATCTTTATGGCTATTTTTGGACCGTATATGAACGAACACACCTATAAAAGTAAGGTAGATGAGCATATTAATTTGCCGGCTAGAATTCCGGTCATTGAGAACATCGGTATTTTTGACGGTGAAAAAGATGGTGTCAATATTTATGAAAAAAAGGGACTCGATGACGTCTACTATTGGTTCGGAACGGACAATCTTGGGAGAGATTTATGGACAAGAACATGGGTAGGCACACGGGTTTCCTTGTATATTGCTCTTCTTGCCGTTGTTATTGATATGTTTATCGGTATGGGATACGGTTTGATTTCCGGTTATCTTGGGGGTGGCGTGGATACGGTGATGCAACGCTTTATCGAGATATTAAGCGGTATACCGAACTTAGTCGTTGTTACATTGTTTGTGATTATTTTGAATCCCGGAATTCTATCCATATCCCTAGCTTTGGTCATAACCGGTTGGATAGGAATGAGCCGGGTGGTTCGTTCGCAGGTTCTTAAGATGAAGGAATTGGATTTTATCCTGGCGTCAAAAACCATGGGAGCCAAAACGAGTAGTTTGATATTCCATGATCTGCTGCCGAATATTTTTGGTCAAGTTATTATTATGAGTATGTTCTCCATTCCAAATGCCATCTTCTATGAATCGTTCCTTGCTTTTATCGGCCTTGGGCTACAACCGCCTCTAGCGAGTCTTGGTGTTCTTATTAATGACGGTTACAAGTCCATCCTTGTGTATCCTCACATAATCGTTGCACCGGTTGTCGTATTAGCATTATTGATGCTTTCCTTCAACTTAGTGGCAGACGGATTAAGAGATGCTCTTGACCCGAAAATGAAACAACAATAGGAGGGATTGTATGGAAAAATTACTAGAAGTGAATGATTTAGAAATTGCATTTGATACCCATAACGGAAGTGTACATGCTATCCGTGGTGTCAGCTTTGAATTATATGAAGGAGAAACACTGGCCATTGTTGGTGAAAGTGGTTCCGGTAAATCTGTTACAACCAAAGCGTTAATGGGTATATTAGCCAAGAATGGGAAGGTCTTAAACGGAGAAGCCAAGTATAAGGGTAAAGATATCCTATCTATGAATAAGAAAGAAATCGTTGCCCTGCGCGGGAAGGAAATGGCGATGATTTTCCAAGATCCCATGACCTCCTTAAATCCGACAATGACCATTGGATTTCAGATTAAAGAAGCGGTTATTGAGCATAATGAGGTAACGTTAAAACAAGCGAAGGCAAGAGCTGTCGAACTCCTTGATTTGGTCGGTATTAATAATCCAAAGGCCCGTTACAAGCAATACCCTCATCAACTCAGTGGAGGGATGCGACAACGTGTCGTTATTGCTATAGCCCTAGCATGTAATCCGAAGATACTCATTGCAGATGAGCCGACGACGGCTTTGGATGTAACCATTCAAGCACAGATTCTTGAACTCATCAAGGAATTACAGACCAAAATTCACTTAGCCATTATATTTATCACCCATGATTTGGGTGTTGTTGCCAATATTGCTGATCGAGTGGCTGTCATGTATGCCGGAAAAATTGTGGAAAAAGGAACGGCAGATGAAATTTTCTTTCATCCGGTTCACCCCTATACGTGGGGGCTTCTAGCATCGGTACCGGACATGTCGGCTGCGGATGTGGACCTGTATTCCATACCCGGAGCACCTCCTAATCTTCTGTATCCACCAAAAGGAGATGCCTTTGCTGTACGGAGTGATTATGCATTAAACGTGGATTTTGAGGAAGAACCACCTATGTATCAAGTGAGTGATACCCATTATGCAGCCACTTGGCTTTTGGATGATCGTGCACCTAATGTTCCCATGCCGGAAGTCTTGAAGGCACGGATTGAATGCATGAAGAAGGAGGTACAAGCATATGGAAAAGCGTGATGTCATTTTAGAAGTTCAGAATCTAAAGCAGTACTTTAGAACAAGTCGAAAGTTTACGGTAAAAGCTGTGGATGATATTTCATTCAAAGTCTATCGTGGGGAAACCTTCGGTATTGTTGGGGAGAGTGGTTCGGGAAAGTCAACAACAGGTCGAAGTATTATTAAACTCTATGAACCGACGGGGGGCACAGTTACCTTTGAAGGGGAAGAAATAACAGGAAGAATGAACGGGAATACGGAGAAGATGCTAAGAACGAAGATGCAGATGATTTTCCAAGACCCCATGGCATCCTTAAATCCCCGTAAAACAGTGCTGAGCATTATTGCGCAGGGACTTGATATCCATCACATGTATGAGACGGTAGAAGAGCGGGATGAGAAGGTTTATAAAATTTTGGAAACGGTAGGACTTAGTCGAGAACATGCCCATCGCTACCCCCATGAGTTCAGTGGAGGACAGCGTCAACGAATTGGTATTGCACGAGCGCTTATTATGAACCCATCCTTTGTTATTGCCGATGAATGTATTTCGGCACTGGATGTATCCATTCAAGCCCAAGTTGTTAATTTATTAAAGAAAATGCAACATGAGCGGGGCCTCACCTATATTTTTATCGCTCATGATTTGTCCATGGTGAAGTATATTAGTGACCGTATTGCGGTTATGCATGAAGGGCGTATTGTGGAAATCGGTACATCGGATGAGATTTATCATCATGCTGTTCATCCCTATACAAAATCCTTGTTATCAGCAGTTCCACATCCGAATCCGGCGTTGGAACGCTATAGGAAGCGGGAGTTTTATAATAAAGAAGAAGTCAATTATGATGAAGGAACCTATCATGAACTGGGTGGTGAACATGTCGTATTGGCAACACAGGAGGAATATCAACGCTGGATGCGTGACTAGTGTACTGACACGATGAGGGTTTTATTTATATAGCGATAGAAATGGGTTTGACAAAGAAGAACCGAATAGAATAAAATACAGTGAGTACGATATAAGGAGGGATTCTATGGACAAAGGAAGTAAACGACGACTACTTATAGGAGTAACACTGGTAGGTATTCTGATAGCGGTTGTTTTATGGAAAACATCCTTTCTATCGCTTCCTTTTTTTGGAGGAATAGAAGGAAATCAACTTGTTATTGGCAGAAGGAGTGATTCGATAAGTTTGGATCCTGCCACAGCAACGGATTTGGAGTCATTACAAGTAACGGCGAATATTTTTGAAAATTTAGTGACAACAGATACAAAAGGAAGCGAGATTTTACCGGGATTGGCGGAAAGTTGGGAAGTCAGTGAAGACGGTTTGACCTTTGTCTTCAAACTTCGGGAAAATGTCAGTTTTCATGATAATACACCTTGCGATGCGGACTCTATTGTGTTCAATTTCGAACGGTGGATGAATGAGGAGAGTCCTTATCATACAGGGCAATTTATATATTGGAATCAAAGTTTTGGCGGAGAACCGGGGTTAATCAAATCCATAACGGCATTGTCCAAATACAGTGTGGAGATTGTCCTTAATGAACCCTATACACCCATGCTAACGGTGCTCTCCATGCCGGCTTTTGGCATTGCCAGTCCGACGGCGATTATTAAGTATAACGAAGACTTTAAGACCCATCCCATAGGAACAGGACCTTATGTACTCAAGGAATGGATACCTCATGAGAAAATTGAACTAACCTATAATGATAAGTATTATAAGAAACATTCAGGGGTAAGTGCTGTTATTTTTCGTACGTTGAAGGAAGACGAGGACCCTCTAGCGCTTCTGGAAAATGGAGAGATACATATTGTAAATCAGTTAAAACAAGAAGATGTGGATGCTATTGATGCCTTAGACCATGTAAGGGTCTATTATATGCCTTTTCTAAATGTCAGCTATCTAGCCATGAATCATGAGAAACATCCCTTTGATAATTTAGGCGTACGTCAAGCCGTTGCAACCGTGGTGAATCGAGATGCGATGGTTCGTGAAGCCTATGATAGTATGTCAAGACCGGCCTATTCCTTTTTGCCACCAACGATATTCGGCTATAATGAAGGATTTAAAGCGTTTACGTATGATGTTGAAAAGGGGAAGGAATTACTGAAGGAAGCCGGATATCCCGATGGATTTAGTACAACACTATGGGTTATGGAACAACCTAGAACCTATTATCCTTATCCACAGAAAGTAGCAGAGTTTATGGCCAAGCAACTTGCGTTAATCGGAATTGAAGCGAACATAAAACCGGTCAAATGGGATGAATATCTAGAGGCTGTTCGTATGGGAGAACATGAGATGGCTCTTGTAGGATGGCAAGGCGATTATGCTGATCCGGATAATTTCTTATACACCATGTTTTACTCTGCGGACAATGCCATGGGCAATAGTTTGAATTATTCCTACTATAGGAATGAGGAGGTCGATGAACTGTTGAAGAAAGCACGACGTACGGCAGATCGAGAATTCAGGTCTTTTATCTATAGAGATGTTCAAGAGCATTTGGTAGAAGATATGGTAGGGATACCGTTAGCCCATACGATGATGGCCTTAGGGGTAAATACTAAGGTAAAAGATTTTGAACCGGATATGAGTGGAATCATCCACGCTGTTGATATAGAATGGAATCATTGATATGACGATTAGGAAGAATGTAGTGGTGTTTATAGGAATTATGGTGTTGCTATTGAGTGTTATCGTTTTAGCACGCAATGACGAAGTGAATAAAGGGGCATCCATTCGAGCATTGCCAAGACCTGTGGCTATGGAACCTGTCTTAATTACATCAGGAGGACAGAACACAGATAGCTATATTGTTAAGGATATTATAAATACGCTGATGATTGATAATTATTTTATTCCGATGGCGACAACAGAACATTTGGAAGGAACGGAATCGGTTATTATGGTTGTAGGCTATAGTGAAATCGGTAACCGGATCAAGGATAATGATTTTGAAGATGAGAAAAAACGTATTCAGAACTTTTTGGATGAGGTAGAAAAGCAGGACTTGTTTCTGATGACGGTTTACTTGCGAGGTGGACAGATAATTGATGATGAATCCAAAGCGTTACTGGAAATAAGTGCCAAGTATTCGGACTATTTAATTGTGGTGAATCCTAACAGTTCTTTTGAAGACTTTCAGGAAATAGTACCCCCAACGACGGCAATCACTTATGTGGATGAGATTGCTGAAGTGACGGAACCTATTGTCTCAGCATTTCGATAGGAGGCACGATGTCATGATACGTAACTATTTAACAAAACGACGTGTGTATGTAGGAATGCTTCTGATTATAGCAGGGGTTGCCATGCCATCGATGTTTGAATTTTTATGGTCCAATATGGTGGTAGCTATACGGACAGCTATTGTGAGCGGCGATTCCGGGCATTTAGTTTTAACGGCGTCTATTTTGAGTATTATAAATATGGTGCAAGGGGTTCTACTGATTATGGGAGTCAAAATGGTTTGTTTTGGTATGGCAAAAGCCGGGAAAAATAGATGGGTTATTGTAATGAGTCAGATTCTCGTATTTACAGGAATGAATCTTTTTATTCAGGAATTTTACTTTCTGGATGTGGAACTCATAAGCAATGAATTGGCAGCGGTTACAACCTTCTTTTTCTTCTATTATATTGTAGAAGAAAAAAATCACATTGGGCGTGATGTTGCTATTGCCGTTCAGGTATTCTTTGCCTTTGAATGGTTAAATGTGATTCCGGCACTTACCGTCTATAATTTTGGCATTACAGATATTGCCGGCAGTATCAAATTATCCTCAGACTATTTGGGAAGTACATCGGTTTTGAATTTTATCGGTTTTGCTTTTTTTATCGCGCTGATATTCAGCTCAATCATTACGGTGAGCCTTTTTGCCACCTATGATCGGAACATAGCCATAGCTAGGGAGAACTATGAGAAGCAATTGGCCCTTGATTCCATACGCTCCAAGATTATTCAAAACCGTGTGTATGAAGAGGTCAATACGATCACCCATGATTTGAAAACCCCCCTCGTTACGATTCAAGGGCTGAACTCCCTTTTGTCTATGACAAGAACACAGGACAAAATAGGTGACTATACAGAGCGTATTGATAATGCGGTCACCAAAATGACGGATATGATTTCCGGATTTCTTTATGAATCCAGTTATCAAAAGATTACAACAGAAGAGATTATTGACTATATAAGGGCTCAAATTCCTGTGGAGGACGAGTCTTTGACAATTTGTTTTGAATTCGGCGACGATTTACCCTCTCTTTATATTAATAAGATTCGTGTATCAAGAGCCATTATTAATATAATTGAAAATGCCATGATTGTGGAAACCAAAAAACCGGGGAAAAAAATTACGATTCGGGTGTATGAGAAGGAAGACTATGTGGTGATTGAAATTGAAGATAACGGTATCGGCATACCGGCAGCCCAAATGGAAAAAATATGGGAAATCGGATATTCGACGAAGGAAACAACAGGTCTAGGGTTGGCCTTTGTAAAAAAAGTTATTGAAGATAATGGGGGAGAAGTTTCCATACAAAGTATTGTGGATGAAGGAACGTTGGTTAGGGTGCAACTGCCTAATGAATCACTTGTGAATCAGGAGGATTAAAATGACAGAGAAGAAGAAGATACTGATTATTGATGATGATGTGGATATCGTCTATACCATATCGGAAATTTGTGGATTTGCAGGTCATGAGGTGTTTAGCGCCAATGATGGCCTAAAGGGTGTTGAGCTACTTAAAGAATATGAGCCGAACTTGGTCATCGTAGATTACCATATGCCTAAGTATGATGGGCTTTCTACCGTCAAAAAAATAAGGAAGCTCGATGATACCGTAGCCATTATGGTTCTTACTGTAGATGAACGTCAAGAAATCCTTGAAAAATTCATGGAAGTCGGAGCCACAGATTTCTCAGTGAAACCGGTCAAAGCACCGGACTTGATATCGCGTATGAATGTGAATCTACGGATTAATGCCATGCAAGTGGACAATAAAGCCCATCGTGAGAACGTGTTCGTTGATAAAGGGATTAGTAGTGCAACATTGCAGATGATTGTGGAATATTTGGAAAGTCAAGATGAGGCCTGTACCATCAAAGAGATATCAAAAGGCGTCGAATTAGCCTATCAAACGGTACATCGTTATGTTCAGTATCTCATTGATCAGAATAAGGCAGAATTAGTTCTTGTTTACGGAAAAGTAGGGCGTCCGTTGAACTACTATCGGCTTGTTTAGTCGGCATTTTTCTGTCATGAAATTGTAACTTGACTAATGAAAAAAAATACGTATAATTAATCCGTTATTTAGGACAAAACGGATGCCTTGTATTATAATAAAAGAAGCAGCGCATTGACAATAACATAGGTGAACAGAAGCATGACCATAAGTGAGAAATACGTTTTTATCTTTATAGTCGGATAGTATAATCCATGACGTACACACATTTGAGGTGATGCTTTTTTATTGGTTTAACAGAGGAAACATCAACGAAAAGGAGGATGAAAAGGAACGTGAATGTATTGCTGTATATAGGAATACTATTGGCAAAAATTGTTGAAGTAAGTATCGGAACGACCAGGATTGTATTAATTACACGAGGTGAACGTGGATTAGGGGCTTTATTAGGATTTTTCGAAGTGCTGATATGGGTGGTTCTTGTATCAACGGTGCTTAGTAATATTACAGAAGACCCGATCAAGGTTGTGGTCTACGCACTAGGATTTGCACTAGGCAATTATGTGGGATCTGTGGTGGAACAAAGGTTAGGAATCGGAACAGTCCGAATAGAAGCGATTCTTCTTGAGAGTCATGGCGAAGAGGTGGCACAGAAGATACGAGATAAAGGCTATGCAGTAACGGTCATTGAAGGAAAAGGGATGAATCATAATCGTAAGGTATTGATTATGAATATCAAACGTAAGGATTATCAAAGTGTTGTTAAAATGATACGAAGTTTTCAGGAAAACGTCATGATTACAATTAATGACATCAAACCTGTTTATGGTGGCTATGGTGTGTTGAAGCGATAAAACCATAGGCTACATGACTACATAGAAAAAAGAATAATGAAGCAAAAAATAGTAAAGCAAAAATAAAAAAAATAATAAAGAAGAAAAAGAAGAAAGTGTGAGGAGTCCCATGATTGTTGAATATGGAAAAGCGGCACAAAAAATAGAAAGAAATAACTATAATAGTGATGACTATTATTATAATAAGGTACCAAATTCTCAGATGCACCAACTGGTGCATTTTTTCTTCAATATGTCCATTGAACGGATTTGTGAGCGGTACTGTCATTTGAATCCGTCTGTGGACAAGGAGGCCTTAATCAAATGGATGGCCTATAGACCTAGCCATATTCAATGGTCGGGAACGGATTTATTCCATGTAACAACAGAAAAAGGTATTAAACGTATGGTTGTTATTGAGACGAATTCCTCGCCCTCCGGGCAAAAATCCATGCCGTTGTTAAATGAACATGAAGAATTAGGTGGGTATAAGCGATTGATTGAACAGTCTTTTTTACCCCATGTTCGCGCACGACGAACGATATCAGGTGCCTATGCTGTGGTTTATGACAAGAATGAAATGGAAGCATCCGGTTATGCCGCAGCCCTTGCTCAAGCGGTTGAAGAAGATGTGTATTTGGTATCCTTTTTTAACAACGATCCTGACCCAAGTGTGCGTTTTCAGGGGGATGTGATGCAGGTACGTGATGGCGACGGCATCTGGCACGATATTAAAGCGGCCTATCGTTATGTAACCCAAAAACCGTGGAATCGTATTCCTGTTAAGACGAAGACGGTCATCTATAATCCGATTATCGCATGTCTTGCCGGTGGTCGAAATAAACGGATGGCATCCATTGCCTATGATTTGTTCAATGCAGAGCTTAAACAGGGGAACTTGAAGATTCGTGTACCGGAAACCATCAACAACGTAAAGTTTAGTGAGGTACCCCTGTGGGTGGAACGGTTCGGAGGTCATGCTGTCATCAAGAATCCTTATGCCAATGCAGGACAAGGGGTCTATACGATTACATCACCGGAGGAACTAGAGGCATTTGCTAAAGATGACCATGATTATAATGACTATATTGTACAGAGTCTTATCGGTAACTATCATTGGTCGACGCAGTCATCAGAAGGCAAATATTATCATGTAGGTATGGTTCCAAATAAAAAGAATGACATCTACGTAGCGGATTTACGATTTATGATTGCCTCAACAGATAAAGGATTCATTCCTATGGCTATGTATGCCAGACGAGCAGAGAAACCTTTAACAGATCGACTGGATGGGATTAGGGATTCTTGGGAGATGTTGGGAACCAATTTATCAGTCAAAACAGCTGATGGATGGGATAGTGATTCGAAACGATTGAAGCTTATGGACACAAAGGATTTTAATCAGTTGGGCTTGTCCTTAGACAGCATGATAGAAGGTTTTATTCAATCTACATTATCAACAATTGCTATTGATAAGATGGCAGGTACGTTAATCGGAACCAAAAAAGACTTGAAACGCAAACTCTTTGAAGCGATGAACGGGGATCCGATTTTGATGGGTGAAATAATGAAGAATCGAGAGAGTTAA
Source organism: Vallitaleaceae bacterium (assembly GCA_965140555.1). Classification (GTDB taxonomy): domain Bacteria; phylum Bacillota; class Clostridia; order Lachnospirales; family Vallitaleaceae; genus UBA1351. The sequence goes on along the minus strand of OZ223259.1, from coordinate 432,565 downwards.
TTGACAACCATTATCATTTGTGATACTCTATTATTAGAAATATCTTTAAATTAAGATACTTAAAACTAATCAATAAGTGTGAGCACTCTTTCACACAGGAATAATAGAGGTGATTGAATGAGCAGATTCCATAAACATCCCAATACATTTGTGAATCATGTGGAACTCAGAGTACAGAATTTAGAACAATCCTTAGAGTTTTATAGCAACTTTTTAGGTTTTGATGTCTTATCCATGAGACCGGATAAAATTGAATTAACGGTAGATGGGAAGATGCCTATACTGACGTTAATAAAACCTTCCGTTATACATAAGAAACTTCCGAGACGATCCGGTTTGTATCATATAGCATTTTTGCTTCCTAATCGATTAGACTTAGCCAAGTTTATTAAGCATCTTGCAAGAGAAAATTTTGCCATTACCGGAGCATCCGATCATCTAGTGAGTGAGGCACTCTACTTTAATGATCCGGATCAAAACGGTATTGAAGTCTATGTGGATAAAGAAGAGGAAAAATGGTATGACAATAGCGGACATATTCACATGGATACAGTGCCTTTAGATATGTATGATATTATCAAAGAGGTTGATAAAGCAAAAGATAAAACAGAATGGTCAGGAATGCCTAAAGACACACTTGTGGGTCATATACATCTCCATGTCAGCGATCTGACGGAAGCCAAAACTTTCTATACAGACGTACTCGGAATGGATGTCATTATGGATTACGGGCAATCTGCTTTATTTTTATCAACAGGTGGATACCATCATTTTGTAGGTCTAAATATATGGAATGGTGAGAATGTGGAACATCAACCCCTAACCAGTGCGGGCCTCAGTAGTTTTACGCTTGTTATTGATAATGAGCAACAATTATCTGAGATGATAGAACGTATTGAAGAGGGTGGGTACCAATCCTATGAAAAAGAGGGCCGCCTATATGTGGCAGACCCTTCGGGTAATCTGATTGAATTGCAACGGGCAAAATCATTTGCTTTGTAGAGAGTTGTCAAAAAAGATGGCCTCTATAGTATTTGTATCTATATAGTGTCATAACCCGGAAAAAGTTCATTTTTAATGGACTTTTTTTTGTGTTACCATTAGAATATAACATATAATGATTAACTCGCCATAAGAATAGAGTTGAACTTTCACATACAATATAGTGTTATGAACGCATCTACGTCATCTATATAGTGTATGCGAATTTAGTGAAACTTGCATTTGTCGAGCTAATCAGATAATGACAGATAAAGGAGTTTGCCTATGATACATCCGATAATAGCAAAGGGAGTACAGCGATTGCCCAAGAAGTGGGTTCAATTTGTGTCACAGAAGATGGTGGATCGTTATTTGAACAAATATGCCACTCTATATATAGAAGGACAAGAAAGACTAGAGACGCTAAAAACACCGGTTTTGTTTGTATGCAATCACTTGAGTAACGCGGATGGATTGGTCCTTAACCGAGTGTTAAAGCCGGTGGACCCGACCTTTGTTGCCGGAGTAAAGCTATCTAAGGATTCGGTAACCAATATTGGGATGAATGTGGTAAAGACAACCCATATTACACCGGACACAGCAGATCATGCAGCAATCAAGAAGATTATCCGTTTAGTTAAAGGTGGGGAAAGTATATTGATTTTCCCCGAGGGTACACGGAGCCGGACAGGTTCCATGATTCATGCGAAAAAGGGAATATTACTCATTGCTAGAATGACGGGGGCGTCTATTGTTCCTATAGGAATCCATGGAACAGAGCAACTGTTACCCATTAATCAAGAAGGACAAATGAGTGATGAAACCTTTGCACATGCTTCTGTACATGTTCATATCGGTAAACCATTCACATTAATGGAACGGGCACAAGGGTTTGATAAGAAAGCTTATGAAGAGGCTGCGACTTATGATATTATGCGTCGTATAGCAAAGCTTTTACCGGAATCCTATCAAGGCGTCTATAAGAAAGAGAGTGATTTTTAATTATGGCTATTTTTGACGTAGTACGGTTTAATGGATTAGGTGGAAAAGATTGGATGATTTATAAATTCCCGAGAGAGGGAATTATTTGGGGATCGAGATTAATTGTTCAAGAAGGTCAAGTGGCATTGGTTGTAAAAGATGGAAAAGTCTGTGATGTTAAAGAACCCGGAGCCTACACATTGGAGACGAAAAACTTACCGGTTTTGGCTTCTCTCGTGAACATCCCCTTTGGATTCAGAACACCGTTTAGTGGTGAGGTATATTTTATTAATACGACTAAAACGTTGGAACTTTTTTGGGGAACACCGGACCCTATACAAGTTGTTGATCCCAAGTATTTTGTACGCCTCCATGTACGCGCATATGGTCAGATGGGACTACGATTATTACAGCCGGTGGTCTTTTTTAAAGAACTCATTGGTGGGATGGATTCCAATGATATAGTGGTATATGATAAGATGATGTCTTTTTATAAAAGTCGTGTTATCATGCGTGTCAAAGCAGCTATTGCAGAAACCATTGTGGAGGAAAAAATATCAGCACTAGAGATTTCTACCCAGTTAGATGATCTGTCGGAGTTGTTATTCAAAGAATTTAAAGAAAGTTTTCAAGATTCGGGCTTTGAACTATTAAATTTTTACGTGAGTTCTATTAATTTTCCCGATGAAGATTTTAAAGCGATTAATAAAATATTGGAGAACAAGGCAGAGTTTGAAATTATGGGAGATCAGCGTTATGCTACAAAACGGGGCTTTGATGTGTACGAAACAGGCGCCGGTAATGAAGGTGGTGTAGCAGGTTCGATGATGGCCGGAGGTTTGGGCATCGGCATGGGTGTTGGAGCTATGCAAGGTGCTACACAGATGGGACATGTCATGAATCAGATGAATCATCAAGGGAGTTTGCAAGGAAATAACGTCACACAGAAGGCTCAGTGCCCTCACTGTCATAATGCAGTTCCTTCAGATGCCAAATTCTGTCCGAATTGCGGGCAATCGGTTGTTATAGAAAAGAAAGTCTGTAATTCGTGCCAAACGGAAATTACAGATGGAATGAAGTTTTGCCCGGGTTGTGGAATGAACTTACAGGAGAGAGTATGTGCATGTGGGGAAAAGCTAGAAGCAGATGCCAAATTCTGTCCGAGCTGTGGGACGAAAGCATAGAAACATATAGGGAGATGTTATGAGTAAAGATAAATGTAAACAATGTGGAGCACCACTCGAGTCCTTTGGCGAGCGATGCAAATATTGTGGTGCCATTATAGAAGTAGAAACAGAAGTAAAAAATTTGTGGGATGAAAAATATACATCCACCAAACCCAAAGAAGTGTCAAATGGTGATCAGAAGAATCCTGAGGATTGGCCTTCTAGAAGTAAGGCTCTAGCCGGTTTATTGGCATTATTGTTTGGCGGAGTTGGTGCACATAAGTTCTATCTTGGACATTTCAAACTAGGGATTCTCTATATTTTATTTTTATGGACGGGTATTCCACCTTTTATAGGGGTTGCTGAGGCATTTATATATTGGTTTTCCAAACCGGAGGTGTTTGAACAAAAGCATCATGTGCAGTTATATTAAGGTTACTTCATATACGTTTAGGAATAAGAAATCTTGTATTGTTTATTGCAAGAATTCTGGATAGTCATATTGCAAGAAAGACATAAATTAAGGAACAAGGCAGACATAAGGAGATGGGGAGTCATATGAATGGAATTGGGACACGACAACTAGAGACAAGTCGATTAATTCTTCGACGATTTGAAACAAGAGATGCCAATGATATGTATCATAATTATACAAGTGATGATGAAGTGACGAAGTATTTGACATGGCCGACGCATAAATCCAAGGAGACGACGAGAGACTATGTTGAGAGTATGCAGGAGCAATATAGCAATCCCTTTTTCTTTAATTGGGCAATCCAGGATAAAGCGTTAGGTCAAGTCATCGGAAGTATTGCTGTCGTTCGGTATGATGAAAAGACAGAATCTGTCCATATCGGCTATGTCCTTGGACGAGCTTGGTGGGGAAAAGGAATCATGACGGAAGCCCTTACAGAAGTGATACGCTTTTGTATGGATGAGGTTGGCGTAAAACGTGTTGAATCCAGACACGATCCCCGTAATGGTGGTTCCGGTGGTGTGATGGTTAAAAGTGGTATGGAATATGAAGGCTGTATTCGTGGATCGGATTGGAACAATCAAGGGATATGTGATGCTGCATGGTACGGACTTATGCGTGAAGATTATTATAATAAAACGGCGGTTGCTACAGATTGTGGTTTTACCCATGGCAACCATTGGTTTCGCTATCGAGCAGCAGCCATTATCATTGAAGACGGGGCCGTACTTTTTGCAAAAAATAAACGAGACAACTTCTATTATTCTATTGGTGGTGGCGTTCATATGGGAGAAACGTCGACAGAAGCCATTCGACGGGAAGTCTATGAAGAGACCGGGGCCGAGTATGAAATTGATCGCTTGGCATTTATTCATGAGAATTATTTTACAGGCACAGTTTCTTTATCGGGGTATGAGTGTCATGAGATTGCACTATATTATTTGATGAAGCCGCGAGGAAGTCGCCAGTTGAACAGCAATAGCTACACAGGTGGTGTCAAGGAAGAGATGCATTGGCTTCCTATTGAGGCCATTGAGATGTATGAGGCATATCCAAGTTTTTACAAAGAACGATTAAAGGAAATTATTGAATCGGATCATGTGGTACATATTGTGACAGATGAGCGTATGAAGGTGAGAGAGTAAACATGCTAGGAATGAATCGGTGGATAAATTTTGGTATGATGGTTGTCATTGCAATGGTTGCTATTCTAGGATTGAAATTGCTAGGTGTGCCCATGCCGTTAGCTCTTGTTGTGACCTATCTGTTATTGGTTGTTTATTATTTAGCCGTAGCTTTAGTTCGTCGTAATCGACGTATGGCGTTGCTGGATAAGGTATGTGACCCTGTGGCATTTATAGAGGCGACACATCGGCAAGAAAAATTAACAGGGAAGAAGCTGGCTGTAGCTGAAATATTAAAAATAGACTATGCGGTTGGGCATCTGTGTTTGGGAGAGGAAGAGAAGGCATTGGAACTTCTTTTGTCCATAAATCAACAGTATCTTCGGAATAAACAAGTACAGATGGTATATGCCATTGATCTGATGATTTCTTATTATCAGTTAGGCCATATTCAAGAAGCTGAAAAGCTATATGCTGAGAAAATCGCACATATAAAACCGATGACTAAGACGATTAACATCAGTTTACGGTTATTGCCGGGGGATCGATACTATTATATGAAGATGTATAAGGAATGTATTGAATATTATGAAAACGTCTTATTAGATAAGCAGTTGACGAAGCAATTGAAACCAAGGCATCTGGCAGGAATACATTATACATTGGGGCATTCCTACTGCATACTGGGAGATAAAGATAAAGGTGCTTATCATCTCAAGCTTGCTATAGAATACGGGAATGAACTCGCTCTTGTTTCAAAGGCCGAGGCATTATTAGAGAACGGATGTCGTGCTGAGAATGTCGATGTAGCGGTCTTCGCTGACAACGGCGATGAGACAGGGAGTCTTGTATAAGCGCTGACGATTAATATAGCGAAGCGCTGAATTATATCGGGCACCTCTAGAAGGATCACCGTTTTCCATCACTTCTCCGTCAAGGATAGTGCCTACGGCATGACAATAGCCCATAGTATCGACGATAAGAGCCCCATCAATACCGGTCACGAGATTTAATTGGCTGCGCATAAACTTGATGGGGGTAATTTTTATGGCAGAACTTTTGAGGCGTTCAGCCTCTGTACCGGCATCAGCAGTGATGACAATCATCGTTCCTTTTCTTTGGAAATTAGCGACTTCGATAATTTGTAAAATAGAAGCTTCATCGTAGTCGATGTCCCTAAAGGTTTGTCGGAGTTCCTCACGTAATTTGATAATATTGTTGCCGATACTAGGAACTTGAGGCAACAGATTGGTACAGGAAAGGAACTCTTCATTATCCAGATAGAGTTTCCAATTCAGATGATCTAGAAAATCAAGGCGATAAATGCCGTTAACAGATTCAACAATACCAAAACCAATAGCAAGATAGTTGCTGTCAACAAGTAAATAATGTCCGGTACGGCTCATTTGCAGGAGTTTACGAATTTGTCGGTATTCGGATAAGGGGACCGGTTTTTCAAGATGTAAGAGGACTTTAGCTGAATAATCTTTGACAAATAGAATACTTCCTGTATTAAATGCGCCTTCATACTTCAGGGTAGAGAGGACGTTGATATGGTCCCAAGTGGAACCAAGAAGTTCGTTGGTGGTATAGGCGGCTTTACGAAAGGTATTGTCATAGGACTTTTCCTTGTATTGGGACATCCAAGTAAAATTGAGAGCATGAATAAGGGGATGAAGACTCCCATGAAAATAAAGATTTTTCTCATAGCGTTCCCGATCAAAGCGTATAATTGTAAAGTCATAGGTATTAGCTTCTTCCATAATATCATAACTGATTTTTGGATAAGAACACCAGTAGATAGAGCTCTCATCATAGTTACTTAAGGTAAACTCCAGATAGGTCATTAAGTTGAAGCCGTCTTCATTAATCGCTTTCGTTTCTTCATAGAAACGGGGGAGTTGACGCCCGAGATGGTCTTGCAAGGAAGCACTGATTTGGGGATAAACCAGAAACTGATACAGTGGGGTATCTAAGCGGTCGTAAAGGCGATAACAATAGACGTTTTCAATGGCATGAGTAATAAGCTCTTCTTTTGAGAGCTTTTTGAACTGGGTCATAATACGTGAGGCCATTTCTTGTTGATTCAAGCGTAAGCGTGCCTTGGTTTTTTCTCGAAAGGATTTGATGATATCGGTCAAAGTAGCATCGTTTAGCATAGAGTCTCCTTTTCTATGTCCTGTGTCAGTGGTGTAGTTCTATTGTAACAGTCTTTTGACGGATTTTTAATAAGAATTGTAGACTATTATATCTGTAACACCATAGACGTGTCATGAGAGGTGAGAGTATAATAGAGATAAGGAAAAGGGTTGATTCATTGTATAGGTTGGGAAGGAGAAGGTATGAAATATCAAAAAATGATGGTAGGTGTTATGCTAGGTATTTTATTGTTAGCTGGATGTAGTAAGCCACCGATACAGTCATCACTTCAAGAAGATACTGAAACTAGTGGAGGTAATCAAGAAGTGGGGGATGGAGACGCAGATAGTCAAGAAGAGTCCGAGGTGTCAGAAGACCCGTCCACAATGGCCGGAAAGGTCGTTGTCATTCAAGCAAGTGCACTAAATGTACGTGACAGTGCGGGGCTTAGTGGTTCTGTTATCGGTTCCTTGAAGCAAAATGACAAGGCTACAGTGAATGAATGGGAAGAAGGAACAGATGGCTTTGATTGGTATAAGGTAGAATCAGGGGATGTAAAAGGTTGGATTGCCGGATGGTTTACAATACCGGAAGACGACTTGAATCAACATAGGGGTAAAGAAAATCTTCTATATGCCTTTGATGGGCATTTGGAATCGAGTCGGGTGACGGTAGAGGGTTCAAGAGAAGATATAGAAGCAGCCTTAGGAACGTCTTATGACGAACAATATTTTAACGGAGGTCCTTTTCTAGACTTTGGTGATACGGCGTACTTACTATATGGAAGTGGCTATCCTGGGAAAGAGGAAGGGGATATTGCCTATATATTCTACCGTGGTTCCGGGGTTATGTATGGTACGTCCGTGGGGATGACGGAAGAGGAATTAAGAGGGGTATTAGGCAAACCGGATAGGGAAAGTGTCTATGAAGATGAATCAGGAGAAGGACTCTACGAAGACGGTGCTTTGATTCTAGAGTATTTTACCGGAAGTTATGAAGTCATCTTTGTTATTGGCAAGGAATCGACCCTTGAGCAAATTCAACTTGCAGAATTGGAGTTTTAATAGACAGGAAGGTGAGGACATATGATATACATCGTTTATTTTATAATAAGTATTTTTTTGTTGTATGTGATTGTGTATGCAGCTGTTATGCGTGGCATCGGTCATATAGAAGAACGCATAGAGGAAAAGTCTTTTAACCAGAGACAGCGCCAGAAGCCGGCATTAAAAGAATCTATCGATTACATGCTGGTAAAAGGCCTGCTTACCCATGAAGAATATGGCGCGATTACACAGTCCCTTCAAAGTAGAAGTGCCAATCAATCAGATGAACAGGAACACATGATACAGACCTTTGGTGAATTGAGAGATCGGGGTATTATATCTGAAGCATTTTATCAAGAGAAATTACAACGCCTTCGTCGCTATTATGAAGACTAGAGTACGGGTGATTTCAAAAAACTATTGACAGGGACAAAGAATTGTTGTATTATAATATTCCGAAAGAAAACAAAGATTATATCAAAAGTTTTCGTAATATATCGGAATATATGCGTGAGTGGCTCAGTGGTAGAGCATCGCCTTGCCAAGGCGAGGGTCGCGGGTTCGAATCCCGTCTCGCGCTTACGAAATCCCTTGATTTTCAAGGGATTTTTTGTTGCACTGATATGCGCGTCGTATGTGCGCTAGTTTTTCTTGTTCTTTTTATTGCTACTATTCAGAGCCTTATTCATAATGTCTAAGCTCTCTTGTTCCTCAAGACTCATTTCTGTTATTTTCTCATTCGGTGGATACACCAGAAATTCATCCACGAACTTTGTTTGCTTTTCATCTGCCCCTTGCACTTTCATCTGCCCTTTAAATTCTCCGCTTTCATACCGACGATTGAACGCAGTGAGATAGGTTTCCCCATCTTTCGGATTATTTACTATACAGGTGTTAAGATAGGTAAGTGATGCATCAATGTTTTTATTCCACCTTATCATTGTGGATGTTGCATCTATATCGCCTAATTCATTATGTTTATGTTTAACTTGATGTAGCTCTTTTTGATTTAGTTGATAACTAAGATTACACAAAAGAATTAATTTAATTATTTTTTTCAATATGGTATTATGATTAAATAGCTCATATATAAATTTGAATTGAGGAGACGACAATAGAAATATGAAAAACAAAAAAAATTACATAAAGTGGATTCGAAGTAAAGTTGGACATGAAAAGATTATTCTTGTTTTTGCAGGTGGTTGCATCTTTAATGACAAGGGAGAAGTATTATTGCAAAGGAGAGGCGATAGTAACAAGTGGGGTTTTCCTGGTGGGGCCATTGAACTTGGAGAAACGCCTCAGATGGCAGCAATTAGAGAAGCAAAAGAAGAGACTGGTTTAGACGTTGAAGTGAATAATCTGATTGGAATATATACGGATAGCTGTATGGAATATTCAAACGGTGATAAGGCTCATAGTATTCTCATTGCTTATGAACTTAATACATTAGGCGGAGAAATGTTTTGTGATAATATAGAAACATTAGAGTTAAAGTATTTTTCTTTAGATAATATGCCTGAATTGTTTTGCAAACAGCATGAAGATTTTTTATGTGATATTAAAGCTCGATAAACTCAAAGTTGTCGCATTTGTTTTGAAAGAGTTTTTCAAATTACTACAAAAAATATGTGCACATAAATCAGAAGTGGATGGAACCCCTTTCTTTTTTGGTGGCAACGTTAGTTGCTGGTCGTTATCAGGCAAAAAAGGAATACAAAGAGATGAGAATTCAATGGCTCATCCTGTTATAAATGATTGAGATAAAACAGTGGCAATACACGCCTTCGCGTAGTCAAAGCTACAGAAAGAAATTAAAAGTTCACAGGTCTGATTTCATTATAGTCGCAGTAGACAATAAAAAGAAAGGAAAGTGTGATATTAGCTTATATATATATCATACAAGAATACAAATGAATTTTGAAATTACGGATAACATTAAAGAACAGGATAAAGAAATTATTTTTCAAGGACTATTGGAATACAATTTAGCACAAATAGAAGATAAAAATTCAAAAGATTTAGGTGTGTATTTTCAAGACGATACAGGAAAAATACTTGCGGGTTTGATTGGTGATACACATGGCAATTGGTTATTTGTGAAATTTCTATGGGTAAGCGAAGAATTACGTGGGAAGAATATTGGCAGTCAAATTTTAAATCAGGCAGAAGAAACAGCAAAGGAACGAGGATGTAAGTATGTTTTTTTAGATACATTCAGTTTTCAGGCACCTATGTTTTATAAAAAACATGGATATGAGGAAGTGTTTGTTCTTGAAGAATATCCTTTAACAGGAAAACGTTATTATTTTACAAAAACTCTTTAAAGGCAAATTGAGAAGTTGATATGGATACTACAGATGTTATCAGAAATACATCCATCAAAATTCCATCAGCGGATATCATAGAATGGGGATAGCAAGAATAAGTTAACGAGGCAGAATAAAGAGAATAGGGGGAGCCAACATGTTTCAGATAAGATACTTAGAGGAAGTAGATAAAGAATTCTGGTATAGGCTTGACAAGCACTTGCCAGAGACAGAATTTGAAAAAAAGGTTATTGATAAAAGAGGATATGTTATTCTAGATGAAGAGAAACCGATTGGGATATTGCGCTTTAATATGTTTTGGGATAACACTCCTTTCTTAACATTGATTTATATTGATTTTTCATATCAAAAAAAAGGATATGGTCGAAAAGCTATGGAGTTTTGGGAAGATGAAATGTCTAAGCAGGGTTATAAAATGATTATGACATCAACACAAGTTGATGAAAATGCACAACATTTTTATCGAAAGCTTGGTTATAAAGACTGTGGTTGCTTGGTACTTGATATACCGGGATTTGAACAGCCACTAGAAATGTTTATGGTAAAAGCACTTTAGAATAGCAATGAATTTGTATATGGAGACGGAAAACGGAAACCATGAAAGGTGTTATACAGAAATCTTACGATATGACAGGACCTTTTTGATGAGGGGACGACGTATCACTGGCGTATTCAGGATATAGTAAATGCTAGTGTATTGGCACGCTCATAAATAGACAAATGATTAGTTCGAACATGGACAAGGCGAGTGAACAAGCGCTTGATTACTATATGGATTTTTTTGAATTGGCAAATAGAGAAGATGAAATTGTTCATAGCTTATCCCGTGGTATGAAGAAAAAAGTGGCATTGCTACGAACGATGATTCATGAGCCAAGACTTCTTATTCTGGATGAACCGCTTAACGGATTAGATCCTGTTATGGAGCAGCTCTTTTTGGGCAAGATATGTTTCGTGGTAGGCGTAACAGCCGTGATACTGGGGCTAATATTTGGGCTCCAATTGATAACAATAAATGCGGTAAATCTTGTCAGAGAAGGAAGTTTTATCTATCCCTATACCGGTTTTTCGACATTTATGTTCTGGGTATCGAATCTGGGGATAGCTTCTTTTATCGCAACGTTTGGGGGACTTATCTCAATAAATACGCAGAATGTGAAAAGCTGTAACCTTATTGTGGTGTTGGTTTCTTCTCCGGCACTTGCGCCTCTTGTTATTGGTTTATCGACCCAGAGTATGTCCTTTTCAACGATACGGATGTATTCATACGGGTTGTATGGGGTATCCTTACTCCTGTTTGCTTATGTTGTCCTTCGATATACTAAGAAAAAGGTTATGGCAAAACTTTAGATGAAGTCAGAAAGAAAACATATTCCCATTTTATCGCGTGTAAAAGTAGCGTAAGATAGACACTGGAGAAATTATTCGCAAAGACAGATATAAATGGAGGCGTAGAATATGGCTTTTTTGATGGTGTACACGCGTATGAAAGATGCACATGTAGAGAAAAATGAAGCATTGGTAATTAATAGTATACATTTGGCTTATTGGGAGGGAGATACCTATACGAGAGAGAATGTCTTTACTGCTCTTAATGATAACACAGGCATACTGTTTGCAAAAACGGATTATAGTAAAAATTCGTTGATAGGCGATAACAAGACCTTGCTTCATCCTAGAATAAATCCGATTATAGATGAAACCGGCTCAGAAGGCAGACGGTATCAAGTTACGGCTCAATGTGGGGACGACAAAGGAAATCTTGATGCAGCACACAAAGGGAAGCGAGTGGCTTTTTATACAAAAGACTTTATCCATTATACGGAACAAACATGGATTAAGGATAAAGGCTTGAGTAATGTGAATGAAGAGTTAAGACAAGTTTCTTATTATGATGTGGCATCCGATAAGGTGTGTCATGAAGTAGTGAAAATGAGCCAAATTATAGAAGTGCAACAAGAACAAGTGACGCGGCTTAAGCATCGGTATGGGAGTTTGCACCAAGGAGAACTTCCACTAGAAGAGGTCTCTCAAACGGTGGATTGTTCAGCATGTCGCATTGATAATTATGCCGATCCGATTATGTGTTATAATCAAGAAACGGACCGTTATTATTTTATGGGAACAAACGGACCGGATGGGAATCTTACCCTGACGATTCGTGAATCAGAGTCTTTAGATGGATTGGTGACGGCAGAACCGATACCTTTAGGTGGGACACAGGGGTATAGTTATGAAATCGGTGTTAACGACGACAATCGTCGATTATTATTGTGGGCACCGGAATTACATAAAATCGGAGACTATTGGTATTGCCTATTTACATCAGGTGGTGAAAAATGGGATGGTCAGAGAAGCTATATTATGAAAAATCGAACAGGTCAATTAGCCGATCCGAATGCTTGGGAGAAGCCGACAGTATTTATGCAAAAAGATGGGGTGTCCCCATTGTACGATAAAGGCATTACCCTGGATATGACCTATATTCATGACGGACACGAGCATTATGTTGTTTGGGCACAACGGGAAACACCGAATCGAGGAGGACGTGGTGTGGGAAATTCCGATTTGTATATCGGACGTATTAGTCCAGATAATCCGGGGGTATTGCTCAATGATCCGGTAAGAATTGCTATACCTGAGTATGGATGGGAAAAACGAACAGGTGATGTTTTGGAAGGACCCTATGCTATAATCAAAGGAAAGACCCTCTATCTGGTTTATTCCGGATCGGCAGTTGATGAAACCTATTGTGTTGGCTGTATGACAGCTCAGATAGGTGATGATTTAATGGATCCGGATGTATGGACCAAAATGGAAGCACCTTTACTAACAACCGATAATGGTGGAGAAAAAGGCCCGGGGCACTGTTCCTTTACTTTGGACCGTTATGGGAATGAATTGTTTATCTATCATTATTTTCCCGGAAGTTATAGTACCCGTAGTACGAGAGTAAGACAGTTACGATGGACTCTATCCGGAGTACCTATATTATATTTTAAGGCATAAAATCTTGAGCTATTGAATGGAGATCTATCCATTCAATAGCTTTTTACGAATAGAGGAGCGCACAAGACGTCGTTTCATTCAGTTGAGTTCGAAAGATACTCTTCGTAATGCATTTATCAGTGTGCATCCCTTCGATACCCTAATGATTCTAGCTACGACTTATAAGAGAAGTAAGCAGTAAAAAAGAGTAAGCATAAAAACTTTATTAAAAAATAAACAAAAATGTTGACAAATGCAATTGAATTGTGTAAAATCTACTTATAAAGATTGAGCGCAATTAAATTGTATAAAATAAAAAGGAGATTATATTATGACTATTTATGATGTAAAAGTAGACGGCAGAAATGGTGAACGTGTGAGTATGGAAGAATACAAAGGTCAAGTTGTGATGGTTATAAACTCAGCAACAGAGTGTGGATTTACACCTCAATACGATCAATTACAAGATATGTATGAAAAATATGCAGATGAAGGATTTGTTATTTTGGATTTCCCATGTAATCAATTCGGTAACCAAGCACCGGGTTCTGATGAAGAAATCGTAAGTTTCTGTGATTCCCGTTACGGTATTACGTTCCCGATTTTTTCTAAAGTCAAGGTGAACGGCGATGATCAATCAGAATTGTTTGCCTTTTTGAAAGAACAACAAGGCTTTAATGGATTTGATTTAGACTTAGACCAAGGCAAGATGATGGATCAAATGTTACGTGGAAAAGACCCTGAGTACGATAAAAACAATGATATCAAATGGAATTTTACAAAGTTCCTTATTGACCGTGACGGTAATGTTGTACAACGATTTGAGCCTACAGAAGATATGGGTTACGTGGAAAGTAAAGTCGAAGAACTTATTTAGTGAAAGCAATGAAAGGGAACCATTAGGAGGTCGTCATATGGAATACATATATCAAGCAGAAAATACCTGTGCAAAGCAAATAAAAGTCGAGATTCATGAGGATGTCGTTACCAATATTGAGTTTTTAGGCGGAGGATGCAACGGTAATTTAAAAGCCTTACCGCTCATTCTCGACGGATGGACAGTCGATGCAATCGAGGAGCGTTTGACAGGGATTACCTGTGGACGTCGTCCGACATCATGTGGCGATCAATTAGCTAAAGCAGTACGTGAAGCATATCATGCAGCACAGGTATAAACGATTATATCGATTATAGATATATCGAGTATTGACATAAAGAGAAGGAACCTATATGATACATATAAGTTCCTTCTCTTTTTTTGATTATAACAGGAGAAGTAAACAGCTGTAAATCTACGCTTATGATGGAATAGGAAAGGAGCCGTTAATGGCAAGAAAACAACTTCAGAATTTAACCGAGCCTATGTTTTATGTCCTATTGTGTCTTACAGAGCCAATACATGGCTACGGAATTATGCAGAAGGTCGAAACGATAAGTGGCGGACGTGTTCGCGTCGGCCCAGGAACATTATATAACCTCATTGCCCGATTTGAAAAAGAACAAATTGTTGAACCGGTCAGCCAGGAGGGGAAAAAGAAATGCTATATTTTAACGGAGAAGGGAAAAGCACTTATTGAAGAAGAGTATGCAAGGTTACAGCAGCTTGTCGAAGATGGTGCATTGATATTGAAACAAAACAAGACAAAATAAGGTGTCATGGAGTGAAGAAAGGGACGTTATATGAATAAGAAGGGTGCAGAATATCAAAACAACAGTCAGCAGGAGAAGACAAGAACGACCCATGGGGTTGTTTTTAAAGACCCTAAGGTATATGGGCAACGCAAAAAAATAGAAATTGTGCATTCGATTGATAAGGCTTATCTTGAACAAACCTATCAAAAGATGGCAAAAAAAGGTTGGTTGATTGATCGTGTCAAAGGTGTAAGACAAACGTATAGGCCGATTGAACCCTGTGATTTAGTTTTTTCGGTGGCTTACTTCCAACCGACGCGTTTAATGGAGTATCCTACTCAGACAAAAAGCTTAACCTATCAACAATTTATTAAAGATTCGGGCTGGACATATGTGGATAATAATGATGTCTATCATGTCTTTTATAAAAGTGAAGGCAGTGATATTCCGGCAATATATACGGAACCGAAAGAAGATTATGCGACAATTATTAAGGCCATGAAGCGAAGTGAATTTATGGTATATCCATTATTGGTTTTATCAATGATATATCTATTGTGGTTGGGTCTATCCGGATTTTCTTATAAAGATTTATATAGAAACGCAGGGCTGTCATCTATTGTATATCCCACAGTTACATTACTTGCGATAATTCTACCTGTGGCAAGTAGTTTGTTGTGGATTGTACGTAATAGGAAACGAGCAAGAGAGGGTGAGCCGTTAGTGTATACATCCATGGAAATGACCCAATGGAAGAATAGATTATACTATGGAATAACGGTCATTGTACTACTCTATCTGGTTATAAGTACGGCTGGATTGGTCATTGGAAGCCAGAGCAAATTCGTTATGATTGTTGTTGCAACACTTATTATTCCGATTGTAATAGGTGCTGGTATAGGATATAAGATCAAGCATGTTGAAAGTAAGCGGAGTACGAATATATTGATGACAATAGGAGGCCTTCTTATTGCCTATATAGTAACGGTAGGGATTGTTTTTATTGGAATTGGTTCGTCGTTAGGAAATAGGTCAGAAACGATGGAGCCGTATAGTCTTCCGAAAGGGATACCGATTCTAAGCCATGAAGATTTAGGGACAGATCTTCCTCTTACGCCATACGTGATAAATGAAGGACATACGCTATTGGCACCACAAAGTCTAGAATATCGAAGTGTTCATTATAAGACAGATGCTTTATACGCAAGGATAGAGATGACCTATGTTCGAACAATAGCCCCATGGTATGCCAAGATTATTGTTGATAGAGTGGTGCATGAAGAAGAAAAAGAGGTGCAAGAAGAGTTTGATTATATTGATAAATATATGCTGACAACAGATACGTCCTACTTAGATTATGTACAGCCCCTTGATGTCGATGACTATACGATTGATTTGGGATATAACCTTTCCAAATCGCAGGATAAGATTGTTTTGCTTAAAGGAAATGAACTCTGTATTATAAGGTTGGATGAAGCGATTGATTCCGAAATCTTAGATAACATAGTAGAAGGATTGGGGTGGTAGAGCTTCCTTTTTAATGAAGGCGTTTTACGCCTGTAACGGTGAATCTATGAAAGGTGCCTTATAACCCATCAAAAGGGTGTTCAAGACTTGCATGATTGCTAGAAATACTATAAAGTAGAAATAAACGAATAATGACAAACGAGGTACGTATATGAATTACAAGATGATTGGACTTGATATGGACGGAACATTGTTGACAGATGAGAAGGAAATATCCTATGAAACCAAACGAGCCTTAATGGCTGCGCAACAAAAAGGGACGATGATTGTATTGGCTTCCGGCCGCCCTTTATCCGGATTAAAGAAATTTGCCGAAGAGCTTTCATTACATGAAAATAATGGTTTTTTGCTTTCCTATAATGGTGGAAAAGTTGTTTCCGCAGCTAACGGAGAGGTTATTCATGAAGTAGCTATGGAGCGAGAAATCTGTATAGCGATGTTAAAGCATCTGGAGCAATTTGATGTGGATGTCTTTGTGGATGACGGCATCAATCTTTATGTAACCGATAAAAATGGTTACAAGGTAGACTATGAAGCTTCGATTAATGATCTAGCTGTTGTTGAGGTTGAAAATCTGGCGACAACAATACAATTTAGACCGGTGAAAATATTGGTGTCGGCACCTCCGGAGAAACTGGATTGTATAACACCGAACATTAAGGAAGGCTTTGAAGAGCAATTAGGATTCGTTAAGTCAGCACCCTTTTATTTGGAAATAACAACCAAGGGGATCAATAAAGGCGCAGCCTTCGAACGTTTAATACAACACGTGGGTGTTCGTCAGCATGAATTGATGGCCTTTGGAGATGCACAGAATGATTTGGCCATGATTGACTATGT
Organism: Vallitaleaceae bacterium; assembly: GCA_965140555.1. GTDB lineage: Bacteria > Bacillota > Clostridia > Lachnospirales > Vallitaleaceae > UBA1351. The sequence continues at coordinate 415,336 of OZ223259.1, read as the reverse complement.
CGGTCATGGTGTTGCCATGGGAAATGCCTGCAATGAATTAAAGGCGATAGCAAAAGAGGTAACCCTAAGTAATAATGACGATGGTATTGCAAAAGTACTCGATCGCTATTTTTAGGCGTAAGGGTAAAGGAAAGAATTGAATAGAAGGTAAAAAAATAAAAAGAAGAGTAGAGGTGTGTTGTTATGAATGAATTATTAAACGTTGAATCCATTGAAACATTTATTCGCGACCATGATATAGTGCTTATATTTGCTTCAATGCCTTCTTGTGGTGTTTGTCAGCCGCTGATGGATAAAGTCAGTCATATATTGGAACAAAAAGATGCCAAACGACTTCATATGGGGCATGTGGACCTTGAACAAGTACCGGAAGCACAAGGTTTATTGCAAGTTTATACTGCGCCGATTATCCTTGTTTTTGTTCAAGGAAAAGAGCTAAAACGCTATGGTGCAGCCCTTGATATACAAGAGTTGAAATATACCGTCGAACGCTATCTCACACTGATGCAAGAGGATTAAGGGTAAAAAGCAAAAGAAAAGCAACAAAGTAAAAAGTGAAAAAGTAAAAATGTAAAGAAATATATAGCCTGTTTACCGGAAACAATACTTGTTTCTTAAAAGTAAATAGGCTATACTATTTATAAAGTTTGGGAAAATAAAAACGATGAGTGGGGCCAGTCTCAGAAATCCCCTAATACAAAATATAAACAATTATATAGTACCTTCGATTCATTGAGAATTAATCCACCTCTCGATATCTTATATAAGATAATATCATGGTGACGAATTGATACGCGAAATAGCCAGTGATATTAGTAAAGTAGTGAGGCGATGAGCAGTGTGTTCATGAACCAATACATTCATCATGACCTCCTATAGAATCGAGTAAAACCAAGGGAGGATTCTAATGAATGAAGGTAGAAATTACAGTAGTACACATAGCGAATACAGACAAAATAGCAAAAGTGATATGAGCAGGCAAATACATCATGCTACCTATCAACATCAATGGAATTAACAACCATTTCAACTCTTTATTGCCTATAGCAAAGAAGAGGTAGATTCGGAAGTTGCGCACCTAAAGGTACAAGATATTGATTCGAGGAGCATGATTATAAATATTCGGCAAAGTAAGGGTAAAAAAGACCGTCAGATTCCAATGTCACCTAAGATACATCAGCAGTTACGCCGCTATTACAGAGAATATCGACCTAAGCATTGGCTTTTCGAAGGACAAAAATGGTCAAGGAAACATTAGCGTCAAGTCTTTGCAAGTGATTTTTCAAAACAGTTGTCGAAAAGCAGGCATTAGTAAACCTGCTACCTTCCATTCCCTGCGACATTCTCTAGCAACGCATCTACTTGAGACAGGGGTAAACCTTCGCTTAATTCAAGAAATACTGGGGCATGCAAGTAGCAAGACAACCGAACGCTATACCCATGTTTCTAGACGAACACTACAGGGAATCACCAATCCCCTCGATACCATGGATTTAGAAGGCGATTGAACGATAAAGAGGAAAGTAAATGGAATTTTGGTTTTATATATCTGCACTAGTAACTTTAATTTTTTCATCATTGCTAGTAGATAATTTCTATTTTTATAAACTTTATTTAATTTGTAATGAACAACTTAATAGTGAGATGAATTATTCAGATGAATTTATCAATTATTTATTTAATACTGATAATAAAGATAAAATTTTAAGAAGGCATACTAGGGTTAAGAGAACAAATTCAATATATATTACTGTAAATTTACTATCGTTAACATTTTGTATTATGACAAGTATTATCCTCGATGAAGTAACGTATAAAACTTTAATGATTACGATAGTTATCCAATTGCTATTTTTTTTAATAGTTACCTATGATAAATATATTTCATATAAAGAGATAGTAAATATAATGAATGATATAACTTTACAGTTAAGTGTCGTGAAAGAAGAAGAGAGGTTAAATTTATTAAGAGGAATAATATTTATCGGTATTATTATCGTAGCTATAGTTGTGACCATAATTACTGAAGTTTTAGAATTAGAGTTAAGTTATAAAAATATTATAGGTGCATGCTTTATTATTCTATTTGGTGTTGTTGGTTTAATTACGAAATCAATTTTTATAGGTAGGGCATTCATTAAAACAAATCTGTATATTGCAGTAAATGTAATAATAATAGCGGGTGGAATTTATTTGATATTTATTAGTGAATGGTTTCAGTCAATATTATCAATCGCCTAACAGACTGTTCCCAACATGCACAGGCTGGGAGATATGTACACGTTGGGAACAGCCGGACCGTTATGTGACACGCCCTACTAGGATTAGATTAAGGTAAGATATTTTAAGAGGTGATTTGCTATGATAGTTTTGAATGGTGGTTCATATTATCCAGAATCAGAATGTCTAGATAATGAATGGATTAAGCATATAGGTAATGATGACTTAATTGGATTCATTCCATCAGCAACAACACGCTCAGAGAAAACTTATTTTGAGTTCTTCAAAGAAAAGATGCGTAATTATAATTTGACTAATATTGTCATGGTTGATTTATACAATGACTGGAGTGTTTTAAGAGAAACTAAAGTGATATATATTGCAGGTGGAAACACATATAAATTATTAGAAATCATGAATGTATCTGGTTTTACTAATTGAGGATATTTCATAATTCTAAACAGCTCATCGGTGGATAAAGTAGTTGAAATCAAGTCTAAAAAGGGTTAAAAGTGCCCTTAACGAGTTGAAAACCGCTTTTTCTGTGGATAAGTTGCTTTTCTTAGAAATATCTCCTTTGTTTGTTTTGACTTGATTACGCAGCTTTTTCAGCTTTGTTTGCTTTATATAAACGATCTGCCAGCATCGCAAGACAAGAAATATCAATAAATACTGTTGCTCTCTTTCTTGTCGCAACACGCAGATTGTCTAATGCATAGTTGTCTTTTAAATCTCCGAACGTTCTTTCAACAGAAGTTCGTTAATTATATAGCTTTTCAAATTTTTCAGTTCCACGAAACGGAACAGTGTTGAATCTTGGATTATCCTTTATTCTTACTTTACCAACATAACCACTTTCAGAAGATGTACACCATGAATGGCCCATGATGCATTCACATTTCCCTGTTGCCGCCGGACAAAGTAAGCGAATGGTTCCTTTGTCATTGCCGCCATATGTATAGGGATGATTCATTGGACAAACAAGCTGTCCATCCCAGTTAATACCTTCTGGTGGAATTTTTGTAGCTCGCCAATTTAATGAAATAACTGCTTGAGCTTTATAGTCTGAATGGATACTTTCATAAATACGTGGTACATCATAACCAGCGTCCATCATGTAGTGTTTAGGCCTGATGGTTTCATCGTAGTCATCCATCATCTTTTGGATTAAAGGTTGTGCACTATCCATATCTGAGATGTTGGCTGGTGTAATAATATAGCAGATGGGAAGACCACTTTTGGTATCAACCAACGCATGCATCTTCCAACCGTACCATTTGATGAAGTTTCCATTCGTGTCAAGCTTACCTCCCCAGTGAGGGTGTTCCGGATTATTTTCAGGAATCTTCTTTTTGGGGATAGCATGTTCGTATGCATCAATCTTTGAGGCATCGATAGCAACATGATCAAGTCCAAGAAGACCAAGATCTCGAGCTTTCGAAAGCATACGACGATAAGTTCTTTCAAGAATGTTAGTTTCCGAAAGGTCGGTAATAAATCTGGAAAAAGTTGATTCACTTGGATTGTCAGTATACTCGAAGCCACAGGTTCTTTTGAAAACAGGGTCATCTTTAATTCTAGTTACAAGAGCCTTGATTTCCGGTAGTTGTTGTACTTGCATCCCGATAAGGCTGCGAAGCAGATGCTCTTTGTCATATCCCTTTGGTCCTCGCTTATGAGGATTATAAGGATAATGTTGATGCAAGAGTGTAAAATCCATAAAGCTAAGAATAGCTTCCAGATGATTTAATGGACGAATTTCCATATAATCATCTAATGTAAACAATGAATGTTGTCGATACATATTTTGCAGTTTCCTCCGTTTCGGTGTGGATATATTTAGCAATATATATATCGGATCGGGGTAAGCTGCTTTTTATATGTTCAGCAAATCCTTTTATATCAACGTTCTAGAAATATGAAATTGTCTCAATTACATAAAAGATAATTATATGAACAAAATAATTATTGGAAATAGTGCTGGGGCTGTTGTGTTAGGAAAAGATATAATGTCATCAAACAGCCAGGATATCATAGGATTAAGTAATACTAAAGGGGTTAACTTAGTTGATTTTTCAATATGTCCACACTACACAATAGAAAAAGATTTAAGGCTTGAAAGTATATCTGAAAAATTAAAGCACAAAGTAGTTGGTATTCCTGAAACATCAGGTATTATTATTAATAATGGTGATGAAAAACATATTAACGAGATCATAACATTTCAGTATAGGTAAGAGTTTGTGCGATTTAAAGATGCAGTACCGTCAAGTTTCCGTAGGGCGCATCACATAACAGAGGATTGCTAACATGGCGAACAGAAGATAGATGTCACGTCGGCAATCCACAGAACGTTAGTGCGCCAAGCAAAGCTTGGCATTACTGACAAGGTGAAAGTCCTTGTATGATAAGGTTTAGCCAACCATCATTATCGAGTGTTGTGCCGTTATCGGTGACGATAAGGGTAAAGCGTACACAGAGAATTATATAGACCATAGGGGAACCGCATCCCTGAAGGTTATTCAGCCTCGTTAACGTGACTATTACAGTGTAATAGAAAATGCAGATGACGACATATTTAACGGAATGGAAGTCAATACAAAATAATCGCTAAAGGCAAGATTCTAGAGGGTCTGTAGGGGTCAAAGAACATGATATGTTCGGAATTTTCACTTTGTGAAAATGGCTACGCCACCCTAGTTCGTCGGGTTCTACATAAAAAGTAATGTCGGGAACTTGGGAGGTCTTACTGTTGCTCCAAAAGGAGAAGCATGTATCAACCGTAAAAGAAGAACATGTATAAATAGTAAGAAGTCGGATTTCTCCATAGTACTCTGAGAGTGGGAAAGCCACTTACATGGGGAAGGGAGAAACAGGAGTATGAATCATTCAAAGGAAACAAATGCCGGACATGTAGGGCCAGATAAACAGTTGCAAACCTCACTGAATGATATCGAAAGGAAAGCAACATATTGTAAAAGTCATAAGTTTGAAAACTTATACAGCTTACTAAATAAGTGGAACCTGAGTGAATCATGGAACTTTATTAACAAAAGAGCGGCAAGAGGAATAGACAAAGTAAGTGCCAAAGAGTTTGTTGAAAATCTAACCGAAGAAGTGACGATACTTGAAAAGGAATTAAAGGATAACACATACCATGCCAACTTAGTGCGAAGAACTTACATAGATAAACCTAACGGTGATAAAAGACCATTAGGAATACCAACTGTAAAGGATAAGCTACTGCAAACAACGTGCAGTAAAATACTAGAAGCAATATATGAGCCTAAATTTTATAATACAAGATACGGTTACAGAAAAGGTAAAGGAGCCTATTGCGGGAAACCCGCACGATGGGATCTGTGCCAGGGGCGATGGGTGACCATCGGCTCTATGGTGACTCTGATATTTTACTATGCAATATCCGCACTACATACATGTAGTGCTATCAATAGGAGGTTAGAAAGTGACTGAAAATTGTGAATGCAAAATTTTGATTTAGAGGTTACATAAATTATTTTATGATATAAGATTGGAGAGAGAAAATTGTTGAATAAATATAAAAAGATGATTTTTAATAGAATAAATATCATTGTAATTATACTTTTGATTTTATTATTTCATTTTTTATTTGAACCATTTGAAGTTGCAAGAAGAAGATTAGATATGCCCCAATACGATATATACAGAACACTCATGAGGCTGGATATGTTGGCGATTGGAATTACCATAGAAGGTAAACGTCTATATAAAGGATTGAAAGATAAATTTAAGGTGAATTGGTTTGGCTTGATAGTCTCAATTGTTTTTGTGTTATTGTCAATGATACCGTTAGAGATTGGATATGACATTGGTATGTCATCGTTTGGGTATTCATTGCATAATCCATTTCAAACGATATCTTGGATAGTAGTAAGAGGAATTTCATGGAATGTTGTTAGTCTTTTAGGTGGTATCGGTATTATACGTTCAATAACTTATAGCCCTACAAATTGAAAATTAAGATTAAAATTCAATTTTTTATTAATATAGATTTACGGGAATCTAGAAATGAAAATAGTCGTCACTACACCGTCCATAGCTTCGTGTCTTTGAACGGTAGAGCGACAGATAACAGACTGTTCCTAACATCCACAATAACAAGGAGGATGTACAGTCGGGAACAGACGAAACGTTATCTAACACACTTCAATGTGCCTTCCGCACTACATCCGTGTAGTGCTAAATCTGGGCGATAGAAGAGAATTGGCGGTTGCCGGTGTTAAAGATTGATTTGTAGGGATTATAAAAAAATTATGTACAGAAAAATATTGTTAAGCGAGAATAATAAAGGAGGGAATATTGATGGACTACCCAATAAGTTTATTCATAGATACTAACTATTTTATAAGTAATAAGTTTGAGTTTTCTAAAGGTGAAATTAAGAGTTTGATTGAGCATTGTCAGGCAGGTAGAATCAAGCTTCATACATCCGACATCGTTATTAATGAAGTAGAAAAAGTATGAATTCTTATTCCAAGACATCAGAGAAATAGGAATTGTTGAGGAAGTATTGTCCGATTATAAGCGATTTAGGGAAGAAACTAGTACTACTCTCATAGACTATTCCGGAGTTGATCCAAAAACTGTTTTTGATAAATACTTTAAAAAAAGTGCTCCGTTCGGAAGAGGTGATAAAAAAGCTGAATTTCCAGATGCCTTCATGATAGAAGCAATAAAGGCTATGGATATAACTAACAAATTTATTATTGTTTCACAAGACAACGATTGGAAAAAGTCTTTTGAAGGTACTGAAATTAAGGTTGTTGATGGTATTAATGCTCTTATTACAGATATCATTAAGAATGTAGATTCAGAGAAATATGAGGCAACAATGGATTATATATCGACAGTTGAGTTTAGGGAGCAGTTTGAAAGTGATTCAATTGATGAGATATATAATTTAGAAATAGATGTAAATATTGATGAATGTATTGATACAATAGAAATAATTGATGCCAAATTAGTGAAATATAAATTTGAAAGCTTCGATTATATTGATGCAGATACAATAGAAATAATGTTCCTAATGAATGCAGATATTACAGTGGAATATACCTTTTTTGATGAAGAAAATTCTGTATATGATAGCATTGATCATGAGTATGCATATCATCATACAGCAGAATTCAATGAAGTGCATAGAGTTGGATTAGAAATGGTAGTTACATTAGATATAAATGATAATTTACAAAACCTTGTAATAAGTTATTATTCAACAGTGCTGAATGAGACTGAATTATTACTGGACGAGAATTCGCAAAAAGAAAGAACAAGGACTGATATAGCAGGAAATTTTGGTGGGTATTATGATTTTGAATCAGAATTAGTAGGGAATAGTAGTGATAGGAATGATTTAATGATATGTCCAGACTGTGGTAAAAGATATGACTATCGCAATGATGGTGGAAATGGATTTTGCTCTATATGCGGACCAAATCACTAAAAATCTACATGTAATAAGCAAAAGAGTCGATTGAAATTTGTGTTTGAATTTATAGAGCTATTAATAGTCGTCGTTACGCAGTCCATAGCTTCACTTCTCGGAATGTTAGCGCGACAGATAACAAAGCATTGTCACCATGTACAAAATCAAGGTGGATGTAAACGGCGACAATGCAAGACGTTAGCAGACATACATTACTGGTGATAAAGGAGATTCTTATGATTGAGCTTCGTGAAAGAACAAGAGAACATGTAATAGAATATTGGAATAAGACTCAAGACGACGAAATTGAAAGGATGTTTCCACGGAATATTAGTTCATTAGATGAGGCGTTATACTTGTTCGAGGAGACCCAGAAAGTCGGAGCATCTAGTTTCGGCAAGACTATTTATATTAATGAAATTTATATAGGTGATATATGGGTGTTTGGGATTGATGAGATTAATGAAAAGATGGCCATGTTAAGTATAGTCATTTTCGAGAAAACGTACTGGGGTCAAGGCATAGGAACAGTGGTTATATCTGATTTCTGTAAATCATGTTTTGAAAGATATAAAATTGAGAAACTGGGTGCGTTCGTTTACTCAAGCAACATCAGATCGATTAAAGTACTCGAAAAATCTAATTTTGAACGAATAGAAAGTTTCATTGAAGATGGAGTTGCGTCCTATTACTATGAATTAAAGAGAAAATTGACGTAGTTTGGATATGGATTTAAGCTTCCGTAAGGTACGTCTCCTAAAAGCGAATTAGCAACATGGACAGGAAATCGGAAGGATGTACACGTCGCTAATTCACGTAACGTTATGTGCAATAATTCCTTTCGGCAGATAGAACAAGATTCATGGGAAACCTAATATAGATTGATATTGATATGGAGGAGACATTATGACAAGAGCTAAGGTCATAAGGAATATACTAATAGTCATGACTCTAATTCCTATAATTGGGATTAGTGTGGAGAGGGAGATATTTGTTTCAGAGTTAAAAGACTTCTTTTCAGAACCATCAAGAGAGTTTGAAAGTTACAGAGTATATGACTTTAGGACAGATGATGGCTACACTACGGGGTATACGGAGCTTATGATTATAGATGACAATATTTCATACTCAATTGCTATAGAGTTGTTGTTTTCGCAAGATAAGCTTTGCCCTATGAGAATCGATGCAATAATGACGGATAGTGATGGTAGTCTTGATATTAATGCAATGCCTGGAGAGCTGATGAAGATCATAAAGACGCATTATTCTGGCTAAATTGTGTGGTATACGTTTAGAGGTGTCCGGCTAGGGTCAAGTAATTACAGCACCTAACACGCCAGTTCCCAACATGCGAAGGAAAGCGGAAGATGCACACGTCGGGAACTGCGGGACCGTTAGGTTATAGATAATACTATTTAGTAAACAACACGAGCATATAGTAACATTTGATTTTATATTTAAAAGATAACATCCAATAAAGATAAATATGCTATTAGTATGATAAAAAGGAGTAATGATAATGAAATATAATAAGAGCATATCCGATATAATAGACTCTCAAGAAAAAGTTTATGATGGATTTGAAGACATATTTGAACTATCTATGAGATGTAAGTTTTCTGACTGTACTCATACAAATGAGTCTGACTGTGCAGTTAAAATGGCAGTTTCTGAAGGTAATCTCTCGACTGAAAGGTTTAATAATTACTATAGATTTAAACACGAAGCGGAGTATGTTTCTGAGCAAAAGAATAAAACGAAAGCTATCGATTACATGAAACAAAAGAAACTTTTTCAAAAGCCTTAGTAAGCCTTTGGCTTATTTTATCCAATTTATTATGTTGATTTAATAGACATAAAAAAGCAGGGGAGTTTGGGATAATATAGAATTATAACGATTATTATAATAGGTACAGGCTGTTTCCATGTTATCCATCGCCTAACTATTATAGATATATCCGATGACTCAAAAAAACACCCTATCCAAGGACAGGGTGAGTTATCTAATATATCTTGTTGAACGAAGTCGCGACTCTAGGGAAAAGTATGTAAGCTAACCAGTTGCAAAATAAAAGTTTTTCACATAAACAAGATGAATCATTGGTTAAATAATCCGAAAATCACAAAGAAGGACATAGCTTCCCCTTCCCCAACAAAGGGGCGAGAAAAAAGAGGCTTTAAAATTAGTTGATCACCTAATTAAGATTAACGTCATGATTATAAATATAGTATCTGCCACATTCAGGACAACAAAGTTTTTCTTTACCAATTAGTTTTTCTAACAGTTCAAGTTTGCTAAGTGATGGAATGGTGATTAATACCACGCCCCTTTGCCTTGCAATAAGTTTTCTGCAAAGAGCCACCTTTGAAGAGCGAAAACGGTTGGAAAGAAAACCGTAATGACGGATTTTAACAAACTTATGTGGTAAAATATGTAGGAGAAAACGACGCATGAATTCATCGTAAGAAAGTGTCATTATCTTCTGTTTACCACCGTCTTTGTTGTCATGGTAAGAAAAGGAAACCTCGTTATTAGAGGTGGATTTAATCCTGAAATCAGAAATGGCAACACGATGTGTATAACGACCAAGATATTTGATGACATGGTCAGCACATTTAAAAGTAGCTTTAGAAAAGACGATCCAGTCTTTTTTATATAAAGAGTCAAGAAAAGACTGAAACGTATCAGAAGAACTAAGGTTGCTTGTTTGTGAGGCGGTCGGGAAATCACCATTCAAAAAAAGCTTCTTAAGTCCTTCTAAGAACTTACCTTTAAACACAGCGGATAAGATCTTCACATGGATAAAGAACTTCTTTTTAAAGGACTTGAAATGTGACTGATCTTTTGATAATCCGCCACCGACAAAGATACAATGCAAATGTGGGTGGTACATCAAAGTCTGACTCCAAGTATGAAGAACTAAAGTAAAGCCAGGGGTCACACCAAGTTTGTTATTGGATAGATCAATAAGTGTTTTAGAAGCAGCATCATACATCAGGTTGTATAGTAGTTTTTGATTGAAATAAATAAGTTCTCTCAAAGACTTAGGAACAGTGAAGACCAAATGGAAATAGTGAGATGGAAGCAAAGACTCCTGTTGTTTCTGAACCCAGAGTTCTTTGGAAAAACCACCACAAGTAGGACAGTGCCTATTAGAACAGGAGTTGGAAACAATCTTTTTGTGACCACATTCACAAGATAAGGAATGAGAACCAAGATTAGGTGTTCTGCAAGAAGAGATAGCATTAATGGCCTTTACTTGCTGGAAAGATGTATGGTGAGACTGTATGTAATCCATAGCATGATAGGATAAAACGGATTGAATTTTATTCATCTTTATTGACCTCCAAATCATAAGGACTTGAAACTGTAAGAACTTTCGTAGGAGCAAGATGAAGATAAACCATAGTGGTCTGGATATTTTTGTGACCGAGTAATGTTTTGATCGTAAACAAATCGGTGCCTTGTATGAGAAGATGGGTAGCAAAAGAAGTCCGCAAGGAATGGAAAGTAACTGGTTTGATAACACCTGTTTTGGCCAAGGAATCTTTAAAGACTTTTTGAGCAGTTCTGGTTGTAAGTTGTCTGGACTTATCTCTTGCAGAATAAAACAACCAGTCATTTGGACGGTAGACCTTGAAATATTGTCTAAGAAACAAAAGTGTCTTCTGAGAGAGCAAAGTATAACGATCTTTGTCACCTTTACCGGAACGGACATGAATCTGCATGTTCTTAGAATCGATATCAGAGACTTTAAGAGAGAGAACTTCACTAACTCTAAGTCCGGAAGAATAAGCAGTCATTAAAATGGCCTTGTGTTTAACATTTGAGGTAACATCAATGACGGATGAAACTTCAGAAGGCGATAAAACTGAGGGCAACTTTTTAGAATTCTTAACCCGAGGGACATGCTGCATGTTAAGAGGACGTTTAAGAATATGCATGAAGAATAATTGAGAAGAAGAATAAACGCTGTTGATATAAGAAGTAGACAACTTCCTGGCGATAAGTGAATGAAGATAAAGACGCAGGTCATCTTCAGAAATATCCGATACAGACTTGTCTGTAAACAAAAGAAATTTGTGAAGATAACGAGAGTAGGAATGAACAGTTCTAGGGCTGTAACCACGAAGCTCTAATTCTGTAGTGAATAATGAAACATAAGATTGATACATAAAAAACTCCTTTCAAAACTAAAAATAGTGACATTTTTTAGTTTACATGAAAGGATTGGGATAAAGATACAAGGTAATCAGAAGTAACGGTTAAAAAGCTATCGCGTAGCGATTTAGTTCAACAGTGAATGGGCGATATGGGGCAGGAATTGGAAGGAAGCCACACGTCGTCAATTCACAGAACGTTAGACGTAATATATGTTTCGGTTCGGTCAATTGATCAAGAAGTGGAATATGGAATAAAGATGGAGTTTTACGAGGTTAATTATGGCTACTTGGGTTATGCATATGATGGTTGTTGATAAGCTATTTAATATTGGTATTGAGTTAGATGAAATTGGATTCAGTGTTGGAAATATCGCACCTGATTGCAATGTAGAGAATGAGGATTGGACTGTTTATACACCACCAAGAGAAGTAACACATTGGATGAATGGGAGTAGTAAACTTTCTGCGGATTACGAAGGATTTTATGATAAATACTTTGGGCGGAAGCTGAATCTGGATTATGATGAGTTATCTTTTTTATTTGGCTACTATGCACACCTTATCGTTGATGTTGAGTTTCAAAGGTTTGTCAGGGATAAAGATCATGTTTTGGCGATTTATGATAGGTTGAATGGTTACCCGGATCTATTTTCAAAAGTTGAAGGATTGCCACATAATTTTGACACAATTAAGAATGTTTTTGGTAGGCAAAATATCTTTGGAGATATTACTAGTCAAGAAGTGAAGTATTTAAGAGATAATCCTGGGTCTATGTACAATACTGTTTTAAAGAATGTTAAATCATATCCAGACTATATTGATTATCTGCCGGAAGGTGCTATAGTACGTAAGCTTAAGGAGATTACAAGCTATTTAGGTGACACGGACGAAATGATTACATATTTTTTACGGAAGAAGAAATCAATTGTTTTGTCGAAAACACGAGTGTATTGATTCTTGGTTTGATAAAAGAGAAATTTAGCGAGTTACATTTATTGGAAAATAATTGAATTGTCTAAAGCAGGCAACATATACTACGTCCAACTATTCAAAGGAAACATTCAGATTAATACATTGTGATTGATTGAAGGAGGTTTATATGAAACAGATTGAATTTTATGAAGCGAAGCTTAAGTTTGAGACCGATTCTTGGGACTTGAATCAGATGATAATTAATAAAGATGAAGTTGTAGTTATTGATGCACGTTCTTTAGAAGCATATGAGAGAGAGCACATTCCATCAGCATTAAGTTTACCACATAGAACTATGAATGAGGAATCAACTAGAAATCTTGATAAGACGAAGTTGTACGTGACATATTGCGATGGTATTGGATGTAATGCATCTACTAAGGGTGCTTTGAACCTATCAAGGCTTGGATATAATGTTAAGGAATTGCTTGGAGGGCTTGATTGGTGGAAAAGGGATGGATACCCAACGGAGGGTGAAGATGGGAAAGACAGAAAAGCAATCAGTTGTGGTTGCGATTAAGTTTATCTTAAGCTTCCGGATATTCTTTTGCCTAACAGTGAATTAACGACATGGTCTTTTAATCAGAAGATGTCCACGCCGTCAATTCACTTAACTTTATATAATACATTCAATTTTATGAAGGAAGTGCGAGGTATTCTATGGATATATTATATTTATTAGTATATAGTGTAATTGGTGTATTTGTTGCTAGTCTTGTTCATGAGCTAGGTCACCTCCTAGTATCGTTATCTCATGGATGGCATTTCAATTTTCTAGTAGCGGGTCCATTTAGGTGGGAAGCATCTGGTGAGAACAAGCGAGTGAGACTTTCATTGGAGCGGAATCCTGCTTTATGGGGTGGAGTAGTATCATGTATCCCTGATAGCAACGATAGTAATAGTTTTAATGTGTTTAATAGAGTCTTAATAGGTGGTCCTTTGTTATCAATAATATTGGGTTTTGTGTTATTTATGTGCTTCATCTTCACAAAGAATTTAAGTTTACTTGTTTTTGGAGAAGCCACTTGAACGAAAATGCTAGGATTGAAGAAGAAGCTATCTTTAAATTAACGGTAGATATTATTTTTAAGAATATTGAATTGTCTGATTACATTAGTTTTGCAATGCCCTTAATTGAGTCAAGTGATAAGATATATAATATTTATGGAAATTATCTTGTATATGAGTACTCGGTATCTGCTAATGATGTGAATGAAAGTGAGAAGCGTATGAATCTGATAGCTGAGTTAATTGATCAAGTTCCTAATAGTGTGGTAGCTCAGTTAGGATTAAGAGACAAATTTGATGTTGTATAAGATGGTCAATATAGATGTTTGTAATGCTGAACATGCCAGTAAACTAGATCATTGATTACTATAAAATAGAGTATTATATGCTAAAGATTTTGATTTATGGCTATTGGTAACTTCCATTGATTCCACCGCCTAAAAAGTTGTTGTCAAATTTCATTGGGATTAAGTGCGTAGATGGAGGAAGTGATTGAGCTAATGAACTTCGGCAACAACGAACACGTTATGTGAAAGAATTGACTGGTTTTGAGAAGTTATTGATGATAGGAGGGATATAATGAGTATTAAAACGAAAAGGCTTGAAATACGTAAATTTGTTAAAGAAGATTTAAAGGATTTCAAAAAACTCCTAGATATACCTGAAGTTCCAGGTTGGCAAATGCAAAGGGAACGGGCTGAAGATTTTCTGCAGTGGCATATAGGTAAATATAAAAAGATGGATGTTATATCTGATGTTGTTTGTTTTGGTTTGTTCGAGAAGGAATCAGGTGAGATTATCGGGGCGGCAGGACTAGGTGAACATGATGATTTACATGAAACAGAGATATTTTATCATTTATTGCCTGATAAGAGAGGGAGTGGTTATGCAACAGAAGCTGCAAAAGCAATAACATTATGGGGACTGACCGAGTATGACTTATCATATATAGTTGGTACAGCCGATGAAAAGAATATTGCATCTAGGGTAGTTTTAGAAAAGTGTGGATATGAACTTGTGGATAATAGAAATCTTCTTGTGCACATTACGGGTGAGAAGCATGAATTTTTTTATTATAGATGTTTCTCTTAGTTCATTGTGATGGATATAAAGTGTTTCGTAGGCTTTCTGTCAATTCCTGCACCTAACAGCGAACTAGCGACAGATATTACTAGGTTTTGGATAGGAGGATTCAAGTTATGGAAAGTGTTTTTAGACATACACCGTTATATAGGTTTTTAGCATATTGTAATATGGAAGCCACTGAATCAAGAAGGATTTTAGATTGTGGTGCCGGTGGGAATATGCCACCATTGAGCCTCTTTTATAGCTATGGATATGAGACCGTTGGAATTGATCTGAGACCTGAGCAGGTTGAGAAGGCAATTGAATTTGGAGTTCAAAGAGGACAACATCTCAACATTGTACAAGGAGATATGTGTAAGCTTGAGTATGATGATTGTACTTTCGATTATGTGTACTCATATAACACAGTTTTCCATATGAAGAAGAAGGACGTTGGTGTTGCAATATCGGAGATGAGACGTATTCTTAAGCCAGGTGGACTTATGTTTATTAATGTACTGTCTGTAGATGATTTTGGCTGCGGAGAAGGCGATGATTTGGGCGAGAATCAGTATGGTCAGATAGAGGAGGGACCAGTTATTCACTCGTATTTTGAGTATGATGAAGCAGAAGAGTATTTAATGGACCTTGAATTCGTTATGAAAGAACGAAGGATCTTTGAAAGGATTTTTGAGAATAGGCGAATAAAGCAAGGATACATTGATTACATATTAAGGAAGTCCAGATGAAGGTTGGGCGGATGTTGAAAAGTATTTTAAGGTATTGAATGGAGTGAGTGCTGATTATACAGTATTGTTTGAACACAATGCGAAATCCATTAGCGATGATGAGTTACAAAGTTGTTATGAATGGATTAATCATTTAGTAACAAAGGACGGTCAGGTATAACAGCGCATAACAGATTGTTACCACATTATCGAGTGTTGTGCTATTATCGGTGACGATTTTAGGAATAATTATCTAATGAGATATACAAATTGTTTATATAATAGGAGGTTGCCATTATGAAAGCTAAAAATCCTGATTGGTATAAGTATGGATGGAATCTTGAAGTTAAAAATCAATCTTGGGTAGAAGATACTGAAAATCAAGTTGAGTTTATTATAAATACACTTGAATTAACTGGAAAAGAGCGGATTTTAGATTTGGCTTGTGGATATGGACGACATTCACTTTCTTTTGCTAAAAAGGGATTTTCGGTTGTTGGAGTTGATATTACAAAAGACTACATAAATGATGCTGTAAAATCCGCAAAGAAAAATTCGATAACAGCAGAATTTATACAATCGGATATTCGTGATGTAAATTTTGAAAATGAATTTGATGTGGTATTAAATTTGGCGGATGGAGCTATTGGATATTTAGAAACTGATGAAGAAAACTTGAAAATTTTTAATGTGATTTCTCGTGCTTTAAAGAAAGGTGGGAAACACTTTATGGATGTTTGTAATGCTGAACATGCTGAGCATTATTTTCCAAGAACGAATTGGGAAATAGGCGAAAAATCATTGGCATTGGCTCAATTTGATTGGGATAATCAAACTAGAAGAATGTTATTTAGTGGTTATGATATGCCATATGGAGATCCGGCTCAAAAACCAGAATTTCCTGCCGGTGACCCTACTCGTCTGTATTCTATCGATGAGCTATCCAATATATTTGAGCAACGGGAAATGAACATAGTAAAAGCATTTTCAGATTATTATGGAAGTGAAGCATCCTATAGAAACTTGCAGTTACTTGTGTATTCGATAAAAATATAACCTACGGTGAATATTAAGATTTATATGGGGGGAGACGATTAAGTGTATTGTATAACACGACAGTTGCCATCATACATAGGAATAAGGAAAATGTAAGCGACTGCAACTGCGAGAACTTCACGGGAAAGATAGTAATACTTATGGAATCAATATTTCAAGGGGGAAATTATGAGAAGATATGCAATAGTAATACTTGGAGTGTTATTAATAACAGGATGTAGTAGTTCAAATCAAAGAGTTACAACAGAAACAGAGACATGGAAATCAATTGTAGATAAGGAATGGAGTAATTATGAGGAGTTTCCAGGAGATGGGTTCTATTTTTACGAAGAAGAGGGGATAGCATACTGTACGTACTTGATTTATGGAAGTGGTCTACCTGTTATTTATAATTATAAATCTTTAGTTAACATTGAAGAGGGTGGAATTATTGAAGTTTCCATTTCGTTGCCGGAAACCGAAGAAGACATTAAAAGAGAAGAAGTTAAAGTGAAGTTGAAGTATGAAGAGGATTCAATTGAATATAACGAACATCGTTACCATGTTGAAATAGAAGGTAATTCACTTGATAAAATCAATTGAGTTTAGGGATATGATTAATTTCAGTACTATCCCATCCCCTAATACATCAAATTTCTAACAGGCACAGGAACAAGGAAGATGTACGCGTCGTGAATTGTCCGTTATATTAAAGCGCGTACTGATAGAAAATATTATAATTGGAGTGAGTAGAATATGGATGAGAATAAATTTGAATCGATCTCAATAAAAGAAGAAGATATACAATCAGCAGGAGTAACAATATTGTTGGATGAGTTATCACATAATCTGCAGGTGATAACCGGTGACAGTGGTCAAAACTCATTTAATCTATCTGATATAGATAATCCAAGGGCTGTTTTTGTGGTAGCCCGAGATAATGAAGGTGAACTGTTAGGCTGTGGATGTATTAGACCTATCAGTGATGAAGTTGCTGAATTGAAGAGAATGTATGCTAGATATAAATCAAGGGGTATCGGGAGACAGATAGTATCTTATTTAGAAGCATGTGCTAAAGAATTGGAATATAAAACAATTTGGCTTGAGACTCGAGCAATCAATCAAAAAGCTATTGGTTTTTATGAGGCTAATGGATATTATCGAATAGAGAATTATGGTAAGTACGTTGGTAACAATAAAGCAGTTTGCTTTGAAAAGAAGATGGAAATGGGCTAAAAAACATTCTTGATTATTAGTCTATTTATGAGCATGTCAGTACACTAGTATAATATAACAAAACAGAGGAATATGGAGAACGGTTAAATGGAAAACAGAACGAAAATAAAGAAGTTGAAAATATCAGAAATATTAAGAGAATCAATAAATCTTTATAAGGACAATTTTAAATTATTATTTACAACCAATGCTATAGGAGTTTTAATATTATTTTTTTCTGATAAATTTATGAATATTAATGATTTTACAGATATACAGATATTAAACGTGCTAATAAGTTTTGTGGGAGTGATTCTCGCATATGTGGGTTTGTATTATAGTATTAAAATTACAGTGACATTAAGTTTGACAATAATGGATAGATATAATAATAAAAAAGTAACAATTAAAGAAAGCTATGATAGATCTAAAGAATATATATGGAAATATATCGGTACATTATTTCTGTTAAGTTTAATGCTGATATTACCTATAGTGTTTATGTTATTTAGTAATTTGAGAATCGAATCATTGATATTAAAAGCAATAGTATTTTTGGTGGGAGCTATCGTATTAATATATATTTTACTAAATTATGGACTTGCTCTATATGTGCGATTATTCAAACCAGAAATCAGCGCATATTTTAAATATAGCAAGAAAATAGTAAATAAGCATTTTGGAGAAGTTTTTTGTATTTTACTAATAATTTTAATAGTACAACTACCGAGTTATATACCGAGATTAATTATAGATGGAAGTACATTGGGTGTAGTAGAAAAACTTATATATAATAATATGGGTTATTTGATTAGATTGGTAGCTTATCCATTTACTACAGGAATGATGATAATAACATTTGTTAAGTTAGATAGAGGGTAAGAAATTTTTGATTAAGAAGTCGATGAGGGAGGAGAAATTTTCCTGTTACAGAAACCGTTGGATATCAGTGATGGAGTTCATCACAAAACATATGATTCAAACACTCAGTTTTCGCATTATACATCGACGAATACGTCAGTTGCACCATGCACAGGAATGCGAAAAATGTACACAGCGGTAACAGCCGGAACGTTATAGGACAGTGAAATCTAGTTATTATAGGTGGATTATGAAATTTTTTGAAGAATCAAAATCAAAATATGATTTTATGCAGAGCATAGATATAGTTTGTCCAAGATGTAGTAGTAAGGCAATTATACTAGGCATGAACACATCTAAATCTAAAGTTATATGTAATAATTGCGGATATATGCTTGAAGGTGCCATATATTCACTTTCTAAGTATGATTTATGGTATACAACAAAGATAAATGGCAATAACTTGTATGCTTACAATCTTGAGCATCTAGATTATATAAGGAGATATATTGAGGCAGATTTAAGGTCTAATATGAAGACTGAACAGGGGTGGAGTAATCAAGCAGTGGAGAATCGGTTGCCAGTATATTTTAAAAAGAAATCTAATCGAGAATCGGTACTTAAATCGATAGATCAACTTAAATCTAAGTAGTCTGGCAGCTTCTGATTTCAACATCACAGAACAAAAAAGTTCGACATTCAGATTACTAACCGATAGGAAATATGAATCATTGGTGACAAACGTATGTTCTGATAGACTGAGGTGAAGGTGCTACATTCGTTAAGACGGAACTGGCGGTTAGCCACACTCCAATAGATTGGAGGTGGCTATTATGGAAATATTAGATATTGTTGATCTAGTCAGTGCAATGGTAACAATCGTTGCAAGATTAGTATATATACACAGTCAATATTCATCTAATAGAAGACATAATAAAAAGTAACCGCCCTGTCCAAAGTTAGGTTACTTTTCAGTAAATAATTTATGGCTAACCGTCAGGTAGCACCTTTTTCTCATTTAATTATATAACAGATTTAATGTTGTTTCAATAATTCGACGGAAAAATAGGAAGTTATTCTCAGTAGGTTAAGTAATTGCAGTATATAACAGACAATTCCCCTCAAGCGCAGGAACAATATGGGAACTCTGTAAGCCCAATGAATTCCAAATGGTAGGCTTTTCTTAAGAAAAGTACAACATTCAGTATTGGCTTTATTATTGCCATTATTTGGTTGGTTTTAGCTTTGATTATGAAATTGGAAGTACATATTTATGACGATAGAATTGAATACCGATTATCACCTTTTCACAAATCAAGCACTATAGTATTTTTTGATTCCATTAATAGTATTGATATCATTGACGCTAAGCAGTTAGGAGTAAAAGGGTTTAAGATTAAGAGTAGTGTAAGAAGAATTTACTATTTTGGTGGAGGCAAACGATTAAGGATTAAATCCAAGGCTGAACAAGACACATATTTAGGAATATGGAAGTATATAGAGGTTGAGAAACTGTTGAAGAGATCAATTAATGGTTTATAAGTCTTTTTGTAACAATGCCGTTGTATTGGACAATGCACATAAGAATGACGAGATAATGCATAGCAAAACTATTCCAGACATATACAGGCTGAGAGTTATGTGTACCTCAGGAACAGACGGAACTGGCGGGAACAGCCCAGAAATTAGGCGAAACCATAAAAACCATATTATGAAGTAATGTACGCATAACCCAATAATACAGGAAAAATCATAGTGCTTGTAAGTGGAAAATTTTATAATTTATTAAGGGATGTAAGCAAAATTTATGATATAATTAGTTTAGCTGCTATGTTTAGAACGAGACAGTTGAATTAAAAATAATGGAGTTCAAGTGGGAGATTATTTCAGAATAGTTCGAAGGGTTTAGAACAAAATTCTATAGAAATTCAAAATAAGAAATTAAATATAAATTTAGCTTGAACAATGACAATGATTTATCAGGCCTTTTAAATCTGCGGATCTTCGGTATATAGTTCACCGCATGGGTGTCATGAAAACACTCAGATTAATAAGTCCTCATACAGACATAAGATGTCATAGTGAAAAAATAGGATAATCCTATATAATAATAAAAATTAGTTAGTGGAGAATAGTAAGATATGAGAGCAGTCATATTAGCAGCGATATACGGAATAATATACATCCCTTTTTAGTATTATGGATAATAAGCTTTGGTACTTATTATTAAGTTGATGCGCAGAGGGATAATGGCTTTAGATAAATATATAGAAGAGAATCAATAGGATACAAGGAGAATACTTGAATCTAAGGGGCATTGAGTTCGATGCATTTCAAAACTTGATTTATATAAAGTATTTGGTGTATACAGGAGGTACGGATGAAATTATATCAACCTAAATTCGAAGAGTTAGAATATAGAATGCGTCTGCTCAGTGATGCAGATACGATGTCATATAATGCCGGATTCAACCTAGGAATACCGGAATATGATAAGGATACAGGATGCATCAATTTTTCAAAGGAAAAGTGGAAAACATGGTATGAGTGTTGGGTTGGTAATGAACCGAATAGATTGTATTCTTATATCATGGTAGACAATCAATTTGTAGGTGAAGTGGCATTAAGATATGTAGAATCTGAGGCGGCTCATATGATAAGCATTATTATAGATAGTAGATTTAGAGGTAGGGGATATGGAAGTGAGGCACTAAGACTTTTAATGAAAGTTGCTTTTCAAGACTATAAGTTGGAGAAACTCATTGATGATTTTCCTGTGACTAGAATATCATCAAAGGGACTATTTGAAAAATTAGGATTTAGCTATGTAATCGATAATGGATTAATCAAATTTTCAATGACCAAGGATGAATTTGAAAGGTTATGGAACCATGTGAGGGTATATTAGATAGTATTGTTGATGCCGGTGGTTGAGACAAGAATAGGTATTGGATAAAATTATAGTATGTAGATAGTTGGAGGATTTGATATGGAGAAGAAATTTGATATGAAGAAAGCACAATGCTATTTGGATAAGTGGCAGGAAGTTCTTAAGCTACGCGACTGGGACATACGATTGTGTGAGGTGAATCAAGAATGGCGTAAGACAGGTGATATCAAGATTGATGCGACGGATAGGAGAGCAGTATTGATGTTGAATAACTATAATCCACATAATGACAATTTGGAAGCCTTAGTCATACATGAATTATTACACCTTAAGTTATGGGGAATGGATCAAATGATAGAAGAGCTCATCGGTAGTGTATTTGGAGAAGATGAAACGGATGTTAAGTACAGATTTGCTTTTAAAAAGTTTATGGAGGTATTAGAACTGACGGTTGAAGATTTGGCCAAGGGTTACCTAGCACTTGGCGGAGAGGATAAGGAATTATCTTTCGGAAGAGTCAATGAGCAAGTTGAAATGGAACTGTCAAAATGAATGTTTAGGCCGAATAAGATGAATATTGGTTCCAAAGAAATCAAAATAAATGCTAATGAAACGATTCTAGTCCAAGTAGAAGAGCAGACTGTACCATTTTTTTCACGGTTGTTGTACAAAAACATATCAGACTGCTTAGTAATATCAATTGGTGATATTAGCTATAGATTTATTGTGTCTGAAGTGATGCAGGTTTTGGAGATTCTTGAAGAAGAAGGTTTATATAAGGCGTAAAATCGTCCTTTAACAGGTGGAAGAATAGATGAATCCAACGACGGAATAGTATTGGGCATAACAAAACAAAAAATAATAAAACGTATCAAAAGGACTATTCCAAAGCAGCAATACTTGAATTAAGCAAGGATAATAGATAACCGGAGAAACTGAAGGGGATACTTATGAAAAACGAATTAATATATGAGCCAATATGTTCAACTGATTATGCAGTGTTAACTAAGATTATGACAAGAGCTTTTGATGAAGATACTTTTATTCATACCGGAGAGAATGCAGGGGGACCGAATGGATATAATGATGGCTCATTATTAGAACGTCTGAATAATGATTCTGACTATGAAACTTATAAGATATTGCATAATACGGTGATTATTGGAGCCTACACGATTTCGAAGAAAGAGGATCAGGTATATTGTCTGGAGATTCTTTTTTTAGATACATGTTGTCGTGGTAAGCAAATGGGTAAGAAGGTTTGGTTGGATATAGAAGAACGGCATTCTAATGCGAAGAAGTGGGTAGTTGAGACGCCAAGTTATTCAACCCGGAACCATGATTTCTATACGAGGAAGTGTGGATTCGAAATATTAGAAGAGAAGGAATACGGAAATGGAGCAAAATCAATGATTTTTACAAAAGTGTTTTGATGGTTATTAAAACCGATAGTGAGAATATTGATTATAATGAATAACATATATTTAGCTGATAAGATATCCAATAGTAATATATCTAATAGATTAGGAGAGTAATGATATGAAAAGAATGATAGCAATATGTGCAACGTGTGGTGTGGGAAAATCGACTGTCGTTAATAATCTGGCTAAGTCTGAGTTGAAAGAAGATTATGTGTTTTTGGATAGTGATAATGTAGGATTGAATTGGAATGATTATGCAGACTTGCCCAATGGTAACATCCGTTTTTTTGAAGATTGTATTGCAGAAGCCGTTGAAATATCTGAGGACAAACACATAATATTTGCAACTTGCATGAACCCAAATGCCTTCAATGAGATGCGGAAGAATAAAGATATATCAGAGACGTTATTCATCAATCTGGTGTGTACAGATAAAGAATTAACAAAGCGATTAAAAGGCCGTCCTAAGGAGCGAATGACCCACAGTGATGCGTTTATAAGTGAGCAGATTGATTATATGAATTGGTTTAGAAATAACTCGGAGTTGATGGATAGAGTTATCGATAGCTCAAATCAATCAGTAGCAGAAACGGCTAAAGAGGTTGAGAAATATATAATGGAACTTCTGTAGTTTTTGAAAACGTTCCTTTTGTCCTATTAATTTTGATGATTTAGAATTAACGATCAAATGTTGGAATAAGGGAGCGACAAATTTTGAGATGAAGAGATAAAGAGATTGAAAGAGGAAAAGGGGTTTGTAATGTCAGAAAATATCTATTACATAGTATCAATGGTTGTATCAGGTGGAATTTTCATGGGTCTATCGCTGAAATATAGTTGGGACATTAATATATGGAAAAAAATTAATAGTAAGATAGGGCAGGCCTGGAACGTGGTTGTGTGGCTAACAGCACTTGTGGTTTTGCAGATTATTCTACAAGTGATATTAGAAATATTTTCTTTTGAAGCAACTACAATGAAAATTGTTTTAGGAGGAGTATGTGGTATATATTTAGCGACAATGCCGAGATTAGAAAGAAAATCAAAACAATAGAAGAGGTAATTGACATTATTTTTGGTGTGCTATGTAAAGAGAATAAGGTTTTATATTCGGGATAAACGTGAAGTGATACGGAGGTTGAGGGTATGAAAGAAAAGAAAAAGTTATATATCATTGTTGCTTTAGCAGTGACAGTTGTTTTAGTAAGTATAGTAGTGATAAAAATGACAGGAGAGGGTTCGGCGATGGCTAAAACCGGTATTGAAAAGAACTATGGTGCAGCATATATAACAACGGAAATTAATATCAATCAAGATGAGACTGAGATTAGCAGCGCCTATAGCGCTGAGGATGTCGTTCCAAGAGAAGCAGCATTGATTTCTAATTTGGAAGATGAAGGCTTTGAGATTATTAAGGCAGATACGGTATTTGATTCTGATATACAAGGTGAGCAAATCATTGCGACATCTCAAGGCAGTTTTTGCAGTATCACATACGGACTGGACCAAGATGAGGCAGATGAAGTGTTTGCGCTTTATGAAAATGAATATTCACAGGATCAGTATTACATTGTAGCAAAAAATGGTACGTTTGTTTATAGCGTCAGTGATAATGACACATTTGAAAAGGTCGGGTTTGCCGGGTTGGCTAATGAAGGGACACAGTATATAAATCATGATAACTACTAATGGCCGTATTAAGCATCGCGTAACATACGATTTCTAACACTCAATTTGATAACCGAGTCACCTCTACATTAGCCCACCCAAAGAGTCTCGGGCATGAGCAGGGTCTGTAAGCGCGTAGGCGTTGTGAATTGCGGAAACGTTAGTACGAAAGAAAATACTACCAGTTTTGCTTTAGGAATGTAAAAATAAAAATTTAGCGGATAAAGGGATTAAATGGTTACAATTCCTTCCTGAAAACAGTAATCACGCGGTGACGATTATGCTTGATGATAAGGGAGAAGTATTACAATGGTATTTTGATATTATCAAAGAAAGTGGTCTTGAAAACGGGAAAGTCTTTTTTGATGACTTATATTTAGATGTTGTCCATCTTCCGAATCACATGACAATACTGATTGATGAAGATGATTTAGAAGAGGCGCTTTCATTTGGAACTATAAATAAGGCAGATTATGATCTGGCATATAAAGAAGCCTACCGATTAATGAACGAACTAAAAAACGGTGAAAATCATATTGTGAATAATTGGATGATGTATTTGAATCAATTAGATTTGAGGGTTACATGTCGGCAGAATCTAGAGACATAGGGGATGAATGTATAGGTTGGCAACAGCCGGAACGTTAGATACAAGAGTCACTAGATTATATAGGCAACACTGGGAGGTTATACTTTGAACTGATTATTAAATTATTATAATGGCTACAATGAAGAACAGAGGACTCAGAGAAGTAGAGTTCATCAGATTGAATTTGTTACTAATGTTGAGATGATTGGAAGGTATCTGCCAGATGATAGTAAGATATTAGATGTTGGTGCAGGTACAGGCATTTATTCGTTTTACTATGCAGAACAAGGACACCATGTTCATGCTATTGATATTGTGCCTAAACATGTAGAGGAGATGAGGCAGAAACAAGCTGAGCTAGGGTGTGAAACTGATTTGACAATAGATATTGGGAATGCCCTAGATTTATCTCAATATGAGGATGATGTATTTGATGCTGTAATATGTTTTGGGCCTATATATCACCTTAGAAATATTGAAGATAGGAGAACGTGCTTAGCTGAGTGCATTCGTGTACTGAAGCCTAAGGGGATATTATGTGTTGCATATTTGAACACCAACTTTATAGTACCATTTTCATATAAGTTTGGAGGGGCACTAACAGAGAAAGAGGTGGAGCAGTTATTCGAATCCGGCAATGTGTCAGGTAGAGCAGAAGATGATTTCCTGAGTTTTTCTCATTTTGATACGCCTAAAGGAATAGAGGAATTATTATCCGAGTTTCCAGTGGACCAGTTGATTCATGCCGGATCAGAGGGAGTGGCCCATTATATATCCGAACAGATTAATGAACTGTCTGAAACAGATTATAATATATGGTTATCCTATCATCTTAGGTCGTGTACAGATAGTAACATCCTTGGAATAAGCAATCACGGAATTATTATGGTTAGGAAGAAAAGTGAATCATAGTGTAGTGTATCATTCAAATATGAATGATACACTACACTAGTTGTTGGACTTAATAAGGAGGAAATATGAAAATCGATAATATTCCAATAGGAACCACAATCCTAATTACCATACAAGTGTTAGTCTATTTGGTAAATAAATTTCTATACCGAGGCAGATTAATGAAGTGGGGAGAGGGAAATAGTAAAGCAGTCTTTGAAGATCATGAATACTGGAGACTCATATCTGCTGCTTTTCTTCATACGAAATTATATCATATAGCAGCTAATGTAATAATATTGGTTTTACTATTGGACTGGTTGCTGGAGGATTATGGTTGTGGTTGTAGCTTCTGTTATTACACCCTCTAAGAGGCAGTAATAACAGGGTCATGAGCAAAGAGGATTACACGTTGCCTTATAAATCAGTTAGGCTAATGTTGATATATATAATAAGCAAATGAGAGGGAGGAGAAAGATGAATAGAACATATAACAAATTGAATCAATGGACCAATAAGAAAAAAATGATGATATCAATTATATTAACTCTTTTTGTAATCTGGCAAGCAATATGGATATTCCCGCTGAAATATGAGAGTTTGTTAATCGATGGATTATTTTTAATTTCATATATTTATATTGGAATTATCCTTGGATTGCTTCAAAAGATGAGCAAGAAAACGGCATTGGTTTTTATACCTATCATAAATTTAGTTGGTTTAGGATTTAGAATTTTAATTGAATGGGGTGAAGTATCCATTACACAGGAATTATCGTTAATAAGTGTATTAACGACTTATATTCCGGTTATTGTTTTAATCTATGGAGGATATCTATACGCTTTTAATTATTTACAAAAAAGTAACATTTATGAAGATAAATAATGTGATTATTACCCTGACTATTGTAAGCATGGTGATGGTTGGATGTGCGAATAACGCGGATGAAGTATTCTATGGGCGAGATGAATAGAGATACCATCTTCAATTACGGCTATAAGCGTTTACAATAGATTTGGCTATGAATTGAATTAAATTATGTAGTTGATGAGGAGAAATGTTATGGAAAAAGTATTAATAGCAGTTATTTGTTTAGCCCTTTTAACAGGATGCTCAAATAATGATGAAACTATAAAAGAATATGAAGATAAGATAACGAATCTTGAAAATGAATTAGAGGCTTCGAATAATCTGTATTTGGATGATGAACCAAACAGATTTGACAACTCAGGTTACTTATACGATTATGAGAAACTTACTCAATATAAGAGAACGAGTTTTGGTGATATAGATTTATATGAAATAGCTTCATTGTTGCAGTCCAAAGGGTTACCATTATTAACCGTTAAAATGGACGAAAGTAAATTAAAGATAACATATGAATTAGACCTAAGGTATGAAAATCAACGTTATTACTTTTACTATAATAAGGAAATGCAAGATTCAATAATTATTCTCGCAGTTTTTGATGACATAGAAAGTGTGGAGTTTAATTATGTCATTCCTGAAACTTATTCTGTTTCTGCTTTGCCCTACACAAGAAAGGTAATAAGTGAAGAAGTGCATATAGATTTACAGTCATATAACATTACTGAAGAATTTATAGGTACTGAATTACCGAATCTTCTAAATGGATGTTACTATAATCCGGAAATAATGAGATTTGTCACATTTGAACAAGCAATAGGATTAGATTAGGAATCATAGGAATAGACGAGAGTACAAATGTTATCGATTTAAGTTGGACTTTTTCTTTTATATCGGAAAAATCTGTGCTATTATTTTTAGAGGAAGCTTGTAGAGGGGGAATGTTGATTAATTAGAATAGAATCAAATTATCGTTTTGAATTCAAATATATCCGACAACTACATTTATGAAATATGAAGGAACTCCTTTATTTGTCTGTTTTCCCATAGGACATCGTTGCTGTCAATCGACGATGCCACCGCATCGCCTATGAAAAAACATTCTGCATCATTCGTTCAAATATGAACATGCCGGCACACTAGACAGGCGAGGAAATAAATAATTTGACATATAAAATTCAAAGAAGAGAGGAGTTGTTTTCATGTATTTTGTGGATATAAGCCAAGACGTATTGGAAGATAAGCATTTATTGTTGCTTGAGTATTTGACATCGATATCAGATAAAGCTTCAGTTTCGAGAGATTATAATGGATATATAGAAGAAGTGGAATTTGAAGAAATGCAGAAGGAGTACAAAACCGAACTAATAGAAAGAGCTAAGAAGAGACGAGTTGATTATGAATTAAACAATAGTGGCTATAAGGATCGTATTGATTCAATTTTTAAGACATATGAACGAGCTATATCTTATTTCGATGATTTGGAAGAACAAGAGTTAGAGGTTTTTAATTCGGTGACAAATAAAACGAATAATAATCAAATGGCTAACATAGATATAGATGGAATTATTAGTTCTAAGTTCACTAGAACTACTCAGGTTACAGAGGGTCCAATTCAACAAATGCTATATCTTCAGATTGAAATGATTCAAGAATATGTTATTAGTAAGCTTGAGCGATTATATGATTTTCCTTATGTGATACAGAATTATCAGTTTGAAGATTTAGCACTTTATAGAGAAAATATGGTATTGTTTGCGATTTGCTCACACGAAAGATTTGGACGATTATTTCTCAATGAGAAGGAGGCACAAAAACTGGTGGAGATGGGATTTATTGAGAGGTCAGCGATGATCAAAATATAATGGGGTCTTCCGTATTATTCATCCCCTGATAGACTGTTCCAAACATGCACAGCCGAGGGACATCAGCAATTTTAACAATTGGTCTTTGTTTGTATGGTTTAAGCAATTGTTATAGAATGATAGAAAATAATCAATTATAAAGTGAGGTAGAGTATGGAAGAGCATAATAAAAGTAATTTGATGAAACATTTTTTTTGGGGAAACTTTGATAGTGGTGTAATGCTTATTTTCTTATCTTTATTAATTTGGGATGAGACGGAGAATATGGTTGCAGTTGCCATAGCATTCATGATTCCGGTATTGATAAATACAGTGATTGATTACTATTTCTCGGGATTGAGTGATCGATATGGTCGATTAAAATTCATCGTTGTTGGTAATATTGGTTCGGCGATTTTTTTATCAATGTATGGATTTGCAAGTAGTGTATATATATTATATCTATTTATTTTTTTGAAGGCTTTGTTAGCAAAGCTCTATAGTGCATCGTTATCGCCCTTTATAAGAGAATCTATAGTGGAGGACGAGTATAAAGATTTTATTGCTAAGTTAAATGTCCGTGGAAATGTTGGTGCATCAATAGGTGGTTTAGCACTGATGGTGCTTTATGGATATACTGGGAGAATTGCTTTGGTTTTCCTTGTGTCCGGACTAGTAGAGTTGTTTTCTACAGTATTTTTATTAAGATTAAAAGAGGTGAAACTGCGACTTAAGAAGCAACTAGAAGAAGATATTGATGTGAGATGGCTACGGGAAATATCTATTATTTATGCGGTTGAAGCATTTGGTATCGCCTTGATTGTAAATCGTATTGTGATATTTTTACATGAGTATTATTCCATTGGGTTACAATATGTAGGATTAGTGTTCTTTATTGCTTATGGACTGTCTGGCATGGTTGCGGCTAATATTTACAAACGGTTTGAGAAGATACATGTTAAAAATATGCTAATACTATCCTTTATCCTTCAAGCCATTGTTTTGGTTTTGTTTGCAACGGTAGATCAATTGTATTTCATAATTTTTGCTTTGTTTGTATATGAACTGATTAGAAATGTAACAGGGATTTATACATCGGATAAGATTAATAAAAGCTTATATACGAATATCGGAAAGCGGTTATCATCTTTTAGGGTGACGATAGCGATAGGTACTATTCTGGGACAATTAGTAGTTAGTCAGATTTGGGATAGAGTTGGATTTATCGAAACTTTCTATTTTTCGAGTGCCGTTCTTCTTATATTGGCAATAATAGTTAGAAGTAAGAAGCTTTCAGTTATTGATAATTAAAAGAATATTGGCGGGAAGATTCATAGACGTCAAGAATTGACGAAAGCTTATTTAGAAGGTATCTGCTTGTTAAGAGAGTGAAATGAAAAGAGTAACAATATGTACATACATTTTGATTTTCTCAATAATTGTTTTTGGAGTTATCTATAGATTGTTTAATTTTCATTATACAAATGAAGGAATATTTAACATGGATGAGATTTCAATTGGCCAGTATGGAAGTGGTCCCAAAACTACATTTTCATTTGGTATAGACTCGGAAAATCAACACTTAATAAGTGAAGGCTTTTATGTGAGATGCAAAGGGTATAACTTGTATGAATATTCAAAAAAGTGAAGTCTAGATTGTAATTTGCAAAAGAGAGTGGTCGAATAGCTTCAATCTTAACGGAGGAATGAGATGGTTAAATCTATGGATTTATTGAATGAATTAAATAATCAATTCAACATTAAGTTTAATGATATTAAGTATATTAGAACCGGCGGCAGTAATTCATATGAAGTTAATTCCGGAAAAGATAGGTATTTTTTAAGGGTTGTATCTGAAGCGTTTAAGGATACTATTGAAGATTCAATTAATGTGAACAGGTTTCTGATGCATAAGAAGTTTAATGTTCCGAATATAATACTAAATATGCAGAATGAACCGTCAGGCATCATCGAGTTTGAGCATAAGAAATATACGTATATATTATATGAGTTCATTAATGGGCGAGAACCTGAAAAGGGTGAATCACTGAAGGAGATAGGAGAGTTAACCGGGCGTTTGCATGTTACGATGTCTGATTACACGGGTCATTTGAGCATAAGAAAGAAGCAGTTTTTTATTTTGAGATATTTGGATATCCTGAAGCGTAAAGGATATTCCCATAATAATTATATAAAATATAAAGAATATGGGGATTTGCTGTGGAATAGAGTAGCAAAATTGACCAGTGCATATGTACATGGCGATTTACATAGAGGTAATTTACTTAAATCAACAGATGGAAAGATATACGTTATTGATTTTGATAGTTCATCTATAGCACCGGTCGTGTTTGATATTATGGTTATGTGTGATATGACAGATTATTTCGAGTTTAATAAACAGGGTCTACTAAGTTCCATTAACGCTCTACATGAATTTCTAGCAGGTTATAGGAATGTTTGTGCTATATTAGATAATGAAGTTGAAACGTTTCTTGATTGGATCGCAATTAGACATTTTCAACTACAGGCAACGATTGTTGAAATTCATGGGGCTGATTGCATTGATGAGCAGTTTATAGATAAACAATTAGACTGGCTACAACAATGGTTGAATCAAGTGGAAAAATACCGCAAGTGACTTCGTTTTGTAAGTTTATTGACGTCGTAAACAGAAGAAAGTTCAACTAGATGCTTTTGACACTCTAATCAATTAGTTATTATAATGACCAAAAAATATGAATTTATGGGGGACAAATAATGAGTCAAGGGATTGCCATTTTCGGATTAAATGGAAGCGGATAATCTACGTTAGCTCATACACTAGCAAAACAAATAGATTATTATGAGATGGATGTGGAAGATTATTATTTTCCGGAACAAGGGTTCTATTTGGTGGCGATATGTATGAGCAGCAAATGGAATTCCGGAAAATGGTAGAAAATCGAAATTCAAGAGTTGTTGAAGAATGTGCAACAAAATTTGTTTGTCCTGTTGTTGTAATGGACGGGACATTATCAGTGAACCATAATTTAGAAAAAATTATCGAGAATGTAATTAGAACGACAAAGAGTCGTTGAAGAATGTGCGCTATGCAGTTCTTCACAAGCTGATAGTAACAGAGCAACAAGGCAAGTGTATGTGGTATAATTGAAGCATTGAAAAGATACGAAAGGATATAAATTATGATAGCAGTGATAGGATGCGGAAGATGGGGAACTTTTATCTCTTGGTATTTAGATAGAGCATCAAATAAAGTAATACTATACGGAAGAGAGAAGTCAAATAATATGCAACAACTACTCAAGAACAGGAGAAACAATGTTATTGAGTTACCGAATACAATTGAACTTACAACTGATATTACAGAAGTGAGGGAAGCTGATATAATCGTGATTTCAATTAATTCACAAGGATTAAGGAATTTGATGATGGAATTGTCGAAACTTGAGCTTAAGAATAAGACTTTCGTATTGTGTATGAAAGGAATTGAGATCGATTCAGGAAATAGATTAACAGAAGTTGTAGAAGAATTTATTGATAACACTTGTTCAGTTGCAGTATGGTTAGGTCCGGGTCATGTACAAGAGTTTTATAGTGGTAAACCCAATTGTATGGTTATCGATTCTAATAATAATGAAGTCAAGAAGTATCTTGTTGACCTATTTTCAAGCGATTTAATACGTTTCTATTATGGAAAGGATTTAATCGGCAATGAAATAGGTGGAGCATCTAAAAACGTTATTGGAATAGCAGCAGGTATGTTAGACGGACTCGGGCTTTCATCTCTAAAAGGGGCATTAATGTCTAGAGGGACAAGAGAGGTGGCACGACTAATTAAGGCTATGGGAGGCAATGAATTATCTGCCTACGGATTGTGTCATTTAGGCGATTATGAGGCTACAGTTTTTTCGAAGTTTAGTCATAATAGAAGATTTGGGGAATTGATTATAAGCAACCAACACTTTGATTCCCTTGCAGAAGGTTATTTCACAGTGAAGGCGTTAATGGATCTAGCAGAAAGATTACAGGTGGACTTACCAATTTGTGAAGCTGTTTTTAATATTTTATATAATGATGCGGAGCCCAAGGGAGAACTTGAGAAATTGTTTTTAAGAAGTATCAAGAATGAATTTTAGCGATGCTTTAGGAAGATCCATAGTTTTAATTGCATCCATATTTTAGATTTAATAGGTATACTGTAAGTGAAGAAGGAATATCATGGTCATCAAATAGTTCGGAAGGAAAATAGGAGTGACAATGACGTTGCTTATGGCTAAAAAATATGAAGGGAAGAGGGTAGACTGTGTTTAAAAGGTGTGCGTATTACTTTATGATTGGTATGTTTGGATTAGGCTATGTATATATGAATTCAGGATATGGTGCGAATGCAGGTCTGTTTGTTGGATTCTGGCTTACAGCCGGACAGATTATGTTTTATGTTGCAAGTTTTTTGTTTTTAATCGAGTTAATTATCGGTATTGCAAGGTACTTAAAAGAATAATAGGAGTCGAAAGACAAGGCAAGTATATAAGAAATAGGCTTTATACAGGAGAGGAGTTCGTGATTTGAAGATGATTGAAAAGAAAGTTATGCGAAGATATGCCATTGGTTCACAATATAATACGAGAGATATTGGGGGCTATTCCACATCAGACGGCGGTTGTTTGGCTTGGGGGAGAATTATACGAAGCGATTGTCCGTTTGAAGTGTCGAGTGCAGATAGAGCTGGGTTTGAAGCACTTAACATAAGTGATGTCATTGATTTAAGGACTCAAGAACAAGCCATGAGAGAACCAAGTTATTTTCGTGATTCAGAATCCGTTATGTACCACAATATTTCTTTCATTAACGGCAATGGTACTCCGGAGAGTGAAGAAAGTATAGCCGCGACATACTTAAAGATGATGGAAGAGAAAGAGACGATTCGTCATATTTTGAGGATTATATCGGAGTCAAAAGGTACTGTATTCTATCATTGTGTTGTTGGTAAAGATAGAACCGGTATTGTTACTGCAATAATCATGAGTATATGCGGTGTAAGCGTTGAAGATATTATTGCGGATTATCAATTGTCTGAAACATATATATATGACCCGATTTCAGACTACAAAAGTAAACATCCGGAGTTGCCGGAGTGGGTTGGAAGATCTAAACCTGAATATATGCGGGAGTGCCTTAGAAATCTTTATAAGAAGTATGGATCATTTGAAAACTATCTAAATGTTTTGGAGATTTCGGATAAAGTAATTAATGGAATAAGAAAGAAGCTCATTTTAGAATAAACGTGTTGAAAGGACAGTTATGGATAATCATTTAAAATGGTATCTTGATAAGAAGATAGAACGTACGATAGAAAATCTCAAGAAGCATAATATGTTGGGTATATATATCCCGAATAGAAAGGTACTATTTGAGGTTCTTGACGATCTGATTTCGGATGAAAGCATTATTGGTGTTGGTGATTCAGTGACTGTACAAGAACTAGGTGTCCTTGATTATATAAGAGAACGGAACGTAACCTTTCTTGATAAGTACTCAGCTGAATATAAAGGTAAAGATAAGAAAGATTTATATAGAGCAAATTTTTCGGCAGATACGTTCATCACAGGAACGAATGCGATTACGGAGAAAGGTGAACTTTACAATATCGATGGGAATGGAAGTCGGGTAGCACCTATAATATACGGGCCTGATCAAGTCATAGTATGTGTTGGCATGAATAAGATTGTTCGAGATTTGAAAGAAGCTGAGAATAGAGTCAGACAGTTAGCAGCCCCTATTGATGCAAAGAGACTAGGCAAGAATACACCATGTACAAAGGTGGGCTACTGTGTTGATTGTAAGCATGAAGAAAGGATTTGTAATGATTTTGTAGTGGTTACAGGTCAGTTTCAGAAAGATAGGATTAAAGTGTTGATTGTAGAGGAGAGTTTGGGATACTAGTGACACTAGTGTTTGTCACCCTAATCGTATGTATGTGTCTACAAAGTAGAAAAATTTAGAAAAAGTTTTACATGAAACATGAAGAATAGAAGTAGAATATATTGAGGAAAAGCAATGATTGACAAAAAGAGTAAAGTTTTCGGAACAAAAGTAGAAGGTATCAGCTATACACAACGCGAAGGTGCATATGGTATTCACTTTGATGCAAATCAGCAAGTGGCGGTGATTAAAGTGAAAGAAAATTATTTTCTTCCCGGTGGAGGTGTTGAGGAGGCGGAGAGTTATGCGGAGTGTCTTAGGAGAGAATTTCTTGAAGAAACGGGAAGAGATATTGAAATAATTTGCAAGGTGGCAACCCTTAGCCAGTACCATAAATCCCTAAAGGATGACAAATATTATAAGCTCATAGGTAATTTTTATTATGTTAAGATGCTGGATAAAAGAGTAGAGCCGATTGAGGTAGACCATGAATTAACGTGGTTGCCTATGGAAGAAGTAGTGCCTATGATG
The DNA here is from genome assembly GCA_965140555.1 of Vallitaleaceae bacterium. Classification (GTDB taxonomy): domain Bacteria; phylum Bacillota; class Clostridia; order Lachnospirales; family Vallitaleaceae; genus UBA1351. The sequence goes on along the minus strand of OZ223259.1, from coordinate 379,975 downwards.
TTACTTGACTATCAAGCAGAAGCAATAAAACGGGCAGATATGCTAAGAAGTACAAGATATAGACAATAGTAGGATTTGTTCATCATATCGAGATAAAAGGAGAATTATTAATGGGAGAATTATCAAAACTACCTAATATTGGAAATATTATTGAAGAACAATTAAATAGCGTAGGAATTGAAACAGTTGATCAGTTAAAAGAAATAGGGAGTAAACAGGCTTGGTTAAAAATTCGAAGTATAGATAACTCAGCTTGTGTAAATCGACTATGTGCTTTAGAAGGAGCGATTCAAGGGATACGATGGCATAATCTGCCGGATGAAGTAAAGAAAGAATTGAAAGAATTTTCAGGTGCTTATTGACGATTACTGAATCCTGAAATCAAGGTCATGGGTAATTCAATAGAATAGCAAGATGAACAGGAGATATTTATTATGCAGATTAGATGGGGAATGCAAAACTTATTGGAAGTAGGTAATTTGGAGAGTAATATAGAAGTATGCAGAAATCTAGGCCTTGATTTTATTGAACTAAATATGAATCTACCGGAGTGCCAACCGAACAGATTGGATGTAGATAAGTTACTCGAATTGAAAAAAAGGTATAATATATTTTATACCTTTCACTTAGCCGAGACATTTGACATTACTAGCTTTGATGATGATATTAGAGCTGCTTATTTTACTGGATTATCTAAGACCATTCATAATGCAAAAAAATTAGAGACACCCATTATAAATATGCATATGAATGTAGGCGTTCATTTTTCCCTACCGAATCAGAAGATTTATCTTTATGAGAAATATAAAAGCGAGTATATGGCAAAAATAGTGGAATTTGCTAATTACATTGAAAACGAACTGCATGATAGCGGAATAAGGTTAAGTATCGAGAATACCGGAATATATGATAGAGATTATATCATAAAGGCAGTTGATGAATTGTTAAAGAAAGATAGCATTGCATTGACTTGGGATATTGGTCATGATTTTTCCTCTGGGAATAATGATATAGGCTATATAAAAAGACATATGGATAAATTGAAGCATATGCATATACATGATGCAATAGGTAAGAACAATCATTTACCTGTATATAGCGGAGAAATAGATATAGATAATAGGTTGAGTTTGGCTAGAGATAATGGGTATTCATGTGTTATAGAAGTGAAGACACTAGATGGGTTGAAAGAGTCCATTAGAAGAATTAAAGACAAAAAGTTTTATTAAAGGAGCCGTATATGCATTATATACCAAAGAAATACAGGAAAATAGAATGCATTCTTTTTATTATAGCAATTATAATGATCGTAATAATAGCGGTATTGCCTATTGCAATAAATAAATATCATAATAACGGAAAATGTAAATAATTGGGATACCCTAGATGATAAAGAAAGAATGGAGATTGTGATGGATATAAGCATGATGCAACTTAATAATGAAATGAGTGACTATATAGAATAGCGTAGTACCTTAACGATGATTGATAATAATGGAAGGTAAAGATGAAATTACAAGAAAGAGCGAGAAATTTGAAGCGTGAGATAGGGACGTTATTTTATGCTTATAGAGATACAAGAACTCCGCTACTTGCCAAAGTGATAGCAGGAGTAGTTGTCGGTTATGCATTAAGTCCCATTGATTTGATTCCGGATTTTATACCTATTCTAGGTTATTTAGATGATATTGTCTTATTACCGATCGGAATATATTTAGCGATGAAGATAATTCATGAACACATATTAATTGAAGCACGCGTTAGGGCTGAGAATGAATTTTTGAGAGATCGTAAGAGTAACTATATTGTTGCGGGAGTAGTCGTAATAATTTGGGTTATTCTTATAATTAAGGGAATAACAATAATCAGTCAAGGGATTCGTTCATGAAGGATTCTGTTTGTTATTATGGCGTTTGTACTAAATCGATAACTTTTCAACGATGGTTTAGGCATTAAGTGTTGAACATATAGAGGAATTAATATAGTATAAATGTAGAAGAAGGGTGGAGAACATGAAAAAACTTATTATTTTTTTAGTATTAATGGTGGCTGTTACAGGGTGTACAAAAACCTCGGAAACCAGTGAAGGCGACATGCATGCACATAAGGAAACCGTAAGTTCAAACAATAAGGTTGATGCACAGTCGTATACGAATGATTATATAGGAATTCGCGTCAATCTACCCGATGCTTTTGAAATATATGACTATAAGGATATGAATCTATCATCCATGCCGGACGATACAACTATTTTGTTGTATGCTACTATGAATAATAGTTTTGAAACGATAGTTATAACGGAATCATTATATGATGGGTCAGATTATAGAAAACAAACCATTGAAGAACTTAAAAAGAAAAGTGATAAGAATGCATATGTGGCAGAGTTTCAGGAATCGGATACGACGATTGGAGGAAAGGAAGCCTATTATGTAAAGGTGACTGAAAAAGCTGATGAGAAGCCGAACGTCTATATAGACCAGTATTTCATTGAACAAGGCGAGTCATTAGTCTCGATAATGGTAGCATATGATGAGAATACAGACGTATCAATAATAAATACAGTAATAGAGGGCATTGAATTTGACTTGTAAGTTTGAGATTAAGGAGTGTAGATAACTATGAAAAATGAACATGTTGTAGAAGTAAACGGTAAAACAGTAAATTTAGAAAAACGAGAAAAATATGGAATAATAGGAATGGCAATGATTAATGGGCTTTTCATTGGTTTGAACAATGGGAGCATGGTAGTTAATATTTTAAGCGCGATTAGTGGGTTTGCAATATGGTCTATGATTGTCATTATAAGTGTTAATTTTATGCAAAAAGATGTGGATAAGAGACGGGTAGCAGTTAAGATATCAATACTAGGTACTCTATGGTCATTAAGTTTTATTATCCGGACAGTTATAGTTCAGGGAAGACTCATAAGTATATTAAATTGTATTGCATTGCTTGCTTTCATTTTCAATATGTATACACTGATCAAGAGAAAAGATACTATTCGAGAAGACGTTGATCCAATAAAATTTGGAGCTATTTGGTTAGGAATGGTCATGCTTATACCTTTTATGCTTATAGGAATTGTTCTAGGATATTAAGCAGAATGGATAGCAAATGATGGGAAATGGGATATGATTTATGAATAAAAAAAGTATATATTATATAGTGTTATTCGTTTTAATTGAGCAAGGGATTAAAGTGCTCATTTATTGATACGTTAGTCTGGAATGGAAGTTTGGATTATATTCGGCTCCATGGTTTGTTTGTTTTTGACTTGAAAGACATATATATAACAATTCCTGAAGTCAGCTTCTATATATATGTCATCTTAAATATACGTAAAATAAAAGCAATAGATGATAAGAAGATTATAAAGGACTTTTGGCAAGGATATATCAAGCCTAAAATTAAAACGCTAATCAATGGATGAAAGCATAGCAACAGAGGAGTACATATAGATGAACCTTTATTTTGTAAGGCATGGACAGACGAATTATAATATAGAAGGTCGGATACAAGGTGGAATGGACATTCCTTTAAATGAGAAAGGGATAGAACAAGCTAAAGCGTTGGCTATTACATGTGCCAAAAGCCCTTTTGAATTTGATGGGATTTTTTCTAGCCCTAAAGTTCGAGCCATTCAGACAGCGGAGATAATAGCGAGGGAATTAAACGGTAAGTATCAAGTGTTAGAGGGTATTCAAGAAATCAATCTTGGTGATTGGCAAGGGTTGACTTGGGATGAGGTTCGAGAGCGTTATCCGGAAAGTTATGAAGTATGGTATCACGAACGAAGATATTCCAAATCATCCCAAGGAGAGTCCTATCAAGATATGTTGAATCGAGTGGTGAGTGCCTTAGAGCAAGTGCTTCACATAGGATATGATAATGTTCTTATTGTCACACATAGTGCAGTCATTATGTGTCTTTGTTGTCTCGTTAATCATGTACCATTTGAATCAATGATGCAATATAAGCCGGATAACGGTCAGATTGTCAAGTTGGATAGTAACGCTATTATCGTAAGCAGATAGGAGATATAATGATTAGAAAAATAGAGACACATCATGAAGACATCAATGCAATTATGGATATATGGCTAGAAGCAACAGTGAAGGCACATCCGTTTCTGAGTAAGGAATATTGGGAAGAGAACTATGATGTCGTTAAAACAGAGTATTTGCCTCACAGTGATACCTATGTCTATAGCAAGAACAATAAAATTCTTGGATTTATTAGTGTCATAGAGGATACCTTTATCGGAGCACTCTTTGTAAGAACGGATAATCAAAGAAGTGGAATCGGTAAGGAACTTATACGTTTTGTGATGGAAAAGTATGAGACATTATCCTTAGCTGTTTATGTCGAGAATGAGAGTGCGGTATCTTTTTATAAAAGAATGGGATTTGACATTATTCAAGAGCAGCTGAATGAAGATTCAAAAGCTCCTGAGTATATAATGGAGATTAAGTCATGACCATATTTCTTGTAGTAAAAGGAGTCGGTAAAACACGCGGTTTTGAAAAAATAGGAATTGAAATAGAAGATAAAGAGATACTTAGTGTATCGTCATTCATAAGGTTTTTGGTTCACCGAGAGATTGAATGCTATGAGTCTGAGGCGTTCAAGGTGTTGTCTCAGGAAGATATTAATCGAATGGTGGATAATGGTAAAGTTGCTTTTGGTTTTAAGTATAGAGAGCATGAGCCCATTAATCGTACAGAAGCAGTGAATAATGCCATAGATGCTTTTCGTGATGAACTCTTTGCCATGTTTATTAATGATAGGCAGATTCAGAATTTAGACGATAGGATTGCATTAAAGGATGGCGACGAGGTAAGTTTGGTACGGTTGACAATGTTAAGCGGGAGATATTTCTGATGTACAAAAATTATAATGTTTATAAAAAAGAAATGTTTGAAGAAATAATGAAAGAAGCAACAAGTATATCGAAGCAATTAAATTACGATATACAGATTATGAATTTGGTATACGTGAATAACCTTGAAGAATGGGTGATTAAACGTCATATGGAGTTAATAGAACACTATCCTAAAAGTAAGGAAGCTTTATATGAGCATACAATTATCAAATTTTATTATGGCCGGATGGATACAAAGCATAAGCAACTCTTTGATAGCTTTGTCAATATGTTGGAAGATCGGACGGTATTTAACAAATACGGAGGTGTACGCAACTATAAGACAAGTGACTATTATATCGACATTAAGCAGATATGCGGATTTGCCTTATCCTGTGTTTATATGAATCGTTTAGACTTAGATGTGGTTGCTCATCTGAAAGGGAAGACGTATTTTACAGAAGGGTTGGGATATGACTTTATCGAACCTGCCTATTATGCTGCGGTCATCAATATAGATGCGAAGGTTCTGGATGCACTATCAAGTATGATCTATGATAAGGAAGGTCTTATTCGTTTTTCAAATGATATTATTAAAGGTATGTTATTATCCGACAGCGAAAAAGCCCATGATATGATACTGGATGTTCTATCAAGTGCATCAAGATCAGAAGGGCTTAGACAGTCTATTGTTGAGCGCATTGACTTTGCAGCATTACCTGTCTATAAACGCTTTTTAAGTTATATTCATGAAGAAAATCTTATTCGTTTTTCATCGGTGAAACGGGCTTTTATGTGTTACACAGGAATTGAAGGCCGGGTAGACAATAAAAAAATTCTACGTCTTGAAGAAGGGATATACAAGTGTTTGATAGAGAACCAAACGTCGACCTATCTTCAATCGGATTCAGCACTGGATCTCTATATCGGCTTATATGCACTAGCAACAGAAAGTTTGGAAAATGCCTTAGAGTATATTGATAAAAAGATCTTTGAAGTTGAAGACTACAAAAAGGCGGCGATGATATTATTTATCCGTCAATGTGATCAAAAAATCCGATTCCGATATATCGCTAATTTGTTTGAAGCGATTACCAATGATCAGATATTAGGTGGCTTGCTAACAGAAATTGGGAACCAAATAATTTTTGATTCAGACGAGGAAAAAATGGCGTTCATTATATTGCTATCCAAGCGATTGGACGTGATGAAAAAAAATGTAGGGAGCTATAGCATTCTAGATGAAGGATCTAAACAGACGGTGCGTCTAGATTCTGCGGTGAATTATATGATTACCCTTTGTGATTCCATTGGAGATGGCTACGAGTATGCCTATAAACATCTGAATAGGGTAAGTTATATTCGGGACCTGAATAATATAGAGCACCCTTTTGTAAGAGCTGAAGTGATCAAATTAATTGGTTCGAATACAGAGAATCATCGCCGAGTCGCTTTTGATAAAATCATGAAAGAAAAGATAGCGCTGACCCATGACGAATATAAGGTTCTCGCTAATTTGATGAAGAGCAAGCGGAGTGATACAAGAAAATATATAACGACATTATTTCAAAAAGCAGTGCCTGAAATCGTCATAGACTGTGGCCTGGAATTGATAATGGATAAAAATTATCAAAAAAGAAGCGGCGGTTTAAGTATTCTGGTGGAAAATAAAGAACGGATTATTGACCATAAGGACTATAATCGTATAAGTCAAGCAATGGATACGATAGAAGTTGATGCGGAGCTTAGGGAAGAAGTAGCGATACTAAGGGGCGATTCTTTTCAAACGAAGGAAGTCATGGCCATATATGATGAAGCGTATGAACCAAAGTTAGCGGCCATAACCTATGATAAAGCCCTCATAAAACAGTATCTCAAGCCGAATGAGAAAAGGATGATTGCCTTTATAAAAGGGGTTATAGGCGTATACGAGGCAGTAATTGGTAAAGAAGTTGAAGTTAAAAGCTACAACGGAAGTGTAAATATAGAAACGTTTGGCTATGGATACGTCAATAGTTTTAGATTGAATAGGCCCTATAGTAGCAGGGAAAATATAAGTTATGAAGACTATTTTTTCTATGAGGAGTTAGTTCAATTAGATACACTGGTAGAAAGCGATGAACTTGAGTTGTTCAGATTTTATATTGAACTGATGTATAGAAATGTCATGGGGACCAGTTACTGGGTGCAAAAGAACAAAGGCACCTTTGAAAGACTGACGGCCAAAAAGTACTATCCTAAACTTAAAAGTCTCAAAAAGTATTTGAATGAACTTGATCAAGAAAAGGGGCCCCATTATCTCGACAGTTGCATAAATGTATTGGATATGCTTGACTATTATAAAAAAGCAAAAGGACAAACAGCTGAGACGGATTATTCCTATTTTTTCTTGAATGCGTATGCATATATGTCTGTTCTGGATGAGAAGTCAGAAGATAGTGCTGACAAGGGAACGGCATTTGAAACAAGTCTCCTAAACTATACCCTTAATGAAACCAATATGAAGGAACGGCCGGAGCATGTCGTTCAAGTAATGTTACATAGAGAAAAAACGATTAGAAAAAATGAGATAACTTTTGATTATAGGTACCTCTTTAGATTTGTTGAATTAGGATACCTTCAAAAAGACTGCATCTACAAAGAGTTCTTTGATTTTGAGGAATTCGGTAACTATAGTAAGCTGACAAATTCTAAGAATATTATACAGTATATAAATCGTAGAGCAAGAAGTAAAGAAGCGACAGAATTGGAGCTTGATATCTATAATAAGAGTATTAGTGCCATGCTTGAAGTCGAATTGGAACGGACAGAGAAAGATACCCTATATTCTGGTTCCATTAATGCAGCGACATCATTCTATGGTGTAGAAGTATATTTAAAGGCTATCTATAAAATGGGTAAGATGCCTTTTCTTCGAGGCTATTCATGGGTAAAGGGTGGTAAGAAAAATACCTTCTCACACATTATTTATTATTGTGAGCCCCTTGAGAGCGATAGTCAAGACCTTTTTAATCGTCTTGTCAAAGACTATAAAATCAGTGACCGGAAGTTATTAGAAGCCGGTATGTATAATCTGAAGTTTATAGACTATGTGACCCATTATCTGGATATAAAAGGGCTGAAGAAAGCCGCCTATTATTTTAAAGCACATATGAAGGAACGGTTTGACGAAGAAGATCAAAAAATGGTACGACGGTATACGGATCTTGATTTTGATGACTTGAGTCGCGGGCAGATGGATATAAAATGGTTTAAAGAAAGTTATAAAGAACTCGGGGAAAAGAATTTTTCCATGCTCTATGAATGTTCAAAGTATATAACGACAGGTAGCAATCATAAACGCGCCCAATACTTTGCAGATGCTGTCCTTGGAAAGTTAGAAGAGACCGAGGTCCTTGAACGGATTAAGGATAAACGTAACCAAGAGATGGTCTTAGCGTATGGTCTTCTTCCCCTTGGCAAGAATAAGATGAAGGATGCCTTAAAGCGATATAAGGTACTCCAAGGTTTTATTAAGGAAAGCAAGCAGTTTGGGGCTCAACGAAAAGCAAGCGAACTGGCAAAGGCAACCATTGCCATTCAAAATCTTTCAAGAACATGCGGTTATGTAGATGTGAATCGATTTATATGGGCGATGGAGATAGAAATGGCGACAGAAATAAGTGCCTATTTCAAACCTAAGACCATAGACGAGATAAGCGTATGGCTAGATGTTTCAAAGCCGGAGAGTCCAACGATAGCTGTAGAAAAAAAGGGCAGCGTGTTAAAATCGATACCTACAAAATATAATAAGCATGACTATATAAAAGAACTAAAACAGGTCAAAAAAGAATTGAAAGAGCAGTTTAGTAGAACAAAAAAATCCTTTGAAACGGCAATGATTGATGAAGTATCCTTCAACTATAAGGAGATTAAATCCTTGAAAAAACATCCCGTCATTGCGCCGATTATAGATAAACTGCTATGGAGTTGTAAGGGTTCATGTGGATGGATAAGTGATGATGATCAGCTAGTGACGCTTGATGGAGAGCGAAATTTATCGGATGCGGATGCATTAACGATTACTCATCCGACAGGACTACTGGAAAACAGAACATGGCCTGAGTGGCAAACTTATATTATGGAACATGAGATAAAGCAGCCGTTTAAGCAAGTATTTCGAGAAGTTTATGTAATGACCGATGAAGAGAAGATGAATGATGGCTATACCAACAGATTTGCAGGCTATCAAATAGAACCAAAACAAGCCTATGGCTTATTGAAGTCTCGAGATTGGGTTGTGAATGATTATGAAGGCTTTGAGAAAATCAATCATATCCATGATTTGCGTATTGATTTATATTGCTATGCAGATTGGTATACACCGGCAAGTATTGAAAGCCCGACATTGGAAAAGGTCATGTTTATGGATAATAAAACAGGAAAGACGAAAGATATGCAAAAACTGTCCGACGTTATTTTCTCAGAAGTCATGCGGGATTTGGACCTTGTTGTAAGTGTTGCCTATGTGGGTGGCGTTGATGTTGCGATGAACCACTCAACGATTGAAATGCGACAACGTATTTTAGCCTATAACCTTGGCCTGTTTAAGGTGAACAATTATACAATGGAGAATTATCATATCTATATCCAAGGAACATATGGAACGTATTCCGTTCATTTAGGGTCGGGAATCATTCATATGGAAGGAAAAGGAATGCTTCCGGTATTCCCGGTACATTCCCAACACAGAGGGCATATATTCTTGCCATTTGTTGATGAGGATCCTAAGACTGCTGAGATTATGAGTAAGGTTCTTATGTTGGCAAAGGATGATCAGATTAAAGATCCGAGTGTATTGGTAGCTATAAGATAGCAGACAAACAAGAGTGATTCAGTTTACAGGCGCCGGAATTACGTGTAAAATATTGAGAGAAGAATTATAAAAAGGAACGTTAGGAGAAGCATATGACATTAGAGCAAGAACGTCTCGCAGGCATACTCAAAATGTATGAAGTGTTTGAAGAAGGCGAGAATCCGGAGATTCAATATGAGCATGATGCGGAGGGCTTAGTGGAGCTTAAACAAAAGTATCCTATTGAGACGATTGCAGGGACAGGGACGACGCAGGAGAAGGTGTTGAACATATTGTTGTGGATAGCACGAACAGTGATGCACACCGATACTTCGGATGATAGTGTTGAACAGCAAGCTTTGGCGCTTTTAGATTATGCTTACGATAAATCGGATAAGGGTGTGAACTGTGAAAGTCTTTCAACGATTTTAGTGGAATGTTTACTGTCAATTGGCATTAAAGGGAGAGTTGTGTTTTTGATGCCCTTTTCGCCTTATGACTGTGATAACCATGTCGTGGCAGAAGCCTTCATTCCGGAAGAGGATAAGTGGATTATGATAGACCCGACTTACAATGCTTTCTTTACCTCTGCAGAGGGGAACATCTTAAGTGTTATGGAATTACGTGAATGTTTTGCCGATAGAATTTCTGTTCAGATCAATGATGAATTGTTCTACAATGATCGAGATATTGAACAGGAACAGTTGAAGGAAATATATGAAGGCTATATGTTAAAAAACCTCTTTTATTTTAAATGCTATCGAAGGAATGGATTTTACTCGGAACGTGGTCGAGATTTTCTCTATATATACCCTAAAGACTATAATCTATTACGCGGTCTTACATTGAATCAACAGTTCAAAAAAGAGCAATTTAAGGATGACCCGAAGCGGTTGGCTTGGTTGGAACAATCCCGAAGCAAGCAGGTAGGAATACAGCCTGTTTCCGTTGATGTGATGCGACAAAAACCTGTTATAGACGAATGATGCGTTATTGTGAAGCGCATAGTATATGTGTTAATATAGCTATAAGGATTCAATGAAAGATTCTGTGCAATAATGAATCGAATAACAATGGATAGAGGTGTATTCCCATACTCAGTAGAAAGACAAAAGTCATATTAGGTACATTAAAAACGATAGACCCTAAAATCAATAATAATTATATGGAATTAGAAGATAACCATACATTGTCGATACCCCGGTTATTTTTGAAAGATATGGAGATTGTAACTTCGAGTATCAGAGAATTTGATACATTTTCAATATACAATCCCAAGGAACCTATAGACTATGAAGTGCTTTATTTGCATGGAGGCGCCTATGCACGAGGCATCAAACTTCATCATATCTATCTTATGCGTTCCTTTGCCATGCAGTTGAAGGCCCGTGTTACAATGATTGATTATCCTTTAGCACCTCAGCATGAAGCGTTGGAAACAACGGATGTCTGTATGGAGCTTTATCGCAAAATAAGTGATGAAACAGTTGTCCTATCGGATGAATCGAATGAAACCAAGAATGGGAAGAATCGAGAGATCATTCTTATCGGAGATTCAGCAGGAGCCGGTTTGGCCTTAGCTCTGTCGATGATGATTCGAGATTATAATGCAGTGTTATCGAATGAGGGAAATCGATTGATAGCGCCTTCCAAATTGATTCTTTATTCACCGTGGTTAGATGTGGGAATGAGTAACCCGACTATTCAAGAGTATGAGGATAAGGATTATATTCTTGACTATAAGGCCCTTGTAGATATAGGAAGAGCTTATGCAGGGGCATTAGATATAGAGGACTTTCGTGTATCTCCCGGGTTTGGTAATTTGGAGGGACTGGGAGCTATATGCGTTTTTTACGGAACAGAAGAGATGTTTTATCCCGATTGTAAAACCTTTGCGAAGAAGCGAGGAATAACCGGAACAACGATTCATGGGATTGAATATCCCAAAATGCCTCATGATTGGCTAATGTTGCCTATAGAAGAACGGGAGTGGGCATTAAACCAAACGGTCCGATTTATTCAGGGTCAGGAGGATGAACAGATGCAGAAGCAAAAGCAAGGCAAGAAACGACAAAAAGACATAGGAACATGGCGACGACTAGATAACACCGCCCATGTTTTTCCGCTGATTTCCAATACGAACTATAGCAATGTCTTCCGTGTTTCAGTGGTATTAAAAAAATATATAGATCCCGATCTTTTGCAAAAAGCCTTTGAAGAAACGTTGCAGTGGTTTCCACATTTTCAATCCAGAATTCGGAAAGGCGTTTTTTGGTACTATTTTGAGAAGAATCACCATCCTGTTTTTCAAGTGGAACAGGAGCGGGCAAGACCATGTAGTTATATTGACCGTCGAAAGAATAACCAGTATTTGTTCAAAGTATTCTATTATCGCAAACGATTGACCTTGGAGGTCTTTCATGTTCTGACAGACGGTACAGGAGCGATGAAGTTTCTAAAGGCGTTAACCGCCAATTATCTGAGATTATGTCAAGGTGAGTCTACACTGATAGATAGCGATGTCGTGGACACCTTGGGAGATATCGAAGATAGCTATAAGCGGCATTATAAAAAGCATAATAAAAAGGCTGTATTATCCGAAAAAAAATTAGACAAAGCCTATTATATTAAAGGTAAAAAATTAGAAATGTATCAAATGGGGGTCATTCACGGGCATTTAAATGTGAAGGCATTGAGTGCGGTGGCAAAGGCAAACAATCTCACGATTACGGTATATCTGACAACGGTATATTTATGGGCAATCTACAAAAGTGAGCATTTGGAGAAAACAAAGCATGCCAGTATACGGTTGGCTGTGCCGGTGAATCTAAGACCTTATTTTGAATCAACGACATCTATGAATTTTTATTCTTTTATAACAGTGAGTCTTGATGCTCGAGAAGACGAATGGTCCTTTGAAGAACTTGCGGAATCAGTCAGAGAACAATTTGCAGAGCAGATTCAAAAAGAAGCCTTTGAAAAGCGTATTGCACAAGATGTGAAGAAAAGCAAGAATATGGCTGTGCGACTGGTACCAAGGGTTATAAAATTTCCCATTGTCAAGGCAGTCTATAGAAAATCCCTTAGAACCTATACGAGTACATTAAGTAATATTGGTAAAATCACTATGCCGGAGAATTTTGCACAGCATATTCAACATTTTGAGATGATGCTAAGCCCGACCAAAACAGGGCGCATAAAATTAGGAATTGCCGGATTTGAAAATGAGCTTATTTTATCCTTTACCTCGCAATTGGAAGATACCCGAATACAACGCTATTTTTTCCGTCATTTAACGGCAGACGGGCTAGAGGTAAAGATAGAAAGTAATGGTGTATATTATGAAGACATGTAGAAAGTGCCAACTGGAAATTTTAGATGATGCGACGGTATGTCCCTTATGTCATGGCGTACTCAAGGACAATGACATAGGGGAAAAGAGCACGGCAAATGGGTATCCGGAGATTGTATTAACGACAGATGGGTACCATATCCTTAATCGGATTATGTTATTTGTATCGATTATTATTGTGAGTCTGTCTATTATAGGCAACTATATACTCTACAATGGGATGCTATGGTCGATTCTTTCTATCGTTATTGTACTATATAGTTTTACAATCTTGCGTCATGCCATTATACATGGTATTCAGTTAGCTTCCAAAATCATGGTTCAAGCAGTATCGAGTAGCATTATAGTTGTTCTCGTAGATGTTATCATCGGCTATAACGGATGGTCGATTAATTACATTGTGCCCCAGATTATGATTGTAGCCAATATAGGGATCTTTGTATTACTTATCATTAGCAAGCTGGATTGGAATCGTTTTATATGGCAACTGATAGGAATGGGCGTCTTGGGTTTAATTCCCTTATTACTGTGGATTATAGGAATTGTAAAACGCCCCCTTATGTCGATTATAGCTGCAAGTATATCCATTCTAATTGTCCTGTTTACAGTAATTTTTGGGGATAAATCCGTCAAAAACGAGATGATACGGCGTTTTCATATATAAGGGGGGAAGGTGCGTTATGTTAATATACGATCTGACAATTGAGATGGATATAAAGAGGAAGCAATTTAGCGTTCATGGGAATATAAGCGGATTGAAAGCATTTACAGAGTATTCTTTTTTGATTTACTCGAAAACGACGCATCTTAGTATTCGTTCAAAAGGAAAGACTATTTTCTATAAAACAGAATTGTATGAAAAAGAGCAAGCACTGCCGGAGTGCTTGAAAATACAGATCACAACAAAAGAGGAGGAGAAGTTAGAAGTAGACTATGTGTGTCAGTTGGAAGAATCCCATAATCCATTGAATCAATTCAATAACAGGTGTGTTGAATTAGGATTATATTGTCCGTGGTATCCCATGCTAAAAACACTGGATAGTGCTATGTTCAAAATCGAGATTAGTGGATTAAAGGAATATACAGTACTCAATGCAAAAAAAGTTGGAGATTTGCAGATGATTAACTATGAGAATCAGACGGATGCATATATTATTGCTTTTAAGAAACCTTATGTCTTTTCTTATAGTCAGGAAAGAATGAATGTTTCTATAATTTAGAGCGGGAAGTCATACAACAGTATATACCGAAAATAGAACAATGTGCTCCGATTATAAACATGAATAAAAACAGTTCTCATGTCTATATATCAAGGTTTAAAGGAGCATATATATTACATACTCTAGGAAAGACGTATGGGAAAGATTGTGTAACACATGCGTTAAGAATCTTGCTGTCTTTAGAAGAATATACGACCGAAAAGTGGTTAAAAACTCTAGGACAACAAGGGTATGACGATGTTATGAAAGATATTCTCACAGGAATATCTTAGGGTATGTGCATTACCTTTTAATTTAAAACCGAGAAGTCTCCCTCCTCATAGCTTTCTTTACGCATGAGGTGGGAGCGTAGGTGGGAGTATGTTATGATTCTTCTATAAGCCCAAGTTTGCGGGCAAGAACACCTGTTGTTGTTGCTTGGATAAATAAGGTGCAGCCAATGGTAAGGAATACGACGGCTGAAATAATATCGGCATGGAGAAGATGGCGACTAACAATGACGCTAGATAAAGCGGCAGGTATAACACCGGTCTCTCGAACCCACATCATGAAGAGGACTTCGTTCTTCTTCCAATGGATAGCCGGGTCAAAGGTGGTGCATAAGAATACGGTGAGTGGGCGTGCGACAAACATAAGAATGGCAACGACGATAAGGCCTTCCTTCCAGTAAGCAGCAATCGATGAAAAATCTACATGCATACCGAGAACAATAAAAATAGCAATTTTCATAATGGACGCAACGGTTTCTCTGACGTGGGTCTGTATGATATAGGCTTGGTCGGGAACACGAAGATGAAAACTCTTTTTGTTACCACAAACAAGACCGGCAATAAAGGCAGACATATAGCCGCTTCCTCCGATGTATTCGGCGACACTATAAGAGGTTAGTACGGCAATAACCGATACGATGGGAGCGAACTCAGCAAAGATAGCATACTTGTTTTCAGATACAGTAAAGCTAAAGAATAAACCGACAAGAATACCCGATAAAGCACCGAATAGAATCATACGAACAAGATCCAAGAGGTCTTCAGATAAGGAAAACTTACCGGATTCAATAATCATAAGCATCGTTAAGACAAGAACGGCACCGACGGCATCATTAAAAGCAGATTCACTGATAATGGTCTGCTTGACACGATTGACAATGCTAAGGTTCTTGAAAATGGGAACCAAGGCAGCGGGATCAGTAGATGCTACAACCGCACCGATTAATAATCCATAGATTATAGGAAGGTGGAAAATAAAGGCAGCAGCTGTGCCGACGACAAGCATGGATATGATAACGCCAAGAGTAGCCAGTAAAAATACCGTTCCTTTAATCTCACGAAGAACTTGTAATTTGATATCACGTCCACCGTCATAGAGTATAAAGGCAGCCCCAAAGGTAAGGATGAATTGATTAATACCGGAATAGGTATCAATGTTGGCAATATTTAATACATTAGGACCAATCATAACACCTGCGATAAGATAGATTACAATATCCGGAAGCTTGGTCCATTTACTTATTTTGGATGAAAGAATACCGACTAGAAGAATGATGGCCGGAATGGCAAAGAGAGATAAATCATTAGTTTCCATAAAACACCTCGATTATATTGAATTGAAGACAGCGCTTCAATAGTCAATTATACGCTCATTTAGAACATTTGCAAGGGTGGGAAGAGGACATATATAAACGGGAAATAGAATTCGGAAAAAGAGTACATAAAAATATATAAATATAAGATGTATAGAAGACACCACTTAGGTGCTTTTTTTTTATGAAAAGAAAATCGAAGTGACAAGTAAGGATATTACTGACGTGACGAGGCACATGTCATGACAAAAAAACGTGATTTTGCAGAAAAATATGCTATAATTTATATAGGATGAGGAATCCATAAGAGATAGGGGATGGTACCCTCATAATTCAATTTCTGCAGTAACCAACAACTAAATGAAATGTAATGGAGGGATAGAGTATGAAGAGAGGTTTTGTAATTGTTAGCATTAGTTTGTTGTTTATGGTAGGGGTCTCCTGTGTATCGAATAACACAAAGGATGAACAAGGGATGCAGACCATGGAAGAGGATCTGAGTCAAATCAAAAAAGAGATATCAGCTCAATATGAATCGACGATTCAAACAATAAATAAAGAGCTTGATACCATGAAAGAGCGTTATGAACGATTAGTTGAAGACACAAAAGAGAAGGCTATTGATGAGGCACAAGGGGATGTGGACAGCTATGAATTGGACGGAAGAGAATATCTTATATATACAAGAGGAGCTGATAAGCTGGAAGATGGCGTAGTTGTTGTGCTTGAAAGTTATGATGAACAAGGCCAGCTAAGTTGGATGCATGCGTTTAACGGCATACAAGTAACAGAATTGTCCATATATTCAGGTATTGCTGTCCGAGATGCAGAGGTTATAGTTCGAGTCGGAAGGAATTTATATGCTTTTGATCTCCAATCAGGCGATGAAAAATTCATAGTTAGTGACGTGGGGCAATCTGGCGATACCCCTTTGATCGGGGAAGACGGAATACTTTATATTCGAGGTCAATATGCGCCCTTTGTAATGGCCATTGCAAAATCAGGTGATGTTTTATGGGTGTTAGATGATGAACGATACATAGATATTGAATCCATTGATAGCCAAGGAGATGGTTTAGTAATCACCGGCGATGGTTGGGTGGATTTTGTAGATGATGAAGGTGAAGTCACCACACAAGAATAAATCAGATTTAGGAAAGAGGGAAGGGGTATAAGGGAATATGGAGAAAAACTATCTTGCAGGATTTGTGGAAGAATCAAAGGTTCAATATGATTTTATACAACGTTTTAAAGGGGTAGGATGGATAATCATTGGACTCATGACCTTAGTATTTCAAATTATTCCGGTGATGATTTACAGTGCTATAATGTTTCTGATTGCGCCGTTGACAGGAGCTATTCGTTTGCCGGATTCTATGAATTATGAGACTATTGTTACGTTCATCCAATATATAGTCGTAATACTTGGTGCCATTGGATGCTTTAGCCTATATATTCATAAAATAGAAAGACGTCCTTTATATTCAATCGGTTTACGTCAAATGAAGCCTGTTTTCAGGTACTTAAAAGGTGCAGGGGTAGCTTTGAGTATGCAACTCGTGTTCTTTTTTATTATCATAGGGCTTGGCTATGCAGACGTATCGGATGTGGTTTTCAATCAAGGAAGTGTTCGCTTTAATATAATCGGTTATGTCCTTCTCTTCCTTGTGCTATTCCTATTCCAAGGGGCTGTAGAAGAGATGATGACTCGGGGGTGGGTATTACCGATACTATCTAAGTATTATGGCGTATGGCCGGCCATACTGTTGACATCCTTTTTGTTTGGTGGGATGCATCTACTTAACGATCATGTGACGGTATTACCTGTCGTCAACATAATTTTATATGGAATATTTGCATCTTTATATGCTATACACGACGGTGGGTTATGGGGTGTATTTGCGAATCATTCTATTTGGAACTGGGTTATGGGTAGCATATTCGGATTCCCTGTAAGTGGTACAATGCTTCAACAAGTTAGCCTCCTTCACACAGAATTAACAGGGCCTGTATTCCTTACAGGAGGTGACTTTGGACCGGAAGGAGGGTTTGTCATAACGGGGATTTTACTGGTGGCTATAGGAATTACCTATCGACGAATGCAACAGAAAAAGATAATAGTACAGGAACAATTCATTAGCTAGGAGGTTATTATGGATATTTATATTATTACAGGAGCGTCAAGAGGGCTAGGGGAAGCTTTTGTCAGAACATTGATTGGGCAAGAGATGCCCAAACATATCATAGGTGTATCGAGGCAGAAAAATCTGTCATTAATGGAATTGAGTCAAGGAACATCAACAAAGATAACATGGTTGGAATGTGATTTGAATCATGTGGACAATTTAGACACGTGTATCAATGACATATTAGGAATCGTGGAAGATGAAAAAATGAAGAAGGCGCTGTATGTAATACATAACGCTGGTGTGGTAGGTCCTATAGCGCCTATCCATCGATGCTCCCAAGAGGATATACAACGTTCATTCAATGTGAATACAATTGCCCCAATTATGATGACCGGACGTATGATAGAGGCTTGGCAAGAGTTAGCTATTCCCAAGAGAATTATGGCGATTTCATCAGGGGCTGCGGACAGTCCGTATGATGGATGGAGTTGCTATTGTAGCACCAAGGCAGCGCTCAATATGTTTACCCAATGTGTTGCCTTGGAACAGGCAAGTCATGAGAATCCGGTACAGATTATGGGATTTGCTCCCGGGATTGTGGATACCGATATGCAAGGAGATATTCGCAAGTCGGATAAAGAAGATTTTTCCAATGTAGAGCGCTTTGTGGCATTCAAAGAGAATGAGCAATTGAGGCAGCCTATGGATGTCGCTATAAAAGCTTTGGAGATTCTATGGCAAGAAGTCTTCCCAACGGGACAGAATCTACATATATAATCAGGGAGAAGAGCATAAAGGAGGCTGTAAGATGGAAATTGTATTATATGTCATTGGTATCATTATACTTATAGCGGGTATTGTTGTTGGATATAGTGCAGAAGCGTTTATAATTACAGTAATCAGTTCGACTATAACTGCTTTTGTATTTTTTGCTCTAGGGAGAATTATCGGTAATCAAGAGATAATTATGAATCAGCAACAAGAACTGTTGAATAATGCTATTCTTTCTAGGCGATCGGTAGAGGAAAAGACATGTAGTGAATGTGGTAAATTATATGATGTGTCAGCAAAATCTTGTCCATATTGTGGAGCACGAGACGATGCATAGAAGATAAGTCATAGAATAGTAGGCAATAACAACAATAAAAAAGTCAATATAAAGCCAAAAAGGTCGAAATTGCATAGTTTTTGTTCCTTTTTCATTAGAAGTCCTTCTCGGTTTTTCCTATAATAGAACTAAGTAGAAATACTTATTGAATATGAACAATAGGAGACCGCAGGAGGATTTTTTATGAGTAATAGAACAGGTGGGTTTACATTGCCCGGTGAAGCGGGTTATGAAGAACTCACATTAGACTTAGCTAAAAAGTGGGGGGCTGATGTGATTCGTGACAGTGATGGAACAGAGCTTTCTGCACCGATTATTGAAGCGGGATACGGCATCTATTCGACATTATGCTTGATTCGTAATCACAACGAATGGGCAAAGGCACACAAGGAGCAACGTCAACAATGCTTTTTAATAACAGATCCTGTATTGGCGAC
Organism: Vallitaleaceae bacterium; assembly: GCA_965140555.1. Classification (GTDB taxonomy): domain Bacteria; phylum Bacillota; class Clostridia; order Lachnospirales; family Vallitaleaceae; genus UBA1351. The sequence continues at coordinate 360,449 of OZ223259.1, read as the reverse complement.
GTCGGATACTTTAGCCATAGAGCCTATGAAGGATTTTTTTGAAGAACAGTTTGAACTGAATACCTCCTATGAAGCACTAAGTTATTGGGAAGTTTATGATAGAACTACAGGGGAACGATTACCGAGCAGTCAGTGGGAATTTGATGAAACGCATGGACGCGTTCTTATCCATGAGTGCAGACCGTTTCATCGTTACACCGTGAGTTTTATGGTCTACCGTATATGGGAGGAAATTTCTATGTACAACCATACAACCAATCATTGGGATAGTGACCATCTTATGCAGATTGATCCTATGTATGAAGAGACTCAGGCCTATCTTGTGGAATGGATGAAACAGTGGTGTGAACAACATCCGACAACAACGGTGGTACGCTTTACATCCATGTTCTATAATTTTGTATGGATTTGGGGAAGTGATGCGCGTAATCGACATCGATTTACAGATTGGGGTTCTTATGATTTTACAGTGAGCGTTAGAGGGCTGAAACTCTTTGAAGAAGCCAACGGGTATGCGATGCATGCAGAAGACTTTGTCAATAAAGGGCGTTATCATGTTAGTCATATGCCTTCAGATGAACGTAAGAAGGATTGGATGGCTTTTATCAATGATCAAGTGATTACATTTGGTAAGCAACTCGTTGATATCGCGCATGGGTATGGCAAAAAAGCTTATGTATTCTATGATGATAGCTGGGTTGGTATTGAACCGTATAATGATCGGTTTCAGGAGTTCGGTTTTGATGGCATGATTAAGTGTGTGTTTTCAGGATTTGAAGCTCGATTATGTGCCGGTGTTGATGTGGAAACACATGAGATTCGCCTTCACCCTTATTTGTTCCCGGTAGGTCTTGGTGGAGCGCCTACATTTATGGAAGGTGGAAATCCCACATTGGATGCCAAACAGTATTGGATGAAAATCCGACGCGCTTTATTGCGTGAACCCATTGAACGTATTGGATTAGGCGGCTATCTTCATTTGGTTCAGGATTTTCCTGACTTTGTAGAGTATATGGAGCTTATTGCTGATGAGTTTAGAGAAATTAAAGGGTTTCATGACGGCGGTAAGCCTTATACAGTAAAACCGACAGTTGGTGTATTAACGACATGGGGCAAATTACGTTCATGGACGCTATCCGGTCATTTTCACGAGACGAATATGCATGACTTGATTCATGTAAATGAGGCCTTATCAGGATTGCCTGTGAATGTATGCTATATTGATTTTGAGGATGTGAGACAGGGTGCATTAGATAGAATCGATGTCTTGATTAATGCCGGCTTTGAAGGCTCTGCATGGAGCGGCGGAAATCAATGGGCGAATGTTGAAGTGGTGGATAGGATTACAAAGTGGGCGTATGAAGGTGGTGTGTTGATTGGTATTAATCAGCCAAGTGCCCTGCGACATGGTGACACCTTCTATCAGTTAAGCCATATATTAGGCGTTGATGAAGATTTAGGCGATCGTGTAAGCCATGGTCATTGGCAGTATGAAATAGAAGACTTCAGAGGAATTACCCTGGATAGTGAAGGGGTTCTAGCAAGAAAGTCTGTGTTTTTGACAGAGCCGACAACCAAAGTTCACCAAAGTATGGATGACAATATTGCTTTTACAACCCATATATTTGGAAAAGGAATGGGAATATACCTTGGTGGATTTAGAGAAAGCCTTCAAAGTACTCGGTTCTTATTTGATTTGATTCGACATGCCGCCGGCGTGGGTGAGGACTGTCGATACATTACAGATAATATGAATACAGAGTGCGCTTATTATCCGGAAGCGAAAATGTTAGTGGCTATCAACAATAGTCAACAGCCACAAAAAACAGTAATAAAAACCGATGGTGATGAAATTGCCTTTGAGTTAGCAGCTTTTGAAACACAAATGCGTCCGATATAGATGAACACTATGGATATAGCGCCATAGGGAGCGCCTATATCCATCCCGTAAATTTCAGTATAGAAGCGGTGGCCGATGGAGAATCCCCTAAAGCGCCCTTTTTGCGCCATTTACTAGGTGTATCATCAAGTAAAGCGGAAAAGTGACGATTGAAGCTGGAAACACTATGAAAACCAACCTGTTCGGATATAGTCAGAACAGATTCTTTGGTGGTTAATAGTAGTCGACAGGCTTCATCAATACGTACGCTGTTAATGAATTCCATAGGTGATGAACCCATAATGCTTCCGAATAGACGTCGGAAATGGGTTTCGCTCAGATTACATAAATCGGCTAGAAACGGTGTTGTCAAAGACTCCATGTAGTGTTTGTGGATATAATCCAAGGCCGGAGCAATAACAAGATTAAAGCGTTTTTCTGCATTCTTTGGTGCATCAGGAGCCTCACTCGATTCTTTGAACAGACGAAGAAGTTCAATATATAAGGAGGATAATAGGTTTTTCGTATTCGTTTGATAGAATAGCCGTTTATCTCGAAGCTCAGTGATAATGACATGAAGAATTTTCTTGAGAATCGTGTTATCGGCATTAGGTAATATATAATCACTAACACTTAACTCCGAACGTGGATCTTCAAAGTTAAAATGCGGCTGTAATAAGAGTTCATTGAAAATATGTTCGGGAGAAAAAAAGAGATACGACCAACGGCTATATGTTCCGGGACTGGAATAGGTTGTGTGAGGTAAGAATCGGGGCACGCAAGTGATATCGCCCGCTTTAAAAGGAACCGTTTCATTTTCGAAATCCATAAAGCCGTTACCGATGTGACAAATGCCGATTTCTAGGCAATTGTGGAAATGCAGACGATCACTTTTTATATCTGAAATATCCCAACGTTGACCGGTGAGTAGAACAACCGGGAATTCAATGGGTAAGCTGTAATGACGATACTCAATAATAGATTTTTGTTGATTAGACATAATCCACCTCCTAGTTAGCTTAGAGTTATTATACTACAAAGGAAGGGTTTGCCAAAGGAAGAATTAAGGAATATAAAACAAAAGGATAAATGAATAGATAGATGCGTTGAAAGAGAGGAATAGAGATGACCTTTGAAGTAGAGAAAGATGAATTAAAAGCAAAAATAGATGCGGTAGTAGAAAAGACATTTTCCATGGATATGGTATGGGATTGGCCGTGCGGTGTGGCTTTTTACGGTGTGGCAACAGCGTATGAGGTAACTGGGGATGTGACCTATTTGGAACGTCTTAAAGCATGGTTTGATGAATACATGGAGTTGGGAACACCGGTATGGACCGTGAATACATGTGCTATGGGTCATGCATTGATTACCCTATATGAGGCGACAGGTGATGAACGCTATATGGAGGTAATTGATTCCAAAGTTGATTACTTATCCAATCATGCCCTGCGTTTTGGCGAGCATGTATTGCAGCATACCGTATCAGCCAACAATGACTTTCCGGAACAGGCATGGGCAGATACATTATTTATGGCCGCCTTTTTCCTTCTTCGAGTAGGAATTATGAAAAAAGATGAAGCGATTATTCAGGATGCGTTAAATCAATATGAGTGGCATATCAAATTTTTGATGGATAAAGCAGATGGTTTATGGTATCACGGTTACACCCATGTGAAAAAAGACCATTTATCCGGATTTTATTGGGGACGTGCGAATGCGTGGGCAGCCTTTACGATGTCTCAAGTCATCGGTCGATTGCCGGAATGGTACTTATATCCTCAGTGTATGAATATTGACTGTGCTCTGCGGGACCAGTTAGCAGCATTGAAAACATATCAGACAGACAACGGCTTATGGCGAACCATTATAAATGATGAAGAAACCTATGAAGAAGTCTCCGCTTCATGTGGAATTGCGGCAGCTATGGTTCATCGAGGTAATCCATTGCATGATAAGTACATCAAAAAGGCCTATGCAGGTATTATGGAGAATATTACAGACGATGGTCGTGTGCTGAATGTGTCCGGCGGGACAGCCGTAATGCGTGACCGATTGGGCTATCAGTCCATCACAAAAGATTGGATTCAAGGATGGGGACAAGGTTTAGCATTGGCATTTTTAAGTGCGGTATATGAACGGACAGAATAATTTAGAAGTAAAACTTGGTTTGTAATGTGGTTAAAGGTGGGGTTAGATGAATCGACGGTCATTCTTTTTGCAGTTCTACTTTATACTTATTGGAATAATCATCATTCCTACAGTACTCATTAGTTATATTAGTCTTGGGAATACATTGAGTTATGCTGAAGAGAAAATTGCAGAAACATCCATGCATAATATGGAGTCTGCAGAACAAACAAATCGAATTGTATTGTTTAACATGATTAAGAATACATTACGACTGACGCAGAGTTCGTCCTTTCGTTCCTTGCGTGGATTGAATACCTATGAAGAGCTAAATGCAAATTATACAAATGTGAGTCACGCCATGGATGCGTCTACAACCTTTGCGGAGCTGTTATATAATGACAGCTCCATTCACTCTGTCTTTTTCTTGATGGATGGTGCCGATTATGTTGTTAGTAGTGACCAAGGTATATCCAAGCTGGAAGATTATGCAGATACGACGTGGGTTGAAGAGGCCGTTGGTGATGAACATCAAATCAGTGGGTTTTGGATACTCCGTCGAGAAAATAAGTCAGAGACCAGACTGTTGAGTTATATATATTCCCTGAATACATTGGCGTCGTCGATTAAAGGGAATATTGTTGTTAATGTTTATGAGAGTCGCATACAGGAAAATATTGATCCAGCAGCAGCGGAAGACGGTCAAAATGTATTTTTGTTGGATAGTCATGGTACCATTATTTCCCATGGTAAGAAGAGCTATTTGGGGCGCAATGAAACAGATAGTGGATATTACCAAAAAATTATGGGTAGTCAGGAACCGAGTGGGTTCTTTTTCATGGAGAATGACGGCGAACGTTATTTGTACAGTTATGTACGATCTGAATTTAATGACTGGATTTATGTAGCAACCCAATCCATGGATAGTTTAATGGCAGGCGTAATTGAGCAACATCAAGCCTTATTAGTAAAAATCGGGTTGACGGTCATTGCTGTTATTGCCCTATTGGTTATGGCTGTATATCGTCTCTTGCGACCGATGAAAGATTTGCTGGAAACAGTGACGGATGCGCACTACATACCTGAGAAAAAGCATTATAATGAGGTTGTTTATATTTCGGAAGTATTCAAAAAGATTAAGGATCAAACCCAGGCGCTAAACACGATGTTATTGGAACAAGAAACGGATGTACAGCGTTTTGCCTTACGTGAATTGATTAATGGTGAACGACTCAGTGACGATTATATAGAAGAATTACACCGATTATTCCCGTATAAACAATTTATGGTAGCGATGGTAGAATTTGATAACAAAGAGAGCTATCTCAATCGCTATAATGCTGAGGAAATAAAATTTTTCAGACTTTGGATACATGAATGGATTCAAGAACGACTGAACAAAGAGGGAATCAATGTGGCAGGTGTTCGTTATGCAACAAGTTCTTCTGCTATCATTATTAATATTAAGGAATATGATCAAGGAGCCATGCCGAAAATATTAAGTCAGTGCTTTTCCGAATTACAAAAAGAATTGATTGCGAAGACGGATTTTAGTGTGTCTATCGGAATTAGTTTGCTTCATTTGGACTTAGCAGGTGTTGTCACCTGTGTTGATGAAGCAGGGGAAGCATTGAAAAATAAATTAACCCTCGGTCAAGGGAGTATTATATTTTGGAAATCCTACATGAAAGACTATAGACATTATTTTTATCCATACAAGAGTGAGGAAAGAATTATCAACTATTTATGTCTTGGGAGATTGGACTCTATTGAAAAAGAGCTGATAGACATACGTGCTCAAATTTTATCCCATGAGAATTTGGCCCATGATAATATATTGCTCATCTATAATCAGCTTGTCGGTGTAACATTAAAGTATCTTGTTGAGAATAATTTGAATTCAGGTAAAATTTTTGGACACTATAGTAATGTGTATAGTACGATTGCTAAAAAGGACACCATAGAAGCAATCGAAACATTTCTTTTGGAATTTTATGAAGGAATTATCAAATACATGTCTCAAAATGATTCGCCTATTGAAGTTGGACATTGTGAGCGGATTGTGGCATACTTAAATGAGCATTACAAAGAAGAAATCCTATTCGATGAAATGGCAGAAGAACTAGGGATTAGTTACTCCTACATGCGGAAGATTATCAAAGAATCAACAGGAATGAGCTTGATTGATTGTCTTAATACACGTCGTATTGAAGAGGCAAAGAAGATATTGCCTATGTCTAATGAAGGAATCGAATCCATTGCACTAGAACTCGGCTATAATAACGTACAAAGCTTTAATAGGTACTTTAAAAAATTCGAAGGAATTGCTCCGGGTAAATTCAGAGAATTAAACATTGCACACTAGAACGGGAAGATATGACAGTTATTGTACTGACAGCCTCATATACGAACGTGTCAGTGCATTAGAAGGAGATTTGTGAGAGGTCGAATGAAGCGGTATAGAACGAATAAGGCAAGATGTTTCGGCATCATTGCCTTTCTTGTGTTTTTGTTAACCGGATGTTTTAATCCTATAACCCAAGGCATAGATACAGAGAAGGTGGATAAAACAGAGTGGACAGTTATTCGCATCCCGGTATACGACCGTGGTTGGCAGGATATGGATCCGACAAATAACTACTGGACCAAATGGATTCAACAAAAATTTGGAGATCCCAATGAAGTCAGGGTCAGTTTTGTTCCAATTAATCGGAATTTGGATGGTGTTAACTTTAAGCAGCTATTGGCGGCAGGGACAGCTCCGGACTTGATCTTTGACTATGATTATCCTAAAATGATGGATTATTATCTTGAAGAAGGACTACAGTCTCTTGATGCGGACGAAATAAAAACCTATGCTCCGACATTTTGGGAAAAGAGTCGCAAGCGTGAAGAGGCATATGGTTCTATTGATGGTGAGCTGAAATTTATTCTTGCTGAGCGAAGAGAGTTAGTGGCAACTAATTTTGTAGAGCTTATTCGGCAAGATTGGATAGATGCAGTTAATATGTCTATGCCACATTCATTAGAAGAATACCATGAGCTGCTTCAGGCATGGCAAGAAGCCGGACTTGGATTTGCCGCAGAGGTTTTACAGTATAAAAGTTTTAACTTTGACTATGCATATAGGGAATGGCCCATAGATTTTACTGAACGTGCGCTCCATTCAGATTTGGCGGTAGCCGGATTACCGTGGGAGCCGACCAAAGAATTCATCAAGACCAAAAATTATGAATGGCATCAAGGTTGGATTAGTGAAGAGTTCTACTTAGATAAAAATGGGCAAAAGGCAAAAAATGATTTTATTACCGGTCGAGCCGGAGTATGGTCATCCTATATTTATAACACAACGATTGATGCCATTGAAATTTTAATGAAGAATCAGCCTGATGCGAAACTAGCAGTTCTTGATCCTATGGCCCATGTTCCTAAAGGAAATAAACCTCAAGGTCGACAATATTGGCCATTTGGAATAATTTATGGAATCAATAGTCATACAAGTGAGTCAACTCGCATTGCTATTTGGAAATATTTGGAGTGGATGAGCCAACCGGATATTTTGTTTACTTTGCAAAATGGTTTTGAAGGAACACATTACGTCATGGATGAAGAGGGGTTGCCTCAATCTTTAGACTATAGTGGAAAAGAGCGCTTGACAAGCAATGCGAATGCGGATTATTGGTGTTTTATCACGGCCAATAAAGAGTATGAAAATGATGAGATAAGCAAAAAGGCAGCCGTAAAACTGTATGCACCACCGGGCTATGAATATTTGATTGAAGATATTATGGCGTACAATGAACGTTATAGTGAGTATTTTACACAAGATGTAATATACTCCGTACCAATCAGAAAGGTGAGCGAATATTCCGGTGATCTTGCGGAACTATTCACAGAAATGTATGTGCGATTAGTTATGATTGAGCCGGAAAGCTTTGAAGTAGAATATGATAAAGCCATAGAGCTCTATAAACGTGCAGGATATGATGCAATTATTGAAGAAAAACAGGAGGCCTTGCGACGAGGCTTATATGATTAGACACAGTTGATATAGTGACCAAAGAACAGAAATTAATCGAAAGAGGTTTATGCAATAATAACAAGAGGTGACTTTTGATATTTCCTATCACAAATGATGACAATAAGGGTTGATATAGACTCAAAGAGACTATCATTTTTGTGAATTACATATTGAATAATGCTTGAAACCCCTATAAATATAGGGGTTTCTTTGTGTCAAAAATGAATACTTGTATCAAGAACCATTATTTACATTATAAGATAGGCACACTATACTACAGTTAACGCGATTGTACAAAGTGAATAAAGAAAAGGATAGGAGATACGGTTAATTATGAAAAATGCTACAAACAAGTCGTTTCGCTATTATATAAGGAGAGATTGGCAACTTTACGTTTTAGTGCTATTACCTTTGGCCTTTACCTTACTGTTCAAATATGGATCTATGACGGGATTGGTCATCGCCTTTAAAGATTACAAAATTCTTAAAGGCTTCTGGGGGAGTGAATGGGTTGGATTCGAAGTTTTCCAGAAAGTGTTTCATCATAGGAATTTTATTAAAGCAGTACGTAATACCTTACTATTAAACAGCTTAGATTTGATATTTGGATTTCCAATGCCAATAATTCTTGCGCTTATACTCAATGAGATTCGCGTTCGATGGTTCAAAAGAATAACTCAAACGTTGTTATATTTACCACATTTTTTATCATGGATTATTATCGGAGCCATAGGCTATCAACTATTCTCGTTAAACAATGGGATTATTAATACGTTAATTGAGAATATGGGTGGTAATGCCGTTCCCTTTTTACAAGAAGATTTTCATTGGCTCATCAGTTATGTAATTATCGGGGCTTGGCAAGGAATGGGCTGGGGTACAATCATATACTTAGCAGCTATTACCAGTGTTAATCCGGAATTGTATGAAGCAGCTAGAGTGGATGGCGCAGGACGGTTCAGACAGATGTTTAATGTCACGCTGCCATGTATCCGGGGTACAATTGTAGTTTTACTTATTATGAACCTTGGAAAAATTATGGGTGGTTCCTTTGAGCGTGTTAATGCATTGATGAACGTTGCAACAACGGAATTTACAACGACAATACCTGTACTTTCATACCAATGGGGTATTCAACAAAGTAAATTCAGTGAGGCAACAGCTATCGGGTTATTTCAAGCTGTAATCGGTTTAATTCTAGTTGTGGGCGCCGATCGTGTAGCTAAGCGATTGGGTGAAGACGGATTGTTCTAAGGAGGATGATGATGAGCGAATTAAGTATAAAACATCAAACAAAGACACATAAAAGGCGCAGAAAGTGGACGAAAGCTCGAGTAGTTGACAAGATTGTGGATAGTATATTCTATTTGTTTATTCTAGCAATTAGTCTAACTTGTGTGTTACCTTTTATCCACGTATTTTCAAAATCAATAAGTTCAGAACGCTTTGTTATTGCAAAGCAAGTTTTCCTTTTACCGAAAGAGATTGACTTGATTGCCTATCAGAAAATTTTGGCAGATGATTCCATATTAAGATCTCTCTTTGTTTCTGTAGTCGTAACGGTATTATTCACGATATTGGGGATGATTCTTACAACGTGTGCGGCTTACCCGTTATCAAGACCGGACTTAAAAGGAAAAGGATTCCTTACATTCATCTTCATGTTTACCTTGTATTTTAGTGGGGGTATTATCCCGGACTATCTGTTGATGAATAACTTAGGATTGTTGGACACCATGGCAGTAATGATATTACCTCTTGCCTTTAGTGCCTATAATTTCTTGATTATGAAAACGACCCTCCAATCGTCCATACCGGAGAGTCTTATAGAATCAGCACTTATTGACGGGGCAAGTCATTTCTCCATTTTGTCTCGTATCGTATTACCTTTGTCTAAACCGATTATTGCAACCTTAAGCTTATTCTATGCAGTAGGAAGATGGAATATGTATATGGATGCGATGTTCTACATCAAACAACGAACAGATTTGCGACCATTGCAGCTGAAATTATATTACTTGGTTATTGCTGCGACAGAATCTTTTCAAAGTCAGGCGACGGATGCCGGTGTAGCGCATTATTCGGATCCTGAAGTACTAAAAGCATCAACAATTATGTTTGCCACTATTCCGATTATACTAATCTATCCTTTTGTTCAGAAGTACTTTGTTCAAGGGAATATGATTGGTGCAGTTAAGGGATAGATGATAATAAATCAAAATAAATGGAGGTATTTAGTTATGAAACATGTATCAAAAAAATGGGTAGCAATGCTTTTGGTCATGATGATGACGGTTGCTCTGTTCTCCGGTTGCGGAACAGACAAAGCATCAGATGATGAAGGCACACAACAGTCTGACAACGGTGGTGGGGCAGATACAACGGACTCAAGTGATAATAACACAGACACAAACGACAGTGATGATTCTGCTTATCCGGACCATTCAGCAGGATTTGAAGACACAGTGACAATCAATATTCCTGTTTATGAACGTGGATGGGAAGGCTGGAATCCGACAGACAGTTATTGGACTGGATGGATTCAAGAAAACTTTGGGGACAAATACAATATTAATGTAGAATTTACACCTATCGGTCGTAGTACAGAAGTCGTTGACTTCAAACAACTTCTTGCTGCCGGAACAGCACCGGATATTATCTTCCATTATGACTATCCGAATATTCTGGATTATTATTCAGAAGGGGCATTCCAAACATTAGACACCGATGAAATTGCTAATTATGCACCGACGTTTTGGAGTGACATGGGTGATGTTATTAAGGAATATGGTGTTATAGACGGAGAACAAAAAGTTGTCATGGGTGACCGTGCAGAACTTGTATCTAAGAACTATTTGACAATGATTCGTAAAGACTGGGTTGATCAAGTGGGTATGGAATTACCGACATCACTTGAAGAATACAATGAATTGCTTGAAGCATGGAAAGAGGCAGGATTAGGCTATGCATCAGCGACCCTCATGACGAAAAGTTTTAACTTTGACTATGCGTTCAGAGATTGGCCCATTGATGAAGAAGGTCGTGCATTAAATTCAGACCTTGCTGTAGCTGCATTATCATGGGAACCGACACGTGATTTCTTGAAATCCATGAATCATCAATGGAACGAGGATTACATTAGTAAAGAGTTCTATCTTGATACAGACGGAACAAAAGCGAAAGCAGACTTTATCTCAGGTAAAGCCGGTACATGGGGGACTTATGTCTACAGTACAACTATTGCAGATATAGAAAATTTACTTGCGAATCAACCGGGAGCTGAATTAGCAGTATTAGATGCAAAAGCAGGTGTACCGGAGGGGAATCAGCCACAAGGACGTGAATACTGGCCATTTGGTATGATTTTCGGTATTAATGTCAATACAAGTGATGAAGTGCGTCAAGCTATTTGGATGTATTTGGAATGGATGAACCAACCGGATGTATTATATACATTGCAAAACGGTTTCGAAGGCACACATTATGAATTGGATGAGAACGGCTTACCTGTATCCCTTGGATACACAGGAGAACAACGTCTATCCAATAATGATAACGCCGATTACTGGTGTTTAGTAAATGCGAACAAAGTATATGGTAGTGATGAGTTGAATAACTTAGCAGCGGTAAACTCTTATGGTCCTTCAGGCTATGAGTATCTCATCCAAGAGACTATCGATGCCAATGAAGCCTATTCCGAATATCGTACACCGGATACAGCATTTACAGTACCGATTGAAACGGTTAGCGAATATTCAGGCGATTTGTCTTCTTTATTCCAAGAACTTTATGTTAAATTAGTTACAAGTCCTGAAGACGAATTTGATGCCTTATATGAAGAAGCAAAACAAGAGTATCTTGATGCAGGATATCAAGAAATTCTTGATGAAAAACAAGCAGCTTATGATGCAGGGTTGTATCATTAAGAGATTATAATTCCATCATAGAATAAAGGAAAAGGACAGTTCAATGAGCTTAGGCTTGTTTGACTGTCCTTTTTTGATACGTCAGTTTTGAAGGAGGATACAAGATGGAAATTCCTAAAAGTAGTCGAATTTGTGAGAAAATTAGTTGCACTTAGGAACAAAGAGGAATAGAATAGTACAATACAGTTAAGAATTATTATTACCTATGCTTTGACATGAAAGAGAGGAAAAAGACAATGAAGTTGGCTTATAAAGAAATTCTTCATCAGAAGAAAAAATATTTGCTCGTCGAGGTGTTGCTTATCCTTATGGTGTTTATGGTCCTGTTTTTATCCGGATTAGCAAGTGGATTGGGTCGTGCAGTAAGTTCCGGAATTGAAAATGTCGATGGTACAAATTTTATATTGAGTGAGGATTCACAAGAGTTAATTACAGTATCGAATATGACACCGGAAGATGCAGCTGAGATTAGAGAGAGTCAGACAAAATCGACGGCGTATCTGAATATACAACGAACCTTTATGCAACAACAAGAAGATGGCGACAAATATGATATTACGTATTTTGCTATTGAACCCGATAACTTTTTGATGCCTCAAATCATAGAGGGAGAGGAAGGAAAGTTGGGAAAAGATGAGATTATACTTGACGAAGCCTTTAAAGAAGATGGAATCGGACAAGGAGATACGATTATCGATGCTGCAACAGAAAGAGAGTTGACAGTTATTGGCTTTACGACAGATGCATCCTACGGACATGTGCCGATTGGTTATATAAGTTTTGAAACATACAATGCCATTCGAGAAGAGCAATATCCGTTTTTTGGCAAAATCATTCAAACCGTTGTTGTACAAGGTGATGTCGATGCATTACCGAATGATCTGAGTCTTATGGTGATGGATAAACAAAGTATGATTGAAAAGTTACCCGGTTACTCGGCGGAACAGACGACGATACAAATGATTCTATGGGTTCTTGTCGTTGCTTCATCGGCTATTTTAGGTGTATTTTTCTATATATTGACGTTACAAAAACGTCGCCAATTTGCTATGATGAAGGCTATTGGCGTATCCATGGGACAATTAAGCATTATGCTTTTATCCCAAGTCATTATGTTGGCCCTTTTTGGTACAATCATAGGGAATATTTTAGCCTTTGGAATGGCCAGTGCTTTGCCTTCAACGATGCCGTTTTATCTTAATATAGGAGCGGCGGGAATGGTATCCGGAGCATTTATAGCCATCTCAATTGTCGTTAGTCTAGTTTCGATGATTAAGGTAGCACGCATTGACCCCATTGACATAATAGGAGGTAATGACATATGAGTCAAACAGCATTAGTTCTGAAAAATATCATGAAAACTTATCCTGATGGGAATAGAACCAAAACCGTGTTGAATTCCATATCCTTAGAAGTAGTACCAGGTGAATTTGTGGCTATTGTAGGGCCTTCAGGTTCAGGAAAAAGTACTTTGCTGTCTATAGCCGGAGCGCTTTTGTCTCCGACGGAGGGGCAAGTTGTTATTGGTGATACGGATCTGAAGACGGTGAAGCCATCCATGTGGACGAGTATCCGTCGACGCCAAATAGGCTTTATTTTTCAAAATCACCAGCTGTTGCCGTTTTTAACGGCTAAGGAGCAACTTGAGGTTATTATGGATAAGGAGTCTTCTTCTAAAGGGAATATCGAATCAATGTTGACAGATCTTGGATTGAAAGATTTAATTCATCAGTATCCGGGAAAAATGTCCGGTGGTGAAAAACAACGTGTAGCTATAGCAAGAGCTTTTATGAACCAGCCCGATATTATCTTGGCAGATGAACCGACGGCAAGTCTAGATGCTGAACGTGGACGTCAAGTGGTAGAAATGATTCAGAAGGAAGTACGCAAGCATAACAAGGCAGCTATTATGGTTACCCACGATGAGCGAGTGCTGGATTTGGTTGATACGGTGTATCATCTGGAAAATGGGACGCTAAATCGTGTAGAAAAACCTTGAGATAATAAAAAAACACAGATATTGAAGCTTCGAAAATTCGGAACATTAACGCTGTGAAGTGGTATCAATTTCAACTTATTTCACTCAAAACCTTTACATTGATGCATTAATCCGATAAAATTCATAATTGGGCATCGTCTTAGGGCGATATAACTATAGGAGGATTAAGGTGTCAAAAGTATAGAGTTGAACTTTCGCATATATTATAGTGTTACAAGTGCATTCATGTAATCTATATAGTGTATGCGAATATAGGGAAACTTAGGTTTGGGGCCCTAATCATAAGATAAGGAGCATGACTATGAGTGAAAAAAGAGGACAATGGGGCTCACGTATGGGCTTCGTTGTGGCAGCCATAGGGTCTGCCATTGGATTGGGTAACATTTGGAGATTCCCATATGTTGCGGCAAGTAACGGAGGTGGGGCATTTTTAATTCCTTATCTCTTTGCGCTTTTTACAGCAGGAATTCCTATATTGATTTTAGAATTCTCTATAGCGCATAAGATTAAAAGTTCGACACCCGGAATCTTGGGACGGTTGAGTCGTAAAATGGAATTACTAGGGTGGTTTCAAACAGCAATTGCTTTTGGTATCGTTGTCTATTATACAGCGATTATCGGTTGGACAGTGAATTATACCAAGTATGCCGCCACAGGAGAGTGGGGAACGGATACAGAAGGATTTTTTAAGAACACCTTTCTCCATTTGACTGATGGACCGGGGGACATGAGTACTATTAACAGTCACATGCTCATAGCGCTTATTGTTGTGTGGTTGGTTAACTTTTTGGTTCTTATGGGTGGTATCAAATCAGGTATAGAAAAGGCCAATAAGATTTTTATGCCTTTACTAATTATCTGTCTACTTGTTATCGTTATACGTGGACTTACCTTAGAAGGTGCGGCAGCAGGTCTTGATTATTTCTTCAAACCGGACTTTAAGAAACTTCTTCAACCAAGTGTATGGATTGGTGCCTATGGACAAATCTTTTATTCCTTGAGTATTTGCTTTGGGATTATGTTGACCTATGCCTCCTATTTACCGGAAAAATCTGATTTGGTCAATAGTGCCTTTATGACAGGTCTTGGAAACTGTTCTTTTAGTATTCTATCCGGGATCGGTGTCTTTAGTATTATCGGTTATATGGCAGCAACGCAAGGGGCACCTGTAGCTGAAGTAGCAGGTAACGGCGGTATCGGACTGGCCTTTGAAGTCTTCCCTATGGCGATTAATGCCTTAGTCGGGATGAACGGTATTGTGGGTGTTGTTTTCTTCCTATGCTTGATTTTTGCAGGGTTTAGTTCCAGTATGTCTGTATTGGAAGTTATTGTATCGTCCATCAGTGACAAGTTTGCACTATCTCGCCGTCAGACATTACCGATAGTTTCTCTTGTAGGGTTTGTATTATCATTACTTTTTGTGACGGACGCAGGACTTCACATTTTAGATATCGTCGATCACTATATTAATACCTATGCCATAGCTATTAGTGGTTTAATCGAAGTTATCTTTATTTCATGGTTTATGAATTTAGATGAGATTCGTGGTTATGCCAATGAGTTATCAGATTTTGGTGTTGGTCGTTGGTGGAATTACACACTTAAGTTTCTGACACCATTATTATTGGCACTCATGTTCATTATGAATGTATTTACAGATATGACAACACGCTATAGTGGCTATGATTTGGTGTCCTTAATGCTTATCGGATTTGGCTGTCTGCTGTTATTATTCATTCTAGCTGTCGTCTTTACACGTACGAAAGGACGTTCAGAATACGAGGCAATGATTGGAAAAGGAGTGAAGATGTAATGAGTATCGGAGCTATATTGTTCGGAATCTTGGCTATTGCATTGACATGGGGTGGGTTTGGCGTATGCCTGTTCATTGCGGTCAATACAAAGAAAACAAATTAATGAAACGATTATAAACAGAAAAACCACCTAGGATAGCCTTTTAATCGGTTATCGTAGGTGGTTTTTAAATAGCGGGTTGTAAAGTAGATTAATCGACGACAAATCCGGCTACTAAATCTTCGAAGGTATCACGTCGGCGAATAAGAATATCATCACCTTTTTCATTAATGAGGACTTCAGCTGGGCGAAGACGGTTGTTATAATTGGAAGCCATGCAGTAGCCATAAGCGCCTGCATCTAGAATACCGATAACATCACCAAGCATCGTTTCCGGTAGGAGACGGTCTTTTGCAAGAATATCACCACTTTCACAGATGTTACCGACAACGGTTACAGGAAGTGATTTGGATGACGGGATGTTTTCTTTGCGATAGACTTCAATATCATGATGGCTATCGTACATAACCGGTCGTTTTAAGACATTAAAGCCAACATCTGTACCGACATAGGTAATGCCGAAGTTTTCCTTAATAGAATGAACACCACCTAAGAGAACACCGCATTCTGCCGAAATATAACGGCCCGGCTCGATTTTGAAGGTGACTTCTTTGCCATACTCTTCGGCAAAGTCGTGAAGGACTTTATCTAGACGTTCACCTAAGTGTTTGAGATCCAGACGCGGTTGAGAGGATAACTTTTTGTAAGGAATTCCAAATCCGCCGCCCATATCAATAAACTCAAGATTTTCAAAGGAACGAGCGATGGTGAGAATACTCATAGCTCCCTCGATATATTTATCCCCATCCATAAAGAGGGAGCCAATATGTTGGTTAATACCGGAAAGGGTCAAGTTGTGTTTGGCAAGAAGTTCTTTAACGGCTTCAATATCGCTAATGGCAATCCCGAATTTAGTTTTCTTTCCACCGGTGATTACCTTTTCGTGATGGCCGGCACCAACTTCGGGATTGAAACGTACGCACACTTTACCGCCGGGATTCAAGCTTCCGTACATATCGAGTTGGGAAAGGGAGTCAACACTAATCATGATGTTGCGACTGATAGCATACTGCATTTCATCAGCAGATACATTATTACTGATATAGAGAATATCCTCAGGTGCAAATCCGGCTAATTGTTCTACATAGATTTCTCCCGGACTCATAGCATCCACCTTGAGTCCTTCTTCTTTTGCTATTTTTAGAAGGTGAAGATTGCCATTGGCTTTGACGGAGTAGTTGACAGAAAAATTCGGATAGGTTACCAAATTCTTCAACTCGCGACAACGTTCTCTAAAAAGCTTTTCATTATAGACATAAAGGGGTGTCCCGTATTTTTCGGCTAAAGTGACAGGATCTGTAGACCCATAAAATTTGGATTGTTCTGTGACATTATCGTTGAGACCTAACATATTATTGTCTCCTTTCGGTGATAAGTGTAATCTCATCCAGCATAGATTCTCGGATGATGTTGACGAGGGTCTTATTTTTTGAATAGAGGCTTTGACTAAGAGTACCTGCCAATATCTCTTTAGTATCAGCAATTAATTTGACGGATGTATTACGTTCCGTTTCATAGTAGATATGATGTGTGTCGGATATATCTTCAGACGATAGAATAACAACCTTTAGTCCCCGCTTACATGCCTCGGTTAAAGCCCATTCCAGTTGATGTAAAATAACAACATTGACGGATATATAAATACGCTCCGTTGCTTGTTCGATGATATTGGTCATTTTATTGAGGATAGCTTTTTCGCCGACAATTGTGATATAAGGTTCGTTCACAAGAGGTGTCGTGATAAGTTTATCTTCAATGACTTGAATGGTGCGTTCAAAATCACGGCGTGCATTGGCTAATAGGTCATCTTTGGATACAGCGACGTAGTGAAGAGGATTCCCATCAATGGTATATGCATAGCCTTTATCTACCAGATTGGATAAAGAAGCATAAGCGTTAGAGCGGCTGATGCCACTGAGTTTAGCTGCTTCATATCCGGTCATACTCTCGTTTTGACAAAGCTTTATATATAAGGTAGCTTCTTGTTGTGTAAAACCTAAGTTTTTGAGTGCATCGGATAATTCCATAGTAAACCTCATTCCTTTAGTGTTTCTTTATAGTACTACTATAATAAAAGACGAGGGGTTTGTCAACAGGTTCGTGGAAATACTTGGAAGAATTTCATGTTATCTGATATAATAGTATGAGGGTCAAAAGTTCATCCTTTTGACCCCTTACTGTATATATGATTAGCCCGACAAATGCAAGTTTCACTAAATTCACATACAATATATAGATTACGTAGAAATGCAACATGCGCCTACAGCGTGATTACAGGACTTAGGAGGTTTATCCTCATGGATATTTTTGATATGATTAAAGAAAAAACATTAGAAAAAGATGCACCCCTGGCAGCCAGGATGCGACCGGAAACATTAGATGATGTAGTAGGTCAAAACCATATATTAGGCAAAGATAAATTACTCTATCGTGCCATAAAAGCAGACAAATTAGGATCCCTTATTTTATACGGTCCTCCGGGGACAGGGAAAACCACATTGGCCCGTGTTATTGCCAAAACGACAAAGTCCAATTTCACCCAATTGAATGCAACAATTGCCGGAAAGAAAGATATTCAAGAAGTGGTGGCTCAGGCCAAGAATCATCTAGGCATGAATATGCGTAAAACGATTCTGTTCATTGATGAGATTCACCGGTTTAACAAGGCGCAACAGGACGCTCTCCTTCCTCACGTAGAAGATGGGACGGTCATACTCATAGGAGCGACAACGGAAAATCCATACTTTGAAGTGAACGGCGCTTTGGTGTCAAGATCGCGCATTTTTCAGCTTAGGCCATTGAATCAAGAAGCTATTAAAACGTTGCTGTTGCGTAGTTTGAAAAAAGACAAGGTACTTCGTGAGCAAACCATTGAAGTGGACGAAGAGGCGATGGATTTTTGGGCTGAGATAGCGAACGGTGATGCGAGAGCTGCCCTTAATGCATTGGAATTAGGCGCATTGACAACAGAACCGTCGAAGGACGGAACCGTGCATATTACACTGGATGTTGCTGAAGAATGTATCCAAAAGCGGGCGATAAGTTACGATAAAAACGGCGATCAACATTATGATACGATTTCGGCCTTTATAAAGAGTATGCGTGGTTCGGATCCTGATGCAGCGGTCTATTACTTGGCTCGAATGCTTTATGCCGGGGAGGACCCTAAGTTTATCGCTAGACGTATCGTTATATGTGCTTCGGAAGATGTGGGGAATGCAGATCCTCAAGCGTTAGTGGTTGCTATGAATGCTGCCAATGCCGTCAACTTTATAGGGATGCCTGAGAGCCAGTTGATTCTAAGCCAAGCGGTTCTATATATTGCAACGGCACCCAAAAGTAATGCGGCAACCATAGCCATAGGTGCTGCGACGCAAGCGGTTAAGGAAGAAACAGTCATAACGTTGCCGAAGCATTTGAAGGATGCTCACTATAAGAGTGCTGCAAAGTTAGGGCATGGTGTGGATTATCGTTACGCTCATAATTACGAGAATCATTACGTTAAGCAACAATATTTGCCGGATGAGCTCATGGGACGTAAGTTTTATGAACCCACAGAGATGGGATATGAAGGAAAAATCAAAGACTGGATGACCTTTTTGACAAAGGAGGAATAAAAATGAGTACTCAAACGTTGACCATTGAGACAAAGAGCCGAGATGCCTTTATTGACATTACAGCAAAAGTGCAGCAAGTTATTCGGGAATCAGGCATCAATGCCGGGATCGTTCTCGTTTATGTTCCGCATACAACGGCAGGCATTACCATTAATGAAAATGCGGACCCTGATGTTCAACGGGATATGATCAAGCAACTCGATGAAATGGTGCCTTGGAAGAATGGCTACCGTCATATGGAAGGTAATGCAGCTGCCCATGTGAAAGCAAGCATGATGGGTAGCAGCGTCATGATTCCTGTTGAAAACGGACACATGACGCTAGGGACTTGGCAAGGTATTTATTTTTGTGAATTTGATGGTGCAAGGCACCGCAAATGTCTTGTGAAAGTGATGGATTAATCGTTATCTTTATGAGACGGTGGGTTCTGATCATCTTCTTTACGTTTTGCCGATGCTTCCAAGCGTCGTTGCATAATAAATAAAAAATAAGTGATAATGGTAAAGAAGGTGCTATAGGCAAAGACATAAATTGCTTGAGCGGGATCGCCGAATAAGAATACGGCAATGCTAAATAAATACAAGAATATGACAAATGCCAGTAATAAATAGACAAATATCTTACGAGCTTTATGTTTGTTCATGTGATCCTCCTAGAGTTTATAGATGATATTAGTTTATCCTATTTTTAGAGGAATGACAAGGTTACAGGCAAACATCAATAAAGGAGTTAATGTTATGAAGCGATTCATCCTATTCTATATGATACTTGGTGTACTTTTGTTGGCAGGGTGTGGTAACACTCTTTCAGCCGAGTATACAGAAGCCTTGGCAAAAGGACAGAAGGCACTTGATTCAGGTGACTACAAAGAGGTTCTTGAAGCTGTTGAAGAAGCGAAAGGAATTAATAGTGATGCACCGGAAGCCTATGTATTGGAATCGTCCTACTACATGCAACGAGGAGATTATGATAAAACAAAGGAAGCTTTAGATTATGCCATTGAACATATAGATGACTTTTCCGGTGATGACGGACGCTATGCGGCCTATTTGAATATGGGGAATTATTTGTATCAGATGAATCAATCGGAAGAGGCTCTGGAATATTTTCTAAAAAGTGAGGCTATTGACGATTCGGACCCTGCAATTTATAATGCAATAGGGTTAGCTTATGCGGATTTGAAGGAGTATGATAAGGCAGGAGAAGCCTTTGATCAAGCCTTGACCCTTTCGGATAACTACTTTTATGCTTATGCAAATTTGGCAACAATGCATTTGGAACAGGGGAAGAATGCACAAGCGTTGAATGAAATTAATCTAGCAATGAATATGAATTCAGCAGCTCCGGAATTTTACATTATTAAAGGACGTGTTGAAGAAGCCCTTGATAATAATGATGAGGCATATAGTACCTATACAGCAGCCATTGCTCGTTTTGGTGACTATGGAAGAGCCTATTATTACAGAGGTCAACTTTTACTAGGTGAGGAACGATTTTTAGATGCCATGAATGATTTTTCTTTTGCGAAGGATTATGGTGTAGATGAAGGGTTGATGGGAATGGGCTATGCATACAAAGGATTAGGCCAATATGAGGATGCCTTGCTATCTTTTAGTGACTATTTGAGAAAAATAGATGGCGTTGACCTACGGGCCATTTATGAAATTGGTTTGAGTCACTACAATTTGGAAGAGTATGAGAAGGCCAGAGATTCATTTAAGGAAATTTTGAATTATGAGCCGGACGATGTGGATGCTATGATGATGTTGGCAATCAGCTATGAGGCGCTCTATGATTACAAGGATGCCTATGATACATATAATGAAATACTGGCTGTTGATGCAACACATGAAGAAGCCTTAGAAGCGAAAACATATATAGAAGACCATGGTTTGTTAGACTAAATTATGGCGGGAGGAACGGAATGGACAATTACGAAAAGAGAGAAACAAAAGAACAACCGGAACGTGTTATTCTTGTAGCCGTTAGCGATAAAGGGCATACCGACGAAGCCGAAAATTCGATGGATGAATTAGCGGAATTAGCAGCGACAGCAGGGGCAGAAGTTGTTGATCGCATTATTCAAAATCGTGAAGCACAGCATCCCGGTACGTATATTGGAAAAGGTAAAATTGAAGAGGTTAAAGATGCTGTTTTTGTAACGAAGGCAGACGGAATTATTACCGATGATGAATTATCACCGGCTCAAATGAAAAACTTAGAAAAAGAACTCAATGTTAAAATCATGGATCGTTCATTACTTATATTGGATATTTTTGCTAAGCATGCCCATACGAGAGAGGGTATTTTGCAGGTGGAAATGGCTCAATTAAAGTATCGTGTTTCTCGCCTTGCAGGGATGGGGCACACCATGTCAAGATTAGGCGGAGGGATCGGAACCCGTGGTCCCGGGGAGAAAAAATTAGAAACGGATCGCCGTTATATTAATAGTCGTGTTGCTCAATTACGTAAAGAATTAGATGATGTAAAGCGACATCGGGATATGCTTCGAGAAAATCGTAAAAATCAAAACAAACCGGTCATTGCCATTGCCGGGTATACCAATGCAGGTAAATCGACGTTATTAAATGCATTAACGGATGCGAATGTTTATGAACAGGACCAGCTGTTTGCAACGTTGGATACGACATCGCGTATATTGGATATCGGGGAAGGTAAGGAAGTTTATTTGACTGATACGGTTGGATTTATCCACAAATTGCCTCACCATTTGGTGCAAGCATTCCGATCGACGTTGGAAGAGGTTCGGTTTGCGGATTTGATTATCCATGTTGTAGATGGTGCCAATCCCAACTATGAAAAGCATATTCGAGTGGTACATGAAACATTGGATTCCCTTGATGCGTTGCAGATTCCTATGATTACGGTTTTTAATAAAATGGATGTGTCTGAATTGGATCGAGAAGGTTTAATGGATGAACATGCTTTTGATACCCTATATGTATCGGCGAAGGAACATATGAATTTGGATCAATTGATTCAAGTAATCTCGGAAAAAGTACGTGAAGGGTTAACATTGGTCAAAGTAAAAATTCCTTATGATCAAGGTCATATTGTCCAAAGTATCCGTACCTATGGCCAATTATTGATTGAGCGTTTTGATGCAGATGGCATATATGTTGAAGCCTATTTGGATCAAGCCTATGTGGATAAATACGATTTATAAAGTGTGTATAAAGAGAAAAAAATTCTAAAGTTTTGAAGTTATAATGTCATGGCAAATACACAATATATTGTGGTGTGTTCAAAAAGTAAACACACTATATTGTGTATTTTTTGTATGTTCGTATTGATAGAGACAAGCTCCTGTGATATGATTATAAAGATGAATATCGAAAGGAGAATGGATATGTTCGAGGTACAAAAAAGGGATCAGAAAATCGTTCCGTTCAAAATGAAAAAGATTAAGGCTGCTATTGAAAAAGCCTTTGAGGCAACGGAAAAATTTTACACAGATGAGATTTTAGATGTTTTGACCTTACGAGTAACATCAAATTTTCAGAGCGATATAGTGAATGGAGTCATCGCTATTGAAAAGATTCAAGACAGTGTGGAGAGTGTTTTGGAGCAGGCAGGCTATACAGATGTTGCCAAAGCCTATATTCTGTATCGTAAACAACGTGAGAAAATGCGAAACATGAAGTCGACGATTCTTGACTATAAGGAGATTGTTAATAGTTATGTCAATGAAGAAGATTGGCGTGTTAAGGAAAACTCGACAGTAACTTACTCTGTGGGAGGTTTGATTTTACATAATAGCGGAGCGGTTACAGCTAATTATTGGTTAAGTGAAGTTTATGATGAAGAGATAGCTAGAGCTCATAAGAATTGTGAGATGCATATTCATGATTTATCCATGCTTACAGGTTATTGTGCAGGGTGGTCGTTAAAGCAGCTTATTCAGGAAGGCCTTGGGGGAATTCCGGGAAAAATCACATCGGCACCGGCTGCTCACTTGTCTACATTATGTAATCAGATGGTAAACTTTTTGGGGATTATGCAAAATGAATGGGCAGGAGCTCAAGCATTTAGTTCTTTTGATACCTATTTGGCACCTTTTGTTAAACAGGATCATATGGATTACCATGAAGTAAAACAATGTATACAAAGTTTTATTTTTGGTGTAAATACACCGTCTCGTTGGGGAACGCAATCACCCTTTTCTAATATTACATTAGATTGGGTTGTTCCTAAAGATTTAGGAGGACTACCGGCAATTGTAGCAGGTAAGGAAGTTGGATTTACATACGGAGAATGTCAGAAGGAAATGGATATGATCAACAAAGCCTTTATTGAGATTATGATTGAAGGCGACGCGAATGGTCGAGGATTCCAATATCCGATACCTACATATTCCATTACTAAGGACTTTGACTGGTCGGATACAGAGAATAACCGTCTTTTGTTTACAATGACGGCTAAGTATGGGACGCCTTATTTTAGCAATTATGTAAATAGTGATATGGAACCTAGCGATATACGTAGTATGTGTTGCCGATTGCGACTGGATCTCCGGGAGTTAAGGAAAAAGCAAGGTGGATTTTTTGGTTCAGGGGAAAGCACCGGATCTATTGGCGTTGTTACTATTAATCTGCCGTCCATAGCCTATAAGGCAAAGGATGAATCGAGTTTTTACCGATTATTAGGACATCGAATGGATATTGCTGCCCGTTCGCTGAATATGAAGCGTCAAGTAGTGAATCGATTGTTGGATGAAGGCCTATACCCTTATACAAAACGTTACTTAGGAAAGTTTGACAATCACTTTTCAACAATTGGATTGATTGGAATGAATGAAGCGCTTCTTAATGCCGGATGGATTGGAGAATCGATTACATCAGCTAAGGGTCGACAGTTTGCCTTGGATGTATTGGATTTTATGCGGAATCGTTTATCCGATTATCAGGAGAAGTACGGGGATCTCTTTAACTTAGAGGCAACCCCTGCGGAATCGACAAGTTATCGTTTAGCAAAACATGACGTAGAGATATATCCCGGTATTATTACAGCGGGACAAGGAAGTGGTACGCCATATTATACCAATAGTACACACCTTCCTGTAGGGCATACTGATGATATTTTTGATGCGTTGCAGTTGCAGGATGATTTCCAGACACGCTATACGTCAGGAACTGTTTTTCATGGTTTTCTAGGTGAAAAGTTATCGGATTGGAAAGGGGCAGCTAAATTAGTCAAGACCATAGCTTCCAATTACAGTTTGCCTTATTATACCCTTTCACCAACATATTCTATATGTAAAAATCATGGGTACTTAGATGGTGAGGTTTATGAATGTCCGACATGTCATGAAAAGACAGAAGTGTATTCTAGAATTACAGGTTATTATCGCCCTGTACAACATTGGAATGAAGGTAAGAGTACGGAGTTCAAAGAGCGTAAGACCTATACACAAATTGAACATCAAGGGACATCCTATAAGTTGCAAGAGTCGGTTGCAGAAGTTATGCCTACAAAGATACTCTTTACTACAAAGACATGTCCGAATTGTCATGTGGCAAAGGATTTTCTTAAGGCACATGATGTGCGAATTATCGATGCAGAGGAAAATATTGACCTGGCTAATCGGTATCAAGTGCGAACGGCGCCTACGTTAATTGTGCAATCAGGAGATGGGCAGGAATTGGATGTTCGCACATATACAGGTCTTGCAGATATACGTGCATTTGCCAAGGGTTAAACCAAATATTGACTTATTGGGCATAATGTACTATAATATACTTATTGAATGATTATAATTATGCATTATGACAATGGACAAGCTTTTATGTCTATCATAGAAGCGGGGGTTTTATTGGGATTCATTTATAGCTAGCGCTGATGCGTTAGCTTTTTTTTATCGGTCGAATCATCGAATGATTAGGGCGACAAAAGTATAATGAAGGCTTGAATTTAAGAGGAGCATTGTCTATAATAGACAGAAGAATAAACAAAGGAGACAGTCATGAGTAAAGCAGATCAGATTTTTATTAATATGTGCGAATCGATTATAGATAACGGAATATCGAGTGAAGGAACAAAAGTACGACCTGTTTGGGAAGATGGAGCCATGGCTCATACGGTCAAACAATTTGGCGTGGTAAATCGATACGATTTGAGTCAAGAATTTCCTATTATGACATTGCGTCCGACAGCATTTAAAAGTGCTATCGATGAAATTTTGTGGATTTGGCAAAAAAAATCCAATAATATTCACGATCTTAAAAGTAAGATTTGGGATTCATGGGCAGATGAAGCAGGAAGTATAGGAAAAGCTTATGGCTATCAGTTAGGTGTCAAACACACGTATGCTGAAGGTGAATTTGATCAAGTGGATCGTGTTCTATATGATTTGAAACACAATCCTTACAGTCGTCGAATTATGACCAATATATATGTACATGAAGATTTGCATGCGATGCATTTGTATCCTTGTGCTTACAGCATGACTTTTAATGTTACGGGTAATAAATTAAACGCCATATTAAATCAGCGTTCCAATGATGTATTAGTAGCTAACAACTGGAATGTGGTTCAATATGCTGTTCTTATGCATATGATAGCGATGGTGTCGGATCTAGAAGTAGGGGAATTGGTACATGTAATTGCTGATGCCCATATTTACGATCGTCATATTCCATTGGTTAAAGACATGATTAAGCGACCGACCTATCCGGCACCGCAATTTAGAATTAAACGTCATGTCACAGATTTTTATGATTTTACAGTGGATGATTTTGAACTTATTGATTATGAAAAAAATGAGCAGATTAGAAACATTCCTGTGGCAATATAAAGGAGAGGTTTATGAATTTGATTGTAGCAGCAGATGAATCCTATGGCATTGCTAAAGATGGAGAATTGTTAACCTACTTGCCAAAAGACTTGAAGTTCTTCAAAGAAAAAACATTGGGGAATATTATCATCATGGGAAGAAAAACCATTGATTCTCTGCCGGGAAGTGGCCTTCTACCCGGAAGAGAAACCTGGATTTTGACGCGAGATCGGTCTTATATTAAAGAAGGTGCGCAGATATTCTATTCTATTGAATCGATTCTTGACTATATCAAGGAGCATCAAGTGGATGAGGAGCGAATCTATGTCGCCGGTGGGGGTGTCATCTATGAATCATTTCTGCCTTTTTGCATGAAGGCTTATATCACCCATATCCGTCATCGATTCAATGCCGATACGTGGATGCCTGCTATCGGTGGTATGAAAGATTGGAAAAAAGTGTATGAATCAGAGGAACAACATCAAGGGGAATTGGTTTATGTGCATACCACTTACGAACGTGCCCAGTGAAATTCTTCGGTCAGTATTTTAAGGGCATCGG
The DNA here is from genome assembly GCA_965140555.1 of Vallitaleaceae bacterium. Taxonomy (GTDB): domain Bacteria; phylum Bacillota; class Clostridia; order Lachnospirales; family Vallitaleaceae; genus UBA1351. The sequence continues at coordinate 333,609 of OZ223259.1, read as the reverse complement.
CAGAGTGGGTGATATGGTGAGCGGATTCGGAGACATGGGTTGAAATGCTACCGATCGTGCTCATCTCATAATCAAGAGTTTCCACTTGGACTGTTGTCTCAGTTACTGATTGATGAATAGATTGTATAGACGATGTTATATCTGTTACGGAAGACTCGACAAGGAGCATAGTTTCATGAAAGCTGTGAAACTGATTTTTGGCCCTTGTGGAGTCTTTTTTATATTGTGAACCTAGTGTACGAAGAAGGTCTGTAGTAGACGTATTGTCAGCATCAATAAAGGAAAGCATCGCGTTGGAGTGTTCTTTGAGTTGATCAACAGTTACGATCACATTACCGGTGACTTGTTGAATTTGTCCGATAATATGCTGTGTGTCTTCTGATAATTTTCGAATAGCATCAGCGACAACGGAAAAGCCACGGCCTGCTTCTCCCGCTCTGGCGGCCTCTATAGCGGCGTTGAGAGATAGAAGTTGAGTTTGTTTGCTGAGCGAAACAATAGTCTCGGATAGAGTGCCGATACTGTCAACGACGGCAACATCTTTGAGGGCTTGCTGCAATCCTTCTCGTGTCTGTCCAAAATTCTGCAAACTTTTTTCGCGCATAGTCAAGGCATCTTCCGTTAGCGTCTGAACTTCTCCTTCGCTAATATTGCTTTTGAGGGCCTCATCTTGAGCATCTTGACTAAGTTGGTGGATCTGCTTTTCAATAGCTACAGAAGTGGAGCGAATGCCTTCAAGTATTGAGACGGTCTGAGTCATTGTCTTGGCAAAATCACTTAACGAAGCATGACTTTCTTGAATATTATGATCTAGAGCTTCCACATCTTTATTCAAATCCGATGAGGTATGATAGAGTCCGCCGGAACTTTCTTTCAATTGGCGAATGACTTTTCGTATACTATGGTTATATGAATTAAACGTTTCAATAAGATCGTTTAATTCATCTTTGGTTCTAAATGGTTGAAGTGGGGTTAAGTCTTTTTCTTGTGTGGCTGTGACTAGACGGTTGCGAATGCTTAATAGTGGACGTTTGACAAAGAAAAAAAGCACAATAATACTGAAAAAAAGCACGATAATACTGATAAGCATAATTGTCATAGAGAGTGCCGTTGTGGCTTGTTTTTTCTCATCAAGCATGTGAAGCAGTTCGTTTTCTGTCTTTTCATTGAGTGCAATGGTTGATTTTGATGCTTGAGTAAGGGCGTAGGATGCATCATTCAAGGTGGTTACGCTGTCTGAATAAGAGGTTAAGGTCTCCTTATACGTGGCAATAAAATCGTGAATGACATGAACCTGGCCTTGATTGATGACAAAAGTAAAGCTACGCTCTAACTCATCCAACATACCTTCTATGGAAATTAATTGATTTACTATCGTTGTAATATAGTCCAAATCACCACTCTCTTTAAAATCCAATTCTAGAATACGAATACGAAGAAATGCTTCAGTTAAGGCATTGGCAAGAGCTATTTGTTCTGTCTTGAGTTGTAATCGTTCATCCAGATTCTCTTCGTTTTGGGCTATAAGCGAATCGTATTGCATGGTTAATTGAGCGGATAATTTTTCGATAACATTTAGTGAACCTTGGCTTTGTTCAGCTAAGGCGCTTTCGGCATCGGATACGTTGTTCATATGTTGTCGAATAACGGAATGAAGGGATTCATAGGTCGCTAACAATTCCGCTCCGTCATAAGGTTTATCCAGTTGTTGGATGCTTTTTTTGACATCATCTATAGCAGCTGTAGCATTGTTATAATCGGATTCGTCAGCAGACTTTAGATAGGTGCGTTCATCCATATCAATGACAAAAAAAGTATTGGTGATGCGATTGATTTGGGTCATAGCGTGGGTCAAATCGGTATACTGAGTGACGGTATATTGATTGGATATAAGCAAACTGATGATGGCTAAAGTAAGACATATATAAGTGAACGTTAGCTTCTTAATCATCCCGAAACGAAAGTGTTTGGTTACAGAATGCACATTTGCTCGCCTATAGAGTGGGACTCTTAAAGGTGATTTAAGCTTTTTGAAAATTTTCATGGGTTATCTCCTTGATAAAAATATAAGACATATGTACTATTGATTTTTTTCTCTAGGATGAATGTACCACGACGAAAGTTGCAAGACAAGACTTCTCGAGGGTGTTTAACTTAGCTTTTACATTACAAGCCTTTGTTCATAAAAAATTCATAAATACAAAAAAATATCCACAGGATACACGTGAGGGTGCACATCTTGAAATGGGACTTATCAAAACTATTTTTTTTAATTAAACTAAAGTTAAGATCGTAACTTATTAAGTGTAGAAGTGAGGGGACGTATTTATGAAAAGGAATGAAGGGAGTATTACTATTTTTTCGGCATTGGCGATTGTATGTGTGATTTGCTTTTTGGCAACAATTGTAGAAGTGACACGTTATCGGATGATTCAGTCAGAGAGTCTTTCTCATGTAGAGACAGCAGCAACATTAGCGCTAAGTGAATATGATCCCGTCTTATGGAATGAGTATGGGTTGATGTATATACGCCCTCATGAAGGTGTTGAGGTCATTGTTGAAGATGGATTGTCCCATATGTTCTTTCCTTCGTGGTATGTGGATCATGCTACAGACCAATTTTCTGTTATTATGGAACCGAAGAATGTGAACGATGAAGTATCCTATAATCCTTGGCTGAATCCGGATGTTGCTCAGGATACGCGGACGCAAATTCTTCGTTATATGACGCCTCGGATACCTTACATCGTAACAATACCCTATAATGATATGCTGAATATATATGACACCGTAAAAAAAACGTCGTTATTTATTGAAGAGAAAGAAGAAATTTTACATGAGTTAAGTTATATAGAGGATATAAAAAAGCGGTTGATGTGCCAAATAGACGGTGTTGTGATAGAAGGGAATAAAACCACCTATAACTATAAAAGCTATATCAGAGCCTTTAGTGTAGAAAATCTAATTGAAGATTATATGCCGGAAGACATGTGCAAAGACCGCCAGAAGTATGTGCTCTATAAGAGGGAATACATTGAAGGCCTTTGGCAGGTGTTCCAAGAGGGAAGGCAAGAAGCAAGATATCTATATGCCTTGGCGCGTCAATATGAAAGCAAGAAAAAACAGCTATAAGCATGAAGAGGACAAAGTTAAGAAGAAACGTATACGAGAGAAGATGAAAGACATTCAAGAGGATATTGATAATAGCCTAGAGGATATAGAATCTCTTAATACATCAGGTTTTGTTCGACTTCAACTGGCAACCCAAAGGATTATATCTATAGAAAATGCTTTGGAACAGGTTGTTGAGGATCTGAATACATTAGAACAATCGGCCAAGGTTTCTTTAGAAGAACTCGAGTCTTATAGACAAAGACTTGAACAGGGTGAGATTATGCCAAGTGTTAAAGGGTCTCTGATGCATGATTTGGATAGCTATGAAAAACAAATTAATGTATTATCGGAGACTTTTGATCGAGTGGATAATATGGCGTTACTAAAGGAGCAAGCTGAATCGAACCTTGCTATTATTAGAGAGGTGTTACCCAGACTGGTACAAGTGCGAGATAGTCTTAATGGATTTATGTATCATGAATATGTAGAGGCAATGAAAGGGGCGGATGGTCCCTATGTAGATAAAATTGCTGGAAAACTAAGACGTGTAGCCGGTGAGAATAATCATACAGAAAAGGAAGGGGCGTATAAACCCTATGGATATATTGTGTCATTAATTGCCACTGTCGATAAGGGGCTTAGTAGCTATTCGAGTGACTTACTTCTGGATTATCGTTATATGAGCTTAAGCAGCCGTGATGAAGAGTATGAGGAAATTGTTAGGCAAAAAGAAACGGCAGATAGGGGCTCTTTTTTATCTGGATTAAAGGAGGCGTTATCCGATGTTTTTCGAGAAGGCGTTGCCATGCAGGCGAAAGATTTACCGTCGTTGATTGAGAAAGATACGGCTTCTGTTTCGTCAAATTCTTTGGAAGATTTGTATGTCAATCTTTATTATACAAAAATGCTGTCTAATGTATCGGCACGCTACAATGATGATTTGATGTCCTTGTCAGGATATGACATCAATCGATATGACATGGATGCTCAAGTTGAGTATATATTATTCGGACATAGGGAAGAATCAGAGAATATTAAAGAAATGTCACAAAAACTTTTTGCTCTCCGTTTACTCTGTAATTCGGTTCATATTGTTGCGGATACACAGAAGCGAACACTTATTACAGAATTGGCTACGGCAGTGGCTGGGTGGTGGACCGGGGGTATCGGTACCGGACTTGTATCGGTGATTATCGGTGCTGCTTGGGCAAGTATGGAATCTATGGTTGATGTCGGTATGCTAATGTACGGTGAGAAAGTTCCGTTTATAAAAACAGCATCAACATGGTACACCTCTCTTGAGGGGAATTGGCAGGATGCTCTAGTAGCAGCAGTTGGAGCATCTAGAGTAGAAGCTCAGCGTATAAGTGATCGTGTTCATAGGTATATAACGGATGATCTTGGTATCGATACCGAAGATATTCGGATTATTGAAGAGGCATATAAGGAGAATAATTACGAGATAGAATTCAAAACAGAGGAGGTAAAGCAGCTTTGGGAGTCTTCTATAGAATCCATATTGAGAGGAGAAAATGTGGAGTTTCCGAAAAGCATTAAGATAATGGATGGAGCAGGCCAATTAGAAAAAGTGCTTCAATCTTACAAGGATGACTATAATAAACGACGCAAGGACCAACATTCTATCGGCTTGGAAGAGCAAGTTCTTATGAAAGAAAACTGGATGAAAAACAGTCAAGATACATTGGACTTAACCGTTCAGAGGTGGAGTAAGAAAAAAGAATCCGAGTTTGAGTCCTCCCTTGAAAATTTGGTGGAAAATCTTAAAGAAGGAGAAGGGGGCAATCCGATCAATACGTGGAAGAAAAAAAGAATGCAAAATAAAAAAGCAGAGGAAAATGGAAATGATCTTTCATGGATGAGTTTATCATATGATGACTATTTGCTATTCTTTCTTATGGTTTCAGGGGAGTCGGAGTCAGTTAAAGTATTAAGATTTATGGATGTCATACAAAGGAATCTACGACAATCGCATCAAAATCCTGACTTACTTTTATCAGATTATGGGAAAGGCGTGAAGGTCAAGACGTCTATCGATATAGACACTTTATGGATGCCCGTGGGCTTTGATAGAATGGAGATGGAATATGAAGCAAATTACTAGAAAACTTATAGAAGAAAAAGGATCGGTAACAATAGAAGCTGCATTGATTTTGCCTTTTATTATCGGTATAGCAACGTTATTTTTCTCCATGTTGTCAATGATGCATGGGCACGCTAAGGAGCAGATTCGATTAGATGCACATGTTGTGGAAATGTCAATGCAGAGTTATCAGTTGTCACATTTGGGCATTATTCCATCGGACAAGGTCCAAGAGGCAGATGAATTTGATTTCCTTGATGTTTTTGAAGAGGGTATCGGAGAAGCTTTTTTATCGGAAGTTGCAAGATCCGGTAAGCAAACGGTTGTTAATCGATGGGCTAGGAATAAGTTGGGAGTTGATAAAGATGGAGATGAGAAAATTGAAGGCATACAACATGTAGAGAGATTATCGCTCTTTGAAAAAGAGGGAAAAGGGGAGGTTTTATTATCAAGGTCTTATGGATTTCCCATGATGGGAAAAAAAGCGGGAATTAATCTCCTGTATGGAGGTATTGTCGTATTGTTTGAAGGAGAAGGAAGTTATAGCAAATCGATTTCTGCCGATGATGATACGTCAGATGAGGAAGACAACATTGTATATGTAACACCTAGCGGTACTAAATATCATACGGATCCTTCGTGCTTTCATATCAAGGTACATGCGACAGGGTGTTATTGGAAAACAGTTCCGGCTAAAAACATATGTGAGCGTTGTGGAAATGGAAGTTCATACAACCCTAATCAATGGATATTTACAACAAAAAATAGTCGAGTGGTTCATGTGGATAGAAACTGTAAGGCAATTAAACATGAGGTGAGACAAATGTCTATAACCGAAGCAATGAGAAAAGGATTGACCGTTTGTAGGAGTTGTCAGTCGAAGTATGAGTAATTAGCAAGGGGGAAGTGGCGGTGTGTAAATTGCAAAGTGAAAAAGGGTCAATGACAATTGAGACAGCAATTGTGCTACCCCTTCTTATTTTTCTTGTGTTAAGTATAATCAGTGTAGGATTATATCTTCATGACTATTATGTAGAAGACATCCAATCAGACATGGGGAATATGGAAGAAGAGCACTTATTAATAGAGAAGGGAGAATACCCGATGTTTATTCCAGGTATTGCGGACTTGAAGCATAAGTTCAAGGAACAAGAACATTCATCGATAATAGGGAAAGAAGTGAAAAAACAATGGCAGGTATTCTATATATTTGATGTGATTTATTACTATGCAGAGCGATTGAAGGTTGTACAAGCACTTGTGGATAAGAAAGATAATGTCATCAAGGCGATAAAAGATATCGTGCGATAGAAGGCTGATCATTTGATGATTAGCCCGAGAAAAGCAAGTTTCGCTAAATTTACATACAAATTATTTTTGGGCTAAAAGATGGATATAATGGGACGAGCGAAATTGATTGTAATATGATACAATAAAAGAGAGACCTAAGAGACAGGCGTAAGAGTTTCGCATCTATAAAGGAGATGTTCCTATGCTAGAGTGGATACATAAAATTATAGACCCAGAATTTTATCAACAACTAATCAGTATTATGGGACCTTTTGGCTTTTTGGCCGGAATTGCATTGGCGATGATTGAATCCTTTATTCCGCCGTTACCTTTAGCTGCTTTTGTAGCGGTTAATGTGATTACCTTCGGATTCGGATTCGGATATCTTTGGTCGTATATTGGCACCGTGACAGGTGCTTTCTGTGTTTTCTTGCTTATTCGACGTTATGGTGAGAAATATATTCATAATTATGTGCAAAATCATTCGAAGGCTGAATCATTATTGCATTGGATTCATGACAAAGGTGTTTTTCCGTTATTTATATTGTTGACGTTTCCCTTTACACCATCAATAGTTGTCAGTGGATTGGCGGCTTTTTCTGAAATTGATGAAAAAAAATATTTAATGGCATTGATTCCGGGAAAGTTCTTTATGGTCCTTTCCTTAAGTTTCATTGGTGTCAATATAGGTTCGTTTATGGATAAACCATTACGATCTGCTTTATTTATTGGTTTGACATTAAGTTTTTCTTTTGTTATCAAATTTATATTGAATCGATATGAAAAACGTGTTTTGCGGCATAAAGCGAAAGGAAGAACCATTCATCTGAAGCGGCATAGTAGAAGTCGAAAAGAGAGTTAAAGCCTTTAATTCAAAGGCTTTAGCTAACGATGAAGTCACAGTAAAGTGTAATATAATCGAGTTTATTTGAAAAAAATAGAAAAAAATTTGAAAATGGGGTTGACGTCCTATATGTCAGATGATATAATACTCTTCGCTGGTCAAGTGAGACACACGAAACACAAGACTGGCAAGGCCATAAGCAATACGGCTTCAAAAAAACTTTGAAAAAAGTTGTTGACAAACACAGACGAAAATGATATAATAATTTTCGCTGACAAAACAGTAAGCAACACACTGAAATGTCAACAAAACCAGTAAACATCAGTGTTTACGCAAGAACATTTGATAATTGAATCGTGAAGTAAACTCATATACCTTTAATTCCTTTGAAGTAACTGCGGTTACGGATAAGAACTTTAAATTAGCAAAATGCTAGTGTTTCAAGCGAGAGATTAAACTTTTTAATGTGAGAGTTTGATCCTGGCTCAGGATGAACGCTGGCGGCGTGCCTAACACATGCAAGTCGAGCGAGAATCTTCTGAACGATCCTTCGGGTGAGTGAAGAAGAGGAGAGCGGCGGACGGGTGAGTAACGCGTGGGTAACCTGCCCTATGGAGGGGGATAACGCAGAGAAATTTGCGCTAATACCGCATAAGCGCACAGTATCGCATGATACAGTGTGAAAAACTCCGGTGCCATAGGATGGACCCGCGTCAGATTAGCTAGTTGGTGAGATAAAAGCTCACCAAGGCGACGATCTGTAGCCGACCTGAGAGGGTGATCGGCCACATTGGGACTGAGACACGGCCCAAACTCCTACGGGAGGCAGCAGTGGGGGATATTGCACAATGGGCGAAAGCCTGATGCAGCAACGCCGCGTGAAGGAAGACGGTTTTCGGATTGTAAACTTCTATCAGCAGGGAAGAAAATGACTGTACCTGACTAAGAAGCCCCGGCTAACTACGTGCCAGCAGCCGCGGTAATACGTAGGGGGCAAGCGTTATCCGGAATTACTGGGTGTAAAGGGTACGTAGGCGGTCCATCAAGTCAGATGTGAAAGCCCGGAGCTCAACTCCGGGATTGCATTTGAAACTAGTGGACTAGAGTGCAGGAGAGGAAAGTGGAATTCCTAGTGTAGCGGTGAAATGCGTAGATATTAGGAAGAACACCAGTGGCGAAGGCGGCTTTCTGGACTGTAACTGACGCTGAGGTACGAAAGCGTGGGGAGCGAACAGGATTAGATACCCTGGTAGTCCACGCCGTAAACGATGAATGCTAGGTGTCGGGGGTCGAACCTCGGTGCCGCAGTTAACGCAATAAGCATTCCACCTGGGGAGTACGATCGCAAGATTGAAACTCAAAGGAATTGACGGGGGCCCGCACAAGCGGTGGAGCATGTGGTTTAATTCGAAGCAACGCGAAGAACCTTACCAAATCTTGACATCCTTCTGACCGACTCTTAATCGAGTCTTTCCTTCGGGACAGAAGTGACAGGTGGTGCATGGTTGTCGTCAGCTCGTGTCGTGAGATGTTGGGTTAAGTCCCGCAACGAGCGCAACCCTTATCTTTAGTAGCCAGCATTTCGGATGGGAACTCTAGAGAGACTGCCGGGGACAACTCGGAGGAAGGTGGGGATGACGTCAAATCATCATGCCCCTTATGATTTGGGCTACACACGTGCTACAATGGCGGATACAAAGGGAAGCGACAGGGTGACCTTAAGCAAACCTCATAAAGTCCGTCCCAGTTCGGATTGTAGTCTGCAACTCGACTACATGAAGTTGGAATCGCTAGTAATCGTAGATCAGCATGCTACGGTGAATACGTTCCCGGGCCTTGTACACACCGCCCGTCACACCATGGAAGTCGGAGGCGCCCAACGCCAGTGACCCAACCGCAAGGAGGGAGCTGTCTAAGGTGAAATCGATGACTAGGGTGAAGTCGTAACAAGGTAGCCGTATCGGAAGGTGCGGCTGGATCACCTCCTTTCTAAGGAAGAATCACAACCTGAGGGTTGATGATAAAAGCAGCAAGACTGCCTTCGAGACATCGAAGTAAAAGAAATGAGTCGAAAGGCGAACTTATCTCGAAGAAACAGGTTTTGAGCTTACTTTACGATTGAGTTATGGGTTATACCCTAGGCATTATGCCGACAAATAACTCTTATTTTTTTGAATGAATAGAACATTGATAACTACATATCGAAAAGTCGTGAATATCAGTAAAGAATGATCCAACCAGGTCATGATTGAACATATTCAAACCTAATCCAAAAATAAATTTAATTTATTTTATAGATAAAAATACTTTTGAAAAAAGGTATTTTGAAAGAACCAAAGAGCATACACAATTGTATTAAACTCTTAAGCAAACGAAAGTTCAAGCTAATAAGAGCATAGGGTGGATGCCTTGGCACTAGGAGCCGATGAAGGTCGTGATAAGCTGCGAAAAGCTTCGGGGAGGCGCAAATAGCCATCGATCCGGAGATTACCGAATGGGGAAACCCGGCTGGGAAGAGCCCAGTCACTGCATGGTGAATACATAGCTATGCAGGGGGAACTCGGGGAACTGAAACATCTAAGTACCCGAAGGAAGAGAAAGAAACATCGATTACCTGAGTAGCGGCGAGCGAAAGGGTAAGAGGCCAAACCAAAGAACCTAGTTCTTTGGGGTTCGGACTGCAGACGGTATTAATAATTGCTAGTCGAAACGTTTTGGAAAAGCGTGTCAAAGAGGGTGAGAACCCCGTAGACGAAAGCGAGAATTAGCCAGCAGGATCCAGAGTAGCGCGAGACACGAGAAACCTTGCGTGAATGAGCGGGGACCACCCCGTAAGCCTAAATACTACCTAGTGACCGATAGCGCATAGTACTGTGAAGGAAAGGTGAAAAGAACCCCGGGAGGGGAGTGAAAGAGAACCTGAAACCCTATGTTTACAAGCAGTCGAAGCACGTTAAGGTGCGACGGCGTACTTTTTGTAGAACGGTCCGGCGAGTTACGATTGCAGGCAAGGTTAAGTACTGAAGGTACGAAGCCGAAGGGAAACCAAGTCTTAATAGGGCGTTAAGTCAGTAGTCGTAGACCCGAAACCGGGTGACCTATCCATGTGCAGGTTGAAGTTACCGTAAAAGGTAATGGAGGACCGAACTCACATCTGTTGAAAAAGGTGGAGATGACGTGTGGATAGCGGAGAAATTCCAATCGAACCCGGAGATAGCTGGTTCTCCTCGAAATAGCTTTAGGGCTAGCCTTGTTTTAGTCTACTGGAGGTAGAGCACTGAATTGTCTAGGGGGCTTCACAGCTTACCGAAACATATCAAACTCCGAATGCCAGTTAGATGATGAACAGGAGTCAGACTATGGGAGATAAGTTCCATGGTCAAAAGGGAAAGAGCCCAGACCACCAGCTAAGGTCCCAAAGTACGTGTTAAGTGGAAAAGGATGTGAGATTTCGAAGACAACTAGGATGTTGGCTTAGAAGCAGCCATACATTCAAAGAGTGCGTAATAGCTCACTAGTCGAGAGGTCTTGCGCCGAAAATGTCCGGGGCTAAAACACGACACCGAAGCTGTGGATTGATACGTAAGTATCAGTGGTAGAGGAGCATTCTTAACGAGTTGAAGCTGTACCGTAAGGAGCAGTGGATTGTTAAGAAGAGAGAATGCCGGAATGAGTAGCGAGAGAGAAGTGAGAATCTTCTCGGCCGAATATCTAAGGTTTCCAGAGTAAAGCTGATCTTCTCTGGGTAAGTCGGGACCTAAGGTGAGGGCGAAAGCCGTAGCCGATGGACAACTAGTTGAAATTCTAGTACCGCATATAAACAGAACTGTGGGGACGCAGAAGGATAGGAAGAGCCAGGAATGGAAAAACTGGTGCAAGCGTAAAGGCTGTAAGATAGGCAAATCCGTCTTACTGAGGCTGAAACGTGACGCGGAGCGAACGAGAGTAGCGAAGCTTCCGAATCCATGCTGCCAAGAAAAGCCGCTATTGTTTTATATGTGCCCGTACCGCAAACCGACACAGGTAGATGAGGAGAGAATCCTAAGGCCGACGGGAGAAGCGTTGTTAAGGAACTCGGCAAAATGACCCCGTAACTTCGGGAGAAGGGGTGCCTGCTTAGGCAGGCCGCAGAGAATAGGCCCAAGCGACTGTTTAGCAAAAACACAGGTCTCTGCAAAACCGAAAGGTGAAGTATAGGGGCTGACGCCTGCCCGGTGCTGGAAGGTTAAGGGGAAGAGTTAGCGCAAGCGAAGCTCAGAACTTAAGCCCCAGTAAACGGCGGCCGTAACTATAACGGTCCTAAGGTAGCGAAATTCCTTGTCGGGTAAGTTCCGACCCGCACGAAAGGCGTAACGATTTGGGCACTGTCTCGACAACGCGCCCGGTGAAGTTGTAGTACCGGTGAAGATGCCGGTTACCCGCGACAGGACGGAAAGACCCCATGGAGCTTTACTCTAGCTTGATATTGGGATTCGATGTTACATGTACAGGATAGGAGGGAGGCTTCGAAGCCAGGACGCCAGTCTTGGTGGAGCCACTGTTGGGATACCTCTCTTGTAATATTGGATTTCTAACCTAGCACCCTAAACGGGTGTGGGGACACTGTCAGGTGGGGAGTTTGACTGGGGCGGTCGCCTCCGAAAGAGTATCGGAGGCGCTCAAAGGTCTTCTCAGAATGGTTGGAAATCATTCGTAGAGTGCAAAGGCATAAGAAGGCTTGACTGTGACACCGACGGGTGGAGCAGGTAGGAAACTAGGACTTAGTGATCCGGTGGTATGAATGTGGGATTGCCATCGCTCAACGGATAAAAGCTACCCTGGGGATAACAGGCTTATCACTCCCAAGAGTTCACATCGACGGAGTGGTTTGGCACCTCGATGTCGGCTCATCGCATCCTGGGGCTGTATTCGGTCCCAAGGGTTGGGCTGTTCGCCCATTAAAGCGGTACGCGAGCTGGGTTCAGAACGTCGTGAGACAGTTCGGTCCCTATCCGTCGTGGGCGTAAGATATTTGAGAGGAGCTGTCCTTAGTACGAGAGGACCGGGATGGACTGACCGCTGGTGTATCTGTTGTACTACCAAGTGCATAGCAGAGTAGCTAAGTCGGGAAGGGATAAACGCTGAAGGCATCTAAGCGTGAAGCCCCCCTCAAGATAAGATATCTCATCCGTAAGGATTAAGACCCCTGGAAGACTACCAGGTTGATAGGTCGGAGGTGTAAGCATGGTAACATGTTCAGCTGACCGATACTAATAGGTCGAGGGCTTGAACAAGAGAGTTTGTTTAAGAGTTTTAATAGAATTGTGTATAAAAAAATGGATTAAAAAGAAAAAAAGCCTTGAATATTATCAGAAATTATGGTATTTTATTAAGGCAGGATTATTGTGACACATTACTATAGGGGTATAGTTCAGTTGGTAGAACGTCGGTCTCCAAAACCGGATGTCGTGGGTTCAAGTCCTACTGCCCCTGTTAATGGCCCAGTGGCTCAGTTGGTTAGAGCGCCGGCCTGTCACGCCGGAGGTCGAGGGTTCGAGTCCCTTCTGGGTCGTCGTTTATTTATCTTTTTTGGTAAATAAATGCATGATTGAATGTATTAAAGGTTTAGCTGGGTGTGGCTCAGTTTGGTAGAGCGCTAGACTGGGGGTCTAGAGGCCGCAGGTTCAAGTCCTGTCATCCAGATGCGTAAGCAAAAAGTTCCACACATTTTAACCTATCCCAGGGCGCATAGCTCAGCTGGGAGAGCACCTGCCTTACAAGCAGGGGGTCACAGGTTCGAGCCCTGTTGCGCCCACTCAAGTTATATGATTATATAACTTTGAATTAAAGAAATACTTTGGCGATGTAGCTCAGATGGCTAGAGCATACGGTTCATACCCGTAGTGTCGCTGGTTCGACTCCAGTCATCGCTACTAAGACACGATTATCGTGTCTTTTTTAACGCTAGATTCGATCTAGTAGAATTATATCAGTAAAATATTCTAAGAAATTATTTTATCATAGGTGAAACACTAATGATAAAGAAACACTTTGGCGATGTAGCTCAGATGGCTAGAGCATACGGTTCATACCCGTAGTGTCGCTGGTTCGACTCCAGTCATCGCTACTAAAAGACACGATAATCGTGTCTTTTTTTTGTACATTTGACGCCCTAATCATTTGATAGAAGGAATGAAAATGATTATACCGTCTTACATATCTAAACGATATGTAGAGTAGAGTTGCGTTGAATGATTTGGGTATTAATATATATCGTACGAGGTGACATCTGTTTGTAATTAATTCTATTGATTAATAGATCAACGGCTTCTTGACCAATTATTTCTTTAGGGGTATGAATGGTTGTCAATTTTGGTTTTGAAAATTCGGATTCTATGATATTATCAAAACCTATAATCTGAATGTCTTTTGGTATACGTAAATCCAAATCTTTTAAGACTTGTAGAACATACATAGCAATCGTATCATTAGCACAAATGAATATGTCCGGATAGATTGAGAGGGACTGTAATTTTTTTCTAAACCAAAGATAGCTTTTATAACTCGAGCTATCTTCGCGATCAATGATTGAATAGTCTATGAAGTCGTTAAAATTTAATGCTGTTGCAGCAGCAAGGCTGCCTAAATAACGTTCATGAAATCCTCTACAGTGATAGATATCTCCAATAAAACCAAGTGATGTTGCTCCGGATGTTGCTAACTGAGTAATAAGTTGATAAATATTATCGTAACTTTTCATAAGTAGAATATCATAATTTCCATCATAAGAGTCCATAAAAACTTTGGAGTCTATAAAAACAGTAGGTAATTCTGAAGAAAGAACCATATCTATTTCATGATCATCAAAGAGCTCGAAACAAATGATCCCATCAATTTCTTTGTCGTTAATAAGAGATTTGAAAATTTGAATATGTTGACTATTGATACCATCAGATATATAAGGAATGGTATTGATATCTTCGTTAGTTGTATGTTTGGACTGTTTAATTCCCTTTAAAATTGCAGAAAAAAAATTCATAGATACTAAAGAACTTTTTAATAAGATTAAAAAGTTGTATTTTGGTACTCTTTTTTGTATCATGATATTTTTTGTGGAAAATCCTTTATAACCAAGTTCAATGGCTTTTGAGACAATAGCATCGAGTGTTTTTTGAGGGACATATTTGTTATTAAGAGCTTTTGAAACCGTATTTCTTGAAAAACCTGTTTCTTCAGCTATTTGTTTAATTGTTACAGTTTTCATAGATATAACCTCCTTTTTAGATTATATAGCATTAGTGTGCAAAAGTCAAAAATGTGCAAATGCACAAATATAATACGTTATTTGCACAATATTATTTGCGTATGCTATAATTTTTCTAACATAGTTCACAAAGGCTTTAGAGAAGGATTAAATGTGAATGATTAAAAGAACCACGCAATTAGGTTATTGGGAGGAACTACATGTTATCAAGTATTAAGAAATTACCTAAAAAAAATATGCATTACAAATTAATGTATATTAAGAGAAATTGGCAACTCTACCTAATATTTATGTTACCGGCATTTGTGCTGACCTTAATCTTTAAATATCTTCCTATCGGTGGAATTTTGATGGCTTTTAAAAATTATAATCCTAGATTAGGCATAATGGGAAGTGACTGGGTAGGATTAAAGCATTTTAGCCGGTTCATTAATTCGCCGGATTTTATAAGATATTTATTAAATACGTTGAAATTAAGTGTATATGGGCTGTTATGGGGATTTCCGATGCCGATTATATTGGCCTTACTATTAAATAGAATTCGTTCAAAGGTGATCAAAAAAAGACTTCAGTTGGTTATATATGCACCAAATTTTATTTCGGTCATTGTTTTGTGTGGGATGATATTTTTGTTTTTATCTCCCGTAGGACCATTGAATTCAGCCATGAACACATCCATTAACTACATGGCACTACCATCAGCCTTTCGTTCTATCTATATATTTAGCGGTATTTGGCAAGGAGCCGGTTGGGCCTCGATCATGTATACGGCAGCTTTGTCAAATGCAAGCCATGAATTGAAAGAAGCCGCAATTATTGACGGTGCTAACATTCTGCAGCAAATATGGCATGTAGAGTTACCGGCAATAAAGCCTATTATCGTCATTCAATTTATCTTACAAGCAGGAAATATAATGAGTATCGGATTCGAAAAAGCCTATGCTTTACAAACATCCATGAATATTCCCTCATCAGAGATTATACCTACATATGTCTATAAACTAGGATTGCAACTCGGCGACTATAGTTTTTCTACAGCAGTAGGATTGTTTAATTCTGTCATTAATGTAATCTTATTAATTTTTATTAATCATATTGTCAAAAAATTCAATGACAATCAAGGCATTTAAGGAGGGGCAAAGATGAAGTTATCCAAAGCAGATAAAGGTATACTGGCAATTGGCTATTTATTATTAGGTGGATTTGTTGTCATTATTTTAATCCCATTATTTTTTGTAATTGTTGCATCATTTATGGATCCAAATGTCTTAAGTAATCAAGGAATAAGTCTTGATTTTTCACACTGGACACTTGATGGCTATAGAAGAGTTTTAGACAATAAAATGATAGGAAGCGGTTTTATCAATTCGATGATTTACAGCTTTAGTTTTGCTTTTCTATCATTGATAGTATGCATCCTCGCAGCATATCCCCTTTCTAAAAGAGATTTTGTAGGACGCTCATTTTTTAATATATTTTTTGTGATAACCATGTTTTTTGGTGGTGGATTAATGCCTACGTATCTCTTGGTAAATCGTTTGAACATGATTAATACTATATGGGCAATTATATTACCCAATGCAGTCAATGTGTGGAATATTATTCTAATAAGAACATACTATCAATCGATACCACCTGAATTACGTGAGGCTTCAGCTGTCGATGGAGCATCTGAATTAATGCACTTTACAAGAATTCTATTACCGGTATGTAAACCCATATTAGCGGTTATATTGTTGTGGCAATTTGTTGGAATGTGGAACAGCTACTTTGATCCTATGATTTATTTAGATGAAGCATCCTTGCAACCATTGCAATTAGTTTTAAGATCGATACTTATCAAGAATACACCGGAACCGGGTATGATTGCAGATATTCAAAACATAGCAGAAATGTCTAAATTAGCAGAATTACTCAAGTATTCAACCATTGTAGTATCGAGTCTACCGTTACTAATTATGTATCCATTTTTCCAAAAATATTTTGAAAAGGGGGTTATGATTGGTTCGGTAAAAGGTTAAATGCGTTGACGATGGATACAACACTATAGATAATATAGCATCAAATAGGAGGAAAAATATGAAAGCAAAAATAGTTAAAATTGTGGGGATTTTGTTACTTTTTGTATTAGTGAGTGGCTGTAGTAATAATGAGCGTGTGGAAAGTGATAGTTCGAATAATTTAGATCGTAACAGGGAAATCGAGTTTCCTCTAAAGGAAGCAGAAACCCTATCTATACTGACAAGCGCGTATGCTACGTCAACACAAAATCCGGAAGAGAAAGTAATTTATCAACGAATAAAGGAAGAGACCAATGTAAATATTGACTGGACGTGTTATGTGAGCGATCAGTTTGTAGAAAAAAGAAATTTAATGTTGGCAACAGGTGATTTGCCGGATGTTATACTTAATGCGGATATGTCATCGCTGGATCTATTGAAATATGGAAATCAAGGTATTATTGTTCCGTTGGAAAATTTAATAGAGGACTATATGCCTAATTTAACAAAGATTCTTGATGAAAATCCTAATTATAGAAAGTATATCACGGACCCTGAAGGTCATATTTATGCCTTTCCGTGGATTGAACAATTAGGAACCGGAAAAGAAGCAATTCAATCTATTGGTGGAATGCCGTTTATTAATAAAGCGTGGTTAGATGAATTAGGATTGGAGATGCCTACAACAACGGAAGAATTGGAGAAGGTATTAACAGCGTTTAAGGAAAATATACCGGGAGCTATTCCAATGTCGTTTATTATAAACGGTGGTAATGAGGATTTAGGCTTTATATTAGGAGCTTTTGGCTATGGGGATAATCCTGATCATATTATGATTAATGACAACAACCAAGTCGTTTATTCAGTAACAGATGAAGGATATAAAGAAGGCATAAAGTGGCTACATACACTCAACGAAAAGGGATTAATAGATCCTGAAGCATTTACACAAGATTGGGGAACATTAGTTGCAAAAGGAAAAAATGACCAATATGGTGTATATTTTGGTTGGGATAATTTAGGAATTCCGGGAACGGCATCATCCTACGTACCGTTACCGGCATTAGAAGGACCTAGTAAAATCATAAATGCACCAAGACAAAATGGGACTCAAGATGGGGGCTTTCAACTGGGAAGAGCTGTGATTACAAGTAATTGTGCGGATTTAGAATTAGCAGCTAAGTGGATTGATTTGATGTATGACCCTATTCAATCAATACAAAACAACTGGGGAACATATGGGGAAGAAGGGAAGGACAATGTTTTTTCATTAACAGAAGAAGGTACATTGGTCCACAACCCTATAGAAGAGTTTTCAGCATCGCCATGGGAAGTGAGAACGATGCAAATGGTGGGTGGTCCGCTAGCTATTCTGGATAAATATTATGATGTGTATACAACCGTTCCGGAAGATGCTGTAGAAAGAATGGACTTTGTAAAAAGTTATGTAGACGATATGAAATATGACAAGGTTTATCCGAATGTGTTTATGTCTGAGGAAGATTCTAACAGAATGGCTGAGCTTGAAACAGCCATCAAAGAATATGCTGAACAGATGAAAGCGACGTGGATTTTAGTAGGAAATGTTGATTCAGAATGGGAAGATTATTTGGATAAATTGGATGACCTTGGATTACAGGAGTACTTAGGGTTAAAACAAAAATATTTGGATGCCTTCTTAGCAGAAAACGTAGAGTAAAACCAAGAAGGGGAGTCGTCGAAAAGATAGCTCCCTTTCATAAAAATTATAATGTTGAAGTACTGTTTCTATAGATAGGAGCTGTAGGTAACTGAATAACACGTCGAACGTTTTTTGGAAAACGAATGCGATCCAAAAGCGTATGAACAGCTTGTCTGCCTAACTCTCTTTTATCAACATTAATTGTTGTTAATGATGGGGTGAAGACATCAGCTTCTAGTATATTATCAAAGCCTACAACCATAACATCGTCAGGAACATTGTATCCCAGCTTTTTAAGGGATTGAATAAGAGATATCGCTAGAAAATCATTGGCACAAATATACAATTCCGGGATTTTATTTGTTGCTAATTCATTTGAAAAGCTTTCAATATCGCCATAGGAAAAGGTATCTTTTTTTGTGAAACTGTATTCGGGATCGAAGATTAAATTGTTTTTTATAATGGCATCAATCATGCCCAAATAACGGTCATAAAAGGTCTGACAGTGAAGATAATCGCCGATATATCCTATAGTTTTGATATGGTTGTCTTGGATAAATCGACTACAAAGGGTTGAGACAGTTGAAATGGATTCTATAGAAATTATATCAAAGTGTTGAGAATCATAGTTTTTATCAATTGGAAAATCAATAAATACGATGGGAATGTCAAGGGCTAGAAGAGCCTCGATAATTTCAGAATCAAAAGTTTCAATGCAAAGGATACCGGAGATATTATACTGGTCAACGGCTTGTTTAACGTTGTCGACAATATCGTTGAAAATTAAAGGATTATACTGAATAAGTTCTATTTTTTGGGAAGATGTTAAGTCTTCTATACCTTTGATTAATTCCAAAAAGAAATTCATGCTTGTGATGGGTTTGGAGGTTGTTAGCATTATTTTCAAATCATGTACATTCGGAATATATGAATTTGGTTGATTAAACCCTTTGTAACCAAGTTCAAATGCTTTTTCTAAGACTAACTGTTTCGTTTTTTCAGGTAAAGTCCGATTGTTAAGGGCCTTAGAAACAGTATTTCGTGAAAGGTTTAATGCTTCTGCAATATCCTGTATTGTTACTGTTTTTTTCATTTTTTTCACCTCGATTTCATTATATCACGATATGTTTGAAAGTAAAAGAGGGGTGCATATGCACAAATACAAGGGTATTTGATCAGAAAATGAGAATAGACATGGAAAAAAATTATAAAAATGATAGGAAGATATAATGTATACAGTAAAAAAAGCGAATGAATTTATTACACAAAATAAGAAAAATATCAATGAGAAATACAGATTAAAGTATCATATTATGCCGGATGTAGGATGGATGAATGACCCAAATGGTGTTATATACTACAAAGAGAATTACCATGTTTTTTATCAGTACTATCCCTATGGGACATCTCCCGGAGGTGACATGCACTGGGGACATGCGATAAGTCGGGATTTGGTCGATTTTAGAAATGTCGGTGTTGCGCTTGCGCCTGATTTAGAGGATGAAACAGGTATTTGGTCCGGTGGAGCTGAGATTAACAATCAAACAGGAGAATTAATGCTCTATTATACGAAACATTATGAAAAAGAATATAAAAAACAGACTCAAAATATAGCGACATCAAAAGACGGCATACATTTTGTAAAACAAAAAGGTGAAATAATCGGTATTGATATGTTACCGGATCATGCAAGTAAGGTTGATTTTAGAGATCCTAATCCGGTATATATGGATGGAATGTACTATATACTTATAGGATCGAAGAATAACGATGATCAAGGTCAAATTCTCGTATATAAATCAAAGGACAATGATACCTTTGTGTATCATGGAACGCTAGGCCCCTACCCTTATTTCGGTTCTATGGCAGAGTGCCCCGATTTGTTTAAACTTGGGGATAAGTATGTGTTACTTTTTTCGGTTATCGGCCTAAAAAAAGAGGTGAATAAATACTTGAATAATAATTCAAGTATTTACATGATTGGGGATTTGAATATGATAGATTTGACCTTTGACATTGATTCTGTCGGAGAAATCGATCGAGGACATGATTTTTATGCACCCCAGACACTTTATGATGAAAAGGATAGGCGCATTATGTTTGCATGGATGTCGATGTGGGATAAAGACTATGTTTTGGACAAAGAAAAACATGGATGGAATGGGGCAGTGACATTCCCAAGACAGTTGCAAATAAAAGAGAATCAATTATTTCAATATCCGGTTGAAGAGATTAAAGCCTATCATTCGGAGAAGAAAAAGCTAACAGGAGAAGTGCACATAGTAAAAGCAGCGGATATCGAAATAGTTATAGATGCAAGCTTTAAAAACATGAAATTTTTTAATGATGATAATTCAGAGAGCTTTGAATTGGGATATGAAAATGGTAAAGTCTATTTTGATTCCGGGGATATAGGAATACTTCCCCAAGATAGACGTTACAGCATGAAGTGTTATCGTCGAACAACACTTAGAATATTAATGGATATATCATCGATTGAGATATTTATTGATGGAGGAAGAGAGACCATAACATCTAGAATCTATATGGACACAGAGATGTATAAGATACAAATAGAAGGTTCTATCATAAAGGGTGAATATCATGAAATCGAGTGTTAATTAATGTTAGGAGAGACGTTATGTACGATATAATTGCAATTGGTGAGTTATTAATAGATTTTATGCCGGATGTGAAGAGTGATGAGATTGTATATGTAGCAAATCCAGGAGGCGCTCCTTGTAATTTTTTGGCAATGGCATCCAGAATTGGTGCAAAAACGGCGTTTATCGGAAAAGTAGGTCAGGATAAATTTGGCATATATTTAAGAGAGGACTTAGAAGCTAACGGTATAGATAGTGAGTATTTAAAGATGGATTATAATCTCAATACAACATTGGCATTTGTTCATTTGGAAAAAGGGGAAAGAAGTTTTAGTTTTTATCGGCAGGCATGTTCAGATATAAATCTACAGCTTAGTGATATTGATTTTGGAGTATTAAATAATACAAAGTTACTTCATTTTGGTTCACTCTCCTTGACAGATGAACCGATACGAACAGCGACACTTACGCTCCTCCAAAAAGCAAGGGAAAAAGACCTTCTTATTAGCTATGATCCAAATTATCGCAAAAAACTTTGGAAAGATGAAGAGGAAGCACTCAGGTATATGAAATTAGGATTGGAGTATTCAAATTTTGTGAAAATGAGTGAGGAAGAATTGGCCTTGTTAACAAAGGAAAAGGACATAGAAAAGGCGTCATTGGTATTAATGAAAGACCAGATGCAGTTGTTATGTATTACATTAGGAGAAAAAGGGGTTTTCTACAGAACCCAAAGAACATGTGGGTATGTAGACGGTTATAAAAGTGATGTTGTCGATACCACAGGAGCCGGTGATTCTTTCTTTGGCGCGTTAATGGGAAAAATAATTCGATCCGATAAGAGCATTCAAAGGATGGATGAAAAGAAATTAATCGACTATTTGAAGGTGGCAAATTGCGCAGCTTCGTTATGTGTTGAACAATATGGTGGAATGAAGTCTCTACCGGATATCCAAAAAATAGAAACCAGATTATGAGCATATATTATATAAAAAGGTCTTTTTAGGCCTTTTTTTTGTAGCAATTTGTAGAACGAAGTGACATAAGATTGCAATGAAATTACTTCTGAAAATAGTGGAGTACTTTTAGTACTAACGTCCTTTTTTGAAAATTATATCGTAAAAATATAATAAACTACACAGAAAATAGTTGTGCAATATGCACTAATATGTAAACGGTTACAAATATAGATTGACATTTGTTGTGCAAGTGTGCTTAAATATAATTATGAAACCGAATACAAATCAACAATCTTACAAATGTAAAGTGCTTTCATAGAGTATTATCTGATGAAAGAACTTCAAAAGGGAGATAGCATAATGGTAAAACTAGGAAAGCATCGAAAAACGGAATATGAAGTGAAACAGATGAGTTTTTTAGAAAAGGTAAAGAAATATAGGGTATTGATACTCATGTGTCTACCGGCAATTATATTTTTCTTTGCATTTAGTTATATGCCCTTGCCGGGGATATGGGTAGCATTTGTCAAGTATAACTATCGCGACGGTATCTTTGGCAGTCATTTTGTAGGATTACAAAATTTTGAATTTTTAGCCCAAAGTGGTAAGTTATTCAGCTTAACGAAGAATACTATCTTGTATAACCTATCTTTTATTCTATTGGGAAATGTATTCGCTCTGTTTGTAGCGGTTATGTTGAATGAGATTCAATCCCATGCATTCAAGAAGGTTACACAAACGATGATGTTCTTACCCTACTTTATTTCTCAAGTACTCGTCGGGATTTTGGTTTTCAACCTTCTTAACTATGACACAGGATTTGTGAATAGTATCTTAACATCTCTTGGTATGGAAAGATGGCAACCTTATGCAGACGCAGGTGCTTGGCCGCCAATTATTATCATCGTTTTCTTATGGCAGCAAACAGGATATAGTTCAGTCGTCTACTTTGCAGCTATTATGGGAATTGATGCTCAGATGATTGAAGCAGCCAAAGTCGACGGTGCGAATGCTTTTCAAAAGATTCGATACATCATTCTTCCAAGTTTGAGACCAACCGTTGTTATATTGTTACTCTTTGCCCTTGGTGGTATCGTAAGAGGGAACTTCGGATTATTCTACAATATTATCGGAAGCAATTCTATTCTTTACAGTTCAACAGATATTATCGAAACCTTTGTCTACCGTGCGGTTATGACAGATTTTAACTTCTCAACAGCATCAGCAGTCGGATTATATCAATCCGTTATAGGCTTTGTTATCGTTATGACAGCCAACTATATTGTTAAGAAGATTGAACCTGATTATTCGTTATTCTAAGCGGATCATAATAACAGACGATAAGATAGAGAGGTAAGGAGTCAGATATGAGTAAAAAAACAGACGTAACAAATGCAGTTGTTAATCAAGGCACTGTAGTGAAGAGTAAAAAAGTAAAGCTTGGCATTTCAGATATTATTATTCGTTTAATTGGATATATCACCATTACCTTTTATTCCATAGCATGTGTATTTCCATTTTTGATTATTGTAGGTAGTTCGTTTACATCCGACGAAGTCATTCGTATGGAGGGTGTTAAGCTTATTCCTAAGGATTTCACCTTGCTTGCGTATGAGATGATTACAAAAAGTGGGGCCATATGGAAATCCTATATACTCACTATTCTATTAACAACCATTGGAACAGTTGTAGGATTAGGGATTATTTCAATGACTGGTTATGCCATTCAACGGAAAGACTTCCCATTTCGCAATGTCATCTCCTTCTATATCTATTTCACAAGTTTATTTACAGCAGGGTTGGCACCTTATTACCTATTAATGACCCAAACATATCATTTGAAAGATAGTTATCTTGCAGTCCTTCTTCCCTTGATGATGTCACCTTGGCTTATTATTCTTATGAAGAATTTCGTTAAGGCCATACCCCATGAGATCACAGAATCCGGGAAAATTGATGGGGCAGGGGATATGACCATCTTCATTCGCTTGATTTTTCCAATGTTAAAACCGGCTTTAGCAACGATTGGACTTTTCCTAGCTCTTGGATATTGGAATGAGTGGTACCAATCCTCTCTATTCTTAAGTACTCGAGTTGAAGTAAAACCATTGCAATATACATTATATGAAGTCGTCAACAAAATGGACCAATTGAAAAACTCCGTAGCAGGACAATACGTTACATTAGCAGATATTCCGACGAATACAGTTAAAATGGCGAATGCCGTGCTGGCAACCGGCCCAATTATCTTATTATATCCATTTGTACAACGTTACTTTATTAGCGGTATTACTGTAGGAGCCGTTAAAGGTTAAGCAAGAAGCAAGTATTAGCGGTTAAAACTGAGAAATTGTATAAGGAGACAATTTCTTAGATTTAATACATATGTAGGTTGCATAGAGAAATGTAATCTGCTCAACACACACAAAATAATGGAGGTAGTTATGAAACGAAGAGTATTGGCACTTTTAATGGTAATGTTAATGGCATTCAGTTTAGCAGCCTGTGGTTCTTCAGATTCAACGAGCAAAGACAATACGGGTGATGACAACAAAGGCAATGATAGCAGTGGGGATACACCTGTAAGTGATGATGGGGGGATCGACACATCCGAACATGTAACCATTACTTATATGGTAACAGGCGATAAACCGGATGGTGAAAAAGCACAACGTCTAGATGATATGATGGAAAAATTAAACGCAATCTTGACGGAAAAAGTAAATGCAGAATTAGAAATTTACTACATTGGTTGGACAGACTACTTAGCGAACTATAACCTAACATTAGCTCAAATGGACGGTAGTGTTGATCTTGTCGGTACAGCATCAGACTGGTTGGATGCATGGCCAAATGCTAAAAACGGTGCGTTCCTTGAACTTTCAGAAGATATGTTAAAAACATATGCTCCGAAAACATGGGAAAGTGTTACCCCGGACCAATGGGAATTAACAAAGTACAACGGTGAGATTTATCTCATGCCTGAGAACAACTATGCGCAATGGACAAACCATGGTTTTATTTACCGATTGGACTGGGCAAAAGAAGCCGGATTGGAAAATGGCGTACATAGTTGGGAAGATATGACAGAATACTTTAGATATGTGAAACAAGCATATCCTGACATCATTCCTTGGGATTCAGACGGAACAAACTATGCAACAATGGCAAATGGTTGGATTGCATCACATTCTAACTTCGTTCCTATTGACGGTATAGCATCAAGTGCTTTGTGGGGCGGTACAAAAGATGATTTATACAATATCATCACACCGGCTTACACAGAAACAGAAATGATGGTTGAATTTGCTAAATTAATGAAAGAATGGGATGAAATCGGTGTTTGGAAAACAGATGTGTTGAATAATACAGCATCTTCAAACCGTGATGACTATCGCATCGGTCGTGTAGCAGCAGAACAACATCATACTCAAACATGGAGAGACTTAGTAAGCCATACACCGGCAAATACAATCTATAAAGATGACCCGGATGCAGCGAGTGGTTTCTTCTACTTTGGTGAAGAAAGTCAAAACGTTGTAGCATTATCTATCACACATGGAGCAATGGCAGTCTCGGCAGCAAGTAAAAACCCGGAACGTGCATTAATGGTCTATGATATTCTTAGAAATGACCCTGAAGCTTACCACTTATTATGCTATGGTATCGAAGGCGTTTCCTATGAGATCAATGATGATGGATTAAGAACAACACCTGAAGGATATAATCCGGATACAGATAACATTAATGCCATGACAAACTACTGGTGGGGACGTAACGATGACTTAGAAATCAAAGATGCGAACCTGAAATGGGATGTTATTGACGACCTATATGCGGAATATGACAAAATCAAAATCCCATATCCTTATGGTCAATTTGTACCGGAAGTTGATGATATTCAAGGTAAAATTCAAAACGTCAATGAAGTATATACAAATTATACAAAACAAATCGCCTATGGTAAGTTCCCAGGAACTGCAGAGGAGATTGTAACAGAAATGCAAGATGCGTTAAAACAAGCAGGTATCGAAGATGTAACAGCAACCTTGCAAGAGCAATTTGACGCATTATACAAATAAGCGTATAACAGCAACAGATACAAGACGACAGAAATGAAGAAATGACAGTATGAATAGGGGTGTTGATGCATAGATGTCAGCTCCCCTATTCTTTTAAAGATAGGGAACATCCACTGTCATAGGAGAAAGAATATGAACAAATTTGAAATTAAAGACACAATGTACTTGAATGAAGAACCTTTTAAAATAATATCCGGAGCTATTCACTACTTCCGCGTTATGCCGGAATACTGGCAAGACCGTTTGGAAAAATGTAAAGCCATGGGGTGTAATACAGTGGAGACCTATATTCCTTGGAATATACACGAACCCTATGAAGGTACCTACCATTTTGAAGGACGATTGGATATAGAACGTTTTATTCAATTGGCACAAGCATTGGGTTTATATGTGATTATTCGTCCTTCTCCTTATATTTGTGCCGAGTGGGAGTTTGGTGGGTTGCCATGGTGGTTGTTAAAAAATCCGACCATGCGTTTGCGTTCCACTGATCCCGCATTTCTTGATGCAGTAGATGCCTACTATCGTGTACTATTGCCAAAGATTACACCCTATCAAATTGATAAAGGTGGACCTGTTATTCTTATGCAAGTCGAAAACGAATACGGTTACTATGCCAATGACACCTCTTATATGGAAGCTATGCGTGACTTGATGTTAAAGCACGGCGTAACAGTACCGTTAGTAACATCAGACGGACCGTTTTATGATAGCCTCAAAGGTGGCAGTATAAAGGGTGTATTACCGACGGGGAATTTTGGGTCAAGAACAGAAGAACGTTTTAAGGTGCTGGAAAAACATACCGAGGGTGGTCCTCTTATGTGTACAGAATTCTGGGTTGGCTGGTTCGATCACTGGGGCAATGGTGGACATATGACCGGTAAGCTTGAAGAAAGTACCAAGGACTTTGATAAAATGGTGGAACTGGGACATGTGAATATTTATATGTTCCAAGGAGGTACGAACTTCGGATTTATGAATGGTTCCAATTATTATGGGAGATTGATGCCGGACGTAACGTCTTATGATTATGATGCCGTGTTAACGGAAGATGGACAGTTAACGGAAAAATTTCACCGCTATAGAGAGGTAATGACTAAGTATAATGCACTTCCGGAGCTAACCTTTAGTACAACGATTAAGCGAAAATCCTACGGTCGTCATGATGTGGCCAATCAAGTAGGTTTATTTGCTGTTCTTGAAGATTTGACATCGCCAATCACTGAAACATATACCCAATCCATGGAAAAACTGGATCAAGGTTATGGTTATATTCTATATAGAACGACACTATCAACAGAGGAACGACTGGAAAAGATTCGTTTATGGGAAGCGAATGATCGAGCACACTTATTCCTAGATCAGGAACATGTTACGACATTATATGATTTAGAATTGCTCGAAGAACACACCCTTGACAGAGACATAAATGAAGACGCTCAACTCGACATTCTCGTGGAGAATATGGGGCGTGTGAATTTCGGACCGCTTATGGAACGCCAACGCAAAGGTATCCATCATTGTGTACAGATCAATGGACATATGCATTTGGGATGGGAGCACTATACGTTGCCGTTAGATGATATCAGTCGTGTTGATTTTACTAAAGAGTATAAGGAAGGGGTCCCTGCATTCTACCGCTTTGACATTGATGTTGATGAAGTGGGTGATACCTATATCGATCTTGAAGGATGGGGTAAAGGATGTGTATTTGTAAATGGCTTCAACATCGGTCGATTCTGGGAAATCGGGCCACAAAAACGATTATATATCCCGGGCCCGTTATTAAAAATGGGCATGAATGACGTTGTTATCTTTGAAACGGAAGGAAAGACGACGTCGTATATTACATTGATGGATGAACCGGATATCGGCTAAATGGAAGGAGTAGGGATAAACCATGGCTACACAGATGACGATACAATCAAATTGGCGCTTTCACTACGGAGAGTGTGAGAACGCATGGTATAAAGGGTATGATGATGCAAGCTGGACGCCTGTGTCCATTCCCCATGACTGGGCAGTGAGTATGCCTTTTTCTCAAAAATGTTCCAGTGGTACGGGATACCTGCCCGGTGGTACCGGTTGGTATCGCTTGCATTTTAAGCTTCCGAAGGACTATGAAGGTCAACATATAGATATTGTCTTTGACGGAGTCTATAAAAACAGTCAAGTTTGGATAAATAGCTATTACCTAGGCCAAAGGCCTAACGGTTACATCGGATTTCAGTATGATATCAGTGATCGACTTGTTTATGGGGAAGAAGAAAATGTCCTGTGCGTGAAGGTTGTTCATACAGATATAGCCGATTCAAGGTGGTATACAGGAAGTGGGATATATCGGAAGGTATGGCTGAATATAGCAAACCCCGTTCATCCGCAGCTGGATAGCCTAGCGTTTTCGACGTCTATCGATTTTGCTAAGGAGAAGATATCAGCATCTATTCAGATTTCTCAGGATATAGTCAATCATGGAAGGGAAGATGAAACAATCCGTGTTGTAGCAAGATTATATGACGGGAAAGACATTGCGTTTGAAGAAGAAACGATAGTGACAAGTAAAGCAAAGGATACAGTAAGCTATAAGATTGAAGGCAATATGGAACATCCGAAATTATGGTCAGTGGAAGAACCGAATCTATATAGTCTTCAACTATACTATATTAGAGAGGCATATGAACAGGAATCTTCCCTGTTAGAAGACCTTCCTGTTACAACGGTAGACGTCGGTATACGAGCGATTTATTTTGATCCGGATGAGGGATTTTTATTGAATCAAAAGCCGATGACAATCAAAGGGGTATGCCTTCACCATGATGGTGGCTGTCTAGGTGCGGCAATGACCAAGGAAGTATGGCAAAGACGCTTAGAACGATTAAAAGAAAGTGGTTGTAATGCGATACGATGTAGCCATAACCCTCATATGCCGGAGCTGTATGACTTATGCGATCATATGGGTTTCCTTGTTATGGATGAAGCCTTTGACGAATGGGAGAATCCGAAGAACAAATGGTCTACAGGACATAATGTATATCCGCCGAAGCATGAAGGATATTATGAAGCCTTTCCTATGTGGCATGAAGCAGATTTGCAAGCTATGGTGCGACAAAATCGGATACACCCGTCTATCATTGCATGGAGTATAGGCAATGAAATTGATTATCCTAATGATCCATACTGTCATCCTTTATTCCAAGAGATGACAGGAAATAACGATGCCAATAAGCCTAGTGCAGAACGGATGTATGATCCGAATAAACCCAATGCAGAACGCATGATAACGATAGGTATGGAACTTGCTCATATTGTACGGGAAGAGGATAAGACACGGCCGGTCACTTTGGCAGCAGCATTTCCTGAATTATCCACACAAATCGGCCTAATGACTATGGTGGATCTTGCCGGATACAACTACAAAGAGCATTTGTATGAAGACGATCATAAACGTTTTCCACAAGTGCCGATCATCGGGAGTGAGAATGGACATAATTATGAAGCATGGAAGGCAGTAGAAAATCTTCCTTATATAAGTGGTCAGTTCTTGTGGACAGGAATCGATTATCTTGGTGAGGCTAGAGGATGGCCTATTTATGGTTCGGGAGCCGGTATGATAACAACAGCAGGATTTATCAAACCTAAATTTGAACGTCGCAAAACCTATTGGCTTGATGAACCTAGTATATATATAAGTACAAAGCCCGTAGAATGTGAAGAGTCGAAGGCATATGAAGAATATTTTCATTGGAATTATAAGCCGGGAGAGATGATTGACGTGAGTTGCTACTGGTCTTTAAAGCGTAAGGGATATAGTACAAAACTTTATCTCAATGATACCTGTATCGGAGAAAGTCAGATGGACAAGAACAAGAGTGAAGAGCACCGATACAGTGTGAGGATACCTTTTGAAGAAGGTCAACTTACAGCCTATTTATACAATGAAGAGGGCGAGCAAGTGGCTGTTAAGACAGTAGAGACAACAGGAGAAAGTCATCATTTGAACTATCGTGTCTATAAAGCGAGTGATTGCATAACGGATAGAACTTATAAGGAAGTATCGGCTATGGCCGGTTATATCTATCAAATTGAAGTAGAGGTTCAAGACAGTAGTGATAGAACGGTGCCGACAGATGCAGTATGGCTTAAGGTTCAGGTTGAAGGTAATGGCGACTATCTTGGAATTGATAATGGCAATTTATCGGATGTGACACCTTATATATCCAATAGACGCCGTTGCTATCAAGGGAAAGCGATTGTTTATGTGCGCCGTAATCAACCGGGAGATATTTCAGTATCGATTGACGGAGGAGAAGCAGTAGGACGGCAACAGGTGCAATTGACAGAAGGTGCGTAATATTTCTTGACAGAGTAATTTTATTCTTTTATGATGAGTAAGTGATTTGGGTATCAAAGCGTATAATTTGATATCCAAATTGTATAATTATAGAGAGTAGATTTATGTGAAAGGATAGAGGATGGCAATGAAAAATCCAAAAGAAATCAACGGAAGACCTGTTACGATTTATGATATTGCCAAAGAGGCGGGGGTATCTACTGCGACAGTATCACGGGTGCTGACCAATAAAACCAAAGTGAGTCAAAAGAAGCGAGAAAAAATTGAAGCACTTATTGATTTTTACGGCTATCAGCCCAATGCACTGGCACGAGGATTATCTGATACCAAATCTCGTGTCTTAGGTATTGTGGCGGCAGATGTTCGTAACCCCTTTTATGCGGAAACCTTTGTTGCTTGTGAAATAGCCGCTAAAGAAGCCGGATATACGGTGCTATTATGCAACTCTTTCGGATTAACAGACATAGAGAGTGCCCAGTTGGATATGCTTAGACAGCAAAAAGTGGATGCCATTATCCAGTTAGGCGGACGTGGTGATGATTTAGATTCCGATGAAGCCTATGTAGAGAAAGTTAAGGGGATTACCCAGTATATACCTATGGTTGTAACGGGGAAGTTAGATGGGACAGACTGCTATAAGGTTCAAATTGATGCGGAAAGGTCGGCTCAACTACTTATGGAACACTTGATTGAGTTGGGACATAAGGACTTTGTGTTTATTGGCGGACGTAATAATGTTCTTTCAACACATGTCAAGTACAAAACCTATCAAAAGGTATTGGAACGCCATAATATACCGTTTAATCCGGAGTATATTGTTGAGGGGAGTTATGACTATGACATAGGCTATGACGGGATGAATAAAATGCTTGCACATCACATTCCGACCGCAGTTGTAGCCATTAACGATTTTCTGGCGGCAGGTGTTATCCGTAGCATCTTAGAAAATGGTTTAAGAATACCTGAGGATATATCGGTAGTTAGTTATGATAATGTTTATATTTCAGAGTTGTTAATTCCCAAGTTGACGAGTATTGATTATAATTATCATACCTTTGGGAAAGCCCTTGTTGATACAGCAATATCAGCTATTGAGGAGAAGCCCACAAAGATGTTGCAAAAAGTTGTTCCGTCTCTTGTAATTCGGGAAAGCAGTGGTCCTGCGCCCAAAAAATAAATAGTGGCTTACGTATAAAAATTGCTTTACGCGCACCCTTTTGATATAATATATTTAATTGATACTGTTATGCATTGGCAAACGACATCCCGTGAGCTGATAACTAGAAAGAGGTATATATGCAAGTAAGTGAATGTGATAATGACATACGATGTGAGGGCCTAAGTCCACTAGAAATTGAGAATATTGATAAGTTACGGAGTTTTCTTGAAAAGCGTGAAATATATAGTTGTGAATTTGACATGACCACATTATTTATGTGGAAGAGTCGGAATAATCCACATGTCTATTATGATGACCATTTTTGTGTCCTATTTGGCCTATATAAAGGTAATTTTTATGCGCAAATGCCATTGTGCGAACCTGCGTATTTTGAAGAAAGCTTCGAAGCAATTAAGTCAGTTTTTGCAAGACACGACGATCCGGTTAGTTTGTTTTCTGTAGACCAAGAGTATGCAGACTTTGTAAAAGAGCGATATGGTGATACATACGAAATTACTTACAATCGAAAGTTTAGTGACTATTTGTATGAAGCGGATCGATTAAGAGAACTTCCAGGAAAGAAATTGCGTAAGAAAAGGAACCATATCAACGCCTTCTTGAGAGAGAATGAAGGTCGTTTTGAGTATAGAGAATTAACGGTGGAAGATTTGGCCGATATTGAAGATGTGCTAGCCTTATGGCTGGATAGTCAAGAAACGGAATCGAGTCGTATAGATGATGAGATGGAAGGTATTCTTTATATTATAAAGCATATGGAACGTTTGCAAGCGAAGGCAGGCGGTATATATATTGATGGCAAGTTGGAAGGGTTTACAGTCGGCTCTACAATTAATCACGGAACAGAAGCTATTATTCATGTCGAAAAAGCAAATGCAGAGATTCGAGGCCTATATCCTTATCTTGGTCAGCAATTTTTGGTACAGACATATCCCGAGGTTACTTTAGTGAATCGAGAAGATGATATCGGATTACCTGGGTTGCGTAAAAGTAAAGAATCCTACGAACCGATACGATTGGAACATAAGTATATGGTTCATGAGAAGATGGAAGAGTAAGTGAGGTCTTGGGATGACAATACGCATAGCTAAGGCAAAGGATTATAAGCAGTTAAGACATCTTTGGGAGGCAGTTTTTCCTGAGGATAGCTCGAATTATCTTGATTTTTATTTCCAACAGGTTACGGATCATAACACCATGATTCTCGCGGAAGAAAACGGAGAAGTCGCAGCCATGCTCCATATGAACCCCTATATGGTGTCAGACCAAGGCAAGTCCGTTAAGACTTATTATATAGTTGCGGTGGCGACAAAGCCGGAATACCGTCGGCGCGGTATTATGGCTGCAATGATTGACAAAGCAAAGGATATTGCTGCGTCAGAGGGGATCAAAGTAATGGTATTAATGCCTGCTGATGAGCGGTATTATGCACCGTTTGATTTTT
Source organism: Vallitaleaceae bacterium (assembly GCA_965140555.1). Lineage (GTDB taxonomy): Bacteria > Bacillota > Clostridia > Lachnospirales > Vallitaleaceae > UBA1351. Next base: position 300,720 of record OZ223259.1, on the reverse strand, counting down.
ACTTTGCATCCTATCAATATAATACTACGATTATAAGTCATTTATACCCTAATAAATCAGAGGATTTAGCACAATTATCAATTGAAAGCTTATCGATGAAGGCATTCTGTGACTTGATTATATCTGAGAATTACCAGATGGGTAGAACAATGGAAGCGATAATAACCGATAAATATGCACGGCAAGTTTATCAGGAAATTAGTTCTGAATCAGGTATTGTTTACTCAATTAACGGAGCCATAGCCCTTGTCTATAATCAAGGGGCATGTGATGTCCGCAAGGTATATATACCGAAGGAATTGTCGACACCGAAAGGCTATGAGCTCATAGCAAAGGGGTTGGTTCAACTTGCTGAAGGGCAGAAGCTCATCCTGCATGAGGTGAACCGGAATCCTATAGCCAAGTGCTTTTCTTATAATCGCAGTAACATCTATGATTATCGTCCATATATGATGGTATGCAACCTTGACACATGCAAACCGATGCTTAAAGAAGTGTATTTTGATGAAATCGTGTAGGTTGAAGCGATGCGTCAATAGGCTTTGCAAGGATGATGACCATGAGAATCTCAGCTAGTATGAGACGATTTTTGTTTATAATATTTATAGTATTACTTTTGACGGTAGCATATAGTGTCGTTATGAGCCTTATTCATAATCGGATTCAACATGCCGAATTGGATAAGACAACCTTTGCGTTGGTTGATGGGGAAGCCTATCAGCAAGATGGAGAGGATTTAGACGGAATTGATGCCAAACAGTTTACAAAGATGCAAGATCATAGCTATATATTTGGGTATTACTTTGATAAACTGGAGTTATTAGATAGTACGACAGGTAATGCATCAATCCCGGATACCTGGTATCTTGTCATAGAAAAACCCAATGCTGAATATATGCAGGTAACATTGAATCGACGTGTCATTGCTACTTATGGTAATCCAGGTGGACACTCTAATATATGGGATAGCATCTATTTTATCCCATTTAGAGAATCGGAATTATACAGCTATGATAATCGACTGACAATTGAACTATTCAGTCCGTCAAAAACGGGAATTAATGGCAATATTTACATGTTAACGGATAAGAACGGTTATACACATTACGTTCTTAATGCCGTTTTAGAAGAATTGTCTCAAAGTACTTTCTATATTGCGCTTATCGCTGCTATCTTTTTGGCGATAATCATTCTGGCATTAAGGAAACAATTGAATTACCGTCGTGGTTATATTTATTATGGGTTGACATGTGTGACCTTAAGTTTGGTGATGGCAAATTTTGTGGAAATTCCGTATACATTTGTTTCGTATATGGCATTCAAAAAGATTATTATGGTAGGTTATCATGCATCCGTGTTTTTCCTGTTTTTATCAGTTAGCCATTTCTTGAATGCTCCACGTAAATTTAATCCTCCACTATGGAGTCTTTTAGTCGTTATTCTTTCGAATGTGATTGTTTTTGACCGCATTGAGTATGGAAAGTTGGCGGAAGTGTTAAACTATCTTTTGATAGTAAATAGCATTTTTATTCTGATTTATCTGATTCATTATCGGAAAAGGGACTTGCAGAAAGTGACGATTATTTCTGTAGGGTTGCTTATGACAACGATAAGCTTATTTAACCTCATTGTGTTTGAAGGTGTTAATAATTATGTGCCTGAAAGTTTACAGATAAGTTTTATTATTCTTGTGTTTATCGGAATGGGCGGGTATTTGGTATTTATCGAATTTTGGGAAATTGGAGAAGAGTATGCTAGACAGTTCGAACGATGGACAGTCGGTAATGCTAAGGATAAGGAACAAGAGGATGGCGATTCATCCCTTGTGCAGAAGCGGATTCAAGAAGGGTTTTTGTGTATTGGCAATAGACATCGCGTTATAGCGCCTGTTAATAACGTATGTTTTGGTATCTTCGGAGATGATTTGTTGGGAAAAGCAATTGAAGAGGTGCTTTTTCCTGAAGATGAAGAAGAGGCTTGCTTCTTAAAAGAAATACTCGATGCCATATTTGAACAAGACAGGAACTCTGTTGAAGGCTTTGTCGAATTATTACCCCAAGAAATCAAACGTAATGAAAGGCTCTTTGTTCTCCAGTATCGTTACGATTTTTATCATCGAAAGCTCGACGTATTTTTAAATGATGTTACCCAATTGCGACGCCTTGAACATATAATCGACAAAAAGGAAGAGGAAAAGCGATTTATTATTAATGCCTTGAAGCATCGTCGCGAGTTGTCGAATTTGCTAATGCATTTTCGACGAATGATGAAACAAATGGAAACCTATGCCATGGATGAGCGAGCTATGCGAATGATTCATACATTAAAGGGAAATATGGGACAATTTGGTTTTAAAAGTGTAGAATATGAATTGCACCGTGTAGAGAGTAAATTTGAAGCAAGTCGAGGCAAGGACAAGACATATCGAATGGAATGTGCTAAGTCTTGCCATAACGCCCTTAATGAGGCATTAGAAAAAGATTTTAAGATGTTGCATAAGGCCCTTGATCAAGGTGAATTAGAACGGTATCAAGATACATTTATCGTGACGAATAGTCAAATTGACGAAATCAAAAAATTCTTTTTGGCACACTATAAAGAGGTTCCTCATGCAGTAGAGTTTCTTCGCCGTTTAGATGAAATTCGATTCATAAATTTGAAGGACATTCTTAAAGATTATGATGAATATATAGAAGAATTGGCTTCGGTTATGGGTAAATCTGTTTTACCGTTACAGGTTCAAGGACAAGATTATTATGTGGATCCATATAAAATGGATGCACTCACTTGGCATATTTCTGCTATTTTTCGCAATTGTATAGCCCATGGTATTGAGACAGCAGAAGAACGTGTGAATAAAGGCAAAGATTCTTATGGTCAAATTATCGTATCGATTCGTCCTGCTTTTGGAACGAGTAATCGTCTTGAAATTCGAATATCTGATGATGGGCAAGGCATTAATCCGGAAGCTGTCCGAGTGAAAGCATTGGATAGAGAATTAATGAGTCGTGAAGAGTTGGACGTTATGCGGGATGAAGAAGTGCTACAGTTGCTTTTTGAGGATCGTATGTCCTTGCGTAAAGAGGTCGATTTAATTGCCGGACGAGGGGTAGGGCTGTCATCTGTTCGAGAAGCTGTGGAACAGATGGATGGATTTGTTTATCTCTTAAGTGACTATGGACAATCGACAGATATTATTTTGAATATACCGATGAGCAAAATCTCATAAAGAAAAGAGGGATATTATGGCAACCATACTTGTTGTAGATGATTCGACATATTTTAGATTAAAGTTAAAGGAAATGTTTGAAAGTGAAGGGCATAAGGTTATTAGTGAAGCCAATAACGGAAGGAATGCATTTGTAGAATATCAGCGGAGTAATCCGGATGTGGTGACCATGGATATCAGTATGCCCACATTAGGTGGTATTGAAGCTGTGGAACGGATTCTGAATTACAATCCTGAGGCAAAGATTATCATGGTGAGTGCATTGGGACAGCGTCAATTTGTTCTTCAGGCCCTGAAAATGGGGGCGAAGCACTTTGTTGTCAAACCTATTGTAAAGGATAAATTGATGCAGGTGATGGATATCGTATTAGAAATGAAATAGACGTTAATTGACAATCATTGTCAGATATCGTAAAATGATAGATAGAATTGTGAAAAAAATAGGAAAGAGACAAAGAAAGTTATCGGAGAGGAAGGACTAGTATATGAGTAAAATTAGAAAAGTAGTGATACCTGCGGCAGGATTAGGAACGCGTTTTTTACCCGCGACGAAAGCACAGCCGAAAGAAATGCTGCCGATTGTAGATAAACCAACAATTCAATACATTGTAGAAGAAGCTTTGGCAGCAGGGATAGAGGATATTATTATTATAAACGGTCGTAATAAGCAGTCGATAGAAGATCACTTTGATAAATCCTTTGAATTGGAACAAACCCTTGAAGAGAAGGAGAAGACGGAGCTATTAAAGATTGCTAAAGACATATCCAATTTAGTGGATATTCACTTTATTCGTCAAAAAGAGCCGTTAGGCCTAGGTCATGCAATATTAAAGGCAAAAGCTTTTATCGGTGATGAACCGTTTGGTGTTATGCTAGGTGATGATATTGTTGCGTCCCAAGTACCGGCGTTAAAACAACTCATGAATTGTTATGATGAAAAAGGTGGCAGTGTTCTAGGTGTTCAAGATGTAGCATGGGAACATGTAGATAAATATGGTATCGTGGATGGGAAAAAGATTGAAGAGCGTGTATATTCTGTAAACAGCATGGTGGAAAAGCCGGCAAGAGAAAAAGCGCCAACGAATATGGCTATATTAGGACGCTATATAATTACACCGCGAATCTTCCATTACCTTGAAACACAAACACCGGGAGCCGGTGGTGAGATTCAATTGACGGATGCATTATTGCGTTTAGCAGAAGAAGAAAAAGTTTATGCCTATAATTTTAAAGGAACGCGCTATGATGTGGGTAATAAAATGGGCTTTTTGCAAGCAACCGTTGAATTTGGCCTTAGACGAGATGACTTGAAGGATGAGCTAAAAGCTTATCTTGAGGATCTTATGGCAAATATGGATGAACGACTCTACATTGAATAAGTTGAGAATGATTAAAAAGGGCAAATGCATAAGCATTTGCCCTTTTTTGGTAGTAATAATAAGATTATTTATCCATGTAGCGGAACATTTTGATACCGGCTTGACTCATTTGGTAAAGAGCCAGCAAGTGCTCGCTTTGACGATCATGAATGCCTTCAATATCATAGGTATCGATAAGGTTTTCGATAAGAATGACATCAGCCTTTTGATTGATTTCTTGGAAATACTTGTTCATTGTTGTGGCAAAATCACGAATGCAGATATCTGTCACACACCCGATAACAAGCACGGATTTAATACTTGACGGCTTAGATATAACAGTAAGTGGATTTTGGGCAAGAAAGCCATTAGTGGAGTTCTTCTTAATATCAATGAGTTCTTTGCGTTCCAGTTCAGGAACTAAGTCGGATTCACCGCTGCCGTCTAAGCAGTGAGGTGGGAAGAACCTGAACTCAGCAGTATCATCGGGATGAGCATCACGGTATGAAATAATTGGGATATCGCGAACAATTGCTTCATCCAAAAAGCGACCTATTTGGGGGATCATATTATCAACATAAGGGCTTGATAAAGGTCCGTATTTGGCAAATCCATTGATCATATCGACCATGACTATGACTGTTTCCTCAGGGGAGTACAGATTCCAGTCAAAAGGGGGAAGTCCTTCAACCTCTTGGATAAACGTCTTGAGCGTAGCTTCAATTGTAGAGAATACGTGTGTATGATTAAATTCCATGTGTTTCCTCCAATCATGATTAAGTGCATAGTGTGCTATAGTAAAGTTTCGTGCTTTTATGATACCCTATCGGAGGGGATGAAGCAACTGGGAATAATAAAGCGTTCCATGGGTGTCTTTGACAACAAACTGCATGCGATAATCCTTAAAATCATCACGTTGAATTTGATAGTTATCAATAATAGGAAGGGTTCCTTTGTCATCAATGATAAAGGAGTAGAGGGTTTCGTCATACCAGCGCTTATCTTCAGGGTCATAGATATCGTATAGGATGTCTATCTGGTCACCTGGATTTAGCGATAAGGTTTTACGATCGATGATTGAATTTCCGGGATCGTTTTTATTACCGTCCGTGGAAGACTTACGAATACCTGCAATTTCATAAGTATCGGTCGCATAGATATAGGCAAGCATCATGGTAGCCGACTCCCCATTGAGTAAAATTGGGGTTTCATAGTTAATGCTTTCAGTGCCGTTATGGGTCAGATATACCGGAATAGGTTGTACTCCGATGGAGGGCCATAGGCCAAAATTTTCTTCATACATACCGGATTGTGACAGAGGGTAGGCTAGAGCATCATAGCCTAAATCAACAGTTCGGTCGTAATCAAGACGGTGATCTATATAGGATATACCAAGGTATACATCGGCTACTTGAGTCACATAATCATCAGGAATTGTCAAGGTATAAGGTCGATTGCTATCTTGAATGGTAAAAGGGATATCTGTATTATCCGAGGTAACGAGTGCTTTATAATCCAAAAAGCCGGATAGATACTCCAGATAGGTGTCAGAAAAAGTAACCGGAGTATAATAGCTTTTGATATGGTACGGATAACGAATATCATAGTAAGGCAAGTAAAAGCTAAGACCTTTTGCCTGAATGGTTAAGACGCCTTCTGCATGATACACAATAGCTTCATTAAGTGCAGATTCTAACTGTGCAGCTTCTTTGGATAGCCTTTTTGGAAGAGAACGGCTAAATTCATATAAATCGAAATGATCTGTATAGCCGTTATCCAAGGAAGTTCCACCAATAGCTTTAAGGCTCGGTATAAGCTGTGTCATTGTCGCATAATCTATCTCCGGTAGGATATTATTCATCGCTTCAACAATAGGTGAGACGAGGTTCAAATCAATGACAGACAGGGTCAAGACTCGGTGGTTTATAGAATCGTCAGAAAATGAATCATAGAAACTCTCGATGACAAATGAACCAAAAGTTTCTCCCGATGACACCGGGTAACGATCGATAAGTTTTAATAAGCGTGTGTATTCCCATCCGGATTCCGGTTCTGTATCCTCTGAGGCGATTAAGTAATTGACGTAAGGGGACACAATATTGGCCGTTTCAAGTGTAGCCATAAGACAGGCATCAAATCCTACAACTTCAAGAGATTTACCATAAGAATCCGTAATGACTTGAAGGGATCGCGCCAGTTCGTCGAGAGTAAAGCTATCATTAGGATAGTATTCATCAACACCAAAGCCATACAAAGAACCGCCGCCATGATCCCATAAGATGAGAGCCACATGATCAGACGGATAGGCGTCGATACCCCATAGGGCAAAATCAGAAAGTGTCTGAGAACGTACCATGTTTAACAGTTTCAAGTCCTTAAGAGGAATGAGCTCTCCATTTTTGACTAAGAAGCGTTGATTAATCAAAGGGTTAATAGTATCAATATCCCAATGTGTCGTTCCCCCTGTTTGTACGACGATTTGTACATTAGGGTTATAGGAAGCTGCCATCATTTCCCTTAAATCCTTAGATGCATTGCCGGAAATTGTATTGGTATAAAAGTTGTAGCCGCTTTCCAGGTCAGAGCCAATCATATAGACAAGAATGGTCCACGTATCCGGTTGGACGGTTAATTGGATATCACCGGTAGTAGGCTGAAGGCTTGAATCAGTTATCGATAACGAGTCAACTTGGCTATTGGAAAAGGTCTGAAGCCTGTCATTGAGTGTTTCTTTCAAGTAGAGAGCTGTGGTCTGATTTAATACGGAGTTATTATCGTCATTAGCATCCCGATCAATAGGATAGGCTACGTTAGACACGTGTCCATTCGTATCAAATAAGACATTGATTACCGTTTGATAGCTTGTTCGCGTGTCAGAAAGTAATAGAGCGTAGGACCGCTGATCCGGATTGGTAACCGGTTGAATCTGCCAATTGAACTCGGTAAAATCATCGACAAGATGCGACGCATAAAGGGTTTCGAGCATATAAGTGAGTTGACTTATGTGCATTGTGCGAAGGGAGCTTTCAGTAGAAACAGAGGATGCCTCGCGAGCGTCATAAGGATATAGAGCGGACATATCAATAAGAGTATCCGTAATCCGTAGCCATTGTGGACTCGTTGGAGGAATATAGCCGCTTAATTGTTCGTTCTGAGATAGACGACCTTCGTTAAAGATTAAAGGAAGCGTAGAAGGCATATGATCTAGATATATTCTGTCAAAGGGGCTTAGCAATGGAGCTATCGGTATGTCCAGTCTTAATGATTGGTAATCGTTTTGAAAGAGGGTTGATATAAATCCGGGCAACGAGCCAACGGTGTCTTTTGTCAAAGAAAAGGATAAATAATCGCCATGAAGACTTGCGTCATAAGTTCCCTCAATGTATACCGGAGAGGAATTGTCTTTCAAAAGCGTAAATCCGACACGAGAAGTTTCAGCATCAAAAAATATAGTGTCAACAGAGAGGTCGCTATTTGAATAAATGGAGACGGTTGAAGACTTGTCAGCTAAATAGTTATTGAGCAGATTCGTATCGACAGAAAATTCGATATTTCCTGACGTTGAATCAAAAGTAGCGGTATCAAAAAGAGAGTGAGTCGTATAGTCATCTGTCGGCATGGTTGATGGAATGTGATGTGAAGCAAAAAAAATGTATATAAGAAGAGCAATCACAAGTAGAAGGATTGCCCCTGGAATGAGTCGTTTCGATAAAGGGGTGCGTTGTTGCATGTTGAGTCCTCCGGAAATTTATAACAGCTGGATGAGTAGTCTGTATTCATACTAGCACATATTAAACAAAGATTCCATGATTGTCATAACTATTATGAGTATGTTACAATAAAAGGTACAAATATAGAGAAAAAGGTGACGCAATATGAATAGAGTGTTAATTGTAGAAGATGATATGCTTTTAGGGGATCAATTAAGACAACATTTATTATCATTATCTGAAATTTCCTACGTGGATCATGTGAATACGCTGAAAGAAGCTATTTTAAATATAGAAAAAAATACGTATCAACTCTTTGTTATGGATTTGGAACTACCGGACGGATCCGGCCATGATTTTATCAATTATATTCGAAGATTAAAGGAATATGAGATGACATATGTTGTAATAATTACAGGAACAAGGGAAGCAACACATCAGATTATTCAGTCCTACAATCACAGTAAGTGTCAATTATATTTTCAAAAACCGTTTTCTATCCAAGAATTCAAAAAGCAAATACGACATCTTTTTGAGTACAGACGCGTTAAGAGTGAATCGGAACGCTTAGTTATAAAACGGAAACAAGTGAATCTGTTTTTTGAACTCAATGATATTCTATATATAGAAATAAATAATAAAGATACAACAGTTTTTTGCACCAATGGAGATTTCAGTATCGGACGATATCCACTGTCTAAATTGGAAACAGAATTGCCGTCAAAGCGTTTCTTAAGAATCCATCGCGGTTATATAGTAAATCGCGATCATATTAGACATTTAGAGAAGCGGAGTGGTTTTGTTATTGTACATATCAACGGTAAGGAAGAAGGGATTCCTGTGGGAACCAGTTATAAAGGAATCGTAGACGATATATGCTAGATGAGTGAGGGTGAATGGTGCGATGACAATTATATTTCTGATTGTGTTTCTTGTTATGGATGTTATTCCCATACGATGGAAACATTCTTATAAAGAGGGCATTTTGTATCTGAGTGCCATGTTGAATGTACGTTTGACACTTCTGTTACTCAGCGCGGTATTGAGTCGATGTATACCGCTAGAGGTTTCGATTAGGTCATGGTTCCTTTATCTTTCGGTTTTAGTGTGTCCGTTTGAATATTATTTGCGACTAGTGTATAAACAGATGATGGCTTTTTCTAAATTGGGATATTTTTATTTGACAATTAATATGAGTGGTGTAATTTATCAGAGTATTTTAATCAATGAAATTTATTACCTTGAGCCTGAGCTTATGACCATTATTCTTCTTGTCATGACCTATCCCGTTTTTTATATGATTAGCTACCGATGTTTAACGGTCATTAAGGAAGAGTTAGACTATACCAAACAAAAGAAGTATAACAAAACCCTTGAAAAGGAACTGATGCCGATTATTCGGGAGATTCACATGGTCCAACATGAATACGCCAATATTCTATCCGGTTTTTTGGATTCGGCCAGTGAGGATGCCATGTATAAGCATCAAGTGTTCTATATTGATCGGGAGAAAGAGCCTATGGTTGTTGTTACTTCTGATCAAGAAAAAAAACGATGGTTTGAGGCCTATGGATTAAAATTTCCTATGGTGCGTAATGTCCTCTTATCGAAAAGCAGAAAAATCCGTGGCTTGAATATAGATTTATATATTTATTCGGATATTCCCGTAGACGTTCTTGAGGAAATCCCCCTAAGTGAATATGATTTTGTGACGATTTTGGCAAATTTGATAGACAATGCAATAGAAGCCCTTGTGGACAAATGTATGGGTAGGAATGAAACAGGTGTGATTATTGTTCAAATGAGTATGAGTGATACCGGGGTGATTGTGAAGGTCGGTAATAGTCATGATACGGTTGATGAGAGCCGTATTAATGACTGGTTTCGTATGGGCTATACATCAAAAGTAGATACGAACGCCCACGGATATGGGTTACATATTGTACGTACTATTATGAATAAATATGGTGGGCATTATTTTTATGAAGCAAAAAGGGGACCATGTGAAAGAGGTCGTTCCATTCGCTATATATGTCTGTATATTCCGAAACAGGAGGTGGTTTTATGATAGCTATACGCATAGCTGTTATAGCTCTTCAATGTGTCATTGTCGGTATTTATTGGTACAAACAGTTTAAGGGATGTAGCATGGGTGAGAAAATATGGCTCTATATTACATCCTATGCCTATTGTGCGACACCGGGCCGCTTCATAGCGTTACTTCTACTGAGTTATCAGATGGATCATGAACAATTAAAGGCTGTTATGTTATGGAAGGCGTACCATCCGTTAGATGTTATCATACCTCTTATAACGGCTATATTTATGACACAATGGTTGTCAAGGCAGAGTGCTAAAGAACAGATTGTAAGTGAAGAAAAAGTTTATGGCTTTGTTGGCTTTTCTATTATCATCTATTTAGTAGTCAGCTATTTGATTATCTTACAGCTAGATCGTACGGTTGAACAAGATCGTGTTTTACTATTGAGTATATTAGGATTGATTATCGGAATGGTTACCGTTTTTTCGCGATATCACATACAGAGGGCATGGTATCAAGTCGTCGATACGTATATGGAGACAGAAGTGGATTTAGTAAAAATTCGAAGAGTGATTCAGAATAAGGAAGCCGTTATGTTTGATATGATTGAAGATTTGCGCCAAGCACTGCCGATGAAACGGGAGGAAATAGAGGCATGTATTGAAGTCATTAAGAATGAGGCATTTATCAAAATTGGTTTTTCTGAAAATGATATTTTGAATGCTTTGATTTTTCAATATTATATACGCTTTATGGAATCGAATATTGAGTTTACAACACGTGTTACACCTAAATTAGGTATAGACACGACGGTACGTGCCGGTAAAACGTATCAGTTTGTAGAGTCATGGCTTTCCTATGGTGATTCTCAAGATCCTCAAAAAATTACCCGTGTGACGATGGAAATCATTCGAAGTGAGGACAGATTGCAGATTCAGGGGCGTATATACGGTGTGTTTAAAAATCTTGATGTTGAGAGACAACGGCTCGTGGATTGGAAAAAGAAAGTTGAATGCGATATTGTACAAATGCGTTCATTAAATGTGGCCATAAGTCCTAATCTCATCGAAATGGAAACTTTTATATGATCAGCTCAACAATTTGAGACAATTCAATGGAATTACAGGACAGGAACATCCACATATACGTCAATATGTTGTATACTGTAGAAGATGAGAAGCGGTTTTTTGCGAAATGGAGTATTGGATATATATAGTCATGACATCTAGACTATTTCAGATGTTAAGAAAGCATATCTTAGATATGCTTTTTCTACTTTCTTCATTTTTCTACGAATCTCTTCTTTTTTTTCTATTCAAACGGACGTCTTTATGTTATAATTTACAATAATCATTATCAAAAAATATAGTTTATTAACTGAGAGAGTCAAAAGACCCAAGTTAACTTGTAAAAAGAGAATGAGTAAGATATAATGACTATAAATCATAATAATCAGACATTTTTAAAGGTAAAGGGGATTAATATGAAAATACTCGAAATAAACAAATATTTTTACATAAAAGGTGGCTGTGAAGCTTACTACTTCAACTTAATACAACTGTTGGAAGACAATGGACATGAAGTTATTCATTTTTCTATGAAGTCGCCTAAAAACCGTCCTTCGCCCTATGAATCTTATTTTATTGATGAAATTGACTATAACAATCAAACGCCAACAGATAAAGTTCGCCAAGCAGCTAAAATTATCTATTCTTTAGAAGCGCGTAAAAAATTACGTGCATTACTTAAAGCGCATCGCCCGGATGTAGCACATCTTCACAATATCTATCATCAACTTTCTCCATCTATTATTCACGAATTGAAACGAGCCGGTATACCTATAATTTTGACAGCCCATGATTATAAATTGGTTTGCCCGAATTATAAATTGTACCAACATAATGAGGTGTGTGAACAATGTAAAGGGCATCGGTACTATCACTGTTTGGCCAATAAGTGTTCCAAGGACTCAACGATGGCAAGTGCTGTTAATACAGTGGAAATGTATCTGCATCACTTTTTGAAAAGTTATCAAAAAATAGATCGAATATTGACGCCGAGTAAATTTTTGAAAACTAAATTTATGGAATTCGGATATCCCGGAGACCAAATAGAACATATCTATAATTTTGTAGAGTTATCTCAGTATGAGCCGACCTTTAATTATGACCCTTACTTTGTCTGTTTTGGTCGCGTATCTGAAGAAAAGGGGATCTTTACACTTCTTAGAGCTATGCGCGATGTTAAGCGTAGTAAGCTCCTTATCATTGGTGACGGTCCGAAGTTAGAAGAGGCGAAGCGTTTTGCCATGACCGTGGAGGCAGACAACGTTGAGTTTATGGGCTATCAGAGTGGTGATACATTAAAATCTCTGATTGCCAATTGCCAATTTGTTACCATTAATTCAGAATGGTATGAGAACAATCCAATGTCCGTTATTGAATCCATGGCATTGGGGAAAGCGATTGTAGGATCATCCATTGGCGGTATTCCGGAACTGATAGAAGATGGAAAGAATGGCTATCTTTATGAAGCCGGCAATGAAAAAGCACTGGCAATACAATTGAATAAGATGTTGGATCATCCCGAACAAGCAGAGATTTTCGGAAAAGTTTCTTATGATAAGGCCCAACGTTTCTTCAATGCGAAGGAGCACTACCGGCATTTCATGACGATTGCAGAGGATGTTGTAAAAGACCATAAGAAAGAAGGGATTGTATGAGAATTGGAATGATTGGTCATAAAGGCATCCCTAGCCGCGCCGGCGGTGTAGAAATTCATGTGGAGGAATTAGGGGCGCATCTTGTAGCCCGGGGCCATGAGATTACTGCTTATGTAAGAGAAAGTTATATGGATGAGATCAAAGAGAGTCATCGAGGCATTCGATTAGTCCCGGTAAAAAACATTAACACCAAGCATTTTGATGCTGTTCTATCATCGTTCACAGCAACAATCAAAGCCATTAGAGATAAACCGGATATTATTCATTACCATGCGATCGGCCCTTCTGTGTTTGCTTGGTTACCTAGGATTTTTGGTATTAAGGTTGTATCAACGGTTCATGGATTGGATTGGAAACGTGAAAAATGGGGAAAGCTGGCGAAGATTATGCTGAAATTTGGGGAATGGGTAGGTATTCATTTTGCCAATAAAACCATTGTTGTCGGTAAGAGTTTAGTTCCCTATTATTTGGATAAGCATAAGAAGAAGCCTGTTTATATTCCTAATGGTGTAATGATACCGAAGAAGAAGCCGGCTCAGATTATTGAAACTGCCTATGGGTTGAAAGAGAAGGAGTATATTCTTTTTTTGAGTCGATTGGTTCCGGAAAAAGGAGTGCATTATCTTCTGGATGCTTTCAAAAGAATCCAAACGGATAAGCGGTTAGTTATTGCAGGTGGAACAAGTCACTCGGATGACTATGTGAATAACATTCGAGAAAAGGCAGCCGAGGATAAAAGGGTATTAATGACCGGTTTTGTTACAGGGGATAAATTGGAAGCCCTATATAGTAACGCTTATGCCTATGTACTACCGTCAACCATTGAAGGCCTTCCTATATCCCTTTTAGAGGCGATGAGCTATGGGCTCACTTCCTTGACAAGTGACATACCGGAGAATAAAAGTGTTATTGAAGGGCACGGTTATATGTTTGCCAATAAGGATGTAGCGTCCTTACAGAGCCAATTAGAAGTAATACTTCAAGAAGCATCGATATTGGACGAAGAGGCTATCATAGACTATATTAAGGAAAATTACTCTTGGGATAAAGTAACACAAAAGACAGAGAAAGTGTATCGAGAGATATAAAATATATTGCGAGGTGCCTATGAGCGACAAACACACGAGTTTAAGAAAAAATCAAATGATCATGCGTGGTCTTCTGATTATATGTATTGTTATCGGCCACGGTATGGTCATTCGAGGGGATATTGCTAAGTCTGTAGCTTGGATTTCATTTATCGCAGTTCCCGGATTTTTCTTTTTGGCCGGTATGAATTATAAACCAAGGGAAACGATGGAGCAAGTCAAAAAGGTAGCAATAACCAAGTTTAGACAGTTAATGATTCCCTACTTTATTATTTTGTTTGTCATTGAGAGCCCTTTTCTGGTGAAAAATATACTGGACGGTGACTCGGTACTCTCGATACTAAAAGAGATGGTGTTATTGATTTATGGCGGAGAATTTTTGGTTGGGTTGACAACGGCAGCTTGGTTTGTTCCTGTTTTCTACTTTACAAGAGTATTCTCCGATTTGCTTCATACTGTCGTTAAGAAGAATTATGTGCCATATGTCATGGGTTTTATCTATTTGTTAGGCATGTTACACGGCTATATAAATATTCACTACGGACTTCATATATTATCTCCCATGTGTGTGCTAACAACCTTTGTAACTATACCCTACTTCTATATTGGCTATCGTTTCCGAAAGAATATCAAGGAGTTGCATACGCATTATCGTCAAGTTATGGTAATCAATCTTTTTATAGCAGTTGGGCTCATTTTAACTTATGTTATGACACAACCTTATATTTATGATTTGAGAAGTATTCATTATATGAATCCGATTATTGATTTATTTCTACCCTTATCCCTTTTTCTGATACTCTTTGCCATTTGCGATCAGTTAGGGAAGTTGCAGTGGGTGGCAAAACCGATTATGTGGATTGGCAATCATTCTATCGGAATCATGTATTTTCATTTATCTGTGAATTTTTTGCTCCGGTACATCGTACCTTGGGACTCCTTAGTCAATAATATGGTCGTCTTTACGATAGTCGGTGTGTTAGGACCCATAGCAATAAGCAAAATTATAAAAATGATTCCCAAAGTTCGAGCAATATTTATCTATATTTAGAGATGAGGTGACTTATGAATAAACTTTATGAAGACCGCAAATGGATGAGCGATATTATTTTTTTTCTGAAGCACATATGGATTGTCCTATTAACGACTGTTGTGGCAGCCGTATTGACATCGGTTATTGCATCAGGAATCACGAATGTGTATCGATCCCAATCAACCTACTATTTGAGTAAATCTGACTTGAATAGTAGTTTCTTCACAATCAATGAACTACAGTTTTACAATTTATTGCTCTTGGACGTTCAGAAAATGCTATACAGTAATAAATTTTACTTAGAAGTGGCGAATCAAGATGATGTACTGCCAATATCTTACCAAGATTATTTGGCCGGACTTTATGTCTACATTGATACAGAATCGACGTTCTTCTATATTGGATTTGACAGTTCCAGTAAAGAGCTGGCCAAACGTGTAACGACCAATATAGAGAATATATTGCCCGAGCAGGCGACAGAGATTGTTCGAATTACGACAATTGAATTGATTGACGAAGGGATTGTGAATGATACCCCTGTATCGCCGAATAGGACGATGATCTATATTCTAGGAATCGGTGCCGGGTTTGCTATGGGAATCGGTGCCATATTGCTCATCTATCTGTTAACAAAACGTGTGCGAACATCTATGGAAGTAGAACAGATTATGGAATCACCCATATTATGTCATCAGTCGATTCGTAACATTCGACGACGGTCCCTACCGAATCTTGCCAGGCGCGCATCGGATGAATCGATATATTTGGTGAAAAATACTGTCTTACATGAATATTTGAATGATGGCGTGAAGATTTTTAATGTGATCGTCAATGATGATTCCGGTAAAAACGAAGCCTTTGCATTGCAGTTGGCATACAAAGTAGCGACAATGAAGCTTAAGACGGTTCTTGTTAATATTAATGCATCAGACCGTTATGTATATACATTAGATGGTATTCAAACAGGACTTCGGGATATACAAAGTTATATGGCCGGTCGATCAAAATTGGAGGATATTCAATTTAACGTCGACAGCCAATTGGATGTTATTGGTAATTTCCAAAAAAGTATGCAGTTTCAACTGAATGATTTGGAGCCTTTTAGTGACTTTATGGAATCCTTGAAAGACATCTACGATATTATTTTTGTTACAGTCAAAGCGGATGAAGGATGCCTGGAAAAATTAGCGGAACAAGGACCGATTATCGATGCGGTATCCCGGTTGTCTAAGCGAGAAATCGTCAAGAGTAATCGCCGCTTGATCGAATTAAGCAATGCCCGACTTATAGGGGTGGCTTATCAAGATTAGTCGGATACATCGATGAGAACAAATAAAACATGGCCAATAGAAAAATAAGGAAAGAGGGATGATAATGGAGGTAACGACGACGAAAATCCAAGGGGTTGTTATTATAGAACCCAAGGTATTTGGGGACCATCGAGGATTTTTTATGGAATCTTACAGTCAACGAGAATTTGCAGCCCATGGACTTCATATGAAGTTTGTACAAGACAATCATTCGAAGTCATCAAAAGGCGTTCTTCGAGGCTTGCACTATCAATATGAACATCCACAAGGGAAGCTACTTCGTGTTATAACGGGAAGGGTTTATGATGTGGCTGTAGACATACGCCCGGATAGCCCGACTTATGGAGAGTATGTCGGGGTTGAATTAAGTGGTGAGAATCATAAGATGCTCTATATTCCTGAAGGTTTAGCTCATGGGTTCATGGTATTGGAAGACGAAACGCATGTGATGTATAAGGCAACGGATTTTTATCATCCGGAGTTTGATGCAGGAATTATCTATAATGATCCGACCATTGGGGTTAACTGGTCAACCTATCTGGATGAAGCCTTCATAAAGGTGTCGGAAAAAGACAGTAAACTACCGTCTCTTGATCAAGCCAAGTCAATCATTATTCAGTAAAGGAGAGAGTTTATGTATACGTATTTGTTGGAAGAATTGGAACGTTATTATGAAGAAAAGGGCGTTATACGAATCGGTTTAGCCGGAACTGGTTTTATTGGTGGTGGCTTGATGCGTGAGATGGCGGTTATGAAGGAGTTTACCCCTTCAGTTATTCTATATCATCGTAAGGAAAGTATAGAAAAACAAAATGCAACCTGTGAACCGGCTTTCATTATTGACTATTGTGAGACGGCAGAAGAGGTAAAAGCAGCAGAAGAGGCAGGGCATGTAGCGGCTGTTACATCCGTCAATTTAATGTTTGAGGCGACGTTGGATCTTGTTGTCGATGCAACGGGGCAAGAAGAAGTAGGTGCAGAATTGGCATATCAGGCGATCGATCATAAGGTCCATGTCAGTGCCAGTCCTGAAATTGATATTACAATCGGACCTTTCCTCTCTCGTTTTGCAGAAGAAAAGGGTGTTGTGTATTCGGGGTTTAGCGGCGATGAACCCGGTGAGATTATGAACTTAAGTTCCTATGTCAAGTTTTCAGGACTGGACATTGTTGCTGCCGGTAAATTCAAGCGATTTATTGACAGGTATTCGAATCCGACGACCGTCGAAAAATGGGCGACGCTATACAAACAGAATGCGATAAAATTATCATCCTTTGCAGACGGAACCAAAATGAACATAGAAATGGGATTGGTTGCTAATGCAACAGGATTGATTCCGGATGTACCGGGGATGAATAGTCCTGAAGGAACATTGGAGACAGTTGCCCAGTTGATGCAACTGAAAAAAGACGGAGGCGTCCTCAATAAGACAGGGGTTATTGAGATTGTTAAAGGTGTGGAACCAACAGGAGGCGTGTTTGTTGTTGCCCATACAGATAATCCGCAAATGATACACGATATGAAATATTACAAAATGGGTGACGGACCGAACTATTTGTTCTATAAACCGTACCATTTGTGTGTATTTGAAATGCTTATCGGTTTTGCTAAGATTGTTGTCCTTAAACGACCGGTCATCAAACCCCTTAGTGAACGTCAAGCAGATGTTATTCCCTATGCAAAGAAAAATCTTGTAGCCGGGGAAAAATTAGATGCGATAGGGGGCTACACCTTCTATGGTTTGTTGGAGGCAAAGGAAGATATACGTAAATCCAACTATGTTCCCATCTCAGTTGTCGCGGGATGTCGTCTCAAAAGAGATGTCCAAAAGGATGAAATTATAACCTTTAACGACATTGAGTATGAAGGAGGGTCAAGGCTCTGGGAGATTATTGAAAAGGAGTATTTGGGAAAGGAATAAAATATGGAGAATAAAGTGATTGTTTTAGGCTCAAACGGACAATTGGGGAGTGCTATACAACAGTTTAAGCACATACAACCACAGTTTTCTTTTGTTTTTAAGTGTAAAGCAGATATAGATGTGACAGATTTAGTGCAACTGGATGCCTATATAAATTCAGTAAAACCCTATGCTATTATTAACTGTGCTGCATTAACGAATGTAGATCAGTTAGAAGCGCTAGAGGATATGGCATTTTTGGTCAATGGTATCGGTGCAGGGAATGTCGCTATTGTTGCTGAAAAGTATAATGCTAAGTTGGTTCATATATCAACGGATTATGTATTTGACGGTAAAGGTAACTTGAATAATAGAGGCGAATTACGAATGTATCGGGAATATGATTCGCCAAATCCCAAAACAATCTATGGAAAATCAAAGTATTACGGAGAAATTCAAGTACGGGAGTTTTCTAGAAAGCACTTTATCATACGTACATCATGGCTCTATGGTAACGGTAAAAACTTTATTACAAAGGTTGTCGATCGTGCGTTAGAACATGGTAAATTAACCATTGTGGATGATCAAATCGGATCACCTACCTCTGCCAAGGAAGTGGCTAAGATGATTTTCGCGCTTCTTGAGACCGAATGTTATGGATTATATCACGGAACCTGTGAAGGTGAGGGAAGCTGGTATGATTTTGCGTGTAAAGTTTTTAAACGGAGTAAAATCGATATACCTATTGTTCCTTGTAGTTCTGATGAATTTAAAACTATAGCTAGAAGACCGCATTATTCAGTATTAGATAATTTTATGGCTAGGCAACGTCAGATTTATACCTTCAAGAATTGGGAAGAGGCGTTGGATGACTATTTTGACGATAAACTAAAAAGGGGGAAGAACCTATGATGACGTATTTTGTAACAGGTGGAGCCGGATTTATCGGGTCTAACTATATTCACTATCTTTTTGAAACCTATGGCGATACGATTCAAGTCATTAACTACGACGCCTTAACCTATGCCGGAAATCTTCATAATCTGACGATGCTAGAGGGTAAGTCAGGCTATCAGTTTATCAAAGGGGATATAACGGATAGAAAAACGGTGGAGCTATTATTTGATAAATACGATGTGGACTATGTTGTCCATTTTGCAGCAGAAAGTCATGTGGATCGTAGTATACATGATCCGGGTATTTTTGTGAAAACCAATGTGTTGGGTACACAGACGCTGGTCGATGTAGCCCACCAAAAATGGTACGACAAAGAAACAGAAACCTATGTGCCGGGAAAGAAGTTTGTGCATGTTTCAACGGATGAAGTCTATGGATCATTAGGTCGCGAAGGATACTTTACAGAGACAACGCCTATCGATCCCCATAGTCCATATTCTGCAAGTAAGGCATCGAGCGATTTGGTGGTGAAGGCCTATTATGATACGTTCGGGTTCCCTATGAATACAACACGGTGTTCCAATAACTACGGTCCTTATCAATTTCCGGAAAAGCTGATTCCCCTTATGATACACAACGCACTTACAGGCAAAGATCTTCCGGTCTATGGGGACGGTAAGAATATTCGGGATTGGTTATATGTGACCGATCACTGTAGAGCCATAGAGAGAGTTGCCAAGGAAGGACGACTAGGAGAAGTGTATAATGTGGGTGGACACAATGAACGTCAGAACATTCAGATTGTTAATGTGATCTTGGAAGTTGTTCCGAAGCTCTTAGACGAGCGTGGGATTGAGCATTCTCAAATTGGTGACCATCTTATCCGTTTTGTTACAGACCGTAAAGGACACGATAAACGCTATGCGATAGATGCTTCTAAGATAGAGAAAGAGCTAGGATGGGTTCCGGAGACACCTTTTGAAGTCGGAATCGTTAAAACGATTGAATGGTACCTGGATAATGAAGACTGGCTAGGAACAGTAACAAGCGGCGATTATGAAAACTACTATCAAACATTTTATGGCAAAAACTAGGAGGTAACGCAATGAAAGGTATTATATTAGCCGGAGGATCCGGCACACGATTGTACCCATTAACGACATCTGTTTCAAAGCAGATCCTTCCTGTTTATGATAAACCGATGATCTATTATCCCTTGTCTGTTCTGATGTTGGCAGGGATTCAAGAAATATTAATTATCAGTACAGAACGGGATATTGACCTATTCAAAAACTTATTCGGTGACGGCAGTCAATTAGGCCTATCCTTTGATTATATTGTACAAGATGCTCCCAATGGGTATTGCAGAAGCCTTTATATTGGGAGAAAAATTTATTGACGGAGACAGTGTAGCCCTCATTTTAGGCGACAATGTATTCTATGGACAGTCCTTTGGTCAAATGTTGACGAAAGCTCAAGAAAAAGAATCCGGCGGAACAATCTTCGGCTACTATGTGAAACATCCTGAAGCTTACGGGATTATAGAGTTTGATGATGAGGATAAAACCGATACGTATTGTGGAAAAGCCAAAAGTGCCGACAAGTCGTTATGCAGTTCCCGGGTTATATTTCTATGATAAAGATGTGGTGTCCATTGCGAAAAGTCTGACGCCTTCAGCTCGAGGTGAGTTGGAAATTACAGATATCAATAACGTCTACCTGAATCGAGGCGACCTAGATGTGATAAAAATGGGACGTGGAATGGCATGGTTAGATACAGGAACCCATGCAAATCTTTTGGAGGCCGGTAACTATGTTATGACAATCCAAAATCGTCAGGGACTCTATATTGCCTGTATCGAAGAAATTGCATACAAGAAAGGCTTTATTGATGCAAAGCAGTTGGAAGCATTAATTGAGCCATTGAAAAAAACAGACTATGGCAACTATTTGGTAGACGTATTGAACGGATTATAAGAAAAGAAGCGTGACAGGATGAGAAAGGAGGCGTTGATATGGAGTGGAGCGACATTCTACTGATATTTCTGGCGGTGCTGTTCTTTGTAAAACCTTTGGCTTGGTTTATGGCAGCCCTTATGGTAGGCGTATTGCAGCGTAGAAAGAAGCGGTACGAAGAACGCAGGCATCTTGGAGAGTTCCAGCATGAACAGACTGCTCCTGAGCAGGAGTCTGTGGAATTGTCGGATGAAGAACCAAAGACGACACCGGACTCCTATAAGGGAAGCATACGCTATTATCGGGATCAGTTTGAAGCCGGATTAAAGCGGTATATGAGTGTCAAAATAGGCATGTGGCCATCTCATCGTCTCCGACGTTTTTTCTACCGCCATGTATTCCTAATGGACATGGAGGAAAACGTCACACTTTATGGCCGTAACGAGATATGGGATCCTCATAAGATATCCATAGGTCAAGGCAGTATAATCGGTGATCGAGCATTTTTAGACGGACGTTATGGCATACAAATCGGTAATCATGTCAACATGGGCTTTGACGTTATGATTTTTACGAATCAACATGATGTTCAATCCAAGACGTTTGCGACAGACGGTAAGAATGGTCCTGTCGTTATCGGTGATCGTGTTTGGATTAGTGCCAGAAGTGTTATTCTTCCTCGTGTTACTATCGGTGAAGGCGCAGTTATTGCAGCCGGTTCCGTGGTGACGAAGGATGTAGAACCTTATAGTATCTATGGTGGTATTCCGGCCAAAAAGATAGGAACACGAAACACAGAATTGACATATACCTTTGATGGCTCTCATCTTTGGTTTATTTGACACATAGAGAAAGTGATGTGATAAATCATGTTTAAAGATTCGTTCTTTACCATGTTTGGTAAGACCTACAAAAGTATAACAGCATTGCTTTTTGTTATGGTCATCTCCCGTGTGTTTTCAGAACGGGAATACGGTACCTATCGACAAGTTATGTTAATTGCAAATACAGTGAATATGATTCTATTACTAGGTATCAATGAAACAATCAGCTATCACTATCGTTTGCTGGATATAACAAAGCGGAATCAGTTAATAACAGGGATGATTTTATTCAAACTATTGACAGCTATTCCTGTTATACTCGGCCTCTTAATCTTCAGACAATCAGTTGCCGATGGGATGAACAATGCGGCTATTGATCGGGAAATCTATCTTGTAGTTTTACTGACTGCTGTATTTATCGTTGCGAGTATTATTGACAACTATTATCTAGGAGCCGGTCGAGCTGTCTTACTTAGCAAAATGCAGGTGGGATTTTATACGATTCACTATGCCCTTGCCATTATAATTACCTTAGTGACCGGGGATAACTTCTTGGTTATCCTAGAGATTACCTTGTTTGAACTTATCAAAACCATCATACTATTTGCTGTTATATTCAAAAAAGAGCACTATCATTTTGATTTTGATTACAGCTATATGAAGAGCCTTGTAGCCTTCGCCATTCCTATTGGGATTTCTCTCATTGTAATTACGATTAATCAAAATGTGGACCAGCTTATGGTGAATTTTTTCTTCGGTCCGGCCCAATATGCAGTGTATAACAATGGGGCGATGAATATTCCTATTGTACAGTTATTGACCGTATCTGTCGGAGCCGTGGTGTTACCGAAACTGTCAAAGCTGACAGAAGAAGTCAGTTTTGAAGAAGGACTTAAAGTTTGGCGAACGGCTGCAACCAATACAGCCCTTGTTCTCATATCCTTTATGTTCATGTTCATGCTGTTTGCCAGAGGCTATGTAACGTTTATTTTCTCGGACAAATATATCGAATCTGTGCCGATTATGCGCGTTTATCTCTTGCGAATGACGATAACCTTTGCTATCTATTCCTCCCTTTTATTGGTATTGAATAAGAAAAGGGCCATTGCATGGATTGCATTCTTTGGTTTATTAGTAAACATTGTTTTGAACTATATTCTTATGCGAACGATGGGAATGGTTGGAGCTGCGGTATCCACTGTAATCGTGCAGTTTTTGGTAAACATATTGGAAGTGCGCTATGTCCTAAAGTATTCAGATGTAAAACTAGGGGATATTTTTGAATTCAAACGGTTGTTCGGTATTATAGTTACGTCAGGCTTAGTGGCCGTTGTTATGTGGTTTGTATCAACAACCTTTAGTCTTGGTGATGTATGGAATTTCTTTGTATATGGCTCTGTTTATATGTTGGTAACCTTTGGGTTATTCCTGTTGACCCATCAAATTGACCGTTCCTTTATACAGATGATTACGAAACGTGTTCCCTTTTTGGCAAGGGATTAGATAACTTAATGATGAAAGAAGGTGACAGAATGGTAACTGCAATTATTATTGATTATAAATCTTATGAATTAACCTATCAGTATGTGATGCATTTGAAAGAGCAAAGCGATATGCCCATCAGTGTTGTAGTGGTGGATAATTCGGATTCGGATGATAACTTTTTGTCTTTGGTGCGTATTTTTCAAGAGGAATGGGTGGTTCCGACCTTAAAGTTACCTCGGGAATTGATGGAGGCCTGTGCGTTAAAGGAAGGTTATCAATTAGAAAAGGATAATTTAGCTGTAGCGTTGGTCCAAAACATCGGGAATGATGGCTTCGCAAAAGGTAACAATCGGGGTATTCGATTGGCCAAAGAGCTCTTTGACCCAAAACGCTTGTTGATTACAAATAACGATATCCAAATTACGGATCCGCATACCTTGAGTAAACTGAATGAGGTCTTTGAAAAACGGAATAATGTCTGTTTGGTCGGTCCTTATATTGAAGGTCTTGACGGAGAGCGACAAAGCCCTCATAGAGATGCGAATATACGACATCGCTGGGTTTATCCTTATCTATTCTGGCCCTTTTTCAGTATAATGTGGCGTATAAGGAAATCTTTTGTAAAAGGATTTACCTCGGATATTATTGATAAAACAGAAGATGGACCTGTTTATCGTGTCATCGCCGCCTTTGCCATGGCCGATACGAAAAAATTCATGGATATGGGTATGTTTGATGAATCCACCTTCTTGTATGCAGAGGAAATGATATTGGGAGAGAAAATTCGACAAGCAGGGCTTGTGACCTATTATCTGCATGATGCCAAGATTATTCACGAACAAGGGGTGACGACGAAAAAGGCTTTAGGAGGTATGGGTAAACGACTTGCCGGACGATTGGAGACAGAGAGTTACTATTATCGTCAATACAAGCATACATCAAAATTTTGGCTAATGATGGCAAGGTTTTCCTTAAGCTTTTATCGTAAGACCTATTTGTCTATAATGAAGAAAAAATACAGTTAAGGAGCTGCCTATGGAGTATTACTTGAAGCGTGCAGGGTATTTCATACAAGAGCATATTGTAGCAGTAGCCGTTACATTAGCGTTGGTTCTTACGGTGTTTTCAGCAGTTATGGCCCCCGGAAACCGATTGATGGCTATGATGCCTGTCGCTGTCATGTTCCTTTTGGGCGTCGGGATTATTGTTCTGAGAGAACGGGCGTTAATTGCTCTCGGTATCTTGGTGTTCAATGAAAACTTCATCTATATGTTTAACCGCTTCCTACTTGTCTATATTTATGATTTGAGACAACTTTTGGGGTTAATCTTTTTTGGGCTTTTTATTCTCTATCTGCCACGTATTCTTAAGACCAAGATGTTATTCAAAGGTCAGATGTTACTTCTTATGGCGTATTTCTTCTTGGAATTGACGGTAGCCTACATTAATATAGGTCAATCCTATATCCAAGGCTTTTATACCCTCTATTTTAACTTTTTGTTGTTGGGGTATTTTATTATAAGTTTTATTTGGCAAGACATGGACACCTTTAATAAGTTTCGACGCTATCTGATTTATTACAGTATTGCCTCGGGTGTATTATTTATCTTACAAAGCAAGACCTATCCTAACATCATCTTTATGTTGACAGATTTTCGATATCGCTATGGAAATATTCGATTTACAGAATTCTCGGTCGTGATGACCTTAGTTTTGTTTATGAATGTAAACAGTCTATTGGAAAACAAAACGATGAGGGTGATGGAGCGTATTGTTCATTATGTTGCCCTTGTTATACAGAGTTATACGTTGGTGCTGATCGCTCAAAACCGACTAAATCTTGGTGTGGCAGTTTTTATCATAGGAGTGGCATTCTGGTTTTGGCAATCCCGATTCTCTAGGCGACATATGCTTATCGTAGGGGTGATTGGATTTCTTGGACTTTGTGTATTGATGTACAGAATGGGTATTTTTGCGGATTCAGGAGAAGGTAATGTCATTACAGAGACCATTGAAGAGATTACTAATGTCAGTGGGAATCTCGGAATTCGCTATAATGCAGCAAGTTTTTATTTGAAAAATCTTCCTGGGCACTGGCTATTGGGGTATGGTTCCTTGAATTTGAATTTGCCCCAGTCAATTTGGCTCACAGGACGTAAGTTTTTGTATTATATGGTTGATGTAGGTATGATTGGCTTTATCTATAAGTACGGACTGATTGGACTTGTTCTTACTTGGAGTTTATTAATACGTGGTTTTATTGTAGCCAGACGAATCTACAAAATGGACAACCATATCTACTATCCGATGATGGGGCAGCTTTTATTTATTTTAATGAGCCCTCAGGTTTTCTATTTTCAGGAAGCAGCAGGGGTGTTCTACATTGGATTATGGTTAGCAATGATTGAATTTCATTACAAGCATCTAGAAAGGAGGGCGTTCTATGAAGATACTCATGATAACACCGTGCCCGATATTTCCGACGGATCAAGGGAACAGACAACGGATTAAAGCTTTAGTGACCGCCATTCGCCGACAGGGACATACGCTGGACTATTTGAATATATTGAAGGAAGAGTGTGATGTAGAGAGAGAAGAAGCCTTCTTTGGAAAAGGGCATTATTATACATTACCGTTTCATTATAATGAAAGGGTGTCGACAACCCTTCGCCGCCTGGTTAAGAAATTTACAGATCGGTCACCTTTCTATGTAAATGACGAACTGGATGACTACTGTCCCGACCACTTGGTTGAAGAAGTCAAGCGGCTCCATGAGAACAATGCTTATGATATTATCTGGGTGGAATATGTATTCCTTAGTCGTATTTTTGAGCATGTACCCAAAGACGTCTATAAGGTATTGGATACCCATGACTTGTTTACCGATCGTTTCAAACGATTTAAAGGTCAGAAAGAGCATTATCGTTGGTATTCCATATCCGAGGCAGATGAAGCCAAGGGTCTTATGCGAGGGGATGTTGTCCTTGCCATTCAGCAGGAAGAAGAACGAGTTTTCAGACGAATGACAGGGGGTCAAGTGTCGGTGCAAACGATTGGACATCCGTCAGAACTTACGCCTCTCCCCTTGGATAATGAACCGAATATATTATATGTAGCATCAGGAAATGCTGCCAATATCAGTGCTATACGTGACTTTATCCTTCATAGCTACCCGGAGGTGAAACGAGCCGTTCCGAATGTGCGGTTATATTTGGCCGGTAGTATATGCAAGAAGGTGGAGCAGACCGATTCATCGATTATTAAGCTTGGATTTGTTGAAACATTACAAGAGGCGTATGAAAAGGCCGATATCGTTATCAATCCTGTGGAAATAGGCACAGGATTGAAGATAAAGTGTGTAGAAGCCATGGGATTTGGTCGGGTCTTAGTGACGACGCCTCATGGGGCCAGTGGACTGAAGAGTCATGATAATACCCGATTTATCGTAGCACCAAAACATGAGTTTGCTCATGCGTTGATTGGTGTATTGGAAGATACGAATAAGCGAAAGGCGATACGCGATGAAGGTCTTAGATATATGGAAGAACTCAATCGAACCATTGAGAATGCCATTGGAGAGTTAGTGGAAGGGGCAGCCCTATGAGAATACTTTTTATATCAGAATATATTTCAATCAATATTGTATGTGGTGCCAAAAAAGTTGCCAGAAGCCATTATCAATCCCTATGTGACCTTGCAGGGAAGGATAATGTGGATGTAATAGCCATTACATGGCGAAATCAATACGAAATGGAAGATAAAGAGTTTACCTATATGAAGAGTTATGAGTCGTCGTTGGGGATGGTGCGTAATAGTCTTCAAGGGAATTACAATCTCATTAGTAATGAGGTGAAAAAGCAGATTCTTGAACGTGTGGAAAAAGGTGCTTATGATATCATTTATTTTGATGATCGAAATTATGGGACGGTAATACGCGATATTAAGCGACGCTATCCATCCTTGCCTGTGGTCATTTTTTTCCATGGCGTGAGTCAAGTGCAGATGAGGCAACGGATTAAACAGTCGTTTAAGGAAGTGTTAAAGATACCCCAACATTTGCAGAATATACGGAATGAACGAATGGCAATTGCTTATGCGGATACAAAGATTTTGTTGAATAAACGGGATGAAGAAGCACTGAAGCAGTATTATCAGGTGTCAGCAGATGCCATTTTACCGTTATCGTTGCCGGATCAGTATATTGAAGGAATCGATCCGGAGCTAAAGATGAATGCCGAATTTAATATTTTGTTTGTTGGAGTACATTTTTGGCCGAATGTTTCAGGGATTAGCTGGTTTGTTAAGGAAGTTCTTTCCAAACTACCGGATGGTGCGCATTTATATATAGTAGGTAAAGGAATGGAGGTGCTTAAGAAGGAGGAACCTTTTAAGGGGAATGGCAGAGTGACCATTGTCGGTTTTGTAGATTCACTAAATCCTTGGTATGAGGGAGCGGATTTGGTGGTTGGTCCCATTTTTGAAGGTGATGGGATGAAGACAAAGACGACGGAGGCGTTTATGTTCGGGAAGCATTTTCTTGGTACGGATGAGTCTCTGTGTGGCTTTCATGATGTGGAGGCTTACCATTGTAAGGATGCCAAGGAGTTTCAGCGCAAAATTGAGGCTCAGATAAGCAAAGCACCGAAACGGTTCAATCCGACAACACGACGGAAGTATTTAGACTATTATTCGACAGCAGCGGAAGTAAACTTGTTTCGAAAGACGTTTAACCAACTTTTAAAATGAAGGAGCTGATGGGATGAAAAGCGCTAAAATGCTTGGAATCCTTCTATTGATTATTATTCCTGTGGTTGTTGGGTGCCAGATTTTAGTTAAGAAAAATAGTGGCTTTAATGAAGGCGATGCATTTATTGATTCCAACAAAGGTGAAATCGGAGTGAATCATGAAGAGGGATTGGTGAGTCGTACAACGAGTGAGACAATTAAACAGTTGGATTTTACCAATGATGATGACTCGACATTTAAAGTATACCTGCTTATGGGGCAGTCAAATATGCGTGGGTATGCTAAGGCAGAGAATTTTGAAGATAAGTATAAGGAAGGATTGGATGGGACATATATTTTTGAAAACGGCGAGTGGGTGCCTCTTGTACCCAGAGGAGAGCATAACGGACCGGAAGTGAGCTTTGCCTACGCTATGAAGGAAGCCCATCCTGAAAATGACTATGGAATTATTAAAGTAGCTCTTGACGGGGCTTCAATATCGGCATTTATGCCGACTACCCATGTGTCCTTTCAACTACCTAGACAAGGCGTCTATCTATATGACAGTTTGGAAGAGATGATTGAAGCGGCAGGTGCAGGTGATATTGATATCGAAGGATTTCTTTGGAAGCAAGGAGCTGCAGATGCATCCATTGAAGCAACGGCCAAAAATTACGGAACATTACTAAAGGATTTAATAACCTATACACGGCTACGAACAGGAATCAAGGATTTACCTCTTTGTATAGGTACCTATTTTTCTATGGATTATATCAATAATCTATCGGAAAGCCAGTTGCAAACAGTGACAGCCGGTCTTCCGTATGCGCTTGATGTCATTGAGGCACAAAATGATGCCCTTGAGTTCATACCTTATACAACGGTCGTTTTCCATGAGTTATTACCGACAATAGCAGATGGTGCACACTATAATGCGGAAGGTCAAACTGAATTAGGGATTCTGTTTGCTCGAGGTGTACTTCAGGCACAATCAACAGAATAAAGAAGATGCGAGCTAAACAAGGTATTATCCATGGGTAAATAACGAATGGGACCATAGTCCTGATTCCCAAAATGGTCCCGAGAAAAAATAGAAATGACAAGAATTTTATACTTTTTTATGATGTAAATATGAACGAAAACGCCCTTATTTGAAGGGTTTTTGAACCTTTTGTAAACTCTCGCAGAATCTGTTGACGGATTAAAATTAAACATGTACAATAGGTTTGTATCACAAAGGAAGCCAATATATAAGTTTTAAGTAGGATTTTGAAAAAGGCAAACTAATCGAAAGGTTAGGGCGCAAAGTTTCAGGTCTAAAGTATATGAATATACCACGATTGCTGAACCGCCAAAACGTTATGGGATTTTGAGGAACTGATTCCAACGTCCGGTCAGCGATTGTACAATGTACAGTCGCTTTTTCTTATGAAAGAATACCGGATGAATCAGTAAATGTCATGACACTTTTTCAGAAATTACTACCATTAAGAAATGGAGAATGAAAAATGAAAAAGGAATTACTTAGAATTCTTAGTCTCACGTTATTTGTAGTTATGATGGTATCTGTGACAAACACAACAACATTTGCTGCAAGTGACACAGTGTATCTCTCAGAACAAGCAGACATCTCAGGAAGCATCAATGAATATACTGGAAGCATTGAAAACGGAAGCGACCAATTAACAGTAAACGGAAACCATGATTTTGAAGCCGGACAAGGTATCGCAATTGCAAATGGAAGTAGCGAAAGCCATACAAACAATTGGTTGATTACAACAGTCAAATCAGTTGACGGCAATACATTGACACTTAACAAGGCAGCATCAAATGTAACATCGAATTCAGCAGTTATCCATGATGATACAATTGCAGTCAATGCAGTTATCAGTGGTGGTAATGCAACCTATGTCTTTGATGTTGATGACTTGAATGTTAAAGGCCTTGACTTAGGATCAAATGCAACATACGAAGGTAACGGCGCAACATTACATCTTCCTAAATCATACAGTAACGTAGGTTGGGTACAATCTATGATTACAGTAGAAGATGATAGCGACATCACATTCACAGGGTTTACCGTAGATGGTGGTTTGTATGATGGTGTTGCAAGTACTCCTCAACTGGGTGTTGCATTATTGAAGATTAATGATTCTCAAGGAATTGAAGTTACGAATAATACGTTTAAGCGAAGCAATTACACAGCAGTTGTTATCGACGGTAGTGTAAGTGACGTAGAAGTTTCGAATAACACAATAAAGGAAACAGGCGTCGCAATCACAGCAATGCCGGAATACAAAGGCGTACTGAATTTGACAGATGCAACATTCGCAGGCAATGTTATCAGTGGTGGTAAAAGCGAAGGTATCTCCATCTTATCCGGTATGAATGATAACAGCGGCAAAGCGGACAATATCTTAATTCAAGACAATACCGTATCAGGAAAACCGGGAACAGGTATTACTTACGGATCCCGTACAACAAATGTTAAAGTTATAGGAAACATAGTTAAGGATACGAACAACGGTATTGTAGCAAGAGATGAAAGTCTTGAACCTGTTAACACAATGATTAATGATTCAGCAGTAATAGCAGATAATACGATTTCTTCAGTCAACTATAATCATTTAATTCTTGACGGTAAGAACATCACAATTGAAAATAACACGTTCAAGAACGGGAAGACAGTCATCCTCCTTGGTCGAGGTAATGTAGAAAACGTAGAAGTTAGTAACAATGATTTTGTTGATATCGAATCAACACCTGAAACAGCAGTCTCGCTTCAAAATGTATCAGGATTCAGCCATTCAGGCAACACATATAATGGTGTCAATGAAGACGGTGAAGTGACAGTAGAAGATCCTACTACAGAAGACTCTACTCAAGAAGACCCTACTACAGAAGAGCCTGTACAAGAAAGTGACACGGTATACTTAAGCAGCAATGATGCAATCTCGGGGAGTACCTTTATTTACACAGGTAGTATGACAGGTGGCCGTCAAGTAATCACATTAACTACGAGTCATGATTTTCTACCGGGACAAGGCGTTTTGGTTCAAGGAGCAGGTAATGATGACACAAGTAACAAATGGTTAAGTGCAACGATTGTAGCAACGACAAATAATACCTTATCCATAGATAAGAAAGCAAGTACATCTGTTTCGAAGGTTGTTGTTCTACATGACGATACAAAAGCAGTTAATGAAGCTATTCAAGAAACCGGTAAAACATATATCTTCGATTTTGAAGACATGAATGTCAAAGGAATCAAATTCACATCCGGTAATACGTTTGACGGACAAGGTGTTCGATTGCACTTGCCTCAAGCATATAGTAATGTGAAATGGGTGCAAAACATGTTGGAAGTTCGAGGACAAGATGATGTGACTGTTAAAAACTTTGTTATCGACGGTGACTATTCAGATGGAGTTGACTCAGATGGAAATACAGGTGTAAGCTTGTTGAACGTTATCGATTCAACCAACATAACCGTTGACAGTAGTACATTCGAAGATACAAACTACAGCGCATTGGTTGTACAAGGTGAAGTCAGCAACTTATCCATAACAGATAACAGCTTTACAGATACTGGTGTTGCAATCTCAGTAATGCCATTATATATGGGAACATTAAAAGCGTCCGGTATAGAAATTTCCGGTAACAGCATTTACGACAGTAGCCGTGAAGGAATCTCTATCGTATCCGGTATGCGTAACAATTCAGGCTATGCTGATGACATTCTAATTCATGACAATACGATTGATACAACAGCAGGTTCAGCTATTCAATACGGTAGCCGTACGACGAATATCACAGTGTCTGACAATACAATCAAGAATTCGAATAATGGTATTACAGCACGGGATGAAAACAATGAACCTGTTAAATCCATGATCAACGACCAAGCAAAGATTTCAGGCAATTATATTGCGGATGTGAAATACAATCATATGATTCTAGACGGTAAGAACATTGAAGTTAGTGATAATACAATGGTAGCGGGAACAACACCTATCCTTCTAGGACGTGGCGAAGTTGATACTGTATCCGTTAAGAGCAATAACTTCACTGACTTTGATGGTACAGAAGCTAATGTTGTCTATGCTGTCAATGCGACGAATGTGGATGTGTCTGACAATACAATCAATGATGTAGCCACAGAAGATCCAACAACAGAAGATCCAACAACGGAAGACCCAACAACGGAAGATCCGACGACGGAAGATCCGACGACAGAAGATCCGACGACAGAAGATCCAACAACGGAAGATCCGACGACAGAAGATCCAACGACAGAAGATCCAACAACGGAAGACCCAACGACAGAAGATCCAACAACAGAAGAACCGGTTGATGATCCTGTTGTTATAGACCCAATCGATGGTCATGTATATTTGAGCCAATTTGAAAACATCTCTAATAGTATACAAGAATTCACCGGTAGTATCTCAGCAGGTAGTAATGCATTAACAATCAACGGAAGCCATGATTTCAAAGCAGGCTACGGAATCGCAATCGAAGGCGCAAGTAATAAAGATTACTTGAACAATTGGTTTACAACTCAAGTAACAAAAGTAGAAGGCAACACAGTATATCTTTCTGAAAATGCTACAAAAAATGCTTATAATATAAAAGTTATCCATGATGATACGCAAGCAGTTAATGAAGCAATCAAAAATGGTAACGCAACATACCATTTTGACTTAGACGTCATCAATGTTAAAGGGGTTAACCTTCAATCCAATGCAACTTACTTAGGCGACGGTGTTCAATTGAACCTTCCGATTTCTTACTCAGCAGTACAATGGGTACAAGGTATGATCTTAGCAACAGACGTTAGCAACATCACCATCGAAGGATTCACTATCGATGGAGGTAAAACAAGAGGTGTACACGGTGATGATATTACAGGGGTTGCATTGTTCCTAGCATTAGACAGTAACAATATAACCGTTCGTAATAATACCTTCCAAAACAACTTCTACATCGGTGTAGATTTCCAGGGAAATATTAGAGATATTCAAGTACTTAATAATAATATCTTGAATACAGATGTCGGAATCTTGGCAATGCCTGAATGGCAAGGCGTCCTCTACTTAGAAAATGCTTTGTATCAAGGCAACTATATCGACGGTGGAACAAGCGAAGGTGTATCCATTGAATCCGGTATGTATTCCAACCCGGGTTACGCAAAGAATGTTAAAATCATTGACAATGTTATCAAGAATAAATCAGCAACAGGTATCCAATATGGTGGTCGTACTTATGGAATGGAGATATTAAACAACGACATCTCAAACTCCAATAATGGTATCACAACGCGTGATGAGAACCTTGAACCGGTTGACCATATGACAAGTGACGGCGCAATTATTCGTGGCAACATAATCACTAATGTAAAATGGAACCCGATGATCTTAGACGGTAAGAACATTACAGTAGAAAGAAATACATTCAATGGTGGTTCAACAATTATCCTTCTAGGACGTGGCGAAGTTAACGGCATCATGATTAGTAATAATATATTCAACAACATTACGACATCACCGGAACAATCGATCATCAAATTAAAGACTTCGAATGTAACGGTAAGAGATAACACATATAATTAATCTTAGACTATTCTAAATAACATAAATCATAAAGCTATAATGAAAAGTCCTTGGTGGTCGGTAATATCCGATCAGCAAGGACTTTTTTATGTTGCTTTTCTTCGTGGAAGATAGAAATATCTGCATATGCCATCAATAGACAATTGAATACAATGACCCCCCTTCATAGTTATTGTTGATTATTGTTATTAACAAATAACGATGATACCATATAGTAGACTAGAGATATAGAGTAGGTGGTTAGTGTATATAACGATCTACCCACATAGACACAGGGATTGGAGTGTATAAGTATTGAATAGAACACTAATGCGTATAAGTTTAGTGATGGCAGTGCTCCTGTTTTTCTATGGCACTTTTGCAGATGCCAATACAATCTCTCAGCTTAGTCAGATGATAGAACCTGCCATCTATTTGAGTAAAAATGAGACGATATCAGGTAGCATTAATGAATATAGAGGTAATATAAACAATGGTTCTTCAACATTGATGCTAACCGGTGCGCATGACTTTAAAGTTGGACAAGGAATTCTTGTTGAAAATGCGAGTAACGATTACAAAGCAAATCATTGGCTAAAAACGACGGTTACCGCTATTAACGGCACGACATTAACATTGGCGGTTGCAGCAAGTCAAGGGGCTTGGAATGTACGTATTCTTCATGATGATACAGAGGCTGTGAACAAAGCGATTAAGGGTCAAACCGGCACTATCGTTTTTGATTTTGATCATCTGAATGTCATGGGTGTGGCATTGCAATCCAATGCACGATATATTGGCTATAATACGATACTTTATGTACCGTCAGCTTATTCAAACGTTCATTGGGTACAAGGCATGATTACCAGTACGGATGTGGAACATGTTATTTTTGAAGGGTTTATTCTAGATGGAGGTAAGACGCGAGACGTATTTGGTGATGATATAACCGGTGTCGCTTTATTTTTGGCCCTAGATACAAAGGATTTGACAATAAGAGATTCTGTTTTTCAACATAATCATTACATCGCTGTAGATATACAAGGGACAATGAAAGGTGTTGAAATTAGAGACAATAAAATGTACAACACGGATGTAGGGATTTTGGCAATACCTGAATGGCGTGGACAGCTAACGTTAGAGGACGCGGTCTTTAGGAATAACATCATCAAAGGAGGAACTTCAGAAGGTATTTCCATTGAGTCCGGTATGTATAATAATAAGGGGCATGCTAAGAATGTCACTATTATAGAAAACACAATCAGTGACAAGGTAGCAACAGGTATTCAATATGGTGGGCGTACTATAGACATCGAGATTACAGGAAACTATATACATAATACGAATAATGGCATAACAACTAGGGATGAGAATTTAGAGGCTGTTGAGAATATGATTACAGATGGTGCGACCATTATGAATAATCGTATTCGAGACGTCAAGTACAATCATATGATTCTAGACGGTAAGAATATTTATGTCGATAATAATGAATTCATTAACGGTGCAACAGCGATCCTTTTAGGAAGAGGCTATGTAGATGGGGTTCATATTAGCGAGAATGACTTTATTAATCTTACAACCAGTCCGGAACGTAGCATTGTGAGTTACAAAGTCAGCAATCATCAATCTTGGGGCAATGAATTTCGGTAGGGATAAGAAGATTGACAAAAAGCTGACAATAATTATAATAATCAGAAAAATACCGAAGCAATATAGCCATTGACAGACTATTTTACTTTTGGTAAAATGTAAAACATACAGAAATAGTAACAAATGGGAGAGAAGCATTATAACTCAACAGGTAACAATATACAGCAAAGTTTTCTTAGAGGTAACGAGGTGTTAAAATGCTAAGATGGAAAAAAAGGATTCGCCAATTAACGTATCTTTTAACAGATTTAATCAGTATAATGGTAGCCTTTATACTTGCAGAAGCTATTTTTCTGGATTTTCAAAAAGGAAAAACCAATCTATCGGGGTTGGAACGACTATCGGTATTAATGCTTTTGGCAATATTTTTACTTGCTATGTTCCTAATCTTTAATCTTTATGCGACAACAGTTGAAGCATATGGAAAAATTAGCGTGCGTATTGCTATTAAGATGTTGGTATCACTTAGTATAGCAACGGTTCTTCTTGGGTCTTTCATGTTCTTCATGAAAGTGGATTTGTCAAGACTCTTCCTATTGGATCTAGTTATAGCACTTATGATTGTCTTTACGGCCAATCGTATTGTATTAAAACGCTTGAGTTTTACAGACTTAAAGGATTACAAGCATAACAAGAATATTCTAGTCATCGGTCAATCAGAACGAGGCAATGCCTATATTAGTGAAATAAATAAGCACAATTATCTAAATATGAACATTATTGGCTATATCAGTATTAAAGAGCCGAACACGTATGACACAATTAAGCATATCGGTGAATTATCAGATTTAACGAATATTGTTCATGACTATGTCATTGATGAGATAGCCGTAGCGCGTCCTTTATCTTATGATTCGAATTTGGGACCTGCTCTGAATATGTGTCAGAATATGGGAATCACCGTTACGATGCTATTGGACATACATGATACAGAGACAACGAAGGCACAAGTGGCCATGGTTGGAGATCTTCCCGTATTAAAATTCCATACCGTTAGTTTGAATGAGAGTCAGCTTTTTGCTAAACGTGTATTGGATGTTTTCGGAAGTCTTGTCGGTATGATTTTCTTCGGTATTGCTTATCTCATATTAGCTCCCCTTATTAAGTTGGAAACACCCGGGCCGGTTATTTTCAAACAAGACCGTGTCGGGCAGAACGGACGAATTTTCCAAGTGTGGAAGTTTCGATCCATGGGGGTTGATGCAGAAGCACGGAAGGAAGCGCTGCTGGCAAGCAATGAAATGTCCGGACATATGTTCAAGATTACGAATGATCCTCGGATTACAAAGATCGGCGCCTTTATTCGTAAGACAAGTTTAGATGAACTACCACAGTTCTATAATGTATTACGTGGTGATATGAGCCTTGTCGGAACGAGACCACCAACGGTAAAAGAAGTCATGAAGTATGAATTCCATCATCATCGTCGTATCAGTATTGTACCCGGTATCACAGGTAACTGGCAGGTATCCGGTCGATCAGATATTGAAGACTTTGAAGAAGTCGTTCGTCTTGATTCTGAATATATTACTAATTGGAGCGTTTGGTTAGATATAAAAATTCTTCTCAAAACTGTTTTTGTCGTATTTACAGGAAAAGGAAGTAAGTAAAAAGAAGGACATTGGGGGTGCTTATCACGAAAGTGTGATAAGTACTTTTTTTAGTGTACGGTGCTGTCAATCGACGAGGGCACCACATCGACGCATTCCGGTGCCTTGCCTATAAAAAACACGTTGCATAATTTGTTCACATATGAACAAGCCGACAGACGAGAGCAAAAAGAGCAAAACTAATTCTTATGAGCAAAAGAATAGAGTAAGGCCCTAATCATTAGATTTTTCTTATAAACGGTTTCTTTCTATATATGTATGCTATAATAAGGATACTTTACATATTTATTGAACAATGAAACGTTGGAGGAACTTAGATGAGATCAAGATCAAAAAAAATACTCCGGGTGCTCAATGTCATACAATTTTTGGTATTTATGTCAATCATTGGATTTGTGGTGTTGGTGTTTATCTTTCCGGATGGATTTACCCGCCGATTTGCTCAATACTTGGTAATCGATAAAGATGTTGAAGCATGCGATGCCGTCGTAGTACTTGGTGGCGGAGAAGGATGGAAACGTTTAGAGGAAGGGATTGCTCAGTATAAAGCCGGCAATGGTAAATGGTTGGTATTCACCGGAATGGGTGAGACAATGGAAGGTCATGCAAGAGAACGGATTGTAGAAGAAGGTATTGACCCTATCTATGTATTATTTGATTCCAAAGCGACATCAACCTATGAGAATGCCACTTATACCTATGATATGGCTCAGGAGAGAGATTGGAAGAGTGTGTTGGTAGTATGTGTTCCACAACAGTCTAGAAGAGCTAAATTCGTCTTTGAGCGTGTCTACGAGGATGTGGATATCCACATTACTTATTCAGATGATTCATCGTATGACCCTTATGCCATATTTAGTGATAAATCACTTAGGGAAACCTTTTCGAATGAAGCGGTAAAGTTTCTCTATTATATTGCCAAGTATAGCTTCAGGTAGAAGCGTCATAGCAGAATACAAAGGCAGCACAAAAAAAAGGGCGTTTCTTTCGAAACGCCCTTTACTATCGTCTATCGACGACGTTTTCTTATATACCCGCCCGTGCCTAGAAGAATAAGTCCCATACCGGAGAAGGCTTCTAATGGAATACCTCCTGCTTGTGGTAGAACATCATCTTCAATCGTTGTTACCGGTTCTTCGTCAAAAACGGCTTCAGGTATTGGTTCCTCATCAAGTTCTTCAATGGGTTCCTCTTCATCAGGAACCGGTTCTTCTTCTTCCTCGATTGTCGGGGATTCAGGAATAATCGCTTCGTCGATAATCAAATCAAAGTTAGCGGTAATTTCATAATCATCATCCATTGTAATGCGGTTATCGGATAATGTATCCGTATCGCCTGTCCAGCCGCTGAATTCATAGTCTTCATCAGCTGTAGGTTTCAAGATAACAATAGTACCTTCGTCAAAGGAATTGCGTCCTTCAAAACCGGGAACGCTACCTTCACCTTCTATATTAATGGTGAGCGTTACTTGGTTTGCGTCGTCATCATTATTTCTTGTCCTATTGTCATCGTCATCGTCGTTGTTACTTCCCGGGTTGTTATCGCCCGGATCTTCTTCATCCGGTTCATCCGCTATGGCTTCAAAAATCGGTTGAACGACAAGAATCAAGTCAGGCTCTTCATGAGCAACAACATCCGGACCAGCATCAACAGTACGTTCTACTGTAACATTCAAGCTACCTTGTCCGGTGGTTTCGTCATAAGAGAAACTACCAATGTTGAGTTGAAAAGCACCGGAAGTCAGTTCGTCAGCCGGATTTCCTTGATTTTGATCATTTTCTTGATCGTTGCCGTCACCTGCGTTTTCTTCATAGTAATAATTTAAATCTTTAAGACGATATGCGGTAGGATCTGTAATAGATATTTCGAAGTACCCCGTACTAGTTCTACCGGTAGGGTTGACATCACCTGTACCTACAAAACGAATGGTTCCTTGGTCATATACAGCAGGTCCGTTACCGTGTACTTTCGGACTAGCACCGGCATACCAAATGCCTACTTCACAGTCACCGGCATCTCCTTGGTAGAAGATTAAGGGACTGTTAGCATATAAGGAGTCGAAAGTCGGACTCTCGATATCCTCGACTTCTCCGGAAAGTCCATCATCCCAAGCTCCATACACGTTCACACTCAATAATAACGAAAAGACGGTTACAAGCATGATAAGTTTCTTCATAATAAGTCACCTCTATACTTTCTCCAAATTTTATAACTTGTACTGCACCCGTACAAGTTTGCAACAACTATTTGGCCCCAGCTGCTACGAGTTTCTAGATTCCTTAAACGCAAATTTTACAATAAAAAAAGTTGCCTTATGAGCAACTGATCGTTCGTAGTATGTCAACCATACCTTAGAATCTAGCTTTGCGTCCTCAAATTTCTCTGAGTTTGCCATGAGTTCTATATATCCGTCAATAGTTTGATGTCGAGCTAAGTAATAATGAGTATCTTCGGATATTATTTATACTACATATGGTAGTTCATTTTGATACATTTGTCAACGGTTCAAAGGGCTTATATTTGAAAAAAACATGGGCTATAGACTTTTGGATAAGTGTCCAAACTATGACAAAAATATGAACAAAATGTAACTGGAACTCGTTTAATTTGCACAAACTGAAAGAACTAGGCTTGTTAATTCATTGACTTAGATATTAAAAAATGATAAGGTATATATGCATTAAATATAGATAGATAGAAAGAATCCGTCATTGGGGAAAGCGGTTGAAATACAGGATGATGACTTGAGTGGGAGATTCTTAGTGAGAATCCAAGACAGAAGTAACAACTACATAAGATAAAAATACGGAATCGCTTTGATTTATGAGGTAAAGGTGGGTTTATAATGAAACAGAAGCGCCAGGTAATATTGGGTTTGACAGATATCTTGGGCATGCATTTAACATTTTTATTGGCTTTATACATACATGCAGAAGGACATATCCCCATGGAAACATTGCTGATCTATGGAAAAGCGGCCATATTTGTTACAATCATAAAAGGCATGGTTTACCACCGTTTCCAAATGTATGACAGCATATGGGAGTATGCATCCATAGAGGAGCTGATGAAGGTTGCCATGGGTGTGTTCGTCGGAACCCTCCTCAGTCTGTTGCTTATGGCGTATGTCGGGCTTGGCGTGTATCCCGGTGTCTATGTGATAGCTATGGTTTTTGAATTTATCTATCTTGGTGGTGAGCGGTTTGCATATCGTATCTTACGTCGTATACGTAACCGTCAATCGGTAGTAAGGCAAGAGACGAAGGAAGTGCTTATTATTGGAAGTGGTTCAACAGCATGCATTATTGCTAATGAGATTAAAAATCATCCAAAGGATTACGGTCATGTGGCCGGCTTTGTTGAGGATGATGCTAAGAAGTTATATAAAACGATTGCCGGGGTCAAAATTTTGGGCAACCGCTATGATATCTATTCGATTACAAAACGGTTCGCTATTGAAGAGATTATTATTGCGGCACCGACGTTGGACAACATCTCTATGAAGGAGATTGTATCGGAATGTAAGCGGACAAATGCCAAAGTACGCATTCTTCCCGGGATGAAAGAAGTTATAGGCGGCAACATCTCTATGAGTCATATTCGAGATGTAGAGATTGAGGATTTACTCGGGCGGGATCCTGTTAAATTGAATACAGCTCAGATTGCTACATATATAGAAGATAACGTTATTCTGGTTACCGGTGGAGGTGGCTCTATCGGTTCAGAGTTGTGCCGACAGATAGCGCGCTTCTCACCAAGACGGCTTGTGATTTTGGATATTTATGAGAACAATGCCTATGATATACAGAATGAATTGACACGAAATTATTCGGAATTAGATTTAGATGTCATCATTGCTTCCGTTCGAGATCGAGATAATATTTTTCGTATTATAGGTCAGATACGACCGGATGTGATTTTTCATGCAGCAGCACACAAGCATGTACCATTAATGGAAAGAATGCCTATGGAAGCTATTAAGAATAATACCTTCGGCACGATGAATGTTGCCGAAGCAGCCAAGCACTATAATGTCTCGCGATTTGTCCTTATTAGTACAGACAAGGCTGTAAATCCGACAAATGTCATGGGAGCATCCAAGCGCTTATGTGAAATGGTTATTCAAGGTCTTGCTGAAGCAGGTTCGAAGACACGGTTTGCAGCCGTTCGATTTGGTAATGTATTGGGGAGCAATGGCTCCGTCATTCCTTTATTCAAGCGTCAAATTAAGGAAGGCGGTCCGGTAACGGTGACCCATAAGGAGATTATTCGTTACTTTATGACCATTCCGGAAGCGAGTCAATTGGTTATACAAGCCGGTGCTATTGCAAAGGGCGGTGAAGTGTTTGTTCTTGACATGGGCAATCCGGTCAGTATATATAGCTTGGCGGAAGATTTGATTCGTCTCTCAGGGTTAAAACCGCATGAGGACATAGAAATTCGTGTAACGGGATTGCGTCCGGGAGAGAAGTTGTATGAAGAATTATTAATGGAAGAAGAGGGAATAACGCATACGAACTATGCTAAAATTCATATTGGTCAACCGGCCATTATTGATTATAAAATGCTACGAAAAGGGCTACAAGAACTTCGGGAGACAATGGACTCGGAAGATCCGGAAAAGTTTATGGCGATGTTACGTTTTATGGTTCCGACATATCGATCTAATATTGAGGTTAACGAAGAGAAGGGACACATGACAGAAGGCAACCATAGGTATCAGTTACTAGAGAATTGAGATGCTTTATTGACTTGAAGTAACAATAGTGTTATATTTATAATATTGTCCATTATGGGGCTAATGGACTATATGCGTATTATTTGACAGTGATTTATAGAATATTATAATAAAGACTTGGAAGACGAAAGCGAGGGAGTCAGGCATGAAACAGTTGGTTGTCCGTAAGGCAGGACTGGCTATCATGGATATGATAGGTATGTCGGTAGCAATTACGTTGGCACTGCTGATTCATTACGAAGGTATACTACCTAGAGAGATTATTATAGCATATGCCGGTTGGGTATTATTGATCAGTATGCTGAAAATCGCCATATATCGTTGGTTTGGATTATATGCCAGTGTGTGGGAGTATGCATCAGTAGATGAATTGATGCAGGTTATAATTGGAGTAACAGTAGGAAATCTAATGGGAATAGGGATTCTATATGTAATTGGTTATGATGGTTATCTAGGTGTCTATGTGATTGCCTCGATGTTTGAACTGTTTTTTGTCGGAGGTTCACGTATGGCATATCGAATGGTACGCCGTATCAAAAGTAAGGTTACTCGACACGCAATAACTGAATATGTCTTAATAATAGGTAGCGGGTTTTCAGCAAGACTTCTTGCAACAGAATTACGCACACAAGGAACACTACCTACTGTCGTGGGTTATATTGATAATAATCCGAAGGTTTTATACCAGTCCATTGGCGGACTGAAGGTACTAGGGAACTATCACGATATCTATAGCGTCTGTCAACGTTTTGAAGTTGACCAAGTTGTTATTGCAGAATCGGATATATCCTCAACGGAATTAAAGCTGTTGATTGATGAATGTAAGCACGCAGAGGTTAGGGTAAAGATCCTACCGTCAATATACGAGATGATGGATGGCGTTAAAGTCATCGATCAGATCCGTGACGTAGAGATAGAAGATTTGTTGGGTCGAGATCCTGTGGATCTGGATGTACAATCGGTGGCTTCTTATATAGAAGATAAATGTGTCATGATTACAGGTGGAGGCGGATCCATCGGATCTGAAATCTGCCGACAAATTGCACGTTTTGCGCCAAGCCAACTAGTCATTGTGGATATTTATGAGAATAACGCTTATGCAATACAAAATGAGCTGAAGTTCAAATTTCCGCAGTTAGATTTGGATGTGATTATCGCATCAGTACGAGATCGTGAGAACATATTCCAGTTAATGGATGAAGTTCGCCCCCATGTCGTTTTCCACGCGGCAGCCCATAAACATGTACCTCTCATGGAGCGAACGCCACGAGAGGCCATACTCAACAATGTTTTTGGCACCATGAATGTTGCAGAAGCAGCGGACAAGGCGGGGGTTTCGCGTTTCGTTCTTATTAGTACGGATAAAGCGGTCAATCCAACCAATGTGATGGGCGCCAGTAAACGTATGTGCGAGATGATTATACAAGGTCTGAATCAAGTCAGTCAGACCACATTTGCAGCTGTCCGATTCGGTAACGTTCTAGGCAGCAACGGATCTGTGATTCCGTTA
The DNA here is from genome assembly GCA_965140555.1 of Vallitaleaceae bacterium. GTDB lineage: Bacteria > Bacillota > Clostridia > Lachnospirales > Vallitaleaceae > UBA1351. The sequence continues at coordinate 257,340 of OZ223259.1, read as the reverse complement.
TTCAAGAGTCAGATTAAACGTGGTGGACCGGTGACGGTTACTCACAAGGAAATTATACGCTATTTTATGACTATTCCGGAAGCAGCGCAGCTGGTGATTCAAGCCGGAGCCATCGCTAAGGGTGGTGAAATTTTTGTTCTGGATATGGGTGAGGCGGTCAAAATCTACGATTTGGCTATGGACTTGATTCGTCTAAGCGGCTATGTACCGAACCAGGACATGGATATTGTCGTTACAGGCCTTCGACCGGGAGAAAAGCTTTATGAAGAACTCCTTATGGCAGAAGAAGGACTGGTAGACACTGGGTATGAGAAAATTCATATCGGCAAACTTGCGGATATTGATTATAAAGTATTAAAGCATAATTTTAAGGCACTTGAGAAGACGATGACCCCATATAATTCGGAGGCATTCGTTGAGATGTTGGAGCATATCGTTCCGACATACAAGCGTCCTGTCAAGAAGAAATTAGAACAAGAAGCCGAGCTGAAAGCTATTGCGAAAAAGGCGGCGGCTGATTAGAATCAAGAGATCGCAATTGATGCGATCAAAACCGACAGGAGACTGAAACTTGCCTCCTGTTTGTGACGTCACGGAAGGCAGTAGACATGGAGGTGACAGATCATGACTATAATGGATGCACAAGAATCAGAGTTGCCCTCGTGGCACATGGTTCATCAGTGGTATGTTCTCTTCGTCATCGGAGGAAGGGAAGAGACCATTTATGAACGACTTCGACAGCGCAACGATACAAACCTTACCTTCTATCTTCCAAAGCGTAAGATAAGGGAACGACGAGGTGGGACATGGCGAGATGTGAACCGTATTCTGTTTCCCGGCTATATCTTGATGGAAGGGACACTTACTGTGGAGACCTACTACACACTGAAGCATGAAGAAGGCATTATTCGTCTCTTAGGCGATGATGAAGGACCGACAAGCGTCCCATCGGATGAATTAGCACTCTTACACCGATTGGGAGCGATTGACAAAGGGACACAAGACAGCATCGGATACAGTCAAGTGATTCGGAACGGAGATCACGTTACCGTCATCAGCGGACCGCTGGAAGGACTACAAGGCTACATCAAGAAAATTGACTGGCGCAAGGGACGAGCCAAGGTGGTCATTCCCTTCATGCAAGAACAGCGCCAATTTGACTTAGGCATCGAGATCATTACAAACTCTTAAGAACCAACCCGGGGTGTTTCGGCCCTCGCAAGGATCAAGACGTTATAGCAATGCACAGGTAGCATGACAGGATGGCATGTGAAAGGGCGAAGCTATGTCTTGATGTGGAGTATGATAGTAGTAGGAATCACGAAAAAGAATTACTTCCGATAGGAATTAGAGGAAACAAAGACATAAGGAACGAAGGCGTTCAATGTAGAGGAGGCAGTTTATGAATTACAGACAAGTCAAGAGAGGTATGGATATTCTCTTATCAGGGATTGCTCTGATTGTATTATCACCTGTCTTCGTTATACTTATTGTTGCTATTAAGCTAGACACACCAGGGCCCGTATTGTTCAAGCAAAAACGTGTGGGTATACATAAGACGTACTTTAATATACTAAAATTTCGAACGATGCGTATTGACACACCGAAAGATACCCCGACACATCTTCTGGAAAATCCGGATCAGTGGATTACCAAGGTAGGAAAGTTCCTAAGAAAGACAAGCCTTGATGAATTACCACAGATTCTGAATATTTTTAAAGGAGAGATGAGTATCATCGGACCACGGCCTGCTCTATGGAATCAATATGATCTGATAGCTGAAAGAGATAAATACGGCGCCAATGATGTTCCTGTAGGTTTGACAGGTTGGGCACAGATTAATGGTAGAGATGAGTTGGAAATTAAAGTTAAAGCAAAATTAGATGGCGAATATACTAAAAAGCTGGGGCTAAGCATGGATATGCGTTGTTTTATGGGTACTATCTTCAGAGTCCTGCGTCGGGATGGTGTGGTTGAAGGTGGAACCGGAGTGAAGGATAGACAACACTAGAATATAAGAATTTGAGGAATAACGATGAAGCGGATATTAATTACCGGAAAAGATAGCTATATCGGTACATCAGTTGAAAAATGGCTCATGAAAGAGCCGGATAAGTATCAAGTGGATACCCTAGACATGCGAGATTCGTCTTGGAAAGACAAAGACTTTCATGGCTATGATGTGGTGTTTCATGTGGCGGGGATTGTGCACCGAAAGGAAAAGCCGGAAATGCAGGAATTATATTTCAAGGTAAATAGAGACTTACCTATTGAAGTGGCTAAGAAAACAAAAGAGGCCGGGATATTACAGTTTATCTTTATGAGTACTATGGCGGTTTATGGAGAAGAAGGGAAAATAGGAGAAGAACTAATAATAAAGCATAGTATGCCTGTAAACCCTAAATCTATGTATGGCAAAAGTAAAGTTGAGGCTGAGGTAGAAATTGAAAAATTAAATAGTGAAAGATTTAGAGTTGTTGTATTAAGACCACCAATGGTATACGGGCCAAACTGTCCTGGGAATTATGCTAGGTTAGAAAAGCTGGCAGTTAAATCACCAATATTCCCTTTAATAGATAATAAGCGAAGCATGCTACATATAGATAAGCTTTGTCAGTTTGTGAAGGAATATATTGATGAGGAAGTTCAAGGGGTGTATCTCCCACAAGATGACGAATATGTAAATACAAGTCTAATGGTTAAAGAGTTGGCTGAGAAAAATGGCAAATCAACTCATTTATCGAAAACTGCTGGGATAGTTATAAAGCTAATCGGAAAAAGAGTTAATCTAATCAACAAAGTTTTTGGTAGTTTGGTTTATGAAAAATGAAGTATTAGAGGTGAGAGTATGGACAAGATTTTATTTGTAGCAACAATTGATCAGCACATAAGACATTTCCACTACCCTTTTTTAGAGTGGTTTAAAAATAATGGTTATGAAGTTCATGTTGCAAGTAACGGAGAAGAAGATTTGCTTCATGTGGATGAAAAACACAATATTCCTTTTGAAAGATTTCCTTTTAAAATAAATAATATCAAGGCATATAAGCAGTTAAAAGAATTAATTGATACAAATGAATACAAACTTGTTCATTGTCATACGCCAATGGGTGGAGTTATAACGAGACTAGCTTCAATTGCAGCAAGGAAAAGAGGCTTGAAAGTACTTTATACAGCTCATGGTTTTCACTTTTATAAAGGAGCACCAAAGAAAAATTGGTTGATTTACTATCCTGTTGAAAAGCTGCTGTCCAGATTTACAGATCTTCTGATTACCATAAATGAAGAGGATTATGAATTAGCAACCAAAAAGAAGTTTAGAGCTCATAAAATAGAATATGTGAAGGGCGTTGGGGTTAATTTTAGTAAATTCTCGCCACAAAACAGTGAAACAAAACAAAAGCTTAGAAGAATATATAATTATTCTGATGAAGCATTTATTTTAGTTTATGTTGGTGAACTGAGTTATAGAAAACACCAAGATTTATTAATTAATGCTGTAAGCTTGTCTAAAAGTGAGATTCCTAATTTAAAATTACTTTTAGTAGGTAAAGGTGAGCTGTATGATGATTACGAAAAGCTTATTGCGACTCTAGGAGTAAAAGATAATGTTGAATTGCTAGGGTACAGGAGAGATGTACCAGATTTAATGTCATTAGCTGACGTGGCGGTTTCTTCATCAATACAAGAAGGACTTCCAGTAAATGTTATGGAGGCAATGGCGACAGGTCTTCCATTAGTAGTATCAAATTCAAGAGGTAATAGGGATTTAGTAATTGATGATGAGAGTGGAATTGTTGTTAATTTAGATAATGTTAATGAAATGTCAAATGCATTAGTGAAGTTGTATAAGAGCGAAGAATTGAGACAGCGGTATGGGAAGCAAGGTTTAGCTATGATAAATAATTATAGTATAGATAACATATTAAAAAAAATGACAGAGTTATACTTAGGTTTATTATAAGTTAGTTGCTCAGTTACGATTATGAGGATGAGATTATGAAGAAGATTGTTATAACGCCAGGAATCACTGATTTAAATAGAGGAGATCAGGCTTTGATATGGTTAATTAAAGATATATTAACAGATGAAGGGATTCCTGTTGAAGCTAAATTATTACAAAGCGGTAATAACGAGGAAGATATTTACATGCAATCAAGACAGAGTGTTGATATGGACTATGATGTGATGAGTCCGTTGCTATTACACCCAGCAAGAAATAAAGAAACAAAGGATATTGGATACTCGTTTTTCATAAAATTAAGATGGGGTATTACAGCACTAAAGGATTTGTTTAATAGCTCTCTTTTGCTCTCAAAATATCAATTCTTACATCGAATAGGGCAGACCAAGCTGAACAAACAACAAACAACAACGTATCAAAGCTTTAAGGATATGGATTTAATGGTTGTTAAAGGTGGAGGTTTTTTACACACGTACAAAAGAATTACTGATATATATTATCTTTACTATAGTTTATTTAATATCATGTTAGCTCATAGATTAGGGAAAAAGGTCATTATAATGCCAAATTCTTTTGGACCATTTTTAGGGAAATTTGAAAAGTACATTGTTAAAAAAAATCTGAGTAAATGTGATTTGATTTATGCACGTGAAGACATATCAAGAAGATATTTGCAAGATTTATTAGATAGAGAAGTACATTTATCAGCAGATTTAGGGTTTTATATTTCACCCAATGAAAATAGGGACAATTTAGGTGGTATTATTTTACCAAAATCAGAAATAAAGGTTGCTATAACAATGCGTCCCTATAGATTTCCAGAGTATTCAGATGGTGAGCGTAGATATGAAAAGTACATTAATGAAATGTTTTTAGTATGCAAAGAACTTATTCAAAATGGATATCATCCTGTATTCGTAGCGCATACTCTTGGACCAAGTGCTCATGAAGACGATAGAATAGCCTTAAATGAAGTTATTGAAAAGTTAAAAGATGCAGGAGTTTCTAGTTCGAGCTATACTTTTGCTGATGATCCTAGCATGAATTGTTTTGGTTTGACAAATCTTTATTCTCAAGTTGATTATATCATTGGAACTCGTTTTCATTCTGTTATTTTTGCTATGACGTCATTTACTCCAGCAATTGCGATTTCATATTCAGGGCATAAAACCACAGGAATAATGCAAGACATGGGCCTTGAAGAATATGTAGTTAAGATAGGTGAAGTGGATTCAAAAGCATTGATTGAAAAGTTTAACAAACTTGTTTTAAATGAACAGGATGTTAAATTAAAAATTCATAATTACATCCAAAAGTGTAAAGATGACAAAGCTGACTTAGTTAAAAAAATAAAAGATGAATTAAATGCAATTAGTAATAATTAGTGATTACCGATGGGAAGTGCAGGTCATGAAAGGTAAAATATTAGTAATATCAAGAAATGCTTGGAGTAATTCGAATAGTACTGGGAATACAGCAACTAATTTCTTTTCAAATTGGAATGATTGGGAGTTTGCCAATTTATTTTGTCGTAATGAGATACCTAATAACGATATTTGCAAGAGATACTTCAGAATATCCGAAAGTGATTTGTTAAGGAATTTATTCAAAAGTGATAAAATTGGAAAGGTTGTATCTTATGGAGAATTTGCAGATGAAATAGAGATAAATAGTAATACTTATTTAAGCAAAGAGAAAAGATTGTATGACCATTTTAGAAATAATCGATGGACGTTACTACTGTGGGCGAGAGAGATATTATGGTCAGTTTCAAATTGGAAGAATACTAAACTTGAAAAATTTATACAAGATTTTGACCCTGATATCATTTATATGCCTATTCATGATTGTTTTTATATGCATAATGTCTTAAGTTTTGTATCTAAAATTTCAAAAGCTGAGATAGTTCTTATAACTGCTGATGATATGTATTCTTTAAAGCAATTTTCTCTTTCGCCGCTGTACTGGATTAATAGACTCATTTTAAGAAAAAAGATTAGAAATAGTATTACTGAAGCGAGTATATGTTATTCAATGAGTGACATTCAGATTAAAGAGCTTAGTCAAGAGTTTGGTAATAAGTTTAAAATTCTAAGAAAAGGTGTGAATGTTAACAACATAGTTATCAACAAAAATAATAATGATAGTAATATTATTAAATTTGTTTATACAGGTAATGTTACTTTAGGTAGGTGGGAAACATTGGGAGTTATTGGAGATGTTATCAATACCCTCAATGATGATGTTGTTAAGGCAAAAATATATATATATAGTACTAATATACTAACAAAAAGCATGAAAATGAAGCTGAACAGCAGCAATGAGGTTAGATTTATGGGTGCTGTATCTCCGCAGAAGGTAAAAGAAATCCAACAAGAAGCAGACGTAGTTATACATGCTGAATCATTTAAACTAAGAAATAGACTAAAAACAAGACTTTCATTTTCAACAAAACTAGTTGATTATTTTCAAAATGGGAATTGTATATTAGCAGTTGGCTGTGATAAGGCGAATTCAATTGATTATTTAAAGAAGAACGATGCTGCAATTATTGTGACTGATTTAGAAAAATTACAGGATAGTATAAAAAGAATCATCGATAGTCCTATAGTGATTAACGAATATAGAAAAAAAGCATTGAAATGTGCTATTAATAATCATAATATTAATGAAATTCATAAGTTACTTAATGAGGATTTCGAAAGGTTAATAACAGAAGTTGGCAATAAAAATAGTTGAGATAAGAGGAGATAAAAATGTTTAATAATAAAACCCTACTTATAACAGGTGGAACAGGGTCTTTTGGGAATGCAGTTATGAAAAGATTCCTTGATACAGAAATCAAAGAAGTCCGAATTTTTTCTCGTGATGAAAAAAAACAGGATGATATGAGAAAGCTTTATAAGAATGACAAATTAAAATTTTATATAGGTGATGTTAGAGACCTTTCAAGCGTAAAAAATGCCATGCATGGAGTAGATTATATTTTTCACGCAGCTGCTCTTAAGCAAGTACCTTCTTGCGAGTTTTTTCCACTTGAAGCAGTGAAAACAAATGTACTTGGTACAGATAATGTTCTTACTGGAGCTATTGAAATGGGAGTTAAGAAGGTGATTTGTCTTTCAACTGACAAGGCAGCTTATCCAATTAATGCAATGGGTATCTCAAAAGCAATGATGGAGAAAGTTTTTGTAGCAAAAGCAAAAACTGTTGATTCTGAGAGAACGCTTATCTGTGGCACTAGATATGGCAATGTAATGGCATCAAGAGGGTCAGTAATTCCATTGTTTATAGATCAGATTAAGAATGGTCAGCCTTTAACAGTTACAGATCCAAATATGACAAGGTTCTTAATGAGTCTTGAAGAAGCTGTTGAGCTTGTAGTATTCGCTTTTCAAAACGCTGAAGCAGGAGACATTATGGTTCAAAAGTCTCCAGCTTCAACCATCGGGGATTTAGCACAAGCTGTTAAAGAACTCTTTAATACAGACAATGAAATTAAAGTTATAGGAACTCGTCATGGGGAGAAGTTGTATGAAACACTTTTAACTAAGGAAGAGAATGTTGTAGCAAAAGATATGGGTCGATTTTATAGAGTGCCAGCTGATAAGAGAGATTTAAACTATGACAAGTACTTTGTTGAAGGAGATCAAAAGCTTTCATCTGAAGATGAGTACAATTCGCATAATACGGAAAGGCTTAATATTGAACAAATTAAAGAAAAGTTACTTCGGCTTGATTATGTAAGAGAACAGTTGGAAAGTTGGGATAGATAATGAAAATTTTAGTTACTGGGGCAAAAGGTTTCATAGGGAAAAATTTAATTGCAGAATTGAGAAATAGAAAGTATGACAATATTTTTGAATATGATCGAGATACAGATCCTTCTCTACTTGATGAGTATTGTAAAGAGACTGATTTTGTGTTTCATCTTGCTGGAGTTAACCGTCCAAAAGAAGAAACGGAGTTCATGGAAGGTAACTTTGGTTTCACCTCCAAGCTATTAGATTTTCTAAAAAAACATAACAATACCTCCCCGGTGATGATTTCGTCTTCCATTCAAGCTGAGCTACACAATCCTTATGGTGAAAGCAAGAAGGCGGGAGAAGACCTCTTATTTTCTTATGGCAAAGAAACTGGATCTAAAGTTCTTGTTTTCAGATTTCCCAATGTATTTGGTAAGTGGTGTAGACCTAATTATAACAGTGCTGTAGCTACTTTCTGTCATAATATTGCTCATTCTTTGCCTATTCAAGTGAATGATTCAAGCGTAGTAATGAATCTTGTTTATATAGATGATGTAGTAAATGAGTTGATTAATGTATTAGAAGATAAAGAAAATAGAGTAGATTCATTCTGTGAAGTACCCGAGGTACATACAATTACTTTAGGCGAGATAGTAGATTTGATTTATTCATTCAAGAAGAGTCGAGAGGATAGGTCAGTACCGAACATGTCGGATGTATTTACAAAAAAGCTTTACAGTACATATCTAAGCTACCTACCAGAAGACCAGTTTAGTTATGATTTAAAGATGAATGTAGATCAAAGGGGAGCTTTTACGGAGTTCATTAAAACGCCTGATCGTGGTCAGGTTTCAGTTAATATATCTAAACCTGGAATTGCAAAAGGGAATCATTGGCATCACACGAAGAATGAGAAGTTCTTAGTTGTAAGTGGCAAAGGTGTAATTCGGTTCAGGAAGATAGAATCAGAAGAAGTTTTAGAGTATTTCGTAAGTGGTGACAAAATGGAAGTGGTAGATATACCAACGGGTTATACACACAACATTGAGAATCTTGGTGATACAGACATGGTTACGATAATGTGGGCCAATGAGCCATTTAATCCTGAAAAACCTGATACTTATTATTTGGAGGTATAATTGATGAAGAGATTAAAAGTAATGACAGTCGTAGGCACAAGGCCAGAAATAATAAGACTGTCAGCTGTTATAAATAAATTAGATGAATCTGAAGCGATTGAACATGTTCTTATTCATACTGGACAGAACTATGACTATGAACTGAATGAAGTATTCTTTAATGACTTCAATCTGAAGAAGCCGGACTATTTCCTTAATGCGGCTACGGGAACGGCTGTTGAAACAATCGGAAATATTTTAGTTAAAATTGATCCAATCCTTGAGGAAGTAAAACCAGATGCATTCCTTGTGCTAGGTGATACAAATAGTTGCTTATGCGCTATAGCTGCTAAGAGAAAGCAGATACCAATTTTCCATATGGAAGCTGGAAATAGATGTTTTGATCAGAGAGTGCCAGAAGAAACAAACAGAAAAATCGTTGATCATACAGCAGATATCAATCTAACCTATAGTGACATTGCTAGAGAATACCTATTAAGAGAAGGCATTCCAGCAGATAGAGTAATAAAGACTGGAAGTCCGATGCTTGAAGTTCTTGACTCTAGAAAAGAAGATATTGAGAAATCAGACGTACTTGAAAGATTAGGACTCGAAGATGGGAAGTACTTTGTTATATCTGCTCACAGAGAAGAGAATATCAGCTCTGAACAGAATTTTATGGATTTAGTAGATAGTTTAAATACGATTACAAAAAAATACCAGATGCCATTAATTGTCAGTACACATCCTAGAACGAGAAAAATGATTGAAGCTAAAAAGATTGAGTTCAATACATTGGTTAAGATAATGAAACCTCTTGGGTTCAATGATTATGTGAAACTTCAAAAGTATGCAAAGGCTGTTTTGAGTGATAGTGGAACTATAAGCGAAGAGTCCTCAATCCTTAGATTTAAAGCTCTGAATATTAGGCAAGCGCATGAAAGACCAGAAGCAATGGAAGAAGCATCAGTGATGATGGTTGGTCTTAAGAAAGAAAGAATTCTGCAGGGGTTAGAAGTCTTAGAAACTCAAGATAAAGATACATTGAGATTAGTAGCTGATTATAGTATGCCGAATGTATCTGATAAGGTGCTGAGGATAATTTTATCATACACAGATTATGTGAATAGGGTTGTTTGGGGGAATGGAATACAGTGAAAGTTGTTCAAATAAATTCATATTGTGGAATAGGAAGTACAGGTAGGATTGCTGTAGAAATAAGTAAGAAGTTAGATGAGGTGAAATATGAGAACTATATTTTTTATGGTGTTGGAGACTCAGAGTATAAAAACGGTATCAAATTTGGTGGGTTAATAAATGTTAGATTGCATCAAATAGCAACAAGGCTTTTTGGAAAGCATGGTTTTTATTCTAAAATAGCTACTAAAAAGTTGGTTAAGAAACTTAAAGAAATTGATCCTGATATTGTTCACTTACACAATATTCATGGGCATTACATAAATGTTGAAATTTTATTCGATTATTTATTTTTAAAAAACAAGAAGATCGTTTGGACATTACATGACTGCTGGAGTTTTACAGGCCATTGTGCATACTTTGAGTATAACAAATGTGAAAAATGGAAAAAAATGTGCGAAAATTGTCCTGCGCTTAAAGATTATCCCAAGAGCTTGATATTCGATAGATCAAAGGAATCATTTTTAGATAAAAAACGAATATTTACTAAAATTGAGAATTTAACATTAATTACACCTTCAAATTGGCTTGCTATGCAAATAAAACAATCTTTTTTGAAAAATAAAACTGTGATAGTAATAAATAATGGGATTGATTTAGAGTTATTCAAACCGAAAAAAAATGATATAAAGGAAAAATTTGGGATTGAAAATAAATTTGTAATTTTGGGAGTTGCAAGCTACTGGTCTAAAAGAAAAGGATTTAGGTACTTTTTAGAGTTATCTGAATTGCTTGAAGAAAATGAAATAATAATTTTAGTGGGTATTAATGATAAACAGCTAAAGAAATTACCAAAAAATATTATAGGTTTAAAAAGAACTAATTCAATAGATGAATTAGCAAGTATTTATTCAGCATCTGATGTATTTATAAATCCTACACTAGAAGATAATTTTCCAACTACTAATATTGAATCACTTGCATGTGGTACTCCAGTTATAACATTTAATTCAGGAGGGAGTTCTGAAGCTATTGATAAAAAAACAGGTATAACTGTTGAAAAAGGAAAGACTAAAGAATTGCGAGCAGCAATTACATCATTAAGAAAGAAAAAGATTACAGTTGAAGACTGTGTTACTCGAGCAAAACTTTTCAACAAAGAAGAACGATATGATGAGTATATTAATATATATCAAAAAGTAATTAGGGAAACTTGATTACATATTATGGAGAGGTTACCTATGACTATTAATGTTAAAAATTCTAAAACTTTATTATATTTTATTGTGTTGTTTTATATTATGCTTACAAATATATTAATATTATTTGATATAGAAAACGTAATATTTAAACAAGAAATCAGAAATATTGCTATATATATAATATTCATTTGGCTACTTTATGAAGTAATCGTTAAAATCTTGAGGAATAAAATTAAAATAATGCATCTATATATTATTGTCTATATGTTATATATATCGTCTATATATTTACTTATCAACAGACCAATTAATATACTAGGAGGTTTACTAAACGTTCTGTTTTTTCCTACGGTATTTATGTTATCAAATATGTTGAGTGAAAATAGTAATATTGACAAGAAGTATAAAAGCATAGCTTGTATTTTCATAGTAACGATATCTTTTTTCTACATCAATATAGGGGGGTATCATATATATAGCAGAAGTGCACTTACAATAAATTCGGTATATTATATCGTAATGACTATACCATTCATATTAAAAATAAGGAATAGGTATATTAAAAGCATAGTATTATTGATTTCACTCATTGCAATTCTATATTCATTGAAAAGAACAGTTATCTTAGCTATAGGATTCGCATTAATAATATATTATTTTATTGAAAGTAAATTAAAAGGAAGGTCAATTAAAAATAAGTTTAAATTCTTAGTATCAAGTGTTGGCTTCATAGGAATAATCAGTATTATTTATAATTATCTAAGTAAGGAAATGGGATTGGATGTTCTTGCAAAGTTTATTTCTCTTTTTGATGATGGTGGATCAGGTAGAATTGAGATTTTTTTCAACGTTGCAAAAATAATTAGTGAATCAAATTTTATCAATATTTTATTTGGACATGGATATGATGGTGTGAATTTTATGATAGGTATATCAGCACATAATGATTTTCTGGAAATTTTATTCGATTACGGATTAATTGGATTAATGATATATATGCTTATAATAATTAAGTTAGTTAAATATTTACGTGCAATGATTAATGAAGGATCTAATTTAGCTCCATCTTTCGCGGTATCATTAACTATTTTTCTAGTTAGTTCTATGAGTAGTCATTTAGCATTTGTACCAACGTATTTCGCAATACTAGCAACCTTCTGGGGAATTAGTATATCAGAATTTGAGAAAGAAAAATATACAAAAATTGTTTTAAAGGGGGGAGATTTAAAATGAAGGTAGCGATTATTTCTCCAGGAAGTTTACCTATACCGGCAATACTAGGTGGGGCTATAGAAACACTTACTACGCACATAATAAATCAAAATGAAATTTCACACAATTATTTTGAATTCGTTATATTTAATCATACAAATGAAAAGATAAAACATGGTATTAGCAATTTTACTAATACTCAATTCATTGAAATTGACAATAATGAATTTAAAGCAAAATCATACAACTTATTTTGGCGGGTACTAAGGATTTTATCTTTGAGAAGAATTAGCCATAGGACATACTTCATAAAAGAATGTATAAGAATAGTTAATGATACAGGTTTCGATGTAGTGTTGATTGAAGGTAATTATACTCAAATAATTCAGTTCAGTAAGTCGGTATCTTCTAAAATAATCTTGCATTTGCATACAGATATACTTAATAAAGGTACACCCTTAGCTAAAAGGATTACCTCAAGTTGCGACAAGATATTTGCTATTAGTGAGTATATTAGAAAGAGAATAATCGAGATTGATGAAGAAAATAATGAAAAAACATTTATTCTAAAAAATGCAATTGATGTAAAGAAGTTTGATCGTGATAAATATCATGAGTTTAGAGAAAAATTTCGTAGAGAACATGGTATATCAAAACATGTAAAAATTGTTATGTATTGTGGGAGGCTTTCGAAAGAAAAAGGAGTACACGAATTAATATTAGCATATCAAAAAATCCAACATTTAAATTGTAGATTAGTTATTGTTGGCAGTAGTTGGTTTAGTAGTGATGAAACTAATAAATATACTAGGGAATTAATAAAATATGGAGAACAATTAAGTGAGAATATAATATTTACGGGATATGTTCCTCATAACAATATACCTAAATATTATGCAATAGCAGATATCTTAGTTGCACCTTCAATTGGTAATGAAGCAGCAGGATTAGTGATAATTGAAGCTTTAGCAAGTGGCATACCAGTAATTACTACAAATAAAGGAGGAATACCAGAATATGCTTCTAATGAATCTTGTGAAATTGTTCCGGTCACAAATAATTTTATTAATGATTTGGCACATGCTATAGCAAAAATGTTAAATAATTACGAATATTACTTGTCAAAAAAAAATAAAGCACGTGAAACAGTTTTAGAATATAACTTAGAGTCGTATTATAAGAATTTTAAATATTTAATGGAGGGGTCAAAATGAAATATGGTGTTGTTACATTCCATAGAGCGATTAATTTTGGAGCAGTACTACAGACATTAGCATTACAGGATGTATTAAAGCAAAGAGGTATTGAGAGTGAAGTTATTGATTATAGGAGTAATTTCATTGAAAAGCATTATGAAGGATTTAAACTAAAGGATATGATTAACCTAAGAAAAATTGCAAGAATACTTCTGAAAAATGCATTTGCTAAAAATAACCACGAACATTTTTATCGATTCTCTAAAAAATATATTAGTATAAGTGATAAAGCGTATTTTGAAACAGAAGAATTAAAAAGTGATGCTAGTCAATATGCTGCATTTATTGTGGGCAGTGATCAGGTATGGAACTATATTAGCGCCGGATTTGATAAAACCTATTTTCTAGATTTTGTAGATAAAAGCGAGAAAAAACTCTCTTATGCAGCAAGTTTTGGTGTTGAAAATATTCCAGAGATATATAAAGCAGAATATCGAGAATTGTTAAGTAGTTTTAATAAAATATCAACTAGAGAACAACAAGGGAAAAAAATAATCAAGAAATTACTTGGTAAAGAAGTACCAGTAGTATTAGATCCAACTTTATTACTAACAAAGAATGAATGGACAAGTTATATGGATATTGTTAATAATAGTGAAGATTACGTGTTAGTGTATTTAATTTCAGAGACAAAATCAATCTTAAAATTCGCAAAAGAAATTGGAAAGAGAACTAATACAAAGGTTATTTATATTAACGACCGCTTCTATAAAAGAATGGGAATGAAAAATAAAGCAAAAATAAGTCCAAGTGAATGGCTATCATTATTTTATGGAGCAAAATATGTTGTGACGAACTCGTTCCATGGTATTGCTTTTTCGATAAATTTCAAAAAAGAACTATTTGTAGAGTTACTACCTGAACCAGCAAAAGTGAATTCAAGAATACAAAATACATTAGACATGTTTGGCTTATCGAATCGAATTATTAGTAAAAATAAATCATTTGAAAATTATAAGAAGATTAATTACTTGGAAGTTGATATGAAATTAAATTCTGAAAGAGAAAAATCACTGAACTATATTGATAGCTTAAAAAGATTATAGCGAGGGAAATTAGATGAAAGAAATAACCGTTGTAACTGCATTCTTTGATATTGGAAGAGATAAATTTAAAGCAATACCGAGAGATAATAGTAAATACTTTAATAATTTCAAGTTTTGGGCAAGACTTCAAAATAATTTGATAGTTTATACTTCATCAGAATTTGAAAAAGAAATTTATCAAATTAGAGAAGAATTTGGAATGAAAGATAAAACAAAAGTAATTGTTATAGATGATATTACGAATATAGAGCCAATGATCTATAAAAGAATGATTGAGGTATCAAAAAATAAGCATTTTATTAATTTTAGATTTTTACCAAATGCAACTTCAAATATTCCGTTATATTCATATTTGATGTTATTAAAATCATGGTTTATGTCAGATGCTGTGAATAAAAATCTAACAACGGATTTAGTTGCATGGATTGACTTTGGGTTTAATCATGGTGGAGATTTATACATAAACCCAAAAGATTTTGCATTTGAATGGAAGTATGAATTCACCAATAAAATACATTTGTTTTATTATAAAGAGCTAGATGAAAAACCAATATTTGAAACTGTGAGAAGGTTGAATGATTCTATTATGGGATGTTTAATTGTAGTTCCACAAAAATTGTGTGGAGAGTTATGGCAATTAAATAAGGATGCAATGATAACTTTAAACAAAGTTGGATTAAGTGATGATGATCAGCTAATTCAATTAATGTCATATAGAGAAAACCCAAGTATTTTTGAAATTGAAGAAAGTGAGTGGTTCTTGCCAATAAAAACTTATGGTGGATCACATCTTACCACTAAAGATAAAAAAGAATACACAGGCATACGAAAATTTGCTTCTAGTTTAAGAAAGGGGATTAGAAAAAAGAAGTTGATACTAAGATATTCTTATATGACATATAAGAATTTATCTAATAAATAACAAAGATAATCAAAACATTTTATAATATACCAATGCAAATCCAAACACATTGTTATTCTTTAGAACAATTTAGTCATTATTGGACTTATTGAAATGTCCATGTGAGTTGGATTCAAGAAGGTGAGCAAGATGAGTCAGGTGCATGGAAGCAAAGAAGTATTGGGACTCCGGAAAGAGCTGATCTATATAAGCTGTTAGTTGGATTTTGAGTTTGGTCCGAGACTCGATGGATTTGTGTCGAAACCGACAAAAATCAAGAAGTCTCAGAGTATCAATGTCGTACTGAGTCACAAAACGATGTTGTTTAAGCATTAGAGTTTTAGCAATCAAGTAAGTATCAATCGTATCTGTCTTGGTTTTACGAATGTTGTTCTTTCGTAAGGAAGAAACTTGGATAGGATTGATGGCACAAACCTTGTAGTCTAAAGAATAGAGATAATTAACAAGGTTATTGCCATAATGAGCCGTAGATTCAAGGCCGATGATGAGATTGTCCTTATTGTAAGAAGCGATGTTTGAGATCAATCTGGAGAAGCCATCATCGTTGTTAGAAAATTCAAAAGGCTCAACGAGTATTTCACCGTCTGAAAATAAGACAGAGGCAAAATGGTTAAGTTTAGCGATATCAACGCCAGCGTAAATCATCGAGATTCTCCTTTCATTTTATTGACACTGTGATAATCCACCTCGTTTTATCATCATAGACTTGATAGATATGAGAACTTAAGGCGCATCCTGCTATAAATGATTCAGATAAAACAGTGGCAATACACTCCCTCAAGTAGTTGTTGCTACAGGAAAAATCAAAACAGAAATACTTTAATTCTAGTGTAAGAATTTATTCCCAATGGGGGAATATAAATATTAATACTTTTAGGAGATAGATATGAACCAATCAAGAACTAGAAACTCTGCTAGAAATATGAGTGTTACGATAATATCTCAAACAATTGGTATTTTAATGGCTTTTGTCAGCCGAACGATTTTTATTATGTATTTAGGAAATGACTATCTTAGTATACAAGGGTTGTTTTTAAATATATTATCCGTTTTATCATTAGCTGAATTAGGAATTGGTTCGGCAATAACGTATAGCCTATATAAGCCGATATCTGATAGGAGTATAAATAAAATATCTGCAATCATGAACCTGTTTCGTAAAGCTTATAAAATGATTGCTGTATTGATTTTACTGTTTGGGCTATTTCTTATTCCTTTTTTAAAATATATTATTGATTCAACACTATTTAATCAATATGATATTATTGGAATTTATATTTTGTTTTTATTAAACACAGTTATATCATATATATATTCATATAAAAAAGTCCTTTTAATAGCCGATCAAAATGAGTATAAGGTAACAATATTTTATCAATTTACTCATATTACTCAAATCATTATTCAAATAGTAGCTTTAATATATACAAAAAACTATTACTTATATTTAATAATCCAAATTATTTTCACCTTGCTTAATAATATTTTGATTTATAAAAGGGTAGATAATGATTATCCGTATTTAAAAAGATATAGTGAAGAAAAATTAGAAAATAATGAAAAAAAGGTTATTATAAACGATATTAAATCCATATCGTTTTACAAATTAGGATCTGTAATATTAACTGGCACAGATAATATTATTATTTCAATAATGCTAGATACAAGATTAATAGGAATTGCATCAAACTACAATTTGATTATAAGTTCTATTAATGGTATCGTTGGAAAAGCAGTTGAAAGCTTTGCGGCAAGTATCGGGAACTTGACTGTTACTAGTGAGTCAAAACATACGAAAAAAGTATTTGATGAAATGTTTCTGGTAAATTATTGGATTTATGGATTTTGTGCAATATCATTAATTATTTTAATGAATCCATTTATTAGCTTGTGGTTAGGTGAGAATTATCTTTTTAGTAAAATAATTTCTGTTTCATTAGCATCAACTTTTTTTGTTAATGGGATGAATTTAACTTCATCAATATATAGAACTACCTTAGGGTATTTCTCTGAAGTTAAGTATACACCAATATTTGCCGCTATTATAAACGTAGTATTATCTTTAATTCTAGCTAAATATTTTGGATTAGCAGGAGTTTTTTTTGCAACAACTATTGCTAGATTCACAACTTTTGGAATTGTTGATCCTTTGCTTATTTTTAAAAAAGGATTTGAGATGCCAGTAGTTGAGTATTTTTACAAATATTCAATATATGTAGTTTTACTTGTTTTTAATTATATAATAACAGATTCTATAGTAAGTTTGATTGATGTAACTGGAATTAAAGGGTTTATTATTAAGGCTTTTTTATGCGTTTTAATAACTAACTTGCTCTTTTTTGTTGGATTTATTAGAAATACAACTTTTCTTGATATTAGAGCAAGACTAGTTAAACTTATTATTAACAAATAATTTAGTTTATTTATCTTACAAGGATATTATAAATATATGCCAATACTAATAACCGGAGCCCTAGGTGTTAGACTAGTTGTCATGTAGTTGAAAAAATAGTATAGTGTCAGGAGATGACACGGATGGAGGTCCAACACATGGCAAGTTACAGTAAAGAATTCAGAGAAAAAATGGTGGCACGTATGTTACCGCCCAACAGCGAATCAGTCCCTAAAATTTCAGATGAAACTGGGATATCTGAAGGGACTCTATATAACTGGATAAAGAATCGAGATGTCATTAAGTGAATATACCGGCTCAAAAGTGCACCTTAACCGGTCATTTAGAGCACTCCATCCGCTTAACGAGTGCACGTTATTCGGACAGAGTGCAGTCAATTAGTTAGGCATCAGCTTTCTGTGACTTATGAATTCCATGACGCTCACGCATAGAAATGTTACCTTCAATCATGATTTCATAAGAGTTAGGAATAATCCTATCAACAATAGCATCAGAAAGCATTGTATCTTCTTGATCTCCAATCCGAGAATACCAACCTTTGGAGTGAAACTGTGTACAGAAAATCATTGATCCTCGAATGGTTCTGACTTCAATAATTTCAAGAAGTTCTTTTGCTTGGTCACCATCTAATGGTGTTAACAAGAATTCATCAAGGATTAATAAATCCACCTTTTGTATGCTTTTCTTGTACTTAGCAAAGGTTCCTTCCATTCGCGTAATAGCTAATTCATTAAGAAGATCTGGAATCCGTATATATTTAACAGACATAAAGTTCTTACATGCTGCAATACCAAGGGCATTAGCAATATAGGTTTTGCCATTACCTGAGGCACCTTTTAATATAATGTGATGATTGTCTGTTATATAACCACAAGAAGCCAAGTTTAATATTTGACTTCGATCAAGCTTACGATCCTGGTGATGTTGATTGTCAAGTAGAATTGACCCACCTGTTAATAAGTTACAACCTTATATCCCGAACTTTTTAAGGACGTTTGGTCAATCATCATCGTCGTTGATGATGATTCGAGTGTGATATATTTACTTAGTTCAAGCAAACGGTTACCTAACAAATCTTTAATCAGTTTTTCCATTGCAACCGTTCTATCATCAACTGGTTGCGCCTTTTTTTCAGTAACTACTAGTGAACAAAGTTCATCTATAGTCATAAAAACAGCATCATTTTCTGCTTTTTCTTGAAATGAGAAAGTATCAGTTTCTTTTTCATATATAAAGTTTGCATGATTTTTCATACGCTTTATAATGGCATAGGGATACTTGATTCCATGATCTTCTATAGAAGCATACGCAGCCTCTCGACCTTTTATATTGTAAACTTCTGCAATGTTTAATAACTCATTATCCTTTATTTTACTCATTTCTAGTCCTTCCTTTTTTTACACTGTGTTTTGACCCTTTGACACGATAACTATCACCCGTTATACTAAGGACATGACAATGATGAAGCAACCGATCTAGAATCGCAGTTGCTGCTAATTGTTCAGTAAATAATTCGTTCCATCTACCCATGGGGAGATTGGTCGTTATAATGAGGGAGCATTTTTCGTATCGTTGGCGAATGATTTGGAAAAACAAGCTCTCTCTTTCTTTATCCATATTTATATAGGATAATTCATCGATGACCAACCTCTATTTGACTAAGAAGGATGGTTCTACGACAGAAGTAGATTTGATTATGATTGCTGAGACAGGAATCTATGTTTATGAATCCAAGAACTATAGTGGTTGGATTTTTGGTAATGAGAAGCAGAAGAATTGGACTCAATCGTTACCGAATAAGCAGAAGAATAAATTCTATAATCCAATTTGGCAAAACAACGGGCATATCAGTGCGCTCAAACACACTTTGGGGATGGATGAACCGGAGCTTTATAAGTCATATATCATCTTTAGTGAGCGATGTACCTTGAAGAAAGTAACGGTAACATCGGAATCGGTAAAGGTTATCAAACGGGATGATTTGGTGACGTATATGAAAAAAGATATGGCAGAATCTGCGAAGGTTTTTACGGTTGAAGAGGTAGAGGCAATCTATCAGAAGCTTCAGATGTGTGTCTTAGCAGACGAGGCCATGAAGCAGCAACATATTGAATCGGTGAAGCTAAAGCAAGGAGAACAAATCAATAATTAATCTTAATAGAGCATGCGTGTACACTACAAGAGTGTAGTGCACACACATGCTCTATTGTATGATTAGGGAATGCAGGTTATCGTATTAATTATAATAGAGGAGAAAAATGGTCAATAAAAATTATACAGCATAGTTGTTTTATTATTACTGGTGGCTATGTCATCAAATGGTATCAAGGCAGAGGAGGTTACGTTTACAGACGTATCGGATAAGTATTGGGCACAAGAGAATATTTTAAGATTAGTGGAATTGGGAATTATTAATGGGTATGAAGACAATACCTTTAGATCGGAGGATTCATTAACCTATGAGCAATTTACAAAAATGCTGATTATGGCGGTGAATCCTTCCTTTGAGGCAAGAGAATCCGAAATATGGTCCGAACCATACTTTGAAGAGGCTATTGAACGAGGTATAATTGAAGACGATTATGATATGGCTACAAGACTTGATTCTATATCAAGAGAAGAAATTTCAACGATGGTTGTAAGAGCTCTTCATCTTAATTATAGTGAGGAAATGTATGCTATTATTAAGGGGGATATAAAAGATATTGATTCAGCAAATGAAGAGAATATCGACAGCATTATTACGGCTTATGAGTATGGAATTATAACAGGTTATGCCAACAAAGAATTTAAGCCCAAAGATAAGCTGTCAAGAGCAGAAGCGGCTACAGTCATTTTACGCGTTGTTGATGACTCAGTAAGACAGAAATATACATTTCAGAAAAATTATACAGTAGAGAAGAATCTAAACGGCGAAGTGTTTTACACGGAAACCTCCGGTAATATTCATGAACATCATATGCTTGAGTTTGAAGAAAACGCAGATTGCGGATACCGATACAATGATGATGGTACATTTACTTTTTGGAAGGAAAATAGAAATTATGGTTATATGGAAGAAAGGCTTACTGTAGAAGAATCTATGCTAATTACACGGGTTTTTAATGAATTAGTCGATGAATTTCCGAGTATAGAAACATATGATTTAATCGAAGATGATGGAGAGAGATATTACAATCAAATGTTCATGAAGATTACTCCATGGTTTTATGAGGGTGAATATGCAATGACAGATGTAGGTTTAGCAATGGATACGTCTAGATATGGTGGTTTGGACGAAGAATTTGATGACTATGATATACTCCGGTTTTATTTGATCAGAAAACAGGATTCAAGGGAGTTAGATAGAATTGATCAATATGAGAATAAAGAAATCGTTAGTAAAGATTTTAAACTTAAATTTGGACATGAATTTTTATGTTTTGACTATTTAACGAATGAATATTCCTATAATATGGCTACAGATGAGTATAATGTAGGTGGGTATAGTGCAGCTGAGGTGCAATACCCATTTCCATTCAATGGGGGTCCGATTGTAGATTATAGAATTCTGAATGTTTATGAAAAACTACTAACAATTTTATTAGATGACCATGTAAGTGAAATGATGGAGATTATTAAAACGAATTATATGGATCGTGATCAGATGCATTCATTTCATATAAGTAACATTGACTACAAGGATATAAAGAGTAAAACATATGAATTTGACGATGTGCAGATTGATTATTATGTTTTCTTTAGAGAGTATTATCGAGTGACAAAAAAGTAGTTGATGATAGTGACAAATAAACGTTAGAAAGAACAAGCGATAACCTGCATTCCCAAATTTTATTCGAGTAATGTTTTACAAAGAAAGGTAAAGATTCATATGAAGAAAATAATAAGTGCAATACTATGTATAATAATAATGTCCGCAACAACAACGGTAGCTATGGTGGATTCCGATTTTCCAGACGTAAGAAGTGATTATTGGGCCTATGATATGATACAGGAATTAACAGATCTTGGTATTGTGGATGGCTACAGCGATGGTAAATTCCATCCTCAAGACACCCTAACGATTGAGCAATTTGTTAAAATGGTCGTATTAATCACGGAAAGTGACGTACCACCAGCAAAAGAGGGTGAACGATGGTCCATGCCTTATCTTGAGGTAGCAAAAGAAAAAGGAATCATAGAATCAACAGAAGATTTCAACGGATTTTCTTGGAACGCAGAAATCACACGAGAGCAAATGGCAAGTATGGTCATGAGCGCTAGTGGAGAAGAACCTGAGATTGATAGAGTCGGAGAACATATACTGGATAATGAAACGATTGAAGACGCTTATAAAGATGACGTATATGGAGCATATACGTTAGGGATTATTACCGGCTATGCAGATGGTAAGTTTTATCCTAAGAAGTCATTATCAAGGGCAGAAGGTGCAACGGTTATTATGCGGTTGCATTCATCTGAAAAAAGAATACCAAATGGGAATGTAGGAGTCAGCAATCCTACGATTGAAGAATTAATGTCAAATGAAAAGTATAAAAGTGAAGATTATGATTTTCAAATAACAAATAATGGATACGTGACATATCATAATGGCATATTCATGAGTGAAGACCAAGAAAGACGTCTAACTCAAAAGCAATCACAAAAATTTGCTAGATTAATAGAAAATTTATATCCTTCATTAATAGGAAGAGATAGTTTAATTCTTGCTTCATCGAGTTTATCGGAGAGTGTATCGGTATACTTATCTCAAAGTATGTATGTAGACAATTTTTTTGTAAGCTTTGATTGGGAGAAAAAGAATAGTTTTACTATAACCATGGATTCATTAGATAATCTTTCAGAGGATATACCTTTATTGTATTTACCAAATGGACGCCCTTACTCTGAAGGAAAATTAAAACAGCTACGCATAATTTGCGATGTGATGTTTGAAGAAGAATCAAATTATATGTATGAGAAAATGAAATACTATTTTACTACAAGTGATGAAGTACTATCACATATGTATAACCCAGAAATAGTAACATGGAAAACTTATAATGTTACTTTGAATGTCGTTCATAGTGGATTTGAGTTTACATATGAATGGTAAATCATTTATAGACACGAGGATAATTCTTTATCTAAAAAAATAGAAGACACTTTAAGCATTAAAGTCTACGGAGCCTTTTTTGAAAAATAATACTCATGTGTAGAATGTTTGGCCGCCTGTGTGAAAAAGGGATTATATGAAAAAGAGAATAGGCTACCAAATCAATAATTAAGGTAATGTTTTAGTACAGTAAAAACATATTAGATACAGATTTCTAGAAAGGAGTCCCAAAGATGTCCAGGTCAATCAACATTACAGAAGGAACAGTAACCGACTTAAAAGGAATATACCCAAGCTTTGAGCAGGAGTTCCCTGTAGATGAAAGAAAAGAGCTCGCCTACTTGGAAGGTCTAATGGCAAGGAAGCAGTACAAGCTTATCTTAGCGAAGGAACCTATACATAATGAAACTATAGGCTATGCACTCATCTATGTGACAAAGAATCGAAGTCAATGGTGGCTGGATTATATAGCGATTATAGACAAGTATCAAGGTCAAGGCTATGGGAGTATTTTTCTTAATAAGATAAGTGACGTACAATCCGAAGCGAAAGTAGAGGTCGAAGGTGCAAGGGGGATGTTTATGGAAGTTGAAATTCCCGACGTGTCAGACCCGACCTATAAGGAACAAGTCAGACGCATTGGCTTCTATGAAAGACTGGGAGCGAAGCGATTGGATATGGATTACATCTTGCCGACCATAGACGGTGGTCGACCCATGTATCTATACTATAAGCCCATAGCATCGAGTATTCATTTGTTGTCTAAGGAGACCATAGGAGAAACCATTATAGAAGTTTTTGAGTATGTCCATAAGGATATCAACAATCGAAAGACGATGCTGGATACGTTTATTGGTGGTATTGAGGATATGCTACTTAGATAATGGCTCATAAACAAGGACCGTAAAGGGATGATGCCAAAAGAACACAAGATAGGACAGGAAACGGACGGCTGGATTTGATACTATAATGAGGTAACGAAGGGAGGAGACATGATGGCATGGATAGAGATGCTCCAGCAGGCAATTAACTATATGGAAGATCATTTACTGGAAGATATGAATTATGAAGATGTAGCAGACCAATTTTATATGTCAAGTTATGAATTCCATCGAACATTTAGCGTTATGGCAGGAATGACGGCCAACGCGTACATTCGAAATCGTAGATTGTCACTTGCAGGTGTAGAATTAATGGAAACAGATGAAAGAGTGATAGATGTAGCCTTAAAGTACGGCTATGATACGCCGGAAAGTTTTACAAAAGCATTTACACGTTTTCATGGAGTTTCACCGAAACAGGCAAGAAAGCAAGGAACGAAACTATGCCTCTTTAATCCCTTGAAAATTAGGATATCAATGGAAGGCGGTAAAAGTATGGACTATCGTATGGAAGTAAAAGAGGCACAGAGATTCATTTGCGTGGCACAATCCTTTTCTAACGAAATTATAAATGAAGAGGGAAATCATGAGATACCGGATTTTTGGGATGAATGTCATAAGAGCAATCGCGTTGAGACATTACGACAATTAAGACCGGACGGAAAAAAAGATTTATATGGACTCTGTTCTCCGACTCAGGAGGAAATGTTTGATTATGGAATTGGCGTGCTTGTGGATGACGAGACGCAAGACTTTGATCAAAAAGAAATGGAGCAAAAAGGATATCGTACGTGGAGGACATCAAAGCAACAGTATGTGGTATTGGAATGTATTGGAGATGATGGGGAGTGTATTAGTGACGCATGGAAGCGTTTTTATAAAGAGTTTCTACCACAGATGGGCTATGAAATATCCGATGCTACGGATTACGAAATCTATGTTGAAAAGGGGAAGCCGGGTTTGTTTTGTGAATTATGGATTCCGGTGAAAAAGGCTTAATCTATTGGAGAAATAGGTAGCCAAGAATTTAACGTAGCGTTCACAGATATAAATAGGATGTTGTACAATCAGAAGCACCAGTTACATTTTTTTGTAGCTGGTGCTTCTTTTTTATATGTTATATAGTGTATGTGTATGTGGATTTGGTGAACTTATCCTTGATACCCTAATTATACAAAAGAAACGTCTATCGATTCAACTACAGCATCTTTAGCCAATGGAAAACTTACAGTAGCAGTAAATAGATCGCCGCTTACATCTAACGCTAGAGTGCCCTTTTGCAAAGTCATGAGACTCTGAACGATGGAGAGTCCTAGCCCATGACCGTCGCTATGTCTGGATGTATCCGATTGAACAAAGCGCTCTATAAGCTCATCTGATGAGAGGCTAATGCGATCTTTTGAAACATTTTTGAAGATGAAGGAGAGGGTGTGTTCATCGTGGACAAGTTCCAAATAGACACGAGTATTTGGTAGGCTATACTTCACGATATTGGTCATCAGGTTATCAAAGACACGCCATATGTGTCTGGAATCAGCTTGAATAGGAGGAAGTTCTGTTGGCGATTCAATGATGAATTCCAATTCGCGCTCACATAGAGCCTGTTCGTATTCGCCTTCTAGCTGCTCTAGGATAACCGAGGTGTCACTAGATTCAAGAAGGCAGTCGAGATTACCTGAAGATGCTCGGGAGGCCTCGATAAGGTTGTTAATGAGAGTCAGTAGCTTACGGGATTCATGATGCAAGGTCGTTGCAAATTCTTTGGTGGTCTCTAAGGTGTTAGTTGAAGGAGACGATTCTGTAAGGTCCAACTCTCTTGTGATGAGGTCGGAATAATTGATAATTGAAGTAAGGGGTGTCTTCAGGTCATGACTGACATTGGTAATAAGCTCGGTTTTCATACGTTCACTTTTTAGTTGTCTCTCTATAGCATGTTGCATGCCGTCAGAGGCTTGGTTTAACTGCGTGGCGATGGTATGAAAGTGCCCGAAGGCAAATTGTGTAGGTACAGTATAATTCCATCTGCCGGATGCCAGACTTTCTGTTGCCTTTTCATAGTGCATAAACTGATAGTACATGTAGCAAATAGTGCCTAATAGGAAGAGGATCGTAACAACACTGATACCGAAGATAATGAAGATATTTTCAGGTTCATTTAGAAGAACAAAAGTGTAGACGATGACATCTATTAGGATGACTGAGGTAATAAATATAATGAGAAGGTAGATAGAGGGCAAAGCCATAATGAATTGTTTTAATCCTCTTTTTATCCCATTAAAACCTCGCCTGATTAACAGAGGTGGAAGAAGGGTCTTGGTTACAAGACGATAGGTTAAGCCATCGACAAACATAAGAAACAGGAAGGAGAGTAATAGTGAGGATAGCAGTTGTGGTACCATCGCATAACGCAATACGGTATCATGCGTAAGGGAGGCGATAGGAAGAGCCATCAGAACCCCACCACCTAATAGAAGCAGACATAAGCCATCAAAAGGGATAGTTCTACACATATTCAAAAATCGATGATAATGGCGTGTACCTTTACGACGGATATCCTGAATAAGTCCGACTAAACAGAAGATAAAGAGAGCGGATAACCCAAAGCCCATATAGAGGAGCTTATCTTTTAGTCTATACACGTTGTAATAGGCTGTATTAATTGTTGAATAAGGTTGGTATTGAACAAAGGACGGAGCTAGGGTTAGTGCTACATCAAGCGTCGATTCCAAGTCTTCATTGTGAGCAACATATTGTGAGTAGATGAATGAATAAGCAATAGATGAATCACTCTCCGATTGATTGGACCATAAAACGGTTCCGTCTGAATCAGTTACCGTGCCTTTGACATAGTCCGGTATGATATAGCTGTTGTCAAAGCTACCTTCGGCATAGTTAGCGTAATAATTAGCGTAATCATAACTGACGCTACGATAAGAAACCGCTTTTGCTTGGGATAAATTATTGGTATACAATCCATGTTGCGCTGCATAGTCATGGAGAAACAGGATAAAGAGAAAAGCAGCGCCACTCAGAAAGGTGAGGCAATAGAAGGCTATTGTGCGGGCCTTATGTTGTGGTGTTGCATCGACTTGTGATTTCATTAGGATAACTTCCTTTCTGCGAGTTTGTATCCTTGTCCCCATACAACTTGGAGGTAACGAGGATTGTTGGGGTCATATTCGATTTTTTCTCGTATATGACGAATGTGAACAGCTACGGATTTATCACCATGGATAGGTGCTTCCTTCCAGATTTGACGATAGATGTCTTTTGGAGGAAATACTTGATTCGGATGTTGTATAAGAAGAAGCAGTATGTCATACTCCTTAGGGGTTAATCGAATAGGTTCGCCATCGAGAGTGACTTGTTTTTCCCGATCGTTGAGTTCTAAACCATCAACGTGATAAATGTGTTCATCAATAGATTGACCGCCAAATTCCAAATAGCGCCGCAATTGAGAGCGGACACGTGCAGCCAGTTCAACAGGGTTAAAAGGTTTGGTAATGTAATCATCTGCACCAAGATTAAGACCGAGCACTTTATCCGTATCTTGGCTTTTGGCTGTAAGCAGAAGAATGGGAATATGGCTGACCTCTCGTATTTTGGCCATGGTTTCAAGGCCATCCATAACCGGCATCATGATATCTAACAGGATCAGGTGAATGTCTTCCTGCGCAAGAATATCGAGGGCTTTCTTTCCGTTATCCGCCGTATAGAAGTTGTAATTGTCTTGAGCTAGGTACAGTTGAATTGCTTTTATTATAGGGAGTTCATCATCACAGATTAATATATTATACATGGTTATCTCCACCTCCGAAATCTATTATACCTAGAAGGTGTTTAAAAAGAAAGACTGTAAGTGGTTAAGATTTGTTTAAGGATTTTAGGATTAGCTTTCTTATATAAAGTCTAGTATAATGTATGAGCATATGGATTAAATAGTCAGAACACTAAAGGGGTGAGTCAGATAAAAAAAATCAAAAAGGTGAAGATGATTCAAGTACTGGTTGTCGGAACAAGTGCCTTAATCATTGTGCTATTGACAATACAAGGGGTTATTCTTAGTATGTCAATATCTAATATTGTTATGTCAGAAGTATACGATACATCCGTTGAATTGTTGGAGCAAAAGAATATTCGGTTAAATGACCGATTAAATGAAATTCGACAACTCTCGCTTTCGATAGCGTTGAATGAAGAAATTATCAATAAACTGTCGAAAGCAAAAGATATGGATTTTTATGAACAGGTGACTTTTGTAAGAGAGGTAAATCAACTTTTTTCTGCAACGGTAAATACAAGAAAAGATATAAGTCAAATTGTTATTATTAATGATGGTATATATGTCAATAATTATAACAATGCAAATGGGATTGTTAATTCTTCGTTTATAAAAGAACCGGAATTTTTAGAAAAACTTAGAAAAGGGACCGATGGTATTATTGCAACGCAAAAAAATTATTTGGCCAATGATACATCAGTTAAAGATGTTGTTACCTATTATCGTTACTTGTATGATCGGAACCGAGAGGTTATAGGGATTCTGTGTATTCTTATTAATGAAGTGGATTTGCGAAGCTTTATTGAAAATAAGACAAAGGATTCAAGAGATATCACCTTATTGTTAGATGAAAACAGGGAGTTGATTTCTCCATATAGCAAAGAATGGTTAGAGGAGTATCCTAAGCTAATTAATAAGGATGATAAGGAACTTTTTAAAGATAATGCATATGGTGGTAAAACCTATCAATTAGATGGTGAAAACTTTTTTGTCATTGAAACGAGCTCAGAACAATATGGCTATAGATTAATACAACTAAAACCTAATTCTGAAATTAATAAAAGTGTCCGAATATTGGTGTCAAATGTTACCCGAGTCGGCATCGTTTGTGGTGTCATTGCCATTATTCTTCTTTATTTTTTTGCTAAGAGTATTATAAAACCCGTTAGGAAATTGCTTCTTCAGATGAAGAATGTCGGAAACGGTAATTTCAAAATAGATACGGATGTAGGCTATATATCGGAGATGAACGAACTTAATACAGGGTTTGAACTAATGACAAATCGAATCAAGTTGTTGATTCAAGAAGTAGAGAAAAAGCACCAGAAAATGCGGATGGCTGAACTGAATGCCCTTCAATCTCAGATTAATCCACATTTTCTATACAATACCTTAGATGCCATTAATTGGATGGCAATACGAATAAAAGCAAACGATATCAGTCAGATGGTTTCAAATTTGGGCGGTTTTTTCCGCCTAGGTCTCAATAACGGCAGTGATTTTACGACAATAGAAAAAGAAATAGAACATCTTAGTCTGTATATGAAAATTCAAGCGGTACGATATGATAATCGCTTTGAGTTTATAGAAAAGTATGATGAGGATTTATTTGAGCTCAGAACGATAAAATTATTGCTTCAGCCATTAGTTGAAAATGCCTTAATTCATGGTTTAGGGCCGTATAAGGGGGAGGGGCAAATTCAAATTACGGCTAGAAGGCAGGAGAGTGTTGTGCTATTTACCGTATATGACGATGGACTTGGGGTTAACCCGGATGAGATGAATCATATCTTAAAGGAGGATAAGATTAGCAAAGAAGGATATGGCATTCGTAATGTCAATAGTCGTATACAGATTTGTTATGGAGAGCAATTTGGATTAGAATATCTAAAGGTAGAAAAGGGAACCAAGGTTCAAATAACGATTCCGGCAATAGAGGATGTAAGAATAAGAAAGAAAGTAGAAAAACAGTGAACAGG
This sequence comes from Vallitaleaceae bacterium, assembly GCA_965140555.1. Lineage (GTDB taxonomy): Bacteria > Bacillota > Clostridia > Lachnospirales > Vallitaleaceae > UBA1351. The sequence goes on along the minus strand of OZ223259.1, from coordinate 227,588 downwards.
CAAAGACTATAAGGGGTGATGACAATGCTAAAAATGTTTATTGCAGATGATGAGCAGTTTGTTATTGATGGATTGAAATATTGTTTGGACTGGAGCGACTATGGGATTGAAATTGTCGGTGAAGGTAATAATGGTCAAGAAGCCCTTGACTTTATTAAGGACAATCATGTGGATATAATTATAACGGATATCAAAATGCCGATTATGGGTGGAATGGAATTAATAAAGAACATCAGAGCGTTGAATTTGTCAACAGAGGTTCTCATACTTAGTGGTTATGAAGATTTTGAGTATGCCAGGTCCGCAATACAATACGACGTGTTTGAATATTTGTTAAAGCCGGTGACAGTTGATAAGATAGAAAAGGGCGTAGAACAGCTTGTAGACAAATTCAGAAAGAAAGTCATCGATGAGCAAGAAGACCGTAAAAAAACATTAGCTTATGAACAGGCAGTGCCCTATATGGAAGAAAAGTTTATCGAATCTCTTATAAAAGGTCAGTATAATAAGAATGTAGCTACTTTATTCGGTATAGAAATAAAGTCAGATAATTTTGCAGTGGTCAAAGTTCAATTAGATAAAAGTAACTATGTTAATGAACTGCTTGACCATAAAGAGGTCGATTTACAGCATATTATTGAACAAGTTGAGAAAGAATTTTATGACATCTTAAAAGACCATTATACATTAAAAATGGTCAAGTATAATAGGGACACGCTCATTCTCATTTTTTTGTTAAACGCACAAGAGTGTGAAGAGGAAGTTATCAACACATGGATTAAGAAAGCGCAAAAACAAATAAAAGAGCGGCTAGGGTATTCAGTAACTGCGGCTATAGGTAATATAGTAAATGCTATAGAAAGTATATCACAAGCCTATAATCAGGCTTCAGAGGCATTAGAGTATAAAATGTATTATGGTGATAGTAGCCTTCTTGTGTATAAAGATCTCGTGAAGAGAAATAGCGACGGAGAAGCGCACTTAGGACCATGGAAAAAAGAATTAACAGAAGCTATAGCAGTCAAGGATTTGGATAAAGCCCTTTGTGTTGTGGATAAAATATTTGAAATTATCAATAGAAACAATGAATTTACCATTGAATACGTCAGACAACTGAGTATGGAAATGTTTTTTGTTATTAACACGATGCTTAGTGAACAATATACGGAGTTGGAGAGTATTTATACAGAACGTAAAAATTTATTCAAATACATCATGGAAATTGAAACGCTAAATCAAATAAAAACAACCATTCAAGATGCCTTATATAAAACGGTAGAATATCTTCAACAACATAACATTGAAAATTCAAATAATATTATTGCTAATATAAAAAGCTATATAGAAGACAACTTAAATGAAGAAATAAGCTTGGAACGCTTGTCAGAAGAGGTTTATCTCACACCGAATTATATAGGACATATTTTTAAGGAAGAAGTTGGAATTAGTTATTTGGAATATTTAACACACGTTCGAATGGAAAAAGCAAAAAATATGCTGATGGATCCCACAAACAAAATTTATGAAATAGCACAACAAGTTGGCTACAAAAACTCGAATTATTTTAGTAAAATATTTAGAAAATATACAGGATATACACCATCTAAATATAGAAAACATCATAATAGCTGAGAAATAAAGAGTAATAATTGATAAAAGTTACCATAACCAACACAAAAGACTGTTGTTTTGTTGCATAAATTGTTGGTTTGGTATCTTTTTTTGATTGTTCTCTAATATTATAATAAATTTATAGAAAAACAGATGACTTAGGAGGAAAAGGTTATGAAAAGAGTATCAATTATTGTAATGGCTTTGACGATGGTTATTGTAATGGCATTGTCCGGCTGTTCAGGTAACAGTTCAAGCAATGATGGTGGCACAAGCACGTCTGAAGGCGGTGGTGGTGATACCGGAAGTAAAGGTAACGGCGATGTAACGGAAATTAGAGTCTCATGGTGGGGATCGGAGGCACGACATGCAAATACATTAGCTGCAATCGCTAAATTTGAAGAAATGAATCCGGATATCAAAGTTATTCCTGAATATCAAGGTTGGGAAGGATACAGAGATAAATTAATCGCCCAAGTATTAGGCGGTAATGCACCGGATGTTTACAGTACTGTTGGTGAATGGTATGGGGAGTTGTTGGCAGGTGACGCACTGGCTGATATTACAGGGAAAGTTGATGTAAGTGGACATAATCCTAAATATGTTGAGGCGTGTTCTGTAGATGGAAAAATGTATGGTGTTAACTTATCCGTTAACGGTAAAGTCCTTGTTATGAATAAAACCCTTATGGATGAACTTGGTGTAGACCTATTGGAAGAGCCTTCTACATGGGATGATCTTGTTGCTAAATCAAAAGAAATCTATGAAAAATCGAATGGCAAAGTTTATGGAATACCTGACCTTTCGGTAAACAATGAAGGAATGGGATTCCCGGTTTTCCCTGATTATGCTGTTTCAGTTTTAGGTGTAGAAGGCCCTATTCCTTATGATAATGAAAACTATACAATTACAAAAGATCAAATTCAAAGTTATTATCAATGGTGGGAAGATCAAAGAGAAGCGAATACTGTAGCGCCGGCTGATGTATCAACAATCAATGACTTCTCTGCAAACTCACTTTTGTTACAACGTCAAACAGCGATGGAAGTGAATTATGCCGGAACGTTTAGTCGATATCAAGACCAAACAGATGATGAATTTGTTATGATTCCTTTCCTTGTAGGAGACAATGGAAAAGGAGCAGATGATGCTCGTCCGGGAATTATCATGTCAGTATATGAAAAATCAGATAAAAAAGACGCTGCTGTTCGTTTCTTAGACTTTATGACAAATACGAAAGAGGCTGCTTTAGCACTCAAAACAGCTCGTGGCGTTTTACCAACTGAAATACAAAGAAATGCCTTAATTAGTGAAGAAGGGCTAGTGACAGATGAAGATGTAAAAGTTATGGAAGTTGTTGATAAAATCATGGCAAGAGACTTAAGAGCATACTATTCAGGTCCTACCGGTAATGCGGAATTAGGTTCAATCTTTGTAGAAATCGGACAAGAAATTGCATTTGATTCAATCTCCGTTGAAGAAGGCGCGACTAAGTTTATGGAACGATTAGAAGAGTTGGCAAATAACTAAGCAATGACTGAGTGAGGAATATACTTTATGGCATATTCCTCACTATTAACGAATGGAGTAATAGACTATGAGTGAGATGAAGATACCTGTTGGTAAAAAAAGCAGAAAAAGAATCATAAGAGATAATATAGCAGCGTACATTTTTCTAGCCCCATGGATAATAGGATTATTGGCGTTTACAATGTATCCGTTTTTAAATTCGTTGTATTTATCTTTTCAACATACGAATCTTTTTGAATCGAGATTTGTCGGATTAGAAAACTATATTAAATTATTTAGTGATGAGAAGTTTTTAAAATCCATGTGGATTACGATTAAATTTGTATTTATATCCGTTCCATTAAAATTAACCTTTGCATTGTTTATAGCCCTTTTATTAAAAAGAGAAATGAAAGGGATGCATTTGTATCGAACGATTATATATATTCCTTCATTAATTGGGGGTAGTGTTGCGATAGCCGTAATGTGGACACAACTTTTTGGTAAAAATGGTTTGCTAAATAGTTTTTTAGATATTTTTGGTTTTGAAGGTGGTAACTGGATTGCGAATCCAAAAACAGCCTTACTCACATTGATTATTCTATATGTGTGGCAATTTGGATCATCAATGGTTATCTTTCTATCAGGGTTAAAAAATATACCGTCATCATTATATGAAGCATGTAAAGTTGATGGTGGTGGTAAGGTAGCACAGTTCTTCAATATAACACTTCCAATGTTGTCTCCGATTATTTTGTTTAACTTTGTATTGCAGACCATTAACTCCTTTCAAGTATTTACTCAAGCCTTTTTGATTACAAAAGGTGGACCGATGAACGAAACGAATTTCATGGTATTGTATATTTATGATAAAGCATTCTCGAGTCGTCAAATGGGATATGCAAGTGCTATGTCATGGTCCTTACTATTTGTTATTGTGATCACAACAGGTATTATATTCTTGACATCGAAAAAATGGGTATACTACGAAAGTTAATGAGAAGGAGGAGAAAGAACAATGAAGAAGAACAATACATTAAAACATATATTTTTAATTCTTTTTTGCTTAGTGATGTGTTACCCACTTATATGGTTGTTACTTGGGAGTTTTAAATATAATAACGAGATTTTCTCAGCAACAAGTATTTTGCCGAGTAAATGGAAATTTGATAACTATAAGATTGGATGGTCAGCCATTCCACAATATACCTTTGGGACATTCTTTCTGAACTCATTTAAATTAGTTATTGCCATTGTTATTGGTACATTAATGAGTTCAACACTGGCGGCGTATCCTTTTGCACGAATTGATTTTAAGTTTAAGAAATTGTGGTTTGCTATTTTGATGGGAACATTAATGTTGCCGGGACAAATTCTTTTAATACCTCGATATTTGTTGTTTACACAATTAGGATGGACAGGTTCTTATAAACCACTCATTATTCCGGCCTTTTTTGCACAGGCATCCGGCGCATTTTTCGTCTACTTGATGATACAATTTATGCGAGGAATCCCCAAACAATTAGATGAAGCAGCAATCGTTGATGGATGTGGACATTTTAGAATTTTCTGGAATATCTTATTACCGAATTGCAAACCGGCTATGTTTAGTGTTGGTTTATTTTCGTTCATGTGGTCTTGGGACGATTTTTTGAATCAATTGATATATATTAATGGTGTACAGGATTTCACAGTGTCATTAGGTCTTAGATTATTCTTGGATAATGCAGCATCCGTTAACTGGGGAGCACTTTTCGCCATGTCCATATTAGCGATACTGCCGTTGATGATCTTGTACTTTATGGCGCAAGAGTACTTTGTAGAAGGTGTGGCTTCCTCAGGATTAAAAGGTTAAATGGTATGACTATTGGAGGATTGATTAGATGAAATGGGAACAGGCATGGCTTGATTATAAAAAAATAGACAATAAAGAACTTCAAAAATATTTTTCAAAAGTATGGGTTAAAGTAGATGGGGAGTGTGTTGAATCTGCTTTAGACGAACTGGATAGAATGGCAAGTAAAAGTTTTGGTCAAAAACCGGAACGAGTAGATAGTGCTATAGAAAATGGACTCATTATTTGTTCAGACGGTGACTTACACGCTGAAGGCTATAGCATAGTTGAAGCAAAAGGTGTTGTTACAATTACAGGTGGCTCTGAAAAAGGCATTCTCTATGGTGTGTTTGCCTTCATTAGAGAGGTAATAGTCAACAAGAATATTGCTGGTATAGATAAGAAGAGTATACCGTCAAATCCCCTACGATTTATTAATCACTGGGATAATATAGATGGCTCTATAGAGAGAGGCTATTCCGGGAATTCATTTTTCTTCGAAGACGACAATGTTATGATAAATGAAAGAACCGTTGACTATGCAAGGCTCATGGCATCTATAGGGATTAATAGTGTCGTTATCAATAATGTGAATGTACGAGGTGCGGCCAAAGAATTAATAACAGACAGATACTATGGAAAACTAGCGGAAATAGCACTAATCTTTAGAAAATATGGAATTCGCATGTTTCTAAGTCTTAACTATGCGTCTCCTATGAATATAGGAGGCCTTGACACCACCGATCCGTTAGATGAAGGTGTGATTAATTGGTGGAATAAGAAAATGCAAGAGGTTTATGCGAATATTCCGAATCTGGGAGGCTTTTTGGTTAAAGCAGATTCAGAAGGTGAACCGGGGCCATTTGCGTATGGACGGGATCATGCACAAGGAGCCAATGTACTGGCACGAGCTATTAAACCTCATGGTGGAATTATCGTTTGGCGATGCTTTGTATATAATTGTCAACAAGATTGGCGAGACTTAAAGACCGATCGGGCACGAGCCTCTTACGATAATTTTATTGATATTGACGGAAAATTCGAAGAGAATGTTGTTCTTCAGATTAAAAATGGCCCTATGGACTTCCAAATCAGGGAACCGATTTCACCCCTTATCGGTGCTATGCCCCATACGAATCAAATACTGGAAGTGCAAATTGCTCAAGAGTATACCGGCCAGCAAATAGATATCTGCTATTTGATTCCTATGTTTAAAGAGATATTGGACTTCCATACCTATTGTAAAGATAAGGATGATAAAATATCGGACATCGTTTCAGGAAAAACATATCAGAATACCCTCTGCGGTATGGCTACCGTAACCAATACAGGCAATGATGAGAATTGGACCGGACATGATTTTGCGGCAGCAAATCTATACGGATATGGGCGTTTGGCTTGGAATACAAATCTTACACCGGAAGATATTGGTACCGAATGGATTATTCAAACCTTTGGTGCGAATGCGCAGGTATTAAAAGATGTATTAGAGATTTTGATGATATCACGATTAACCTATGAAAAATACAGTTCACCACTTGGAATCGGATGGATGGTTAATCCGAATAACCACTACGGACCCAATGTGGATGGCTATGAATATGACCGTTGGGGAACCTATCATCGGGCAACTCATAAGACGATTGGTATAGACCGCAGTTCAAAGGGAACGGGTTATGCAACGCAATACTTCAAAGAGAATGCAGAACAATATGAACATATTGAAACATGTCCCGAAGAGTTGTTGTTGTTCTTCCATAAAGTACCGTACAGTCATGAGCTATCGTCAGGTAAAACCGTCATCCAACATATCTACGATACCCATTTTGAAGGTGTAGAAGAGGTGGAATCCATGATAAGTCGTTGGAAAGCATTGGAGGAAAAAGTTCCTCGCAAACAATACGAACGTGTGCTACATCGCATGACGATGCAGTTAGAAAATGCTATTGAATGGCGTGATAAGGTTAACTCCTATTTTTATCGAAAAACAATGGTTGACGATGCACTAGGCAGAGTTATTTATTAATAGAGACAAGTTCATCGTCCCAAACAGAACACTTGGTTTTGACAATCCCTGTCAGACCAAGTGTTTCTTTAGGTTCAACTGTTACTAAATTGTAACAATTGAATGCTATTATGTGATAGAATTGAAACGTTTTTTTGCTATATTGAATAGAGAAACATCGTTATATCGAGAAGAAAGTTTTTCTCCCTATTAAATATCCGGAAAGGAAGTGGAATTTTGGACGTAGTAACGCTCAAACATGTTCGAAAAACATATGGTTCAGGGGACAATGAAGTCGTTGCCTTAAAGGACGTAAGTCTAACGATAAAAAAGGGGGAATTTGTTGTTATCGTTGGGTTTTCGGGAAGTGGGAAAACAACTCTTCTAAATATGATAGGGGGGTTAGATAGACCCTCAGAAGGAGAAATTCTTATTTCAGGAAAGCGACTGGAAACAATGGATGAGGATGAGAAACTCATTTTCCGGAGACGAAATATTGGTTTTATCTTTCAAAATTTTAATCTGATTTCAATATTAACAGCTTACGAGAATATGATATTGCCTATTCAAGCAGATGGTAATCAAGTGAACGAAGGGTATTTGGAAGAACTTGTTGACCATTTAGGGATAGCAGATAAGTTGGACAGTTTACCCAATGCTATGTCAGGGGGACAACAACAAAGAGTGGCTATAGCCAGAGCACTGATGACGAGGCCGGATATTGTATTGGCAGATGAGCCGACGGGTAATCTTGACAGCAAATCGTCCCTTGAAGTCATGAATCTGTTGAGACGTACAAGTAAGAGGCAGAATCAAACGGTGGTTATGATAACGCACAATGAGTTGCTAGCTCAATTGGCAGACCGAATAATTCGACTAGAAGATGGGATGATTGTGGGGTGAGAAGATGTTGCACAATACGAATACTCAGTTCGTTGCTAAACTGGCAAAGAAAAGTTATCGGTCAAATAGACGAAGAAATTATATCAGTATTCTAGCAACTTTGTTAACCTCCTTTATGATTATGTCTGTCTTTTCAGTGGGTTCAAGCTACATAGAATCATATATGTTGCAACAACAGCAAGTGTTGGGGACAACAGGAAATGCAACACTCAACGGTGTGACAGATGAACAATTGGAGTATTTACGAAGTATTGAGGAAGTCAAATCAATAGGACTAAGACAAGATGTGATTCAGGCAGGAAGTGTCAAGGCTGTTGAGGATGATTTTGGACTATATTATGGGTTTAGATATTATGATCAGGAAGAATGGGTGAAGCATCGTTTGCCGGTCCTTGAAAATGTTGTAGGAGGCTATCCGGTTAAGGAAGAGGACATAATGCTGCCGCTATGGTATTTAAAAAAAGCGGGTATTAAAGAACCTCGATTAGGAACGGAGTTTGCCTTTGAGTATAGTATTGAAGGAGAAAGACAGCAAAAAGTCTTTCGTTTATCCGGATATTTTGATGAATATGATAATGTGGTAAAGGATGGGAGTGTTGTCTATGCACTGGTATCCGATTCCTTCGGGAAACTAATTAAAGACAGGACAGCGGGTATAAACGTACTGGCAGATATGACGTTTACTTCGAATATCGAAAAAGACCGTCTAGAAGCCATTGAGTCCGGGTTGAATTTAAAGGAAGGGAAAAGTCTTCGTATGAATCCGGATTATAAGAGCGGTATCTATAAAAATGTAATGCTGCTTCTCGGTACGATTGTGTTGAGCATTATGTTAAGTGGCTATTTGTTTATTTCGAATATATTTAATATGAGTGTTATGAATGAGATATACTATTATGGTCAGTTAAAGACCATTGGCGTGTCAAAAAAGCAGATTAAAAGGATGCTTATACTTCAAGGATGTAGGGTGTATCGTATAGGTGCTGTTAGCGGCGTTCTTCTGGGTGCCGTATTCTCAAGAGTAATGGTACCGATAGCTATATCTGTGTTATTAGGATATCAAGGGGGCGTCGTTGTTCATATAAGCAGTTGGGTTCTTTTGGGAACCCTGCTATTTACCGGTTTGACATTATATGTGGCACTTCTTAAACCGGCAACAATCGCCGGAAAGGTTGAACCCGTGGATGCCTTGCACTATGAGAGCAAACTATATTCAAGGAAAAAAAAGAAACGACACAAACCGACAGTCGCTAGAATGGCTTATCAAAACGTTTTGAGAGATTTTAAGCGATTTATTTCAGTTGTTGTATCGCTAACCTTGGGAATAATCATAACATTACTCGTGACTGTTTTTGTGTCCGGTATGAATTCAGACAATTATGTGGAACAGAATATGGAATCGGATATTGAACTCAAGAACAAAACCACAGCACTTGGCTATGGGGATGCAATGGAACAGGTTTTTTCGGAAAAATTGATAGAGCAGTTGCGTGATGTTGACGGAGTAGGGACGCTATCTATGATACGCCAGCAAGTAATTGCGCCTATATTTGATGAAAAAGTTCTAGGAGATTATGTTAGAGAAGAGATGAAAGGTATAGACCATGTAGCGACAAGCTACTTTGACAAAAATCCGCAGGTGTTTTATAGTCAACTTATAGGGATGGAAATACAAGAGTCTGTAAGAAAACAAAATCCTCAAATTGACTGGGATGCTTTTGATAAGGGTGATATTTGTTTGATTCCAAAGATAAATGACGATAAAATCGGAAAAGAAATGGCATATAAAATAGCAGAATATAACGCGTCCAAAAGTGGGGTGGAGATAACCGAACAAAGGGAAGTAATAAAAATTGGTGGAACGTTACCGGAAGCGTTCAATAATTATGGAATTGCTAGAACCGTTGCGCCTCATTTGATTGTATCACCTGCATATATGAACCGTGTTGTTAAAGACGGAATTATTACGAATATAAGGATTAACATGGAGAAGGATGCGCCTCAAAAGACGGTTAATCATGTAATCAAAGAAATAATTAATGGGGATTCAAATAATAGAAATATTATTGTGGTTTCATCTTATGACAAGAAACAGGGATTGCAAGAGACAAAGCTGACATTATATACAATGGGTGGAAGCTTGGCTTTTCTCTTAGGCATTATTGGTATAATGAACTTCATCAACGTCCTTATTACAAGTGTCAATGAAAGAAGAAAAGAGTTTACCATTATGGAGAGTATAGGGGTAAGCCGAAATCAGTTGATTAAAATGGTTCAATTGGAGGGGTTCTTCTATCTCGGGGCGGCAAGCTTGATGGTAAGTACAGTTGGAAATGTGATAATAGGTATTGGCTATAAGTATTTTGTGAGTATCGTGGAGTACGCAAAGTTTTCGTATCCCATGGTCTTGGTCATAGGAATTTTTGCTGTTCTTTTGGGCATAAGTTATTGTATGCCGATCATCCTATTAAAGGCTAGATTCAGGGTACCACTTATTGAACGTATGGAAACGAGGCAAGGAGAGAAACAATGGTATTGATTATTGAAGATGATGAAATTCTAAATAGAGGGATTCAGCATTGCTTAAATAGTGAAGGAATTGAAACACACGGTGGTTTTTCAATGGCACAGGCACTTACCATGGTGAAAGATAATGTGTATGATTTGATAATACTAGATGTTCAATTACCGGATGGGTGTGGCTTTACTCTTATTGAATCCTTATTAGAAATCGTGCCGGGAGTACCTGTTGTCTTTTTGACGGCACGGGATATGGAAAAAGATGTATTAAAAGGATATGACTTAGGTGCGGATGATTATATCACAAAACCCTTTAACATAAATATTCTAAAGAAAAAGATAACTGCCATTTTAAGACGTACGAATAAAATACCAAACGACTGTTATAGGCTTAAGGACTTAAACGTTGTATTTAGCAAACATGAAGTTTTTAAGGGAAGTGAAAAACTCATGTTGACGCCGACAGAGTATAGGCTGCTAGAGTATTTTATACAAATGAAAAATAAAGTGATTACGAAGGACATGTTTATTGACTACTTATACGATCAAGAAGCAAGCTATATTGATGAGCATGCCCTAGCCGTTTATATTAGTCGATTACGGCATAAAATTGAAGACCCAACGTCTAAGTTTATAAAAACAATTTATGGAATGGGGTATACATGGATTGAAGAGTAGAAAGGATTGCAGGAATACATATAAGGCAAGGTTCAAGAAGCTCTATAGTCTGTTCGGAAGTTGTTTTGTTCTTTTAGCGGTTTTCTTTGCATGGTTTGACGTGGATAGCTGGATTGTCGGGCTTACGTATCTAATCGTTACGATAGTGTTTTTAACAGGAATACGATATGAGTTAGTTCGATGTGTCGGTTATATCGATAAACTTTTAGGTCGAATGATGGATGAAAAAACGATAAACGAAGAAGAATTGGTCTATTACGATGATCTATCCTCTAAATTGGCACATAAAATTTGGAAGATCAATAACCTCTATACGAACAAGAAAGATATATTAGAGAGTGAAAAGGAAGAAATTGAAAGTCTCATATCGGATATTGCGCATCAAGTAAAAACACCTATGACAAACATTAAAATGTATCATGAAATGCTCACGGAGCAATTGCCGGAAAATCAAGAAGAGAAGAAAATGGCAATTATAGTACAGTCACAAATAGACAAACTGGAATTTTTAATACAGTCTATGTTGAAGATATCCGAGTTTGAATCAGGGATTATCGCTTTAAACAGTGTGCCTACGACGGTGCAAGCGTGTATAATGAATGCGCTGGAAAATAGCCTATTAAGTGCTCAGAAGAAGGCGATTACGATAAAAGTTCATGAAGGCATGACAAGTACTATCTATGGTGATATCAAATGGACATCAGAAGCTTTATTTAATATTCTGGATAATGCCATAAAATATACACATAAAGGCGGTCGTATTGATATTACAGCAGATGAAATGCAGGCCTATACGCGAATCGGCATAAAAGATAACGGAATAGGGATTCATAAAGAAAATCTAACCAATGTATTTAAACGTTTTTACAGAGAAGACAACGGCGGCATTAGTGATGGTGTGGGTATTGGTCTGAATCTTTCAAGGGAGATTGTCATGAAGCAAGGGGGCTATATTGCAGTGGAATCAGAAAAAAATAAGGGCTCAAGCTTTTATGTTTTTATGCCTAAGAGTAAGTAAGGGTATAAAACGATGTAAAACCTATGGTTTCAATATTTGGGTTTGCATTATCGAAGGAGATAATAGTATAATGGGTGACGTAACGCATACATTAGGAACGCAGGACCTAATGAGGGACCTTACAGAATGTAAGGTCTGTTTAAATGCTATAGAAAGTAAGAATGTGAGGTATAATATGAGATTTCCAGATAATTTTATGTGGGGCGGAGCAACAGCTGCCAACCAATGTGAAGGCGCCTACAATGAAGATGGACGTGGATTAGCAAACGTTGATGTGTGTCCGTCAGGCGAAGATAGATTCCCTATATGTATGGGAAAAGTAGCGATGCTTGAACCGGATGATGCGCATAACTTTCCGGCGATGGAAGGCATTGATATGTACCATCACTATAAAGAGGATATTGCGTTGTTCGGAGAAATGGGATTTAAAACCTACCGATTATCCATTGCATGGAGTCGCATCTTCCCTAAAGGTGATGAACAAGAGCCGAATGAAGCAGGTCTTGCTTTCTATGACAGTCTTTTTGATGAATGCCATAAATATGGTATTGAACCACTCGTTACCATCTGCCATTTTGACTGTCCGATGCATTTGGTCAAGGAATATGGTGGTTGGAAGAACCGAAAAATGATTGAGTTTTTTACACGTTTTGCAATAACATTATTTGAAAGATATAAAGGAAAAGTAACCCACTGGATTACGTTTAATGAGATAAATATGATTCTGCATTTACCGTTTTTGGGTGCAGGACTGTTATTTGAAAAGGGTGAAGATGAGTGGTCATCAAAGTATCAGGCGGCGCACCATGAATTGGTAGCATCAGCAACGGTGACCAAGATTGCGCATGAAATAGATCCGAACAATAAGATTGGATGCATGCTTGCGGCAGGATCAACTTATGCTTATACCTGTGCCCCCCAAGATGTGTGGAAATCCTTGAATAAAGATCGAGAGAATTTCTTCTTTACAGATGTTCAGGTGCGAGGCTATTATCCGGCGTATGCCTTGAAGCTTTTTGAAAAAGAGAATATAATGGTCGTTATGACTGAAGAGGATAAAGAGGTGTTGAAAAAGAATACCGTTGATTTTCTTTCATTCTCGTATTATTCATCCCGATGTGCAAGTGCAGATGCGGCTATTGATACGACAAGCGGCAATGTATTTGCAACGGTGAAGAATCCATATCTAGAGGAATCCCAGTGGGGATGGCAAATTGACCCTCTCGGTCTGCGTATTACATTGAATATGCTCTATGATCGCTATCAAATTCCGTTGTTTATAGTGGAAAATGGGCTAGGAGCAGTCGACACACCGGATGAAAACGGCTATGTGGAAGATGATTATCGTATCGACTACTTGAGAGAACATATAAAGGCAATGGGCGATGCCATATCAGAAGATGGTGTGGATGTTATGGGATATACGTCATGGGGCTGTATTGACCTTGTCAGTGCATCAACGGGACAAATGAAAAAAAGATATGGCTATATCTACGTGGATAAAGATGATGCGGGTAACGGAACATTAGAACGTACGCCTAAGAAGTCCTTTTATTGGTATAAGCAAGTGATTGCCTCTAATGGAGAGAACTTGGAATAGGACAAGAAAGTCATGGTGTGAAGCGTTAGAGACTTCCTTCTAATTGAAGGAACGCAACTTTACGCTCCACGCCTCCGGCGTAGCCTGTTAGTTTTCCGTTACTCCCAAGAACACGATGACAGGGAATAACGAGGGCGATTGGGTTACGCCCGACAGCTTGTCCGATGGCTTGGGCGGACATAGAAGGCTTACCTAACTGAAGGGCGATTTTCTTAGCAAGATCACCATAGGTTGTTGTTGTGCCGTAGTCAATACTTCGAAGCAATTGCCACACAGCGACTTGAAAGGGTGTTCCGTGAAGACTTATAGGGACATTAAAACCCTTCAATGTACCTGAAGCATAGGTTTGAAGTTGCTCCGTTAAGGTTGTCCGTGTATGGGTGATGGTTGAGGGGCAGGTGCTAAGGTAGTTATCGATAAGAGATGTGTCAACTGACGGATAATGCTTCTGTCCCACAAACCATAAGCCGGTGAGAGAGGCATTGTCGTCGATAGCTGCAAGCATATCCCCAAAAGGAGTAGGTATTGTGAAATAGTAATTCATGGTATCGACCTCGCATTCATGTGTGATCATAGAGTTTGGAATCTATATTTAGTATAACACGAGATGAAGAAGAGAAACACCAATAATCGGACATTAAGAACCAAGTACTAAGTTAACGGTTTTCCATCAGAAAATAGGTGGTAAGGGCTGTCAAGAAATTCCATGGTGGATACATCGTTTTGTGTCATAAAATCTGCGGAAGATTTATGAGGATCAGCAAACCAAGTTCGACGAGGTTGAGAGCCATATAAGGCTATAAGTAATTCATCGTTATCGGCGTTGAATAGATAGAAAGCATCGTTCATGGTGTTTGGCATTCCTTCAGCACTTGGACTTGGCTGTTGTTTGCCGATAATATCAGAAAACAGTGCATGGCGATTATAAGCAAAGGAATAGCCTTTGTCTTTCCATAGAGTGCTCCAATGTGCGGTTAACGAGTAATTCAATGCCGACTCATTGGGGCATTTTGTTTCGTCGAAAAGAAAACAAGATGTCAGTCGTGTAGATAATGCGTTCCAATCCTCATCGGATAGAGGGGCTTTGTTCAAGCAATCTCGAAGATAGTCAATAATTATGTGACTGACTGTAAGAAATTCATCCGTATTGCTACGAGTATAGGTAGACATAACCCCTTCAGATTGGGGATAGCGCATGGAAAAAGAAAGCCAAGGATAATCGGGAATATGTTCCAGCATCATATGTCCGACAGTGGGCTGGTGGCCATGTAGAAATCGACTTAGACCCTCAAGAAAATTTCGGATGATATGTTGATAGTGATGAGTTTCATCTTCACCCGTTATATTATTGGTCACTTGTAAAAGCGTCACATTATTACACGATTCATTGTAGCCGGAAAAGAGTTGATGGGCATAGGAATCAGAAAATGTATGTAAGCGTGAGCCTATAAGCATCAATGCACACATTTGATCAGTATGTGTTCCGGCATGGATATAATTTATACGGGCATCCCTTAGCTGTTTAGCGATAATTGATGAATCATCAAGGCTAGCGGGATAAGTTCGTCGGTCTCTATCGTTACTTCGAGTCAGAGCATTCGGGATAAAATGGAAGGGAGACACCGTATATTTTTGGGAACGCGATGTCATCAGAGAGAAAAGGTCACGGATGTCCCAGAAACCTGTAGTTACAGGATTGAAGTTGTATAAATGAGGTGCCGTGTTAATATGTAAGTCATAAGGGGGGTTCTTCACCCAATCCGGAATATTATCATAATACCTGAAATCATAAGCATCATAGTCGTCAATATATTGTGAAAAAACAGCAATCTGTTGGGCAAAAGGTTCTTTAAAGCCTGCTTCTAAGGCAAGGGCCTTTATGGCAAAGTAGTGAAAACTAATATTCATGGTTCATCCTCCAGTATAATAGTCATACGATTGCCCTTCTCGTATATAGCCTTATTTCATCATAGCATAAAATAGATAGTTATGCATAGTTTTGTCATAAACGTTTGTTATGAAGTCATAAACGTTAAAATAAAAATACTTGACAATGACATGTATAATGCTATACTAATCTCAGTAACATTGTTGTGTGGTTTAAAATGCTAGGAGAATAGGATATGGAAATGAGAGCATTAGCGAGTACATTGCGTAAGTTTAATCGTGAGTATACTGCCAAAATCGGACTTTTGGAAAAATATGTATTAAATACACCCTATACCTTTGCCCAAAGTCGCGTATTAATGGAAATTGGTCAGAATGAGACATGTACAGCAAAATATTTGTCAGAGCGTTTGAATATGGATCAAGCCTTTGTAAGTCGAATTATCAGTCAGTTAGTGAAACGTGGGGAGGTTCAAAAGGAAGTATCAAGTATGGACCGTCGGGTAACACATTTACGAGTGACACAAAAAGGCATAGAAGGCCTGATCGATTTAAATGAAGCTGCGAATAAACAGATGGAAGGCTTTCTTGATCATCTTTCAGAGGTTGAAAAAGACCGTGTATTAGGTTGTGTTCATGAACTGGACCATCTTCTTTTAAACAACAAGTCCCATAAGCAAGAACATGCCGTAGCGGCAAAAGACGTTACAATACGTACTAACTTGAAGTCAGGAGATGCCGGAACGATTATTGCTATGCATGGTAAGATTTATGAACAGGAATGTGGATATAATAGATGTTTTGAAGGCTATGTATGTAAGACCTTTTATGAGGGCCTTGTTCATAGCCGGGAAAAGGATTGTTACTGGATTGCAGAATATAATGGGGAGATTGTCGCATCCGTTGCTGTCTTAGAAAAAGAAGAGGGAGTGGCACAATTACGTTGGTTGTTGGTAAAGCCTGAATTTAGAGGTATGGGATTAGGACGTAAACTGTTTAGTAAAGCAATGGCGTATGTTGAAGAGCGTGGATTTTCCCGTATTTTCCTAGAAACGACACGAGAACAGGAAAAGGCTATCGGTTTCTATGAGGATGCCGGTTTTGTTGTAACCAATAGCTATGCGATTAACGATTGGGGTAAAGAACTTGTGGGTCTTACATTAGAGCGCATCATTTAGTGAAACTTGCTTTTGTCGGGCTAATCATATAAGAAATAGATGAGTTGAGTTGAAAAATCAGACGTTAAGTGGTATTGTAGGAATAACGTATTAACAGATTTATGAGAAATTGAGGTTAACGAATGAAGGATTATACATCGACAATTAAAGCGTACAAAAATATTCGATATGCACAAGCGGAGCGATTTGAATTACCGACAATGATGGAATCAATAACGCGTCATTCGGTGACAAATCGCTCTATTGCATGTCCGCAAAATAGAGAGTCAGCTTCTGCCACGATCTTTGGATTTGATGAATATGACAGCATTGATATGCGAGAAGACTGCCATGTTCTGTCTATTTACAGCCCAAAAAAGAGGAAGAAAAAAGGACCGCTTCCTGTTATGGTATGGATTCATGGTGGTGGTTATGTGAGTGGCTTCGGGGATTCATTAACATCTAGCCCAATGGCTCTAGTAGAAGAGCAAGAGGTTATGGTCGTGACGGTCACATACCGATTGGGAATCTTTGGATTTTTGGGTGGATATAAAGGTATTCCGGCTAATCTGGGTTTATTGGATGTTATCACTGCATTGCGATGGATTCAAAAACACATTGAACGCTTTGGAGGGAATTCCGACAATGTGACACTATTCGGTCAATCAGCAGGGGCAGATATAATTCATCACCTTATGGTTGCTGATGGTGTAGAAGGACTTTTTCATAAAGTAATCTTACAAAGTACGCCCTTTGGACTACAAAAGGATAAAGAAGTCGTTACGGATAGACTTATACAGATTGGCAAAGAAAGAGACTTAACGGGGTCTGTAGCTTCCCTTTTGAAGATTCAGTCAGAGATGATTGAAGGCGTGTCTGATATGGGGTTGCAATCCGGTATGCCTTTGGATTTCAATATGGTTACGCACCACTTCCACGTATGCAAGACCGGGATAAAATTTATGCGGCTAGGAATAAAAAGATAGAGGTATTAGTAGGGAACACAAGTGAAGAGACGAGCTTTTTTATTGATTTTCTACATGTGGAGAAGTTCACGGACTTACCGATTATAGGTAAGTCTATAAGAAAGGCAATTATACAAGTCACAACGGATATCGTCTATGATAAAGGTTCTAGAGAACAGTATCGTAAGATGAAGCATTGGGGCTACAGGGTTAAACGCTATAAGTTATCTTATGCACAGGGAAAGAATGCCCTAGGAGCCGCACACACAAGTGATTTGCCTCTGTTGTTCTGGACAGAAGGAACATGGGAGAAGGGAACATTAATGGAAGGAATCTCTTTGGAAGAGACTCGACGCTTCGGGCGTGGATTACGAAGGCTATGGGGTGGTTTTGCCCACGGACACTTACCAAAGGGACATATTAAGAATTCAAGATTTACCTACTATTAAATGATGAACACGACAAAAGTATAGAGAGTCGATTAAAAGAGCCAAGGAGGAGAGGGATATGTTAGAGGAAACACGTAGAAGAGGTTCGAATAGATGATGAGAATCGTATTGTGGATTATAACCCTTTGAAGGGGAAGTCGTGGCGGAATTGGATATGACAAAGATTGACTTTGAATCGGTGACGTTTAATAAATGCCGCTTCATAGGTTGCGATTGGAGTAAATGTGGATTCTACGAGGTGAATTTTCTGAATTGCGACTTTTTCAAATTGTAAATTTATAGATAGTTATTGGAAACAATCGCTCCTAAAAAACTGTAAAGGTGATGGGGCCAATATGAGTAATTCCGGATGGAAAAGTGTGACAATGAAAAACTGTTCTATGAATTATGTTAATGTGGCGGAATCTAAATGGGAGAAGTGCACTTTAGAAGAGATTCAATTCCAACGGGCCTTCTTTTCAACGGTTACTCTCAAAAAAACGACGATGACAGGTATGAACTTCAAAGGAGTAGATTTCTATAAAACATCCCTTGCAGGCTATGATTTGACCGATGCCAATTTGGAAGAGATTATTCTAAGTGATGATTTGAAAGAGCTACAAGGGGCCAAAGTCAACATGTTCCAAGCGGCAGAATTGATTACAAAACTAGGAATCAAAGTAATCTAATCTCGATGGACGGTTCATGTGATAGGGTATTTGAATAACCGATACGTATGCTAAAACCTATGAGCCAAAGAGGTTCATGGTAAAAGAAAGAGGAAGACGAACATGTTAATGACCAACAAAACAGATTATCATATTCATAGCAAACGCTCTCCGGATGGCAAAGAAACGTTACAGGCAATTGGGAAAGCGGCTATCGAGAAAGGCTTGAAAGAAATTGCAATAACAGATCATTTTGAACTGTTTTATAAGATACAGGCAGAGCGAGCGTACACGGATTCATACCTGAAACAGTATGTAGATGAAGTGCGTACTTTTCAAAAGGAGATGACCGAATCCGGACGTTTAACAGTTAGAAGAGGGATTGAGTTAGGTCAACCTCATGAGAATCCGGAACGTATGAAGTGGGTCATTGAAACAGGTGATTTTGATTTCATTATTGCTTCGATGCATTGTCGGGAGGATAAGGACTGTAAGCTATGGGACTATCAAAAAAATAATCTGCATGACTTATGCTTATACTACTTTGAAGGGATGTATCGGATGGTTCAAGAGGCGGATTATGATGTGATCGGGCATATGGATTATATTCGTCGCTATATATGGCGAAGCGGATTAGATGTCGATATTACTCGTTATATGCCGGAGATTGAGGATATACTTAAGGCAATTATTCGGCGGGACAAAGGCATTGAGATTAACGGGTCAGCCTGTCATGAACGGGAGAATGCAACGTTTCCCATTCATACCGTGATTAAACGCTTCATAGAGTTGGGTGGGAAGAACATAACCTTTGGATCGGATGCCCATAGGTGTGAGCATATAGGTAGAGGGTATGAGACAGCAAAAACGCTCATTGAAGCGAATGGTATAGATGCATTTACTCGGTATAAGAATCGTGTCATCATTCCGCCGACACATCCCATGGATATGCTGCCGGATTATAATGACGAATTAGATGGGAATCCTTTTCCGAGATGGGGATGAAAGCATAGCGCTAAAGAGTAAATAATTGGATAAGCCGGAAGTCAATCAGGATCGTTTGTAAGAGCGGTCCTTTTTTGTGCGCCAATTGTGTATGAGTAAGCTGTTCGATTAGAATGTTATCAAATTCACACATATATTTATAATGAAAAAATGATATATATGATAACAAAATGATAACTAAATATAGATATATTATGATAATTGATAGTTGTTTTTTACAATAAATAGATGATGTAGGGAATAAAATTCGTTAAAAATGCAAAGAGTTTGAAAAAGTATCAAAAAGGAAGAATCTAAAACTATCAAAAAATAAGACGTTACAAAATGCCCCTTTTTATATCTATTTGATATTTACCATGAGGTATCTTAATGCTATATTGAGGTTGTTGTAATAGTGCACAACAACAAGACTTTGATTTCGAAAATTTAACCAAAATTACACAAGGGAGGTAGTATGATGTACAAAAAAATAATGACGTTTTTACTATTAACAGTAATGATTGTAGCAAGTTTTTCGGGATGTCAACAAAATGGTGGTAGCACGGCAGACAATGGGAACCAGAATACAGACAATAGTAATTCCGGTGATCGTGTTAATTTAAAAGCACTCTTTATTGCGCATGCGTTGACTAAAGATGTAGAAGAGATGAAATGGCTACAAGAGATTGAAGATGAAGCCGGCGTGAATGTGGATTGGGAAGTTATAAGAGCAGACTGGGATACCGTGAAATCCACACGCTTTGCTGCCGGTGATATCCCGGATATCGTATTCAACGCAACGACGGATTCGGATTATACAACCTATAATGGTCTGTTTTTGAATATCGGTCCTATGATCAATGCAGAAACAACACCGAATATTGCAGCGATGTTTGAAGAAGAACCGGACACAAAAGTATTGGCGACGACATTGGATGGCAGTATTTATGCGACACCGAAATTTCAAGGTAAATGGCCAAGCACGAATACCGTGATGTTTATAAATAAAGAGTGGTTGGATAAAGCAGGCCTTGATGTGCCGACAACATTTAGTGAGTTGAAAAATGTATTGACGGTATTCAAAGAACAGGATATGAATGGTAATGGTAATCCTGATGATGAAGTCCCATTGGATTATAACGCATATGGCGGGAATAACGTATGGTTTAACAGTGCCTATTCATTGACAAACCTTTTGGGAGCTATGGGTATTCAGCTAACAAACTGGGGATTTGACGGTTACTTTGCAGAAGATAATGAAATTAAAAATTATGCAGTGGACGAGCGGTATAAATTATGGATGAAATATATTGCAGACTTATATGCTGACGGATTGATTAATCCCAATGCGTTAACCAATGATTATTCTGCTTTTCAATCCTTATCAAGAGGGGATGAGAATGGTGATGCTGTTGTAGGATGTGTATTTGGATGGGAAGAGACAGATAAGTTTGGTCCTGAATTACATGATCAATATGTACCGGTGCCTGCACTTGACTATGATATTGATACAAAGGCAGGAACCTATGATACAAGATGGCGTGATGACTATACAGGACTTAACATGTCGTCAAACCGTGCAGCCATTAGTGCAGCTTGTAAAAATCCGGAAGCGGCACTGCGATTCATAGATACCTTCTATGATAAAACACATAGTGTTGAAGTGCTCTTCGGTGGAATAGCAGACGGTTCTTTAGAAAAGACAGGAGATAATAGTTATAAAGTATTGGATCCGTTAGATCCGAAGGTAGATCCGGGTACATGGAAATGGACCAATGCCTTTGCAGATAACGGTCCGATGTATATTCGTCGAAGTTCTGAAATTGATATGGCCCAAGATATGACCTATGCGCTGGAAGAACGGGAAACGTATAAAGATACGATTGCAAAAGCATCGACATCGGATACCTATCCTCAAATGTTTATGAAGTACACGGTAGATGATCAGAACACAATGGCTGTAACACAGGCCAATATTAATAATATCATTGATAACCAATGGTCATTGTGGATGACCGGCGAACAGGATATTGATGCAACGTGGGATGAATATGTTCAAAACGTCTATGATGCGGGACTTCAAGATGTCTTGGATATTCGACAAGCAGCTTTTGATGACTATTTGAGTAATATGGCTAATTAGAGAAGCATAACCCATGCAAGAAGATACGACGATGTATCTTCTTGCATCCTATTTTATTGACACAAACATACGGAAACATGGCCGAAGAAGCGTGAATGATGAAAGGAACGATGGATTATGAGTATGGGAGATACAATCAGTATGGAGCGTACAAATGGAGAGAAAAAAACATTAGCCACAAGGGCCAAACTCTATTGGAGTCGTAATTGGCAACTGTGGTTGATGCTTTTTCCGGCAATGTTATATATTTTTATATTTTGTTATATTCCCATGTATGGCGTTCAGCTTGCTTTTAGAGAGTATAGTTTTACAGCAGGGATTACAGGGGGTAAATTTGTCGGTCTCAAGTACTTTATGCAGTACTTTGAAAGTCCGATGTTTGCAACAACATTAAAAAATACGTTTATCATTGCTTTTACGAGTATTATTATTTCATTCCCGGCACCGATTATATTGGCGATGCTGATTAATCAAATTCGGGGTTACAAATGGAAAAAAACACTACAGACAACGGTGTATATTCCGTATTTTATCTCTGTAGTTGTTCTGGTATCCATGATCAATATTATGTTCGCAGATGGTAGTGGGGTCATTTCTAATTTCTTGAAATCCATCCATTTGGTAGCAGAAAGCACCAATATTCTGGGAAAAGAATCTGCCTTTGTCCCACTATATGTGCTGACCGGTGTATGGCAAACGATGGGATGGAACAGCATTATCTTTATTGCGGCTTTATCCTCTGTGGATACACAGCTCTATGATGCGTGTAAAATTGATGGGGCCAATCGTTGGCAAACGATGTGGAATATTGATTTTCCGGCCATACTTCCCACCATTATCATCCTTCTTATTCTGAATATGGGTAATATCTTAAATGTTGCCTTTGACAAAGTGTTTTTGATGCAAAACAGTTTGAATCTAGGTGCGTCTCAAGTTATATCAACCTATGTATATACGGTGGGAATTAAGTCCAGTCAATTCTCCTTCGGAGCAGCAGTAGGACTATTTAACACATTGATTAACTTTGTATTCTTATTGGTAACTAATGCCTTGGCAAAACGTACAACCGGTAGCGGCTTGATGTAAGGAGGGGTTCTCATGACAAAAACAAATAAAATTAAAAACCAAAGTCTTTCGGATAGAATTTTTGGTGCATCCGTGATGATTTTGAGTGTTATCATCTTTATCATTATTGCCTATCCATTATGGTTCGTGGTGATTGCCTCTATAAGTAACTCGAATTTGGTAAATCTGGGTAAAGTGACCTTTATTCCAAGAGATATTCGCTTCTACGGCTATCAACAAATTATACAAGATGCTCGCATATGGACCGGATATATGAATACCATCCTATACGTGGTGGCAGGTACGGCGCTAAATCTTGCCATTACTATGCCGGCAGCCTATGCATTGTCACGACGTAACTTCAAGGCACGTAACAAAGTGATGATGTACTTCGTATTCACCATGTTTTTCTCAGGGGGATTGGTTCCCTTATATATGACGGTAAGTTCTCTTGGACTTATTTCCACCAAGACGATCATGATTGTTTTCATGGCAATCAATACCTACAATATGATTATTGCACGTACTTTTATACAGAATTCTATTCCGGAGGAATTGTATGAAGCAGCAGTACTTGATGGATGTTCGCATTTTACCTATTTTATCCGTGTCGTTGTACCGTTGTCGAAAGCAGTGATGTCTGTATTGGTACTTTATTACGCCGTGTACCACTGGAATGATTACTTCAATGCTCTCATTTTTAACAGCAATGCGGATAACCGTCCATTACAAATTGTATTAAGAGAGATCTTGTTATTGAATCAAGCCTTTTCAAGTGGAAGTGGCGGGGTACAAGGTGGCTATGGGCAGTCTTCAGCTGACCAGGTTAAATATGCGGTCATTATTGTATCGACCTTGCCGATCCTGTGTGTGTATCCATTTATTCAAAAATACTTTGAAAAGGGAGTTATGATCGGAGCTATTAAAGGGTAGAGTTCGATTGGTAAGTGTGCAGTTGTAAGATAGTAGGAGTGAGAGATGTACAGTAACCGGAAACAATACGTTAGGTAAGGAAGGTGAGTCGTTCAATGCAATTAAAGGATATGAAGCATGAACAGGTGATGCTGGAAGAGAGTCATTGGAAGGAGCAACGCAAGACATTATTGGATACGTATCTGAGTATAGATACCGGAGAGTATTTACATTATTTCCGGAAACTTGCTCAGATGGATGATGACTATGACGGATTGGTAGGATGGTATGGACGTAATGCAAGTACATTCGGACAGATTTTAAGTGCTTTAGCACGACTAAGCAAGGCAACAGGAGAAAAAAGAGTTGCCGATAAGGCAATGGAGCTGATAGAAGGATGGGCGGCTTGTGCAAAGGTGTCCCAGGTACTCTATGATGTAAATGGAAGTTATGAGTATGATAAGCTCATGGGTGGTATGGTTGATCTATATCTCTATATGGATTACACACCGGCCCTTGATTATATGGAAGCGTTAACCCTTAGTGCTATGGCGCGTTTTTCCGGAGATATTCCAAGGGATGGTAGGATAAGGGAAGGCATGGAAGGGTTAATTGAGTGGTATACCTTACCGGAGCACCTATATCGGGCATATGAAATAACCGGTAACAGTATATATAAGACCTTTGCTCAAGAATGGGACTACCCCTATCTGTGGGATAAACTTGCCCGCGGAGAACAGAATGTTGGACCAAGACATGCCTATAGCCACGTGAATTCCTTGTCAAGTGCAGCCATGGCATACCGAGTGACTGGTGAAGAGCATTACCTTGATACTATTGAACAAGGTTATGATATAATCCTTGGAGAGCACACCTTTGCTACAGGCGGTTATGGACCGGCAGAATGTTTGTTCCCTTTAGAAGAAGGTTATCTGGGGGATTCCATAAAAGCGAATTGGGATAATGATAAACGACACAAAGAGTATCTGAACTTTGGAAATTCCATCGTAACCCGTGATGATCAATGGGGAAGTTGTGAAGTTTCATGTTGCAGCTGGGCCGTATTCAAACTGACCCACTACCTAATGACAATGACCGGAAAAGCACACTATGGAAATTGGGAAGAAAAGCTTCTCTACAATGGTGTAGGAGGTCAGTTGCCCATTACAAAGACCGGAAAAGTGATGTACTATGCGGATTATTTTATTAACGGTGGAATTAAATCTGTTCAAGACGGTCGCCTTATGGAAGATGGCGCTTCCTTTCAGTGGCAGTGCTGTACCGGAACATTCCCACAAGATGTGTCGGAGTATAATCATATGCTCTATTATACCGATATGGAAAATAAGGCACTATATGTTGCCCAATATTTGCCGTCAACGATAAGTTGTGCTATACAAGGAACGTCCGTTGTCCTTGTCAATGAAAGCCAATATCCTAAGGAGAAAACCCTTCGGTTCCGTATAAAAGCTCTGCCGGAAAGTAAAACCTTCCCTATGAATTTTAGAGTTCCGGATTGGGCTACGGATAGATCGATGAATAAGCTTACCATTAATGGTGTAACTCAAGAAGTAGCCATAGAACCGGATACATGGTTAACCGTTGAGAATCAATGGAAAGAAGGAGACGTAATAGACATCGAATTTGGATTCACACTACGTTTTGAATCCGTTGATACGTATGCTCCTGAAGTGGTTGCCTTGTGTTATGGACCCCTTGTGCTTGTCTGTGACGAAATGACAGTGTTTAAAGGAGATGTTAACAACCCGAGTCAGTGGATCAAGCCTATTCAAAAAGACGGATACAGTTATGCATTTCGAACAGAAAAAGGTCATGTCTCCTTTTATGACCATCTCACACGCGATTTTTATCCGTATTATGAGGTAGGTCCTATGGATTGGTATTATATGTATAATAAAATTGGCGATGCAATGGGCGATGCAACACCCATTTAGCTTGGGGTTTGAAGTCGCATGAGATACTAATCAGTATTATATTTATAATAGCGACTTCAAAAAAGAGGCGATGCAACACCCATTTAGCTAAAGCTTGAAGTCGCATAAGTATTAATCAGTATTATATCCATTATAGCGACTTCAAGAAGGCGCTAAATGGGCATTGCATCTTTGGCTTGAAAAGATGAAGAAAAGATAAAAAGAATTAAAGATTTAGGATTGGTTTTATAAGAGAATATAGTCAATATGATAAGGGAGCTGTTGCGCTAACGTGGTTAGTGTGACGGCTCTTTTTATGTGCATTGTGGTATATCACTTAGATACAAAGATGAATAGTCTGTTGACCCCTTTTGTGGTATATCATTTAGAACCGAAGATGCATAGTCTATTGCGCGCCTTTTGATGGCGGCGCAATGTTGTAAGACTAGTTTACCATCAATGCCAGACATCAACTCAAGCGCAAGAGAGTGTGCATCGCCCCCTCTTTTGATGGCGGCGCAATGTTGTAAGATTACGTTGCCGTTAATGCCAGACATTAACCCTAGCGCAAGAGAGTGTGCATCGCCAATGGCATGATTGATGCCCTATCCGTGGTGTTTGCCAGTGGAGATTATGTTGGTCCTATCCTGTTAGATAAAGATGCATCGATGAATATACGAGAATCAAACCTCTATCAAGCGCTAGAACATAAAGATAGAATGACATGGCTAGAGGCATCAGCTATAGATACTCAGGAAGTAGCGGGGACAAAGGATACAAAGGGAGAAAAGGAGCAACATTATGTAGTATTTCCCAATGGAAGTGTCTTAACATCAACAGAATTAGGTCCTATAGGAACCGTTCTTGGCGAAGAGGAGAATCAATTCGTTAGAGAAATAAGGGAAGCTGATCAAGGGAAAACAGTGGATACCAAGGAAGTGACGGTGAAGGATGAGACGCGTATAATGACCTATGCCCAAGGCCAAGAAACAGGCATTATCTATATGTTAAGTCTCTCAGCCAAAGAGGTTCTTAAAGGTTCCTATACTATTGCTCAATCGGTAATACTGTTTGGCATAATATTTGCCTTAATAGCCGCTCTAGGAGGATTAGCCTTTGCCTATCGTATGACAAGGGACCTCAAAAAAGTCGATAAAAATCTGACACAAGCTGCAGATGGCGACTTAACCGCAGAAGTACACATAAACCGTCAAGATGAAATCGGACACGTAGCAAAATCACTCAATCGAATGCTTGTAAATAGTCGTCGTATTATTGAAGAAAGTCGCCATGTATCCGGTGAAGTATCCAAAACCGCCCTTACCTTTGCCCAAATTGCAGAACAATCCGAACAAAGTGCAACGGATATAACGGATGCGATTCATGAAATCGCAAAAGGAGCAGGCGAACAACGAGAATCGGTAGAAAACAATGTCATGGGAATGGAACAACTGGCTCAAAAAATCAATACAGTTACAGAGCAGGCCATTAAAATGCAAGAAACCGCCGAGTCCGTCAAAGTACACACAACAAAAGGCCGAGAGGTGGCAATCAAACTCCAATCTGATGCGAATAGAACCGGGCAAACCATGAAAGATGTCGTCGGTCATATACAAGACCTATCCGGGCATATAGACGGAATCCATGAAATCACAGGCATATTGAGAAACATATCCGCCCAAACCAAACTCCTGTCCCTCAACGCCTCCATAGAAGCCGCAAGAGCAGGTGAATACGGACAAGGCTTCGCCGTTGTAGCCGGAGAAATCGGCCAACTAGCATCCCAGTCTCAAATGCAAATGAAACGCATCGATGCCCTCATTGAAACCATTGTACAAGGGAATAAAGAATCCGTAAAAGTCGTCGAAGAAGCAGAACGTACGATAGAAAATCAAGCCCTCTCCGTCAACGAATCCGCCGAAACCTTCCAAGATATCAATGGTGCCACAAACGATTGGATTGAACACATCAACCATCTTTCCCACATGGCTGTAGCCATGGAACAAGAAAAAGAAAGGATCATGGAAGATACGCACACCATAGCAGAAATAAGCGAAACAGCCGCCGCCGCATCAGAAGAAGTTCTAGCGTCCACAGAAGAACAACAAGCCACCCTCGAACAACTCCGCTCATCCGCCGGCAACCTAACCGCCATGTCCGAAGCCCTCATTCAACAACTCGATCAATTTAGTAAGTGAGGAGGCAGTTAGGAAGGCCCTATGAAGAAGCATCGAAGGGCTCACGAAGCCGACCCAAGCCCCCAAAAGCTCGCTCCCCGAGCGGCGCACCAAACGAAGACGCTCTCGAAGGGCTCTCAGAAGCCGAACCCCAGCCTCCCCGAAAGCTCGCTCCCCGAGCGGCGCACCAAACGAAGCCGCTCCCGAAGGGTTCTACGAAGCCGAACCCAAGCCCCCTAAAAGCTCGCTCCCGAAGGGCCGTACGAAGCCGAACCCAAGCCCCCCAAAAGCTCGCTCCCCGAGCGGCGTACCAAACGAAGCCGCTCCCGAAGGTCGCTACAAAGCGACTCCGAAGCCCCATCCAAAGCCGCACCAGAGCTCCTCCGAAGCCGCCCCCCAAGCACCCCACCCTCTAAGAAAAAGGGGCGTGTGTTCTTCGACGTTGTACTACTTGGACAAAGTGCATCTTAGAATTCTAGTCAAAACCCAGGAATCGGCGGCCAGGACGGCCGACGAAAGCGACACGCCATGGATGGCGCATTGTCGCTGTTTCCGTCCCCCTACCAACCCCCACCCCTAGAATTCTTAGAAGCACGCAGGACAAGCAGTCATAAGGAGAAGAATATACTCCCCGCCCTTATTTATCATACAACAACCTTTTATAAAAAGCATTTCTATACTCACTAGGCGTCAACCCGCTAAAGCGTTTATAGGCTCTGGAAAAATTATGACTATCAGGAAAGCCGACAGCTTTGGCAATCTCAGCAATAGAATTATTGCTGTCAGTAAGCATAAAATTGGCCGCCTCCATTTTACGCTGGGTAATATGCTGTTTTAAAGATATGCCTGACATTTCTTTGAAAAGATGGGAGAGGTATTTTTCATTATAGCCAAAATGTTCAGCAACATGGAATACTTTGATATTTTTACTTAGGTTTAATTGGATGAAATCCAGTATGTCAGAGTAGACTTGTTTTTGCGCCATGGATTTTGTCTCGATAGGCTCTTTGAGGCATAACTGTCCATAGAGTTCTGTCATAATACTTGTTGTCATGGCGTTCAGTGTTATAGACGGATAGTTGCCTTTGACTGAATCTTGTAACTGCTTCATCAATACAACCATTTTTTCGAGTTTTGGTATTTTTTGGGTTTGGGGAAGGGTAAAGGTGGCTTCTGTATTGAGCTCGCTAACAGAAAAATGAAGCCAGTAAAAGGAACAATAAGATTCTTTGTAACCTTCTCGCCAACAATTGCATGGAGGAAGGAGAAGGTATTCACCGGCATTAACAGTGAAGTTTTCCTCACCAAAGCTTAAGTAGAGTGTTCCTTCGACCATGACAAACAATTCATAATCAATAAGGTTAAACAATTCATGTTTCCAATTAGGTGAAGGGGCTTTGAACTTGCCGGTTAAAACATGCGTGAACAATTGGTCGGAGGGAAAAGTAAAAATCTTCATGAATACACCCTTTCTTTCAAATATATCAAATGTATAGTTTATCAAAAGAAGATAAAAAGATACATGACATGAAACTTTGATAGTTATAATATACAATAGCTGAGACTATATGTAAATATACTTAGGTTAAATTAAAACAGTTTGAAAAAGTATCAAAAAGGAAGAGGATGAATCTATCAAAAAGAAACATAAGAAGAAATGATACTAAAAATAAGAAAATGATATTTACCGCATAAACGGAAGGTGCTATATTGAAGCCATGTTAGACGTGTATGAGACTCAGAAGAGTTATCGTGAAGCGTAGGAACTGACAAGTAGAATAGTTGGAGGAAAAGAATGGAAAAAAAGCGATGTAGTACACCAATTTCGTTGAGAAATATTCAAGTATCTGATCCTTTCTGGAAGAGTGAAATGGAGTTAGTTCGCCAGGAAGTTATTCCCTATCAATGGGCGGCTTTAAACGATAAAGTGGAAGGTGCTGCGCCAAGTTATTGTATGCGTAACTTCAAAATAGCAGGTAAAATGAATCAGGAAAAGAGTCAACAAGGGGATACCTACAAAGAACCGTCTTATACCTATCGCGGTTTTGAAGCGTTACCCAAAGATCCGGAGCATCTTGAAGATATGTTCTATGGATTTCTTTTCCAAGACAGTGACTTTTCGAAGTGGATTGAAGCAGTAGGGTATTCCCTAACACAACATCCCGATCCCGAATTAGAAAAGTTAGCGGATGGAGCCATTGATATTGTATGTGCAGCACAGCAGGAAGATGGCTACTTAGATACATATTATATTATTAACGGTAAAGATAAGATTTTCAGTAACCTAAGAGACCATCATGAACTCTATTGCTTTGGACATTTGACAGAAGGTGCTATTGCCTATTATGAGGCAACCGGGAAGGATAAGTTGTTACAAGCAGCAAAAAGATTTGCTGATTATATAGATAACCATTTTGGACCGGAAGAAGATAAGTGTAAAGGTTATCCGGGACATGAAATTGCAGAAATGGCTTTAGTACGGCTATATGAAGCAACAGGCGATAAGAAATATTTGGATTTATCAAGCTTTTTTGTGGAACAACGGGGAAAACGTCCTTATTATTTTGACCAAGAAAGTCATACGACAGTGAAAGAAGAAGACAAAGATAAGATACGATATGCGTATCATCAAGCACATCTTCCGGTTAGAGAACAAAACGAAGCGGTAGGACATGCGGTACGTGCGGTGTATCTCTATTCAGGTATGGCAGATGTGGCTAGATTAACAGATGATGCGAGTCTGAAACAGGCATGTGAAACATTATGGGATGATATTGTGAATAAGAAGATGTATATTACCGGTGGTATAGGTGGAACACATGTGGGAGAGGCATTTTCTTATGCGTATGATCTTCCTAATGACACAGCCTATGCGGAGACCTGTGCATCCATAGGCTTGATGTTCTTTGCCCGACGTATGCTTGAAATGGAACCGAAGTCCAACTATGCAGATGTTATGGAGCTTGCCTTGTATAACGGTGTATTGAGCGGTATGGCATTAGATGGTAAAAGCTTCTTTTATGTGAATCCTTTGGAAGTGAATCCGATTGCTTGTCATGAGGATGAGCGAAAAGCGCATGTTAAGCCCGTCAGACAAAAATGGTTTGGATGTGCGTGTTGTCCGCCGAATGTTGTTAGGTTGTTAAGCTCTCTTGGAGCTTATGCCTATACAGAATCAGAAAAATCACTGTTTGTGCATCTCTATATAGGCGCAGATATTACTAAAAAAGTGGGTGACAAAGAGGTGGCTGTACGAATGACAAGTACATTACCATGGGAATCTAAAGTGTCGATAGAAGTGGAAGCGGAAGGGACCGATTTCGTCTTAGCCTTACGTATTCCTGATTGGGCGAGAGGGTATACGTTGGAACAATCAGAAATTTTTGACAGAACAGAAAAGGACGGTTATCTTTATCTGGAAAAGGATTGGAAAGGTGTCGATACAATAGACATTGACTTCCATATGGAACCTGTTTTTTATGAAGCGCATACATCCGTTCGAGAAGATCTAGATAAGGTGGCCTTAAAACGGGGACCGTTGGTATATTGTCTAGAAGGTGTGGACAATGGTTGTGAACTTCATCTCTTGCAGGTTGATGTGAACGATAAAGTTGAGCAAGAAAGATGCCAAATCGATGGTGTTGATGTTGTGGCGCTAAAGGCATCCGGATATCGAGATAAAGGGATGAATGAATCTCAAGGGATTTATAGACCTGTTACAGCGAGAGAAAAAGAGGCGGTAACCTTGACCTATGTACCCTATTTCTCATGGGCAAATCGCGGTGAAAATGAAATGCAGGTATGGACGCGCTATAAATAAGGCGTTGGACTTTGGCAAATGGAAAAAAGGAGCATGAGCTCCTTTTTTTTGTGCATTTTCACATGTGGATACGTGACCATATTTTGTGTTCTTGAATAATTTTGTGTGCAGTGCTACATTAATAGTGACTTAAGCCAGTAAAAGAAAAAGGGGTATACCATGATTACGAGAAAAGATATTGCTAATAAAGTCGGTGTGTCAGTTTCCGTAGTTTCAAGAGCGCTCAACAATAGTGGTTATGTGAATAGTGATAAACGGAAAGAAATCTTACGTGTGGCTGAGGAATTGGGCTACCATCCTAATCCTGTAGCCATGTCACTACAACAAAGGCGAACGAAGCAAATTTTATTCTATTCAAAAGATTTGAATAATCAGTTTAATATTGAACTGTATGAAGGCATGTTGGATGAAGCAGAAGAAAGTGGTTATATGGTAATGATGAATGGCCGGTTTAATTTTGATATGATTCCGAAACTTATGATTGACGGCATTATTCTTCCTAACCATAGCGTAACAGCTAAATATCTTGAACAGATTGGGAAAAATTATTATCTGCCTGTAGTAACTGCCGCCTATGGAGACGAAGTATATTTTTCCAAAGCGGTGCCACTCATTGATTCGGATTTGTACACAGGGATGAAAGATGCCTTACATTATCTTGAATCCAAAGGTCACTCAAAAATTGCCATGGTTTCACCGTATAGCTTTCATGAAAAATGTAGTCGTGTAAATGCATGGAAAGAGTTCATGAAATGCGAATTTCAAGAACAGCTAGAGCGATACTTTTTGGGTATATGTATCCAATGCCTGTCAGAAGATCATAGGATTATGCGGTTCATGGAAGAGTATACTGCCCGTCCAAATGATGTATGGGAACAGTTCTATGAAAAAGGACGGTTGGCTGCGGATATTTTTATGGAACGCAAGCTAGATGCTACAGCAGTCATTTGTTTTAACGATGAAATGGCTCTTGGCTTCTGCAAGGGTATGAAAGATAGAGGGATGAGCATTCCTAAAGATCTTTCGGTTATGGGAATTGATGGTATATTGGACGGTGAAAAAACAGAACCAAAGTTAACAACATTAAAAGTAGATGCACGTCAAATGGGGAAAATGTGTGTTCGAGAACTGTTGTCTATCTTAGACAGGCATAAGGAAAAACAAATCATTCATATTCCGACAACGATACTTGAAAGAGACAGTGTAAGAGACATAAGAATTTAGGTGTAAAGAAAGTAAAGGGGTACTTGTTGTTAGGATGGTATAGGTGCAATGGAAGAGGAGGTTTTTTTTAAATGAAAACTACAATAAAAAGCTGTACATCAGCAAAATATCTAGCGTTATTACTGGTATTAACGCTTTTGGTCGGCTGTGGTGGGAGTGGTTCTACCGGTGGTGCCGTAGATGATGAACAAGGACAAGAAATTAGTCGTCAAGTAGAGGAAAATCCGAATGAGATAGAAGCAACCATAGAAGTTGGAGGATGGCCGTCTGGAGATGATGCCTTTGAAGCAGCCCTTGCCGGATTCCATGACGTATATCCAGGTATTCAGGTTGAATTGATTTTTACTGATACGACGAGCCATCACCAAGCGCTACAAAGTGCATTGGTAGCAGGAACGGATGCTCCGGATGTAGCGATGGTTGAAGGTGCATATATTTCCCAGTATAGAGATAGTGAGGCATTAACGGATCTGTACAAATTAGGTGCTAATGATTTATCATCCGATTTTGTTGATTTTAAATGGGAGCAAGGCGTTTCATCTAACGGTGAACATTTGGTTGCGATACCATGGGACTTGGGGCCGACATTGTATTATTATCGCACCGATGTGTTTGAAGAAGTTGGTTTGCCGACAGATCCTGAAGAAGTCGCTCAACTTATGGCGACGTGGGATGGTGTTCTTGAAGTCGCTGAAGCTGTCTCAATACCGGGGGAACGGTGGTTTTTACCATCAGCGGCCTATCCATATCAATGGATGTTTATTAATCGAGATTATTATGATGAAGCGTTGAATCTTCAGTTGGAACGTGACGGAGACTTAGCGTGTCTAGAGGCTGCCTTGGCTATTCGAGATAAGGGATGGGATATGAATGTCGATATGTGGAGTAGTGAGGCATATGCGGCTTATGCAAATGGTGCGTGTGTATCTGTGGCGGCAGGATCCTGGTTCTCTGGTTTCTTAAAGACGGATATTGATCCGGAAGGTGCAGGCAACTGGGGAGCAACGGTCTTACCCGGAGACATGCCATCGACGAACTGGGGTGGATCATTTTTAGTAATTCCTCAACAATCGGAAGAAAAAGAAGCCGCTTGGGCGTTTGTAAAATATATGTTGGCAACGAGTCAAGGTCAAAATGATATGTTTGAGGCTGTTGATTACTTCCCGGCATATATGCCCGCATGGGAAGCTCGTCCTGAATTATATACTCAGGGAGATCCCTACTTTGGTGGACAAGCACCTAATTCTATTGCAACTCAAATAGCTAAAGATGTACCGGTTGTGAATAATACGATTATGGATGTAACGGCAGAAAGCTATATTTATAGTTCTTTCAATGCAGGTGCCGAAGCAGGAGATTCACCGGAAGAAATAAGAACCCGCTTGGGAGAAGATATTCAAGAAGCAACAGTTGAGTTGAAGAAAGAACAAATAAAGATACTAGAAGATGCGGGTGTTTGGAAAGAATAAAAATGAGGCCGGTGAAAGCCGGCCCTATTTAAGGGAAATATTGTAGTAATGGGAGGTGGATGCTTTGAAGAAAAAATCTGTTATTCAGATTATTAAGGATAATCGCGTGGCGTATGCGTATATTGCACCGTTTTACATCCTATTTGCCATTTTTGGACTCTTTCCGATGGTAAGTGGTTTTTTTCTTAGTTTTTTTCGTTGGAACGGCTTAGGAAGTATGCAGTTTTTGGGACTAGGTAATTATGCTAATTTATTAAAAGATACCTTGTTTTGGAAAGGGTTATCCAATACATTAATCATTGGGATTATTGCCCATATTCCGATTCTCTTGGGAGGATTGGCATTAGCTTATATTTTGAATTCGAAAATTATTCGTAGGGAGAATATATTCAAAACCATTTATTTTATGCCTATGGTCACGAGTTCCGTTGCCATAACTATTATTTTTCAGAATTTTTTCGGATTCAATTATGGGCTAATCAACTATTTTCTTGGCTTCTTAAATAGAGGCCCTATTGACTGGTTGGGTGGGGATGGCTCGTTTATCAAGGTTGCTGTTATCATTATGTTTGCCTGGAAATGGATTGGATGGAATATGGTCATCTATTTGGCAGGGATGCAAGGAATAAGCAAGGATATTTATGAAGCGGCTCGCATTGACGGAGCTTCCCATACGAGAGTTTTGTTTAATATCGTAATACCGTTGTTGAAACCCATTATCCTTTTTACATTGATTCAGTCCTCAATCGGTATGTTTAATCTATTTACAGAGCCATTCGTTTTGACCAATAATAGTTGGAATGGTGGAACGAATAACGGTGGATTAACGTTAATGATGTATTTGCTTAATAAAGCACCACAGGGAGGTAATTCTTATGGTTATGCATCAAGTATTGCATACATGATCACCTTCATGATTATATGCATATCTGTCTTTTTGAACAAGGTGATGGCAGATCCGGATGACAGAAGAAGGGAGAGAAGCTTATGACAATAACAGGGAATGAAACGAACAAAAAAAGAAAAAATGGCGTCGTTAATAAATTTCTTTTGTATGTTGTTTTGGTGAGCGTTGCGTTTATAATGCTGGTACCCTTCTATATGATGTTTGTGATGTCTACGTTATCAACCAATGATATCTATTCCTTTCCACCGATTATGACTTTTGGCTCAAATCTGATCGTTAATTTTAGGAATATGGTTGAAGCGGTTAATTTGCCACGTGGATTTTTGAATAGTTGTATTGTAACCTTTGGAAATGTTTTTTTAGTGTTGCTATTTTGTTCTTTAGGGGGATATGCTTTTTCTGTATATGATTTTCCCGGAAAAAAACAGCTATTTGTCATTTTGTTGGGAACGATGATGATTCCCTTTACAGCGGGTATCATTCCATGGTTTATTATGATGAGTAAGTTCGGATGGATTAATTCATTTCAAGCACTCATTATTCCGGGGAGCGCTAATGCTTTTGGGATTTTCTGGATGAGGCAATATTGTCAGAACAATGTGCCTAAATCATTAATGGAAGCAGCAAGAATTGATGGGTGTAGTGAATGGACAATTTTCTTCCGGGTTATTGCACCCATATTAAAGCCTGCTTACGCATCGTTAGGTATTATGCAATTTGTCAACGTCTGGAATGAGTTTATGCAAGCCTTGTTAATTTTAAGAAAAGAAAAGTACTATACCTTGCCCTTGATACTAAAGGCAATGGTTTCAGACAGAGGAACGGATTATGGTGCAATGATGTTGGCAAGTACATGTGCTGTATTGCCATTATTAATTTGCTTCCTTGTAGCGTCGAAGTACTTTATGAGCGGTTTGACAGCAGGTGCGGTAAAAGGTTAAAAAAATAGGAGGAATGACAATGAATATATTAGACGGAAACAGGTATTGTATAGGGACATGCTACTATCCGGAGCACTGGCCGGAATATCTATGGAGAGATGATTTGGAGCGGATGAAGAAAGTCGGCATTGAAGTTGTACGTGTTGCAGAATTTGCTTGGAGCAAGGTTGAACCGACGGAAGGGGTGTTCGAATATGAATTTTTCGACAGGTTTTTGGACCTGGCAGAAGAAGTGGATATGAAAGTAATTTTTTGTACACCGACAGCAACGCCACCCGCATGGTTAACACATGCTTATCCGGAGGTATTAAATGCCAATCAGGCAGGTGTTTTGTATCGTCATGGAGCCCGACGTCATTATAACTATAATTCGCCTAAGTATCGGTCACTCACGGCGACCATTGTAGAAAAATTTGCGGCTCATTATGGTCAACATAAGAGTATTATCGGATGGCAGATTGATAATGAGTTGAATTGCGAAATAGAAGAATTCTATTCAGAGAGCGATACGGTGGCTTTTCGCAAGTATCTTAAGGATCAATATGGTGATTTGCACACGTTAAATAGTGCTTGGGGAACGACTTTTTGGAATCAAACGTACACAAGCTTTGAAGAAATATATGTCCCACGCCCTACGGTGAGTCAGTCGAATAATCCGCATCATGTGCTTGATTTTATACGTTTTATCTCCGAGAGTACGTGCAACTATGCAAAACTTCAAGAAAAAATATTACGACTGTATATAAAGGACGATGATTTTATTACAACAAACGGTATGTTCTCGAATTTGGATAATCATCGGTTAAAGGAAGAGTCGTTGGATAACTATATGTATGATTCATATCCGAACTTTGGGTACTGTCTAGATGCATATAATCCGGATCCGTCGGATTTAAGGGATCGAAAGTGGAGTCGTCATCTAACGGATGTACGTTCTATTAATGAACCTTTTGGTATTATGGAGCAGCAATCCGGGGCAAACGGATGGAATACTAGAATGGAAGCGCCATCACCAAGGCCGGGGCAATTAACGTTGTGGACCATGCAATCTGTTGCTCACGGTGCAGAATATATTAGTTATTTCAGGTGGCGTACCTGTACGATGGGAACGGAAATATATTGGCATGGTATTTTGGACTATTCAGGAAGAGATAATCGGCGTTTGAGTGAGGTTCAAAAGGTCCATCAATTATTTGATAAAATTCAAGAAGTTGCAGGGTCGTCCTATGAGGCCAAAGTAGGAGTTGTTCGCGATTATGACAACATTTGGGATGCCAAGGTAGATGTCTGGCAAAATCGTATGGAGCGCCAGAGTATCAATGCCTTGTTTGAAGTCAGCCAGAAAAACCATACACCTATGGATTATTTCTATATAAATGATCGAACAACGGTGGAGGAGCTAACAAACTATAAGGTACTTTTCTATCCCCATCCGACGATTGTTACAGATGAACGCAGGGCTTGTCTGGAAGAGTATGTTCGTCAAGGAGGGACATTAATCCTTGGGTGTCGTTCGGGTATGAAGTCCATCAACGGTCAATGTGTGACGGACTTACTACCGGGCAAATTTAGAGATTTAACCGGTGCTGACGTTTATGACTATACATTTATACCGCCGGATTCAGATACAGTGACGATTCAGTGGGACAATGATACCTTTGAAGCTGCTGTCTTTTTGGATTTTGTACAAGAAAGTGGCGAGGGAAACGTGGTTGCCACTCAAGTAACAGGGGATTATAAAGGCACCGGCGCATTGGTAGAACATAAGTATGGTCAGGGGAAAACGTATTATTTGGGGACTGCTTTTAGCATAAGTGCCGTGAGAACGTTTTTGAATCGTTTAGATGTCCTAACGCCTTACAAAACAGAGATAGAGGTCCCCGAATATTGTGAGTTAGTTTGCCGTGTAAAAGGGGGAAAGCGGTACTATTTTGTCCTTAACTACAGCAAAGAACCCGTTGAGATTGCGTTACATCAAGAATTTGGGAACCTTTATACAGGTGAAAAAGTTGTAGAATCTATGATCCTTCAAGGTTATGAAACAGTTGTTTTAACAGAATAGAAAATCGAAAAAGATGTATTTCATGGTGAGCTACTCCTCCCTTACTATATCAGGCGTTTATAGCGTAGTCGGTTATTACGACTACGCTATATTTTTGTGTGGAATATGTACATGTGCAAATTGTTATAGTTGCAATACTTATTAAAATCGTTATAATAGGGATATGAGATTTGTTTAATATGTACATATGAAATTATATAAGGAGGATGTATGAGCAATTTTACTGTGATGATTGTGGATGATGAACGAGCAATACGTGAAAATTTACCTAAAATACCGTGCTTTGAGGAAGCAGGATTTAAGGTTGTTGCTAAAGCAAAAAATGGTATAGAAGCTTTTGAAAAGCTCGTAGAAATTCAACCTGAATTGATTCTCCTAGATGTTAATATGCCAATGATGAGTGGTATTGAATTTGTCAAAAAATTGCGAAATAGCGAGTATAGAGATACACAGGTGATTATGTTATCCGGATATAATGAATTTGAATATGCGAGACAGGCAATGCGTTATGGAGCAAAGGGCTATCTCACAAAACCTTTTGACGAAGATGAGGCTTACGAATTGCTGAGAGAGGTTTACAAGGACTTGGAAAAGATGAAAGAAGAGGCCAAGAAATCGCATATGCAAGAGATAAAGGCTTTATATGATAGTTTGCATGCAGGACGATCGAAAGAGGTATCTGCATTAGAGGGGTACGGATTACTCTACTTGCTTAAGGAGGAGTCGAAAGAACCCTTGATATGGAATGAGTTTAGTTCTTCTGAGGTTATTGAGGTAAGAAAACGATCATGCTATGCGAGTTATCTCGTTGAAAAGAAAGCCATTCTACATCGTTATTCCGGCTATGAAGCTTTCTTGAAGAAGAATAAACATATTGCGTTGTTGGATTTAATGGAGTATGAAAATAATGAATTAACGTTTAGAGAACAATTGACCCATAACTTCTATCAAATGGTTACGCCAACATTTTATGATGGCATAAAACATGTCGTCTATCCGTCCACGAGCCGCGTGTCGGAAAGTTGTCTTGCTACGAAATGTGAGTTTTTGAATCAACTTAAGCAAAACTTGACAGAAGGGCTTAGTCAAAAGATTGAGCATGATTTTTTGGCAATGAGTAGAGAAGCCAAAGACGTCCATTATGCAATGGATATGGTCTATGCAATTAGTTTCCGTATTTATTATATAATCTATGAAACATTAAGTCAGTTGGATTGCTCAGTAGAGGGAATTATTTTCCCGGAATGGCGGGATTATGAGGTGTTCTATTCCTATGACATGTGGCATAATATGACATTGGAACAATTGCAACTCGCCTGTAGACGAGTGGAGGAAGAAAAGGAATCCGGTTCCAATGATGTGTATCAAGAAATATTAGATTATATTCACTGTCATTATAATGAAACGCTCAGTATACAAAATTTAAGTCAAACCTTTTACCTGAATGCGACATACTTAGGGCGTATGTTTAAAAAGGAAAAGGGAATGGGCATCAAACAATATATCCATCAGATACGAATAGAGCGAGCAAAGCGTCTGTTGCTGGAAACAGATATGAAGGTCTATGAGATTGCCGAACAAGTGGGCTATGATAAAAGTAAGTATTTTGTTTCTAAATTCTCGGATGTGGTAGGTTTGTCCCCCATGAGTTTCCGCCAAGATGCCAAGGGGGTTGAACATGCTTAGAGTATTAAATCAGCTATCGCTTGTACAGAAAATGGTGCTCATTCTTTTCGGCTCGGTTTTTGTACCGATTCTGTTTCAAGTGTATTTTTTGAGTAGTAATGTGGAAAAAAATCTTAAAGATGAACTTTATAGTAAGCTTGAGACAACGATTGACATGAAGACGGAAGATATCCATGGACAGATGGAAGGGATAATGACACTGATGCGTCGTTATGATCAAAACCTCACCTTAAATGATACCTTGGATCATTATTTTTACTCGGAGAATGACTATTATGACCGGTATGCCTATATTAAAGAATTGATTGTAGCGGATGTTCCTTACATAAATCAAGTAAAGAACATCCTTTTTACGACGAATAATAATACAATTATCAATGGAGGCTATGTAAGAAAAGAAGAAAATCCGTATAAGTTGATGGAAACGGAACAGATTATCTCTGAATATAACGATGAAGATAATGAGATTACCTACCAATTGTCCTTGGTTAAGGATCGTGTTCGATCGATCTCTGAACGTAATGTCAGTATACGGCGACCTATGAATTATTATGAGGAGTATCGCTTCTATCATAAGGAAATGCGTATGGATTTAAATTTAAGTTATTTATCAGAGCAACTCCATGATATCGGCCTGTTTGAACAATTAATGGTTGTCGATGAAGATGGGTATATTCTCTTTGCTTCGAATGATATAGGACAACAATCGACATTTACTAATTTTAATGACTTACAACGGCAAGAAGGGGTAAAAATCTATCGTCGATCGATTGAGGGATTTCCGTTCTATCTAGTAGGCGTGTTTGAAGAAGGAGCCTTTGTCCAACAATTTGAAGAATACCAACACTATAGTGTCGTCATTTCAGGAATTAGCATTATTCTAGGTACATTTTTCATATTAATTGTTGCCATGAATATCCTCAGACGAACCAAAACAGTGGTGAATTTATCGGAGCAGATTGCAAGAGGTGAATTCCGTCAAATTGATACATCCAAGTCAGGACATGATGAATTTGCGGAACTGGAACATAGTATGAATATTATGAGCCAACGATTGGAAGAATTGATTGAGAATGAATACAAGTCCCAATTGATGCAGGTTAAATTTGAAAAAGAGGCAGTTAAGTCCAAACTTTATGCATTACAAAGTCAAGTGAATCCACATTTTCTATTTAATGCATTAGAGAGTATACGCTTAAAGGCTTATGCCAATGAGGAAACAAAAACGGCTCAAATGATTAAGAATATGGCTAAGATGTTTCGTAATATCTTGAAGTGGGAAGAAGATATTATTCCTATAGAAGAGGAGATTACTTTTCTACTACAATTTCTAAGTCTCCAAAAATATAGATTCGAAGAAGACTTTACTTATGAAATTATCAATAAAGCCCAAGGAGAGGCTATTAAAATTCCTAAAATGATTATTCAACCGCTTGTGGAGAATGCTTGTATCCACCAGATGAATCAAAAGGAAGAACCTCTACGAGTCAAGATTCATATTGAGTTAGAAGATAACTATGTGGTTATAAGCGTTATGGATAATGGGATGGGTATGGATGAAGAAAAGTTGGCATCTATACGGAGTAACTTAGAACGTGAATTGAGTGGTAAAAATGTAGGAATTTATAATGTCTATCAAAGATTAAAACTCTATTATAATGAACAAGCCAGTTTTACTATAAGTAGTATAGTGGGGCAAGGGACAACGTGTATCATAAAAATACCACAAGAAAACAGCAACTTGTCTTAGGTTGCTTGAGAATCCACTGAATAAAAGGCATAAACAAGAGCGTTAATTGAAAGTCGAAAAAAAGGAGTCAAAAAAAAGGAATCGCAAGTATGATTTCAGGAATGAAAGTGTTCCGTTCTTTCGATACAATAAAGACATCAAATTTGAAAGGTGGGTTTTAGCAATGAAAAAGTTTAAAAAAGTTATTGCGCTGATGTTAATGATGATAATGGTACTTTCTCTCGCTGCATGTGGAGATAAAAGTGCATCGGATACATCAGACGGGGGAAAAAATGACACTTCAAATGACAATGCAACAAGTGATGAAGATAAGACGGAAGGGGAGTTAACCGGCGATTACGGCGGACTTCAACCTTTACCGGATGCGGATGATCCGATTACGTTTAAAGTATTTATCCGTGATCCAGGAATGGCTCCTTCAAAGGATAATCCGATTATCAAACGTATAGAAGAGCTAACAGGGGTTACCATGGAATATGAATTCTTGGTTGGTGATTTAGCTCAAAAAGTAGGGGTTATGATTGCCGGAGAAGATTATCCGGATGCTATTTTTGCTGAGTCAGCAAAATTCATTGATGCGGGTGCTTATATTCCGTTAGAAGATTATCTTCCAGACTATCCAAACTTATATAACCATTATAATCCACATAAGGATAAAGTAACGGCAGAAGATGGTCATCAATATATTTTGGAACTTTATGGTATCTATGAAAATCCGGCACCAATATTCACAAATGGCGGTTCAGGATTCTATATCCAAAAGGCAGTATTAGAAGAAGCCGGTTACCCTATTCCTAAAACAACGGATGAATACTTTGATATTATTGAAGCATATAAGGATAAACATCCTGAAATCAACGGTGTTCCGACGATTGGCTTTGAAGTCTTAACAGACGGATGGAGAGATTTCTGTCTTCGTAACCCTGCAATGCATTTATTAGGTTCAGGTAATGAAGGAAATGTAGTTGTCGATCAAACGACATATGAAGCAAGCATGTATCAAAATACAGAAACAGCAAAGAATTACTATAAGAAATTAAATGAAGAATACAAAAAAGGTGTTATTCAAGGAGAAACATTAGTACAAAACTATGACCAATATATTTCTAGAATTTCAACAGGTGCAGTTCTTGGTTTCTTTGATCAATCATGGAACTTTGGAAACGCTGAAAATGTGTTGAAATCCGATGGTCAATATGAACGTACATACGTTAGTGTTCCGATTGCCAATGAAGGTGTTCAAGATA
The DNA here is from genome assembly GCA_965140555.1 of Vallitaleaceae bacterium. GTDB lineage: Bacteria > Bacillota > Clostridia > Lachnospirales > Vallitaleaceae > UBA1351. Next base: position 184,484 of record OZ223259.1, on the reverse strand, counting down.
GTTACTTAGATTCTCAATCATCTAACATTACCGGATTGAACGGTATCGGTATTACAACGAAGTGTAAAGATCCTGAAAGATTATTACGTTATTATGACTACCTTCTTCAACCGGAAGTACAAGACTTATTACAATGGGGTGTTGAAGGAGAAAATTACGTAATAAACGAAAATGGTGAAAAAGTATTAACAGAAGAAGGTCGTGCGATATCACAAGATGAAACACGTCGTCGCGATGAATCAGGTTATATTATTGCGAACTATTCACCAAAGATGCAAGGTCTATATGATGATGGAACGGCTGCGAATCCGGATGCATCAACAGCTGAATACTTTGCAGGGTTATCCGATTACGATAAAGAATTCTTGGCAGCCTATGACATTGATTATCCGACTCAATTGTTAAGCGAACCGGCTGATCGTCCGGCATATTACCCAGTATGGGGTATGACGATTGAAGATGGTAGTCCCGCTAAAGTTGCTGAAAATAAGTTAGTCGATGTTTGTCGTAAATATTACCCTCAACTTATTCTTGCAGAAGATGATGCAGAATTTGATAGTATATGGAATGCATTCTTAGCTGAGTTTGAAGATAGTGGCTATGATGTATATCTTAAAGAAGTACAACGACAAATTGATGCGGTTATGAAATAACAAAATGGACTGAAATAGTAATGAATCAAAGAAGGGGCTTAGCCCCTTCTTAGATTTATAGACTGTGTTGAAAGAGGAGATCTTGTGAGTAAATTCGATATAACAATGAAAAGGATAAAAGGGCAACGGGCACTTTTTATTATGATCGTGCCATGTATGATTTATACGTTTATCTTTTCCTATTTGCCTCTTCGAGGTTGGATTATGGCTTTTCAAAACTTTCGTCCCAATAAGGGATATGCAGGCTCGACATTTGTCGGATTGCAACAGTTTGAGTTCTTATTCAAGGAAAAGGAATTTTGGCTGGCTTTAAGAAATACATTGGGGATGTCTGTGTTGAACCTAACACTTGGATTCATCTTTGCTATTGTATTTGCTTTATTTCTAAATGAAGTGCGTTTTATGGGACTAAAAAAAGTGACCCAAACAGTGTCTTATCTACCTCACTTTTTGAGTTGGATTATCGTAACATCGTTGGTATCTGCATTTTTGTCAACAGCAGACGGAACGTTGAACAATGTGTTAATGAACATCGGTATTATTGACCAACCTATTCTATGGCTCGGAGAGAAGAAATACTTCTGGTTGATTGTTGCCTTCTCCCATGTTTGGAAGGAAATGGGATGGAATTCAATTATCTATCTGGCTGCAATGACAGCAATTGACCCTGCCTTGTATGAATCGGCTGAGATTGATGGTGCCAACCGTTATCGTAAGATGTGGCACATTACATTACCGGGAATACGTTCAACCATTATCGTTATTATGATTATGAATATAGGTTGGATTTTGAATGCCGGATTCGAAGTACAATACTTACTTGGACGTGGATTAGTTCAAGATGTGGCTCAAACCATTGATATCTTTGTACTTAAATACGGTATACAGAGTGGAAATTACTCGTTGGCAACCGCTGCCGGTATTTTTAAATCTGTTGTATCAATAACACTTGTTGCTTTTGCTACAAAGCTTTCCCGACGGTTCGGTGAAGATAATTTTATCTAAGAGTGAAGGGAGAAGTCATGAATAAACGAATAAAAACTCGAAATTTAGAACCAATCATTTTTCATACGATTAACTCACTTGCAATGATTATAATCGTTATAGTTATGCTATATCCTTTTTTGAATACACTTGCTATATCCTTTAATGATGCACAAGATGCTTTACGAGGAGGCATTACACTATGGCCTAGAAAGTTTTCTACGTATAGTTATGAAACAGTATTCAAAAACCAATTGCTATTAAGAGCCTTTATTAACTCAGTATCACGTACATTGATTGCAACCGGTCTCGGGGTATTTGTTGCCTCTCTTATTGGTTTTGTATTATCTCGACCGGAATTTGTTGCTAGAAAATTTGTAACCAAATATTTTATCGTAACGATGTATGTGAATGCAGGTTTGATTCCTACGTATTTCTTAATGAAAGATTTGCATTTATTGAATAATTTCTGGGTATATATCTTTCCGACGCTTATCAATGTCTTCAATGTTATTATTGTTAAGTCCTATATGCAAGGCCTTCCCAATAGTCTCATTGAGGCAGCTAAAGTGGATGGAGCAGGGTATTTCAGAATTTATGCTCAAATTGTACTGCCGATGTGTAAACCGGTACTTGCAACAGTTGCTTTATGGTGTGCTGTTTTTGCATGGAACTCTTGGTTTGATACTTTTATCTATAATTCAAGTAAGGAAAATTTGACGACGCTACAATATGAGATGATGAAACTCCTATCCTCAGCCATGAATAATAGCGGGAGTAAAGATATGAGTTCCGTATTCTCAGAAGGTCAATCATCGGTAAATACGGTAACGCCGGCGACAATGCGAGCGGCTGTAACAATTGTTTCGTCAGTGCCTATTCTATTTGTATACCCATTCTTACAAAAGTATTTTGTTAAAGGGGTAACCTTAGGTGCAGTAAAGGGCTAATGAATGTAACGACATAAGGCTATTGGGAGGTCAAAAATGAAGGACAGTTTGTTTGTACAATTAGGATACAGTCAAGAGGATATTGATAAACGCCTAGAGGACATTGTTAATACAATCTTCTTCGGCAAGGATGATGAACGCTTTTACTATGAAGAAGGCGATATAGCCTATGTCATGGATACAGGGAATAATGACGTGCGTACAGAAGGCATGTCCTATGCTATGATGGCCTTTGTTCAGTTGGATATGCAAGAGCACTTTGATAAAATATGGAACTTCTCTAAGACATACATGTTTATGGAAGAAGGGGACATGGCAGGGTATTTTGCTTGGTCTGTTCAACCGGACGGAACGAAGAATGCATATGGTCCGGCTCCGGATGGTGAAGAATATTATGCCATGGCGCTTATCCTAGCCTCGAAGCGATGGGGCAATGGAGAAGGTATTTATAATTATGCACGCGAGGCCAAAGAGTTACTAGCAACCTGTATCCATCATCCTTTTCCTATGTGGGAACCGTCTAATTATTTGATAAAATTTGTACCGAATCTGGACTTTTCGGATCCATCGTATCATTTGCCCCATTTTTATAGGATATTTGCAAAATGGTGTAATGAAGAAGATCGCGAATTTTGGGAAAAAGCAGCAGATGCGAGTAGACAGTATCTTAAAGCGGCTTCTCATGAGGTAACAGGTCTTACGAGTGAATATGCAGACTATGAAGGGAAACCTTTTTATTGGTATGGAGGACATGATGTCTTCTACTCGGATGCTTATCGTACTGTCGCAAATATTGGTTTGTATGCCGCTTGGTTTGGTGATGATGCTGAGTTGAGTGATTGTGCTAAGCGTTTACATCGCTTCTTTAAAGAGACGGTGCCTGATGCGTGGGACAGGGTATATCGAATAGATGGAACACCTGTAGATGATGAAAAAGCGTTGCATCCCGTTGGTTTGATTGCAACAAATGCCATGGGAGCGTTGGCAAATGTAGATAAAAACGGAAAGGCGTGTGTGCATGAGTTTTATAATACGCCATTACGTCAAGGCGATAGACGCTACTATGATAACTTCTTGTATTTGTTTGCGTTTATGGCATTAAGTGGTCACTATGAGTATTTCGAAACGATTTAATATGGAATAAAATAATAGGAGAGGCATTGTAACTAAGTAGCCTCTAAAAAAACTCGAAGTATATACTTCGAGTTTTTTTTATTCTAAGCAATAAAAATTTAAATATGTAAAAAAAGCAGGAGAGCTCTTGTCCTTTATAAAAGCAATAAATGAGTGATATTATTATAATGAGCAAAATGTTGATAGAATATTGATGTTGCTTAATGCTATAATCTTAATAGATTGTTATGAACGATTCGTAGGGGGTAGTATTGATGCTTATAGGTTAATATTAGTGACGACAAGAGTGTCTCAGAATGGTTTGATTACAAAAGGAGAGGATATATAAAATGGAATTTGAAAGAAAAACGCCGGAATCTGTTGGGATTCCTTCAGCGCTTATTATAGAGTTTATGGATACATTAGAAAAGTATAAGGTGAATATCCATGGATTTTCACTCAGTGTAGGGCATACAATTGTAGCAGAAGGGTATTATAAACCATTTACAGCTGAAAGTCAGCATCGCATGTATTCCATTGCGAAGAGTTTTGTAAGCGTTGCTATTGGCTTATTGCAAGAAGAAGGAAAGGTATCGATAGAGGATCGAATTGCAGATTATTTTAGGGAAGCAATTCACGGGGAGTTGCATCCCTTTCTGAGAACGATGACGATACGGGATATGTTGACGATGCAGACAGCCCATCATTCTATGAAAAGTGAACGTTATGCAGCTAAAGATTGGGTGGAGTCATTTTTCAATACACCACCGACCCATCATCCGGATGCTGTGTTTAATTATGATACATCCGGAAGCCACGTCTTAGGGGCTTTGGTTGAAAAGCTATCCGGTATGACGTTACTCGATTATCTCAAAGAAAAAGTGTTTGATACAATTGGGATGAGTGAAGAAGCAAAGATTCTACCGGATAAGGTCGGAACAAGTCAAGGTGGAGCCGGGCTCGTAGCGACACTTAGCGATATACGAGGTCTTGCCAGATTGCTTATGGATGACGGTGTTTATGAAGGAGAAGCTTTGATTCCGGCGGAATATATTAAGCAAGCGACAGCCAAACAGGTACCTACAGACTTTATGAGCAAATTTGACGAACGACATGGCTATGGGTTTCAGATATGGAAAACACGAGAAGATGGCTTTGCCTTATATGGACTTGGAGGTCAATTAGCGTTATGTGTCCCTGAATTGGATTTGATGCTGGTAACAATTGCTGATACACAAGGTGATAGCCATGGGACAGGGAAAATTCATGAGTGTTATTGGGATATTATAGTAGATTACCTTAAAAAGTCCAAGGCATTTACAACACTTCATCATTTAGAGGAGTGTCAGGATGACTATAGGTTATTGGAAGATCGATTGGATAATCTATCTGTATATGTACCGGTGAACACAGAAGATAGAATAGATGTGTTCGATAAAGGTCTTCATCAGTTACAGACGCAGCGTAATCAAGTTGAGGAAGGAATGGCGTTGACAGTTACCAATACGATAGATTCATCGGCTTCAATTACCCAGTGTTCGATTAAGCGTGTTGAAGATACCATTGAATTGCATTGGGATTTAGGTGAAGAACTGCAGTCCCTAGTGTTTGGACTGAATCATTTAGAATATGGGGTGATGGATCTCAGAGAGCTAGGGAGTACATTGGGGTATTATGGTTTTGGAGAAATTTTGGAGAATGGACTTACTGTATTGCATGCACGGATCTATGAGGATTTGTGTGCGGAACTGACGATATTGCTAAAGATGCATGACGACGAAGTGACGATTGAAGTCAACAGTTATGGAGAACAAACACTACAAGCTTATTATGGATTGTATAATGGAAAGTAATATCCATGGCTCGTTTGAAGGCCTATAATCATGGGAGAAAAGAAACCCTATAAATGACAGCAACGACCGTTTATGATATACTCATCATAGATTGGTCGTTTTTTCTTTGTTAGAGTAAATTACTGGGAAGCCACTTTTATTCGTTTAGAAAATGGTTAAATGTGTTGATTTGTATAAACATCACATTCAAGGGGATTATTATAGAAGGCATTAGTTATGAGGAGGTTATAGATGTTAATTTTTTATGATTTGTTTCGTGTGCTCATGGCACTTTTTCTAGCACTTTTTCCAATATGGTCTGTTTTTCTGATATATGAACATAGGAATAAAAAGACATACCTATCAAACTGTTTTTGGATTGTTTTTTTTATAGTTCCCTGGATTTTAGTGGTCGTGTACTTTTTACCACCGACTCAGCAATTATTTGAACGATATCTGCCCGTATTCTATATTAGCAATCCGACATTGCCGGTTCATATGGAAGGACAATCGGTGGTATATCTACGATATAAGATATATAGGGAAGGCTATATTTTTTCTGACTATGGGTGGATTGTTATGCCCTTATTAAGTATATGGTTTATGGGAAGTCTTTATGCAGGGCACAATAGAAGACGGATGTTGGATGAGATTAATGGAGAGCGTGTAGAACCTTTTGCGCTTATAGGAAGCGCTATATGGTGGTTTCATCCCCTGATGCGCAAGGGATTCAGATGCTGGTATGAAGGGAAGCAAATGTTAGCTTATGACAATAAGGAACCTATAGAGCAGAGAAGTCTGAGCTATTACGCCTTAGATCGTATTGAAACAGAGCAAAAGCGTAGAAAGTGGATTATGTTAATGATGGGGCTGGTTGTGTTGCTGCTACTTTATGTATATGATGGACAACGGGAAGATGATGCCTACAACGTTTCTTACATAGAACAGCAGAATCATAACTTTCTTGTTTTTTTTGCAGAGGACTTGAAAGAAGCTAATCGTTTTTTGACAAAGCGGATTTATGGGTATAGGACAATAGAGGCGGACATAGTGCCACTTATGGAACGCCTGAAAGAGGATGGTGAACGATTAAGGAGCTTCTACTATGACCAACAAAAATATCGTGTATCCATTCAATTCGGGCCGCTGAACCCTATTGGCTTGATGGCGGATTCCTTTCGAGATATTGCAAGGAAAGAGCAGTATACATCCTATGACATTGAACGTATGTTAGAAATGATAGCGATGAACAATCAATGGCTTGAGGCCTATTATGATGCAGAGGCAGTTATTGCTGGCTTTAGGGGGGAGGATTATTTCTATCAGCAAACAGTTGCTGAGATTTATAAGTTTGATGGCGAACTGCTTAGTCAATTTTCGGATAGTTATGAACAACACAGCAGTTTTGATAAACCGGAATTTTTTGATTTCCATGTTCAAGAAAATAATGGGAACGAACAGGCGTCATCCATGGATTTAGAAGAGCCGAGTCATTTTGAGTACACGTATTCTCAGGAACAAAGGGAAGAAGCAAAGGTGAAAATGGCAACATGGATAAGTGAGCAAATGAGAAGGGTGGATCCGAAAGATATTCGGACTCAGGATAATTGGTTTGTATACAAAGCGGACCTTGACAAAGAAGGGAAGGCCTTAACCATAGAGGAACAAACAAAACGAGCTAACGCATGGATTGATGCCTTAAATCAACCCCAATTATCTCTTGGGAGTGTAAGTGAAGGGGTGACTCAAGATTTTAATACCTACTTTACCGATATCAATTATGAGTTTAGTTATCCCGGATTGGAGGACAGACTGTCTGAGATCTATATAGATATGCGTTCAGATGGGAGTATTTATAGCATACAAGTGAGTAATCCGGGAATATTTTTGGAACCCTATAAAATACCGGATGTCTTTTTGACGAAAGAGGCGATTGTATCCTATATTCCGGAAGGACTGAAGGATATGGTTGTACGGAAAGAATTAGTCATACAAGAAGAACCTCAGTATGAAATTTATTTTGAGAATGAGGGGGTTCCTTTTATTCTCTATCTGGATGCAATGAATGGGAATAACCAAGGTATTGAACCGGAATTACCCCGCATTAAACGCTATGACTAAGAAGGTACGTCTGTAAGGAAAGATACACGGATATAAACAATAGTAATAATCATTATTATTTGACAAAGTCTTGCTGAATTGTTATAATTTAATTAACTTAAATTTGAAGTAATTAGGAGGCATTATTATGAAAATAGATATATGGTCTGACTACGCTTGCCCATTCTGTTATTTAGGGGAGACACGCCTCAAAAAAGCCATTGAGCAATTAGGAGAGACGGATGTGGAGCTACAGTACAAAAGCTTTCAACTAGACCCGAATGCGACGGCTCACCCCAATGAAACGATGGATGAGTTAATTGCCAACAAATACGGAATTCCTGTAGAACAAGCAAAGGCAAGTAATGAACGTATTATACAAGCAGCGGCAGAAAGCGGTTTAACCTATGACTTTGATAAGATGAAACCGAATAATACACGCATGGCTCATGAGGTAACGAAATATGCCAAAGAGATGGGTCTTGAAGATGCTGTGGCGGAACGTTTTTTTGTGGCATACTTTGAAGAAGGTGTAGATCTCGGACAAGAAGAGAATCTTCTTCGACTTGGTGAAGAAGTAGGCCTTAATCGGGACGAGGTAGCAAAGGTCTTAGAAGACGGGAAATATAGTCAGGACGTTAGAGACGATCAACAACAAGCAGGTGCTATGGGCATCAGTTCTGTTCCGTTTTTTGTTATTAATGACCAGTATAGTATTTCAGGAGCTCAAAGTGAAGCCTACTTCATGCAAGCCATTGAACAAATTAAAGAGTCAGCAAAAGGTTAAGTGCAGATAACCTAAAAATAAAAAATCTCAGACATTAAATGTCTGAGATTTTTTTGTTTACAAAGGGTCAATTTTGGGTTAAACCTTTGGAAAGTCCGTTGTGAAGACATATATTTTTGGCTACAATAAAAGGGATTCTAATCGTTATATGAGAAAGCAGAGGATATCTATGAAAATTACCATTGCAGGTACAGGATATGTCGGTCTCTCGAATGCCGTTTTATTGGCTCAACACCATGAAGTTATTGCTTTAGATATAAATAAGGAAAAAGTGGAGAGTATCAATCGCCGAGAATCACCAATCATTGATGCCATGATAACAAACTACTTTTCTGAAGTACCGTTAAATCTAACAGCAACAACGGATGCGTACAGTGCCTTTTGTGAAGCGGAGTTTGTCATTATAGCAACACCTACCAATTATGATTCTGAGAAAAACTATTTTAACACCCGCTCGGTGGAGGCGATTATTGCCAATGTTTTGGCTATTAATTCGAGTGCCGTTATGGTTATCAAGTCAACGGTTCCTGTTGGTTATACAGAGCGTGTTAAAGCGATGTTCGATACGGAGAATATCTTTTTTTCACCGGAGTTTTTAAGAGAAGGGAAGGCTCTTTATGATAATCTATATCCATCGCGTATTGTCATTGGAGAACAGTCAAAGCGAGCTGAAACTTTCGCTTTATGTCTTTTAGAAGGTGCGATTAAAGAGGATATTCCGGTCCTCTATACAGATTCGACAGAGGCAGAAGGGATTAAGTTGTTTGCCAATACATATTTAGCCATGCGTGTTGCCTATTTTAATGAATTAGATACTTTTGCTGAGGTACGTGGATTGAATACTGCTCAGATTATTGATGGTGTATGCTTAGATCCTCGGATTGGGAACCACTATAATAATCCTTCTTTTGGCTATGGGGGGTATTGTCTGCCGAAAGATACGAAACAGTTGCTAGCGAATTACTCAGATGTTCCCAATAACATGATGCGTGCGATTGTAGACGCCAATCGAACCCGAAAGGATCATATAGCGGAACAAATTTTTCATAGACACCCAAGATGTGTTGGGATATATCGGTTAACGATGAAGACAAATTCTGATAATTATCGGCAATCTTCTGTTCAGGGCATTATGAAACGAATTAAGGGGAAGGGGATTGAGGTTATTGTCTACGAACCCACGTATATAGAAGATAACTTTTATCATTCTAGGGTGGTAAGGGATTTGGATGTATTCAAAAAAACAGCAGATCTTATTGTTGCTAATCGTGTGGATGAAGGGCTTGATGATGTGATGGAGAAGGTGTATACAAGAGATTTGTATTGCAGGGATTGAGAAGATTGTCTAAGGGAAGACATCATGGTATAATAGGCAAAAAAAGCGTGCTACCTATTTAGTAAAGTAGTTAAAAAGGAAATGATACGGATGAAAGTAAAAACAATAGCTTGCCTGATTATTTTGGGACTGCTTGTTACTGCATGTGGTAATACTAAGAATATTCATGATGACAGAGACTCACCGGATGATAGTCTAGAATCAGAAGAAGAAATCTCTCAGAGTCTGCCGGACAAAGCTGATGAGAAGTCAAAAAGCTCTGTAAAAGAAGATTCTCAAGAACCTGAAGAACCCCAAGAACCTATAGATACAGAGGAAACAGAGGAATACCTTTATGTTTCACCGGAGAATTTGGCCATTGTAAAAGTAGAAGATTCTAATGATCGTTTTTATCACTATATAACAGGAACCATTTACAATCGTGCGGATCGTGAGCGGACACTCTTGAAGATTACCTTTACTCTTTATGATGAAGCAGGAAATGAAATCGGAACAAAGTCGGATTATCTATCTGTCCTTGAAAGTGGTCATTATTGGGAATTTGAGGTATTAGTGCCTGAGGAGAATGTAGCCAGTTATTCCTTTACAGAATTAAGAGCCTATGAATAGAATAGGCTCTTAATTTATTAGGCTTTGTAGAGTAATCGCTTGATCAATGGGAGTTTCTTCGTATTATAAGGAGGATATCGAAGGGGAAGGTCAAATCGTATGGTCTGATGTAAGACAGATTTGGAATGAGTAAACGTGTCAAAGCTGTAACGACCATGATAATGCCCCATTCCGCTCGTTTTACGCCCACCAAAGGGAAGGGCCGGATTGGTAATGTGCATTATAGTATCATTAATACATCCGCCGCCAAAAGGAACATAGGTAAGGAGTGTTTGTATACGGTTTTGGTCTTCGCTAAAAAGATAAAAGGCCAATGGATTGGGATGTTTATCGATGATATCTATAATATCTTTGGTTGTGATAAAGGTTTTAATAGGTAATATTGGTCCGAATATTTCATCGGTCATGAGCGGAACATCATCATCCACAATTTGAATGAGTGTCGGCTCAAGACGATGGTTGCTATCATCGTAATGACCACCATGTAATAGGGTACCATTATCGAGATAGCCCTTTAGCCGATGATAGTGCTCTTCGTTGATGATGGAACAGTAATCCGGGCTTATAAGCGGATTATCGCCATAGAGCTCATGAACGGCTTCTTTGAAGGCGAGGACAAAATCACCGACCATAGATGGCGGCATAATCATATAATCCGGTGCGATACAAGTTTGTCCGGCATTGGTTCCTTTACCGAATAGTATTTTTTTGACTGCAACGTTGAGGTCTGTTGTTTCGTCAATAATACAAGGACTCTTGCCTCCAAGTTCTAAGATGACAGGGGTTAAATGCTTTGAGGCTTTTTCCATAACAATTTTACCGACCTTAGGACTTCCGGTAAAAAAGATGAGGTCAAAAGGATGGCGGAGTAGAGATTGGGTTTCATCGACCCCACCTTCAATAACGGCAATGTACTTTGGAGGGAAAGTTTTTCTTATAATAGTCTTTATGACGGCAGAGGTCGCCGGAGCAAATTCTGAAGGTTTGACAATCGCTGTATTACCTCCACTAATAGCACCGATGAGTGGTGCTATCGCTAATTGAAAGGGATAATTCCACGGCGCGATAATTAATGTATTGCCATAGGGCTCTTTAAGGATATAGCTTCGCGCGGGTAAATTGTATAGATTGGTGGTAACGGATTGTTTTTTTGCCCACTGATCAAGGTGTTTTAATGTATTATGAATTTCATCGAGGGTAATGCCGATTTCTGTCGTTACAGCTTCTGTTTCAGGCTTACTTAAATCTGTTTTTAAAGCGTGAATAATAGGAGCTTCATGATCTAAGATGGCATGTCGTAAACGTTGAAGCATACGTTTTCTGAAGGCAATAGAATGTGTTTTACCTGTTTTGAAGAAATCATGCTGTATGCTATAAATGGTGTCAATTGACGTATTCATAGGGGGACCTCCTTTTTCTTGTGATTTTAGGATAGTTTCCGAAATTTGTTACACAAAGCGTAGTGAAGCCTCTTTCTTGGATTAAGTGTATCGTATCTTGAGAAAAAGGGCAAGGTACCGAGGTAGGTAAGAAACATTGACAGATAGGTAGTTTGGTTATACAATAAAAATGGCTGCGGTGGGAGACATGACCTTAGACAGGAGCATTTTAATGAGTGATAGTAAGAAGAAAATTCAGGATGAAGAAATGGAAGCATCGGAGCGTCGCGCACGTCGCCTTCAAGAGATCAGTGAAGAGATGAAAAACCCAAATGATCATGTTATGGCAGATATTTTGGCGCAAATTGAAGCGAACAATAAGAAAAAATACACAGAAGAATAATAGAGTTGTGATAATAAAGAGATAAGAGCGAAAGATGGCACCTGTTTTAATTAAGGTGTTATTTTTTTGGAGTCTTATTAAAGTGGTTGCGACTAAGAGAATAGGCAGGTATACTAGTATTAATTGTTTTTGTAAAAACATGAATTATGGTGTCATCTATACGTTACGATAAATGCATAGCGAGGAGTAGTAGGCAATGAGGCGAATAAGAAAAGTAGTTATAAGCGGAACAATAGGACTTGCGTTTTTTTTGAGTCTAGGTATATATAGTGGGAAAATAGAAGGAGAACTTTTACCGAGACAATCAGAGGTGGAAGTTGAGAAGGCTGTCATTCCTGAAATATCTCCACTGTCTCTTATGAAAAAACCAATAGCTTATATAGAAGAGAAAGAGCCGGAAGAGTTAATGACTAAGAAGGTAGCAGTCCTGACGTCCGAGGATATCAGCAGTCCTTATGCTATACTTATACGACTTAAAAATAAAGAGATATTATTTGAAAAAAACAGTGAAACAACAATCTATCCGGCATCTTTAACCAAAATCATGACAGCTATTGTTGCCATCGAACACATGCCGGATTTTAACAAAAAAATCATTTTAAAGAAGGAGGCCTTTGAAGGGCTTCGAGAAGCCGGAGCTTCTATGGCAGGATTTATACCTGGTGAAGAAATAAGAGGGATTGATTTGCTTTATGGTTTGTTATTGCCAAGCGGTGCAGAATGTGGGAAGGCATTGGCTTACGAGGTTTCGGGAAGTATAGATGCGTTTGTAGACTTAATGAATGAAAAAGCAGAAGAACTAGGTATGACACAAACACATTTTATGAATACAACGGGTCTCCATCAGTCAAATCATTATACGACAATAAAAGATTTGAGTATACTTCTTCAATATGCATTGGAAAATGACATATTTAGACAAATTTATACATCACCATATTATGCAATACCGGCGGATAACAAGCACACAGAGGGACTGGCGCTTACAAGTACGTTATTCAAGCATGAGGATTTAATCGGCATCAAAGAGGGTGAAATTATTGGTGGCAAAACAGGATATACAAGTGCAGCCGGTTTGTGTTTGAGTAGTTTGGCGCGTATTGGGGATGAAGAGTATATTTTTATTACAGCAGGAGCTGACGGAAATCATTATACAGAACCTTTGAACATTGAAGATGCTGTGAAGGCATATGGAAGTATCGTTTCAGAGGAAGCAATAGAAAAGTGAGGTTATAAAGTGGGCTATATTGGATTTGTAATAAAACAGGCTCGAATAGAGAAAAAGATGAGCAGAAAAACACTTGCTAAAGGCATTTGTTCGGAAAAATATATTTATCTTATAGAAAAAAAATGAAAGAAATCCTTCGGCATTACTCATTCGACAGTTTGGTGATCGTCTTGGTGTGGATTTCTTTGAAAGTTATGAATTTCTAGATTGTAAAAATCCCATATTTATGGCGAAACAGATGAAAATGATTAATCGTGCACGTATGGAGAATGATCAAGAAAGGCTTAAGCAACTGACAGATGAGATTCAAGATGAAGAAGACTTTCAACGATTCCCTTGGAGTTTTGATGTTCTGCTGAATCGGCTATACTATGAGATTTTTGTTTATGAGGATTTAGATAATATAGCAACAAAGATGGAGCAGATTATGGAGTCTACAGATAAACATAAAATAAATGAATTGAGCTATGGACATTTTTTGATTCTTTTATCAACCGTATATCAAAGGCAACACAGAGAGACGGATTCAAAATGTCTAATAGATGAAGTCATGGCTATTGTATATAAAAAGAGGAATATCAGTAGATATCTACAGTTGTTGGTTGCGGCATATATTAATCAAATGACGTATGAATTACTGGTTCACGGCTATGATAGGGTGCTTCATATTGGTAATGAACTTTATAAAATCCAGATGAGAGAGTCTTATTATGAACAATTGAACCATACGGTGTTCTATATGGCTTGTGCACATTACCAACTGGGGCACAGTGAAGAGGCGGCAGACTGGTTTACGCAAACTCTTTATATCAGTATTATTCGATACAAACCAATGGATTATTATTATTTCTCTAAAAGTCCTGTTTTTCATGATCTTTTTCGTCACGACAATATTTCGGAAACTTTGAAAAAGAAATTTCAAAGTTTGTATCATATAAAGATTATTAAGTAACAATTGTTCCGTATCCTGATTGTTATTGTTATGGTAAGATATTCCTAGGCCAAATATATAATAATTTAGGAGGAACTATTTATGAGAAAAAGAAAACCTTTTGGGACGAGGTTTGTCTATTTGTTGATTCTAACAATGATGATCCAAATGATTCTCCCTTTTCAACATGCTCCTATACGAGCAGAGGAAGTAGGGAAAGATTTGGGTTCTATTTTTGCATTTTCATTTTTGAAAATGGATGGGGTTGATGTGGAAGATGGAGACCTATTGGATGTATCCGGTGATCATATGTATACGCTGCAATATGATTGGGAGACCGGAGAGCAAACAGTAACGGCAGGAGACTATGCATCTATTCAGGTGCCGGAAGCTTTTGAATTTGATAGAGATTGGCAAGATTTGCCGATTACATTAAGTACTGGTGAAAAAGTCGGTGTTTATAGCTTGGTAGATGGTGTCATGACATTTGTATTTGATGAAGGTATTAATGCTGTGAGTGGTGTTAAGAATGGCTATGTCGGATTTGGGGTAACACTGAAGACAGAATGGTTTAATGATTCTGTGACCAAGCGGATTCATTTTCAAGACAAGGTGGATAAAACCCTTGAAATTACCGTGAGACCGGAAAATGAAGTAACCCAAGTAACAAAAACAGGTATCCCGGATTCAACGACGGATGCCAAGGAGATTACCTGGACGGTAGATTATGTGAACAGTAGGGAATCAGAAGTAACCGATGTTCTTGTAACGGATTTGTTACCGGAAGGTCTTGAGTTAACACAAGTTATTGATTCTTTAGATATTAAGGGGTTGCAGGTTGGATATGACGGAACCGTTACAGAAAGAACTTCGTCAGAGCGTTTCGATTCGAAAGCTGTTGATAAAGACACCCGTACACTGACAGTAGGGCTTGGTACACTTAAGCCCTATGAAGGGTATCGCTTAAGCTATACAACACCTATTACGGATTACGCTAAGACATCCTTTACAAATGATGTTCATATTACTTATGCCGATCAAGATTTATCTGCAAGTGCAACAGTAAATGGGTTGATTCGTAGTAATTATATTGAAAAGTCGGGTCGGTCATTAGGCAATGATCGCATTGAATGGACCATTGATGTAAATAAGGCGGGCGGAACGATAAACCAAGCCATTGTTGAGGAGCAACTACCGACAGGGCTAGTTGTAGATGAAGACTCTATTCAAATTGAACGTTTGACGCAAAATGGTTCTACATGGCAAGGTACGTTGGATACGGAGAAGACAGAAGCAACGACAGGATTTCCTGTAGTGTTGGGTGCGCTTGCAAACAATGATGCCTATCGTATTCAATTTAAGACGCAAATTGATTATAGTAAAGTCAATGCCGGAAATTACGAGGTATCTACGACCTTCCATAATGTAGCGACACTATTGGATGGAAGTATAGAATATGGTAACAGTGAAGCCGCGGTTACAGTAAATCGTCAACCGATATTGCGCAAAGAAGGAAATTCTCACATAAATTATGACAACAAGACGATAACATGGAAAATTCATGTAAATGAAGCCCATCAGTATTTAACAGGAGTACAGATTGAGGATATCATTCCCAGTGGGTTATCCATAGAAGTTGATGCGATAACAATCTATGATGATCAAGGTGTTGAAGTTAGTGTAGACCCTTCTGCTATTACATTAACACCTGTGTCAGAAGGGACAAACGTATCCATTCAGTTAGGGGATATCGGTAAAGCGTATCGCTTGATAGAGTACGAGACCTCCCTTGATGATCAACATGGTGTCAACGGCTATAGCTTAAATGCTTTCAACAATCAAGTTTCTCTTGGGGGAACCGGTATAGAAGGGAATGTAGAAGACAATAAAAAGGTGAACATTGGTAATAATTCCTACAACAAATCTTTTATAGGAATTGATTATAATCAGAAAACAATGGCATGGCGTATTCAGATGCGGCCGAAACGAGATGCACTAAGTACGTTATTGTTGACAGATAGTTTTCCTAATAAAGGATTAGTTTTTTTACCGGACTCATTGACCGTCAAGGTAGGGAGTAGGAAATTAACGAAAGATATCGATTACACGCTCGAAGAGAATACCGTGGAAGGTGAGACCGGATACGAAAAGGGGTTTGTTTTGTCCTTTTTGGGACTTGATGTGACACCAATTAATGAAGACGTTACGATAGAATATATGACGTCTTATGACCCGGAAAAAGGTGTAGATGAAAACATCTCATCGGATCAGAACTATATTAATAAGGTGCATATTACAGGAGAAACCGTTCACAATCTGCCGGTAGACACAACACGACAAGCGAATAAAAAGGTTATTGATGAATCTTGGAACAGCGGCAAGAAACAGGGACGTCTGATTAGCTTAGATGATGTAAGTAACCAATATAATGGTTGGGAAAGTGGCTATACTCGTCAAATACGCTGGGAAGTATATGTCAATTACCAAGAACAAACGATGGGTGACAAGGTACGTATTGTAGATACCATCGATTATGAAGGTGCGATTATTCATGATTCTGTTGCTGTCCACGAGTATACAGTGACATCCAATGGCAATACAACGATTGGTGATGAAGTTGATCCTTCGGACTATAACGTTGATTTTGAAAATGACGATAAGTCCATAACAGTGACATTCCTAAATAGTGTGGAGAAACGTTATGTTCTTTTGTATCGTACAAGTATACCGGAAATATCAAAGGCAACGTATAGGAATATGGCGACGGTACATAAAGACGAAACACTGGTGGGGACATACGTTGCTAGTGTTAACTATAGTAAGTCAGGTGATTTTCTAGATAAGTCGGCTCTTGTATCAGGAACAAAAGTCTATACAGATGATGAGCTGACATGGAATATCACAATAAATGAGAGCTTGTCCATTATTGATCAGATGGAAATGACAGATTGGATGAGCGAAGGCCTTGTATATAAAGAAGGTTCCCTTAAATTGTCACAGGACAATCAAGGACAAGAGGAAGAACTTACTGAAGGTGAAGACTATACCGTAGAAACGAAAGTGGTTAATGAAAGAACGCAATTATCCATTAGGTTTTTACATGCAATAGAAACAAGGATACATGTGGCCTATGTCACAGTTGTCGTTGCCGAAACAGGTAAAGTGAATAATACAGCGGAACTTTCCGGGGATAAGATTGAAAGCCAATCGATTCAATCAAAGAAGTTATCCGCCCAGCAATTTTCTTACGTTGGTGGTGATCCGACCAAGGGTGAAATACATGTGACCAAAGTAGATGATGATCGTCAAACGATACAATCGTCAGAAGCATCATTTAAGTTATGGTATGTGTTGAACGGAAAAGATTATTTGTTTGGAAATCGTGTATTTACAACGATAAAAGGTGAATTGGACATTGTGAATCTGCCGCTTAACAGGACCTATTATCTTGAAGAAGTGACGGCACCGGAGGGGTACGAAGCATTGGATCAGCGAATTGAGATTGATGTAACAAAGCCTAGCCATCAAGAAGCCTATAAGGTAGAAGTTGTTAATAATAAAATTTATGGGGCTATACGATTGATGAAAGAAGATGACCGGAGTAAACCTTTGGAAGGTGCAGTTTTTGGTTTATATAATGCATCAAAGAGTAAAGTAGATGAGGCAACAAGCCTTGTAGACGGTACGGTAACTTTCAAAAATGTTGCTTATGGAACCTACACCATTAAGGAGATTAAAGCACCGGAAGGTTATGTAGAATCCGATGTGATTATTACGGCATCTGTTGAAAAACAAGGTGTAACAGTAATTCCGACAGTGGATACAGTGGCGAATCGAAAAATTAAGGGAACCGTTATTTTGAAGAAAGAAGATAATGACGGGAATGCCTTGGAGAAAGCAGAATTTGGCCTGTTTACGTCAAAAAATACCCTTATGGATAAGGCTACAAGCGATAGTGCAGGAATCGTTCGTTTTGAAGAAGTGCCTTATGGAAACTATACAATAAAAGAAATATTGGCTCCTGTAGGCTATGTGCCGGCAGCGGACATCATGAATGTGTCGATTAAGACAGATGAACAAATCGTTGATTTACGTAATCAGCCTATTGAAAATGTTCAAATAGTCGGTGACATCGAAGTCATTAAACAAGATGCGACAACATCAGAACCCCTTCAAGGAGCAGTTTTTGTACTTGAAAAAGGTGGAAATGTTATCTACACATCCGATCCTACAGATAATCAAGGACGTTATGTGTTTGATAATGTAGAATATGGCGTATATACACTCAGAGAAATCAAGGCACCGACAGGATATTTGATAAATAGTAAGACGGAATCCGTAACAGTTAAGGAGCAAAACGCTGCGATACAGCGATTTATTGTGCCGAATACAAAGATACAAGGGCATCTTCAGTTAAACAAAATAGACGAGGATAATAATCCTCTAGAAGGAGCAGTCTTCACTTTGTATGCACGTTCGGATACGGATTATGCATCGCCGTTAAAAACAGCAATAAGTGATGTGAATGGTATTGTATCAATGAAAGATATTGACTATGGAGATTATCAGGTTGTAGAAACAAAAGCACCTGAAGGTTATAATCTGAATACAACTCCTTGGAATGTTGAGATTCGTAAGGAAGACGAGACTGTCATTAAAACAGATTCTGTAATTAATACTCGAATCATTGGAAATTTGACAGTGTTAAAACGCGATAGGACAACTTATAATCCACTGTCAGGAGCAATCATACGCCTATATGATGAAAACGGAACATTTGTTGAAGAACATAGAAGTGGTATAGACGGATTGGTTCATTTTGAACAACTGGAATATGGTCGTTACTATTATGAAGAATCAGAGGCACCGTCAGGTTATGTTCTGGATCAGACACGCTATGAAGTAGACATTACTGAACAGGGTATAACGGTCCAAAAAACATTAGATAACAGGAAACGTTCACGTCGTCCGTCAGGACCGATCACTCCTATTAATCCGAAAACACCCGAGGATCCTGAGAATCCTAAAGAGCCTGAAGTACCGGAAACACCGGATTCGTCAGAGGTTTTAGATGAAGTGGTTCCACAAGGGGTTACTGAAGTGACATCATCAGATCATGGAAACACAACGGAGAATTTGTTACCGAATACCGGACGTGAAGATCGACGCTACTATGATATTATAGGAATGTTATTCGTGTTAACAGGTTTCCTGTTTACAAGAAAGAAAGGGTTGTAAAAAAATGAAAAATAAGTGGCGCAATGTGATCGTTGTGTTGCTTGTATTAACGGGGATAGGCACTATTGCCTATCCCCGTTATCAAGTTTATCACATGAAACAAGAACAAGAAGCTATGATGAAAGAGTGGGAGAAGGCGCTTAGTTATATTGATAAGACCCCCACGATGAATGAGTTGTCAAAGGAGAAGAATGAAATATATAGAGACCTTTCAAAAGATGAAGGAATACAAAGAGAATCAAGAGAAGAGGACATCTTAAATGAAGAGGAAGCAACAAATGCATTAGAAATACATCAAGAAAAAAAGATAGAGCTTACTCAGGATATGGAAGGCATTATTGATATTCAGTCTATTGATTTACAGCTGCCTATTCTAAAAGGAATAACAAAAGGGAATCTTAACCGATCACTGGCCGGTATGGAGAATGGGTTTTATCCCGGGAGTGGTATGAATTTTGTTATAGCAGGGCATCGAAGTCATCAGGAAGGGCAACTCTTTAATCGACTTGATGAGGTGCAGATGGATGACATCATTAGCATTGATTTTGGTACGGTGCAAGAATCCTTTGTTATAACGGATAAGATTTATGTTGAACCGGATGATCTTTCTGTACTTGATAATATCTATGAGGAGGATGAACTTACCCTTATTACCTGCCACCCCATGATACATCCGACCCACAGATTAATCGTAAAGGCAAAATTGCAATAGGATATTGATAGTCTTAGTATAGGCAGAGTTAGAATTCTATGATACTATATGGGTATATGCTAGATGATATTCAAGTGTACGAGGACGCTCAAGACGATAGAAGCTATCATTATGTGAGCATCCCGTATACTTGTTTAAAGCTTGACAGATAGGAGATAATGATAATGCACTATATGGATAGTATTAAGAATTATGCCAAGGAATTAACCAAATTGGGAACCGAAGAAGAAAAACTTGGTTGGGTTGCTTATACAACAGGATATGATTTTGGTGTCGATGAAGCCTATAAAAAAATAGTAGAGTATTTGAAAGATAAACAACGTTTTCAGGTTATTGTAGAAGCGCGTCAATTGGAAAATCTTTCAAAGGACGACCAGCGCCGTGTGGAACTTATGTATCGTAAATTTGAATCCTTTCACCTGAGTGATGAAGTCAATGCATTAAATGAAAAAATTCAAGCAAAAAGTAATGCGCTAGGACAAGTATTGAGCACCTTTCGTTTTACATTAGGAGATGAAAGCGTTACCTCTGTAGAGCTTGCTAAAATATTAATGACAGACCCTGACCGTAGCAAGCGTCGAGAGGCCTATGAAGCACGAGCTCAAATCAATAAACCTCTTGTAGAAGCCGGATTTTTAGAACTCATTGAATTACGTAAAACATTGGCAACGAAGCGTGGTTTTAAGGATTTTGTTGCAATGCAGTTGTATGACAATGAATTACCGGAGGACTTATTTGATGATTGGAAGGAACAACTTATTGATTACCGTGAACAATATGACCAAACAATGGAGCGTTATGCTAAAGAATACTTAGCAGATGATACCATCTATCCTTGGGACATCACCTATGTACAAAGTCAGATTGCAACAGCATTAAATGCACCGGTAGATATGATGGATTATTATACCCATGTCAAACAACTGTTTGGTAAATTTGAATTTGATTTGGATAAGTATCCTATTACCTATGATATCTTTCCAAGAGCCAATAAATCAGAATGGGGATACAACTTTCCTATTGAGAAGGGGAAAGATAGTCGAATCCTTGCTAATGTAAAGAATCAGTATAGTGAATACGAAGTTTTATTACATGAAACAGGTCATGGTGTGCATCACTTTTTGAAAGATCCTAACGAAGATGCCCTTGATTTTGGTGTCAGTGGTATCATCACAGAAGGTATAGCCAATATGTTTGGACATATGATTTATAAACCTATATTTTATTCGGAATTTTTTGAGGAAGATGAAGTCGCAGAACAATTTGAACGTCTTAAAGAGTGGAAAGAAGCGAGCCGTCTTCGAGCGCTAACGGACATATTTTTTGATCATGAGTTATATCGCCGTGAGTTGAAGGATTATAAGGATATTGAAGGCCTGTATACATCCATTCAAAAAGAGTTGTTCGGAGAGAAAGGAACCGTTGATACGGTAGCATGGGGATATCGCATCCATCATACCACCCATCCGATTTATCTGCATAACTATTTTATGGGAGATGTAACAGCGGAACTTATTGAGAAAGCATATGAACGTGCACAGGGCAATCAAGGATTCGGTGCTTTTTTGAAGGAAAATATTATTGATGTATCCGGAAGATATACGTATATTGAATTGTTAAAAAGACTGGGTAGTGATGGGTTCAGATTCTAGTATTCTTACTTTTGTCGGGCTAATCAGTAGATGATTAGGACTAATCATTAAAAACATGAATTTGTTATAGAGAAAAAGGAGTTATAGGATGAATATAAAGAAATCAAGTGTTGCAATTATCGGTTGCGGTTTAGTAGGTTCGACGACAGCGTTTAGTCTTGTTACACAAGGTGTATGTGATGAAATTATTATGATTGATATCAATACTGAACGTGCGTTAGGTGAAGTAAAAGATCTTAGAGATACGATTAATTACTTGGATCGTAATGTGAAGGTTAAAGTCGGGAGTTATAAGGACTGTGCGGAAGCAGATATTGTTGTTATTACAGCCGGCGCCCCTCCAAAACCCGGTCAAACCCGATTGGATACAGTAGATATCAGTGCAACAATTATTAAATCCATTGTACCGGAAGTGATGGCTAGTGGTTTTGATGGGATTTTTATTGTGGTGTCGAATCCTGTGGATATAATGGCTCAATTGGTCTACAAGTTATCCGGACTACCCAAAAATCAAGTGATAGGAACAGGAACATCGATCGATACGGCACGTTTAACAAACTTTATCGCAGAGCGTATCGGTATAGATCCTAGAAGTGTTCATGCCTATGCTATGGGTGAGCATGGAGATTCTCTTATGGTCCCTTGGTCAAGTGTAACAATCGCAGGAAAAGCTTTCTATGATGTTATACAAGATAATCCCGATATGCTGAGTGATTTGAATTTACAGGACTTGGTTTTCCAAACAACACGGGAAGGATGGGAAATATATAACCGTAAAGGGACAACCTACTATGGTGTGGCTTCAGCTTGTGTGGGTATTATTAAATGTGTGCTGTATGATGAAAATCGTATTATTCCTGTGTCTGCTTTATTAGAAGGTGAGTATGAACAATGGGATGTATATGCCGGAGTTCCATGTATTCTAAACAAGTCCGGTGCTAGCGATATATTGGAAATTCATATGAATAAGACAGAGCAGGAAGCTTTCAAAAAGTCAGCGGAGCAAATACGTCGCTATACACAATCTGTTTAAACGAATTACAAGATGCAAAATTCATTTGACTTTGAGTGAACTCTAAGTGCTATACTATATAAGATAGATGCTGTAACTATCAGCAGAAATGCAAGACTATCGATGATGAAAGGAAGACAATCATGGAAAATTTTAGATTTTGTGTCGGTACAGAAATTTTATTTGGTAAAGGCCAAATTAAGCAATTAGCAGATGTCCTCAGCCGTTATGGAAAACGTGTTTTATTAACATACGGTGGCGGAAGCATTAAACGTATGGGATTATATAATCAAGTCATGGAAGAATTGGCTGATTTTGATATTGTTGAACTTGGTGGAATTGAACCGAATCCACGTATTGAAAGTGTTAATGCCGGTGCAGCATTGTGCAAAGAGCATGAAGTAGATGTAATTTTGGCTGTGGGCGGTGGTAGTACGATTGACTGTTCCAAGGCTATTGCGGCAGCAGCTTATTATGATGGTGACGGATGGGATTTGATTCTTGATTCAAGTTTGATT
The DNA here is from genome assembly GCA_965140555.1 of Vallitaleaceae bacterium. Classification (GTDB taxonomy): domain Bacteria; phylum Bacillota; class Clostridia; order Lachnospirales; family Vallitaleaceae; genus UBA1351. The sequence goes on along the minus strand of OZ223259.1, from coordinate 161,047 downwards.
AAGAAGGCAGTTCCTATTGTAACGATCTTGACATTAGCAGCAACAGGAAGTGAAATGGATGCCGGTGGTGTTATAACCAATATTCAAACCAAAGAGAAGTTAGGATTTGGTCATAGTTTGGTTTTACCCAAAACATCCATTTTAGATCCGGAGTATACGTATACAGTGCCTGCTTATCAAACTGCAGCCGGTGCAGCGGATATTATGTCTCATATTATCGAAGTGTATTTCCAAACGCCTCGTGCATGGGTGCCGGAACGTATTAGCGAAGGACTTCTTAAGACCGTTATTCATTATGCACCTATTGCTGTTCGAGAACCGGAAAATTATGAAGCACGTTCTGAATTAATGTGGGCAAGTACGTTGGGGATTAACGGTATTACCTCAACAGGCAAAAATAGCGCTTGGAGTTGTCATCCTATTGAGCATGAATTAAGTGCGTATTATGACATCACCCATGGTGTTGGGTTGGCTATATTGACACCACGTTGGATGCGTTATATTCTGAATGATAAAACTGTCGATCATTTTGTAGATTATGCGGTGAATGTCTGGGGTGTTGAAATGTCAGCGGATAAGTATGAAGTTGCTAATAAAGGAATCGATGCGACTGAAGAATTTTTCAAAAGTATCGGAATACCTATGACACTGCGTGAAGTGGGTATTGATGAAGAACATTTTGACGCTATGGCAGAACATGGGACAAAAATCGGTCATCTAAGTTATGCTTTTGAACCGTTAAATGAAAAGGATGTTAAGGCAATTTTAAACATGTGTTTGTAAGATATAAGCATATATAGAGAGTAAGGCGTGTGTATGAGTAACTTGAAAAGGGGGCTTGTACACACGCCTATTTTAATAACTGCTTATGGACTTTTAGTTTTGGTTATTTAGATTGTGTGATATAATAAAGGGGAGGTGACTACAGTGGATAAAAAAATCTTAGAAGAAATGATTATTCAACGGCTAAGTGAGAGTGTCGATCGGGTGTTGCCTTATGTCGGTTTAGTAGCTTGGCTATCTGCCGCTGTTATCTTCTCTAGTAATATCAAAAACTACTTAGGAGTTGTTGATATTGTTTTAGGTATTGTTTTTTTAGTCCTATTTGCTTTAAGAAAACATATTGGAGGAAGCGTTAAGGTTACAGCTGTAATTATTATTCCAATTTTTGCGGCCATTCTTTTTTTTACAGATGGAGGGTTTTCCAGTGGTGGTATTATTCTGATTCTTATGAGTAATTCAATTGCTGCGTTAATTCTTTCGAAGAGGCACAGTCTTTATATTGGGATAATAAGTATGATTTTATTATTAGGACTCTGGTTGTGGACAGATGTGACGGGGTTTGTAGAATCAGAAATTGAACAAAATACGATATGGGTCATTCAATTGTTGCTTGTCGCTTTATTTATCTTTGTATTTCGAGTGGCATTTTATGGATTGCAGTCTGATTTAATAGAATCTATTAAGAAAATGAAAGAACGTGCATATTATGACGAAGTAACAGGTCTCCCCAATTACATATATTTTACCGAACAGTTGGAGAAGCAGGAAGATGCAGGTGAAAATTATGCTGTCGTCATGCTGAGTTTGACGAACTTGAATATGTTTAATGCTATCTATGGTTACTTAGTAGGCAATACAATATTAAGGCATATAGCTAACCAAATTCAAAGCTTAATTCATGAAGAAGAGACCGTTGCTCGTGTTGGAGGCAACGAATTTGCGGTTTGTATCTATGAAGAAGACCGTGGTATTATTCATTCAAGGCTACAAGATTTATATAATCGATTAACGTTAGATTTTGCTTTGCCTCAATACCGTAATCAATTGGAATTTGTTATGTCTTATGCGGAAAAGAAAGAAGAAGTACAGAGCATTGCAGCTTTATATCAACGAGCCGGATTGGCAATGACCTATGCCAAATATAAGCAACAAGAAGGTGTAGTCGCCTATGATGATACTTTTGAAAAATGGTTAAAACGGAATAACCACCTAAAGAACTTGTTAAAGCAGTCCGAACAAAATTGGGGTGGCTTTTATCTACAATATCAAGGAAAAGTATATGCACCTGATGAGCACGTTGTAGGAGTGGAAGCCTTAGCCCGTTGGATGGCTCCCGGTTATGGCTTTGTAAGTCCGGTTGAATTTATATCCCTCATTGAGGATATGAACTTACATGCTGATTTTGGTCGATTTGTACTCAATGCGGCATTGCAAGATTATGATAGTTTATGTCTTAAGTATAATGAAGGGGAACGCATACATTTGGCTATAAATATATCGCCATCTTATTTAATGGATGAAAATTTTGTGTCGGATGTACTGACGGCCTTTTATAATTCCGCTGTAGCACCCGGACATCTTTATCTTGAGATTACAGAAGAAACCGTTTTAGAAGATGTTGATCGGGTCAATAAAATTTTACGTCCGTTGAAGGATGCAGGAATTTGCATATCACTTGATGATTTCGGATCAGGATTTTCGTCGTTGAATTATTTGGCTCGTATTGAAGTCAATGAGATGAAGTTAGATAAACAATTGATTGATCAGATTGTGCATAATCCAAAAGCAACGATATTATTAAAAACGCTGATTACTTTGGCCGACCAATATGATATGGAATTAGTAGCAGAGGGTGTAGAAGAAAAAGAACAGAAGGATATTCTTATGGATATGGGATGTAATATTATACAAGGATATTATTATCATAAACCGGAAACGTTATAAAGGTATTCGGATTAAATAGATGCATTATGATATACGAAGAAAAGTTATATCTATAACATATGTTACAGATATAACTTCTCTTTTTATATATAATAGATGATATTTGTGCTGGGTTATCGAGTTTTTTCTTCGATCGACTTACTGTTATAATGCTATACTGATACTACAGAATGAGAAGCAGGTGGAGGACATATATAATGCAAAACAAAAGGAAAGTAGAACAAGCTTATATAATTGTGATGATGCTAGTAGCGTCAGTGGTGGTTATTCCAATAGATATGACCTTCGGTAGGGATTACTATTCCTATGGGAAGATAGCTGCATGTGCTATATGTACCGTCGTTTTTTTGGGGTATAGTTACCGGGACATATTCGGCAATAATCGAGTCTATGCCAGCGATATATTGATAGGTATGTTAGTTATAATAGCTATGCTAAGTGCAGGAATGCATTGGGATAGGACAAGTATATGGGGAGTCCCTTATGCACCGGAAGGATTGCTTATACTAGGACTGAATAGTAGCGTATTGTTTTTAGCAAAGAGGCGTTTGCAGCCTAAGCTTTTGACACCGTTATTTATAGATATTCTATTAACGATAGGTTGTGCAGTGTCTCTGTATGCTATAGGAGAGTTTTTTATGTTGTGGCCTAAGATAACAGATATATTTCAGATGGGGAGCAAGTATCATGGGAATATGACAACTATTGGTAATCGAAATTTTCTAGGTACATATATGACGGTACTTTCGGCTATATCCATTGCTTCTATACTTTTCTATAAGATGAAACGAGGCTATATATATTTGAGTATCATAACATGTGGATTACTGATATCTCAAACACGCAGTGCCTATGTTGCCTTTGTTGTCATGATGCTCATAAGTTTATATGTTGTTGTTCGAGAGAGAAAAAGACGAGCAGCTTATATGCTGTTAGTTGTATACTTAGGATTATTCATAATTGGTGGGATATATCTCCTGACCAATATATTCCAAGATCCACGAATTGTGACGCGATTAACTCTATTATGGCAAGATATATGGAATCCTACTAGTGAATCAGCTGGTTCGGATCGTATGCTTATCTGGAAAAATGCGATGACATTTATCTCCGATCATCTATTTTTAGGCTATGGGCCTGACCACTTTGGTATCGCATATGAGCAGAAAATCGGGTCTTTCGACTATATGTATCAAAAAGCGCACAATGAATGGTTGCATATGGCCATTACACTAGGTCTTCCCTATCTAATGGTATATTTGAGCCTTCTTATTATAGCTGTAAAGCAAGTCGTGTTAAATAGTCAAAATCAGGCATATAAGCTTTTAGGTTTAGTACTTATAGGCTACACGGTACAAAGTATGTTTAATATCAGCGTGGCGGGTATTAATACGATGTATTATCTCTTCTTGGGTATGGCGTTATATAAAGATACTAAATCGGTAGAAGGATAACCCTTTCCAAAAATATATAAATCTGTTAGAATATAAGCATCATATTGAACGAATTGACAGATAATTTAATAAGAATTAGGATGACAGATTTAGGAGGAGAGACTATGTTATGTGCATTCATAATGGCGGGAGGGTCCGGTCAACGATTTTGGCCATTATCAACAGAGGAGAAACCCAAACAGCTACTTAAACTGTTTTCAGAGAAGTCCATGATTCGTGAAACGGTGGATCGAATTTTGCCACTTATACCGGCGAATAATATATTTATTGGAACGAATGCAAAACAGGCAAAGGCAATTAAAGAAGAACTACCAATGATTTCAGAAGAAAATATAGTTATTGAACCGGCATTTAAAGATACGGCAGCAGCCATTGGTTATGGAGCGTTATATATTAAGGAAAAAGTTGAAGATGCGTGTATTATTGTATTAGCATCGGATCATTTGATTCAGGAAGAAGATAATTTCCGCCATATATTAGAATTGGCTACAAAGGAAGCGGAAGATCATGATACGATTGTCACATTAGGTATTAAACCTAAATCACCGGAAACCGGTTATGGCTATATTGAGACACAGGAGCATTGTGAGTTGGAGTCGATCTATGATGTGGAACGGTTCTGGGAAAAACCGAATAAAGAAAGAGCAGAAACCTACGTTGCTTCAGGAAATTATCTTTGGAATTCAGGGATGTTTGTTTTTAAAGCAACAACAATTTTGGAGGAAATAGAACGCTATATGCCAAGGCATCAATTGGTGCTGGATAAATTGGCGACTATTATTAAAGAAGGGCATACAAAGGAAGCTCTTTCAGATGCAGTGGCGGATACATTTGAGCGGTTTCAAAAGATATCTATAGATTTTGGTGTTATGGAACGCTCCATTCGAATCAAAGTGATTCCTTCAGATTTTGGTTGGAATGATATCGGCTCATTTAGTGCCTTTGATGAAGTCTTTCCGAGAGATGAAAATGGAAATGTTGTACGTTCCACATTGATACGTCAGTTGGATAGTACAGATAACATTATTATTAGTGACCATTATGATGTAGCAGTCATAGGTGTAGAACATATGGTGGTTGTACAGGAGGGGAAAAAATTATTAATCTGTGATAAGGATCGAGCACAAGAAATAAAGAAACTCCTATAAGAGATAATTATTATTAATTAATAATTATACTTGAAAAATAATGAAAATATGATATAATATAATATATATAGAAATAATTTATAAACATACAATGAATAGAAAAATATTTGTATTGTGTTAGGAGACAGGAGGAATTTATATGTTAAAATGGGCATTGATATTTTTTGTCGTTGCTATTATTGCAGGTATATTCGGCTTTATGGGTATAGCTGGTGCAGCGGCTTCGATTGCCAAGGTGCTATTCTTCGTATTTTTAGTCATTTTTGTATTGACTTTAATCTTTGGAAGCAAAATATTTGAGTAATATAGAATAGTGGACTGAGGATAGCAGTGCTGCCGGTTGGTAGTACTGCTATTTGTTGGTGCGATAGTAAATGTTGCTACATAAACTGTGGAAGAGTCATTTTTCTTGTGCTATACTGTATAAAAGATTAGAATTTATATGGAGGGGCTTTATGAAGAGGAAATCAATTGTAATCAGCTTAGCGGTAGTGTTAATTATTATAATGAGCATGCTAGTTATTCTTGCTATATACAGAAACAGGGGTGAACAAATCTATATTTTTAATACACCTTATGAAAAAACTCAATATGTTATCAGTGATGAAAATGTTGTCATGTATGGTGTTCGAGGAAAAATAATATCTGAAACAGATACGATGTTCACGGTAGAACAAACAGAAGGTCGTCATGCCACTTTTGTTGTAGACAAAAATTTACTGGTTATGGAAAATCCGAGAGATATTTCCTATAGCGAGATAGACGGACAAAAACTTGAGATAGGTGATGAATCCGTATCTCTACAGGAGCCTTTTATATTGAATACTAAGAAGTTGGATGATGGAATCTATTTTCAAAATAATGAAGATTTGTGGCAATTTTTGGCATCTATAGATGAACTGGATTTTATCCAACCAAGGAAAAGTGGAACAGATATTTCAGGACAATTGTTTGAAGATCGAATTGATATTACTATGGAGGATGAGGGTAATCATATTATCTATGGTGATGGTGTCTATGAAACAAGAATCAATACTTATGATTCCGGACATAACAAGTATGAGGGCTATCAGCTCGTTTATTTTAATACGTTGTCAGGGTTAACTGCGCGACAACATCTTGTGGATGTGAAAGCCCTATTAAAAGCATATGGTTATGAGTATAAGATTATCTATAATAAAGAGACGAAAACCTATCAGATGAGTGTGGAGGAATAATGGAAGGTATAATTTTTGACATGGATGGTGTGCTTGTTGAGACGGAACGGTTCCATTACCTAGCATGGGTCAAAACTTTTGAGTCGGTAGGCATAACCTTAACATATGAGCAGTATGAGAGCTGCTGTCAGGCACAAGGTCGCACCAATGCCATTCGTAATATGATGGGTAATCATGTTTCGACAGATGAAATAAGCAGATTGTCCCAAATGAAAGAAAGGGCATATATTAATTTTTTGCAAGAGAAGGGGATTCATTTTTTTGAAGATGCCGCCCTTTTATTGAATCGACTGCAACGTACAGGCATAAAGATGGCTGTTGCTTCATCCTCTAAAAATGCAGCATTTGTGTTGGAAAAAGCGGGATGGATCGAATGGTTTGATTGTATTGTCACAGGTAATGAGATCGTTAACAATAAACCGAATCCTGAGATATTTTTCCTAGCTGCACAGCGACTAGGTTTGCCAAAAGAAGAATTGATGATTATTGAAGATTCTCCTGCAGGTATCCATGGAGCAATACGTTCCGGAATTTCCGTGATAGTGCTCAATAGAGACGAGATGCCAATGGTATTGAGTGAAGAGATGAAACAGGCAAGACAAGAGAAACGATTAAGGGTGATTCACTCCCTTAATGAGATAAAATAATGGATAAAAAGAGTCGTAATAAGCAATAAAAGCTTATTACGACTCTTTTTATTTATAGGTTACAAAAGTTTCAGGACAGTAACACAAAGCCGTTTTTTAATGGAAGAGATCCCAAGGCTTTAATGTGGAGGCACCTTCTTTTTCTTTTGGATTCATTTCTTCATTCTTAATATCCAAAAAGCCTTGTCCATTACCAAAGACAACTTTCGACTCTAAGACATTAATAAAGGCTTCAGGATCGATATCCTTGATAAGCAACTTGAGTTTGGCAACTTGCTGTATGTTGATAACGCAATAAATCAAGTTGCGTGACTCTCCGGTATAGCTACCTTCACTTCGTATAATCGTCGCCCCACGTTTGAGACGATTCATAATTAAATCTTTAACTGCATCTTGTTCCTTCGTAATAATTAATAAAGTACGGCGATAATTCATTCCTTCAAGGACATAAGCAACAATCTGCGAAGCAATATAGACAGCGGCCAACGTATGGATAGCCTTATCCAATCCAAAGTTGACGGCAGAAGCACTGATGACTAGAGAATTTATAAATAAATTCACACTAGCGATATTGTACCCGAAATGTTTGTAAACAAATTTTGACACAATATCACTGCCGCCGGTGGAAGCACCTGATCGAAAGATGAGTCCGGCACCTAGTCCGTTTATACTGCCGCCGGCAACAATGGCGGTAAAATCAGAAACCTGGATGCTTGGATAAAAATAGGCTAATGAAAGGAAAAAGGATAACAGCATCATACCGATGAGACTGTTTAGAACAAATTTTTTGTCAATAAAAAAATAACCCAATAACATTAAAGGCAGATTGATAAAAAAGATGATAAGCCCGGTATCAATATTGAAAAGTAAATGAAAAAGGATGGCAATACCGGTTACACCTCCACTCAGTAAGCTGTGGGGTATATAAAATACATTGATTGAAAAAGCCATCATAAATGTGCCTAATGCTATAGAAGCAAGTCGACGGGGTGAAAGTAACATGTGAACGCTCCTTTGAATTCGCTATAATTTAAAACCGAATTTATTATACAATGAAAAAAGTATGGCGTCAAAGAGATTATATAATGTAACAGGAATTAGGAGTTTTGAGAAGGATGGGTTCTAAAGATGAACAACATAAGTCATATTACCCCCCTTAATATCTCCTAAATACCTGTTATAATAAGAGGAGATGATGAAATAATTGTAATTTTTTTCATGTTGCTATTATCAGGTAGTCGTAAGGAGGAATATATATGGACAGACCTTTTGTACTCATTACTAAACAATTACCGGAGGAGGTAGAGCATTATATAGGTAAGTATTGTGACTATGAGATCCATCCCGATGGTTTTGGAACGAAAGAAGAGCTGTATGATCATTTGCGTCCGGCACAAGGATTCCTACAGGTCGGAGAGACAATAGACAAAGAGTTGTTAGATCACACACCTTATTTAAAAGTTGTGAGTAATATTTCAGCCGGATATGAAAATTTTGATTTGGAAGCAATGAAAGCCCAAAATGTCATTGGGACCAACACACCTGAAGTTGTCGATGATTCCGTAGCAGATCTTGTTATTGGACTTATGTTAGCTGTATCAAGACGTATTCCGGAACTGGATCGTTATATTCGTCACCATGAGTGGGTAGAGCAAGACCCGAGACATTTGTTTGGAAAAGATATGCATCACAAAACTGTAGGTATTATAGGAATGGGACATGTAGGAGAAGCAGTTGCTAAAAGGGCAAAGTTCGGTTTTGATATGAAGGTAGTCTATCATAATCGCCATCATAAAGCGGCAGCAGAGCATCAACTTGGTGTTGTCTATAATTCAATGGATGAGTTGTTGGCTACGAGTGACTTTGTTGTTATAACAACACCGTTGACAGAAGAGACACGTGGATTAATTGATGAAGAGGCGTTTAAGAAAATGAAGTCGGACGCTATATTAATCAACGCATCTCGAGGGGCAATAGTGGATGAAAAGGCCTTGGTTCAAGCACTTGAAACTCATGATATTGCCGGAGCGGGATTAGATGTATATGAACAAGAACCATTACCGTTTCATCATGAATTGCTAAAAATGGATCAAACGGTCCTCTTGCCACATATTGGATCAGCCACTCAAGAAACACGAGAGAAGATGTGCATGAGGGCAGCTCATAATTTGGTAGCGGCATTAAGAGGTAAAGAGGTACGTGATAAAATTGGGTAATATTCAGAATAATAGATAAAAATATAGATAAAGTAAAAAAATAAGACGTATAAAAAAGAAATGTCTATAAATACCTATTTGTATATAGAATAATTTGTGTTATACTTTTAATTAAGCATTGAATCACGTAATGATTAGGGAAACATAGTTTTGTCGGGCTAATCATGTAATAGTATAAAGGAGGTGTACTATGGAGGCGATTTTATTGGCTGGTGGTACGGGAACTGATTTGAAATTTATGAAAGAATCCGTTCCAAAACATATGGCTCCTGTGAATCATCAACCTTTTATGAAACATACATTTTATTATCTTATGCATATGGGTATTTCCCATGTTGTCATTGCAGCAGGGGAACAACTGGATGCTATTAAGAATTTTTTTGGAGATTCATACAATGGCATTGATATTTCCTATTCAATAGAAGAAGTACCCTTAGGTACCGGTGGTGCTATTAAGAAGGCTTTTGAACTTTGTCGTCAAGACCATGTTTTTGTTATGAATGCAGATGTTTACTATGATGTTGACTTGGATATGATGAACTCGTTTCATGTGACGCGAAAAAGTCGAGTGACATTAGCACTTAAGCCTATGCAAGAATATAGACGCTACAAAACAATTCTTGTCGAAGATGAGAAAGTCGAAGGTGTTGTCGGTCCGAAGTATATGGATGAAGGATATATAAGTGGAGGCGTTTATCTGATTAATCGATCCGTATTCGATCAAATTCCGGATGAGGTATTTTCTTTTGAAGAGGATATTCTAGAAAAGTTGAATATGGACATATATGCCTTTATCAGTGACGGTTACTTTGTTGATTTGGATGTACGAAAAGATTATTATCAGTCCCAAATAGACTTTATGGATTTATACATGACATAAGAAAAAAAGACCATTAAAATGGTCTTTTTTTTGTTAACGATTATATTTGAATCGGTGTCCGGTTAATTGATCCCACAGTTTGTCGCAAGCATTAAAAGCGTCGTCGGGTATCGAGTCGCCTTCAATAGAGCGAATATTCTCTTCTAATTGAGACAGTTTGCTGACACCGGAAAGCACCGTGGTTACATGAGGGTTTGCAAGACACCATTTCATAGAGAATTCAAGGAGGGACATATTGAGACTTTTTGCCAAAGCGGTCAATTCCTGTATGGCTTCAAAATTTTCTTTGCTCCAATAGCGATTTTGATAAACAGAATTATCATCAAAACGTGTACCTTTAGGAATAGTAGAGAATGCATGCTTGCCTGTAAGCAAACCACCGGCGATAGGATTATACACGGTCATTCCTTTTGGATGAGCCGAGAGATAATCTGTAAATTCAGCCTCTATACCCCGTGTTAATAGGTTATAAACATTTTGGGTTATGACAGGAGGAATAATATGACGTTCTTTACAGATGGCGTCAATGTCGGCCATCTGCCAAGCAGCGTGATTGCTAATGCCGATATAACGAACTTTGCCGGACTGAATTAAGGCATCCATTGTATCTAGAGATTCTTCAAGGGAGGTTTCGTAGTCCGGGGCATGCATATAATAGATATCGATATAATCGGTTTGTAAACGCATAAGGCTTGCGTCTATCGCATTAAGAATGTTATGACGACTGAGACCTCTATCATTTGGGTTGTCGCTTGTTGGGAAGAACACTTTTGTAGCAAGTAAAAAGCGGTCTCTTTTACCTTTTTGCCAATTCCCAATGATCGTTTCACTTCGTCCGCCGGTATAAACATTGGCAGTATCGATGAGGTTAATGCCATAATCAAGTGCATAATCAAGAATACGTTCACTTTCCTTTTTATCGGTTTGGTCACCAAAGGTCATGGTTCCGAGACTTATTTCGGATAATTTAAGATTGGTATGTGCTAATGATCGGTAGTTCATAATAGCCTCCTTCCGAGACATAGGCTGTCATAGTGTCAAAATAATGGTGGGATAATAAAGTGTAATACCCTATAAAAAGTATAGCATGATGAGTTTTGCTGTCAATGTTCAAAAAAAGATGGGTTGCATAAAAGGTCTGTTCCTGTATAATAGACTCCAAATGAAATGCTAGTAAAAGGAGACAGACATGAAGAAACAGATAAGTTTTATTTTGAGAGCAGCATTATGTTGTTTTTTATGGGGAACAGCTATTCCGACATTAAAAGTTAGCTATAGGCTATTAGACATACCGTCAGATGATTTGTTTAATCGTCTAGTCCTAGCAGGTATACGGTTCTTGTTGGCGGGCCTTTTGATTGGTGCTTATATCTATATTAAGGATCGACGCATTCCTATTGCGAAAGGTAAACAATGGAAAATGGTTGCGTTATTCGGTTTGTTAAATACAACATTGCAATACATGTTTTTCTATACAGGAGTCGGTAATACAGGCGCTATAAAAGGAGTTCTTATTGATACGTCTAAACCGTTAATCGTTGTAATCCTTGCACATCTATTAACAAAAGATGATAAGATAAATCGACAAAAGATATTGGGACTTATCATTGGGTTTGTGGGTATTTTGGTTGCAAACCTGCAAGCGGCTGTAGGTGGCGGCTTGAATATGTCCATGAGCTTAATGGGTGAAGGGTCTCTGATTGTTGCATCCCTTGCCTATGCATTGGCGGTTATTTATGGGAAACGTGTACTCAAAGAGATTCCTTCTCTAATGCTAAATATGCATCAAATGATTATAGGTTCACTCATTCTGTTATGTGTGGGGCTAATAGGGGCAGGAGGCTATCATCTACAATTTAATACGCAGGCTTTAGTTTTGCTCATATATTCAGGGTTTTTATCGGCCATTGCCTTTGTGGTATGGTACCAACTCATTGATACCTACAGCGCGTCCAGTGTAACCGTATATATTTTCCTCATTCCGGTATTTGGTTCAATCATATCCTCCATTGTATTTCCTGAGGAGCATCTGACGTGGAACGTTCTTGTAAGCTTGGTGTTAATGTCAGTGAGTATTTATTTAGTCAATCGTCAACCCAAAAAATTGGGAGAAAAAAAGAGGTAGTATCATGTTTCAAAAAGTTTTTGTTTGCATGTCTCAAGAAATGGCTGGGTCAAATGACCGTCATAGGTTAAAAGCGTAACATTAAACTCATTAGCCTTTTCTTGAATACCGGGGCTTAACCGAGCGGTTGTAAACAGTACGGCTTTTGTATCGGTTTGTGCCAAATGGTTAGCGTTGGCATAGAGTTCATTGATATAGTCCGGTGACAGATGGTGGGTGTCCTTACAGGAAGCCATAAATAGTCTGTTATAGAACATACCCATGACGTCACATTCGTTTTTGGCACGCGGATAATCTTTGTCCCATAAAAAGGCAATACTGGCTTGGACATCTTGAAAACCTAGTTTTTTAAAAATAATATATAAACGGTGTTCGAGCCAAGTGCCTGTTTTTAATAGATAGCTTTTATACCGTTTATCATGAAAAGTCACTCGATAGTGGGTCTTACCGAATCGTCGTATATCAGCTAGATTTTTTTCTTTTAAGAAATTAATAAATGCATTAAAAAAGGGCATGTATTTAGCAGCAATATCGGCTGTGTTTAAATCAAGGCGTCTAGATTCTTCACGATGGGTTTGATAAAAGGGGGGATTGGAAGAATAACGGAATAATTGATAGTAGTCATTTAGGTTATCTTCAATAAGTTGAAGAAGAGCTGTAAGCTTTGAGTCTTCAAAAAAAGAAGTTGAGGCGATGTCAATGCGCCCTCCACGGCTAACAATGAGATCCTTTATTGTTAGGGAGTAGTCAAGGGGGAGGGGGGCAAAGATGTTCTCCTTACACGCATAGATAGTCCCTTCGTCATCTGTTGTAAACAGATTTAAGGAGGACTTATTTAATGCCAAGAGCAAGTTGTAAGAAAAAGCGGAACGGTATTGAGGAAGCAATAGTCCTGCCGAAGGTGCAATGGATTCGAGTTCTTTTTTGATTGAATCGATGGATGCACTTAAAGATAAATGTGTTTGGTGAACCTTGTAGTGGTTATTTTTAAGATAGTGCTGGAACTCATAGATGTTTTCATCAGGAATAAGATCTGTGTCATAGATAAGATGAATGCATCTGGGCTTTAAGGGTGAAATGGCATATAATGTTTCTAGGTTATCATCGTTGTGGAAACAAATTAATGTATGCATGTTGCACCTCCCATTGTATAGTAGCATAGGAGGGCATTAGCGTCAATTTTATAAATACATGGCTTAGATAACGTAAAAATGATATACTAAATTTAATAATATAAAGATTAGGTCGACAAAAGCATATAGTTGAACTTTCACATACAATATATTGTTACGAACGTTTTTACGTAATCTATATATTGTATATGAATTTAGTGAAACTTGCTTTTGTCGGGCTAATCATATAAACGATTAGGAGGTAAAGTGATGCGATTCGGAAGCTTAGAAGCCGGTGGTACAAAAATGGTAATGGCGATTGGTGATGAACAGGGGAATATTCTTGATGAGAAAGTGATTCCAACAACAACGCCTGTTGAGACAATGCCAAAAATTATTGAGTATTTTGAAAAAGCGGATATTATAGCTCTAGGTGTTGGCTGTTTTGGTCCGATTGACCTGAATAGGGAATCAGAAACTTATGGGTATATTACAACAACACCAAAAAAAGCATGGGCACATTTTGATATTGTAGGCGTATTATCCCATGCACTCAGTATTCCTGTTGGATTTGATACAGATGTCAATGCGTCAGCGCTTGGAGAAGTTACATATGGGACAAACAAGGAATTGGATTCTTTGGTATATATAACGATAGGAACCGGTGTAGGTGTTGGTGTCTATACGAATGGAGGACTTTTGCATAATATGATGCACCCTGAAGCAGGGCATATGATTATACCAAGAGAGTCCACGGATGCGCATCCATCAGTATGCCCTTATCATGATTCGTGCTTGGAAGGATTGGCGAGTGGACCGTCAATACAAGCAAGGTGGGGAAAACCGGCTGTGGAATTAGCTGAGATTGATGCCGTATGGGAATTAGAAGCTTATTATATTGCACAAGGCATTTGTAATCTTATAGTGACGCTTTCTCCACAGAAAATTGTTCTTGGTGGCGGTGTTATGCATCAAGAGGCATTATTTCCTCTTATTAGAGAAAAAGTTTCTTCTATATTAAATGGATATATTCAGACACCGGCTATTAAAAATTTGGATACCTACATTGTTCCGAGTTTGTTGAAGGATAAGCAAGGGATTAAAGGCTGTCTGAAATTGGCACATAAGGAATTAATGTATCGTATGAATCAACAATAAAATATAGCATAAAAAAAGGGACATCCGCACTGGTGAGTAGGATGTCCCTTTTAAAATAGTCGTTAATAGAGGAGTGAATGTATATAAACTATTAACGTGTTTTTTCTTCAATCTCTTCTTGGCGTTTTTCTTCTTCAGACTTAGGAAAATCACCATACTGATCAATATAAGCATCAGATGCGCGATAATCGTCATAAGCTTTCTTAACATCGTCATCGCTGGCTTTGTCCAAATGTGTAATATCTTCTCCTTGAAGAGCTAGCCAACCTAACATATCTGCTCTACCAAGTGGACTGTGAAAACCGTTCATAAAATCGCCTCCAAATCCTGTTTGTTTATAAGGGTTATTATGTAATATATATTATTATACCATAATGAGAAAAAATATCAAATTTTACGCAATACGTGATAATTATGTGAAAACGCTGGAATAATAGCTTAAAAACGTGTATACTTCTACTATAATCTATACAAGAAGGAGAATTGTCTATGAAAGTAGTGCTTATTTATTATTCGAAAACTGGTCAAATGGAATCAATTACCAAGCAAATCGCAGACAATTATCAAAAAAAAAATATTGACGTAAAGGTTTATTCTATGGAAACGTACCTCCAATTGGACGAATCCATTGACTTTTTAAAAGAAGACACACTTTTTGGCTTTGGATTTCCATATCATGAATACATCCCACCAAAAAGTGTTGATGCATTTTTTTCATTAATTAAGAATTACTACACTAGAATTCCTGTCTTTTTATACACATCCGGTTCAAATCATCAAAGTGATCGAAATCAGACGGTGATTCGTCGACTAGCTGAGAAAAATTATTATTCAATTGGTAATTTTGAACTTTTGTGTCCGAATAGTCGATTGAATGAGAATTCAGAAGCAGATATACAAGTCTTTAATGATGAGCAAATAGAGACCTTTGTTAATAGAACAATGACACTTTTTGATGAATTTAAGAAGAATCCTTTTATTATACGTGAAGGAAGTCATCGGTTGAAAGAAATACTTAAAGGTCCGGTTCATTATATACGGCAAGAAATCTATTATACTAAACTCAGACAGGGGTCTACGTGTATGCAATGTGGGAAATGCATAGCTGAGGAAAAGCAACTATGCGAAAAAGAACTATAAATGTAGACAATAGTCTGAATTTAGAGAACATTGTGAGAACGTTGTTCTTTTGAGAACAAGAGTGTTTTTTAGGTTGGGAAAACATTGACATAAAATAAATAATCATAGCTAAGGGCTTGTTTTTTTGAGGGATAACTGCTAGAATGTAAAGGTATAAAGACATGAGGGTATGCTTATTGATTAGGAGTATGGTCATAAGAATTCTCAAAACAAAATTTTAATTAAATAAGCAACAGGAGGTTATCATGAAGCTTTCTACAAAAAAAATATTTAGTATTATGTTGATGTTCACTTTGGTAGTTTCGCAACTATCTATTGTAACTGCGGCGGAATCAGATATTGAAGGTCATTGGGCCCAAGCATCTGTAGAAAAATGGTTGGATTTAGGTTTGGTTAATGGGTATCCAGATGGAACTTTTAAACCAAACCAAGATATTACAAGAGCAGAATTTGTTACTTTACTTGACAACGTATTTGGTTTTCAACGTGTAGATGCAGAGGCTTACAGTGATGTAGATGATGATGCATATTATGCAGAAGCAGTTTATGCTGCAAGTGCAGCTGGAGTTATTACGGGCTACAACGGAAGATTTAGACCGAATGATTCGATTACACGTGAAGAAGCAGCGACTGTTGTAGCAAGAGCATATCAATTGTCAGAACCAGCAGGTATTGACTATCTTGATTATAAGGACGCTATTGCAGTTTCTCCATGGGCAGAAGCAGCAATTCAAGCCTTAGTAGAAGATGGTTATATGGCAGGAGTCGGACATAACACTTTAGCTCCCGCAGCAAAAATCACACGAGCATCTGCATTAACTCTAATCGGTAATGTTTTTGGTACTTATGTGGCAACTGAAGGTGAATTTACTGGTGTTGTTGACGGGAACCTTTTCATTGCATCTCAAGATGTAGTTATTAAAGATGCAGTTGTTAACGGCTCTATATTTGTTGCCCCTTCTGTAGGTGAAGGTGATGTAACTATCGATGGAACAACGATTGATGGTACATTAGTTGCTATGGGTGGCGGTGAAAATTCAATTAAATTGAATAACACAAGTGTTAAGAAACTTATTGTTGCAAAAGTAGGCGGTAAAGTTCGCGTTTATGCCGAAGGGACAACACAAGTGGATGAAGTTGCATTACATTCAGGTGCTAAACTTGAAGAGGGAAGCGGCACAGGTTCAAAATTCGGTAAAGTGGAATTATTGGAGATTAACCCAGGAGAAGAGCTTATCTTAGAAGGTAACTTTGACGAAGTCGTTTTTCAAACAAAAGTTGAAAAAGTTAGTGTGTTAAACGGAACAGTTGGAAAAATGGAGTTTACAGGTGATAGTGATGATACTAAAGTTGAACTTTCAAGAGGTTCTGTCATTACAAATTTAGTTGTAAAATCTCGTGTTGACGTCTCTGGTGAAGGTAAGATTGTTAAAGCTACAGTCGAAAAATCTGACTCTAACATTGATGTAGACGTTGATACAGTTGATGTTCAAGGTAATGATGTTACCGTTAATGTTAACGGCAAAGAAGTTGATGAAGATACTGATACACCAAGTGGCAATGGTGGTGGAAGTAATGGTGGTGGTTCTAGTTCAGGATCATCTACTCGTCGCTTATCTGTTGTTATTGACAATCAGGACAGTGATCTTTACGATGAAGCATTTAATATTGAAGGCGATCGAAGTAAGACAATTGATTATATTGGGCTTCGAGTTATGCAGAAAGTTATGGACAATTTTGATACATATTATTCTGAATACGATGCAAAAGGTTCTAATGTACTTGCTGCACTTTTATTTGGTGGAGTAGATGTATTCCAATATGTCACTCAAGATGATCTGAATCAAACAGTACACTTTAAAGGATTTGATATTAGTACAAACTATCCTAATGGAGATAAAAAAGTATTGACAAAAAATGTTTTGCAATATGTATATAATCAAATGAATACTGGCACTTCTGTATCAGATTATGAAGCTGATATGAAATTAATTGCTTCAAAAGTAGCTTTAGGTGATATTACTTATAAGAGTGAACCGTTTGTCAGTATTTCGGTTAAGAGTGTTGTAGGTACTGCAAAAACTGAAATTGCATCCTATTCAGAAGGTGGCGATAAAGTTTTATTTGTTGATACGATGTTTGATACACTTTCAAATATCAATATGTCAACTACAGCAACTTATGAAATCACATTAGTTCGTAAAGAAAATGGACAAAACAAAACACAAATAGGTACAATAGCATTAACGAGTCGTTAATAAAGAGCAACGGATTTATAAGAAGTAGTAGCGTGAGTTAATCCAGATGAACGGGAGAGAATACTCTCCCGTTTATCTATGTGTTTGCAAATACAATTAAAGTGATGAGAGAATACCGTGTTTTTATGCGTAAGACTTAGATGAAAAAGATTATAGTAAAGAGTAGAGGTTAGACAATGTTAAACCATATGAAACGAATGAAGTGGCTTTATGCCATACTATTTTTATTTACATTGAATCAGACTATTATTTTTGGATTTACGGATTTAGATCCGGAGGATCCGGATACTACATATATAGAACAACTAAAAGAGCGAGAATTGACTAATGGCTATCCAGATGGGACATATCGACCAAAAGCATCAATCACTCGTTCTGAATTAATTGCTCTTGTTAATCGAGCGTTTAAATTTGAAGAGGCAGCGTTAAGCAGTGAGTTTGAAGATATTACATCGGATCAGTGGTTTGAAAAAGATGTGCGTATAGCTATTCAAGAAGGTTATATCAATGGCTATCCAGACCACACCTTTAGACCATTTAAAGTGATTACTCGTGGTGAGGTGGCAGCAATTTTGACTCGTGTTATGGCAGTGGAGCCGGTTACATATTATGACACAACAGATGATATTGATTCATGGGTTTTGGACGCTGTTCAAAGCATGTTGGGAAATGGTATTATGGAATTGGATGACAAGGGAGCTTTTAATGCTAGAACCCCTATTACACGTGGTGAAGTGGCCACATCGTTAATTAAAGCGCTAGATTATAAGACAAACCAAGAAGCGTTGGAAGAAGAACAGAATACTCAAGGTGATGGAAATTCAGAAGTCCCTGCAAGTGGTGGCTCTCCAGGTTCAGGGAGTAATTCAGGTGGATCTGGAGGAAACTCTAAGACAAACCCATCCAGTGACGTTATCTATGCATTAAATGTTGTTGTAGAGGGATTTAACGATATTGAAGACCGTGTATATTATTATGCCAAAAAGCTTGATAATACACAAATGGATATAGTAAAAGATGTTCATGCAGCAGTACAACACTATTTGGATGACTATAGTTATGATTATGATGGTGCAATGGATGATGTGGAAGTTGCTATCAACGCATTGACGGAGGAAAAAAAAGAACAAGTAAAACTTGCCATCAAAGAAGCTATTCCAATGAAATATGAAGAGTTGCTGAGCGGTTTTTTTGATATTAAACTTGGAGGGTGAAAAATGTTTGAAGAAGAAATTGACTTAATAGAATTATTAGCTATACTGAATAAACGCAAGTGGATAATTCTTGTATGTTTTTTGGTGGCATCAATGATTGGATTGGGCTATACAAAGTATATGGTGACTCCAATGTATGAATCGGAAACAACAATAATGGTAAATAGTTCAAAGGGTTCATCTATTGGTGATATTGCGGAAAGTTTTGATTTGGGTAGCATTAATTTGAATCAAAAGCTTGTTGTTACTTATTCGGTTATCGTCAAATCTAGAATTGTACTTGAAAATGTTATTGATCGTATGGGTTTAGATATGACCTATAATCAATTGAAAGATCATATTAGTGCCAGTCCGGTAGATTCAACGGAAATTTTGCGTATATCAGTTCAGGATAAAAGCCCGGAACAGGCTTCTTTAATCGCAAATACTATAGCAAGTACATTTATCAAAGAAGTTATGCGTATTTTAAAGGTTGATAATGTAGAGATTATCGATGAAGCAATCCCGGTGAATCAAGCCATAAATGTCAAATATGTTTTAAATACTGCAATAGCCGGTATTCTTGGTATTATGTTGGGTGTCTTTATTATTTTTGTTATAGCATTTTTAGACCAAACCATTAAGAAGGATGAAGATATAAAACGCTATCTTGACTTACCGGTTATCGGTCATGTCATGGAGTTTGATGATGTAGCAAAGGGAGGTAAAGGATGAAAGACATAATTATAAAAAACAATCCTAAGTCACCAATTTCTGAATCTTATCGTACTCTCAGAACAAATATACAGTTTGCTAATGTTGATCAAACAATGCGTACGATTTTAGTAACGAGTACATCGCCAGGCGAGGGGAAGACGACAACCTTAACAAACTTAGCTGTAGCCATGGCCCAGGATGGTAAGAAAGTTTTGGTTATAGATTGTGACATGAGAAAGCCTCGTATCCATAAAGCGTTTGAGATAAGTAATCAAAAAGGACTATCCGATATTTTGATGAAACGTTGTGATGTTACAGAAGCAATCGTCAGATTAGAGGATGTAGGACTTGATGTCATTCCTGCCGGTATTATACCCGATAACCCATCAGAATTGTTGAATTCTGCAAGTATGAAAAATTTTATTGAAAATGTACGTAGTATTTATGAATATGTATTTGTAGATACGCCACCGGTTATTCCTGTAACAGATGCTATGATTATGTCGCGTTATATTGATGGTGTTGTTCTTGTTATAAGTCATGGCAATACACAAATTGATATGGCAAAAAATGCAGTAGAACAATTGCGCTCAGTTAAAGCGAATATTTTAGGTGTTACGTTGAATAGAATTCCTGTTACGGATTCAAAAGCCTACTATAATTATTATTATTATGCAGAAGGAAACAAGTAAGTTATAGAAAGTGGAGGTTGTCATGATTGATATTCATAACCATTCATTGCCTAATATGGATGATGGTGCCAGAGATACAGAAATGAGCATCGCTATGTTGGAATATTCAGCAAGCCAGGGCGTGACGGAGATTGTAGTGACACCTCATATGAATCATCCTTTGAATTTTGAGCCGATTGATCAATTAGCTGAGGACAAAGTTTTTCAGTTGCAACGTGAACTTGATAAAAGGGATATTCCATTGAGGTTATATTTGGGGGCCGAATGTTATATCCAACAACATCAGTTGAAGACAATAAGTCAATTGTCCTTTAAGACGTTAAACAATACGGACTATATATTGGTTGAATTTGACCGTTCCATTCATTTTAAGGAGATGGATTATGCGTTACATGAGTTGAAGTTAAGAGGGCTAAAGCCTATACTTGCTCATGTTGAAGTTTATCAATGTCTGAGAGAAGATTATGAACGTATTGTTCAATTGCGAGATCAAGAGTATATTATTCAGTGTAATGCATCAAATTTGATGAGTAAAGAGAAAAATTGTAGAAGTCAATTTGCAAAGCAGTTAATACAAGAAGGCCTTGTAGATGTGATAGCTTCAGACCACCACAATATGAATTCTCGACCGCAAATGATGGGGAATGCAAAAGAATGGTTAGAAAAACGTAAAATGCCACAAGAGGCTGAACGATTAATGGAAGTTAATCCTAAAGCAATTATAAGGAATGAGTCGATTACACGAATAGCCAATAAGTCAAAGTCTAAAAAAGGGATGAATATTCCTATTATTGCATCACTTGCTATTCTATTGATTCTAGGAAGTGTTGTTGTTTATAGTATGACGGGTGGGAAAGAATGTCAATATACGGATTCTTTGACTGCAGATAATGAAGGTAAAGAACAAGTTATAAACGAATCTCCTTCGATTTCGGGAAATCATTCTCAAGGGTTAGAGGAATTTGAAGAAGTTCCACATCAGGATACGGATGTTGCTATGGAATCGGATGATGCCGCAAAGGACATAACAGAGGATTCTATACAAAATGAGGACCAAGCTCCTGAACAGGCAGATGAAAATGTTTTGTCGCAAGACAAAACACCAATAAAAGAGGAACCATCAGGTGATGATAAGTCTGAGGCTGAAGCTGAAGCACTCATCCAGGATTATATGAGTTATTTTGAAACGCTCGAATATGACTATAAGCAATTAGTAGAAACATATATGGGTAAATTTAGAGGATTGATGGATGTTGAGGATACTGACTATCAAGAATCTATGGCAAAGGAGTATCTGGACCAATTAGGGGATGCTGAAAACGAATCGGATAATCGAGTTTATAAAGCACTTTATGATATGCAAAACGACTTGGAAGCTTTGTCTTATCCTGTAGACATTGTGGAAGAAATTCGTACTCGATATCATGAAACGAAGAACCGAGTATCCCAAGAACATGAAGCTGTATTGCGTAAGTGGTATAATAAAGTTCATGATACGAAAGAATGAATTAGAGGAGGATAAAAACGATGACAACAAAAAAATTAGTAAGAACAGCGATGATGATTGCTCTTGCATTGGTGTTTCAACTTGGCTTTAGAGCATTTGCACAACCGATGGTAGGGCCTTTGGTAAATATGACCCTTATTATTACGGTACTCTTTGTTGGCGTTTATCCGGCATTATTAGTCGGACTTATAACACCTGTTGTAGCTCTTATGGTAGGTATAATGAATGTACCTGTATTGGTTCCTTTTATTGTTGTTGGAAATGCTATGTATGTGTTGATATTTGGATTCTCTATGGGCCAATTACGATTCAACTATAAAGAAATTGTAAGTGTTATCGTAGCTGCAGTTATTAAATTTGCTTTTCTGTATACTGCAATTCGTACACTTGTGCCTGTGTTTATGGAAAAAGTACCGCCTAAACTAGTTGCTACCTTTAGCTTCCCGCAGCTCTATACAGCTCTGCTTGGCGGAATTTTGGCAGTGATTGTCTGGCGAATTGTTGGCACTTATGAAATGCGAGATAAATAGGGGCTAGTTATTTAGTCCTGATTTATTCTAATCGCTTGTGCTTATATAGAGTTTGTGCTATATTTTTGATATTAAGATTAATTTTAGTACAGCTACAGTGATCATTGGAACAATCTTAGGAAGAGTTGTTTCTATTGATGGCAAACCCATTGTGAAGTGGAGACGCAAAGCTACAGGGCCTCTATGAGGTAGCCAGTTGCAGGTAGAGTGTATAACTCTTTTTTTCATGTGAAAATCCACTTTCATATGCAAGAAGGCGTTTGACCCTAAGAAGGAGATGAAAACATGTTGACAGAAGAAGAGATGCGGGAATTATTAGCGAAAAACCCAAACAATCGTAAGTTATCAAAACGTGTAAGGCGCATGAAGATGCTTCGTATTATAAATATTTGTGTTTTAATATTAAGTGTGTTGTTTGTATTGCTTTGTATTCAACTTGTAGTAGATGGGACAAGTGTTGGAGCGGAATTGGTGATTTCAGTGGTTGCAGTGGGAATATCAGCCATCGGTGTATTGTTAATGGTATTTCAAATGTCTGCTTTTAATCGGTGGTCAAAAAAAGAATATGAACGATAAGTTATAGTATAAAGCCTTAGGGCTTTTTTTTTGGGTAAAATTGCTAATTATATATATCTAGAGATTGTGTGACTTATGTATCATGTTCATAGTTTATTCATAAAATACATTGACAACATATGTATGCAATGATAGAGTTAAGATTAACAGAGATTAAGACAGATGACGGATAAGAATTGGATTATTGTATTAGAAAGGATGAGAGAAGTGAAAAAAAAATTTGCCAAGATGTTGAGTCGACTTTTAGCAGTGCTTATCATTGTTAATATGGTAACTATAAATATTTGCGCGGCATCAGTGGAACCGACAGATGATGCGTTAATTGAAGCATTTGTGGAAGGCATATTGTCCCTGCCTACGGATCCGCTATTAGAATTGTTTGAGCTATATGATCAATTTGATAATAAGGAAGGTCTAAATCAAGCTTATAAAGATGCATTTAATCAACTGTTGGACGGACAGAAAGAGCATTTGAATAGCTTTGGATTAACCATTGATGCTATGATGGCTGTTAATGGCTTTATAGGTACTGAAGACTTTAGTATGGATAATTTGAAGGATTATCTTGGTGTTACTGATGGTGTTGTTGACAAAGAGGCGTTGGTCAATGCTCTTTCGAGACGTGACTTGAGATTTAAAGAGGTACTAGATGATGCCGGTGTTGATGTGGAAAAACTTGATAAAGGATTTACAAAAGTTGAATTCCTGTTTGACGAATTAAATAGGATGAAAGTTTTCTCTTCTATTGCAGGGGTAGAAATTTTCCACTTAGAAGAAGCAACAGGCGTAGCAACAGTAGATGAAGAACAATCAAAGAGATTTATTCAAGTAATCAATAGTGAGATAGAGCGGTATAATTATCCGGGCATTGATGCAATCGAAAATGTTGATCCTATTATTGCCGGATTCAATACATTTATCTCCTACTATAATAGTTTAACCTATCCGCAACAGTTGGCGTTATATAATTATCTAGACCAATATGGACTCATACGAATAATTCCGACAGACGACCCGGATGACCCAGATGACCCAGATGATCCAGGTAGTCCGGGCAGTCCAGGCAGTTCAGGGCAAGGTTCCGGTGGCGGAGGTGGAACAACGACAGGCGATATTATTGATATTGTTGGTGACACGTTGCCCCAAGCCGGAATGGCGTTTACGGATTTAACCTCTTTTGAATGGGCCGTTGATGCTATACAAGCCCTATTTGATGCTTCGATTATTAATGGAGAGGATATATTACATTTTTCGCCAGGAAAGCAAGTAACACGTGCAGAGTTTGCCAAAATGGCTACGCTACTAGTAGGTCTAGAAGGTGATGCGACTCTAGTATCATTTGATGATGTTGATTCCACTGAATGGTATGCTGAATATATACAAGCGGCATCGGAAGCTGGAATAGTAAATGGTGTCGGTGAAAACATGTTTGATCCATTAGAACCAATAACGCGTCAGGAAATGGCGACGATGATTGGACGTATGTGTGTATCTAACGGAATGACGTACCCTTCACTTTCTGAGTATGATACAATTATGCTATCTTTAACAGATGCAGCGATGGTTGATGAGTGGGCCAAGTATGGAGCGGCCTTAGCTGTGCAATTAGGTGTTATCAATGGTAAGGCAATGGAAACGGGCGGTTCACTTGAATTTAGGCCATTTGACAACGCAACACGAGCAGAAGCAGCTGTAATGCTTTACCGTGTGGCTAGTCATATTGATACTGTATTGGAAATGAATATAGAAGAATAAATAGCAAACACCCCGTACAGAGAGCGTACTCCTATACGGGGTGTTCTTTGGGTCAATACAATAGGGAAAGTTTCCTATAGCATAATAAAAGAGAGACAAGTCATTGACTTGTCTCTCTTTGTATCGTACGACTAAAAATAGATTAAGCGTCTACTTTAGCCATGTGTTCGATTAAGCTAACAACTTTGTTTGAGTAACCCCATTCGTTGTCATACCAGCTAACAACTTTAACGAAGTTATCGTTTAAGCCGATACCAGCACCAGCATCGAAAATTGAAGTTCTAGGATCTGTTAAGAAATCGCTAGATACAACAGCATCTTCAGTATAACCTAAGATTCCGTTTAATTCATTTTCGGAAGCTTTTTTCATTGTTGCACAGATGTCTTCATAAGAAACACCTTTTTCAAGACGTACAGTTAAGTCAACAACAGATACGTTGATTGTTGGTACACGGAAAGCCATACCTGTTAATTTGCCGTTCATTTCAGGAATAACTTTACCAACTGCTTTAGCTGCACCAGTTGAAGAAGGAATGATATTTGCAGAAGCAGCACGGCCACCTCTCCAGTCTTTTTGTGAAGGACCGTCAACAGTTTTTTGAGTAGCTGTTGTGGAATGAACTGTAGTCATAAGACCTTCAACGATACCAAAGTTATCATTCAATACTTTGACGATTGGAGCTAAACAGTTTGTAGTACAAGAAGCGTTAGAAACAACGTTCATGTCTGTTGTATATTTTTCATTGTTGACGCCCATTACGAACATAGGAGCATCTGGTGATGGAGCTGAGATTACTACTTTTTTAGCACCAGCTTTGATATGAGCAGAAGCTTGTTCAATAGTTTTGAATACACCAGTGGATTCAACAACGTATTCAGCGCCACAACCAGCCCAATCAATGTTTTCTGGTTTCATTTCTGCATAAGCAGCGATAGTTTGACCATCAACAACCAATTTGCCGTCTTTAACTTCAACGTCACCATCATATCGGCCGTGTGCTGTATCATATTTCAACATATAAGCCATATAATCAAGGTCGATGAATGGGTCATTAATACCTACGATTTGTACGTTTTCGTTTTTCATAGCTGCTCTGAATACAAGACGACCAATACGTCCGAATCCGTTAATACCTACTTTAATCATAACGTCACCTCTTTAAAAAATTTGATTTGTGAAA
The DNA here is from genome assembly GCA_965140555.1 of Vallitaleaceae bacterium. Classification (GTDB taxonomy): domain Bacteria; phylum Bacillota; class Clostridia; order Lachnospirales; family Vallitaleaceae; genus UBA1351. The sequence continues at coordinate 134,814 of OZ223259.1, read as the reverse complement.
ATCATTAATGATTACTTTACATACTTGATTTATTACTTTTATCAAGTTCATTTTTAGTTTATACCAAAAAGGTCCCGATGTCAATGCTGTATCTTTCGGAAAGATAGAAAAATAATAACCATTGTAGCCTATATGAGGGAATGTTATAATATATAGAGTACCGAAATATAGCGTTTGTGTAAGTAAGCAGTAGAAAGGAACAGGTGAAAGTATGTCAGTATTAGTGACAGGTAGTCTGGGATATATTGGGTCCCACACGGTGATTCAATTACTGAATTCGGGGAAAGATGTTGTTATAATTGACAATTTGTCAAATAGTGTGTCTTTAGTCCTAGATCGCATAGCAGAATTAGCTGAAGGGGATTTAAAAGAAGGTCGATTAGTTTTTTATGAAGCAGATTTGTTGAATTTGGACGCGGTCGATCGACTGTTTGAAGAAAATAAAATTGATTCAGTTATCCACTTTGCAGGTTTCAAAGCTGTTGGTGAATCTGTCTCAAAACCGATTGCCTATTATGAGAATAATATAGGAAGTACATTGAACTTATTAAAGTGTATGGATGCCTATGGTGTCAAACAATTGGTGTTCAGTTCATCAGCAACGGTTTATGGATTGAATAATGTATCACCGCTTCAAGAAAAAATGCCGTTAAGTTCAACCAATCCATATGGTGAAACAAAAGTAATGATTGAACGTATCTTGACTGATTGGGCTAAAACAGATTCATCCATCTCTGTATTAAATCTTCGTTATTTTAATCCAATTGGTGCTCATGAGAGTGGTCGAATCGGAGAAAATCCGACAGGTATTCCTAACAATTTGATGCCTTATATTACACAAGTTGCTGTGGGTATGAGAGATGAGCTGAGTGTATTTGGTGATGATTATGATACAGTAGACGGAACAGGCGTGCGTGATTACATACATGTTCAAGATTTAGCAAGAGGGCATGTACTAGCCCTTGATTATGTGGGCAAGCATGTAGGTATTGATGCTGTAAATTTGGGGACGGGTCAGGGTGTCAGTGTGTTTGAACTTGTGCATGCTTTTGAAAAAGCTGCCGCATTAACAATTCCTTATAAGGTAATTGGACGTCGTCCGGGAGATATCGCTGAATGTTTTGCCAGTGTTACAAAAGCAAAAGAATTGCTTGGGTTTGAAACGCAATACACGATTGATGATATGTGTCGTGATTCATGGAATTGGCAAAAAAATAATCCAAAAGGCTATATAGAGTAGTCAATGAGACCTAGGTATATTGTAATACCTTCATCGGTTTAGTATAATAAAGCTAGTAATAGCGGCCAATAAGAAAAGACATCGATTCCTGTAATCACAGGCTATTCAACTTTACATCTATTTTGTAGAGAAGAATAGCCTTTTGTGTTGGTAGAAGAAAATCAATCTATCTAGAACATTGTTTTGAAAATAAATGTTCGAAAAATAACAAAAAAGCTAGAAAGATATAAAGGTGAGGTGTTAAATGAAGCGATTAGGGAAGAAAAAAGAGATGTATAAGGGTATTGTTTTATTGGTGGCATTAATCCTTTTAGTAGGAAGTGCATATGCTATACCACAGTTGTTGAATGCAGATCAGTCGACTATAGTGATGGATATGACACGAGGGATGTCAAATGATGAGAATACGCGTGTCGTATCGAATCAAGAAAATAAAGAGGAGGGACTTGGAAAAGTAGCTGAGAATGAAGGTGTTACAAAAGAGCCAGAGATAGGGAAAGAAAATGTAGATAAAGAGGAGGAGATGAATGAAACGTCAGAGATGATGTCCCACAATTCAGATACAAGTGATTCGCAGCCGGATAGAAACGAAACGGATGTAACGTTAAAAGAAGCATCCGAAACGGACGTGAACGAAACGGAAGTTGCAGCGACATCTCAGGATGAAAAAGCTTCTAGAGTAAGTCAAGAAGAGATTGCTTATGTCAAGGATCAGTGGGTAAATGATATGATTCAAGAGAATAGACAGGACATATCAGATTCAGATTTGAATGCAGGGGTACCAATTTATGACAAACTTGACAGCAGTTACTTATTTTCCCTAGCTGAAGATGGACTAACGGAAGACGAAAAAAGAGAAGCAAGAGCGTATATGGAAAGTCGTCTGACCGGTAGTGAGTTATCTCGTGCCATTGAGCTATACAACAAATACATAGGGTTGGTGAATAATGATTGATGTACATGCACACATAGTATATGGGGTCGATGATGGGCCGAAGTCGTTTGAAGAGAGTCAAATGTTACTAGTGGAAAGTGTGAAACAGGGAGTAACCGGTATCGTGGCAACATCGCATTTTGATGTGTATAGAGATCCGATGGACGAAACAGTGTACTTAAATCACTTGAACCATTTAAGACAGTGGATTGAGGATGAAGGATTGGCGCTAGAGATTTATACAGGGCATGAGGTGAATGCTTCTGGGGATAATCTATCCGAACTGTTGTGCCACAATACACTTTGTATAGGGACAACAAATTATTTGCTTGTGGAATGTAGTGATTTTCAGCCTTTTGAACGTGAATTAATGGTATTGGAGCAAATACGTTCTTTAGGTTTTCGAGTTGTATTGGCCCATGTTGAACGTCTGAGTTGGGTGAGGGAGCAGCTAGCGGTTATCTTTGATTTATACCGATTAGGATATGTTCTTCAGGTTAATGCGCACTCCCTTTTAGCAGGGAAGAAGTCGACGCGAGGGAAAGCGGCGCATATTTTGTTGAGGAATGGGCTGATACATGTGGTTGCCTCTGATATGCATCATCCCCTAAATCGGGGCCAGGAAATGGGACAAGCTTATGAATATCTTTCGAAGATGATGGGAGATGAAGTGGCAACGTTACTTTGTGATAAAAATCCGGCTCATATTGTTACGGGAGAGTCAGTAGAGTCAATAGGGAAAACAGACAAAGGATTATTATATTGGATCAAACGCATGTAGTAATTCAGTATACAGTAAAAAGGATGATGACCATGATGGAAAGGAAGAGAGAATGGGAGAGGAATATCAAGAAATTGATCTAAAAGAATTAGTAGGGATAATTCTAGCGAAGTGGTGGCTTATTTTGATTTTTGTCGGTATTGCAGGAGGTGTTTCTTATTATACGACAACACATTTTATAACACCGATGTATGAATCGCAAGCTACATTATTTGTTGGTAAGGAAAGTGATGCTTTTGGAGATTTTAGTTTGACGGATTTGCAAATGGACAATAAGCTAGTCGTTGACTATAGAGAACTTCTCAAAACCCGTCTGGTAACGGAAAAGGTTATAGCGGATTTAGGTTTGGATGTGTCTACAGATCAAATAGTGAATCATTTATCCGTATCTGTTGTCAGTGATTCCAGGTTGATTCATATTGCATTCACAGATGCAGATCCGGAGGTTGCAGCAGCTATAGCTAATCGGCTTTCAGAGGTGCTTGTTATCAAAGCAGAGGAGATTATCGGTATTCAAAATGTTCAGATATTAGATAATGCTATTCCCGTTTACACACCTATTAGTCCCAATGTAACAATGAATGTGGCTATAGCATGTGTTTTAGGTTTTATGTTGGCAATCTTTGTTATTTTTGTTTTTAAAATGATGAATAACACCATAGAAAAAGAAGATCGACTCGAGGCGGAATTGGGTATCCCGGTTCTTGGAATTATACCGAAGTATGGGGAGGTATCTTGATGAATCAGATTATAACACTAGAGGATATGAAAGCTCCGGCGTCTGAAGCTTATCGTGTGCTAAGGACGAATATCGGGCATATGGGCATTGATAAAGAGTATAAAATTATTATGATTACAAGTTCCAATAAAGCAGAAGGTAAAACGACTACAATTACAAATCTAGCAACAGCTTTTGCACAGACCGGTAAACGTATCTTATTATTAGATTGTGACCTCCGACGGCCGCGGGTACATAAGTTCTTTGGGATACCTAATACACAAGGTTTAAGTAACTATTTTTTATCCCAAACGAATAGGATTGAAGATATAATTCAAACGCATAAAGAGGTGCAAACCTTGGATATTATAACAACAGGTCAAATTCCACCGATGCCCTCTGAACTACTCGAATCCAATAAGATGCAACGTTTTTTAGAAACTATGCGGGAGCAGTATGATTACATATTTATTGATTCGCCACCTGTATTGGCAGTAGCAGATGCAACAATTTTATCTAAATATGCAGATGGAATTTTACTCGTTGTTGCGGCTGGCGAAACAAAGATGGACTCAGTTATTCATGCAAAACGTGCTCTTGACAAGGTGAAAGGACATGTGTTAGGAACTATTATGACAAAAGCGAAAATATCAAAAACCAGTTATCGATATGACTATAATTATTGATTGTTCTTGGATACTTTACTATAATAGACATAGAAATGAGAAGAGAATAAAAGGAGACATTTATGAGAATTGGACATGGTTATGATGTACACGCGTTAGTTAAAGATCGCCCCTTGATTATAGGAGGGGTTCGTATCCCTTATGAGCGAGGGTTGCAAGGGCATTCAGATGCAGATGTGGTTCTACATGCATTAATGGACGCCATCCTTGGTGCTCTGGCACTGGGAGACATTGGGTCCCACTTTTCAGACAAAGATCCTGCTTACAAAGGGGCAGATAGCAAGGGATTATTGGTTCGAGTTGTCAATATGATGAAAGAACAACACTACAAGGTAGGTAATATAGATTTGACCGTTATCGCACAACAACCTAAATTAGCCCCCTATATTGGTCAAATGCGGCAGATTATCTGTGAAATACTAGAAACGGATTTATCTAATGTGAATGTAAAAGCAACAACGGAAGAACATCTTGGTTTCACGGGGAGAGAAGAGGGTATATCGGCCCATTGTGTTTGCCTGCTAGTAAAGGAGCCGGATAATCCCATTCGATATGTGTAAGCGTTCCAAATACAGGATATGTTCTATAATTCGTACAGATAAAAATGGCCTGCTCAGAATTGGATCTGAGACAGGCTTTTTTTTAGTAAGGAGCTTTATCGAAAAACTTCCAGGGATTTAGATAAATACCATTGTTATAAATACTAAAGTGTAGATGTGGACCGGTTGAAAAACCGGTTGTTCCAATTGCGCCGATGACAGAACCCTTCTCTACGTAATCACCTTCCTCAACAGCCATCGAACTTAAGTGATAGTATTGGCTATAGATACCTGCTCCGTGATCGATAAAAATAGTCATACCTGTAACCGGATTTTCTTTGGCTAAACGTATGTAGCCGTTTTGTGTGGCGACAACAGGTGTGCCTTCCGGGTTAGCAAAGTCGATGCCTGAATGACGGCTACTTTCAGTGGAACCGTTTGTATAACGAATGACGCCATATTCAGTGCTAATTCTTCCGCCAACAGGTTGGATGAAAGCACCGTCCCATTGTTTTGTAGGGGAACCGTCGGATCTACCGTGTTTAAAGTCGGCATTCATAATCGCGTAATTTTCTTCATTACGTACGCTGGCAACGCCGGAGCTAGTTGTTAAATGTTGGACTTCAAAGGCCTTATCTGTGACATGAATGACAAAGTCATATGATTTAATGGGGGTATCACCATCGGCTACAGTGATGGTGAAGGTGTAATCATCGGGAGTCGTGCGACTCATAAGCGGGAGCAACAAATAGCTGGAATCCTCTTCGTGTACAAAAGAAAGACCCTGGTGATAGATTGTTGTATCAACAGTATAGCTTAAATCTTTTGATAAGTTGCTTCCAATTAGAACGGCTAAGTCACCGGGTTGATAAACATCGTTATTAAATGTAAAAGATTCTTCGCTGTCATAATGAATTTTATAATATAGAGTCTGCACGTATTGAGCATCTGAGTTTTGATGCTCAAAGGTTAGTTTGCAAATAGCTTCATAGGTTCCATAGGCTAAGTCCGGCAATGCTAAGTCCTTAGTATGGGCAAGGGTTTTTCCGCCGGAATCCTTATAATCAACCGCAATATCAGAAAGTTCCCAATCCGGAATGGGAGATGTATCTATAGGGGCGTCATTAGCTACGTTAACAAGAACAAAGTTCTTGACATCAGAGACAATATCTATTGGATTCAAGGAATCTATATCTTCGTTGCTAGGAGATGTCCCTGATGCTATTTCCTGAGTATATAAACCAAAATAGGTATGGGCAAATGAAGTAGTAGAAAGATAATCCAAGGATGTTTTGTTATAACGTAATTCCACGGAAGGTGTGTCTTTAATGGCATCGAATTCTTCGAAAATACCATTTTTTAGTAAATTAATGAGTAGTTCTTGAGGGTAGATAACAGTCCTATTATCATAAGATAGAAAGAGGTCATTACCATCTTGGTTAAAGCTGAGGGTGAAGCTATAGGTATGAGCTTCTTCATCATAAGCAGTGAGTATATAACTATGTTCGAAAGTCGCTGTATTAGGATCGTCCAAGGATACGCTTGTATTATCTTCGCTATTAAAGGTGGAAAGCATATGAGCTATTGCCATTGCACCTTTTGTTTCATTTGCCTGTGTAGGTATGAAATCGATAGATTTTTGAGTGGCTGTGTCTGTTAATGTATAATAGAGATAGTTCATTGTATCAAAGGATAGTTGTGTGTTGTTATTAAGAGAGCAACCGGGTATAAATAATAGTATAAGAATGCCTGCTAGGGGGAATAGCATTTTTTTTATGTAAACCGTGTTCATATAAGGCCTCCTGTAATTGAGTCAGACAAGTAAAAAAAGCGATGGGAAGGCTTTGACGCACTTCCTATGTTGTAGTATTATTATAACAGATTTCATGCTATAATAGGTTAGAATATTCAGATTACAAAGGAGTTTAGACATGAATAATACAATTCGTACACGGTATGCCCCTAGTCCAACAGGTAAGATGCATGTAGGAAATTTACGTACTGCGCTATATGCATATTTGATTGCAAAACATGAAGATGGTGACTTTCTTCTTCGTATTGAAGATACGGATCAGACACGTTATGTAGAAGGTGCTAATGAGATCATATATCGTACGTTAGACAGTGCGGGATTGCAACATGATGAAGGACCCGATAAGGATGGCGGGGTTGGTCCATATGTACAAAGTGAACGCCATAATCAAGGGATTTATCTTGAGTATGCCAAACAATTAATAGATAAAGGAGAAGCCTACTATTGTTTCTGTGATAAGGAACGTTTGGATCATCTTCGTGAAGAGATGGAAAGTCGTAAAGAAGTTTATCGCTATGACAAACACTGTTTACATTTGTCTAAGGAAGAAGTTGAAGAAAAATTAGCTTCCGGCATTCCGTATGTTATCCGTCAAAACAATCCTGTGGAGGGTAAGACAACATTCAATGACGTATTGTATGGCGATATTACAGTAGATAATGTTGAACTAGAAGATATGATTCTGATCAAATCAGATGGTTATCCGACCTATAATTTTGCTAATGTTGTTGATGATCATTTGATGGGTATTACACATGTTGTACGTGGGAATGAGTACCTATCTTCATCACCAAAGTACAATCGTTTGTATGAAGCTTTTGGATGGGAGGTGCCGGTATATGTACATTGCCCTCTTATAACAGATGAAAATCATAAAAAACTTAGTAAACGGTTAGGTCACGCATCTTATGAGGATTTAATTGAATTAGGGTTTTTGAGTGAAGCAATTGTAAACTTTGTGACACTTCTTGGATGGAGTTCAGGTACAAATGAAGAACTTTTTACACTTGATGAGTTGGTAAAGGTATTCGATTATCATCATATTAATAAATCACCTGCTGTTTTTGATATGACCAAATTCAGATGGATGAACGGTGAGTATATTAAAAAATTGGATTTTGATACCTTTTATGAACTTATAGAGTCTCGGATTAAGGAAGTTGTTACACGAGAGGATCTAGACTTGAAAAAAATTGCAGCGCTTACACAAAGTCGTTTAGAAACGTTAAATGATGTTGGTGAGATGATTGATTTCTTCCAAGAAGTCCCTAAATACGATAAAAGTATGTATACGCATAAACGTATGAAGACAAATCCTGAGAATTCTATTGAGTTTTTAAGTCAAGTATTACCGGTTCTCAAAAGCCAAGAAAATTTTGATGAGGAAGCATTACATGATAAAATTATGGCGTTTGTACAAGAAGCAGGTTTGAAAAATGGTCAGGTATTGTGGCCATTAAGAACAGCCCTATCCGGTAAAGCATCAACTCCGGGAGGTGCTTTTGAACTTATGGACATTCTGGGTAAAGAAGAATCCATTAAACGTATTCAAGCAGCTATTGATAAGTTGACCGCTGAAAAGGAGTAGTCATGAAAGACGTGTTGCATAATGAATGGCAGTCAGTCATCGGCGATGAATTTGATAAGCCCTATTATCAACAACTTCGTCAAGAGCTGATTCATGAATATAGAACAGAGCAAGTTTTTCCTCGAATGGAAGATATTTATCGCGCCTTCCATTTGACGGACTTTTCGAAAGTTAAGGTGGTCATCATCGGACAAGACCCATACCATGATGACCATCAGGCTAACGGTCTTTGTTTTTCTGTGCATGAAGGGGTGAAGATACCGCCAAGTTTGAGGAATATATATAAAGAAATGTCTGCAGACTTAGGGTGTGCCGTTCCCCATCATGGCAATTTAGAATCTTGGGCAAGACAAGGGGTACTTATGTTAAATGCCGTATTGACCGTTCGTGCCCATCAAGCGGCGTCGCACCAGAAACTGGGATGGCAACGTTTTACAGATCGTGTTATTGAAGTCTTGAATGAACGACAAGATCCTGTTGTCTTCTTGTTGTGGGGGAATTTTGCCAGATCAAAGAAAAAAATAATTACCAATAATTGGCATGTTATTATTGAATCAGCACATCCAAGTCCGCTTTCTGCCAGTAGAGGATTTTTTGGTAGTAAGCCTTTTTCTAAGGTGAATCAAGCGTTGGTAACTTTAGATAAAGAGGCTATTGATTGGTGTATAGAATAATGCGTGTTATGATGTGAGATAGGAGGGTATGACGTGGTGGATACTAGATATTTGGTAACAATACTTAATGATCAAGAAGAGGTCTTAGAATCGTTAGCGGAACTTTTTGATAAAGAAGGATATGAACTGAGTTTGGCTACAAATTATGAACAGTTATTGTTTTGTCTAGAAGAGGAAATACCGGTATTGTTAGTTATCGATTTTCGAAGCAACGAGCAAATGAGTAAAGATGCTTTATTACGTATTCGTGGTGAAGAGCGATATAGGGATATACCTGTTCTTGGTCTATTTGATGTGAATGCTTTTGAACAGAGTCAGGATGATCGCTATTGGGATGTCGGAATGGATCATATTTGTCATGCCCCTTTCTCCAAACGTGATATTCTAGTTCATAGTGAACATCTCGTCGAATTTGCGCGACTCAAAAAGGTTTTAGAGCTTAAGGAGTTGGCCATAGAAGGGGCTTATCGAACGATTGATCAGCTTAAAGATGAGATAATAAAAAAAGATCAACAATTGCAACAGTTGAATGAAACACTAAGGCAAGTGAATGTCATTGATCAGTTGACGGGATTGTTTAACGCGGGCTATGTATTTGAGCAATTAGATATAGCTATATCTAGGTTCAATCGTCATGGAGCAAGAGCAACAATCTGTTTGTGCGAGATTGACAATTATGAGCAAATCAAAGAAACGAAGGATGAGAAATTTTGTGATTGGCTTGTTCGTCAAGTCGGTATTGTTCTTACATCGAACAAACGTCAACAAGATATTGTGGGGCGTTATAAGGATCATTCCTATATTATGTTACTCTCGGATACACCGGCGATAGGAGCACGTTTTTTTGGGGAACGCACAAGTCAAATAGTATCGTCCTACTCATTTTCCGAATCGTTGCAGCTGACGATGTCTTTTGGCTTTGCTGTTTATGATCAAATCATGCCTGTAGAAATGCTTCTTTCAATGGCAACGGATGCATTAGACGTTGCCCGCAAAAAAGGAGTGGGTTCAGTTGTTGTTGCTAATGAAGAAATCGGATTGAAGGACGTAAAAGAAGAGCTACATATGTAGCTCTTCTTTTATAAATAGATAAACTATTTGCTCAAATATGAACGATACCGTACACTAGTAAATATTGTTGATGTTGTTAAGAGCATAAGCGACGTAGAGTAAAATACTCAACGTTGATACAACCAACGATATAATTAATGATACGCTAATATGATCGGTTTTACGTTTAAGACGTCTTGTATTAATAATTAATGATAATAATGAGAAAAAGAATAGAACAACTGCGACGACAAAAGATATCAACATCATATTTTCATCCCAGACTGTACGTCTTGATATATCAAAAAGTCGATCAAAAAACGTTATTTGTTCCGGACGGGCCAAATCAGTCAGAAGAAAAAATATTCCTAAGATCAACCATACAATGAAACTTGATACGCGAATCCAGTATACAAGAAAATCCGGACCGATTCGCTTTTCAGCAAAGTGACTTCTTGAATGCTCCATAGTATACATGTACATCCTCCTTTTAGAACGGCTTGTTAAGAAGCCTCATTAGTCAACATATAGATGGAGGTTCGATCAAATATGAATAAATTATAAACATATTATATCATAAATGTTAACACAATTAAAGGGAGGGTTATATAGGGTAATAGATGCATAGATTTTTGGGTTGTGCACTATAACGCACAAAAAGTTCGAATAAGTGGATAAAAAATCTTGTTATCCAGACCTTTTTCTGATATAATAACGTCAATATAGCCAAGGAGGACGAACAAGATGAATATAAAAGTAACGAAGGCGGAGACACTTAAAGAAAAGCCGGATGCATCAAATCTTGGATTTGGTACGGTTTTTACAGATCATATGTTTATTATGGATTATACAGATGGTTTAGGCTGGCATGATCCCAGAATTGTACCTTATCAGCCCTTAACATTAGATCCGGCAACGATGGTCTTTCACTATGGACAAGAAATGTTTGAAGGACTGAAGGCTTATAAAGCAGAGAATGGTGATGTACTACTGTTTCGTCCTGAAAAAAATGGTGAACGTGTTAATATTACGAATGATCGATTATGTATACCGGAATTACCGGTGGAAGATTTCATAGAAGCAATAGAAGCAATTGTTCGAATGGACAAAGATTGGATACCGTCCGGTGTCGGAAATTCTCTATATATTCGTCCGTTTATTATAGCGACAGACCCTTTTCTAGGTGTTCGAGCATCCTTAACATACAAGTTTATGATTATTCTATCGCCTGTTGGGGCATATTATAAGGAAGGTATTAATCCGGTTAAAATATGGGTTGAGCAAGAATATGTTCGTGCTGTTAAAGGTGGAGTGGGTTATGCAAAGACAGGCGGTAACTATGCATCGAGTATAAAGGCGCAAATGTTAGCAAAGGAAAAAGGATATACACAAGTTTTATGGCTTGATGGTGTACATCGTCGATACGTAGAAGAAGTCGGGACGATGAATGTTTTCTTTAAAATTAATGGACGCGTTGTGACACCGGCACTATCCGGAAGTATTCTTTCCGGAGTTACACGGGATACAGTAATGGAATTATTAAGGCATTGGGGTATAGAAGTAAATGAGGAAAGTATTGATATAGAGGATTTAATTCGATTCGGTAAAACCGGTGAACTTGAAGAAGCTTTTGGTACGGGTACGGCAGCAGTTATTTCTCCAATTGGTGAAATAGCATATGGTGAAGAGCATGTACAGGTAAACGGAGGGCAAATTGGTGCCTTATCAAAAAGAATATATGATGAATTAGCAGGAATACAATTGGGTCAAATCGAAGATACTTTCGGCTGGACACGCCGTATAAAAGAGTAGTAAAAGATACACTTTAGGGCTTTTGCCTTAAAGTGTATTTTTGTGAAAATATCCTTATGCCTAAAGTGTATCTCCATAAGGAATGTACCGGAGGAGGCTCATTAAACATATAGCCAAAGTTTAAATTACCCGATGCGTGAAGAGACCGATGGATCACCGGTACATTCCTTATGAAGATACATAAATAAACCACTAGCATGGACGATGTAGACGAATGATACGCCCTACAATATGACGGCTTATACTTAATAAATCAGCAATCTCCTGTTGATTCAAATCGGATTCACGGTACATACGAAGGATGAGTTGGTCACGAATAGGACTTGATTTTTGAAGCTGATCATAGGAAACATCATATTGGAGAATTTCTTCTTTTAAAATGCGTTTTGCAGTTTTGACCCGTTTATAGAGTTCATCTTTAACTTGAAAGAAGGTCATCGGCTCCATTTCTTGATGAATACTACAAAAAAAACGAGCGGCAGCATCATGATCGGATGTGTCAAAGAGTTGATAGATGGATTTGCGATAGACAAAAGAAGGCTGGTTAGGGTTGGCGTAATCCTTATAACTTGAATACGTATAGTGTAGTCGTCCGGGGAGTTCCAAGCGTTTGGGTTTTTGATGGATATGACGTAATCGACATAATAAATCTTTGCTGAGGTGAATAGGTTCGCATTGATAAGTTCCGGAAAAAATGGGGCCGTCCCAGTCATACTTATTCTTGTAATAGCGTGTGTAAAGAAGTGTTAATCCATGTATAGAAGAGGCGAGTGTACCGCGGGTGCGCTCTTCGATGATGAGTTGAACCTGATCGTTGATCATGCAATATCCTAAAATTCGAAAGCCGAATTGACGTTGTTTCATAAGCATGTAGTCAATAAATTGTGTATAATCAGAGTCATGTCTAAAAAGCGGTTGTTGGACACGTCCTCTTAATAATAGGTGATACAGGTGTAGATGCGATGGCTTGCTTTGTGTTGTTTTCATAAGATCTCCTTTCGTGTGCTCTATGTTTTATGAGACTATTGTATCAGCCTCAAAAATAGATATGGTACGCTAGTAGCAGACAGATTAAAATTATATTGCCAATTTCAAGTGACTATATTATAATTGGGGTATAATTTTATATTGACAAGCAAGTGGAGGTTGTTATGTTAAAGAACAAAAAAGATCATCACGTACCTGAATTTGACCAAGAACGAGGTGGCCATGGCCGCAATCACAACGGGTATGAGGACTATGATCCGATGATGGAGGAGGATCCGATTCAAGCAGCGAAAGATCGCGTTGAAACGGTGAAAAATTGGTTGAAGAAACACGATGACATTGATTTGGCATTACTTATAGGCTCTTATGCCAGAGGAGAAGAACGAGAAGATTCAGATGTGGATTTGATTTTTGTAGTAGAAGATCCTGAACACTGGATAACGGAAACAAATTGGGTAAAACACTTTGGCCCGGTTATGAGTATTACATCGGAAGTTTTTGAAGAGATTCAAGCCTTACGCGTGTATTATAAGGATGATGTCGAAATGGAGTTTGGGTTTACAACCAAAGAGTGGCTTTCAAAGCCATATAAGGAGGCAACAGCACAAGCATTGGAATATTATAAAGTTCTAAGCAATCGCATTAACTTTACAAAATAGATAGAGTAATTATAAACGAGAATGATTTGAATGGCGGGGAAAGAAAATTCCCTGCCGTTTTTTACGATAGGAGTGTTCTAAATGCGTTAGCAAAACAGGTAAAAGATACTTTTCTTATATATTTATCTTGATTTTTTATCTTAGATGTCTTATAATGCGTTGTATCGGAAATATGATTTCCGATGACGTGAACATGCTTTACTCTATATTCTTGTGGGCACAATGATTCGAATTGTTAGAATGTAGAGGAGTTCCAATCAAACTATAACTTAAAATTGCTCGTATAAATTTGGCAATATGGGCCAAACGTTTCTACAAACTACCGTAAATAGTTACAGGCTACGAGTTTTTATCTTTGTTTTCCTAGAAATGAGGCTATAGATGTCTTCTACGACATCTTTTTACTAGGACATACGAGATCATAAACTCTGCTGATAAGGTAGAGTTTTTTCTGTATTACCGAAAATTCAGCACTAAGGAGATGAATATGAAACTATTACATGATCGAATTCAGCAGGATGGGTACGTATTGAATGAGGAAATTCTGAAGGTGGATTCTTTTCTCAATCACCAAATAGACGCTAAGCTCATGTTTTTAATGGGGGAAGAGTTTAAGAGACGATTTGCAGGTAAGATAATCACAAAAATTGTAACCATTGAAGCATCAGGTATTGCCATAGCGGCACTTGCAGCACTATCGTTTAATGTACCGGTGGTCTTTGCAAAGAAGACCCAAAGTCGTAATTTGGATAAGGAAACTTATACACATCCTGTTTTTTCATTTACAAAGCAACAAACCTATGACATTCATATTTCCAAGAAATATTTGAATGCTGATGATCATGTGTTGATTTTAGATGATTTTCTGGCCAATGGTCAAGCGGTAGAAGGGTTGATTAGTTTGGTGAATCAAGCAGGCGCTACAGTAGAAGGGGTTGGAATTGTCATTGAAAAAGGATTTCAACCGGGTGGCAAACGGTTAAGAGAAGAGGGCATTAATGTCCAATCTCTAGCTATTATTGATCGTATGAAGAATGGTACTGTCCATTTTTTATAAAAAAGAAAAAGTCATAGACTAACAGACAAAATTTTAGGAGGAATAGTAATGAAAAAGAGTTTAAGTTTACTTCTTATTCTTGCAATGGTTTTTGCCATGGCGGGATGCGGACAAGAAGATACAGTGGGAAATGAAGAGGCTAATAAGTCAAATGACGCAACAGATTCCAATGATTCAAGTTCTGAGGATACAGGTGCTGATACTTCAGATAGTGATACAGAAGAAGCAACAAGTGCTGAGGATACAATTGTCGGTTTTATTTATGTAGGACCGGTAGGTGATGGTGGATTCACATATTCCCACGACTTAGGACGTCAAGCTCTTGAGGAAGAACTCGGTGTTAAAACGATTTATAAAGAAAATGTACCGGAAACTCAAGAGGTAGAATCTGAAGTTCGTAATATGATTGATCAAGGAGCTTCTATTATTTTTGCTACAAGCTTCGGTTATATGGAATACATCAAAAATATTGCCTCCGAATATCCGGATGTGGAATTCTTCCACTGCTCAGGATATGAAATGAGTGACAATATGTCTAATTACTTTGGTCGTATGTATCAGGCGCGTTACTTGACGGGTATTGCAGCTGCATTAAAAACAGAAACGAATAAAGTGGGTTATGTTGGTGCTTTCCCTATTCCGGAAGTTATTCGTGGTATCAATGCATTCACATTAGGTGCTAAATCAGTGAATCCGGATATTGAAGTTGATGTTGTATGGACATCCACATGGTATGATCCGGCGGCAGAAAAATCAGCAGCTCAAGCACTTATTGATCAAGGTGCTGATATTATTTCTCAACATCAAGATACAGCAGGACCTCAACAAGCGGCAGAAGAAGCCGGTGTATATTCAATCGGATATCATACAGATATGGAAGCGATGGCTCCGAATGCCGTATTAACATCCGCTATTTGGGATTGGTCAGATTATTACGTTAGTCGTGTTCAAGCAATAATGGATGGTACTTTTGAAGCAGAATCCTACTGGGGTTCAATGGCTGACGGTGTTGTTGGGTTGGCACCATTAAGTGCTAATGCGGCTGAAGGTACACAAGAAGCTATTGATGAAGCGAAAGCTGCTATTCTAGACGGGTCACTTCATGTATTTGGCGGTGAAATTGTTGATAACAACGGCGATGTTCACGGAGCTGAAGGTAGTGTGTTATCAGACGAAGACATGTTAAGCATGGATTGGTTTGTTGAAGGTGTTAATGCAAGTGTAGAATAATAATTTGAAGTATGAAATGGAGCCATGATGAGTGATAACGTTTTTGTAAAAATGAAAAACATTAAAAAAACTTTTGGAACTGTCAAGGCAAACGATCATGTAAACTTCGAAGTCAAACAGGGTGAAATACATGCTCTTCTCGGTGAAAACGGAGCCGGGAAGAGCACACTAATGAACATGCTGTCAGGAATCTATAAGCCTGATGGCGGTTCTATTTTTGTTCATGGCAAAGAAGTGACGTTTGCAAGTCCGAAAGAATCTATAAAAATGGGAATAGGGATGATTCATCAACATGTGAAGTTAGTGGATGTGCAAACTGCCAAAGAAAATATCATAATGGGTATGAAGGGCAGTTTTTTTCTAAACAAAAAAGCGATTTCGGAAGAAATACGTAAAGTTTCCAAACAATTTGGAATTAATGTAAATCCGGATAAAAAGATATACACCATGTCAATTGGAGAAAAGCAATCGGTTGAGATTCTTAAGGTCCTCTATCGGGGAGCGGATATATTAATAATGGATGAGCCAACGGCTGTTTTGACACCCCAGGAAACTAAAGAGCTGTTCAAGATTATGCGTAAGATGGCAGATGAAGGTTGCGCCATCATTATTATCACGCATAAATTACATGAAGTAATGGAAATTAGTGATCGTGTAACTGTTTTGCGTCGTGGTCAGACAGTAGAGACGTTAATAACCAAGGAGACAACACCAAAGGAAATGACAGATCTCATGGTAGGATCGTCGACCAACTTAGCCATTGAGCGTCCGATTGTCAAACCGGGAGAGGTTGTTTTAGAAACAAAGAATCTCTGTGTAAGAAATCCCGAAGGTGTGGATGTGTTACGCCATGTCAATTTTTCTCTAAAAAAGGGTGAAGTCCTTGGTGTAGCAGGTGTATCGGGAAGTGGTCAAAAGGAATTGTGCGAAGCTATTGCTGGGCTCTATCCGATAACAGACGGTGAAATTCTTTTCAAAGAAGAATCTATAGTCGGACTAAGTCCTCGTGATATTATTAGACGAGGTATTAGTATGAGCTTCATTCCGGAAGATCGTTTAGGTATGGGGCTTGTTGCTTCAATGGATATGGTGGATAACTTTTTATTAAAAGCGCATCATGAACAAAAGGGTATACTCATTAATCGAAAACCGGTGATCAAACACTGTGAAGAAATGATCAAACGGTTAGAAATAAAAACACCGGGAGTAGAGCATCCGGTGAAACAACTATCAGGTGGGAACATACAAAAAGTACTGATTGGAAGAGAAATCGATACCAATCCCCATGTTCTCATTACGGCCTATGCAGTACGCGGGCTGGATATCGGAGCATCTCATACGATTTATGACTTAATCAACGAAGAAAAGAAAAAAGGCGTTGGTGTGTTGTTTATCGGTGAAGATTTAGATGTATTGATGGAATTATGTGATCGAATAATTGTCATGTGTGAAGGTGAAATTACAGGATGTGTGGATGGTGAAAAGGTAACAAAAGAAGAGCTGGGCCTTATGATGGCAGGACAAAAGCAAATAAGAAAAGGTGGTGAGTAATATGCGTATGATAAAACGAACAGATATGACAAGAGCTAAAAGTGTACGTATACGACTCGTAGCAATTTTTCTTTCAATATTAACAGCGTCTTTATTCATAGCTTTAATGGGTCATAACCCACTGGCAGTGTTTGGGTCCATGATTGTAGGTGCTTTCGGTTCGGCTTTCCGCATTCAAGATACGTTGACGATTGCCATTCCTCTTGTTGTAACGTCTATAGGTATTATGATTGCATTCAAAATGAAATTTTGGAACATTGGTGCAGAAGGTCAGATTGTGATGGGCGCTTTCGCAGCAAGCTTTATGGCCCTGAATTTTCCTGATTTACCGAAATTACTATTGTTAGCGCTGATGCTTATTGCCGGATTCATTGGTGGCGGAGTATGGTCCTTCATTCCGGCTTTTTTGAAAGTACGATTTGGAACGAATGAAACAATTATTACATTAATGTTGAATTATATTGCCATTAAGTGGGTAACCTTTTTACAATATGGACCTTGGAAAGATCCAAAAAGTATGGGGTTCCCCAAAATTGCTTCTTTTGAGCAAAATGCATTATTACCTAAAGTTTTCGGTATTCATGCAGGGTGGATTATAGCCCTAGCTATTGTCGCCATCGTGACGTTTATTTTAGCAAAAACAAAAAAAGGTTACGAAATTAGTGTTGTTGGCGAAAGTGAAGATACAGCACGTTATGCGGGGATGCATGTGAAGCGGATTATACTTGGAGCTATTATTGTAAGTGGCGGTATATGTGGTATTGTCGGTATGATGGAGGCATCCGGTGTTAATCGAACATTATCGGTAAATATTTCAGCAGGTTATGGTTATACAGCTATTATAACGACATGGCTGTCGGGATTAAATTCAATTATTATTGTTCCGGTATCCATACTTTTTGCAGCAATGATAAAAGGAGGCAGTTACATTCAAACAGCCTTTCAAATTCCTGCATCTGCAGCAGATGTGATGCAATCGTTGATTTTGTTTTTTGTTATAGGGAGTGAATTCTTTGTTCAATACAAATTAGTGCCACGAAGAAAGAACAAGGAGGTGCAAGATGCTTAATGGATTTATCATTGCTATGGTGATTGCGGCAACACCTCTTCTACTGGCGACATTAGGAGAGTTATTAACAGAAAAAGCGGGACATTTGAACCTGGGAGTTGAGGGGATGATGCTTCTAGGTGCGGTAGCAGGTTTTGCGGTAGGATTCATGACCAATAACCCGATACTCGCTTTTTTTGCAGCAGGTATTGCAGGCGCAATGGGCGCTTTGATTTACGGATTTTTAACAATAAGCTTACGAGCAAATCAAGTTGTGTCCGGATTAACGCTTACTATCTTTGGTACAGGTGTGTCTAGTTTTGCAGGGACACATTTTGTCGGACAAAAGATGTCCCCGGAGTTTATAGAATACTTTAGTCCGATTCAGATTCCGGGTCTTAGCCAGATCCCGATACTGGGTCCGTTACTTTTTCAACATGATGTGTTTATTTACATCAGTTTACTATTTGCTGTTATCATCGGAATATACCTGTATCAAACACGTACAGGATTAAATCTGAGAGCTGTAGGTGAGAATCCTGGTGCAGCTGATGCATCAGGTGTCAATATTTCTTTTTATAAATATGTGCATGTGTTATTAGGTGGTGCCTTGTGCGGACTAGGTGGTGCTTATCTTTCCATTGTGGATGTTCCCCAGTGGCAAGAGCAAGTAACAGCAGGGCGTGGATGGATTGCTATTGCACTCGTTATTTTTGTCTCATGGAATCCCTATAAGGCTATTTTGGGATCTCTCCTTTTTGGCGGATTGAGTATTATAGGGTATCGCTTGCAGCAATTCAGTATTCCTCAGAGTCTACTCGATGCATTGCCCTACTTAGTGACGATTGTTGTCTTGGTTATCAGCTCCATGAGGCAGTCAAAAGAGAACGCACCTCCTAATGCTTTGAATCTCTCTTATTTCCGTGAGGAACGGTAGGATGCGTTGTATATTAAAAGTTAGGCTTCACAAAGACTGATAAATAAGGTATGATAGAGTAGGTATTAGAATTACAATGAAGGGATGTTTAAGATGGAAGACAAGAAGATAGTAAACGACGTAGAAACAACTGTAACCGAAAACCAAGTTGAAGTAGAAGAGACAATGGAGGATTACAAGGACATGTTGGATTCTTCACTTATGGATTTCTCTACAGGGGATATCGTGTCCGGTGAAGTAACGGCAGTATCTGATGAAGAAGTCATTATCAACTTTGGTTATATTGCTGATGGTATTGTACCATTGAGCGAAACATTTGCAGATCTTGACAATCCGTTAACATCACAATTTAGTGTTGGTGATCAAGTCAAAGCAGAGATTGTTAGAAAAGATGATGGCGACGGCAATGTTGTTCTTTCCCTTAAGAAAGCACAGCAAGAAGTCATTTGGGATCAATTACAAGAGCTACTGAACAACAATACTACGATTGATGTAACAGTTGTAGAAGCTGTAAAGGGCGGACTTGTATGTAAGGTTCTAGGCACACGTGGATTCATGCCGGGATCACTAATTTCAACAAGTTATGTGGAAGACTTTTCTGAATATAATGGCCAAACATTGGCAGTAAAAGTCGTAGAACTTGACCGTGAGAAAAATCGCGTTATTCTGTCACATAAAGAAATTGAGAAGGCAGAACGTGCTCGTCAAAAAGAAGAATTGTTCGCGACAATCAAAAAAGGTGATACATTTACCGGTACAGTTAAAAAGAACATGCATTTTGGTTCTTTTGTGGATATCGGAGGTGTTGATGGTTTAGTACATATTAATGAATTAAGCTGGAAGCGTGTTTCGAAACCTTCTGATGTTGTTAAAGAAGGTGATGTTGTAAATGTAACTGTTATTAATGTGGATTACGATAAACAAAAAATCGGTTTATCCATGAAAAATGCAGAAGACGATCCATGGAATGCATCTAGCGGCAAGCTAGAAGTAGGTAAAACATATGAAGGTAAAGTGAAACGCATCGTAGACTTTGGTATTTTCGTGGAGATTATTCCTGGTGTTGAAGGTTTAGTTCATATTTCTCAAATGTCTAATGAGCATGTGAATCATCCGTCTGATTTGGTTTCAGAAGGAGCCGATGTTAATGTTAAATTGTTAGGCATTGATGCTAAGGAGCATAAATTACGACTGACAATGAAGCTTGATGGTGCAGAAGAAGTCGTAACGGATGAATATGTTAATGTGAAAGATTATCAAACAGATGAGCAGGCGACAACAAACCTGGGCAGTGTTTTTGGTGATATTTTGAAAAAGATTGAAAATTAAAGCTTTATCGTGTATGATAAAAAAAGATGATTGTTTACAATCATCTTTTTTTAATATACTGATTAGAGTCAAAAGTATAGAGTTGAGGTTCGCAAATAATTGAGTGTTAGGAAGACATCTACGTCATCTATATATTATGTGTGAATTTAGTGAAACTTGCTTTTGAAGCCCTAATCCTATATGTATTATATAATATAGATTGAAAAAGTTGAAAGAGTTCAATCGAGACATGAGTCGGAGGAATAGTATGAAATGTATGAATTGTGGGCATGAAAACCCAAATGAAAACCAGTATTGTGAGGAATGTGGTGCACCTATTTTTCACACCACAGAAGTTGAAGAAACCATGGCAACGACAGATCATGAAGAGCCTGTATTACCGCTGGAAACAGGGACTAATCAAGAGACGGAAGAGCAGCCAATAAATCCGGAACTAGACAGTAAGACAGAAGAAGAATCGAGCAAGAAGAAACGAAATATATGGATTGGTGTTGGTGTTTTGGCAGCGGTTGTCCTTGTAGGAATTATCGTTTTCGCTCAAAATGGCTTGATGAAATCTGACAGTGAAAAGTTAATGGATGCGTATATAAATACCTATAGTCAAGATTCCTACGCCGTTGCAGCAGAAGTAGGGTTTAATACATTAGAACTTACAGGTATGGATGTAATGCAACGTTCTATCGTTGAGAATTTAGTTAAAAATTCCAAAATCCAATATGTCGTAAAGATGGATAAGGATGCTTTAGCTTTTGAAATGCAGTTGAATGTGGTATTAAGTGGTTCGGATATACTTGATGCGACTGTTTTAGCAAATAGAGACCAAGTAGCGGTATCTATACCGGCACTATATGATAAAGTTATCTATATGAATTGGTCGGATCTTCAACAATTGATGATAGACAATGGTGCGTCTCAAGAAGAAGCTCAATTTGTTGATGTAGACCATATTTTTGACGTAATGGAAGCGTTGATAGATGATATGGATAATGTGGACGCATTGGATTCTTATCAAGCGATTGATAAGGATAAGTACAAAGAGCCGGTTTTAACTTATTTGGATAAAACCATCACCAATGTGGCCAGCGGGTCTATGGAAATTCCAATGAACTATTTGGATGAAACATTAAAGGTCACAGGAGATAGCTATACGCTTGATATAGATATGGGTGAATATATGACCGTTTATATGGATTTGGTAAAGATGGCTGGAAATGATCCGAAAGTAAAAGCATTTATCAATGAAGTTATAACGGTTATGGTGGATACACTTATTGAGCAAGAGGATTATATGTCATATAGTATTATTGCAGTGAGTGAAAACGACATTATGAATCCTGTGTCAGTATGGACCCCTGATATGGGCGATTATATGTTGCAAAAGCGTGATGAATTGTTGGCTGCTATAGATGAAGGGTATGATGCCTTTGTCGAAGAAATGAACACGACCTTCAATACAGATGTGGATGAATTTGAGGATGCTATGGCTATCTATGATAATATGGATATGTCCATGACAGCGTATGTCGATGATGACAAAATCGTAGGAATGGAAAGTACAGTGGCTGTGAATGAGTCTATTTTAGAAGCTGCACAACAGGCAGATCCTGCGTTACAAGATGCGAATTTAGAAGATATGAGCTTTAATGTAGAGGTCTATTCTAAAATGGCAATCACGGACATTAGTGGTGCCTTTGCATTCACGGAAATTCCGACAGAAGCTGTTGATTTTTCAACACTATCAGACGAAGATTTGTCTGAATTAAGCATGGAAATTATGATGAATGCACAGCAACTACTTGGCGCATTTGGCGGTATGTAAGACTAGTTTGAGAGCATAATACAACGATAAAGGGGATTGTTATGGGACTAAGACAATGGATATTGATTATTACGAAGAATTCTAAAGAATGGGGTTCTGCGTTAAGACATCGTTGGTATCTGCTGTTTATTCCTGTGGCAATCACCCTTTTTCTATATTTTTTTATGGAAGTCAAGGAAGTAGAAAATCAATTTTTTCAACCGATTCGAGTGGGTGTAAGTGTTGAAGATGAATCGCCTTACGCTAATATGTTAGTACGAGATTTTGAGTCAAAAAAAGAATTGAATCGGTTTTTTATGATTGAAAGAGGCGATTCAAAAGAACTTAGTGAGGTATTTGAGAAAGGACATCTCGATGCTCTTGTTATTGTTCCTTCAGGATTTATACAATCCTTGATGCATTTTGGAGATGTCCCTATGGACATTAGGTTGCAAGGGGAAGAACCTGCAAAACGTATGGTGTTGGATTACGTATTCAGCGGGTATGAGCAATATATCCGTTCTGTTGAATCTGCAATTACAGCATTTTATGAGGCTCTACATGATCAAGTTGAATCAGAAGACTTTTGGGAATATAATGATGCATTATCGGTTGAACTTATCACTCAAGTGTTTACTCGACAAAATATGTATACCTATAGGCAGATACAAAATATTCCGACGGTACTAAGCTTAACCTATTATTATGCGGCTATTTCTGTTATATTATGTATTTTCACGGGCATGGTAACAGCAATGATGCTCATTAAAGAGCGGCATCAAGGCGTATACAAAAGACTACGTTTAACAGGTTTTTCAGTGGGGAATTACCTCATTGGATCTTTTATAGGTTATGTGGGATTAACCTTTTTGGGATTTATGGTATGGACGGGAATTATGTCTTTGTTTTTTGAAGATGGATTTTTTGTTAATAGTTGGTCACTCTTAATATATTGTATATTGATGATTGGCGTCAGTATAGCTATGGGGGTGCTTCTATCGGCCATTTTTGAATCAGAGACGAACCTTATGTTATTTGGCGGTGTCGTTGGCTTTTTAACAGCGCTTCTAGGGGGATCGATTATACCTCTGCCGTTAATGCCTATAACGATGCAACGATTGGCTCGTTTTACGCCGAATTATCATGGTATTCGCCAAATGATATTTTTGCATTTGAAAATTGGGGATATATCCGTCTTAGCTTTATATAGCGGGATGCTTATCAGCCTTATTGTCATGATTAGCTTGGCAGTCTATATTACCGAGAGAAAGGAGATAAAACAATGATAGTATCGCTCTTACGGTTACGTCTAAAACTCCTTTTCAATCAACGAAGCTTTTGGTTTTTATACATCGGTCTTGTTGCATTAATAATAACGATGATGGTGGGGTTATATCAGCAAGTGAATCAAGGACTTGTTATTGGGATTGGTGTTGTTAATAATGGCGATACGGATTATAATGAAACATTCATTGAGAAGATGCAAAATGAACCGAGTATACATGTAACGCGAATGTCTAGGCAAGAAGGAGAAGATGCCCTGCGTGATCAACGTATTGAAGCCCTCTATGTGTTGCCGGAAGATATGAAAGACAAGATGGAGATGGGGAATTACGAGGAACTTTTCCAGATGGTATATCTGGCGGATAATGCCTTTGCTGTAATGTTGACCGATATAGTTACGGGAATTTTCTTGGAAGAGTCAGCTAAACAAACAGCTGCAAGGTTTTATCATGATGCACTACTGACATTGAAGGATGAAAAAGTAGCACCTGTATACAATGAAGTGTATGAACAAAGTGGATATAATGCGGATAAGGAAACGGCATTAAAATATTTGAAAATTTCTTGGAAAGAAAAAAATATGGTATCTAGCGGTGCCTCTAGGCAAGTGCTATTGGAGAAAATGACAGTGGGTGTCATTCAAATTTTGATTGGCTTTTTTATTGTATTTGCCGGTATGCATTTAATGGGGCAGGAATCTGAGGAGGTTCGAAAGCGTATATACTCTACGCCTGTACATTCTTGGGTTCTTCAATTAAGCGGATGGATGGTTATGATACTGGTAGGAATTCTTGCGATTGTGCCAATGATAGTCGTTGGTGTGTATGGAGGAAAAGGAATCCTACATCTTACTGCTGTATATGGGCTATATGTTATGGCAGTGACTGGGTTTGTACAAGGGGTTATGGTAATTGCTCGGAAACCTATAACCTTTGTCTTTGCAAGTACCGTTATTCTCATGCTTATGGGGATGTTGAGCGGAAGCTTTTATTCTGTCGGAAGCACGACAGTAATGTCTGGCATTCTATCAAAAATATTCCCTTCTTTTTATGCAATAGAATCATACTTTGACAAGGACTATATCCTGGAGTATAGTATTTATACAAGCTTTTATTGTTGTATCATGTGGATAGTTCATGCTGTCTTAGAAAGAAAAGCGATTGAAGGTTAAGGAGATCATATGAGTCATAATAATCAAGCATTAAAAGAACTTACAAAAAAAATGAATAAAATAGGTGCAAATCAAGTTTTTAATGATAAGCATCTAATTGAAGACTGGATACAATTGAGTGGTGAAGCTTTATCAAAGTTTCATCTTATAACTCTTGGATTAAAGTATTACAGCTTCCTAGAAAGGGAAGAGGATCAAGAGGAGAGTGCCCATGAGCATGATGATCATCATCACGATCACCATCACCACGAGGATGAAAATGAGCATGACCATCATCACGACCACCATCACCACGAGGATGAAAATGAGCATGACCATCATCACGACCATCATCATCATGCAGGGCATAAAATCACATTAGAGAGTGGTGAATTAAATCTACTTGTCTACCGCTTGAAAGAGATTGTCACTGGACTAAAAAATAGCGGAATGCTTCCTACAATGTCTGAATTGACTCAAATTCGAGATGAACTAGAGCAGCAAGCAAAGGTCCTTACAGCATATGGGGATATGATTTCATTATTAGAAAATGTATATTATAAGAATCGTTATAGTTCGGAAACATTGTTGGCTATGGATTCGGATGAAGCTTTTTCCAAAAGAGTCGTTGAACAATTAATGGCGATAGAAGATACGAATGAGATACGAGAACATTTGAGATATATTTATCCGGAGCTACCAATGCGAATGCATAAAAATAAATTTTTTGGATTTGTAGATGCTTATTTTGAAAAACTAGCAGGTATAGCAGAGCATTCTGTAAATAACCATTTGGAAATATTGACAGAATCTTTTTATCCCGAAGGTGTTGAAGGTTATGGAGCCCTTTTTGGAGAGATTGCTGATCGTTTGGAATCTTATAAAGTGATTATGTCTGAGGATGAAGAAAGTGCTATGGATGAAGCTTATCATGAGATGTATCATCTTACAGAAGCCAAAAATGAATTGCTAGAAAAAGCGTTGGATACAGCTGAAATTATTAATCACCTTATGGGTATTGTTTTGTCAACAGACGACTTACAAGAGGATGAGACATATCATGTTGTGAAGCGGTTACTGGAGCTTAATCATGAAGAGATGGATTTAGTTGAAGTCTTTGATTATGTAGAAGAAAATTATGAACCTTTAGGTGAAGCGCTTATGGAAGTATCTTTTTCCTTAGATAAATTAATGGAAGCAGGCAATAGTGATGATGAAAATATTCAGATGCATATGCTTAGAAAACTTGAATATGCATTTTTATTGACAAAGGAAGGCTATTTTATTCAACGACCGGAATCCTTAGACTTAACACCGATTGATCGCCATGGGTTAATGTTCAAAAAGCAAGAACTTATTGAGCGCATGGAAGAAGTATTCAATAGCGATAGCCGTGAAATCAGAAGAGGTCGTATGAGTGTGATGATGGGGATTTTCCAAATGAATCATAGTAATGCTCAAGAAATATATGACCATATACATTATTCTATTGCATCATGTAGTAATGTAGGAGAAAAAGTAATGTGTATGCAGAACATATATAGTTATATGAACCAGTTAATAGACTAGAGGTAATCCTATGATGGAATGTATTAAGCCTTTATATTACGGGGCAAGTATTTCTGAAAAAGAGAAGAGAAAAATTGAAAAACTTTTTAAAAAAGATCCCATAGTTTTGAAGAGTAAGTGGGCTTATGTTATTTTACGTCCATCTAAGCCCTTTCTTATGGAGTATGTGTCGGCAAAAGAGTTGAATGAGCGGCTAGAGCGTTTGGAAGCAATATACCTCTTGGGCGTTGTAAAACAATCATATGAGTTCAAACAATTTGTTTTGAATACAGTATTTCAGGTGGTGCAATCAGGACGAACCATTACGCAAGAGCATATCATTATGGAACTAGAAGGAGAGCGTCATGAAAGTCATTAAAGGAATTGTTTGGTTTGTTATGGACATGGTGTTGTTTTTGACATTGCTATTTTCGGCGGTTCAGGCTGTTGTATATTTTGATCCTTACTTTGAGTGGCATTATGAGCACCATAATATTGAAGCAACGACACACATGACGGTGGATGAGTTAATGGTTGTAACAGATAAAATGATGGACTATCTTATTGATAAGAGAGATTCGCTTGATATGACAGCGACCATTAACGGTCGAGAAGATGAAGTGTTTGGAGAGAGAGAAAAAGCCCACATGGCTGATGTGAAGACACTATTTATGGGTGGCAAACACATTCGTGACTATGGAGCTATTATTCTAATACTCCTTCTTCTTTATTTATGGCGTAGTCGTAGAAAACAATTAGCGGATTGGATTAATCAGCTAAAGTTTTTCTTTGTTGGTGCCTTTGGCGTATCTGTAGTTCTTTTTGTTTTATTTCAATCAAATTTTTCAAAGTATTTTGTTTTGTTTCACAAAATATTCTTTGATAATGATTTGTGGCTATTAGATCCTCGGACGGATATACTTATTAATATGGTTCCTGAAATTTTCTTTTTCCAAACAGCCTTACTTATTTTACTGGTTTTTGTGATTATGGTTGTGGGAACACTCGTTATTACACATCTTTTGCGTAAGAGACTCGTTAAACGTTAAGAGGAATGGAGGCTTAGAGAGTATGCTTCACATTATTGGATGGATTCTTATTGGAATACTGAAACTTGTCGGTATAGTTTTCGGCCTTCTGCTCATTGTTGTTTTGGCCATTTTGTTTGTACCTATTCGATATAAGGTTATAGGTGGAGCAGAAGGTGACTTTGAATCGGCCAAAGCAAAAGGTTATGTGAGTTGGCTTCTTCATATCATTCATGTGAGTTTTGATTATAAGGGAGGGAAAACACACACAGTTGTTCGCCTTTTCGGGATACAGATATTACCGCGAAAAAAACGTCAGGGACGAATCAGGAAGAAAGCGTCTAAAGAAACGACGAAGGAGTCGGAGAATCTTAAGGATACAAAAAAAGAGCGTATTAAAACGCAAAAAGAAGAAAAAGTAAAAGAACAAAAAGAAAAAGTAAAAGAGGTAGAGGAGAAAAGGGAATCAAAGCCTATGGAAAAGGGTGAAAACCTTGTGGAGATAGTTCCTGATACTCCAGTAAAATCAGAAGGGAATCAAACGGAGGCAAAAGAGCTGGATGTTCAGAAACCGATAGAGAAAACCGTCCATAAAGAGAAGAAAGAAAAAGGAAAAGAAAAAGGAAAAGAAAAGGCGGATAAGAAGGCAAAGACTAAGGATAAAGGACCCAGCGCTATAGCACAAGTAAAAGCATTTTATGAAGAACTACATAGGCCTGAAAATGAAGGCGTTATGAGATTTGTATGGAAATATATTAAGCGTTTGATTATATGGATTTTCCCGAGACATATGGACTTGAATTTGGACATTGGCCTGGAAGATCAGGTTACTACAGGATATATAGCAGCCGTTGGAGCAATAGGATATGGAATAACGAAAGGTCATGTTATCGTGGTCCCACATTTTGATGAAGAATTGATTGCTGGATCATTAAAAGTAAAAAGTCATCTCTTTCTTTATCAGCTCCTTTATTATATAATAAGATTAATTATTGATAAGCGTGTAAGACGGATGATAGCATTTATTAGAAAATAGGAGGAATTGTCATGGACTCAAATTTTAAGCAACATGTGAATTCATTAATGGAAGGCATGGAAGGATTTGCAAATTCAAAGACAGTCGTTGGAGAACCGATTCATATTGATAATACGATTATATTACCCCTTGTTGATATCGGGTTTGCTATGGGTGCCGGTGCCGCAGAGGAAAAAGGCGGAGCAGGTGGAATTGGTGCAAAAATAAGTCCAAGTGCTGTACTTGTTATAACAGATGGACATGCACGACTTGTTAATATTAAGAATCAAGACAGCTTGACAAAGCTTATTGATTTGGTACCTGATATTATGGAACGCTTCAAAGCACGTGACAAAAAAGAAGAAGCCAAGGTTCGAGATGATGTGGATGTTCAGACTATGGCTCATGACAAGGAGTAAGTGTTATGATACTTGTAAATACTTCGTTTATTACCGGAAAAGAGATTGAGACATTATCGATTGTTAAAGGCTCGACGATTCAAGTGCGTCATATGGGAAAAGATATTATGAGCGGATTGAGAACGATTGTTGGTGGTGAGTTGCAAGAATATAATGAGATGATGAACAGTGCTAGAGCCTTGGCGACTAAACGTATGGTTGAAGAAGCTGAAGGTTTAGGTGCAGAAGGGATTGTCAATATTCGCTATGCATCAAGCGCTATTATGCAAGGAGCAGCAGAAGTGATTGCCTATGGAACCGCAGTGAGGTTTTTGTAATGGATGAATTGCAGCGTATATTAGCTAAGAATCTTAAAACCATACGTGATGAGAGGGGGTTGAGTTTAGATAAGCTTGCTGATTTGACATTGGTAAGCAAGTCGATGCTTGGGCAAATTGAAAGAGGAATTAGTAATCCTACCTTAACAACCGTCTGGAAAATTGCTAATGGCTTGCATGTGAGCTTTACAGAGCTTATAAAGGAAAAAGAAGATGTTCATGATGTCATACGATTTGAAGAGGTCTCTTATGTTGAGGAGGACAGAGGAAAGTGTAGAGTCTATCCCTATTTTACATATGAGGACGGACGTCCTTATGAGATTTTTAAAGTAGATATGGAACCTCAAGGATATATCGATTCGGAACCTCACCCAAAAGGCACTTATGAGATGATTGTTGTGCATCAAGGTGAAGTGACGGTAAGAATTGATCATAATGAATTTACATTAAAAACCGGAGATGCGACACGTTTTGCCGGTCATACCCGCCATACATATCACAATACGGGCAGCGTTGAGACGCATTTGTCAGTGGTTATTTATTATGGTAAGCCGAGTGAAAATTGAAGTGAATCAGTAAATATATCGGTTGGGTTGAACATTCAAAAAAAAGACCGTCCACATAGTGGAACAGGTCTTTTTGCGTTTTTGAATTAAATCTGTGTCATTATACGTTGAATCTGAAGAGCATGATATCGCCGTCTTTAACAACATAGTCTTTACCCTCGACACGAACAAGACCTTTTTCCTTAGCGGCAGCATAGGTGCCGTGTTCCATAAGGTCATCATAGCGAACAACTTCTGCACGGATAAAGCCACGTTCAAAATCACTATGAATCTTACCGGCAGCACCGGGAGCTTTGGTTCCTTCAGTGATCGTCCAAGCACGGACTTCTTTTTCTCCGGCAGTAAGATAACTGATAAGGCCGAGGAGTTTGTAACTAGCAGCAATCAGTTTATCAAGACCGGTATCGGTTATCCCGAGTGCATCGAGGAATTCTACTTTTTCTTCATCATCAAGTGTTGATATTTCTTCTTCGATTTTAGCGCAGATAACAAAAACTTCGGATCCTTCAGCAGCAGCAAATTCACGAACCGTTGCTACATTATCATTGGATGCACCATCATCGGTTAAATCGTCTTCTTCAACGTTAGCTGCATAGATGACAGGCTTAGTCGTTAATAGATTAAAGCTATCTACCATGGCGCGTTCGTCGTCGTCATCAAACTCAGCAGTACGAGCGGATTGACCGTTTTCAAGAACTTCTTTGAGTCGATTAAGGACATCCACTTCTTTTTGAAGTGTTTTATCTGCTTTGAGTGATTTGATTGTTTTTGCTAATCGTCGTTCAATAACATCAAGATCCGAGAAGATAAGTTCAAGATTAATCGTTTCTATATCTCTTAAAGGTCCGATTTCTCCGTCTACATGGATGACATTCGGATCATCAAAGCAACGAACAACATGCAAAATAGCATCAACTTCGCGGATGTTGCTCAAAAATTTGTTACCTAGTCCTTCGCCTTTGCTTGCACCTTTAACTAAACCTGCAATGTCAACGAATTCAATAACTGCCGGTATAGTTTTTTTGGCAGCATATATAGTGGTCAGGGCTTCGAGTCGTGGGTCCGGGACATAAACGACACCAATATTGGGATCGATTGTGCAAAAGGGATAATTGGCAGACTCTGCGCCAGCTTTTGTTAAAGAGTTGAATAGTGTACTTTTACCTACGTTGGGTAAACCGACAATTCCTAATTTCATAGTTACGTTCCTTTCGTTTCATACAATCTCTCACTATTATAACATAAGAATGCAAAAAGTAAACAAACTGACGGTTGCAATTTTTATATGAATAGACTATCATGGTTGTTATGTGTGGCGATTAGGATGTGTATGTAATGAGTTTAATACAGTCAATCGACGATGTCATTGCATCGCCTCACGCCGGTGTAGGGCTTAAAATATTCTGCCTAATTTGCTCAAATATGAATAAGCCAGTACAACGAGTGTAAAGTAAAGGCGTATAAGAAAGGAGATGACCCATGGGTAATCCAGATATAGTTTTTCCTCATTTGGGAATAGAAATTGAACATGTTAATCCGGTGGCGATAGCACCCTTTGGTGTGCCGATTTATTGGTATGGAATTATTATTGTTTCAGGTGTCATTGCGGGCTTATTCTTAGCGCGTTATCGTGCTAAGAAGGAGGGGCAAGACCCGGATATATATAGTGATTTTTTGATGTATGCGCTTATTGCTGCGATAATAGGTGCAAGAGCTTATTATGTAATCTTTTCATGGGAGGATTACAAGGACAATCTTATTGATATCTTAGCTTTTAGAGAAGGCGGATTAGCTATTTATGGTGGTGTTATCGGAGCGGTTATTGCTCTTGTAATCTACACAAGGATTAAGAAACAGCGATTTACTCAGATGGCAGACATTGCCGTTCCGGGTCTTGCTCTAGGTCAAGCAATCGGACGCTGGGGGAATTTTATGAATATGGAAGCCTTTGGTGGCCCGACAGATTCTGTGTTTGCCATGGCGCTTAAAGCTTCTAAAGCAAAAATCCCTGTTAGTATGGTGGAACACATTGGTTCCTTGAGTGGTTATGATGGGTCCTATCTTGTTGTTCAACCTACCTTTTTATATGAATCTCTATGGAATATCGGTGTGGTTATTCTATTGATGATCTATACAAAGCATAAGAAGTTTGAAGGAGAAATTTTGGCGTTGTATTTCTTGCTTTACGGATTGGGTAGAAGTTGGATAGAAGGATTACGAACAGACCAATTAATTATCGGAACAACAGGTATTCCTGTGTCTCAACTACTGGCCATAACGCTAGTTATCTTGA
Organism: Vallitaleaceae bacterium; assembly: GCA_965140555.1. Classification (GTDB taxonomy): domain Bacteria; phylum Bacillota; class Clostridia; order Lachnospirales; family Vallitaleaceae; genus UBA1351. The sequence goes on along the minus strand of OZ223259.1, from coordinate 102,763 downwards.
GCCTGGGTTATATTGTATGGAAGCGACGTCAGATGAGCGATGAGATATAGGCCTTTTGACTTAGTTTTGGTAGGGTTTAAAAATAATGAAATTGTTGGATACTATATGTAGTGGGTAAATAAAGGGTTTGACAACTATATATAGTTTCTGTTGATTCGTTTAATAGTGAATATAAAAAGAAAGGCGCTTAGCGCCTTTCTTTTTGTCTTCTCGCTCTTGAATTTACCGAAAAAATAGTCTAAAATGTAAGCAAGGTGTCAAATAGTAGCAAAAAATGTCAAATTGTGGGTGATAAAGAGATAAGCCCAAAAGTAGGTGTCGGCGTGTTTAGTGGTGAATTCAGTCATAGCATAGATGCAAAAGGTAGGATTACCATGCCTGCCAAGTTTCGGAAGGAACTAGGCGAGGAATGCATAGTAACACGCGGTTTTGAAGGATGCCTAAGTGTCTATCCCCTTTCTGAATGGGAACAATTGACACAGTCTTTAGTGAACGCATCAGAGTTTCAATTGAACATACGTAAGATGCAGCGGGCTATTATAGCGACAGCAATTAGTTGTACGTATGATAAGCAAGGGCGAATCTTAATAACAAATGAATTAAGGGCACGGGCAAACTTAACGAAGGATGTTATGGTTGTTGGTGTCGGATCGAAGATTGAACTTTGGGATAAAGCGACATGGGAGACATTTAGTGATTTGAGTGATGATGAATTATCCTCTCTAGCAGAAAGTATTTTTGAAACTAAACCAAGGATGGAGTGATAAAAATGGAATTTAAACATATTTCCGTATTATTAAATGAATGCATAGAGGGATTGAACATTAAGTCGAATGGAATATATGTTGACGGAACATTAGGTGGTGCGGGACATTCCAAAGAAATTGGACGACAATTAGATGAGCATGGTGTACTTGTTGGTATTGATCAAGATATGGCAGCTATTCAAACGGCAACGGAGCGGTTAAAGGACTTAAGTTGTCGTGTTGAGCTGGTTCACAGTAACTATGAGGCATTTGGTGAAATTATGGATCAGTTAGGGATAGAAAAGGCAGATGGCATTTTGTTGGATTTAGGTGTATCATCCCATCAATTGGATACAGCCGATAGGGGATTTTCCTATATGCAGGATGCACCATTGGATATGCGTATGAACCAGCAGGATACACAGACAGCAGCTGATATTGTTAATACATATAGTGAGCGAGAACTTATAAGGATACTAAAGGTATACGGAGAAGAACGATTTGCCGGAAAGATCGCAAAGCGTATTGTGATGCGGCGAGAAGAAAAGCCGATACAAACAACCAAAGAGTTGGTTGAAATTATTGACCCATGTATTCCTACTAAGTTTAAAATTCAGTACGGGCATCCGGCCAAGCGTACCTTTCAAGCCATTCGAATTGAATTGAATCGAGAATTGGAAGTGTTGGAAAATACTTTACAGACGATGATTGATAGATTGAATCCCGACGGTCGATTGTGTGTTATTACCTTTCATTCATTGGAAGATCGTATCGTTAAACACTTATTTAAGGATAATGAAGATCCATGTACATGTCCCAAAGATTTTCCGATATGTGTATGTGGAAAGAAACCTACAGGTAAAATGAAGCCTAGAAAACCGGTTTTACCAACTGAAGAAGAGCTTGAAGTCAATGCACGTTCTAAAAGTGCAAAACTTCGTATTTTCGAAAGGACAGGTGATAACAATGAGTGAAAAGGGAGGAGGGACGAGAGTTCGCCGCCAAGTGACAGCAAAAAAAACAACTAGAACAGGTTACAAACAGAGTGTCATCGGTAATAATGCAGTACAATTACAAGAAGAATATCAAGTCCTCCAACCGAATGTTGTTGATGACCATGTTCAGAATGGACAACAGACTCGTCCGGCAGTAAAGCGTGTTGAAGCCCGTTTAAATAGGGTATGTACAATTATCATGGCTTTTGTTATAATGGCTACACTAGCAATTTGTGTTATTTTTCTTAAAGCACAATATGAAATTAACGTAACTACGAATGCAATAGAAAGTACAAAGAAAGAATTGTCAACGTTGCGAAAAGAAAATGATCAGCGTGAACATGATATTGATAATATGATCAATCTAGATGATGTCTATGCACAAGCAACGACACGATTGGGTATGCGTCTACCGGGTCCTAATGAAGTGTTCTATATCGATAATGAACCGGTAACTTATACAAATAGGTATCAACCTATTTTTATTGAGGAAGAATCGGTTGATTTCAAAAATGTACTTGCCTATATAACTAAAGGTTGGTGAAACCGTGAAAAAGTCTGAATCGGTGATGAAAAGGAAGGGGTTATTCCTTTTCATCGTTTTTATTTTTTGTTTTATTATACTAATTGCCCATTTAACATCCATTGTTTTTGTAGAAGGGAAAAACTATAATCTTGCAGTTTTGCAAAATGCATCACGGCGCGAAGGTAGTGTTGAATTAAATGATAAGAGAGGTGTCATAACCGATCGTAATGGTATCGTATTAGCGGACTCTGTATCGACTTATGATTTGATTTTTGATGCAAAATTATTGAGTGAACAAGAGGATAAGATTCAGTTAGAATCCATTAATTATCTTCATGAGCAACTGGGATTTTCCGTTGAAGAACTCAAACAAATACTTATCGATAAAAGGAACAGCAATTATGTTATTATAGGTAAAGGTTATAGCTATTCTGAAATTAAAGACGTCAAAGCAGCAATTGATCAATACCATCTGATCGGAGTGTTTTATCGAGAAGAATATGAACGATATTATCCATACCCGACACTTGCATCAAGTATTATTGGCTTTACCAATGAAGAATTTCATGGAGTCACGGGAATTGAAGAATATTATGATGATTTCCTTACAGGGCAAACCGGTCGAATGTATGGAGCTATTAATGAAGAAAATCAGTTGGAAGTGAATGAAGTAAAAGCTCAAGACGGTGATAATATCATGTTGAGTTTGGATTATACAGTGCAAAAATATATACAAGAAGCGATTGATCATTACTTTGAAACAGACCAAGCTAAGAGAATTCAAGTGATTGTCATGAATCCTAACAATGGTGAAATATATGGAATGGCGAATTATCCGGATTTTAATCAAAATGAACCCTACGATTTGAGTGCTTTTCTATCGGAAGAAGAGCTTTCTCAAATGTCTGTAGAAGATAAATCTGATTATTTGGCGGAGATATGGAAAGCGGAATCCGTAGCTTCGTCTTATGAACCGGGGAGTACGTTTAAACCGTTTGTTTATGCTATGGATAAAGAAGAACGAAGAAGTAAAGACGATGAACTTTTTTATTGTGATGGCGGACTGCAAGTTGCAGATCGTTATATCGAATGTTGGAAACATGAAGGTCATGGTTATCAAACGATGGAAGAGGCTCTTGAAAATTCGTGCAATGTCGCTCTCATGAAAATGGGGGCAGAAGTTGGACGTGATCTATTCTATAAATATCAACATATGTTTGGATTCGGATCAAAAACAAATGTGGATATAACGGGTGACCAATCGTTTAGAACATTGATCCATGATTATGATAAACTGCAAGCGGTTCAACTTGCTACAAGTGCTTTTGGACAAACATTCCAAATCACACCACTTCAGTTAATTACCGGTTTTTCATCATTGATAAATGGTGGTTATTTATATGAGCCACATTTTATGAAAAAAATATATCAAGAAGATCAGGTGGTGGAGTCCTACTCTCCTAAAGTGGTTCGTCAAGTTATCAGCGAGGAAGTATCGAAGATGACAACAGAAGCTTTAGGTGGTGTTGTTAACGAAGGGACAGGTAGCCGTGCGTCTATTGCCGGTTATGAAATCGGAGGGAAGACAGGAACAGCCGAGAAAAGAGAACGGGATGATATTCACTATATCGTTTCATTCATCGGATTTGCGCCAATTGAAGACCCTCAAGTTATAACGCTTGTTGTCGTCGATGAGCCGGCGGGAAGTGTCATTAACTCCAGATTTGCAGCCTCTATTTTTGTTGATGTTATGGAAGATGTCATGCCGTATCTTCATATATTTAAAGAAGTTGAAGATGACGTTGAAGATGTACCAGATGACGCTATACGAGAAATCGACACGCCACAAGAGTTGGAAGCCCAAGAAAATAATGGACAAGACAACGATAATAATCAAGGTGAAGAGAGTGGACAAGAAGCACAGTAGCGTTATCTAGAATAAAGTTTAAGGAGAAGGATATGAGATTAGCAGGTATGTTGGAAGGACAAGACTATAAAGTGGTGCAAGGAGATACGACAATCAATATTCGGGGGTTAGCCAATGACTCCAGAAAAGTCGAAGCAGGTTATGTCTTTATTGCTATCAAAGGATTTGAACAGGATGGACATAAATATATCGGTCAAAGTATTGATCAGGGGGCGACGGCAATTGTGCTGGAAGATACAGCGCTTAGCCCGATAAATATACCTGAGTTGGTAACCGTCATTCAAGTTAGGAATCCGCGAAAATGTATGGCGGCAATGGCAACCCATTTTTATAATAAACCGTCCAAAGAATTTAATTTGGTTGGTGTCACCGGTACAAACGGTAAAACATCTACAGTGTTTTTTATAAATAATGTACTCGAAAGCATTGGAAGAAAAACCGGACTTATCGGTACGATTATGAACAAGATAGGCGATAAGACTTTTGAAACGGAACGAACCACGCCGGATGCAATAGAAGTGAAATCCCTTTTCTATAACATGACTAAGGAAAATGTTCATGATGTGGTCATGGAAGTTTCTTCCCATGCTTTGGATTTATATCGTGTAGCATATAGCCGCTTTGACGTAGGTGTCTTTACTAATTTAACACTGGATCATTTGGATTACCATAAAACCATGGAAAATTACAGAGATGCTAAGGCTAAGTTATTCGATATGTGTCGATATGGTGTTATTAATATTGATGATGAGGCCGGTGCCTATATGATGGCCGGTGGGCAATGTGAACGGTATATTACATTTAGTACGAAGGATGAGACCGCGGTGCTTTATGCAACAGATATTGTAACGACGCTTACTGGAGTGCACTTTACTGTTATCTATGAAGGTCTTTCTTATGACGTGTCTATGGAAACACCGGGGCGCTTTACTGTATATAATGGACTAGCAGCAATGGGTGCATGCTTGGCATTAGGTATTTCTATGGAAGATATTATTAATGTGTTTAAAGTGAACAGTAAAGTTGTGGGGAGATTTCAAGCTATTCATAGCCCTAAGGGATATACAGTTATAGTAGATTATGCCCATGCTCCGGATGGTTTGGAAAATGTCTTGACACTGATGGAAGAAATCAAAGAAAACCATATAATTACTGTTTTTGGCTGTGGCGGAGACAGAGATCGTACAAAGCGTCCCCAAATGGGACGTATTGCCGGAAAGTATTCGGATTATACGTTTGTTACATCGGATAATCCTAGAACAGAAGTGCCGGAATCTATTATTGAAGAGATTGAAGCTGGAATCATTGATGTGACAGCGAATTATCGATGTGTCACAGATAGAAAAGAAGCTATTTCTCAAGCAATACGAATGGCAACAAAAGGTGATTTAGTTCTTGTAGCCGGAAAAGGACATGAAGATTATCAGATCATAGGTAAAACAAAGCATCATTTTGATGATGCGGAAATTGTTGAGATGTTTATTAAGGAGGAAAATCATGACAACTAGTTGGATGATGCCTCTAATAATAACTTTTTTGATTACTTCTGTAATCGCACCTAGAATGCTGCCGGCGCTTGTTCGTTTGAAGTTCGGGCAACAAGTCCGTGACGACGGTCCCAAAGCGCATTTAGCAAAACAAGGGACCCCCACAATGGGTGGCTTCATATTCATAATTGGAATCATGTTAGCTGTTTTGATCTTTTACCGTCGTGAACCCTCTATGATTCCTATTTTTCTTGTTATGTTGGGATTTTCAATTATAGGATTTTTAGATGATTTTTTGAAAATAAAGAAAAAGCAATCAGAGGGCTTGAAACCATGGCAGAAGCTAGGTGGACAGTTAGTCATTAGCGTTTGTTTTTTGACTTACCTTCAGATGGCGCATGTAGTAGACACATCCATTATTATTCCTTTTACCTATGGTTATCAATGGGATTTAGGTTTGTTCTATTATCCGTTGATGGTTATTGTGCTCTTAGGAACTGTTAATGGTGTGAATTTAACAGATGGATTGGATGGATTATCGACGAGTGTAACAATTGCAGTGAGTGCTTGCTTGATGTTAGCAGCTATTATTATGCAAGTGCCGTATGTTTTCTTCCCGGCTATTGTTATCGGTGCTTTATTAGCATTTTTGATAGTGAATGTTTATCCTGCAAAAGTATTTATGGGGGATTTGGGTTCCCTCGGTCTCGGTGGATTTGTAGCTGCAATGGCTGTTGTCATGAAGCTACCCCTATATATTCTGATTTTTGGTATCATCTATTTGGTGGAATCTCTTTCAGTTATTCTTCAAGTAGTCTATTATAAAAGAACAAAGAAGCGTTTGTTTAAAATGGCACCTTTACATCATCATTATGAGTTAAAAGGACTTTCTGAAACACAAATTGTTGCCTTTTTTACCATCACGACAATTATTATGAGTCTTATCGCATTAATGGCCCTATAGATATTGTGTTATGAACCGGAGAAATTCAATGGAAGAAAAAAGACGTAAAAAGAAAGCAAAACCATATAACCGATTATTTATGAAAACACCCACAGAATACATGATTATATTTGTGGTTTTGTTTATGGTTGTTTTTGGTATTGTCATGGTATACTCATCTAGCTTTTACTCTACAACATCTGCCGTAGGTATTCCACCGTATATAAAACAAGGTATATTTGCCATTATCGGATTTTTGGCCATGTATAGCATTTCAAAAGTTCGTTTGACAGTGATTAATAAGTTTGTACCGTTAGGGTATCTTGTTACCATTGTTCTGCTGATTAGTGTTCTATTTATAGCAGACGATGTTAAAGGGGCAAAACGTTGGATACCGATCATGGGATTTAATCTTCAGCCTTCAGAAATTGCAAAATTTACAATGATTTTAGTTGTAGGACTCTTTTTGACCAAATACAAGATGCATTTAAGTAAGAGAAATGTTATCGGTGTTCTTATGCTTATCTTATTAGTACCGCTTGTTCTCATTGGGAAGGAAGATATGAGTGCGGCTATTGTTGTTATGGGGATATGTGCGGCTATGATTTTTGTTGCTTACAAAGATTCGATACAGATTGTTTTATTTGGAGTTGTTTTCGGAGGAGCCTTAAGCGCAATTTTCTTGGGATTGTACACGTACCGTATGGGTAGGTTGAAGACGTTTCTTGAAGGCCCATGGGCTGATCCGGACGGCTCCGGACGTCAAATTATTCAAGCGCTATATGCTATCGGGTCCGGTGGATTAACCGGAATTGGCCTAGGGCAAAGTATTCAGAAAATGGGATATATTTCCGAGGCCCACAATGATATTATATTTGCTATTATTTGTGAAGAACTAGGACTTCTTGGAGGTATAGCAATTGTGGGCTTGTATGTTGTGCTTATCTATCGTATTATGCAGATAGCCCTCACAGCAGTTTCTATGGAACATTTTCTGATTGCCGTTGGTGTTATGGTTCATATTGGTTTTCAGGCCTTTATTAATATTGGTGTGGCCACAAGTTTGATTCCGACGACAGGTATGCCGCTTCCTTTTATCAGTTACGGAGGTTCTTCTCTTATTATGTTTTTAGCAGAAATCGGACTTGTTTTGAATGTGGCTAGAAATAACCATATTGAAGAAATAACAGGGGGGGAGGAATGAAAAGGAAAAGTCTAGTAACGATGATTGTTCTTGCTGTAGTCCTTGCTTTTTTGGCAACTGTTTTGTATATTATGAGCCAGATGTCATTAAAAAGTATAACGATTACAGGAAATGTTCATAATACGCGAGAAGAAATATTGCATATGGTCGGTTTTGATGAGTCATCAAGCGTTCTATATGTGTTGACACACCGAAAAGATGAGATAAAAGATATCTCCTATGTTTCTAGAATGGATATCGAGTATGTTGATTTTACAACGGTAAAAATCAAGGTTTATGAAAAAGAAATCATTGGATATGTATCGTATATGGGCAAATATCTATGTCTTGACGGCAGTGGATATATTGTGGATTATACCAATGAACCAGATGGAGATAAACCCCAAATCAATGGCATTGATATAGAACGCTTTAGTATTGATTCACCCTTGGAGGTGGATAATCAATTGCTTTCAGCCATTAATATGGTTTATCGAAATAGCAAAACATTTGAAGTGCCTATTGATGAAATTCGTTTTGTTTATGGTAAAAGCAATCAAATTATTTTGCAACATCAATCTGTTGAAGTACGTTTGGGTAGCACAATAAAAATAGAAGAAAAATTTCAAATAATGAAAGAAATTTTTTCAACAATGGATGTCGCGCAAGAAGGGGTTTTGTACCTTGAAGATGTCGACGCACCTATTGTTTTTCGGGCCAAAGACGAGCAATGATAGGACGATACTAGATATTGGATGAAAATTCAAAAAAATAGCATGTATTGTATATTTATTGCTTGCAAATTAACCTATTAATCCTTATACTAAATACTAGGGAATACTAAAAAAAAACAAACACGTATATTAAACGTGAGGAGGATATAAATTGTTGGAGATTAAAATGAATGAAACAAATACTTCTGCAAAAATTATAGTCATCGGTGTTGGTGGTGGCGGTAACAACGCTGTCAATCGCATGATTGAAGGAAGTTTAGAAGGCGTTGACTTTGTAGCAGTCAATACAGATGCTCAAGCCCTCAATTATTCCAAAGCTCCTGTTAAAATTCAAATAGGAGAAAAACTCACACGTGGATTAGGTGCCGGTGCTAAGCCAGAAATTGGTCTGAAAGCTGCAGAAGAGAGTAAAGATGAATTAGCCGAAATGGTAAAAGGTTCGGATATGGTTTTTATCACTGCCGGTATGGGTGGTGGAACAGGAACGGGTGCAGCACCGGTTATAGCTTCAATAGCGAGAGAGATGAATATTTTGACGGTAGGAGTTGTAACGAAACCCTTTGATTTTGAAGGACGTGCGCGGATGACGAATGCTGTGAATGGTATTGATGAATTAAAACGTTTTGTGGATACATTGATTGTCATTCCAAACCAAAAACTATTGAGTGTTATTGACCGCCGTACGACAATGCGCGATGCATTTAGGAAAGCGGATGAAATTTTACAACAAGGTGTACAGGGTATCTCTGATTTAATTTATACGCCGGGTATCATCAATCTTGACTTTGCTGATGTAGCAACTGTAATGAGCGATAAAGGTGTTGCTCATATTGGTGTCGGACGTGCAACAGGAGATAGTAAGGCAGAAGAAGCAGCACGACTTGCCATATCTAGTCCATTGCTTGAAACAACTATTGATGGAGCGCGTCATATGCTTATCAATATCAGTGGTGACTCCAATATGTCCATGTTTGATGCTAATGATGCTATTCAGTTAATTCAGGAAGCTGCCGGTAACAATGCTAATGTTATCTATGGACAAAGTATTGATGATTCTCTAGAAGATGAAATTATTGTTACTGTAATTGCGACCGGATTCGAAGAAGTAGACTTGGATCAAGTTGTTCCAGAACCTGTTAAGGAAGAACCAATGACTGAAAATAATAAGCCGGCGGTTGAAGAAACGAAGAAGAATGAAAGTGTACCGGAATCCACAGAAGAAAAAGTCGATGAGGAAGTTGCTGAAAATCCGGCAACAAAACCCAAAGCGACCGGTTCTTATGATCGGATAGAAATTCCGGAGTTCCTTCAAAAACGAAAGAAACTCTAGGAGGTTATTATGAAATGTCCTTATTGTAGCAGTGAGGTCATAAAAGTAGTTGATTCCCGACCCTCGGAGGAGCAAAATGCTATACGCCGACGACGTCAATGTGAATCGTGTCAACGACGATTTACGACATATGAAACCATTGAGAGTGTTCCGCTGATTGTTATAAAAAAGGATAACTCGAGAGAACCTTATTCACGAGATAAAGTGTTAAGTGGTGTGATACGCTCATGTCACAAACGTCCTGTATCAATGAATGATATAGACGGTGTAATTGATTCTATTGAGAATGCACTCTATAACACGCTGAAGAAGGAAGTTGATAGTTCATATATCGGAGAATTAGTAATGGAACATTTAAAAGGTATTGATGAAGTTGCCTATGTTCGTTTTGCATCTATATATAGAGAGTTTAAAGATATTAATACTTTTATGGATGAATTAAAAAAAATTTTAAAAGAAGAAAAAGAACAACAATGAAAAACAGAGAGAGACGGGTAACCCTGTTTCTCTCTGTTTTTATATAAAATGAAACAAAGTACAAAAAATTACTTTAAGTTGACAATTTGTTATAAAGTTGATATGATTTTAATAATTCTTTTTAACACTAAAGTTGTAAAGTAGGTGATGATATGCATTTGACTTCGAAAGGCAATTATGCAATAGCAGCACTCATTGTCTTAGCGAATCAGAAAGAAATGGCCCCATATCCGTTAAAAGCTGTTTCGGAAAAATTAGATCTATCCGAGTTATACCTCCGGCAGCTTTTTATGCTTCTGTCGAGGCATCATGTTGTTCATGGTACACGGGGCGCAAATGGAGGATACAAGCTCGCCAAAAACCCAGAAGATATAACGGTATATTCTGTAGTGACGGCTGTAGAAGGTGATATTTGTGTTGTTCCATGTCTTGATAAGGGGGCGATGTGTGATAGAAAAGAAACGTGTGTTGCAAAGGGAATTTGGGACAAACTAAACAAGTCTGTTGAAAAGAAATTAATATCATTGACCTTAGCTGATTTATTGGAAGTCAATGATGAGGATACACCAGGTCAGATTCAGTCATACTATTAGGGAATAGTCCCATTATGAAAGAATATATTTATAATTAACAGCATTACAATGACAAAGAAGGAGTGTATTATATGGACAACAAAAAATTTAAGTTCGATACGTTACAATTACATGCGGGGCAAGTTCCGGATCCTACAACCGGATCACGAGCAGTTCCTATTTATCAGACTACATCGTATCAGTTCAATGACTTTGACCATGCGGAAAATCTCTTTGCATTAAAAGAACCGGGAAATATCTATACAAGGATAATGAATCCCACAACCGGTGTTTTCGAAGAAAGAATGGCTGCATTAGAGGGCGGTGTCGGGGCATTGGGCGTTGCATCCGGATCAGCGGCAATTACTTATTCTATCGTAAACATTGCTTCGATGGGAGATGAAATCGTTGCGGCTAATACACTTTATGGCGGTACATACAATTTGTTAGCAAATACATTGCCTCAGTTTGGTATTCATACCATTTTTGTGGACCCGGATGATCCGAGTGCATTTGAAAAAGCGGTAACGGATAAAACAAAAGCGTTATACATTGAATCGATTGGTAATCCAAAGGCGAATTTGATTGATATAGAAGCTGTTGCAGCCATTGCTCATGCTCATGATATTCCTCTTATTGTAGACAATACATTTGGAACACCGTATCTTATTCGTCCTATAGAATTCGGAGCGGATATTGTAGTGCATTCAGCGACAAAATATATAGGTGGACATGGGACATCGATCGGTGGTGTCGTTGTTGATTCAGGTAAATTTGATTGGTCAAAGAGTGGAAAATTCCCACGTTTTACTGATCCGGATGAAAGTTACCATGGTGTTGTATATACACGAGACATCGGTGCTGCAGCATATATTACCAAACTTCGAGTTACATTGTTACGAGATACAGGTGCAGCTTTGTCTCCGTTTAACGCCTTTTTGTTTTTACAAGGATTGGAAACATTATCCTTGCGTGTTCAAAGACATTCGGATAATGCTCAAAAAATAGCAGAGTTTTTAGAAAAACATCCAAAGGTAGGATGGGTTGATTATCCTAATCTTCCAAGTAATAAGTACTATGATTTGGCACAAAAATATTTACCAAAAGGTGCGGGTGGTATTTTTACTTTTGGTTTGAAAGGCGGACGTGAAGAAGCAAAGCGTTTTATTAGTGGTCTGGAAATTTTTAGTTTACTTGCCAATGTCGCTGATGCAAAATCGTTAGTAATACATCCAGGTTCAACGACACATCAACAATTATCGGATGAAGCGAAAAAAGAAGCTGGTGTTACAGACGAACTCATACGCTTATCTATTGGAATTGAGGATGTGGATGACCTTATTGATGATTTGAATCACGGATTGGATCAAATATAGCTGTCTACAAAGGAGTGACTATATGTCAAATATTAAGAATCATATGACGGAACTCATAGGTGGAACACCTTTACTCGCTTTAGATCGACTTGCGGAAATGCATGGAGTCAAAGGTCGCGTTATCGGGAAACTTGAATTTTTTAATCCGGGTGCTAGTGTTAAAGATCGGATTGCCTATAATATGATACGTAAAGCGGAAGAAGAAGGACTTTTGGACGCAGATACAGTCATTATTGAACCGACAAGTGGTAATACAGGAATTGGTTTGGCAAGTATTGCTGCATCAAAAGGATACAAAGTTATTCTGACGATGCCTGATTCGATGAGCTTAGAGCGTCGGCGTCTGTTGGCTAGCTTTGGTGCAACATTAGAACTGACAGAAGGTTCTAAAGGAATGAAGGGTGCTATTGAACGAGCGAATGAATTAGCAGCTGAATATGATAAATCCTTTATTCCAAGTCAATTTGATAATCCTGCCAATCCGGAGATTCATCGGAAAACGACGGCGGTAGAGATTATGGAAGATACAGATGGTTTGGTCGATGCTTTTGTTGCAGGAGTTGGAACCGGTGGAACTATTACCGGAGTAGGTGCTTTGCTCAAAGAACGTATTCCTGGAGTGCACATTGTGGCAGTAGAACCTAAAGCATCAGCGGTGTTATCTGGTGATTCGCCGGGACCGCACAAAATACAAGGGATTGGGGCAGGTTTTATCCCTAAAGTGTTGGATACGAAAGTGTATGATGAAGTTATACAAGTGAGTAATGAGGATGCTGCAAAGACGGCAAAGGAATTAGCTAGATACGAAGGTATCCTTGCAGGAATTTCTTCAGGAGCTAATGTTTATGCTGGACTTCAATTGGCTAAGCGTAAAGAATTTGAAGGAAAGAATATTGTTGTTATAGTATGTGATACAGGAGAACGTTACTTATCTACCGGTTTGTTTGATGACTAAGTAGTTGTAGTTCTTAAGGCGTTATATAATCGTTGTGGGTTATATAACGTTTTTTTGTGCTATAAATGCATCGTTTTTCTGTGTTTACGAATGGAACATTCAAAGCAAAGAGATTGCTTTTGAATACTAATGTGTATTTTTGATGGGAAAGGTTTCTTATTGTTTGTTTTTGAAGGGGTGATATAATCGGTACCAGAAAGGAGGGGTTTCTTGTATTGTAAGGTGTTTTGTGCAACGTTGGTAGGTATTACAGGCATTGTTGTTGAAGTTGAAGCAGATATACATGAAGGTTTCCCTACATTAGATTTAGTTGGTATGCCGGGAAGTTCTGTGCGGGAAGCAAAAGATCGAATCCGGACAGCAATTAAGAATGCCGGATTTGAATTTCCTTATAAACGTATTACGATTAATCTTGCCCCGGCCTATCTCAAAAAAGAAGGGGGAGCGTTTGATTTATCTATGGCAGTGGCTATATTGGCCTGTAATAATATTGTTAATAGAGAAGCCGTAGCAGAAGTTATGATTGTTGGCGAGTTGGCCCTAAATGGAATGATTCGTCCGGTAAAAGGGATTTTATCTTTTTTGGATGCAGCTAAGGAGGCGGGAATTAAGCAGTGTGTCATTCCCTATGAGAATTGGCAAGAAGCTTCTTTGTGTGAAGGCATAGATGTTTTTCCGTTGAAACATTTGGTGGATGTTGTAAAAGGACTGAATAGTAGGAATATGGCACCTTATGTGATTAAGAATGAAGATAAAGCTGCAATGAATGATGAGCGTGGATCTCAGGATATAGATTTTCATGAGGTTATTGGGCAAAAGCAGGCAAAACGAGGAATAGAAGTAGCTGTTTCCGGTATGCATCACGTTCTTTTGGAAGGTCAACCGGGAATTGGTAAAAGTATGTTGGCAAAGCGAATATCCACAATACTTCCGCCTTTAAAGCCGCATGAGGTCCTGGAATTAACAAAAATCTATTCAGCCGCCGAGAAATTAATGGAGGCTAAAACCTTTGTTACGGAAAGACCGTTTAGACATCCGCATCATTCGATTACACGAGCAAGTTTTATCGGGGGAGGAATGCAGGTTAAGCCTGGAGAAATTTCACTGGCTCATCATGGGGTTTTGATGCTGGATGAATGTTTAGAGTTTAAACGAGAAGTTATTGAATCTCTGCGAGAACCATTAGAAAATGGATCGGTTTTATTGGCAAGAAGTCATCAAGTATATGAATTTCCATGTCGTTTTATGCTGGTTGCTTCGACGAACCCTTGTCCCTGTGGATACTATCCCGATACAAATAAATGCTCCTGTTTGCCTCATGAAATTAAAAGTTATAAACAAAAAATAAGTGGTCCGGTTCACGACCGATTAGATTTGCATATTACAATGGTTCCTGTTTCTTATGAAAGCATAGAGAAAGAGCGAGATGGCGAATCATCCGAGCAGATACGCAGTCGTGTTATAGAATGTCACAGCAGACAACAGCACCGATATAAGGAAGAGGCTTACGACTATAATGGGCAGATGGACGAAAAGGGGGTGTACAACTATTGTAAAACGACAAAAGATGCTCAATACTTATTGAAGGAAGCTTATGAAAATCTATCGTTGAGTACAAGAGCTTACCATCGTGTACTGAAGGTGTCAAGAACCATTGCGGACATGGATGGTAAGGAGTCTATAACAGCAGAACATATATCCCGCGCCCTAGGCTATCGAACAAGTCCTTGATTAAACGAATAGGAATCGGTATAATAGCATGGATGGACTAATTCTGTAGTGAAAGGTAGATTCATGATGGAACCGATAATTGAAGTTGATCATCATCAATTGGTCAACAATTACTTAGAAATCAAAAAAATATTACCGGAAACATGCCATGTTATGGCAGTTGTTAAAAGCGATGCGTATGGCCATGGTATGATTGAAGTATCCCAGACGTTGGCTGATTATGTGACAGATTTTGGTGTGGGATTCTTGCGCGAAGGTATCAAACTTAGGGAGGCAGGGATAGCGCAGAATATTTGTGTGTTCGGCTCGACTTATGACTTTGCTCTTGCTATGGAGCATAACCTTACGATTACGGTAGAGAATATGAAACAAGCACAAGCGTTGTTTGACTTTGTACAAAATACATTGGATAAAACATCGAAACGTATAGATATTCAGATAAAAGTGGACACAGGTATGCGTCGATTTGGATTTTCTTTTAAAGAATTCAAGGAGGTATTGACTCAATACGAATCCTCACAAATACGACGTCATATTCGTGTAATAGGTTTGTTCTCCCATTTTGCGACAAATTGTGTTACTAATAAAAAGGCTGTAATACGGCAACAACAGGAGTTTGAACGATTTAGGCATTGGCATATGTCATGGAAAGAGACCTTTGAAAAAAGAGAAGGATTTACATTGTATCCTTGTCAATATCACATTGCAAATTCTGAAAACGCTATTGATCTTCCAAGTGCTAGGTATGATATGGTACGAATCGGGAATGCGCTGTTCGGGCCTGTAACAGTTAATCAATCGATACCTTTGAAACGAGTGGCAACGGTTAAATTGCCGGTTGTCAGTGTTCATGAAATAGAGCGCGATCAACGTCTTGGTTACGGGCAACGTAAATTTCTTTCTAAGGGAACGGTTATTGCTGTGTGTGAAGGTGGATTCTATGAAGGTATAGGGTTAGTAAAATCACCTGCAGGGCAAGACAAGCTGTATCGTATAAAAAGTTATCTACGAGAGATGTTGAAAAGTATTCTCCGTGATGATCTTGTTTATTGGAACAATGATGCATTACCGATTGTAGGGATGGTTAATATGCAGTATTGTCATATTGATACAAAAGGAAAACCGATTAAAGTCGGAGACTATATAACGGTCAAGAAAGCACCGCTTTATATGAAAGAATCTGTGAAACGACAACATGTACTGGAGGACCACTATGAAATTGATAACTAATTTAGATTCAAAGCGTTATGAGGCATGGAATTCGACACATCCATACGGACAAATATTGCAGTCTGAGGAGTGGGGTAAATTCAAAAGCCGTGGTGCATGGACTTATGAGCTCGTTGGTATGGAAGATGATGGGAAATTGGTGGCGGCGTGTATGCTGTTGAAACGAAAACTACCTGGGGTACCGTTTTATATGTTCTATGCGTCAAGAGGGTATGTTCTTGATTATACGTCCAAATCAGTTATTAAAGCGTTCACGGAAGCAATGTATACCTTTGCGAAGAAAAACCGCGGAATTATGGTGAAGATAGATCCATGTGTCAAGTTTGTCGAACGTGATAGTGAAGGCGACTTGGTTGAAGGAGGCCTTAATAATCAAGAGTTAATTGACTATTTGAAAGGATTAGGTTATGCCCACAAGGGTACAACCTTAGACTTTGAAGGGGTACAACCTCGATTTGTTTACAAACTTCCTCTAGACAGAACATTAGATGCTTTGATGAAAAAGTTTCACCATAAAACACGCTACAATATTCGCCTTGCTGAGAAGAAAGGTGTGGAGATTTTTGAAGGAACGCGAGATGACTTGGCCGAGTTTGAACGTATTATGAAGGTGACAGGTCAACGGGATGGCTTTATTACACGTCCACTGTCGTATTTTCAAGATATGTACGATGAACTCTATCCTCAAGGGAAATTAAAGCTTTATTTGGCGCGTTACAATGTACAAAAGGCTTATGACATAGCTTCAAAGGCACTTAATGATGAACTTGCCAAGGAAAAGCAAGATGACCGTCGGATTGAGAAATTAAAAGGTGAGTGCGAAGAACTTCTAGGATTGAAGAAAGAATATCCGAATGGAATAATTGTATCGGGAACAATCATGCTTATAAATGGTTCGACTGCATGGTATTTGTATGGTGCGTCGGACAATGTATATCGTAATATTATGCCAAATTATTTGATTCAGTGGAAGATGATTAGTGATGCTTACCAATTGGGCTGTACTATGTATGATTTCAGAGGGATTAGTGGTGATAGAAGTCCGGATCATCATCTCTATGGATTGTATCGATTCAAAAAAGGTTTCACGGGTGAATTTGTAGAGTATATTGGTGAATTTGACTTGATTGTGCGGCCTTTTATGTATCAAGTATTTGAATGGGGGCTTCCTAAGTTCAAACAAGTTGTTCGTCGTCTGAAAGGATGAGGTTAATTGAAAAGTGGACTTTATGAATGTTGGTTAAGTCAAGCACCTGGGATAGGACTCTCAGGTGCTTATTCTTTATATGGATGGTGTCAAGGAGCGTTGCCGGTTTATGAGCGAACAGGCAAGGAAATTCTTGAATTATTCAAAGAAAAGGGGGTTCAAAATCATCGGTTTAAGCCTAATGACTTTGATGCTTATAAGAAAAAGCTGCCGATGATTGAAAGGTATTTGGAAAAACTGGATAAAAAAGGAATTGGTCGCATTATTCCTCCGAATTATCCGAAAGAGTTAAGGCAGATGCCGGATTGTCCCCTTGTTCTTTATGAAAAAGGAAAGATGGAAAAGGAACGTTATTATATTGCTATAGTAGGGGCAAGACGGTGTAGTTCTTATGGGGAGAAAGCCGCCCATTATCTTGGTTATGAGCTTGGGAAGATGGGAATAGGTATTGTGAGTGGGTTGGCGTATGGAATTGACCGTGCAGCCCATGAAGGCGCCTTGAAAGCGGAAGGGTATACAGTTGCTGTTATGGCAGGAGGTCTTCATTCATGTTATCCAAAAGAAAATCAAATAATCTACGAAAAAATAAATGAAAGGGGAGCGATAGTCACAGAAGAACCTTATGGTAAAGATCCCAAAGCCTATATGTTTCCAAAACGCAATCGGTTGATAAGTGGTTTGTCCAAAGGAGTTATAGTCGTAGAGGCAGCAAAATCCAGTGGTTCCTTGATTACAACAGATTTTGCATTAGAACAAGGGAAGGATGTATATGCGGTTGCCGGTCGTATGATGGATCCCAAATGTGAAGGGAGCAATCAACTCATTCGAGATGGTGCAAAACCAATCTTCCATATTGATGATATACTATCAGAATTTGCTCATTTTTCGTATAATTTAAAGAAAAAGACTGAAAAAAAAGAAAAAAGCCTTGAAGAAAAGGAGAAAATGGTTTATTCTTGTATAAGTTACGACCCTGTACATAAAGAAACGCTGATTTGCAATATTTTGAATCGGCATAAGGATTTATCAGAGACAGAAAGAATAGAAACAGTGAGTGGGAAATCCTTTAGTTTAGATACTACAGATATTGACTTGTGTCTCACATCATTAGAAATAAAAGGGTCGATTGTAAAGATATCAGGATGCTATTATGCACGTTCGGAGGTTTAATATGGCAAAAAATTTAGTCATTGTCGAATCCCCTGCAAAGGCAAAAACCATTAAGAAGTTCCTGGGAAGCAATTATAAGATTGAAGCTTCAATGGGTCATGTTAGGGATTTACCTAAGAGTCAATTAGGTGTTGATACGGAGAATGATTTTGAACCGAAGTATATAACAATTCGTGGTAAAGGCGAATTGTTGGCAAAACTTAAAAAAGAAGCAAAAAAAGCCAATAAAATTTATCTGGCAACTGACCCTGACCGCGAGGGGGAAGCGATTTCCTGGCATTTGCTAAATGCTCTTAAAGGGATTAATGACAATGTATATCGTATTACATTTAATGAAATTACAAAGGAAGCTGTAAAAGGATCCATTAAGCAAGCCCGTGAAATTGATATGGATCTTGTTGATTCGCAACAGGCACGACGGATTCTGGATAGAATTGTTGGCTATAAGATTAGCCCTCTATTATGGAAGAAAGTTAAAAAGGGATTGAGCGCAGGGCGTGTTCAATCGGTTGCCCTTAAGTTGATTTGCATACGTGAGAAAGAAATTGAAGATTTTATTCCTGAAGAATATTGGACGATTGAAGCAGCAATAAAGTCAGATGCACTAAAAGAACCTTTTATTGCAAATTTTTATGGTGAAAACGGTAAAAAGAAAGAACTACACAAAGAAGAAGAAGTAGATGAAGTTCTAGAAGCAGTAAAGAAACATTCATGGCATATTGAAGACATAAAAACAAGCCAGAGGCAGCGTAAACCGGCGCCGCCATTTACTACAAGTACTATGCAACAAGAAGCATCAAAGCAGCTCAATTTTGGTACGGCGAAGACAATGCGTATAGCGCAGCAACTCTATGAAGGGGTAGATATTCCCGGAAGAGGTACAACGGGTTTAATTACCTATCTGCGTACGGATTCCACACGAATTTCTGATGAAGCACATGCTCATGTATTGGAATTTATCAAAGACAATTATGGTCATGAGTATGTTCATGAAAAAGGTGTCATGGGCAAGAAAAGTTCGAATGCTCAAGATGCCCATGAAGCGATTCGTCCAACGTATACTGTTCTTGAACCAAAAGAAATAAAAGCTGCACTATCAAGAGATCAATATCGTTTGTACCAGCTTATATGGAGTCGGTTTGTTGCATCTAGAATGCAACCGGCGCTGTATGATCGACAACGTATTCGCTTGATTTCTGATCGATATGAATTTAGAACAACAGTTCAAGTTTTGAATTTTGACGGGTTCTTAAAAGTTTATAAGGATGAGGAAGATAAAGCGGAACAAGTATCCAAAAGGCAGTTGGCGTTGGAAACGGATTCAACGGTGAGTTTGGACAAGATTGATAAATTGCAGCATTTCACACAGCCACCTGCGCGTTATACGGAAGCGGCTCTTGTAAAAACGTTGGAAGAAAATGGAGTAGGGCGTCCAAGTACATATGCTCCAACGATTTCGACAATCCTAGCTCGAGGTTATGTGGGAAAAGAACAAAAGAAACTTTTTCCTACAGAATTAGGTGAAATAGTGTATGGAATTTTATTAGGCTATTTTAACGATGTAATAAACGTTGATTTTACGGCTGATTTAGAACAGAAGTTAGATCGTGTTGAAGAAGGATCTATACCTTGGAAAGATGTGTTAAGAGACTTTTTCCCGGATTTTGAAAAATTAGTCAATACGGCTGAGGTTGAAGTGAGTAAGATTGAGATCAAGGACGAAGAAACAGATATACCTTGTGAAAATTGTGGCCGTAATATGGTGATTAAGATAGGAAAGTTTGGTAAGTTTTTGGCTTGTCCCGGTTTTCCCGAATGTAGGAATACAAAGCCTCTTCTTGAAAAAGTGGAAAATGTATCTTGTCCGAAGTGCGGAGGAGATATCCTCATTAAGAAGACGAAGAAGGGACGCCGATATTTCGGATGTGAAAACTATCCGGAATGTGATTTTATGAGTTGGAACCAGCCATCTCCGGTTTCATGTGAAGAGTGTGGTGGTATGATGGTTGAAAAAGGAAAAAAATTGATGTGTATTAATGATAGTTGTAAGAACATTCAAGAAAAAAGGGAAGAAAGTCCTGAATAATTTTGAAATTTGTATACAACTTACTTGTTTTTCCGATGGAACTAGGCTATAATAAATGATAGGCGTTTTGGTAGCTTAGTATTATAGGAGGGAATCGATGTGAGCGTTGAGCTTTTAGACCGCACCAGAAAAATTAACAAACTATTACAAAAAACGGGTACAGAACGTGTTATTTTTAAAGATATATGTGAAGTTATGAGTGATATTCTTGAGTCAACAGTACTTGTACTTAGTAAAAAGGGTAAGTTGTTGGCCTTATATGAAAAAGGTTCCATTGATACCATCGATGACTTGTTTGTCAATGAAGATGGAGAACTGATAGACCTTCAGCTAAATGAACGTTTATTAAACATTCTTTCGACCAAAGAGAATATAAATCTTATGACACTAGGCTTTTCGAGAGAGTATACAGAACAAGGATATATAGGTATGGTTGCCCCAATAGATATAGCCGGGGAACGGCTAGGTACATTGGTTATGTATCGGTTAAATCATTCTTATGATATTGAAGATATTATACTTTCAGAATACGGGGCTACAGTTGTTGGGTTGGAAATTATGCGTTCAATTAACGAAGAGAATTCGGAAGAGATACGAAAATCTACGATTGTTAAGTCAGCAATTGGAACACTTAGCTTTTCAGAACAGGAAGCAATCAAACATATATTTGATGAACTGGATGGTAACGAAGGAATTCTAGTTGCTTCTAAAGTGGCAGACCGTGTGGGAATTACTAGAAGCGTTATTGTCAATGCATTACGAAAATTTGAAAGTGCCGGTGTTATTGAATCGCGTTCTCTCGGAATGAAGGGGACATATATCAAGATTCTGAATGACATTTTAAAAGAAGAAATTAATAAGCTTTAAATCTAAAAAGGCCGCCATTTGGTAGGTCTTTTTATATTCCCTTTTGTATCCTTGTGATATGCCTAGAAGCCATGAGACTAAAGGCCTAGAATGCAAATTATTTATTGTACATTAAGTAATTAACTGATACAATGGTATCGAGAATTATTAATGAAAGAGTGGTGAATTTATGATAAATAACGGAATCTCTATGTTTGGAACAACAGATATTTTGAAAAGGGCGATGGATGCATCGTGGAAGCGAAACAGCGTTATTAATGAGAATATTGCCAATGTGGATACGCCGGGTTATAAACGACAAGAGGTCGCTTTTGAAGAATATATGAGAAAAGCCCTCGATAATGACGGAATGATAACAAAAGGTGAAGCGAGACGTGTGCAGCCAAGAGTATATACCCAAAATCAACAATTGAGTTATCGGAGTGATGGCAATAATGTTGATATTGATACGGAAATGGTATATTTGGCTGAGAATCAATTGAAATATGATACGCTAGCCAGTCAGGTCAATTATAATTTTCAGAGGTTGAAGGCGGTAATTAAGTAAGAAAGGAGTAAATAATGGGTGTTTTTGATGCAATGAGCGTAAGTGCCAGCGGAATGACGGCACAAAGACTTCGAATGGATACAATTTCTCAAAATATTGCGAATGTAAATACAACGCGGACAGAGTCCGGTGAAGCGTACAGAAGAAAAACGGTTGTTTTTCAAGAAATAAATGGTGGCCATAATTTTCGAGCACATTTAGATCGTAGCTTGTCTCATGCCAATGCAGCATCGAGTGCTGTTCGGGGTGGCGTTAAAGTGAGTCGCGTTATAGAAGATGGTTCACCGTTAACACAAGTGTATGACCCGACACATCCGGATGCCAATGAAGAAGGTTATGTAGAAATGCCAAATGTGAATGTCGTTGAAGAAATGACGAATCTTATTTCTGCAAATCGCTCTTACGAAGCTAATATTACAGCGTTTAATGCGACCAAAGGTATGACGTCAAAAGCGTTGGAAATTGGTAGATAGACAGATAGTTTGAGGTGATTAAAAATGGAAATTAGTCAAATTAATGAGATAGCTAATGGATTGGTTCGTCCTGGAAAGTCAGTAGAAAAAGAGAATGACACTATTTTTTCGGATGTTTATCAGTCAGCAATTGACATGTTGGGTGAAACAAATCAATTGCAAAAAGAAGCCGATCAAGCAGGTGTTGACTTTTCGGTTGGAAAAATTGATAATGTACACGATGTAATGATTGCACAAGAAAAAGCGAGTATAGCACTTCAATATACCGTGCAGTTGAGGGATTCGTTACTAGATGCTTATAATGAAATCATGAGAATCCAAATCTAATAATTGAGGTGTAGAAAATGCCAGAGTTTTTAACCAGAATTTCCAATCAACTTACGGAGTTTTGGAATAAATTTACGAACAAACAAAAAATACAGATGATTGCAACCGTCGCTATTGCCATTATTGCTTTAGTTGTATTGGTTGTAATTTTAAATCGACCGAATTATGTTCTTCTCCAAGGGGATATTGAACCTGGAGATGTGAATAAAATTGTAAGTAGTCTTGAGGCAGCCGGTATTGAAAATCAGGTTGGGGACGATACGCGAAGTGTTTATGTATTAGCAGGAGATAAGAGCAACGCGACACTAGCCTTAGCATCAGATGGTATTCTTACCAGTGACGAGATGTCTTTGTCCACATTGTTTGACAACAGTATAATGACAACGGATGCAGAGCGTTCCATTAAATATCAAGAATTTGCAGAGTCCGAGTTGGCAAAAAGCATCGAAATGATCGATGTTATTGATGATGCACAAGTTGAGTTGGTTATGCCGGATATGGACACAACGATTTTAGACGATGTTCGGCAAGCGAAAGCCAGTATTATTGTGACATCTAACGGTCAAGTGGAAGATTCTATTGTGGAGAGTATTGCAAAGTTTGTGGCGACTTCCGTTGATAACTTAGAACTATCTAATGTTACCGTTATTGACTCAGTTGGACGCTTGCTCTTTGATGGTGAAAGTGTGTCGGATAATATGAATAATATTTCATCCAAAGTTGAGTATGAAATGCAAAAAGAGTTGGTTGTTAAGAACAATGTGCGTTCGATTTTATTGTCAGCAGGTGAGTATGATGATGCTAATGTTACAGTGGATTTGGTCATTGATTTTGATGAGTTACAACGAGTGACAACCACGCATACCACTCAAGACGGAACGAATGCCGGTATAATCGATTCAGATAGTACTTATACAGAAGAATCGACGAATACAGGTGCAACAGGTGCACCGGGTACGGATGTCAACGGGGTGACAGATACAATGGTTGCTGATGGTGGAGAAAGTACTGTAACGATAGAAGAGCGTAATGTTACCTATACTTATGATACAGATGTTGCTACAGCCGTTAAGGCAATTGGTGGCGTTCTGTATGACCAATCAACAGTTACGGTTTCCCTTACTAAATATACAACATATAATCAAGAAATACTGGAAAATCAAGCGGATGGTCCTCTGCAAGATACGACTTGGGATGAATTTAAGTATAATATTGAAAGTCAGGGGCGAACAAAGATTGAAAACATAGATCAAGATATTGTGGATATGGTTCGTATGGCGAGTAATGTGGATAATGTTATTGTTGTTGCTTATGAAGCGCCTAAGTTTATCGATAAACCGGTTCAGACAACGAATGTCAGGGATTATGTGCTTATTGGTATTATTGTAGGTATGATTCTTCTATTAGGGTATGCGGTTTATAAAGGAACGGAACCGGTAGAAATTCAAGAGACAGAGCCGGAATTGTCAGTTGAAGACATGTTGGCGACGACAAAAGATAAAACAGAACTGGAGAGCATTGAGTTTGATGGCAAGAGTGATGCAAGAGTTCAGATTGAAAGTTTCGTTGATAATAATCCGGATGCAGTAGCGCTCTTGTTACGTAACTGGTTAAATGAAGATTGGGAGTGATGACATGGCAGAATATAGAGGAATACAAAAAGCGGCTATTTTACTTATTGCTTTAGGACCGGAGAAGTCATCGCAGATTTTCAAGCATCTTAAGGAAGAAGAGATTGAACAGCTTACCTTAGAAATTGCGAATACACGAAGCGTTTCGCCTGAAGCTAAAGACTCAATTATCAATGAATTTTATGAAATTTGTATTGCCCAACAATATATAGCTGAGGGCGGAATTGGCTATGCGAAAGATTTGCTGGAAAAAGCGCTGGGTTCAGACAAAGCTATGGAAGTTATTGGACGATTAACTTCATCCTTACAAGTAAGGCCTTTTGAATTTATCCGTAAAACAGAACCAAGTCAGTTATTGAATTTTATTCAAGATGAACATAACCAAACGATTGCATTGATTTTATCCTATTTGAGTCCAAGTCAGGCATCTATGGTACTTGCGGCTTTGCCGCAAGAAAAGCAAGCGGACGTGGCTAGACGTATTGCCCAAATGGATCGTACATCACCGGATGTTATTAAAGATGTTGAGGATATATTAGAACGTAAGCTAAGTTCGTTAGTGACTCAAGATTATACCATTGTTGGTGGTATTGATGCCATTGTTCAAATTCTTAACTCAGTTGATCGTAGTACAGAAAAACATATTATTGAGACTTTAGAAATTGAAGATGCTGAATTAGCGGAAGATATACGTAAGAAAATGTTCGTCTTTGAAGATATTTTATCCTTGGATGATCGTTCGATTCAACGTGTGCTTCGAGATGTAGATAATAATGATCTAGGTGTAGCCCTTAAAGGATCGGGCGAAGAAGTTCAAAACGTTATATTTAATAACCTATCAAAACGTTTAGCGACTATGATAAAAGAGGAAATGGAATATATGGGTCCTATTCGTTTGAAGGATGTTGAAGAGTCCCAACAAAAAATTGTTAATATCATTCGTAAATTAGAAGATAGTGGTGAAATTGTCATTAGCCGTGGTGGAGGTGACGAAATTATTGTCTAAGATTGTAAAATCAAATTTTGTTGCTTTCTCAGATCAAAAGAGATATATCCAATCTGTTGATCAAGAAGATCCAAGTGTTGTTAAAAGTAGCGTCCAAAACTACGGTGAAGGAGAGCGTTCAGACGAACAGAAGAAAAATGATCGTCGTATTAAAGAGCTTACAGAACATATCCGTGAATTGGAAGAGCAACTAGAAAGCATGAATGATCATTTGCATCATGAAGGATACCAAGCCGGCCTAGAGCAAGGACAACAAGAAGGCTATGGTGCAGGATATAATGAAGGGAGCATTCAAGCGAAGCAAGAACTGAATGAAGAAAAAGTTAATTTACAACATGATTTTGATAGGCGGTTAGAAGTAGCTCAAGAGGACTTGAATAAAAAGTATCTAGAGAAACTAAGCAATTTGGAACCAAAGGTATTGCATATTATTAAAAGTTTAGTAGAAAAGTTAGTGGGTTCGGCGTCTTTGAATTCGGATACGATTATGCACTTGATTCGTTCAGGACTTGAAGAAGTTGAAATTCATGGAGATATTACAATTAAAGTTTCAGAAGATGATCTTGAAGAAGTTGTTGATGCTAAGTCGACGATTACAGACACCTTAAGTGATAAGTTTCAGGTTGAAATACTGAAAGATCCGAAGTTAGTACGTAACGAATGTATTATTGAGACAAATATGGGAACCATTGACTGTTCGTTAGGTGTTCAATTGCAAGGGGTATTGAAGGAAATGGAACTTATACAGCAGAGCTTTGGTCAATAAAGTGGTGATATAATGGAAACAGTTGTAAATTTAGATAAGTATGATGCACTCGTTAAAAAGTCATATATAAAGCACATGGGCCGTGTTGCTAAAATAGTAGGCCTTACGATTGAATCTATAGGGCCTCATGTTACGGTTGGAGAAGCATGTATGATTTCATCAGAAGATTTTACCCGTCAGGTGTTAGCTGAAGTGGTGGGATTTAGAGAAAATCGTATTTTATTAATGCCGCTAGATGATATGGAAGGAATCGGACCTGGATCCCATGTGGAATCCATTGGTCATCCGTTGCAAGTGTCAGTAAGCAACCATTTACTGGGACGGGTGCTTGACGGATTAGGAAAGCCTATTGATGAAGGGACCTCTTTTTATACCGATGAATTATATACGATTGAACGAGGAGCTCCGGATCCTTTAAAACGTGCACGTATTCGAGAGGTATTGCCTCTTGGCGTCAAAGCCATTGACGGACTATTAACTGTTGGAAAAGGGCAGAGAGTCGGAATATTTGCAGGAAGTGGTGTGGGGAAAAGTACATTACTAGGTATGATTGCAAAAAACACATTGGCAGAGGTTAATGTGATTGCGCTTATTGGTGAGCGTGGCAGAGAAGTTCGGGAATTCATAGAACGTGATCTAGGGCCGGAAGGATTAAAACGTTCTGTGGTGGTGGTTGCTACATCGGATAAGCCGGCTATGGTTCGCCAAAAAGCAGCTAAAACAGCAACAGCGATTGCTGAATACTTTAGAGATCAAGGTAAAAATGTTCTTTTGATGATGGATTCTCTTACGCGTTTTTCAATGGCGCAGCGTGAGATTGGATTGGCTATTGGTGAGCCGCCTGTAAGTCGCGGGTATACTCCGAGTGTCTTTGCAGTATTACCTAAGTTATTGGAAAGAGCAGGGAATTCAGATGTGGGTTCTATAACTGCTTTGTACACTGTTCTTGTGGATGGAGATGACATGAATGAGCCGATTACAGATGCGGCTAGAGGGATTTTAGATGGGCATATTGTTCTGTCCAGAAAACTTGCTAATAAAAATCATTACCCTGCCATTGATATCTTACAGAGTGTATCGCGTGTTATGAGCGAAGTTGTAACGAAAGAGCATAAGCAAGCAGCTAATTACTTGACATCTATGGTTGCTACGTATAGGGATGCAGAAGATTTAATTAATATAGGTGCGTATTCAAAAGGAAGCAATCCGGATATAGATGCAGCTATTGAGAAACATAAACAAATTAATGCATTTTTGCATCAAGAAGTTGAGGATGTCTTTGAACTGAAGGATGTTATTGATGCCTTGCAGGCCATTAAAGGATAGGTGGTTATATGGCCAAATTTGTATTTCCCATGGAGCAGTTGCTGTCTATTAAGCAAAAACTAGAAAAGCAGGAGCAAATGGCCCTAAATCAAGCGATGCAAGACCATGAAAAAGCTCAATATGCCTTGGAGAATGCTAAAGAAAAGGAATATGAAGCGGTGATGCAGGCACAAGCGTTATTGAATCAGGGCTCTATACAAACGAATCGAATAAAAACTGCCCATGATAAGCAAAAATATTATCATGAAGATGTAGCACATAAAATGACTGTTGTGAAGCAGACAGAAGAAGCTTTGGATCTGGCGAAGGAGAGAGTGCGTGAGGCTCTTAGAGAACGTAAAACTTATGAAATCTTGAAGGAAAAAGCGTATGAAGCGTATCTTGAAGAGGAAAAGTTGGAAGAGGCAAAGCGATTGGATGAAATTGTTAGTTTTAAGTACCGCGAATGATGTATGTGGAGGAATGAAAGATGGCAGAACAAGTGCAAGAAAAGAGAAAAGGCGGAGGTATAATCAAAGTATTATTGGTCTTTCTTATTATCTTAATTCTCCTTGTCGGTGGATTTATCGCATTAATTAAATTTGATGTGGCATCATTGGGTACTCAGGTAATTGGTCCGCGTATTCAAAATATGCCGGGCGCCAGCTTGATCCTACCGGAAATGCCACAAGAAACGATTGACGGAGAAGGAGATGGCGCACAGGCATATGAGTCCATTGATCAAGTGGTGGAAATTTTAAAAGTTACTGAGAATTTGCTAAAGGAAAAGGAACAAGAAGCCGAAACACTTAATGAACAGATTGCTCAGCTAGAAGAGGAAAATAAACGTTTACAAGTCTTCGAAGAGAACTATACAAGTTTTGAAGAAGATAAAAAGGCGTTTGATAACTTGATAGTTGATAAAACTGATCCTGAAGCCTTTTCTAAATGGTATGAATCGATGAATCCTGAAAACGCAGCTACAATATATTCGCAAGTGGTACAAGAGCAAGCGTTATCTCAAGAATTAGATAATTTGGTCTTAACGTACCAGAATATGAAACCTGCAGCGGCAGCGGCGATTTTAGAGGAGATGAGTACTACGCGATTAGAAATGGTCGCTTCAATAATTCAAAATTTGGAACAAGAGCAAGCGGGTAAAATTTTAGGAGCAATGGATACAACAATTGCTGCAAGAATTACTGCTTATCTCTACCCCGAACAATCTTAAAGGAGGTCGTTCATGAGTACAGTTGCTACAAATCTGGTAGCGACAATGATTCAAAATAACTTTAGCGGAAATGTGAATTCTGTCCCTAATCAATCAATGGGTAAAAAAGGTTTTCAAGACTATTTTACACAATCAAAAGATTCATTCCTTTCTCGAGATGCAGGCACTTCACAAGTGGAGTCCGGTCGAAAGAAAACTATTGAGACGCGTCATACAGATAAACAACGTGTGACAGGAACACATTCAAAAAATAATCAGCATGATCAAAGGAATTCTGCGGTAAGCCAAGCGAAACAGAATTCGGACAAAGAGAATGTAACTCAAAAAAATGAATCGGATGATAAAAGTAAGTTAGAAGAAAACAGGCCTCTGGAGACAGATGATGTGCGTGACGTGGCCGAAGTCACTGAAGAGTTGTTGCAAGAATATGCACAAGCGACGAAGGAATTATTACAAAAATATGCAAAAGCTCTAGGAATATCAGTCGAGCAGCTACAACAGGCCCTTCAGAATATGGATCTTAATGTTCAAGATTTACTTGATCCTCAAGTGGCACAAAAAATTGTCATGGCAGTGAATCAATTGGAAACATCAGTTGATCTTATTACAAATGAGCAAGCCATGCAACAATTAAGAGCTTTAAATCAAGTGATAAAGGATGTGCCGGAGGATATAAAGGCAAGTATTCATTCATTAGGAGTTGAGGATATGAATCAACCTGATGCAGAGCATCAAGGAGAAAATGTCCAAAGTACGAAAGGTGACGAAACGGTAGTTAGACAAACGATAGATGCTCAAAAGCAATCGTCCGGAGATGGAATGATGCAAGAAGGACAAGCCAATAAAGCAATGTCTTCAAAATCACAGAATCCGGCAGGTCAAGAAAATGAAATGCATCGTATGAATTTTGAGAACGCCTTAAATCAGGTGGTTACTCAAAAGACAGAAACAATCGTGATGAATAATACAGTTCAAACCATAGTATCTAATGTTTCAGCTAAAGATGTATTTGATCAAATTGTCGATGGAATGAAAGTCGCAGTAACGGATAATAAAACAAGTATGACATTACAATTGCAACCGGAAAATTTAGGTAAAATAGCCTTGAATTTGACGAGTGAGCATGGTGTGTTAACCGGTCATTTTGTTGCTGAATCCGAAGTGGTTAAGGAAGCTATAGAAGCAAATTTAGCACAATTAAAAACACAGCTACAGCAACAAGGATTAAATATTAACGAAATAAAAATTACAGTTGGTGATTCTCAAGCTTTTTTTGCAGGTAAGGAGCAACAAGAGTCGCAACAACAATCTATGTTTAAGAAACAATCGAAATCATCGTTTAGAGTGTCGCATGTGAATGGAGACATTGAAGAAGATGATACAGAATCCCTTTCCGAGAGGATGAATGATACATCGAGCTCGGTTGAATTTAGTGCATAGGAGGTGTAAAAATGGCGTCAGTTGATATAGTTAAAGATATACTTGATCAATATGGAGTGAAGGATGTACAAGCCTCAAAAAAAGGCAATGAATTAGGAAAAGATGCATTTATGAATCTTCTTGCTACGCAACTGCAATATCAAGATCCTTTAGAACCAACGAGTGATAAAGAGTTTCTTGCTCAAATGGCTCAATTCTCAGCATTAGAACAAATGCAGAACTTAAATGGTTCTATGAATATGTCTCAGGCAAGTGGTCTTATTGATAAATATGTTAAAGGAACGATGGTAAATGAAGACACCGGCGAGGCAAAACAAGTAGTAGGTATTGTTGATGCTGTTAACTTGAAAGAGGGCGTGCCGTATCTTTTAGTTAATGAGCAGGAAATTGCGCTTAGTGATATTGAAACGGTTATTAGTGATTTTGGTAGTGAGACAAAGGCACTTATTAAGACGATGACTGAAAATGGTGAAAAAATCAAAGCGATTGAAGAACTCATCGACAAATATCTGAATGGTGATGATGCTGGAGATGATGATGATGTTGGAGATGACGATGCTGGAGACGGTGATCAATAAGGGTTCAAAAGACGACGAAGACACAAGAAATACAGCTGCAGTTTAAGAAAGGAGTTTTGATATGATAATCAATAATAATATGGCTCGGTCCATTGATCAGATTAATCGTACGAAGCAATCCCCTTTAGCAACGCCGTTTAAGAAAACGTCTAAGAATCACCAAGGGTTCGATGTTATATTTAAGCAGGAACTCGAAAGCCGAGAGAGTGTTAAATTTTCGAAGCATGCCAATGCTAGACTCCATTCCAGAAATATAACATTAGATGCAGGTCAGATGGAACGTTTGGAAGCGGGAGTATCAACGGCGAAAGATAAAGGTGTGAAAGAGTCATTAATGTTGATGGACGACATAGCTCTTGTCGTGAATGTGGACAAAGCAACAGTGATTACTGCCTTGAATAAAGATGAAACACAAAACCATGTTTTTACTAATATTGATGGTGCCCTATTGTTATAGCTGGACCTCACAAGGAAGTTATCTATTCTTGACTGCTTGATAGAATAGGTTAGGGTATCTTTTAAACCATAAGGAGGTTACGTATTATGATGCGTTCTATGTATTCTGGTGTTTCCGGTCTTCGTATTCACCAGACAAAAATGGATGTTATTGCCAATAACATCTCAAATGTTAATACGATTGGTTTCAAATCAAGTCGTGTTACTTTTTCGGAAGTGTTTTCTCAAACGATACAAGGTGCTTCGGGCCCTAGTGAAAATAGAGGTGGAACGAACCCTATGCAAATCGGTTTAGGTGCAGGTATAGCATCTGTTGATATGGATATGGGGGAAGGAGCTGCCCAACGTACAGATAATCCGTTAGATATGAAGATTGAAGGTGAAGGTTTTTTTGTTGTATCCGATGTGACAGGGAATAAATTCACCCGTGCCGGAGCTTTTCATATAGATCAATCGGGAAGTTTGGTAACAGCGAGTGGTATGAAGGTCATGGGATGGCAAGTGGATCCGACGACGAAATCAATCAATAAGACAACGGCGTCTCCAATGAAGATATTGAGTACGGATAATTTATACTCGGAACCGTCTATGACAACTAAGGCAACGGTAGCGGGAAATGTTAACAAGAATGATACGGATTTGAGTCCGGCTAATGGTGGGATTGAATTCCCGATGAAGATATATGATTCATTAGGCTATACCTATACGGTTGGATTAAGTTTGCAAGAAACGGCTCCGGGTGTATATGATGTTATACTACCTGCAAATTCTATTACGGATGAAAGCGGTAATACAATTACTAATGATGCTATCGGAGCAGGGACTGTTACATTAGCATTTGATTCGAACACAGGAAAAATTACGAATACACCGGCTACATTCACTATTGATAACATTAATACAACATTTTCAACCTTCCCCACAAATCTTGAAGTGGATTTCTCCTCAGTTACGATGTTCTCTGGAAATTCGACATTAGCAGCAGAAGCCGGAGATAAAGATGGTCTTGGAGCTGGGAACAAAGCCGGTTCAATTCAAGGATTTGAAGTTAGTGGAGATGGACAGATTAGAGGCCGGTATTCAAATGGCGAGACAAAGTTATTAGGTCAAGTTATTGTTGCTTCATTTAAGAACCCTGCCGGTTTACAAAAACTTGGGGATAATTTATTTGAAGCGACGAACAATTCGGGCGATTTTGACGGTATAGGTGTTGATGTATCAAGTCTCGGTGGCTCGTTCAAATCAGGTGTGCTTGAAATGTCGAATGTTGAATTATCCAAGGAATTTAGTGATATGATTACAACACAACGTGGTTTCCAAGCAAATTCTAGAATTATAACTTCGAGTGATGAGATGCTTCAAGAACTTGTCAACCTGAAGAGATAATGATAAAATGAAATAGGTTATCAGGGATAGAGCGGATGTTTTTTCTATCTCTGATTCCTTTACTGTTTAGGAGAAATTCTCCGGAAAGCAGAAGGTGTATGATGATCTATATAACGAAATTCAATCATGATACAGTACTGATTAATAATGATTTAATAGAACAAGTTGAAGAAACGCCGGATACGGTGATAACATTAACAACAGGGAAAAAGCTCGTTGTTCGTGAATCAATGGAAGACATATACCGAAAGGTCATGGCTTGCAAACAGATTGCACATCAAACTGGCTTTATTACAGATTAAACAATGACGTGAGGTGGAAATTTTGGATTTAGCTACGATAATAGGTCTAGTACTTGGTATATTCTTCTTCTTATTTTCGATTATTCTGGATAAGGGGGTCGGAGGTCTAAGAGGTTTTTGGAGTGCTCCATCGGTTATGATTACCATTGGTGGGTCAGTTGCTTCAACGTTGATAAATTTTCCGATGAACAAGTTTATCAACTCTTTAAAAGCTGCATCTATTGCCTTCAAAGCAGTACTGATGAATGAGTCGGAAGTTATTAAAAGTATAATAAATCTTTCGAATGTGGCACGGAAAGAAGGATTGCTGGCGTTGGAGGAAGCAGCTGAATCTATAGAAGATTCCTTTATGAAAAAAGGTATCTTATTGATTGTTGACGGAACGGATCCGGAACTCGTGCGGAGTATATTAGAGACAGAATTGAGCTTTATCGAGAGCCGTCATAAAGATGTTCAAGGTGTATGGAGTAAATTAGGTGAGTTGGCTCCAGCATGGGGAATGATCGGTACATTGATCGGATTAATCAATATGTTGGGAAGTTTAGATGATCCTTCAGCGATTGGACCGGCTATGGCAGTCGCATTATTAACGACAATGTATGGATCCATAATGGCCAACTTTATTTGTATTCCGTTTGCTGGGAAACTTGCAGTCCGAAGTGATGAAGAATTGCTACTCAAAGAAGTTATGATAGAAGGTCTTCTTTCTATTCAAGCAGGGGAAAATCCTCGTGTTATTGAAGAAAAACTTAAGGCATTCTTGGCACCGGCTATACGAGCAAATCTTTCAGCAACAGAGGGTGAAAGCGAAGGTGAATAAATATGGCAAAAAGGAAAAAGAAAGAAGAAGCATCAGGTGGATCTCCTGCTTGGATGTCAACATACGGAGATATGGTAACCCTTCTTCTCTGTTTCTTTGTTTTGTTATTCTCTATGTCGAGTGTGGATGTCGCAAAATTCAAAGCTGCGATGAGCTCTTTTGCTGATCAAATTGATGTATTTCCGGGTGGAGAAGCATTGACTGAAGGCGAGATGCTTAACAATGGTATATCTCAGTTGAATGATATTCAAGTTGTTTTCCAAGGAGGAATGGCTTTAAATACACAAGGCGATTCAACGGCTCCTTCGGGAGAGGACGATGATGAAAATGATGCAACGAATGAGAATTCAGAAGCCTATGAATTAGCAGGTAAGATTGCAGAAGAATTTCAAGATATGATTGAGCAAGAAGGTTTTCAAGCGACAGTTGCCGTATCATACACTTCTAATTATGTGAAATTTACACTACAGGGAGAATTCCTGTTTGACAGTGGTCAGGCACGGTTGAAACCCCAGGCGGTTGAGGCCATTGGTGTCATTGCCGGTATTTTACAAGAGGAAGAATATAATGATTACGATATACAAATAGAAGGACATACGGATAATTTAAGTATCAATAATGCTCAGTTTCCTAACAACTGGATTCTTTCTTCTTACAGAGCATATGCAGTGTTAGAAGAGTTGCTAACAAAATACGACTTTGATCCCGGAAAAGTGGCGGCTACAGGATACGGTGAATATCGGCCTATAGCTGATAATACGACAGTAGAAGGCCGGGCGCTTAATCGTCGGGTTGAAATTAAGGTCGTGTTAAATACGGATGAAGTCTATGTGGGTAGTCAAACAGACACGAATAGTGAGACGAGTGTCGGAACAGAGACAGAGCCTACTACAGAACAAGAGAGTACGACATCGCAAGAAACAGTAAGCGAATAAAACATAAAAGATTGGAGCGTTTCTTATGAGTAAAATATTACCAATACTCAATGTGGCTTTTGCTGCGTTGGCCTTAATCGTTAGTATTGTTGTTCTTCTACAAGTGATGGGAATAAAAAATGCTGTTAGTAATCCGAGCAGTGCAGATGCAGAAAATGTTGATCCGACGGCAATTCCCTTAGCACAATTGGAAGAATTTCAGTTAGAAGATCAGTTTATACTTACGTATCCCAAAGAAGAAAATCCGGATAAATCAACGACTGTTCTTTTTAGTCTCGGTTTTGCCATTAATAAAGAGGATAAAGATGCTCAAGCAGCGAGAGATGCGTTAACCGGTCAAGGGACGATTATACAAGATAATTTGAATACCTGGTTAATGACCAAGGATGCCTCTTACTTTAGAAATGCTGATTTACAAGCAGAGGTAAAAAAAGATATTGTAGATCGTGTTAATGGACTAATTGGGAATCAAGCCATTGTAAATGTATACTTTAAGGGATTGATTGTTCGCGACTAAGAAAAAGTTATTTCAAAACCTAGATAGGAGGTGAGAATATGGGTGAGGTATTATCACAAAACGAGATTGACCAGCTACTGAATGCCTTAAATACCGGTGAGCTGGATGTTGAAGAATATAAATCGACAGCCAAAGAAAAACAGATTAAGGATTATGACTTTGCCAGACCGAGTAAATTTGCCAAAGAACATTTACGAACACTAGAAATTATCTACGAACACTACTCTAGACTTGTTTCAACTACGCTACCGGCCTATATGAGAAGTTCTTGTCAGGTGGATGTAATCAATTCAGAAGCGGTAGCATTTTCAGAATTTGCGAATGCACTCTCCAATCCCATACTGTTGGGGATTATAGATTTTTATCCTCTCAAAGGTAGTATTATTCTCGATATGAGTGTGAACATTGGATATGCTATTGTGGATCGTTTGTTAGGCGGTAAGGGAGATGCTCTTGATAAAGAAAGAGATTTTTCGGAGATTGAATTAGCTATTATTGAGAAGATGATGAATATTCTTGTTGAGCAAATGATTGAGCCATGGAAGAATGTTGTTGAAGTGGACCCCCGATTGGAACAAATTGAAACAAACTCTCAGTTTGCTCAAATCATATCTCCCAACGAAATAATTGCGTTGATTACGTTGAATATTCGTATCGGAAAGGTCGAGGGACTATTAAATATTTGTATTCCATATCTCTGTGTAGAACCGATTATGGATAAATTGAATACGAAGTATTGGTATTCCTCAATGCAAGAAGCCGATCAAGAAGAGTATTCTGAATTTATAGAGGATCAAATTGGTAATACGAAGATACCGATCAGTGCAATTCTAGGAAAAAGTCAAATTAGTGTTAGCGATTTCGTAAATTTGCAAATCGGAGATATTATTAAGTTGGATACGAAAGTGAATGAAGACGTATCTGTTTTAGTTGGAAATATAAAAAAATTCAAGGCTAAAGCCGGCTTGTTTGAAAAAAATAATGCGGTTATGGTTACCGAGATCATGCGAAGGGAGGACGATTAGATGGATGATATGTTATCACAAGAAGAAATAAATGCATTGCTTAAAGGACTGGATTCCAGCGATGATGATGAATCGGCGTCGGCAAGTATAACAGATGATGAGAAAGATGCTATTGGTGAGGTTTCTAATATAAGTATGGGAACAGCAGCTACCACACTTTTTTCTCTTGTAAATCAAAAAGTGCTTATTACAACGCCTCAAGTATTCATAACCAGTTGGGATGAAATTGTTGAACAATATGGGAAGCCATGCGTTGCCATCCAAATTGTCTATAAAGAAGGGCTTGAAGGTACGAATCTTCTTATTTTGAAGGAAGATGACGTTAAGATTATTGCAGATTTAATGATGGGTGGAGACGGAACATCACCGGAGGGTGAACTCAATGATTTACACTTGAGTGCTATTGGTGAAGCGATGAATCAAATGATTGGCTCAGCAGCAACCTCGATGTCATCGATGTTCCACAAAAAAATAGACATTCAGCCACCATTATCATCACACCTTAATCTGAGTGAACCCTTTGATCCAGAAGAGGTAGCTGAATTTTTAAGTAAGGATTTTATAAAGGTATCCTTTCATCTTCAAATTGGAGATTTAGTAGATAGTGAAATGATGCAACTCTACCCCATAGAATTTGCAAAAGATATCTATAGAGAATTTGTGAATAATTCTGAAGAGGAAGAACCTGCGCCAACACAAGCTCAAGAGACACAGCAAGTGCAACAAAATGCTTCGGCACAAAATAACACCATGCCTGCAGCTACGGGAATGCCTATGCAACAAGATATGGGTGGAATGCAGCAGAATCAGGGTATGCAACAGAATCCAAACATGAATATGGGCATGCAACAAAATCAAGGCATGTATAATAACATGAGTATGTCTCAATCCAATATGAATGGAATGTATAATAACCCTGCAATCCAAAATCCTAATGTTCAAGTACAACAGGCTCAATTTCAGAATTTTGATGTCGGCGCTGTTATGCAACAAAAGGAAAACATCGATCTTATTATGGATGTTCAATTAGAAGTTTCAGTTGAATTGGGACGGACAAGGCGGTCAATAAAAGATGTATTGGAGTTTGCGCCAGGTACAATCATTGAATTGAATAAATTATCCGGAGAGCCAATCGATGTATTGGTTAATGGTAAAATTGTAGCAAAAGGCGAGGTCGTTGTAATTGATGAAAACTTCAGTATTCGTGTAACTGAAATCGTAAAACGAGGTATTCCGCTAGGTTAAGATGCATGTTTGAGTAGAAAACATCGTAAAAACTATACAAAAATGGCCCGTATGTTAAAATATTCAATGAAGTTTAAAATGATGTATGCTATAATGAAACCATATTATTTAGGAATAGATAAGGAGCGATAAAATGGCAGGAAAGAATATATTAATTGTAGATGATGCTGCTTTTATGAGAATGATGATTAAAGATATTTTGAGTAAAAACGGCTTCAATGTTGTAGGAGAAGCTGAAAACGGAGCAAAGGCAGTCGAAAAATTTACTGAACTTACTCCTGATTTGGTAATTATGGATATAACAATGCCTGAAATGGATGGAATAGAAGCCGTTAAGGCAATCAAGAAAGTAGACGGTAATGCCAATATTATCATGTGTTCAGCGATGGGACAACAAGCGATGGTTATTGAATCCATTCAAGCTGGAGCTAAGGATTTTATCGTTAAACCTTTCCAGGCAGAGCGTGTTATAGAAGCTGTTAGTAAAGTGACAGGTTGATTACGTGTTAAATTATATAAGGTTGCTGGTATTTAATACATCAAGCATTGGGGATTTTGGTCAGATGCTTGGGATGTTAGCAGTATTCTTGTTTATCATTGTTGCTGCATTCTTGACTACTTTTTTGGTCGCAAGGATGCAGCAGGGAATGAAACGGAATGTGAATCTTGAGATTGTGGAAGGAATACGTATTGGCTTAAGACACTCTTCTATTCAACTTATTCGTATGGGGAATAAATATGCAGTTATCGGTGTGAGTAAAGATCATATTGAAACCATTGCAGTGCTTAATGAGGAGGATGTCATGGTCTCGGATATAAAGGGGAATCCTGTACGCAAACCGTTTAGCGATATTTTGAAGCAGCTCAAGAAAACGGATCAGATGAATACAGGAGTAAATCACCATGAAACTAAAGATGAATAAACAAAAGATTCTTATTGTATGGATAGTATTTGCGCTCTTATGGTGCAACATCTCAATGACGTCGATAAGTGCAACAGATACAGATGACCCCGCGGTCCCCTTCTCCTTTGATTTTAATGTATCCGCTGCCGAAGACGGAAGTGATGTTGTCAGTAGTTTGCAGATACTTTTTATTTTGACATTAATCGCTTTAGCACCCTCGCTATTGATTATGATGACATCGTTTACGCGTATTATTGTCGTATTACATTTTGTTCGAAGCGCCTTAGGAACGCAGCAAACGCCTCCAAATCAAATACTTATAGGTTTAGCCCTTTTTTTGACTGCCTTTATTATGACACCGGTGATTACTCAAGTGAATGCCGATGCATTAGAACCCTATTCAGCCGGAGAAAT
Source organism: Vallitaleaceae bacterium (assembly GCA_965140555.1). GTDB lineage: Bacteria > Bacillota > Clostridia > Lachnospirales > Vallitaleaceae > UBA1351. The sequence continues at coordinate 63,912 of OZ223259.1, read as the reverse complement.
AAGTCAAGATGAGGCGATAGAACGTGGATTAGAACCTATACGAGGGTTTATGTTGACTCAAGTTAAGGATAAAGATTTACGTTTATTTCTAGATATAGCAGAAGTTGATACGATAGAAAGTTATGATGATATACCGACGGAGACGCTTATTCCCGCATTTATTACGAGTGAATTAAGGACAGCTTTTATAATAGGATTTCTTATCTACATTCCATTTATTATTATTGATATGGTCGTTGCAAGTACACTCATGTCAATGGGTATGATGATGCTACCGCCGGTCATGATTTCTCTCCCGTTTAAATTATTGTTGTTTGTTGCAGCAGATGGGTGGACCTTGATTATCGGTCAGTTGGTTAACTCCTTTGGATAGAAGCTTAGAAAGGGATGTCGGGTATGAATGAACAGATAGTTATTGATTTTGCAAGAGAGGCTGTCTATGTGGTAATCATTACATCAGCACCTTTATTGTTAATGGCGTTGATCGTTGGCCTTCTTGTAAGTATATTTCAGACAATTACATCAATACAAGAGCAAACATTAGCTTTTGTACCTAAGATACTAGCCGTATTTATTGGGATTTTAATCTTTGGACCCTTTATTGGCCAACGACTCGTGGAATTTTTTGTTAATACAATGCAGAGTATTCCGGCCTTCATTAATTAGAATGGAGGGGGTGGTATGAATCTACTACTGCAAGATCCTTATCAGTATCTAGATGCATTTATGCTGATATTTGTAAGAATTACGGGAATGTTGCTGATTATGCCCTTTTTAAGCAATCGTGCTATTCCTGCCATGGCAAAAATTACAATAGCTTTTTTTACGGCGGTTATTATGATTAATATAGTACCTGTTGCTGGGGATTATAGCAGTGTGTATCCTATAGAATTTGCTGTATTTGTGTTAAAGGAATTTATAACAGGATGGATGATTGGATTTAGTGCATATTTTGTTTTTGCCATATTAACACTTGCGGGACAATTTATAGATTATCAAATAGGGTTTTCGATGGTCAATGTATTTGATCCATTAAGTCAGACACAGATTACTATTACGGGTAACTTTTATTATTTTCTGTTTTTGCTTATTTTTCTTTTGACACGAAGTTATGGGTATGTTTTTAAAGGTATCAAAGAAAGTTTTAGTTATATACCTCTTGGGCAATTTACCTTAACCAATTATTTGTTTGATTCTTTTACAGACTATTTTACAACGTTTTTTGTGATAGCATTGCAGATATCGGCACCTGTGTTTTTTGTTATGCTAGTTACCAATATTGTTTTAGGTGTATTAGCAAGAACAGTTCCGCAACTTAATATGTTTGTTATCGGTTTCCCGTTGAAAATACTGTTGGGGCTTGTGGTTATGTATTTGACCATGTTTCTATTCAGTAACATTTCACATATGCTCATTAATGAATTTATTCATCTAATGGACCGATTTATTAGAGGGATGGTGCCGTCATGATAGATAATCGTATGCCCATGAATCTTCAGCTTTTTGCAGATGGAGGTTCAGGAGAGAAAACAGAAACAGCAACAGCTAAGAAACGTGAGAAGGCAAGGGAAGATGGACAGGTCGCAAAAAGTGTAGAAGTGACGACAGCAATGATTGTTGTCGGAATGTTTGCTATGCTGAAAGCAATAGGACCATGGATTGCAGATCGCATGATTGTTATATTCAAAGAAGCTTTTCAACTTTTTGGAATTGAGGATTTGAATCTAATGACGGCAGGAAGTATATATGGTTATTTTTTTCGTGAAGGGTTGTGGATTATTGCTCCCATATTAGGAACTTCTGTTGCTATTGCTTTGGTTTCTAATTTGGCTCAAGTTGGATGGCATCCAACAGGAAAACCGTTGCAGCCAAAGCTGAATCGATTAAGTCCAATTCAAGGATTTAAACGAGTGTTTTCCATGAGAACGATTGTCGAATTAATTAAGTCTATATTGAAGATTGTCATTATACTGGCTATTGTTTATTTGACGCTAAGAGATTATCAGACGTTGATTTATAATTTTTATGATGTTAATGTCTATGAAGGCTATATTATGATTGTGAATATCGTTCTTGATACGGCTATTCGTATTGGAATGTTCTTCATCTTTATTGCCGGCATTGACTATGCTTATCAGAAATATAAATTTGAAAAGGATTTAAAGATGACGAAACAAGAAGTGAAGGAAGAACGAAAAATGATGGATGGGAATCCTGAAATCAAAGGAAAGATTCGTCAAAAGATGCGGGAAGCAGCTATGCGTCGAATGATGCAAGACATTCCTCAGGCGGATGTTATTATTACCAATCCTACGCATTTTGCCGTTGCAATCAAATACGATGAACATCGGGGAACAGCCCCTATCGTTCTGGCAAAAGGTGCGGATCTTGTTGCAGCACGAATTCGTGAAAAGGCAAAAGAACTGGACATCGAAATTGTAGAAAATAAACCATTGGCAAGAACGCTTTTTTATACTGTTGAGATTGGGGAAGAAATTCCACCGGAACTTTATCAAGCAGTTGCAGAAGTCCTCGCCTTTGTTTATTCACTGAAAAATAGGAGTGTTGTTACATGAAATTTGGAGATATCATTTTAGGATTATTCATATTATTGGCAGTCGTTATAATGATTCTTCCACTCAGTGGAACAATTATTAGTGTGCTTATCACGCTTAATCTGCTATTGGCATTGGTTATATTATTTAATGCAATGTTTGCAAAAGAAGCCTTGTCTATGTCTGCATTTCCGACAATATTGCTTTTTATGACAGTGTATAGACTGTCTCTAAATGTTTCATCAACACGTGCTATTTTATCGGGTGGAAGCCAGAAGGCAGGAAACGTTATCCGAACATTTGGTAGTTTTGTTGGTGGTAATAATTTGCTTATTGGTATCGTTGTGTTTATTATTTTGATTATTATTAACTTTATGGTTATTACAAAAGGGTCGGAACGTGTCGCTGAAGTAGCAGCGCGTTTTACTCTGGATGCGATGCCCGGTAAGCAGATGGCGATTGATGCCGATTTGAACTCAGGATTAATTGATGAAAAGCAAGCAAGAGATCGACGCCAAAAGATTCAGGATGAAGCCAGTTTTTACGGCTCTATGGATGGTGCGAGTAAATTTGTTAAGGGAGATGCTATTGCCGGTCTTATTATTACCTTTATAAACATTGTTTTCGGAATTATTATGGGAGTTGTGTTTCGCGGACAAGAAATCATGGATGCAGTCAATGAGTATACTATTTTAACCATAGGGGATGGATTGGTAAGTCAAATCCCTGCGTTACTTATTGCTCTTGCTACAGGTATGCTGGTCACAAAGGTTACGACGGAAGCTGATTCGAGTTCAACGCTTATTTCACAACTTTTTCAAATGCCAAAAGTATTATATTTGTCAGGTTCTGCGCTTATATTTCTTGGTATTGTAACACCGTTAAGTATACCGATTGTATCTGGTAGTGGTATTTTAACGATTATTGCAGGTCTGCAAATAAAAAATCAATTGGCGTTACAAGTTGTAGAGGAAGAAATATCGACAGAGGATGTAGAAGCCGAAGAAATACGTAAACCTGAAAATGTAGTGAGTCTATTACAGGTAGATCCTATAGAGTTGGAATTTGGATATGGTATTATTCCTCTAGCAGATGCTAGTCAAGGTGGGGATTTGTTGGATCGAGTTGTTATGATACGTCGTCAAATTGCGTTAGAGCTTGGAACCATAGTACCGATTATTCGTTTAAGAGATAATATCCAATTGAATCCAAACCAGTATATTATTAAAATAAAGGGGAATCAAGTGGCAGAGGGTGAAATTTTATTCGATCACTATATGGCGATGAATCCCGGTTTTATTGAGGATGAAATAGACGGTATTGATACGATAGAACCAGCCTTTAAATTGCCGGCTTTGTGGATTACTGAAAGTCAACGTGAACGCGCTGAAGCAATGGGATATACTGTTGTCGACCCGCCATCTATTATTGCTACACATTTAACAGAAGTTATTAAGCAACATCTAGATGAGCTATTGACCCGTCAAGATGTTAAAACGTTAGTATCTAATGTAGGAGAATCCAACCCTACATTGGTAGAAGAGTTGGTTCCTAAAATTATGTCCGTTGGGGATATCCAGAAAGTTTTGATGAACTTATTGAAAGAAGGTATATCCATACGGGATTTGGTCACCATATTCGAAACAATGGCAGATTATGCGATAACCAATAAAGACCCGGATATATTAACAGAGTATGTACGTCAGGCGTTAAAGCGGAGTATCAGCAAGCGATTTTTCGATGAAGATACGAATCAAGTACTGACATTGGATCCGTCTATGGAACAAACAATTATGGATTCGGTAAAACGTACGGAACAAGGTATGTACTTATCGCTAGACCCTGAAATTATAGAAGCGTTGCTCACAGCAACAGGCCAAGCGGTACAGAAACAAGAAGCGATGGGAAGAACACCGATTATTTTAACATCACCTATTGTACGTATTTATTACAAACGTTTGATAGAAGAACGCTATCCGGATGTTATCGTTATTTCTTACGGTGAGCTGGATAATCAAGTTGAACTTCAATCCGTTGGGATGGTGAGTATAGCATGAAAATACACAAGTATAAAGGACAAACAGAAAAGGATGCCATGATTTTAGTGAAAGAGGAATTAGGTGGTGATGCTTTAATCGTCAGTGTCAAGCATATCCGGCCTAAAGGTGTATTTCGCCTGTTTCGAAAGCCTTTCGTAGAAGTTACAGCAGCTATTGATGATCGAGCGGTTATGGCAGATCGGCACTATCCAAAGATTGAATTAAATGCGGAGCATGTTATGAAGAATAATGCTATGATATCGGCAAATCGTATGCCGAATGATGGGGAAGATACGGCTTCTGAATTGGATGAATTTAAACGATTCATAGAGCGGTTTTCGTCAAAGCAGGAAAAACATGTGGATATCCAAAAAGAAATGTCTAGGCAAAGTCAGCCGGAAGTGGTATATGAACCGGAAACTCAGACGATTCCTATAGCTGAAGAATATCAAGAGAAACCAACGGCTGAACCGCCGGCATTACAGCTGATTTATGAACAATTGCTGGATAATGAAGTGGATGAACATTATGCGAATGAACTTGTTAGTGGCCTTTCAGAATATATGTCGGAAGAGAATCATGACATTGATGATTTGATCTCGATTGTATATAAACGTATTGTAAAAAATCTAGCCGATTATGATACAATAAACATTGATGAGCAACACAAATACCATTTTTTTATCGGACCTACAGGTGTAGGAAAAACAACAACTATTGCGAAGATTGCATCGTATTATACGCTGAATTTGAATAAAAAAGTGGCTTTAATTACAGCCGATACGTATCGTATTGCTGCGGTTGAACAATTAAGAACCTATGCAAACATACTTAGTGTACCGATAAAGGTTATATACTCAAGAGATGAGTTGATTGATGCTGTTCGTTTTTTTGAGGATAAAGACCTTATCCTTATTGACACGGCAGGACGATCACACAAAAATTATGAGCATCAAAAAGAGTTACAAGATCTTTTAGATAGCATTGAGTATAAGGATGTATATTTGACCTTGAGTGTTGGAACTAAATATAAAGATTTAATGCGTATTGTTGATGTTTATCGGGATATAACTGATTTTAAGGTTATATTTACAAAGCTAGATGAAACCGTGAGTTACGGTAATATACTTAACATTAGAAAGGCGACGGGAGCAAAGCTATCTTATGTTACGTTCGGTCAAAACGTACCGGATGATATTAGTGAGATTAATCCCCATGCGATCGCTAAAAACCTATTAGGAGGTGATGACAATGGATCAAGCAAGTAGTCTTAGAAATATTGTCAAACGAAATGAAATTTTGGGTACTAATAGGGCGAGGGTCATTACAGTTACATCAGGTAAGGGTGGTGTAGGTAAATCCAACGTTTCTGTTAATTTGGCTATTCAATTAAGAAAAATGGGAAAAAATGTGGTGATATTCGATGCAGATTTTGGCTTAGCCAATATTGAAGTTATTTTTGGTATCATTCCGAAATATAACTTATTTGATATTATTTATAATAATAAACAGATTCAAGAGGTTCTCACAACAGGCCCTATGGGCATAGAATTTTTATCCGGCGGATCTGGGGTTAAAGAATTATTAAAGCTGGATAGTTCCCAAATATCTTTTCTAGTAGAAAAGATCGGTGAATTGGATCGTTATGCGGACGTGATTATTATCGATACAGGTGCAGGAATTTCAGATGCGGTCTTGAGTTTTATTTATGCCTCTCATGAGATTATACTGGTGACAACGCCTGAACCGACATCGGTTACAGATGCTTATGCAGTGCTAAAAGCGATTAAGAATAATCAAATTGGTGAGATGGAAAAGCACATTAGTGTATTAGTTAATCGAGTGTCGGATGATGAAGAAGGATTGGATATTTTTGATAAATTAAACAAAGTGACCAAGAAGTTTTTGGACATGGAACTGAAGAATATAGGTTTCTTGCCTGAAGATAAATCATTGCCTCGTGCGGTTATAGAACAAAAACCTGTTTCTATACTGTATCCGAAGGCGCAAGTGACAAAAGGATTTGAGGCTTTGAGTAAGAATATTATTCAAAACAAGAGTTACCAAAAAGAAGCATCCAGTGGTTTAGGCAGCATTTTTACTAGTATATTGAGACGTAAAGATAGGAGGTAGGGAAATGGTTCAATCCACAGTAAATCTAGGCGATAAAATCGAACTTTCAAAAAAAACAGATTTGGTGGATTCAGATACATACTATAGTATGATATCTGAGCTTAAGGAGAATGGGTTATTAACAATTCAGGCTCCTATTGAGGGGGGGCGAATTATTCCTTTGCAAAAAGAGACCGTCTACTATGCCAATATTTTTACGGACAGAGGATTGCTTCGCGGAGAAGTTGTTATTGCTAATCGTTATAAAGAAGATAATCTTCATCTCATGGATTTAGAATTATTAACACCATTAAAAAAATATCAACGACGACAATACTATCGAATGAATTGTATTCTCAACTTCAAGTATAAAGATAAAGATAAAGAAGAGGAAGAGTGGGAAACGGGTACCATCTTGGATATAAGTGGAGGCGGATTACGGTTTGCAACGAAACATCAATTAGAAGAACAAGAGTATATTAATTGTTACCTTCAACTTCAATTGGATGATAATCAAACGATGATTGAAACAACAGGTGAAGTCATTCAAAGTAAACCGATAGAACCAGATGTGGCTACCTATCAAACACGCGTACGTTTTACGGATTTATCGATGGACGATAGAGAATTCATTATTAAGTTCATCTTTGAAGAAGAACGAAGACGCAGAAAAAAAGAAAAAGGATTGTGATTGTATGGGCAATAAGAAAAAAGTACTGGTTGTTGATGACTCTGCATTCATGCGAAGGGTTATCTCTGATATAATTAATAGTGACAATCGATGTGAAACAATTGGAACGGCGGCTAACGGTCAAGAAGCGCTGTCTTTGGTGGATCAGCTGAAACCGGATGTTATTTCTTTAGATATACAGATGCCGGTAATGGACGGATTAACCATGTTAAAAAAACTCAATGAGAATCATAAGATTCCGGTTATTATGTTGTCGACGTTAACAAAAGAAGGAGCGACTGAGACCATTCAAGCCTTGGAGCTTGGAGCTTTTGACTTTGTTGCGAAACCGGATAATATATTCAAAGTTAATTCTGATGAGATACGTGCTGAATTAATTGATAAAATTGTAGCAGCAGCGGATTCGGGGAAAAAATCTGTTGCTAAATTCAAACCTTCCATTAAAAGCACGGTAGGAGTAACGAGTAGTTCAAGACGGCCATCCAGAGTTTTCACGAATACTGCACCAGTCTCATCAGGGGAATCAAGGAGTAATGAGAAAATGACCAAGTTAGTTGCTATCGGTACATCTACAGGAGGTCCGAGAGCATTGCAATATGTTTTACCATATATACCTAAATCCCTAGATGCGGGAATCGTCATTGTACAGCATATGCCACCGGGATTCACTAAATCCTTGGCAGAACGTTTGAATCAGTTAAGTGAAATTGAAGTAAAAGAAGCGGAACATGGTGAAAAAATAGTCAACGGTAGGGCATATATTGCACCGGGTGACAGACATTTGCTTGTAACACAACGCGGTAGTGATTATTATGTTGAATTGTCAGATGGTCCTAAGAAAGGCGCACATAAACCGGCTGTAGATGTTATGATGACATCTATTACAAACATAAAGATTCCACATGTTATTGGGGTCATAATGACCGGTATGGGAGCTGATGGACGAGATGGCCTTCAAGATTTAAAAAATGCAAGGAACATACATATAATAGCTCAAGATGAAGAATCCTGTGTTGTGTATGGGATGCCAAAGTCGGTGGTCGAAAAAGGTATAGCCGATGAAATTGTACCATTAGACCAAATATCAAAAGCAATCGTTAATAAAGTGGAGGTGCTCTAGATGGATGTATCGCAATATCTTGAGATGTTTATTGAAGAGTCAAAGGAACATTTACAAAATTTAAATGAATCATTGTTGGAAATGGAAAAATCACCGGAAAATAAAGATTTGGTGAATGAGATTTTTCGTGTTGCTCATACATTAAAAGGAATGGCAGCAACAATGGGATTTAAAAGGATGACTGTATTAACACATGATATGGAGAATGTATTATCCGAGATAAGAAATGGTAACATCGGTACATCAGCAGAGTTGTTAGATGTGTTGTTCCAATGTCTGGATGCTTTGGAAAAATATATTGATATCATTGTTGAGACAGGAAATGAAGGTGAAGAAGACAATCAACCGATTATTGGTCGTTTGAATGCTATTTTGGAAGGTGAAAATGCAGAGCCTAAAGTTGCTACTCAAGAAAGTTCTGCCAAACCGGATGATGCAGCCGAAGTTGTAGTGGCATCAGATGCAAAGAATGCAGGTAAAGAAGATGCTAGGAAGCACTTAATGCTTTCCTTTAATGAATATGAGAAAAACGCTATTTTGAAAGCACAAGAAGAAAACTTTAAAGTCTTCGGTATAACAATCATTATAGCGGAGAGTTGTGTATTAAAATCAGCTCGTGCTTTTATTATTTTTAGAACGCTTGAAAAATTGGGACAAATCATAAAATCCTATCCCAATGTTCAAGATATTGAGGATGAAAAATTTGATTTGGATTTTTCCGTATTTGTTGTCACAGAAGAGTTGGCAGAAACATTTGTTAAGGAATTAAAATCGATAGCTGAAGTTGAAGATGTACTTATCGATTCGATGCATGTTGAAGGTGAAGCTAAGTCTGACGAAAAGGAAAAGGTAGCTGAGAAGAAAGAAGAAAGCAAGGCACCGGTTCAATCAGAAGGAAAGGCAAAAGCTCAACAAGCGCAACAAGCTCAAACAGCAAAACCAAAGGCTAATCGTACGGTACGTGTTGATATTGAACGATTGGATAATTTGATGAACTTAGTGAGTGAGCTTATTATTGTTAAGAATGGGTTGGAAACAGTCGAAAATAACAATCAAAATATGAATGAGCAGATTGAATATTTAGAACGTATAACGACCAATCTACATGATGCGGTTATGAAAGTTCGAATGGTTCCGGTAGAGCGGGTCTTCAATCGATTCCCAAGACTTATTCGGGATTTATCAAGGAAGTTAAACAAAAATATGGAATTGCATATGTCCGGTGAAGAAACAGAACTTGATCGTACCGTTATCGATGAAATCGGGGATCCGTTAGTTCATTTGATTCGTAATGCCGGAGATCATGGATTGGAACCACCTGAAGAACGTAAAGCGGCAGGTAAGCCTGAAGTTGGTAATGTATACTTAGATGCATACCAAGATGGTAATAATGTTGTTATTGAAGTTGGAGAAGATGGTCGCGGTATCAATTTGGATAAAGTTAAGGCAAAAGCCCTTAATGGTGGTACAATTACTCGAGATCAAGCGGAGGCCATGAGTGATCAAGATATTATTGATCTATTGTTCAAACCGAGTTTTTCAACCGCAGATAAGATTTCAGACGTTTCAGGACGTGGTGTTGGTCTTGATGTTGTTAAGACTAAGATTGAGGCTCTTGGTGGTGATATTGAAGTAAAAACAAAGTTTGGGAAAGGGTCAACCTTTATTATTCGTCTTCCATTGACGTTGGCTATTATTCAAGCCTTAATGGTACGTCTTGGTGAAGAAAAATATGCGATACCTTTGAATACCATTCAAAACATTGAAGATGTTAAACTTGACGATATTAAGTATATTCAAAATCAAGAAGTTATTAATCTACGTGGACATGTCATTCCGATTGTACACCTTGATAAGATTCTCGATGTTGTTAAGGAAGAAGAAAATAAGGATTCTGTCACTGTAGTTATCGTTAATAAAGGGGATAAACAAGCAGGTTTTGTTGTTGACGGATTAATCGGACAACAAGAGATTGTTATTAAAACCTTAGGCAAATATCTCAATAATATTAAACTTATTGCAGGTGCCACGATACTTGGAGATGGTGAAGTTGCTCTAATCCTTGATGTCAATTCATTGGTATAACGGAGGTGTCAAAATGGATGTACAAGAAAAAAAATCAGTTGATATAAAACAGTTTATTGTAGTAAAATTTGATCAGGAGCAATATGGGATTAATATACAGTTGGTGCAAAATATTGTACGTATGGTAAATATAACACGTGTTCCTAATGCACCTGCGCACATAAAAGGTGTCATTAACCAGCGTGGAGAAATTATTCCTGTTATGAGTGTTCGTAAGAAATTTGATCTTGAAGATGATGAGTATACGAACAGTACACGTATTATAATTGTTAAAGTAGATGGCAATGCTATCGGATTAATTGTAGATCAAGTTATGGAAGTCATACAACTGGGTGAAGATCAAATTGAAAAGCTTGTTCGAGATACGGAAGATGAGAAAGCGAAGTATGTATATGCAGTTGGTAAGATTGGTAATGAACTTGTAACATTGTTACATGTTGCTGCGATTATCGGCGTTGATGAATAAGAAAGGTGACACCAATGAGTGATATAGATTTTAATAATATTGATAGTATGCATCTAGATATTCTAAAGGAACTAGGAAATATTGGTGCCGGAAATGCGACAACTGCACTGTCTCAAATGATAAATAAGCGTATTGACATGGGTATTCCTCAAGTTAATGTGTTGGAGTTTAAGGATTTATCAGAAGTTTTGGGAGGTGCTGAAAATCCTATTGTCGGAATATTGATTGGCGTTGAAGGCCAAGTTAATGGGATGATGATGTTTGTTCTTGAACAGAAATCGGCCCATAATTTAGTGAATATGCTAATGGGTAGAGATATTGATCGTTTTGAAGATTTCACAGAAATGGACCTTTCTGCATTAAATGAAATAGGAAATATTATTGCGGGAGCCTATCTTTCCTCCTTGTCTTCATTGACCAATTTGAAAATTATCGGAACAGTGCCTAATATGGCGATTGATATGGCAGGAGCGATATTAAGCGTACCGGCTATAGAATTCGGCAAAGTTGGAGATCGAGCACTTTTGATACAAACAGATTTTGGTGGAGAACTTGAGCGGGTTTTTGGATATTTCATATTGATACCGGATTTGGAATCCTATGCCACTATTCTTAATAGTTTGGGACTTATGACAGAATGACTATGCTGAAAGTGGGAATGGCCGATATGAAGGTGTGTAAAGCACCGGATGCCTTAACAACGCTCGGTTTAGGCTCATGTATCGGTATTGTCCTTTATGACCCACGAACAAAAGTCAGTGGTTTGGCACATATTATGTTACCGGATAGCACACAGATCAAAAATAATAGCAACATTGCTAAATTTGCAGATACGGCGGTCGATCAATTAATTAAAGATATGATTGCCTTAGGTGCGAGTAAAACACGCATGGTGGCTAAAATAGCAGGAGGAGCACAAATGTTCTCCTTTGGTAGTACCAATGATTTGATGCGAATTGGTGACAGAAATGCCGTTGCAAGCCGTGAGAAATTGATGAGTTTGAATATTCCGATTCTTGCAGAAGATTGTGGATTGAATTATGGTCGTACCATAGAATTCTATTCTGAAACCGGAGAGCTGTATATCAAAACAATTGGTAAGGAGCTTAAAATTATTTAAGTCATATTGGATATTCAATAAAGGGGGATGGATATGCATATACGTAATTTGAATACGATTCTAATGCTTGTAGCCGGAATTATTGTAGCGGTATCAAGTCTCCTTTTTGATTACTCGATTGAAAGAACGGCATACACGATGTTAATTGTACTTGTCGTTTTCTTCATTATAGGTAGTTTAGTACAAATGATACTTAATCGCATAATTACTAAATCTGAAGTGAGAGAACAAGAAGAGTTGAAAAAGGATCTTGAAGATGAAGTCCATTCATTAGAAGAAGAGTCTCCTGAAAAATAGCTGAATAGTTCAGTTTAGCCAGAGAAAGGAGCAGTTATGGATGAAATAGAACGTGGAAAGTTATGGGAGAAATATGTTAAAACAAAAGACCCGCAGATTAAAGAGACGCTAATTGTTGAATATGCGCAATTGGTTAAATTTGTTGCGGGTCGATTGAGTATGTATTTGGGTAATAATGTTGAATTTGATGATTTGACAAGCTATGGTGTATTTGGACTTATTGATGCCATTGATAAGTTTGATATTACTAAAGGTATTAAGTTTGAAACTTATGCATCCTTACGTATACGCGGGGCTATTCTTGATAATATTCGTAAAATGGATTGGATTCCTAGGTCCGTTCGGAAGAAGCAGAAGATGATTGATCAGGCCATGAATAAAATTGAAAGTGAATATGGAATTGATTCGACGGACCAACTCGTGGCTAAAGAATTGGAAATAAGTGTCGATGAATATTATAGATGGCAAGATCAGACGAAAGCGCTAAATATTACTTCTTTTGAAGAATTTGTTGAACAAGGTGGAGATGTCCATGGCGGGCATCAACAAGAACGGTTTGATCAACCGGAAGAGGCCATTGAACAAGAAGAAGTCAAGAAGATGCTTGTGCAGGCAATTGAGGGATTGACGGACAAAGAGCGTCGGGTTATTACATTATACTATTACGAAGAGATGACATTAAAAGAAATTGCGATTGTAATGGAAGTTTCTGAATCAAGAATCAGCCAGTTACATACAAAATCATTAAAGAAAATGAAAGGTGTTATGGGCCAATATATGGGTATTCTTAATATATAATTTCGTTGACTATCTATGGAAAATCTGAGATAGACAACAGTATTGGAGGAATTAACATGGCTGCAACAGCATTTGATGGATACTACACAATAACGGAAAAAGCAGACGGACATTATGTTGAAGTATTTGCACCTACGTCGACGGGTAAAGCGGTTACAGTAGAGGAGATTGAGGAAGGATTACGCAAAAAAGGAGTAAGAAATTTTGATTTGTCACCTGTAATTGAATCTATGACAAAAGATGTGGACCACTTTGAAGTAAAAGTTTCAGGTAATACGCTAAGTTCGGAAGAAGCAGTTGGTGTACCGTATAAGATTGAAATCGGGGAAGATCGTATGCGTGCATATATCACCTTTTTTCCGACAGAAAAGGAAATGGAACTGAATCCTGAATCGTTAGAACGGGAATTACGTTCTAGAAATGTTTTATTTGGTATTAACGTTGATGTACTAAAGGAAATTGCGGTGGAGCACAGAATGAATTACCCTTATCTAGTTGCGGAGGGAGAAGAACCGGTTGATCCTATACCAGGACATGTAGAACACTTTTTTGAGACCGGGAATGACTATGCCCCGGAAGTCGATGAAGAGGGTAATGTAAATTTTCATAAGTTGAGTGTCATTAGTAATGTCAAAGAAGGCGATTTGTTAGCTCGAGTTATACAAACAGTTCCCGGAAAAAGTGGGAAAAATCTTTCAGGGACTGAAATTTCAGCGAAGAAGGGTAAGCCTGTACGTATTCGTTATGGTAAGAATACACGTATTAGTGACGATAAGATGGAATTATATGCGGCTAAAAATGGTTTGGTTCGTGTGTTCGACAATAAAATAGTCGTAAATGATGTCTATGAAGTTCCCAATCACGTAGGAAATTCAACAGGAGATATTGATTTTGACGGTTCTGTAATCGTACATGGAAATATTATTACCGGCTTTACGGTCAAAGCGCGTGGAGATATTGAGGTGATGGGTGTTGTGGAAGGTGCTACAGTTATTGCCGGCGGAACGATTACCTTGCATAGTGGTATACAAGGCATGGGAAAAAGTCATGTAGAAGCAGGAGGTGACTTGTTAACTAAATTTATTGAACAAGCTGATGTTGTTTGTGGTGGAGATATTTATAGTGAGGCTATTTTACATAGTAAGGTTAGCTGTAAAGGACAAGTCACTGTAGAAGGTAAGAAAGGTATGATTTCAGGAGGGACGGTTCGTGCAGGGGTTAGTGTTATGAGTCGTACATTAGGATCTCATATGGGAACGCAAACGGATGTTGAAGTTGGTATTGATCCTGCCTTATTAGAAGAATATAATGAGCTTAAACTCATGGTTCCTAAAATGACTGAAGAAGCGGACAAATTAGAAAAGGTTATTCAATTGTTGAATAAGCGTAAAGAATTAGCCGGTAAACTAGAGGATGACAAAGTTGAGATGTATAAGTCAGCAATTAGGAACAAAGTTTTTCTGACCAACAAGATTAACATTAGTCAAAAGCGTTTAGAAGAATTAAAAGAAGAAGTAAACAATCGACATTCCGGTACCGTGAAAGTTGCGGGTGTTATGTATAGCGGTGTTCATATTGGGATTGGTAATGCATATTACCATGTTAAAGAGGAGTTAAAGTACGTTACTTTATATAAAGATGGACCAGATATTAAACTAACAGCCCTTTAAGTTTGGAGTGATTATTATGGCAATTCGACCTTTAGATATGCAAGTTATGGTGCCGCGCCTACAAGAAGTCAGTCGCATGCGTCAGCTTGAAAATCAACGTCCAAATATTGATCAAGGAAATATTGCTCAGTCAAGTCAAAAAGAGATTAAACATCAGAATAGTTCTGTTGCTCAATCGAACGAAGACCAAGAGATGGACAATCAGCCAGATGCTAAGGAAGAGGGACAAAATGCATATGGCTATCAAAAGCCGAAGGAGCGAAAACTTAAAAATGATCGTTCCAGAAAAAAAGCACCTTTACCTAAAAGCTATCACAAAATAGATGTGCAAGTGTAGGTCTAATAATGAATGTCATTAAATCATTTATAAGGTTAAGGAGTGCAGTATGACTGTATATAATGGACTAATACTCACAGTTATAGTGATTGGAATAATCGTTATAATTGTGAGTATTCTTTATTCGCGTTATGAGCAACAAAAGTTACAGTCGAGTAAA
Source organism: Vallitaleaceae bacterium (assembly GCA_965140555.1). GTDB lineage: Bacteria > Bacillota > Clostridia > Lachnospirales > Vallitaleaceae > UBA1351. The sequence goes on along the minus strand of OZ223259.1, from coordinate 48,462 downwards.
GAAAAAAAAGAAAAAAATCAGGATGAAAAAATTGAATATGACGATGTACGCCAAAAAATTATAGAGCTAAATGAATATGGTGAATACTTGAAAGCGGAGCTTGATAAAAAGCACAAAGAATTGTTGTTCCTATATCAAATGGTATCTGAAAAGCAAAAGGAAGTAACGAATATATACGCAGAGGCACAGGTGGATAAACCGATTTCTGATTCTACCAATGAAGAAATTAGTGACGCGGGCAACGCAAAGGAAGTGTTGGCAGATCAGGAGCTAATGAATTATAATGAGTTAATCCTTAAATTGGCGAAGGAAGGAAAATCTAGTACAGATATAGCAAAGCAGTTACACATAGGAAAAGGGCAAGTTGATTTGGTTCTCAATTTGTATCACTAATGAATAGAGTCCTTTGGATCATGGGGCAGTAGAGAATAAATAGGAGGTGAAGCAATGAAGGAGCAATCAATTCGATTATCTCATCGTATAGGTTTGATACGTGGTTTTGGAATAGGATTAATTGTAACAGCGGCTATTTTTTTCATTGTATTGACGCAGATTCCTATAGAATCAGAAGCTGTAATAAGTGATGAAGAAATTATATCACGTGCCAATGCCTTGGGAATGATTCAAGTTAAACAGGTTGAAAATGTATACTTAAGTGACGAAGATGTCATTAATAAGGCAAAGGAACTAGGCATGATTATGCCGGAAGAGAATAAAACGGATCAAATTCAATAAAAGGCTTGTCATACTTGAAGCCTTGTGATATACTATCACTCGGGTAAAAAGCACGTATATTGATTTCTTATAAGGTGCCGCTGAGTCGGTTTGTAGGAAAAATGATATATACGGAAGAAAACAACCAATATGGAGGTAATAACATGAGCGTTATTTCAATGAAACAACTTTTAGAAGCAGGTGTTCACTTCGGACATCAAACACGTCGTTGGAACCCTAAAATGGCAGAATATATCTTTACAGAACGTAACGGTATTTATATCATTGACTTACAAAAAACGACTAAATTAGTAGATAAAGCATACGATAAGATTAAAGAAATCGTTGCTGATGGTGGTACTGTACTTTTCGTAGGTACAAAAAAACAAGCTCAAGAGTCTATTCAAAAAGAAGCTGAGCGTTGTGGTATGTACTATGTCAATAACCGTTGGTTGGGTGGTATGTTAACAAACTTCCAAACAATCCAAAGTCGTATCAACCGTTTGAAAGAAATCGAAAAAATGGAAGAAGAAGGCACTTTTGATTTACTTCCTAAAAAAGAAGTTATTGGTCTTCGTCTTGAAATGGCAAAACTTGAAAAGAACCTTGGTGGTATAAAAGAAATGAAACGTGTACCGGATGCTATCTTTATCGTGGATCCACGTAATGAAAGAATTGCAATCCAAGAAGCACATATCTTAGGTATTCCACTTATCGGTATTGTTGATACAAACTGTGATCCTGAAGAAATTGACTATGTAATTCCAGGTAACGATGATGCAATCCGTGCGGTTAAATTAATCACATCAAAAATGGCTGATGCAGTTATTGAAGCAAATCAAGGTGAGCAATTATCTGATGTTGCTGAAGAAGAAGTTGCAGCTGAATAGTTCGGATTATACATTGGCAAAGTGTCAATCATAAATAAAAACTGAATGCTTCAACATCGCTGTTGAAGCATTTTTTTGAAATCAATATGAAATTTAAGAAGCTTTATTAAGGCTTTTTCAGACAAAACAATACGTGGAGGTATAATAAAATGGCAGTTACTGCAGCATTAGTAAAAGAATTAAGAGAAAGAACCGGCGCAGGAATGTTAGATTGTAAGAAAGCATTAACAGAAACTGACGGTAACATCGATCAAGCAATCGAAGTATTACGTGAAAAAGGTCTTGCAAAGGCGGCTAAAAAAGCTGGCCGTGTAGCAGCAGAAGGTATTGTAGCATCAAAATCAAGTGATGATGATAAAACAGCTGTTGTTGTTGAAGTTAACTCCGAAACAGACTTTGTAGCTAAAAATGAAAAATTCCGTACATTTGTTGATCAAGTAGCAGAACAAGCGCTTGTATCTGACGCTGCGGATATTGATGCATTCTTGGCTGAAGCATGGATTGCTGACGGATCAAAAACTGTTGTAGATGTTCTTAATGAACAAATTGCAGTTATTGGTGAAAAATTAAGTATTCGTCGTTTCGAAAAACTAACAGCTAGTGAAGGTGTAGTTGCATCTTATATTCATGCCGGCGGTAAAATCGGCGTATTAGTAGAAGCAAAAGCAACGGTTGTTAATGATGCAGTTAAAGAGGCTCTTCGTAATGTTGCAATGCAAATCGCAGCGTTGCCACCAGTATATCTTTCACGTGCGGAAGTTGATCAAGATTATATTGAGTCAGAAAAAACAATCTTGAAACAACAAGCAATCAATGAAAATCCTGATAAACCGGAATCAATCATTGATAAAATGATTATTGGTCGTTTAAATAAACAATTAAAAGAAGTATGTTTGTTAGATCAAACATATGTTAAAGATAGTGATTTGACAGTTCAAAAATATATTGATCAAGTAGCTAAAGAAGTTGGTGGTTCACTTGAATTAGTATCCTATGTTCGCTTTGAAACAGGTGAAGGTATCGAGAAGAAAGAAGAAAACTTTGCTGAAGAAGTAGCGAATCAATTGAAATAATAAGATTGAACACACAGTAGGAAACACCTTGGTGTTTCCTTTTTTTTGAGATGATACAGATGATTTTCAATATTAGTTCTAGTATTTCAACGGAAGATATGATAAATTAGTAATGTGAGGTGTCAAACATGAAGAAAAAAAGAATATTGCTCAAATTGAGCGGAGAAGCATTGGCGGGAGACAAAAGTCAAGGCTTTTGTGAAACCACAGTATTAGAAGTTGCCGGACAAGTAAAACAATTAGTGGATAAAGGCGTACAGGTCGGTGTGGTTATTGGAGGCGGCAATTTTTGGCGAGGCCGAAGCAGTGATTCCATGGATCGTACAAAAGCAGATGAAATCGGTATGTTGGCAACTGTAATGAACAGCTTATATGCAGCAGAAATGTTTCGTACAATTGGTATCAAAGCACATGTTATGACAGCGTTTGAAGTTGGACATATGACAGAATGTTTTGATAAATTCAAATGTCTGAAATACATGCAAAAAGGGCATGTAGTATTCTTTGCCGGAGGAACGGGACACCCATATTTTTCGACAGATACAGCGGCAGCTTTACGTGCTATTGAAACAGAATGCGACAGTATTTTACTTGCTAAGAACATTGATGGTGTTTATGACTCTGATCCTAAGACACATCCGGAAGCTATTAAATACGATTCTATATCTTTAAAAGATGTTATTGCGAAAGGTTTAAAAGTTATGGATCAAACGGCAGCAGCTATGTGCTTAGAATACAAAATGCCTATGTCTGTTTTTTATCTCAATGAACCAGAGAGCATTGTCAATGCAATTGATGGTAAAGTAAACGGAACGCTTGTCACGATATAAAAAAGGTAGGAGGATTTTATGAACGCAGAATTAAAACCATATAAAGAAAAGATGCAAAAAACAATTCACGTATTGGAGGATGACTATAATACGATTAGAGCAGGACGTGCTAATCCCCATGTGTTAGACCAAATTAGTGTGGACTATTATGGACAACCGACACCTATTAACCAAGTCGGAAATGTTAGTGTACCTGAACCGCGTTTACTTCAAATACAACCTTGGGATAAGACCATGCTATCAGCGATAGAAAAAGCAATTAATATGTCTGATATCGGGATTCATCCCCAAAATGACGGTGTAGCTATCCGATTGTCATTTCCTGAATTAACGGAAGAGCGCCGTAAGGATTTAACAAAAGATGTAAAGAAAAAAGGTGAAGATGCCAAGATCGCTATCCGTAATATTCGCCGTGATGCAAATGATCATTTGAAAAAATTGGAAAAAGATAATACGATTACTGAAGATGATTTAAAAGGGCTTGAAGATGATGTTCAAAAAATGACCGATGATTTTATTAAGAGCATTGATCAACATGTGACAAATAAAACGAACGAATTGTTAAAGGTCTAATAAAGTGTAAAAAAACAAACGACAAGGGCCCCTCGAAAGAGGGGACTTTTGGCATTATTATAGACTTTAGTCAGTTGAGCTCGCGAAGCGTGCGAAACACTAAACCACCCGTTATACGGGTGCGCGTCGATTGTTGTACAAAAAAATCACCTTTCGGTATACTGAAGTTGTTCAGGCTACAGTATATTTAAGAAAGAAAGGTGATTTTAATGGCAAATAAGGCTAATAGTTTAGCACGAACAAAATGGATGTGCAAATATCACATAGTGTTCACTCCTAAGTATAGACGGAAAATTATTTATAATCAATACAGGGAGTCGTTAAAAGAGATAATAAAAACATTGTGTAGATACAAGGGAGTCGAGATAATCGAAGGTCATATGATGAAAGATCATGTCCATCTGCTAGTGAGTATACCACCTAAAATAAGTGTCTCAAGTTTCATGGGGTATTTAAAAGGGAAGAGTGCGCTTATGATGTTCGATAAGCACGCAAACCTAAAATATAAATTTGGAAATAGACATTTTTGGGCAGAGGGATATTATGTGACGACAGTAGGACTCAACGAGGCTACGATACAAAAATATATTCGAGATCAAGAAAAACACGATATAACAAAAGATAAGCTAAGTGTTAAAGAATATGAAGATCCCTTCAAGGGATAGCGAGTAATACAAAGGACCCTTTAGGGTCAGGCGAAAGTGGCAAAGGCAGTGTAGCTTGAACGAAGTGAAAGCCAGCGTCTTGAGGCGCTGGCCGGTAACAACCCCTTATAGGGGTGGAGCAAACCACCCGTTTTACGGGTGGTCATGATTTAATAAAATGTTTAGGAGAGGTGACAGGATGATACCACAACATATTGCATTGATTATGGATGGAAATGGACGTTGGGCCAAGGCTCAAGGAAAACCCCGTACTTTCGGACATAAAAAAGGTAGCGAAACATTAGAACAAATCTGTAAGGATGCCTATGATTTAGGCGTTAAATACATTACTGTTTATGCGTTTTCAACGGAAAATTGGAAACGTTCGACAGAAGAAGTTTCCTTTTTGATGGGTCTATTGCGTCAATATTTGAAAGAAAGTATTAAAATGTCGAAAAAAAACAATATGCGTGTTCGTGTTATCGGTAGAAGAGAGGATTTGGACGCGGATATTCGTGATGCCATTGAAAAATTAGAAGATGCATCCAAAGAATATGACGGATTACAGCTTCAAATTGCGATTAATTATGGCGGTCGTGATGAGATGATTCGTGGTGTTAAGCATATGATGACGGATTTAGTTTATCAAACAGATGATGAACATTTTAGTAAAGAACATATTATAGAACGTATTCAGGAACTGGATGAAGGTGCTATGAATTATTACTTAGACACTGTAACGATTCCTGACCCTGAATTAATTATTCGTACGAGTGGAGAAATGCGTGTAAGTAACTTCTTGTTATGGCAAGGGGCTTATGCTGAATATATTGCTTCGCCGGTTTATTGGCCGGATTTTAAAAAAGCAGATTTGGAAGAAGCTATATCGCAATATGAACAGAGAGACCGTCGATTTGGAGGCGTCAAGTCATGAAGATACGATTAATCACTGCTATTATAGCCTTACCCTTTGCTCTGATACCTATTTGGGTGGGTGGCGTATGGTTGTATGTGCTGCTAATGATAGCATCAGCAATCGGATTTTATGAATTTAATAAAGCCTTTGACATTAAAGAGCCTGCACTATTCGTCTTTCAAGTAGTCGGAACAGGTTTTCTTTTCCTGAGTCATGCATTGAAGGAACCTGAATATATAATGGCAGGAGGACTTGTTCTGCTTATTATGGGATTTATCTTCTATATAATGAAGTATCCTAAGATGCGGATTGAAGCCGTTATGTTCAGTGTTTTTGCATTTGTATATATAGGGGTTACACTGTACCATGTGCTTTTGATTCGTGGAATGAATGAGATTGGGTTTTATATGATTTGGCTTGTGCTACTCATTTCTTTTGGAAGTGATACCTTTGCATATTTAGTAGGAAGTGCTATAGGGAAACATAAGCTTGCCCCCTTAGTAAGTCCCAATAAAAGTATTGAAGGGGCAATAGGTGGGTTGATTGGTTCTATAGTATTAACAGTTGTATATATAGGGTTTGTGAATAGTCAAATTCATCAATTTTCTGATATCCAGATTATAGGATTTGCTCTGATGGGTTTTGTTGGTTCAATCGTCAGTCAATTTGGGGATTTATCAGCATCGGCTATGAAACGAGCAAGAGGGATCAAAGATTTTGGAAAACTTTTACCAGGGCATGGAGGTATATTAGACCGTGTGGATAGTATTTTATTTGTAACGCCTTTTATCTATTATGTTACGCTCTTCATATTAGGGGGTTAATATAATGTTAAGAGTAGATTTTAGGTAGCGTTTAAGCCTATTATTTTGTACGATTATTATGGAATAGAAAGTTGGTTAATTATGACTCGAATTAGTATCCTTGGTTCAACGGGTTCTATTGGTACTCAAGCGTTAGAAATCGTTGACTTACATGAAGAACTGAAGGTTTTGGCACTGTCCGGCAATAAAAATGTTGCTTTAATGTATGAACAGTGTCAATGCTATCACCCAGAAGTGGTAGCGATGATGGATGAGAATTCGGCTAAGGAACTTAAAGATAAATTGGCAAAGGATACGACGGTACCTATGCCGGAAATAATAGCCGGAATGGCGGGGCTAATAAAAGTGGCTACCTTATCCCGGACGGATATTGTTGTGACTGCTATTGTAGGTATGATTGGATTGAAACCAACGGTTGCTGCCATTAAAGCAGGAAAGACGATTGCTCTAGCCAATAAAGAAACACTTGTAACAGCCGGTGAGATTATTATGCCTTTAGCAAAAGAATATGGAGTGGCTATTATACCGGTAGATAGCGAACATTCAGCTATATATCAAAGTATTGGAAGTACGCCCTATGAGCGTATAGAAAAAGTGATATTGACTGCTTCAGGTGGACCTTTTAGAGGTAAGAAAATAGATGCCCTGAAAAAGGTAACAAAGAAAGAGGCGTTAAAACACCCTAATTGGTCTATGGGAGCAAAAATTACCATTGATTCGTCAACAATGATGAATAAAGGGTTGGAAGTTATAGAGGCAAAGTGGCTCTTTGATTTAACACCGGAGCAAATCGATGTCGTTATACATAAAGAGAGTATTATCCATTCCATGGTTCAATATATAGATGGTTCGGTTATTGCACAAATGGGGCTGCCTGATATGCGTTTACCCCATTCAATTTGCATTGTTTCAAGAAGAACGTCGAACGATGCCTTATGAACGGTTAAATCTGGCAAAAATCGGTCAGTTGAATTTTGAGGAACCGGATTATGATACTTTTACTTGTTTGAAGATTGCCTATAATGCAATGAAAGAAGGCGGAACGATACCAACAGTTATGAACGCTGCTAATGAGTGTGCTGTAGCCTTTTTCTTAGATGATCGGATTCAATATTACCAGATTCCGGAACTTATAGAGGGTGCCATTATGTCCTACAAAAAGAGTCATGCACAGGATAAGGCACCGTTGACAATTGAAAGTATTTTAGAAGCGGAGCAGTGGACGACTCAATTTTTGGAAAGCAGGTGGTAATATGAGCATTATTATTGCGTTATTAATCTTTAGTTTTATAGTTTTTATACATGAGCTAGGACATTTCTTATTTGCACGACGGGGAGGTATTGCCGTTGAAGAGTTTGCTATAGGAATGGGGCCAAAACTTTTTGGGTTCCATAGTAAAGGGACAGAATGGACAATTCGACTGCTTCCTATTGGTGGATTTTGTAAAATGTATGGAGAAGAAGGTGCTGTTGAGGAAGAAGCTTCAGAGAATGCTGATCATGAAGGGGAGGGCGAGACATCTTTAGAAAAGGCAGAGGTTGTTGAGCGGGAATATCCGTTAAATGGGGATGCATTTTATGAAAAGTCAGTAGGCGTTCGTATGGCAACTATCTTTGGTGGGCCTTTGTTCAACTTTCTTTTGGCCCTTGTCTTTTCCTTTATATATTTGTCCTTGACCACAGTATCCTCGACAGTTATTGCAGATGCACCAACGGATATGCCGGCTTATGAAGCGGGAATTCAGCCGGGGGATCGAATGATTTCTATTGATGGTCACTATTTGTTTTCAACCAGAGAGGCAAGGATTTATATTAATATGGCCCAGGGAGACCCTGTTGATGTTGAAATAGAGCGTACGCTTGAAGATGGGAGCAAGGAACGTCTTACAGTGACGGTTCCGCCAACATATGTTGAGTCGAACCCTGATATTGACCCTGAAGAGAGTGTGAATATTTATCAAGTGGGTGTTCTTTATAAGCCGGTAGAACATACTTTCTTTAATGTCCTCAAATACGGAGTCTTTGAAACAATCTCCAATATTAAGATTGTATTCTATAGCTTGGGATTATTGGTTACGGGTCAATTATCTCCGGAACAGCTATCCGGACCTGTGGGTATTGTATCTCAGATTAGTTCTGATTATACAGAGAGTTTGGCATATGGTATGCGTGTGGTTGCATTGAATATTATATATTATATTGTACTACTAAGTGCTAACTTAGGTGTTATGAATTTATTGCCTATTCCGGCCCTGGATGGTGCACGTCTTGTATTCTTAGCGATTGAAGGAATAAGAGGTAAACCGGTACCTGCGGACAAAGAAGGTTTTATTCATTTTGTCGGATTTGCATTATTGATGATATTAATGGTCTATGTCCTCTTTAATGATGTTAGTCGACTGTTCTAGTAAATGCTTGGTGAATAAAGGAGAGTCAGATGTATAAATTTTATAAACGTCAGGAAACACGTTCTGTACAAGTTGGTCCTTTGGTCATTGGTGGTGACGCACCGATTAGTATTCAATCCATGACCAATACAAAGACAGAGGATATTGAAGGGACAGTTGCTCAGATTTTAAGGTTAGAAGAGGCCGGTTGTGATATTGTTCGTGTAGCAGTACCGACGATGGAAGCGGCAAAAGCTATCAAGCCAATCAAAGAGCGTATTCATATACCTTTAGTAGCGGATATACACTTTGACTATCGCTTGGCACTTGAGGCTATTGAATCCGGGATTGATAAAATTCGAATTAATCCCGGTAATATCGGTGATGAAACTCGTGTTAAAGCCGTTGTAGATGCATGTAAAGCGAAGGGGATTCCTATACGAATTGGTGTAAATGGTGGATCCTTGGAGAAGTCCATATTGGATAAATATGGGCATCCTACAGCTGAAGCTTTGGTAGAAAGTGCGTTATATCATGTAGACTTATTGGAAAAGCTAGATTTTTATGATATTGTTATATCGATTAAATCTTCTGATGTCCATTTGGCAGTGGATGCCTATCAGCTGATGGCAAGCAAGAAAAATTATCCACTACATTTGGGAATTACAGAAGCAGGGACATTAGAAGCAGGAACAGTAAAATCATCCGTCGGTCTTGGTATTATGTTGGCACAAGGAATAGGAAGCACTATTCGTGTTTCCTTGACAAGTGATCCGGTAGATGAAATACGCATTGCTAAACGTATACTTACGGCTCTTTCGCTGCGGACAACGGATATTGAGGTTATCTCCTGTCCTACATGTGGACGTACATCCGTGGATTTAATTGGCATAGCGAAAGAAGTAGAATCTCGGGTACAACATCTACACTTCCCTATTAAAATTGCAGTGATGGGATGTGCGGTAAATGGTCCGGGAGAAGCGAGAGAAGCAGATATCGGAATTGCAGGAGGCCAAGGTGTCGGCCTTATATTCAAAAAAGGGAAGATTATCAAAAAGGTCAAAGAAGAGATTTTGGTGGATACGTTAATGGAAGAGATTAATAGTATGATGATAGAAAGTCAGTCAGGTGATGTCGTGTGAGAAAACAGGTAATTGATGTTTTTGAAGGATTGAATCTCAGTCCGGAAATCTATGCGTCCTTTAGTGATGCATGGGTTACGTCAGTAATTATGAATAGAAAACAGCAGGTGGTGAGTGTCCAATTGGAATTGTCCTCTATTGTGCCCTACCCACATGTTCAAACATTGGAGAAAGCCATTCTTGCATTTTTAGGATATCCTGAAGGTTTGCAGGTTCATATAAATGACACCTATATATTGCCTCATCAACTCTCCTTAGGTGAGTTGTTCGAGGCCTATAAGGATTCTTTGTACAAGATCGTGAAACGCGTTAACCCACTATGTAGTGCTACCTTGATGAAAGGAACAGTGGATATCGGTGATACAGATCTTGTTTTTCATGTGCCGGTAACAGGATATGATTACATTACAGAATTTCAAATGGAAGGTGTTATTCAAGAAATTTTCAAGACACGCTTTGGCAAGGACATAGATGTAGAAATCTTGAAAGATGATGTTAAGAATAAGGTGTATGAGGACTTTATACGTCATCGCGATATGGAGCAAAAAAATCTTCTGAAACGTCGGGAACGTTCTATGACCGTAGAAGAAAAAGTTGTTATTGCAGAAGAAGATATTACCAAAGAAGTATACGAAAACCTCATCTTAGGTAAGAAACCGGTAGTTGGAGAAGTCATTAAGATTAAGAATTTTGATGAGGACACAACGTATGCTAATATTGATGTTGACGTTATTAATAAACCGGATGCGCGCGAGTTACGTGGCGGTAAAATCATTATGAAGTTTGATGTCACGGATTATACGGATTCGGTAACGTGTAAAGTGTTTGTTGAGAAAGAGGACTATGATAAGGTAAGTAGTGCTGTCAAAAAAGGGGCGACCCTTCGTATGCGTGGGTTATACAAATATGATGATTATGATCGAAGTCGATTATTTTTCTTAAACACAATTGAGACACTTGATACGAATTTGCGTATAAAGCGCAAGGATATAGCCAAAGAAAAACGTGTAGAATTACATCTCCATACACAAATGAGTGATATGGACGGTATGGTGAGTGCGAAAGACGCCGTGAATCAAGCGATTGCATGGGGACATAAGGCTATTGCTATCACAGATCATGGTGTGGTACAGTCGTTTCCGGAGGCCTTTCATTGTGTTCATGATGATAATATTAAAATTATCTATGGTGTTGAAGGTTACTTTGTGGATGATATGCGACCTATTGTCTGGTTTGAAAAAGGACAGAATTTTGAGGATACCTTCATTGTCTTTGATATTGAAACAACCGGACTACGGGCTCATAAAGATCAATTTACTGAAATTGGTGCGGTTAAAATTAAAAATGGTCAGATTGTTGAGCGTTTTTCGGAATTTGTGAATCCTCAAGTGCCGATTCCACAGAAAATTCAGGAATTAACCCATATAACCAATGAGATGGTTAAAGATGCACCTCCGATTAGTCAGGTATTACCACGATTTTTGGAATTTGTTGGTGATGGTGTATTGGTTGCCCAAAATGCAGATTTTGATATGAGTTTTATTGATTATCAGGCTAAACGATTGGATTTAAAGAAGGAATGGACGTATATGGATACGCTAGAAATAGCCAGACGTCTATTGCCTGATTTGAAAAATTATCGATTGAATACAATTGCAGATGCATTGGATGTACGATTAACACAACATCATAGAGCGGTATATGATGCGGAAGCGACAGCAGGAATTTTACTCAAAATGTTCTTGTTATTGGAGCCCCATGGTGTCACCGATTTACAAAGTCTGGTTCATTATGGACAGACCGTACGTCCGAATTACAAAAAGTTGCGGTCAACGCATGGTATTATTCTATGTCAGAATCGTGAAGGCCTAAGGAATCTGTATAAACTTATCAGCAAATCCCACACGGAAACCTTCTTTAAACGTCCGTTGATTTTACGCTCTGTACTCATGGAACATAGAGAGGGTCTATTGCTTGGTTCGGCATGTGAAGCCAGTGATTTCTATCCGCTTATTCTTGAAGGGCGTACCCAGGAAGTAATTGACCGTGCTATAAATTTCTATGACTATCTTGAGATTCAACCAACAGGCAACAATGCATTTATGTTGGAAAAAGGTAAAATTGATTCGTTGCAGGATATTGAAGAGACGAACCGACGTATATGTGAATTGGGCGAGCACTACAAAAAACCGGTTGTGGCCACTTGTGATGTGCATTTCCTAAACCCTGAGGATGAAGTGTACCGTCGTATCCTTATGGCAGGCAAAGGCTTCAAAGATGCCGATAATCAAGCGCCTCTATATTATCGTACCACCAATGAGATGTTAGAAGAGTTCCAATATTTGGGGGAAGAAAAAGCCTATGAAGTTGTCGTAACCAATACAAATCTCATTGCTGATATGCTAGAGACCATTGAACCGGTTGAACGAGGTAAGTATCCGCCGGTTATTGAAGGTTCTGAAAAGGAACTTGAAGATTTGTGTTATGAAAAAGCACGACGACTATATGGTGATCCGATTCCGGAAGTCGTTAAGGAACGCTTGGATAGAGAGTTGCATTCAATTATAAGTAATGGGTTTGCCGTGATGTATATTATTGCACAAAAGTTGGTTAAAAAATCCAATGACGATGGGTACTTGGTCGGATCCCGCGGATCTGTTGGTTCTTCCTTTGCGGCTACCATGAGTGGTATTACTGAAGTGAATCCCCTTGCGCCTCATTATGTATGCCCCGGATGTCAATATAGTGATTTTGATTCCGAGGAAGTTAAAAGTTATGTCGGTAACTCAGGTGTTGATATGCCGGATAAAAAATGTCCGGTATGTGGCGAGCAGTTAATTAAAGAAGGTCATGATATTCCCTTTGAAACATTCCTTGGATTTAAGGGAAATAAAGAACCGGATATCGATTTGAATTTCTCCGGTGAATATCAAAGCAAGGCCCATGAATATACAGAAGTTCTTTTTGGAACGGGGCATGTCTTTAGGGCCGGAACTATCGGAACATTGGCTGAAAAAACAGCTTTCGGATATGTGAAGAATTATTTTGAAGAGCGGGAAGTCGAAGTGAAAGAAGCGGAAATTAATCGTATCATTCAAGGCTGTGTTGGGGTAAGACGTACGACAGGTCAGCATCCGGGTGGTATTATCGTTGTGCCGCGGGATCAGGAAATTTACACCTTTACACCGATACAAAAACCGGCAAATGATCAGAATACATCGATTATTACAACCCACTTTGACTACCATAGTATCGATCATAATTTGTTGAAGCTGGATATATTGGGACATGATGATCCGACAATGATTCGATTTTTAGAAGATATGACGGGTGTGGATGCGACAGCTATTCCTTTGGATGAACCGAAGGTAATGTCTCTGTTTAGAGGATTGGATGCCTTAGGCATTTCGCCGGAGGATATTGGTGGTATTACATTAGGATCATTGGGAATTCCGGAATTTGGTACAGACTTTGTTATGCAGATGCTTATTGAAACGAAACCATCAACATTTTCCGATTTGATACGTATATCCGGATTGTCTCATGGTACGGATGTATGGACGAATAACGCCCAACTATTGGTGCAAGAGGGAAAAGCGACGATTGCAACGGTTATATCAACGCGAGATGATATTATGGGTTATCTGATTAATAAAGGCATGGATAAAGAGCTCTCCTTTACGATTATGGAAAGTGTGCGTAAAGGAAAGGGTCTTAAAGAAGAATGGGAAACGGCTATGCGTAAGGCAGATGTTCCGGAATGGTATATTTGGTCTTGTAAGCAGATAAAATACATGTTCCCTAAAGCTCATGCGGCAGCCTATGTTATGATGGCTTATCGCATTGCTTATTTCAAAATTTATTATCCTCTAGAGTACTATACGGCTTTCTTTACCATCCGTGCATCTAATTTTGATTATGGTATTATGTGTCGTGGTAAAGAACATCTGGAAGGCGTTATGGCTGATTTCAAAAGTCGTTTTAATGATTTATCCAAGAAAGAGAAGGATATGATCAAAGATATGCGTATTGTTCAAGAAATGTATGCTAGAGGATTTGATTTCATGCCTATTGATATCTATCGTGTGGATGCCAAAAAATTTCTAATCATTGACGGTAAGATTATGCCAAGTTTATCATCCATTAACGGAATGGGTGAAAAAGCGGCGGAGGGTATTGTAGCCGGACGTGACGGCAATGAATTTATATCGATTGAAGACTTTAAACAACGTACAAAGACAGGGAAGGCCTTGGTAGAATTATTAAAGACAGAAAAGATCCTTACAGGATTGCCGGAGACGAACCAGATGAGCTTATTCTGATGATATATGTCATCAGGAATATGTCCTAAGTCGGTGGTCCGGGTATGTGAGATTAAGAGCAAAAGGAGAACATATGAAAACAGTTGAATTATATAGTGACGGTGCCTGTAGAGGGAACCCCAACGGCAACGGAGGCTATGGCGTTGTTTTGCGTTTTAAAACAACTGACGGGAAAGTTCACGAAAAAGAGCTAAGTCAAGGTTACAAGAATACCACAAATAACCGGATGGAACTTCGCGGTGTTCTAGAAGGATTGAAAGCCTTGAACACACCGTGTAGGGTTAAATGCCATACGGATTCTCAGTATATTGTCAAAGCCTTTAACGAAGGTTGGCTAAAGAATTGGATAGCAAAAGGCTGGAAGCGTGGCAAGAAAAAAGAACCGGTAAAAAATAGAGATTTGTGGGAGCAGATTCTTGAAGCAAAAGCAATGCATGAGGTGGAATTTATCTGGGTTCGTGGCCATGACGGGCACGCGGAAAATGAACGTTGTGATGAGCTGGCGACAACAGCTGCTGATTTTGGACCCTATGACATTGATGTTCCTGAAGAAGTGTCAGAGGTATAAAATTTAATAAAGACAAAGTTAATAAAATTAATAATGGAATTGATAATCTTAATGTAATGCTTAAGATTATCAATTTTTTTACGCTGTTTTAGTTGACAAGTATGTGCAAATACATTATAATCATCATATGGAAGTTGATAATATTAATGTTGGTATTTAAAATATTAATTATCTTATTAATTATATTAATAGAAAGCAGGTGCTATATATGGCGTATCAAGCTCCGGGACAATGTCCTGTATGTCAACATGAGTTAACCATAACCAAACTTACTTGTGAGCAATGTCATACATCCATTGAAGGTCAATTTGAGCCATGTGAGTTTTGCCGGTTAGAAAAAGAACATGTTGAGTTTATGAAAATTTTCATTCGGTGTCGTGGCAATATTAAGGATGTAGAACGGGAAATGGGTATATCCTATCCGACGGTTAAGAGCAAGCTAAATCAGTTGATTGGAGCATTAGGTTTTGAAGATGACGCAAAGACAGCTGAGGTAGAAGAGATGAAGAAGGAAGAGCGTAAACGTATTATGGATGCATTAGAACAAGGAGAAATATCAGCGAAGGAAGCAAGTGAGCAATTAGGTAAACTCAAGTATTAGTGGATGAATATTATGATTTGGAGGTATTGAGTATGAGTGAAACAAAACGTATACTAGATATGTTGGAACAAGGGAAGATAACATCAGAAGAGGCGATGGCATTAATAAATGCACTAGAAGAGCCGGTTCAGATTTCTTCAGAGAGTCAAGTAAGAGGAGCAAAAAAGTCATTTAAAATACTTAAAATTGTTGTTTTTGTTGAAAAAGATGATGTTAATGTAAATATTGGTGTACCGGTAGGAGTCATTAAGATTCTTGGCAATATTGCTCAAAATTCAACCAAATACATTCCTCAATCGGCACAAGAGGCTATGAAGTCAAAAGGTGTGACATTAGAGGATATAGATATTCAAGGTTTATTAGCTGCTTTGGAAACCGGTGCAGAATACAATCCGGTGGTGATAGATGTCGATATGGTGGACCCTGAAGACGGTCGGATTACAGTAAAGATATTTTTTGACTGATGAAAACGTAAGTTTTCTACAAAGTGTGATTTGCTCTGTCGGAGGCCAAAAAATATATATGAATTTGTAGTTTGTGAAGGAATATGGAGGAGATTGCACATGAAAAAATTAGTAATAAAAATGTTATCTATTTTTATTGTCATGTATGCTGTATGTGAGTTTACACAATGGGGAAGTGCGGAATCGACAGGAAGTATCATTATATTCAGTATATTTCTGGTGGTTGTTAATATGTTAATAAAACCCGTACTTTTATTAATCAGTTTTCCGATTACCTTGTTGACATTTGGTCTGTTTAGTTTGGTGGTTAACGGGTTTATGGTTGTCATTGTTGATCACTTTATGACAGATGTTCGTTTGGAGAGTTTTTGGGTGGATGTTGTCATTGCCATAGCAGTGACGGTTGTAAATCATTTGCTGAATAAGTCAACAAAGGCCTTTGACTAGAAGGAGGAGCATATGCGATTATTATTGGAACGACAGTTTGCTCTTTTGTTTTGGGGTCGATTGATTTCTCGTCTGGGAGATGCTATTTTTCAGATCGGTATTATGTGGTTTGCTCTTGAACTTACCGGTTCAGCGACAACAGTCGCTTCACTAGGTGCACTTATGGTAGGAACTTCTATTGTTATGGGGCCTATTGGCGGAGCCTTTGCAGATCAACATAAGAAGGTGAATCTTATGGTATTATCGGATGGGATTCGAGGGATTATTTGTTTGGCGTTAGCCATTATTGTTTTTGCTAATCATGATCCAAAGCTTGTTATGATTGGATTATATGTTCTTGGGTTTTGTATGGCGCTATGTCAATCTGTTTTTGAACCGGCATCTAAAGCGATTATACCTCTTGTGGTATCAAAATCCTCTTTTATGCAGGCAAATTCCTTGTTATCCATAACGGGTAGTATGACATCAATTATCGGTTTGGCGTTTGGTGCGGTTATCTATGGAGTTGCCGGAGCGGTTGGGATACTTATTATTGATGGGGTTTCTTATATTCTTTCAGCATTTTCGGAAGTGTTTATACAAGTAATAGAAGTATCTAAACCAAAGAATGCACAGGAAAATCCGGTGGTAAAACAATGGGCAATGATTCGAGAAGGATTGGATTATTTGAAACAGCAAAAACCACTAATCATGTTGACGCTGATAGCAACGTTTGTGAATTTGTGTTTTGCTCCTTTATTGCAAGTGTATATACCGTATCTTATACAAGATACATTGCACGCAAATATTGTTTATTTGTCCGCCCTTAATATGGCGTGTAGTATAGGTATGGTATTAGCTGCAGTATTAATAAGCATCTTTCCCATGCGATCCAAAGTTATTCGTACTTTAAAAAGGGCAACGATACTTTTGACAGGACTAACTATTCTAAGTACAATCAGTGTGTTTTTAATTTTTGGTAATCAGGTGAGTTTTCCTATCTTTTTGGCTGTATTTATGACAATAATGTTCAGTATCGGCATGGTGATTACATTGGTTAATGTGCCTATGGAAACCTATCTTCAGCAAACCGTTGAGCATCGATTGCTTGGTCGAGTCAGTAGCGTGCTTTCGACAGCCTCTATGGCAGCTATGCCTATCGGATTACTTGTTGGAGGCGCAATTATTGATATGTTGGATGTTCGCTATGCCTATGGAACATCAGCAGTATTACTTGTAGTTATTTGTATTGTAATGATGACGTTTCCGTCATTCAAAGACGTGAAAGACCTAAAGACAACGTTAAGTCCAAGTTAAAGTCTATAAAAAGTAAAGCCTGCTTGTCAAGCTATGGTATAATAGAAGTAGCAAGAAATAAGGAGGTAGAACAATGAAAATAGCTTTTTTTGATACGAAACCTTATGATAAATTATACTTTACAGAGGCGAACAAAGCCTATAAATTTAAAATAAAATTTTTTGAAAATAAATTAAACGAAGACACAGCAGCTCTAGCTCAAGGCTATGATGCCGTCTGTGTTTTTGTTAATGACGTTATTGATAAAAAAGTTGTTGATATTCTGTATGCATCCGATGTAAAGCTTATCGCTCTACGATGTGCAGGATATAACAATGTGGATTTTAAAGCAGCTTATAATAAACTGCATGTCGTACGGGTTCCGGCCTATTCACCTTATGCCGTTGCGGAACATGCGGTTGCCCTTATGGTGACGTTAAATCGTAAAATACACAAAGCATATAATCGGACGCGAGAGAATAATTTCAACATCAACGGACTGTTGGGATTTGATATGCATGAGAAGACATTAGGGGTCATCGGGACCGGTAAAATCGGACAACTGGTTGCAAAAATTGCTAACGGATATGGAATGAGAGTGTTGGCATATGATGCTTATCCGTCCGAAGTTGAACAAATGGAGTATGTTGAGCTTGATTCGCTCTATAGAGAATCGGACATCATTAGTTTGCATTGTCCTCTTCTTAAGGAAACGTATCATATGATTGATCGAGAAGCCATTGAAAAAATGCAGAACCATGTGATGCTGATTAATACATCAAGAGGTGGATTGGTGGATACAGAGGCATTGATAGAAGCTGTTAAGAACAAGCAAATCGGTAGTGCCGGCTTGGATGTCTATGAAGAGGAAGAGGAATACTTTTTTGAAGATTTTTCAGATGAAGGTATAGACGATGATGTTTTGGCGCGTCTGTTAACCTTTAATAATGTTTTGGTTACCTCGCATCAAGCTTTCTTCACGAAAGAAGCCATTATGAATATTGCAGCAACGACGCTTGGAAATATTGACGCGTTTAATAAAGATAAATTTTTGGAAAATGAAATATGCTATCGATGTGGTAAAACAGAAGAATGTAATCACTTTAAACAGAACAAATGTTTTTAATTTCTTTTTCTAAAAAAAAGGAAATCAAAGATTTATGTAGTATATTATAGAATAGAGAATGATTATATGAATGCTACAACGACTGGAAAGAGGTGGCTGATAATGAATCTCAGAGAAGAACAGGAACAGAGAGAATTGGAGATGCTAAGTCCTTATGCCGCACTCAGTAGAGAGAGTAAAGGACGAGGACAGGAAGAAGAACAGTGTGATATGCGTACGGTTTATCAGCGGGATAGAGACCGTATCTTACACAGTAAATCCTTTCGTCGACTGAAGCATAAGACTCAAGTGTTTATTGCACCGGAAGGTGATCACTATCGGACAAGACTTACGCATACGCTGGAAGTGTCCGGTATCGCTAGATCCATAGCGAGAGCGTTGCGTTTGAATGAAGATTTGACAGAAGCTATTGCCCTTGGGCATGATTTGGGGCATACACCTTTTGGCCATGCCGGAGAACAGGCTTTGAATCAGATTTGTGATTTGGGATTCAAACACTATGAACAAAGTATTCGAGTCGTTGAAAGCCTGGAGAAAAAAGGGCAAGGGCTTAATTTGACATGGGAAGTAAAAGATGGTATATTAAACCACCCGACAAAAGGGCGTCCTTCGACGTTAGAGGGTCAGATTGTTCGTTTTGCTGATAAGATTGCCTATATCAATCATGATATAGATGATGCAATTAGAGGGCATATACTAACGGCTGATGATTTGCCGGAAGAACCCACTAGAGTCCTTGGTAAAAATCAAAAGGAGCGTCTTAACACTATTATTCATGATATTGTTAAGCATAGTTTGAATCAGTCATCTGTTCAAATGAGTAAAGAAATGCAAAAAGCTATGTATGATATGCGAACCTTTATGTTTGAGCATGTCTATATAGATTCAAGTGCTAAAGAACATGAGGTCAAAGCGAAGAACTTGTTAACTCAGCTTTACCTTTATTTTAATGAAAAGCCGTATCTTCTTCCGCCAGAGTATGTAACAATGATTGATGAAGGCGAACATATCCATCGTGTGGTATGTGATTATATTGCAGGAATGACAGACCGATATGCTATTCGAAAATTCATGGACTTATTTATTCCGGCTCCATGGAATGAATTTTAGAAAGTAGGAAACCAATGTATTATCCAGACGAGATAATTGAAGATGTTCGAGTGCAAAATGACATCGTTGACGTTATTGGTGCGTACGTCCATTTAACGAAGAAGGGGGCATCACATTTTGGATTGTGCCCTTTTCACAATGAAAAATCACCGTCTTTTTCAGTGAGTAAAGACAAGCAAATGTACTATTGTTTTGGTTGTGGAGCAGGTGGCAATGTCTTTACATTTATGATGGCTTATGAGAATTTCACCTTTGTCGAAGCAGTCAAAGAATTAGCCAAACGGGCGCATATAGAACTACCGGAGGCAGAGATGTCTCAAGAAGCTAGAGAAGCTGTAGAACGTAAGAATCGATTATATGAAGCGAACCGATTGGCTGCTCGTTACTATTATCGTATGCTACGCCATGAAAAAGGTGAGCATGCCATGCGCTATGTCGATAATCGCGGGTTATCCGATGAGATTAAGAAATCTTTTGGTCTTGGATATGCCACTGCTTTTCGAGATGATTTGTTGCAATACTTAAGAAAACAAGGGTACAACGATCAAGAACTTATGACTTGTGGTTTGCTCCTTGAAGATAAAAATCGCAAAGGGAACTATTATGATCGTTTTTTTAATCGTCTTATGTTTCCGATTTTTGATGTTCACGGTAAAGTCATTGCCTTTGGTGGTCGTGTGCTTGGTGAAGGTCAGCCAAAGTACTTAAATTCTCCCGAAACAGTGCTTTTTGATAAGAGTCGGAATTTATATGGACTTAATATTGCACGACGATCGAGGAAAGATTACATGATTATTGCTGAAGGTTATATGGATGTTATTGCTCTGCATCAGGCAGGATTTGATAACGCAATTGCTTCCCTTGGTACAGCCTTTACCGGAGGTCATGGACATCTTATAAAGCGTTATGTTGATGAGGTTATTGTCTCCTTTGACAGTGATGAAGCCGGTGTGAAAGCGACATTGCGATCCATTGGGATTTTGAGATCAGCAGGTTTAACCGTACGTGTTATTGAAATGGATACATACAAGGACCCGGATGAATATATCAAGAACAAAGGTCCTGAAGCGTATCAAGAGCTTATTGACCGAGCTATTCCGAGTTTTATGTTTGAGATTAAGCAAATACGTCTTAAGTATAATCGGGATGACCCTGAAGATAATACCCGTTTTAGCAATGAAGTCGCTAAAAAATTACTGACGATAGAAGGTAAGATAGAGCGGGATTACTATGTAAAAGCAATTGTTAAAACTTACGAATTAGATTCAAGGGGCCTTTATGAGTTAATGGGTAAATTCGGAAGCAATGTCGGTATAGTAAAAACGCGACAAAGTGAATCGGAACGCATGGAACAAAAGGTCAAAACAAATGACAGTGGATTAACACTTGCTCAAAAAGAGTTGTTGGCAATTCTTGTTACAGACCCTAAAATTTTTCATCACGTGAAGGATATTATAAAACCGGAATATTTTACACATGAGACACTTCAACATGTTGCGCTCATTGTGTTTGATATATATATGAAAAACGAAAAAATAGAACCGGCTCTTATTATGAGTAAGTTCACTCAGATTGAAGACCAAAAATTGATTGCAGGGATATTTGGCGAAGAGATAAAAATCGATAATCAACTACAGTTGGAAAAGCTCTTAAATGACACAATACGTGCAATCAAAGGGGATTATCTTGAGAAAAAGTTAAAAACAACATCAGATGCCACTGCACTTATGGCGCTTATATCTGAGAAGAAAGATCTTCTAAATACGTATGTTCACTTGGAAGAGATTGATAGAAGGGATTGAAAAGAATGGCAGCAGAAGAAAATGTAAAGAGTTTTGAGACCAGATTGCAAGAGTTACTCAAAATGGGTAAGGCAAAGAAACATGTTATTGAGTTCAAGGAGATAGAAAAGTTGTTTTCTGAACAAGAACTTGAAGCAGATCGCATTGAAGTAATCTATGAAACATTGGAGAAGAACGGTATTGATGTTCTTGCAGATGTGGAAGAAGAAGAGGAAGACGATGAGATTAAAGAATTAGATCTCTCTTTGCCTGAAGGTCTGAATATTGATGACCCGGTACGTATGTATTTGAAGGAGATCGGTAAAGTACCTTTGTTAACAGCAGAGGAAGAGATTACTTTGGCAAAGCGAATGGAAGCCGGTGATGAAATTGCTAAGCAACGTTTGGCTGAAGCGAATCTTCGTTTGGTTGTCAGTATAGCAAAACGCTATGTCGGACGTGGTATGCTCTTTCTGGATTTGATCCAAGAAGGTAACCTAGGACTAATCAAAGCCGTTGAAAAATTTGATTACAACAAAGGTTTCAAATTCAGTACATATGCAACATGGTGGATTCGTCAAGCCATTACACGTGCTATTGCCGATCAGGCAAGAACCATTCGTATCCCGGTTCATATGGTTGAGACCATCAACAAATTGATTCGTGTATCTCGACAATTACTTCAAGAATTGGGTCGTGATCCATCTCCTGAAGAGATTGCAGAAGAATTGGATATGCCCGTGGATAAGGTGCGTGAAATCTTAAAAATTTCACAAGAGCCTGTTTCGTTAGAAACACCTATTGGTGAAGAGGAAGACTCTCATCTTGGAGACTTCATACAAGATGATAACGTACCTGTACCGGCCGAGGCAGCAGCATTTACATTGTTGAAAGAACAGTTGGTTGATGTGCTGGACACATTAACAGATCGAGAACAGAAGGTGCTTCGATTACGATTTGGTCTTGATGATGGTAGAGCCCGTACCCTTGAAGAAGTCGGTAAGGAATTTAACGTTACGCGAGAACGTATCCGGCAAATTGAAGCTAAGGCTCTTAGAAAACTACGTCATCCAAGTCGCAGTAGAAAGCTTAAGGATTATCTAGAGTAAAAAAGACGAACCATGGATGAAGGAATTCATTCGTGGTTTATTTTTATTTGTGTGTTGGAAACACAAGGAGGAAAAAAATGGAATTATCAAAAAGACTTGAGGCAATTGCAGCCCATGTGCCAAAAGGATCTAAACTGGCAGATATAGGAACGGATCATGGTTATATTCCCATATATTTGGCTGAGAAAGGACAGATTGATAAAGCAATTGCAATGGATATCAATGCCGGTCCTTTGGCAAAAGCAGCATCGAATATTCATGCCTATCATTTAGAGGATCATGTGGCCGTACGTTTAAGTGATGGATTAAGTGAATTGGCCCCCGGTGAAGTGGATTGTGTTATTATAGCCGGAATGGGTGGCAAACTAATAAAAAAAATGCTTGTGGATAGTATGCAAAAAGTGAATACATATAATCGGTTTATTGTGTCTCCTCATACGGATTTGGCTCTCGTGCGAAAAACAATGATGGATTTGAATATCCATATTATTGATGAAGATATGGTCAAAGATGACAATCATTACTACACGATTTTAATTGCGACAACCAATAAGGATGAGGTTATGGTGTTGCCCTATTCACGTAATGAAAATCCGTTATATTTTGTCTATGGTAAATGTTTGATTTTGAAAAAACACCCGTTATTGTTGGAAAAATTGACTCATGAAAATGCGCGAGACTATAAACTTATACAAGAACTCCAACAAAACGGTGTCATTAATCGTATATCAGAATTGGAACATGATATCAAAATGAGAGATAAGGTGATATCATGGATGCAGTAAACAAAAGGATTACCGTAAAAGAGGTCTGTGATGTCATGGCAGTGATCGCACCGGTACAATTAGCAGAATCCTATGATAATGTAGGGTTAATGGTTGGAGATTTGAAGAAGTTTGTCGGTAAAATAATTGTCGGTTTAGAATTAACGGATCAATTCGTTCAAAAGGCAATTGATGAAGAGGCGGATATGATTATCGTACATCATCCACCCATATTTTCGCCCATACGTCATCTGAAAAATAATGACCCTTCAGATGTTATCGGAGGGCGCCTATATCGTCTGATTCGTCATGATATAGCGTGCTATGCTGCCCATACGAATCTAGACCGTGTGAAGGGTGGCTTGAATGACTATATCATTGAACGATTGGGCCTTAGATCAATGGACAATGAGATAGCGGGGCAATTACCTATTTTACGAATATGTCCTGTCAAAACACAAAATCTTGAAACCTTTATTGAGCACGTGAAGGAGACGCTTTCCCTTGACTATATCCTCTATACAGGAGATCCTTCGGCATCGATTAACAGAGTTGCTGTATGTACAGGGAGTGGTACGGATTTTCTTCAAGATGCCAAAGCAGGCGGTGCAGATGTTCTGCTTACGGGGGATTTAAAGTATCACACAGCGACATTGGCAATGGATATAGGAATGGCGATTATTGATGCTACCCATTATGGGACGGAAGTGATTGTAGGAGATTTGTTACAATGTCGACTGACAGAGTGGTTTGAAGGTCGTTTGGATATTCAATGTGACCAGACATTTGAGAATCCTATTCGTTGTCGATAGGGACATGAGCATACAAGGAGGAGACTATGACAGTAAGCGTATTTATAGAGAACACACAGGAAACAGTAGAAGTGGAAGTAGGAACTCGACTATATAAAGTAGCACAAGAAGTAGCAAATGATGGGGGTTGTCATCATGTATTAGCTATTGTTGATGGGAAACTTAAAGAATTACACAAAAAGGTAAAACAATCCTGCAAGGTTCGTTTTTTGGATAAAAGTCATAGAGATGGTTATCGAACGTATCAAAGAAGTTTAACCTTATTATTTGTAAGATCCTTACGTAGTGTATATGAAGCTTATGGGGTTGAGGATGTTGATGTACGGGTTCATTTTACGATCAATGCCGGCTTGTATTGTGAATGCCTGAATACAGGTGATAAACCACTAGATACAGGAATGATACATTTAATTGAAGAGCGTATGCATCAATATGTCCACCAAAATGCTCGAATTAAGAAACGTACAGTGACAACGAGTAAGGCTATTGAAATATTTGAGGAGCAGAAGCTATGGGATAAGGTTCAACTGTTAAAATATAGAAGTGCCTCCAATACGAATATTTATGAACTTGATGGCTACTATGATTATTTTTATGGTTATATGGTCCCTTATACAGGTTGCCTAGATACGTTTAGTCTTATGGCTTATAAAGAGGGTGTGATGATTCAATATCCATATCGTCATGCACCGGAAGTAGTCTCTGACTTTAATCCAGATCATAAATTATTTGAGACTCAAATGGAGGCTTACGAATGGGCGAAACGTATGGATATGACAACCATTGCAGCGCTGAATGAGGGGATTGCAAACGGGGATATGAATGATATGATTCTTGTTGCAGAAGCACTCATGGAAAAGAAAATTGCAACGATTGCCGATGCTATAATTCATAAAGATAATCCGAGACGGTTTGTTTTTATTGCAGGTCCTTCCTCTTCAGGTAAAACGACCTTTGCTCATCGTCTGGGTATTCAGTTAAAAGCTTTGGGAATGAAACCGACAATCATTTCATTAGACAATTATTTTGTTAATCGAGAAAATACGCCGAGAGATGAAGATGGAAATTATGATTTTGAGACCATAGAGGCAATTGACATTGATGCATTTAATAGAGATATGCTGGATCTACTTGCCGGTAATGCTGTGGATATTCCTGTTTTTAACTTTATAAGCGGTGAACGTGAATATCGCAATAATCCTCTTGAAATGGGAGACAAAGGTATATTGATTGTAGAAGGTATTCATGGATTAAATGAACGTCTGAGTGCGGAAATTCCGTCTGAACATAAATTTAAAATCTATATCAGTGCTATGACGCAACTGAATTTGGATCATCATAATCGTATTCCAACAACAGATGGACGATTAATACGACGAATTGTCCGGGATCATCAATATCGAGGGGCATCAGCATCAAAGACCATTCGTATGTGGCCATCGGTAAGACGCGGTGAAGAGAAGTATATTTTCCCATATCAAGAGGAAGCGGATGTTATGTTTAATTCGGCATTGATTTATGAAT
Organism: Vallitaleaceae bacterium; assembly: GCA_965140555.1. Lineage (GTDB taxonomy): Bacteria > Bacillota > Clostridia > Lachnospirales > Vallitaleaceae > UBA1351. Next base: position 22,566 of record OZ223259.1, on the reverse strand, counting down.
TTGCGGTATTAAAACAATACGTCGATCCACTGTTATATAATATTTCACCGGATTCTCCGGAGTATATGGAAGCAAAGCGATTATTGAAGTTTATGGACTATATTCTAGGTATAACGAGTGAACATATACCTCAAAACTCACTCATTCGCGAGTTTGTCGGAGGGAGCTGCTTTCGGACATGATAAAAGTTATCTATGAAGATACCGCAATTCTTGTCGTGTGGAAACCGGATAATGTGCCTTCCCAAAGGGACTTTTCCAGAACGAAAGATGCACAGACGATGGTGGAAGAATACTTGGGAAAACCGGTCTTTTTGATTCACCGATTGGATCGACATGTTCAAGGATTGATGGTCTTTGCCAAAACTAAGGTTGCAGCAGCGGGGCTGAATAAGCAGATGACTAATCATGATTTTGGCAAATCATACCTTGCCCTTGTGGTCGGTGAGGCGAAAGAGTCAGAGACACTTGTCCATTATTTACGGAAAGAAAAAGGAGTGGCTCATATTTCTGATATAGAAAAAGAAGGACATAAACGAGCGGAGCTAAGTTACGTGTGTAAGAAAACAGAGACAATCAATGGTCATAGATTAAGCTTATTATATATAACCTTGAAAACCGGACGATTTCATCAAATTCGAAGTCAGCTTCAAGCCGTTCATTTGCCCATTGTGGGTGACCCGAAATATGGGATTTGTCAAATTGGAGAGCAAAAGATTCGAAAAATTGGTCTTCAAGCGGTGGATTTATCCTTGACACATCCCATAACAAAAAAACCGATGCACTGGCATCATGAACACCAAGAGGAACCTTTTAACCTTATTGTATGTTAGGAGTGTTGTAATGAGTGAGAAAATATCGGCATTGAAACAAAACATGGGCAAGATTATGGTTGGAAAAGAATCAGCAATAGAACAACTTGTATTAGCATTGTTGTGCCAAGGTCATGTACTAATTGAAGATGTTCCGGGTACGGCAAAGACAACGTTGGCCTTATCATTGGCTAAATCCATCGGCGGTACTTTCAACAGAATTTCATGTACACCGGATGTTATGCCCTCAGATATTACAGGATTTACGATGTATCATCCAAAACAAGAAGCGTTTATTTACAAAGAAGGTGCCATTATGAGTCATGTGTTTTTGGCGGACGAGATTAATCGAACACCACCAAAAACACAGTCCGGATTATTGGAAGCGATGGAAGAAGGTAATATAACCGTTGATGGTAAACAGTATCAATTGCCTCAGCCCTTTATTGTAATAGCAACCCAAAATCCTGTTGAGTACTTGGGGACCTATCCCCTTCCTGAGGCACAACTGGATCGATTTATGATTAAGATGTCCATCGGATATCCAAGTATTGATGAAGAAATGGGTATTGTGGAACGTTTTAGACAAGAAAATCCGCTAGAAACATTGGAGCCTGTTATTACATTGGATGATATTTCAAACATTCAGCAAGAGATCCTTGAGGTTAAGATGCATAAAGATATTACTCGCTATATTGTACAATTGGTTCATGCGTCAAGGGAGTCGAAGGATACCGTTCTTGGTATTAGTCCCCGTGGATCTTTATATTTGTCGAGAATGGCAAAAGGTGCAGCATATATGAGTGGACGTGATTTTGTTATACCGGATGATGTTAAGAAGGTATTCATGCCTGTTGCAGCCCATCGTATTGTGCCACGGCCGGAAGCGAAGTATGAGAATCGTACAAACGAACAGATTCTATCAGAAGTCATGGCTCGCGTCAAAATACCGGAGGGGGATTATATTGGTTAAAGGTTGGATTATATATGCCATAGCGTTAATAGCGACAGCTTATTATAATCGAATAGAACCGGGTTCTATATCCAGTATCCTCTTTTATAGTGTATTGATGATACCTGTGATGAGTTTTATTCATGTTCTATTAACCTATTATATGTTCAAAGTCAGTCATACAATAAGTCAACGTCAAGTGTCAAAAGGCGATGCTATAACGTATCGCATCAAATTGGTGAACAATTCCGGACTGCTTTTTGCGCCGATGTCGATACATTTTGGGGGGACCCACGCCTTATTCCAAGAAGTGCGTGGGGAAGAAGGGATTTTTCATATTGTGGCACCGCGTTCAGAGGTAGTCATAGAAAAATCCATGCAGTGTCATTATCGTGGCAATTACCCTTTGGGAGTGGATAAGGTTATTATCAAAGATTACTTTGGGTTTTTCCGTCTGACCTATAGAGACATAGAGCAATTCACGATTCTCGTCTATCCTAAGTTAAGAGAGCTTGAGAGCCAGATTATGCGTTCAGTTGCTAACGAAAGCGACGAGAGTGTTATGGCTGTAGCCAATGAAAATCAAAGTATTTTTTCAGGTGTTCGGGATTATATTCCGGGAGATCCGCTTAATCGGATTCACTATAAATTATCGGCTAAAAAGGGTGACTGGCTGACCAAGGAATATCAAGGACAGGTGACACATAAGACTCGGATTTTTTTAGATACATTTATGTACCATTTAAATGATGAACAACGTGTTGTATATGAGGATTATATGGTTGAGGCATGTGTTAGTGTTGTACATCACTTGCTACTCAACCATGTGGATACGCATCTTTATTATCATCGTTTTGAACCCTGCCATGTATTTGGACGAAGTGATTCGGATTTTCCGGACTTTTTTGATCGGTTGGCCCGATTGAGTTTTGAGCATGAACATCGTTTATTGAAGCAAATCCAGCGTGTTCTTGAACTAGAAAAAGATACGAGTCATCTTATGATTTTTACCCAAGAGATAAATCCGGCTCTGGTAGAAATGTTAACACGCATACAATATCAAGACTATGAAATCAGTGTCGTTGTTGCAGATTATAGACAACTTGAAATTCCGGAATTAGAGACACTAGTCGAAGCGTCTAGTCGATTAAAATTATCGGCCCTGCGTATTCCGATTTATCATGTCATTCATGATGAAGTAACAACGCGATTGGAGGTGTCTTGATGTTTAGTGTTTTTATGATGGTCTTTTCTCTGCTAAGTATTTTATCGGCGACCTTTGCTTATCACATGGCCTATGGTCAGATGTTTCTTATAGCAGTAGGATGTTGCCTTGTGCAACGTATAGTGTTTAGCAACAAAAAGCGTTTTCTTATATTTCTTGGAATTCTTCTCATTGGCACCATGCTTGGAATTACATATATTGAATACTATAATCTATGGGATGGCGTCAAAACGGAACTTCTGGATTTTGTTATGACATATGTGTATTCTGTTAGGCTTACAGACTATTATATCGGAGGATTCCATCAAAAAGCTCTTATGGTTATAATAGGATTGATGGCTGCTGAGTTTTATTGGGTTTTATATAAATTTCGCTACACTTTTTTTATTCCTCTTGGTATACATTTGATTATTCTTTTCCTGGCAAATCGAGCCGGCCTTTTGATTACGTATTATGATTTTGGGGCTTTCTTTATATATTTGGTGGGTGCTTTTGTATATCTTTATGACTTCTTCGTTGAAGACTATCTGCATATACCCACAGGAGCATTAAAACGCAGTGCTATTGTATTGACTGTCATTTTTGGTCTTAGTGTATCCATTGCAGGATTAGGTCTTCATAATTTTCATAAAAATCCCTTTATAAAAGTCAAAGAGGGCAATGTGGGTGGCGTGACTTATGAATTAGTAGAACCGGATACGGACTATGAAATACTGGTAAAAAGCCAAATGCGTTCAAATGAATACACGCTACAAAACAGCTTTGAGCATGAAGGGTTAGAGCTCTTTGTTGTTCGTACGGATAAAATAGATCGTCTGTACACACAGACCTTTTCTACTTATGACAATGGGCGTTGGATAAACACGGAAGCGTTGGACGACATTCAAGATTATGAAACAGTCATTACAGATATTTCCCCCGAACCGTTAGAGTCAGCGGATTTATTTCACCAAGAATCCATTCAAGTAAGTTATAGACGGTTGCAAACCAACATGCTATTACGTCCTGAAATTATGCAGGATCTTTACTTAATTGACTCAGACTCAGAGCATGAGTCAACGACCTTTTATGAGATGCCAGACAGTGCATATGAACTTGTGGAGGAGGGTGAATCGGACGAGAATGAGGTGTCCAATTATTTGGGGTATGGCTTTATGTATAATCTGACAGCCTATCTACCAAAATACGGAACCCAAGAATTTAACCGTTTTTTGAACGATCTTGGCAATCAAGAGATTTCTATCACAGACGATTTTAATGATCTCTTTGCAGCGTTTCCGGAGGGAATGGATCAGATAAGAGAACTCACCTTATCCATTGTACCTGAAAATGCAACACGGATGGAAGCATCCGAAGCGGTTTCTGATTATCTGAAAGCAAATTTTACATATAATGAGGAACCGAATTTGCCGGAAGGTCCGGAACAAATACATGCATTTCTTTTTGATGTGCAAGAAGGCTTTTGTCAGCAGTTTGCGACATCAATGGCATTGATGCTACGATCAATCGGAATTCCGACTCGTTTTGTCGTCGGATATACGATTGATACAACGTTATTTGATGATTTGCCGGAAGAACTCATATATGGTCCTGAGGCGGGAGTGGATGACTCTATACACGTGTATGATACGAACGCCCATACATGGGTGCAAGTATTCTATCCGGGATATGGGTGGATTGATTATGAACCGACACCGGGGATTGTTGTCACAGAATTCGTAGATCCATCTGAAGTGGATACGGAGATGGATATAGATGCGATAGATACAGAAAATCGCGGTGAAAGCAGTTCTTATACGATGATTTGGTATGCTATAGTCGTAGCTGGTATTGTACTTTTAAGTATTCTTGTTGTTTGGGTAATTCGACGACGATTATATAGAACACCGTTGCAGCGGTTTAAACAGATGCACCTACTTATTGTCATGTATTTGGAAGCCTATGGTGTTGCGCGTAAACCAGGTGAAACCCTTAGGGAATATGGCAATCGAGTGGATCAGCTCGTTCGCATTCCCGGTCAACAATATGATTCTTTTATTGCACCATTGGAAGAAGTCTTTTATAATGAAGAAGCACCTGATGAACAGATATTTGCAGCGATGCAACTGTATTTGAAAGAAGTAAAGACTTTAGTGAAACGAATGATGACAACTTTTGCATACAGACGAATCGTTATTAAGGAACTTGTAAGCCGATTACGTAAGAAATGAAGAGGGAACCAATGAAAGAAAAATTAATACTATTTGATGTGGATGATACGATTGTTGATCATCACACACATAAATCCGTCATACCTGAAGAAACACGTCAAACGATTCAAGAGTTGAAAGCTATAGGCCATAAGGTAGGTCTTGCAACCGGTCGAAGCAAACTTCATGCTGCCTATATTATGGAGACTTTAGGACTTGATACGGCAGTCACTTATGGAGGCCATTTGGTCACCTGTGATGGAGAGGATATCTACAGACAGTGTCTACCTGTAGGGGATGTTCAGAAGTTGCTTAAAAATTTTGCGGATACACCTTATCCTGTTATGGCAATAACTATGGATACCGTTTATTTAAAAGATTATAAAGACAAGGTGAGATCAGCTATATTTAATGAGAATGATCTTATTGAAGGCGAACCGGCACATCGTACCTATACAACATTAAAGCCACTGGATTATAACCCTAGAGAATATATGAGCATGATGGTTTTCTCGCCGTCTGTAGGCAATATAGAGGCATTTGAATCCATTGAGTTCAATCCGTGGGGAGAACAAGGTTTTGAGGTATATGCTAAAGGGGTATCCAAGCTTTCGGGGATTCGTCATTTGGCGCACCATTTATCATTGGACATAGATGATGTGGTTGTTTTTGGAGACAGTTATAATGATATTCACATGCTTGAACATATTCCGAATTCGGTAGCGGTTGGAAATGCAGTTGACGCCGCCAAGAATGTAGCCTCATATGTTGCACCTCCGATTTATGAAAACGGAATTCGTGTGGCCTGTGAACATTTTGGATTATTGGAGGGATGATATGCAGTATTTGATTTTATACCTTAAAGGAATCTTTATGGGAGGTGCCGATATAATTCCCGGTGTATCAGGTGGTACGATAGCGCTTATTACAGGGATATATTCGGATCTGATTAATGGTATTCATTCTGTAAATCATGAGGTTGTCAATGATGTGATTCATGGTCGTTTTAAAGAAGGTATGAAACGAATCCACTGGCATATATTACTACCCGTTTTTTTAGGCATTTTGACAGCTGTATTTACAATGGCGCATCTGATGAATTATTTACTGGAGACTTATGCATTATATACATGGAGCTTATTCTTTGGTCTTATAATTGCCAGTGCCTATGTTATCGGGCAGCAGTGTGGTCTAAAGGGAAGTCACCTTATAATGATGATTTTAGGTATTGTAACAGCCTTTATGGTTGTTGGGTTAGTTCCGGTTAATACGCCGGATACATGGTGGTTTATTTTGTTAGCAGGAGCTATCGCTATATGTGCCATGATTTTGCCGGGGATATCAGGGGCTTTTTTGCTTCTTATTTTAGGTAAATATCAAGAAATTACATCTTGGTTAAAAGCCCCTTTTGAAGAGGGGCATTGGCTATGGATTATTGTATTTGCACTAGGATGTGTTATAGGATTATTAAGTTTTTCCAGACTGCTTAAGTGGCTTTTGGATCATTGGTATAATATGACATTAGCTTTTTTAACGGGGATGATGTTAGGAAGCCTTAGGAAAATATGGCCCTATCGAGAGGTCGTTGAAGAACGGATGATTAGTGGTCATCCTGTCGTGATTCAAGAAAAATTGCTACTGCCTTGGCAAGTAGAGGGTAGCATGCTATTCAGTTTTGCGTGTATTGGAATAGGGATTTTGCTCATTGTAGGTTTAGAGTTTATTTCCAGAAAAAGAACAAAGGATGAAAAACCTGTGAATTTTGAATAAAAATCGGTAAATCCTTGAAAAACTAAGATTTATGCGTTATAATATATTTACAGAAACGCCTGAGATGTTCGATACTCTCGATATTTTGAACCTACATATCGACATAGGGAATCCTATATTTTTTCATGGATGTCATGCCTTAAGTGGACGGCAGAAGTGAATGTGCGGATACCCACCTAGCAAACGCTAGGGATCAAAATTCGGGAAACGGCATTTTGGGTATTAAGTGTAAATAATAGAGTGTTGAACTTTTTATAAGATCAACACTCTTTTTACGTTCTAAATCTAGAAAAGATTATAAGAAAGTTATCCGGTATAATCCCTGTAACTGCTAGAGGCTTATATTAAGGTTTCTAAATCCTCATAAAACTTAGGATAGCTGATTGTGATACAATTGCTTCCTTCAATGTGGCTATCGCCTTTGGCCCGAAGGGCGGCTATTGTCAGACTCATTGCAATGCGATGGTCTTCATAGGCTTTAAGATGAGCTCCTGTTAAGGAATGGGTACCCTCTATAATCATACCGTCATCCGTTGCTGAGATGGTTGCGTTCATTTTCTTTAACTCAGTAACCATGGTATCAATGCGGTTGCTTTCTTTAACTTTCAGTTCTTCAGCATCTTTAATAATGGTCCTACCTTCGGCAAAGCAGGCAGCAACGGCAATAACAGGAATTTCGTCAATGAGGGTCGGGATAATGTCTCCTTCGATCGTTGTAGCACTCAATTTCGAATATTGAACACGTAAGTCGCCACGTTTTTCACCATTGCTAATCGATTCATTGAGTATCTCTATAGAGCCATTCATTTTAGTTAAAATCTGAATAATACCATCACGTGTCGGATTAAGTCCTACATTTTTGAGGATGACATCACTACCTGGTGTAATGAGAGCTGCAACCATAAAGTATGCCGCAGAACTTATATCTCCCGGAACGGAAATTTCTTGTCCAATCAGAGTGGGATTCGGTTGGATAGTGACACTAAGACCTTCTTGAGTGACAGATGCTCCGAAGGCTTTAAGCATGTGCTCTGTATGGTCTCTGGAAATTGCCGGTTCAATAACAGTTGACGGTGAGTCGGCATAAAGAGTGGCTAATAGGATACATGACTTTATTTGAGCACTGGCAACAGGCGAGTGGTAGGTAATGCCGTGTAATTGAGCAGGCTCTATACTTAAAGGAGCTAAACCGTTATTGCTTAAAGAAGCGATTTGAGCCCCCATTTTCTTTAACGGTGTAATAACGCGTCCCATAGGTCGCTTAACAATGGATGCATCCCCCGTCATGGTTGTTTTGAAGGACTGTCCGCTAAGAATTCCTGCAAGGAGTCGCATGGTTGTACCGCTGTTTCCAACGTCAAGAATACTCGAAGGGGCTTGAAGACCATGGAGACCTTTGCCTTCTAGAGTAAAGCTTGTTGGAGAGGTCCAGTCGATGGTTACTCCCATGGATTTGAATATAGAAGCGGTAGACATACAGTCGGCACCATTTAAAAACCCGGTGACATGTGTTTTTCCTTTTGCAAGGGAGCCGAACATAATGGAGCGATGTGAAATAGATTTATCACCCGGCACTGTAATGGTGCCTTTTAATTGAGATATTGGTTGAATTAGCATAGAGTCCTCCTAGTCGTTGTTTATAATATGATAGCCGAGATCATTCAGAATGATGCGGCTTTGATTGACGCTGTGTTCATCGTGTACGATAAGTTCTAAGACGCCTTCGAAATCTTCACGATTGTTGTTAATACCGATATTGCGAATATTGATGTTGGCCTTACTTAGTGCAGATACAATATGAGCAATCACCCCAGGTGTGTCTTCAATATCAATAAAGAGGGCATAATGTTTATTGATACTGCCACGTACTTTATTTTCGAAGGTGTTACGATAACGTTTGGATTGTTCAAAAAAGTGGTAGATGCCATCAGCATCTTCCCTTTCAATGAGGGTGTAGGTATCCTTTAATTTCTGTATATAGCTCTCCATAATCTCTAAAATAGACGTTTTGTTGGCCATGCAGATTTCCTGCCACATCTGTGGAGAGGAAGAAGCAATGCGAGTGAAATCTTTGAAGCCTCCGGCTGCTAGTGTATACATCTCGTGGTTGGGACTATCGATATCTTCAACCATATTAACAAGAGAAGATGCGATGAGATGCGGGACATGGCTGATCGCAGCAACAATATAATCATGATGTCCGGGATCTAATCGTGTCGGAATACCATGTATATGGCTGATAAAATCAATCATATCATTGACTTTTATATTCGGGGTATCCGCTTCAGGTGTTATAATGTAGTACGCATTTTCAAAAAGTTCAGCTCGTGTTGCAGTGAATCCGGATTGTTCAGAACCTGCCATGGGGTGGCCACCAATAAAATAACCGGGATGACCGGAAGAACACAATGCCTCATAAATATCGTTTTTAGTGCTTCCGACGTCACTTATAACGACATCCTCGCGAAGATAAGGGCGTAATTGATTCATGAGCTTTAGATTTACATGAACCGGGCAGGCAAGGATAATTAAGTCACAATCATGAAACTGTGCAAAATCATCGACAGCAACATCGATAACTTTGGTGTCAAGAGCCCAAGATAATGCTTCTTTATTTCTATTATAACCATAAACCTTTGCGGGATAGTTGTATTTTTTTATCGCCTTGGCAAGGGAGCCGCCAATAAGTCCGAGTCCGAGAATTCCGATAGTATTAAACATAGTAATCCTTTCAATAACGATTTATTTATCTTACCCTAGTGTACTGGCATGTTCATATTTGAACGAATGATTCGTCTATTTATGAGCGTGTCAGTATACTAGTATAGGTGAATGTAAGAAAGTTTTCAATAGAAGGAAAATGTCTCCCACATGTATGCATTTTAACTGTTTTGAACCAACAAGTCAACGCTTTTAAGTGTGAAAGTGATAGTCAGAATATTCTCAATATAAATCAATAAAAGGAAATTTGGGATTTATGTAGAATAATAAACCTATAGACCTGTAAATGTTATGCAACTTGCACTTATTTTGTTCAAATTTCTAGGAATGGGGGAATACTTATGAAAGTGTATTCATCGGAACAAATTCGGAACGTTGTTTTATTGGGTCATGGTGGTTCGGGCAAGACAACATTGGTCGAAGCTATGGCTCACGTAGCGGGATTAACAAATCGGCAGGGTAAGGTAACAGATGGTAATACCATCAGTGACTTTGATAAAGAAGAGATCAAACGGGGATTCTCTATTAACACCTCATGCATTCCCATTGAATGGAAAGATTGCAAATTAAATATTTTAGACACTCCGGGATATTTTGATTTTGTGGGTGAAGCAAAGGAAGCAACGCGTGTTGCTGATAGTGCTATTATTGTTGTGTCCGGAAAATCGGGTGTTGAAGTTGGTACGGAAATTGCTTGGGAACATGCGGATGAGATGGGTATTCCCAAAATGATTTTTGTGACGGACATGGATGATGATAAGGCAGATATTCATCGTATACTCGAACAATTGCGTACGTCTTTTGGTAAGTGTATTGCACCTTTTCAAGTGCCTATTCGAGAGGGCGAGCATTTTACCGGGTTTGTTAATGCGGTCTTAATGAAAGGTAGACGTTATATTGAAGATCATGTCGAAGATTGTCCGATTCCTGATGAATTGCATGCAGAATTGGATCCCGTGCGTGAAATGATTCTTGAGGCTGTTGCCGAGAGTGATGAAGAATTAATGGAGAAATACTTTGACGGAGAAGAATTTACCCAAGAGGAGATTCGAACGGCTTTGCACAAGGGCGTTGTAGAAGGGTCTGTTGTTCCGGTCTTAATTGGTTCAGGACTTACAACAACCGGTGTAGCTGTATTAATGAGTGCCATTAGTAAATACATGCCTGCACCGAAGGAAGAACATAGTAATGTGATGGGAAAACAGCCGGATACAGGTGAAGAGGTTGAAGTTATTTGTGACAAGGATGAAAAACCGGTTGCATTTGTGTTCAAAACGATTATTGATCCTTATATCGGTAAAGTATCCTTATTTAGAATATATGCCGGTACGATTAGTAAAGATGATGTATTGTATAATCCATCTACGGAAGAGTTGGAAAAAATCCCGCATATCTATTTGCTTCGAGGGAAGGAACAGATAGAAGTGGATCGAATTCAAGCAGGTGATATCGGTGCTTTTGCAAAATTGAATGCAGTAAGCACAGGGGATACATTGTGTGATCAGGAAGAACCTGTTGTATTAGAAGGGATTAACTATCCGGAATCGTTAGCTTATCGGGCAATTGTTCCTAAAACAAAAGGTGATGAAGATAAGATTGCATCCGGATTACATCGACTGATTGAAGAAGATCCGACAATAAAAGTGGTCATGGATAAAGAAAATCATCAAGAATTACTCTATGGTGTTGGTGGACAGCACTTGGAGATTATTGTCAGTCGTTTAGAAGAAAAATTTAAAGTGAGTGTGGATCTGTTAAAACCAAAGATTCCATATAGAGAGACCATTAAAGGTAAAGTTCAAGTGCGTGGCCGTCACAAGAAACAATCCGGTGGTCACGGTCAATATGGTGATGTAGTTATTGAGTTTGAACCTAGTGGTGATATGGATACACCCGTTATTTTTGAAGAAAAGATATTCGGAGGTTCTGTACCTAGAAATTATTTCCCGGCAGTTGAAAAAGGTCTTCAAGACTCAGTGGATAAAGGTGTTTTAGCAGGTTATCCCTTTGTCGGTCTAAAAGCAACACTTGTTGATGGTTCCTATCATCCGGTAGACTCTTCAGAGATGGCCTTCAAAATAGCGACCCAAAATGCTTATAAAGAAGGTGTTCCCCAAGCAAAGCCTACAATTCTTGAACCGGTAGCATCCGTTAAGGTGACGATTCCTGATGAATACATGGGCGATATTATGGGAGATCTTACGAAGCGTCGTGGGCGTGTTCTTGGAATGAACCCGATTAAAGGCAAACAACAGATTGAAGCGGAAGTTCCTATGGGTGAGATGTACGGCTATTCCACCGATTTGCGTTCTATGACTCAAGGAAGAGGGGCTTTTACCTTGAATTTCTCTAGATATGAAGAAGCACCAAAGGATGTACAGGAAAAAGTAATAGCAGAACGTCAAGATGACGAAGAATAAGTGATTTTATGCCCATACGTTAAGGACATGTTAAGTTTATGTTCGCGTGTGGGCATTCTTATATCCCTATGGTATACTTGAAAGAGTTCAAGGCATGCCGATAAACTTTCTGACGCATGTATCGTAGAATGAGTCTATAATATGGGAGGAAATAAAACAATGTCATTAAAAGATTATGTGCGTAAAGCGGATAAGAAAGAATGGAGTTGGATTCTCTATGACTGTGGAAATTCAGCTTATTCCATGGCTATTACGACAGCGCTTTTTCCGGTATACTTTGGTATGGTTAGAGAAGGATCCAGTATGGATTTAGGATATTTTAGTTCTTTTGCGGGTATATTAGTTGCCTTACTTAGTCCTATTCTAGGGACCATTGCTGACTATCGTGGATATAAAAAGCGTTTCTTTGCTTTTTTTGCAATGATGGGTGTATTTGTAACGGCAATATTGACGTTTATCCCTTCAAATCACTGGTTTCTAGTGGGTGTTGTTTACACGATAAGTGCTATAGGATTTGCCGGTGCCAATGTATTCTATGATGCCTTTTTAGTTGATGTTACAACACATGAGCGAATGGATAGAGTTTCTACGAGAGGCTTTGCAATGGGTTATATTGTCAGTGTTGTACCTTTTTTACTGTGTCTGATTGCAATACTAATAGCCGGTATGAATAGTTTTACAGGTTATCGGGTTAGCTTTTTGATTACAGCATTGTGGTGGGGGGCACTGACGATTCCGATTCTCAAAAATGTGACACAAAAGCATTTTATAGAACGTGAAGCAAATCCTATAATAAAAAGTTTCAAACGTTTATACAAGACATTTAAGAATATTCGCTCCTATAAGTTGGTGTTTGCTTTTCTTATTGCATATTTTTTATACATAGATGGTGTGGATACAATTATTAGAATGGCTGTTCCTTATGTACAAGATTCTTTAAATCTTGGTGGTTTGGACTCCTTTATGCTACTGGCAATTTTGTTAGTGATCCAACTTATTGCCTTTCCTTTTGCTCTTATATACGGATGGTTAGCGGATAAATTCACAGCGAAAACCATGCTAATTGTAGCTATATGTACTTATTTAGGCACTATTATTTTTGCCTACTTTATTACGGAATTATGGCATGTATTTATTTTGGGAGGGCTAATCGGATCTGCACAAGGGGGCGTTCAAGCTTTATCACGTTCGTATTATGCCAAAATCATACCAAAGGATCGAGCAAATGAATTTTTTGGATTCTATAATATATTTGGTAAATTTGCTGCAATAATTGGCCCTTTTCTCATGTCATTAACAGCGACTGTTACAGGGGTACCAAGATATTCCATTTTGGCTATCGCACCATTATTTCTTTTTGGATTAATTTTTGTTATTCGTTTGCCAAAAGAAATATAATATAAAGAAAAAAACTATTTTTAACATACTGGGAGCGCATGTCATGAAAAAAGCTTGACGTGCGCTTCTTATAATGGGATAATAGAATTAATCTAATGGCTAGAGACTGGGGAATCTAAGATAAATCCTGTATAGAGGAGGATCTTAATGGAACAGTTTTCGCAACAGCCAATTCTTGAACATTCAAATGAAGAAACAATTAAATACTTGATATTCGAAATCGGTCATGATGCCTATGGCGTTGAGATAACTTTTGTAAATGAAATTATTGGTGTACAGCAGATTACAGAAGTTCCGGAACAACCGAAGTATGTCCTTGGCATCATAAATTTAAGGGGCAAAATAATACCGGTTATGGATGTGCGTTTACGATTTAAAAAACCTTCACGAGAGTTTGATGATCGAACGTGCATTATTGTAGTGGAAATTATGGAAACGTTAGTTGGGCTGATTATCGACCGTGTCGTGGAAGTTATTGATATCCATAAAGATCAGATTGCTGATCCACCGAAGATTAATGCAGATTTTAAAAACCGCTTTATACAAGGCATAGGTAAAACTCAAAGTGGGGTTAAAATCTTGCTTAATTGTGCAAAATTGTTGAGTGAAACGGAACTGATGGAACTCAGTAAAATCGAAGAGTAGGAGGCAACTTATGAAAGTAAAAAGAAAATCGTTAGGACTAAAGGGGCAGTTCTTAACTGGTCTGATTACAATGACTGTTGTTTTAATCTTTGCAATTATTTATTCAACGGTGAATTTGCTAGATATTAGTACAGAGATGGATAAGTTGAAGAATAAAGAGATTGAAGAGGTTCGGATATCCAATGCATTGCAATCAAATGCCTATAATATGATGTTTAACATGACAAAATATGGTTTGACAGGAGACGTAACCTTTTACGATGAAGGAATGGAGAAGATGGCAACCGTACGTAATTATCTACAAGAAGGTATTGATTTGAGCATGAATGATGAAGAGCTTGTAGGAATGTATGATGAATTATTGCTTCTTTCTTCAGAGCTCGATACCTATAATCAGTTGTTAAATCAAACAAAATCCGTCTTTGAGAAGAGAGACAACCTTCGAATGGATATGGATGATGTGAGTACACGATTCTCGGAAGCGGCAGGGGATTTATATGCCAAGCTTAATGAACAATTAGATAGTCAAGTCGCACAAATTCGAACGATGACTGAAAGTGATGCCGATACAACGGCTATATTAGATGAATTGAACGACTTGGAAGCTTATAATAGCGGTATTTTACAAATCTATCTTGTCGCAAGCCGTTCAGATGATATGACCTTAATGAACTATAAGGAACAGGCAACAGGCGATCATATAGATGTGGAAGCTATGGATACTATTATGGAAGAGGCCAAAGGGTCAATTAATATGCTACTTGGTATGGAATTCGATAATGATTTGACTCAAGAAATTAACACGGTAGGGAATCTATTAAATGAATATGATACTGTCATTTCAGACATGACAGAAGCCAATGACCAGATTAATGATTTGCGTGGATTACGTGAAACGAGTATTCTCGCAGTTGTGAACTATGCGAATACAGTAACAGATAATGGATTATCGGATACGATTGCTACGGCCAATGCTACAAATGATGGTTTGGCCAATACGATTCGAGTCATCCTCATCATTTTCCTTATTGCCATAATCATAGGATTTGGATTTAACATGTTTATCGTACAACGGATTGTTCGTACAGTGAATCGATTGAAAGATGCAGCGGATCATCTAGCAATGGGTGATGTAGATGTACAAGTTGATTCAGGACGGCAAGATGAACTTGGAGCATTGGCGAGTGCTTTTGCGTCGGTTGCAGAAGGTGTACAAAAACAAGCCCTTGTTGCAGAAAAAGTAGCCGCAGGTGATACGGATGTGGTTATTGAGGTAAGAAGTGATAAGGATGTTTTGAATATCAAGTTACAACAAATGGTTGAAATGATTCAAGCAATGTTATATGAGGTTGAACAATTAACAGAAGCCGGTAGTATCGGAAAAATCATGACCCGTGGGAATGAAGAAGGATTTATGGGAAATTGGAAGGAGATTATTCATAGTGTCAATAAGTTATTGGATATATTCTCCGGATTCTTTGACCAAATGCCGATAGCGCTTATGTTTGCCGATAACGACTATAATATTCACTACATGAATCAAAATGGAGCACGCATGATTGGTTCAGATGCAGATAAGGTACGAGGCAATAAGTGTTATCAAGTTCTTAATACTGACGATTGCGGTACGGATGACTGTGCGTGTACCGATGCAATGGCTTCAAATCGTATGGTTACCAATGAAACAGCGGCTCATGTGAATGGTCAAGATAAAGAACTCAAGTATACCGGTATACCGATGCATGACAAGACCGGTGAGGTTATCGGTTTCTTCGAGATTATGGTTGATCAGACAGAAATAAAAACAGCCCAACGTATGGCTGAGAAACAAGCGATTTATCAAGAAGTTGAAGTGAGTAAGTTGCAAGGTGATTTGGAGAACTTGTCACGAGGTATTCTCTCTGTGGATTCAAAGGTTGAACCTTATGATGAGGATACAGAAAATATTGCGACTACCTTTACAAGCATATATAATTCCCTTGGGACGAGTGTATCCAGTATTAAAAGTTATATAGAAGAAATGTCGACGATTCTTCGTGAAATGTCCGAAGGGAATCTACAAGTAGGTATTGAACGAAATTATCTGGGTGAATTTGTCGCGATTAAAGATGCAATCAACCTGATTGTCGGTAGTTTGAACCGTGTACTTGGAGATATCAATGTGGCCTCAGAACAAGTGGCAGCCGGTTCCAAACAGGTATCTGACTCTGCTCAATCGCTATCTCGTGGTGCATCCGATCAGGCAAGTTCCGTTGAAGAAATCACCAGTTCTATTACAGAAGTGGCAGAACAGACAAGGATGAATGCAGATAATGCGAAACAAGCAAAGACGTTAGCAGACGAAGCAAGTCAAGGAGCAACAGCTGGGAATGCTCAAATGCAAGAAACGTTAAGTGCGATGATGGAAATCAATGAATCATCTGCGAATATTTCCAAGATTATTAAAGTAATTGATGAAATAGCCTTCCAAACGAATATACTAGCTCTCAATGCTGCAGTTGAAGCGGCAAGAGCCGGTGACCATGGTAAAGGTTTTGCTGTTGTAGCTGAGGAAGTACGTAATCTGGCAGCTCGAAGTGCCAATGCGGCTAAAGAAACAACAGCACTCATCGAAAGTTCAGTTCAAAAAGTTGAAACAGGTACCCAAGTGGCGAACCAAACAGCGGCTGCATTAGATAAGATTGTAGCTGGTGTTGATGAAGCAGCTATGCTAGTTACTGATATTGCTAAGGCAAGTGAAGAACAGGCAGCTGCCATTGAGCAAATTAATCAAGGGATTGAACAAATATCGAGAGTAACGCAGATGAATACAGCAACAGCTGAGGAAAGCGCATCAGCGAGTGAAGAATTGTTGAGTCAATCTGAGCTCACACAAGAAATGGTTGCTCAGTTTAAGTTGAAAAGTGGTTCATTTAATGAACCGACTATGAAAAGTTCGAAACGATCTGCAAAATCCCGATCCTATGAAGAGGATGGAGATGCCTTTATTCAATTAGATTCGGACGATTATGGTAAATACTAACCTGTTTTTCAGAGAGACTATGTCAAATGCCAAGATAGTCTACTCTAGAAACTAAAAAAATGATAGAATCGTTCCCTGGGGAACGATTCTATCGTATCTAAAATTAGTATTCAATTATTGACGGTTGAGAAGATGGATTATTTTGCCTGCTATATCGTGAATAGAAAGCTGATAATCAACGGCACCATAATCAAAGGCGGCTTTTGGCATGCCATAGACAACACTAGAAGCTTCATCTTGACCAATAGTAGGAGATCCCTGATTGTGTAGGAGACGGATGCCTTTAGCGCCGTCTAACCCCATTCCGGTAAGAATAATTGATATACAATCGGAATTGAAGTAATTTGCTACAGATTGGAACGTGACATCAACAGAAGGTATATGACCGTTTACTTTATCACCTTGAAACAGCTTGAGAAAATACAGGTCGTTTGATCGAACCAATTTCATATGAAAGCCGCCTTTGGCAATGTATATCGTTCCGGATTCCAATTTATCACCGTTTTCGGCTTCTTTAATTGTTGGAGCACAGATTCGATTGAGTCTTTCGGCATACATGCGAGTGAATTCAGCAGGCATATGTTGGACAATAATCATAGGTGGTATAGTAATGGGAAGTTTTGTTAATATTTTTTCTGTCGCTTCGATTCCACCCGTAGAAGCACCGAGTGCGATAAGCTTGATTGTTCCGTTTTTGCGACTTTTATGTGAGAGGGTATGTGTGGGTTCGGGAAGTTCCTTGCGCACGATATTGGCTTTACTGGCAACAACGATTTTATCCGACAATTCGCGGATAAATGTATTTAAATGATCGTTAGATGCAAGTTTTGATTTGACGACAAAATCAACAGCACCATTTTCCATGGCCTCAAAAACGCGATCATCAACAGCGCTTACCATAATAACGGGCATAGGGTATTGAGGCATTAATTTGGACAGAAAAGAAATACCGTCCATGCGGGGCATTTCAACATCTAAGGTCATAACATCCGGTTTGTATTGGATAATGCAATCCCGTGCTTCGTAAGGATTAGAGGCCATTGCGACAACCTCAATTTGAGGATGCTTCGAAATGCCGTCAACAATGGTTTTTCGGAATAATAAAGAGTCGTCAACAACTAATACACGAATTTTTTTCATAATCATCACCTTTACTTTTGATAAATTGAGGGTTGCACGTAGTGAAATGGATTATCCGCTTTCGTTATAAATTCGGATTGTCCAATAAACAAGTAGCCTTTTGGAGCTAATTGTTGATGGAACTTTTGGACAACATGGCGTTTACTGTCATTATCAAAGTAGATCATGACGTTACGACAAAAAATGACGTGGAAAGGCTTTTTGAAAGGATAGTTTGTATTCATTAAATTGAACCTACGAAAAATAATTTCCTGTTGTAAAGCGGGTTTTATCTGATAGTGTAGAGGATCTTTTTTGTGAAAATATTGATTAATCCATGTTGAAGGAAGGTTAATTTCGTCCGATTTATAGATGCCCTTAATACCTTTTTGGAGAGCCTGTTCGGAAATATCCGTTGCAAGAACTTGGGTATTGAAGTGTGCATACTCAGGATGTTTTGATTTGAAATCTTGTAGAAACATAGCAATGGTGTAAGCCTCTTGACCGGAAGAACAGCCGGCGCTCCAAATGCGAATGTCGCCTTGATGCTGTTCCTGTTTAAATAGATTAGGTAATAATACGGATTCTAAGTAATCGAAGTGATCTTTTTCGCGAAGAAAATAGGTATGATTGGTTGTGAGTTTGTTCAGCAATAAAGTGGATTCTTTACCACTTTTGTCATGAATAACAAAATTTATATACTCACCATAAGAATGAAACCCTTTGGAAAGAACTGTTTGGGCTAAACGCGTTTCAATTAATGTTGTTTTTTTTGAATTAAGACGAATGCCGAAGTTGGAATACATATATTTTTGGATCTGCTGCAATTCTTGAGACGTTAGTTTCATGGGCTCACCTCTTTCTAATTGTGTTTACAATAACTAATTATATACCTAATAGACATAAAATACAATAGAAAAACTAAAGAAAACAGAAAATTCTAATAATAATGAATGGATAGGAGTGTCAATCATGAGTTATGATATGGAGCCAATGCTTGATTTATTTATTTATGAAACGGAACAACAGTTAGAAAAATTGGAAGAGTTAACAATCAACGCTGAAGATGAAGGAAACTTTGACGGCGAATCCATTCAAGACATCTTTCGCGCAATGCACACAATAAAAGGTTCAGCTGCCATGATGCTGTTTGATCAAATATCAACCCTTGCACACATATTGGAAGATTTGTTTGATTTGATGCGTCATGAAAAGGTTGAAGTCGATACAAAAACGGTCGCTGATTTTGTATTGGAGACCGTTGATTATATTAAAGGTGGACTCGAACGTATCCAAAATGGAGAACGAGAAGAGGAAAGTTCTGAAGTTATAAGGGAAAAAATTCATGAATACATCGCAGTGATTACCGGTGAAGAGGCAGAAGAAAAAGTGGAATCGGTTAAATCGGAACAATATTTCATTCCTTCATTAGCTGAGGATGACAGTACATTTAACTATGAAGTTGTTATCTGGTTTGCTTCCGATACGATGATGGAAAATGTACGTGGCTATACCCTTATGAATGCAGTACAAGCCTTTGCTATGTCTATTGATTGCTACCCGGTAGACTTACTCGACGAAGATAAATCAGAGGATGTTATCAAAGAGATAAAAAAGAACGGGTTTCATATGTATATAAAGTCAAATGAAGAGAGTCAGGTTATTCGAGACTATTTGACGGGCTATCCCTATGTTGAACGGTTTGAAATCATTGAATCTGTAAAGGAGGCCAATAATAATGAGCCGATTGCGATTGTGTTGGATGATGATGAACAGGAACAAGGCGACATAGAAGAACATGTTGATCTACCTAGTGAGGGACACAAGCAGGCTAGTAAAGAAGAAAAAAGTTCACAGAAATCCCAACAGCAACTCGCAAAACAAGGCGCATCTCAAAAGCCACCAATCAAACGTAAAGCAGATAAAATGATCAGTGTAAATGTGGAAAAATTAGACCGTTTAATGGATCTGGTAGGGGAGTTAGTTGTCTCTGAATCTATGGTGTCACGAAATGACGTCATTGCATCCTTGGAAAATGCAGACATTGAAAAGGCAATTCAACAACACCGTAAAATTATCAATGATGTGCAAGATGTCGCTATGTCTATACGCATGGTTCCTGTATCCGGTGTTTTTCAAAAGATGAAGCGACTAGTCAGAGATGTTGCCAATAAAATGGATAAACAAATCGAATTAATAATATTAGGGGAGCAAACAGAAGTTGATAAGAATATTATTGAAAAATTATCCGATCCACTGATGCATTTAATTCGTAATTCATGTGATCATGGTATCGAAAATAGTCAAAAGCGTAAAGAAGTCGGAAAGTTGGAGCGTGGACGTATCGTATTAGAAGCAAAAAATGCCGGTGGCGATGTGTTGATAATCGTTGAAGACGATGGGAAAGGCCTTGATAGCGATGGTATTTATAAGAAAGCCATAGAAAATAATATGATTAGTGAATCCGACCTTCGACCGTCAGAACAGGAACTGTTTACTTATATATTCAAAGCAGGATTTTCTACCAAAGAGGAAGTGAGTGAATATTCCGGTCGTGGAGTAGGAATGGATGTTGCTGTGAAAAATATTGAACGTCTTGGCGGAAGTATATCGGTTGTCAGCGAGCAAGGAAAAGGAACGCGATTTACAATAAAGATTCCGTTAACACTTTCTATTATAGACGGTATGAAAATTCGTGTTGGAAGTCGTTATTTTATTCTGCCGATAACAACCATACAACAGTCGTTCAAGGTGGAAGCCGATCAGTATATTTGTGATCCCCAAAATAATGAGATGATTCTACTGCGGGGTAAGGCGCATGAATTAGTGCGCTTGAATGCAACGTATAATATTGATAATGCTCTCGACGATGTGAGGGAAGGTATTATTATTATGGTAGGTAGTGAGAATAATATTAAAGCTATTTTTGCGGACGAATTATTAGGAGAACAACAAGTGGTTGTAAAACCGTTGCCGAGTTATTTGCAACATGTAGATGGTATTACAGGATGTGCCATTTTAGGTGATGGAGGCATTTCTTTAATTTTGGATCAAGAAGGTTTGTTTCGACATAGCTAGTGTACTGGCACGTTCATAAATAGACGAATTAGTTGCTTGTTTTCACATAGGACATCGTTGCTGTCAATTGACGATTCCCCCGCATCGCCTCATTCCAGCGCCTTGCCTATGAAAAAACATTCTGTATAATTCATTCAAATAGGAACATGTCAGTACACTAGATAAAGGATGATAACATGCGTATAATTGAAGTTTCAGCAGATAAAACTTTTGAAACAACATTACAACAACATATTGGGTATATGGAGTATCGCTATGAACATTACGAAAATTTCACGAATGATGTGTTTGTAAAAGACCCGGCGGACCATATATTGGATGTCTGTTTTTTGATTATGGTAGATCAACTATCTCTTAGTTATCTCAAATATGTGTTTATCAAACATCAGCTGGGATTGCTGGATGAACAGATTCTCTGGTATCAAACGTCCCATAATCAAGATGAGCTAGTCGATAATCAATATCAGGGGTTAAAACGAAACGTTCTATATGGTAAGGAAAGTGAAGAGTGGCAAGCCGGATTTATAAAAGCCTATCATATCTATATGAGTGAAAAGGTGAACCATGCAGCGCAACAAACGATTCAAAAAACCATGCGATCCATGTTGGAATTTATTGGTGAAGGTATATTGATATTGGATGCTGAGAAACGAATTGTGTTCATTAATCAGCAAGGGAGTAGTATATGTGGCGTCTCAATGGAAGAGGCGCATATGAAGGATTTTCATAAAATTTTTAATGTTGTGGATGGCGATACAAGAGAGCCGATTGGTGATGTATTTGCATTCTTGACACAACAATGTCCCTATATAGGGTTACCGTTTAACTCAGCTATATTTATGAAAACAGGTAAGAAAAAATATGTATCTGCTAATATTTCGTTTTTATATAAGAGTATTTTAAAAGGATACTTTGTCATTATTCGTGATATTTCTCGTATTAAACGCAATGAGAATAAATTGAGGCGTTTATCAAAAGCTGTGGAGTATAGTCCGTCTTCCGTTGTTATTACGGAGTTGAATGGAAATATAGAATATGTCAATCCTAAGTTTGAAGAGCTGACCGGTTACTCCATGGAGGAGGTATTAGGAAAAAATCCGAATATACTCAAATCAGGGTTCACAACAGATAAGGAATACAAAGACTTGTGGAATACTATATTAAGCGGAAAAATTTGGCAGGGCGAAATTATGAATTGTAAAAAGACAGGGGAATA
>OZ223258.1:0-29462 GCA_965140555.1 Vallitaleaceae bacterium | reverse complement strand
GGTCTTGCGTTGCCACTCCGACAGGACATGTATTGTTCTGGCACTTGCGCATCATGATACATCCGCTAACGACAAGAGCTGCCGTTGCAAATCCGAATTCTTCTGCGCCAAGAAGAGCAGCAATAGCTACATCACGACCGGTTTTCATCTGACCGTCTGCTTGGACAACGATTCGGCTACGAAGGTCATTCATGAGTAGTGTTTGTTGCGTTTCAGCTAAACCTAGTTCCCATGGTAATCCTGCGTATTTGATGGAGCTAACAGGTGCGGCACCTGTTCCGCCGTCATGCCCGGATATAAGGACAACATCTGCATGTGCCTTAGAAACTCCTGTAGCAACGGTGCCCACGCCAACCTCGGAAACAAGCTTAACGTTGATACGAGCTCGTGGATTGACATTTTTCAAATCAAAGATCAATTGAGCCAAATCTTCAATGGAGTAGATATCATGGTGAGGTGGAGGTGATATCAAATCAATGCCCGGAGTTGAGTTACGAACCTTAGCAATAGCATCGGATACTTTATGGCCTGGTAAGTGACCGCCTTCACCGGGTTTAGCACCTTGAGCCATCTTGATTTGAAGCTCGGTACAATTGACAAGATATTCTGTGTTTACACCGAAGCGACCGGAAGCAACTTGCTTAATTGAGCTTCGCTTACCGTTATCATAAAGACGTTCTCTTGATTCGCCACCTTCACCGGAGTTTGATTTACCACCAATAGCATTCATGGCCATAGCAAGTGTTTCATGAGCTTCTTTGCTTAATGAACCAAAGCTCATAGCACCTGTAGCAAAACGTTTTAGAATAGATTCAATCGGTTCAACCTCAGAAATATCGATAGAGGGACGTTTTTTAAAGGTTAGCAGACCGCGAATAGTGTTCAATCGCGTTGCTTGTTCATTTACATAAGAAGAATATTCTTTGAATAGTTTATAATCATTTGTGCGACAGGAGTGCTGTAGCTTGTGAATCGTTTCGGGATTGAATAAATGATTTTCACCATTGCGTCTCCATTGATGCCATGAACCTTCTAATAATTGAGGATTTGGATTTCTAAGCGTATTAAAAGCAAGGTGATGTCGTTTAGCTACTTCCTTGGCAATAATATCTAAGTCAATTCCCTCGATGCGTGATACTGTTCCCGGGAAGTATTGTTGAATCGTCTTACTATTGATACCGACAGCTTCAAAAATTTGCGCGCCGTGATAGGATTGCAAGGTTCCGATACCCATTTTGGAGTAAATTTTTAATAAGCCACTATCAATCGCCTTAATATAATTTTTCTGAGCATCTTCAATAGTAAGTGCGTCATCATAAGTATATAAACCTTGAGTAACTAAGCTATGGATGGTATCAAAGGCAACATATGGGTTGATGGCATCTACACCATAACCGATAAGAAGAGCCATATGCATAACGTCGCGTGCATCTCCCGTTTCAGCAATAATATCCACCTTTGTTCGTAGTTTTTTGTCGAATAAGGTGATGGTGAACATTTGCGCAGGCAAGGAGAGACGGAATCGGTGCATTGTATTTATCTGCACCCCGGTCAGAAAGAATGATAATGTTATATCCTTCTTCAATGGCATTTTCCACATGTTGATTCAAATGTTCCAGTGCTTCCTCTAAAGCTTCGCCCCCTTCTGTCACAGAATAGAGGGTTTGTATCTTAATGGAACGAAAGTCCTTATGATTGATATGAACCAATTTTTCAAAGGTACCGTTATCCAATATAGGCTGTGTTAATTCAATGAAATTAATATCTTTCGTCTCGTCGAGTTCGCCTAGGAAGGAACCGCGATCTCCAAGAAGTTGGATGTTACTCATCACTAACTTTTCACGAATCGGATCAATAGGAGGATTCGTGACTTGAGCAAAGAGTTGCTTAAAGTAGGAGAAGAGAAGTTGAGGTTTTTCAGATAATACAGCTAAGGAAGCATCATTACCCATAGAACCGATAGCTTCTTTTCCGTTCATTGCCATAGGAGCAATAATCTTCTTAAGTTCCTCTTCCGTGTAACCAAAGACTTGTTGGTACTGAATCAGTCGATGTTCACCAAGGGGAGCAATTTCATGAGGAATAGGAAAGTCTTCTAGATGAACTTTGTTACGAGCAACCCATTCTTTGTAGGGTTTAGCTGTCGAAAGTTCGTTTTTAATCTCTTCGTCAGAAACAATACGGCCTTGTTCCGTATCAATGAGGAACATTTTTCCCGGTTGAAGGCGACCTTTTTCGACGATGTTTGCAGCTTCAAAAGGAAGAACACCTGTTTCGGAAGCCATAACAACGAGATCGTCTTCAGTGATAAGATAACGTGCAGGTCGAAGACCGTTACGGTCAAGGATAGCACCGATTTGACGACCATCTGTAAAGGCAACGGCAGCAGGTCCGTCCCAAGGTTCCATAAGTCCTGCGTGATATTCATAAAAACCACGTTTTTCTTCGCTCATCGTTTCGTGTTCTTGCCACGCCTCAGGGATGAGCATAGAAACGGCATGTGCCATGGACTTACCACTTGCCAATAAGAGCTCGAGAGCATTATCTAAATTGGCTGAATCAGAACCTTCCGGTTCTATGATTGGAAACAGTTTTGATATATCATCACCAAAAACCGGTGACTGTAAAATACCTTCACGAGCATTCATCCAGTTTACATTGCCTCGAAGGGTGTTTATCTCACCGTTGTGCGCTAAGTATCTAAATGGCTGAGCCCGATCCCATGAAGGGAAGGTATTTGTAGAGTAACGTTGATGAACAAGTGCAATGGCACTTACCATATCTTCATCGCTCAAATCCGGGAAAAATTCCGGTATTTGGAATGCCAATAATTGTCCTTTGTAGATCATTGTTCTAGAAGATAAACTACAGACATAGAAAGCTTCTGTATAGGTATGGTTCGCTTCACGAATTGCTTTTTCAATTTGTTTGCGAACGATATAGAGTTTTCTTTCGAATTCGTCAGCTGTTCGATTGCCCTTTTTAACAAACAGTTGATGAACCATCGGTCGAGTTCCGCTTGCAGTAAGACCGCATGCTTCAGCATGCTGAGGTACATCTCGCCACCCGATAAGTTCAAGTCCTTCAGCTTCAAGGACGCGTTCACAGACACCTTCGCAATAGTAGCGAGCGTTAGGTTCTTGAGGCAAGAAAATCATACCGACACCGTAATCACCGGCATCAGGGAGATTAAAGCCCAATTCAGTCGCTTTTTTAGCTAAAAAAGCGTGGGGGATTTGGATGAGAATACCTGCGCCGTCACCTGTATTGGGGTCGGCTCCTACAGCACCACGGTGGTGTAGATTGGCTAAAATTTGGATTCCTTGTTGAATAATACTGTGGGTGCGTTGCCCTTTTATATGAGCTATAAAGCCAACACCGCAGTTGTCTTTCTCCATCACCGGGTCATAAAGACCCTGCTTTGGAGGTAAACCATAAGAATTCTTCATTGTTAATGCCTCCTAACATATTATACGGATCGCCCTAACGGATATCATTGTAAGGATAATCGTTATACAATGACATCAAAGACCTTCATGTAAGTCTGTTGACGAGTCTTTTAAGTGTAAATGGGGATATGTTTTCCAGTGTACCAATTATATCACAGTCAAAATAGACAAGCAACAAAAAAATGAAAGATTTACTTGTATAAACTTCATTTTGTTTTTGGAGTAAAGAGGAGAGTTAATCGAATAAGTATAAAAGATGAATGGGGATAAAATGCTTTTGTAATAAGGGTTTGTTAATATATGAACAAAAGTGGTACTAAAAAGCACCACTATCCGATAAGCTTAAGCTATAGGGGGTATAAATTACAATAATATGGTGGAATACTTGCAAAAGACGTTGCGCTTTAACGTGACGAATTATCCTTTTCCCATAAAATGGCATTGAGTTCCCCACCGATAATGATAATATTGGAGCAGACATATAGCCACAATAAGACGAGAACCATGTTGGAGAGGCTGCCGTATAAGTACGACAAAGATTTGGAGTAATCCACGTAGAAAGAAAACAGGATGGAAATAACGATAAACCCTAACGTTGTAAAGAGAGTACCCGGAAGAACTGCTTTGAAACTATTCTTCATATTTGGGGTAATATTATAAAGCCCCACAAAAAATAACATCGAGATAACAATGGCAAAAATGTAACGAGCTATAGTAATGAAGGGTGTAAATTCTTCTAGAGCAGGGAGAAAAGGTAGTATGTAGCCCACAATTCGACTGCCAAAGACAATGAGACTGCCTGTTAGTGCAAGTACGATAATAAAACCTAATGTATAAAAAAAGGAAATAATTCTTATAATAATAAAATTACGAGCTTCACGAACACGGTAAGCGCGATTGAGACTTTGAATTAACGTACTTAATCCACGGGAGGCTGACCACACAGCTACAATAATTGAAAAGGGAAGAAGTCCGTCAGAAGTGTTTGTTTCTATATCCGTGAACATATAGCGAGTAAAATCCATGACAACCCTTGGTACAAAGTCCGTTAATGTATCAAAGAGCCAAGAACTGGTTAGTTGAGTACGCCGAATAACCTCCAGTATACAAATCATAAACGGGAGGGCAGATAGTATAATAAAAAAAGTTAGTTTGGTTGACATGGCACTTACCTGATCATCTTTATATCGGAGAGCCAACTTTTGAATAAATTGAATAAATGGAATAAATGGTTTCATAATATAATGTCCTATATAATTTGTGAGAATGGGTAGTGTAACGTATCTATTATAGCATAGAAACGTCAATAGTCGTTTAAATTCTATTTATATGGAATAAATGAGACAAGATTAACATAAAGTTTCTTTTCCAAATAAAAAGAATATGCTAGAATAGCATTGTGGTTATAGGTTTTTATAATGAAAGGTGTTCTATTCATGAAGAAAAAGGTTCGACATGTTGTCATAAAACGTTTGTTAATCATCATAGCAACCGTTACAGTATTTATCTTAAGTCCTTTCTTTTACCCAATTCGCAGCTACGTTGTTATGTCGGTCTATAGTTATAGTCATTATAAAGATTCGTTTTTGGATCAAGAAAATATAAAAGTGAATATGCCGGGAGGTTTATCGACATGGCAGAAGGATTACTATCCCTTTGTAATGACCTTTGATGCATCAGAAGCATATGCAAGACGAACGCAGAGAGATGTGGAGCTTATGATTTATTATAACTTCGGTGCATTTCGATGGTTAAAAGGCAATTCATCTATGTTTGATCCAAATTCGCCATATTATAATAGTTTTTACGGTGCATATGTGGTGAGAGAAGATGAGGGATTAACCTCCTTTATGTATCATGAAGATGGAAGGCTAAACGTAGAGAACATTATGGATATCACAGATTATGATGTGAAGCATCTCGTGCTGGCATCCTTTGGAGATAAGTCCCCAACACTTGAATATGTCATAAATCAAGATAAGGATGAATCGACAACGAGGATTATTGACGGACGAGAATTTAGGGTTATTGATGCAACCCTCATTATGGATGGCATGTGGCATCATTATGAACAAAACTATATGTCTTATATTCAATATGGGAAGCCTTTAGAGAAGGATGGAAAAGGAATGGACTCCTTTGAACCGCTGACCGGATACGGTCGTATCTATTTGTATGAAGACAAAAAGACAGGAATCGGGTACATTTTATATGCCATTGCTACAAGCGAAGCGGTTATAGAAGAGGTTGAAAAAGACTACATACAGAAAACTCGATTCGATTTATCAGAAGAATAATTATTAATTTGTGTCGTAACGAACACGAAGGAGGAACGCATGAAACAACGTAAGAAAAAGCAAGTAGGTATTGGTGGCATATTTGGGGGTAGCGGCCTTTGTGGTTATCCTAGGATGTGTTAGTTTGTTGACAGTACTCTTCTATCAAAACTCTAAAGATGTATTTATTGACAATTTTAAAGAAAAGTTGGTACTTACAGGTGATGTCATTCAATCGGAACTCAACACAGTGTCGAAGGAAGAGTTTGTTAATACAGATTTTTTGACGAAAAACTATGCCATTGCGGCCTATGTTTCCGGTGGGTCAGAAGGGTTTGAGGCGGAAACATTAAGTTCGATTCGAACGTATGCCAATACAACAGACCATATCCTTAATGTTGCTTTGTTTACTAAAGATGGAAAATTTATAATGGATGCAAAGGATGCAGCTGTAGAAGATTTAGATAGTGAATTGGCAAAGCGCTTGTATATGGAAACAGGAATACTGACCAATAAAGAGATTAATAATGAGGGACATACGATTGCATGGTATTATCAACCAATTATTAATGAATATGGCAGTGTAGGTGGATTTATCGGTAAACAAATGGATGAAACCCAATTGTATGCCTTCTTAAGTGAAAAAAACTTAATGGATAGCGCCTCGGGTACATTATTTATCCTAGATAATGAGAATCGAATTATTATATCCAAGGATTCCGATATGAATGGGGGACAAATAGAAGAACCGTTTATAATAGATACGATGAAAACGTTGAAAGAGGCAGAGGATGAGGAGAATATATCGGATATAGTAAGCGCGTATACCGATTCGACCACCCAGTCAAAACGTCTTTTTTATATGGGATATTTTCCACAGTGGGACATGACGGCGCTAGTGACAATTGATGAAAGTGAAATAATGGCCCCCATTAATGACATGGTCAAAAAGTCTGTAGTTGTTGCCGGGATTATGCTTATTGTGGCATTAGGAATAACGTTTGTCATTACCCGTTATATGACAAAGCCTATCCATCAAATATCAGAGCTGTTAATTAAAACAAAAGAATTGGATTTTAGAGATAATTCGAAATACCAGTCTCTGAAGAAAAACAGAACAGAACTTGGTCTAATTGCAATTGCCGTATTTGACTTGGTGGATGTGTTAAAAGGGGTAACTGTTGAATTGTCAGAGTATTCAGAGCAAATTCATGAAGAAGCAGTGGCAATGGAAGGCTCTATAACACGAATATCGGAAGGTTCGTTAAATAATTCGGCATCAACAGAGGAATTATCAGCATCAATGGACGAGATGTCTGCCTCAGCTGAGGAAGTTTCTGCAACGACAGTGGAAGTTGCTGAAATTATCCATGACGTGGATCAGGCGACAACGGATACGCAAGGATTATCAAAGGAAATCGTCGAGGAAAAATAGTGCATATAATGAAACCTTTAGACAGGCAAAAGAAAATATAGAAAGTATCTATAGTCGGATTAAAACAGACATTGGTTCAAGTATGGAAAGTTCAAGGCAATCCCTTGGTCAGATTGGTTCTTTTACAGATATCATTAATGAAGTTGCCGATCAAACAAATCTGTTATCCTTAAATGCCAGTATAGAGGCAGCTCGAGCCGGTGAGGCAGGAAAAGGATTCTCGATTATCGCTCAAGAGGTCAACAAATTGGCTGGTGAAACGGTGGAGTCGTCAAACCATATTGCTAAGACCATTACAACAGTCAATGCGCAGATTGAAGTACTCTTTGATTCCATACGAGAACTGTTGGCATTTATGGAAAAGGGACGTCGTCAATGATTATGCTAAAATGGATGACGTTACGAAAAAACAAGTGGAACGGGCGACTCAAATTAATGGTTTATTGTCCATGATTAATGAACAGATGGATACAACAAAATTCAACGATTAACAATATTTCTGTAACGATGGATGATACCAGTGGAAGTATTTCAAATAGCGCGGAAGGTATTCGGGAGATTGCCGATAGTGTTTCGGAAACGACAGGGGAGTTAAAAAGCCTAGAATCATCAATTACTCAAAACAAAGCAATTAGCGAAGGATTAAGGCGTATTATTAATCAATTTAAAATGTAATAATCATAGAAGGTCGGTATCTGTCTACCGACCTTCTATGATTTAGGGTTGACTTTTTAGTGTATTGTGATATGATAGTAGACAGTAAAAAGCGATGAATGTGTTAAGTAGAAGTCTAATGTCAGATAGAGAGAAGATGTCACCGGCTGAAAGCATCTTTATGGTCCGTTAGGTTTTGAATTTCCCACAGGAGCTATTGTCTTGAACGGCTAAGGCTTAATAGAGCAATCGTTAATCATGCGTTAAATGATAACTGAGTGCTTATTTATATAATAAGAACAAGGGTGGTACCGCCGACTCTCGGTCCCTTATTGGGATGGAGATTTTTTTGTGTCTAAAAATAGGTTGTATCTATAATAGAATAGGAAGCGTCGTATTGAAAGGAGCTATCACATGCGTGAAAAATTAGAAGCGATTAAAAACAGTGCCTTAGCAGCTATTCAAGCAACAACAGACTTAAAATCAATCGATCAAGTTCGTGTTGCTTATCTAGGTAAAAAAGGTGAATTAACAGGTGTTCTTAGAGGGATGAAAAATCTTTCGAATGAAGAACGGCCGGTTATTGGTAAACTAGCCAATGAAGTACGAGAAGCCGTAGAAAAGAGTATTGAAACGGCGACAGCAGAATTGAAGAAAAAGGCAAGAGATAAACAACTTCAAGAAGAAGAGATTGATGTGACATTACCTGCAAGCAAAGTGGAACTAGGACATCGTCACCCAATGACCATTGTGTTAGATGATATCAAAGATATTTTTATGGGAATGGGGTTTGAAATTGCGGAAGGCCCTGAAATTGAAAATGCATATTATAATTTTGATGCCTTAAATATTCCGGAAGAGCACCCGGCTAAGGATGAGCAAGATACATTTTATATCAATGAGAATATGATGTTGAGAACATCCACATCCCCGGTACAAGTTCATGAGATGGAAAAAAGACAACCACCGATTCGCATTATAGCGCCCGGTCGAGTATATCGTTCAGATGAAGTCGATGCAACACATTCTCCTGTCTTTCATCAAATCGAAGGACTTGTTGTAGATAAGAATATAACCATGGGGGATTTAAAAGGCGCTCTAGAAATATTTATTAAAGAGTTATATGGAGAATCTGTGCAGGTCAAATTCAGACCACATTTCTTCCCATTTACGGAGCCAAGTGCGGAAATGGATGTTTCCTGCGTGATTTGTGGTGGCGATGGATGCCGAGTATGTAAAGGAACCGGTTGGATAGAGATTCTAGGATGTGGTATGGTGCATCCAAAGGTTTTGGAAATGTCAGGAATTGATCCGAATGAATATAGTGGATTTGCCTTTGGAATAGGACTGGAGCGTATTACAATGTTACGCTATGGTATTGAAGACTTAAGACTGTTCTATGAAAATGACAGTCGATTCTTAAAGCAATTTTAAAAAACGGATTATACAGGCAATTGAATCAAAATTGATGGAGGTAGAACATGAACATTTCAATGAAATGGTTAAAGGAATACGTTGATATAGATCAACCAATTGATGCTTATTGTGATGCAATGACAATGTCGGGAACCAAGGTGGAAACCTATGAACGCCTTGGTGAAGAAATATCCGGTGTTGTTGTTGGTAAAATTCTAGATATACAAAGCCACCCGGACGCAGATAAATTAGTCATCACACAAGTGGATGTGGGAAGTGAAACTATTCAGATTGTGACAGGGGCCAATAATATTTCGGTAGGGGATTATATACCGGTTGCACTTCCGGGGGCAACACTAGCAGAAGGCTTGAAAATCAAAAAAGGCAAATTACGAGGTATTGAATCCAATGGTATGATGTGTTCGGTTGAAGAGTTGGGCTTATCACGAGAAGACTTTGCTGAAGCACCGGAACATGGGATATATCTTTTTGCTGAAGCAAAAGAATTAGGGGCAGATGTGAAACCGTTCTTTGGACTGGATGATATTGTTGTGGAATATGAAATTACATCCAATCGCTCAGATTCATTCTCCGTATTAGGCGTAGCAAGAGAGGCGGCGGCAACCTTTAATCAATCGTTAAAAATGCCGAATACTGAGTTTAGTACAGTTGAAGGGAATGCTGAAGAAGAGATGAGCGTTCGCATTGATGATGCCGATTTATGCAGACGTTTTGTCGGTCGTGTCATTACAGATGTAACGATTCAAGAATCCCCTAAATGGCTAAAAGATCGTCTGAGATCCTGTGGGATACGTCCGATTAATAATCTTGTAGATATTACGAATTTTATTATGCAAGAATTGGGACAACCGATGCATGCATATGATATGAGTCGAATGGACAACAGGGAAATTATCGTTCGTGCAGCTAAAGAAGGGGAAACTTTGATTACCCTTGATGGAGAAGAGAGAGCCCTTGATACGAGTATTACAGTTATTGCTGATGCAGAAAAGCCTATTGGTCTTGCCGGTGTTATGGGTGGTGAAGGGACCAAAGTTTTGGACGATACCAGAACGATTTTCTTTGAAGCAGCAACGTTTAACGGTACAAAAGTGCGTAAGGGTTCAAAAAAACTAGGCTTACGTACAGATGCATCAACAAAATTCGAGAAACATTTGGATCCAAATTTAGCGATGTATGCAATGGATCGTGCCTGTCATTTAATTGAAGCCTTGGGCGCCGGAAAAGTGATGCAAGGAACTATTGATGTATATCCTGTACCACGTGAGAAGAACACATTGAACTATGATGTGTCTCGTATTAACAGCCTTGTGGGTATAGAATTAACGAACGCAGAAGTGGCTCAATTGTTCAGACGGCTGACGTTTGAGGTTAATGAAGCGACTTGTGAGGTTACAATTCCGACCTATCGTGCGGATATAGAAACAAACGCGGATTTGGCAGAAGAA
Organism: Vallitaleaceae bacterium; assembly: GCA_965140555.1. GTDB lineage: Bacteria > Bacillota > Clostridia > Lachnospirales > Vallitaleaceae > UBA1351. Next base: position 18,763 of record OZ223258.1, on the reverse strand, counting down.
GTTGCTCGTCTGTATGGCTATGATAAAATACCGGTGACTTTGGCAACCGGGACACCGACTGTCGGTAAGAAAAACGAGAAGCAGAAGGTGGAAGACATTATCAAGCGTATGATGGAAGCCTGTGGTATATCGGAAGGAATGACCTATAGCTTTGAAAGTCCAAAGGTATTTGATAAGCTAGGGATTTATGACGGTCATCCGTTGTATCCTCATGTGACAATCTCGAATCCGTTAGGTGAAGATTTTAGTGTGATGCGTACACTAACGATTAATGGGATGCTTTCTTCATTGGCTACGAATTACAATCGTCGAAATGAGCGCGTGCGCTTGTATGAAATGGGCAAAACATATTTGCCGAAAAGTCTGCCTCTTGAAGATTATCCGGTAGAAACAGAGTTTTTAACCATCGGTATGTATGGTGAAACAGATTTCTTTGCGCTTAAAGGGGTTCTTGAAACGCTAATGACTCGTTTAGGAATAGATGACGAAGTATCTTATGACAAGGATGTTGACTTGCCGTTTTTACATCCCGGTCGTCGAGCCCGTGTACTTGTTCATGGCGAAATGGTTGGATATCTTGGAGAGGTGCATCCGGACACAGCAGATATATATGATATAGGTGAGCGTGCCTATGTTGCAGTAATGGATGTAGAAGCCATGGCGAAGCAGTCGAATTTGACCAAGTCTTATGAGCCGATTGCAAAGTATCCTGCTGTGAATAGGGACTTAGCTTTGTTAGCCAAAGAAGATATCCCTGTCGGTCGTATTGAATTTTATATTAAGCAACGTGGCGGGAAAATTCTGGAATCTTACAAATTATTTGATGTGTATCAAGGAGAACAAATAGAGTCCGGGTACAAATCAGTAGCTTATGCATTGACATTTAGGGCAAAGGATCACACCCTTGATGAAGGTGAAATTAACAAAGCTATGGATAAAATTTTAAAAGGTTTAGAATTTGAATTAGACGTTACCCTTAGAAAATAGTATAATAATATAAAAACAGAGCTGTATCATACAGCTCTGTCTTTATATAAAAAAGGATAACACAGTTAGTTATCCATTAGTTGTATGTAGTCGTCTTTACTGGCAAGAAGGCCACGACCAAAAATCTTGGCGAGTGTTGCATAGGGAATTCTGGACTGGGCGGCTAGTGATTCTAGCATGCCGTTTTTATCTTTAGTATTTAAAGGAACCAATCCGCCGATGCCAAAGGGTGATAGACGTTTGTTATTCGGGATATAGCGGTGATACCCTTTAATCTCAGTCATAGACTCTATTTCCGTAGCGAGTATAAGGTTTTGCTCATTTCCGATAATAATCGGAATCGAGCCCAAATCTCGGTTCATAATTTCGAATACAATGTATTGATCTTTGCGTTTGTGTGCTTCGTCTTCAAATTTTATATAAGTAGCCATATAGCAACGAATCATGGAAAACCTCGCTTTATAATAATGATATCGTGATGATATGAGTATACCTTATTATGCTATACATGACAACTAATGATTAGTTCAACAAATGATAAGAGGAAGGTGACATGTAATGTATGAATTAGTACAAATTGGAGAAAATACCTATTATATAGAAACACCGGTTAAAGTTGGTATATATACAGAAGGAAGTGATGCCTATGTTATTGATACAGGAAATGATAAGGACATGGGGAAACGTATTTTATCTATATTGAAGGAACAAAATTGGAACTTAAAAGGCATTATCAACACACACTCCCATGGGGATCATATTGGAGGAAATGCCTATTTGCAAAAGCAGACAGGTGTAAAAGCCTATGGTAGCCCTGTGGAGAACACCTTCACCATGCGACCTATATTAGAACCGTCCTTTATCTCAGGGGGGTATCCGTATAAAGCTATAAGAAATAAGTTTTTGATGGCCAAACCAAGTCAACCGACATCCATAGAAGAGGTTGACTTGCCCTTTAGATTTATTCCTCTTCCGGGACATACTTTCGATATGATGGGAATCGTTACAAAGGATGATGTGTGTTTTCTGGCAGATGCACTGGTGGGCGTGGACACACTGAACAAATACCATATCAGCTTTTTGTATGATGTACGGGCCTATTTGGAAACATTGGATCAAATTTTGACCATGAATCATAGAGTGTATTTACCTTCGCACAGCCATGTAACGGATGATATCAAACCATTGGTAGAGCAAAACAGAGAAAAAGTATTGGAAATCATTGAGACAATACAAACTATTTGTATAGAACCGAAGAGTTTTGAAAATATACTTAAAGAAGTGTTCGACCACTATGATTTGGTAATGAATGCAACACAATATACGTTAGTTGGCTGTACAACTCGATCCTATCTGGCATATATGTCAGATGAAGGATTGTTAGAATATACCTTTGAAGATAATCGCATGTTGTGGTGCAAAAAGGAGCGCTGATAATGGATTACGCTATTTTTCTACGTGGTGTTAATGTTAACGGTATATCGATTAAGATGAAAGCATTGAAACAACTGCTTACAGATAATGGATTTGAAAATCCTAGAACCATATTGGCATCAGGCAATGTTATTGTATCATGGGAACAAGGAGGGAAAGAGGAGTTACAAGAGAAGGTGAGTCGTTTACTAGAAGATACCTACCATTATGATGCCCATGTTATTGTAAAATCCAAGGAAGATATGGATGGGATATGTAAACAAGGGCGACAGCATTTTGTAGATGATGGCGTCACACACTATATTCTGTTAATGCAAGACGGAAAGTATGTTCAAGAGCTGGAAGCTTTGTTTAATGATGTAGAGCATCCCTATCAAGAGATGTTTGTTGTACATGATACCGGCTGTTATTGGATGGTAGAAAAAGGCCATACACTGGATACACCTTTCGGTAAAAAGGTGTTAGGAAGCAAAAAATATAAAGCGCATCTCACGTCTCGGAATATGAATACCCTCTATAAAGTGGCTGAACGGATGGCTTGAGCCCATTTCTGAATTATGCTATAATAGTTTTACGAAGTAGGACCGTGAAGTAAATGTCTTGAGTAATCCGGATTACGAGATGAAGTATGCTATGGAAGCAGACTTTGTTTAGTTTTCCTTTTTAGAGATGAAATTTACATTGAAAAACAACCAAAGAACTGGGGTCTGCATAGGTCCGATGGACATATGCTATACTATCAGGCATGGTATAAAGTGAGGCGGTTTGCGGGAAGAATTGCTAGCGCATAGTCGTTGAAACTTAGGCACTCTAACTCTTTTTTTAGTGTTAAAAAAGGAGTTAGAGTGCTTTTTTCTATGTTGGGATGTGTTACTTCGTATTCAATGGAGGCAGATCTTTGACTGTATCTTCAAATCCTAAGATATGAGGTGAATTATGAGCGACAAATTAAAACAAATGGCTGAAGAAAAACTCTTTAGTAGAAATTTCAAGAGAATGGGCATGGATATGAACCCGGTTGTATCTCTTGGAGCAGCACTCATCATTTTGGCGTTTTCCTTATATGCTTTTATTAATTTGGAAAAGGCGAATGAAAACTTCAATGCACTGAATAACTTTATTGTTACACATTTTGACTGGTTGTTTATTTTGAGCAGTAATATTTTTATTCTGATTAGTATAATTATTGCTTTTTCAAAACTGGGTCGTGTACGGATTGGTGGCGTAGGTGAAAAACCGGAGTTTGGAAACTTTGCTTGGTATTCTATGCTGATTAGTGCGGGAATGGGTATTGGACTGATGTTTTGGAGTGTTGGTGAGCCTCTGTACCATATGGCAACCACACCGCCGATATATGCGAACAAAAATGCGGAAGTACAAGCCATGGCAACGACTTTTTTTCATTGGGGCCTTCATCCTTGGGGAATTTATGGTATGATTTCCTTGGCATTAGCTTTTTTTGCCTATAATAAGAAGCTTCCCCTTTCCCTGCGCTCGGTGTTTTATCCTTTGTTAAAAGATAAAATCTTTGGCTTTTGGGGGGATTTAATTGATATTTTAGCTGTTGTAGCATGTCTCTTTGGCTTGGCTACAAGTTTGGGGCTGGGTGTACAGCAAATCAACAGTGGCCTAAACTATCTCTTCGGTGTTGATACGAGTGTGACGATTCAAGTGGTTCTTATCATGATTATTACAGGGATTGCGACGATGAGTGTTGTCTCGGGCATTGACAAAGGGGTTAAATTTTTATCTGAAATGAATATCAAACTGGCAGCAGCCCTTATGATTGCTATTTTTATATTGGGGCCTACAGCAGGTATTATACGCTTGTTTAGTAATTCCTTAGGGATTTATATCGGTGATTTTATGAAGGCGACCTTTTTCTTGGATTCTCCCGGAGAATCATGGCAAGGAGGATGGACAATTTTCTACTTGGCGTGGTGGATATCTTGGTCACCATTTGTGGGAATGTTTATCGCCAAGATTTCAAGGGGACGTACTATTCGGGAATTTGTTCTTGCCGTTATGATTATACCGTCATTACTATCCTTTATTTGGCTATCTGTCTTTGGCGGTACAGCTATTGAGATTAATATGTTGACGCAAGGTGGTTTGTATGAAACCGTTCAACAAGATATATCCGTAGCCTTGTTTGAAATGATTCAAGTGCTTAATATTCCCATGTTTGCAGGGGTGTTACGAGTGGTTTTATCTCTATTAGGGACGTTATTGGTTATCTCCTTCTTCGTAACATCGAGTGATTCCGGATCTTTGGTTGTGGATCATATTACATCCGGTGGTAAAATGGACTCGCCGATTCCCCAGCGTGTTTTTTGGGCATGCATGGAAGGTTTTGTAGCAATTATTCTCTTGCTTATTGGAGGGGAAACGGCGCTAAAAGCACTTCAGACGGCTGTTATAGCAACAGGGTTGCCTTTTGCCATCATTTTGGTTCTTATGAGTATTATTTTGATAGAAAGTATTCATTCAACTTATAAGAAGCAAGAGTATATCCGTGAGCTAGATAAATTTGAAACGTTAATGGAAGAATATGAGGAAGCAACGGAGGAACAAGAGCCTGTGGCTGAGCTTGAAACACCGAATGTAGCCGAGTTAGATCATATCGGATAACTTGCAAAGAGATAATGAACCTGTTATAATAAGGTCAATTTCATATCGTTGCAGGGGGACTTGTAAAAGTTGAGAAGGTTAAAACCTGACCCTTAGAACCTGTCAGTTCAAACTGTCGTAGGGAGCGCTTAGCATACAAGTAACTATTCAAAATGCTTTGATCAATACGATCAAAGCATTTTTTTATTTCAATAGAAAAACTTACAATAAGTTAATGTTGGTGGTTCTATCTCCGAAAGATCTGAAATTTGTAACAAGCATGTTGAGAAAAATAGAAAGAGGTAGAAAAATGAATCGCATATTTGAATCTATATTTGAGCGAATGAATGAAGAACAGCCGTTAGTGCATAATATTACAAACTATGTCACGGTGAATGACTGTGCCAATGCATTGTTGGCCGTCAAAGCATCACCGATTATGGCAGACGATGCCAAAGAAGTAGAAGACATTACCGCATTATCCAGTGCCCTTGTTTTGAATATAGGAACATTAAATGAACGAACCGTTGAATCCATGCTAATCTCGGGGAAAAAAGCAAATGACTGTGGAATTCCTGTTGTTTTTGACCCAGTAGGCGCAGGTGCCAGTTCTTTTCGTAATGAAGTGGCTAGAAAATTATTGGATTCAATACAGTTTACGGTCATTCGTGGTAACCTGTCGGAAGTAGGGTTCTTGTCAGGACTTGCAGTTACGACAAAGGGTGTTGATGTATCAGAAAAGGATAAGCACTTGAAGGCGGAAGATGTAGCCAAGATGGTGTCAAAACAGCAGAACTGTACAGTCGTGATTACCGGTAAAACAGATGTTATAAGTAACGGAGAATCTACATATCGTGTACATAACGGACATGAAATGATGGCGTCGATTACAGGAACAGGTTGTGTATCATCGGCGGTTATGGGTGCGTTCTTGGCGGTAAGTGATGAGCCGGTTACCGGAGCTTTGTTAAGTACAATGGTTATGGGATGTGCCGGAGAATTGGCCTTTGAGGAAGTTGGGAATCTTGGAACAGGTAGTTTTAAAGTATCTATGATGGACCGTTTAAGTCGCATGTCCCCTGTGGTTATTGAAGAAAGGGGTCGTTATGAAGAAATCGATTGATTATACACTGTATTTATGTACAGATGAGGAAATTGCCCCTTTTGAAAAGTGGCCGTTGATTATTGAAGAAGCTATTAAAGGTGGTGTGACCCTAGTACAACTACGTATGAAGCATGCAACAACCCGTCAATTCATGGATTGTGCTATGGCAGTCAAAAAAATTACAGATCGCTACACGATTCCGCTTATTATTAATGACCGATTGGATGTAGCGATGGCCATTGATGCCCATGGTCTGCATGTGGGACAAGAGGATATGAAAGTGGAGCAAGTCAGGGCAATATGGGGCACCGATAAACTCGTGGGCGTATCAGCCCATACGGTAAAGGAAGCCATAGAGGCAGTAGAACAAGGAGCGGATTATCTGGGAGTGGGTGCGATGTTTGCTACCCAAACAAAGGAAGAAGCAAGTGTCGTATCCTTAGATGTACTTCGTAGTATCTGTGAACGTGTATCCTGTCCTGTTGTCGTTATCGGAGGGATTAAATCGGATAACTTGGAAACCTTTGAAGGTCAGAACATTGACGGTTTTGCAGTCGTGTCGGCAATAATGGCGAAGGAGGATGTCTATAATGCATCCAAGGCGTTATTGAATAAAGCAACAGAGGTACTTAGTAAAGGAGAGTTACAATGCTGAAAAAGAAAGTTTTAACAATTGCAGGGAGCGATTCAGGTGGTGGGGCAGGTATTCAAGCGGATTTGAAAACAATGGAAGCCCATCATGTTTTTGGGATGAGTGCAATATGTGCATTGACGGCCCAAAATACTTTGGGGGTAACAGGAATTTATGATGTGACACCGGATTTTTTGCAATTACAGCTCGATGCCATCAAATCCGATCTATATCCCGATGCAATAAAAATTGGTATGGTCTCTCATGAAGATCTTATTGATGTTATCGCAACGTTTATTGAATCCTTGGGAGGAAACGTTCCGATTATACTTGATCCTGTTATGATCTCAACGAGTGGACATGACCTCTTGACACCTAGGGCCAAAGAACGGTTGAAAGAACGATTGATACCATTAGCCACGCTGATAACACCTAATATATTAGAAGCGGAAGTTCTTGCAGATTGTGCGATTCATAATAAGAAAGATATGGAGGATGCCGCCTATAAACTAAGTGGTATGTATGCAAATAGCATACTGATAAAAGGCGGTCATTCCATTGAAGATGCTTCGGATTTGTTGCTGCATAAAGGTCGTATAACATGGTTTCATGGGAAGCGCATCATAACGACTAATACACACGGCACAGGATGTACCTTGTCGTCAGCTATTGCGTCAAACCTTGCATTGGGAAAATCTTTGGAAGAAGGCATAAAAGAAGCCAAAGATTATATATCAGGAGCATTACAGTGGGGCTTGGATATCGGTAACGGGCAAGGACCGTTAAATCATGCGTGGATGACAGAAAAAGAGAAGGGAAATGGACATGAATCATAATGAGAAAACACCGACATTAAGTCATGGATTTATATGGTTTGGGGCAGCCGTCTCAATTGCAGAAATTCTAACGGGAACATTTTTGGCACCTCTAGGCTTTACAAAAGGATTGCTTGCCATCTTACTTGGTCATGCTATCGGTGGTGTATTGTTCTACTTAGCCGGACTAATCGGAGCAAAAACAGAAAAAAGTTCTATGGATACAGTGAAAATGAGTTTTGGAGAAAAAGGTTCTTATCTTTTCTCGGGCTTGAATGTTCTTCAGCTTATCGGATGGACAGCCATTATGATCCTGAGTGGGTCAAGAGCAATAGGTACGATATCAGAAGCTTTTTTTGGACATTCCTATACGACCCTTTGGTCTATGCTTATTGGGGGTCTCATTATAGTGTGGTTGATTATGGGATTCAAATATATTAGTCGATTGAGCTATGTTGCAGTAGGTGCCTTGTTTATCTTAACACTTATTTTAAGTCGATATGTTTTTGGGAATGTGACAGGACAAGAAGTTACCGGTGGCATGGGCTTTGGCGAAGCGGTTGAATTAGCGGTGGCAATGCCCTTATCTTGGCTACCTCTCGTCGCAGATTATACCCGACATGCAAAGAAACCTATGATAGCAACAGGCGTTAGCACCGGCGTTTATTTTATTGCCAGTTCGTGGATGTATGTCATAGGTCTGGGAGCGGCTTTGTTTACGGGAGAAAGTGACATTGCGGCTATTATGCTGACAGCTGGGATCGGATGGATAGGTATTGTCATTCTGATTCTCTCTACAGTGACAACAACCTTTATGGATGCCTATTCGGCGGGAGTGAGTATGTCCAGTATTCATCCCATTTTCAAAGAAAAATCAATGGGAATTGTTGTGGGAGTTATCGGAACAATCTTGGCAGTTACGGCACCGGTGGATTCCTTTGAAGGCTTTTTATACCTTATCGGCTCCGTATTTGCACCGATGATTACAATTATGATTGGGGATTTTCTTTTTCACCGAGAGAGTCATGAAAAGGAGGCCTTTTATATAACGAATTTGGCCTTGTGGTGTATAGGCTTTTTACTCTATCGTTGGTTTATGACCATTCAAACGCCGGTGGGTTCAACCCTTCCTGTTGTCTTGATTATTTTGGTGCTCTATGGCATAATAAATGGGCCAAAAGGGGGTAAATCCCCTAAAAGATAGAAAGAAGGGATACAATGAAACGTTTCTTTAAAAAAGGAAAAATCTATAAGATACCTCTCATAATCCTATTCATGTTATTTGTCCTATTTACGTTGTGGACCTATTTGCCCCATCGTACGATGGAAGAAGCTTTAGATGCCTTGGAATCAGATGCCAGTGTTACTGTCGTTGATGAAGGAAAGTATATAAAGGTGAGTCCAAAGGAAGGGTCTTCAAAAACAGGAATTATTCTATATCCGGGAGCACGTGTGGATGCAGAAGCCTATGGTGTCTTGGCGCATAGATTAGCGGAGAAGGAAATTTCCGTTTATTTGGTTAAGATGCCGTATCGTATTGCTTTTTTTGGGAGTAATCGTGCCGATGAAATTCTTGACAAAGAGAATTTAGAACATTGGTATATGATGGGACATTCCTTAGGGGGTGCAGTTGCCTCCCAATATGCAGCAGAACATGACGCAATCATAGACGGACTTATTTTTATAGGGTCATATCCAATAGACGGACCGAATTATAAGACGGCGGATTTGAAGTATTTATCCATTTATGCATCGAATGACGGTTTTGTCACAGAGAGTGATCGCGAAAAGGCGGAGGGTCAGTTGCCCGATGTTGCTCAGGAAGTCATCATTAAAGGTGGGAATCATGAAGGCTTCGGTTATTATGGACACCAGGCAAATGATGGGCAAGCAAGTATTTCAAGAGATGAACAAACAGAACAGGTAGTCTCGGCAGTTGTTGACTTTACTCAATAGACTTAGATTTAATAAAAAAACACGACAGTGTCGTGTTTTTTTAATTCGCTCTTTTGTATAGTAAAGGCAATATCGAGTCGATAGGAAGTTTGCCATATAAAGGTATATAGACTTAATGTAAAAATTTTACCTTATTACGACAAAATAATCCGTTCAATTGTCAGAAGATAAGACGTATACTTGAACAGTAGCAACAACAAATTAAAAGGAGGTAGGTTATGAGTAAAATAGCAAAAAGAATTATGGGGATTTTTTTGGTTGCGGTTTTTGTGTTCAGTATTGCGGGATGTGCAACGGATGAACCAGACCAAAATGCCAGTAATGAAAACACATCGGATGATGTAGTGGATGAGGGTTCAAATAATCAAGAAACACCGGAAGAAACAACAGATGAAGAGGTAACCCTGACGTTATGGAGCATTGCAACAGAAAGTGATGCCTTTAATCCGGCCTTTACTAAGGCTATTGCAGATTATGAAGAAGCGCATCCGGATGTAAAAATAGTTCATGAAACCTTTGAAAATGAATCCTACAAGACAAAAATAAAGACGGCAATTGCTGCCAATGATTTGCCGGATATTTTCTTCACATGGGGCGGCGGATTTTCTCAAGCCTTTGTTGATTCAGAAAAAGTTCTTCCTCTAGATGATTATTACACAGAGGAATACCAAAGTGAATTACCTAAAGCGGCATTGGGGAATGCCATCTACAACGGTAAGTTATACGGAACAACCTATTCAACACCGGTTTCATTAATGTTCTACAACAAGAAGATGTATGATGAGTATGGTCTTAAAGCACCTGAAACTTTTGAAGAACTCAAACAAGTATCTCAAACGTTTATGGATAATGGAATTACACCCTTTGGTATTAGTGTTAAAGATACTTGGGTTTTAGCAATGATGCATGATGCATTGACCCTTAAGTCAGCCGGACCTGAGAAAGTAGCGAATGTATTAACAGGTGTTGAGGGAAGTTATAATGATCCTGATTTTATTGCTTCAGCAGCCGCTTTAAAAGAATTGGTGAATATGGGAGCTTTCATTGACGGAGCAACCGGACTTTCCAATGATGAAGCAAGCCAAATGTTTTACTCTGGACAAGTACCTATGTATGTAACGGGAAGTTGGATGGCAGGATCTATATATACAGATAGTGATACGCCTGAAGATTTTGACTTGGCACCGATACCGGTTATCAACGAAGCGAATGCTCAAATTACTGATTTTATGGGTGGCGCATCGGATACTTTAATGGTTGCTGCTTCCACAGAACATCCGGACATATCAGGGAATGCAGCCTTTGAATTGGCACGTAGTATTTCTAAGTATGCCTATCTGGATGGTGCAGGTGTTGCCGCATGGGAAGTAAACTATGATGATAGTAATATTAATCCGTTGGTTCAAAAAGTGGCGGCTTATACCAATAGTGCATCGTCCTTTACCCTATGGTTTGATACGTTAATGTCAGCAGAAGATGCAGGTGAATACCTAGCCTTATTACAAGAACTCTATATCGGTAATCTAACACCTGAAGAGTTTGCACAAGCAATGGCAGACCAACTTGAACAGTAAAAAAACGAACTGAGCGTGTTATGGAGGAATACAAATGGAAAAAGTGATGAAAAACAAGATTGCGATACTAATCTTTTTATTGCCTGCGGTAATCTTGTTCGTTTCGATCATCATTGTTCCGATTTTCATGTCCGGCTACTATAGTCTATTGGATTGGAATGGTATGACAAAGGGAACTTTCGTAGGTTTTAGTAATTATATTGAATTATTTAAAAGTAAATCTGCAGGATTTCCAAAGACTATGGGGAATGCATTTTTACTTGCCGGATTGTCTGTAACCTTGCAACTATCCCTTGCCCTATTTTTCGCCCTTACATTAGCAAAAGGGCGAAAAGGGGAACGGTTTTTTGTAACTGTATTTTTTATTCCGGTACTCATATCGACGGTTGTCATCGGTCAACTGTGGATGAAAATATATAATCCCCAGTACGGTTTGATTAATGTCGGATTACGAGCGCTAGGACTTGACTCATTAACAAGAACGTGGCTAGGAGATCAGGACACAGCCTTATTTGCGGTATTTATACCTATATTGTGGCAATATGTTGGGTATCATATGTTGCTCATGTATGCCGGTATTAAATCTATATCACCTACATTGCGAGAGGCCGCAAAGATTGATGGTGCCACGGATTGGCAGATTTCACGGTTTATAACAATTCCGCTACTTCGCCCTGTTATTCAGGTTTGTGTAATCTTTGCAGTAACGGGTTCTTTAAAAGCCTTTGATCTTATTTATGTATTGACCAATGGTGGGCCTGCCCATGCCAGTGAAGTTCCGAGTACATTGATGGTATCCATGATTTTCGGACGCAATCGCTATGGTTTTGGAAGTTCGATTGCGATCTTGATTATTGCACTATGTTTCTTCTTTGCCATACTCATTAAACGATTTTTTCCGACGGAGGTGAGCGAATGAAAGTCAAAAAAGGCATAACCTTCGGTGTATTGATTTTATGGACAATTATTCAGATTTTTCCGTTGTATTGGATGTTAACCTTTTCGTTAAAAAGTAATGGAGAGATTTTTGGAGATAACGTAATCGGATTACCGAAAGAGTGGTTATTTGAAAACTATCATGCAGCACTCACAACAGGGCATATGGCACTCTACTTTATGAATAGTTCTATTGTAACGGGAGCAACAATAGTTGTCACAGTATTAGCAGCAATTATGGCTACGTATGCAATGCAACGTATGATATGGCGAGGTCAAAAAGTTGTCAATAACATTTTTATGTTAGGTCTCACTGTGCCTATACATGCAGCAATATTACCTGTTTTTATCATGCTGAGACAATTGCATATGACAAATTCCTACCAGGCACTTATTGTTCCTTACGCAGCTTTTGCCCTTGCTATGGCAATTCTTATAAGTGAAAGTTTTATGCAAGGTATTCCTAAATCACTTGAAGAAGCGGCTTGTATTGACGGTGCAGGTGTTTATGGTATATTTATACACATTATTCTACCTTTAATGAAGCCTGCCCTTGCAACGATTGGTATCTTTGTTTTTCTTCAAGCATGGAATGAATTAATGTTTGCCGTTATTTTTATCAATGACTCGAAATATAGGACGTTGTCAGTAGGTATCCAAAACTTATCCGGCTCATATACAACAGAGTGGGGACCCATTGGAGCGGCATTGGTTATTGCCACGTTCCCTGTATTGATTATTTACTCTTTTATGAGTCGACGAATTCAAGAAAGTCTTGTCATAGGTGCAGTTAAAGGATAACGTGACATTGCTGAGGCGATAAAATCATGGTACACTACCTTAGACAGGCATATAAGGAGGGGTACCATGTTTTTACGTCTCAAAAATTGGTATAATGATCAAACCTTGAATAAAAAGGTCAAATATCTTTTTCTATTAATTATAGGACTCTATGTCCTTGTATTTGTCGGAATCTACATGTTTATCGTTCAAAAGAGTCTAGTGGATTATACAAAGCAGAGTAACTTGAATACAATGACATCGATTGGGAATAATTTGAATGCTGAAATTGAGTCGATTGATAATATGAGTCAATTGATTATGACCGATAGTGATGTGGTTCGCTTTTTGAAAACGGATCAAGCTAAGGAGATTTCGGTATCAAGGCCCGCCATTCAAACCATTTATGAAATTTCGAATTTGTTCCATAATGTATCGTCGGTGTTTATTATACGACAAGATATGCAGTATATTCACTCGGGTATTGGCGTAAATCAGATGGATATAGATTTATTGCAAAACAGTATGGAGGAATTAGAAAAGAGAGCCGGTGGCTATGTTGTATCCGTTAATGTCAATGGAGCTATTGAACGTAATATAGACAGTCCGGTCGTTTCATTGATGCGTATTATTAATGATTTGGAAACACAAAAGCCCATAGGGGTTATTGTCATTAACTTGAGTGTTCGTATGCTTGATCGAACCTATTCAAATATGGACACACAGGATAAGCAATTTTTCTTTTTTGATAAAGAGTTGAGGCCCTTATCGGAGCATGAACCACTAAAGGTTTTTGACCGTTTACAGTTAAGTGATTTAGACTATGAACAAAAAGAAGTAGAAAGAGGGTATATTCTTTCGTACTATAAAGTTGAGGACACGCCCTTTGTGTTAGCATCCTATGAAAAAATAAGATTTGGTGAAGTGGTAACGAACGAAGCGTGGCGCATTGTTTTGATTATCTTGGTGGTGACATTTCTTGCCATTGTTATAATTGGTTTTTTTATTACAACATCGATTACACACCCTATTGAACGATTGGCAGAGTCCATGTCGACGGTGAAGACAGGGTGGCTAAGACGAGTTAGTTTAACCTTGCCTAATGATGAAATCGGTTATTTAAAAGATAGCTATAATATGATGCTTATTGAAATTAATGCACTCATTGATAAACTGTTAGAAAAAGAAAAATCAATCCAAAAAGCAGAGATGCGTGTGTTGCAGGAACAAATCAAGCCTCACTTTCTCTATAACACATTAGATACGATAGGCTATGTTGCGCTTACAGATACACCGGAAGCGACCTATGATGCTATAGATACATTGGGGAAGTTTTACCGTCAGTTTTTGAACCAAGGAGGTCGTGATATATCGCTTAAAGATGAAGTGGATATTATTAAGCATTACTTGAAGCTTCAGCGACTCCGATATGGGGATATTTTTGATGATGTGTATAGTGTTGAACCATCCGTAGCGGATATCGGCATACCAAAACTCATACTGCAACCTTTGGTTGAAAATGCTCTCTATCATGGCATTCGGCCAAAAGGAGAATGCTGTAAGATTATGATTATGGCTTATGAAAAAGAGGGTTACCTGTATATAGAAGTGGAAGATACGGGAGTTGGGATGACGAAGGAAGAAGTAGCAAATTTAGAATCAGGTGAGGGAGATGAGAGTTTTGGTTTTAAAGGAACCATGGATCGTTTAAGGTATTATTATGATACGGAAGAAGTTTATGATATTATTAGTGTTATAGGGGAATTTACACGAATTCAGTTAAAATTACCATTAAAAAGGAGCAACAAGTATGTATAGAGTGATGCTCATTGATGATGAAGAGAAGATGAGGAAATTATTAAAACTGACAGTGGAATGGGAAATGTTGGGTTATAAAGTTGTAGGTGAAGCATCTAGTGGTATTGAAGCCATTAATACGATTGATGAAGTGAATCCTGATGTATTATTTGTTGATATACGTATGCCTTTTATGGATGGTATTGAGTTTGCCAAAGTAGCTATAAATCGTTATCCATATTTGAAAATATTTATATTAACAGCATACAATGATTTTGAATATGCAAGACGGTGTATTGGGATTGGAGTGACTCAGTATCTGCTAAAGCCTATTAATAAAAGTGAAATAAATGAGGCTTTATCCCATCTTAAGGAGAGTTTGGATTTCACGCAACAAGAGCAAGGCGATGTGCATCCCAGCGTATCGGTAACAGATACTTATTCAACGGTAGAAAAGATAAAAGCCTATCTATTAGAGAATTTCAATAATCCGGAACTAAATTTGACACAAGTGGCGCAGGTGTTTGGTTTTAATCCGAGTTATCTTTCTAGATTGTTCAAAGAAGAAACAGGGCATGCCTTTACGGACTTTTTAAATGGCTGTCGTATGGAGTATGCCATAAGTTTGGCAAAAGAGAATCAATATATGTATCAAGTAGCCGGTCAAGTCGGTATTCCGGATCCCAATTATTTTGGAAAATGTTTCAAGAAGTATACCGGTGTTTCTTTTTCTCAATATGTAAAAATACATCATTCCTGAGGGAAAATTGTGATAAAAAGAGGTAGATAATGAAATAGAGTATCGACATTCATTCGCATTTGTTATATAATAATAGTTATTAACGGATAATTATAGACTATAAAAACTTGGAGGCGAGTGTATGAAGAAAATTACTTATTTTTATTTAACGAATTGTCCCTATTGCCATAAAGCAGAAGAATGGCTTGAGGAATTAATGGAAGAAGAGCCTTTATATAAGCAAATTGAATTAGAGAATATTGAAGAACGAAAACATGCAGATATTGCTAATAAATATGACTACTATTATGTACCTACTTTTTATGTAGATGGTGAAAAATTACATGAAGGTGCTGCTACAAAAGAAAAAATAAAGGCTGTTCTAGATGCGGCGTTAGTTGATCCGGAGCAATAAAAAAAGGAGCTTAAGCTCCTTTTTTATTTCTTTGCTGCACGCATTCGGTATTGTTTTGGTGTTATGCCGGTTGTTTTTTTGAAAATAGTAGTGAAATAATTTTGGTTATTGAAGCCAACAGATATGGCAATGTCTAAAATGCTATGATTGGTCGTTTGTAATAGGAATTGACTTTCTTTGATTCGAGTATGGTTCACATAATCAGCAAAGGCCAGATGCATTTCTTTCTTAAATAGAGAAGAAAAATAATTAGGTGAAAGACCTACATAGTCAGCGACTTCTTGGAGACGAATAGGTTCAGATAAGTGATTATGGACATATCTGGAGGCCTTCTTGATTACGCTGACATGATTAATGGAAGCGACATGTAGTACACTGTTGGTATATTGGATGGTTATATCTTCCAATAGATCCACGAGTTGATTTACTTTATCAATCGTTTCGATTTTTCCCGTGAATGTAGCTGCCATAGCCAAGCTATGATCAGGATCGACACCACCTTCAATGGCGGCCCTTGATACGAGAGTATTATAGATAATGGCATTGTCTTTATTGGTACGCATCTGTTGTGGGGTATTCATGGATAGGTAAGGTATTTTGACTTGATCATGGAACATACTAATGACTTGATCCAAGTCACCGTTACTAATTTTCCCTAATAGAAGGCGCTCAAAACTGTAGTCATACCCTGTCGTAATGTCTTCGCTGTCAAGAATTACAGAGGGTTCAGAGGTTTGAATATCGAGGGCGGATTCGCCGGTATCGGAAGTATCATTGGTCATGGAGATGATGGCAGATAAAGTTTTTTCGATGTAATAAATACGTTTTGTAGATACGTGGGGAATATGGTCATAAAGAGTCTTGAGAATTTGGCGGCTATCAATAGAGAGCCCTTTTGTTTTGATGATTTCATTAATAGCATGTTCCGAGGGTTCATCGACTAGAAAGGGTCCTATAAGAATGGTGCCGTAATGCTGCCCTTTGTCTTGAAGGATGCAAACGACAAAAGAAAATTCGTAACTTGTTTGCATGAGATAATAGGGAGAGTGTCCGTCGCGTAATCCTTGGTAAAACATTTTGAATTCATCTGTAATATCGGGATAATGGTGAAAAACATCGTGACCGGCCCCGAATCCTGCAAGAATTTTATGATTGGAGTCTAGAATACTTGTAGATAATCCGGAAATATAATAGATAGATTTGGCTTTATCTTTGATTTTGTCGATCTTCAGTTGGCCGTTGTTTAGCAAATGTGTGAGGGTGTACATTGGGCATCACTCCTTTACATGTGTCGTAACGTGGAAATCGCTCATAGTATGAAAAACCTTTATATACTATAGTTTACCTTAAAATAATCAAAATGTATAGTTTTTCTCGTTTTATTATAGAAAGTTTTTTAAAAAAGTGATACAATGGAGTTTGCTGAAAGGAGCATTTTATGAACGTAAAAGACTTTTATTTTGACTTACCGGAGGAATTGATTGCACAAGAACCCCTTAAAGATCGATCATCTTCAAGACTCATGGTATTAAATCCTAAGGACGAGAGTATTGTCCATGAACAATTTACAAATATATTAGACCATATGGAAACGGGCGATTGCTTGGTTTTGAATAATACACGTGTTATACCTGCAAGACTCATTGGAGAGAAAGTGGGGACAGGTGGAAAAGTGGAATTATTACTTCTAACACGTCATACAGCAACGGATTGGGAAGTCCTTGTTAAGCCCGGGAAAAAAGCGCGCACAGGAGCGGTCATTTCCTTTGGCGGCGGTAAATTGGTAGCAGAAGTAATAGAGGTCATGGAAAGTGGAAATCGTATGGTACGATTTAGTTTTGAAGGTATCTTTGAAGAGGTACTAGATGAACTTGGAAGTATGCCCTTACCACCTTATATTACCCATAAACTGGAAGATAAAGAACGTTATCAGACGGTCTATTCAAAGCATGACGGTTCGGCAGCGGCACCAACAGCCGGGTTGCATTTTACGACGGAGTTATTGAATCAAATCGAAGAACGAGGCATTAGCATTGCCTATGTAACCCTCCATGTAGGTTTGGGAACCTTTAGACCGGTTAAGGTAGAGAATATTTTAGAACATGACATGCATTCGGAATTTTGTTATATTCAGGAAGAGGATGCTAGAACCATTAATGAAGCGAAACGACAAGGACATCGAGTTATTGCTGTCGGCACTACGAGTCTCAGAACCCTTGAATCATTAGCAGATGATGAGGGATATCTTGAAGAAGCTTCAAAATGGACCGATATTTTTATTTATCCGGGATATACCTTTAAGGTTATTGACGGATTAATTACGAATTTTCATTTGCCTGAGTCCACACTAATAATGCTAGTTTCTGCTTTGGCGGGGAAAGACTTTGTCATGAAAGCTTATGAAGAAGCTATTGAAAAACGTTATCGTTTCTTTAGTTTTGGCGACGCTATGATGATATTATAAGAGGTGAGCGATGAAAAAAATTATGTTAGAAGTATGGGAATATGTTAAGATTATTGTTATTGCACTTGTTATTACAAATTTATTGACGGTATTTGTCTTTAGCTTGTCTCAAGTGCGACAAAGTTCTATGGAACCGACATTAATGGAACGGAATCAACTTGTAGTCGAAAAAGTAACCTATGCCTTTAGAGCCCCAAAACGTGGGGAAATCATTGTTTTTATAGACGAATTGGAAGTGGATAATTCGATTACAGCACGATTTAAACGTCTATATGATGATATGTTTTCCAAATTCAAGGACGAAGAAGGACATTTGCGATTAGTAAAGAGGGTTGTTGGTTTGCCGGGGGATGTTGTCGACATACATGACGGATTTGTCTATATTAATGGCGAGCAGTTGGATGAACCCTATCTACATGTTACGACAAATGAGAAGAGTTTGAGTTACCCATTGACGGTTCCGGAAGGATCGTATTTTGTTATGGGGGATAACCGTACAGTCAGCCTAGACAGTCGTGAT
>OZ223257.1:0-41389 GCA_965140555.1 Vallitaleaceae bacterium | reverse complement strand
CAATACATATTTTTGCAGTTTCCTCCGTTTCGGTGTGGATATATTTCGCAAAAATATATATCGGATCGGGGTAAGCTACTTTTTTATATGTTCAGCAAATCCTTTTTATATCAAACGTTCTAGAAATATGAAATTGTCCTCAGTTAATTACTCAAAAATATGTTCTTGGTATCGACGAGTATGAAATTTTTTGAAGATGCCGGCTATTCAGCAAAAAAACACAGATAGACCTAAATATCAAGAAATGATGATGACTCGAATTCGAAATAATGAATTTACTCATATGTTAGTTTGGAAGATAGACCGTATATCACGTAATCTAAAAGATTTCACAGAAATGTACGAAGAAATCAAGCAATACAATATTACTTTCATTTCTAAGAATGAAACAGTTTGATACCTCTTCGGCCATGGGAGAAAGCAATGTTAAAAATCATACTGGTGTTTTGCAGAACTTGAAACGTAAGCTAACTGGCGAAAGAGTATTTTTCAATCATGCTTTCAAGAGCTGAAAAAGGCCTTTTGGAATGGTACAACAGTCCCATTAGGGTATAAATGGTCCAAAGAGAATAAAATTCCCCGTTATTTGCCCCCTCAGAAGCTCTCACAGTCCAATACATTTTTGACCTATATGAAAAAACAATCGTCTACCGGCAAAAGTTTGCCTTTCAATTAAACAATGAAAAACGTAAAAAACAAAAACGTGGTGGAAAAGTGGGACTGCAAAAAACAATAAACGATATTTTGCATAACCCTTTTTTACATAGGTACTCTTAGATACAATTATAAAACAGGTGGGGACACGACCGCATTAAAAAAAGGAAGAATGGGTAATTGTCGAAGATAACCACCCCACCTATTATATCTAAAGAGCAATTTGAAAAAGTTAATTCAATGTTAGCAGCTAATTACCGTGGTGAGGGGAACTTTTCAGCGTTCTAACACCAATACTCCATATCTTTTCTAAATTACTCCAATGTGAAAAAGTGCGGCTCAACTTTAAATGCCAGCTTAGATTCTCCTAGAAAGGATGGGATACAGACCTTCAAGATATATCTGTTATACCACGCAACAGTATCATAGCGTTGATTCTCATAGATGTAACAATTTTCATTAGTGATATAACACTACTCCCTTTTTATAATCAATTACATTTTCGAATCTAATAAATCTACAAAAGCGTATTACAAACAAACATTCTTTGAGAGACATTGAACGGATACTTCTCCGGGGACATGCCTTCATTGATGTATTGGGAATTGATAAAAAAGGTTTAGAAGATACATATCTATCCTTTGCAGTTGGATTTAAATCTGCGATCTATGAAAATAGCTATGAAGAAGACGATCTTAACATGGAACTTACTCAACTTACAAAGGAAAAGAACAAGTACGAGAAAGCACTTTCACGATTAGAGGACTTATACCTTTTTTCTGAAGAAGCAATGAGCGAAAAATCGTTCCTCTTCAAAAAACGTGATATTGTATCGAATATCGAAAGATTAAATTCAGATATATCTAATTATCATAAAAAAATGGCTGATAAACAATTATCCGTTGATACTACTTTTCTTAATAAGGCAAGTAACTTTCTAATGCATCAAGAGATATCTAATAAAAGAGATATTGACTTTAAAGAGTTACTAGATGTAGTCGATAAATCAATTATAAAAGACTTTATTAATACTGTCGTAGAACATATAGTAGTGAATGACAAAAAGGTGATTTCTATAACCTTTAAGAATGGTATTACCCATAAGTTTGTATATCGCCCCATTGAAAATCAAAAAAATACATAGTAAATCCAAATATCTATACCGTTCATTTGAATCACAAATACTTGACTATCTAAGTGAATACGGTTCTATTAACAGAGTGGAAGTTGAACAATTAACCGGATTGACCCGAACAAGTGCTTTATCTCTAATTCACGAATTTATGGATCAGGACTTAATTGAAAAAAGGGGAAAATTCAATTGCCATTCGATATTATCTAAAAAAAGAAAAGATAACATAAATTTTTATGCTATCTTCCCATCCTATTCAACCCTTTATTTACTAGGCTTAGTCGTAATCGTACTATCTTTCACTCTCGGTCATCCTAATGTCATAAATGCAACGCTTTTACTCTTTTTTATTTCCATTCTTGTTTATCCTCTCTCATAGACGCTCCCTACTTCATACTTTCGTAACAACCTGTCACCAAATTGTAACTTGACAATACCTTAAGGTATGATAGTATTATGTTAGAATTATAATATTGAAGGAGGTAGCGATATGACAACGATTCAAGTGACACTCAACTCCATCGACAAAGTTAAAACTTTTGTCAATTTAGTAAGTCGTTATGATTCCGATTTTGATCTGGTTTCCGGTCGTTATGTAATAGATGCTAAATCAATCATGGGAATTTTCAGTCTTGATCTTAGCAAACCCATCGAATTGAACATCCATGACGATTCAGTCGTCGACGAAGTCAAAAATGCTCTTAATGACTTTGTGATTGAATAACCAATCATAGCGTGAATAGTTGAAGTGAAGCCATAGATGAACTATGGCTTTATTTTTATTACTTCCGTATCATTGACCGCTGTTTCTATCATCGTTTCTATATCTGTTAATAGGCGCTCCGACTTTTCAATTGCGTCCAATTTGGGGCGTGTCACCGGATGTTTTGCAACAAAGACGGTACAACAATCCTCATAAGGCAAAATGGACGTCTCATAAGTGCCTATTTTTTCACTGATTTCAACAATTTCATATTTATCAAACCCAATAAGGGGTCTAAAGACAGGCATGGTACATACCGCATTGGTTGCTGTCAAACTTTCAATAGTTTGTGATGCTACTTGCCCTATACTTTCACCTGTCACCAATGCTTGGGCTTTTACCGTCTTCGCATGGGCTTCAGAGATTCGCATCATAATACGACGCATAATGATTGTTAATTGTTCGTGGGGGCACTTTTCATAGATAGCCAATTGAATCTCTGTAAAAGGTACTACATGCAAACGAATCGGACCTGTTTTTTTGGAAATAATACGAGCAAGGTCGATGACCTTTTGTTTGGCACGCTCACTTGTATAAGGATGAGAATGGAAATATACCGCATCAATAGCTACGCCTCGTTTTGCAACCATATAACCTGCAACAGGTGAATCGATTCCTCCCGATAACATCAACATAGCACGACCGTTGGTACCTACAGGCATACCTCCCAATCCTTTGATATTCTTGGAATAGATATAGGTACGATCCCGAATTTCTATATAAATTTTCTCATCCGGTTTATGTACATCGACTTTAAGGGTATCAAAAGCATCTAAAAGTCGAGCACCCATCTCCCGACATATCTCCATAGAATTCATAGGATAGCGCTTGTCAGCACGTCTCGCATCAACCTTAAATGTGAAATCCATAGAATCATATTGCTCTCGGACAAAGGCAATCGTCGTCTCTGCTATAGTATCAAAATCTTTTGATTCTATCATAACAACAGGACAGATATAGGCAATACCAAACACTTCCCTAATTGCTTCAAGAACATCCTCTTCTTCATAATTACTATTTGGTTCTACAAATATACGCCCTTGTTCCTTTATTACTTTGAACTCACCGAGCCCACCGATACGATGTCGAATCTGATCCATCAGACGATTCTCAAACATATACCGATTTTTTCCTTTTAGTGCTAATTCACCATATTTTATTAAAAATGCTTTTTTCATATGAACTCCTCTATTTTTTAACGAATCGTGCAAACATTTTATCAACAGCCATACACGCCTGTATAAGCGTATCAATGTCGTCTCGTGTATGCTCTAAACTCAAACTAATTCGAATGGAACGATCACTTTCTGTATCGTTTAATCCGATGGCTTTTAATACATGGGATACGTTCAACTTCTTTGAACTACATGCCGAACCGGTGGACACATAGATTTGATAGTCTTCCATACTGTGTAAGATAACTTCTCCCTTCAGACTTTCCGAGCGAAGATTAACAATATAAGGACTAGCCACCTCCTCGGTATACAAACCATTCGAAACGGGACTGTTATTCTCCCAGTGAGGAAGTTTATCTGCCAGTTCCTTAAGCAGATAGTCCTTTAATCCCAAAACCTTTTTATAACTTGCTTCCATATCCGGCATTGTTTCCGAAACAGCCGTATAGAACCCAACAATTCCCGGCGCATTCTCGGTACCCGGGCGCATTCCTTGTTGCTGGGACCCCCCAAAGGATAGCGGTTGAATTTTAGTACCGGACTTTATATAGACAAACCCTACGCCTTTGGGTCCGTGTAGTTTATGACCACTTACCGTATAAGCATCAATAGACGACTTTTTCAAATTAACAGGGAATTTACCATAACCTTGAACTCCATCTACATGGAAGTAGGTTGCCGGATTCATTGCTTTGATTCGAGCACCCATCTCTTCCACGTTCTGAATAGAACCAATTTCATTGTTGACCTGCATAATAGAAACGAGTGTCGTATCTTCTCTTATAGCCTCTTCTAATTGGGAAAGGATCACATGGCCATTGGCATCCACCGTTAATCGTGTCACTTCATATCCTTCAACGTCTTCCAAGTGACTCACGGCATTTAAAACAGATGGATGTTCAATCGTTGTTGTAATAATATGCTTTCCTTTTCGATGACAAGCTCTGGCTATGCCAAGTACAACTAAATTATTTCCTTCCGTACCACCGGAAGTGAAGTATATTTCTTTTTCCGCCACATGGCAACTCTTAGCAAAAAAACGACGTGCTTTACTCACTTCATCTTCCGCACGCATTCCTTCACGATGTAACGATGAGGGATTGCCATAGACTTCCGTCATCATTTTTGTTATTGCCTCTCCGGCTTTTTGCGACACCTGTGTTGTCGCTGTTTGGTCAAAGTATAGACTCATGTTAACACTTCTTTCCTTTATTGTTGGCATCATACGCCCATTGTTTCATATTATAACACGAAGACCCTTACGGCTCAACGCAAAAAAATAAAAAGCAGGCAGTTTCCCGCCCACCTTTTAATCATCACTTATTTGTCTAAGACATTCTCGATGGCTTGTAGTACTCTTGCCTTCTGAAAAGGTTTAACGATAAAATCTTTCGCGCCCTTCTTAATGGCTTCCACAACCATCGGTTGTTGTCCCATTGCCGAACACATAATCACCTTACTCGTCGGACTCGCTTTTATGATTTCCGGAAGAGCTGTTACACCATCCATCTCCGGCATCGTAATATCCAATGTGATTACATCCGGTGTTAATTCCTTTGCTTTTGCAATAGCTTCTTTCCCATTGCTAGCTTCACCACTCACATCATAACCTTCTTCAGTCAACATTTTCTTCAATACTGTACGCATAAATACAGCGTCATCTACAATTAGTATACTTACTGACACGTCTAGACCTCCTCTATTTGATAACTGATCATCGCAAGAAAAACCATACCTGCAGTCTCCGTTCTAAGAATACGGTTACCCAAGCTGATTGTGTGCCCTTGTTTCTCAACTAAGGCCTCAATCTCCGACAAATCAAATCCACCCTCTGGGCCAATAATAACAGCGATTCTTTGATGGGGCTTAACACTTCGAAGTAACTGCCGCGTGCCCTCCATACCTCGTTCATTCTCATAAGGAACTATGACCATATCATAAGAATCCAATTCTGTCAACATATCCTTCCAACTCAAAACGCCCCGAACAGTCGGTATATAATCACGTTTACTTTGTTTGGCGGCAGATTCAGCAATAGCATTCCACCGTGTGACTTTCTTTGATTCTTTTTTCTGATCATACCTGACAATGGATCGTTGCATAGACACAGCATGAATATCATACACACCTAACTCCACACACTTTTGTACAATCCATTCCATTTTATCCTGTTTCGGCGTTCCTTGAAAAAGACTAATGCGAACGGGTAATTCGTTTCCAGTTTTCTCTGTTGATTGTATTTTACACCGAATAGCATTATTCGTCAATGATTCTATCGCACATTCATAGGTTTGTCCTTCCCCATCACTAATGTGTAAGGTATCTCCTTCTGACATACGCAGAACATGATGAATATGATTCACATCACTGCCTGTAATCTCGATATGTTCTTCTTCCACTTGGGAAGGCTCAACAAAAAAACGATGCATACGGTCACCTCTTTCTGGCAATAACAACAACCCAACCACCATCATGATTCACAGTTATTACATCCATACCATTATTCATTAACGCTGTTGTCACCATCTCTTCTTTTTCTGTAATAATACCACTTGCAATAAATATTCCTTTATTTTTCAAAATACGTACAACATCCGGCGTTACCCCTACAATGACTTCAGCAAATATGTTGGCTACTACCAAGTCTACCGGCTCACTCACTTTATCCAACAAATCTCCATGAATAACGCTCAACGTCTCTTGTACATTGTTCAATATAACATTTTCTTTGGCTACAGTTACAGCACTTGCATCCAAATCAATGAGCTTACCTTCTCCGGCTCCCAATTTTGCAGCAGCAACACCAAGTATTCCACTACCACATCCTACATCAACAAAAGAGTCATCCGGCTTTATGTACTCTTCCAATGCCTTAATACACAGGGAGGTCGTTTCATGGGTCCCTGAACCAAAGGCCATACCTGGGTCTATGGTTATTAATACCGATGCATTATGGTAAGGACTATCGCTTGGTAATTCTTCCCAAACCGGCTTAACTGCAATCCGCTCGTTAACCCAAAATGGCTTATAATAAGCTTTCCAATTATTGGCCCAATCAGCATCTTCTGTTGCTTCCAGTCTCAGATTTACCGGTCCTATATCCTCTCTCATAACAAGTTCATCAAAGAAACCACGAACATCTTCAACAATCTTTACAACGTCGTCTTCTTCAGACAGGTAGAATTTTACCGGAACAATATCTTTCTTCACATTATCAATTTCAAAAGCATCGACAAACATACTTGCTTGCTCTTCTTCTGTAATATAAGGGTCAACAATTTCAACACCTTGTATAGGATAATCATAGAGCAATGCACTCACCCAATCAACAACATCCCTTTTCAAATCCACTGTAATAATTTCATATTTCATGTGAGTCTCCTACCGTTTCTTTTCTTTTACTCAATACTTTTTCAAGATTTATTCGATTCCTATCATATCATTCCGTCATGATTGTCGCAAGTGTTATAGGGAAGGAAAAAGGAAAAGACGCATTTTATTCAAATGCGTCTTTCATCTTATCGATAAATCCTTTTTTCTTTTTATAGGATGAAGCATCTTCACCAAAGGTCTCTGCTAATTGTTCAAGTAATTCACGCTGTTTTTGACTCAATTTCGTCGGTGTTTGAACAACAACATCTACATACTGGTCCCCACGAGTTTTATTATGATTTAGATAAGGAACGCCTTTACCTCGAAGTCTAAACCGTGTCCCTGTCTGAGTACCTGGTTCAATACTGTATTTGACCTTGCCATCTAACGTCGGTACTTCAATTTCAGCACCAAGGGCTGCTTGTGTATACGACAAATTCATCTTATAGTATATATCCGTTCCATTTCTTTCAAATTCTGCATGCGCACGAACATAAATCGTCAGAAGAATGTCACCACGTGGTCCTCCATTGGCTCCGGGTTCTCCTTTGCCTTTAAGTCGAATCGTTTGTCCGTTATCAATACCGGCCGGAATATTTACGCTGATTTTCTTACGCTTCTTCTCGTAACCACTGCCGTGACAGACACTACATTTTTCTTTGATGATTTTCCCTGAGCCATCACATGTCGGACAAGTTCGTACACTTTGCACTGTGCCCAAAATCGTTTGTTGATTATAGCGCACTTGTCCACTTCCACCACATTGAGTACATGTTTCCGGATGTGTCCCGGGCTTAGCACCACTACCATGACAATGTTCACATTCATCCGATACTGTAATAGAGATATCCTTATCCACACCAAAAACAGCTTCTTCAAAATCAAGCTCTAACGATGCGCGCAAAGAGGTTCCTTTACGTGGTCCATTGGGATTACGGCGTCCACCGCCACCGCCACCACCAAAAAAGTCACCAAAGATGTCGCCGAACATATCTCCCATATCTCCAAAATCAAAACCACCGCTAAATCCACCCGGTCCTCCGCCTTGACTGAAAGCTGCATGCCCGAATTGATCATACTGTTGTCGTTTGGATGGGTCACTTAATACCTCATAGGCTTCTGTTGCCTCTCGGAATTTTTCGGCCATCTCTTCATTATCCGGATGGATGTCCGGATGATATTTTTTTGCAAGTTTACGATATGCTTTTTTTATATCAGAGTCACCGGCATCCTTACCAATACCGAGCACCTCATAATAATCACGTTTGTCAGCCATAATTCACCGCCTTTATTTTTTATCCATGATGTTGTTTATTACATAAGGAAAGAAGGCATAAAGCCCCTTTCCTTATGTTCATTCATAAAGTCACATCTATCTATTGTAACTGATTTTTACTCTTCAGTAAAGTCTACATCGACAACATCGTCATCTGCTGAATTATCACTGCTTGCTTGTCCACCGGCTGCTGCATTCGGATCAAATCCTTCTGCACCTTGTGCAGCTGCTCCTGATGCTTCATATAATTTTTGTGATACTTCATTGAATACTGTCATTAAGCTTTCTTTTTCAGCTTTAATTTTTTCAATATCTTCTTCACTCATAGCGTCTGCATTTGTCGCTTCAAGAACATCTTTTAATTTTTTAGCTTCAGCTTCTAAACGTTCTTTATCCGCTGCATCTACTTTATCGCCTAATTCTTCGATTGTTTTTTCTGTTTGGAACACTAAGCTATCCGCTTCATTACGAACATCTATACCTTCTTTACGACGTTTGTCTTCTGCTTCGTATGCTTTTGCCTCTTCTACAGCACGATCGATTTCGTCATCACTTAGGTTTGTGCTTGCTGTAATAGTAATATGTTGCTCCTTACCTGTTCCTAGATCTTTTGCACGAACAGTTACAATACCGTTAGCATCAATATCAAAGGTTACTTCAACTTGCGGAACACCACGACGTGCAGCAGGGATTCCATCCAAACGGAAACGTCCCAGCGTTTTGTTATCACGAGCAAATTCACGTTCACCTTGTACTACATGGATATCAACTGCTGATTGGTTGTCCTCAGCTGTTGAGAAAATTTGGCTTTTCTTTGTAGGAATTGTTGTATTACGTTCAATCAATTTTGTAGCAACGCCACCTAATGTTTCAAGACCTAATGATAAAGGCGTAACATCAAGAAGTAGGATATCGCCTGCACCGGCATCACCTGCTAATTTACCACCTTGAATTGCGGCACCGACAGCAACACATTCATCTGGGTTGATTCCTTTGAATGGTTCTTTACCGATTAATTTTGTTACGGCATTTTGTACAGCAGGAATACGTGTTGAACCACCAACAAGTAATACTTTATCAATTTCATTCGCATCTAATTCAGCATCTTTAAGGGCTTGATTTACAGGACCCATTGTGCTTTGTACCAAGTCATGTGTCATTTCATCAAATTTTGCACGTGTTAAAGTCACGTCCATATGCTTAGGACCTTCTTGTGTTGCTGTAATAAATGGTAAGTTAATATTTGATGTTGTTGCGCTTGATAATTCTTTTTTCGCTTTTTCAGCTGCTTCTTTCAAACGTTGCATTTGCCATCTTATCAGCAGATAAATCTACACCTTCCGCTTTTTGGAATTCAGCAACTAAGAAATCAATAACACGTTGGTCAAAGTCATCTCCACCAAGATGATTGTTACCACTTGTTGCTAACACTTCAAGAACGCCATCACCAATTTCGATAACGGATACATCAAAGGTACCACCACCTAAGTCATAAACCATAATTTTTTGTTCATGCTCATTATCAAGACCATATGCAAGAGCTGCTGCTGTCGGTTCATTGATAATACGCTTTACTTCAAGACCTGCAATACGTCCTGCATCTTTAGTTGCTTGACGTTGAGCGTCTGTAAAGTAAGCAGGAACTGTAATAACAGCTTCTGTTACTGTTTCACCCAAATAGCTTTCCGCATCAGCTTTCAACTTTTGAAGTGTCATAGCTGAAATTTCTTGTGGTGAATAGTTTTTGTCATCAATCGCTACTTTGTAATCTGTACCCATGTGACGTTTAATGGATGTAATCGTTTTGTCCGGATTCGTAATAGCTTGACGTTTTGCAGGTTCACCTACAACACGTTCACCATTTTTTGTAAAGGCTACAACAGATGGTGTTGTACGCGCGCCTTCTGCATTCGAGATAACAACCGGTTTACCACCTTCCATTACTGATACACATGAATTTGTTGTTCCTAGGTCAATTCCTATAATTTTTCCCATTATAATTTCCTCCTAAATTTATACTAATCTTAGTTTTTAGCACTATTAATTAACGACTTTTACCATGGCATGTCTTAACACGCTATCTTTATATGTATAACCCTTTTGGAAAACTTCGACAACAATATTGTCATCATAATCCGGGTCATCTTCATGACTTACTGCGTGATGTAGATTCGGATCAAAAGGTTGTCCTTTTGCCTCAATCTCTTCTACACCTATGTTTTTCATTGTTTCTACTAATTGTTTATAAATCATGTCAACGCCTTTGGTAAAACTGAGTTCTTTTTCATCATCAGTAATATGAAGGATCGCTCTTTCGAAGTTATCCACAACCGGCAACAACCCTTCCAAAACTTCTTTCGCACCGTTTTCAAACATTTGACTCTTTTCTTTCAATGTGCGTTTTCTGAAGTTTTCAAATTCAGCCATTGTGCGCTGATATCGATCTAGATTTTGTTTTGCTTCAGCCTCAGCTTTTACTAGTGTCTCAGCTAAGCTTTTCATATCTTCAGCAACTTCTTCTCCGACCTCTTGAACGGTCTCAGCTTCCGCCTCTTCAATGACAATATCATCATCGTTAATCACTTCTGTTTCCACGTCTTCTGCTTCAACCTTTTCGGCTTCTAGTGCCTCTTCATTGTTCACTGCTTCGTTTTCTTTCATGATTCGCCTCTTTATCTTTATTCTATGTCAGCAACCTTCATTTACCGTTTCAGAGTTTGTTTAACAAATCATCAACATTCTTAATCAAAGATCTTAAGTTCATCACCGTACGATCATAATCCATTCGCCTTGGTCCGATTATCCCAATAGCTCCGACCTTCTCACCATTAATATGATAAGATGTCGTAATTAAACTGCATTCTTTTAGATCATCCAGTTGATTCTCTTCTCCGATAACAATCTTAATATGACCGTCATCACTTTCAATCGTTGTGTTAATAATATCCTTTAACACATCTTTTTCTTCAAGCGTACGTATGAGGTTGGACGCTTTCTTAATATCATTGAATTCGGGATACTGAAGAATATTAGTTGTTCCGTAGGTATATATATCTGTTTCATCCACTACCTGTATTGTTCTAAAAACAACATCAATCACTTTGCTAACAACTTCTTCATTATCCATGCTTGCCGCTTTAATCTGACGGATGACCATTGTATCAATTTCCTTTAATGTCAGACCAAATAAAAATTGATTCATAACGACAGCTAATCGATTCAATTGATCTTGATTTACAGCATGCTCTAAATGAATAACGTAATCTTTAATTGCATTACCATCTGTGACAACCACCGCAAGTATTACTGTCGGCTCTACAGAAATCAATTGAATGTTCTTGATTTTACTCCGGGTATAATGGGGAGAACTCACAATTGTCGTATATCGTGTTTCTTGAGCAAGATTCTGACCGATATTTTTTAAAAGGTCTTCTATGCGAGCTGCACTTTTCTTCAATTCTTCCATATATACCAACTTCGTAAACTCAGCCTTTTGTAACTGCAACATCATATCTACATAAAAACGATATCCCTTATCTGACGGAATACGTCCTGATGATGTATGAGGTTGCATAATAAAACCAAGTTCTTCAAGATCAGACATTTCATTACGTATTGTTGCCGGGCTTATGCCCAAATCATAATGTCTCGATAGCGTCCTGGAACCTACAGGTTCAGCTGTCTCAAAATAATCATTGATTATCGCTTTTAAGATTTGAAGCTTACGTTCATTCAGTTCCATGGGCTCACCACCTTTTCTATTGTTAGCACTCACTTATCAAGAGTGCTAATTACATAATCTATATTATTATGGTTACGACCATTTGTCAAGCCTTTCTATGGTTTTAATCAATTTTTTATATTCTAACTATCTATTATATGCGAAAGTTCAACTATTTACTTTTGTCGGGCTAATCATCATATAAAAGAAAAAGAACACTTCCTGTCAGTGTTCTTTCATTCTCCAAACTTATACACGCTATAATAAGAATTGTGTAAAGACTCGATTGCTCAAATCCACACCTCGCTCTGTTAATTTTAATCGACTACCAACAATCTCTAACAGCCCCTCTTCTATAAGTGAATCAAAGGCTTCCTTATAAATATTTTCGAACGGATGATTAAATTCACGGTTAAATAGATGCAAATCGATTCCTGAATCTAAACGAAGGCCTAAATACAGGCGTTCTTCCATGCGTCGTTGTCTAGAAGGGGCATCTGTTTGTTTCCGAATGCGTTCTATCGTTGACGAATCCGCCAAATAATCTGCCATAGACACCGTATTCTTATAACGCGCACCATGTATATAACTTGCAGCACCTAATCCGCATCCAATATAACTGACATCCGTCCAATAGGCGATATTATGACGACATTCGTAGCCCGGTTTTGAATAATTCGAAATTTCATAGCGGTGAAATCCATAATTTTCCAATACCTGTCGGGATGCATGGAACATATCGCGTTCCACATCTTCATCCGGTAAGTTTAACTTTCCTTGCTCGTGCCATTTATAAAAAGGAGTACCTTCTTCGATAATAAGACTATAGGCAGAGATATGCGTCGGTTCCATACGTGCAATCGTCTCTAAGTCATGAATCCACTCCTCCAAGCTCTGATCCGGCAAGCCAAACATCAAGTCTACATTAATATTGGTAATACCGGCTTCTCTCACTAATCGATAGGTTTCCAAAAAATCTGAATAATCATGAATACGACCTAACTTTTTCAGGTGTTTTTCATAGGTTGACTGTAACCCGATACTCACCCTATTAATTGGACTTAACCTCATAAAATCAGCTATCTCCGGTGTTACGGTCTTCGGATTAGCTTCAATGGTAATCTCACACTCCGGAACAATAGAGAAATAGTGATATACCGTGTCAAAAATACGTTGAAGCTGATCTACCTTTAGAGAAGTCGGTGTACCGCCTCCCATAAAAATCGTCTTTATAGGAGCCGTTTGATAAGCAGAATAGGCTTGAATTTCATGACATAAACTCGTTACATAGTCTTCTTTGGTCTTCTCATCCGCAGGAAAGGATAAAAAATCACAATAGGCACATTTTCTTTCACAAAAGGGTATATGTATATATAAACTATACGGATGCATGGGTGTCCTCCTTCATGAATCTATTCGTCCAATTTTAAAACGCTCATAAATGCTTCTTGCGGTACTTCAACACTTCCCACTTGACGCATTCTCTTCTTACCTTCTTTTTGTTTTTCAAGAAGTTTACGTTTACGGCTGATATCACCACCATAACATTTAGCCAAAACATCTTTTCGCATGGCTTTGACGGTCTCTCTTGCAATGACCTTATTTCCCACAGATGCTTGAATCGGTATTTCAAATAAGTGACGTGGAATTTCGCCTTTTAATTTTTCCGCAATCTTGCGCCCTCTATCATAGGCTTTTTCACTATGTACAATAAAACTCAATGCATCGACAACTTCCCGATTTATCAAAATATCTAATCGCACTAATTCCGATTCAACATAGCCAATGAGTTCATAGTCAAAGGATGCATAACCTTTGGTTCTTGATTTTAAAGCATCGAAGAAATCATATATAATTTCATTTAATGGTAGTTCATAGGTCAATACGGCACGGTTTTCTTCTATATAATTCATATGTATATAGGTACCGCGACGATCTTGGCATAAATCCATAATACTTCCTACGAATTCTTTAGGCACCATAATCTCTGCTTTTACCATAGGTTCTTCCATATAACTAATCTCGGAAGGATCCGGTAAATCCGTCGGGTTGGCCAAAACAATTTCTTCGCCATTGGTTTTAAACACTTTGTAGATAACACTCGGTGCCGTCGTTACAATATCAAGATTATATTCTCGTTCAATACGTTCTTGGATAATCTCCAAATGCAATAGACCTAAGAATCCACAACGAAAACCAAACCCTAAGGCAACAGATGTCTCTGCTTCATATTGTAAGGCCGCATCATTTAACTTTAATTTATCAAGGGCATCCCGCAAATCTTGATACTTGGAACCATCTGCCGGATAAATACCACAATATACCATAGGGTTTACCTTTTTATATCCCGGTAGCGCCTTGGCTGTTTCTCGTCCAACTTCTGTTATAGTATCCCCGACTTGTGTATCTGCCACATTTTTAATACTGGCTGTTACATACCCAACAGTACCTGCTTCTAACGTCTCTGTAGGAATAAAGCGTCCGGGACCGAAAAATCCGACTTCAACAACTTCAAAGGTTTTTCCGGTGGCCATCATCTTCACCTTAGATCCTTTTTTTATAGCACCTTCCATAACACGACAAAAAACAATAACACCTTTATAGGCATCATAAATCGAGTCAAAAATAAGGGCCTTTAACGGATCATTCTTATCACCAACAGGTGCCGGTATTTTTTGAACAATAGCTTCTAGCACTTGTTCAACATTTAATCCTTCCTTGGCTGAAATCAGAGGGGCATCTTCTGCTTCTAACCCAATAATATCTTCAATTTCTTCCTTAACACGTTCCGGTTCTGCACTTGGTAAATCTATTTTATTAATAACCGGCATAATTTCCAATTCGTTCTCAAGAGCCAAATACACATTGGCTAACGTTTGAGCTTCAATTCCCTGAGCCGCATCAACGACCAATACAGCACCTTCACAAGCAGCTAGCGCACGACTGACTTCATAGTTAAAGTCTACATGTCCGGGTGTATCAATAAGATTAAGAACATATTCTTCTCCGTCTTTTGCTGTATAGACAAGACGTACTGCCTGAGCTTTAATCGTAATGCCTCGCTCACGCTCTATATCCATATTATCAAGGACTTGCTCACTCATTTCCCTTTCTGTTAACAAGCCTGTCATTTGAATCAAACGATCCGCTAATGTCGACTTACCATGATCAATATGAGCAATAATACTAAAATTACGTATATTTTCCTGTTTCATCGTCCTTTTTCCTTCCGATTAATATAATTCTGTTCAATTGCTAATTATAGCATAGCCCTCATACAGAAGCAACTTCACTTTAACGTCTCAACAAAGGCAATATATAAAACTGTTAAATAAAAAAACGCCAAACGGCGTTTTTTATTTTTTATATAATTACTCCATTAAATCAATGATTGTAACCGTTCTAAATGTCTGTTTTCTTCTGCAATCAAGCGATTTAATATAGCTTTCACATCCTCACTTGCATAAGGCAACAAACTTTCGTAATAGTCAATTGTCACTTTTTCAGTTTCTACTCCGATTTTTAGCGCATCAATTACAGAATCAATGGGTTTCTGACTTCTACTAAAGCCTTCATTCTTCGCATAGGTTGCAAAGAAATCCTGTACAGTTTCATCAAACAGGTAGGATTCTTCCGTCTCGCTGACGTCTAACTGATTATACATGTCTTTGAATATAAGGGCATGTTGTCTCTCATCTTCAGCCATTCCAAGAAGAATTTCCTTAAGTTCGACATCAGCAATAGCTGCATATTTCTCGTAAAATCGAACACCTTCTTCTTCCATGCTGATTGCTAATTGAATCACTTCTGCTCCTGAAAATTTCGGTTTCATGTGATCACCTCTCCAACGTTGATTTAATAATATCATGAACGGTTATGTGTAGACTAGTCACCTCGTCACGACTGAGGGCCGTCACATCAATAGGTTCATGAAAATACATGGTGATTTTTGATTTACGAATGCGATTATTCGCTTCAAAAACCTTGTATGTATCCTTAAGTGTTACCGGAACAATCGGTACACCGGCTTTGACAGCCAACTTTAATGATCCGGGTTTAAAATCTGACATTTCTCCGTTTTTACCACGTGTACCTTCCGGAAAAATAACCATCGTTCGTCCTGCTTTAAGGCTTTCTATCCCCTCAAGAATAATCTTCAATGATTGTCTTAAATCTTTACGGTCCATAAACAAGCATCCCATTTTCTTCATCCACCATGACAATACGGGGATTTTCTCTAATTCAACTTTAGCAATAAATGCGACAAATTTGGGGGCATAAACCATAAATACGGGAATATCAAAATAACTTTGGTGATTGGCCACAAATAAAACAGGACCTTGTGGTATATTCTCTCTTCCGACAACCTCCACCTTGGAACCTGAGGCCTTGATCATAAACGATGCCCATCCACCTGTTGCCAATTCAAGAATACGTTGTGCAGCTCCTTCAATATGAAGTACACGTAATAAGAGATATACCAAGTAAAAAAGTAGACTAACAAATAGACTTAGTCCAAATAATGTGAAAAAAATAATTGTTTTTATCATATGCCAACTCCTTATCATGGTGTATTTTTTATTGTATAGCAAAAGTCCTTAAAATACAATGATTTTAAGGACTTTTTAACATATTATTAAAGCTAAACATCTTGACTTTACTCGTTTTAATCCCTTATTTCTCACGACAACCATCTCACCATTACTTTTCCTATATGTGTCTACCTTGACAAACTCCCAAACTATAAAAAGGGACAGACACTATTTATTTTGCTATAATTTATCAATAATTTCTGCCGCTGCCTCTTTATCCAAAATAACCGTTACATCATTATGTAGCTGTAAGATTGATGCAGGCAACTGAGGGGTGACATCACCAAAGATCATTTGATGAACAGCATGAGCCTTCCCTGTACCATTTGCAACAAGAACAATTTTCTTAGAATGCATAATGTTACGAATCCCCATACTCAAGGCTCGTTTCGGTACTTCCTCGATAGAATCAAAAAAACGCGCATTCGCTTCAATCGTTTCCTCATCAAGGGTAACTAAATGGGTCCCTGTTTCAAATCGAATATCCGGTTCATTAAACCCGATATGTCCGTTACTGCCTATCCCTAAAATCTGCAAATCAATAACTTCTTCGTTAATCGCGGCATCATAGGCTTCGCAAAAAGCTTCCACATCTTCAGCTTGACCGTCAGGTATATGAATCCGTTCTTTGGGTACGTTAACATGATTAAAGAAACGCTGATGCATATAGGCATAATAACTTTGTTCATTCCTTGCTTCAATGGGATAATATTCATCCAAATTAAAGGTTGTTGTTTCACTAAAATCCACATCATGAGCCTTATAACGATTAATCAACGACGCATACATGCCTTCCGGCGTTGATCCGGTGGCAAGACCAAGAACTGAATCTGACTTAAGCATCACCTGAGCCACAATAAATGAAGCTGCCTTTTCACTCATTTGCTTATAGTCATCCATCACATAAATCGTCATCCCTTTATACATTTTTTTCATAGTATTTATTTCCTTTCACATAAGTGCTAAGCACTGTAATATCCTGATCAATCAAAACAAAATCCGCCCATTTTCCGGGGTCTATTGAACCTCGTTCATCATAGCACCCTAAATACTTGGCCTGATTTTCTGTGACCAATGGAATTAATGTCTCTAGTGGTTTTCCTGTAGCTTCGTAAACATGCTTTAACCCATCATTTAACTTGAGAATACTGCCTGCAATTGTTCCACTGGCTAATGTACATTTACCTTCTTTGACCGTCACATCCTGTCCGCCCAAATCATAGACACCTTCATCTAAGCCACCCGCACGCATACAATCGGTAATGAGCATAACTTTTGACATACCTTTGACGCGCAGGACGAATTCATAGAGCTCCGGACGAATATGCACATTATCTGCAATCATTTCTGCATAGGTATCCGTTGTAAAAGATGCACCGACAACGCCCGGATTACGATGATTTAATCCGGTCATCGCATTAAATAAATGCGTGACACTTTTAGCTCCATGCTCAATAGCTTCCATGGCTTCATCATAGGTGGCATTGGTATGGCCTATGGAAATATTCATGGAGGCATGGAAACGATCAATAAACGTCATGGCGCCTTCTTGCTCCGGTGCCAATGTGATTACTTTCACTAATGCTTTATGTCGATCCATCCACTCTATATCCGGCAGACGAATATAGGTATCCTTCTGTGCACCTTTATATTTGGGATTTATAAAAGGACCTTCCATATGTATACCCAGAATAGAAGCACCTTCATCTATGTCCATGGAAGCTTCAACAGCTGCAAAAGCTCGTTCAATGTCTTCCATAGACATCGTCATCGTTGTTGGCAAAAAAGCCGTAACGCCATTTTGTGTAATCCCTTTTCGAATTGTCGACAGCGCTTGTTGCGTTCCTTCCATAACATCCGATCCATGAAAGCCATGAATATGAACGTCAATAAATCCCGGCACTAAATAATGCCCTTCACCGTCAATAATTTCTCCTTCAAATGTCTCTTCATCAAATGCATCTTCTGATTCTATGCGAAGAATCTGTGTATCAAAGATAACCACTTGTTTTGAATGAAATGCACCTTCTACATAGAGTTGACAATTTCGTATTGCTTTCATATGACACCACCTTTGTTAGTTAATTTTATTTACTATATTGTTAGAAAACTTTTTTAGTCCATATGTATTTCTTCTTATACCATACCTCGCCTTACCTAAAAACGATGAATAATATAATCCACCCCTAGCTTCATTGCTCCTTTTAACGCTTTATGCTCTAAAACAGTCGGTTCAATCCGCGTTGCAAAAGGTGTCCATTTATTTACCCGTATGTTCAATTCCTCTATCATATTCGGATGCAGTCGGAACAAACCTCCGTCTAACAAAAAAAGCTCCATATCCAATACAGCACATAAATTGAGGACGGCAACACTTATATCTTCAAGGACACGTTCATATAATAGCGTTGCCTTTTCTTGCCCTTCGGCAACGGCAAAGCACAAGTCTTCAAATGTCGCCTCACAGTCAATGATTTTCTGATATTCTCGGGTTAGAACGGGCACACTTATACGTTCTTCAAGATTATACATCTTTCCGTCCGTGTTTCGTGACGGTAACAAAAAACTAATTTCACCTGCCGCATTACGATCACCTTCATAAAGTTTTCCATGAATAATTATACCGACACCAACCCCTTGATCACAGCTCATCAAACATAAATTTTCCGTTGTCCGGTGATTTCCCCACTCTTTTTCAGCAAGAACCGACAGGTTGATATCATTTTTCACAATCGGTTCCGGTAGGGACCATCGTTTAAGAATTATCTTAAGACCTTCATAGATAACTTCGTTATCCTTACGATGGGTATAATACAATTGACTGTCTTTACCTGTGACTCCGGGGTAAGAAACCACGATAGATTGAATGCTGTTTAATAATCCTTTGTGTTTTTTTAAAAACAGATCCAGTTCATTTGCTATAGGTTTTTCCGGTTGAACTTTATACGTACTCATACTCACGTCCACCGCATCAATAATTCTGAACCGTAAATGACTCAATCGTATTCGAAAATAGTTCTTTGACAAATCTATAGCAAGCACATAAGCTACATCTTCTTTGATGTCCAAAAGAATTGCCTTCTTGCCTATGCTATTATCGCCCTTGCCTATTTCAATAATCTTCCCTTCTTGAATCAATGCATCCACATTTTTTGAAACCGTCGGCTTACTGGAATGAATCCGCTCTGCAATCTCTGCTCGAGATAAGGGACCTTGAGTATAGAGTAACGCATATATTATTTTTTGATTGCTTGTACGTATATCCGATTGTCGATATCCTAATTGATCCATAGGGAACCTCTTCCAAGTTAGTTAACATTCTTAACTTTATAGTATCAAAGGAAAGCTCACCTGTCAATCTTTCTTTATATAAGATCTACACGGGCAAGCTTTAAGGGGCTTCTACACTCTACACAAACAAAGTTATGCATCCTAATATGAAACCAATTAATGCTCCAAGAGAAGTAATTGCCTTGAGTTCTTTATCCATCAAACCAAAGATAAGGGTCTCCACCTCTTGTACACTAAAGTCATTAATCTTGGATTCCACTAATTCACTCACCTTAAATTGTTCAATAAATACAGGTAAATGGGTGGATGCAAATTGAATATAGAGACGTTCAATAGACTCGACAATCTGTTGTTGCATAGCTTCTGTCATAGGAATATCTGTATCTAACAAACCATCCAAAAATTTACGGATATACTCTGTAGCTTCATCCGAAGCGGCAAATTCTGTCACTTTACCAACCACTTTGTGGCTAACCGTTTCAATACTTTGAATATAATCCTCTTGTTCAAAAAACGTTTCCGGCGTTTTTTCATAAATTTTATCGACTTGACCATTAATAAAATTAACAATCTCCTCCTGATGCTCTTCATTCGACAAGAAGCCTTTCATATAATCTAAAAAGGACACATATAAACTATCGGGCTGTACGAACATAGCCGCCAAACCACCTAATTTTCCTGCAACAACTTCTTGAATCATTCCCTTTATCTTAGTACTCACTGATTCTTCTTCTAAGACTTGATACACTGCAAGTCCAATAGCTCCCTTATTCTCATGTAACAAGCGAGTAACTGCAACTTTCCCCTCTAAAGGAATAAGCTGCCCGATTGTCTTTGTATAAGGCAACTCCCGATAAATATATTGCATCAACACTGCATCAATGCCCTTATCTTCTTCTAACCGAGAAACCATTTTTTGTTGAATCCAATAACCGATTTTGCCTTTTAAGGCCAAATAATCCTCTTCTGTCTGACAAAGATTTTTCAAAATTGCCCCCGGTGAAATGCTATCTTTTAAAATTTGGTTCATAATATAGGTTTTGAGCTGGGTAACCACCGCTTCATTCGTTAGTTCCTTCAATATAACCTCTTTAGTAAGGAGCTGCTGACCTACAGCACTTCCCAATCCTTTGGCAATTCTAAGTCTTTCTTTCGGTATTAAGCCCGGTGTAAAGGGAATTCGTAATTTACCGATGTATTTGGCGTTGTGCGGTTTAAATAGCATTTTTATAGCCAACCAGTTCGTCGAATACCCAATGACACTCCCTGCAATCGGTGTAATAATCAAATTTAAGTCCATTTATAAACAGCTCCTTCGTCTCTTATAGCATCAAATAGCGTAGAATACACCGTTTGATTGTAGCATATTATAGCCAACAAGAAAAGTAGCTTCATGAAGCTTTTATATCAACGATCTATAGATAAATTATATAAAACACTCCGGTTCTTTTCTTACGGTACTGAAATTAGCAATCAATCCATTTGTAATCTTTTGAAACACCTCATGTTCGATTGCTTTTGCGCCCACCGGACATCTCTTGACACAGCTACAACAATGTATACATTTTTCAGCATCCGTATCCTTATAAGTCGCATAATCAATAGCTTGGGTAGGACACTGTTTCGCACAAATGCCACAGGCTATGCAAGCTTCGCTTGTACTTGGTACAATAGGCGGCATCACCGGCCGTTCCTTATATGGAAAATTCCCTTTTACAACAAGCTTCGGTAGTTGGGTTTCGTCCTTATAATGCTCTAATTTATCCTTAATCTCCTGTCCAAAGTTTCGGGCTATTTCCAAATCTTTCCCATCCGGTCTGTTTGTTCCTACCTTAACCGTATTCGAATGTTCTGCAATAAAAGCCCCTGATGCTATTCCGATAAAACCATTGCTTTCAAAAATCGTCTTCAATTCTAGAAGCGCATCGTCATAATCCCGATTCCCATAGACCGCAACAAAAATAGCCGGTGTATTCTCCCCTTTTATCTTTGAAAGATAGTCTATTAAAACTTCCGGCACTCTGCCTGCATACACAGGAACCCCCACAATGAGTCTATCCTCTTTCCCGAAGAAGAGCTCTCCCTGTCGATTCTTAGGTAATGTCATATCATATTCTTTGATATGATCACTCATCCCTTTGGCTATTTCCTTAACCACCTTAGCAGTTCCGTCTGTCGGACTAAAATAAAGAATACTTACTGTTGTGTTCATATAAACCTCCATCACTTATTTTTTGTTTGAATTCAATACATTTAAACTATATAATAGTCAATAACTAACTATAATTCAAGTACTTACTTTTTGGTTATGTACTTACCTGATAGTAACCTAACATATATTAAAGGAGATTTCTTTATGGAAAAACAAATAATCAATTATCCTGTTGAGCTTGCCCTTGCACTGCTAGGTGACAAGTGGAAAATCATCATTCTTTGCCAGCTTTTTAAGGGAACAAAACGATTTAATGAGCTCTTTCGTTCTATAAATAATATCAACCAAAAGATGCTTAGCCAGCAGCTTCGTGCCTTGGAATCCGATGGATTTATCAATAGAAAAGTCTATCCTGAGGTTCCTCCAAAAGTAGAATATTCTCTCACACCCCTTGGCAAAAGCTTGGATCCCGTCATAGAATCCTTATTCACATGGGCAATGGAGCACAAAGATGCGTTTACCTCCAAATATACGATCCAAATCGATCCTGATCTTCAATTTCCTCATCGACAAGATTTATCGGAGCATGATTAATACAAAAAAGGGAGTAGACATGTCTACTCCCTCCATTTACAAATATTCAATTCATGATTAACGGTTGCGTATAGCCGCCTGAGCTGATGCCAAACGTGCAATCGGCA
Organism: Vallitaleaceae bacterium; assembly: GCA_965140555.1. Lineage (GTDB taxonomy): Bacteria > Bacillota > Clostridia > Lachnospirales > Vallitaleaceae > UBA1351. Next base: position 18,560 of record OZ223257.1, on the reverse strand, counting down.
CTCTAAACGGTGAGCAGGACACATAATTTAATCCGACACGATGGCAAAAATCAATGGAAGATGGATCTCCACCATGTTCACCACAGATACCCAACTTAATATCCGGTCGCGTTTGACGTCCTTTTTCACATGCTATTTCAACCAATTGACCAACACCTGTTTGATCCAATTTTGCAAAAGGATCGGATTCAAAGATATTCTTCTTATAATAGTCTTCTAAGAAACCACCTGCATCATCTCGAGAGAATCCGAAGGTCATTTGCGTTAAATCATTGGTACCAAATGAGAAAAACTCGGCTTCTTCTGCCATCGCATCTGCCGTTAACGCAGCACGCGGAATTTCAATCATTGTACCGACTTTATAAGTCAAGGACATATCTGACTTGCTGAGGATCTCTTCAATAGTTGTCACAACGATATTCTTCACATAAGCAAGTTCTTTCACTTCCCCTGCTAAAGGAATCATAATCTCAGGGACAACATCGAATCCTTTTTCTGCTTTTACTTCAAGGGCTGCTTCAATAATAGCCCTCGCTTGCATCGCAGCAATTTCAGGATAGGTTACAGCAAGACGGCATCCTCGATGACCAAGCATCGGGTTGAATTCATGTAGACTTTCAACGGTTGCTTTTAATTCTTCAAAGGTAATGCCCATGTCTTTGGCTAATTCTTTTATATCTTCATCATCATGTGGTAGGAATTCGTGTAATGGAGGGTCTAATAAACGTACTGTCATCGGTCTGTCTTCAAGGGCTTCAAACATGCCTTTGAAATCTGATTTTTGGAACGGTATTAATTCATGGAGTGCTTTTTCTCGCTCTTCTAACGATTTGGATACAATCATACTACGAATCTTGGGGATACGGTCCTCTTCGAAGAACATATGCTCTGTTCGGCATAATCCAACACCTTCGGCACCAAAATCAATCGCTGTGCGAACATCCTTCGGACTGTCTGCATTGGTACGTACCTTCAAGGATCGGACTTTATCTGCCCATCCCATAAAGGTTGAAAAATCACCGGTAATTTCCGGATCAATCGTTTTAACATCTTCTAGGTAGATGTTCCCTGTCGTTCCGTCTAGAGAGATAAAATCACCTTCATTAACAGTATGTCCGGCAATGACAAAGGATTTCTCATCGTCTGCAATTTTAATATCATTACATCCGGATACACAACACGTTCCCATTCCTCTTGCAACGACGGCTGCATGGGAAGTCATACCACCTCGTACCGTCAAGATACCTTTTGAGGAATACATCCCTTCAATATCTTCCGGGGAGGTTTCTAAACGTACAAGAATTGCACGTTCTCCACGCTTTTTAGCCTCAACTGCATCTGCTGCAGTAAAGTAAACTTGACCACTGGCGGCTCCCGGTGATGCAGGAAGTCCTTTGCCATAAACTTTGGCAGCTTTTAATGCATTAGGATCAAAATTCGGATGAAGCAGCTGATCTAGCTGTTTTGGCTCAACTTTCATAAGCGCTTCTTCTTCCGTAAGCTTTCCTTCTTCGACCAAATCGACAGCAATTCTTAAGGCAGCGTGAGCTGTTCGCTTACCGTTACGCGTTTGAAGGAAATAGAGTTTCTCATCTTCAATGGTAAATTCCATATCCTGCATGTCTTTGTAATGGTCTTCTAAAGTTTTCGCAATTTTCATGAATGTTTCATAGACGTGTGGCATACTGGTTTCAAGTGTCTTAATCGGTTGAGGTGTTCGAATACCAGCAACAACATCCTCACCTTGTGCGTTCAGCAAATACTCCCCGTAAATGCCCGGCTCTCCTGTCGACGGATTACGTGTAAAGGCGACACCTGTTCCTGATGTATTGCCCATATTACCGTAAACCATCGTTTGCACATTGACCGCAGTACCCCAAGTTCCCGGAATATCGTTCATACGTCGATATACAATCGCCCGTTCATTATTCCACGAACCGAATACCGCTTGAATCGCTTCAAGCATTTGAGTTTTCGGATTTTGTGGGAACGGTACATTCTCATGTTTTTCGTAAAGTTCTTTAAAAGCTTTCACCACATCTTGGAAATCCTCAGCCGTCAGATCCAGATCGCTCTCATAACCCTTCTCTTCCTTGATTGTATCCAAAACGCGTTCAAATTGAGCTTTTGGTAATCCTTTTACGACATCACTAAACATTTGAATAAAACGTCGATATGAATCATAGGCAAAGCGCGGATTGCCTGTAGCCTCAGCTAATCCCTCAACGACAACATCGTTAAGACCCAGATTCAGAACTGTATCCATCATACCTGGCATGGATACACGAGCACCACTACGAACAGACACGAGCAACGGATGGTTGTGATCACTAAATTTCTTGCCGTTTAATTCTTCCAGCTTAGCGACTGCCACATCAATTTGCTCCAAAATTTCTTCGGATAACGCTTCGTCATCATCGTAATACTTTATACACGCTTCTGTCGAAACCGTAAATCCTTGGGGAATTGGTAATCCGAGGTTTGTCATTTCGGCAAGGTTTGCACCTTTGCCGCCAAGCAAATCCCGCATGGATTTGTCACCTTCACTGAACATAAACACATATTTTTTGCTCATTCAAGTTCCCTCCTAAAAAAGATTGTGATTTGTAATTGTCAGCTCGTATATCATTATATCACAAAACCCTTCACGAGGAAGGGTTTTTTTGTGTATATTTACTATTTTTTATGTTTTTCTGACTAGAATGTGAATTTTTCTTCAAAATATGCTTTTAATTCAGTGATTTTGATACGTTCTTGCTCCATTGTATCACGATTTCTTATGGTAATTGCACCATCTTCTAAGGTATCGAAATCATAAGTAATACAGAAAGGTGTACCAATTTCATCTTGACGACGGTATCTTTTACCAATAGAACCACGATCATCAAATTCTACGTTGTAGGTTTTAGCCAACTCAGCATAGAGTTTTTCTGCATGTTCATTCAGCTTCTTAGATAATGGAAGTACCGCTAATTGAATCGGTGCAAGTGCAGGATGGAAGCGCATAACCGTACGTACGTCGCCGCCTTCAAGTTCTTCTTCATCATAGGCTTCACATAAAAATGCTAAAGTAACACGATCTGCTCCTAGTGATGGTTCAATACAATATGGAATATAACGCTCATTCTTTTGATCATCAAAATAGGACATATCTTGACCGCTTTCACTTTGATGCGCTTTTAAGTCAAAGTCTGTACGATCGGCAATTCCCCAAAGTTCACCCCATCCGAATGGGAACATAAACTCTATATCACTCGTTGCATTACTATAGTGGGATAATTCTTCTGCACTATGGTCACGAACACGCATGGATTCATCCTTGATGCCTAAATTTTTCAACCAATTAACACAGTAATCTTTCCAATAAGCAAACCATTCTAAATCTGTACCCGGCTCACAGAAAAATTCAAGTTCCATCTGTTCAAACTCACGTAAACGGAAGATAAAGTTACCCGGTGTAATTTCATTACGGAATGATTTACCAACTTGGCCAATACCAAAAGGCACTTTCTTTCTTGATGTACGTTGTACATTCTTGAAGTTTACAAAAATACCTTGAGCTGTCTCAGGTCGTAAGTATATCGTATTCTTCGAATCTTCCGTAACACCTTGGAAGGTTTTAAACATTAAGTTGAATTGGCGAATATCTGTAAAATCATGAGCACCACAACTTGGACAGTTAATATTATGTTCATCAATATATGCTTTCATTGCTTCATTGGACCAAGCATCCACAGCCTCTTCAGATTCAATGCCTTGTTCCATCATATAATCTTCAATCAATTTATCGGCACGAAAACGCTCTTTACAAGACTTACAATCCATCAACGGATCATTGAATCCGCCGACATGGCCACTGGCTACCCATACTTGAGGGTTCATGAGAAGTGCACAGTCCACACCTACATTATACGGACTTTCCTTGATGAATTTTTGCCACCATGCTTTTTTGACATTGTTCTTCAATTCCACACCTAAGGGACCATAATCCCATGTATTAGCCAATCCACCATAAATTTCCGAACCGGGATATACAAAACCTCTTGCTTTGGCCAAAGCCACTACTTTTTCCATTGTTTTTTCCATGTTAGTCCTACCTTTCTTAACTTGAGATTACGAATTTATGTATCCGGCTGCTTTTTTGCGTACAAAAAAACAACCTTACATCCTAAGGGACGAAAAGATTGCTCGATCCGCGGTTCCACCCTCATTGACACCAAGTGTCCACTCAAGTAAAACATTGCTCCAAAGTGCCCTTCATTCGCTGTATCGACTCGGTTTCCACTCATCCGAGCTCACTGTGCTCTACGACACGAACTACTCCTCTTTATCATTGCAATATATTATGGAACAAAGTATATCATAAGGGATTGTCCTTAGTCAACACTTTGTTCCTCTAGATTCTCAAAGTATTGTTCCATATCTGTCAACTGTTCCAAATAGTCTGTCGTGAACCGGTAAGCACCATCTTCTACACGACGATTGACGGCATCACTATATGTGATTTTATTCAATTCATCCGCATAATCATATAGTACACGAATTGATTGTTCAAGTAGGTGAAACATAGTATAAATATGTTCATTTACAAATTGGTCCGCCTCATTCATCGTATGAAGAGCTGTCACTTCAGATTTGACATTTTCCAATCGTTCAATGAGTTCCCGCCTATTGTCTTGATTTTCCAATCGTTCTGTATCAAATACTTGTAAACTATTGGTATTCAGCAAATCTGCGTAACTCGATAATAACACTTCTAACGATGCATTGTATTCTACCGATGTTATATGGCCGGCGGTCATATACAAAGTCATCTCATTTGTTGTTTCATTGAAGTCGAGTAGATACATACTTGCTTCCAATGTCATATAGTGATAATTAAGCAAATAGGTAAATAACTCCGTCAGCTCTTCTTGATATGTATCAATCACCATAATTCGGCGACGCATTAACCCAGATGTCGGCAAATCATATAGCGCATTTAATGTATCAAGAACTTTCACATGTGCCTCTGCATACATAGATTCAATCGTATCAAACCCCGGATCCAACGTATCTGCAAAAGATTCATAATCATCACGGGTAATGGTTGCTGTCTGTAACATGCTACGCTCTTCATCTATCGTTTTAGCTAAGGTAAGTACTTCTTCTTCCATTGTCTTCATGTAGGTTAACGTTTCTTGTTCTGTCACAACCGCCGTAAACGTTTCTGTTTGACGATGCATAACCCAGATCAGAATACCTGATACAATAGATACTACAAGAATCCCACTTATTATTTTGAGGCGTTTAGTCAATATCCTCATCCTTCACAATCATGATTTCAACGTCTTCAACATCTTCATCCATCGGAACATCTTTACCTACCTCTTGACGTATACGATCCAATTCTTGCTCCGTCTGATTTTTTATCGTTGTTATTTCTTCACCTTTTTCCGTTAGTTTTCTTGTTAATTTTTCAATCGCATCCAATTCAACGGTTACTGTCTCCAGTTCAAAGCCTTCTGTCTTATCCATATAATAGACTTTCTTACCAATTGCCGCAAATACCTCTTCTCGTGCCTTTTCCAATGATTTAATCTCCGCTTTTACCCGGTTTGTTTGCAACACTTCATTCGATCGTACTTTAACAATTTTCCCTTGACGTTCCACTTCTTTTTTAACCTTACCAAATAATTCAGCCATTACTTTCCTCCTGACTCGTCAAACATAAATAGGTAATCGAGCGTCTTGAATGCATAGGATACTGCATCCTTGAAGCTTCGTTGTATATATGGCAACAAATTCGTCTCATAGTCCTCTTGCCATTGTATATGATACAGTCGTGATAAAGGCACCTCACCAAATTGTTGCAACAGTTGGTTGTCCGTCTCCGGAGCAAATCCAAGGGCGGACAAAGTACGCCATTCAAACAAGCCTCGAATCCCTGATGCCTTCATTGCTTTCGTTTTCAACGCCATCAACGAAACATATAGAAGGCGCATAAGTTCTACGTTAGGGTCATTTTCTTGAAGCACATAGTGACATACCTCTAAAAAATACAACCCATAATACAGTGACGATAAATCCTCTCTCAATTCATAAAAACTTTCATAAATTTCTACTTGTTTGAGTGTATAACTATTAGCACCTTCATAAAGATGAAAATCACCATAAACAAAGGGCTGTGTTCCTGCCAAAAGAGGGCTTTTCACTCGTTTTGCTCCATTTGCAAAAACTACCATCTTCCCATAATCCAAGCTAAAAAGAATAATACGCTTGTCATTCTCTTTGATAGGCATCTCGTGGAGCACAATCGCCTTTGTTTTGATTTCACGACTCATTAAAGGACAAACCCTACTTTCTTCTTCACTTTGCGAAGGGTTTTCTCCGCTATAAAGGATGCACGTTCACTGTTGGTCTTAATAATTCCGTTCAAGTAATCTTTTTCTTTGATAATGGCTGCATAGCGCTCTTGTATCGGTGCTAATTCAGCGACTGTCGCTTCTGCAACGCCTTCTTTTAACTGGCCGTAATTCATACCTTCAAAATAGCCTACTGCTTCTTCCATTGTTTTGCCCGTGGCACATGCATATAATTCAAGTAAATTTTTAACGCCGGGCTGATCATCCGTATAGTTAATAACGCCTAATGAATCTGTAACGGCCCGTTTTATCTTACGTCGAAGAACATCCGGAGGATCCAGTAAGCTTAATGTTGCATTCGGATTCGGATCGGATTTAGACATTTTGGCCAACGGATCTTGCAAGGACTTAATACGTGCACCGCTTTTGCCAAAATAGGCTTCCGGCACTTTAAATGTATCACTGTATGTACTATTGAATCGTTGCGCCAAATCTCTTGTGAGCTCAAGATGTTGTTTTTGATCATTACCGATAGGCACGACATCCGTTTGAAAGAGAAGAATATCTGAAGCCATTAGGACAGGATACGTATATAGACCGGCATTAATATTTGTTTCATTTTTAGCCGATTTATCTTTAAACTGAGTCATTCGGTTCAACTCACCCATATAAGTAAAACAGCCTAAAATCCATGCGAGTTCTGCATGTTGGGGTACGTGTGATTGAGGATATATGATGTTTTTCTCCGGATCTAGACCTGTAGCAATATATAAGGCCAAAAGTTCCAAAGTTTTTGCTCTTAGTTTAGCCGGCTCTTGTCTTACTGTAATTGCATGCATATCAACGACGCAATATAAACTCTCGTAATCATCCTGCATAGCCGTCCAATTTTTCAAGGCACCATAATAATTACCGATGGTAATGTTTCCTGATGGTTGGATTCCGCTGAAAATTCTTGGTTTCTTTTCTAATGTATTTTTTTGTTCGCTCATTTTGCACCTCTTTATCAACTTTCAAACTTATGACATGTATACCATAAGCTAGATTATAGTTAGTTTAACATATGAAAAAAATGATGTAAAGTTTAGCATTTATTTTTATATCCAATAATGGTATACTATGTACTAGGAATCGGACTGATAATGGAAAGGACGACTATGAAAATACTAGCTGTTGCAGATGAAGAATCCAAGTACCTTTGGGATTATTATGACGAAAACTTATTCAAGGAAGTGGATATTATCCTATCCGCAGGCGATCTCAAAGCCAAATATCTGTCTTTCTTAACCACAGTCAGTCATAAGCCTGTCTATTATGTGCCGGGCAACCATGATAACCGTTATGAAGTTGAACCCCCGCAGGGCTGTGATTGTCTGGATGATGTTATGTTTGTATATAACGGCATACGCTTCTTGGGATTAGGCGGCTCCTATCGTTACAAGAAGGGGCCCTATCAATATACAGAAAAGGAGATGGCAAAACGTATTCGTCATCTCAAAGTCCTCATCCATCAATTTGGTGGTGTTGACATTCTTGTTACCCACTCGCCTGCTCTTGGACATGGTGATGGTGATGATTTATGTCATAAAGGATTTGATGCCTTTAATGATTTTATCAAAACCTACAAACCTAGCTACATGATTCATGGGCATCAACATTTAACCTATTCTCACAGCATCAAACGAATCGATTATGTTGATCAAACCACGATTATCAATGCTTATAACTACCACCTTTTTGATTACGAACCTAATGGATTCACACTTCCTAAATTGCCGTGGTACAAAAAGGTTATGAATACCCTTCGATTTATTCACAAATATTATCGAACGGCTACATACCGCCATTATAAACGATATCGTAGCCGTGAACTTGATACTTAATATTTTTTCTTAACACTCATTAGTTCCAACAGAGGATGACTCTTGTCCATCACTTTTATTGTAGGAATCGAGCCCAAAACTCCATCTACAAACCAATCCATTGTCAGAATATCGGAGGCCGGAAGGTCTCCTTTTTCTTCGAACCGAAGATTTCCTTTGTTATCATATAACGGTCCTCTAAAGGGATGATAACGCCCTTCTATAATCATTTCTTTCATAAACTCTACCGATTCTATAATCGATTTCGGTAATTTCGACTTCGAATAAAACACATCCACAACTTGAGTATCTAATCCCCACCAGTAACTGATTGCCTGATCATTACTCCCCATAGAATTGGATAATTTGTTATAGGCTCCACTCATAATATTACGGACAATCTTTTCGTAGAATTCTCCCCAATTCCATAAGGGCGTTGCCAAATAGTTATGGCGATGTTCTTGATCATCATCTTTAACAAAGTAGATGCCTGAATTGTTCAACTTATTGGTCAAATCCGAGGATTCCTGATGAGAGATAATATCCACTCCCATATCCATTAATTGTTTATTGATACTATATGTCTCTTCATCATCATGTTCACCATGACTACTTGACACCCATTTGACTTGCACCGTCACATAAGGGTTTACAAAGCGTGCCCCCAGTGTGAAGGCATTGATGGAACTAATAACCTCCGGAATCGGATATGTCACGACATAGCCTAACTTATTCGTAGCCGTCATGGCTCCTGCAATCATACCCACAAGAAAATTCGGTTCATGTATACGACCGAAATATGTTCGAACATTTCGATAGGACATATTCTCCGAACAATTTAGAAATTTAACATCTTTGAATTCGACAGCAGCCTTTAATGTCGGATATATATAGGTTGGCGTTGTAGTAAATACAATATCATAACCTGCCTTAACAACATCTACAATATAGTCATAGGCTCGTTCATCTTCAGGAATATTATTGAAGGCGGTAGTCTCCACTTGATTGCCAAAAACATTATCCAAATGGTGTCGTCCGATTTCATGTCCATATGTCCATACAGAATCTTCAGCAGATTTAGAATGGATAAAGGCAATTTTAGCCTTTTTCATCCCTGAAGAGAAATTCGTGATTCCATCAAAAAAAGATTTCTTCTCCAGAACCTCCGGTGACACCTCTAGGGCAATGGGTTCATCATGAGCCAACAATTTGAATTCATTCCACATATTCATGACTTGTCGGCGAATCTGGTCATTTTTTATATCGGTGTCATAAGCATACACTTCCAAATATTTCAAAAACGCATCCCCGGTCGTAATGTTAATGCTACTCCCTCCAAGATCATGATAAAGACGTCTAAACCGATAATAGAAAGCTCTGAACTCTGTATGTTTCGTATCATCAATCCATTGATACTTGTGCATTTGACGTAATAAGCGATTAAAAGCACCTCGCTCACTCATCCAAATAAAATTCAATCGCGTTTGTTTAAAAAAGTCCAAAAATTCATAGTAAATCACATTCGTCTCATCGGTCGGATCATACTTTGGAATAAGACGCGTTACTTCTGCACTCATTAGTACCGCATCATTATATTTAAGTACAGATACACGTTTATTCCCTTCTTCTACATAGAACCAATTTAAATATTCATATACTTTTATCGGATCTCTGATTCCTTCTGCCAAATGGGCATTACATAGATGCATCCATTTACTGGAAAACTCTGTCTTTATTGCCAAAATAGGCATAAAATTAGGTGCAAAAGAGGTTGCACGTCCAACTGTTTTTGTCCCTTTTATCTTTTTGACCGGTATTTCCATTAAACCTAGTTGAACCTCTGACACAATGGTTTCATTCGTCAAGATTGCATCAAGGGCGGGTAAGTATGGATTGTCCCCGCTAAATTTATGGCTGTTAAAATCTCTCAGTCCCTTTTTACGGGCATCCTCAAATTCAACTCGTCCGTCTATACTCATGGCTAACCCCTTTCTTCTTTTGTATTCTTTACTATTATACTCTATTTGATTGTATAATAAAAGGAATGAACATGGACTTTCGTTAGAATATATGTTTTAATGGAAGTGGAATCCATATATACTAAACTAACTATTCAATTTGAGGTGATCGAATGAACAAAATACCAAGTTTTACCGTTGACCACATACAACTAAAGAAAGGTGTCTATGTCTCACGTTATGACGAAGTTGCCGGGAACCGCCTAACTACTTTTGACCTTCGTATGAAAAAACCTAACGGAGAACCGGTTCTTAATACAGCTGAAATGCATACATTGGAGCATTTGGGCGCAACATACCTACGTAATCATACGACTTGGAAAGATGACGTCATCTACTTCGGCCCTATGGGATGCAGAACAGGCTTCTATCTCATCCTTAAAGGTGATCTGAAGCCTGTTGATATTCTGGAATTAATGATGGATATGTTCCGATTCATGAAAGATTATGAAGGCGATATTCCAGGTGCTTCCGCCAAAGACTGCGGTAACTACCACGATATGAACCTTCCAATGGCCCGTTATGAGGCAGAAGCTTTTCTAAATGTTCTTATTGACATTGATGATGACCAAATGGTTTACCCGACATAATAATGATCAACAAAATAAAACAGCAATAAATGCAAGGGATAGATACCGTAAAAGAGGTATTTTATCCCTTTTACTTTACCCTTTTTACCATTATATGCAAATAAAATCAACGCACCTATGGCCGCAAAGGCTTGTAAAAAGGTTCCGCCACTTGCATAATATACCCATCCCATTAGAACGTTAATAACAATAAGCGCAATAACTTGATAGGTACGTGTTTGCATTATATAAACACCTAATATCATAAATACACCAAACAGGCCATAATCCGTACCCATAAACTGTGCCGTCATCCCAATCAGATAACCTACAACAATTCCGATAACAGGGCTGATGGATGATGTCTTATCGTATATAGCTATAGCAACTAATCCTAAGAATAATGTAAAGAAAACATTCTGATGATTAAATTCCAAAACTTGACCGGAAAAAGCCAAATCAAAAGGTACTTCCGAGAGCATCGCAAAGATTAATAAACGTAATCCATATCGATACACATTCCGTGTATGTTTATAGCCGTTGGCAATTAAAAAGGCGAATATCGGAAAGGCTAACCTACCGATAACTCGCCAAATAATCATCTGAGGGAAAAAGATATATCCCATATGATCAATCAGCATGGTTACAACGGCAAGCACTTTCAATTGGTTGGTTGTCATAATCAAACCTCCTAACTGTGATGATGCCATTTTATCATAACTGACTCTATATGCATACTGCTTTTTATCTATCTATAATATCCAACACCGGACTCAAACAAATATTGATTGGTTTCTCCGATAATGTTTTTATAGGTGTGATTTGAACGCCGTTCCGAATGTCCCATCTTACCTAGGACTCGTCCATCAGGACTTAATATCCCTTCTACTGCATACATGGACCCATTAGGATTATCTTGTATGTCCATTGAAGCAAAACCATCGGCATTAACATATGTGCTAAAGACTTGTCCGGCTGCTATTAGCTCTTTAATCTGACTTTCCGATGCGACAAAGCGACCTTCCCCATGTGACAACGGAACTTGATGAATATCTCCTAAGGATACGCCGGATAGCCATGGGGATGCATTGCTCACAATCTTTGTTCTTGCCATTCGAGACACATGTCGTCCGATATGATTATAGGTTAAGGTCGGTGCATCATCTGACGCTGACCGGATATCTCCATAAGGAACCAAACCTAATTTTATCAACGCTTGAAATCCATTGCAAATTCCCATCATCAACCCATCACGTTTATACAACAGTTCCATGACAGCTTCTGTTATTTTCTCATTTCTAAATATGGTAGCAATAAATTTTCCGGATCCATCCGGTTCATCTCCGGCACTAAAGCCTCCCGGAATAAAAATCATCTGACTCTTTCGAATCTGATGAACCATCGCCTCTACTGATTCCTCCAGCGCACGCGTCGTCAAATTTCTAAATACTTGTGTTGTTGCTTTTGCTCCGGCTCTTTCAAAAGCTACCATGGAATCGTACTCACAATTGGTTCCTGGGAAAACAGGAATAAACACTTCAGGCTTAGCCACTTTATGCTGTGCTATATAGGGCTTAGCTGCTTCATAAAGGGTATCCACAACATTACCGGATGTCATATGTTCTGTAGGATAAACACTTTCTAAACGGCTTTCATAAGCTTGCTCTAGTACACTATAACCGATAGATTCTCCTGCAATAACCAGATGCGCTTTCTCATCAGTAATACCAAGGTCAATAAGACCGGGACATGATGCCCCATCATATGTACTGTCTGTTTCTATAATAAAACCGCCCGGATGTGGCACAAATAAGCTAGTCGCCGGAATAGAATCTTGTAAAATGACGCCTATACCGTTACCAATCCCCATTTTGAACAACCCTTCAGCAATACCACCATAAGGGATATGCATCGCGCTTTGTATATGTCCTTGTTGAATTTCTTCATGTACCCATCGGAACTGTCTTTTTAAAACGTCTGTATCCGGCAAATAAGTTTCGTCATCTGTTGTCGGAACAATCGCATAAAGGTGATGTCCGGATGCCTTTATATCATTAGATATGAGTTTTTCAACGGAGGTTGGTGCCACTGCAAAGGATACTAATGTCGGCGGTACATCCAAATCATGGAAGGAGCCTGACATGGAATCTTTTCCTCCTATCGCTGCGATGGATAAAGCATCTTGTATATGATAAGCCCCAAGTAACGCAGCCATAGGTTCTCCCCAACGGGATGGATCATCGTTTAGTCGCTTGAAGTATTCTTGGAAGGTCAAACGCACAGACTCATAAGCGCCACCTGTTGCAACAATTTTAGCGACCGATTCGATAACACTATAGACAGCTCCATGATATGGGCTCCAAGACATAAGATAAGGATTATATCCATGACCCATAATCGTTGCTGTTGTTGTTTCTTTTCCCAGTACAGGGATTTTGGCTACCATCGTATCCATTGGCGTCTTTTGTCGTAAGCCACCATATGGCATAAACACTGTCCCCGCTCCAATTGTTGAATCAAAACGCTCCACCAAGCCTTGTTGTGAACAGCTATTTAACCCTTGCAATCGGTCTAAAAAGAAATGAAGCGTCCCTTTCTCTTCGAGTTCTTTTTGAACATAGGCTTCTTGGGTCTCAAAATAACTCTTGTCATCTGGAGCTGTAATATGAACCTTGGCAAATGCTTTTGCCCCGTTGGAATCAACAAATTCTCGACTCATGTCTACAATGGTCTGATTTTGATGCTTCATAACAAGACGTTTTTCTTCCGTTACCGTAGCCACATGTACTGCCTCTAAATTTTCCTCTTCTGCATACGCCATAAACGCCTTAACATCTTTCGGATCCAAAACAACTGCCATACGCTCTTGAGACTCGCTAATTGCTAATTCTGTTCCATCTAGTCCTTCATATTTCTTCGGTACTAAGTCTAGATCAATAATAAGCCCATCTGCTAATTCTCCAATGGCAACGGACACTCCGCCGGCACCGAAATCATTGCATTTTCTTATAAGTGATGCTGCCTCGGGATTTCTAAACAACCGTTGAATTTTACGCTCTGTTGGGGCATTCCCTTTTTGAACTTCCGCTCCGCATGTTTCGATAGATTCTTGGGTATGCTCCTTCGATGAACCGGTGGCTCCACCACAGCCATCCCGTCCTGTACGTCCCCCTAAAAGGACGATAAAATCCCCGGGTCTTGATGTTTCTCTCTTGACTTGCTCTACCGGTGCTGCCGCAATAACGGCTCCGATTTCCATACGCTTAGCTACATAGCCGGGATGATAAATCTCCTTGACTAACCCTGTTGCCAATCCGATTTGATTCCCATAAGAACTATAGCCCATGGCACTTTCCGTTACTATTTTTTTCTGAGGAAGTTTCCCCTCCATCGTTTCTGACAAATCAACGGTCGGATCTGCTGCACCACTCACACGCATCGCCTGATAGACATAAGCTCGACCGGACAGTGGATCTCGAATAGCTCCGCCTAAGCATGTCGCTGCTCCACCAAAAGGTTCGATTTCCGTCGGATGATTATGGGTTTCATTTTTGAACATAACAAGCCACGGTTCTGATCCCGTTTCAGTTTCTACATCGACATAGATACTGCATGCATTAATCTCATCAGACACTTCCAAATCATCCAGCATTCCCTTTTGACGACATTTTTTCATGGCAATAACAGCCAAATCCATAAGACATACCGGTTTGTCTGCCTCTTTTTCTTGATAAAGGTCCTGGCGGTCTTTAAGATAAGCTTTATAACTCTCTCGAATCGGTTGTATCCGTTCATCATTCTCAAAGGTAACCTCATCCAATTGCGTTAAAAAAGTGGTATGACGACAGTGATCGGACCAATAAGTATCTAGAACACGAATCTCTGTTATCGTTGGATTTCGTTTTTCTATATCTTTAAAGTAACTTTGTGTATGCAATAAATCAGCTACGGTCATGGCTAATCCCAATTCACCCCATAACACTTCTATTTCATTTGCTTCCATTTGAATAAAATTTTCAACCACATCAACCGGCTGGACCGGTGTGGTAAGAAGCTCCAATGACGTCGGTTTTGTTAAAGGGGCTTCCATAGAATCCACATGATTAATGCAATGATTCTTAATCGCCTCAATATCCATACCCGTAAGGGTTCCTTCTATTATATATACCTTAGCCACTTGTACTACCGGTTCTGCCATTGGATCAATAAGCTTTAGACATTGTATTAAGGAATCTGCTCGTTGATCATACTGACCCGGAAGATACATAACAGCAAAGGCCTGTTCGTTCTCTGCTAATTGGAGCGTCTCATCATAGAGAATATCTACCGGAGGCTCTGAATAAATTGTATGTTTAGCTTGATTATACACACCCTCCTCAATTTTATCGGTATCATATCGATGAAGAATGCGTACACCTGTGACCGATGTCACCCCGACATAGTCTTTAATATCCTTTGCTAACTCATTTGCTTCACCATTGAATCCAGGTTTTTTTTCAACATATAGACGTTTGATTCCCATAAATGCCTCCTCGAATCTTTCATTAACTCTTGATTTAAACGATGTTTTTCATTAATTCTAGTTTACCACATAAGTATTAAGTAGTATAATTAATATAATTAATGAATACTATAAGTAATTTTAATATAAGGAGTTTGCTTTTATGAAACATTTACATCATTACTATATATTTCTAACGGTTGCCCAAGAATTAAGCTTTTCTAGAGCCGCCAACGTGTTGCATATGACACAATCCGGTGTCAGTCAATCTATTGCACAACTTGAAGACCAATTACAAACCAAGCTTTTTATACGTAGTACTAAAAAGGTTCAGCTTACCCATGATGGTCAGGTTTTACTCAAGCATGTCACGCCGGCTATACGTCTCATTGAACAAGGCGAACATCAACTCGAACGTTTTCAACAATTGGATTCCGGTCATATTCATATTGGTGTAAGTGATACTATCTGCCGCTACTTTTTACTTCCTTATCTTGAACGATTTCATCGCTTATATCCGGATATTGATATTCAGATTACCAACCGTACTTCCATGGATTGTGTCACCTTATTGAAAAATAATGATGTAGATTTCATTGTATCGAATTTACCGAATCCTAAAGTTGATAAACACATGCACATTCAACCTGTCAAAACATTTTCCGATATTTTCGTAGCCCCGGCTTCTATGATTGATAGGATGAATACGCCGCTTAGCCTAACTGACCTTTCCCAGTTCCCTATTCTATTTCTTGACACCACCAGTTCAACGACTCAATTTATGATGCAACTATTTGAAGAATACGGAATCGAACGTCGTCCATCGATTGAACTTGGTAGTGTTGATGTTATGATTGATATGTGCAAAATAGGTCTCGGTATCACCATGGTGCCAGATTACGTTCTCTCTCGCCAAAAGGGCGATCTTGTACCTATTCCCGTGAATTTTTCCATCAAAAAAAGAGAGCTCGGTATTATCTACCAAACTTCTCTTCCTTTGACTTATGCCGGTCGTGCTTTTATTAAAGAGATGACTCTTCCTTTAGCTGATGATACAAAGAATCCGCCACCGTATTAATCATCGCTTCTTGCACCTCATTTGGATAGTCTTGCAAATCTTTGACTAATATATCCATGTAGATAAAATACTCAGCACCGGGGTCTATGTCCTCTACAACAATACTATAACGATCCGTCAATGTATCTAATCCCTTTTCACGATAATACCATGCGACAATATCATCATATTGATTCTTTCTTTCCTCATACATTATTGCTTTTTCTTTGGATTTATTTAGTGTTAATAGACCACCTACAAAAAAAGCAATACCCAAAACAATCATCACATAAGATAGCATGTTCGTTAAAAATCCTAGTATACCGACGATATTAAGTAGCCCTAAAATAGCAACACCACCACCTATAGCAAGCAATGAGAGGTAACTACTTTTAAGTTCCGCCATATCAGATTCACCGCTAATTACCACCATTTCATAATCATTCAGGTAATAATCTTCCTCGTCCGGTTCTTCTCTTTCAGCTGCCAAGAATCCCTGCATATAATTCATAGATTCTTCCCATTCTTTTTCGTCAACATAAATATTGAAGATATCCTGTTGTTGATTTTCCTCATCCTTCGTTGCTTCTATTCGCGCCGATTTGGAGCCCGAATAGTTCAAATATTCAATTACACGTTCGGCTTCTTCTAAATTACTTAATACTAACAGTATTCTGTCTGTGGAAATATCATTTAACGATGGAACCAACGGTATGTCGCAATCCGCACATTTTTTCCACATGATCTTCATATTCCTCTTTACATTGTGGACACCAAGCCATTTTTCTTTCCTCCATAGATAAAGTTTAAGTCAAATTTACAACAATCAATTGAAATCCTTAACTTTTCATATTATAATATGCATATTGCAATGAATTTAGTATAACAAAAAATATCGCAAGCAACAACACATAGTTATAAGTATATAACTTCATTAGATTATAGAGATAAATATATGGGGAACAATGCGTAAACGAAAGAAGGCTACTATATGACAACATACCAGCATCTCATTCAAGATACAGATACGTTTGTCTGTTTTTTGGACCAGGTCTTAACGAACTCGTACAAAAAAATACTTGTGCAGATTCATACAGCCGAATCAGCCGGCGCTTTAAAAAGTCTAAGTGAACTTATCCGATCGTATATTGGAGAAGCTGTTATTATTGGTTCTGTCAATAACTCAATTATATACAATGGGCACATCCTATCCGACAAAACCATGATAGCTGTTACACTCTTCAACGATATACAGTTTGATGTCCTTTTTCAAAACCATTGTGATTTTAGTGATTTGGATCTACCGAAACCTTTGTATAATAACGCAAAGCTTCCTTCTCATTTTCAACTTCTATCTACAATGACTGTATGTCAAAATCAACGTCTCATGGATACTATTACGAACTTATTACCCAGTACAATTATTAGTGGTGGTATATTGGATTCAAACTCATCCGTCCTCTATTACGAAGACGCATTTTTTGATTTTGGTTATATCGGTGTTGTTTTGTATGGTGAGAGCTTAGAAATCAATCATTTTAGTACATCCAGCATAATCTCCATTGGGCGAGAACACGAAATCACCAAAAGCAGTGACCACATTATTCATGCTATCGATCAAATTCCTGCACGGCAGTTTTATGAAAGTTACATTGGGACAAATGTTTCAGAACATGGATCTTTAGGATTTAAATTTCCTTTTATTATACACAAAGATGACCTTACACTGCCTTCATCTATCGAATTGTGTGATGATAAAAATGCTTTATATTCAGCACTGCCAATGCATAAAGGCGATAAAGTCACTCTTGGATATGGAGATGTCAATTATCTTATTAAAGAACTTCACCTCATTCGTCATTTTATGGCAACGATTCCTTGTGACTATCTTATAAGCTTTGCCTCTGCCAAACGTACCAATGAAATCATTTCACATATCGATGACTTTTATCTCAATCTACCTTCTTTCGGACTAATGACTGCCTATGAATTCATTCAAAAAAACGGTTCAAGTTACATTTCCAGTGACTGTATTACTATAACCACTATTGCAGGACATGAGGATCAGCATCTGGAGACGATGGATGATGATAAATGGATTGATAACGATGCCGTCAATGTGGAACACTCTGTTTTGTTAAAACTTGTCGAAAATACATCCAAAGAGCTCAACACTTTAAATCGCTCTCTTGAAAATATGGTTGTACAG
>OZ223256.1:0-243059 GCA_965140555.1 Vallitaleaceae bacterium | reverse complement strand
CGGCACATTTACCGGGTATGTTGGCAGCATTGACAGTAATTCCTGTTATAGGTGTTCCGGTCAAATCAAGAGCTATGAACGGTTTGGATTCCCTGTATTCGATCGTACAAATGCCGCCGGGAATTCCGGTGGCGACAGTGGCCATTAATGGAGCTAAAAATGCAGGTCTTCTAGCTGCCAAGATGTTAGCAATAGGTGACTCTGACATTCGAGAACGTTTGAAAGCATTTACTAAGAATCAATCAGAAACAGTGCTGGATAAGGCAAGTAAACTGGAACAGTTAGGATATGCATCCTATCTTGAAACAATGTAAACGTGAAAGGCATAAATATGGAGGAAATGATGGAAAAGTTAAATCAGTTGTATGAAGGTAAGGCGAAAAAGGTGTATGAAACAAAAGATTCACAATGTCTTATAGTGAGCTATAAGGATGATGCCACAGCATTTAACGGTGTTAAGAAGGGAACGATTGCTAACAAAGGATCAGTGAATAACCGTGTAAGTAATCATTTGATGAGTCTTTTAGAAGAGGATGGTGTTCCGACACATTTTATTCGCACATTAAATGACAGGGAAACATTGGTACAACGGGTGACGATTATACCTCTTGAGGTTATTGTTCGTAATATAGCAGCAGGAAGCCTGAGCAAGCGATTGGGTATTGAAGAAGGAACGAAATTGTCACGACCTGTATTAGAGTTTTGCTATAAGAATGATGAATTAGGCGATCCGATGATTAATGACGACCATATATTAGCCATGGAACTTGCAACGGAAAAAGAATTAACCCTCATTCGAGAGATGGCCATGCATGTGAATGAATTCTTACGCGGATACTTATCAGAAGTTTCCATTGATCTCATTGATTTCAAGTTAGAGTTTGGAAAAACAGCGGATGGAAAAGTTATTTTAGCTGATGAAATCTCACCGGATACATGCCGCTTTTGGGATAGTAATACGAATGAAAAACTAGACAAAGATCGATTTCGTCGTGACTTAGGACAGGTTGAAGAAGCATATCAAGAAATTTTGAAACGGCTATTAGGTGACCGTTAATGGAGGCGCAATAACAATGAAAGAAGATTTTATCTGGGATGACAAGTTAAATGAAGAGTGTGGTGTTTTTGGCGTTTATAGTCAAGATGAGGATTTGGATCCGTCACGTCTGACCTATTATGGACTTTTTGCTCTTCAACATCGAGGACAAGAAAGTGCAGGAATTGCTGTTAATAACCATGGAACTATTTTGTACCGTAAAGAAATGGGAATGGTAACGGAGATTTTTGATGATGTCGTATTGGATTATCTTAAAGGTCATTCGGCTATCGGACATGTTCGTTATTCCACAGCGGGAGATAGTTTGGCGGAAAATGCACAACCTTTAGTTATCAAGTATACGAAGGGACATATGGCATTGGCTCATAACGGAAATTTAACGAATGCTAATCTTTTGCGTCATCAACTAGAAGGGCAAGGGACGATCTTTCAAACAACAACGGATTCCGAAGTTATTGCGGCACTCTTATCGAGGGCACGTATTCGTTACAGTTCCATTGAAGAATCATTAATGGATGTGATGAAAACGATTAATGGCGCCTACTCTCTTTTAGTAATGACACCCCACAAACTATTGGCCGCAAGAGATCCCCTCGGTATGCGTCCTTTGGTTATAGGGAAAAAAGATAATTCCTATGTGTTTGCCTCTGAATCCTGTGCCTTTGATGCGTTAGGTATTGAATTTGTTCGTGATGTGAAACCTGGTGAAGTGATTATTGTAGATCGGGACGGCATACGTTCTATGACGTCGGAACGTGCAGCGAAGCATTCGGCTATGTGTAGTTTTGAATATATTTATTTTGCACGTCCGGATAGTGTTATGGAAGGTCTTGAGGTCTACACATCCAGATATCGAGCAGGACAAGTCCTTGCTAAAGAACATCCGGTTGATGCAGATGTTGTTATCGGAGTGCCGGATTCAGGATTATCGGCAGCCCATGGTTTTGCAGATGCCAGCAATATTCCTATTGTTGACGGGTTTATGAAGAATCGCTATGTGGGTAGAACGTTTATCCAGCCGGACCAAGCGCTACGAGAATTAGGCGTGCATTTGAAGCTGAATCCAATACGTTCTCAAGTTGAAGGCAAGCGTGTCATTATGATTGATGACTCGATTGTACGTGGCACCACATCAAGACGAATTGTCAATTTATTGAGAGAGGCCGGGGCTTTGGAAGTTCATGTGCGCGTTAGTTCTCCACCGGTGACCCATTCTTGTTTTTATGGGATTGATACACCGGAACGTCAAAATTTAGTGGCAAGTGCTCATACTATTGATGAAATTTGTCAGATTATTGAAGCAGATAGTTTAGGATATATTAGTGAAGAAGGACTCATATCAACCATGGATGGAGCGAATTGTCAATTCTGTACGGCGTGTTTTAATGGCCGTTACCCGACACGTATTGAAGATGAGGAGATCTAAGATGGATTATAAATCAGCCGGTGTGGACGTAGAAGCCGGATATCAAGCAGTTGAATTAATGAAAGAACATGTTAGAAAAACAAAAAGACCGGAGGTCATGGCGGACTTAGGCGGTTTTGGTGGCTTGTTCTCTTTGGCCTCAAGGACAATGAATAAACCGGTATTGGTATCCGGAACAGATGGTGTCGGTACAAAGCTAAAACTTGCTTTTCTAATGGATAAGCATGATACAATCGGTATCGATTGTGTGGCAATGTGTGTCAATGATATTATTTGTTCTGGCGCAGAACCTCTTTTTTTCTTGGATTATATTGCTTGTGGCAAAAATCATCCGGAAAAAATAGCTACGATTGTAGAGGGGATAGCAAATGGATGTGTGGCAAGTGGTGCGGCACTTATTGGTGGAGAAACAGCAGAAATGCCCGGATTTTATGCAGAAGAAGATTATGATTTGGCCGGATTTGCAGTAGGGATTGTAGATGAAGAGGCTATGATCGATGGCTCCACGTTACAAGACGGGGATGTTCTTATAGGACTTCCTTCATCAGGTATTCATAGCAATGGATTTTCCTTGGTTCGTAAGATTATAGAACCGACAAAAGAAAATTTGGCAGAGTATAAGGAAGTTCTAGGAAGAACGCTAGGTGAAGCGCTTATAGAACCAACACGAATCTATGTGAAAGCGTTACAGGCCTTGTCAAAATCTATTCAGATTAAGAGCGCTTCTCATGTAACAGGCGGTGGATTTTACGAGAATATACCGAGAATGTTAAATGAAAATGTGGTTGCAGTGATTCAAAAAGATAATTGGCCTAAATTACCAATTTTTGATTATCTCAAAAAGCTCGGTGATTTGGATGAAGATATGATGTATCACACGTTTAACATGGGCATCGGAATGGTTGTAGCTGTGGAAAAGAGTCAAAGTGAAGAAGCGATACGACTGTTGAAGCAGGCAGGAGAAGACGCCTATATTATAGGTCACGTAGAATCCGGAGAAAAGGGGATTCGATTATGTTAAGAATTGCTGTTCTTGTTTCCGGAGGAGGAACAAATCTTCAAGCGATTATAGACTATCTCAAGATACATCACATTACAGATAGAACCGTTGACATTGTTATCAGCAATCGAAAGAGCGCCTATGCCTTGGAACGTGCTAAAAATCATAATATAAAAACAGCATGTATACGTCCTCGTGATTATGGGTCACAAGAGGCTTTTGGTCGTAAAATGATTGAAACGTTAGAAGCCCATGACATTGACCTCGTTGTTTTGGCTGGCTATTTGGTTATTCTACCTGAAAACTTAGTGCACCATTATAAGAACCGTATGATTAATATACATCCATCACTAATCCCAGCTTTTTCTGGAGAAGGATACTACGGATTAAATGTACATGAGGCTGCACTAGAGCGAGGTGTAAAGGTAACAGGAGCTACCGTGCATCTTGTTGATGAATGGGCTGACCATGGTAAGATTTTATATCAAAAGGCAGTTTCTGTTTATAAGGAGGACACACCTGAATCTTTACAACGTCGTGTAATGGAAGAGGCAGAATGGCAGTTGCTTCCTCAAGCAATTTGTGACTACGAAGAATGGTCTAAGGACTTAGAAGATTAGAATAGAAGGAGTTTAGGATGAAAATTTTGGTTGTTGGAAGTGGTGGAAGAGAACATGCAATTGTTCATAAGCTAAGTATGAGCCGACATAATCCGGATATTTACTGTGCTCCGGGGAACGCAGGCATCAGTCAGTTAGCAACATGTGTTGCTATAGCTGCAACAGATATAAAACAGTTAGTCGAATTTGCCAAGAATGAGGCAATAGACTTGACGATAGTGGGAATGGATGACCCTCTGATGTTGGGTATTGTGGATGCTTTTGAAGAAGAAAAATTGCCTGTCTTCGGTCCAAGGAAAAATGCCGCTATTATAGAAGGAAGTAAGGCGTTTTCGAAAGATTTAATGCAAAAGTATGCTATTCCGACAGCAGGCTATGCAGTTTTTGACGAAGTGAATAAAGCCATAGACTATGTGAAAAACCATAGTTATCCTCTTGTCCTTAAAGCAGATGGATTAGCCTTGGGTAAAGGTGTTATTATCTGCCAAACGGTGGAAGAAGCCCTTGTCGGATTAGAAACGATTATGGTAGATCAAAAATTTGGTGATGCAGGTCAAAGAGTTGTTGTTGAAGAGTTTATGGAAGGTCCTGAAGTCTCGGTTTTGGCATTTTGTGATGGAAAAACAGTGCTTCCTATGGTAAGTGCACAAGATCATAAGCGTGCCTTTGACCAAGATAAAGGACCTAATACAGGTGGGATGGGAACGTTTAGTCCAAGTCGATTCTATACAGAAGAAGTACAAAAGTTTTGTGAAACATCTATATTCCAAAAGACATTGGATGCGATGGCTGAAGAAGGACGGGCGTTTACCGGTATTTTGTTTTTTGGCCTTATGTTAACAGCAAATGGTCCGAAAGTGCTCGAATATAATGCTCGCTTTGGGGACCCGGAAGCTCAAGTTGTTTTGCCGCGCTTGAAGAATGACCTCGTCGATGTTGTATTAAAGGCTATATCAGGAGAACTGGATCAAGTTACATTAGAATGGGATGAGGAGGCGAGAGTATGTGTCGTCTTAGCATCAGGTGGTTATCCGGTTGCCTACGAAAAAGGTAAAATTATCCGTGGACTCCAACAACTTCCTGATTCGGATGTAACCGTTTATCATGCAGGAACAGCATTAAAAGACGGCGTATTTGTTACAAATGGTGGTCGTGTTCTTGGTGTTACAGCAAAAGGGATGACAATGGATGAAGCGAGAGAAAAAGCCTATAGTGCCGTAGATTGTATTCAGTTTGAGGGTAAGCAATATCGGAATGATATCGGAATTAAATAATAAACAGTATCATAAAAGTATCTTTTTCTTTTGTTAGGTGGAAAGCTAACCTTGTGTTTAGTTGAAGAGTTTTGTATAATGAGATTAGACACTTGTTCATTAGCTTTTGGAAGGAGGCAGGTTCGTATATTTGAAGAAATTGTAAAATAAACGGAGTTGACAGTATGGCAGAAATTGTAAAACACTCGAATCACCTAAGAACAGATATAAGAAAAGCTTATTTGAAGCTTACAGTTGCAACAGCGGCTATCTTCTTATCAATCTTGACCTTGACGTTAACATACTATGTTTCGATGCTACTTATAGCAGGAATGATTATATGGATTATGCTCGTATTGAATAACATAGAAATTCTAAAATTTGGACTTCAAGGTGAAAAAGAAGCATTTGATTTACTGACGAAATTGCCGAGACAGTATAAGATACTCAGTGATGTACACATTGTAGATGGAAATAAATCCAGTCAGATTGATTTTGTAATCATAGGACCTAATGGCATTTTCATTATGGAAAGTAAACATATCAAAGGGGAACTGAGCGGACGGGAAGATGATAACTATCTTCAGAAAATCAAGATTGGTAAAAGTGGCGATAAATATTATAAACGAATGTATAATCCGATTAAACAAATTCGTGGTCACAAGAAGGGCATGGATACATTTTTAAGAAAACAAGGTATTCGCTATAGAGCGTTTCCGATTCTTTATTTTTCCAATGACTGTAAAGTCAATGTGAAGAGCAAGAATGTGAAGATTATTAACGAACCGGTTCTTGTCATTGATTATATTAAGCGTTATCATGAGGAAAATGTATACATACCAAAAGAAAAGCAGTTAGAAATAGCGGAGTATTTAAAAGGATTAGAATAAATAAGTAAAAGGGATGTCATATACCATATATGACATCCCTTTTACCATTGGTGACATTTAGTTCTAGTAACTATCCACTATAATGGTTTAAAGAAAGAACACCTTGTACCAACGTAACACATGAGGCAATGTATTAATTATGACGGAGGTCAACATGTTAAAAACACTAAGAGAATTAAGCGTCTACACGAAACCTCATCGAAGGCTGTTTATTGTCGGGACCATATTTACACTAGTCTTTGCACTATTGGCGGTAGTTGACCCTTATGTAACGGGGATGATTATTGATGCCATTGATGGGTCGACAGGGAAAGAAGTAAATCGACAATTTGTTATTACCGGTTCATTGATAATTATCGGTGTGACCCTGTTTAGAACATTCTTCCGCTATTGGTTGTTTATCTTTTTTGAAAAATTTTCACAGAAGGTTATATACCAAATCAGACGGGATCTGTATGTGAAACTTCAAAGTTTAGATTTTAATTACTTTGATCGAACACCAAATGGTCGCATTATGTCTAAGATGACAGGAGATATTGAAGCAATACGTCATTTCTTTGCTTGGATAACCCATGTCAGTATTTTTCACGGAACGGTGTTTATCCTAGCTATTATCACCATGATTACGATTAATCCGTTGTTGACATCAACAATACTGCTTATTATTCCGTTTATTCTGTATTTTTCATTGAAAATGTCGCGTTCGGTAAAACCGACGTTTGTAAACATCCGAGAGCAATTTTCCAAGTTAAATACGGTTGTTCAAGAGAATATCAGTGGGAATCGAGTGGTGAAGGCATTTGCTAGAGAACCTTACGAAATTGAAAAATTTCAAAAAGAAAATATTGCTTTTATGAATCGAAATTTGGAATCAGCTAAGGTTTGGGAAACCTATTTGCCGGCTTTAGATGCTTTCGCAGTACTTTTTAATGTCATTGTCTTGTTTATGGGGACTGTCTTGATTCTACGGGGCAGCATGACAGTAGGTGAATTAGTCGCCTTTAATCGATTGTTGTGGATGATTAATAATCCGTTGAGAATGGTTGGTTGGCTTATTAACGGGGCACAAAATTTTGTGGCATCCTATGAAAAGGTCAAAGAAATCTTTGATGCTAAGAGCCAAATCGAACTCCATGAACAACCGATTGTTAAAGAAGAAATACGGGGACATATTAAATTTGATGATGTGTCTTTTCATTATGAAGATATGCCGGTATTAGACCATATTAACTTTGAAGTATCACCCGGTCAAACAGTGGCACTTCTTGGGTCAACAGGATCAGGAAAGACAACATTAACATCATTAATCTCAAGATTTTATGATGTCTCAGAAGGTAATATTTATGTGGACCATGTGCCGATTAAGGAGTATGACGTACAGGCATTACGTAATAATATATCTGTTGCGATGCAAGATATATTCCTTTTCTCAGATACGATTGAAGGAAATATATCCTATGGTGTGCCGACGGCGAATAAACGAGATGTACGCTATGCTGCTGAAATTGCCGGTGTGAATGAGTTTATTTATCAGTTTGATGAGAACTTTGATACCGTTGTGGGAGAACGAGGTGTCGGTCTATCCGGTGGACAGAAGCAACGGATTGCTTTAGCCAGAGCGTTGATACAAAACCCATCGATTCTAGTCTTAGATGATACAACGTCTGCAGTGGACATGGAGACGGAATATAAGATTTTGAGTGAATTGAAGAAAATCAATGCAGCTCGTACCACCTTTATCATTGCCCATAGAATCTCATCGGTAAAGGATGCGGACATTATATTAGTTATGGATAAAGGAACCATTATTGAGCGCGGAACACATCAGGAGCTCCTTGATCAACGCGGCTATTACTATGAAGTATTCACTCAGCAAATGGGTGAGTTTGACAGCAAGATGAAGGAGGGTGCGTAATGGCTGATACAAAAGGTAAGAGAAATACGTTCTCAGAAGATGAAGAATTAGAGCAGGAGTTTAATGTCGAACAATTAAAAAAACTGCTCAAGTATGTAAAACGATATAAAAAAGGCTTACTAAAAGCACTAGTAGTAATCTTGGTATCAAGTATTGCGAATCTTATGACGCCACTGTTAATGAAATATGTTATTGATGACTTTATTCCGGATCGTAATGTGAATATGTTAGTGGTAAGCTCCTTGGCCTTTCTGTTGATGATTCTACTATCGGCATTTTGTATGAAACTACGTATACGCTATATGGCCGTTATTGGGCATAGTATTATACGGGATATTCGTTTGGATATTTTTACACATATTCAAAAGTTGCCCTTTACATTTTATGATAACAGACCTCATGGGAAAATTCTGGTACGTATTGTAAACTATGTGAATTCATTAAGTGACTTATTATCGAACGGACTCATTAACCTTGTTGTTGACTTTTTCTCCTTCTTTGTAGCGCTAGGTATTATGTTTACACTTAATGTACGATTGACTTTGATTTTGTTGGCTTTTGTACCGATTGCTACTGTGTTGGTTTTTATGGTTAAAAGTAAACAGCGTAAAAGTATGCAAGAAGTTAGTGTAAAGCAATCGAACATGAATGCCTATATTCATGAGAGTATAAGCGGAATGAAAGTAACCCAGTCCTTTACACGTGAGGAAACGAACTTAAAAGTTTTTGAAGATGTTATGGATGAATATTATGATCGTTGGATGGTATCACGCCATTATATAGGTTTGATTTTTCCTATTGTCAAGAATATATCCATTATTTCTCAAGGTGTTATGTTAATTGTAGCCCTAGTCTTATTACCAACACCGGTAACAGCGGGTGTAGCCGTAGCTTTTTTGGGCTATACAGGGAACTTCTGGACGCCGCTTCTGAATATTAGTGAGTTCTACAATCAATTGGTAACGGCATCCGCTTATCTTGAGCGTATCTTTGAAACAATGGATATACATCCAAGTATAGAAGATAAAGAGAGTGCTTATGATTTGCCTCTCGTTCAAGGTAAAATTGATTTTGACCATATCGAATTTGGCTATGAGCCCGGACATACAATTTTGGAAGATTTTGATCTTCATGTGAATGTTGGTGAGCGCATTGCCTTGGTAGGACCGACAGGTGCAGGGAAAACAACGGTAGTCAATCTGGTATCCCGCTTTTACGATGTGAATAAAGGCGCTCTAAAGATTGACGGTCATGACATTCGAGATGTTCATCTAAAGAGTCTTCGTGAACAAATGGGAATCATGATGCAAGATACATTCATTTTTTCCGGGACCATTATGGATAATATTCGTTATGGTAAATTAGATGCTACAGATGATGAGGTTATTGCAGCATCTAAAGCAGTGAGGGCCCATGAATTTATTGAAGAGATGTCAGAAGGTTATTATACGGAAGTGAACGAACGAGGTACGCGGCTATCGACAGGTCAACGCCAACTTATCTCCTTTGCACGAGCCTTGCTTAAGGACCCACGAATACTTATTCTTGATGAAGCGACGTCGAGTATCGATACGCAGACAGAGAAGATGATTCAAGACGGACTAGAAGTGTTGTTAAAAGGACGAACCTCTTTTGTTATTGCCCATCGACTCTCAACGATTAAACAGGCGAATCGTATTTTAGTAATTAATCAAAAAGGAATTGAAGAAATGGGAAGTCATGAGGAGCTCATGGAAAAACAAGGCCATTACTATGAATTGTATTCTTCTCAAATACGCTTTTTACAGGACGCTGTCATATGACAGCGTCTTCGTTTTTCTATAGGTAGACTTATCTTGACTTGTGAGGGAAGACATGGTAGAATCATGTCAACAATACTTTTTCACTTTAAAGTGTGAGTGCAAAAAAAGAAGAAAGCTTGGAGGTTTGGCAATGATTGAAGAGATACAGAAAAAAGGAAGTTTACTATCATATAGAGAAGATATTCGCGTATTAGATTGTACCATTCGTGATGGAGGATTGATGAATGACTTTCGATTTACGGATGACTTTGTGAAAAAGGTGTACCATGCCAATATTAAGGCAGGGGTTGATTATATGGAATTTGGATATAAAGCATCTGAAGAGTATTTTGATTTTAAAGATTTTGGGCCTTGGAAATTTTGTAAAGAAGAAGATTTGAGACGTATTGTAGGTGATAATGAGACGCCGTTGAAGATTTCTGTGATGGCAGATGTAGGGCGTACAAATTATGAGAAAGACATCTTGCCAAGAGAAGACTCAGTCATTGATTTGATTCGAACAGCTTGCTATATTCATCAGATTCCGTCGGCGATTGAGATGATTAAGGATTTTCATGATAAAGGATACGAGACATCGGTCAACATTATGGCGGTTAGCCATGCAACAGAATCGGAGCTCGACGAAGCCTTGTCAATTTTAGCACAGACACCGGTGGATTATATCTATATTGCAGATAGTTTTGGTTCCTACTATCCGGAACAGATTCGTGCGCTTGCCAAAAAGTATTTGTCGATAGGGGAAGCAAGTGGCAAAAAAATTGGTATCCATGCCCATAATAACCAACAACTGGCTTTTGCCAATACCATTGAGGCGTTAACATTAGGCGTGAGTTATTTGGATGCGACAGTCAGTAGCTTAGGTAGAGGAGCTGGGAATTGCCCCTTGGAATTGTTGTTGGGATTTTTGAAAAATCCCAAATATCATTTACGGCCGGTACTTAATATTATAGAAAAGGAAATCCCTAAACTTCGAGAAGAAGGGATTTCCTGGGGGTATGATATCCCATATATGATTACAGGACAGTTAAATCGTCATCCGCGTGCGGCATTAAAAAATGTGGGAACAGATGATTGGAACGAGTTTACTCGTTTTTATGATGAAGCATTAAACGATGACTAGTAAGAGGAGGACTATTGAATATAAATCTCCCCATAGGGTTCGTCCAGTGTTATACGAATACGATATATAGGGTGTTTCCATGACAAGGCCAAACGTGAATCTTGAATGGGAATAGTTTCTATGGCGATAAAGGATGTCTTGCTGGCAACAGTGAGGGTACCTAAATCGCCGACATGAATCTGATTGTTCTCGAGAATCGGTTTTTCATAAGTCATAAAGTTTAATATAACAGAGACGTCGGCATCCGGATGGAAATCAAAGGTATCTTTTAATAAGATGCCTTTTTCTTTTTGGAAATGTAAGGTGCGGTGATAATGAAGGAGTCCTTCTACCGGGTAGGCATCAGTCAGCATCATATCAAAATGCACATCAGTATCTGTAAGGTCCAAAAAGACATCGGTGGCTTTAGCATTCGGGCCGTGGTCTTGCATCGTATGGCATATGGTGGGAAGGTTATGGTAATCTGATTGCATTGCCCAAAGGGTATAGCGCTCACTTGAGAATGTTTTCTTCGTATAGTTTTCCACACCAACGTCAACAAGGAAGGGTTTTTCGTCTTTATATAAGGTAATGCTACCCGTGTCATTATGATTATGACTGTCGTCATTGTTACCGGCTTTAGCGGCAAAGACATAATGGGTATCCCTAGCAATAAGAAGACCGACGCTATCATAATAATGGTCCTCAATTATCGGCATATGGGATAAATCCAGATCGGCATAGTCGGCTTTAATTCTAGAATAATTAAAGAGTCCTTGAAGACGATCATACAAATTGATATCTTCAAGTTGCCGTTGACCGGCTTTAGTATCTTCATAATAGTCTTTGGTCGCATATTGACGCATATTATCTAAGTGACAAGCCTCAGCAAATAGGTATTCGCGTACACCTAGAGGACCGGCAGCTGCAGCACAATCAGCATAATTGATGCTATAGTGTTCGTTAACACGTACATAGCAGATGTAAGAGGCTATGTTTTTGATCTTCTCCATGGAATAGATGGACTCAAAATGTCCATCGGTAACATGATTAAGAAGACTAAGGCTTGTGTATAGACAGAGTCCTGCATGGCGATAGTATTGAGGTCCTTCGTCGCAGCAACCGTCTTGTCCGTATTCTTCCAGAAAATAGTCGATACTTTTACATGCCTTGTAGAAGATCTCTCTTTGTGTAGAGGTATCTTGGGGTGTTAAGAAACTGGTTAATAGAATGTTTTGAGTACACCATATTGTCCAGTTGTTCATCGGTTCTAAGCCATTGCCCATCCACCAGAAATGTTGGGTGAGATAGGGTTTAACAATGCGTTTATACAGCTCATCTTTTATTCGTTTTAGAAGTCGCGGTTCAAAAATGACGTAAGCGTCATGGAGAAGATAATAAGCCGTTGCCAAAAAGGCTCCGGTTTCACAAGCGAAAAGGTCTAGAACAGGTCGATTCACATCAGGAAGGCTTGTAACAGGCATATCCCGTTCGTAATTATTATGGGCAGGGAGTTGCCATGCGGATTCTTCACAAATGGCCCAAAGGCCATCAAGAATAGGCAATAGATACCGTCCGTCATAAAGAATGGATTCAGCCAGTATAAGTGTGGCTAATCGTGCTCGTCGATCAAAGTAAAGCGTTTCGTAATCGACACGATTGCCATGGGTCGAATAGGAACGAAATAAACTGGCAGGCAAAACTTCAATAGGCACATGTGCGATGCGTGCAGCCTCTTCAAGGAGAGGTTCTGTGTATGAAGTCGGTAGATTGCTCCATATTTTTCGATCGCTTGCTTTGGGATAGAGGTGAAAAGGGGTAAAGGAATTGTTATAGGTATTCGCTTGGTTATAAATCATGGTGTCCTCCTTAGTATTACGATTGACGTTGAATTTGGCGACTGTATTCCTTAGGTGGAATGCCTTCTATTTTTTTGAAAACTTTACTAAAGTAAAAAGCACTTTCAAATCCAAGGTCTTCTGCAATTTCATATATTTTCTGGTCTGTTTCAGCTAAACGTAACTTTGCTAGGGCAATTTTTTTGCTGGTTATGTACTCGTTAAATCCTATAGCTGTTGTTTTTTTGAATAAAATACTCAAATAATTCGGACTGATTGCAAAAAGGGATGCAATATCATTTAATGTCAGCTTATCGGTAATGTGGTCATCGATATAATCTTGAATGGACTTAATCATATGATTTTTGTAGGTTTTATGTTGACTCTTAAGAAGGTGGGTGATACCGTCACGAAAGGTCTTGAGCCATACAATAATGCCATCAGTGCGGGTCTTAGTATATAAGCAACGATAGCCGTCGTTTTCATCAGCAAAAAGTGTATCCAAAGTTTCCCGGCTATTAGGGAGTAGAGTGAGGGTCAGATAGAGTATATTACTGGCAGCATCCATTGCTTGTAGGTAGACGCTCGGATGGTCGCTGAATAAGTCAATAATTGCATTCAAAGTTGTTTCGAAGGAATCGGCATCAAAGCTTTCAAAGGCGAGGCGTATATCATTACGGAAAACACCTAGATTGAAGGTACGTTGCTTAATGATCTGTTCTTCGTCAACGAGTTCTTGGTAGGAAAGAATAGGTTGTTCTCTCGTGCATTGTGAAAGGACTTGTCGTGCATCTTGATAGGATTCACATACAAGTATTGGGTCATTGCAGGAGCGACCGATACCCGCATATATATGAATGTTAAAGTAGCGATAGACGATATCAAAAGAGGTTTCTAACGCACTTACAATATCTGGGGTGGCAGAATCGGAAGGTTTATTTGCCTTAACAATGAGACAAAAACGCTTTGGATCAAGGGATACAGGGTAGCAATCCAACTGCTTTTTAGTTGAATTAAGAACCATTTGGACAGCACTAAAATAAAGATTCAATTGCTGATCTTTGGTCATTGAACGCTCCGTTTCGTCAACGAGGGAACAAAGGACGACCGTATAATTGTCGGCTTCAAATTTTAGTTGAAGTTCCCTAGCCTGAATATCAAATTGATCCGTTGTATCAAAAAGATTGTTTAAGAGGCGAATCATAAACTTCTCATAAAAAACTTGTATGGAGTTATTGGAATGAGACTGTGGCTTGTTCCCATACTGTTGTATTTTTTTGATGGCTCGTAATAAAACATCAGATAAAACATCGTGGTCAATTTCCAGTTTGACAAGATAATCGAGAGCTTCATATTTGATAGCCTCCTTGACCAAAGAAAATTCATCATAACTTGTCATAAATATAAAAACAGGCAAATGAGGATCCGTTTCACGACAGAGCTTTAGTAATTCCATACCACTCATCATAGGCATTTTTATATCGGTAAGTACAATGTCCGGGCGTTGATTTTGAATGATTTCAAAAGCCTCAGCACCATTACCGGCACAACCAATGATTGATATGTCAAGAGAAGACCAATCCAACATGGATTTTATTCCGATTTGAACAAGAGGTTCATCATCAACGATTAATAGTTTATACATAGGTTAGCTCCTTTGTGGTATGACGATTGTAATGGTGGTTCCCTGTGAAGATGTGCTTTTGACATATAGGCCATACTGGGAACCAAAGGTATGCTGTATACGTTTGTGTACGTTAACAATGCCTATATTTTTGAAAAAGTCTGTATCATTATGTTCGTTCTGCGTAAGAAGATTACGAGCCACATCATCCGACATACCAATGCCATCATCGCAGATGTCAATTTCAATAGATTCCTCTGCATTTATTGTTATGGTGATGCGTATATGTCCGACAGCCCCTTTAGGTTCAATACCATGAAAAATGGCATTTTCAACGATGGGTTGCAAACTAAATATCGGTATAAGACAGTTGGTATTGACGAAAGGATCAATGTGTATGTCTAAAAACAGGTTTCCTCCATATCGAAACTTTTGAATGGTAAAATAGTGTTGTAACAAATCCAACTCCTCAGATAGAGTGTGTATGGTTTTTTTTCCTTTTGAAATGTAACGAAGCAGTTTTGATAAGGACGTTGTCATTTCTGCAATGCCGGTTGCATTCTGTAGGGTTGCCATCCATTTTATCGAATTGAGAGTATTATATAAAAAATGCGGATTAATTTGATTCTGAAGCACTTGGTATTCTAGCTGATTCTTTTCTTGCTCATCTTGAAGTCTTCGTGTCATAAGCTGATGGATGTCAGTAGTCATTTGATTAATGCCTCGTCCGATATCACCAAATTCATTGGGCCATTCAATGTGAGGATCCGGCTCAAAATCACCGGCACTGATGGCGTCCATCCGATTAAGAATAATACCGATAGGTTGATTAATTCGTTTATGTAGCCAGTAAGTCAGAGTTAGTCCTAACAAAAAGATAAGTAAGATAATAACCAACAGCAAAGAGTAGTAGACATGGCGTTGATTGCGAAACTGGCTTTGAGAGAGTGTTTGGTAAAACTTCCATCCGCCTAGGGAAGAATTAATGGATACTAACTGGTTGTTGGCGTTTAATTGTTCCGTAATAGAGGATGAAATCGGATGAAGTTTCCCATTAGCAAGCTGATAGACTTGCTCCTGTATTTGTATATATAAATCGCTATCTCGAGGATAGTCATAATTGTTGAAGGCATCTGTTATAATATCAGCGGATACGGAGATATAGCTCCAGCCGATTGTGTTATTGTTGTAATAGTTATTTACCGGTTGAAGAATGGGCAAAATTTGAAAATCATCGGCATCGCTAAAGGGGCTTATCATTATCGGGAGCCACGTGAAGGAATGTTGCGTATGGATTCGATCAAAAAAGTCAAAAGATTGGATGGTTGAAGGTACGTTCAATGCGTGATAGGAGGATACAGGTGCGATTTGTAAGTAATGGTCACTGAAACTGCCTATGACGATACGCGTGATATAGAGTCCGCTTCGATTATTACGGTATTCTTCTAGGAGGCGTTTCCAGGAGGTAAGGGATTCAATGCGTAGGGCATCCTTTGAAGCGTCGTAGAGGTTTTTGGTGATTTCAGAATGATGGTTCATATAGTCTTGCCTGTATGTTTC
This sequence comes from Vallitaleaceae bacterium, assembly GCA_965140555.1. Lineage (GTDB taxonomy): Bacteria > Bacillota > Clostridia > Lachnospirales > Vallitaleaceae > UBA1351. The sequence goes on along the minus strand of OZ223256.1, from coordinate 226,975 downwards.
TGTTTCAGAAGCTAATTCCAAATAAGTCGATAACGGAGCATTGTTGGTACACCAGTTGGAGAGTGATAGTATAGGAAGTAAGTCCTTTGAAATCGTTTCGGAGACAAGATGAAGATTAATGGATGTACTTTGTCGTAAACTTTCAGTAAGTAATCGATTAAAAACTGAATAGCTAAAGGAAGCGACAAGGAGTGTCATGCCCAACGTAACGCCAATGGAATATGCAAGTAAATGGAGTTTGATACCGCGTCGATGAAATGGCTTCATGGTAAATCCCCTTTCTAGTCGTACTTCATTTTAGCGAGGAAATTGGTAAATGTCAACAATATAGCGGGAGAATAGTGAAGAAAAAACAGTGAAAATGTATACAATCGTAAAAAAGAGAAGGTTTATACAAAAAAAGTACAGGGAAAATTTTAATATGATAGAAATATCCATGAATGGGTAATGAATCTACATGGGTGTATGGACAGTGAACGTCTATACTAATAGTATCAACTTCTGAAAAGGAAGGCAATAATAAAATGTATTCTAGTTAAAGGGAGGAATTATTTATGAAACGACAACGTATTGTTGTTTTTGCACTTATGTTAATGCTCGTAGTAAGTTTATTTGCAGGTTGTGGAAAAGATGACTCAGGTACGACAACAACAGACACAGGCAATGAAGCCGGAACAGGAACAGAGGAAACGACACCGGATGAAACAGAAACTAATGACACTGCTTCATCCGATCAAACAACGATTAAATGGGCAGTATGGGATATTGCGTCCACGACATATTATCAACCGTTGATTGATACCTTCGAGGAACAACATCCGGATATTAAGATTGAAATGGTTGATCTTGGATCTCAAGATTACATGACAGCTCTTGCAACACAACTATCCGGTAATGATACGGATTTAGATGTTGTATGTATCAAAGACATCCCCGGTTATGTAAACCTTGTTAATAAAAATGTCCTTGAACCTGTGGATGAATCAACCTTTGATGCCGGCGTTTATGGTGGTATAACAAATCAAATAAAGATTGATGATCAATTATATGCCTTACCATTCAGAAGTGACTTCTGGGTTGTGTTCTATAATAAAGATGTCTTTGACAATGCCGGTGTTGATTATCCGACAAACGATATGACATTTGATGAATTTGATACACTAGCACGTTCTGTAGCTAGTGATGAATTAGGTAATGAAGTCTATGGAGCACACTACCATGTGTGGCGTTCAGCTGTTCAATTGTTCGGTATATTAGATGGGAAACACAGCATTGTAGACGGTAACTATGATTTCTTGAAACCTTATTATGACATGGTCGTCAGTGAACAAGAGGACGGTATTGTACAAGATTATGCGACATTAAAAACAAGTAATTTACACTATTCCGGTGCTTTTGCACAAGGTAATGTGGGGATGCTGAATATGGGTTCATGGTTTATCCCAACATTAATTGATAAAATCAATTCCGGTGAATATACAGATATCAGCAATTGGGGTCTTGTGAAATATCCTCATGCTGAAGGTGTTGAACCGGGTTCGACTCTTGCAACGATTACATCATTATCTGTCACAGCAGCTTCTGATAAAAAAGATGCAGCGACAGCTTTTATGAATTTTGTAACCGGTCCTGAAGGTGCAGAAGTAATTGCCTCGACAGGTACATTCCCGGCAATCAAAACAGATGCGGTTATTGATACCATTACATCCATCGAAGGATTTCCGGAAGATTCAGCAAGTGCAGAGGCTTTGAAAACGTCAAACACATACCTTGAAATGCCAATTCATGACAAGAGTGCAGAAATTGAAGTTGTCTTGAATGATGGACATGATTACATAATGACAGGCACCTATACAGTGGATGAAGGTATTCAATATATGAACGAAGAAGTAGGAAAAATATTGAACTAGAAACACGGATAGAAAAAGGAGGAGCCAAAGCTTGCTCCTTTTTCTTCTATAAAGACGTAACCTTCTTAGTGAAGAAGGCCAGATTTTTAAGGAGGTTTGGATGATGAATACAAAACGGCCGCGTAGAGGATTGACGAAACGCCAACGCAGTAATCTTATCGCATATTCGTTTATTGCCCCTAATTTTTTAGGGTTTTTAATTTTTACATTAGGACCGATTATCTTTGCATTTGCATTAGCATTTATGTCTTGGGACGGGAATAATCCAATAAAATTTGTTGGTTTTGATAATTTTGTGGCGCTAATGGATGACACACGCTTTAAAGCAGCGTTTATAAATACGATTGTATATGCGGTGGCTACGGTACCTTTAACCATGGCGGCAGCTCTAGGGCTTGCTATTATTCTGAATCAAAAGGTAAGAGGAAGAGATTTTTTCAGAACAATCGGATTTTTTCCATATGTTGCATCGTTGGTTGCAGTAGCGGCTGTATGGAACATGATTTTTAGTCCGGGAGCAGGTATTGTCAATGTCATGTTGAGTAATCTGGGTGTAGCAACGAAAGACCTGCCAAAATGGGCGGCGGATCAAGATTGGGCCATGTTTACTGTTGTATTATTTTCGGTATGGAAGATGATGGGTTATTATATGGTAATCTATCTTGCCGGTCTTCAAGGAATTTCACAGGAATTATATGAAGCAGCCAGTATTGATGGGGCGAATCCGATCCAAAAATTTCGTTTTATTACAGTACCCCAGTTACGACCGACAACGTTCTTTGTTGTCATTATGCTAACGATTAATTGCTTTAAGGTCTACGATATCATCTATATGTTGACACAAGGCGGACCGGGAACATCAACGTTGGTGTTGGTATATCATATTTACCAAACAGCCTTTGTAACGACTTCTGATTTCGGATATTCCAGTGCGATTTCAATGATACTATTTTTAATGGTTCTCTTGGTTACGGTTGTTCAATTTAGAGGCGAACGTAAATATGCCAATAGTTAAGAAAGGGTGATGAATTATGAAAACGAAGCAAATGAACCAATCATTATGGCGCATCCTTTTATATGTGGCATTGATCTTTATATCCGTACTCATGTTAGTTCCTTTCCTATGGATGTTATCAGCCTCTCTTAAGTTGGATAAGGATGTCTTTACAGTTCCGATACAGTGGATACCGACAACCCCTAGATGGGAAAACTATGTGGAAATTTGGCAAAAGATACCTCTTATTACCTTTGTAAGAAATACATTCAAGATTACACTTATTGTAACGGTCTTACAGCTTTTTACTAGTAGTTTTGCGGCGTATGCCTTTGCAAAATTGGAGTTTCGTTTCAAAAAGACGTTGTTCCTAGGCTATATCGGAACCATTGCTGTTCCGTGGCAGGTGTATATGGTGCCCCAATTTATTATGATGCGACATTTTGAATTAAACGATACGCATTTGGCTATTATTTTATTACAAGCCTTCTCGGCCTTTGGTGTGTTTTTAATGCGACAATTTTATCAAGGGATTCCGGATTCTTTATGTGAAGCGGCACGTATTGACGGAATGAGTGAGTATCAAATATATGGTAAGATTATGCTACCGCTTTCAAAGCCTGCGTTATCAACATTGGTCATATTTACGTTCGTTAATACATGGAATGACTTTTTGGGGCCGATGATATACCTGACATCGGAGCATAAGAAAACAATACAGATTGGCTTGAGAATGTTTATCGGTCAGTATTCGTCAGAGTACGGACTTATTATGGCGGCTTCTGTGATTTCCCTCATTCCGGTACTTGTGGTATTCTTATGGTTACAGAAATATTTTGTACAAGGAATTGCAGCAACAGGCGTTAAAGGATAATATTAAGATTGAGAGGTAGCGTAGATGCATAGACTAAATGCAAAACAATTGACGAATCAAGAGCGGCAAGATGCCATCAAGTTTGCAACACAACAAATCAAAAAAAACTTAGATAAATTTACAGATCAGTTTCAAAATGCGTATTCCGTGAACGGGTTTTATGAACCCATTGACAATACCTATTGGACGACCGGTTTTTGGACCGGTGAGATTTGGCTGGCCTATGAATTAACCATGGACTCGATATTTAAAGAAGCCGGCGATAGACAAGTCGATAGTTTTTATCATCGAATAGAAGAGAAAATTGCCGTTGACCATCATGATATGGGGTTCCTATATACACCTTCTTGCGTGGCAGCATATAAGATTTGTGACAGCGAAAAGGCAAAACAAGCAGCGATTATGGCAGCAGACCAGTTATGCAGCCGCTTTCATGAAGTCGGTGGGTTTATACAAGCATGGGGGCCTATGAATGCCAAGGAAAATTACCGACTTATTATAGATTGCCTGTTAAATGTACCTCTTCTATATTGGGCATATGATGAAACAGGTAATGAACGTTATAAGGAGATTGCAACACGACATATCCATACAGCGGTGGCTAATGTGATACGAGAGGATTATTCCACATGGCATACTTTTTTCTTTGATATGGAAACAGGAGAGCCTGACCATGGTGAAACCTGTCAAGGCTATAAAGATGCGTCAGCATGGGCAAGAGGACAAGCATGGGGGATTTATGGAATGGCATTGGCCTATCGCTATACACAGGAGTCTAATTATTTGGTCCTCTTTGAAAGGGTGACAGAGTACTTTTTGGAGCATTTGCCAAAGGACCTTATTCCTTATTGGGACCTTACCTTTACAAGTGGAGATGAACCAAGGGATTCATCCAGTGCTTCGATTGCTGCCTGCGGTTTGTTGGAAATGGCACGATTTGTTGATGATGACAAAAAACAAACCTATGAGACGATTGCCAAAGAATTAATGGGTGCCGTTTATAGAGAATGTGCGGTAAAAGACTCAGAAGAATCTAACGGATTGGTCTTTCATAGCACTTATAGTAATCGCTCGCCATATAATACCTGTGACCATAAGGGGGTAGATGAGTGCAATAGCTGGGGCGATTATTTTTACTTAGAAGCTTTAATGCGTTTGGACAGACAATGGAATGAATATTGGTAGAAAATAAGTTGTAAAATGCATAGTGACGAAGACGATTTATCGGGAAGATACGAGGCGATAAATCGTCTTTTTTTGGGGATTACATGTGAAAAATTTATCGTAAGAAATTTGTAATATCAGCTTCTTAGAACCACCTTTACAATGGTATATTTGTATATTATAATATATGGACATGAAGTGGATGCAATATATGCAAAGCAAATAATGGAGGTTACTATGGCACAAGTTGGATATTTGACAGCATTTACGAATGGATTTTTGAGTTTTTTTCTACCCTGTGTGTTACCGATGTTACCTTTATATTATAGCTATTTGGTAGGTGAAACGCTGACGGCAGCGAATCATAAACGGCTAAAGGCAAAGCTCATGATTAATAGTTTTGCCTTTTCACTAGGGTTGACACTCATGAATGTGTTCTTAGGTTTTGGGGTGTATGCCCTGACAAGTTTTTTGATAGAATATCGATGGGTGGTAAGAAGCGTAGGCGGAATCATTATGATTGCCTTCGGCGTCTATTTTTTATTTGATCGTGCCTTTATTCCATTTATGGAAAAAGACTATCGGCATATTTACAGGTTAGTAAAGCCGACGATGATAGGTTCGTTTTTATTAGGTTTTACCTTCAGTTTGGGTTGGAGTGCTTGTAACGGTCCGATTATTGCGTCGATTACAATGATTGCATCCTTCCAAAGGGATTATATTCGAGCCGGCTTTTTGATGCTTGCTTATTCAGCCGGCTTTTCGGTTATGTTTCTGGTATCGGCACTTTTATTTGGACTGTTTGCGAAACGTTTGACCGGTATGAAGAAACTGATGACACGAATGAAGCAGATTGCCGGTGTCATCCTTATCGTTATGGGTATTTTACTTATGACAGGTTACATATTCGTTGTTTAATTTTAGGAGGTATAAAATGTTGATGAAAAAGCGTGTTCAGATAATGGGAATGTTGATGGTTGTAGTGTTTATAATAAGTGCTTGTGGTAATGGAGAAGTCAAGGAGAGCTCAAATGAGGATGAAATAGTAACGGATCAAACAGAAGAAGCAAATGATCAGAAACAGGAAGCGGCTCAAAGTGAATCAGAAATGACTGAAGATGAGAACCGACAGGACAATACCAATCCAGATAATGCAGATGCAGAGACGCAAGAAGGTCAGGAGACACAAGAAGAACAGGAAACACAAGAAGAAGTAGAGTATCAAGATTATATTGATATGCCGGTGATGTACCCAGATGGCACCACAGGTGCACTCTCCGATTTTGAAGGTAAATTTATTCTGTTGAATTTTTTTGGAGAATGGTGTAAATATTGTAAGCAAGAAATGCCGGATTTGAATGAGTTTTATACAAACTATGAAGGCGATGATTTTGTCATCCTGATTATGGATGTTCTTCCCTTAGAGAAAAATTATGATGCAGATTATGAACGTGTTTATGAGTGGTATCAAAGTGAGGGCTACACAATGCCTATGGTTTTTGATACAGATGGACAAATTTCAGCAACCTATTCAGTGAATAGTTACCCGACAAGTTACTTCATTAACAAGCAAGGCAAAGTATTAGGTGCCATATCAGGTGCTATTGATGGAGCGTTTATACAGGATGTATTAGATACTTATAAAGATATAGAAGAGGATTCACTTTGACGGATGAAACATGACCGAGTATAATAAGGAAAAGAGAAATACTAGGAGGATGACAAATGAAAGACAGACAAGTCATTAATCATGAGATTAATATGCTCTACCGTCAATTAGGTAAAGAAGTCTATATGGATGAATCCATTTATCAATATTTAACACGAGCACAAAAACGCCGTATCAAAGGAATTAAAAAGCGTATTGCAACCATCGAATCGATGGTGAAAGAGGATACGGTTATAGATAGTGAAGCTATTATTTTGGAACCTGAAAAGAATAAAGACGGGTTTTATGAATTTATGTTTTGCTCTCACTGTCAAACAGGAAATAATCCGAAATCAACCCATTGCATAAAATGTAATCAGCCATTACACTAGAGTGATAACATAAGGTTAAGGAGGATTTAGCATGATTTGTGAACGTTGTCACCAGAAGAATGCGACAGTTTTCTTAACACAAATGGTAAACGGTCAGAAAATCGAGGTACATTTGTGTGAATCGTGTGCGAAAGAGGAAGAAGTTATGGTTTATGCCAACAATTCATCCTTTCAGCAATTTTTAAGTGGTTTAATGCAATTAACCGGACAGGAAGAGCCTAGTAATAGATCTGTCGGAACGTGCCCAAAGTGTCATATGTCTTTAGAAGATTTCAAACGAACATCGAAGTTGGGTTGTGATGAATGTTATACAGTGTTTGAACCTTATGTACGCCCTATTATTAAGAGTGTACACTCAGGAACTGCCCATACCGGGAAAACCCCTAGACGTTTATATTCAAAGAAAGAAGTAGAAGCGGAATTATTGAATCTTCAGGAAAAGCTTCAAGAATCAATCCAAAAGGAAGATTATCTGGAGGCAGCCCGAATTCGTGATATATTAAAAACGATGAGGGAGGATGAGTCATGACAAAATGGTATGAAAAGGAAACGACAGGTTTTCCGGGTGTTATTATGTCCAGTCGGGTTCGACTTGCAAGAAATTTGAAAGCCTATGCTTTTCCAAATCACATGCAAGGGGATGAAGCGCGACAACTGATACATGACATTTTTGTATTATATGGGAATCAAGAGTATGAAAGCATGCTGAAGACATACATGGATGACTTACCTGCCATTGAAAAAGTGGCGATGATGGAGAGGCATCTGGTGAGTCCGTTATTTATTAGTGAAGGACTCCCAAAAGGGTTGATTGCTAGTGAGGATGAACAAGTCAGTCTTATGGTCAATGAGGAAGATCATCTAAGAATTCAAGCGATGACACAAGGCGCTGATTTAGCGACAGCCTATCGCATAGCAAATGAGATGGATGACTACATAGAGTCTCAAGTTGATTATGCATTTCATGATAGTTATGGCTATTTGACCGCATGTCCAACCAATGTAGGCACCGGCCTTCGAGCATCTTATATGCTCCATGTACCGGCACTGGAGGCGACCGGTCAGCTTCGTATAATTTTGGAAGCCATCGGCAAATTCGGTATTACAGTGCGGGGGATTTATGGAGAAAGTTCAGAAGCCATCGGAAGTGTTTTTCAAGTCAGTAATCAGGTAACTTTAGGGTTTAGTGAGAAAGAAATCATGGATAACTTGAATAGTGTAACCATGCAGATTGTAGACCAAGAAATGGCGGTTCGGGAGAAACTATTAACAGAACGGCGTATAGATTTTGAAGATTCCATTTATCGTTCTTACGGAATACTGAGCCAGGCTAGAATCGTTTCGTCAAAAGAAGCGATGACCCTTTTGTCAGATATTAAATTGGGAATGGAACTTGGTATATTAAAAACGGCTCAATCCGGTCAATTGAATATTTTCCGGTTGATGACAAGTATCCAGCCCGCTAATCTTCAAAAATTAGAAAAGAAATCTTTAGGCTTAAAAGAGAGAGACATCGTTCGAGCAAAGCTTATACGTGAGCATTTGCCGGACATACAAGGAGGTTGAGATTATGATGGGAAAATTTACAGAAAAAGCACAACGCGCAATTAATCAATCGACAGAAATTGCTAAAGGATTAGAACACGGATATGTTGGGAGCGAACATTTACTATTGGGTTTAATGTCCGAAAAAGATGGTGTTGCATCTATGGTTCTTATGAACCAAGGAATAACATATCATGTGATTGAAAGTCAAATCAAAGAAATTATAAGTAAGAATCCAATGAAAGTAGCAGAACCGGAAGGATTTACCCCACGTGTAAAACGTATTTTGGAAATGTCAGCCAAAGAAGCAGCTTATATGAATACTTCCCTTATAGGAACAGAACATATATTAATTGCAATACTCAAAGAAGCAGATTCAATGGCAACACGACTCATTGAGGTCGTTGGCGGTTCAAAACAGAAAATTTACAATGATATTCTTAGAACGATTGGAAAAGAGTCTAAATCCCAGAAGCTAAAAGCAACAGTAAATGAAGAGTCAAAGACACCGACTTTAGATCAATTTAGTCAAGACTTAACACAACAAGCTAAAAACGGTCAATTTGACCCTATAATCGGAAGAGATCAAGAGATTGAACGTATTATTCAAATTCTTAGCCGACGTACAAAGAATAATCCATGTCTTATTGGAGAACCGGGTGTAGGTAAAACTGCGATTACGGAAGGTCTTGCTCAGCGTATCGTCGATGGTAATATACCGGAAACATTAAAGGATAAACGTGTCGTTGCACTGGATTTATCCTCTATGGTGGCCGGTTCCAAATATCGCGGTGAATTTGAAGAGCGTATTAAGAAGACGATTACAGAAATAAAAGAGGACGGTAATGTTCTTTTGTTTATTGATGAGATTCACACGATTGTCGGAGCGGGAGCAGCAGAAGGAGCTATCGATGCCTCCAATATTTTGAAACCGTCTTTGGCACGTGGTGAGATTCAATTAATTGGAGCTACAACATTGGATGAATACCGTAAGCATATTGAAAAAGATCCGGCACTTGAACGTCGTTTCCAACCGGTTCAGGTAAGAGAGCCGAACGAAGAAGAAGCTATTCAGATTTTATATGGTTTGCGAAGTATGTATGAAGACCATCATAAGGTGAAAATTACCGATGTTGCCATAGAAGAAGCGGTGAAGTTAAGTCATCGTTATATTACGGATCGTTTCCTTCCGGATAAAGCGATTGATGTTATCGATGAAGCAAGTTCGAAGGTTCGTCTAAAAACCTATACCGCACCCCCCGGAAATTAAGGCCCTTGAAAAGGAATACGAACATCTGAATGATCAAAAAGAACAAGCGATTGCAGCTGAAGCTTATGAACGAGCTCAAGAAATTAAAGAACGTCAAGAAGAGATTCGTCAAGAGTTAGATGAAAAGAAAAAAGAATGGGAAGCGGAGAATAATGAAGCGGCGCTTATTGTTGATGAAGACGAAATTGCTAATATTATTAGCGGATGGACTTCAATCCCTATTCAGAAGCTTACAGAAGAAGAGGGTGAGCGTCTTCGAAATTTAGAAAAAGTGCTTCATGAACGTGTTGTAGGCCAGGAAGAGGCAGTTGTAGCAGTGAGTAAGGCGATTCGTCGAGGTCGTGTAGGATTGAAAGATCCGAAACGTCCTATTGGTTCGTTTTTATTCTTAGGTCCAACAGGTGTTGGTAAAACAGAACTGACAAAAGCATTAGCTGATGCATTGTTTGGAGATGAGGATGCGTTGATTCGTGTTGATATGTCAGAATTTATGGAGAAACATAGTGTTTCTAGGATTATCGGATCACCTCCTGGATATGTGGGATATGATGAAGGTGGTCAATTATCCGAAAAAATACGTCGTAAGCCCTATTCTGTTATCTTATTTGATGAGGTAGAAAAAGCCCATCCAGATGTATTTAATATTTTACTTCAGGTTCTTGATGACGGCCATATTACAGATGCTCAAGGTCGTCGCGTTGACTTTAAGAATACTGTCATTATTATGACATCAAATATTGGCGCTAGAAATATCGTGGCACCTAAGAAGCTTGGATTCAAACAAGAGGAAGATAAAGAAAAAGATTTTACAGAGATGAAGGCGAAGGTGATGGAGGAAGTGAAGCGACTCTTCCGTCCTGAATTTTTGAATCGTATTGATGAAGTTATCGTTTTCCATATGTTGACTCAAGCCAATATTGAAGAAATTGTAGGGATCTTATTTAATCAGTTAGCAAAGCGCTTATTTAATAATTTGAAGCTAGTCGTAACGCTAAGTGATGAAGCGACAAGCTATCTTGCGAAAGAGGGCTTTGAAGAGGCATATGGTGCAAGACCGCTGCGACGGGCTATTCAGTCTAAGATTGAAGACCGTTTGGCAGAATCAATACTCGATACAACGATTCAAGAAGGTGATGAAATCGTGATTGATGTAGAGGACGATCAACTTCTATTTAGAAATATCTCCCGGAAGCACTAGTAATTGGTTCTAAAATCCTTTATAATGGATATACAATTCATCATAAAGTGATGGTGAAGGTAAATGTGATTATAAATTAGGAGGTAAGTCATGGGCAGGTTTAGATAAAACTGATTATAGCTAATGACCAAAATGCTATTAGCTTCGGTAACCACGAGACGAAAGAGAAGCAAAAACTGGAAGGGTTTGAATTAGCCGGTGATCTTTATAAAGTGAAGACACACAACGAAATTACCCGACTTGAAAAAAATGGAAGGTTACTTTATGAATCAGTTCCAGGTACAACTGTTTATGATCTGCTTTTAAACAGCGACCACATGACTTTTTCTGTAAAAGGAAGTGCAGAAGATGCACAAATTACAGTCGAGCTAGAAGCTGACCAAGAATATATAGTTTATATTAATCAAGTACAGGTTGGTAAAGTTAAGTCAAATCTAGCAGGTAAAATCAGCTTTAGTGTAGATTTTGCAAGTGGTTTACAAAAAGTCGAAATTAAAAAGCTCTAGTCATTTCATGTACTAGGATGTAAGAAGTAATAGTCATAGAAGCTACGTTAAGTAGCTTCTATTGTTTTAGGAGGAAATAATGGCGAAGATAAAGACAAAATTTGTTTGTCAATCCTGTGGCTATGTCGCACCAAAATGGATGGGACAATGCCCGGAATGTGGTGAGTGGAATACATTTACAGAAGAAATGAAAAGCCCGGAAAAATCGGTAGTTACACAGAAGATTAGTGGACAGATGCATTATGGTCAATCAAAGCCTGTAAGTATCGAAGAGGTATCCATTCAAAATAATGCACGTATGAAGACTGGAATCGGAGAACTTGATCGGGTACTTGGCGGAGGTATTGTTGAGGGTGCGCTTATTTTGGTCGGCGGTGATCCGGGAATAGGAAAATCAACATTAATGCTTCAAATCTGCAACACTATGTCGGATCAAGAAAAACAAGTCTTGTATGTGTCAGGAGAAGAGTCGTTGCATCAAATTAAATTACGTGGGGATCGATTAGGTGTGAATGGAAAGGGGATACATCTTTATGCCCAAACGAATATGCGCGATATTGAAAGTGTTGTGATGCAGGAAAAACCGGATGTCCTTATGATTGACTCCATTCAAACAATGTATAGCGATACCATCACGTCAGTGCCGGGGAGCGTTAGCCAAGTACGAGAAGTGACTGCCCATTTAATGCGATTGGCAAAACAATTGAACATTGCGACGTTTATTGTAGGTCATGTGACGAAAGAAGGTTCTATAGCAGGGCCTAGAGTCTTGGAGCATATGGTAGATGCAGTTCTATATTTTGAAGGAGATAAAAATGCAGCATATCGTGTTTTGCGAGGGGTAAAGAACCGTTTTGGTTCGACTAATGAAATGGGTATTTTTGAAATGGGGCAGCATGGATTACGGGAGGTATTGAATCCCTCAGAGTATATGTTATCCGGTCGTCCCATTAATGAAGCAGGATCATTAGTTGTATGTGGAATGGAAGGAAGCCGACCGATTTTTGTGGAAGTGCAGGCTCTTGCTACATATACGTCCTTCAATATGCCAAGACGTACCGTAACAGGAGCTGATTATAATCGGGTTGTTATGCTCATTGCTGTTATCGAAAAAAAATATGGATTGTCATTGGTAGATAATGATTGCTATGTCAATATTGCGGGAGGGATTCGTATGAACGAACCGGCTCTTGATTTGGGGATTGTAGGTGCTATTATAAGCAGTACGCTTAATAAGGCCGTTGATCCTAAGCTGGTGTTAATGGGTGAAGTCGGATTGACAGGTGAGGTACGAGGCATCACATTTTGTGAAAGTCGAGTCAAAGAAGCTGTTAAGTTAGGATTTACCCGGATCATTATCCCAAAAAATAATTCGAAGTCAATCAAAGCCCCTGAGGGAGTCGAAGTGATAGGTGTTGCACACATTAATGCGCTAAAATCCTACCTATAACTTTTTGACGCCAAGTTCTGTTTTTGATATAATAATAGATATTGTGACTTGCAGGAGGACTAGAGGATGAAAGTAGTTGGCGTAAGAGGTAGTATGAATCAGATTATATGGAAGACCGACACAAGAGATCAGCGCATAGCTTTTCTTCTTGTGTTTTTTTTGTTAGTTCTTTCTCAAATGGCAATTAATGCAGAAAAAGTTATTGGGGTTGAAGAGCGACCACATGTTTTGGTCCTTTCATCATACAATTCATCCTTTCCCACTTTTTTTGACCAACTCGACGGTATTCGAAGTGAACTGCCGGAAAGTCATTATGATTTGGATATTGAGCAGATGGATACGAAACGTTTTGGGAGTAAAGACAACATAGACCGTTTTAATCAACGATTGACAGATATGTTTCAAAAAGGAAATACTTATGACTTGATTATTGCAGCAGATGATAATGCCTTGCTATACGTCAGAGAACACATGCAAGACCTGTTTAAAGATGTACCTATTGTTTTTTTGGGGATTAATGATGAGAAAAATGCTAAAGAAGCTTTCGATACAAAACAGGCTACAGGAGTTCAAGAAGTTGTATCTATGAAAGATACCATCGATTTGGCAGTTAACCAAGTTCAAGGAATAAATGAATTGCTGATTATTACAGACGGAACTTGGACAGGACAGGCAGAACTTCGTCATGCAATGGAGTTTCAGTGGGATTATCCGACAGTAACATTTGATGTAGCAGATCTTTCAGAAATAACCTATAATCAATTGGCTCAACGGCTGGAAGGGCTCAATAATCATTCAAGTATTCTATTGCTTTCTGCATATTCAGATGTTAATGGTACAACGCTCACATTCTATGAGTATCTGGAGCATATTATGAACCATACGAATCGCCCGATATACCATGCATATGGTTTCGGAATTGGGCAAGGGATTCTAGGCGGGAAGGTGGTTGATTTTGTAGAACATGGTGTTCAAGCCGGACGTATGGGGAAGAGAATTTTAGAGGGAGAAGAACCGTCGTCCATACCTATCGTACAAGATACAAGTGTAAATAGCTATATGTTTGATTACAATTTGTTAGATGACTATGGATTAAGTCTTTCATCTTTGCCGGAAAAAAGTGTCATTGTCCATGCTCCTGTGTCTATTTTCACAGAATACAAGAATATTGTGATGACTTCATTGGCTATTTTAGGTATTTTGATTGCTTTTATCATTCTCTTATTGATGAATCTTCGATATCGTCATCGGGTAGCCAAGGATCTTCAAAATTCCAATGAAGAACTTACGGCCCTTTATGAAGAACTTATGGCCATGAATGAAGAACTGGAGGCATCAGAAGAGGAACTTCGAGAGATTAATGAAGCATTACTTATGAAAAATCAAATCATTGAAGAGAGTGAGGAGCGCTATAAATATGTCTTTGAACTATCTCAAAGTGGTTTGTGGGAGCGTAATATAGGGACTGAACAGTTGTATTTAACCACAAATTGGTATCTCAGATTATTGGCTAACACTATTGATGGGAAAAATTTTATCGGAGATGACCGAGAACTATGGGAACTCTTTCGCAGTCGAATAGAAGCCAAGCAATTGGTTCAATTGGAGAATTATTTGAACGATTTAAGCCAAGGGCTTCGATCTCAATATACGTTGGTACTTGAATGCTGTTATGAGGATGATAGACATTATGTTGAAGAGATTGCAAGAGGAGTCTATAATAATGATGGAGAACTTATAAAAATCGTCGGCTCACATACGGATATTACGGCAAGTGTGGAGTATGAAAGACAGCTTCAAGATATTGCATATAAGGACCAATTGACATCGATGCCAAATCGTATTGTATTAGAGCGGGCCCTTGATGACTATATTCATCAAAGTACTATAGAACAACCCTATGGATGTTTGTTAATGATCGATATTGATAATTTCAAATTTGTCAATAATACCTATGGACATGAAGTTGGAGATGCATTACTCAAGGAAATAGGAAAACGGCTTGTTACTGCTGAAAAAGATGCGTATACAATAGGGCGCATTAGTGGCGACGAATTTGTTATCCTGTGCCGAGGGCTACATAATAAGACAAAGATTGAAGCTTTCGTTAAAGAATTGATGGACCTTTTCGAAGAACGTTTTATCATATATACACGTTCCATTTACATCACTTTGAGTATTGGCATAGCGCTATTTCCGGAAAATGGAATGACCTTTGATATGTTGATAAATCGTGGAAACAATGCTTTGTTTGACGCGAAGATCAAGGGAAAAAATCGTTTTGAGTATTATGATGTTACATTAAATGACATGATGGACACGCGTATTTTTATACAAAACAACTTACGAGAAGCAATCATTAACAAGAAGTTTGAAATGTATTATCAACCGCAGTATGATATGAATTCGAATCAGATTGTTGGATTTGAAGCTTTAATACGATGGAAGGATGAAGAACGTGGCTTTATATCGCCCCTTGAATTTATTGTCGTTGCAGAGAAAACGGGACTCATAAATGTATTGGGCAAATGGATATATAAGGAAGCTGCAACCTTTGCAAAACATTTAGTTACTCATGTGAATCCATCTCTTTATGTTTCTGTGAATGTATCATCGGTGCAGCTATTACAAAATGACTTCGTAGAAACTATCAAATCGATTACAACGGAATTAGACGTTCCTTATGAGGCTATATGCTTAGAAATCACAGAAACGGCTCTCATGCAATCCTTCGAAAAGAATGCGGAGAAACTACGAAAGTTGCGTCAACTTGGTGCCATGGTAAGTTTGGATGATTTCGGTACTGGCTATTCCTCATTAAGTTATTTGCGTCGTTTGCCTGTAGATTTTCTTAAAATTGATAAATCTTTTATTGATGAGTTGCTAGTCAGTGAAGAAGATAGGAATTTAACAGAAGGGATTATTATGATTGCACAAAAAATGGGAATGAAAGTCATTGCAGAAGGGATTGAGGAAAAGGAACAAATGGACTGTTTGAAAAGTTTTGGTTGTGATGCCATTCAAGGATACTATTTATCTAAGGCGTTGCCTCAGAACAAAGCAATTGAATTTTTTAAGAGTTTTGATACCTTTTAACCATGAATTGTTCTTTTAGAGTTGATATGTTATATTGTTGTGAAGGAGTTAATCCTAATTAACAGTGAAAAGAGGTTATATATGAGACTGGTAGTGGATAGTTCGTCAGATTTACCTGTAGAGATTATTAAAAAGTACAATGTTGTTGTTGTGCCGTTATATGTTATTATTGACGGTCATGAATATAAAGATGGTGTTGATATTGCACCTAGGGAGTTTTATCAAAAATTGGCTGAGTGTGATCAAATACCGACAACATCTCAAGTGACGCCGGATCAATTTGAGTTGGCCTTTCGAGAGCTGAGAGAGCAAGGGGAAGAGGTTCTGTGCATCACCATCGGTTCTAATGCAAGTGGAACGTGTCAATCAGCGTTTATTGCAAAAGAACAATTGGAAGATGAACATGTTTGGGTTCTTGATTCAAATAGTTTATGTATGGGAACAGGATATATGGCTATTATGGCACTGCAGTTTGCAGAGGAAGGCTATTCGGTTCCACAAATTCTAAAGTTATTGGAACCGTTGACAGATAATCGTGTAGGTCATTTGTTCTGTGTGGATACCCTAGAGTATCTTAAAAAAGGTGGACGTATTCGGGCATCAAAGGCAAAAATTGCTGAGATTCTAAATATCAAACCGGTTTTGAGTGTTAAAGATGCAATCACACAGCAATTCGGAAAAGTTCGTGGGCGAAAAAAAATTATACCTTTTTATTTGGATTATCTAGAAGAGTCTATGGATTTTGAGAAGAGTCCTTTTCTTTCTGTCGCCCATAGTGAAGATTTTGCTTTTGCAACAACGTTTGCTGAAGCATTCAGAGAACGCTTTAGTTATGATAAACCTATCTATATAAGTGAGATTGGAGCAACTATTGGTACCCATGCCGGCCCTGGTGTTTTGGCGGTGTTCTATTTGAAAAAGTAGGCTATTGTGAGGGCGCCATGAGTGTGTTATAATGACAAGATGAACTTTGGCGATATGTAGATTTTATAATGATTGTGGAGGACCGCACATGAAAAAAGTAGTATTCGCAATAGGGATAATTGCAGCAGGATTATCCCTAAATGCATGTAATAAAGATTCTGTTGATGACGGACAAGCATCAACAGATCAGGAGATTCAAGAAGAACAACTAACGCAAGAAGAACTGTCACAAGAAAACGATAATGAGGCAGAAGTGACGGAAGGCGATAGTGTAGATAGTGATACAACGAATACGAGTGTGACAGAAGATGCTTATGTTTCAGTAAATGAACCGATTGATTTTGATATGTCCACCTATAACGATGTCGTTGGTGAAATTGTAGAAAATGAGACACTGCGTAAGGATATGCAGGACTATTTGTCAGACTTTTACTATAACTATTATTTTTTCCAAAGTCTGGATGAAACAGGGAATGTTAATGGCGATAATATGGTACTTTTTGCCCTATCTTATATTATGCAGTATGAAAATGAAGAACTTCCTTTTGATGCCGATACGTATCGGTTAACAATTCCAGTAGATCAGGTACAAAATGTGTTACATAAATATTTTTACCGCGAATTGGAACAATACAAGGATTATGAAGCGTTTAATGTCATCTATACAGATCATAATTATTCTGTAGTTGTAGAAGATGACCGTTGGGATACGCATATGGCCATGCCGGTCATTGAAAGAATTGGCGATTTCACCTATTTGGTGTCTGCAGATATACTAGATGATACAGAGGATAAGGTTTTACACCGTGTTGTGGCAGTGGTTGATGAAAGCCCCACAGGATTACATCTTATGAATTTTAAGATAGAAGAAGCCGTTGAATCTGCAGATGCATCAGAAAGTGAAGAGTAATATAAAGGAGGGACATTCTATGTCTACAAATTATGATTATAAGGTCATCGAAAAAAATGGAGAGATTATTGGAAACATCATCCGATTAATGAACCGTCAGAGGATAAAGAAAAGTATTATTGTCTAGACATGTTTCCTTATCCGTCTGGAAGTGGACTACATGTCGGTCACTGGAGAGGCTATGTTCTCAGTGATGTGTGGAGTCGATTTAAAATTATGCAAGGCCACCACGTGTTGCATCCTATGGGATGGGATGCTTTTGGTTTGCCGGCAGAGAATTATGCCATTACAAAAGGTGTTCATCCTGCAAAAGCAACAGCTGAAAATGTGAAAAATTTCAAGAATCAATTGCAAGAAATTAGTGCTGTATATGACTGGTCCAAAGAAGTAAATACGACGGATCCGAAGTTCTATAAATGGACACAATGGATTTTTGTGAAGATGTTCAAAGAAGGATTGGCTTATGAAAAAGAGATGCCGATTAACTGGTGTCCGAGTTGTAAAACCGGTTTAGCCAATGAAGAAGTTGTTAACGGTGAATGTGAACGTTGTGGTTCACCAGTTACAAAGAAAAACTTGCGTCAATGGATGTTGAAAATTACGGCTTATGCCGAGCGTTTATTAGATGACTTGGATACATTGGAATGGCCTGAAAAAGTTAAGAAAATGCAGTCTGATTGGATTGGTAAATCCTACGGTGCAGAAGTCGATTTTGCAATCGAGGGTCATGAGGATTCGATTACTGTTTTTACAACGCGTCCGGATACTTTGTACGGAGCAACGTTTATGGTCATGGCACCTGAACATGCCAAAGTAGCAGAGATAGCAACTGCAGAACAAAAAGAAGCTGTTGAAAAATATGTATATGATGCATCAATGAAATCAAATGTAGACCGTATGCAAGACAAGGATAAAACCGGTGTGTTCACAGGAGCCTATGCAATCAATCCGTTAAACGGAGAACGTTGTCCAATCTGGATTTCAGACTATGTATTGGCCGATTATGGAACCGGTGCAATTATGTGTGTACCGGCTCATGATGAACGTGACTTTGCTTTTGCTACAACCTTTGGTTTGCCTATCGTACAAGTTATCGCCAAAGATGGCATTGAAGATACATTAACTGAAGCCTATACGGATGCGGGTGTGATGATTAATTCCGGTGAATTCAATGGAATGAACTCGAATGAAACGAAAGAAAAAGTCGGTGACTATATTGAAGAAAAAGGTATTGGTAAGAAAACTGTTAATTATAAGTTAAGGGACTGGGTATTTTCTCGTCAACGTTACTGGGGAGAACCTATTCCTGTTGTGCATTGCCCATATTGTGGTATTGTTCCGGTGCCGGAGGAAGAGTTACCGGTTGTGTTACCTGACGTTGAAAGTTATGAGCCGACAGGGACAGGTGAATCACCCCTTGCTGCCATTGACGAATGGGTGAATACAACGTGTCCATGTTGTGGTAAACCTGCAAAACGTGAAACAAACACGATGCCTCAATGGGCAGGAAGTTCATGGTACTTCCTTCGCTATGTGGATGTAGATAATGATCAAGCCCTTGTATCAAAAGAGAAAGCACAAGAATGGCTACCTGTAGATATGTATGTTGGCGGTATAGAGCATGCTGTATTGCATTTACTCTATGCACGATTCTATACAAAATTCTTGTATGATATTGGTGTTGTCGGTTTTGAAGAGCCTTTCAAACGCTTATTTAACCAAGGTATGATTTGCAAGGATGGAACAAAGATGAGTAAGTCTAAAGGAAATGTTGTATCTCCGGATGAACTTGTTGAAGACTATGGTTGTGATTCTTTGCGTATGTATGAATTGTTTGTTGGACCGCCGGAATTAGATTCAGAGTGGGATGACCGCGGAATTGAAGGTGTACACCGCTTTATAAATAAGGTTTTCAAATTGGTGTCTGAGCATAAGGATAAACCTGTTAACGCAACAAAAGAAGGTGATCGTTTACATCACACGTTAATCTATGAAGTAACGGATCGATTAACTAAATTTAATTTAAATACGACAGTCAGTGCTTTTATGGAGTATACGAATAAGCTGACCGCTTATGGTAAAAAGAACGGATTGGATCAAGAAACAATGGAAGATTTAGTACGTCTTCTTGCGCCGTTTACGCCGCATATTGCAGAAGAGTTGTGGGAGATGTTAGGACATGATACATCTGTCTTCTTTGCAGGATGGCCTGAATATGATGAAGAGAAGATGAAAAATGACGAATTGACAATGCCGGTACAAATTAACGGCAAAGTACGTGCCAATATTGTTGTGGCGGCAGATGCCCAAAAGGATGCTATTTTGATAGCAGCAAAAGAGGCTGTTGCAGATAAATTAGAAGGTGTTACAATCGTAAAAGAAATTGTAGTACCAAAGAAAATTATTAATATTGTTGTACGTTAAGCTTAATAGACGATATATATGATGAAAGCCGATGCTCAACTAAGGAGCATCGGCTTTTTTTTGAAGCATAGCGTTAATACTTTATCTTGACAAAACACGCATTATTGTATACAATCATACTATAATTGGTTAAACCATAGTAGATGAGGTGAAGCATCTACAGATATAATAATAGGAGGTAGCTATGTTTGAGATTAGTAAGAAGAGTAATCTAATTGAAAGAAATGAACTGGATTATCCACTTCAAGATGTAACAGAACCCAATATGTTTAGAAATTTGTTCCCTTACTCTGAAGTGCCTAAGATTGCATTCAATCATCGATTGGTACCAATGAATATGCCCGACGATATTTGGATTACCGACACAACGTTTAGGGATGGTCAACAATCGAGAGAGCCTTTTACCAAAGAGCAGATTGTGCAAGTTTATGACTTTTTACATGAGCTATCAGGACCTAATGGCGTTATTCGACAAAGTGAGTTTTTCCTCTATTCCAAAAAGGATAGGGATGCTGTATATGCTTGTATGGAGAAAGGTTACCGTTTTCCAGAAGTAACAAGTTGGATTCGTGCTTCTCAAAAAGATTTTCAACTCGTTAAAGAAGTGGGCCTGACTGAAACAGGAATTTTAGTGAGTTGCTCCGACTATCATATTTTCCATAAGATGAAGATGACACGGCGTCAAGCCCTCGATCATTACTTAGGCGTTATCAAAACATGCATTGAGACAGGTGTTCGTCCGAGATGTCATTTAGAAGATATCACACGTGCAGATATTTATGGATTTGTGGTGCCTTTTGTGAAAGCACTCATGCAGCTAATGGAAGAAACCGGTGTGCCGATAAAAATACGTGCATGTGATACTATGGGTTATGGCGTAACATTTCCCGGTTCTGTTATTCCGCGATCGGTACAAGGCATTATCTATGCCCTTAACCACCATGGTAAGGTTCCCTCAGAACTTATTGAGTGGCACGGCCATAATGATTTTTATCGTGCAGTACAGAATTCATCAACGGCTTGGTTATATGGTTGCGCCTCTGTTAATTGTTCCCTATTCGGAATCGGTGAGAGAACAGGGAACACACCATTAGAAGCAATGATTATGGAGTATGCAGGTTTAAAAGGAACATTAAATGGCGTCGATACAACAAAGATTACTGAAATTGCGCAGTACTTTGAAAAAGAAATCGGTTACGTTATTCCTCCGAATACACCTTTTGTGGGGTCGAATTTTAATGTGACACGTGCAGGTATTCATGCAGATGGATTGCTGAAAAATGAAGAGATATATAATATATTTGATACAGATTTATTGTTAAATCGTCCTGTTGAAGTGGCTATTACCAATACATCGGGAATATCAGGAATTGCCCATTGGATTAATCGATATTTCCACTTGGAGGAAGAAGACCAACTTGACAAACATCATCCAATCGTGCAATATGTGAAGCAGTGGGTGGATGAAGAATATGCATCCGGTCGTGTCGTAGCTATAAGTGATGATGAATTAAAGCAACAGGTGGAAAAAGCAAGGACTCAAACGGAAACTGCAGTTGTTTAACTGACATATATAGACGATGAAAGGATTACATATGGATTATTTACAACATTTTGAGACATTAGTACAACAACAAATTGAGCGTGTTAAGCGCATGAAAGAACAGGAAGATTTTGTGGATTATGCCACATTAAAACCGATTATTATAGGAACAGTAGGCGGTGACGGAATCGGACCTGCCATTACAAACCAAGCAACAAGAATTATGAATTATTTATTAAAGGATGCTATTGATTCCGGTGATGTTGAGATACGTAATATTGAAGGCTTAACAATAGAAAAACGCGCAGAAGTAGGCAAAGCAATTCCGGAGGATGTCTTAGATGAATTAAAAGCTTGTCATGTGATTTTAAAAGGTCCGACAACGACGCCTAGAAAAGGGGATGAATGGCCCAATATTGAAAGTGCTAATGTAGCTATGCGTAAGGAGCTTGATCTATTCGCTAATGTACGCCCGGTTAAAGTTCCGGAAGAAGGCATTGATTGGACATTTTTCAGGGAAAATACAGAAGGTGCATATGTTTTGGGGAGCCAAGGTGTTCATATTAATGAGGACATTGCCTTTGACTTTAAAGTTATAACAACAGACGGAGCAAAGCGTATTGCAGAAGCAGCCTTTGACTATGCAGCTAAGAATAATAAAACACGTGTAACATGTGTAACAAAAGCCAATGTAGTAAAAACAACAGATGGTAAGTTCCTGGATATATGCAAAGAAGTAGCGAAAAATTATCCCGAAATAGAATTGGATGATTGGTACATTGACATTATGACTGCTAAGTTAGTCGATCCTAAACGACGTACTGATTTCCAAGTTATGGTATTACCGAATCTATATGGGGATATATTGACAGATGAAGCAGCGGAATTTCAAGGTGGTGTTGGGACAGCCGGAAGTGCAAATATCGGAAAACGCTATGCGATGTTTGAGGCTATTCATGGATCAGCGCCACGAATGGTTAAAGAAGGTCGTGATATCTATGCAGATCCAAGTAGTATTATTCGTGCAGCAGGAATGCTAATGGCTCATATCGGATATACACAGGAAGGTGACAAACTGTTAAAAGCACTGGATATATGTGGTCAAACAGAAAAGCGTGTTGTATTAACAGGTCGTGACACAGGGGCAACGAGTGAAGAATTTGCTGATTATATCATGGAAACTATTGAAAAATTGTAAAAAAAGTCATATAATCATAAACTGATGGTGTTGCCAATTATCCTTTTTGTGGACGGTGGGTAAACCAAATACGATGGGTTTTATAAGCATTGAGTGAGATGTTTAAAGAGATGACATCTATTCATTGAATGAAAAGCATCATAACTAGGAGGATTTTGGTGGACGATTATAATCTTCGTGAAGAGGTCACGGATAAGTATTCTTTAAGAGGACGGGTTTTTACAAAAATCAGAGAGGATATTTTGACGGGCGTCTATAAAAAAGACGAAGCAATCATAGAATCAAAAGTATCAAAGCAATTAGGTGTAAGCCGAACGCCGGTAAGGGAAGCATTGCGGCAATTAGAGTTGGAAGAATTGGTGAGCATTATTCCCAATAAAGGTGCAATTGTTAACGGAATTAACGCGAAAGATATACAGGATATATATGCTATACGTTGTAGAATAGAAGGGTTAGCGGCAAAAATGTGCGCCGTTAACATGACGAATAAACAGTTGGATCAGTTAGATGAAGTTATTATGTTGTCAGAATTTCATTTAGCGAAGGGGAACAGGGAACAATTATATCAATTGGATAATCGTTTTCACGAATTGTTGTATGAAGGTTCCAAAAGTCGGATGTTACGTCATGTTCTCCAAGATTTTCACCATTATGCCCAGCGTGTCAGGAGAGAATCTTTGAGTTCTTTAGATCGAGCAAAAGATTCCATTGCAGAGCACAAAGCAATTGTGGATGCATTGCGTAATAGAAATGCAGACCTGGCAGAGAAACTTACCAATGAGCATGTGATGCTGACGACGAAGAATGTTGTTAATAAAAAAATTGCAGAAACCATCGAAAATGAAGATGCATAATTATAAAAAAAGGACCATTACATATATGTAATGGTCCTTTTTTATGACTATTCAGCTAAAGATTCCCATTTCTGCATGGCTTCTTCTAACTTTGCTTCTTTATCGGCTTTGTCTGAAAGGAGTGCTGTCGATTTCGTATAGTCTTGAAAATTTTCTTCAAGGGTCAGCTGATGATCAATGGCACTTATTTCGGATTCAAGGGTTTCAATCGTTAATTCTAATGCTTCGAGAGTGGCTTGTTGTTTTTTCTGACGCTTGCTTTCTTCTTTCATCTTAAGCCAATCTGTTTTGGTCGTTGTATCTGTCGTTGTAGAAACAGGCGTTTTGTCCTCTATCTCGGCTTTCTTTTCCATATAGTAGTCATAATTACCAAGGTAGAGATTGGCACTGTCAGGGGTTAACTCAATGACTTTAGTGGCGACACGATTGATAAAATATCGGTCATGGGAGATGAAAAGGATCGTTCCGCTGTATCGATTTAATGCATTTTCTAAAACTTCTTTTGAGACCATATCTAAATGGTTCGTAGGCTCATCGAGTAAGAGGAAGTTGCCTTTTGACAGCATGAGTTTTGCAAGAGATAAACGACCTTTTTCGCCACCCGATAAGTCGCCGACTAATTTGAAGACATCATCCCCGGTAAACAAAAAGGCAGCTAATAGATTACGAATACGACTCATCTCCATGGTTGGAAATTCGTCAGAGATTTCTTCAATCAAGTTATTGGTCTCCGTTAGAGCCGTATGTTCTTGGTCATAATAGGCTAACTCAACAGAGGCACCTATCTTAATCGTCCCGTTCGTTGGGGTTAATTCATTCATGAGAAGCTTGAAGAGCGTCGTCTTACCAATACCGTTAGGTCCGATGAGGGCGATTTTATCCTCCTTGTAGATGTCCATATCGACATGGTTAAAGAGAGGCTTATCTGGGAAAGACATACCTAAGTCACGAAGGCGAAGGACATCGTTACCACTTTCTCGTCTTGGATGAAGATCGAGTTTCATATTTTCATTTAATTCCAAAGGTTTGTCAAGAACATCCATTTTTTCCAATACTTTTTCCCTGCTTTGAGCACGCTTAATAAACTTCTCTTGACTATAAGAGCGAAGTTTACGAATGATTTCTTCTTGGCGTTTGATTTCTTCCTGCTGCGCCTCATATTGACGCGTTGCAACCATTTGATTAAATGCTTTTTTATCGACGAATTGGGTGTAATTCCCTTTATAAACTTGAGCTTTTCCAAATTCTAAATCAATGACTTTGTGAACTAATTTATCTAGAAAGTAACGATCATGAGAAATCATTAATAGAGTACCTCGGTAACCGTTTAAGAACCCTTCAAGCCACTTGATGGCGTTTAAATCTAAATGGTTTGTCGGTTCGTCAAGCATTAATAAATCCGGTTGAATGAGCAGAAGTTTCCCAAGAGCTAAACGTGTTTTCTGTCCTCCGGATAGGGTTTGGACGGACTGGGTGTATTGGTCTGACGTAAAGCCAAGTCCATTCAGAATGCCTTTGACACGACTGTCATAACTGAAGCCGTCATTCTTATCATAGGCTTCCAGAAGATGATGATGCTCTTCTATAAGTGCATTATCAGGAGTGTTCGTTTCTGCTAAGGCATTTTCCAATTGTCGTAATTGAGCACTCATCTGAAGATGTTTTTTGTCTGCGGTATAGATTTCGTCATAAACACTTTTGTCAGAGTCAACACGAGCGTTCTGAGTGAGATAACCTATAGAGATGTCGTTATTGATAAACAGTTGTCCTTCGTCCGGGCTAAGTTCACCAGTTAAAATGTTAAAAAGTGTTGTTTTCCCTGCGCCGTTGACACCGACAATGGCAGTTTGTTCCCCATCATCAATGTGAAAGGAAACGTCGTTTAAGACCGGCTCTACGAGATAGCTATAGCGTATATGTTGACACGATAAAATCATGATGGATCACCTTTCGTTGTTGTTATTCATGTTGATTAGTAGCCACCGAAATTTGCAAAAAGCAAACCGTGGCAAGGCCACTTTTCTTGGTGTTGCATTATCAATCTTTAATCACTATAATAGCATTTATCCTGTGCAAGGGCAATGTCTTATGTGAGAAGTATTTGACATGGTTTTCACAAAAGGATATAATAACCGTATAAAATGAAATAGGGGGCATTGAGATGTCAGACAATAATGAAGGAATGAAGAAAATATCCACAGCAGTCATTAAAAGGCTTCCTAGATATTATAGATATTTAGGTGAATTACTCGAAAATGACGTGGTTCGTATATCCTCAAAGGAATTGAGCCAACGTATGGGAGTAACTGCATCACAAATTCGCCAGGATTTGAATAATTTCGGTGGCTTCGGACAACAAGGATATGGATATAATGTGGAGTATCTGTATAGCGAAATTGCAAAGATTCTCGGATTAGAAAAAACATATAACATTATCATCGTCGGTGCCGGTAACTTAGGTCAGGCTCTTGCGAACTATATTGATTTTGAGAAACGAGGGTTTGTCATAAAAGGGTTGTTTGACGTTAATCCGCGTTTAATCGGTATTTCTGTTCGTGGTATTGATATTCAAGATATTGATACAATGGAAGAGTTTGTACGTAATAATCATATTGATATTGCCGTGCTGACATTACCAAAACAAAAAGCACCAAAAATTGCCAATGATTTAGCTGATTGGGGAGTTAAGGGAATTTGGAACTTTGCTCCTATTGATCTTGAAGTGAAGAGTGAACAGGTTATTGTGGAAAATGTACATTTATCAGAAAGCTTGATGACATTATCTTACCAAATAAAGGATCAATTATAAGACGAATAATTTGTGGCGAGAGAGTTAGTGATTATCGACGAAGCCGTTGATATTTGCTAACTCTGTTCTAACTTGTGGAAAGGGAGGTGTATTTTGGGTTTCTTTAAACGTGATAACTTTGAAGTTCAAATTAATAAAACGATTCATCTTCTTGTGCTAGATAATAAGTGGCATGAACTCTTTGATGGTAAAAAACCGCTTCGTATTCAGACGATTGAGAAAAAACTTAATGGTTTATTGAAGGAACAAGGTTCGCTTAATACACAGCTCAAAGACTATAGTCAGTTGAAGAAAAAAATGATGGATGAAATTGTGAGCCAAATGGGAAGCGCCAATGACGGCTCAGATCCGAGTGCCTTCAAAACTATGGAAAAAAACCGAAAGTATATTGAACAAATTAATGGGAAGATGAATAAAATGGAAGAACGGTTGACTGTTTTACCGGAAAAGATAAGTGAAGCCAATCGGGAGCTTGTAACGGCTACGATGAGTCAGTTCTATCATACCATGTTAGAAGATAAACAAGAGGCAAAAAAGTTAGATGAAAAGGTTCAAACACTGAAAGAAGAAATTAAGGAAACAATTATTCGCAGGGATGAAAAAAATGAAGAGTATCAAAAATTATATGGCTATATGCATGATGTTGTCGGTTCCGATGTCATTAGTCAATACGATGCTTACTATATCAAAGATAGTGAGAGGGGATTGGATGATTAAAGGCTTAGGTACGGATATTATCGAGATAAAGCGTATAAAGACGGCCTGTGGAAAAGAAGGGTTTGTTGAACGGTATTTTACGAAGGAAGAACAAAGGTTCTTTGATGCTAGAAAACATGTAGAAATTCCTGTTGCAGGCAATTTTGCAGTGAAGGAATCTGTAGCTAAAGTCTTGGGGACCGGGTTTCGACAATTTGGACTCAAAGATATAGAGGTTCTTAGAGATGATTTAGGCAAGCCATATGTAAATCTCTATGGACAAGCACTGGAAAGGGCCAAAAGTCTTGGCATTGTCTCTATACATGTATCTATATCCAATGGAAAAGACTATGTAACGGCTGTGGCAGTCGGTGAAGATTGATACAAAAGCAATACAAGGAAGTATGTTAGGAGATAAACTATGTATGCATTAAAAAGTCAAGATATGAAGCGAATAGACCGTTTCATGGCAGAAACTATGGGAATTTCGGAAAATGTACTTATGGAGAATGCAGCCAAATCTGTAGTTGATGTGTTGATGGAAGAAACATATAGAGAGGCGACATATAATGGTGTTGTTCTTTTTTGCGGTTCGGGCAATAATGGTGGTGATGGGTATGCCATTGCAAGGTGGCTATGTCATAATAACGTGAATGTAACCGTATACTCAGTAGGTAATGTCGAACATATGGGCAAAGAAACGTTGTCAAATTATCATTGTTGTGAACAAATGGCTCTATCAAGACCGGAGCAATTTCGTATGCATAGTCTAGAAACCGAGGTTAGCCTGTGGGAAGAGGAAGTCCGTTTTCAGATAAGTCGCGCAGGGATTATCGTAGATGCTATGTTAGGCACAGGGTGTCAACGTGTTTTATCACCTGTGTACAGTCATATTGTTGATTTGATTAATGACGGTAGGGCACCGATTGTAAGCGTGGATGTACCGACAGGGGTTAATAGTGACAACGGCAAAGTTATGGGTAAAGCGGTGCAGGCAGCGGTTACGATAACCTTTGGATGCCCAAAGCTAGGATTAATTTTATTTCCGGCAGTGGACTATGTCGGAGAACTGAGGGTTGCGGATATCGGTATTTTAGATGAAGCATTTGCAATTGTCACGGATCCAATTGAACTTCTCTTGCCAGAGACAATGGAAAGTCAACCGTTTAAACGAGTATTTTCAAGGCCTGAGAATTCCCATAAAGGCGTTTTTGGTACCGTTGGTGTTATTGCAGGGGATGCTTCTATGTTGGGAGCTACGATACTGGTGGCGAAAGCGGCATACCGTTCCGGGGCAGGATTGGTTAAGATAATGGCTGAAGAAGCCTTTGCGCAAATCTTGATTCAGCAATTGCCCGAAGCGATTGTTGTCACCTATGGCTCACATATGACAAAAGATGAATACAATAATTTCATTTATACATTTTGCCATTCAGTGAATGTGATTGCAATCGGTTCAGGACTATCGAAGTCTCTAAGAGCTCAACATCTTGTTGCAGAAGTACTCATGTCAGAAATAAAAGTGGTAATGGATGCGGATGGTTTGAATATTATCAGTGAACATCCGGAATGGTTAGAACAACGTCGGTGTGAACTTATTATGACACCTCATATAGGTGAAATGGCTCGTTTGACAGGGTATCCTTCAAGTGGAATTCTTGAAAACCCTTTGCCTATCGCTAAGGCATATAGCACGAAGAACAGAGTAACGGTTGTCTTAAAAAGTGCTCGGACAGTGATAAGTGATAAAGAAGGAACCTGTTATATTAATTGTATGGGGAACTCAGGAATGGCTACCGGTGGATCAGGAGATGTTCTGGCCGGTACGATTGCAGGTTGCGTTGCTCAAGGCTTAAGTCTGAAAGAAGCTGCCGTTTATGGTACAGCGCTTCATAGTTTTGCCGGGGATCAAGCAATTTGCGACAAGGAAAAGACAACGACAACGCGAGGCCATCGCATGTTGGCAACAGATATTATCGAACATCTATGGGTAGGTGTTGACGGAGGTCAATAGACAGTCATGAATCATAATTTTTATAAGCGACTGATTGCTATATCAGTTCCTATAACCTTACAGCAACTTATTGTATCATCCTTGAATATGGTAGATACATTTATGATCAGTTCCTTATCGGAGGCATCTATAGCAGGCGTAGGTGCAGCCAATAAGGTCTTTTTTCTTCTGAATTTATTTTTGTTCGGTATGAGTAGCGGCTCCTCAATACTTACGGCGCAATTTTGGGGAAAGAAGGATTTGGTCAATATAAAACGTGTGTATGGATTGAGCCTAACTTTTGCATTACTTGGTGCAGCCCTGTTTACCGTCGCAGCTGTTCTTTTTCCTTATCAGGTTATGCGCATTTTTACACCGGATCAAGGTGTTATTTATGAAGGTGCGAGCTATTTGAGAATTGTAGGAATCAGCTATATGATTACTGCGGTTTCATTTTCAACGATGTTTGTTCTTCGAAGTACAAACTATGTACGTTTACCATTGCTGATTACTATTATAGCTATTGGTGTCAATACATTTTTGAACTATACGTTGATTTACGGCCATTTTAATGCACCGGCAATGGGGGTACGTGGAGCAGCAATTGCCACATTAATTGCCAGAACATTAGAATGTGTTCTGATGCTAGTTGCAGTGAATGTCATGCATCTGCCACCGGCCGGTCGTTTGAAAACAATATTTAGCTATCATAAGGATATGACATCCCGATTTATTAAGATTGCAACACCGGTTGTTATTAACGAGGTATTGTGGTCGACAGGGGTGGCGATGTATTCTATTGTATATGGACGGATGAATAGAGATGCTATGGCGACAATGGCTATTACTCAGACCATTGAACAAATTGCTTTTGTATTTTCGGTAGGTGTCGGTAATTCATGTGCCATCATTTTAGGGAATTCTTTAGGAGCCAAAGAAGGAGAATCTGTTTATGAAGATGCAAAACGGTTTGTTCGGATTAATTTTGTCCTTGGCGCAGTGATTGGATTGATGGTAATGTTCTTAGCGCCGTCAATTGCAAGCATTTATAATCAATCAGCCGGGGTATATTATAATATTATCGGTACATTGAATGTCTTCGGATTGTATCTAATGTTCAAATCTGTGAATTTGGTTGTGATTGTAGGGATTCTTCGCAGTGGTGGGGATA
The DNA here is from genome assembly GCA_965140555.1 of Vallitaleaceae bacterium. GTDB lineage: Bacteria > Bacillota > Clostridia > Lachnospirales > Vallitaleaceae > UBA1351. Next base: position 196,406 of record OZ223256.1, on the reverse strand, counting down.
CGACCTTCTCAGCTCTTTTGGACGGACTTGGTGTTTGGGGGATTGGTGTACCTTTGGCGTTTTTGACAGGATTAGTTTTTAAGTGGGATCTTCCCTTTGTATATGCCGCAATCCTTTTTGAAGAATTTGTTAAATTGGGATTTGGTTTAAAGCGTTTAGTTTCTAGGAAATGGATGAATAATCTTGTTGAAGCGGACAAAACATGATAGAATAAAACGATGGTTTAACCATCAAATAATGAGAAAAATCCTCTGTTTGTCCTTATTCGGATGATAGATGGATGAAAAAATAGAGTAGGAGTGAAAACATGTCAGGACATTCAAAATTTGCCAATATTAAGCATAAAAAGGCGAAAAATGATGCGATAAAAGGCAAGATTTTTACTAAAATCGGCCGTGAAATTGTTGTTGCAGTCAAACAGGGAGGACCTGATCCCGCATTGAATTCAGCCCTTAACGACATCATCAATAAGGCAAAGTCAAACAATATGCCGAACGATACGATTAGTCGTGCCATTAAACGGGCGAGTGGTGAAGGTGCTAATGTAGAATATGAAACGATTGTGTACGAAGGTTATGGACCTTCCGGTGTTGCAGTTATTGTGGAGTGTCTTACAGATAATAAGAACCGAACGGCTTCCAATGTACGTCATGCCTTTTCAAAGTATGGCGGAAATTTAGGAACAACCGGTTGTGTATCCTTTATGTTCGATAAAAAAGGCGTAATCGTTGTCGAAGCAGATGCTTCTGTTGATGAAGATGAATTGATGATGATGGCTATTGAAGCAGGTGCGGAAGATGTTGAAACAGAAGAGGGCGGATATGTTATTACAACGGATCCGGCAACCTTTAGTTCTGTGAATCAGGCCATTATAGACAATGGCATCACACCGATGTCTGCAGAGGTTACACAAGTGCCTCAAACCACTGTTGAACTAGAAGGTGATGATAGTGACGCAATGGAGAAAATGTTGGATCAATTACAAGATGATGATGATGTACAAAACGTCTATACGAATCTAGATGAATAATTTAAGACTGTTGTGTATGTACTTTCATTGGTCTTGTTCATGGATCTAATATTTGATATAATATATGTGTGCGCGGATACGTCAGCATTCAGATATATCGAGTGATTCAATGATACAAGAACGGTTGGTGTATAGGCATAAGCAGTGCAAAGAATGTATTGCTTTGAAGAGTCTACGTTTAAGACAAGATGTGTAACTGCGGTTGCCGCCTTGTCTTTTTTTAGACATAAATAAATACGTCCGATACAAGTGTAGAAGGATAGTTTTGAACAAATGGAGATATGACTATGACAGAATTGGAAGAGATGAAAGCACTCATTGCCCGTTTAAATGAAGCGTCAAAAGCCTATTATCAAGAGAATACGGAATTGATGAGTAATTACGAGTATGATCAGTATTATGACAGATTGATAGAACTGGAAAAAGAAACCGGGATTGTATTGTCTCAAAGTCCAACCCAACAGGTCGGTTATGAATTGTTAACTGCATTGCCAAAAGAGGAGCATGCTTATCCGATGTTATCTTTGGACAAGACGAAAGAACGCGACGAATTGATAGAATGGTTGGGAGAACATGAGGGCGTATTATCCTATAAGCTAGATGGGTTGACCGTTGTATTAACCTATAATGGGGGGCAACTGACCAAAGCAGTAACCAGAGGAAACGGAACAATTGGTGAGGTTATTACTCCAAATGCAAGACAATTCAAGAATCTTCCCTTGTCCATTCAATATAAAGGGCAACTAGTTGTACGTGGGGAGGCGGTTATCACCTATTCTGATTTTAAGAAGATTAATGAATCTCTAGAACCTGAAAATCAATATAAGAACCCTAGAAATTTATGTAGCGGTTCGGTGAGACAACTAAACAGTGAAGTGACACGTCGCCGTCATGTACGTTTTTATGCATTTACATTAGTCTCAGCAGGAAGTGATTTTGGAGAGGAAGCAATTGCTTATAAATCAGAAGAATTAAAGATGCTGGAAGACTTAGGGTTTGAATGTGTGGATTATATAAAGGTTAACGGATCCTCTTTAGATGATGCCATTGATAGAATGGCAAAGGGGATAGAAACAAATGATGTAGGCAGTGATGGTTTGGTATTAACTTATAATAATAAGCTATACAGCCAAAGCCTGGGTGCGACATCTAAATTCCCGCGTGATACCATTGCCTTTAAATGGCAGGATGAATTGGCTACAACAACATTAACAGAAGTTTTTTGGAGTGCTTCTCGGACCGGACTTATAAACCCGGTAGCAATGTTTGAACCGGTTGAACTAGAAGGAACGTCTGTAGCACGTGCTAGTTTGCACAATATTAGCATAATGGAGAAGTTAGAATTAGGTATTGGGGATGAAATCAGTGTTTATAAGGCCAATATGATTATCCCTCAAGTGGCAGATAATATGACACGAAGTAATAGTATTGCTATACCGTCCCAGTGTCCGGTATGTGAACAAGAAACAGAAATACGTCATGTGAATGATGTAAAAGTTTTGTATTGTACAAATCCGGAATGTCCGGCAAAACGTGTTAAGCAATTAGGACATTTTGTATCCAGAAATGCAATGAATATTGAGGGGCTATCAGAAGCAACCATAGAAAAGCTTATCGAGGAACATGTTATTCATGAATTTAGTGATTTGTTTCGTTTAAATCGTAAGGAAGTGGAAGAGGTTATTCTATCTTTAGCGGGATTTGGAGAAAAATCCTATCACAATCTGTTGACATCTGTTGAAAAATCAAAATCGGTGAAAATGGCGAATTTTATTTATGCCCTAGGCATTAATCACGTTGGATTAAGTAATGCTAAACTTTTAGTGAAAGCGTATCATGCAGATTTAGAAAAGATTATGTCAGCATCTATAGATGAATTGGTGGAAGTCGAAGGGTTCGGTGACATTATTGCAAGAAGCCTCTATGAGTATTTTCATAATCCGACCCATCAAGAAGAGATAAACCATTTACTGACATTTATTGAATTTTCGGATGAGAGAAATGAAGCAACAGAACAGACGTTGGAAGGTCAAGTATTCGTAATTACCGGCAGTCTTGAGCAGTTTGAGAATCGAAATGCGTTAAAGGACGTTATTGAAAAATTAGGTGGAAAAGTAACAGGTAGTGTATCAGCCAAAACAACCTATTTAATTAATAATGATGTGGAATCATCATCGAGTAAGAATAAGAAAGCTAAAAGTCTTGACATTCCCATCATCAGTGAAGAAACCTTTATAACGATGTTTCATATCAATAGTGCTTTACATTGATACAGTAAGTAAGGATGATGATTGAATAATCAGGATTGCTATGATAAAATGAATGTTAATGTGAAGACAAAGCGATAAGAGAGATAATGGAGGATAATCATGAAAATTACAAAAGAACAAGTGGAACATGTTGCCCATCTTGCACGGCTAAACTTATCTGAAGAAGAGATTAGTAGTTTGACAACAGATATGGAAATGATTCTGGAATTTGCAGATCAGATGAATGAGATAACCTTCGAAGATGTAAATGCGACTGCTCATGTTATACCTCTTCAGAATGTATTTCGTGACGATGTACTGCAACCGTCAATGGAGAGAGAGACATTATTGGAGAATGCTCCAAGTCATGAGAAAGGTTGCTACACCGTACCTAAGGTTGTAGAGTAGGAGGAAGACATGTATACAATTAAAGAATTAGCCGAACAATTAGGGAGTAAAGCTGTTAGTAGCGAAGAGGTGACACGCCAATATTTTGATCGAATTGCAAAAGTCGATCCTCAGATTCAAGCCTTTTTGTCATTGAACGAAGAGGAAGCTATAGCGCATGCAAAATCGATTGACACGAAACGTATGAATAATGAGGCGGTTTCCATTTATGCAGGTATACCTATTGGCATTAAGGATAATATCTGTACGTCGGGAATCAAAACGACTTGTGCCTCAAAGATGTTAGAAAATTTTGTACCCCCATATGATGCGACCGTTATAAAAAAAATTAAAGAACATGACATGGTCATGTTAGGTAAATTGAATATGGATGAATTTGCTATGGGCTCATCTACAGAAAATAGCGGATTCAAAGTGACAAAAAATCCTTGGAATTTAGATGCTGTTCCGGGAGGTAGCTCAGGAGGATCAGCAGCAGCAGTTGCAGCAGCAATGGCTCCCCTGACTCTTGGCTCTGATACAGGTGGATCTATTCGTCAGCCAGCCGGATTCTGTGGTGTGGTTGGATTAAAGCCGACCTATGGCCGAGTTTCTCGTTTTGGGTTAGTTGCCTTCGCTTCTTCCTTGGATCAAATTGGTCCTATTGCTTCAACGGTAACGGATGCAGCTATTGGACTAAATATTATAGGGGGCCATGACCGATATGATTCAACAAGCGCCCCTGTTGAGATGGAAGATTTCACAAAGGGTCTTGAGGAGTCGATAAAAGGAAAGAAAATCGGATTACCTAAAGAGTTCTTTGGTGACGGAATCTCAGAAGAAGTTAAAGAAGCCGTTCATAAAGCAGCTAAAGTCTATGAGTCTTTGGGTGCAGTTGTCGAAGAGGTCTCCTTTGACTTATCCAATTTATCCCTGCCAGCCTATTATTTGATTTCATCTGCTGAGGCATCCTCTAACTTGGCACGTTATGATGGTATTAAATATGGATACCGAACATCGGAATTTGATAATCTTATGGAATTGTATAAAAATACACGAGATGAAGGATTCGGTAAAGAAGTGAAGCGTCGCATAATGCTGGGAACTTATGCTCTTAGTTCGGGGTATTATGATGCATACTATAAAAAGGCGCAACAAGTACGTACATTGATTAAGAAAGAGTTTGATCGTTTATATGAGACGTATGATGTGTTATTGACTCCGACAGGCCCTACAACAGCTTTCAAAATAGGTGCGAAAACAGATAACCCTGTTGAAATGTATCTTCAAGATATATGTACTGTTCCTATTAATATAGCAGGTGTTCCGGCTTTATCCATTAATTGTGGTTTTGATGATAAGGGATTGCCTATTGGCATGCAGCTCATAGGGAAGGCATTTGATGAGAAAACCATATTGAATTTTGCGTATCAATTTGAGCAACAACACACTGTAGCAGACCATACGACGGTAATAGGATAGAGGTGGAATAATGGCATATCAAGATTATGAAATAGTTATCGGACTTGAAGTCCATTCAGAGTTAAAGACCAAAACGAAAATATATTGTGATTGTACAACGGAATTCGGTGGTGAGCCGAATACACATTGTTGTCCTATTTGTACAGGGATGCCCGGTACATTACCTGTCCTTAACGGTCAAGTAGTGGATTATGCAATCAAGGCAGGCTTGGCAACAAACTGTCATATACATCAGTATTCTAAGCAAGATAGAAAGAACTACTTCTATCCGGATTTACCGAAAGCATATCAAACGTCTCAATATGACTTACCCCTATGCTATGAAGGGTATGTAGATATCGAAGTGAATGGCGAAGAGAAACGTGTAGGTATTACACGTATCCATATTGAAGAAGATGCAGGGAAATTAATTCATGAAGCTAACGGAACATATATCGACTATAATCGATGTGGTGTTCCTCTCATCGAAATTGTTACGGAACCGGATTTACGCTCTCCGGAAGAAGTGCGTCAATTTATGACAAAACTCCGTACTATTTTACTCTATGCGGATGTATCCGATTGTAAGATGAATGAAGGTTCCCTTCGTTGTGACGTGAATCTGTCCGTACGGAAAAAAGGTGCGACAGAATTTGGGACACGTACAGAAATGAAAAATATCAACTCCTTTAACTTTGCAGTAAAAGCAGCGGAGTACGAAGCAAAACGCCAGATTAAATTAATTGAATCCGGTGGTAAAGTGGTTCAAGAGACGCGACGTTGGGATGAAGCAAAAGGCGTTACGATTTCCATGCGTTCCAAAGAAGAGGCACATGACTATCGCTATTTTCCGGCTCCGGATCTTATGCCGATTGTTACATCTGACGAAAAAATCGAAGCAATTCGTCAAACAATCCCTGAATTGCCGGATGCGCGTTTAGAACGTTATACGAAGGTGGATGGATTGTCTGAATATGATGCACAGCTTCTTGTTAATTCGCGTCTTATTTCAGATTACTTTGATAAAGCATGTCTTGAAACAGAGAATAAAAAAGGGGTTGCAAATTTGATTATTTCAGAAGTGTTCTCCCGAATTAATGAGGAAGAAAAAGAAGAAGGAGCTATTCCTATAGATGCGAAGCATTTAGGGAAATTGGCAAAACTTATAGACACGAATGTAATAAGCTCTAGTATCGCAAAAAAAGTCTTTGCAACGATGTGGGAAAAGGATAAAGATCCTGAGGCAATCGTCGAAGAACAGGGCTTGAAACAAATCAATGATGATAGTGCGTTGACAGATATGGCTAAGGAAGTTATAGCAGCCAATGAAAAAGCTGTAAACGATTATTTGAGTGGAAAAGAAGCCGCAATTCAATCCCTTATGGGGCAGATGATGAAGAAAACAAAGGGCAAGGCAAATCCTAAAATGGTGATTGATTTATTAAAAGGAATAATGGATGATATGAAGTAATAGAAATTTAGGCGAAGCGGTGAGGTGATGAATTCAATGATAAAAAGAGAATCAATAGACGATGTCATACGTCAAATACAAGAGTTGATTGATGCGCAACGATTAGAAGAAGCGATGGAGATTACTATTCGTCATTATGAACAAGCGTTGGCAGAGGATATGTATGAACTCATTGCCTATAGCCTTTATTACTTTGGTATACTTGAAGAGAAAAAAACAAATGTGGTAAAGGCAATGACCTTCTATAAAAAAGGAACGGCCATTGCCAGACGTCATATGTTGGCTCAGTGCCTCGTGAAGATTTTGAATCGACGAGGGAATGTTTATATGAGCATGGGTCGAGTTTATAGCGCTATAGACAAGTATACAGAAGCGTTAGGTATATTGGAGGATTATCCGGATGTATACCATCAAAAAGAGACGATCCTCAATAATTTAGCACTGATATATTTGGATGTAGGGGATTATAAGCAGGCGACGGAGCGATTATACGAAGCTATGGTTATTGCCAAGGAGAATGACAATCAATTGTTGCTAGGAACAATCTACGCTAACTTATGTGAAGTCTATATCTACAAAAAAAGCTATCTTAAAGCTAAATACTATAATCAACTAACGGAATGCATTGTTAATAAGATTAATGATGATATAGGCAAAGGATATGTTTTGTGTAATAAAGGGATTATTCATTATCATGAAACTGAAGATTTTGCAACATCGAATGACTTGTTTATAGAAGCATTGAGTTATATTAAAGAAGAATCGGAAGAAGTTGATCGATTTGAGATTACCTTGAGCTATGCCAGAGAAGCATTTGTAGCCAAGGAATATGAGTTGGTGCGGGAAATTCTAGAGCCAGTTGTAGAAATAGCTAGATTGAAAACCTTATATAGTCATGAAGCCAAAGCTTTAAAGTTATTAGTGGAAGTCTATCAAAAACGTGAAGATTACGAAATGGCCTATAGACTTCTTAGCCGTTATGTTGAGATCAGTGAAAACTCATATAATCAAATGAAAAACATGTCTTTACAAAGGATAGAACGAAGTGCAGGTGAACAAGAAGATTTGGCTGAAGTTGATAAACTACAACGATCCATAAAGACATTAAAAGTTTTGTCGGAGATTGGTCAGAAAATTACGGCATGTCATGAGTTAGATGAAATAATAGAGGTTCTTCTTAATGAAACCGGGGATTTGTTTGACTATGATACCATTGGATTGGGACTTATTGATGATGCAACGGATACCATTGACTATCGCTATATTTCTCAAGAGGAATATAAAGAATTTCGCATTGATCGTGATGAAGAAAACTATGTTATGGTTCATTGTATTAAACGTGAACATGAGATTATCGTTTATGACTCCAAGGATAAGGAATACAATAAGAAACATTTAGATGAAGCTTCATACAATATTATCGATCAAGCAGAGATGCGAAGTATTGTTTTTTCGCCAATAAAGTTTGAACAAGTCCCGATAGGTGGTGTTACTGTCCAGTCATACAAGAAAAATGCTTTTTCATATATGGACCTTGAAAGTCTTCGAGTACTAGCTTCTTATATAGCTATAGCTGTTACCAATATGAATCGGGCTAAAGAATTGTTGGTTGCTAATCGGAAACTTGAAGATGCTTCATATCGTGACGGGCTTACCGGCCTTCATAATAGACATGCTTTGGGGCAATATATTGGCAAAAATTTTATTGGTTCCGTCGATAATAAATTGCCGGCGGTTGCCATGATGATAGATATCGACTATTTTAAACAGTATAATGATAATTATGGACATGTTATGGGGGACAGTTGTCTTAAATTGATTAGCCGGACATTAGCGAATACCCTTGAATCTAGAGCAGGTAAAGATAAATATCATCTCTTTCGATATGGTGGTGATGAATTTTTTGCCGTTGTAGAATCCGTTCATTTGGAAAGCTGTATAGAGTTATTAAATGCTATAATTAAAGAGGTTGAGGCTATGCATATTGTCCATGATTTTTCCAAGGTGGAAAACTATGTTACGATGAGTATAGGTGCGGCTTTTATTAAAAATCGAATTCAGGAATATACAATAGTTTTCAATCAAGCAGATGAGGCATTGTATAAGGCCAAAGAACTAGGACGTAATCGCTATTATATTTGTTACATAGACGAGAGCGCCCAATTGTTGGACGTTGAGCATCCTAGGGTTCCAAAATGCACTTGACAAATTTAGCGATTTAAAGTATGATAGTTAAAACATTACACATTTTATGTGTATGTGAATAGCTCGAGAATGACGAAGAACAGGAAGAGTAATTGATGATTCCCATAGCAGAGAGGAAATGATGGTGAGAAATTTCCATGAGGTAGTCAGTGAAGGTAGCCTGGGAGTTGCGGGTTGAATTTTAGGAGTAGGCCTGGCCGGTAGTCGACCGTTATATTGACACCATATCGAAAGGACAACCCCCTTTCTGTATGACTAAGTGCACATATGTGAACTAAGGTGGTACCGCGGAGTTTAACCTTCGTCCTTTTTATCAAGGACGAGGGTTTTTTTATACTCTTTATAATATGTTTTTCCCTATAATTAATTCGCTATACAATAGGCGGCAGAAGCGCCTTTGTTGAAGAAAGGAGTCACTCAATGAAATTAAGTGGAGCAGAAATTGTAATTGAATGTTTGAAAGAACAAGGTGTGACCCATGTTTTCGGATATCCCGGAGGCGCAACGATATATATATATGATGCGTTGTATCGACATCGCGATGAAATTAACCATATATTAACGTCCCATGAACAAGGAGCTTCCCATGCAGCGGATGGTTATGCCAGAGCTTCAGGGGAAGTGGGGGTTTGCTTGGCAACATCAGGTCCCGGAGCAACAAATTTGGTTACAGGAATAGCAACAGCCTATATGGATTCTGTTCCTATGGTGGCGATAACAGGCAATGTGGAAGTGGACAAATTAGGTAAAGATAGTTTTCAGGAAGTGGATATTTTTGGAATAACGCAACCGATAACAAAACATAATTTCATGGTAAAGGATATACATGATTTAGCCGGTGTTTTGCGTGAAGCTTTTTTTATAGCGAAATCCGGACGACCCGGTCCAGTCTTGGTGGATATACCTAAAAATATAACATGGGAAGAATCCGACTATGACTATGAAGAACCCAAAAAAGTGATTCATAGTAAAGTGATTACGATGGATCCAATGGTGCATACGGCAATTCGAGAAGCAAAGCGACCGATGATACTAGCCGGTGGCGGTGTTGTTCGTTCAGATGCATACGAAGAGTTAATTGCTTTTGCTGAACGCATTGAAGCACCTACATCCTGTACCCTTATGGGATTAGGGGCTATGCCTGCAAATCATCCGTTATATATGGGGAATATAGGGATGCATGGTTCAATGGTATCAAATACAGCAATTGATGAAGCCGATTTGTTGATCGTTATCGGAGCTAGATTTAGCGACCGAGTTGTAGGTAAAAAATCTGGGTTTGCCCAACATGCGGCACTTATTCAAATTGATATTGATCCTGCTGAAATCAATAAAAATGTAGTGGTGGATTATCATATTGAAGGGGATATCAAAATAGCTCTTTTATCGTTGTTGCAGGATTCACCTAAGAAGCACAATGAAGAGTGGATTGATCGGATCGAAACGTTAAAAGAGACAGTGGACCATCAAATTAACAGAACAGAGATTAATGTTCCTTATATTCTTAAGGCTATTGCTAAAATGAAAGAGGATGCCATCGTTGCAACAGATGTCGGGCAACACCAGATGTGGGTGGCTCAACATTACCCATTTTTAAAGCCCAATAAGTTGTTGACTAGTGGAGGCTTAGGAACTATGGGATATGGTCTCGGTGCAGCGATAGGTGCACAATTCGCAAAACCTGATGAACAAGTTATTATGATTACCGGTGACGGTTCTTTCCGCATGAATTTTAATGAGATCATTACAGCAGTAAACAATAATCTTCCGATTAAGATATTTATTATGAATAATCGTGCGTTAGGCATGGTACGCCAGTGGCAACATCATTTTCATGATCGACGATTTTCATCTATATCGCTAACGGACTCTATTGACTATGTTAAGTTTGCTGATTCACTCGGTGCCAGAGGATTTGAAATAAAGTCGATTGACGATGTTGAGCCTGTTTTAGACGAGGTGTTTTCGGATAATCGGGTAGCTGTTGTGAACTGCGTTGTGGATACAGAGGCAAATGTGTATCCTATTGTAGAACCCGGACAATCCATCTACGAAGCGCGTCTATCGGATTAGTCTTTCAATTATCAGGAATATCGTGTATAATGGGAACAATTAGCCTGACAAAGGTGTCGTGAAAGAAGTTGCTTGACGCCTTTTTATAAAAATGTTAAGAAAAGGAGTAAGTAGGATGCCGATAAAAATACCAGAGCATTTGCCAGCCAAACAGATTTTACAGCAGGAGAATATCTTCATTATGGATGAGCATCGTGCAACGACACAGGATATACGTCCACTGCATATAGCCATTCTCAACTTGATGCCTTTGAAAGAACAGACAGAGACACAATTGTTGCGAATGCTGAGTAATACACCTTTGCAAGTTGTTGTCACCCTACTGATGCCAAAGTCTCATGAATCGAAAAATACACCGATAGAACATTTGAAATCTTTTTATACAACCTTTGACAAAGTCAAGGATCAGAAGTTTGATGGAATGATTATAACAGGTGCACCCGTTGAAAATCTTCCCTTTGAAGGCGTAACTTATTGGGATGAACTGACACAGATTATGGAGTGGACGAAAACCCATGTAACTAGTACATTCCACATCTGTTGGGGTGCCCAGGCGGGTTTGTATTATCATTATGGAATACCTAAAGTTCCGCTAGATAAAAAACTGCATGGTGTATTTAAACATAATGTAGTGGATGAATACTGTCCTTTAGTACGAGGATTCGATCATGAATTTCGTGTTCCGCACTCTCGTCATACAACCGTTTCGACAGAAGCTATTAATGACAACAGCCATCTTCAATTATTATCTGTATCTGAAGAGGCCGGCTTCTATATTGCTATGTCTAAGGATGAGAAGCAAGTGTTTGTATCCGGACATTCAGAATATGATGCGTATACATTAAAAGAAGAATATGAACGAGATTTCAACAGAGGGCTTAATCCATCGATTCCGGCGCATTATTATCCTGATGACGACCCGTCAAATATGCCGGAGTCTACATGGAAATCCCATGCGAATCTCTTGTATTCTAACTGGTTGAATTATTATGTTTATCAAAATACACCCTTTAATATGGAGGATATTGGTAAAGTATAAAACTCGAGATTAAAGATAGGATAGAAGGTCTACAATCCTTTTTTATTACATAGCTGCCCGTCGATTAGAAAGTATAGATCGACGGGTATTTTTTAATTAATGTGTCTGCTTGTCTATATAATGAAAGGTATAGACCGGTGTTTTGGAATAAAAGAGTAGCAAAAAGTTATGAGTTATATTATAATACCTATAATAGAAACAAGTGTCTTGACAGGTGCAAGGCACATATAGCTTAAATTAAGACAAGGAGACAGACAGTGAAAGAACGTGTAAAAGGATATGTAAATCATTATTTGGTGGATGGACTAAGTGGAATGGCGCTAGGGTTGTTTTCTACTCTTATTGTAGGTCTCATTCTGCAGCAGATAGGTGAATTAATTCATGTAAAGAGTTTGATATGGATGGGGAATATGGCTTCGGTTCTTACGGGAGTCGGCATTGGTGTAGGTGTTGCTCACAAATTTAAAAGTGTTCCTCTGGTGATTTATGCATCAGCAGTTACAGGTTTTGTTGGGGCCTATTCCAAAATCATACTTTCGCAAGCAGCTTTTCAAGAAGGACATGTAACCTTAATTGGACCGGGAGAGCCACTAGGCGCTTTTATCGCAGTGCTTATCGGGATTGAAGCGGGCCGCAGAATTGCGGGAAAAAACACAATTAGATATTGTGTTAACACCGATTATTACAATTGTTGTAGGTGGCGGTGTAGGACTTCTCATCGGGCCCGTTGTATCTAATTTTATGACCATGTTGGGTCAACTTATTGTTATAGCAACAGAACAAGAACCTTTTCTAATGGGGATCTTAGTGAGTGCATTAATGGGAATGATTTTGACTTTGCCCATTAGTTCGGCTGCATTGTCGATTATACTTGGTTTGAACGGACTAGCGGCAGGTGCGGCAACAGTAGGTTGCGCTACACAGATGATTGGATTTGCAGTAGCAAGTTATAGGGAGAATAAAGTCAGTGGATTGTTGGCTCAAGGGTTAGGTACGAGTATGCTTCAAGTCCCTAATATAGTCAAAAATCCTAGAATATGGATACCGCCTACATTGGCTTCGGCTATACTTGGGCCCGTCTCAACAATGGTATTTAAAATGACGAATAATGCATCGGGAGCCGGTATGGGAACGAGTGGTCTTGTGGGGCAAATAATGACATGGAAAGATATGTCCTCGAGTGAATCACCCGCGCTTCTTTTCGTGGAAATTCTTTTGTTGCATATCATTCTTCCGGCTCTTCTTACCTTTATTATTTCTGAATTTATGCGACGAAAACAATGGATACATTTTGGAGATATGTCGTTGAATGAATCTTAAACAACGGCTTATAATCTCCATAGAAAAGGATAGGAGACAATATGAAAGATAATCTTATCATTGAAGGATTGCCGGGTTCCGGGAAAAGTACATTTCTTCAACGATTACGTCAACAGGTGGAAGGTTATACAATAGTCTATGAGGGCGATTTGTCCCCTGTTGATCTTAAGTGGTGTGCGTATATGACAGAACTTGAGTATAAGCGGGTAAGAAAATGCTATAGGCAATTAGCAGATGCGTTTGAGCGCTATTCAATAAAAGAAAAGGATCACTATATTGTTGCTTATACTCGGATTATTACAGACATACCCGGATTCCATAAAGAAATGGAAGCGTATGAACTTTATGACGGACAATGTTCTTTTGATGTGTTTAAAAAAATAATTTGTGAACGTTTTGAAGCTTTTAATGGGAAGAATCATGTCTTTGAAGGTTCTTTTTTTCACCATACATTGGATACATTATTCCTATATTATGCGTTAAGTGAAGACCGGATACGACTATTTTATGACGAATTGTATGCCATTATAGAAAATAAAGGCATGCAGATTCTCTATCTTATGACGTCACAGGTTGAAGAACGTGTTCGTCGAATAAGTGAGGAACGCGTAGATGTTAATGACATTGCCTTATGGGAACCCTTGATGTTACGGTATCTGGCAGAATCGCCTTATGGAAAGAAGCACTGTTTAACAACGCATAATGATTTGATCGAGTACTTGGAGCAAAGAGAGGCGATTGCTCGACATATCGTAAATCGGCACAAAGGAATTGTTTTGATTAACATGGATATGAATGAGAAATGAGATGTTGGAAAAAGATTCAGGATATGATATATTTAGTTTGTCAAGAAAGTTATCTGACGTATATAAAGAAAAAATACAGTGAGTATTATAGAGTGACAATAAGGAATTTGGAGGAAAATGGATGGTCATTGTTGCAATTGGAATCATAGCAGTAGTCGTAGTATTAGACCAATGGAGTAAAAAAAGAGCGCGAGAAGTATTATCAAGTGGACATGTTATAAAAGGACCGTTTAAGTGTAAGCTTATCTATAATGAAGGTGCGTTTAGCGGATGGCTGAGGAAGCAGCCGGTTCTATTAAAAGGTCTAGGTGGTCTAGCAACCGTTATCCTCTTGTGTATGTGGTTGTTTAATATTCGTAAAAATGGTAGCCGTGCAATTACCGTCGGTCTTTCTTTCTTAGCAGGAGGGGCTATAGGAAATCTCATAGACCGGATGTTTAAAGGGAAGGTAACGGATTTTTTTACTTTAAAAAAGACAGCACGTCTGTATTATAATTTAGCGGATATGGCCATTTTTCTAGGTGCTATTATTGTGATGTTATCTGAATTAAAAAAAAGCTCCGGCAATTAAGGCCGGAGCTTTTAGTATCATTTATGAAAAAATTTTCTTAAGATAGTCCATCTGTTTGGAAGTTTGTTGTAATAGCATATCAGCTAAAGTGTTTGCAACCATGTTCTCAACAACAATAACGGCACGAGGAACAATAACCGGATCGTGCCTGCCGCCGATAACAAGATCTCTTACCTCGCCGAAGCGGTCCAAAGCTTGTTGTTCCAAGTGAATACTTGGTGTAGGTTTAACAGCGGCCCGAAGGACAATAGGTGAGCCGTCGCTAATGCCACCAGTCATACCTCCGGCATGATTGGTTATTTTTTGAGGGCCTTTATCGGTTGTTTTGAAGAAGTCATTGTTCGTATGTCCTGTCATGGTTGCAGCATCAAAACCGGCACCTATTTCGATACCTTTGATTGCGCCGATAGACATAATCCCATGACTAAGAACACCGTCGAGTTTGTTAAACACCGGTTCTCCGATGCCGGCAGGCATGCCTTCCACGATGCATTCAATCACACCACCTGCGGAATCACCGATTTTTATTAATTCACGCATGTATTCTTCGACGGGCTCTACAAGTTCCGCATCCGGGAAACGGAAGGGGTTTTCATAGATTTGACTCGCGTCAAAATTATCGTAATTAATGGTGTGGGGTCCGATGCTTTTTGCATAGGTTGTAATGCGAATACCTAATTCGCCGAGAAGTTTTTTGGCGATTGCACCTGCGGCAACGCGCCCGATTGTTTCTCGACCGGAGGAACGCCCACCGCCGCGATAATCACGGAATCCATATTTTTCATCGTAGGCGTAGTCAGCATGTCCCGGACGATAAACGTCAACGAGTTCGCCGTAGTCTTTTGAACGATGATCCTTATTGTTGACAAGAAGAGATATAGGGGTTCCGGTTGTTTTGCCTTCAAAGACGCCGGAGATAATTTTGACTTTATCCGCTTCTTCTCGAGGAGAACAATAGGGGGATTGCCCCGGACGTCTCTTATTGAGATCGAGTTGGATATCACGTTCTTCTATAGGGAGTCCTGCAGGAGCTCCGTCGATAACGACGCCGACAGCTTTTCCGTGGGATTCCCCCCATGTGGTAATGGAGTATAATGTGCCATATGTTGAACCTGCCATAATGTCATCCTTTCTTTGGACAAGTATTCTTACAGTTAAATGATTTCATTATAATCGATTTAAAGTGATAAAGCAAGGGGCCTGTTAACTTATTACTTGGTCAATGAGAGGAGATAGTGTATAATAAATATAATCTTAAGAACTCTGAAGAGGTGAGAAGATGGATGTTAAAGGAATGAAAGTCTTGTCTGTTGATGATAACAGTACGAATCTGAAGATGATCGAAATCCATGGACAGGCAATGGGGATTAATGTAGAGAGTTACATAGATGCGAAAGAAGCACTTGAAGCAGCATTGATTGGGGACTATGATATGCTTATTGTGGATTATATGATGCCTGGGTTAGATGGTCTGTCTTTCATACAAGAGTATCGAATGATGAATCAGAAAACACCGATTGTAATGGTTACAGCTGTCGGAGATGAGGATGAAGTGCATTATAAAGCACTTGAACTAGGGGCTAATGATTTTCTAAAAAAACCGATGAACGGCATGGTGTTCAAATTAAGGATTCGTAATTTGCTTAGTCTCAGAAAAGCCCAACTTCTTTTGGAAAATCGAGCACGAATATTAGAAGAAGAAGTCCGACATGCAACAAAAGATGTTCTAGCTAGAGAGTTTGAAACACTAACAATTGTGGGAAGAACAGCAGAATACAAAGATCCGGAGACAGGGGAGCATATCCGGCGTGTTTCAGAGTATTCGAAGATTCTTGCCAAAGCCTATGGACTAAAGCCGGCAATGCAAGACATACTTTATTATGCTGCTCCGCTACACGATATCGGTAAGGTGGGTATACCGGATCATATTTTACTTAAGCCGGGACCTCTAAATGATGAGGAATGGCGGATCATGAAGCAACATCCACTCATAGGTTATGAAATTTTAAAAAAAGCTAAAAGTAAGTATTTGAATGCGGGAGCGATTATAGCGTTTTCACATCACGAAAGATTTGATGGAACCGGTTATCCAAAGGGGTTAAAGGGAGAGTCTATACCCTTATTGGGGCGTATTGTAGCTCTAGTGGATGTTTTTGATGCCTTGACAAGTAAACGGACTTATAAGGAAGCATGGACCTTTGATTGTTCTGTTGATAAAATTAGAAAAGAGAGTGGGCATCATTTTGACCCACGCTTAGTGGAAGTATTTATTCAAGAGATAGAAGGTATAAGGAAGGTATATTTGGAAGTATGATAGGATTATAATGGGTTAGGGGGATGACTGCGTGTCGCATCAAAAAAATGAGAAAACGCTTATTGAGCTAGGAAGGGTCATTAAGGGGTATTGTTTTAGTTTAGTGGGGTTGATTGTGGTACAACAAGGTATAGGAATTGCAGATGCTTATGTCAAAAGACGGGAATCGGTACATGTGTTAATTCAATGGGTGAGTCGTTATCATTTCTATTTGAATGGTATTTGTATTGTTGGATTCGGATATATAATCCTTCATATGATTCGATATACGCATCGCATGATAAGACAAGAGCGTAAGAGGCATCAACAATTAGTTGCCATGGCAGAGAAGGCTGAAGCCGCCAATGCAGCAAAGACAATGTTTTTGGCTAATATGAGTCATGAAATTCGAACCCCATTAAATGCCATTATCGGGTTTTCGGATATTCTTAGTTACAGTGAGTTGCCTGCATTAGAAAAAGATTATGCAGGAATTATTGCAAAAAGTGCTCGCTCATTGTTAACGATTATCAATGACATTTTGGACATTAGTAAGATAGAAAGTGATGTCTTTGATATAAATAATGAAAGCTTTGAAATCGGTACGTTTTTGGAGCAACTTATTGAACTCTATTCTGTTAAAGCAGATGAAAAAAAAATACTGTTGACGTATTATTTTGATCAAGATATTCCGGATTACATTGTGGGTGATTCTTTCCGTTTACAGCAGGTGTTATCCAATCTACTAAGTAATGCAATAAAATTCACGCCTCAAAAAGGAACTGTATCTTTTAAAGTATTATTGCTTGAACGGGGCGATGATTATGTTGCGTTACGTTTTGTTGTAAAAGATACAGGTATTGGTATCGATGAAGAGGGACAGAAGAAAATTTTTGAGCCCTTTACGCAGGCAGATGGGAGTATCACAAGGAAATACGGAGGTACTGGTTTAGGGTTATCCATTGCTAGAAAGATTGTACAGGCCATGGGGTCTCAGCTAGACCTTCAGAGTGAAAAACATAAAGGTAGCCTCTTTAGTTTTGATGTCTCATTTCAGACCGACAGGAATCGATGTAAAGTTCGTCAACAAGGAAAACCTTTAGTTATTGGGTTATACCCGAAGAACCCTAAAGATCCTAGCATGACAAAACGATTAACGAGTATATTGAGTGATTTTGGAGAAGTATTAGATGATATAACAGAAACAACAGAGAAAGTACCTGATTTTTTTGTTGCCATGGAGACGGACAATATCTATGCGGATACCAAGATTGTCTATGCGTTATATAAAGACCCGACGATTATTTATGCAAATCAATTCATAACCCTTTCTAAAGAAGAAATGTCCTTGTTTAAAGGGATTGTCAGAGAACCTTTTTATCATACAAAATTTCAAAAGATATTCAAGCGATTAAGTGTTACGGATTCTATGAAAGGAGAACCGGAAGGAATAGGATGCCGTTTCGTTGGAAAGATTTTGGTTGCTGAGGATAATCACACCAATCAGATTCTTATAAAAGTCATGCTTGAACAATTGGGACTTGTGACAGAATTTGCAGATAACGGATTAGAGGCAATATCTAAATTTAAGGAGAACGCTTATGATTTGATTATAATGGATATTCATATGCCGCTACTTGACGGCGTTCGAGCCATGCAAGATATTCGTCAAATTGAAAAAGCCAAAGGATTAGAGAAAACAAGCATTATTGCATTAACGGCGGATGCCATTAAAGGAGATAGAGATCGGTATCTGGAGATGGGGATGGATGACTATATATCTAAACCGGTGAGTTATTATCAACTTATTGGTGTTTTTCATCGACACTTGAGATTGGATCCGCAGTACGCGCCGAACAAAGTACAGGAAGTAGGAGAGATTTCTTCGGGAGGACAGTTTGAAGCAACAGATGGTCATGGGAAGGATGAGGGTGACAATCTATTATCTATAGAGGAATACACCTATGACCGAGAACGTGCTAAAAGACATATGGGAATTGATGCGGTTACCTTGGATATGCTCATTGAGAATTTTTCGTTGACGTATCGGAAAGATTTGGAACGACTTCAGAGGTATATCAAACAAAAAGATACGAATGCCATTAAAAAGCAAGCGCACTATATCAAAGGGTCGGCTGCTAATCTTCATATGAACCAATTAGTGACGGTGCTAGAAATAATAGAAAATAAGGCATTAAATCACGAGGAGATTGAACTCCAAATAGAGAGTTTCTACAAATATGTGGAAAACCTAAGGAAAGCATGACGTCATAGCGAACTTATGCTATAATAGTAGAACTTGTCGTGTGATGCGATGTAAAATGAACCGGAAAGGAGCAACTAATGGATCGTAAAGGGGTCTATTGGCAAGAATTAATATATGTATGAATTAATTGCAACAGATAAAAGAGCGAAGAGAGGACGATTCCATACTGTTCATGGAACGATTGAAACACCTGTTTTTATGAATGTCGGGACGGCAGCGGCCATTAAAGGCGGCGTGTCAACCAATGATTTGAAGACGGTTAAATGTCAGGTGGAATTGTCGAATACCTATCATCTTCATGTAAGACCTGGTGATGATGTGGTGCGTGATCTTGGGGGATTACACAAATTTATGGTTTGGGATCGACCGATTTTAACGGATTCAGGTGGGTTTCAAGTGTTTAGTTTGGCAAAATTGCGTAAAATAAAAGAAGAAGGTGTCTATTTTGCATCCCATATAGATGGTCGGAAAATTTTTATGGGGCCGGAGGAGAGTATGCAGATTCAATCGAATTTGGCATCTACGATTGCCATGGCTTTTGATGAATGCCCGCCGCATCCTGCAACACGTGAGTACATGCAAAACTCTGTCGATCGAACAACTCGATGGTTACAACGCTGTAAAGATGAGATGGCACGCTTGAATGGTGAAGACGGTACGATTAATAAACATCAAATGCTTTTCGGTATTAATCAAGGTGGAACGTTTGAAGATATTCGTATTGAGCATGCAAAGATTATCTCGGAAATGGATTTAGATGGCTATGCCTTAGGTGGATTAGCGGTAGGGGAGTCTCACGAAGAAATGTATCGCATTTTAGATGAGACAGTGCCTTATTTGCCTTTAGAAAAGCCTACATACCTCATGGGAGTCGGTACACCCGAGAATATACTAGAGGCTGTTGAACGAGGGGTTGATTTTTTTGACTGCGTTTACCCGACACGAAACGGTCGCCATGGTCATGTTTATACCAATGAGGGTAAAATGAATATGTTAAATGCGAAATATACAAGAGATGATGCTCCAATAGATTCTGAGTGTGGTTGTCCTGCTTGTCAATCTTATTCAAGAGCCTATATTCGACATTTGCTTAAGGCAAAAGAGATGTTAGGGATGCGTCTTTGTGTTCTTCATAATTTGTATTTCTATAATACCATGATGGAGGAAATTCGTGAGGCTATTGAACAAGGTAGATATAGTGAGTATAAAGAACAAAAAATTGCAGGTTTTCATAGGAATGCTTGACAAGAGTGACAATCAAAGATAAAGTAGTATTAGATTGTATATAGGAGGACACACATGAGTCAATTATTTTTCTTTTTAACTACGGGTGGTGATCAACCCCAACAAGGGTCGAGCTTACTATTCATGATAGTGCTATACGCAGCAATCTTCGGTATTTTTTGGTTTTTTATTATGCGACCGCAACGTAAAAAACAACGTGCTATTGAAGAGATGCAAAATTCTATTGAAGTCGGCAATTCCGTTGTGACGACTGCAGGATTTTATGGTGTTGTAGTGGATATCGTCAATGATATTGTTGTTGTAGAATTCGGATTGAATAAATCCGTACGTATTCCGGTTCAAAAATCTGCGGTTGCATCCGTTGCTGAACCTGATATGTCTGTTGTAAAAGATACAGACGAAGAATAGAATGATTAAAGTTATAATGCCGTTCAACAGAATGTATATTCTATTGAACGGCATTTTAGTGTGCGTTATTAGACTTAATCAAGGTTAGGGAAGAGGGACGTCAGTAAGTGATCCGGAATATCTAAGTTTCCCATACCGATGCCGAGCTCAATATGTGGTTTGTTCGTACCATGATAGTCAGAGCCGCCGGATTGAAGTAGATTGAAACGCTCACACAGATGTACCATGGCCTTGTGTTCTGTTTTGCTGTAAGTACTATAGTAGGATTCCATACCTAAGAGACCTTGGCCCTTAAGACGATCAATGAGGCTGTACAGTTCATTGCTGTCGAGATGATATAATGTGGGATGAGCAAGAATTGGAATACCATCGGACTCTTTGATAACATGAATCCCATACTCAGAAGTAATCGCTAGGCGAGGAACAAAAGCCGGGCCATCATTGCCAAGTAATCGATTGAATACAGAACTTATGGATGAAAAATATTCTTTTTCAACAAGGTATCGAGCCACATGAGCGCGGGTTATAATACTATCCGGAAACATGGACTGTACGTGATCTAAGGTAACAGGATAGCCTTCATCTTGAATCAAAGCCATCATTTTCAAATTTCGTTCATAGCGGTCGGTTCTTAAATAATGTACATGTTTCTTTAGCGCCTCACTATTTAAATCTAAATTGAGGCCGACAATATGTATGTCAGATGCAATGGATTCGACTCTTGTGGATAATTCTATACCCGGAATAAAACGCAGTGCCTTGGCTTTATCAGAATGGGTATTTAGGTATTCTTGTGCAATTAAGGCGCCGTCAATGGTATCATGGTCTGTAATAGCAAGAGCGTGTAATCCTAAGTCAATACTTTTATTAATTAAGTCGATAGGGGTGACGGTACCGTCGGAAAGTGTTGTATGGGTATGTAAGTCTATCATATTAAATCCTTTCTATATGCTATAATGATTTATTATATCATAAAGACAACAGCTTAATGAGGGTAGAATTAACCGTTGGTACTGGTCGTTAACATTAGAGGAAAAGTATGTTTGAAAATAAAACAAAGTATGGTATAATGGATAAGGTTAAACGCAAAGGAGGCTGTTATCATGAAACATATTAAAACGCTTAACAATACGGTTCTTCAAGAAACTGTGAAACACGGTGGTTGTGGAGAATGCCAAACATCATGTCAATCAGCATGTAAGACATCATGTACAGTAGGCAACCAAAGTTGCGAAAACGAGAATAAGTAATCCGATAAGCAGTGACGGAATAAGTCGCTGCTTATTACATGAAATTAGGAGTTTGAAAGGAAGTTTATCGTGATACATCAATATAAGATGGATGACATGAATATTGTCATTGACGTCAATAGTGGGGCTATTCATTTGTTTGATGAATGTTCCTATGACTATATTGCACTTCTTAATGAGGGCAAGAGTCATGAAGAGATCAAAGGGATATTGGAAAGAACATACGCTGATGCAGCGTTATCTGAAGTAGAAAACGAAGTCAAGGAATTAATAGAAAACGGTGTTTTGTTCACAGAAGATACTTATGCAAAAGTGGCGTCTGATTTTTCCAATCGCCAGACAGTAGTGAAGGCATTATGTTTGCATATTGCTCACGACTGCAATTTGAAATGTGAATATTGCTTTGCTGAAGAAGGAGAATATCATGGAGCGCGTTCACTGATGTCGTTAGAGGTTGGTAAACAAGCGATTGACTTCTTGATTGCGAATTCGGGAAATAGGCGAAATCTGGAAGTAGACTTTTTTGGTGGGGAACCTCTGATGAATTTTGAGGTTGTCAAAGAAATTGTATACTATGCGAAGAGCTTAGAAGAGGCTAACAACAAGACCTTCCGATTTACGATTACAACCAATGGTGTTCTGCTAAATGATGACAATATGGCATTTATTAATGAACATATGTACAATGTTGTCTTGAGTTGTGACGGTCGTGAAGAGGTCCATGATTTTATGCGTCCGACGGCCAACAAAAAAGGCAGTTATGCTCTTGTTATGCCAAAATTCAAAGAACTCATCAAACGCCGAGGGGATAAGAGCTATTATATCCGTGGAACCTTTACACATCATAATTTAGATTTTTCTAAAGATGTCTTCCATATGGCAGACGAAGGGTTTGATCAAATTTCGGTAGAACCTGTTGTTGCGCCTTTAGAGATGGCATATGCGATTCAAAAAGAAGATATTGAGCCTGTGTTAAAAGAGTATGAAACATTGGCAAAGGGTATGCTTCAAAAACGAGAAGACGGTGAAAACTTTAATTTCTTCCATTTTATGATTGATTTATCCGGTGGACCATGTGTTGCAAAACGCTTAACGGGTTGTGGCGCAGGTTTTGAATATTTAGCAGTAGAACCTCATGGCGACTTGTATCCATGTCATCAATTTGTTGGTATGGATGAATTCAAGATGGGTACTGTGTTTGATGGGGTAGATAACCTAGAAAAACAGAAAGAATTTAAAGCGTGTAACGTCTACGCCAAAGACGATTGTAAAGCCTGTTGGGCTAAGTTTTACTGTAGCGGCGGCTGTAGTGCCAATGCATTTAACTATAACGGATCCATAAGTTCTGTGTATGAAATGGGTTGTGATCTAGAACGTAAACGTGTCGAATGTGCCATTTTCTTGAAGGCAAAAGAAATGGTCAGCGAATAAATTTATAACATTAAAGGAGGAATATCATGAAGGGGAAAAGTCTCATCGCACTTGTACTTTCATTGATTATTATTGCAGGAACAGTTTTTTTAGCATTTATAGGTATAGGTGAGAACGGTGCCGGAAGTGCGAAAGACATTAGTTTGGGGTTGGATTTGGCAGGTGGTGTAAGTATTACTTATACGACAGCTAAAGAGAATCCGACAGAACAAGAATTGAGTGATACACGTTATAAATTAGAACGACGTATTACGGCAAGTGGCTATACTGAATTTGAAGTATACATTGAAGGGGACAAAAGGATTAATGTAGCTATCCCGAATGTATCCGACCCAAATGAAGTATTGGAACAATTAGGGGAACCTGGGGATCTGAAATTTGTGGATACTGAAGGAACTGTTGCAATAACAGGAAGTGACGTTAAAGATGCAAGTGCCCAAAGAGCTCGAGATGGCCTAGGCTACGTTGTTGTTTTGGAGTTGAATGATTCCGGTAAAGAAAAATTTGCAACAGCGACACAAAATAATATAGGTAAACCAATTAATATTGTATACAATGGTGAAGTCATCATGTCGCCAAGAGTTAACAGTGCAATCACAAAAGGAACCGCTGAGATTTCAGGTATGTCTTCTATGGAAGATGCCAATGAATTGGCATCTTATATTCGAATCGGTGCCTTACCTCTTGAATTAGTGGAACTTCGGTCCAATATTGTTGGTGCAAGTATGGGGGCTGATGCGATTAACACATCCGTAAAAGCCGGATTAATCGGTATTTTGATTGTCTTCATTTTTATGATGATTTTCTACCGTTTACCTGGATTTGCAGCAAGTCTTGCCTTGGTCTTCTATGCATCGTTGGTGGTTGTATTACTTGCGGTGTTTAACATAACGCTGACATTACCGGGTATTGCCGGTATGATTCTGTCCGTGGGTATGGCCGTGGATGCCAATGTTATCATCTTCTCTCGAATACGAGAAGAGTTGGCAGCTGAGAAAACCTTACGAGCATCCATACGTTCCGGTTTCAAAAAGGCAACCTCTGCTATTATTGACGGTAATATTACAACTTTGATTGCGGCAGCTGTTCTTTATATAATGGGAACAGGAACTATTCGTGGATTTGCCGTAACATTGGCTCTTGGTATTATAGTATCTATGTTTACAGCTCTTGTTGTAACACGTATTATCTTAAATGGTTTAGTGGAATTAGGTTTAACGAATAAGAAACTTTTCGGTATCGGTCATATGGAAAAAGTATTCGATATCGTTGAAAAACGTCGTTTATGGTTTGCAATATCAGCTATTGTTATCATTATTGGTTTTGTTATGTTACCGATACACAAAGGTTCAAACAATGAAATATTGAATTATGATATTCAATTCATTGGTGGTACATCAACGCTTGTGACGACAGAAGAAAACTTATATAGCAACCATGACGAGTTAGAAGCGGATGTTCATGACTTAATTGTTGAAGTGACTGGTGATGAAACACCTCAAATCAACCAAGTTCGTGGTGTGGAAGGACAAGGTCAGTTTGTTATTAAGACAACAAGTCTTGATACAGAAACAGGTATGGCACTTCGCGATGCACTTATGGAAAAATATGGCATTGACGAAAGTAAGATTACAAGTGAAAACTTCAGTCCGACTATTAGTAATGAAATGCGTCGCGATGCAATTATTGCGGTTATTATTGCAGCAATCTGTATCTTGATTTATATTTCCATTCGTTTTAAAGATTTCAGATTTGGTTTAGCAGCAGTTATTGCTCTTTTACATGATGTTTTTGTTGTGTTTGCAGTATACTCTGTCTTATACATACCGATTAATAATTCGTTTATAGCAGCGATGTTAACCATTGTCGGGTATTCGATTAATGATACTATTGTGTTGTTTGACCGTGTACGTGAGAATCAAAAAACAATGCGCCGTGGGGATTATCATGGTGTGATCAACTTTAGTATCAGTCAAACAATTTCACGATCTATTAATACATCGTTGACAACATTCATTATGGTATTAGTTCTTAATATTCTAGGTGTTGCATCTATTCGTGAATTTGCATTACCATTAATGGTTGGTATCATCAGTGGTACATACTCTTCAATCTTTATAGCGAGCCCATTGTGGTATCTTTTCAAGAAAAAAGAAGAGAAGAAAATCTTAAATGCACATAAAAAATAAGTAACGCGTGTATAAAAAGGTCTGTGCTTGCACAGGCCTTCTTTATTCTTTTGCGGGAAACTTGCTTTTGACGCCCTAATCACAGGAAGGAATTCCAGTAAAAGAATAGAATTGTTTTTGGAATACAAAGGAGGTTACATGCTAGAACCTATCATTATAAAAGACGTGAATACGGCGATTGATCCTTCAGATGTTAGACGTATGTGTGAAGAACTTATGGACTCAGGTATTATTTTGACAGAAACTGTTGTTCAACTTCTCATGCAACGAGGAATTCAAACGGTAGAAGAGGTGGAAGCCTTTGTTGAGCCGGGACTTGAAAAAATGTACGATCCGTATTTGTTGAAAGATATGGATAAAGCGGTGAAACTCATCACAAAGCATATTGATAACCAGACATCCATCGTCATTTATGGCGATTATGATGTAGACGGTATCACAAGTACGACGATTCTTTATAAAGCCTTATCTTACCTAACGGATCATGTAAGTTATTATATTCCGAACCGACTCGAAGAAGGGTATGGCATCAATACAGGAGCACTGGAGCGATTACATGTAGATCGAGATGCAGCGTTAATTATTAGTGTGGATACCGGAATTACAGCGGTTGAGGAAGTGGAATTTGCACATTCTTTAAGCATGGATATTATTATTACAGATCATCATGAATGTCAAGAAAACGTTCCCACTGCTAATGCAGTCATTAATCCAAAGCAATCCGACTGTTCATATCCCTGTGACTTTTTAGCAGGCGTTGGTGTGACCTATAAATTAATTCAAGGATTAAGTCATGTGCATCATTTTCAGGAGAATTTTGTCTTGGAACTCCTTGAAATTGTGGCAATCGGAACCATTGCAGATATTGTACCTTTGTTAGATGAGAATCGTGTCTTTGTGGCCAATGCTTTTCGTTTAATGAAAGAATTACGCCAAGTCGGTCGAGGTAATCTTGGACTTTCAGCACTTATGGAAGTCTCCGGTGTCGATATCCAGAAGATTTCAGGAGGAACGGTTGGCTTTCAAATCGGGCCTAGACTAAATGCGGCGGGCCGATTAGGAGACGCTGAGCAAGGTGTTCGACTCTTTATGACGACGGATTATAATGCGGCCATGGATATGGCGGAACATTTGAATCAAGTTAATCAGGAACGTCAAATTATGGAGCGTACGATATTCGAAGAAGCGGATCGATTGATTCAGGAACAAATGGATGTAGAATCGACCAAGATTATTGTCTTGGCACACGAAGGTTGGCATCATGGAGTGATAGGAATCGTAGCTTCTAGAATTACAGAAAAATATTATCGGCCGACGGTCTTGCTAGCGATAGAAGATGGGGTCGCATCGGGTTCGGCTAGAAGTGTTGAAGGATTCTCTATTTTCCAGGCATTGATGTCTGTAAAGCCTTTGTTAGATAAATTTGGTGGGCATGAAATGGCGGCAGGTATGAGCTTAGATGCATCTAAGGTGTCTGAGCTACGGAATGGATTGAATCAATACGCTCAGGCGTATATGGATAAAGAAACACTTATTCCTAAGATTGGGATTGATATGCCTATTGAAGTGCCTTCTGTGACGATTGAATTTATTGAATCCCTTAGTTTGCTTGAACCCTATGGAATGGGAAACCCTGAACCAAGATTTTTATTGGAAGGGGATGTGCGCTATATGAGCCTTATGGGAAAAGAGCAAAACCATTTTAAAATGCAGTTACATGACGAGCAATCCAATCATGATATTGATGTTGTCGCATTCTATGGTGCGCATTACAAAGAAGCTTTAGTTGATGATATAAGGGTACGCTTAATAGGCACCTTTAATGTGAATGAATGGAAGGGCTTTAAGAAACCTCAAGTCTTTATAAAAGCTATGCTCTATGAATCAATGTATGAGGTTTTTTTGGATAAAATGGATGCGTGCATAACCCATGAAAGCACTAGCGACTTGCAAGTGAATAGCCTACGGGAAAAAGAAGTAATGAATCTTTTGAAAACATATGTTCAAAAACCTATTAGTCGTGAATTTTGCGTTGAAGTCTATAAAGGGTTGCGCAAATGGGATAAAGCAGATTATCATGTGATTGATAGCATTAAGCTAGAACACCTAGTGAATGAGACGGTAATGTCGTTATCGATAGCGACACAAGTGTTTTTTAGTCTCATGGTGTTTTGTGAGTTGGGACTTATTACCATTCGAAGATTAAGTCGTGGAAGCATAACTTTTCACATGAATCAAGGTAAAAAAGTTGAATTGTTAAATTCAACGTTGTATAATAATATGTGCCTAGAATACGGAATATGAAGGAGAATAGCCATGGAGTTAAAAAATTTGATACGAGACGTTTACGATTTCCCGAAAGAAGGAATTGTATTCAAAGATATTACAACCATCTTGCAAGATCCTGAAGGGTTACGTGAATCGATTAATCAAATGCAAGATAAATTGGCGGATGTGGAATTTGATTATATTATAGGTCCGGAGTCGCGTGGATTTATCTTTGGAGTACCGATTGCCTATAATTTGCATAAGGGATTTGTGCCTGTACGTAAGGCGGGTAAACTGCCTTATAAAACAAAAGGGTATACATACGATTTGGAATACGGTACGGCCACAATTGAGATGCATGTGGATTCTATCAAGAAAGGTGACAAGGTTGTTATTGTAGATGATCTACTTGCAACAGGCGGAACATCGGAAGCAATGGTCAAGTTGATTGAAGACCTTGGAGGCGAAGTGGTAAAAATGGTGTATTTAATTGAACTCACATTTTTACCGGGTCGTGATAAATTGAAAGGGTATGATGTAGAATCTCTTATTAGCTACGATGCTGAATAAGAACAACATCGGTTAAATCGGAAGACAAGGATATCTTAGGGTATCCTTGTTATGCTATACGAGGAAGGCTGTCATAAAGGAAAACTTGCATTTTTTTGAAATACTTCATATAATATGTACAATATAGTGAGTACAGTTGGCTATTTGATAGATTATAGAAAAATAAAGGATTGAGACATGTTAATAGATAGATGACGGGGACTTAGAAAGTGGTGATGGTATGCCGGAAAAAAGTTTTGAACAACTCATAGGAAAAATTAAAAAGTATCATCCTGCTGAGGATTTTGCCCTTGTTGAGAAGGCCTTCAATTTGGCAAAGGATGCCCATGGGAATCAGGTTAGAAAATCAGGAGAACCTTATCTGATACATCCTGTGGCTGTGGCTAATATCCTAGCAGAGCTTGAAATGGATAAAGAATCCATTATTGCAGGCATTTTACACGATGTCGTGGAAGATACAGATTATACAGTAGAAGATATAGCGCGCGAGTTTAATGATGAAATTGCACTACTGGTGGATGGTGTTACGAAGTTAAGCCAGATTAATTATGTTGCCGATAAAGAAGAAATTCAAGCAGAAAATTATCGGAAGATGTTTTTGGCTATGGCAAAAGACATTCGTGTTATTCTCATAAAATTAGCGGATCGGTTGCATAATTTACGAACACTGATCTATATGCCCGAACATAAACAAATTGAAAAAGCAAAAGAAACGCTAGATATATACGCTCCCTTGGCGCATCGATTGGGGATTAGTAAAATCAAAGTTGAGATGGAAGATTTGGCACTTAGGTATCTAGATAAAGATGCCTATTATGATATAGTTGAGAAAATCAAGCGGAAACGCTCCGATAGAGAGCGCTATATTAATGCAGTGGTAGAAAATGTACAAATGCATCTTGAAGATGTCGGAATTGAAGCAGATGTGGCGGGACGACCGAAACATTTTTTTAGTATATACAAGAAAATGGTTAGTCAGAATAAGACCATAGACCAGATATATGACCTTTTTGCCGTACGAGCCATTGTGGATTCTGTTAAAGATTGTTATGGTGTATTAGGCATTATTCACGACTTGTATACGCCGGTTCCGGGAAGATTCAAAGACTATATTGCAATGCCTAAATCCAATATGTACCAATCGCTTCATACGACCCTTATCGGGCCGGAAGGTGAGCCGTTTGAAATGCAGATTCGTACGTTAGATATGCATCGGACGGCTGAATTTGGGATCGCTGCCCATTGGAAATATAAAGAAGGCAAGACATCTCAGGCAATCGAGCAAAGTGAAGAGCAAAAATTAAACTGGTTACGACAGATTTTAGAGTGGCAACGAGATATGTCGGATAATAAGGAGTTTATGGATGTTCTGAAGTCGGATTTGGATGTTTATAGTGACCAAGTCTATGCGTTTACCCCATCAGGAGATGTCATCAATCTTCCTCAGGGGAGTACGCCTATTGATTTTGCTTATTATATTCACAGCGCAGTGGGTAATAAAATGGTAGGTGCTCGTGTGAATGGTAAGATTGTTACCTTTGATTATAAGGTCAAAAATGGTGACCGGATTGAAATTGTCACGTCGCAAAATTCAAAGGGACCAAGTCGAGATTGGTTGAATACGGTGAAAAGTTCCCAGGCAAAAACAAAAATCAATCAATGGTTCCGTAAGGAATTTAAAGAAGAGAACATTATAAAAGGTCGAGACATGCTAGAGCGCTATACAAAAGCAAAAGGACTTCCCCTTCATGAGTTAATGAAACCGGAGTATCAAGAAGTGGTATTTCACAAATACGGTTTTAAAGATTGGGAGTCCGTGTGTGCAGCAGTTGGGCATGGAGGACTGAAAGAAGGCCAGATTATCAATCGTCTTCATGATGAATATTTGAAGCATCATAAGGAAGATAAAGATACGAAAGAACTGATAAAAGAATTGAATGATAATGCCTCAAAAGTGACAACAAAGAAATCTAAAAGTGGCATCATCGTTAAAGGGATTGAAGATTTGGCGGTACGTTTTTCACGATGTTGTACGCCGGTTCCGGGCGATGAAATTGTCGGATTTATTACGCGGGGTCGTGGTATATCCATTCACCGTACAGATTGTGTGAATGTAATCAACTTGACAGGAGAAGAGCGAGAGCGCTTAATTGATGCTGAATGGCAGTTTATTGAGAAAGTGGCTTCGGATATGTTGTATAAGGCAGAGTTGCAAATTCATGCAGAAGACCGTAGCGGTATGCTTGTAGATGTATCGAGAGTTTTAACAGATGCCGGCGTACCGATTCGCAATTTGAATGCGCGTACAACAAACAATCATATGTCCGTTTTCAATATAACAATAGAAATTAGAAATTTAGAACAGATGTCTGAGTTGACAAAGAAGTTAAACAATATTAGTGGTGTCTATGAGATAATCCGATCGAATAACTAAGAATATGTTCGATTAATACATAGACGTATTGGTGGCGGATAGAATATAGTATGAGGAGGAATGCAATTGCGTGTTGTTATTCAACGTGTAAGCAAAGCGGAGGTCATTGTCTCCGGAGAACAGGTAGCTCGTATTTCTAAGGGACTGTTGGTGTTTCTAGGTTTGAGTGAAGGCGATACACAGGAGGATGAATCCTATATAATCAACAAACTCATACGACTTCGAGTATTTGAAGATGAGGACGGTAAAATGAATCGTTCTATATCGGACATAGAGGGGAATATACTTATTGTGCCTAATTTTACCCTCTATGGTGATTTGAGGAAAGGAACCAGACCGAGTTTTTCGACAGCTTGTCCGGTCTCTTTGGCTAAAGAGCGGTTTGATAGGTTTATGTCCAATATGCGCCAACAGTGGCCTGAAGTGGAGCAAGGGATTTTTCAAGCAGAGATGAATGTTGTTTCAACCAATGATGGTCCGATAACAATGCTATTAGATAGTCAACGCTTATTTTAGGAGGGAATTTTATGAATGTAGTAAAAATGATTTTGGGACAATTACAGACGAATTGTTTCATCGCATACAACGACCGTAAAGAAGCTGTCATTATTGATCCCGGCGATGAACCGGAACGTATTATCGAAGTGATAACGAACAAAAGTCTTGATCCGGTAGGGATACTTGTTACACATTCGCATTTTGATCATATCGGTGCGGTGGATACAGTGGCATTTCATTATAAACTTCCTGTCTATACGCATTCCCAAGAAGCTCTTGATATGGAGAATCCAAACCGTAATTTGAGTCAGTATTTTGTAGGAAAGAGTATTACGGGTAAAGCAACTCATCAAGTGGCTCATGGGCAAACCCTGAAATTGGCTGATGAGTTGGTTTTTGACTGTATAGAAGTGCCGGGACATTCCCAACATAGTATGTGCTATTATTCAGAGAACTGCCTTTTTAGTGGAGATACGCTTATGAATAATACCATCGGAAGAACGGATTTATATGCAGGGAGTCCTTCAGATTTGACCCGTTATATACGAGAGCGTCTCCTGGTTTTGCCCGACGAAACTCGAATTTATCCGGGACACGGAATGGTAAGTACTATTGAGGAAGAAAAGCGTTCTAATTATTTATTGAGAGGATTTTGAAATGATAACCCACACATTATATGTTTGTGAGACACCATATAAAAATCTAGCTAATGAATGTAGGATTATGATTGAAACATTCTATCCCCAGTATCACATTCAATTAGTAGCTCAAAGAGAAGAGGCTTCAATGACCATCATGTTTAATGAGGGTCTTTTTTCTATTGATTTGACGGATTTTTCATTTCAATTTGAATTGGAAGGTGTTCATGAGCTCTTTCATACACATGTGTCTTATAAGACACGACTAAAGCGTCATATTTATGATGCACTATCGGAACATAAGGATTATGCTGCACCATGGGGCATGTTGCAAGGCATACGACCGACAAAACTAATTTTCAAATTTCTTAGAGATATAGTGGGTGATAGCCCTAAGTGGTCAAAAGAATTGATTACAACATATGGGAAGCAGATTAGAGAAAGATTGTATACAACCTACCGTGTAACGGAGGGAATGGCTAACTTGGCTTTAGAGGTCGCCTTTCATGAAATGGCTTATATTCCCCAAAAAGACGATCAGTCAATGAGTTTGTTCTTTATGATTCCCTTTTGTCCTACACGATGCAGTTACTGTAGTTTTCCGTCCAATTGCTTGTCGGATTATAGTCTGTCAGTCGATGACTATATAGAAGCATTGATTGATGAATTTAAGAAGACTTGGGACCATGTAATGACGATGAATCAGACGGCTGAAATTTCAACCGTCTACATAGGCGGTGGAACACCAACAAGTCTAACAGTGCCTCAATTGACACGTCTTTTTGAAGGTATTTGCGGAACGGTTGATATAAGTTTGGTTAAAGAATTTACAGTAGAGGCAGGGGGACCGGATACAATAACACCGGAGAAGTTACAAGTCATGAAAAGGTATGGTGTTGATCGAGTGTCCATTAATCCTCAATCCATGCATCAAGAAACATTAGAACGGATAGGAAGACATACCCGTTCAGATGAAATTGAGACATGTATGACATGGGCGAAAGAAGCAGGTTTTGAACGTATTAATATGGACATTATTTTAGGGTTACCGGGAGAGACGGTAACCCATGTTAAGGAAACGATAGAGCGAATGATGCCTATGGCTCCTACAGAGGTTACGGTTCATACAATGTCATTAAAACGGGGCTCTAGATTATTAGAGGAAACAAAGGGTGAGGGGCTAACGGACAAAGATACAATAGAGAGCATGGTAAGTCTATCGAAAGAGTTGTTAGAAAAGGAGTATGGCATGTCACCATATTACCTGTATCGACAGAAGCATATTTTGGGTGCTCACGAAAATATAGGCTATTTTAATGGGAATCTACCAGGGATCTACAACATTGAAATGATGGAAGAGGTTCGTACCATTTTGGCCTTTGGGGCCGGGGCGTCGAGTAAGATTGTTTATAATGATCATCATCTTGAGCGGGTAGAGAATGTCAAAAATTTGAAGGTATATCTATCTCGATATAGGGAAATGGCAGACCGGAAAATCAATGCACTGATACAGAGAACCCTATAAACTGATGATAGAATGTGATTGGTACTTCACAGAGTAGGAATAATGTGGTAGACTACATATAGAACTGATAATCATTATTAAATAACAATAGACAGGAGTGTTAAAATGCAAATAGGAATTGTAGGACTTGGCAGAATGGGATATAATCTTGCATTGAATCTTAGAGACCATGGTCATGATGTCGTTGCATGTAATCGAACAAATAGTAAAGTTGATGAGATTGTGGAAGAAGGCGTAAAAGGAGCCTACACATTGGAAGAATTAGTAGGTAAATTGGAAGGACGACGTGTTATATGGTTAATGGTGCCAAACGGAGATCCAACACAATCTATGATTGATCAACTTATTCCTATGTTGAATCCACATGATATTATCATTGATGGTGGAAACTCCAACTTTAACGATACATTAAAACGGTATGAAACGATTAAGTCAACAGGGATTGATTTTGTAGATGCCGGTACGAGTGGCGGTATTGAAGGTGCTCGATATGGAGCTTGCTCTATGGTTGGAGCAGAAGATGAAGTTTTTGAATATATTGAACCTATATTCAAAGATATTTGTGTAGAAAACGGCTATTTACACTGCGGAAGCGTTGGTTCAGGGCACTATGTAAAAATGGTACATAATGGTGTGGAATATGGCATGATGCAAGCTATCGGTGAAGGATTTGAAATTCTAAAAGAGAGCCAATTCGATTTGGATTATGAAAAAGTGGCTAAGGTTTGGAATAACGGCTCTGTCATTCGTAGTTGGCTTATGGAATTAGCTGAATCTGCTTTTGCCAAAAATGCGGAGCTGTCGGATATTAAAGATGTCATTGGTTCCAATGGTGAAGGCCTATGGACAGTTGAAGAAGCCTTGAAATTAAAAGTTCCTGTACCTGTTATTGCCGGAAGTCTGTTTGTACGTAATCGTTCAGAACAAGAAGAAAGTTTTTCCGGTAAAGTTGTTGCAGCATTGCGTAATGAATTTGGCGGACATGCTGTTGTAAAAAAATAGAACAATTTAGTATGATCTCTCTCGATTTATTGTAAATAAGTCGAGAGAGTGTAATTATAACAGGAGGTGGAACCCATGCATTCAGAAATTGGTAATGCAATGGTTGTATTCGGGGGTACAGGTGATTTAACAAAGAGAAAGCTTATTCCTGCAATTTACAATCTACGAGTAGAAAACCAGTTGCCGGATAATTTTTTTATTGTTGCCATCGGTCGCCGTGATAAAACAACAGAAGATTTTACAAAAGAAATGAAAGAGGCCGTTAAAGAATTTAGTCGCAATGGATTTGATACAGCTATATGGGATGATATTAAAGATCGTATTTATTATTATCGATTAAATTTTGAAGATAATGAAGCCTATTTGAATTTAGATAATTACCTATGTAAGCTAGAACACCAATACAAAACAGAAGGAAATCGATTATTCTATTTGGCAGTTAGTCCGGATTATTTCGGTGTCATTGTGGAAAAATTACATGAACACGGTTTGGCTAGTGAAAATGGCGGGTATAAACGTGTCGTTATTGAGAAACCCTTCGGACGTGATTTGAAATCAGCGAAACAATTATCCCATCAAATTACCCATGCCTTTGGTGAGGAAAATACCTATCGCATTGATCACTATCTAGGCAAGGAAATGCTTCAAAATATTATGGTTATACGATTTGCCAATGCTTTTTTTGAGCCGATATGGAATAATAAATACATTGACCATGTTCAAATTAGTAGTATGGAGCCTCTAGGGGTGGATGAACGTGGTGGCTACTATGAAAAGAGCGGTGCTTTAAAAGATATGCTACAAAATCATTTGTTGCAATTACTTGCACTAACAGCGATGGAACCTCCCGTTCGATTAGACACGGAATCCATACGAGATGAAAAAGTAAAATTATTCAAGGGACTTAAAATCTATAAACCGGAAGAAGTCAAAGATTATGTTGTTCGCGGACAGTATGGACCGAGTGATGACGGTAAGTATAAGGGATATCGTCAAGAAAGCAGAACAGCAGACGATTCAGAAGTAGAAACGTTTATAGCCCTTAAGGCAGAGATTCAAAATTTCCGATGGTCCGGCGTTCCTTTTTATATTCGAACAGGTAAACGGATGCCGGAAAAATGTGTGGAAGTCGTTGTTCAGTTTAAATCATTGGCGAAGATTCTATATTTGGAAGAATTGGAAGAGATGGCCCCAAATCAATTAATTATTCGTATCCAACCCAGTGAGGGTGTTAATCTTAGATTTAATGCGAAGAAACCAGGACAAAGTAATGATGTTGTACCGGTTAAGATGGACTTTTGCCAGAATTGCGAAATAGGATATAACAGCCCTGAAGCCTATGAACGTCTTTTGCTAGATGCTATGAAAGGTGAGAAGACACTCTTTACGCGATGGGATGAAGTTGAATTTTCTTGGCGTTTTGTAGATGCTATTCAACAAGCTTGGGATCAGGAGATGCCTGATTTTCCGAATTATAAAGCTGGTACAAATGGACCTAAGGCTGCAGATGCGTTGCTTGCCAAAGATAATCGCGAGTGGCGAGACATTCGTTCTTAAGAAGAGAAAGGAAGATAAAAAAATGAAAGTATATGATATATCAATGCTCATTGAGCCGGATATGTTGGTTTATAAAAATGCAGAGATAAAACGACCTGTTTTTGAGGTAATTAGTGATCATACAAACAGTGTTGCCTATGAAACGAATGTAACTTTAAATATTCACACGGGATCACATTTTGATATGCCCTTGCATATGATTAAAGATGGCAAGACATTGGACTCTTTTGATATAACACGTATGATTACACCGTGTAAAGTTTTTGATTTGACGTATTTGGAAGAACCAGTTATTCGTGCAGATGATATCAAAGATTTACCGATTCAAAAAGACGATTTTGTTTTATTTAAGACGAAAAACTCCTATAGAAAAAAGGAAGATGGTTTTGATTTTGAGTTTACGTACTTGGACGAGAGTGGTGCAAGACTACTGAAAACTTTAGAAATTAAAGGCGTTGGCATTGATACATTGGGTATAGAACGTGCTCAATCTGATCATATGACCCACAAGTTATTGTTAGAAGATGATATTGTTATATTGGAAGGTATCTTACTTGGCGATGTAAATGAAGGAATGTATGAGTTGATAGCGCTTCCGTTAAAGATTAAAGGTGTTGAAGGCGGCTTAGTACGAGCCGTTTTGATTGAAAAAGAAGAGTAAAGAAAAAGCGTCGTATATCGACGCTTTTTTTATACCGCATTTTTAGGCATGATTTTAACTTGTTTGACCAATCCGGCATCCATGGAATAAACTTGGAATACATGATTATCGCTTTTGAAGGTATAGCCGGGTTGTAATTTTTTGCCTTCTCGTTTGCTATGATTAAATAATATTCCGGCAATGGTATTTCCAAGCATGGGATTAATATCAGCGCCTACTTTATCATTTAACTCATCAATGGTGATGCTGCCATTGACAATATATTCATCATCGTCCGAACGATGAATTGTTTCACTTAGGTATTTGCGTATAGCGAATAAGATTCCAATCGCTATAACACCAAGAAGAGAGTCGATCATAGAACCTTCTGTGCTTATTAATTGTCGTGCAATGGCATAGAGTAGCACCTCTACAGCACTGCTTGGTGTATGTTTGGCAAGCATTTTTACAAATTCAATACCGATAATGAGTTCAAATGCGGTAGTTAGAAATACCTTTATTGTCATAGAATGGCCGCCATCCAAAATATCTCTGCCGATTTGTATTAAATCAAAAATTATATCCACACTCAAGAGCAATATACCAATTAGAACGAGTGCAGAAACGTAGATTTCAGCATAGCTAGCAGCTCGGCTCATGCGACTCCGTAAATATTGCTTGCGAAATCCAAAAGTCTTATTTCCTTTAATAAACACAATGAAACCTCCATAAGTTTGTTTAATTTGTAGTAGTATAGAAGCTACTAGGAAATATTATATAGGCAAACTCTATAGATTGCAACAAAAATGTAGTATGATGTCAGACAAGTCATGTAGTAATCAATACTATGAAATGCATTGTTTATATTGCAAAAAGTAAAAGGGTATGATATGATGCAATTAGTTTGATTATCAAAGTAATGGTTAGGAGATTGTTATGGGTATTAAAGGATTATGTATTAAAGATATAAAGGCTCAACTTCCGATTATACAGGGAGGTATGGGAGTTGGTATTTCAGGATGGCGTTTGGCGAGTGCAGTAGCCAATGCAGGCGGTATTGGACTCATATCAGCCGCACAGTCAGGATATAAGGAAGACGATTTTATTAAGCAGCCCTTGAAGGCAAATTTGAGAGGATTGCAGAAGGAGATACAAAAAGCAAAGGCGAACACACAGGGAATTATTGGTGTTAATATTATGGTTGCTATGCGCCATTATGCGGATTTAGTAAAGGTAGCAGTTGAAGAAAAAGTAGATTTGATTGTGTCCGGTGCCGGATTACCTATGGACTTACCAAAATTAGTCGAAGGATCGACAACAAAGATTGCTCCTATCGTATCTTCTTTACGTGCTGCAAAATTGATTATTCGCAAGTGGGGAAAAAGTTACGAACGATTACCGGATGCCATTGTTGTAGAAGGACCTGAAGCCGGTGGGCATTTAGGATTTTCCAGAGAAGAGCTTGTTGACCATACAGCACCAACGATTTATGAGCTTGTCAAAGAGTTAAAGACGTA
Source organism: Vallitaleaceae bacterium (assembly GCA_965140555.1). Taxonomy (GTDB): domain Bacteria; phylum Bacillota; class Clostridia; order Lachnospirales; family Vallitaleaceae; genus UBA1351. The sequence continues at coordinate 158,063 of OZ223256.1, read as the reverse complement.
TCTTATAGAGGCAAAGCTGGATATTCCAATTATTGCAGCAGGAGGTATTTTTGATGGCGAAGATATCGGAAAAGCGTTAGAAGCCGGTGCAGATGGGGTGCAAATGGCAACACGTTTTGTTGCCACCTATGAATGTGATGCATCTCAAGCTTATAAAGAGGCTTATGTTGCGGCAAAAGCCGAAGATATTTTAATTATGCAAAGTCCTGTCGGAATGCCGGGACGAGCCCTAATGACTCCTATGCTTGATAAAGTACAGCAGGGTGAACGTATTCCGATTTCAAGATGTTATGCGTGTGTACATAAATGTGACTTTAAGACAACACCTTTTTGCATCACAGAGGCATTGACGAATGCCGTTCAAGGGGACCTTGATAACAGCCTACTATTTGTCGGAAGCCGAGTTAGTGATATCCATGAGATTGTTTCTGTAAAAGAGTTAATGGAAACATTGACTAGAGAGTTGCTTGACTATCAGACACATAAACATGTGACGGCTGGAAATGATATAGAATAACCCCCCTTTTATTGCGAAAAAACAGCTTTATATGGTATACTACACCCAAAGCCATTAGGGTAAACGAAGACGATTGGAGTTTAGTAGGATGATAAAGCAGAAATTATTAGCGTTAAGCGTAAGTATAGTCATTATATTAGGGCAAATAACAACGGTAAGTTATGGGGAAGAGACAGAGACTACAGAGCCTCAAGATGAGACATTTAGTCATTATGACACGGCGAACTTGTTGTCGGATATACATATCTTTGTTGGTTCGGACAAAGGATATGAGCTCGGTCGAAGTGCAACGCGTGTTGAGGCATTGGTATTATTGATTCGTATGCTTGGGAAAGAAGATGAAGCCCTTGAATTATCGAATCAGGCGTCTGTATTTTCGGATACACCCCAATGGGCTATCGGCTATGTCAACTATGCCTATGAACATGCATTGACAAAAGGTATTGGAGACGGTCAATTTGGTGCGAATCAGGAAGTGACACTACAGGCCTTTTTGACCTTCATGATGCGTGCATTAGGCTATTCAGATACCATGGGTGATTTTACTTATGCACAAGTGGTTGAGTTTGCGATGGAAAAAGAAGTATATACCCAAGATATGGCGGATGAAATTGGGGACGGACCTTTTCTAAGGAATCATTTGGCTCAAATTCTATTTGACACATTAACAAGTCCGATGGCTTATGGAACCCAAACCTTATCGGCATTTTTAGTAGAGCAAGGTGTTATTGACCAGGTGTTCATTCGAGCGACAGCACCCAGAACACCTTATGAACCGGCAGATACATCCTTATCATTGCTCGGTCCTTCGGATATTCCGAAGTCGATTGTTGCGGCATGGGCACGGTCAAAAGGAATGAGTAAAGAAGGGATTGCATTGATTGATATATATTATGATTTGTCAGAACAAAAAAATTTAAATCCGGTCATTCAGTATGTTCAGATGTGCTATGAAACAGGGTGGTTATACAAATATACAGATGAAAAATCAACACTCGATGCATCCTTTCATAATCCTTGCGGATTGAAAAATCCTCAAAATGGAGGCGATTATGAAGCGAGTGCTTATATCCGATTTGATTCCTGGTACGAAGGGATTGATGCCCACACGGACCATTCAGCTTTATATGCAGGTGTTTCTGGATACCCAAAAGCTAATTCACCGGACCCCAAACAATATCGGTCATTATTCGGGATAGGTGATACGGTTCAAACGATGGCAAATAGTTGGGCATCACCGACATCTCCCTATGCGGATACGATTATTCGATTATATAATGAAATTGTGGAACAGGCACGTTTGGCAACAGAATAATGCGAAGTGTTAAGAGAAATGTCACATATTAGACATATTTAAGATGTATAATGGATATAAGAAGATAGACTAAGTATGTCCTAAAGGTGGTGTTATGATGTCAATCAATGCAATAAGTCAAATAGATAGTTACCAGCCTATAACAACGGGCCGACGTATTAATCAGTCAGCAGATGATCCGGCCGGATTGGCTATAAGTCAAAAATTACAAGCACAAATAACGGCAGGGGAACAAAACGGACGAAATGTAGAAGATTTTTCTTCTCTCGTACAAACCGCTGATAGCGCGATGCAAAGCATCCAGGATAAATTGCAAGAAATACGAGAAGTTGCTATACGTTCTTCTAACGGTACACTAACTGCTGACGACAGAAAGTTATATCAAGCACATATTGATCAAATAAAAGAAGGCATAAGAGATGTTGCCAGTAATACAGAATTTAATACCATTAAATTATTAGATGGTTCATTTACTGATAAAAATGTAGCCATGAATGTAGATGGCAGCGGCAGTAAGGTGACTATTCAAAATACAGCCCTTGAAAATCTGGGCATTAAAGATTTTGATGTTACCGATTCCTTTGATATATCGGATATAGATAATGCTTTAGAAACTGTGTCTGCTGCACGGAGTGATTTAGGCTCAGTATCCAATGCGTTTGAATATGCGTCAGCAGGCATTAGCAATCGTGTTATTCATATGACGGCGGCAGAGTCAACGTTGGCAGATCAAGTCATGGAAGAAGCGATTTCTAATTTTAAGAAGGAACAAGTGGTGAATCAGTATCAAATGATGATACAACAGCATAAAATGGACCAAATGGGTCAAAAGATAGGTATGTATCAAGATTTCAAAGTATAGAATAGTTGATGAATTCCTATGCGTTATCTTTTGACAGGAAGTTTATAATTTGTTATAATCATAAAGAAATAAATATAGGTTGAATACGATGACGAGACGAGTAGCATATCTGGAAGCAGAAGAGAGAGAACTCATGGCTGGAAAGTTCTTTGTGGAAGATATGTGAAGACTACCTCTAAGTGACTTTAATCAAGTCCGGTGACGCGTTATAGTTTAGTGAATTGTTAAGTGATAATCGGTTAATTCACTAGTTGAGTGGTTTATCAACAAGAAGGGTGGAACCGCGGGTAATACTCGCCCCTTGCATTTTATGCAAGGGGCTTTTTTATGCTATAGGCAAGTTTTCCACCACCTCCTTTTCGAATGTCTTGGATATACGGTAGAAAGGGGTTAATCATTATGATGTGTAAGCCCGAGGTTAGCCATCGTCATCCCACAATGAATGATACTATTGACGAGCGTATGAAGGAGTGAATACAATGTTGTGGAATGAGAAATTTGCATTTGGTATTAAGGTTATTGACGAGCAACACAAACGGTTATACGACTTGATGGATCAGACAAATGCGTTGATATTGGACGTAGAAGACGGTATTGATTGTTATGATGAGATTGAAGCTGTATTACATGAGTTGGAATCCTATACGATATATCACTTTAAAGATGAAGAACGTATCATGTTTAAAGCCGGGTATGAAGATTTTGCAGAACATAAAGTAGAACATGATGCCTTTGTTGCGAAAATTCGAGAAACATTAACAAGTGATTTGGATTTTCAACAAGAAGGTGTGTTGCGAAACCTATCCGAATTTTTGTTTGAATGGGTATCCAATCATATATTGGCAACAGATGTTAAGTATGTTGCACTTCTTAAGAAAGAAGAACAATTATAAGCGAAAGGTAGGAAGTTAGAAATGAATATTACATTAAAAGATGGTTCAGTTAAAGTATATGATGAATCAAAATCAGTATACGACATTGCGGTAGATATTAGCGAAGGTTTAGGTAGAGCGGCATGTGCCGGTGAAGTCAATGGTGAGGTTGTAGATTTGCGTACAATCATCAGTGAAGACTGCGAATTAAGTATATTAACATTTAATGATGAAGCTGGGAAGAAGGCGTTTAGACATACCGCTTCTCATATTATGGCACAGGCGGTTAAGCGTTTGTATCCATCCGTTAAATTGGCTATAGGACCTGCTATAGAGAATGGTTTCTACTATGATTTTGATAGTGAAGAAGCCATTAAGGACGAGCAATTAAAAGCTATTGAAGCAGAAATGAAAAAAATCGTAAAAGAAAAATTACCAATAGAACGCTTTGAACTTCCTAGAAATGAAGCCTTGGCATTGATGGAAGAAAAAGAAGAGCCATATAAGGTGGAGTTGATTAATGAGTTGCCGGAAGATGCGGTTATTTCATTTTACAAACAAGGTGAGTTTGTAGACCTTTGTGCCGGCCCTCATTTGATGAATACAAAAGCCGTCACTGCATTTGCTTTGCAATCTTCGGCAGGCGCTTATTGGAAAGGTGATGAACGTAATAAAATGCTGTCAAGAATTTATGGTACAGCATTTACAAAGAAAAATGAATTAAAGGAATATCTGCATCAGCTTGAAGAAGCAAAAAAACGGGACCATAATCGATTGGGAAGAGAATTGGAAATTTTTACTACTTCGGACATTGTGGGACAAGGCCTGCCTTTAATTATGCCAAAAGGTGCCAAGGTTATGCAAGTTTTACAACGTTATGTTGAAGATACAGAAGAAGCAAGAGGTTATCAATTTACGCGGACACCAAGTATGGCAAAGAATGATTTATTCAAAGTATCCGGTCATTGGGATCATTATAAAGACGGTATGTTTGTTTTGGGTGATGAGGACAAGGATGAAGAAGTATTGACCTTACGTCCGATGACTTGTCCGTTCCAATACTTGATCTATAAGACAAAGCAACGTAGTTATCGGGATTTGCCTATGCGTTATGCAGAAACATCAACACTATTTAGAAATGAAGCATCCGGTGAGATGCATGGACTTATACGAGTTCGTCAATTTACCCTAGCTGATGCCCACATTATGTGTACACCGGAACAATTGGAAAAAGAGTTCACAGATGTTGTTGTCTTAGTACAAGATATGATGAAAGCAATCGGAATCTATGACGATGTATCGTACCGTTTTTCTAAATGGGATCCGGAACGTACAGATAAGTACATCGATAATCCGGAGGCTTGGAATTCAACACAAAATGCGATGCGTGAAATCCTGGATCATATCGGAATTGATTATGAAGAAGCGGATGGAGAAGCGGCGTTCTACGGACCTAAATTAGACGTTCAATTTAAAAATGTTCATGGGAAAGAAGATACTTTGTTTACCATTCAAATTGATTTTGCTCTTGCAGAACGCTTCGATATGAGTTATGTGGATAAGGATAATACAAAAAAACGTCCGTTTATTATTCACAGAAGTTCTATCGGATGCTATGAGCGTACATTGGCAATGCTTATCGAAAAATATGCGGGAGCATTCCCACTTTGGTTGGCACCGACGCAAGTTAAATTACTACCGATATCAGATAAGTATAATGACTATGCGAAGGAAATAGCTAAAAAGCTTCAACTATTAGGCATTCGTGTGAGCGTGGATGAACGTGCCGAAAAAATAGGCTATAAAATTCGAGAAGCACGTATGGAACGTTTGCCTTATATCGGTATTGTAGGACAAGATGAGATGGACAAACAAACAATTAGCGTACGAAGTCGAGAAAAAGGTGATGAAGGTAGTCTTGGATTGGATGCATTTGCAATGCGTTTGGTTCAGGAAAACGCAAGTCATTATATCTATCACCAACATATGACGGAAGAAGCGGAATAAGTCATATGAATAAAAAAGCCTTAAATCTGTGGCAATTGTTTTCGGCATTTTTTAGAATTGGCTTATTTACCATTGGCGGCGGTTATGCTATGCTGCCGATGTTGCACCGTGAAGTTGTGGAAAAATATAAATGGGTAACAGATGAAGAAATTATGGACTATTATGCTATAGGCCAATCGACACCGGGTATTATTGGAATTAACACCGCCACTTTTGTTGGCATTAAGCAAGTAGGCGTCGTTGGTGGCATTTTTGCCACCTTAGGAATGGTCACACCATCATGGATTATCATTACGCTTATTGCAAAATTCTTACAGGAGTTTAAGGGTAATTCATACGTTCAAGAAGCATTTATGGGTATACGGATCATGGTGGTTATACTCATTGTGCAAGCGGTAATGAAAATGTTCAAAAAAAGCGTTGTTCACCGCTCGGATCAAGTGTTGTTTATTTTGGCATTTATTGCAATTGCATTTGTTGGGTTATCTCCAATCCTGATTTTAGTTGTAGCCGGAATATATGGAGCAATGCTAGGAAGACGTAACTTAAAGGGAGGAGCCAAAGATGATGTATCTTAAGCTGTTTTTTACCTTCTTTAAGGTGGGGCTATTTACTATTGGTGGTGGATTAGCGGCGATTCCTTTGTTACAAGAATATGCCATATCCTATGGATGGGTCGATAATCAAATGTTTGCAGATATGATTGCAATCAGCCAGTCAACACCGGGGCCTATCGGCATTAATATGGCAACCTATGTCGGCTATGAACAATTTGGTGTCATAGGATCGATTATTGCAACAGTGGGTATGGTATCACCGTCGATTATAATTATTACCATTATAGCGAAATTTTTGACGCGATTTTCGAAACATCCTATGGTTATTAGTGTGCTAGGTGGCATAAGACCGGCAGTTGTCGGGATTATATTAGCAGCAGCGTATTCAATTGCTGTTTCCAGTTTGTATATTCCCGGAAACCCTCGTAATATGGTGCTTTCCGTTGTTCTACTGCTAGGGTTTTCGATTCTAAATAAGCTAACCAAATGGCATCCGGCGTTTTACATCCTGTTAGCTGCCGGAGTCGGTATACTTGTGTTTTAACAGTATGGAAAGTGAGTGTAGAGATCATGAGAACATTACCTAAAGATCCGGTGATTTTATTAAGTACAATCAACATGAAGTTACGGGATTTTTACGATAGTCTAGACGCATTATGTGAGGATTTGGAGGTGGATTGTAAGCAGCTGACTCAAACGCTTCAATCCATTGATTATCACTATGATGCATCTGAAAATCAATTCAAATAATAGAACAATTTGATGCCGAGTTTATGACTCGGCATTATTTTTTTTGAGAGAAGACTGATTTTGCCTAAAAGGCCAATATACGAGTTTATGAGTTTGACAAAAACGCGTGTTCATACTATAATATGTCCATATCTTGCCGATTATAGGAGGAGCGTTTTGGCTAAATTATACTTGAAGAAACAGCTATACCTTGTATATATTGTTTCAATATTTATTCCCATTGCCTTAATCGGCTATTATCTTGTTTTTAATACCCATAATTTGATTTATAATCATTATGATGAAATGCTCAAATCAGATAATGTGCGTGTACGAAGTATTTTGTTTGAAACAACGACTTCCGTTTTAAATGTCTGTGATAGTATTTCTGATGACCCAAAACTCCAACTTTTGCTCGGAACATCCTATGAATCATGGGATGCTGCTCAAGATGCCTTAATACAGTATAATACGATTGACAATATTTACGGACGTTATACGAATATAAACCAGATACAACTTTATACAGAAAACTCAACATTACATAACTATAGACATATAGTAACTGTAGATGAAGCTATTCATGAAGAAGAATGGTTTATACAAGGTATGGGTACAGTAGGTTACACGTGGTCGACGCAGCTTATAGAACCTTCTTTAGGTGATCCGACCCAGGTATTGATGTTGACCCACAAGATTCCGATTATAGGAAGTGATGAGGATGCCCTTCTTGTTATTACGATAAGTAACAACTATTTGAAAAATCGTATCGATAATAATTCATTGACAGTAGACCTTTCTGTTGGGAATGACCTTATTTTTTATAGTAATGGTGGCCATATTGGGATGGAGCCGATTTATCCTATTAATTATGATGTTCCATATTTTACATACTCAGGGGTTAACAATTATGAAGGACAGGAAGCCATGATTGAAATATCGGCGTTTCGTCCGATTAAAGGGGAAGATTATCTATATATAACGTCCGTAAATCCTCAGGCAATTCACGATATAAATCGGATTTCCTGGATTACGAGTCTTATTGTTCTTATCAGTATTATATTGCCGTTGATTATTATTGTTAAATTTACAAAGGTATTGACGACGCGTGTGGATACGTTAAGGAAACAGATGCATCGTGTATCAGGTGGGAACTATAATATCATCGATACATTCAAAGGTAATGATGAGTTGACGGAACTATTTGCCGATCTCAAGATTATGATACAAAGTATCAAGGACAGGGATGAAGAAATATATAAAAATCAAATTGCAAGACAAGCATTAATAAATCATCAACAGAAGATAGAACTAGAACTATTATCGAGTAAAATTAATCCTCATTTTCTATACAATACACTCGAGACTATTCGGATGAAGGCCTTTAGTGTGAATGATAGAGAAGTAGCTCATGCGGTTAAGTTACTAGGCAAATATATGCGCTATAATCTTGAAAGTACTGGGAAACTGACCGTGCTCCGTTCTGAATTGACATTTATCGAAACCTATTTGGATATTCAGAAGCTTCGATTTGCCGGACGTGTGGATTATGATATTGAGATTGATGACCATGTAGATGTGGATAGATATCGTATACTACCTCTTATTTTACAACCGGTTATTGAAAATGCTTTGTTACATGGATTAGAACAGGTACTCGAGGGTGGCCATATATGGATCAAAATTATCAAAGAGGAAGAACGTTCAACCTTGATAATTAAGGTGATTGATAATGGGGAAGGCATTGAGGAACAGCGTTTAGCTGAAATTAAAGAAAGTCTTATACAGACGGATGAACATTCTGTCGAGCATATCGGACTATATAATATACATCAGCGTATTCGACTTTTTTATGGAGAGGATTATGGTTTGTATATTGATGGGATAGAAGGAGAAGGTACAACAGTGACCATTGAATTACCAGTTAATGTGGAAGTGGAGGATATATAATGTTTACAATGATCATCGCAGATGACGAAGATATCGTACGCGAAGGTGTGAAGAACATAGTCAATTGGAAAGAAATTGGGTTTGATATTATTGGGGAAGCCAAAGATGGTAAATCAACCTATGATCTAATTATTAAACAACGACCGGATATGGTTGTCCTCGATATAAGAATGCCTAAGATGCACGGATTAGAAATTGTCAAGGCTACAAGAAAGGAAGGCTATAAAGGACGGTTTATTATTTTGAGTGGTTATTCAGAATTCAAGTATGCTCAGGAAGCTATCACGTATGGTGTGGATTTTTACCTGACAAAGCCTATTGATGAAGATGAATTATCGGAAGCAGCCGCTAAGATTTATTCATTAATCCACAAAGAAGTCCTTCATGATACACACCTTCATTATTATCAAGAACAAGCTAAATTCAAAATTCTTCATGATATGATAGAACTACCGGGGGAGATTAAGGGAAAAAGTCTGGCAACTTATGAGATTACAAAAGATGAGTTGGATTTGAAGGCAGATATATATCAAGTGCTCATTTTAGATCATGAATATGAGACAAAAGACCGAGACTTAACAGAAGAAGTACAAAAAAGTCAACCGTTTATAGAGGTATGCCAATTGTTACATATTCCTGAAGAATCTAAATCGATTGAACACTTGGTCCTTCACCAAATGGAGGTCGTTGTATTGAAAGGGAAGCGTTTGATTGAACGTTTTAGAGAAGTCGACACGTATGGAGAGACCTGGCATTTTATTGCAGCCGGAAGAAGAGTAAGTGATATGAATGACATATATTTTTCCTATCATGATGCATTAGCGATAAAAGAGCGTCGTTTTTTCTACCCTAAAAATATGCGGATTGTTCGCCATGATCAATTGCCTCGAAAGAAAGATTTGGGTGTTGAGTTAACAGCTGAATTATCCAAGGATGAAGCAAGACGGTGCTATGAAGCGATTCATAGTTATAATAAGCAAGCGATAAAAGAACAACTGAAACATATGGAGAAACTGGCATCAGAAGCAAGTAATAGTGTTAGTGGAATTAAATCTTTTTTAAGTGGAACGGTGTTGATGGTAAAGCATGAACTGGAGAATCACTATACGCGGGAGGATTTGAAACTTCCTCAAGATGCAACCATTATACAGTGGATACAGCAGCAAGAATTTTTGACAGAAGTGATAGACTATATAGAAACCTTGTTTCAAAAGGTGCTTGTCTATATCAGTGTACAAGGGAGCGAGAATGTCATTGATGAAATTGTGGCTTATATAGATCATCATTATATGGATAGTATTCGATTAAAGGATATTGCACCTAAATTTGGTTACAATAGCTCGTATTTGGGTAAACTTTTGGTTACACATATGGGTACTAATTTTAACGACTATTTGCATCAGGTTCGTATAGATAAAGCCAAAGAACTTTTGACAAATCAAGATCTTAAAGTCTATGAAATTGCTAAACGAATTGGCTATAAGAATGTGGATTATTTCCATATGAAATTCAAACAATATGCACATATGACGCCAAATGAATATAAAACAAGAATGAAAAAAGATTAAAATCCATTAAAAAGGGAGTATCCCACGAAACGAACGTGTGGGATACTCCCTTTAAGTATGTTTTGTAATTATTTGGAAGCAGCTCTTGCAGCATCTCTAGCAGCAGATTGATCAGCAGCTACGCCAAGGTCATAGTCAAGAACATCTTGGTATCCAAGGTCATTGACTGTATTTTGCATTTCTTTTAATAAAGCATCAAATTGAGCATCATCATTAGCAAAGACCATTTTCCATGAGTTTTCAACGATGATTGCTTTAATTTGAGCACGTAATGTACTGATTTCTGATGGCTCAGCAGGTGCAATATAGTTTGTACCGGGAGCAACAATAAATTGATCATTGGACTTAAGATAATCAAGTGTTGAAAGCGCACCCATTGATTCTTGCCAATTTTTATCAAGTGGTGTTGAATTCATTTCAATAACGGAATCCCACAATGTATAGTTATAAGGGAAGCCAACTTCAGGATTTTCATCAGAAGTTAAGATGGTTGTGAAGTTTAATTGACTAATTCCGTCTTTCCAAGAACCGCCACCCCATTCTTCAGGCATTGTAGCATCCCCGTTTATAAGAGCTTCTTTACCGAAGTCTGTTAATTCAGGACGTCCGTCAACCATGTCCCAAGTAAGACCCTGAGGACCGGCAGTACCTGCAGTTTGAGAACAGCTCATAAGAACGCCTTCCGGTGAGTATAACCAATCGATAAAATCAGCCATACGTTCAGGGTCTTGTGCTTTTGAACCGATACCGACAACATATTTGGCGCCACTTGGTGTTGCACCATAGGAGAAGATATTCATATCTTGTATTGGTGCAATCATGAAGCCTTTACCTTCTTCTTTGTGATCGGTTGTATTGTATGCTGCTTGTCCAAGCCATGGCCATGGAGAGAAAAGGACAGAACCGTCAACATATTTATTATAAAGTGTATCATAGTTTTGTGTTGTTGATTCAGGATCTAAGATACCCAATTGATTTGCTTGATAGTAGAATTTTAATGCACGAACATATTCTGAATCTGCATCAATAATACTTTGATCATCCGTTCCGTCTGCTTTGCTTAGAACGAAGCCGACTTCATCATAACCATAGAAACAAGTCGGTTGTTTTGCTAAATTCATCATATTACCATCCCAGTCTTTGAAAAGAGAGACAGCATATGTTTTTTGGCCGGAATCACTTTCAGGATGAGCTTCTTGCATATCTTTCAATATAGGAAGAAGGTCTTCAAGTGTACCGATTTTAGGTTGACCTAATTCATCATAATAATCCCAACGTACATATGGACCAAATGTAAGTTCAAGACCTTCAGATGGATTTGTCGCCGGTTGTAAGGATACGCTAGATGGTACAGCATAGACACGATCAGAATCAATGAGTCCGGTAATCATATCAAGAGCTTTGTCGTATTTCTTGATATAAGTTCTATCTTGAATCATATCAGTCATATCCATAAGTAAGCCGGCTGTTACTAAATCTTGGATACGACCGTTTTCAGCCCCAACCATAACAATGTCGCCAAGATTTCCTGCTGCGGAACGTGTTTGAAATAATGTGTCACCACCACCTGCAACATTTGGTGCGATGATGTTGAGTTCCATATTGAATTTGTCTTTAACGATTTTTGCAAACCAACCGGATTGAATACCTTGATAATTGGCTTGTGTTGCAAATACATCAACAGTAATAAAATCATCATAAGGGCTTGTGTTTTCATCGGATGCATTACTTGTATCCTTATCCGAGCCACTTGAATTATTACCTGTTGTGCTCTTGTCGCTGCCACAACCTGCAAAGAGACTGATAATAAGAACTAGACTGAGTACCCACGCAAGGGGTGACTTAAAATGTAACTTCATAAAATAACTTCCTCCTTTAAATGTATAGTTATTATAATATAGAAAGGGAAGAAAATCTGCCCTTTCTTAATTAACAGGATTAACCTTTAACAGAGCCGATCATAATCCCTTTAACAAAATAGCGTTGGAAGAAGGGATATACGAATAAAATGGGTAAGACCACAATAACGGAGATGGTCATACGTATGGAGGTCGGCGTCTGCTGCATAGCAATTGCTGTCATATTCTGTCCCTGCATACCACTATTTTTGATAGATGTTGCAATGGAGTTAGCCCGTTGCAAGTAGGTATAAAGTAAATATTGCAATGGATAAAGTTTTTGATCTGTAATATAAATCAGTGTATCTTGAAAACTGTTCCATTGAGCTACGGCAGAAAAGATGGCGATAGTAGCTAATATAGGTTTCGAAATCGGTAATATGATACGGGTGTAGATTGTAAGAATACCGGCTCCGTCGATTTCGGCAGCTTCTTGTAAAGATTTCGGAATCGACTCAACAAATGTTTTAACAAGGATGACATTAAACGGCTGCACAATGACAGGAATAATATAAACCCAGAATGTATTCGATAAATGTAGATTCTTCATGGTTAAGTACATAGGAATAAGTCCTGCATTAAAGTACATGGTAACAACCAAGAAACGATACCAGAATTTACGTGCCCACATCTTCTCTTGAGTAAACATAAACCCTAAAAATCCGGAGGCAATAACAGTGAAGAAAGTACCTATTACAGTACGACCAATAGAAATCATAGCAGAACGAGGAAGTTCCGGTAATTTGAGGATTTCAACATAGTTGGAAAAATGGATCTCTTTGGGAATGAAATTAACTAGGCCATTAGCGCTTAGATTATTGGCACTTATTGTATTGATAATAAGGTAGTAAAAGGGGTATACACAGATTAATGTGAATATAAGAAATCCGGTATAATTTAAAAAGTTAAAGATAATATCAACAGGTGTATATTTGTTTTTTCCTATTCGGATAGTATTGTTTTTCATGAGAGTGCCTCCTTTCTAAACGATAGACTCGCCACGTGTTTTTTTGGATATGTTATTAACAAGTATAAGCAATGTAACAGATACTATACTTTTCAGCATACTAATAACGGTTGCTAGTGGAATACTGTTAGAACCAAGGCCCAAGTTGTAGACGTATAAGTCCAAAACCTGAATTTGATCACGATTGAATGCATTTTGGAATACAAAATATTGATCCATACCATTGTTTAAGAAATTGGCGATGGAGAGCATTAGTAAAACAAAAAATGTCGGTAATAATGCCGGTAATGTAATGTGTCGCATAAGCATGAATCGTCCTGCACCATCAACTCGAGCAGCTTCATAAAGTTCTTGGTCAGTTCCAGCAATTGCAGCAAGATATAAGATGGCACCCCATCCTAAGCCCTTCCATAGGTTCCAGGCTAACATTTTAAAGTACGTGTAATCGCCACTATCAAGAATTTTTAAAGGTTGATCAATAACGCCCCATTGTACAAGTAATGTGTTGAACATACCACCATTTGAAAATAAGGCGAAAGCAACAGAATACACAAGAACCCAACTAATGAAGTTAGGAAGTGTTGTAAGGGTTTGTACAATATTCTTGTAACGTTTGAATTTGATCTCGTTTAATAAGATGGCAAATGCAAGGGGTAAGATAGATGTCAATAAGGTTAATAAACTCATCATAAACGTGTTTTTTAATACTTTCATGAGCATACCGACCTGAGCGCTATTGGCAAACAAGAATTTAAACCATTTTAAACCGACAAACTCTGATTGAGAGAGTTTCAGTGGTGGTTTATAATCATACAATGAGTATATCCAGCCATATAGTGGATAATAGGCAAAAACAAGTGTCAATAACAGAAAAGGCAGTATAAGGAAGAAATAGTAATAACTGACTTTTTTCTTTTTCACGGCAAGACCTCCTATAGTCATTTTTATTATGTCGAACACGGTAAGTATGAGTGTCTCCGTGTCTTTCTGTAGTAATAATAGCAAATGAGGCGATAATTGGATACATCAACAATTATAGAGAGTATGTATTAAAAATTAGTCATATAACATAGTAAATTAGTCATTATGCTGAATAGATTTAAAATTTTAATGGACAATATATAACGATAAAAATGGATATATGACAAGAATAAATAAGAATATTGTTCTCATGAGAGCTATAATGAAGATAGAATTACAGCAACATGACATAAAAAAAGTGAGAAAGGACGTATAGAATGAAGAAAATTGACAATAATATGAAGGATGTACAGATTGCCTATATAGGTGGTGGATCACGAGGATGGGCGTGGGGGCTTATGAGTGATCTGGCTAGTCAAGAGGCATTAAGCGGAACGGTACGTTTATATGATATTGATGCAGAAGCAGCCAAAAGTAACGAAATTATTGGGAATCGTTTATCTGAACGTGACGATGTGAATAAAGATTGGACTTATGAGTTAAAGGAAACCCTTCAAGAAGCTCTTGTTGGGGCGGATTTTGTCATTATTAGTATTCTTCCGGGAACGTTTGTAGATATGGAATCCGATGTACATGAACCGGAACGGTATAATATCTATCAATCTGTTGGAGATACAGTAGGACCGGGGGGATTATTTAGAGCACTACGAACTATTCCTATGTATATTGAGATTGCTGAAGCGATTAAAGCTTATGCACCAAAAGCTTGGGTTATCAATTTTACGAATCCTATGACGATATGTACACAGGTTTTATATCGAGTTTTTCCTGAAATAAAAGCTTTCGGAAATTGTCATGAGGTTTTTGGGACGCAGAAATTACTGGTTTCAGCCTTAGAGCATGAATGTGATTTGGAAGATATTCCAAGAGAGGATGTGAAAGTGAATGTAGTAGGAATAAATCATTTCACATGGTTTACAAAAGCATCCTATCAAGATATTGATCTATTCCCTGTCTATCAAAGTTTTCTCAATCAATATAGAGAAGAAGGCTATGAGAAAACAGAAAAAGGACATTGGATGAATGATCACTTTTCATCGGCGGAGAAAATTAAGTTTGATTTATTTGAGAAATATGGCTATATTGCTGCAGCCGGAGATCGTCATTTGGCAGAGTTTTGCCCTGGGCAGTGGTATCTGAACAATCCGGAAACAGTGAAAGAATGGAAGTTTGGTTTAACGCCGGTATCATGGCGTATGGAGAATAAGAAAAATTTAATGGAAAAATCAGAACGACTAAGAAGTGGTGAAGAAGCCTTTGAGATTAAAGAAACAGGCGAAGAGGCCGTTCGTCAAATGACAGCCCTTGTCGGTCTCGGTGAATTTGTGACCAATGTCAATATACCGAATCAAGGTCAAATTGGAAATCTGCCCCTTGGGCATGTCGTTGAGACGAATGCAGTTTTTAGAAAAGATATGGTGGCACCTGTTGTTGCCGGTGATATACCATTGGAAATCTATGGGTTGATTATGCCTCATGTAACAAATCAAGAGATGATTATTGAATCCGTCTTTACAAAAGATAAAGAATTGGCTTTCAAAGCCTTTTTGAATGATCCGTTGATGCGATTGGATTATGAAAAAGCACGAGAATTATTTAATAGAATGTATGATAAAACTAAAAAATATTTAACATATTTTGAATAATCTATTTGCTTGGTTTAAGCAAGGAGTTCATCATTAAGAAAAGGGGGAGACTATGCCAGCCCCTTTTTCTTAGTTTTATCAAGATACATAAAAGAATCAGCTCGATTTATAAAGCTGTCAATAGTATCATCAGGAGAGCATGAGGTGAATCCATAACTCAACACCCATGGAATGTTGCAATGCTTATATCCTGCATCACGAAAGGCGGGATCACACCGTTTAATAATATCTTCTACAAATCGTTCGTGAGGACAATAGGGAAGAATGGCAAGAAACTCATCGCCGCCAAGGCGTGCAAGATAATCTGAACTCCTTAAAGCATTGCGAAGAACTTGTGTGGCTTCTTTGAGCATGGTGTCGCCCATCATGTGGCCGAAAGTATCGTTAACAAACTTTAAATCATTCACATCAATAAATATAATAGTTAATTGACACATAGGTTCCTTGAGATTACGTTTCATCTCTTTAGCCAATATAGACATGATTTTTCGGCGATTGAATAATCCGGTTAATTCATCTTTGTTTGCATGAAGTAGGAGTTGTTTATGATATTCTTGTATGGAACCACGATGAATTCCGAATTTGTAGCCCAAAAAACAAGAAAGAGGAAGTAAAATCAAGAGTCCGAAAGCTGTTGCAAGAATCAGACTTTGTTCATAAAAGTAGAGTGATTGAGGGGGAATTTCATAAAGCAAATACCATGTTGGGGTATCTTGATATGTTTTCCTGAAAGTATTAAAGGAAATTTTTCGTTTTGCCAAATAACCATGATTGTATGATTGCCAGTTATCTAATTGATTCGGATCGGATAAAAAAGGTGCAAAATGGTGATTGTCAATAGGATAGAGAACTGTACCGCTACTATTAATTAAGTATAAATGACTATACTTGAGTAAACGGATATAGTCAAGACGTTCAAATAGAGTTTCGGCATAAATGTTGATAACAACATAGCCTAATCTCGCTTGATTTGTGTCGTAGATGGCTTGAGCAAAACGTAAGGTTGGGGTCAATGGACGGGTAAGTTTGCCGTTATCCATATTATAATCAACCGGACTCATATAGAGATTAGACCCCTTTAAGTTCTTCATGGCATCAAAATAATAGCGATGGGACTTATCTTGAAGAGCTGTATCATCGATGGCTATAATTTGGTCGTCCACTCTATCGAAACGAAGTTGTTCAATACCCTTTGTATCGAGTAAACGAAATTGAAAGTAATAGCTTGATTCAGAAATCATGGCATAAAAAAAAGAAGATAATGTGGCATAATCGGAATGTCTTGACAGGAAGTTCGATGTCTGTGGTAATTTGGAGACAATATCAAGCGGTTTTGTTGAATAATCAATAGTTTCTTGTAAGCTATGTTCAATGTTTTGCAATATACTTTGACTATCAGCGTGAATGTCTGTAATTATATTATGCCGCATCGAGAAGTAAAAAAGAAAAATAATAAGAAGTGTAGTGGTAGTGAAAATAACTGCAAAATGATATCCTATGACACGAATGTGCTTGGGAGGTTTTGCAAGTTGATGGTGAGCTCGTTTATTCATAAGTACTCCTAAAACATATATATATTTGGCTTTTTTAATACATCGGAGATATTGACGTTCAATAAACTTCATTAGTAGTATACCATCTTATGCATAATACATAAAGAATTTTCTCTAAATTTAACAAAATTAGGAGGTATTAGCTTGCACCTATTCGAATAAAGACAATATATGGGCATAATTTTAGAAAGTATGACAATAAACGCCTTGACGTGGATAAAAGGATTCGGGATAATAAAAGAGACAAAAAGGATAAAGGAGACGGTTATGATTAGACGAATAGGTATGCGAGCCCATGATTATGGGCAACATGTAATAGAAGAAACAGCAGAAATGATTCAAAAAGATGGATTTACAACTATTCAATTAGCCCTCAAAAAGGCTTGCGCAGATTTTACAAGTTTTGACGACATGTTAATACCGGAAAAGGCAACAGCCATATGCACCGCACTGGCGTCACATGACGTAGATATTTCAGTTCTTGGTGTCTATTTGAATTATGCACATCAGGACCCGGAAACTCGAGGAAAAGCTGTTGATATTGCTTGTCAGCATATGCGGTTGTTTCATGAATTTGGTTGCCAGGTGGTGGGGACGGAAACAGGGTCTTTAGACCCTAATTATAACTGGCATCCTGATAATCATAGTGCTTTAGCACTTAATGAGTTTGCCAAAGGTATTGAGAAAATATTAATAACAGCAGATGAAGTAAAGGGCTCCTTCGCAGTTGAAGCAGTTGCCCACCATATCATTCATACACCACAGCGCATGAATGAATTTATAAAAACAATGTCAGATCCGAATTTATATGTCATTTTTGACCCGGTCAATATTATTACGGTAGATAATGCCCATCGCCAAAAGCAATTGATGTATGACATGTTTGAATTATTGGATGGTCGTATTCGCGTTATTCATGCCAAAGATTTTATTATAGAAGACGGAAGAGTACGTGTGGTACGTCCGGGACAAGGGATGTTGGATTATAATTATTTGATGGAATTGATACAACATAGCCATACGCCTATGGATGTTCTTGCAGAGGATATCTCCAGTCAATATTTGACAGAAGTGCGTGAGTTTTTAGAACGAAAAGCACTAGAAGTATAAAAAAAGGGAGAGAACAGTAGAGGTCAAATGTGTTCTCTCCCTTTTATATCCTTTTTCCTTTTCTTGACAGAGCCTTGAGTTTCTCGTTGATGTTTCCTATATTGTGCAGGAGATACTTCGGAAATAGACTTGAATACCTTCCCAAAATTGGATACATTTACAAAACCGACGGCCTCAGCAATTTCGATAACTTTCATATCTGTATCTTTGAGTAGGCGCTGAGCCTCAAGAATCCTTAAACTATGAATATACTTGAAGATAGTGAAACCTGTGGTTTTTTTAAATACTCGACTGAGATAATAGCGACTAATATAAAATTCTTCAGCAAGTTGTTCTAAGGTAATGTTTTTTTTGTAATTGGATTTCAAATATTGTATAACTTCAAAAATTTTTTGATTAACAGTAGGTTCGAGTTCTGAATCTTCTGGCTCTGTTTCTAGATATCGGGCAATTTCAATAAGTAAAGTAACTAAGTGACATTGTAGACGTGCCTCATAGCCAAGTTGTTTGGTAGTGGCTTCGTTAACCATAAGGCTAAGTATGGTTTCTATACGGTCTTGCGTAGCAAAATTAAAAACAAGGACACCAGATTGGCGAAAGCTTTGGTCAATAATATCATGGATATTTTTGAAGGGGAGAAAACTTGGTCGAAAACTTATCAAAAGTCGGGAATGTTGTTCTCCTGTATCCATGGTTTTGTGTAAGACGTTGGGACAAATGAGTACAAGATTCCCTTGATGAACACGAAAGGTTTTATCGTTGATAAAGTAGTCGCGAGTCCCTGAATTCATGTAGTAGATTTCATAGGAATCATGAAAGTGGTGCGTGCCCATGTTATAATTTTTGTAAGAGCGAGATTTGATGCGAAAATCTTGAATTGTGTAATCGACATTTTGATTAATCATAGGTGTCCTCCATAGTTACATTTACCTAAACTTATTCTTTATCATAGCATATAGGCTATGCAGTGACAAGGTCCACTGTCACTAATTCCTTTGACACTTAATGGATAGGCACCATTAAGCCTCAAAGTAAAGATCCACTAAGAGGATATCTATAAAACTTCCGTAGAAACGTTCGGAACTTTCTCCGATATCCACTAAGTGTCACTAATTCCTTTGACACTTAATGGTGTTACTGATAAAATAATAGCAATATGAAGTATTTTAGAGGTGGATGATGAAAGAGGCCTTGGTTGTTCAAATTGATGATGATTATATTTATCTTATGACAGATAAGATGAAGATGTTGAAAATTGAAAGAAGGAATTATGTGGTTGTTGGAGAGCGTATTGCTTATGGATGGTATGAGCAATTGCCGTTAAAACGATTGACTAAAGTTTTTGGAGTGGGACTCTTCGTTCTACTCCTTTCAGTGATTCTAATAGAGGATGTAAGACATCAGGAAGCTGAAGTGTATTTGCCGAGTGAAAATGAAAGGATAGTGGGAAAGATTAATAGTACATATCCTTCTGTATATTATGTGAAATCCCCCTTTGAACATGGAGAGATGATGAAAGAAAGGCAGTTGATATCTTCAGAATTGAAAATCAGAGAAGTTGAAGAAAATACAGAGAGCGCATCAGAAATTGACATGAAGCAGGTGGATGAGGAGAAACCATGAATACTAAGCATATAGATATAAAACGATGGATTCTAATTGCTGTATTCTTGATCGGTTTTATAGTCCAAGTGGAAGAAGTAGTACGAGCTCAATCTCCAACAGTGACGTTAACGTATGCCTATAATGATCAGCAGTTAGCGAATGTTGATGATTATATGAGAAGATTGTCGGAGTATACGTCTATAGTGTTCAAGCCTGCAAGAGATGAAAAAAATGCAGATATTACATGGACGGTAGGAAATCCGTATAAACCAGTAGATGACAACAGCAATGAAATGAGAACAAAGGCCGTTCAACATCAGCCTTTGTCATTTTATGGTGCAAAAAAATTCATAGGGCAACAAATCTTTACAAAAGGTCAACGTATAGGTATCCAGTCATTGGATTATCTGGAATTAAACAAAGAGATGATGTTTGACAATGAAGGTGTAGAAATCTATGTTTATAACCAATCAGAGCAAATGATGGATGATTATCGATCAGGTCAATTGGATTTCTTTGTCAGTTCAGATAATCGGTACACATTTATTGAAAATGATCGGATTATAGCTTATCGAGAATATGTGAGCTATGCGACACATGAATCCTCTTATATGGTTCTTGATACAAATATAGACTATGATGGAGACATGATATTAAATCAAATTAATGACGGAATTACAAGGGTTCAAAATAGTGAGAGTGTTAAATCGTTATTTATGAAAAATAAAGAAACACAAGCGCTAGAAGATTTTTATCAGTTGCTGACGCCAGAGGAAATGGACTATTTGGCTACAAAATCAACCATTTATGCTTATATTCCGGAGACTATTCCTTATTTTTATTCGAATGGGAAAGACTATTATGGATATGTATATGAGACATTGATTTCATTAGAAGCCTTATTGGAAACGCCGATTGTTTTTCAGACTCAAATTGATGAGAATACAGATTTAATATGGGGGAATCAAAGTGAGCCTCCGTTTAGTCTCAATACCATTCCCTTTCTACAAGAGAACTTTGTTATGGTTGGCATGTATACACAATCAGCATATAAATCTCTTGATAGACTCTATAATCAGCGTATAGGAAGTTTTAATAGTAGTCAGATAAGCAATCGTTTGGCGGAAAAACTTCCCGGCGCAAATATCACGTACTATGATTCAATGGATCAAATGGTTCAGGGGCTCTATAATCAGACAATAGACGTAGCGATGATGTCCTTGTGGGATATGAACTATCTTGAAAAAGCAATGGACAAGAAGGCGCTTTCTTTGAGATTTGTTACACCGTTTTTTGAGTCGTCCTCTTTTTTTCTTGCAGATAGAAATCAAGCGTTACTACAAGTAATGAATAAAGGTATTCAAGTTTTAGATACAGATGCCATTGAATTGAGAAGCCTTGAAAATGTTCCGAATGTCTTATATAGAAGGAATAATTTGATTATTGCATCTTCCTTTTTAGGTTTGCTATTGGCAGTGGTCATGATGATAGTGGGGATACGCCTGTATATGAATAATCGTCGTAATAAAGAACTACGCTATCTTTATGCCCATGATTATCTGACCTTGTTACCCAACAAAAACGGATTAATGCAACATATGTCAAAAAGGATGAAGAGCAACGAATCAGGAACCTTAATTTTATTGGATGTAAATGGATTTAAAGAAATCAACAATCGGATTGGTCATAAAGGCGGAGACGAGATACTTTTAGCTATCGCTCAAAAGTTTATGGGCATTATCAATGAATCTAGAGTGCTTGGTCGTGTTGGTGGCGATGAATTTTTGTTAGTTTTATTTGGAGAAAGTCGAGAAGAGGAGCAAGAAGTTATAGATATATTACGACGTAGTATTGAGGAGCTTCAGGAAGAACAACCTCGGCTAACGCAATTCGACATGAGTATAGGTGTTGTGCAATTCCCTGAACACGGACGTGACTACGATAGTCTGTATAGCAAAGCGAGGTATGCTATTGACTATATAAAACAACATAATATTAAGCCACAAGCACTGAATTTTACTCAAAATCTATACGATGTGTATCTTGAAGAGCAAAAGCTGTTAAGTCAAATCGAAAAGGGGATTGCAACGGAAGCCTTTGAATTGTATATTCAACCCCAAATACATCTTGAAACTCAAACAATTATCGGGGGTGAAATGTTGATTCGGTGGAATCATCCGGATAAAGGAATGCTATATCCAGGAGCATTTATTGATATTGCTGAAAAAAACGGTAAAATAACGATGATTGATTATTATGTGTTGGATAAAGCATGTGCCTTTATGGGTAAAATGCAAAAAAACGGATATTACTTTAAAGTATCCGTTAATATGACAGCACAAACATTCACCAGTCATGATATGATTGGACGATTAAATACATGCATACAGAGCTACTCGGTTAATCCGCACTTTCTAATTATAGAAGTGACAGAGGATATGGGATTTGAAAATTTGAACAAGGCAAATAGTGTTTTTGAAGAGTTAAAAGAAATTGGTGTTAAAGTAGCCCTTGATGATTTCGGAAAAGGCTATTCTTCGCTTTCTTATTTAGAAAAGCTGAATATTGATTTATTGAAAATTGATAAGTATTTTATTGATAACATTCATTTGCGAAAAAAATCTCGGGAGGTTTTTGATGTTATTTGTGGATTGGCTAAGATTATGAAGATTGATATTATTGTAGAAGGCGTCGAATGTATAGAGCAAGTAGATATAATAAGAGGACATTCGGATATTGTTGTACAAGGCTACTATTATAGTAAACCGATTACATTGACAGAGTTTATTAAAGTATATGATAAACGGAGTATAAACGAATCCATTGACTTTTTATAAGTATCTGTTACAATGGAATTAAGGGGATTCGACGGATGAGGAGGATCCTCCATGTTTATAAAAAAAATATCGACACATTTCCTATTGATTATGCTACGAAAATCTTTAATTGCTATTGTTGCAACAATTATAGTCATTTATATCGGTTATCAATTGATTTACCAGAATCAATATAATTATATTATCAGCGATTATGTATCGAAGCAACGAGAAGAGGTTTCCATAACGGAATATGTGTTGGATTCTACAATAAAATCAGTCTATCATGACTTACAGCTTATTCGAAATACGAGAGAGTTTAATAACTACATAGACAACAGTTCAAGAGAGAATATTCAGGGATTAGAAACTCTCTTTCTTCGTATTGCAGAAAATAAGGATTATTTTTTGCAAATACGTTTTTTGGATGCATCAGGAATGGAAAAGGTTCGAGTGAATCAGAAAGAGAATGTATTGAGTGTCGTTCCGGAGCATGAACTGCAGAATAAGAGCACGCGATATTACTTCACTTCGGCCATAGGAATTGATGAAGACAGTATGTATATATCAGATTTTGACTTGAATATTGAGCATGGTGTTGTTGTTGAACCCTATGAACCGACAGTACGTTTTGCGATTCCTATATATAGTGAACAAACATCCATAGGTGTATTGGTTATAAACTATGACGGATATAATCTGCTTTCAATTTTAGATCAATATAAACAGGCGCGGTCAGCTTATATTAATACCGGGATACTTGATAATAATACGTTCTGGTCATTAAAAGGCGAGACAGTTCTGGACTCTATGTTGGATATTGAAAACATGGAATCCAATTCAGCTCAATTTGTAGATATTATGGAACAAGCAGATAATCAAGAAATGGATTTTTTTAATATGGATGGACTCTATGTTGCCTATCGACGTATCGATCAAATACCGGATATTCATTTAGTGTTTGAAGAACCAAACAAGCAATGGATTATACTTAGTCGCTTTGAATGGCAGCCGGCTTTCATGAATAAAGGAAATCTGATTCTTACTCATCGATGGATTCCGTTCTTTCTATCATTGTTGAGTGGTATATTTATTGTTTTTATTACATCGATGCTTGAATTTAAGAAGCGTAATCAACTGATGGCATTAGCCTCCGGGTATATTGAGGATATGGGAACAGATTGTGTCATGATTTTGGATAGCACAAAACGAATCATTTATACGAATTCGCAGTTTGAAGACATGGTTGGAGAACAATTTCAGACACTATATGGAAAGTCACCGTTGCAGTTTTTAAAAGGAGAAAGTTACTATATTCTAGATACAGAAGATAAGCGACTGGAATGGAAAGGGAATATATGGGATCAAGTTGAGGAAGATACGTTTGTGCTAAGGCGTTTATCTATTATAGATATTGCAAATGCCAAGGATGAATACATTTATCATATTATTATCTACACCCAGCCATCTTTCGAAGATGTCTTTAGTGAAAATATTAAAAAAGGTTATAGCAATCAACGTATTGTGGATAAGCTTGAGTTAAACAAATTAGAACCGATTTTTGAAGAATATTTTGACGCAACATATACGAATGTTATGGTAGCACTTAAATTTTATAATTCTAAAAATCTGGATTTGCAGGCAGAACATGAGATGACATCCAGATATCTAACGATGGTGACGGGAGCATTAAAACGGATTAAAGTACAAGGTGGTATAATGGCGATACCTCTTAATGGAATTGTTATTCTTTCATTTCCTGTATTTCGGCATCATATTCAAGTGAAGGAGATTATGGATATGGTTGACCGGACGATTAGTTCGGTTCGTTTTAATGATCATATGACGTTTCCGGTACAGTATTTGACAGGAATTGCCTTGACACCGGAACATGGTAAAAATGCATATGAATTGTTAGATAATGCCTTCATTGCATTGGAGACCTTGATTAAAATGAAACGGGTGCGTTATCTTGTATATGATCAAAATATCTTTGATATAGTAAAAAAAGATAAAATGCTAGTGGATGAGATTAGCTATGGTTTGGAACACCATGAATTTTATACAGTGTACCAATTACAGCGAAATGTTAAGACAGATCAAATTATTGGGGTGGAGGTATTAGCAAGATGGGAAAGTAGTCGTTTGGGGAAAATTACGCCGGATGTTTTTATTCCAATCATGGAAGATAGTTTAAAAATCAAGAGTTTTGGTCAATATATATTGGAAGCTGTCGTTTATGACCTTAAACGCATTTCGAAATGGCCGGAGACAATAAAAGTGTCCATTAATATTTCGGGGCATGAGTTTTCAAATTTGAGTATTATGAAGAATTTAGTTCGAATTATTGAAAATAGCCAGCTTAGTAAGTCGCTTTTCTGTTTTGAGATTACAGAAACATCCTTAGTTGAAAATTTGGAGATGGTTCGTGATGTTGTTTTCTATTTACATGAAAATGATATTCGTGTTTCTATTGATGACTTTGGGACAGGATTTTCATCTCTTAGCTATCTTCATGTCATTCAGGCAGATGAGATTAAAATTGATCGTATGTTTATTAAAGATTATCCTATCGGTAATGAAGGACGAACGCTTAGAGCCATTACGCGGATGCTTGAAGAGCTAAATATACCGGTTGTTATAGAAGGGATTGAGACAGAGAATCAATTGGAATTTATTCGAGAATTAGGCATTTTGCAATATCAAGGCTATTATGGTTCTGTTCCTGAACCCTTTGATAAAATTTCAGAAATATGCTTACAAGAAGATGAACGATAGTTCATCTTCTTTACAATTATGGAGATTATGATACAATGAAGAACAGAGAATAGACAGACTATAAGAAGGGACATTTATGAAAATTATCGGAGAGTATATAAAGAAGAACCGGCTGCTATTTGTCTGTTCCCTTGTTTTTTTAGCAATGGAAGCAATCTGTGATATTTTGCAGCCGACATTTTTATCCTATATTATTGATCGGGGGATTCGCAATAATGATTTAGATGCGGTCATTCATTATGGAACAACAATGCTAGGTATTGCCTTATTTGGTGCAGTCAATGCGCTTATGCGTAATTACATATCTTCTCATGTATCCTTTAAAATTGCAAAAAATCTACGGACACGTATCTATAAGAAGATTCTCTATATGCCGGCAAACATTAAGAATACGATGGATGATGCGTCGTTGATGACTCGGTTGACCAATGATGTGACGATAACACGCCAATTTATTAATGGGTTAATGCGTGTTTTTCTCAAAGCACCACTATTGGGTATAGGAAGTATTATAATGGTTTTAAGATTATATGCGCCTTTTGTTTACGTGTACCTTGTTGTCTTGCCGTTGGTTGCAGGAATTATCCTAATCAATATGCGATGGGGATACCCGCTTTTCGGAAAAGTTCAAACGCATCTAGATACCTTGAACCATCAAATTAAAGAATTTCTAGGTGGAATACGTATTGTAAAAGCCTTTAATCGGTATGAGTATGAGACCCTACGATTTTCTGAGAAAAACCACGCACTGGCAAGAATGACCGCCCGGACTATGAAAGTGATGGCATTGTTTTCACCTATCATTACTTGGATTATACAAATGTCCATTGTGGTTGTTATATATTTGAGCGGTGACTTAGTGGCTTCGGGAAACTTGGAGGTCGGAATTACCGTTGCCTTCATTAATTACATGATGCAATTTCTTTTTGCCTGTATGATAGTATCAAGAGTATTAACGGTATTTGTGCGCGCAAAAGCATCTGCTGAGCGGATTGAGGAATTACTAAACGCATATGATGAAGATAAGGTGTCGGAAAGCGACGAATCAATGGAACCGGCTAAATCCTGTACATATACACAAGAGGCCTTATTGGTTTTTGAAGGCGTTGATTTTTCTTATGATTATTCGGAGGCGGTACTTCATAATATCAGTTTTACAATTATGAAACATGAAACAGTTGGGATTATCGGGTCGACGGGCTCCGGAAAGAGTTCTCTAATGCAACTTATTCTAGGATTTTATCCTGCCAATAATGGACGTATTGTTTATGGCGGACTACCAATTAAGGCCTGGGATGTTAAAGTATTGCGAAGAGCTATTGGATGGGTTCCCCAGAAAGCCGTTCTTTTTAGCGGGACATTACGAGAGAATATATGCTTTGGAAATACGGAAGCATCCATGGAAGACTGTGTGCGTGTTGCCAAAATTGCGGATATTCACAACTATATAAAGGCGTTACCGAAAGGGTATGATACAATAGTAGGACGTGGAGGAATGACCCTTAGTGGGGGACAAAAACAACGTCTATCCATTGCTAGGGCTCTCTTGAAAAATCCACAGTTACTTATTTTGGATGATGCGACATCAGCCCTTGATGTCATGACGGAACGTCAGGTGTTAGAAGGGCTATCCAGGACGTATCAGGACTTAACAAAAATCGTTGTATCCCAGCGTATTTCGTCTATTCGTCATATGGATAAGATTATTGTCATGGATTACGGTCGTGTTGTAGGAATAGGATCCCATGACACATTGGCCAAAGAATGCTGTGTATATCAGGAGATTATGGAGTCTCAGTGGGGAAAGGAGTCTCAAAATGTCGGATAGAGAGAAGCAGGTTACGACAACGAATCGACATCAACAACGGTTTGTGCGTGTGAAGCCCAAAGATCGTAAAGGTGTGCTAAAGCGTATATGGTTATATTACAAAGCGCAACATAAAGCACTTGTTTTTCTATTTGGAGTAGTTCTTATTCAGACGATTACAACATTAATATCCCCCTATCTTATTGGTCAAATTATTGATAAAATAAAGTTGGGTAATGGGATGAATACGTCTTTAGCTTTTCAAATTCTAGGACTCTTTACTTGTTATGTTATTGGTGTCATCTGTGTATGGAGCCAAGCTTATATCCTTGCTGATACAGCAGCTAATATTGTAGAAGAGTTACGACAGGATTTATTTGAGAAACTGAACCGTTTACCTATAGGTTTTTTTGATCATCATCCGCATGGAGATATATTGAGTCGGTTTACCAACGATGTGGACAATATCAGTCAAAATGTTTCGACGACAACGACCCAACTTATGGGTGGGATACTTAGCGTAAGCGGTTCTTTTATCATGATGATGGTTTTAAGTCCGTTGCTCACATTAGGAACGATGCTTGTAGTTCCTCTCATGTATTTACTGACGAGGTTTATATCTAAGCGTATTCGGGAATTGTTTAGAGATCAACAAAAATCGATAGGGGATATGTATGCAGTAGCAGAGGAATCTATTTCCGGTTTATCAGTGGTTCAAGCATATGATAAAGAGGCACAATTACTGGAGACCTTCAATCGTAGTAACGATACCTATTTTCATACAGCCAAATATGCGCAAATTTATTCCGGTTTGTTAATGCCTCTAATGAATGTTATCAGTAATTTAAGCTTTGGAATTATTGGTTTACTTGGGGGCTATTTGGTCATAACACAAGGATTGACGATTGGTGTGATTGCAAGTTTTTTGACCTACTCTAGACAGTTTATACGACCGCTCAACGAATTGGCCAGTACATATAGTTCCTTTCAGTCGGCTTTAGCCGGTGCGGAACGTGTTTTTGCCATTATAGATGAAACAGAAGAAGTGGATGAACAGTATGCATCTTCTTTGACCATTCACAAAGGACGCGTTACATTTGAGAACGTAAATTTTTCATATGTAAAGGATGAACCGGTACTGGATCAGGTTAGCTTTCATGTCGAGCCGGGAAAAAAGATTGCACTCGTTGGTCCAACAGGTTCTGGAAAGACGACGATTGTTAATTTGCTCAGTCGATTTTATGATAAAAGTTCAGGATCGATTCTCATTGATGATTTACCCATTGAGGCATATAATAGAAATCAGATTCGTAATGATTTTGGTATTGTTTTACAAGATGCCGCATTATTTAGTGGAACGATTATGGAAAACATACGATACGGTAAGTTGAATGCATCAACAGAAGAAGTTCATGAAGCAGCTAAACTTGCGAATATGCATCAACGTATTTTACTGATGGAAGAAGGCTATGAGACACTATTAGTGGATGGTGGAATGAATTTAAGTCAGGGAGAGCGTCAATTAATAACGATAGCACGAGCGATCATTGCAAATCCTAAAATTCTTGTCTTAGATGAAGCGACCAGTAGTGTGGATACGCGAACAGAAAAGCATATTCAAGATGCTATGGTTCAACTGATGCATAATCGAACCAGTTTTATCATTGCTCATCGTCTAAGTACAATTCGTGATGCAGATGCCATCTATGTATTGGAACACGGGCGTATTATAGAACATGGGTCTCATGATGAGCTTATGGTATTAGATGGTTTCTATGCATCTATGATTCACCAACAAATTCATGGAGTTATAATAAATGATAAGAGTATAAATTGAAGGAGGAATTTATGAAATCAGTAAAATGGGGCATTATCGGATGCGGTGATGTGACAGAGGTGAAAAGTGGACCGGGGCTCATGAATAGTGAGCATTCAGAGGTTGTTGCAGTTATGCGAAGGCATGGAGAACTTGCAAAGGATTATGCAAAAAGACATAACATAGCACTATGGTATGATGATGGACAGGCATTGATTAATAATCCGGAGGTGAATGCAGTTTATATTGCAACACCGCCTAAATACCATGAATACTACACAGTAATGGCGGCCAAAGCCGGTAAACATGTCTATGTTGAAAAGCCTATGGCAAGGAGTTATGAAGAATGTGAGCGAATGATAAAGGCTTGTAATGAGGCTGGAGTTAAGCTTTATGTGGCATATTATCGACGGGCATTGCCAAGATACCTAAAGGTAAAAGAACTTATTGAACAGGGAATGATCGGTGAGGTTCAATATGTATCTATTCAATATATGGATACGATTATGGAAGAAGAACGATCAGAGTCAAAACCATGGCGCGTGATACCGGATATTGCCGGTGGGGGAAAGTTTCTTGACTTAGGTTCCCATACATTGGATTTATTTGATTATATGATGGGACCGATCCAAGTGACAGGTGGTTTTACAATGAATACAGGTCATGCATATGACGCTGAGGACCTAGTGACCTTTATGGGGACAATCGGTAATCATATTCCAATTCAAGGTATATGGGCATTCAATAGCTTTCGTCGTGAAGATATGAATGAAATTGTCGGAACAAAAGGCAAAATACAGTTTTCTACCTTTGGATCTGAACCCATCCGTTGGATTACAAATGAACGTATTCGTTCTTTTGATATTGTGAATCCACTGCATGTTCAAACCCATCTTATCGAGACGGTTATTGATGACTTGCTAGGAATAGGAAAAGCCCCCAGCACAGGAGTGACGGGAGCTCGAACCAATAAAGTCATGGATGAAATTATCAAAGAATATTATCGTTAAATCATAATAGTTTATAGGAGACAGTTTCTATCTCTCCAAATCACCGAAGCCTTGAATCAAACGATTTAAGGCTTCTTCTATTGTAGCCCTCGGACAAGCAATATTCACGCGTTGGAAACCGGAACCGTTTTCGCCGAATATTGTACCCCCATCAAGCCAAAGTTTTGCTTTGTGAATCATTCGATCATGAATGGAAGCATCATCTAAACCATATCCACTAAAATCAAGCCACAGAAGATAGGTGCCCTCCGGCTCAACAATATGGAGACTAGGAAGGTCAGAAGACAGACGCTCACGGATATAATCAAGATTATCTTTCAAATAGGAACGGAGTTCAGTTAACCAATCATCGCCATGGGCATAGGCGGCTTGACAGGATACGATACCTGTAATAGGAAGCTGACTATAGCCGTTTATCTCTATTTGATGTTTAAATGCCTTGCGAAGCTTAGGATTCTTGATAAAAATATTTGAAAGTTGAAGACCTGCCAGATTAAAGGTTTTTGATGGCGAGGTACAGGTAATTGTGCAATCCAAGTAGCGTTCATCAAGATTGGCAAAGACAAGATGCTTATGACCCGGATAGGTGAAATCAGCATGGATTTCGTCAGCAACAATAAGTACATGATGCTGTAAGCAAATATCTCCAAGACGCCTTAGTTCATCTTCACGCCATACACGACCGACAGGATTATGCG
Organism: Vallitaleaceae bacterium; assembly: GCA_965140555.1. GTDB lineage: Bacteria > Bacillota > Clostridia > Lachnospirales > Vallitaleaceae > UBA1351. The sequence goes on along the minus strand of OZ223256.1, from coordinate 127,001 downwards.
GACTACATAAGATAAATAGTTTGACCTTTTCTCGAATGATTTTCTCTTCGAAATCATCAAAGTCTATCTGATAGGTACCGTCTTTATAAACAAGCGGGTTGACAACCACATTTCGATGATTCAGTTCAATAGATTCTCTAAAGGGATAATATACGGGCTCTTGAATGAGAATAGAATCGCCAATTTTTGTGAAGGCTTGGATGGCTTGGGTAATGGCAAAAACAATTCCCGGAGTTTTGACTAACCATTTGGGGTCTATGTCCCACTCATACTGACGTTTAAACCATCCTGTAAGAACAGTGTTATAAGACGCATCAGTTTCGGAATAACCAAAAATCCCATGCTCTGCTTTTTGAACCAAGGCATCGATGACAGGAGGTGCCGTCTGAAAATCCATATCAGCAACCCATAAGGGGAGGAGATTTTCAGGCATATGACGGCGTTTAGCAAAATCGTATTTGAGAGAATCGGTGTGACGGCGGGATATAGGTGTATCAAAATTATAAGGCATATTATTCCTCCATAAGGGCATGGGTCAAGTCTGTAATAAGATCGGTTACGTCTTCGATACCGATAGAGAGTCGCAATAAACGGTCAGTAATTCCTTTGCGTTCTCTTTCGTCCTTAGGAACATCGGCATGGGTTTGGGTCATAGGATAAGTCACTAAGGTTTCGACCCCACCAAGGCTTTCTGCAAATTGAATCAGTGTTGTCCCTTCAAGGAGTTGATAAGCAGCTTCTCGCGACGTCATAGTAACGGAAATCATGGAACCAAAACCGGTTGTCTGTTTTTGCATGGTAGCATAGCCCGGGTTTGAGGGTAGACCCGCATAATACACGGTTTCTACTTTGGGATGAGTCTCTAGCCACTGACTGATAGCCAGTGCATTGGCTTGTTGCCGTTCCATTCTTAGAGCTAAAGTTTTGATTCCTCGTTGAATAAGCCAGCTATCCATGGGAGACAGACAGGCGCCTACTGTTTTGGAAAGAAAACGCAGTTGTTCCGAGAGAGCATGACGGGATGTGACTAAAAATCCGGCAAGGGTATCGTTATGTCCTCCAAGAAATTTCGTTCCACTATGTATAACAATATCCGCACCGAGGGACAAGGGTTGTTGAAAATAAGGGGTTAAAAATGTGTTGTCAACAATGAGGAGTGCTTCAATAGAGGAAGCAATAGTGCTTATGGCTTGAATATCTGTGACATGCATCATGGGGTTTGTAGGCGTTTCTATAAAAATGGCTTTTGTCCGATCGGTAAGGTAATCTTTGACGGCATCAATATTCGAGGTATCGACAAAAGAAAAGATTAGACCGTTTTTACGATTTATATGATTGAAAAGACGAAGGGAACCGCCGTATAAATCATCGGAAGCGATAATATGGTCGCCGGGTTCGAACAGCTCCATGAGGCATGTAATGGCAGCCATGCCGGTTGAAAAAGCAATGGCGTCAACACCGGATTCCAATTGGCAAACCAGTTGTTCTGTATAGTCTCTTGTTGGATTTTGTAATCTGGAATAGTCATATCCGGTACTTTTTCCAACCCCTAGATGGGAAAAAGTAGCAGACTGATAGATAGGTACACTGACGGCACCGGAGTTGTCAAATGGCTTTTCAGGGCCATGAATACAACGGGTTTCAATTGAATATGAGCTTGCCTTTTTATTTTCCATCGTTGTCTCCTTAAAACTAATTATTCTATATATAGAACATATAACCTGTATCACCATCATGGCGGTTTGCTTCAGTAACCAATTGATCTAATGTCATTGAAGAAAGCGTGCTTTCTATAGCTTTTTGAAGGGGTTCAAAAGTGCATAATTGCATAGCAGCTTCAATTTCAGGTGCCTTTTCGGGGACGGTATCCTTTGTCTCTTCAAATAAGGCTGATTCGATGGAACCCAGAATATCAAGAGCAGAAATACTATCCGGTTTTCGTGTTAGTCGATAGCCACCTTGAGATCCTTTGGTTGATGTCACGAGTCCACTACGCTTAAGCAAGGAAAACACTTGTTCCAAATAAATTTTGGAGATATCTAAAGTCTCAGAAATACTGATTACCGTAATATAGCTGTCGTGATTAGGTTGTCTGCCTAAATGTATCATTGCAGCTAAAGCATAGCGCCCTTTGGCTGATAATCTCATAGTAACCTTCCTTTCATACTTATATAATATGTATTAAATCATACTTGAAGGGTAAAGATTTGTCAATCATCCTTTTCGTTTTGGTGATAAAAAGGTGAGAGTTCAAAGATTCCCCTGATTCATGGCGTATTGAAAAGATAGAAAAAAATAGTTGACAATTAATTGACTATCCTATAAGATAACAATTAAGAAAAAACATATTAAACATATATGTTTGATATAATAAAAATCCATTTAAATCGAAGACGGAGGAATAAGCCATGGCAAACATTTATAAAAACTTACCGGAACTCGTAGGAAAAACACCCCTTGTAGAATTATCTTCCTTTGCAGCAGCAAAAGATATTCGTTCATCTATTGTTGCTAAATTAGAGTATTTTAACCCAGCCGGAAGTGTAAAGGATCGTATTGCAAAAGCAATGATTGATGATGCAGAAAGTAAGGGGCTTTTGAATAAGGACTCTGTTATTATAGAACCTACAAGTGGAAACACAGGTATTGGGTTAGCTTATATCGGAGCAGCAAAAGGCTATCGTGTAATTTTGACAATGCCTGAATCCATGAGCATTGAACGCCGAAATTTATTAAAAGCCTATGGGGCGGAATTGGTATTAACACCTGCAGGTGGCGGGATGAAAGGTGCCATTGATAAAGCACAAGAATTGGCTGAGGACATTCCGAATGCCTTTATTCCGGGACAGTTTGTAAATCCGGCCAATCCATCCATTCATCGAAGTACAACAGGGCCTGAAATTTGGGCCGATACAGATGGGGAGGTGGACGTGTTTGTTGCCGGAATAGGTACAGGAGGGACTATTACCGGTGTTGGTGAATTCTTGAAATCTAAAAATCCGGATATTAAAGTTATTGCTGTTGAACCGATAGGTTCACCTGTTTTATCAGGTGGTCATTCAGGTCCTCATAAAATTCAAGGGATCGGAGCAGGATTTGTACCGGATGTTCTGAATACAGATATCTATGATGAAGTGATTCAAATTGATAATGATGAAGCCTTTGAAACAAGTCGACTTGTCTCTAAAACGGAAGGACTTCTTGTCGGAATCTCATCAGGTGCTGCATTGCAGGCAGCTATAAAGATTGCAAAACGTCCGGAATATGAAGGCAAGCGTATCGTTGTCTTTTTACCGGATACAGGGGAACGATACTTATCAACACCTTTATTCAACACCGAATCTTAATACAGAATCATAGGATTATGGAGTCATTGCAGGGATAGGCGTATCCGGCAATGGCTCTTTAATTTTAGAACAAATTGTTAATGTTTGTTAGGAAGGTTCTAAAGGGATAATAAGTGTGATATAATAGGCTCGAATGAGAAGGTGAAAAGGAGTTTTGTGATGAAAGACAGCACGAAAACAATGACACAGATTGCTTTATCCGTTGCCGTTTTGATTGCCGGAGGTAGTGTAATCTTTTTGATAAGTACATTTGTTGTACTTCCCGGATCAAAATATGTGTTGATGGCACCCTTTTTGGGACTTGTTATAGCAATATGCTTAGAGACAATACATACGTCGTGGTTAGTGTTAAAAATAAATGTTGTTTTTGGCGGTATTATGGCCTTAATTAATCCTTATATGGGGATTGCTATATGGATGACCGGACTGTTAACGGAAGGCGTTTTAAGATGTATTCCTGCTAAACGATTTCAAAGTATGGCTTCAGCAATTATTTATTCAGGTATGACGGTATTGACAACACTTGTTATTTGCAAGGTTTTAATTGGAGGTGCCGTTTATGAAGCGATTAGTCTTTCTTGGATCATTGCCGGAACATCCCTTGGAGGTATTCTAGGTTCTTTTGGCGGATATTACGGTATTATTATTGGTCACCGCATTGAACATATTCGTTTGCATACACTTTAGCGTATGCTATTGATTAAAAAGCTATTGGTTTAAAGAGGAGATTTTGAAATGACAGGTGTAATGAATTTGGTAGCGACACCAAAAAGAGATGGCTATTATATGCCGGCAGAATGGTATCCACATGAGAAAACATGTATAAGCTGGCCCGTAAAGGAATCGATGGTTTATCCTGAAAACTACAAAGAACTATCCGATGGGTTTCAGGAAGTTATTGGTGCTATTGCCGCGTTTGAACCGGTGACTGTACTGGTAAATAAGGAATCCTATGAAGAAGTTAAAAAGCGACTACAATGGTATCAAGACTATGCCCTTCATTCAATAGAGATACTGGTGATAGAGCATGAGGATGCTTGGTTGCGCGATAACGGACCGACGTATGTTATACATCAAGAGACCCAAAGAAGACGTGGGATTGATTGGGGATTCAATGCATGGGGTGGCAAGTATGCCCCCTTTGATAAAGATGCCGCTGTTGCAAAGCAATTGCTCGATCGTGAAGGCGTCGACTGTTATGAGGCACCTCTTATTTTGGAAGGTGGCTCCATTCATGTAGACGGTGCGGGAACGTTGCTTACAACAAAGGAATGTTTACTAAATCCCAACAGAAATCCTCATTTGGCGCAAAAAGACATCGAAGCTTATATGGAGGACTATTTGAACATAGAACAGATTTTATGGTTGAATCATGGACTACATGGTGATGAAACAGATGGTCACATAGACAATATAGCTTGTTTTGCGAATGAAACAACGATTTTGATACAGACAACTAAAGATACAATGCATCCGGACTATATGAATACCTGCCATAATTTGGAGGTTTTGAAGGGCGCTAAAAATCTGAAGGGTGAGCCTTATCATATTATTGAACTTGAGAGTCCGCCTTTGCGTTATTATAAAGGAAAGGCTTTAACATTAAGTTATTTGAATTTTTATCTTGTTAATAATGGATTGATTTTACCTGTTTTTGGTGGCGATGCTTTGGAAACAGACAGAAAAGCAATAGCGACATTAAAAGAAGTCTTTCCGGATCGTGATATGATAACAATTGATGGGATGCGTATTATTAAAGAAGGCGGTAATGTGCACTGCATTACACAACAAATGCCTAGAAAGTAGGGATACAATGAGAAAAGTGACAGTTGCAGCTACACAGATGTCTTGTGTAGATGATATACAACTTAATATACAAAAGGCAGAGAATCTAGTCCGTAAGGCGGCAAAAGAAGGCGCGCAGATTATTCTTATCCAAGAACTTTTTGAGACCCTTTACTTTTGTCAACAAGAGCGACCGGAGTACTACGCTTATGCAACAACGCGGGAAGAGAATGCTGCCATTAATCATTTTCAAAAGATAGCTAAAGAATTGCAAGTGGTGCTTCCGATTAGCTTCTATGAAAAGAAAAACAATGCACGTTATAATGCATTAGTTGTTATAGATGCGGATGGAACCGTGATGGAGACCTATCGGAAAACACATATTCCGGATGGCCCCGGGTATGAAGAGAAGTATTATTTTAGTCCCGGTGATACTGGATTTAAAGTATATAAAACAGCTTATGCGACGATTGGGGTGGGGATTTGTTGGGATCAATGGTTCCCTGAAACGGCTCGGTCCATGGCTTTAATGGGAGCAGAATTATTATTTTATCCGACGGCCATTGGTTCGGAACCGGAGAGCCCGGAAATAGACTCAAAAGACCATTGGCAACGGTGTATGGTTGGTCATAGTGCCTGTAATCTTATGCCCGTCATTGCATCAAATCGTATCGGGAGAGAACGATTCGGAAATTCTACAATTACCTTTTATGGGTCGTCTTTTATAACCGATGGAACGGGTGCAATTGTTAAAGAAGCAGGAAGAATGAAGGAAGAAATTCTTACAGCTTCTTTTGACTTAGAACAACTTGAAAATCAGCGAATTGAATGGGGACTGTTCAGGGACAGACGTCCGGAACTATATGGTCCGATTATGACAATGGATGGACAAACGACATATCGCTAGTCTGTAGAATGATTAGAAAGCTAGAAATAGCTTTCTTTTTTTGTGAAGCTATTGACAAAAAAACAATGGTCTCGTATAATACCTATATGAAAATGATTCTCAATATCAAATAATAGATAATAGTAAATGGAGGAATATATGAGTATTGTATTAGTTGGTGGACATGATCGCATGCATGATGCCTATAAACGATTAAGTAAAAAGCGCGGTCATAAGATAAAAGTGATGACACAGATGATGGCACAGTTCAATAAACGTATCGGGTCTCCGGACGGCATTATTATTTTTACCAATACAGTTAGTCATAAAATGGTTATCAATGCAGAACAAGCAGCAAAAAAAATGAATATACCGATTATTAAATGTCATACAAGTAGCCAGTCGGCATTGGAAAAGACGTTAAGTGGTTTGGAGCAAATGGTATGAGTCGGGTAACAAAAGCTAGAAAGGTGCCCCAATGTGTTGGGCAATATTGTGCCATTGAATCGTTACTGTATCTATTTGCTTATCATGGTGCAGCTGTATTGGCAAAGGAAAAACCATCGTTTTTAATCAATATAAAGAATAAAGACAACGGACATGCGCTTGTTGATGTATGGGATCGTTACAAACACATTATTATGCGCCACATTCCATGTGACTATTATGAGTTACAACGAAGTGATGCCCATTGTGTTGTGTTAGTGTACCATAGAGATTGGATGAAAAAGCTTATTGTAGAGCCAAAGCATCAGCAGTTTTTGGATCGATACAATTATCCGGTGTCATCTGAACCGGAGATTCTATTAGATTATTTGAAGGAACGTTATGCCTTTGAATGTCCACATGAAATCGGCATATTTTTGGGTTACCCTATTCATGATGTTCAGTGCTTTGTCGATTGTCCGTCTCGGAAGTGTCAGTTGGTAGGATATTGGAAAGTTTTTGAAAAAGCACAGGAAGCGATAAAGACCTTTGAACGCTATGATCAGGTAAGAAATGAGTGTGTTCGATTATTGAATATGGGAATACGACCCAGTCAAGTGGTGATTAAGCAGGTTCAAGCGTGTTAAATAGTGTGAAGATAAAGACATAAGAATTTAAAAAGCCGATCATAAAAAGAGTTATGGTCGGCTTTTCTTTAGATAGAATGGTATATTAAAGGGCAGGATTAGGAACAGGCTCGGTAACCCGTTTGAAATTTAAAGTACCCAGTTGGGTTAAGTTATGAGTATGTTTTAAATCCGATGGAGCGACAAACAGTCCTTCGTCTATAAGCTCACGTATTTTGTCCTGTAGCGTTTCTGCTGAACTAGATGGAACAAAAAGTCGATGATACCGTGATACTAAAGCATCTGTTACGCCTAATAGATAGGCAGGGTCTATTTCTGAAGGAGCTTGTAATACATCGGCTTGTTGGAGAAATTGGAGGAAAGCTTCTGAATCAAAGGTTTCATCGTCATAAGCTTCTTGCATATAGTTCATAGAGTAACTATCCAGCCACTTTGTAGACAGTGTCAGAAGAGAGTTCGGACGAGGTATAGTGGGTGTAGTCGGTAATGGGCGGTCTCCAACTAAAGGATCAGATAATTGTATTACGTAGTCATTTCCGGCATCATAAAAACATTGATAGACATATTGGGAACACGTCATGGGTTTTTTACCTTCATGAAGATAATGGTTAATAAAATCATCGAGTTGAGTGGTAATTATTTTGATGAGCGGGTTCATGAGTTTCTTGGGAATGATATGAACCGGAAAATTTTCATAGAGCATAACAAAACCAAGGAGAACAAGACCACTCATGTTATAGGGCTCTTTTAATGCGATATAGCGAGAGGCCTGATCAAGAACGAGCTTCTTGTCTGCCGGCGTCATTTCGCGGTAAACATAATTGGGCTCCATATCGGAATCAAAGGTCATTTTGTGACATTGAAGGCCGGATAAACCTTCATCGGACAATGTGGTATCTCCCATATAGAGCATGGCATGACTGACGTCAGAGTGGGTTATTAAAGCGATTGCTCTAGATATCCAGGATATGGACGTGTCATGTACATCAATGATTGAGAGGAAAATATCCCCGGGTTTTAATTCGTTAATAGGTACTGGTTGCATAATAAATCTCCTTTCTTTTATAGAATTGACTGTACACACATGAATATTGCCCTTTAGACTGTGTTCTTTCTTCTTATACAAAAACAACACAGATTGTTGGGGATATTATGTATAATAAAGTCAATGTAATCGTAGTGAGAATGGGAGGTAACAATGTATAAGGTGGAGGAAGGTATAGAGTTTACTGTGGAACACACGTCTGTTATAGCTGCACCTATATTGGGGCGGGTTACCAGTCCCAGTGATAGAACTATGGAGGCGTTATTGGCCAGTCCGGTTTATGGAAAACTTGAATTAGGACCGTTTATCGTCGAATACGAACTATTTATTAATAATCAAATACCTATTGACTCGTATTTTGTCATCATGATATATATACAAACAGGTAATTATCAAATTGGAACGATTACATTAATTCATACGAAGATGGATAAGTATAACGCACAAGTTGGTTTTAATGACTATGGTGTCAAGGCACTTGTTGAATTTGATATGAACACCATGGAACTAAGACTTACATTAGGTGCCTTTGAACGGACCTATCGATACACATTGTTTACATTTTAATAGTGATTCTCATCCCCATTAAGGCTTCTCTCCCAAAATACTTTAGTGGGGTTTTTTTTATACATCTAAAAGTTCTTTTAAAGTCTTAATATTCTTGCGACTGACAGGAATACAATCCTCAATATCATGAAAGTACAAATCATAAGTGTAGTTAATACGGGGCAATATACGAGCGACCTTATTTAGATTCACAATATAGGATTTATGCGTACGGAAAAAAGAATGGTCACGGAGTTTATCCTCATAAAAGCTCAGTGGTTTTGTTGCTGAATAAATACCGGATGTAGAGTGAACTTGAACTTTTCTGTCCATCATTTCTAAGTAATAGATCGTATTATAGTTCAATATAATGATGTTCTCGTTATCCATAACGCAAATCATATCAAGACGTGTGGTGAGTTTATCACTCATATCTTTCCAATCAGCTTGAATTGGTTTATTAACACGCACTCGGTGTATAGTTTCTAACAAGCGTTCTTTTGAATAGGGCTTTAGTATATAATCAATAGCGTTTAACTCAAAAGCTTCAATGGCGTATTCGTTGTATGCAGTTATAAAACAGACTTGTATGTTCGGATAAACTTGTAGGAGCTGCTCAGCTAAATAGACACCACTTATAGATGGCATGTCAATGTCAAGCAATACTAAATCTACGGGATTTTTAAGTAAATATAATAGCGCTTCCACAGGCTGACTGAATACTTCCAAATAAATATCTTGTATACATGTCAGACAGGATTTGATAAATTCAAGTGCATGGTGATTGTCGTCTACAGCGATGATTTTCATGCATAATCCTCCTTTGCGGGTATTGTAATATGTATTTGAGTTCCTTGTTTGTAGTTACTGGTGATGTGAAGTTTTGTACCATAGTTTTGTTTGAGGCGTTCATTAACGTTGATTAAGCCGATTCCCTCCCTAGTTGTGTTCGGTTCGAATAGATGATGAAGCGTTTGTGGTGCTATTCCCGGACCGTTATCTGAAACAGTAATGAGGATATATTCTTTAAATTGAGCTGCATGAATCGTTATATGAAGGGGTGGGCTTGTAAGTCCATGCTTGATTGCATTTTCGAGAAGAGGTTGTAAAATCAAACGAGGGACAGGAACATTGGCCAATTCATCAGGAACGGCTATGTTTAGTAGAATCATATCGCTATGTATATGATTTTGTAAATGAACGTAGGTTTCGGAGAGAGAGAGTTCTTCGGATAAAGGGCAGGTAATATGATGCCGATAGTCAAACTTATGACGTGCTCTTAGAAAGTCAGAGAATTTGACAATGAGAAGGTTGGCTTTTTCTGGAGAATGCCCCATGACCTGTTGGATACTTCCTAGAATGTTGAAGATAAAGTGGGGGGATATTTGGGCTTGAAGATAGGCAATTTCCATGTCTTTTGCAAAAGAAGATTTTTTGAAGGCCACATAAATGGTATCAGACATAACAAAAAGATGGCATGTAATAAAAAAGAGGATGCCAAGACCGCAGCTATGCCGTGTCAAATAAAGAGAACCGTAGCCATTAACAAAGCGATAGTCAATCCAAATGGTTATACCCATGATCAGTGTACCGAATAAGATTAATGCAGCGTGCCAATGATGCCTTATAGAGCGTAAGAGTGTGTAGAGGCAAGCGGCAGTGTTCAGTACAAGTATAGTAATATAGATTCTGTCATTATAGGCGAAAATTGTATAAGGTAAAAGGATAACCATGATAAGGTAAGTATAATCAATCCACTTTAGAATACGAAGCCAAGAGGTGGGTTGAAGAAATAAATGGGTTGTAAAAAGGAGAAAACCGATCATTCCAAGAATAAAGCCCATATATTCAATCTTACATAATAGCGCATAAGGAATTGTAGGAAAGAGGTAATAGATAAAGAGGTGATCATAGGTGGCTTCAATAATTGCTGCGGAAAAGCAAATAAGACTTAGGTACAAATAATTACGATGGTCTAAGCGATACATGAGTAATAAAAAGATACCTAAACCGACAAAAATACCTATAAGAAAGGTGCTGTTTATCAAATCACGGTAATAATTATTAACGATAAGATCGGAGGTGCCGAAGAGAACAAAATTAGAGAGGCCTCCTTTTTTGATGTTATGGCTATTGGAGACAAGACATTGGATTTGAATATGATCCTGATCTGTATAAAAGGTTGTATACCGCTGAGCAGCACTTCCGACTTCCTTGTGAGGATCTGTAGAAAAAGTACCGTTTTCCATAAGAAAAATCCCATTAATGTAGAGTTTATATGCACTAAAAACAGAATCAAAGCGAATTCCGTAGGTCCCGGGGTGGGCTAATGTCATGTTGATTGTGTAGAGACCATATCCTAAGGCCGGCTGTTGAGAAGATATACCGGGTATGTGATTCCAAGAACCTGTAGGTGAAAGGTATGAATTTGATGGGGGATCTAAAGATAAAGAATCAGAATACGGGTAGAACCTCCAATTCCCTTGTATATTGATGATCGTGTTCGAAGGTATAGTAGAGGCATCGAGTTTACCGGAATGTTCTTGAATGACGTCGTAACGCTGGGGAAATATAAAAGTGGTTAAATATAGGAAAAAACAAAGAACAGATAATAGTATTAACGTTATTTTTACAAATAATCGATTAGTCATTGTATACGCCCTCTTTAATCATCATTGAATAGCACAACGGATGGATGAAAATGATAAACTTATCATACCATATATATGAAGATCGGTAAAAAAAAGATGGATGATAAATCAAAATACTCAAATAAATTAGGCTATAAGACTCATAAAACTAATAGTGCAAACTAATAGTGGGAATTATAAAAGAATTATTATCTATTACTTGACAATGGACTGCAAGTCGTATATAATTATATTCATAATCTTAAAATTAAGAGAATAAGTTAGGTGCTTGTGCTCACCTTAGTTATAAAGATACTCAAACACTCTGTAGACAAGGATCTCAAATATAGACATGTTTAAGATATACCTTGTATGCACTTATAATTTAGGAGGTATTATATGTCAGAATTGTTTTATAATGCAATAGAAGAAAGAAGAAGTTATTATGCCATTAGTGATGAGGAAATTGTATCACCAAAGAAGATTGAAGAATTGATTGCTCATAGTTTACAGCATGTACCCACAGCATTTAATAGTCAGAGTAATCGTGTCATTTTATTGTTAGGTGCTAAGCATCATCGTTTATGGGATATTACAAAGGAACAGATTAAGAAAGTTGTACCGGAAGAACAATTCGAAGCAACATCAGAGAAGATTGATAGTTTTAAAGCGGGTTACGGAACAGTGTTGTATTTTGATGATGAAAGCGTGGTTAAGAATCTTCAGAACCAATTTCCTCTTTATGCTTCTAATTTCCCTGTATGGGCATCTCAAGCGAATGGAATGCTCCAGTATGTTGTATGGACATCCTTTGTTTTAGAAGGTCTTGGGGCATCCTTGCAACATTATAATGAAATTATTGAAGAAGCTATACGTGAAGAATTTGACATTCCTAAAGAATGGAAAATGATAGCACAGATGCCTTTTGGGAAACCATTAGCTGATCCAGCAGAGAAAGAATTCTCCCCTCTAGATGAAAAATTTAGAGTATTATCCTAAAGAACGTAGATATTGGTCTACATATAAAGAGACATCATTGATAAGTGTATAATTAAACATTTTGAATCAAGAGCAAAAAACCTTAAAACCACGATTTAAGGCTGGATTGCTCTTTTTTTTGTGTAAAAATCATTGTATAATTAGAATAAATATAACTAATGGAGGATTTTTATGCTATCACAAGAGGTTCTATTCACTTTTTCTTTGTACTTTGTATTTATGCTTGGTATCGGATTTTATTATTTTAAACGATCCCAGGGATTGTCGGATTATATTCTTGGGGGACGATCTCTAAATAGTTGGGTAACAGCTCTATCTGCTCAAGCATCGGATATGAGTGGATGGCTACTATTGGGTTTGCCGGGGGCTGCATATATGAGTGGATTGGAAGCGGGCTGGATTGCTGTAGGCTTACTCGTCGGAACCTATTTAAATTGGAAATTCATAGCAAGACGTTTTAGAATTTATACGGAGAAAGTGAAAGATGCGATTACAATACCAGATTACTTGGATAATCGGTTTGATGAGCCGAAACGTGTTCTTCGATTGTTAAGTGCAACGTTTATTCTTGTTTTCTTTCTTATATATACAGCCAGCGGATTTGTGGCCGGCGCTACGTTATTTACGACAGTTTTTGAATTAGATTATACGATTGCACTGACTATTGGAGCGTTGGTTGTCATTAGCTATACATTTTTAGGTGGTTTTTTGGCTGTCTGTTGGACCGATTTCTTTCAAGGGATTCTAATGTTTTTAGCGATACTTATTGTACCAGTAAGTGCTATAATATTATTAGGTGGTTTTAGTGCAACGTTTGATCAAATAGAGGCGAGCTATCCGAACCTTTTACAATTATTTTTGGATGAGTCCGGGGAATCAGTGGCAGTTATCGGTATTGTATCGTCATTAGCTTGGGGGCTGGGATATTTTGGACAACCACATATACTTGTCCGCTTTATGGGAATCAAACACGCAGACATGATAAAAAAATCTCGACGTATTGCTATGATATGGGTGACGCTTAGTCTCTTTGCTGCCGTTATGGTCGGTATTGTTGGACATGCGTATTTAGGGGATATAGAAAATTCAGAGACGATATTTATGCAAATGGTCGGAGTGATTTTTCATCCTCTTGTTGCAGGTATTTTATTGGCAGCTATTTTGGCGGCAGTTATGAGTACAGCAGATTCACAATTGTTGGTAACCGCATCAGCTATTTCCGAAGATTTTTATAAAGTGCTTTTACGACCTAAAGCGACGGATAAAGAATTGCTGTGGGTGAGCCGCATGACAGTAATAGTGGTGGCGGTTATTGCCTATATTATTGCCTTAAATCCTCAAAATTCGGTGATGGACTTAACCTCTTATGCATGGGCCGGTTTTGGTGCGACCTTTGGACCGGTTGTTATTATGAGCCTTTATTGGCGTCGTATTAACGGATATGGAGCCTTAGCCGGTCTCATTGGAGGCGGTGTGACAACGATTGTATGGAGAAGTTTAGATACAGGGTTGTACGAGATTGTCCCGGGATTTATCGTAGCTAGTGTTTGTATTATTGTTGTAAGTCTTCTAACAAAAAAACCACATGATAAGGTTCTACAGGTATTTGACTCGATTCATTAATGAAGAAAGGTTGATTTAAATGAAACGAAAAATAGCAATTGTAACAGGAGCCAATTCCGGTATGGGAAAAGCAACAACGTTAGCGTTGATGAAGAAAGAGTACTTTGTTATTATGGCGTGTCGCAATAAAAAGCGGGGATTAGCTACAGCAAAGGAGCTCATTGTTTCTTCCGGTGGTAAAGGAAGAGTGAAATTGATGCATTGTGATTTGGGATCATTGTCTCAATTGCATCTGTTTTGTGAACGGATTCATGAAAAGTATGATGTCATCGACTGTCTTATCAATAATGCAGGGGTCATAACCTTTAATCGACAAGAAACCGAAGACGGTTTTGAGAAACAGTTTGGTGTGAATCATTTGGGACATGTGTATTTGGTTCATCACTTAATGGATTTGCTCATGAAAAGCAAGGAAGGGCGAATTGTCATTGTTGGTTCTCATGCTCACAAAGTCGGCTATATTCATTTTGAAGATTTACAGCTGACGAAAAGTTATTCAGTGATGAAGGCATACAGTCAATCCAAATGTGCAAATATAATGTACACATATGCGTTAGAGCGACGTTTGCGTCATACGTCGGTGACGGTTAATTGTGTCCATCCGGGTGCTGTAGGGACTCAACTTGGTGTCGATAGAAAAACGGGATTCGGACGTGGCCTTATGAAACTAATAAGTCTTGTCTTTCTTACTCCGGAACAAGGCGCGGATACAGCCGTTGAATTGGCAACGTCGGATCGTTATAAAGGTCTTTCCGGTTACTATTATTATAAACGAGAACGTGTTCCGTCATCATCTATATCAATGGGAATTGATGCATGTGAACGACTATATCATCGTTCTTTGGAACTGGTAGGTATTACAGACGATATTCGTTGATAAAAAAGACCAAAATAAACTTAATAGATAATTATTATTAAAAAGTAATGAAAACATCACAAAATGTGCTATAATAGGGATAATAATCAAAGGAGGTTCGCTTTATGAAGAGAAAAATCCCATATATTATAGCATTTTGTGTTATTGTTATTGCAGTTATTTCGGTCGTATGGTTGCGCTCACAACCAGAAACAGTTAAGGGTCATGTCGTGACGACGGGGTCATATATCGAACAATTAACAGGGATTGGTTATGTCAATAGTGATGAAACTCGCAACATGACTTTTGCTATACCGGGAGATATAGCAAAAGTTAATGTGGATGAGAATATGCATGTAAAAGTCGGAGATATATTAATGACTTTAGACAAGGTTCCTTTTGAGGAGGATTTAGTAAAAGCTCAGAATGATTTAGATCTGGCTAAAGCTCGCTATGACGACTACATAGCAGGGTATAGACAATCGGCTAATACAGTGGCGGCAGCTCGTAAAACACAGGAAAATCAAATTAGTCAGATTGAGTTATCTATTGAACAGTTGAATACGTCAATTCAACAAACCCAAACGTTGTATGAGGAGGGGATTGCGACAGAGCAAGAGGTATTAAATCTTCATGAGCAATTGGATACCTTGACATTAAAACGTGACGGTGCTAAGGCTCAGTTGAAACAACAGTTGTATCCGGCTAAGACGGAAGAAGAGCTGTTAACACGTATTGAAACGAGTCAAGAAGCCTACGATCGACTTTTATCTCATGAATCCGATTATGTTCTTACTGCGCCTATTGACGGACTCATTGGATCGATTCAAGTGAATGAAGGGGACCGGGTAAATGCCGGTGAATCCCTTGTGACTATCTATGATGATGCAAATAGACATATTTCCATTGATGTGGATGAGACGTATTTGACGTACTTAAAGGCTGGAAAGAAAGTAGAAATCTATCCGGATGCATACCCTGAAGAGATGTTTGAGGGGGTTATACGTGAAATTGGCCCATTGGTCGATCAAGATAGCGGTACGGTGCGTGTTGAGATTCGAGTAACAGATAATAAGAAGCAGTTATTGGAAAACATGACAGCTCGTGTCGTCATGACATTGCGAGAGCTCGATCAGGTCGTACGTATAGATAATAGTTACCTCTTGAATGAAGAGGATCAATGGTATGTACTTACGGTTGATGATGCCAAAACGGTTATTAAACAACCAATTGAAATTTATGATGCCAATCGTAAAATCATAGGTGTGAAAGAGGGACTAAGTGCCGGTGATATTATTCTACCCATTGAGGATGTTTCCGTTGGACAAGTAGTAGAGGTTGAGCAGGAGAATGGAGATGGCCTATGAGATTTGAACTAAAAGTGGCTTTACGATTCTTGACAGACGGTAAAGGACAAACTCTTTTTATTCTTATGGGTATCGTTGTAGGTGTTGCAGTGCAAGTGTTTTTAAACACGTTGATTGGTGGGTTGCAAATTGATCTTATTAATCAAACCGTTGGTTCAAGCCCGCACGTCTGGATTGAAGGGCAGAATCAAATTAAAGAACAGGTTCAAGATAATGATGACATTATCGGGACAACGACCTACTATAGCGACATGGACACGATCGATGACTGGCAAGGTATTGTTGCAGCGATTCAAGGCGATCAACGTATTACCGCAATTGTTCCTAAGGTAGAGAAGAATATGCGTCTTGAGTTAAATGGATTGTATTATCCTGTTCTTGTAAGTGGCATGCATATTCAGGAAGGGAATAAAATATATAATTATGCGGATAATTTAGTTGATGGGAATACAAGCATTCAAAAGGACCAGTGGCTTATAGGAACCGGATTAGCTAAAGATTACACATTACATGTCGGCGATCGCATTCAGTTAGCCAAGGACCAAGGAAGTCTTGTTGAAGGGGAAATTGTCGGTATCTATGATTTAGGGAATGATGCAGCTAATCGTCAAGTCATTATGCCCTTAGACCAACTTCAAAAAATATATGGAATGAATCAATCCATTGATAAGATTGAGATACAAGTGGATGATGTCTTTGAAGCAGGTACAGTAAAGCAATCCATTCAGGAACGACTAACAGGGGTTGTTGTGGAAGACTGGTTGCAGACAAATGAATCGTTGCTTACGGCATTACAAAGTCAAAGTTATTCATCCTATATGATTCAAGCCTTTGTTTTATTAGCCATCACCCTCGGAATCGCCAGTGTATTGGCAGTTTCCGTCGTTCAGAAATCGAAGCAGTTAGGTATATTGAAGGCAATGGGAACAACTGCCGGACAGACGCGAGGAATTTTCTTGTTGCAAGGTGCTATGTTAGGTATTGTGGGAGGTGGCATGGGTGCATTAGTCGGTATCGGACTTATTCAGGGGTTTCTCTTCGGAACATCCATATCCACCGGTACACCTATTTTTCCTCTAGTCATAGAACCAATCAACATACTGGTGATAGTGATTATCGCTATTGTGGCAAGTACATTAGCAGCCTATCTTCCTGCTCGTCAATCAGCAGTATTGAATCCGGTGGAGGTGATACGCAATGGATGATACAAAGAAAAAGCACAGTGACCTGTTAAAGGTTGAAAATTTAGTGAAAATTTATGGGAATGGTACAGATATTGCAACCGAAGTGTTGCATGGTATTAACTTTGAGATCAATCGGCAGGAGTTTGCGAGTATCATTGGATTTTCCGGTTCGGGTAAATCCACGCTGTTAAATATACTTGGAGCTTTAGATACACCAACACGTGGGGATATCTTTTTCAAAGAGCAATCCTTCGCATCCATGAGTCCGAATGAAATGGCGAATTTCAGAAATCGTCATTTAGGGTTTATTTTTCAATTCCACCATCTTCTTCCGGAATTTACGGCTATTGAGAATGTAATGATTCCTACATGGATTCATGCCGGAAAAGTGACGCGAGAAAAAGAAGAAAGAGCGAAAGAATTATTGGATCTTGTTGGAATGGGTGCGTTTATAAAAAAGAAAGTAACAAAGCTATCCGGAGGACAACAGCAACGTGTGGCAATTGCAAGGTCCCTCATTAATGATCCTGAAATCTTACTTGGGGATGAACCCACTGGAAACTTAGATACAGAAACAACTCAACAAGTTTATGAGTTATTTAGAAAAATCAATAAAGAACTTGGAACAGCATTGATTATCGTAACTCATAATGAACAATTGGCACATCAGTCCGATCGCCTGATTGAATTGCAAGATGGTAATATTATTCATGATAAACTTATGGGAAGTGCAAAAGACGCATAACTATATAGATGACGTAGATGTGTTCGTAACACTCTACTATATGTGAAAGTTCAACTATATACTTTTGTAGGTTTAATCTTGATATGAAAAAAAGAGCAGTCGGAAAATAGTATTATCCGACTGCTCTTTATCTTATGCTATGACATCCTAATCATTTATATGATTAGGGCGTCAACAGCAAGTTTCCCTAAATTCACATACAATATATAGATTACGTAGATGCATTCGTAACACTATATTGTATGTGAAAGTTCAACTATATGCTATTGACATCCTAATCATTTATATAAAATTTACGCTTCAGGAGCATCACCGACAAGTGGGACTTCAGCTAAGTCACCATCTTGTGCGTCTGTTGGTTCAGCAGGCGTTTCTTTTACAGCTACAATGGTTACAAGACGTGTGTCAAGGGGCGTATGGAAATTATAGTTTTCATCTTTGGCAATAGATAAATCACCAAGGGTAACAACATCTCCCACATTCAGTCCTGTAAGATCGACATCAATATGATCGATGAGATACTTAGGTAAAGTATCGAGTTCGACCTCCTGTACTAAGAGTTCAGCAACAGCATCGACATCGATGTTGTCTTTGTTAAGGAGATTGATATGTGCATTCACCTTAACGGTCTCACCGGCTGTAAGTGCTTGGAAATCAATGTGCATAACAGCACTTTTTAAAGGTGTGAAGGTTACTTCTTTTAACATCACAGAATAGTCTTCGGAGTCAATAGATAAATCCACTTGAGAGCCGACGGCATTACCACGTATGAAGTGTAATGCATCGCCTTCAGGAATTTGAACCATAATGGATTCATCAAGATGCTTGCCATAAATGATGGCAGGAACTAAACCTTCCCGGCGTAATTGTGCTGCTTTTATTGAGTGATCTCTTTTTTGAATAGTAAGTTGTGACATAATACCCTCCTTATAAAATCAAGGTTCATCAGTTAATTTCAAGTCAATCCCTAAGGTTTCCCGTGTTGTCCGCTCGATGTCAGTATAATGTCTTGTATCTATTATACCACGCGTGTATGTCATGTCAAATAAACAAGTCCACCATGCATGCGTGTGGAATGGTACCATTTTAATAGATCAAACGTAATGCGATTTCCTTCATCAGAAGCTGTAGCCATAATACTTTCCGGTAATAATACAGCTTCGGTTATGGTAATCCAATGCCAATTCTGCAGACGTGTTTCAGCTCCTCGTGATAAATTTAAAAAGGCAATAGGAGCGTTGTTTTTGAGCCCTTTTTCAATAAAGGCATAGAGACCGTCCGTATCGCGAGGTGCAAAGAAGACCCGCTCTAAAGAAAAGGCGTGAATATGAATATGAAGACCTTTGCTTTGGGCAAACGAGGACAGACCGGCAGTGAATTTACTGATTTTGTTAACACCCATGGGTCCCGGTGTTATGTGATTGAAGAGATCAATCATATGAGGTACAAACGTATCTAACGCAATGACGCTATAAGGATACAATGCATGATATGCTGAGTTTTCCAAGGCCATATAAGCAGTAATAGTAGCAGCGCAGGTCGCACCACAACCGGCTCGTTGTTGCCATTTGTCAGGAAACCACTCCTGATTGCCGCCATAGGCACGTTTTAAGTCATTGCCTTTGGAAAGAGGAATATAAAAACGGTCAGGATGTTCAATGGAAAGTTGCATGATGTCACCTCCTTATGTAGTAGACACGATTATATATGTTGACGATGAATCATCTTATACATGACCTGGCTCTCCATAGCTAACGGATTGGAGTGGGAGAAAAAGATAACGCCATTTGTTGGAGATAAGATTTTAGTAATGACATAGCCTTCATAGGGATGTATGATCTCAG
The DNA here is from genome assembly GCA_965140555.1 of Vallitaleaceae bacterium. GTDB lineage: Bacteria > Bacillota > Clostridia > Lachnospirales > Vallitaleaceae > UBA1351. The sequence continues at coordinate 107,071 of OZ223256.1, read as the reverse complement.
CCATCAAATCACCATAACTCATTTCGTCTCCTGGTTTTACATAAGAACGAAAAAACCCGGAAGATGGTGTTTTTATAGTAATGAGATGTTTTTCTTCCAATGTAGAGGAAATAAAACCGCTATGTGTACGATGTTTTATAATGCCCATACGACTCATGAAACGTAAAATGGAAGTGACCGCTTCATTGGCACTCTCTTCATCAATATGATCCGTTTGATTCGTATATAAACTGAAAGCTTGTGTCTCTGATTGTTGCCAATTAAAGTTTAATGTCGCCTGATCAAAAGGTTTCGGATCGCGTACAAGGACATACTTTAACCCAAAAAGAGTGGCAAGACTAGAATTGTTATAGTGAGTTCCCATCATTCGAACATGAGGAATAAAATCTCCCGGCATATAAAAACTGGCAAATTGAATACCATAGGTATAAGTTTTGACGGTTTCAAAAACTCCGTCTGCAATTCGACTGGTTGTTTCTCCTTGTGGATCTCCAGGGAACATACGATTAATATCTGTATTATCAAGGGCCCAAAAACGTTTGCCGACATTCATTGAATAATGATTGACCGACGGAATAACTAGAATTTTATGATTTTTTGACAAACTATTGGTTTTTTCTAGATAGGTGAGTCGATCAATGAGTCTTGAACAGATATAGAGCTGTTGAACTTCATTGCCTCGCATCGGTCCGACAATACAAACAGAGGGGTCGCCGTGACCAAAAACATAGCCTGTGATTTTTAAATTCTTTCGATAAGGAGATTGAAGTTCATAGATGATTTCTTTATGCATGTGTACCACCTCCTAGAATTCGAGCAAGCAAGCTACCACCATAAACGACGGGATACTCTCGCAATGTAAATATAGTACCGTCGCAAGGGGCGAAGATTTGGGCTTTAATGACGCCGTTTAACGGATCCAGAATAGAACCGATTAAATCCCCCTTTTTGACGACAACAAAATGGCCGACTTCCGGCATAAAAATACCGGGGGTTTCAGCATGCAATAGTTGAATATCATCGTCTTTAGCAATAAGTGGAGAAGAAGTGCCGGCGGTTTCTCCTGTCCATATTCCAAGATGGGACATAAGTGAGAAGATGCCGTCAACTAAGTTCAGACCGTAAGATTTGGTGATTCGCATACCGGAGCCCATTTCAGTAACTAATGTGGGCGTACCTCGGTCGTTTAATGTCTGAGCAAGTGTTGCTTCTTGCCGATTATTTGTAGAATCAATCCATACAAGTTGAACATTGAGCATTTTGGCATAGTTCAATAGTTGCTCTTTGTAGGAGGAGCTCATACGTACTTGAGGAATCTCGCGTAAAAATATATTACTGGAATGAATATCCAGGCACATGGTAGCGCCTTCGATATCCTCAACAATACGGCTAGCGATGAGCTCTGCAATAGCGCCGTCTTCTAGCCCGGGAAAGATTCGATTCATATCAAGGTCAAACATAGGTATCTTTCGAGAAATAGAGTCTAAGCCTAACGGATTCAAAGACGGGTATATGTCAAGGATTCCGGTTAAATACTCAGGATGTTCTTTGATTCGACGAAGGATTTCGTAACAAACGAATTGTCCCTCTAATTCATCGCCATGAATACCGGTGACAATACATAATCGCTTGTTGGTATCGTCTGATTTATCCGGCAGGAGGCGATTTTTTATGATTTCTAGTTTTTCATCCACAAAGAGATCAATGGATACTACAGTTTCTATCATACGCGCTCCTTTTTGTTCTGTCATTGTCGGTCATATAGAAGTTTCATATATATTACTATTATAGCCTATTTACATGGTGTTTACAAACATACGGTGAAGGATTAAAGAGATAGAATTGTTTTAATATAAGTGGGTAAAACATAATTTATTGCCTTTATGAATGACTTGTGAGAAAATAAAAAGGAATAAGTCGGATAGAAAGGGTGATTAAGTATGGGAATTATAAGAGTAGGAATGGCCGCAGCAGGTGGTGCATTGGCAGATCAATGGCTAGAAACAATAGAGCCGAAGGCAATGGATAACACAATATTAGCATCTTATGGAACGAGTGTTCGTCAAGACGGAAAAAGAAATAAAAATAAAAAAGGCACGGAGGATATTATTAGTAACGGATCTATCATCCATGTACCGGAGAACACCTTTATGCTATTAATTGATGGAGGTAAGATTGTAGCTGCAACAGACGAAGCGGGATATTATCAAGTGGATAATTCCAGGTCACCATCGATTTTCTTTACATCGTCTCAAGAAACAACATTGGAAGGTTATCACAATACCAATCAAGCCGTGATAGAACGACCGGGTGGCATAAAAAACACATTGCAAGATACCTTTGAGCGTTTCAAATTCGGTGGGACGACGCCCCTCAAACAACAGGTGGTGTATGTGAATAAGATGGAGATACCGTCCATTCGATTCGGAACGAGGAACCCTGTTCCTTATACGGATAGAGTGTTGGTTCCCGGCCGAGTAGTACCGTGTAAATTAACATCTTTTGGTACATATTCGATTAAAATATCAGATCCAATGCTTTTCTTCAGGGAGTTGATGGACAAACAAGGGAAAACAACATTCCGTGTTGTTGATTTAGCGGAACAGTATTTAAATGAATTTTTATCGGCATATCAAACGGCGTTGTCAAAATTATCGATGGACCTTGTTATGGTGAATGATATTGTTATGCATATGCAAGAATTAGGACGCTATATGGCGGATGCCCTAGACGATGAGTGGATGGAAAATCGGGGATTTTATATCGCTTCTGTCGGAATAGCGGGTATTAATTTTGATGAAGCTACAAGTGCCTTGTTAGAGCAATATGCAAAGGATTCCATCCTATTGGACCCACAAGCACGAGCGGCGCGTATGGCAGGGAGTGTGGCCAAAGGAATTGAATCAGCCGGAGCTAATGAGAACGGTGCAATGATGGGATTTGCAGGTATTAATATGGGAATGAATGCCGCCAATGGCATTGGTGAAGTAATGAATCCCACTTCTCGACAAACCTATCCTCAGCAATCGGGACAACCATCTATGACGAGACAACCGGTATCGGGTCAACAACAGCAATCGGGATTAGGTACGGGATGGGTATGTCAATCAGGACATCACAATCCGGAATCAGCCAAGTTTTGCTCAGAGTGTGGTCAAAAGCATGTCGTAGCGACTTATGCATGTAGCCACTGCGGATGGGAGCCGGCAGACAAGACGAATCCACCTAAATTTTGCCCGAATTGCGGTGATCCGTTCAATGAAGATGATCGGGAATAGGGAGGTAGAAAATGGCGCAAGTGAGAGGCTATGAGTGCCTGAATTGTCATGCAGAGTTAACCTTTGATCCTGCTGTAGGACATTGGCATTGTGCATATTGTTTTAGCGACTTTACAAAGGAGGAATTGGATGCAGTATATGCCAATGAGAAAGACGAGCATACCCATAATCATGGACAGACCATCGATGAGAAAGAAATGGATGTCTATCACTGTGAAAGTTGTGGTGCGAATCTCGTAGCTGATGAAACAACGTCGTCCACCTTTTGTTTGTATTGCAAAAGCCCGGTTGTTATTAAACAACGCTTTAAAGGTGCATTTGAGCCGGACTATGTGATTCCCTTTAAAATAACCCAGGAAGAAGCGATGAACCTCTATAAGGGGTGGATTAACAAAAAAATACTCACACCCAAAGCCTATAAACAAGATGAAGAAATTGAAAAAATAAAAGGCATCTATGCCCCTTTTTGGCTTTTTGATTCAACGGCACAGGTTGATACGGAAGGAACGGGCATTAAAGTTCGACATTGGCGTAGTGGGGATTACGACTATACACAGAAAAAGTATTATCGTGTTATACGCTCCGGGCATGTCTCCTATGAAAAGGTCCCCATTGACTCATCTCAAAAACTGGATGATACCTTTATGCAGATGATTGAGCCCTATGATTATAAGGAACTTACGGACTTCTCTATGCACTATATGGCAGGTTTTATGGCAGAGATGTATGATGTGTCAACAGAGGAAAGTGCCAAGGTCATGAAAGAAAGGGTCAGCCAATTTGCAAGCAGCCGGGTTGGTGAAACCATTACAGGATACTCTAGTTTCGATAAAGACTTTGAACGGATTCGTTTTCAAGAGATTAAACATCATTATACATTGATGCCTATTTATATGGTGACCAATATATTTAACGATAAGACCTATCGATTTTTTATTAATGGTCAAACAGGAAAGATTGTAGGGGAAACACCGATATCAAGGAAACGGCAGTTTGCTTTATTTAGTGTTGTTTTTTGGGTAAGTCTCATTCTTCTTGTAATAGGAGGTGTTCTTCTTGGCTAGAAAACAGGTGCGATTAAGCAGAGGTATAGCTTCTATTATGATAGTCTTTCTAATGAGCATAACGTTAAATGATATGTGTGAAGCAAGTGCTACAAAATCGGTCACTGAATATCGCGTCACGGATGAATATAGTGTCTTAACAGAGGAAGATATTCAACGTATCAGTGATCAAGCGATAAAGTCCTCTGAAGCGTTAGATATTCAATTAGCGGCTATTATTACAGCAGATATGAAAGGGCAATCATCAGAAGACTATGCGGATGACTATGCCGATCGTTATTTTCCAAATGAGGACTGCATGGTACTCCTTATTAATATGAATGATCGAGAGATTTGGATATCTACCGCCGGACGTGCCAAAGATATCTATGATTCGTATACAGATGCGATGAGTGATGATGTCTATAATAAGTTACAGAATGAAGAATATGACCATGCGATAGAAGTGTTTATACAAGATGCCGACTATTATTATGAAGAAGCAAATTCTGCAGATTCGGTTACAGCTATTCCCGATGATACACAGACAATCACATCCTCCTATGATAGAACAAATAGAACGGAATATGCTACATCAAGCCAGACAGAAGGATCTAGTATTACAGTCAGTTTTTGGATGATCATTGTGGCATTACTACTAGCAGGAGGCGTTACTTACGGGGTCACAATATCAAGTCGAGGAAAGCGAACGATTTCGGCACGAACCTATGAAGCAGGCAATAGCTTTGTTCTGAATCGATCGGTCGATGATTATCTTAGAGAAACCACCACAAGACGTCGTATTCCTAAGAATAATTCGAGTTCCGGTGGTGGACGAAGTGGTGGTGGTAGTGGTAGTAGAAGCCATGGAGGAGGTGGACGTAAATTTTAAGGTGTGTTACGAACGAAGGCCGTCACGTTGAAAGGCAAGTCGTTTTGAACCGTCAGCGACATATATAATACCGCAATAAGTAAAGCCATTCTTTTGGAGTGCGCGTTGCATGACCTTATTATCTTCGTGGGTATCAATACGTAGATTTGAGTGATTTGCAAAGCACCAATCGATGGCTTTTTTTGCATAGCCTTTGTAGGGAACGTCAATAGCAATTCGGTGAATAACACCATAGGGCGCATCAGAAAGCCAGTGCCCATCTTCGATAATGGTATAAGTCGGGTCATTGCCTACGGCATAATAGAAAACGCCGACAATGGTATCGTCTTCTATACAAACGTAGCTGAAACCGTTTTTAATATCCTCTTCAATAAGGGATTGGGGAGGATGATTGTTACCCCATTGTGTCGGGTTACCTTCTTTCGCCATACGAAGGCGTGCACGTTCGTAGATTTCCATAACTGTTTCTATATCTGCGGGTGTTGTTTTTCTTATTAACATAAGACCTCCTAATAGTGAGTTTTAGTGATAACGTGAGCTATACCATAAAAGGTTGTATTTAGTATACTAGAATCCATCGTCAAATGCTAGTGTACAGTATCACTCATAAATAGACGAATTATTTGCCTGTTTTCCCATAGGACAACGTTGCTGTCAATCAACGATGCCACCGCATCGCCTCATTCCAGCGCCTTGCCTATGAAAAAACAGTCTGCATCATTCATTCAAATATGAACATGCCAGTACACTAGATATAATACAAAGTTAACGGAGAATGACTTGCAACAAAGAATGAGTTCTGATATGATAAGGGAATAAAAAAGACTAAAACTATAAGTAGAGGTCAGTAATGGGAGATGATGATATGGCAGAGAAGAAAAAGTCAAAAAAAATGGGCTTTAATGCAACATGGTGTATGGCTGTAGGTGGTATGATTGGTGGCGGAATATTCTCGGTTCTTGGTGTTGTTGTAGATATGGCTGGATATATGGCATGGGTTAGTTTTATTGTCGCTGGCCTCATAGCACTTCTTACAGCTATGAGTTATGCAAAGCTTACTAATCACTTCGGCGAAGGTGGAGGCGCCTTTACGTATATTAAGGATATCCACCATGAACATTTTGCCGGAGGTTTGTCTTGGTTACTCATCGGGGGTTATATATTAACGCTATCTGTATATTCTTTTACTTTTGGGAATTATTTGGCAAATCTTTTTCAAGTAGGTCCATGGTTACCACGGGTTCTTGCAGTTGTAATACTTGGGGCATTTTTAACACTGAATTTGAGAAGTGTTGGGGATAGTTCATGGGTTGAAATTGTAACGGTCTGGGGAAAAATTGCCATATTACTTCTGATTGCAGGAATTGGTTTGTCAAAGTTTCAATGGGACACTTATACAGCCCATATTGAATCTGGGAATTTAGTGAATGCAATATTAGGTGCCGGATCTATCTTTATGGCCTATGAAGGTTTCCAATTAATTACCTATGACTATGACGATATTGAGCATCCGGATAAGGTCATTCATAGAGCAGAGTTTAGTGCGGTATTAGCAGTTATTGCCATCTATCTTATTGTGACCATAGGAACCTTGGTTCTTGTCGGTGGGGATACGATTATTGCCCAAAAAGAAGTTGCTATAGCAAAAGCAGGGCAAGCAGCACTTGGACAGCTGGGGTTGATCATTGCAACAGTTGCTGCGTTGTTTTCAACAGGTTCAGCGATTAATTCAACCTTGTTTTCTACGGCACGGTTGGCCAAGAAAGTAGCGGGAGACCATGAATTGCCTCAGTTTATGAATCATGAAAACAAGGCTCATGTACCGGATCGCGGTATCATAATCATAAGTGCGTTGAGTATGGTTTTTGCAGTGATTGGCTCTTTAGATCAATTGGTGGAAGGGGCAAGTTTTATCTTCTTATTTACCTTTGGTATTGTAAATGTCATTGCGTACATGGAAGTGAAAAAATGGAGATTCTTTTCCCTTTTGGGGGCAGTCGGTGCTTTTCTGGCATTGCTATCACTAGGCTACAAAATGGCAATGCACTCACCGATTATATTAGTGATATTCATTCTATTATTACTTATGGCAACGATAGGCCGGAAGTTCATATATAAAGTGATTAGAGCGTCAAAAGCATAAAGTAGTCAAAAAATCAACGCTTTAATTTGACATAAAAATAAAGTGTTGATATAATTCTATAGGCTTTTGTAAGCAAATGCCAAATAATATCTTGGATTTAGAGGGAATTCAAGATGAAAAAGAGGTACGATTATGGAAAAATTTGTTAAAGTCTTAAGAATGGTAACCTATATAGCCTTGGGACTGCTGATGGTAATAGCAAGTTATATTGCCTTAGGTGTCAAACCTTCAGACGATGTTGCTATATGGGAATCTTTGGGATTCTTTACACTCATTCCACCGATTATTGCAATTGTTCTCGCTTTCTTGACGAAGAATGTTATTCTCTCGTTGTTTATGGGGATCTTTAGCGGTACGCTCCTTGTCTCAATGACTTCAGGCGACGGCAATATCTTCCAAATGGTCGGTGCAGCATTTACCAACCTAATAAGTACAATGGTGAATTCAATGGCTGATCCATGGAATGCAGGGATTTTGTTACAAGTTATGGCGATAGGGGGCTTAATTGCCGTTATATCTCAATTAGGAGGAACCTTTGCTATTGCCCAACTGTTATCCAAAAAAGCAAAGACTGCACGAAGTTCGCAACTGATCACATGGCTTCTTGGACTCTTTGTTTTTTTTGATGATTATGCAAACTCTCTTATTGTTGGTCCTATTATGCGACCGGTATCAGACAAACAGCGTATTTCTAGAGAGAAGTTAGCTTTTATTGTAGATGCAACAGCAGCGCCGATAGCCGGTATCGCTCTCGTGTCCACATGGATTGGTTATGAGCTTAGTTTGATTCAGGAAGAAATACCGGATTTACCTGTAGATACATCTGCCTACAGTTTGTTTATAGAAACAATTCCTTACCGCTTTTACAATATCTTTATTCTTGCGTTTATTCTTATCGGTATTGTATTGCTCAAAGAATTTGGACCGATGCTCAAAGCAGAACGTCGAGCTCGGCTCACAGGTAAGTTATTGGCAGACGGGGCCACCCCCCTTGCTATTGACCAAAAAATGGATGTAAAACCCGAAGTACATGAAAATTCCAATGTCTGGAATGCTATTATTCCGATATTGACACTTATTGTTGCTTCATTAGTTGGCTTTTATTTGAATGGATATGGTGAGCTAGAAGGGGATACATTGGCAAAGGTACAACAATCTCCCTTGTCATTATATGCCATTCGTGAAGCCTACAGTGCATCGAATGCATCGATTGTACTCTTTATGTCGGCAATGTTAGCCGGAATTGTTGCCCTTATTATGGGTGTTTTTCAGAAGGCTTTTACGATGAAAGATGGTATTGATACATGGGTAGAGGGTTGGAAGTCCATGATTATCACAGTTGTTATCCTGTTATTGGCATGGTCTATCGCAGATGTTATTAAAGTGCAATTAGATGCAGACGAATATTTAAAAAGTCTCTTGACAGATTCAATGCCTGCTTTCTTAGTTCCTAGTTTGATTTTTATAATGGGTTCGGTTATCTCCTTTGCAACAGGAACCAGTTATGGAACGATGGGAATATTGATGCCCCTTGCAATTCCTCTGGCAAATGCGATATCCGGTGGTGACATGAACCTTGTTGTAGCATCCATTGGTGCTGTATTAACTGGTGCAATTTTTGGTGACCATTGTTCGCCTATATCGGACACAACGATTCTGTCGTCTATGGGAACATCCTGTGATCATATTGATCACGTGCGGACGCAATTGGCCTACGCTATTGTTGTGGCAGCAGTAGCAATTCTTATCGGATTTTTGCCTGCAGGTCTTGGTATTTCACCTTTGGTTAGTCTGCCAATAGGGATTATCATTCTGATTGCTATCATGATGATTTTTGGGAAATCACCAGAAAAAGAATAACTAAATTAGTTTGCCGTTGAATAACGGTGTTCTTGGATCCGCTTCAAATATTGTTTTGGGGTGGATCCTTTTATGTCTTTGAATTTTTGGATAAAGTAGCTTGTGTCCGTAAATCCGACATGTTCCCCGATAACAGTAATTGTACAATTGGAATCAAGTAATAGACGTTCCGCTTCACTAATACGTAACAGAGTCAGATAGCGGGTAGAAGACAATCCCATCAATTGTTTGAAACATCGTGAAAAATAACTATAACTCATATGACATGTGTCCGCTAATTCTTTCGTGGTAATAGGGGATTCAAAATGCTCATGCATATAGTTGAATGCCGGTATCAAGGGCTCAATGGCGTTGTAACCCGGTCTCTCATTATGACGATGTAGAATATAGTCGTCAGAGAGAGGGAGAAGGATATTTAACTTGGCTAATTGTTGAGAGAAGTTATAAAATAGGTGCATAAGTGTACAAGGGATATGGAGTTGATAACCATAGGTTTTTTCTGTGAAGTGTTTAACACCTTCAACAAACACGGAACTTGGAAAAAGGTCATAACACGTTGAGGGAAAAACTTTAAGACGAGAAGGTATGGCATCATAAAGAGGCCAGACATGGGTAAAATAGAAACGTGTCGTCGGGTCATCAACTAAAATGTTGGGAGAGAATTTGAAAACGGAATAATTAAAATCCGGTGTTTTAAATGAAAAGCCATGAATATCTTTGGGAAGAATGAAGGCAGTCATTCCTTGGGTGAGTTCGATAGACTCTTCTCCTAGAAGGAGAGTTCCTTTACCCGAAAAAACATGTATGATTTCGATATAATAATGCCAATGAACCGGACGATGCATTGGTTGTTGGTGGCTTCCGTCATAAAAACAGTAATAGGGATGGTCTAATGATAAGTTCAGTTGTGACGTAGGTGCATCTTCGTAATATATCATTGAAAGTCTCCTTAGGACAAAAATTTAACACTTTTTATTGAATTTATTATAGCATGAGTTTTTTTAAAGGTGTAGTATAGATTGTGAATAAAAGTTTAAAAAATTGTGTTGAGGAGGTCAAATATGAAACGCTACAACTGGAATTCAGATTGGGTCATGGAAACAACATCGGATCATAAACGCTATAAAACAGATATTCCTACGACGATGTATCAAGTGCTATATGAACAAGGGGTTATTGACGACCCATTTGTCGGTGAGCAAGATAAAAAATATTTGTACCTGTCAGATCAAGATATTATTTTTACCAGAGAGATGGATGTTGCTGCAGGATTGCTGCAGGAAGAGTATTGTGAATTGGTTTTTGAGGGTATCGATACATTAAGTACAATTTATATGAATGGGTATAAAATTGCAGAAACCAACAATATGCATCGTACGTATCGCTTTATGATTAAACCCTATCTTATAGAAGGGAAGAACCAGCTTAAAATTCATATTAAATCGCCAACCCAATATATCAAGAAAGAACAAGCGAAAGATCCCTTGTGGGGAGTGTCAACAACAATTCCCGGTTATGAGCATCTGCGTAAGGCTCATCATATGTTCGGATGGGATTGGGGACCCCAACTGCCGGATATGGGATTGTTTAGAGAGGTCTATTGTTTGTCTTATTCATTAAGTCGGTTGGATAGTGTGCAGGTTTATCAAGACCATGACTTTGTATCGAATCAAGTCAATGTTACGGTTGAGGCTCAATTACTGCATCCTATGGAAAACGCAACGATAGATTTGTGTCTATATGATCCGAATAATCAACGCGTCGTAGAAAGGACGGTATCTGTTCTAGGAAAAAAAAAGAAAGCAGACATTTCATTTCTTATAGAAGCGCCTATGCTTTGGTGGCCAAACGGTTATGGGAATCCATATTTATATCGTCTTGAAACCCGTCTTCGAGATGGAGGGGAGGTGATTGATGAGGATAGCAAACGTATCGGATTCAGAGAATTAACGATGACACGAGAAGCAGATGTGTGGGGAGAAAGCTTTGATATAACGATAAACGGGCATCGTATCTTTGCTATGGGAGCTGATTATATCCCGGAAGATGCCCTAATCGCTCGAACATCACCGGAGACAACTTATCGGCTTATTCAGGATTGCAAAGAAGCAAATTACAATTGTCTACGGGTTTGGGGAGGTGGTATATATCCGTCCGATAGTTTTTATGATGCGTGTGATACCCTAGGGATTATGGTCTGGCAAGATTTTATGTTTGCTTGTGGTGTCTATCGGTTAACGCAACGGTTTGAGGAAAATATACGACAAGAGATGGTGGATAATATTCGTCGACTGCGTCATCATGCCAGCCTTGCCATGTGGTGCGGGAATAATGAGATGGAAGTTGCCTTTGTAGAATGGGGACTGCCAAAGGATGAACGGTTACGATTGGATTATTTGTTGATGTATGAAAAATTAATACCGGATATAGTGTTTGAAGAAGATAATCAACGATTCTATTGGCCGGCATCACCAAGCTCAGGCGGTGGATTTGATGAACCCAATGCAGACGGAAAAGGTGATGTGCATTACTGGGAGGTGTTTCATGGGAATGAACACTATAAGCAATATCGGAATCATTATTTCCGTTTCGCCAGTGAATATGGTATGCAATCTTTGCCGTCTATTGAAACCATTCGATCCTATGCAAAACCGAAGGAACGTAATTTGATGCATCCGGTTATGGAAAATCATAATAAATGTACCCATCCTATGAATGGAAATGTTAAGATTCTGCTGAATATGGTGCAAGAATTTCGTAACCCCATATCCCTTGAAGATACGATATATATCAGCCAAGTATTTCAAAAAGAGGCTATAAAATGTTGCGTCGAACATATGCGCCGCCATCGTGGACGATGTATGGGGTCGACATATTGGCAACTCAATGATAACTATCCTGTCGCATCTTGGTCATCTATTGATTTCTATGGCCGATGGAAAGCCTTGCATTATGGTGCGAAGCACTTTTACAGTCCGGTGCATGTATCGGCATATGAGGAAGGATATATCGGGTATATTCATGGACATAATGATAGCTTATCACCGATTCATAAGTCTGTTGACTGGCAATTACGGCATATATCCGAGGGTATTATCGAAGATGGATGTATCCCTATGGAATTAGAGCCTTTATCGACAGCTCGTCTGTATAGGATAGATCTTAAAGACCACATAGACAGGACGATAGAATATCCGTTAAGAGAATATTATTTGACCTATCAGTGGGAAGATGAGAAAGGTAAAGAGCAACAGGAGAGTTTACTCTTTGCACCCCATAAAGCTTTTTTATTTGAAAAACCTGATTTTATGACCGAGTGGAAGCAATCCGATGATTGTCTATATATAGGCATTACAAGTAATGTATTTGCTAAATCTGTAGAAATACGGTGGGATGGCATAGACGTTCAATTGGATGATAATTATATTGACTTATTGCCGGGTGAAACACGATGGGTTCTTATAAAAGAAGGATATACAAAGCAAAAACTGCTCCAAGAACGAATCGTTCTTACAGCAGTTAATACGGTGGGTTATGATTAAACGGGGTATTCTATAACAAATCTCGTAGGGTATTAGAGATTTGTCAAATCAAGACTCGGGCGATAATCGTCCGAGTCAACGATTTGCATAAGTTTATGCCTTGTTACGGCCGATAAGTATATTGATACCGGCAACGAATATGCCGCCGCCAATAACATTGCCGACCATAACAAACAGTAGATTATAACCTATTTGACTTAAGCTAATCGAAGCGTGAGTCAAGTAGGCAGTCATAAGATAGTACATGTTGGCAACCACATGCTCTGTTCCTGACAGAACAAAGACGGCAATGGCAAGCCAAGCATAGGCAAACTGACCAATTTCAGTTTTGGCATTATAGGCCATGCACATACCTGTACAAACGATAACATTACATAATATGCCACTTGTAATGAGTTGAATAATTGGCATCTGTACTTTATGGTCTGCTTTATGTGCAATGAGTTCAAGAACTTCAGGTGAATAAATCTCGGCAGCATATGATAGGAAAGCAATAAAAAAAGCACCTATGAAATTAGCGATGAATACAAGGGTTAACACCCTTAACGGTTTTATAAGACCGGTATCTCCTGTATAAAAAGTAGATAAACTCATCGTATCACTGGTGAAGAGTTCTGCTTTCATAGCAAGAACGGCAATGATTCCGAGAGGAAAGACTGCTGCGCCTAAAAATACGCCGAGTCCGGGATCTTGAGTTGCACCAACAACTTTAAAGTAGCCGATGGCACCAAGTGCAATATATAATCCGGCAAGTAAGCCTTGTAAAAAGAGTTTACTTGTCTTTTTGTTATATTTTTTGTGAGAAGCTTCTATAATATAAGCATCAATGGGTGTAGCAGTGTTGTTTGCCATAATAGTCACTCCTTTGTGTATATTGTATACAATAGTATCATCTTTCGTCAGAAGATGCAATATTTAAATGAGAAATAGATAAAGTTTTCTGTTGGATTACAAGAAGGGTTGGATATGTTATACTGTGAAGGTGAAAGGTAATAGTTTATAGCAGTTTGAGGAGGTAAAAAACGTGATTCTAAAAAAAGAACCGATAGATTTTCAATGGCCTATGGAAAATCCCTTTATCTTTTGTGCCCATCACCAAGATGTATATCCTAAAGGTAATGCAGCACAAGGACCGGATGTTTCTTTGAGTGGGCGATATATAGGGAATGATTTTGTTAAAAAGGATGGGTTTAGAATGTATCATGGGCAGCGGGTAGCTGGTTTCCCGGTACATCCTCACCGTGGTTTTGAGACAGTAACGATTGTTTTAGAGGGGTTTGTCGACCACTTTGACTCTAAAGGAGCTAAAGGACGTTATGGAGAAGGCGATGTTCAATGGCTAACAACAGGTAGTGGTTGTCAACATACGGAGATGTTTCCAGCTACACGTCAAGACGATGTAAATCCTTTGGAACTATTCCAAGTATGGCTTAATTTGCCCTCAAAGGATAAGTTTACCGAACCGGATTACAAAATGCTCTGGTCGGAAGATATCCCGATTATTAAGGAGGATGCTTCTACAGTACGTCTTATATCCGGTCGTTGGAAGGATAGGATGAGTTTGAAGCCGGCATCTGCATCTTGGGCAGCGAACCCGGATAACGCTGTACGAATAGCAATTGTTACGATTGAAGCGAATCAGCGATTTGTACTACCAAAAACAGAAAAAGATGCTGTACGAAATGTTTATCTTTACGAGAATCAAGGCGTTAAGGTAGATGGAGAATGGGTAGAAGGAAAAGTTCGTTTAAAACTCGAATCGGAGCAAGATGTTACATTGGAAACGCAAAAGGCGACGGTGAAGTTTCTTCTTCTTGAAGGAAAACCGATTCAAGAGCCGATAATGGCTTATGGTCCTTTTGTTATGACGACAGAAAATGAAATACGACAGGCATTTGAGGATTATGAAAAAACTCGATTTGGCGGATGGCCATGGGAGAGTGATGAACCGGTTAATGAAGTAGATAGTGGCCGTTTTGCATTACATATGGATGGACGATTTGAAAAAAAAGGATAAAAGGTTCGAACCTTTTATCCTTTTTTTTCGTCTATATCAAAGAGCATAAAGCTTTATTAAGATTTCATTAAGTCTATTGACTTTGAAGATGGTCATGGTATTCTTTTGAATTAGGAGAGCATTATGCATTGTTTTCTATAATGATGAGCAGGAAAAGAGGTGATTCAAGTGAATATTATGCAACTCAAAGGGGTTCGGAAAATTTATCATATGGGAAAGGAAAAGGTAGTTGCCCTTGATCATATAGATCTTGATATTGAAGAGGGGAAGATATATTGCCTATTAGGACCTTCTGGTTCAGGAAAGTCAACCTTACTGAATATGATGGCTGGATTAGAGCCGCCGTCAAAAGGAAGTATCACTTTCAAAAACTATCATATCGAAAAAATGAATGAAAATAATCTAGCTAACTTTAGAAGAAAGTACATCGGGTTTATTTTTCAAGCATATAATTTGATACAAACCCAAAGTGCATTGGAGAATATTACCATGCCCCTTCTTTTTAAAGGGATGTCTTCTGCAAAACGTAAAAAACAAGGAATGAAGATGTTGAAGGCAATCGGATTAGAAACCAGATGGCGGCATAAACCGACGGAAATGAGTGGAGGACAGCAGCAACGGGTAAGTCTTGCGCGTGCGTTTATTAATAATCCTTCTATTATTTTTGCCGATGAGCCTACGGGGAATCTGGATACGAAGACAGCTGCGAACATGATGAAATTAATGTTAACATTGGTTAAAGAGCATCATCAAACATTGATTTTGGTTACGCACAATGAAGAAGTGTCCATTTACGCGGATCATATCGTCCATATACGAGACGGTAATATTTATAATATCGAGGAAAATGTTGACAAAATTGACGTTGACGATATTGACAAACATGTGGAAGAAATAGAAAAAACATTAGCTAAGGGAGACGAATTATGAAAAGGTTTATGAGTTTATTTATGGGACTGGCCATAGTCCTAATGGCACTTTCTTTTCAAACAGTGCCGACACATGCAGCAACAGATTTATTTATTACAGAAGTAACAACGACACCTGAACGTGTAGGTGCTGATGATGAATTCAAATTAACGTTTGAGGTTAAAAATGCAAGTGCAGTTGACATTAAATTGGACTCTGTTAAAGTAGGGAATTCAGAGTATCAAGTCCGTGATAAAGGTTCTCTTGTGGAAGTTGATGAATTAATTATATCAGGTAATTCGTATGAAGTTACACTAGACATGCAACGTACCGGTAGTTCATCAATATCTATACCGGTTGAGATGTTCTATACGTATGATATGGCTAATGCCAAGGAAGCGAGAACGCTTAATGATACAATTACTATCAATGCATCTACAGGAAGCAGTGGTTCACCAAGTTCACCCTCTGATTCGTCAGATTATGATCCGGTATTTTCACTAGTTGATGAAACGTTCCCTGTACTATACAAGGGAGCGGTTAATACCGTAAGTATTAAGCTTGAAAATTTGACCGGTTTTTATGGCAAGAATATTACTGTAAAACCGGACTTGACGAAATTACAAGCGGCAGGATTTCGAGTGATTGCATCAAAATTTGAACCCTCCAATATTCAAATTAAATCCAAAGACGATCAAACCTTTGAGATGACCTTTATTGTTGATGATTCCGTAACAGAAGGGAACCACGTTATGGATTATGTAGTAACAGGAACGAGTGCTCGTGGTGAGTCCTTTACCCAAACGATTGAGACATACTTCCGAGTTATAGATAATAAAAGCTATGCCCATCAAGTTGAGGTGTCTTTATTGAGCCAAAAACCAGAGACTATTGGTGCAGGGGATACGTTTACACTAAATCTTCAAATTGCCAATGATGAAAAACGCATTACCGCACCCCATATTGAATTTGGCAATTTACCAGAAGGGTGGCATTTTGTTAGCGGAACGGATGATATCGATTATGATATCTTAACAGAAGATGGAACGGTAGATTTTAAGGCTGAATTTTCTGTGGATGATACAATAGCATCCGGTTGGTATAGTTTTGATGTGAAGTATGATTATACAACCTTTGGTGGTTATAAGTTGAATCGTATTCAACCGATTAAAGTATACATAGACGGAAGTAATGCAGTCAGTGCTTCAGCAGAAGTGAATAAAGTCAGTTACCCATCCTCTGTATCTGTCGACCGAAGTTTTGGTGCAGGTTTTGTCATTACGAATACAGGGAATAAGACATTAGAAGATTTAACCGTAGCTTTAGAGGAAAACACAGTGTTTTTACCTAAATCTGCTAGTGTTCTTCAACTGGGACAATTGGAAGCGGGCGAGTCAGTATCCGTACATTATGACTTAGTTGCCTCCGGTGATGATCTTGCTGAGCGGAATTATCCTATGACCTTTGATATTACCTATGATTATAATAAATCAGGTGAGATGACAGAAGAAACGATGAAACAGATATTAGGTGTCTATGTTGTAGGTGGCGAGAAATCGGAAAGTGATAGTAAAAGCCAGCCTAAAATTATCATTAGTGAGTATAGTTCGGATCCTATGATTGTAAATGCGGGTAGTGAGTTTGATTTACACCTTACGTTTATGAACGCACATAAGGACCGTACTATATATAATATTAAGGCTTATTTGACAGCGAAAGAAACGACGGAGACAACAAAGAATAATATTTTTATACCGGTTAACAGTTCGAACACCTTTTATGTGGATCAGATTGGTCCAAAAGGTACCGTCGGGAAAAGTATCCGATTATATGCAATGCCGGATGCACAGCCCAAGACCTATACAGTTGAAGTGAACTTTGAATATGAAGATGCTGAAGGTAATGCAATTACGGCTGTAGAAGAAGTCGGTGTCAATGTAAAGCAACCAACAAAAGTTGAAATGTCTGAAATTACATTGCCAAAAGATATGATGGTCGGAGAGTCTTATTCTCTCTATTTTGATGTGTATAATACAGGGCGTGTTCGCGTATATAATCTTCTTGTCAAAGCGGAAGGTAACTTTACCCTTGACCCGGTAAGTAAGTATATCGGTAATTTTGAACCGGGTTACCAAGATTACTTTGATGGCTATTTGATTCCGAATGAAGCGGGTCCATTAAATGGGAAAATCACCCTAACCTATGATGATCCGACGGGTGAGACGATTGAAGTTGTGAAGGAAATTAGCGGGAATGTCCAAGAAGGGTTTAGTAATGTTGATGTAGGAATGCAAGACCCAGGTAATTATCAAGATCTTGGAATGGAAGATCCTTCAATGAATGAAGGTGGAGGCATTCCATGGGTACCTATTATTATAGGTGTTATTGTTGTAGCTATTGTTGTGGTCGTTCTTGTGCTAAGACGCCGTAAAAAACGTAAAGAAGGAATGATATTCGATGAGGATGAATGATTTATTCATGGTTAGTATTCGTAACTTGTGGCGACGCAAGTTACGAACCTTGTTGACAATTATTGGTGTCATCATAGGAACCACATCTATTGTACTTATGATGTCTATCGGTATCGGTGTCAATGAAGGATTTCGAGAACAGATTGAACAAATGGGAAGTTTGAATACGATTAACGTATCTCAATCCTATAATTTTGAAGGATCAGGAAGTGCGGAACCAAAGAAAATAACCGATGAGGTGATTGATTCTTTTAATGCGATACCGGGTGTTGAGATTGCATCGCCTATTATTTCGGTGAATCTTAAGATGACTGCAGGCAAATTGATTGGACAGGTCAATGTACAAGGGATTGATCCTTTGATATTACAAGCGCAGAATGTCAAAGTGAAGCAAGGACGTTTGCTTGAAGAAGGAGATAAGATGTCCTTTCTTTTCGGAGGAAATGCTACATACATGTTCTATGATCCTAATGATCGTAATGGTGGGAATATGTTCTACGGTGGAGGGTCTGAAGAACCATCCTTTGATGTAATGACAGAGAAGTTAAAAGCCTCTTATGACAATAATTTTGGAGAACAGAGACAACCGGGAGATAATAGTCGTCCGGTCAAACCCTATAAGGTGACGGCAGTTGGTGTGTTAAAAGAGGGGCAGAGTGATTATGATTATAATATATACACCACTCTTGAAACGGCAAAAAGTATAAAGAAAGAAAAAGAGCGCTATGAACAAAGCCAAAATCCAAATGGAGGTGATAATGGAAATCGTCGTCCTACGGATGAAGGTTATGATCAGGCTATCGTACAAGTAGCAGACATGGATGATGTAGCTTCTATTCTAGAAACCATTAAGGGAATGGGATATGAAGCTTGGAGTCTTACAGAATATCTTGAACAATTGCAAGGTACAGCTAATATGATACAAATGGTATTAGGAGGAATCGGTGCTATTTCTCTGGTTGTTGCGGCTATTGGAATAACCAATACGATGATTATGTCTATCTATGAACGAACGAAGGAAATTGGTGTCATGAAAGTTATTGGTGCAAAGCTTAAGGACATCAAACGTATGTTTTTGATTGAGGCGGCACTTATTGGATTTTTTGGTGGCGTTGCAGGACTCCTTATAAGTTTTGGCGGATCTGTTCTACTAAACTATGTGGGTCAGAATGTTGATATGTTTGGTGGAGGTGGCGGAACAAAGCTATCTGTCATACCCCCATGGTTATATTTGATGGCTATTTCATTTACAACAATTGTCGGTCTTGTATCCGGATACTTACCGGCTGTACGTGCGATGAAGTTAAGTGTATTAAATGCCTTAAAGACGGATTAACTTCCGTCTTTTGGCTTATATCGCGATGGGATTGTTTTTGTTATATGACGAACGATTAGGAGTAAAATTTTTAAAAATAGACAGCATTGAATTACATAGGGTGAAAAAGGAGTAGATTAATGAAGGGGAAAACAGTTATATGCTTTTTTTTGGTTATATGGATGATAGGACAATGTGGGCAAGTTCAAGCTGAAGAACATCAAAAAAGATGGATAGGGTATTGTGATGCAACATCAAAGGAGTATCACAGATTAATCTTTGAGCCGATTGAAGGACAAAGGTTTCGAATGAAGCATGCAGACAAATTGCCGACTGTTGGAATTAAAGTAGAAGATCATCGCTTTGTGGTTCGCGTGTTTGAGAAATCAATCGGCAATGCGAGGTATGTAGATATCGCCTTTGATAAACAAGGGGTTAATCAGATATATGGCATGCATCAAATAACCTATGCTGACGGAACATCGTTTCCTGTCACCAGTGATTGGCTAGGTCCTTATCAAGTTGCTTCAAAACAGGTGAGTCAAAAAACAGGCGTTCCATTTACAGGGGGCTATCATGGTAGTAACGGTGATGGAACAGGAACAGCAACGGCCCGGACGACACGAATTCAATGGAGTCTTGATGGTCAAAGAATAGAAGAGCAATCGATAGACAAAAATGAATTTTGTTACGGAGAAGAGTTAAAATTAGATGTAGTCAATTGTATACAAGCAGGTGACAGACAGGAAGATGTCCTTCGCGAAATCCAGCAGTATACTTTTGGAAGTGGTCATATAAATGTAGGCGTAATTACAACGGCTTTAGCAGAAGCGCATATATTGAGGTATTATGGCTTGCAAGCGCAGATAAATCTATGGCAAAAGCATACGTATTACATATATGATAATGGCGCTATTGATGAAAATGGGACAACATGGGAAAGTCAAAGCTTACCTTGTCAGAACGTCAATGGATTACGATTGAATACAATGGGTGTTTTTGATGATGGGTTTAAGCATGGTCTATTAATGACTCTTTTTGATACAGGATTAGGGGATTATGCGTATGTTCAAAAAAAGGAACCTATGGGTTTTGAAATGAGCTATGGGAAAATCTATTATAATTTGATTCAGAAACAGGATGTTAAGGTGTCCCAAGGACAAAGTCTTTATTGGAAGGGATGCTATACTTTTGTTACAAATAAAACAGTATATGACTGGTACAGGAATAGCCTTTTAGATAACGAATAAATCTTAATGCAAAATCAAAAATTAATAAATCATTAAATCTTCTGATATTGCTTCTCATTTAAAGAAAATGAGGGTATAATATAGTCCTTAATACCTATGTTTTTAGGAAAATTACTAAAACGAGCTATAGGAGGCAATATGAAAAAAGTAAGGAATAAGATTCTATTAACATTTATGCTAACAACAGGATTTCTTGTCATCTTAACGGGTATATATAATGTATATAACCTCATTCTATTGAATGAAGAAGAAAAAAAATCCGTTGTGAACATACTTTCCCAAGAAGCAGATGAACGAATAAAAGAACAGGTGGATTCGGCATTATCTATTATTAAATATTACGGTGAGCAAGCAACAGCAGGAACGATTACAGAATTAGAGGCTCAAGCATATGCAAAAGATGCTATCAAAGCATTGGCATACGGTGATGACGGTTATTTTTGGATTGATGATACGAAAGGGAATCTTATTGCTCATTCGACACAACCGGAAAACGAAGGTAAGAATCGTCTGGAGATGGAAGATCCTAATGGGAATAAGATTCTTCACAATATTATTGATGCCGCGACAAGTGGTACAGGATATAGTACATTCCAATGGGAAAAAACAGATGCTGGTGACAGTGAGTCACTTGACAGACGGGTATACTCAGCTCTCTATGAGCCGTGGGAGTGGATTGTCAGTACAGGGATTTATTTAGACAGTATTGATACAACGATTGAGGCAAAAGAAATAGTTATGCACAGGAATTTAATTCAAGGTATTGTAGCTGTTGTTGTAGGTGTTGCTATAGCATTGCTGGCTTCCTTTTTTATGTCGCTATGGTTGAGTAAGAAAATATCGGATCCGGTGGTAGAGTTAGCAGAATCCTTTGGTAAAGATGATGAAGGACGTATACGTATGCAACAGGCTCAAGTTCGCTCTAGGGATGAAATTGGGCAGTTGGCAAATACGTTGAATATTATGAGTGGACAAGTACGTAACTTTATGGAGTCTGTGGATAAAGAAGCAGAAGAACTTGTGTCTGCATCAGGAATCATGCATGACTCAGCCCAAGTGCTTAATGAACATATAACCGTCATTTCCGGTACAACGGAAGAAATGGCGGGGGGGATGGAAGAGACAGCCGCTTCTTGTGAAGAAATGAATGCAACGACGGATCAGATGACCAATGTTATGAATGCGCTGGCAAGTAAAACGACTGGAATTAGCCAGTCAGTAGAAGAAATTGCAAAGCGATCCACGCATATTAAGGATACGCTGACTGAGACGGGGCATGAAACCAAAACGTTGTTAGAAGAAACGCGTGAGGATTTATTACAATCCATTGAAGAGTCTAAATCAGTAAAAGAAATTCATGCTTTGGCTGATGTGATTTTACAGATTACCGATCAAACAAATCTTCTTGCACTCAATGCGAATATTGAAGCGGCAAGAGCCGGACAAGCAGGAGCTGGATTTGCTATTGTTGCTGAAGAAATTCGCAAGTTGGCGGAAAGTTCAAAAGGTACAGCCAGTGACATACAACGCATCATCGGAGATGTAACTCAAGCCGTTGAGCATTTGACGAATAATGCGAACCGATTGATTGGATTTGTTGAGACGCGTGTCAGTGATGATTATCGATATATGTTGGAATCATCAGAATCCTATAGTAAGGAGACTGACCAATTGAATGGTCTAATTGCAGAAGTGAAAGAGACAACAGGTATGCTAAGAGATTCTATGGAAACGGTGGCCCAAGCGATTGAGGAAATTACAGCTTCAGCAAATGAAGGTGCTAGCGGTACAACAGAAATTGCTCAGGCAGTATCATCAACAAACCAGCAGGCAACTCAGATGTCAGAACAATCAGATGCATTAAAAGAGAATGCGAAGCATTTAAAAGCATTATTGGGAGGCTTCAAGTTATAAACAAGTCATTAAGCATTTAGAATATAAGACAAAAGGAAAAGGCATTGTATCAGCAACTAGAGATAGTTGATACAATGCCTTAATCCATGTTTTTTTATATACAAAAACATTACAGAAGCTTTACATGGTTTTTTTACAATGTTTATAGTCATTTGTTTTAATAAGAGTAAGTGTGAAGAGCACACGAGACACTTATTATCAATGGAGACGATGATGTGATGAATTGGAGGAGAACAATGAAAAGTAAATTAATAACAGGAATTGTCGTTTTATTGGCGCTGGTAGTCGGAGTTTTATTTAAACCGGACAACGTGCTACGTGCAGATGAAGAGGCGCTACACAATGACGATGTGGCAAAGTATGTGTTTTATTTTATCGGTGATGGACTCGGTGCGGCACAGCGCCAATTGGCTGAATATTATGTTAAAGAGACTCAAGGTGATGAGGCAGAGCTCTTTATCAATCATATGCCTGTATCAGCCATAAATACAACTCATTCAATGAATACATTGATTACAGATTCAGCTGCTGCTGGGACGGCGCTTGCAACCGGTCATAAAACAAATAATGGTTATATCGCAATGACAAATGAAGGAGCGCCCCTTGAAACATTAGTTGAAAAAGCTGAAAAAATAGGTAAGGCAACAGGCGTTGCCACGACAACACGCATTACCCATGCTACACCGGCTGTTTTTATTTCCCATAATGTGGATCGAGATGATGAAAATGGAATAGCAGCAGATTATCTGGATTCCGGTGTGGATTATTTAGTGGGTGGTGGTGTACGTCATTTTTTACCTCAGGATTGGAAAGATGCACAAAAAGATGTTATAGGCGGTACGATTAAATCAAAACGTGCAGACGGACGGAATTTGATTCAAGAATTCAAAAATAAAGGGTACTTAGTGAACTATGGTGCGATGGGAGCGGACGCGTTCAAGGCGTATCAACCAAAGGTAGGCGATCAATATGTAAACTTATTTGCATCATCACACATGCCCTATAGTATTGATGCAGCAAATAACAGTGAAGTACCTACCTTAGCAGAAATTACGGAAAAGGGTATCGAATTATTGTCTCAAGATGACGATGGTTTCTTCTTCATGATTGAAGGGGGTCGTATTGATCATGCATGTCATCCGAATGATGCTAGAGGTGCTATAGAGGATACGATTGCTTTTGACGATGCTGTTAAAAAGGCATATGAGTTCTATAATAAGCATCCTCAAGAGACATTGATTGTCGTTGTAGGTGATCATGAGACGGGAGGTCTCGGTTTGGGTGTGAATACAGACTATTTTATGAATTTGGATCAATTGGAAGGCGAGACCATGTCGATTGAAAAATTTATGTACAGTGATTTGGCATATAATGGAGATCGTAATGCGTTTATTCAAACAATAGGCAATGTATTTGGTTTAGCGAATTTAACGGAAGAAGAGATGACTCTTTTGAATAAAGGTATGGATATGCACGATGCCGGTGTTTATGACGTAGGTAATGCCTATGAATATGATGAATCAGCGGAAGCTGTTGCACATATTCTATCAGAAAGGGCCGGTGTCTATTGGACCTCCTACGCACATACAGGGACACAGATACCTATGAGTGCCATAGGTGTCGGTGCTACGGATTATTCCGGTTTTATGGACAATACGGATATTGCAAAGAAGACTGCTATACATCTGGGTGTGACACCTATAGAGTAAAAGGCACACATCCCGGTATTATTTAATAGATACCGGGATGTGTTGTTATAAAAAAGGAAAGACGATAGTATCGTCTGTAGAAAGTAGGGTGTAGAATGTTGAAGAAAAATCAGTTTATACGATTGGCGGGATTTGTTTTCCTAAGCCTTTTTTTTATTGTCGTGTTTTTTTATTACAGGCCTGAATCCTCATCGGGAAGTAGTTTTGAGAAGGAGGCATTATTGCGAGGTGAAGTTATAGAGATAGACAATACGAATATGACAATTGCCGGGATGTCGGCGATCGGAACACAAAAGGTATATGTGCGCATGAAATCCGGGCCGGATAAAGGTCAACGAAAAGAAGCGTCAAACATTCTATTAGGCCAATTGGATATGGACCAATTATATGAAGTTGGAGATCAAGTCCTTTTATCCGTTGCCACGTATAAAGGGGAAGATGTTGTGCGATGTGTAGAATTATATCGTTCCCATTGGTTAGTTGTATTGTTCGCAGTATTTATCGTGATACTCATTGTGTATGCAAAAGAAACCGGATTACGAGCCTTATTAAGCTTTATAATCACTTTTTTTGTTCTGTGGAAAGTTATTATTCCAATGCTTTTAGCAGGTGTAAATCCTCTGTTGATGACGGTATTAGCATTATCGTTGTTATCGGCAGTGATTTTATTCACAGTTGCAGGTCTCACTGTGAAAGGTATGACGGCACTCATCGGAACGTTAACAGGATTGTTTCTGACAGCTATTGTAATGTTGTTAATCGGAAGTCGTGTTGGTTTAATAGGTATGACGATGCCATATTCTCAAGCCATTGTTTTTGGAGGATACTTTGATTTGAATATGCGTGATATATTCTATGCAACGATATTAATCGGATCCTCAGGGGCTGCAATGGATATTGGTATGGATGTCGCCAGTAGCTGCAGCGAGATAGTGAGAAAACATCCGTCAATAACGGCTAAAGAACTTTTTGCGTCCGGGATAACGATAGGTAGGGATGTTGTCGGAACGATGACAACAACATTATTATTAGCATACTCAGGGGGGTATTTAACCTTATTGATGATTTTCCAAATAAGAGGTACATCCATGTTACAAATGATGAATATGAAAATTGTGGCGGCAGAGCTTATGCGTGTGATGGTAGGTAGTATAGGTTTGTTGCTTGTAGCGCCGACAACAGCAGCAGTCGCGTCATTGCTGATGGTTAAGCAACCACATGAGTCAAAAGCCCAATTGAAGGAAGGAGAAAATACCTAACTAAAAATAGAATTGTGCAAAATTTATATTGAAAATATATGTCTGCTATGTTATTCTACCGTTAACACATTGAAAGAAAGATAACAAAGGAGACATTTATGATTGATACACATGGTAGAAAAACAATACAGCCTGTTTTTGACCGTATGAGTAAGTATCTGGCACGTTACAAGGTGAGTCCTAATATTATAACAGCAGCAGCTTTGGTAATAGGTATAATATCGGCGGTATTTCTAGCTAAAGGATTTATGATTGCAGCTCTTGTATGTTTATGGTTATCCGGTATATTAGATGTGCTTGATGGTTCTTTAGCACGATATACAAAACAAGCCTCGCCTTTTGGTGCATATATGGACTTGGTCTTTGACCGCGTTGTTGAAGGTGTAATTGTTCTCGGGTTTTATCTAGCCATGCCGGACTTGGTATTGCCTGCCTTTGGTTTTTATATTGCAGCGATGTTTAACTTTACGACATTTATGCTGGCAGGGACTCTTTTTGTGAATACCGGTCTAAAATCTATCCATTATGATGTGGGCATTGCCGAGAGAACAGAAACCTTTATTGTGTATAGTCTCATGATGCTCATACCAAGCTTTTCCGGTGTTATCTTATGGCTATTCAATGGTATTATGCTTCTGACAGGAATCTTGCGATTCCACAGAATTTATCGATACTTAAAAGAGAGACAAGGAGATAGACGATGAAAAAAATCCTGATGATGACATTGTCAGCGCTACTTATTGTAACGTTGATGGGATGTGGGAAAGAAGAAACAAGAGAAGTGACCATTCTTATGTGGGGTGGAAACGATATGACAAATACTTATATGGATGATTATGTGGCAAAACATATGGCTGAAAAAGGCATTACACTAAAACGTGTTCCAATGGATGCGGCAGATTTTCTGACAAAACTTACGAATGAGAAAAAGGCCGGAGAGAATGAAGGAACGGCAGATTTGCTATGGATTAATGCGGAAAACTTTTTGACAGCGAAAGAAAATGGCTTGCTTTACGGACCGTTTACGGATGCGTTGACGAATGTGAAGACTTATTAT
The DNA here is from genome assembly GCA_965140555.1 of Vallitaleaceae bacterium. Classification (GTDB taxonomy): domain Bacteria; phylum Bacillota; class Clostridia; order Lachnospirales; family Vallitaleaceae; genus UBA1351. The sequence continues at coordinate 80,412 of OZ223256.1, read as the reverse complement.
AATTCGGATGATCCTGATTTGAGTTACGATTCCGGAATTCCCATTGAAGGATATGAAGCGATATGGGGAAAAGCCCAGTTGGTACTGACCTATGATGAAGCGCGACTTCAGAATCCACCGACATCTTATGCTGATTTTATGGCTTTTGCTAAAGAGAATCCCGGTTCAGTTACCTTTCCGTTAATTCCTGACGATTTTGTCGGAACGGTTTTCTTGCGCAATGCCTACTATGAATTAACCGGTGAAGTGGACAAATTTCAAGAGGATATGACACGAGAAGAATTTGATAAATTGTCTGAACCGGTTATGGCTTATTTTAATGAATTAAGACCCTATTTATGGAATGGGGGAGAGAGTTTCCCTGCAACACAAGCGCGATTGGATGAACTCTTTGCTAACGGCGAGATTGCGTTAACCATGGGATTTGAAATTGGAAAAACAGAAGGGCAAGTAGAGGCAGGAATTTATCCGGATACGGTAAGAACCTATGTGTTTGACACTGGAACTATCGGTAATTCGCATTATTTAGCAATTCCATTTAATGCCACGAATACAGAGGATGCGATTAAGGTCATTGACTTTTTACAAAGTCCGGAAGCACAAATTGAGAAAATGAAACCAACGGTGTGGGGCGATATGCCGGCGTTAGATCCAATGCGTCTATCTTCTGAACAACGAAAATTGTTGGAAGAGGCAGAAACAGGTGATATTACCTTAAGTTTAGATGAACTGGCAGCCCACCGATTACCAGAAATGCGCAGTGAATATATTCAATGGATGAAAGAAATTTGGACGGAACAAGTAGGCGGTCAATAATGAAAAAGAAATCGACTATTTTTGCGGCAATACCTGCAATAATGATATATGTATTTTTTATTATTATAGGGCAAGGCTATGTTATGATAGAAAGTTTAGGCTACATTCCGACACTAGGGTTTGATACGGTGTCAATCAAGGCTTATGCTCTGAGTTTTAAAGAAGGCCAACTGTTAGAACAGCTGGCCTATTCCTTATGGGTTGCATGGGGTTCCAGTTTACTTTCCTTGATTTTGGGGGGAGGATTGGCCTTTATGACCGTACAATCTCAGAATGTACACACGAGACGCTTTCGATTGCTCATTGGTCGAATGGGTATGGTGTTGCCCTATTTGTATATGGTGTTTTTGCTGATGCTTTTTCTTTCAAAAACCGGTTTGATCGCTAGAATAGTATATTTATTCGGCTGGATTGAAGGACCCAATGATTTTCCGGATTTCCTCTATCATAGAAGTGGTATAGGGATTATGAGTGCTTTTGTTATGAAGGGAAGTGCCTTTTGTTTTGTCTTCCTTCTTCAAATTTTTGAGGATATTAGTGAAGAATATCAAGAAGTGGCAAGAACATTGGGAGCATCTGTTCGTACTGTATTCAGGCGTATCTATTGTCCTCTGGCAAAGTCAAATATTATATGGGTGACAGCGATTTTATTCGCTTATAATTTGGGCTCATTTGAAGTGCCCTACCTTCTTGGAAATAGTCGAATTCGCGTGCTGTCCTCCGAGTTATACAGCACCTATATGAATCCGTTACCGGCGTCAATTCCTCAGGCAATGGCGATGAGTGTAATACTCATGATGAGCGGATTGATTTTTGGAAGTCTCTATATGGTTCTATTGAATTGGTGGATAGAGAAAGGGAGGAATTCTATTGGGTCGTCACATTAAACGCATCTTGTCGATAGCAATTTTTCTTGTTCTTATAAGTTATACAGTAAGTTTTGGTTTCTTTGCCTATTATCGATTTCCATTACTCATTCCAAAGGGGGGCACCCTACTATTTGTTCAACGCTTGGTTGGAGACCAATTGTTTTTCCAATCCCTTTTTACCAGCGTGTCAGTAGGAATGGCAGTTGGGATTATCTCAACGGTTCTTGGATTTATGGCAGCGCTTTCTATTGGGCAAGTTAAGAAGCATCGTCTATGGATAACCTTGCTTTATAGTCTGCCGCTATTTATTCCTAACATGGCTCTCTTTATCGGGTGTCATATGATGATGATACGGTTGGGTCTTAACAATCGTTTTACGGGAGTTATATTGGGTCACCTATTAATTGCATTGCCTTATGCCATAAATATAGCCGTAGGTTACTATGACGGAGTGGATAACATGTATGGTGCAGTAAGTCGAACGTTGGGAGCAAGTAGAATACAAACGATTTGCAAAGTATGGATACCCTTAATGCGCCCGGGACTTCTTATGTCCTTTAGTCTTGGGTTTTTATTGTCCTTTTCAGAATATTTTTCGACGTTCTTAATTGGCGGAGGTAGGGTCATGAGTTTTACAATGCTTTATTATCCGGCGCTTAATAATGCAGATATGGGGAAAAGCAGTATATTCAGCGGCATATTTGTCCTTATACATTTAGGTTTATTTATGATAGTTAATGGCTATCAAGGGAGAAAAAGAAAAGGAAATCAAGTTCTCTATCATGTTGGATAGTTGTGTAATGACGTTGTGGAAAAATAACAGTTAGGAAGGAAAAGGTTATGGTCAAATTGCAACATATAAGTTATGCTTATGAAAGTAAACCTGTGTTGGATGCTATGTCCATGGAGATACAGTTAGGGAAGATAACCACGCTGTTCGGACCTTCAGGATGCGGTAAAAGCACCATTTTAAAAATAATAGCAGGGTTGTTAAAGCCTCAGCAGGGGGAGGTCTATATTGATGGAGAGCAATGCACAAGTTTATTGCCTGAGAAACGGCAAGTAGGCTTTGTCTTTCAAAAGCCCTTGTTATTTCCACATATGTCTGTGGCCGATAATATCGCTTTTTCTATGACTGTTGAGGATAAAAAGAGACGGCTGTCAAAAGAGGCTATACAATTCCGTGTTGATGAATGGATGTCTATTTTTCAAATTACGGGATTAGAAAAACGGTTCCCTCATGAATTATCAGGAGGACAAGCACAACGGGTAGCTGTAGCAAGGGCCATTGCATCCAATCCTCGATTATTGTTGATGGATGAACCTTTTTCTGCTCTTGATATTCGGGCACGTCAAGAAATGAACGATTGGTTGATGGCTATACAAAAAGAGCTTGGGTTAACGGTTCTTTTTGTTACGCATGATGTGGATGAATGCCTACGGCTCTCAGATCATGTACTTTTGATGGATGAAAAGGGCATTGTGCAACAGGGAACAAGTGATATGGTTTATTATCATCCTGTTAATGAACGGGCAGCTGAGCTGATGGGGGCCTATAATGTTATAGGAAAACAACTGGCGAAAGCATGGCAATTGGAAGCTCAAACAATTGTAAGACCGGATATGATTACATTGGAACCGAAAGAGACAGGTCCATGGATTTGCCTGTCGGTAAAAGGACAAGGGATGACCAAACGTTATGAACTCCATGACGGAGAGAGTCGATTGTATGTTGATTGCCTGGGTGAGCAGCAGCTTCGGGTTGATGAAAGGTGTTTATTACGTCTGAACAAAGTTTAGAAACATATAATGAAACTTGTTTTTGACGCCCTAATCATATAGTGATTAGAGTGATTATGGAGGTTGCTATGAAGCGCATCAAGAAGCTATTACGATTGAAAACGGAGAATTATAAGAGGGGTCATCTATATAATAATGAAGGTATAAAACAACAGGCAGCTAGCATTATAGAAAGCTGTATTGAATGCCATAAGTGTACAAAGGAATGTGCCCTTATAGAATATTATGGACCGACGCCCAAAACATTATTTGTACCTTTTGCGGAGGGAAGGCTTATGGAGCCGTCTATTCCCTATGCTTGCCATGATTGTGGACGATGCAATAAAGTCTGTCCTTATCAGTTGCCAATGCAACAGGTGTTAATGGCGATTCGAGAAGAATATGTTAAACAAAATGGTGGTCAATCACCTATAAAAGGGCATATAGGCGTGCGATTACACCAACGTCTGAGTTTTTCTTCCCTTTTTAGTTACAAAAAGCAGGTGGAACGAGAGGAAGTCAGGAGTTAATGTTATGAAAATAAAGAATCAGTTACATTATGGATTTATGGCAGGCTGTTCCTTGTCTTCATATCATCCTACAGCAGTTTATGAGATGGCTAAATTTCTTTCAACTCAGTTGCCTAAATTTTCTGTTATACAAAGTTGCTGTGGCAAACCGACAAAGGCTATGGGACAGATGGAACAGTTTAATCGACGGCTTGTATCCTTTGAAAAGAATTTAGAACAACTTAATATCGATGTCTTGATTGTAGCTTGTCAAAATTGCTATAAAACAATTGGAGAACATGGAAAGGTTAAAGTAATCTCCTTGTGGGAGCTATTAAAGGAGATTGGGATACCATCCCATGCTAGAGGTATCGGAAAGAATATACCCCAAACGTTTACAATTCATGATTCGTGTCCTACACGTGAGGTGGATACGATTCATGAGGGTGTGCGTGATGTTGTCAATCAGATGGGCTATACATGGGTTGAAAGTAAGGCCAGTCGCCACGAGACGCGATGCTGTGGTTCGGGAGGAATGGCTATGTCAGGGAATAGGAAGATGGCTATGCGCATGCGACAGAAGCGACTCGATACATTGGAGGCGGATTCAATTATCGTCTATTGTGCTTCGTGTAAAGGGACACTTTCTACAGGAGGCAATGTATGGCATCTGTTAGATTTGATGTATCCCAGAAAAGCCGGAAATAACCCGCCGCATAATGCCCTCGGAAATCCTTTGATAGCATGGAAAAATCGGTATATAAGTAAAATGAAATTAAGGAAAGTGTAAGGTGATAGGGATGAATAAAAAGTGGAAAAGCCTTTTGTTGATTGTAGGATTGTTAGCAATAGCAGGAGTTTTGTATACATCGGGGGCTTTTAATACAATTAGTGACTACGCCTCCTTTCGTAAACTGATTGAAAGTACCGGCGTATTAGGCTACGCTATTTATATTGGTGTTTATATTATAGCAGCTGTTTTTTCAGTGCCGGCCAGTATTATAACCATTAGTGCCGGTTTAATATTCGGACCGGTTTTGGGCGCTTTTCTCTCTTTAACCGGTGCTACGGTAGGTGGAACTTGTGCCTTTTTGATCGCTCGATATATTGCAAGAGATGCAATTATTAAGCGTTTTGGGCATTTGGCAATCGTGAAAAAAATAGAAGACGGTGTGAAAAAAAACGGAAAAGACTTTTTGATTTTCACACGATTGGTTCCTTTCTTTCCCTATACGATTCAAAATTATGCTTATGGATTGACATCCATGTCCCTTCTGACGTTCTTTGTTGTCAGCTATATAACGATGGCTCCGGGATCGTTTATATATGCTTATATGGCAGGAGATATAGCTGAGAACGGCGTGCGTCCGAGTCTGTTTATAAAGTTGGCAGTAGCCGGTATCGTGTTATTCTTATTATCTCAATTGCCAAAGATTTTTGCTAAAAGGAAACATATTGATATGTCGGATTTTGAATAGGATGTTAACGTTTGTTACAAGTATGTAACGATACTTGCTTTAAATGGAATCAATCGGTATACTTAGATGTGTTGACAGTCGTGTTAACATATTTTTCGACAATAATAGGTAACTTAATAATACAGGACTTCTATATCTTATAGAAGGCAAGGCAATAACAGGAGTGGCATATGAGAAAAATATTCCCAATGATATGTGCGGTTATTTTAACGCTAGGAACAATGAGTAATATTCAGGCATATACCGGTGTACCGGACTATTTTACAGAAGATATTCATGAGGCAGATGAACGATGGGGTCTTGTTCCTGATGGGTTGCAGGATGAAGATTTGAGTTTGACAATGACACGCGGTGAATTTTGTGATGTTATTATGGCGGCATATGTAACGATTGAAGATAAGAAATTGGATCAAGTAAATAGTCCGTTTTCGGATACAAATGATATCGAGATTGCTAATGCCTATAAATTGGGTATTGTTAGTGGTTATACAGATGGAACCTTTCGCCCGGATGCACCTGTAAAACGGCAAGAGTTGCTTAAAATGCTGGATAACTTTATTCATCTATATCAAGAAGATTATACAATGACACTTCAACAATCGACGCAATTATTGAACCGTTTTAAGGATAAAGAAACCATTGCCCCCTATGCGGTGGTATCTATAGCTACTGCATATATGGCGGGTATTACACAAGGAACCGATGAAGGCATGATGGAACCGTTACGTGAAACCTCTCGTAATGAAGGGATTATTATGGCTAAACGGACATTAGAGTATATGACAGGTTCTGAACGGACGAGAGATTTTAGTGATTTTTGGAATGGAGATTGGGAAAATGACAAGAATGGAAGAGGTGGTCGAAGAGGTAGCCAAGGGGAATCGATTCAGGTGAATGTTGACGCAAGGAATCCTTTGTATGCTCTTGGGAACAATCCTGCAAAACGTGAATTAATATTTGGTGATGCTTCTATATCTTCTTATGAATCAGCAAGTGAAGCGTCATCTCATATGGTCTCTATTACTGTAGATGTGTGGAAGATGCGTAGTTCCGGTGAAAAATATCCGGGGAAAGCAACGTTTCGTGTTCATGAAAATATTGCTGAATCTGTACAATTGATTTTTGCTGAAATCTATAACGGTCAAGAGCAATTTCCGATTAAATCCATTGGAGGCTACTCATGGCGATCAAATGGGACCAGTGAACATTGCTTTGGTCTGGCAATAGATATTAACCCCAATGAAAATTATATGATTAACAGCAATGGCATATTGGCAGGATCTTTTTGGAAGCCTGGGGAAGATCCATACTCTATTCTTGAAAATGGAGATGTTGTGAATGCATTTAAAAAGTATGGCTTTAGTTGGGGAGGAAATGCATGGCGCTCATCTAATGACTATATGCACTTTTCCTATTTGGGGCAATAAGCAGTTTTACGTCTTATCATTCAAGGTTATTTTATAAAATATTAGATAAAGATGGAACTATTATAATAGAGGGGACGTCCTACTTGTATAAGAAAGGATGCGATTCGTATCGTATCTAAAACATAAGGAAGACACAAGGAGGAATCTTATATGAAAAAAATAATAAGTTTAGTATTAATAAGTGCACTGGTCATGATGACTACTCATGGAAGTATACATGCAGCAAGTGATTTTAAGGACATAGATAATGTGCCTCAAAAAGATGCGATTATAGCCCTGCATGATAAAGGTTTTGTAAATGGTGTCGGTAATGGATTCTTTGCACCGAATCGTCCGATTACAGTTGCAGAGGCAATGCAATTATTTGTTAATGTGTTGGATTTAAATTTAGATAATATCCGATTTATCAAAGAGCCAATGGCAACGGACTATTACTCCAATGCAGATAATGATGCTTGGTATGCGGATGCCTTTGTTATCGGTGGCGTCAAAGGCATCGATTTTGATGCTGATATTATGCCGGGGAAGAAGTTGACACGTGAGGAATTTGTGTTCCATTTAGTGAAAGCTTTTGAAAACCACTATAATCTTCCGATGGTGAAAGTTGAACCGGAAGCGATTACGGATGAAGAGTCTATTGATATATTATATTCGGGATCCATTCAGCGTGCATTATCTTATGGAATAGTATCTTTAGATGCAGAAGGAAAGGTCTATCCGAAAGCGTTGATCACAAGAGCAGAAGTTGCTCAAGCTGTATACAATGCCATCAACTATATAGACGAACATCCAGAGTTGACTGAAGATCCATTTGCCGGAGTGTTAAAGGCAGATGTAGATAAAGATGGTGTTAACCTCGATTTTCAAGTGATGAATAATCTTGAGGAAGATGTCACGGTCATGTACGGTTCGGGTCAGAAATTTGATTATTCTGTCTATAATGAAAGTGGAGAGTTGATCTATCAATGGTCAAATGGCAAAGCCTTTACGATGGCGTTGGTTGAAGCTGTCATTCCTGCCGATGACTCACTGGTATTTAGTGATGTATGGAATTATGTTGATAATGACGGGAATGGGATAGCGTCAGGAGACTATAGAATTGACTTTTCTACATTCTTCTATATGAATGAAGAACGCGTTGAAATTTCAGATACTCAAACGATTAAAGTCGGTTAATGGGAAAGTTGCTTTGAAGTGCTTCATGGTAAAACTTGATGCTAAAAAGTGGGCTTAAACAATCCTAAAGCAAAAGCACGGATATCCGTGCTTTTTTTAAAAAAATAAATGATATCATATAAATTGCATTTTCTGCTTGTAATACATAAGTTGCTTAGCGGATTAACGCACGATTGGATAAAAATAGTTTATGATGTGATGGTTATATAGTTTGCTGGGTTGCCGAGGGTGAACTGCCCATGGGTTGCTAGTTCAAAGTGATACTTGGCAATGCCTAAGTCAATGAGTTCACTGTCTTTTTCAACATAAATCGTTAGTTTATTCTTATTATATTGCAAACGTACAGGTTGCTTGTTCATGGCAGAAGGAGCTTTGGCAATGGCTTCAATTCCTTTCTCAAACCATAGAGGGACATCCGTATCACTTGTGTAAAAGGCGCTTGTAGCTAAGGTTTTGCGATGTGCTAGAGAATATATGAATCGCTCGCGCATGCCTTTTTTATCCGGAGAATAGCCGATAGGGACAACGCACACTAAAGATTCGTCATCATCAAGTGTAATGGGTAAAGCTTTAGGGTCATAAGAACCTGCGACCCAACAGGTAGACAGATTTTTGGTCGTTGCTTCTAAAACAATTTTTTCCCCATAATAGCCGATTTTTTCGTGAAGATGAGGAAGGGACTTGGGGCCTTTTAGTAGAATAAGGGAATGAACGCCTTTGAACATGCCGTAACTTTTGGAAAAACCATCAAAAGCCTGGGAGCCGTCTTTAAGCCACGTTATGGTCAGTTCAGATTCCTCATTCATCAAATCAATATAAGCTATTAAATGACACTCAATATCGGATTCAATCCGTTTGTCTGTAAAGGTACGGCTAGATTGGCGTTGATTGATAGCGTTCAAATGATTCATAACTAACCTCTTTTCATTTATTTTCGGGAATGATTGTTATTTCTTTAATAAAAACATAGCATAAAGTGTGTACTAAATCAATACATGGCTTGAAATCATAAGTGGATTAAGATATAATGTAAATAATAATAATTATCAACTGGAGTGTTAACAGAAATACTTCCGCAATGATAAAATACATAATGAATGGAGAATGACTATGGAACCAATCTTAATAGATGAAGGAATCTATCAATTATCAGTGAATGTGGACAATATACTATTTGAAGGAATGTGGGAGATACCCCAAGGCGTTTCTGTAAACTCATATATTGTGAAGGGTGAAAAAACGGCAATCATTGATGGTGTATGTGGATGGGATGGTGTTCCGGAAACACTGATTGAACTGTTAAGTGACTTGGATATTAAACCGGAAGATATTGACTACGTAGTAATCAATCATATGGAACCGGATCATTCGGGTTGGATTGAAAATTTCAAAAAAATAACGACAGATTTTGAAATCATTTGTACAGCGAAGGCAGAAAAATTACTTGATAATTTTTATCGCCATACAGAGAATATCCGAACAGTTAAAGAAGGCGACCAGCTGGACTTAGGGGATGGTCGTATTTTGGAATTCTATGAAATTCCAAATGTACATTGGCCGGAAACGATGATGACTTTTGATACGAAATCAAAAGCACTGTTCCCATGCGATTTGTTCGGTGCCTTTGGTAAAGTTGAAGGGGCACATATTGATGATGCCATCGATGATGAAAAACGAGAATTTTTGGAAACAGAAGCGATTCGCTATTTCTCGAATGTCTTATCAACATTTGCGCCTATGGTTAAACGGGCTGTTGACAAAAGTGAAGGCTTGAATCCCAAAATTATTGCACCTGGACATGGATTAGTATGGAAAAATAATCCTCAACAAATTATTGATGATTACAAACGTTATATTAGCTATAGTAATGATTATGGTAAAGAAGGGGTCACTATTCTTTGGGGATCTATGTATGGGAATACTGAAGGTATGGTTGACCATATTACGAAGTATATAGAAGATCAAGGAATGACTGTTTATAATCATCGTCTACCTGAGACATCATGGGGACAAGCATTAGCATCAGCAATGACGACAGCGGGAATTATCATTGCTGCACCGACGTATGAATATAATATGTTTCCTCCAGTAGCAGCAGTTATGGAAGAGGTTGGACGCAAGAAGATAACGAAACGTGTTGCAATGCATTTTGGATCCTATAGTTGGGCATCCGGTTCAGGTAAGGAAGTCAAAGAAATTGCAGAACGGTATCGTATGAAATGGGATTTTGTAGAGCAAGTTGAGTTTTTAGGAAATCCTAGAGAAGGTGACTATTCTCAAGTTGAAGCATCTGTAGATGCCTTGCTTCAAAAAGTTAAGGATGTTGCCAATAAATAAAAGTAGTCGAAGTAGATAAAAGATCTCCGGTTGATAAGTATAAGTTATTGACCGGAGCTTTTTTTTGTCAAATAGAACAGCATAGATTTCAAGAGATAGGATATAGAATGTAGTACAAATGCATAATAAAATACAATAAACGATAAAATAGTTATGCTAAATGATTATAATATAATTTAAAATAATATTTTATATACAAAATAAACAAATAATTGATATGAACTGCTTGATTATTGTGCAAAATAGGAGTATGATAAGCTTAGGAAATATTTGATGTTTTTATTTCTGCTATAGAATACATGCGTATACGTTTAAGAACAGGTTCAAGGCAATTATACTAAGGAGGTTTATTATGATTAAACGATTAGTGGCTACCGGAGGTACCTTTGTTTTTATGTTATTGTTGACCGGTCAAGTTTATGCTAGTCACACATTACAGCCGGAGAATTACATTGGTTCTGACTCTATACGACCTATTATCGGACTTGCTATTTTATTCATCAGTGCAGGAGCATTATTTGTATATAAAGTTCATGAAAATAGAATAACAAAACATTCCTAAAGGATTATGGGATGTTACTCAATTGTTATACATGAGAACTGTGCTCGGAGGATTTAGCGACACAGTTCTTTTATATGTCCATATATAGAATCGTTTTAATGTTTGTGGTACAATAAGAGTATATATTCCTTCTTTTGGCGCAGGAGGCGGATTTTAAATTGCATCGTTGCTCAACGTTAATTACATATCCTCAGTAAAAGAAAGGAACAGGTGATGAGTATGTCAAGAGAAAACATAAACACACTAAATCGAACGGATTTTAAATTGAATTGTGGTATTCACAAAGATATGACCTTTGAAGAATTTGAAGATGTCTTTCATACAGGAAGGTCACTGGACATGATTCATGAGGATATGATTATTAATGGTAGCCGTCCGCTTTTTGAAGGCATAGAAACCTCCGGATTAGAGGTGGAATTCTATATCAAACCCATGGTCGATCGCGTACCGAGATTAAGATATTTTAAACTTACGGACTCTATTATTATGGGAAAAGAAGTGAAAACCAGTCGCGGAATTACCATTGGTATGCGTAAATCTGAAGTTATAGAGGCTTATGGTGAGCCTTCTAAAGAGTACAGTGATTGTTTGGAATATAATCGTGATGATGATGCTTTGATCTTTGAATTTAACGGACATTTATTGAGAAGCATATTATATATGAGTGAGGTTTAGAAGTGGCTGCCATGTGGATTTAGGAGGAGAACATCAAACATTAGAGGAATATGGTATAACAACGAAGTGACAGAAATTATAGAGAATGCGAGAGGATATTGATGGAGAATCAGTTTAAAGAGCTTGGGCTTAATGAAGAGATTGTTAAAAGTGTTACGAAAATGGGGTTCTCTGAGCCCACGGAGGTACAAAAGGCATCCATTCCACATGTATTGGCAGGAAATGATCTTATTGTAAAATCAAAAACCGGTAGTGGTAAAACCGGAGCTTTTGGATTGCCGATTATTCAACGTGTCGACCATACAAAAAAACATCCACAGGCATTGATTTTATCACCGACTCGAGAACTAGCTGTACAAGTCGATGAAGAAATCAGGCAAATGGGTGAATTTTGTTCGATGAAGACGGCGGTTGTTTATGGGCAGCATAGTATTGAAACGGAGAAAAAGCAACTACATAACGGGGTCTCCATAGTGACCGGTACACCGGGGCGTGTCCTTGACCATCTGACACACAAGCAGTTAAAGGTGGATCAAATTGAGTATCTTGTATTAGATGAAGCGGATCGTATGTTGGATATGGGATTCTATCCCCAAATCATCAAAATCATTAAGTTTTTACCAAGGGAACGGATGACGTTGCTCTTTAGTGCGACGATGCCGGAAGATGCGAAGCGCCTTGCAGGGCGCTATATGAACCATCCTGAGATTATTGAATTTGCTTCTGAAACAAAGACAGTAGATGCAATCAAACAATTATATTATAGAGTCGAGCGTCGAGAAAAACGACAACAATTGGAACGAGTGATTAAGGCGTATCAGCCGGAAAGTGCTTTGATTTTTTGTAATACACGCGATGAAGTGGATCGCGTTACAAAATCCCTGCAACACCATCATTTGAATGTTGCCGGTTTACATGGAGCGATTTCACAAAATAAGCGAATGCGTACGATTGAACAGTTCAAGTCCGGAAAAGTACGTATATTAGTAGCAACGGATGTAGCAGCTCGAGGTATACATGTGGATGATTTAAGTTTAGTGATTAACCATGACATACCGGAAGATTTAGATAGTTATGTACATCGTATTGGTCGGACAGGAAGAGCCGGTCATGATGGGGTTGCCGTTAACATGGTAACGACAGATGATGTCATGACGCTCTATGCGATTGAAGAACATGTGGGGAAACTTATTGAAGAAGAGCCTTTGCCTACGGATGCATATATAGCAGAGAAGATGCTTAATGCCAATAAGGCATTGTGGAAAGAACCTTCTGCTTCAAAAGGAGAGACGCCGTCAAAGGATGGAAACAAAAAAAGTAGCAACAATAGGAAGACGAACAAAAATAAAGAAGCGAATGCAACGAATCACCACACAAATCATCACACGAACAATCATAAGAAGGCATCCAATGAAGGGACCTCTGTACATCCAAAATCAATGCAGTCAAAAGTATCTCAAGAAAAAATGACGCACAGCAAAGATGTTCAGGTAAAATCAGTGTCGCAAAAACCGATACAAAAGTCTGTTGAGCCAACAGAAAAACCGGTTAGACAGTCGGCGAATGGCTTTGATATGGACTTGGTAAACAAGAAGCTGCAGGCTCGAAAAGAAGGAAAAAAATTAAGTTTGATGGACCGCATTCGTCATCGATTAGGTCTTTAGGAGGAAAGAAGCACAACGGTGCTTCTTTTTTTGTTATAGACTTTAGTCAGTTGAGCTCGCGAAGCGTGCGAAACACTAAACCACCCGTTATACGGGTGCGCGTCGATTGTTGTACAAAAAAATCACCTTTCGGTATACTGAAGTTGTTCAGGCTACAGTATATTTAAAAAAGAAAGGTGATTTTAATGGCAAATAAGGCTAATAGTTTAGCACGAACAAAATGGATGTGCAAATATCACATAGTGTTCACTCCTAAGTATAGACGGAAAATTATTTATAATCAATACAGGGAGTCGTTAAAAGAGATAATAAGAACATTGTGTAGATACAAGGGAGTCGAGATAATCGAAGGTCATATGATGAAAGATCATGTCCATCTGCTAGTGAGTATACCACCTAAAATAAGTGTCTCAAGTTTCATGGGGTATTTAAAAGGGAAGAGTGCGCTTATGATGTTCGATAAGCACGCAAACCTAAAATATAAATTTGGAAATAGACATTTTTGGGCAGAGGGATATTATGTGACGACAGTAGGACTCAACGAGGCTACGATACAAAAATATATTCGAGATCAAGAAAAACACGATATAACAAAAGATAAGCTAAGTGTTAAAGAATATGAAGATCCCTTCAAGGGATAGCGAGTAATACAAAGGACCCTTTAGGGTCAGGCGAAAGTGGCAAAGGCAGTGTAGCTTGAACGAAGTGAAAGCCAGCGTCTTGAGGCGCTGGCCGGTAACAACCCCTTATAGGGGTGGAGCAAACCACCCGTTTTACGGGTGGTCATGATTTATAAATAGAATATAGAGAATGAAGTTGTATTATAACATAAATTATGATAATATTACTTGTAAAAATAGAGGGGGTATCTATGGAGACATTAATTACTGTTGATAATCTACGTCGTATCTATACCGGGAAAAAAGGTATTTTCAAACGTGAAAAAACTGAATTTGAAGCATTAAGAGGTATTAATTTTGAGATTCATAAAGGCGAAGTGTTCGGTCTATTAGGTGAAAACGGTGCGGGAAAAACAACCACAATCAAAATCTTATCGACATTATTACTACCGACCTCAGGTCAAGTAAGAATTTTCGGTATGAACCCGGTAGGTGATGAAAAACAAATACGCTCACGTATTAATTTTGTCCTTGGTGGAGAGCGAAGCCTGTATTGGCGGTTAACAGGAAGAGAAAATCTAAGTTATTTTGCGGATTTGTATAAATTAACAAAAAAAGAAAAGGAGAAAAGGATTGATGAAATTCTAGAATTGGTGCATTTGAAAGAGCGTGCAGATGATAAAGTTGAAAATTATTCAAAAGGAATGAAACAACGACTTCAAATTGCTAGAGGCCTGCTCAATGACCCTGAGATAATTTTTCTAGATGAACCGACAATTGGTTTAGATCCGGTAGGAGCTTTAGAGCTAAGACAAACCGTTCGATACCTACAATCGATTGGTAAAACAATTCTTCTTACAACACATTATATGATGGAGGCTGATGAGCTGAGTCAGCGCATTGCCATTATGAAAAAGGGGCGTATCATAGAGCAAGATACACCGACGAATATCAAAAAACGTTATCAATCCTTCCATGTTGTCAATGTGGATGCCTTAGGCATTAATCAGGAACATATGGATAGAGTCAAAAGGCATCACTGTGTCAAAGAGGCATTTCTTAAAGATGTTGATATGCACCAACGTTTAGAAATACAATGTGAACAACCGATGCAGGTGATTCATGATATGATTCATCTATTTGAGTCAATTCACGTGCTTGCAATAACGCCAAGAGAGTCAACTCTTGAAGATACATATCTTCAATTGATTGGAGGCGAATAATATGCATTCATTTTGGGTAGCGATGCGTTTTCAAATCAAACGTGACTTAACATCCAATTTAACCCGATTTATTTTATTTGTGCAACCGGTATTATACGGAACATTAATGTACTTGATGTTTCGTGAATCAGGAAAAGAAAATTTTATTGAATATATTGTACTTGGTACCGGGATGATGAATTTGTGGAGTTCTATCATATTCAGTTCCGGTCAAGCCATCGCCAGAGAACGTCGGATGGGAACATTGGAACTTATGAATGTTATGCCGACATCGTTTCAAACAATCATATCAGGTAAAATTGTAGGTGCAGTTGTGATTTCTCTTATTTCAACAATTAACGGGTATTTGTTTATTATAATTATATCCGGTCAGCGATTTGGTGTGGAACATCCATTCCTTTTTGCAGTGGCCTTATTGCTGGTAGTAATAAGTTGTGTTGCGATTGCAATTATGTTAGCTGCTGTTTTTGCAATATCAAGGCAGGCGCGGATGCTTGCCAATACAGCGGAATTTCCTATTTTTATTGTGACAGGTTTGCTTTTTCCATTAACATTGTTGCCTAAATGGGTTCTTCCTATTTCTTATATATTGACACCGACATGGGCAATTAAAGTCTTGCGACAATGTATTGAAACCCAGAATATGACGGTTTTAATGCATGAATTTACCATCCTAGGGAGTCTCACAGTTATTTATTTTGTTATTTCGTTTTTTGTCTATCGACGAATGACACAAATGTTCAGAGAAACAGGATCATTGGGGGTGATATAATGGAAGCTGTACAACGTTTTATAAATCAAGTGATTATGAGTTATAAGTCTATGTATGCCATAATGGATTTAAAAGTTATTTTAATTACGAAGGTTCTATCACCGCTATCGAGTATGCTGTTCTTCTGTTATGTTGCCCTTAATGCATATGGAAGTGAGGATATGTTGCGATGGATTATAGGTAATGTATTTATTACAAGTGTCTTTCCGGTGTTTCTCGGAGCAGGACTTGCTATGGGGCGGGAAAGAGATAATGGAACATTGCAGATTATATTAGCTACACCTACCAATCGATTTTTTATGTTTATCAGTCGTTCCGTTATGCATATTGTAGACGCTGTTTTTATATCACTTATTGGCTTTTTTATAGCCGTACCGATTTTTCACGTATCCATTGCAAATTTTCCGATTCAGGCCTTTGTGTTGACCGTTATAGTGTCTATGTTTGCAGCGATAGCGTTTGGTATGGCCTTTGGTAGCCTTGCAATGGTCATACGAGATGTGAGTCTTTTTATGAATGTGGGGATTTTAGGTATGACCTTTGTTACCGGAGCAAATGTAGCCCTTAGTAATTTACCGGGATTTATTCGTGTTATATCAATGATTATACCCGTTACACGAGGGATTGAGGCGTCTAGATATTTGATTGACCACCCGATAGATAGTGTGTTTTGGGGGTTAATTGGGCAGGAATTTCTGATTGGCTGTTGCTATCTGCTGATTGGCTATTATATGTTTATTGCTATTGAGCGTAAGGCACGTGAAGCATCAACGTTGGATGTGTATTAACATCGACAATAATTAAACAATTCAATTGTGCTTGACATAAATAGGGGCATCGTGCTATTCTTAACTTGTTAAGGCAGTAGTTCTGGTGTGTAGAAAGATAGGAGTGAACCGATGAACGAGGATGTTCTAAAATTAGAGAATCAATTATGTTTTCCTTTATATGCCTGTTCAAAGGAAATTGTTAAACGCTATAAACCTTTTTTGGATCATATTAAATTAACATATACCCAATATATTACGATGATGGTATTGTGGGAACATGAGGTGATGAGTGTGAAACAACTAGGTGAGCGACTCTATTTGGATTCGGGAACAATTACACCGGTTGTCAAGCGATTAGAAGCCTTAGGGTATGTGAAACGGCAGCGATCCATTGAAGATGAACGGAGTGTTAATGTTCATTTGACAGAAGTCGGTCGACAATTAAAAGAAGAAGCGTCGTCGATACCCCTTAAAATGAGTGAAAGTCTAAATTTGACAGCGGAAGAAGCAGCCATGTTATATCGAATATTATATAAAATTCTTAAAGATGAGTAAGATATAGAAAAAAGACGGTTAGTTCTCTTAAATGGGAGCTAACCGTCTTTCAAATCCAGCTTAAACGATAGTATATAGGTCAAAGAGAGATTGGATTTCATAAGTAGGTACAGCCTTGGTTGTATTTGGTTTAGATAGGGGGTTGTACCAACACGTGTCAATTCCGAAGTTGTTGCCGCCTAAGATATCCGAAGAAAGTCCGTCGCCAATCATCAAAATTTTGCTCTTTTTAACAGGGTCAATAAGGGAGAGGGTATGGCTGAATATATCTGGTTGAGGCTTGGATAAACCGATTTCTTCACTAATTACAATAGTTTCAAAATAGTGGGCCACAACAGATTGTCGCACACGACGGGTTTGTACCATTGTTAATCCATTGGTGATAATGGCCAAACGATGTGATTTGGATAAGGTGTCCAAAAGGGACTCGGTTTCGTCATAGAGAATAGATGCGTAGGAAAGATTGGTCATGTATTCATGAGCAAAGGCTTCCGGATTAACCTGAATATTTATTGCATCTGCGAGTTGTCGGAAGCGTTCGATTTTAATGTAGTCTTGAGTAAGTTCACCGATCTCAAAACGTTTCCATAACGCTTTATTAATCTGGTGATATAGCGTATAATAACTAGACGCGTCATCAGAAGAGAGATAAGGTGACAAGGTTTTTGTGAAGGCGATTTTCTCGGATTGCTTAAAGTCAAAAAGTGTATCATCAACATCAAAAAGTAGCAGTTCGTAGTTCATCATGTCCTCCTAATTGTGTGTTTACAAGTTTATGGGATTAGGATATCATAAACTTGTGCCAAAGGATAGGACATATGTCATTATGGAGGGAAAAATGAAACAAATCAATGATGCGTCAATCATGACAATGTATATACAAAAAAACAATATAGACGAAATATTTGGAGAAGATTTGGTACCGACTATGCGACTTTATCGCTTTGAGAAAGGCGAGTTTATTCTTCATGCAGGAGATGAATTAGAAGTATTGTACATGCTTGTAAAAGGGAAAGTAAAAGTGACCTATGACTTTGAAAACGGTAAATCCGTTCTTTTGAAATTCTACAGAGATTTTTCGGCAATGGGCGATCTGGAATTAATTCAAGACAGAAACATAAACTGTCATGTTGAGGCGGTAGAATCGTCAGAATTTATTGCCATTCCTATCGGTCCTTTGCGTAAGAAGATCCAAACCGATTCTGTACTCCTTATGTATCTGGCTCGGTCGCTTAGTGAAAAACTCAATGCAACGATTAATAATAGTGCTTATAATTACGTCTATCCTCTAATTAATCGGATGGCAAGTTATTTGCAAGAATATGTGGAGGGAGATCAACCTCAATATATTACGATGAATGAGACCTATAAAGATATTGCATGTTTTTTGGCAACGACATATAGGCACTTGAATCGAACAATGAAGGAGTTAGAAGAAATGGGGATTATACGCATTGAAAAGCGCTTGATCTATGTGATGAATCCTTCAGAACTTAGAGCGTTGGCAGTAAAAGAGTATTTGGGATATTAATAGAATTTTAAGCTGTATTTTATGTTATTTCTGTATTTTTAGATTAGAATATAAGGTATCGAATCAGTAGAATGTGTGAGGAGTGACGACATGATGACAATTGTATCGCTATTATTTGGAATGGTATCGGGTATCATAGGAATTGCATTTCGTATGCTTGTGGCAGCAGGTGGTGGATTATTGGCAAAGGCTAAAGGATATAATCTGTATATTTGGGGATTTATTACACTTATTTTCCCGTGGACTTTCTTGCTGATTCTTATTTTGCCGCCTAAACAGGTGGTGGTCCGTTCCTATTTGAAAAATGAACCGGCTTTTTATGATATAAATTTGGGAGTAGGTGCTCTCATGGCAGTTTCAGCAGTCATTGCAAAAGCAGACGGTAAAGTATCTAGGGAAGAAGTAACGGTAATTCGACATTTTGTAAATCAATACTTTCAGATATCGGATCAAGAATTAAATCGCTATGAACCTGCCTTCAATTATGGGAAAGAAAATCCTCAACAGATGGATGAATATTTGAGAATTATACGTCAAGTTTTTCCGGGAAGAAATAAAGTTATGGCGATTGCCTATCTCTTGGTTATGACAGGTATGGCAGATGGTGAACTTAACAATGATGAAGATGCACTTATTCGTCTTAGTGTTACGAAACTTGGCCTTACAGTATATGAGTATGAAAGTATCAAAAACTATATTCATAGGATGAACGGGGGAAGCCAAGGACAAGGGTATCACAATGGATATTATGGTGTTAATGAACAGAGTCAAAAAGAGGCCTATGCAAAAGTGTTAGGTGTACCGGTGGATGCGGATCAGAAGACGATAAAAAAGGCATATCGTGAATTGGCTAAGGAGTATCATCCGGATCATGTTATGTCAAAAGGAATGCCGAATGAGTATGTAGATTATGCCAATAAACGGTTTTCAGAAATTAATGAAGCCTATGAATACTTGAATCAAAGAGCATCCTAAGGAGGGTATTATGCGTATATTACAGACAGGGGATTGGCATATCGGGAAGTTAGTGCATCATCGTCATATGACCCAAGATCAGGAATTAGCGCTGGCAGATGTTGTGGCAAGTGTGAAGAAAAATCGACCGGATGTTATTTTGCTCACGGGGGACTTATATGATCGATCTATACCGCCTACAGAAGCGGTTGAACTATTGGACGAGGTATTGACAACGCTCGTTATTGAGTTGAAGACGCCGGTTATAGCCATCAGTGGAAATCATGATAGTGGCATGCGCATCGGATTTGCTAACAAAATGATGGAAAAGCAAGGATTATATATACGTAGCGTGTTTTCTAAAGAAATGGTGCCCATTCGTATGAAGGATGATGATGGCTGGGTTAACTTCTATCCTATTCCATTTGTAGATGTGGCAACAGCGCGATTTGTTCTTGAAGATGCGTCGATTCGAAATTTTAATGATATCTACCGCGTCTATATTCCTCAAATAACAGACGGATGGAATGAGAAGGAGCGTCATGTATGCCTGGCTCATGGCTACTTGCTAGGGATTGATGAAAAAGATGTCAGCGAATCGGTTCGTCCTCTCACAATAGGTGGGACAGAATGGATACAGGCTGATTTGTTTGATGGTTTTGATTATACAGCCCTAGGGCATATTCATAGACCTATGTATGCACCTCTCGGCAAAGATAAGCAATCCATACGCTATGCAGGTTCTCTTATGAAATATTCCTTCTCTGAAGCAGCCCATGAGAAAAGTTTGACATACATTGATTTAGGACCGAAAGGTGAGCATCGCGTATGGACGGAAGCGCTCCCTATACATAAGGATATGCGTATTATTGAAGGAGAATTGGATAAATTGATGCGCCCGGATGTTATAGCCCATGGGCCACAGGACGATTATATAATGGCTCGACTTACAGATGTAGGAGAATTGATTGATCCTTTGGGAAAATTACGGCAAGTGTATCCGAATATACTAAAATTAGAGAGAATAAGTGCCGGAAGCTATGATGAGAATCAAAGCTTCGATCGACGACAGTTTGAGAAGAAGGATCCGGTAGAACTATTTGATGCATTTATGGAATATATATCCGGTGAGCCCTTAGAGGTATCGGTCAAAGGTATTATTGAAGAAACAGTATCAGAAGTAGAAGAAAAGGAGGGGAGAAAATAGTGAAGCCGATTCGATTGAGAATGACCGCTTTTGGTCCATATCCTCAAGAAGAAATTATTGATTTTGAAACACTTAATGGTCGTTATCTTTTTCTCATTACCGGTCCGACAGGTTCAGGGAAGACAACTCTTTTTGATGCAATGAGTTATGCCATATATGGTGAAAGTAGTGGAAGTATGCGCCCGTCAGATTCTTTTCGAAGTCAATTTGCTTTGGAGGAAGAGTTGACGACGGTGACATTTACTTTTGAACTCCATAATGAGCGCTATGAAGTTGAACGCATACCGAAACAATTGCGGCCTAAATCCGTTGGTGAAGGTTATACAGAACAAAAACCTGAAGCAACGTTACGATTCCTGAGTCAGAATAAACGCCCTATAAGTGGTGTTACACAGGTGACTAAAACGTTGGAAGACCTTATTGGCCTCAGTGAAGAACAATTTAAGCAGATTATGATGATTCCTCAAGGTGAATTCAGGCAGTTGCTTGTTGCAACCAGTGAAGAACGGGAAAAGGTGCTTAAACGTTTATTTGATACATCCGTTTATCGACAAATTCAAGAGGTGCTAGTAAAGCGGGCGGCAACACTCTATGGATCCATAAAGGAAGGCACCACACAAAGAGATGCACTTATGGGAACGCTTGAATGGAATCATTTTTATGAAGAGGCAGAATGGGATGATTTGCAGCAACAGCCGGTTATACAGCAGATTGAAGACTTTTTTATAAAGATGGAAGAAGAAAAACAGCGTATTAAAGAAGCGAAAAAAACAGTGGAACACTTGCAAGAAACATTAGTGCAATTAAAGAAGGATAGAGACCGGCAAGAGACGGTGAATCAAAAGTTTGATCAATTGGACCGGTTAAGGGAAGAACAAGTGTCCATGGATAAGGAGAAAGAATCCGTCATACAGCTAGAAAGGGCTGTAGAAAAAGCTCAAAAAGCATTGACTGTGAAACCCTATGAAAAAGCGTGGAAAGATAGGCGTGGGGACTATGACGATGATGAGAAGGCTCAGAAGAGTTCGGAAGAACAGTTAACGTTGTATGAAGAAGCGTTACAAAAAGAAAAAGAAATTTATGACAAAGAATATAGCCAAGATGCTGAAGAAGAGTTGCAGGCATTAAGTGTTGCTATAGAGCAATGGGATGAATTGGTGGCAGCGGCCGGACAATTACAACAGTTAAAAGTGACAACACAGCAGATTATAAATGATGCGGTAAGTTCCCAAAAGGCTCTAGTACGTCAAGAAGCGCTTATAGAAGAACAAAAACATGGAAAAGAAAAATTAGAGCAGTTAAAAAATAGGCATATTGAACTTCAGTTAAAAAAAGATAGAGAACTCGATGGTTTTGATAGATTAAAACAACAAGAGGAAGAATTAGCGCGTTATGAAGAGGCATTTAAAAAACTGAGCAACTATGAACGGGCATATAGAAAGTTAGAAAAAGCGATTAAGGCGAATCAGGAAAATCTTCGAGTGAAGCGGGATGCGTATAAAACAATGCGACGTGATTTTATGAATCAGCAGGGGGCGATCTTTGCCAAAGAATTAGAAGAAGGAATGCCTTGTCCGGTGTGTGGGTCTGTCCATCATCCGAATCCCGCCCAAAAGGGAAGTGGCGATTTGACCATAGAGGTTATTGAAGAGGAAGAGAATCGATTAAATCAATTTGATAAGCAATTAAATGAGCAAATGGCACAACAAGCCCGCTTGGAAACGCGTATTCAGCAACAAAAAGAGTACGATGAAGGATTTAGACGATTTTGCATTTCGAAAGAGGTTCATTGGCAACAGGGTGAAGGAGAAAATCCTTTAGAAGTATGTGCCCAGTTGCGTTCTGTTTTAGAAGGTGAAAAAGAAACACGAACGAAAGCATTAAAAGCTCTTGAAACTGAAAAAGAGGCATTGGATAAAGAGAAAAAACAGTTGGAGAGTATAACAAAGGATTTATCCGACAATGTAAAAGCCCTTGAGAACATGGCAAAGATCTATGAACAACAGCGGGAAAAACGATTTAAATTGGAGGCCCAACTGGAACAGGTTGAGGAAGCTAATCACCGGCTTAGGAGAAAAATGCGAGTCGATGAGGATGTATTGCTAGAGGAACTTCAACAATTAAAAGAACAAGTAGCAACGGCATTTGAAAAACGAATGAATGAAAGAGAGCGTATTGATAAAGCCTATGAATCAACGATGAAAAATCGCGATACAGAAAAAATACGCGTTCAGCAATTGATGAAGCAAGTACAACGGAGCAAGGAGAAAATGCTTCAAGCATATGAATACTATGAAACGATCCGCCAAGAACAAGGCTTCGAATCAGAGGTCAATTATAGGGAAGCGTTATTAGAAGAGCAACAATTAGTGGATTACAAAGAACATATTCATACTTTTTATGAAAGACTACAAGGATTACTAAATGCAAGTCATGTCATTGAAAAAGAGCTCAAAGGTCATGAGAGAAAAGAATTAGAGCCTCTTAAGTTGCGCATTCAAAACTTAGAGGAAGAGACTCAAGATCAGATGCGAGCCTATACACTCATGGGTGACCGATTGAATAGGAGCTTGAATACGTTAACAAAGGTGAGGGAATGTCATCGGTCCATTGAGGAAAAAGAAACGGTCTATAAACGCGTCGGATTTTTGGCGAATTATGCTCAAGGTAAAAATCCGGCTATGTTATCCTTTGAACGATTTGCGCTGGCGGCTTTTTTGGAAGATATATTAGAGGCAGCAAATAACCGTTTAAAATATATGACAGATGGGCGATATCAAATGAAAAGAAGTCAGAAGTTAGAAAGAAAAAATCGTCAAAGTGGCCTTGATATAGAGATTTATGATTATTATAGCGGCATGTCGCGTTCTATAAAGACTTTGTCAGGAGGAGAGTCCTTCAAAGCATCTTTGGCCATGGCATTAGGCCTTTCAGATGTGGTTCAATCATACGCAGGAGGCGTTCGCATGGATACAATGTTTATTGATGAAGGGTTCGGTACCTTAGATCAGGAATCCTTGGATAGCGCGATTGCTTGTTTGTCTCAACTGAAGGAATCAGGACGGTTGGTGGGGATTATTTCCCATGTTCAAGAATTGAAAGAGCGCATTCCGACGCAACTACGAGTTCAAGTAGGACAAAGAGGAAGCTATACAGAATTTGTTGTGAATGATTAAGAATCGTTATTGTTTATTAAGGGGAACTATGTTATAATGTATTAAAATTATGTCAGAAAGGGTGAAAGCATGTTCAGTTAATCAACATTTCGTAAGTTACAGGATAGATATGTCTTATTAGACAACTATCATTATGTGAAACGGATTGTGGTGTATTGAATATGCCTTGCCTCTTGGTTAAGTGTATGTCTATATACCCATTTTCATTTGAAAATGGGTGTTTCTATTTTGGCTCAAAAGTAACGTCAAATGAGTTGAGTTCTTTCTGAGGATTGAAATGAAACGTTGGGAGTAAATAGAACGAGTAAACGATTTTTATTCGTATACACTCACAGTCCTTCAAATTTGGAGGTGTGTTCTATGATATGTAATCAAATAACATTAAAACATAAAAACGATAATCGTATCCTTATTAAGGCATTTAATCTTGTTGTGAATGCAGGTGATAAAATTGCTTTTATCGGTGAAGAAGGTAATGGGAAGTCTAGTCTATTAAAGCTTATGGTAGATGAAACATTGATAAATGACTACTTGACGGCGGAAGGAGTTGTCGATCGTCGAAACATGACGGTGGGATACTTGAATCAAGATTTGAGAGTTGAAGAGAGCCTTACTTGTATGGATTATTTCTCTCAATTGCCAGTATTTTGGGACCTCGATGGCGGACAGATTATGGAAATTGCTATAGAACTTGGGTTGGATTATGGGCTGTTCTATTCGGAACAACCTATCATGACGTTATCAGGCGGTGAGAGAATACGCATACAACTTGCCAGAATTTTAATGAAGAATCCGGATCTTCTAGTTTTAGATGAGCCGTCCAATGATTTGGATATTGGTATGATTTACTGGTTAGAATCTTTTATTGCGAAGGAAACAAAGCCTGTTGTTTATATAAGTCATGATGAACGACTTCTAAACAATACTGCGAATCGAATTGTCCATATTGAGCAATTAATGCGTAAAAATGAACCAAAGATTACGGTGTTTGAAGGTGGCTATAAAGAATATAGACAGTGGCGGGGACAAACGATAGCGAAAGAAACGCAACAGGCAGAGAATTGGAAGCGTAATTATGAGAAGCAGCAAGAAAAATATCAAAAGATTCGGAATCGGGTTGAGCACGAGCAAAATACGATAAGTAGACAAAACCCACATGGGGGACAATTGCTCAAGAAGAAGATGCGGGCAGTCAAATCGATGAAAAAACGGTTTGAAAAAGAGAGTGATAATAGGCCGGAGATTCCTGAAGTGGAAGAAGCACTAATCTATTTGATGAAAGATATAAACCCTATAGCGAACGGTCGGCGTGTTCATCATTGGGTAAATGAAAATTCTATAGATTTGGGGTTTGTCACGTTGCCGCCTATGGATTTGTTTTTATATGGCAGGGAGAAGATTGGCATTGTCGGTGATAATGGTGTCGGCAAAACGACACTACTGAAATGGATGCTTAATGAACTGAAGAATACAACGGAATTATCCGTTGGCTATATGCCCCAAGATTATGGACAGGTACTTCCCTTAAATGCAACCCCTTTAGACTATCTGTCTTGGAAGAACAAGGAAGAGAGAACAAGAGCTCGGACCTATATGGGAAGTATGAAATTGACAGCCGATGAAATGATGCACCCCATAAATCAACTATCAGGTGGACAAAAAGCTAAGCTTATATTACTGGAACTTAGCTTGAGCAAAAGTCAACTCTTGTTTTTAGATGAACCGACAAGAAATTTATCGCCTTTAACCCAACCGGTAATAAGAAGAACCTTTGCTGAGTTTCAAGGACCGATTGTTTGTATTTCTCATGACAGGATCTTTCTTGATGAAGTGTGTGATAAAGTTTTCAGGTTAACGAAAGAAGGGCTGGAACGTTTTGATGAATAAACGAAAAATACCCATTAAAAATCATTGAGACTATGATATGATAGGGAAAAGTTCCAATGATAATCATTTTTAATTAGATGGAGGTTTTTATGAAGCCGAATATGGAATTAAGAAAATTTGTTGCTCCGGAAATAATTATCGGTGAAGACGCGAGTTTATTGATTGGTCGTTATCTACATCATTTTTCTTCTCATAAGCCAATGATTGTCACGGATAAAGGCATTAGAGAACAAGACTGGTTTGATGCAATTATGGAAATTCTTGCTCATGAAGTGGAAGACTATGTAATCTTCGATGATGTGACACCGAACCCGAAGGATTATGAAGCAATGAAAGGAGCACATCTTTTTCTTGAGGAAGGATGTGATTTGATTGTTGCTGTCGGGGGTGGCAGTCCCATGGATTGTGCTAAGTGTATTAGTGTCGTTTCGAGTAATGGTGGGCATATATTGGACTATGAAGGCGTGGATCAAGTTGATTTGCCGGGTCCGCCGTTAATTTGTATACCTTCGACAGCCGGAACAAGTGCTGATGTATCCCAATTTACAATTATTAATGATTCAACAATGAACATCAAGAAAACAATTATCAGTAAGAAGGTTGTACCGGATCTGGCACTGATTGATCCGATACCGTTGATGACGATGCCCTCATATTTGGCTGCGTGTACGGGAATTGATGCATTGACACATGCAATAGAAGCCTTTGTCTCAAATGCCCATTCGCCTTTGACAGATGTGCATGCACTGGAAGCAATTCGCCTTATTGGAGAGAATTTGGAGGCCTGTGTCTTGTCGATTGAAGAAGGGAAACCGGATAAAGAGCTATGTTATTTAATGATGACGGCATCTCTTGATGCCGGTCTGGCGTTTTCGAATGCGAGTCTTGGTGCCGTTCATGCCATGGCACACAGCTTAGGTGGTTTTTTTGATCTACCTCATGGAGAATGTAATAGTATCCTTCTCAAATATATTGTTGAAGCTAATTATGAGAGTGCGAAGGACCGATATGATTGTATTGCAAAAGCGTTAGGTGTTGAAGAGAAATCGGAAAGAAAAGCGACAGGAGACGATTTGATTGAAAGGCTACATAACATGGGAATTCAACTCAATATTGCACAAACATTAGCGGTAGATGTCTTAAGCAATGATATAATGGATAAACTGGTAACGAATGCTATGGAAGATCCATGTATGGTGACAAATCCCAAACAATTGTCATCCATGGAATTGAGGAAGGTTTATGAAAGAATACTTGCACCAACAGAAGGGAATAACATCCAATAAAAAGTTTACAAGAGAATCAATCATTGGATTGGGAGAGCAATCGTTTAGAAAAAATTACTATCCCGAACTTCAAGCAAAACTTGTCGAGTTGCAAGGTATTAATGCTAGGAATAGAGCATTGATAACATCGATTCCGGACTTGCTTTTGGTGTATACAAAAGAAGGAGAGTGGACACCATTATATAGTGGTGTGGTTCAAGAAGATGCATTGATAGATCAGTTAATGTATGCACCTATTTTTATGCAGGAACTCTTGCACATGGTTCACATCATACAAAAGGAGCATAAGCGGTTAAATGTGGAATATGCATATGAAGATAAACACTATGATATTCGCTGTCAAGAAACTGAAACGGAAGAAATTCTTATTATTATTCGGGATATCAGTGAGAGAGTGCGTTTGTTTAATCAAATCGAAGAGGTGGCAAAACGGGATGCATTAACAGGAATCTACAATCGCTGGCGTTATGAACAAGAGGCTTCCAAATACAATCAACAAGAAGTCTGTAATCTTGGTCTGGTTATTATAGATATCAATGGGTTGAAACTCATTAATGATACTGTCGGACATTTAGCAGGGGATTCACTTATCATAGACGCAAGTAAAATTATACAAACGGTCTTTGCAGAGAGGGGCTTTGTCTCAAGAATTGGTGGCGATGAGTTTGGCATCTTACTAACGGATGTAACGACAGATAGGGTTGAATCGATGCTTGCCTTGTTGAGTCGAAGAGTGGTTGAAATGAATCAAACGGTGGAACCATATCAAATCAGTCTATCCTATGGTTATGCCTTACATCATGAGGGAATCGCTGATATGCAATGGCTGTTTCAGCAGGCGGATAACAATATGTATCAGCATAAACTCCTCAACTCTGCAAGTGCAAAGAATTATTTAGTACGCTCGTTGATGAAAGCGTTGGAAGCGCGAGATTTTATTACAGAAGGGCATGCTGACCGTTTGGGCGAGTATGCAATTAAGATTGGACAAACGATTGGACTTAGTCAACCTATTTTAAATCGGATAGCTCTTCTTGCTAAGTTTCATGATATTGGCAAAGTAGGTATTCCGGATGCCATCCTAAAAAAACCTGCTTCGTTGACAGAAGAAGAATTTAATGTGATGAAAACCCATACTCAAATTGGCGAACGTATCGCCAATGAATCCGGGGAGATGAAAGAAATAGCACCGTTTATTCTTAAACATCATGAACGCTATGACGGTAAGGGATATCCTTTAGGATTAGCAGGTGAGGACATTCCCATTGAATGTCGTATTTTATCCATAGTTGATGCTTTTGATGCCATGACAAATAATCGTCCCTATAGGAAAGCGTTGTCGTTAGAAGAGGCAAAAAATGAATTGTTAGCGTGTAGAGGGACCCAGTTTGATCCGGAGTTAGTAGACATTTTTATTCGTTTATTTTTGTAATCTGAGTATATTTTTTTAATTACAGTAAAAAAATATTGACGCTAAACCTAAATGATGGTATATTATTGGCAGATACTTTACTGTGGCAAACGGCCAGAGTTTAGAGAAAGACCATTACGAAGACGTAGTGATATCTATTAAGATATTTCTACGTCTTTTTTTTATGAATGTGGACCTAAGGCGGTGTTATGATGAATGAATTACTCAGAATGGATAATATAACAAAACAATTTGGTGACATGTACGCAAACAAAAATGTCAGCCTCAGCATTGGGGCAGGTGAAGTTCATACGTTGCTTGGAGAAAATGGAGCAGGAAAGAGCACGTTGATGAATATATTGATTGGTCTTTACCACCCAACATCAGGTGACATTTATGTCAAAGGGAATAAGGTTCGTATTGATTCGCCCTCTATAGCGGTGGAATTCGGAATTGGAATGGTTCACCAGCATTTTATGTTGGTTGAGGCGATGACTGTTTTTGAAAATATAATTCTTGGGCTTCCAAGTTCAAAACGATTATGGATTCCGAAAAAAACCATGCGTCAGTCTATAGAATTGTTAGCTAAGCAATATGGTTTAGAAGTTGATTTGGATCAACCAATTACGCATATATCTGTAGGTGAGCAACAGCGTGTAGAAATATTAAAAGCCTTGTATCGAGGGGCAGAAATATTAATTTTAGATGAACCGACAGCAGCGCTAACAGATATTGAAGTGGAAGGGCTTTTTGATATGATAGAGGCCTTAAAACGGGAAGGGAAGTCGGTTATATTTATTTCACATAAAATGCGGGAAGTTCTTCGTGTGAGCGATAAGATTACAGTTCTTCGAAAAGGTGAAGTTGTAGAGTGTCTTGAGACAAAAGATGCAGATGCTACAACGCTAGCAAGGCTTATGATGGGAAAAACCCTTATTCAAAATGAGTATGAAAAGGTAAAAGAAGGGCAGGAAACAGTTGTGCAAATGAAGCAAGTGTCCTATCGAAAGGCATCTAAGCATAATGGGGTTAAGAACATTGATTTGTCTATAGTTTCCGGAGAAATTCTTGGAATAGCAGGTGTTGACGGTAACGGTCAATCCCAAATAGCAGGACTACTGACGGGGGTTTTGAAGCCTGATGAAGGTGCTGTTGAGTTATATGGTGAAACAGTAAAACGTATAACGCCAAAACATTTTATAGATCGTAAAATATCGCACATTCCGGAGGATCGCAATAAGATGGGGCTGGTTGGAAATATGAGTGTTTCGGATAATTTAATGCTTAAATCACTGAAAAATGGACTCTTTTTAAAGAAGAAAGAGATGAGAAAGCAGGCAAATCAATGGCAGAGTCAATATGATATTCGGTGCGAGTCCATTGAACAAGAGGCTCGAAATCTTTCGGGTGGGAATCAACAAAAAATTGTGCTAGCGAGAGAAATCGAGCAAAATCCGAAGGTGTTGGTGGCGGTTAATCCGACACGAGGTCTTGATGTAGGTGCTGCAACGAATGTGCATGATACCTTAATTAAATCTAGAGATAACGGCAGTGCGATTGTTGTCATTAGCGCCGATTTTGATGAGATTTTACGTTTGTCTGACAGAATTATTGTCATGTATGAAGGTGAAATTGTTGGATGTTACTCAGGAGATCATCCACCTGTTCAGGATATATCACTCGCTATGTCAGGTGGTTTATCATCATAGAAATAGAAAGGGGATCATACCAGTGAATCAAAAGATAATAAAAGGGATCATACCTATGGTTGCCATATGCATATCCTTTATAGTAGGAGCTTTGTTGATTATGGGAATCGGAGGTAATCCGATAGAGGCATATAGTTACTTGTTTCAAGGAGCCTTCGGTAGCTCGTCCAATGTAGCTGAGACGATTATAAAATCTGTACCACTTATTTTCACAGGGCTTGCAGCAACTTTTGCCTATAAATGTGGTGTGTTTAATCTAGGTGGTGAGGGTCAGTTTGCCATAGGTGCTGTTGCGGGACTCTACGTTTCGACGAATGTGCCGATTGCGAATCCGGTTATTGTTATAAGTTTAAGTCTTATAGCCGGAGTTGTTGCAGGAGGCATTTGGGGGCTTATCCCTGGATTGCTAAAAATAACACGTGGTTTGAATGAAATTATTGTAAGTATTTTATTGAATTATATAGCCGTTAAATTTATGGGTTACTTATATAGTGGTCCTTTAAGAGAAGGGAATGTGCCTCAAACAGCAGCCGTACCCTTTCGATTAGGTCGGGTTATTCCGGCGTATCGATTTCATGTAGGTATTATTATTGCGCTCCTTGTGGCCGTAGGTATTCACTATTATCTGTTTCATACAACCGGTGGATTTAAATTAAGGGCTGTCGGAATGAATGCGACAACATCCTTATATAATGGATTTCCTGTTAAACGATTGATTATACTTTCATTTGTCGTATCAGGGGCAATTGCAGGTCTTGGTGGAAGCGTTGAACTACATGGATCTCAGTACCGTCTTATGGCAGGGTTCGGTCAAGGGTACGGATTTGATGGTGTTGCCATAGCTCTTATTGCACAACTCAATCCTATAGCCACTGTCTTTGTTGCCTATCTCTTCGGTGTTCTTAGGACGGGAGCTACAACAATGCAGGTCGGAAGCGGGATGCCGACATCCGTCATCGATATTATTGAAGCCTTGGTTATTGTCTTTGCAGTGGCGGGGAATGCGTGGAGCCATTTACCAAAAGTAAGACAGTTTCTATGGACGATGACCATAAGAAAGGAGAGAAAAACACATGTTTAATTATTCTATGTTGGATTTTAGTACGGACCTACTGCTTTCTACACTTCGAATGGCAACACCAATACTTATTGTTGCACTAGCAGAGCTTTACTCCGAACGTGCGGGGATGGTAAATATAGGTCTTGACGGAATAATGGCAATTGGAGCACTTATTGGTTTCCTGGTTAGTTATAGCACAGGGATGCCGTTGTTAGGATTATTTGCAGGTGCTTTAGCGGGCATGAGTGTGAACATGGTCTATGCATTTTGTACGATAACATTGGGAGCGGAACAAATCGTATATGGGATGGCGCTTAATATCTTTGCGCCTGCACTTGCTTCTTTTATCTACAAGTTATACTTTGGAATCAGCTCAAATCTTGCTTCAGCGACAATCATGCAACCGGTGGCCATACCAATCTTGTCGGATATTCCTGTAATAGGCGAAATTTTCTTTAACCATCCGATTGTTGTCTATTTTGCTTATGCCTCAGTGCTACTTACGGCAGTTTTTTTTAATAAGACACAGCTTGGTTTAAACTATAAAGCTGTTGGAGAATTTCCCAAAGCAGCTGAATCACAAGGCATTCATGTGAAATTGCATAAATATATCGCCTGTTTGATTTGCGGTGGGGTTGCCGGAATCGGAGGCGCATACTTGACGACTTGTTATGTGAGTACTTATTCAGACGGCATTGTATCAGGAAGAGGATTTATCGCTCTTTCAGCTGTTATTTTCGGACGCTGGTTACCAAGCGGTATACTTATGGCAGCACTCCTTTTTGGATTCGCAGACGCCTTACAGCTTCGATTACAAGTCATGAATCAAGATACACCCTATCAATTATTAGAAATGATTCCATACGTGAGTACATTGTTTGTTTTGGCATTTTTCGGAATCAAAAAGGCTGGGCCTAAAGCAAACGGAAAACCCTATTTTCGTGAAGAACGGTAATGATGGCATAGCCATTGATTATATAATCTATCGATTGGTCAATAAAAAGATTTTACACAGGCCGATCACCCATTTATTTTAGGAGGTAAAATGATGAAAAGAAGAATGATGTATATGTTGTTGGTGTTAGTTTTGAGTATCGGTATTTTTGCCGGATGTGCCAGTGATGGATCAAATGAAAAAGCACAAGAAGGACAAGGAGGATCAACGGAAAAGACTTATAAAGTGGCCATGATATTGGATTCAACAATATCAGACGGTGGCTGGGGAGCTGCGTGTTACAATGCAATGGTATCAGCAGCTGAAACAAGTGGATTTGAAACGCAATATACAGATGGTCTTACGTCAGCAGATTTTGTTACAACGATGCGTAGCTATGCAGATCTTGGTATCGACTTGATTTTTGCTCCTGGGAATCAATATTCAGATGCAGTCAGTGAAGTGGCAGCAGACTATCCGGATGTAAAATTTGCGTTACTAAACGGTACAATTGAAAGTGATAATATTGTTTCCTTATTACCGGATGCTGATCAAATTGGTTATATGGCAGGTGCTCTTGCCGGTCTTATGTCAGAAACGGATAGTATTGGCTTTGTAGGAGGGATGGAACTTGACACAACGAAAGCAAAACTAGCACAATATGAAGCGGCAGCTAAAAAGGTAAATCCGAATATCGAAGTCTATTCAGCCTATGCAGGATCTTTTAGTGATACGGCAAAAGGTAAGGAAATTGCTGAAACAATGATTTCGATGAACAATGTGGATGTGATGTTTGGAGATGCAAGCGCTGTTGACTCAGGTGTTCGAGAAGTGTTGGCATCCTACGAAAATCGATATGACATAGCGCAACCAAGTGATTTGTTAAGTATACAAGAATCAGATGTTGTATTAAGCAGTGTCGTAACGGATAATGCGCGTATGCTTCAAATTTGTATGGATGATGTTAAAAATGATACCTATGGAAATAAGACAATTTATGGTAATTTGGAAAATGGTAGTTTGAGTATCGGTACATTTAGTGATTTAGTACCAGAAGATGTCAAGGAAGAATACCTGAGTATTGTAAAACAGATAGAAGAGGGTACATTTATACAAGAATAGAGGTTGACTTTCCTTCTAAAGAACTTCGTGTTATAATGTTTGTGTCAATGAGAACGTGATTGTACATGAATGTTCAGCTATATTATATAGAAGGCATTGTGAAAACAGCTACTAAAAGTTCAGTATTCTTGTTAATAAGCTGGCGGCGAATAGAAGTATAATACGCCAGCTTATTTTGACTCTGCAAGAAAATGAATGATAGGCGGTTGATTTTACTCGTTTTCAAGTGATGTAATCGAACAGTATGAACAATAAGACCAAATTATTGACAAAAAATTATCAATACACTATAATTCGAATTGCACTAAAGTAAAAAAATATCTATGTGTATATTCTCAAGGAGGAAGTAATTATGAAAAAGGCATTAATAATGATGTTGACACTCGTTATGGTAATGAGTTTATTCGCAGCTTGTGGTAAAGACGATGAAGCGGCTACAGGTGACGACAACGCAACAACAGACGGCGCAACAACAGATGATACAACAACAGATGACGGTGCGCAAGATGAAACTTCTGATGATGAAGCGGGTAGCGAAACATCTGAAGGTACTTTTGAAGACGGATCTTACTATGCAGAAGAAGATGCGTTTAACAATGGTTGGAAAGGTGCAGTTATCTTAACTGTTGAAGGCGGTAAAATTACGGATGCATATTGGACTGGCATTAGCGAATCAGCTGGCGCAGACAAGTATGTAGTATCACAAAACGGTGGTTACCCAATGGTAGCAAATGGTGGTGCTCAAGCTGAATGGTATGAGCAAGCAGATTTAACAACAGCTCATTTAATTGAAACACAAGATCCTACAGCTGTTGAATACAAAGACGAAGAAGGTCACACAGATGCAATTAGTGGTGTTTCCATACACGTTAAAGATTTCTATGAGTTAGTAGATAAAGCATTAGCTAACGGACCTCAAGAAAAAGGTTCATATAAAGATGGTGCTTATCATGCAGAAAGTGCTGAATTCCAAGACGGTTGGAAACAAACATTTGATGCAACTGTATTATTCGGTAACATTGTAGCAGTAAACTGGAATGCAATTAGCGAAGAAGATCCTGAACTAGACAAGAAAACAGCTTCTATCGAAGGAACTTATGGCATGGATGGAGAGCAAGGACAATGGCATGAACAAGCAGCTCGTGCAGAAGCATACTTGCTAGAAACACAAGATCCTGCAGCTATCGAGTATTCTGATGAAGAAGGTCATACAGATGCAATTAGTGGTGTGTCTATCCATGTTAATGGTATGTATGATTTAGCTCAAGAAGCTTTAGCGGAAGCAAAATAAATCATATAAAAGGTAACAAAATAATAGTGAAGGCATCCTCGGGTGCCTTCATATACTAATTTAAGGAGTCGATACCATGAGTAAAGCTAAAAAAATAGTCATTCTTGGTGCCGGTTATGGCGGTATACTTACGGCTAAAAAATTGGCAAAAAAATTCAAGAAAGACGACGATGTATCTGTAACATTAATTGATAAGAACTCTTATCATACAATGTTGACAGAGTTGCATGAAGTGGCTGCCGGACGTGTTCCTGAAGAAGCTATTCGTATTAATCTTCAGAAAGTCTTTGCAGGGCGTAATGTGAATGTCATTTTGGATGAAATTGACGATATTGATTTTAATCAACAGGTTTTAAAAGGTAAAGTAACAGATTATGATTACGATTATCTTGTTCTAGGTACAGGGTCAAAACCGACCTTTTATAATTGTACCGGTGCATCAGAAAATGCATTGACCTTATGGTCCTATGAAGATGCGATTCGCATTAAAAGCCATATATGGCAAGTAATGGGTGAAGCAAGTGTCGAAACAGATCCGGAGCGTCGCCGTCGTTTGTTGACATTCATGGTTATCGGATGTGGTTTTACAGGTATAGAAATGGTTGGTGAATTAGCGGAATGGCGTGATCGACTCTGTCATACCTTTAGCATTGATCCGGATGAAGTTAAGATTTATGTAGTGGATATGGTTCCTAAAGTACTACCGATTTTCAAAGATAAGCTTATTAATAAAACGATGAAGCGTTTAGCTAAATTGAAGGTTGAAGTACTTACAAGTTCTAATATTACAGAAGTTCAAAAAGAGTATGCGGTAATTGAAGGCCGCGGTAAAATTGATACACATACTGTCATATGGGCTGCCGGAGTAGAAGGTAGTGACCTTATGGGTAAAGTGAATGATGTTGAAAAAGTAGGTCGTAATCGTGTTCAAACAGATGCGCACTTACGTGCCAAAGATTACAATAACGTATTCGTTGTTGGGGATAACATTTTCTTCATTCCTGAAGGCGACGAACGTCCTGTTCCTCAAATGGTAGAAAATGCAGAGCATTCTTCTGCATTAGTAGCAAAGAATGTTGAGGCATCCATAAAAGGTAAAGAGCTCGAAGTGTATAAACCATCATTCCATGGTGCCATGGTATGTATTGGTGGTAGGTATGGTGTGGCACAAGTCGGTACGGGTAGTATGGAATTTGCCTTCTCCGGTTTTATCGCCATGTTTATCAAACATTTTATTAATGTGATTTATTTTATACAAGTTGCCGGATTTAACAAAGTTTGGACATATATGATGCATGAATTCTTCCATGTGGAGGATAATCGTAGTTTTGTAGGCGGTTTCTTTTCAAAACGTTCACCTAATTTTTGGCTTGTACCTTTACGTATGTTTATTGGTGTTAAGTGGTTACTTGAAGGTTGGGAAAAACTTCAACGTGTTATTGAAGACCCCAGTAATATCTTCTTGATTCCGGCACCTGTTGCTGATGCAACATCAGCAGCTTCAGAATATGTTGAAGGTGCGGCAGATGCGGTAGATTATGGTACAGCATTACCGGTACCTGAATTTATAACAAACATTGTTAACACATCAATGGATATGTTTTTCTACAATGGTGATGGTGGTTATACCACATTAGCAACTGTATTCCAAACAGGTATGGTTATTGCTGAAATCGTTGTCGGTTTATGTTTAATCTTCGGATTATTTAGTGCATTGGCATCTATTGTATCCGTTGCAATGGGGGCTATGATTTGGACATCGGGAATGGCTCCGGAAGAAATGTTATGGTACGTGATTGGTGCGGTAGCATTAATCGGTGGTTCAGGCTCAACCTTTGGTTTGGATTACTGGGTATTACCTTTCCTCAAGAAACAATGGAAGAAAATTGGTATTGTGAAGAAATGGTATCTATTTACAGACTAAAGGACTGATCATATGAATTTTGACAAGCAACTAGAAGCAGTAAAAGCGACAATTAAACATGATCTAGTGACAGGGGACCGTTATATTGACGGTTCTCTTAACTATGTTAAAGAAACAACCGGAAAAATGCTGCGCCCGAGATTTTTACTTATAGGTGCACTTTTCGGAAAAAAAATGAATGAGAAACGACAACAGACGATTATTCAATTAGCTGCTGCCGTTGAATCTCTTCATCTAGCCACCTTAATTCATGATGATATTATTGATGAATCTAAGATGCGTCGAGGAAGAGATTCTGTACAACACAAATATTCTAAAGAATATGCTCTTTATATGGGAGATTATATACTGAGTCGTTGTTTTATAATGCTTGCAAGCTTGGATGTTAATCGGGAATTGGAAATTCAATTGGCAAAAGCCATGAATCAAATTTGTATTGGTGAAATGAAACAAAATCGCTATCGATACAATACATCCATTCGACCTCTGGATTACCTTAAAGTGGTGTCTAGAAAAACGGCGACATTATTTTCCATTAGTTTAAGTTCCGGTGCTTATCATTTGAAGGCAGATAAAGAGATTGTCAAATTATTGGGGCGTATCGGCTATGAAATTGGCATGGCGTTTCAACTAACAGATGATTTGCTGGATTATATAGGTGATGAATTAGCTGTAGGGAAAGACTTAGAGAAGGACATTATTCAAGGCAATTATAACATTCCTGTATTGTTTGCATTAGAGAATGATCATCATGAAGACAGACCGTTGCACACCCTTTTGGAAGATGATCGGCACATTGTTGAAAATCGTGATAAAATCATTGCCTTGGTGAAGGCAAACGGTGGTATTGACAAAACAAGAGAGCTTGCGTTACGATATAACAATAGAGCTCTTGCTCTTATTGAAAAATTACCGGAAGGCGAAGGCAAAAGGATTCTAAATGAACTTGTTCCGACACTGTTAAAACGCTTGTACTAAGCGGTAGTAGGTGAATAATAGGTGAATAAAATGAAAAGTGTCAAAAGAATCTGTTTATTGACAACAATAGGCTGTGTGCTATTTGTTGTTGTTGCATGTCAGTCATCAGTCAAGTATGAAGACGGTGTATACTATGGTGAATCCGAAGGGTACTATAGTATGGTAAAAGTAGAAGTGGTCATAACCACCGGTCAGATTGAATCGGTGACTATTGTAGACCACAATGAACCGACTATTTTGGCGGATATCGTTTTTGACGAATTACCTCCAAAAATCATTAAGAATAATGGAACAGAGGTCGATATCGTTTCTGGTGCAACCTATACAAGCAATAGTTTGATTGATGCAGTGAATAAAGCTTTGGAGAAGGCAGACAACGATGATAGTGATGGTAATGAGCAGGTGGATGAATGAAACTACATATTAAAATCATGGTGATTATGTCCGCATTAATTATCGGTATTATCACCTTTTTGTTTGTTGCCTTTTCCCAACAATTGAATAATAATATGGAAGATCAAATGGGAATTAGTGCGCTTGATTTTGCGAAGGCAGTAGCTTCGTTGGAGGAAGTGAAGAGTGGATTAGCGGATCACGTAGCTTATTCTGAAGTGAATCGATTTATCGAATCGATACGTGTTAATACACAATATCAGTATGTTATTGTAATGGATATGGAAGGTGTTCAATATTCATATCCCTATGAAAGTGGTGTGGGAAAACCCTATAAAAATGGCGGAGAAAAAAGAGTTCTAAGTGAAGGTGTTCCATACGTTAGTGCGGATCGCAATGAGCTAATATCCGCAATTAGAGGGTTCTCACCTGTTTTTTATGAGGGCAAACAAGTTGGGGCAGTTCTCGTTGGCCTATTAACGGATGAAGTACAACGTGAGACGTTGACGAATCGTCGGCATTTAGAATATGCATTAGCTATTGGACTCTTTGTTGGTGTTCTTATAGCCGTTTTTTTGTCAATGAATATCAAAAAATCCATTTTTGGTCTGGAACCTTATGAGATTGCTATGCTTATTAGTGAGCGTGAACTTATTTTTAACAGTATTGATTTGTGTCTGCTTAGTGTTGATAAAGAAGGGAAAATCCTGTTTTTCAATCAACCGACACAGAATTTACTTCATCTTCCGGATCATGCAAAAGGTCAATCTTTGGATAATTACCATAAAGCGTTGACGAATTTGTTTTTAGATGTACTTATACGCGAACAAGATCAATATAATGAGCAGGTTATATTTTCAGAGAGGCAACATCTCGTTGTGAGTTGCTGCTTGATGTATGATCCAAATAAAGAAATTGTTGGATTGGTATCTACAATTAGTCCCATGAATAAAGCTATTGAATTGGCATATGAATTGACGGATTATAAGGACATGGTTGAATCACTACGTGCTCAAAATCATGAGTTTTTGAATAAACTGCATACTCTTGGAGGTCTTATTCAGTTAGGGAATAGTGAGGAAGCGCTTGATTATATTGATGTGTTATCAGTACGCTCAGAAGGATTAACACACATTCTGGGTGAACATATACAAAATAAAAAAGTTGCAGGACTTTTATTATCCAAGTACAATAAGTACGTGGAAGGGAAGGTAGAATTTGAATTAATACATGATTCCCAGATGTCTAGTCTCCCTTATGGAATAACAGAAGAAGGTATTTGCTCTATTATCGGTAATTTGTTAGATAATAGCTATGAAGCCGTTAAGGATATGGAACCAAGTCAGCGTCCGAAGATTGAAGTGATGATTCAATCGGACGAGTTTCAATTTGAGATGTATGTGAATAACAATGGTCCGATAATAGAAGAAGAAAATCTAGTGAAGATTTTTGAAAAAGGTTTCTCCACAAAAGATTCTTCTGTCAAAAAGCGGGGTCAAGGATTATATATTGTAAAACAGCTTGTTGAGCAAATGGATGGAGAGGTTACTTTAGAAAATGACGAAGGAGTGACATGGTATGTTGCAATCCCAAAAGAATAAGTATACAGTTATCATTGTAGAAGATGATCCGATGGTAAGACGAATAAATGAAGGCTTTCTGGAGAAGGTGTCCGATTATAAGCATATTGGTTCATACGGCAGTATTAAACATGCCAAAGACGTGATTCTTGAAAAAGCTCCGGATTTACTGCTCTTGGATATTTTCTTTCCAAATGAACAAGGTGTTGAATTATTGAAATGGTTGCGTGAAAATCATATAGGTACAGACGTTATTTTTATCACAGCAGATAACAGTGCCCAAACCATTGAAGAGGCCAAGCGCTATGGAGCATTTGACTATCTACTTAAGCCTTTTCGTTATGAACGATTAGAGGAGGCACTTATTAAGTACCGGCAAATGCGTGAAAAATTAGATGCGGCTACTACCTTTAATCAAAAAGATGTGGATCATATTATGGATGCTGAGGATGCCGTCATTGTTCAAAAACAAGAAGAGGTTGAGGTGACGAGTGACCACGAATTGTTAACACAACATAAGCATATGAACAAGACATATCAGTTGATTTTTAATTATCTTCATGATAATCCGAAGGATTTCTTTACGGCCAAAAATATTGGCCAACGATTAGGTATTAGTCGAATTACAGCTCGTCGTTATTTAGACAAAATGGAACAAGAAGATATTGTTTTTGTTGAACCGAATTACGGAAGCATTGGTCGCCCTCAAAATCACTATCGATTGAAGGGAGATAATGGGAATGACAATTAAGGCATTTATCGATTTTGTTGAAATTAGGACAAAAGTTGCCAGTATGCTTCCGTTTTTAATCGGTATTTTTTATACCCTATATCGATATCAGACGTTTAAAGTAATGCATGTGGCAGTATTCGGTATCTGTTTGCTTTGTGTCGATATGGGGACAACGGCCTTGAATAATTATATGGATTATAAAAAAGCTGTTGCGCGTGAAGGATATAATTATGAAGAACATAATGCCGTTGTGTCCCATGGGATCAATGAGAAGAGAGCCAAGAAAGTTATAGGGTTACTCTTTGCGGTGAGTGTGCTTTTTGGCCTGATTTTAGCTATTATGACGGATGTCGTCATTCTTATTTTAGGAGTATTTGCCTTTGCAATCGGTATTGCCTATTCCTATGGACCTATTCCAATATCGAGAACACCCTTAGGGGAGTTTTTTTCCGGGATATTGATGGGAACGCTTATCTTTTTTGTAACAGTTTATTGTCAAGTTTATACAAACGGATATATTATAATTCAGATGTTGGGGACATCTCTTCATTTGATTATTGATACACAGGAGGTTCTTGTTTTGATTTTTGTTTCATTACCCCTTACGTGTTATATATCCAATATTATGTTGGCGAATAATCTATCCGATATGGAGGAGGATATTAAAGAACAACGTTATACACTTCCTTATTATCTTGGACGAGAACGGGCATTGATTCTTTTTCAAGGATTGGCGTATATACCTTTTGTGTTGATTATTCTATATGCTTTTTTTCAAATAATACCTGCCAGTAGCATACTGGTACTTATTCTTGTAAAAACCATTTATGATCGAGTGGAGCAGTTTAAGAAAAAGCAGACCAAAAGGGAAACGTTCGTTCTTGCTGTTAAGAATTTTGTTGTTTTTGCTATAGGTTATGGCCTTAGTATTTTACTAGGCTATTTGATAATTATTCTTCTCTAGAACATACATTAGAAAATATCAATCAAAAAGGGTTGACAAATAGCGGATCCTTCACTACAATAGAGTAAAGTTATAGCATAAAGCGTTGAATAAGCGAGTAGATGAATTCACTCATCACCAGAGAGAGGAACAGTAGCTGAAAAGTTCCTTGTTGATAATTCATGGAAAGACACTTAGGAGTGTTGCAGCGAACGTAAGGTATTAGTAGCTGCAAACGTATCATCCGCGTTAAGGATATAAAGCCGGAAGCGTCAGCTTCAATTAGGGTGGCACCGCGGGTAATGTCTCGTCCCTTGTAGTTCATGGGAGAGGCATTTTTTTGTGTACATAAAATTGCTTTGAATGTCAAGCTACAATGAAGAATTCTGATATAACTTGGGATATACGAAAGGAGATTATTATGGGTATAAATGCACCGAGAGGAACCAACGATTTTTATGGACCATATATGAGTGCTTTATCAAAGTTAGAAGATACTATGCGTGATTTGTGCCGTGATTTTGGGTTTTCTGAGATTCGAACACCAATGTTTGAACGGTTAGAACTATTTCAACGAGGTGTCGGAGAAACGACGGATATCGTACAAAAAGAAATGTATTCCTTTACGGATAAGTCGAGAGAAAAACGCGAGTTTGCATTAAAGCCGGAAGGTACAGCCGGCGTTGTACGTGCCTATTTGGAGCGTAAAATGTATGCCGATTTACAGCCGACGAAATTATTCTACTTAACACCGGCTTTTCGTTATGAAAAGCCTCAAGCCGGAAGATTTAGACAATTTCATCAATTCGGAGTGGAGTTGTTCGGTGCAGAAGATGCATCAGCGGATGCCGAAATTATCGGACTTGGACATGAGATGATAAAACGTTTGAATATAGAAAATGTTCACTTGCACATTAATAGCTTGGGCAATAGTGACACACGTAAGGCTTATAACGAACGGTTGGTCTCTTTTTTGGAAGATAATAAAGAAGCTCTATGTGATACATGTAAGGAGCGAATGTATAAAAATCCATTACGGGTACTCGATTGTAAAGAAGAAAGTTGCCAATCTGTTATGAAGGATGCACCTCTTTTGATTAATTACTTGGATGAATCGGATAAAGCGCATTTTGAACAGCTTCAAGTCTACCTAGATCAGATGGGCATTGAGTATGAAGTGGATCCATGGATTGTACGTGGATTGGATTATTACACAAGAACTGTTTTTGAATTTATCTCACATGATATCGGTGCACAATCTACAGTGTGTGGAGGCGGTCGATATGACCGACTCATTGAAGAAATGGGTGGTTCACCAACGCCTGCCGTTGGTTTCGGAGCCGGAATTGAACGATTGTTGTTAACGATTGAGAATACACAAGGTGCCTTTGAACCTCAAAACTTTGTGGATGTATTTATCGGATACCATGGTGATGAAGCTAAGAAGAAAGCACTGGCATTAACAAATGCAATACGTCAGGAACATGTTTCGTCAGCTACGGATTTACTCGGTAAGTCAGTAAAAGCACAGATGAAATATGCCAATAAGATAAATGCTCGATTTTCGTGTATTATAGGTGAAGATGAGTTAGAAACCGGTAAGGTTCAACTGAAGGATATGGAAACCGGTGAACAAGTTGAGTGTGCAATGAGCCAAATAGGTGCATATATACAAGGAGGATTATAATGAGTGAATCGTTAACAGGATTAAAAAGAAGTCATTATGCAACAGGAGTCGGCGAAAGTCATATTGATCAAGAAGTCACAGTAATGGGTTGGGTGCAAAAACGCCGTGACTTAGGTGGGGTTATTTTCTTGGATTTGAGAGATAGAACCGGGTTACTACAGGTGGTTATTGATCAAAGTTCCATTGGTGATGAAGGCTTTGCAAAGGCTGAACATATCCGTACAGAATATGTTATTGCAGCGAAAGGTTTGGTAGAGAAGCGTTCGGATGAAACGATTAATCCGAATCTTCAAACAGGTACTATTGAAGTGCGAGCGCATGAATTACGTATTTTATCTGTGGCAGAAACAACACCTTTCCAAATTGAAGAGAACTCCAATGTAAAGGAAGAACTTCGTTTGAAATATCGCTATTTGGATTTGCGTCGCCCGGATTTACAACGCAACATGATGCTTCGTCACAAGGTAACAGCATCTGTACGTGAGTTTATGAATGGGGAAGGTTTCTTAGATATTGAGACACCGATGCTTACGAAATCAACACCGGAAGGTGCTCGAGATTATTTGGTTCCAAGTCGTGTAAATCAAGGTAATTTTTATGCATTGCCTCAATCCCCGCAGATTTTTAAGCAATTATTGATGCTTTCGGGATACGATAAGTATTACCAAATCACAAAGTGTTTCCGTGATGAAGACCTTCGTGCAGATAGACAACCGGAATTTACTCAAATCGATATGGAAATGTCATTTGTTAATGAAGAAGATATTATAAGCCACAATGAAAAACTATTGAAGAAAATATTCAAAGATGCACTTGACCTAGACATTGAGTTACCCATCGAGCGTATTACTTATAAAGAAGCCATGGAACGTTATGGCTCAGATAAGCCGGATACACGTTTTGGTTTAGAACTTGTTGATGTGTCGGAAGATGTTAAATCTTGTGGCTTCAAAGTATTTACTCAAGCAATCGAAAGCGGAGGATCCGTTCGTGCCATTAACGGTAAGGGATTAGGTAATCTTCCACGCCGTCAAATCGATGCTTTGACAGAATTTGTTAAGACATACGGCGCTAAGGGTATGGCATATATCGTCATTAATGAGGATGGTTCATTAAAATCTGCTATTACAAAATTCTTAGATGATGCAACGGTGCAAGCAATTCTAGAGAAGACAGAGGCTAAACCGGGAGATATTATATTCTTTGGTGCCGATACAGATGACGTTGTATTCGCATCCCTAGGAGCCCTACGTTTAGAACTTGCAAGACGCCTAGAACTTCTAGACAAGAATACATATAAATTTGTATGGGTAACAGAATTCCCTCTTCTTGAGTGGAGTGCCGAACAAAAACGTTTTGTTGCTAAGCATCATCCGTTTACATTACCTATGGAAGAAGACCTACATCTACTCGATTCTGACCCCGGTAAAGTGAGAGCAAGAGCATATGATATATGCTTAAATGGGAATGAAATCGGTGGTGGTTCTTTGAGAATATACCAACGTGATATTCAAGAACGTATGTTTGAAGCATTAGGATTTACGCAAGAAGAAGCTTATGAACGTTTTGGATTCTTATTAGATGCTTTTAAATATGGTGTGCCACCTCATGGTGGATTGGCATATGGATTGGACCGTATCGTGATGCTAATGGCAAAAGCAGATAGTATTCGTGAAGTCATAGCATTCCCTAAAATCAAAGATGCGTCTTGCCCAATGACAGAAGCGCCAGGGGAAGTTGAAGATAAGCAACTTGAAGAACTTGGTATTAAAGTTGATATTATGGAACTTGATGTATAAATAGTAAGAAAGATATGAAAGAAA
The DNA here is from genome assembly GCA_965140555.1 of Vallitaleaceae bacterium. GTDB lineage: Bacteria > Bacillota > Clostridia > Lachnospirales > Vallitaleaceae > UBA1351. The sequence goes on along the minus strand of OZ223256.1, from coordinate 35,551 downwards.
TTCAAATATCCAGCCAAGAGTTATGTCGTATGGCAAAATCAACCGTTTAAAATTTGACATCTAGTATACTCGAAGGTATAAAATAAGTTTGTGGATTCCACAAACTTATTTTTATAGTGTAGACATGGGAGGTTATATATGTATAAAGCAGACGAAGCTCGATACGATAAAATGGTATACAGGCGTGCAGGAAAAACAGGATTAAAACTGCCTGCGATTTCTTTAGGATTATGGCATAATTTTGGGGATGTGACACTTCTTGAAAATAGTAGGCAAATGTTGAGAAAAGCCTTTGATTTGGGTGTGACACATTTTGATTTGGCAAATAATTACGGTCCACCGGCAGGTTCTGCAGAAACGAATTTCGGTCGGTTGATGAAGGAAGACTTTCATTGCTATCGAGATGAGTTAATTATCTCTACTAAAGCAGGTTATGGCATGTGGCCGGGGCCTTATGGCGATGGCGGTTCCAGAAAATACTTGCTATCTAGTTTGGATCAAAGTCTATCCCGTATGGGTCTTGAATATGTGGATATTTTCTATCATCATCGTCCGGATAGTGAGACGCCCATTGAAGAATCCATGTTAGCCTTAGATCAAGCAGTGCGTCAAGGTAAGGCCCTCTATGTAGGGATATCAAATTACCACTCGAAAGAGGCAAGTGAAGCTCTCGGTATATTGAAGGAGCTACGAACACCTGTTGTGATGACACAACCCTCTTATAGTATGTTCAATCGATGGGTTGAAGACGACGGACTACTTCAAGTGACAGAAAAGTTCGGAATCGGTAATATTGTTTTCTCACCGTTAGCACAAGGACTCTTAACAAATAAATATTTGGGTGGGATACCAAAAGATTCAAGAATTGCAGGGGGAAGTTGGTTCCTTAATGAAGACGCATTAACAGAAGAAAAACTACAAAAAATTCAAAGACTTAATACCATGGCAAAAGAACGTTCGCAATCTTTGGCACAGATGGCCTTGTCATGGACGTTAAGAGATGATAGAATAACAACAGCACTTATAGGGGCAAGTAAAGTGAGTCAAGTTGAAGACAGTGTTGCTGCTGTTCAGAATCTCATGTTTACAAAGGAAGAATTAGCCTCTATAGAACAAATATTAGGTTAAACGCAATGTTTATAGAATTAAAGGAGTCGATGAAATGGCTGAAATTGGTCAAGTGACAGAAGTTAAATCAGAATCTGTTGTCGTACGTTTGTTTCGACAAGAGGCATGCGCCAAATGTGGAGCATGTACAGCGGGACTTGAAAGCAAGGATATGTTTATTGAAGCGAATAATATCTGCCATGCAACAGAAAAAGATTGGGTAGAGATCTACCTGGAAGAAACGAATTTTATCAAAGCGGTAGGCATTATGTATGGACTTCCTTTGATTGGTTTGTTACTGGGTGTTGTCATTGGTACCTTTGCTCTTAGCGGACTAAGTAATGGCATGCATGATTTAGTTAGTTTCATATTTGGGTTGGTAGGAGCCGGAATAGTGTATGTGGTCATCCATTTGAATGAAAGTAAATTCAAAACTAAACGGTATCGTCCCAAAGCTGTACGGATTGTAACGGAGGAACAATGATTGTCGAGTTTATAACAGCTGTATTTATGATTTTAGCAGCTGAAATGGGAGATAAAACCCAGGTACTTGCTATGATGTTTGCTACCCGTTATAAAAAGAGGGACGTTTTAATTGGTGTAACAATAGGCTCTTTTCTAAACCATGGTATTGCTGTCGTCATAGGATTTATGTTGGGTAATGTCATTGATTTGAATATTATGCAAACGATTGCAGGGATTGCTTTTATAGGCTTTGCTTGTTGGACCCTATTGGCACAAGAAGAAGGCGAAGAAGAAGGGCAGAAGTCTGCCTATAAAAAGGGGGCGGTTATTACCGTTGCCTCTGCCTTCTTTATAGGTGAGTTAGGGGATAAAACGCAGCTTATGGCAACGACACTTGCTATGGAGTCATCCTTTCCGATTATATTATTGTTGGGAACTGTGACAGGAATGGTAATAACAAGTTATATCGGAATTATCGTCGGAGGTATGTTAGGGAATAAAATTCCTGAAGCGGGTATTAAGCTTGCCTCTGCCAGTTTGTTTTTAATATTTGGCGTATTGAAGTTAGTAGAGTCAACCCCGACAGCTTGGGTAAATCCTATAACACTAGTTGGGTTTGTGGCGTTGTTAGGTGTTGCGATGTATTTGCTTGTAAGAACGTTTATAGCCAGTTTGCGTTCGGGAGCATTAACACCCTATAAGCGAGCTGCGCAAGAGCTTTATAATTATACCCATCAAATGCAGGTAACATTGAAGGATTTATGTAGAACGGAAAATCAATGCGGTCAATGTAAGACACAGGCGTGTGGGATATGGTTGATTCAGCATATTATTAAAACCCTGGAAATTGGGGAAGAGGATCATCTCCATGAAGATAAAATTGCACTTATACGACGTGAAACAGATGGTTTTGATAGGCAGCGTTTAGAAAGTATTTATGCAACGAGCATGCACTTTTTGCAACAGTGTGAAGCAAATCAGAGAACATATCAGGAAGTGAATACGATTCGAAAAGTCATAGAAGTACTATTATATGGGGAATATAGCGAAGAAAAAAAAGAAACGGTTTAAATAAACTGTTTCTTTTTTTGAGCATTGATTCATTATGGGGGTTATGGTATACTTTGATAAATGAGAATAATTATTATATAGAAATATATATCGAAATATGTTGATAGAAAGGAAGTAATACTATGGCACTTTTAGAAGTTAAAAATTTACAAGCTAGTGTCGATGACAAACCTATATTAAAAGGATTGAACATCGAAATTAATAAAGGAGAGGTTCATGTTGTTATGGGCCCTAACGGAGCAGGGAAATCCACTTTGGCATATACGCTAATGGGACACCCAAAATATCAAGTTGATGGTGGCGAGGCTTACATTGAAGGCGAAGATATCTTTGATATGAAAGTAGATGAGCGTTCTAAAAACGGACTGTTTCTTTCGTTTCAGTATCCGGAAGTGATTCCCGGTGTAACCGTTGAGAATTTTCTTCGTACAGCCAAAACGTCGATTACCGGTGAAAAACAAAGTGTTATCGCATTTCGTAAGGATTTAATGAGTAAAATGCAAAGCCTCCATATGGATGAGGCCTATGCCCTTCGTTACTTGAATGATGGATTTTCAGGTGGAGAGAAGAAGAAAAATGAAATTCTTCAAATGCTTGTATTGAATCCTAAGCTAGCTATTCTGGATGAAACGGATTCCGGGTTAGATGTGGATGCGATCAAGATTGTTGCAGAAGGCGTTAACACATTTACAAGTGAGGAAAACGGGGTTCTTATTATTACCCATTATAATAAATTATTGAGTTATATTGAGCCGGATTATGTTCATATTATGGTTGACGGTAAAATCGTCGCATCCGGTGACAGATCGTTGGCAGACAAAATTGATGCAGAAGGATTTGAGTCTTTTGTTGCATCCTTGTCATAAAGGAGGCTAAACATGGAAAAACAAAGAACATATGTTGAGGATATCGAACGTGGTATATATGACATTAAGAATGAAGATCGAGCAAAGTATAAATCAAAATCAGGTCTGACAGCAGATATTATCAAGGATATCAGTCGAGAGAAAAATGAACCGGAGTGGATGACTGCTTTTCGTTTGAAATCCCTTGATTATTATAATAATAAGCCTATACCAACATGGGGGGCGGATTTGTCTGAGCTAGATATGGAAAATATAGTTACTTATGTCCGACCGGACACGGATATGAAGCAAAGTTGGGAAGAAGTTCCGGATGATATTAAATCTACCTTCGAGCGACTGGGCATTCCGAAAGCTGAAAGAGAGTCTCTTGCAGGCGTCGGTGCCCAATATGATTCGGAGGTTGTCTACCATAGTATGCGTGATCACTTGAAAAAACAAGGAGTTATCTATACAGATATGGAAACGGCGGTTAGAGAACATGAAGATATTGTACGGGAGTATTTTATGAAATTGGTTCCGCCTAATGATCATAAGTTTGCATCACTACATGGTGCGGTATGGTCGGGAGGATCATTTGTTTATGTACCGGAAGGTGTTGAAGTGGATTATCCTTTACAGAGTTACTTCCGTTTGAACGCTCCTGGAGCCGGGCAATTCGAGCATACATTGATTATTGTTGAAAAAGGGGCTAAACTTCATTTTATTGAAGGGTGTAGCGCGCCTAAATATGACGTAACAAATCTGCATGCAGGTTGCGTGGAACTTTTCGTCAAAGAAGGTGCGACGCTTCGTTACTCAACGATAGAGAACTGGTCTCGTAATATGTATAATTTGAATACAAAACGTGCTCAAGTGGAAAAAGACGGTCGCATAGAGTGGGTATCTGGATCCTTTGGTTCTAAAGTAAGTATGTTATATCCGATGAGCATTCTAAAAGGTGAACGTGCCCATGCGGAATTTACAGGTATCACCTTTGCGGCAAGTGGTCAACATTTGGATACAGGTTCTAAGGTGGTCCATGCAGCACCTTATACGACCTCCAATATTAATACAAAATCCATTTCGAAAGATGGTGGGTATGCGTTCTATCGAGGATTACTTCGAGTAAGCAAAAAAGCCCATCATTGCAAGTCAAATGTCTCTTGTGAGTCTCTTATGTTGGATAATCGTAGTAAATCCGATACAGTTCCGATTATTGAGTTAGGTAATGATAATATAGATATTGGCCATGAAGCGAAGATCGGACGGATATCCGATGATGCTATCTTCTATTTAATGAGTCGCGGTATTGATGAATTAGAAGCGAAGGCAATGATTGTTAGAGGTTTTGTTGAGCCTATTACAAAAGAATTGCCTTTGGAATATGCCGTTGAGTTGAATCAGTTGATCAATCTTGAATTTGAGGGAGCCATCGGATAGAAAGGAGTATTGGTATGAATATAGCAACAAAGAAAAATGCCTACGATACAATGCCATATCCTGTATGGAAGCGTATTGGGCGAATAGAACAGACGGAATTGATTATAGGACATATGAACCCTAAGGGTTATAGTGAAGCGGATAATGTATCAGAATGGACGCATATGGGTGCTAAAATCCATCGTGTTTCTTATTTAGATAAAGATATTGAGGATGTTTTCTATTCACCATTTTCAGATGAATTGGAACGTATTGATCAGTTTCCCTTTGGTGTGTCGGAAAAATATGTTTTGGAAGGTGAAACGAACTTTGGTAGTGGTCATGTCATCGATCTTCCGGAAGGGTTTAACAGTGAGAATCCTCTTGTGTTGGAGTATGGAGTCAATAAGGAGAATCCTGTACTTGTAGAACAAACGTTCATTCGTGCAGCTAAACATGTTAAAGCAACCATTGTTATACGCTATACGAGTGATGATATAACCGGGTATCATAACGGTTTGTTGAAGGTTGTTGCAGATGATTATGCTCAAGTGAATGTTATTATTTTGCAGACATTAAGTGAACAAGTTAGCCATGTATTTAACGGAGTGTCGTTGATTGGAGAACATGCTACTGTCTCTTATTCTCGTTTTGATTTTGGAGGAAGCACAGTGGTGACAGATTACTCCGCTCATATTATAGGTGATTACGCCAATAATAAGACAATAACAGCCTATTTGGGACGTCACGAACAACGTATGGATATTGGGTTCAATTCTGTCCATTACGGACGGTATTCCAATAGTATTATTGAAACGAAAGGTGCTTTAATGCACAAGTCCAAGAAAATCTTTCGTGGAAATTTAAAGTTTGTCAAAGGTGCTTCAAAGTCATCGGGACGGGAAGAAGAATATGTGCTTTTGCTAGACCCTACGGTACATTCAGATGCTATTCCGGCGTTGCTTTGTGATGAGGATGATGTAAGTGGTGAGCATGCTGCCAGTGCAGGGCAAGTTGATGAGCAAAAGTTATTCTATCTGATGAGTCGTGGATTTAGTGAGAAAGAGGCTAAAAAGCTGGTTATTCACGGTTCCTTTAGTCCGGTTATTGACTTGTTACCGAGTCAGGCTTTAAAGGAAGAGGTTGAACAGCTAATTGAAAGGAGTCTTTCGGATGACTGAGTCTAACTATAAAGAATTGTTTCCGGTCTATAGTAAGCATCCGCGACTTGTGTATTTAGACTCTGCAGCATCAACATTGCGTCCGGAAAGAGTTACTGAACGGTTAGAGCAATATGCCCGCTATGAACATGCTAATGTTCATCGAGGTGCCTATAAGCTTAGTTACGAAGCGACGAATTTATATGATGAGGCTAGAGAAACAGTTGCCTCATTTATACACGCACCTCACAAAGAATCGATTGTTTTTACTTATGGAACAACGGATGGGATTAATATGTTGATGCGTAGCTTGTCTGATTCGCAGGAGCAATCATCAAGAGATAAAATTGTACTGTCTATTTATGAACATCATAGTAATATTGTTCCATGGCAATATATGGCGAAAAAACTAGGACTACGTATTGAATATTTATATGATTTCTCAGAAGAATCATTAAAAAAAATTGATGAAAAGACGCGATTTGTATCGATTACATTAATGTCGAATGCAACGGGTCTTTGTCCACCAATTCAGGCGATAACAAAACGTGCCAGACAGGTAGGAGCGCTCATCGTTGCAGATGGTGCTCAGTATGTCGGTCATGAGCCGTGTGATGTAGTTGCTTTGGACGTAGACTATATGGTTTTTTCGGGTCATAAAATGTACGGGCCTACAGGAATCGGTGTATTATATGGTAAGATAGAACATATGGAACGTCTTGCACCCTTCCGTTTTGGTGGAGATATGATAGAATATGTTTATGAGCAAGAGGCTAGCTATGCAGAACTTCCCAATCGTTTGGAGGCCGGGACGCCTAATGTTGAAGGGGTAATCGGCCTTATGGAGGCAATCCGGTTTATCGAATCTATTGGTATTGAGACAATCAAAGACTATGTCGACGCATTGCGCATAGAAGCGGTAAAAGCGCTAGAAGCATTACCCTATATAGAGCTCATCGAACCTCAACTGGATTCTATAGAAGGCTCTTGTCACTATGGGCCGGTCATCTCTTTTATGATGCAAGGTGCTCATCCCCATGATATTTCCAGTATTTTGGATGTGGATGAGATAGCGGTTCGTGCCGGTCATCATTGTGCGCAACCTTTAATGGCTCATTTAAACTGTCAGTCAACTTGTCGTATCAGTTTACAGATTTATAATACTCGGGAAGATATTGAACGATTGGTTGCTCAATTAGCAGAAGCAAGGAGGTGGTTGGTTCGTGAATCTTAATGATATCTATTCAGAATTGATCATGGAACATAGTACAAATGATGCTAATCGACATACTCTATCCAATCCGACGCATCATGAGCATGGTCATAATCCAAGTTGTGGTGATGATTTGGAGTTGGAATTGAAAGTAGAAGACGGAGTGATTCAGGAAGCGGCATTTACGGGAACGGGATGTGCTATAAGTATGGCAAGTACATCGATGATGATTGATTTAATTAAAGGTAATACAGTGGAAGAAGCGAAGGAAAAGGTGGAAGCCTTTTTGGACTTGATTAAGAGCGAACGTCAAGAAGATGATGTTATGGATCTTTTGGGGGATGCTACTTTATTAAGTAATATTCGGTTGATGCCGGCAAGAGTTAAATGTGCTGTGTTGGCATGGCATACACTGGCTGAAATATTAAAAGAGGATGCTTAATTAAGCATCCTTTTTGCGTAGGTAATAGATTAATGACGAATGGTAATGGATGTTACGTACATAATCTCGCAAGCGCCGTTGCCTGTATCATCACGGGATAAGCTGCTTTTCCATAATCCTTTTTCAAAATAAGCGTTGACAAGGAACCCGTTCATAGTAATATAGTCACCGGGTAACACGTCTTTTAATGCAGATTTTATATCTTTTGTTGCCGGGATGAGATGGGTATTAGCCGAGTATTCATCCACATAGTTGATGTCTACAGGCGCAGTAGTATTAACAGAGAAATAGTACCAGCGGTTACGTTGCCGATAGGTGACAAAACGATCAATGGAATGATTGTTTAGGTTTCCCCATGCCAAAGCAAAATCTCTAGGAGAAATTTGAGCAGTATAGTCAAGGGTATAGTCACGGACGCTTTTAACAACAGCTTTCACCTCATAATGGGCCATGACTTCAAGGTCCACAGGTCCTTCAGAACCCTCTATAGTAATCCATTGTGGCGTTTCTAAATTTTGCTGAACAGGAATGTCAATAAATTGCGGATAAGAAAAGTGGCTGTATATAACTTCAAAGCTAGAATAGCTTAATAAGAGTGCTGGGATGATTAAGTAGATGACAAAGCGTCTTGTCATAAGAACACCTCCTATAATTAAGAATATAGTCCTATTTTATCACGATTTTTACTTGAAAAGCGGAATGTAACATAAATATAGGAAATCCTTAAAACTCTATTCATATATTGGGATCATATCTGATATAATGGAATAGGATATATGTGTTTAACAACAGAAAGAGGTGTTACAATGCGATATATGGATAGGGTAGTTGTTGTAACCGGTGGAGGTGAAGGTATTGGTCGTAGTATTGCTCTCCACTATGCCAAAGAAGGTGCTAAAGTTGTTGTTGTTGACAAGAATGAACATACAGCAAGAGAGACCGTCGATCAAATTTATGATATTGAAGGAAGAGGTATTTTCTTAGAAGGTGATGTAAGCAAGGAGCAGGATGTGCGCCTGGTTATAGAGAATGTTGTGCAATGCTATGGTCATATTGATATATTGATTAATAATGCCGGAATGTATTTAGAGAAAGAAATGCATGAAGTAACCATAGAGGATTGGGATAGGGTAATGGACACAAACTTGAAAAGTGCTTTTCTATGTATACGAGAAAGTTTACCCTATATTCGTCGCTATCCTAAAGGGTCAATCATTAATATTGCATCATCAAAAACATGTCAATCAGCAGTTGGGGCTGAAATCTATGCGGCATCCAAAGGCGGTATGATTAGTATGACTCAAAATCTTGCAAAAACGATGCAAGAGAGAGGTGTACAGATTAATTGTATTAGCCCGGGGTATATTATGACTTTGGGATATGAACGACTGTCTGCATTGAATAACGTCAAAGCGACTTATCTGACAGAAGCAGATATAGCTAAACTGTGTTTAGAAGTGTCGGATACGAGTAATCATTACGTGAACGGAAGTAATGTGATGATTGATTATGATCGAATACGTAAGGTTATTTACTATCAATAAAAAAGGGAGTGTAGCGTATAAAAATGAAAAAGAATCATATTATTCTAATCATAGTGAATGGAGTAGGCATTGTACTCCTTGCATTATGTTATTTACTGAGTAAAAATACTGTGTTCATTCAAAACAATTATGTGCGAGGAATTTATCCCGGACTCATTAAAGGACTGACGTCTATAAGCGGGGGGATTTCTTTCACACTGATGGAACGGTTTGTTATAGGAGCTCTCATAGCTGTGGTTTTAGCTATTGTCTTGGCTGTTTATTATGTCATAAAAGGACCTAGAAGACGTTCTGTATCGATTTCTTTGGTGCTATTAGCATTTGTTATATATAATCTATTTCTGTATCAGTTTTTATGGGGACTTAACAACTATCGCCCCTCAATTGAGAAGCAACTTGAATTGGTGGAGGGCCCAATTGATGAAGAAACATTGGCAGATACCTATGAATATATGATTGAGCAGGCCAATAGTTACGGAGAAAAAGTTCATGTAAGTGGATTACTGGGAGCTATGACCTTTAGCAGTATGGCAGAAGAATCAACAAAAGGTTACCCTGAACTTGAGAAAATAGGAATACTGAATCATACGGTATCGTCTACGCCGGTAAAGCCTCTCTTGATATCCCCGTGGATGACATCAAGCGGCTATACGGGAATTTATTTATACCTATTTAGTGAACCATCTATTAATCGAGAGATACCTATGACTATGATGCCTTTCACAGCAATGCACGAATTAGCGCATCAGCAAGGGTATGGGAGTGAAGCTGAAGCTAATTTTATGGGGTTTCTATCCGGTGTCTATCATCCCAATATTGTTTTTAGATATAGTGCCTATTTGGCTGGTATGACCTATGTCGGTAATGCTTTATATTCCACTAATCCGAATCTATATATAGAACTTAGAGAACAACAAAACACCTACGTCAAAGAAGATCTAAATGAGAGGCAGGTGTTTTGGAAGGAACACACCATTGAGCGTAATCGACGCATTCAGAATAACTTGAATGATCGTTTTCTAAAGGCGAATAATCAGCCGGACGGTGTGAAGAATTATTCAAATGTAACACAACTTCTTGTAAAAGCGTATAAAAAGCAACTATTACCTAAATAAATAAATTGTGGTTGGACTCATCGGTGGCTCCAAGATATGCAGCAACGCCTGCATAGTCAATGCCGTCGATGAGTTCTTCTTTTTTGATACCCATAATATCCATAGACATGGTACATGCGACAAATCGAACACCTTGTTCTTGAGCAGAAGCAATGAGTTCTTCTAAAGAATTGACATTTTTTTGTTTCATGACTCGATGCATCATGGTTGTTCCCATGCCACCCATATTCATCTTGGATAGTTTGAGTTTTTCGCTTCCTCTGGGCATCATTATACCGAACATTTTCTCGATAAATGTTTTTTTGACCGGAATGGATTGATTTTTTCGAAGAACATTCAGACCCCAAAAGGTAAAGAATAGAGTAACTTCTTTTCCCATGGCAGCAGCACCGTTTGCAATAATCATACTTGCAAGTGCTTTGTCTAAGTCGCCACTGAAAACAACCATGGTTGAACCGTTCATTGATTTGTTTGAGGTGTTTAGAGAGGCCATGACTTTTGGTGCACCTTTTTGTAGAAAGGCAACATAGGTTTTGCCCTCTTTGGTATCACGAATAAAGGTATGACCTGTTTTTTGGCACCAAGCTTTAACATCAGGAATAAATCCGGGATCGGTTGCCATGACTTTTAATATATCACCATCGTTCAATGTCTTGATTTGTTGATTGACTTTCATAATAGGACCGGGACATTGAAGGCCACAAGCATCAAGAGTAATGGCATCGGTTAAGTCACTATCCCGTAAAATTGGAGTTTTATTGGCGAAAGAACCATCTTCCAGATGTTCGTGCTTTGTATCGACAACAAGACAGGAAGGGTTGGTATAATCAGTGATAGCATGATGATATACATGGTAACCACCAATAAGATTTACTGCTTTATAACCTGATTGAAGGAGGATACGAGTGGCAATGTAACCTCTCAAGCCCACTGCACAATAGGTAACATAGGTGACGTCCTTAGAGAGCTCGTGAAGTCGACTGCGCAAATCGTCGATAGGTATGGAGAGCGATCCCTCAATTTGTCCGATTTCAGATTCAATAGGTTCACGAACATCAAGAAGCTGATAATTGTCGGGGAGATTACTGACTTCATGCCATAGAAATGGCGGTTGATCGCCTTTGAGAATATTTTCACTGGCGTAGCCTATCATATTCACAGGGTCTTTGGCAGAGGAATAAGGGGGAGCATAGGACAGTTCCAAACGCTGTAAGTCATAGATAGTTGCATCAAAACGCATAACACTAGCAATGACATCAATACGTTTCTCGACACCTTCAATACCTACGTTCTGTGCTCCCAGAATACGTCCTTCGTTATCGAATAGTATCTTCAGCGTCATAGGAAACGCACCCGGATAATAGCCGGCATGGGATTTGGGTTCAATGATACTGACAAAATAGTCAGATCCATACTGTTTTCCCATCGTTTGCAATGCTTTTTCAGTCATTCCGGTAGAAGCAACAGTATAGTCAAAGACCTTTGCGACAGAGGTGCCTTGGCTACCCTCATATACCGTATTCCGCCCGCATATGTTATCAGCCACAATACGTCCCTGTTTGTTTGCCGGTCCGGCCAATGGAATCATGGTTTTCTCTTTGGTAATGTAATGTTCCACCTCAATCGCATCGCCGATGGCATATATATGTGGATCCGAGGTCTGTAAATGTTTATCAACGATAATACCGCCACGGCGATTTGTTTTGAGATTGGCCGCCTTGGCTAATTCTCCGTTAGGGGATATACCGATACTTAGTATCACGATATCTGCATCGAGTGTTGTTTCATCACTCAGATGAACGGAAGTATGGCCCTTAGAATAGTCAAAGGACTTTACGCCGTTTTTCAGATATAAATGTACACCTTTTGTACTTAGATGGGAATGGATAATGGAAGCCATTTCAAAGTCAATAGGAGGCAATACTTGATCAGCCATTTCGACAAGGCTAACGTCCAATCCCAAATCATGAAGATTTTCAGCCATTTCTATACCGATGAAACCACCACCGATGACAACGGCCTTCTTGAGTTCGTGTTCGGTTACATAGGATTTGATTCGATCAGTATCCTGAAGATTCCATAAACTAAAAATTGTAGGAGCGTCTATACCGGGAATAGAGGGTTTTATTGGTGAGGAGCCGGGAGACAGAATCAATGTATCATAGGATTCTTCATATTTGACTGAACGGGTATGATCAAATACTTGAACAGTTTGTTGGTCAGGATGTATAGCAATGACTTCTTGTTCCGTACGAATATCCATATCAAATCGCTTACTCATTGCCTCAGGTGTCTGGATAAGGAGTGCATTTCGATCTTTGATGGTATCTCCGATGTAGTAGGGCAATCCACAATTGGCAAAGGAAATGTAAGGACTTCGTTCAAATAAAAGGATATCAAGGGTTTCATCTAGACGACGTAGTCTAGCAGCGGCAGATGCGCCACCGGCTACACCACCGACAATAATAACTTTTTTGCTCATAGGTTACCTCTCTTTTCGATAAAAAATTAACTTGTTAAATCGTTTTAGTTATATATTCAAATAATATCATATAATAACAAAAAAGAAAAGAGGTAATCTTTTTACAAATTTAGATAGAAACATACACTGTTGTATGTTATAATTATAGTACAAAATGTATTTATGATTTTTACCGATGGGACATGAGAGGGTCAATGAAGGGAGGAATCATGATGGAAGATATAATCAACAATATATGCTGTCAACTTAAGGATAATGCCCATGTTGTAGGTATTATTCTAAATGAAGCGGGCAGTGGACCATGTTGCTTAGATGCTGAAGAAGAAGGTATGATTAATTTATGTGTCATTAGTCGGGAAACAGGTAACCAGAAAACGAAGTTACACATGGATGGCTATACGGTTTGTCTACAATGGCATCTAGTTGATGAATTCAAGCAAATGATTTTTCAATGTGAGCAACCAAAAAAAACCTATCAAGTCTTATATGACAAATTAGGTTTATTGGAAGAAGTAATGCAATAGTGATTTGGTATGAGGCAGAAATGTTAGACACATTCTTGCCTTTTTTTTGTGAAAAGAGAAAGACTAATCGTTCATCCGTTGTTTGATTTCTTCAACAAATCGGGTGACTTCTGTCGTCAGTATACTGTCATGCAAAGGCTTTTTTCGAAAAGCAACTTGGGTAATAAATTTTTCGACAAGAGTGATTTGATTCTTGCTAATTTCTCCGCCAAAGAAACCGTCATATAAAGAATGAGCAAGTAGTTTTTCGTTAAAAGAATAGTTGAATTGGTTTGCGGCAAAATCTTCATTCATCATGCAAACAAGAAATAGAGCGATTTTTTTGGTAAGAAGAGCGTCTAATTCATCTTCGATAAAGCTTTTTAGTTTGCTGTGGAGAGTACCGTAATAGACCGGACCACCAAGAATTATCAAATCATAGGAGTCAAGATTCGGTCGCTTATCATGTAATATATTCATGGTATCTGCGCTTAAGTGCTCACACATTTGGTCAACAATACGCTGGGTTGTGCCGTACTTGCTTGCATATAATATCAATATCTTCATTTTATCACCTGTCCATATAGTCTGTATCTTAATTTTAGACATCAAATGGTATATCGTCAAGAAGTTTTCGCGGATTCGTAAAAAAAGCACAAAAAATATAGGCTTCATTACAAGAACGAAGCCTATATCTATTTATCATGCTACATGGCTTTTTGAAATAATTACCATTTACCTTTGCCGACATGGATAGCTAATTCAGCTTTTGATCGTTGTTTAATAACCCATGCGTCATTGATAGCGCATTCGAAATCATGTACACAACCGGGATCAAGATCGATTTCAACACCTTCTGCTGCTAAATCTGCAATTGCAGAAGCTAAATTAATAATTTCCATATGAATATCGTTTGTGCGGTCTGAATCATATACTTTTTTTGCCGCTTCTTCATCTAACGCTACAAAGCTTTCTTTAGGAGCCCCACATTTTGGACATTTATCCGGTGCTTCTTCACCTTGTGTAATGTAACCGCATCCTTGACATTTCCATAAATTCATAGTACGTTACCTCCTTGATATATTTTTGATTGATAATTAGACAGTAAAATTAACATGTACTAATTATAAGGATTCGTATGCCAAAACTATATAATGGTATACGTCATCCAGGGAATACATTAATTAACAATAATGGATAATTATTGTTAATTAATAATCGAATAAATTATACCACGATGATTTTTGTGTGTCAAGAACAGCTACGGAAATGAATAGATCTCTCTTTTGAAAAGGAGGTTATAGAGTCTGGAATTTAGATAGATAAACCGTTATAATAGAATCATCCAATGATTAGGTCGACAAAAGCATATAGTTTCCCTAATCATCCAATTTATGAAATGTAAGGTGATGGAATGGGACGAATAATTTTTCATATTGATATGAACGCTTTTTTTGCTTCGTGTGAGCAGGTTGTGACTCCTGAACTTAAGGGGAAACCGATTGCTGTCGTAGGTGATACGTCAAAGCGGAGCGGTATAGTATTAGCTGCAAGTTATGAAGCGAAAGCATACGGAGTAAAAACAACGATGCCAATATATCAAGCAAAACAATGTTGCAAAGATCTTATATTGGTCCGTTCAACGTATGGGTTATATAAAGAGATGAGCCAAAAGGTAATGGCAATATTTGATAACTACACGCCATTAAAAGAGCAGCTATCAATAGATGAAGCATTTTTAGATATGACAGGGACGACGCATTTGTTTGGAGAACCGATAGAAGCAGCCAAACGTATTCAACGTCAAATCAAAGAGGAACTGGATTTGGGATGTTCCATTGGTATTGCTCCTAATAAGTTCTTAGCCAAGACAGCATCCGACTTCAAAAAACCAATGGGAATTACATCATTATTTGAAGAATCCATTCCTACAATATTATGGCCGATGCCTGTATCTGAAATGTATGGTATCGGAAAACGGACAGCACCTAAACTTGAAGCTTTGGGTATTAAGACAATAGGAGATTTGGCCAAAACAAAACCGGAATTGTTATTACCGAACTTTGGAGAAAAATCAACGTTTCGTATGCTACAATCCGCTAATGGAAAAGGCAGTGATCAGTTGGTTCCTGAGGGAACAACGTCAGTAAAAAGTGTCGGCAATGAATTGACGTATAGTAATGATTTGATCAACGATGAAGAGATTCGTCGTGAATTGTTAGTATTGGCAGATACCGTAGGCCATCGTTTGCGGCATAAAATGCTTAAAGGAAGAACATTGCAAATTAAGATTAAATATGATGACTTTTCCTTGATGACACGAAGTTACACCATGGCGAAGAATACCCATGAGACAGATATCATATTCAAAGAGGCACTAAAGCTTGTCCTAGAACATAAAAAAAAGAAGCCGATTCGGCTTTTGGGAATATCGATGAGCCAATTTGATGATAATACATCAAAGCAGCTCTCGCTCTTTGACGAACCATCAATGCAATCAGAAAAAGATGTGGATGAAATGGTGGATCGAGTAAGAGGAAAATTTGGTTTTAATGCCATATCTAGAGCTTCCATTTTGGACAAACGACATGGAAAGCTCTAGACATAAATGGTTTTATAGAATATGTGTAATGTCTTTGATGATAATAGAAATTTTGCCGTTGGGTTCTGTTACAAATTCCATTTTCTCCGGATTATTGTAAAAATCCATCGGTATTTTAATTTCTATACCGTTATCTGTTTTAATCTTTTGTTTGTCAAAAGTTCGTGCAATTGTTTTTTCGGTCATTTGGATAGCCGGTTCAGTGACGCCCTTTTTTTCTAGCGTGTCAAAGAAGACATCCTTGACTTCTTCCATTGCAGGGAAAGCATCTTTAGCGAAAGCATCTAAATCGATGGAGCCGGTTTCGTCAAGATGGTTGTAAAGTTTTTCGGAGACTTCAGCGCGTTTGTCTATATCGCTATCATAGAATTTCTTGGCAACGCGATTAGTCGCTGTTTTTACAGCTTGCATTTGCTCTTTTGAGGATAGTTTCGTATGACATTTGAAAAGGTGCTGAGAGAGATAAGGGATCTTTTCTCCGTCAAGCTCATAGAGTTTATCAAGAAGTTGGACAGTTAAGGTATCCATGTTGATAATGGCCGCTTCACTGATCCGTTGTCCGGCACTAGGTAATGTGGTTCTATGTTCGATGATGGTGTTGACGTTTATATCACTTTCATAATCTGTAAAATGAATATAGGTATTCTGATAATTTAATTTCAATAATGCCAGATAATCCGTCATGTGATAACGATAAAAAACGATGGCTAAATCACCGGAAGGGATAGTGATATGGTGACTCATAATTCCGAAAAGTTGACCGGCTACTTGCTTTGAAAAGCTTACAAAATCTGTTTTCTCACTTTTGAATTCTTTCAAATAATTAAGAAATAGATTGTACTCTTCATCAAATTCACAGGTTTTAAGACTGTCATCATTCATAATTTTGCTAATATGTGTAGCGAAAAACTCGTTCATATTGACGCTGGTCGGCATTTCATCCATGGACATAACAGGAATAGACATAGATGTATCAAGAATATGGACGATAATCTTTTTAATAGATAGTTCTTCAATCTGAATCATTGGCTTCGCCTCTTTTCATAAAAAATCGTTCCTATTATAGCATATTCAAAAGAGATTCGAAAGGTTTACATTTACTTGAGACATGGTATAATAGATAAGTGAAATTAAAAGACGTTAAGGAGTGAATCACATGCTTGAATATAATGATAAAGTGTATAAACGTATGACCAGTGCGGGTGCCGCAGGAATTGTTTTAGGTATAGTAACTATCGTTGTAGGTATTACTATCGGAACAATGTCTATTGTATTTGGCGGTAAAGTATTAAAGCTGAGAAAGCATCTATTAACTTGAGACACTTGGCTAAAATAGCTTATTAATTAAGGAGTAAGCGATGCGTATAGATAATGACTTGAGTCGATACAGTATCTCATCAATGATAATGGGGTGTTTCGGCTTATTTGTATGGTTAGTACCTATAGTTGCCGTTTTGTGGACGCCTGTAGGTTTCTTTTTAGGTATAAAAGGATATGATTCTGAACAACGTGGGTTATCAAAAGTAGGAATCTATTTTAATGTATTAGGGTTTATTCTTGCCTGTATTCGGAGCGGTTGGGTTGTGTGGATGGGATGATGAAACGATATAGACTGTTGCATAGTGTCTTATTCATTCTTTATCTCTCTTTCCTTATTTATGTAGTACTTTTTGCATCGCTGTTCGGACGTGTCGTGGCAACGCGGGACTATAATTTAATTCCCTTTGATACGATTAAACGTTATTTTATATATCGCAGTCAATTTGGTGAATTGAATTTTATAACCAATATATATGGCAATATCATCGCATTTATGCCAATGGGTTACTTTGTCTATGTGCTGGAAAAGCGACATCATCTTTTGCGTGGATTTTTAATTCCTTTTTGTGCAAGTATGGTTATAGAGATGAGTCAGTTTTGGTTATCCGTAGGAAGTTTAGATGTGGATGACCTGATTTTGAATACGGTAGGAGGATTCGGAGCATATGCCTTCTTATTTGTTGTGGTCGGGAGTGTGTCCTGGTGGAGGAATAGAGGAAGGAAAGTTTAAGTATGAAGGGTAAGAAAAAGAACAAAAACACAGCATCAAATGCGGTACTTAAACTGAATGCAAAACCGCATAATCCCTTTGGAATTGCAGCCTTTATTTTGGCTATATTGGGGATGATCCTTGCTATGACAAGTATAGGAATCGCAGCATTCTCATCCATGACGATGATGATGATTCAAGTTGTAGGAATATTGGAATGGATGAGTTTAATGGCAACACTAGCCGGATTAGGACTTGCCCTTCTAGGTGAAGGAAATAAAGAAAAAGAGAATCTATTTGTGCATATAGCGCTAATTATGCACGTTATAGGAATAGTATATCACGGAATCGTCTTATGGCAGGGTTTCTTCTAAGCCATAAGACGATTTTTTTATGATAAATTGGTTTGACGAATACGTTGGAAATAAGGAGTTAAAAGGGTTGCAATAATAAAACCGCCGATCCCTTGTATTACATTTGCCGGTACCGAGAAAATAGGAACCATAAAGTTGCCGGCTATAATTCCATAAGTTAAGTAATAACCGGTAACCATAATGACGCTTCCAAGAAAATAGGCAAATACATGGTTAAAACTTAGGCGCTGTTGAAGGTAACGTTTATGAAGCAGGAAAAGGAGAATAAGTAAGAGTGGAACGCTAATCATAAGTACAATTAATACAGGGCTAAGTTTGTTGATTTGTTCAATGACCATAGATTCAGTGATGGGAGTACCGCTTTCTTTTTGAAGGCCGGCAAGGGTTGCTTCAAAAAGGCTTCTTACAGTCAGGGATAGTCGATTAAGACTATATAGGACCCCGGAAAAAATGAGCCATCCGATGGAAAAGAAACCTATTTTTTTGCCATTAAGTTTAGACGTATAAATGAGTTTACCGACAACAAAAGCCATAAAACCTTTGATGATCAGTGTCGGTAATATCCAAAAGGCATACCCGCTGATCATATCCGATAAAGCGGAACCGACACCTCCCGCGAATGCACCATAAATAGGGCCTAGAAGTATTCCGGAAAGTAATACCATTCCGTCTCCTAAATTAATATATCCGGATGTGGCCGGTACAGGAATTCGAATAACATAAGTGGCGATAAAGACTAAAGCGGTCATAACCGCTGTATACATCATTGTTACAATCATTTTATTTCCCATGGTGTCCTCCTTATTGAGCAAATAGATAGATTCATTGCAATTCGCTTATTTGTGATATACTATAAACAAGAAGTGTCGTTTGTAAAAGTGCCAGTTTTAAACAAAATAAAGGGGGCAGTTATGAATCGGATTTTTTTTATCGATCAACAACCGAATGAACCGTTATATATGAGTTTATACAGAGTCATCAAAGAAGAAATTAGACAGAGAAGATTGAAAGCGGATCAGCGACTACCTAGTGTTCGTCAGTTGGCTAAAGATATGCATTTATCCAGAACAACGGTAGAGAATGCCTTTTCACAGTTGCTTTCAGAAGGGTATATCTATTCCAAACCTCAAGTGGGTTATTATGTGATGCCTCTTGAGCAGATAAAAACAGTTACGATGAGTAGTCAAGGAAATCAGCAGATGACAGAGGGGGTGGAACGGGTTCATGCCTTTGATTTTGTAAAAGAGAGGGTAACGTATGAGTCGTTTGATATGAACTTATGGAGACGCAGTATCACTAAAGCCATTAGTTTATATGAACGTGAGTTGTTTAGTGCGAGTCATCCTTTGGGAGAAAAAGAATTAAGAGAACAAATCTGTGATTATTTTTCAAGGGTACGAGGCGTCCATGCCAGACCGGAACAGATTATTGTCGGCGCAGGGAGTTCTAATTTGATGCGTATTCTTGCCGGTTTATTCCAAAATATAGATTCATCCTATGAGTATTTGTTTGTCGAAGATCCTGGATTTAATCAGGTGAAATGGATTTTCCAACAGTATAATTATAAAATAGAGCCGATCTCATTGAATAAAGGTGTTCTAGATGATACCAAGTTACCCAATCAAGCAGGAATCTTATATACGTCACCAAGTTATCAGTTTCCTTATGGGGCAACTATGCCTATAAAAACGCGTTTGAATGTACTGGAATGGGCGGCGTCTACACAAAGTTATATTCTTGAGGATGATTATAATAATGAGTTGCAGTATATGGGTAAGCCGGTACCCTCTCTTCAAGGAATTGATGCCTATGAGCGCGTTATTTATATGGGGTCGTTTTCAACCCTTTTGCTTCCTAGTATACGAATTAGCTTTATGGTCGTGCCCTTATCGCTAATCCCATCATTAATACAGAGGAATAGGGATCGTACTCAGACGGCATCTAAGTTGGAACAACTTGCCTTGGCTATTATGATTGAATCCGGCGATTTGGCCAAACATGTTCGACGCATTCGAAAACAATACAGAAAGAAGAATCGGGACTTGGACGTTTTGCTTCAAGAACACATAGCACCTATTACATCCTATCGCTTGCCACCTGCTGGCCTTAATGTTATTATTGATTTACCAAGACCTATAGCAAAGAAAAAACTAGCAGAGGCGTTTGCTATGTCACATATAGCAGTTGCATTCATGTCAAGTTATGAATGGCAGAGTAATGAGGGTTCAGAAACTTCCATTGTTTTAAACTATCGAGGTGTTTCGGATATGGAGCTAAGGCAGGGGATAGTCGTGATAAAGGAGATTTTATGCCATATACTATAACTGTTTTTCTATCGGTTTCATTTATTTTCATACTTATTGGGAGCTATGTATTAGGTTATTTGCTTATGGGCGTTATGTTTTTCGTATACCACATTAAGCGGAGACGTGATGTTCTAATACGCGCCGGATTGATGCATGGAACATTTATCTTTTTGAGCCATATCATGGGAGCTATAGTGAGCGGAATTCTTGTGATTTTAATGTATCAATTCGAAATAAGCACAAGGGTTGAAAGATATCTCGTTACAGGGAGTGCGTTGATGATAGCAGGAATAGTGTATTATATCTTAAGTGCCTATTTGTGGGGGCATTTGGCTATTGAAAGGCATTTGGCAAAAAAAATAGCGTTGTGTATGTGCTTTTTTGCGATTCCTTGGTATTTTCTTTTGAATTTGACTATATAACTGTGGTATAATGAATAAAAGTTATGTGAAGAGAATGGAGTGAAATAATGGCAAAAAGGGCTTTATTAGTAAATGATTCGAAGTTTGAAAGCAGGATTTTGAAAGATATGCTCCAACAATTGGATTATTCCGTTGAAATTGCAGATGAGTTTGACGCCCTCTATGCTATTGAGCGTTTTGAACCGAATCTCGTGATTGTTAATTATATTATGGAACAAACTCGAGGGGATAAACTCATCCAATTAATGAAAGCCGGAATGCCGGATATCAAATGTATTCTATCTTCAAGTAACTCTATTCGGTTATCTGAGTTTAAGGGCCATCATGTTGATGCAATTCTTCATACACCGGTGAGTATGTATATACTGGAGACGGTTATTAATCAAATTGAATCTTCGGATACGGTAAAGGAAGAAGATTCAATTTGTCCCTCGTGCCATAAAGATTTGGGTGATTTTACAGTGGACTTGGCTTTCTGTCCGTACTGTGGAGAACGCTTGAAATAGAAGATGTAGTATCCCATATCATCTTATATGTACAAAACATAGAGACAATTTGGTTCACTTTGTGATGATTCGACTAATGCAAATTATAGCTATATGGTGTATAATAGAAGAACTGGTTAAACAGTTCTTTTTCTGTTGACTTAATGTTATGATTAGTATAAGATCAGTCAACAGAATAAATATAGAAAGAGAATCATAGATACCGAGGTGTTGGTCGTAAGTTGTCGGACACTTATGGAACTTTTAAGTCATGATGCCTTAATTTATTATAAGGCTATTCTCATGGAGGCGAGATAATGAGCAAAATACATATCGGTCTGGATGTTGGATCAACAACAGTTAAAACTGTTGTATTGGATGAAACATTAGGCCTCATCTACAGTAAATACAAAAGACATTATTCGGATATTCGTGCAACGGTGACCCAACTTATCGAGAGAATTCACCATCATTTCCCTGATGCAGAATGTACGATTAAAGTAACAGGTTCAGGTGGACTTGGTATATCCAAATGGTTAGATATACCTTTTATTCAAGAAGTGGTTGCCTGTTCTAAAACCGTAGAGAAGGTGATACCAAAGACAGATGTAGCAATAGAGCTTGGTGGAGAAGATGCCAAGATTACATATTTTGAAGGCGCATCGATTGATCAACGAATGAACGGAACATGTGCCGGTGGTACAGGCGCGTTTATTGATCAGATGGCGGCTTTATTGCAAACAGACGCATCGGGACTGAATGAATTAGCCAAAAAGCATAAAACGATTCATCCTATTGCTGCCCGATGTGGGGTGTTTGCAAAAACAGATGTACAACCGTTAATTAATGAAGGTGCAGCACCGGAAGATATTGCTGCATCCATTTTTCAAGCGGTGGTTAACCAAACAATTAGTGGTTTAGCTTGTGGGAAGCCTATTCGGGGCCATGTTGCCTTTTTGGGTGGCCCGTTATTCTTCCTATCCGAGTTAAGACAACGATTTATAGAAACTCTGGAACTCAAGAAAGATCAAGTCATGTTTCCTGAACATTCTCAGCTTTTCGTTGCTTTTGGTGCGGCATATGAATCTGTTTCAGAAGCTGTCATTGATATGGAAACATTAATTAAACGAAGTGCTACATTGGCTCAATCGGATTCAAATGAAGTACCTAGATTAGATGCATTGTTTGAAAATGATGACGATTTGGAACGTTTTAGAATACGACATGAAGCATCCCAAGTAGAGCGTGGCGAGTTGAGGTTATATGAAGGTCCGGTTTATCTAGGTATTGATGCCGGTTCGACAACAACCAAAATTGTGGTAATAGGGCAACAACATGAACTATTATATGAATTCTACGGAAGCAATCAAGGCAAACCTCTAAAACTCATTCGAGAGAAGGTGAGTGAGATTCAACGCTTGTTACCGAAGGAAGCATACATTGCTAAAAGTACGGTAACCGGTTATGGAGAAGCTTTAATAAAAGCTGCATTAAATATTGATATAGGTGAAATCGAAACAATTGCGCACTATAAAGCCGCTAATTACTTCTTACCGGGCGTTGATTTTATTCTCGACATTGGTGGTCAAGATATGAAGTGTCTACAGGTTAAAGACGGTGTCATTGATGATATTTTGCTTAATGAAGCATGTTCTTCAGGATGTGGAAGTTTCTTAGAGACATTTGCTCATTCATTGAATTTACCGATTGAAGACTTTGCGGATGCAGCATTATATTCCAGAAAACCTGTAGACTTGGGTTCGCGATGTACTGTTTTTATGAATTCTCGTGTAAAACAGGCCCAAAAGGAAGGTGCCGGTGTGGGAGACATTTCGGCAGGTTTATCCTATTCGGTAATCAAAAATGCCTTGCAAAAAGTTATTAAAATTCGAGATCCGAAAGCCATGGGTGAAAAAATTATTGTACAAGGCGGTACTTTTTATAATGACGCAGTATTGCGTGCTTTTGAAAAGGCATCAGAACGTGAAGTGGTTCGACCGGATATAGCAGGTCTTATGGGTGCTTTTGGTGCCGCAATTATTGCCAAAGAAAGTTATGTTGAAGGGGAAGTGTCATCCTTATTGTCGCCGGAAGCTATGGATGCCTTTACCGTTGAATCCGAGATGGATCGTTGTAAACTATGCGGTAATCATTGCATGTTAACTGTTTCCAAATTTAATGACGGGCGACGTTTTGTTTCGGGAAACCGTTGCGAAAAAGGAGCGGGAATCGTTCGCGAAGAAAAGGATGTTATGCCGAACTTGTTTGACGAGAAATATAAGCGAGCCTTTGCCTACCGTTCCTTGAAGAAAGAAGACGCGCCACGTGGTGAAATAGGAATACCTCGTGTATTAAATATGTATGAAAACTATCCGTTTTGGCATACACTATTTACTAGCTTAGGCTACCGAGTGGTTCTTTCGCCGAAATCAACCAAAAAACTTTATGAAGAAGGAATAGAAACCATTCCTTCAGAGTCGGTTTGTTATCCGGCTAAGCTGGTTCATGGCCATATTATGCACTTGATTCATAAAGGGATTTCTACTATCTTCTATCCTTCTGTTGCTTATGAGGAGAAGGAGTTTGATAGTAGTGACAATCACTATAATTGTCCGATTGTCACATCATATCCTGAGACCATTAAGCATAACACAGATGAAATTGTAAATGGTGACGTGCAATTAATACAACCTTTTATCTCTATGAACACGCAAGAAGTTATTCTAAAAGGTTTGGCCGATACATTCAAGGCTATGGGTGTATCGAAGAAGGAACTAAAACTTGCAATCCAGAAAGCATGGGATGAGAAAGAAGCGTATAAGGCGGAGACACATAGACGAGGAAAAGAAGTCGTCGAATGGTTACAACAAGAACACAAACGTGGTATTGTAGTTGCCGGTCGTCCGTATCATGTGGATCCGGAAATTAATCATGGATTGACCAACATTATTACAGATCTTGGCATGGCAGTATTAACAGAAGATAGTGTGGCCTATATGGGTCATATGGATAACCGCCTTCGAGTGCTAGACCAGTGGTCCTACCATACGCGACTCTATCATGCCGCTCAATTTGTTGGGGAGACGAAAGAATTGGAACTTGTCCAACTAACATCCTTTGGATGTGGTGTAGATGCCGTTACGAGTGATCAAGTTCATGAGATTTTAGAATCCCATGGTAAGTTGTATACCATGATTAAAATTGATGAAGGTAACAACTTAGGGGCTATTCGCATTCGGATGCGTTCCCTTAAGGCGGCATTGGATGAAAAAGAAAAATCAGGAAAAGAGTTGCAAAAGCGACCGATTATTGAAAATCGCTTAAGTTTCACGAAGGAACACAAGAAAACCCATACGATATTAGCACCTCAAATGGCACCGTTACATTTTGAGTTCTTCCAAGAAGGATTGACACATTTGGGCTATAATGTGGTCGTGCTTCCTGATGTGGATACAAAAGCAATTGATACTGGATTGAAGTATGTTAATAATGATGCGTGTTATCCGTCTATATTGGTTACCGGTCAAATTATGGCGGCCTTGCTAAGTGGCGACTATGATTTGGAAAACACCTCCGTCTTTATTACCCAAACAGGTGGTGGGTGTCGTGCATCAAACTATATTGGTTTTATACGTAAGGCGTTGACAGATGCGGGGATTTTTACAGTGCCTGTAGTGTCCGTCAATACGGTAGGATTAGAAAAACATCCTGGATTTGAGATGAATATGCCATTGGTTAAGACGGCATTGATGGCTACGGTATTTGGAGATTTGTTTATGCGAGTAACGCAGAAAATGCGTCCTTATGAGAAGACAAAAGGGATGACGATGGCGATGTATGAAGAATACAGAGAAAAGGCTTTTGCTGTCGTTCGTTCTAGGAGTATGAGTCAATACCGTCGCTTAATTAAAGAAATCGTTGAAGCGTTTGATGCCATACCTGTATACGATATTAAGAAGCCAAAGGTGGGTATTGTCGGTGAGATTTTGGTAAAATATCATCCGACAGGAAATAATCAACTTGCTCGTGTGTTAGAAGAAGAAGGTGCAGAAGTAAGCGTGCCGGACTTAATGGACTTTTTCTTGTATTCTGCTTATAATACGAAGTTCAAACATGAACAATATGAGGTTGGTAAACTAGCTTGGTGGGGCAATAAAACCGCCATTGAGGTCATTGAATACTTCCGAGCGCCAATGCGTAAGGCATTAATAAAGAGCAAGCACTTCACGGCACCGACACGTATTGAAGAAAAGGCTGAGTTAGCGTCAGAACTTATATCTTTAGGAAATCAAACCGGTGAAGGTTGGTTTTTGACCGGCGAAATGGTTGAATTAGTGAAGCATGACGTGGAAAATGTGGTCTGTGTACAACCGTTTGGATGTTTGCCTAATCATGTTGTCGGAAAGTCCATGATCAAACCTATTAAGAAACAATATCCTTATGCCAACATTGCTGCTATCGATTACGATCCGGGGGCAAGTGAAGTGAATCAGCTTAATCGGATCAAATTGATGTTAAGTGTAGCATTTAGTAATTTGGAAAAACAAATGGCTGAGGTTAAACAATATCCCAAGATGAATGGGAAAGATACTGTTATGTCAGATGAACATCCGGCATAATAACATAACATATAGGAGGAAACATGTTCAAATCAGGATTCGTAGCACTTATCGGTCGTCCTAATGTAGGTAAATCTACATTGATGAACCATTTAATCGGGCGTAAGGTTGCCATTATGTCAAACAAGCCACAAACGACACGTAACCGAATACAAACGATTTTAACAAAAGAAGACAAACAAATTATTTTTATTGATACACCGGGGATTCATAAGCCAAAACATAAATTAGGTGAATTTATGAATAAAGCGGCGTTATCAACCTTTGCTGAGGTCGATGCGGTTTTATGGCTAGTAGAACCGGATAAAAGCATTGGGGCGGGAGATCGATTTATTATTGAACAGCTTAAGACGGTCAATACACCTGTAATTTTAGTTATTAACAAAATTGATACGATTTCCAAACAAGAGATCTTATTGGTTATAGATACATATCGCAAAGCCTATGACTTTGATGCGATTATTCCTCTTTCAGCATTAACGGGAGAGAATACAGAAGCACTAACAGAAAGCATCGAAAAACATCTTGTAGAAGGTCCTCAATTTTTCCCGGAAGATATGATTAGTGATCAACCGGAAAAACAATTGGTTGCTGAACTTATTCGTGAAAAAACACTCTTTTTATTAAAAGAAGAAGTGCCCCACGGTATTGCCATTGTGATTGATGGATTTGAAGAGCGGGAAGGAAAGCCACTGATTGATATTCATGCTACAATTATTTGTGAAAGAAAGTCTCATAAACCTATTATACTGGGTAAACAAGGCAGTATGATTAAAAAGATCGGAACCGGAGCCAGACGCGATATAGAAGCGCTTTTAGGTAGTCGCGTGCATCTTGACTTATGGGTTAAAATTAAAGATAACTGGAGAGACAGTGATTTCCTTCTTCGTAATTATGGATATGATCGCCAAAGTGATCAATAAATCATAGAAGTTAGCGTTTATAGCGTAGCAGTTCAGACTGTTACGCTATTTTTATACAATTAAGACATTGAATTGCTATATAGGCGAACGCAGTGGAGCGAGTATGTCCGTGACTAATAATATCTATCTATGGCTTTATTGATTTTTACGTGTTATGATGAAGAATAGGTTGACAGATTCGTCTAAATATCGTAATATTTACATAATGTAATATAATTACTTGCTTAATGTAGACGATAATGATGAATCGTAGCATAAGACAAAGGAGAGATAATAAATGAGTAAAAAAGTTGTAATTGTAGGTGGCGTTGCAGGTGGAGCAACAACAGCAGCCAGACTACGTCGTATGGATGAGTTCGCAGAAATAATAATTGTGGAAAGAGGACCTTATATATCATTTGCTAACTGTGGATTACCTTATCATATTAGTGATGTTATAGAGGATAGAGATGATTTGTTGCTGCAAACCCCAGAAGCCATGCATCAACGATTTAATATTGATGTTCGTGTATCACAGGAAGTGACCGATATTGACACGGTTAATAAGACAGTCTCTATTACACAGACAGTGACTGGAGCAACGTATACAGAGTCTTATGATGTATTAGTTCTTTCTCCGGGGTCATCACCTCTTAGACCACCAATTCCGGGTATTAATCGAGAAAATGTTTTCACATTGTGGAACATACCGGATATGGACCGAATTAAAGTCTTTGTTAAGGAAAATAATCTAAAGACGGCAACGGTTGTCGGTGGTGGATTTATAGGCCTTGAGATGGCGGAAAATTTAAAAGATTTAGGTCTTGACGTATCTATTGCAGAGATGTTAGATCAAGTGATGGCACCTGTAGATTTTGATATGGCTCAGATTGTACATCAACATTTGAAAGAAAAAGGTATTGATCTTCATTTAAATAATGGCGTGGATCACTTTCATGTAAATGCTAAAGACTCAAAGCGTACGGATGTTGTCTTGAAGGACGGAACGGTATTAACGAGTGACTTGATTATTTTATCCATAGGCGTACGTCCGAATAATGAATTAGGTAAGAAAGCAAATCTTAAGATGAATCAACGTGGAGGGATTGTTGTCAATCAATATATGCAAACCTCACAGCCGGATATATATGCATTAGGTGATGCAGTTGAAATTGAAGATTTTATGACAAAGTCACCAACGATGGTTCCTTTAGCAGGTCCTGCTAATAAACAGGGTCGAATTGTTGCCAATCACATTGTTGGGATGGAAGATGCTTATACAGGAACACAAGGAACATCAGTTGTTAAAGTATTTGATTTGACAGTAGCTTCAACGGGTATGAATGAGAAGACTCTCATAAAAGGAGGAAGACGTTGTGGTAAAGAGTATCACGTAGCTTTTATTCCTGTTGGTTCTCATGCCGGCTATTATCCTGGAGCATCGACGATTTATCTTAAATTGCTATTTGATAATGACGGACTCATTCTTGGAGCGCAAGGAATAGGTAAAGAAGGTGTCGATAAACGCATTGATGTCATTGCAACGGCTATACGATTCCGTGGAAAAGTGAGTGACTTGAAACAGTTGGAATTAGGATATGCACCTCCATTTTCATCAGCAAAAGATCCTGTGAATATGATTGGATTTGTTGCGGAGAACATTTTGAGTGGTAAGATGCAAGCTATTCTTCCTAGAGATATCGCAAAACTTGACTTGAAGGAGGTTCAACTTCTTGATGTAAGAACAGAAGAAGAACATAAACTTGGAGCAATTAATCCTAGTCTACTTATTCCTGTCGATGAATTACGTCAACGCTTGGATGAACTTGATAAAAATAAAACTATTGCCATTTATTGTGCTGCTGGTCTTCGTGGATATATTGCATCCAATATCCTAAAAGCAAATGGGTTCAAGGCAATGAATCTTATGGGTGGATACTCCTTCTATGAGCTCTACAAACAAGAGAATTAAAGCTTTACTGCCGTAAAGTCCTATGTTAAAATTATAAGAGCGACTAATCAGTCATTTAGATAATATTGGATGGGGATGCAATGAAAGTAGAGGTCATATACGATTATCAATACTATGTGAAGTACGAGCTATCAGCGAAATATCATTTGGAGGAAGCATTGCAGGCAAGTCGACAATATAAGGATAATTTGTCCTTTGTAAATATGGTTGCCCATTGTTATTATTATCTGAATGACTACTTTAATGCTCTTGATTTTGTTTTACAGGCGCATCATCTGGATGAAGCCAATAAAAATGCAGATGAATATTACTACACCTTGAAACTGACAGGTGATATTTATAGTAAGTTGAGTATCTATGAATCAGCTGTTTATTATTATTTGGAAGCCCTTAAAGAACTTGGAACGTCGGATATAAAGCGTAAAGAATGTGATATTTTACGTCATTTAGCTAGAGTTTATATGGAGATGCGATCACCGGACCTAGCTATGGACTACGCAGTAGAAGCATTACAATTGGCAGAACTACTGCATGATGAGCAATTGATAGGAGATGCTAATTTAACCCTATGTCAACTATCCGGTCAGCGTAAGTTATATGAAAAGGCATTTAAGTATGGCTTTAAATCTGTTGAGATGTATAAAGAAATCAATGATGAAAAGGGACTCGTTCTTATTTATCTTGAGATAGCATCACTATACGCTAAAGAGAATAACAACGAATTTTCAAACATTTCTATGAAAAGGCTCTTATGTTATCGACAGATATTAATTATAACAGTGGAATTATTTTTGCAAATTTCCTGTTGGGGCGGTTGCTTTATAAAGAAGGTCATAAAAGACGGGCGCTGTTTATTCTGGAAGAAGCCTTGGCCTATTCTAGACGTTGCAACATACAAAAGTATAAGGTGGATTTATATTACTTGCTCTCAGAAGTGTATGCCAATATCGGTGACTACGAATTGGCATATAACTCATATAAGACAGGAACCGAGCTGAAAGAACACATGACAGCAGATGCCAATAAAGAGCGTATATATAGATTGCAAAATGAGTATAATCTTTATCGGAAAGAACAAGAAATCAATGAATACATTGAGGTAAATCAAAATTTAATTCGTAAGAATGAGAAATTGGCAAAAGAGGTCCATATGGATGCGTTGACATCGCTTTTCAATCGGAGAGGGATGAAGCGTTGTGTAAATCGCCTGAGTGACGGTGAACATCTGTTGGTCTTGTCAGATATTGATGATTTCAAATCGATCAATGATCGCTATGGACATCCTTGTGGAGATATGCTGCTCAGAGAAATTTCAGATATACTTAAGAGTATGATGCCCGATGGCGCTTATGTTGCTCGCTGGGGTGGTGAGGAATTTCTTTTTCTGCTTCCGAATATGTCGATGGATGAAGGTGCAGCATTTACAGACCGGGTTAGAGAACGGATTGCAACAAGTCGATTTTGCGGTGTTGAACGAAATATATCCATTACCATGACTTTTGGATTGGCGATTTTAGCTAATGATTTTGAGCAAAGTATTCATTTGGCAGATCAGCGGCTATATGAGGGTAAAAGTCGAGGTAAAAATCTTGTTATATACAATGAAAAAAAGCTTGTGTCGGAATGACCGATGCAAGCTTTTTAAATAGAGATACTAATTTTAAAGTTTCTCAGGTGCGTCATAATCAATACCAAAAGTATCGACAGATGCCTTTGCAATGACTTGTGGTTCATAAGGCATATCATTGGCATCACGATCTGCACTGACAATAGCGTCACATGCTTCCATACCACTGATAACTTTGCCGAAAGCGGCATATTGTCCATCAAGATGGGGTGAATCCTTAACCATAATAAAAAACTGAGAACCGGCTGAATTTGGATTCATAGAGCGAGCCATAGATAGAACACCACGGGAGTGTTTAAGACTATTATCAAAGCCGTTACTTTTGAATTCACCTTTAATAGAATAACCCGGACCACCCATTCCGGTACCGTCAGGGCAACCGCCTTGAATCATAAAGCCCGGAATGACTCGATGAAATGTTAAGCCATTATAATAGCCATCTTGGACTAAGGCGATGAAGTTATTCACCGTATTCGGTGCGATATCGGGATAAAGCTCTATTTTGACATCTTGGTTTTGACTGGTTGTTAATGTAACAATAGGATTTTGTGTCTCCATAATAATCTCCTTTCGTATTCATACGTGATTAATTATATCATATGGGTGACCAAAAGTCATTGCTAACATGGATGGAAATCATATAATGATTAGGGCGTTAGAACGGATACGTTAATCCTCCACATATACAGAAATATAGAATAGAGGCGTACAGATATGAATTATAAATTAACAATGGAATATGACGGGAAAAATTATTCCGGATGGCAAAAAAACAAAAATGCGGATAAAACAATTCAAGGGAAATTAGAAACGTTATTAAGAACGCTTACAGGAGAAGATGTACAAGTTATTGGCTCCGGACGAACGGATAAAGGGGTTCATGCAAGAGAACAGATTGCTAATGTGCATCTGCGTAAAGAATGGGACGAGAAAACATTGCTAGAGCAGATAAATCATTATTTGCCCGCAGATATAAATATAAGTCGAGTTGAGAAAGTTGATGAGCGGTTTCACAGTCGTCATAGTGCATCTTCAAAAGTTTATTGCTACACGCTTTACAAGGCTTATGAAGGTACAAAACCAATATTTGATCGAGATTATGTGACATGTTTGGAAGAACCGATAGATGTGAATAAAGTTAAGCGAGGCATTGAGGCGTTTAAAGGGAAACATGATTTTAAGGGGTTTTCATCGGATAAGACAAAAAAGTCAACAGTACGAGAACTTATAGATATTCAAATTGAGGAATCAGAGAAATATATTAAATTTTATATTGAAGGTACGGGATTTCTATATAATATGGTGCGAATTATCATGGGTACCCTTATAGAAATCGGACAAGGAAAGCGCCAAGTAGATAGTATTGTGCATGTTTTAGATACCGGAAATCGGGCGGAGGCTGGCTATACGGCGCCGGCTCAAGGATTGAGCTTGTATAAGGTAAACTATAAAGAGGCGTAACAGTTGGAACGGCTAGCATGAGTTGGATTTATATAGTGTATTGGAGTCTTGACTTATAGTGTACTTTAGCCTGTATAATAGATGGAGAAAGAATAAAACATATCGTAGGAGGTCATTATGCTATATCGTACATTCGGAAAAACGGGAGAACGTGTATCTAGTCTAGGATTTGGCTGTATGCGTTTGCCAATTATTGCCAAAGATTCTACAAAAATAGATGAAAAAGAAGCGGTGAAGATGGTTCGTTATGCTATTGATCAAGGGCTTAATTATATTGATACAGCATATCCTTACCATGGGAATGGTTCTAAGGATGGTGGAAGTAGTGAGCTTTTTGTTGCCAAATGTTTAAAAGATGGCTATCGTCAGAGAGTTAAATTAGCTACAAAATTACCGTCATGGCTTATCAATAGTCGTGAGGATATGGATTATTATCTTAACCGTCAATTAGAACGATTGGAAACGGAGTCCATTGACTTTTATTTGGTTCATGCCATTAATCAAGAGTATTGGGATAATTTAACCGCATTAGGAATTTTCGAATTTCTAGATCAGGCTATTGCTGACGGTCGCATAAAGTATGCCGGATTTTCTTTCCACGATCGTTTGGAGCTATTTAAGACGGTTGTAGATGCTTATGATTGGTCATTTTGTCAAGTGCAGCTTAACTATATTGATGAAGGTTATCAAGCTGGAAGGGAAGGTATGGAATACGCGGCCAATAAGGGGTTGGGCATTGTCATTATGGAACCCCTGCGTGGTGGGAACTTGGTGAATAATATTCCGGAAGAGGTTGTTCAATTGTTTGAGGGAGCGACGACAAAGCACACACCGGCACAATGGGCTTTTCGTTGGTTATATAATGATCCTCAAGTACATGTTGTGTTGTCAGGAATGAGCACAATGCAGCAGACCATAGAGAATGTAGATACGGCGGGGACGGCATCTGTCGGATGTATGAACGAGGAAGAAATTGAGATTATGAATCGTGTCAAAAAAATATTTAGAGATCGCATACAGGTTGATTGTACGGCTTGTGAGTATTGCTTGCCATGTCCTGTAGGTGTGAACATCCCATGGAATTTTAGCCGTTATAATGAATACCATCTCTTTGATAGTTCGGTAATTAAAGAGCGTAATATAAGGCAGTACCAAGAAGTAGATGAGAAGCAAAAGGCAGTGAGTTGTATTGAATGTGGTGCTTGTGAAAGTCATTGTCCTCAAAATATTAGGATTCGAGAAGAACTCAAAAAAGTAGAGGCTTTATTGGGTTAAAATTCGGTTTTTAACGCGGCGTTTTTTGGTGATAGGAAAGTGTTTGATAACGCAAGAAAAGGAAGTTGCTTTGCAACTTCCTTTTTGATGTGTATATATTTAGTTGAGTGCACTGCGTAAGAATGTTTCTCCCATAAGATAGGTATCTACTTCTCGTGCTAGTTTACGGCCTTCAGAGATGGCGTGAACAACAAGAGACTGACCGCGTCGCATATCTCCTGCAGCAAAAACATTCTCAACAGACGTTTGATAGGTGTGATCAGTGGACACATTTCCACGTGGATCATAACTAACGCCGAGGTCATCCAATAACCCGGTATGTTGTGGATGAAGGAAGCCCATAGCGAACAATACTAAATCTGCTTCGATAATGAATTCAGAGCCTTCTTGTTCTTTCATCATAGGACGTCCGCCGTCTTCCGGGGTTATCCAATCTAATTTGACACATTTGAGTGCTGTTAATTCACCTTTTTCATTGCCAATGAACTCTTTGGTACCGATACTAAACATACGGACATCGACACCAAGATTAGCCATGGCTTCCTTGTGCGATGTGCTTGTCTTATAAAGTCGAGGGAATACCGGCCAAGGTTGTGAATTGTCCCTTTCTTTAGGGGGCATAGGTAATAGTTCGAGTTGTGTGATTTCTGTCGCACCTTGTCGAAGAGCTGTACCGATACAGTCAGAACCGGTATCACCACCACCAATAACAACGACTTTTTTGCCTTTTGCATGAATGGATACGTCGGGATCGATTTCTTGGCCTGCGTTGCGTTTGTTTGATTGAGGGAGAAAATCCATAGCAAAGTGAATGCCGGATAATTCACGGCCTGAAATAACAAGATCGCGAGGTTCAGTAGAACCACCTGTGAGGCAAACGACATCAAATTGTTCCTTAAGTTCGTTGGCTGTTATATCAACACCAACATTGGTATTAACACGGATATCAACACCTTCTACTTTCATTTGCTCAGCACGACGATCAATATAATTCTTCGGTAATTTATAGTCGGGAATACCGTAGCGCATAGCGCCCCCTATAGCGTCTTGGCGTTCGAATAAGGTTACGTCATGGCCGACACGAGCTAATTGTTGGGCGGCAGCCATTCCGGAAGGTCCTGAGCCGACAATGGCAATGGATTTGCCGGTTTTGACAGCCGGAGGCTGAGGTTTAATCCAACCTTCTTCCCATCCGCGTTCAACAATGGCAAGTTCAATGTCTTCAATAGATACAGGAGGTTCTATAAGCCCTAAGACACAGCCGCTTTCACAGGGTGCCGGGCAAATCTTCCCGGTAAATTCCGGGAAGTTATTTGTTGTTTGTAAGACTTGTAATGCCTTCTTCCATTGTTGGTTATAAACAAGATCATTGAAGTCCGGGATAATATTGCCTAATGGGCAACTTGCGTTACAGAAGGGGATTCCACAATCCATACAGCGTGCAGCTTGGTTTGTTATACCTTCCGTATCAAGAGGGATATAGATATCACTCCAATGGGTTACCCGTTCTTTTTCATCATGATAGGAACCGTTTTGGCGTCCTATTTCTTTAAATCCAGTAATTTTTCCCATGGTGTCACCTCCTAAACCAATGCAGCTTCAGCTGCACGTTGACTTAATACGTCTTTATATGCCGGGGAAATGACTTTTACAAATTTTGGTAAATAGTTGTTAAAGTCATCAAGTATACGTTGCCCTTTAGCACTATCAGTGTACTTGACATGCTGTTCTATCATGGAACGTAAGCAATCAATATCACTTTCTTCTGTTACAGATTCGGTAACAACAATCTGATGATTGCAACGATTGTCGATAAAATCACCGTCTTCATCAAGAACGAAAGCCATACCACCACTCATACCGGCACCAAAGTTACGTCCTGTTCGACCTAGAATGACAGCGACACCGCCGGTCATGTATTCACAACCATGATCACCAACACCTTCTACAACAGCGTTTACACCGGAATTACGAACGGCAAAACGTTCGCCTGCAATACCACGGATATAAACATCACCACTTGTTGCACCATAGAGCAGTGTGTTGCCGACGATGATATTTTCTTCAGCAATCCATTTGGCATCTTTTTGTGGGTATACGATAATTTTACC